>NZ_CP080293.1:0-2660000 GCF_026210475.1 Cupriavidus cauae
CGCGCTCGCAACGGCTGTCATCGCCTGTCGTTGCCGCGCAGGCGCGGCTCGGCGGCCTGGCGCGCGGCCCTCGACATCCCTGAGGCCCCCGCCTGCGCAGGAACGACGTGGAGGCATCGGCGAGACCTCCTCGCCGCGCACGTCAACCTCGGCAACGAGCGGCGTTAGAATCGGGCCATTGCCCACTGCCTGCCCGATGCGAGTCGGTCCCCTCATGTCCGCACCAGATTCCGCCCTTCTCCAGGCCTGCCGCGCGCGCCGCGCCCGCGTGCTCGACCACCTGCGCGCCGCCGGCGGCGGCGTGGCGATCCTGCCCACGGCCCCGGAAGCGATGCGCAACCGCGACAGCGACTTCCCGTACCGGCACGACAGCTACTTCTACTATCTGAGCGGCTTCACCGAGCCCGAGTCGGTGCTGGTGCTGATCGCCGCGCCGGCCGGCGGCAGCGACCGCAGCATCCTGTTCTGCCGCCCCAAGCACGAAGAGCGCGAGATCTGGGACGGCTTCCGCTACGGCCCCGAAGCGGCACGCGAGGTGTTCGGCTTCGACGAGGCCCACTCGATCGAGGAGATCGACGCCCAGCTGCCGCAGCTGCTCGCCAACCAGAATCTGGTCGCGTATCCGCTGGCCGCTTCGACCCGCATCGACATGCAGGTGCGCCGCTGGCTCGACGCGGTGCGCACGCAGGGCCGCGCCGGCGTGGTGGCGCCGTCGAGCGCGCTCGACATCCGCACGCTGCTCGACGAGATGCGGCTGTTCAAGGACGCCGGCGAGCTCGACATCATGCGCCGCGCCGCGCAGATTTCGGCCCAGGCCCATGTGCGCGCGATGCAGGCCAGCCGCGCCGGCCTGCGCGAATACCATCTGGAAGCCGAGCTGCTGTACGAATTCCGCCGCAACGGCGCGCAGAGCGTGGCCTACAACTCGATCGTCGCCGCCGGCCCCAACGCCTGCGTGCTGCACTATCGCGCCGGCCCGGCCGAACTGCGCGACGGCGACCTGTGCCTGATCGACGCCGGCTGCGAACTGGACGGCTACGCGTCCGATATCACGCGGACCTTTCCCGTGTCGGGCCGCTTCTCGCCGGCGCAGCGCGAGCTCTACGATCTGGTGCTGGCCGCGCAGCAGGCTGCCATCGACCAGACGCGCGTCGGCGTGCCGTACAACGTGCCGCATGACGCGGCGGTGCGCGTGCTGGCGCAGGGCATGCTCGACACCGGCCTGCTGGACCGGAACAAGGAAGGCGGCGTCGACGACGTGATCGCCAGCGGCAGCTATCGGCGTTTCTATATGCACCGCACCGGCCACTGGCTCGGCATGGACGTGCACGACGTCGGCGAGTACCGCGTGCCCGGCCCGGCCCCCGCCGAAGGCGAACGCCCGTGGCGCCCGCTCGAGACCGGCATGGTGCTGACGATCGAGCCCGGCATCTACGTCCGCCCGGCCGAGGACGTACCGGAGCGCTACTGGCATATCGGCATCCGCATCGAGGATGACGCGGTGGTCACGGCCGACGGTCCCTGTGAATTGATGACCCGCGGCGTCCCGGTCGACGCCGACGAGATAGAGGCGCTGATGCGCGAACGGAGTGAGTTGTAATGGTCAGCTGGTTGAGAAAACTGTTCGGCGGTGCCGATGGCAACGCGACGGCGTCGCGAACGCAGGCGGAGCCGGAACAGCCGTTCATCGTCAATCTGTTCGACGACCGCCTGGTGGTCCATCGTCCCGACGGCCAGCGCGAAGAGGTCGAATGGCAGGCGCTGGAGCGCGTGGTCGCGCGGGTCTCGCGGCGCGCGCCGTGGACCGGCAAGGCCTGGCTGATCCTGATCGGCGAGGAACGCCCCGACGGCCGCCAGCAAGGCTGCGTGACGCCGCTCGACGCCGTCAACCACGAGGCGCTGCTGGCACGGCTGCGCGCAATGCCGGGCTTCGATCAGACCCTGCTCGACAACGCCCTGCGCGATGCGCGCAACGGCAGGACGCGCGAGGACGTGGTGTGCTGGCAGCGCGGCGGGCCGGAAAGCGCCGCTGCCGGAGGTGCCAACGATGAACCAGCCCAGCCCTGAACTGCACGGCGACGCCTGCGACATCGCCATCGTCGGCGGTGGCCCGGTGGGCCTCGCGCTGGCCTGCCGGCTGCTGCAGACCAGCCCCTGGCGCATCGCGCTGATCGACGCCGCCACGCCGGCGCGCGCCGCCCGCGATCCGCGCGCGATCGCGCTGTCGCACGGCAGCCGCGATCTGCTGGCGCAGCTCGATGCGTGGCCCGTGGCGGCCACGCCGATCGAGCACATCCATGTGTCGCAGCGCGGCCGCTTCGGCCACGTCAAGCTGCATCACGACGACTACGGCATCCCGGCGCTCGGCTATGTGGTCCGCTACGGCGACCTGTGCGCGGCGCTCGAGCACGCGCTTGGACGTGCCGGCGGCCAGCAGCGGCTGGTGCGCGCGTTCGACACGCGCTTCGATGCCATCGACCAGATCTACCGGACCGGCCGGATGGGCGGAGGCTTTGCGCCCGAAGCCAGGCACGGCCCCGCGGGGGCCGCGGCCGAGGCCGTCGCCGCGGGCTCGCCGGACACCGCGCCGGTGCAGTTGCGCGGCGCCGGTCCCGACGGCCAGCCGGTGCGCCTGGGCGCGCGCCTGGCGGTGCAGGCCGAGGGCGGCCTGTTCCATCAGCAGGTCGCGCGCACGGCCGCGGCCGGCGCCACGGGAACGCGCCGCCGCGACTATGGGCAGACCGCGATCGTTTCGCATGTCGCCTGCAGCCATCCGCTGCCCGGCTGGGCCTGGGAACGCTTCACCGAGCAGGGGCCGCTGGCGCTGCTGCCGCACGATCTGGACGACGACCCGCATGGCGACGGCGGCTCGGGCTACGCGCTGGTCTGGTGCTGCTCGCCCGAGGAGGCCGCGCGGCGCCTGGCGCTGGACGACGCCCGCTTCCTGGCCGAGCTCGGCGAGGTCTTCGGTCCGCGCATGGGACGCTTCACGCGGGTCGGCAAGCGTCACGCCTTCCCGCTGGGCCTCAATGCCGCGGAGCTGACCGTCAAGGGCCGGCTGGTGGCGATCGGCAACGCCGCGCAGACCCTGCATCCGGTCGCCGGCCAGGGGCTGAACCTGGGGCTGCGCGATGCCTTCGCGCTGGCGGACGAGCTGCGCACCGCCTGCACGCCGCAGGCGCTGGCCGCATTCGGCGCACGCCACCGGCTCGATCGCGCGGTGACCATCGGCGTCACCGACCTGCTGCCGCGCGTGTTCGGCATTCCCTATCCGCTGGCCGCGCACGGGCGCGGCGCCTCGCTGGCCGCGCTGGCCTGCCTGTCGCCGCTGAAGCACGCGCTGGCGCATCAGATGATCTACGGCATGCGCCGCTGATCCCGCTGGCGCAACGAGTCGTCGGGAGTTCGGAGCCGGCTCCCGGCCGCTCCGGTCCCATGTCGCGCCGCAGCACATCGGCCCTGCTTATTTATTGGGCAGCCGGCCGGTTTAGCGGTAAAATCCCGCCCTCGCACATGCCCCCCGCTTCACCGCCGACGCTGCTTCGGCCGGGCATGCCTTTCGCCATTCGATCCGTGACACCGCCCAGTGGCGCCCGGTCACGGCCAGCCTTTCTGGACGTCGCCGGACCCTAGCCGTGCAAATCGGACCTCACCAACTTCGCAACAACCTGTTCGTCGCGCCGATGGCCGGCGTCACGGACCGCCCCTTCCGCCAGCTGTGCAAGACGCTCGGCGCGGGCTATGCGGTCTCGGAGATGGTGGCGTCGAACGCGCAGCTGTGGAAGAGCGAAAAGACCATGCGCCGCGCCAACCACGACGGCGAGGTCGAGCCGATCGCGGTGCAGATCGCCGGCGCCGAGCCCGGCATGATGGCGGAGGCGGCGCGCTACAACGTCGACCGCGGCGCGCAGATCATCGATATCAATATGGGTTGCCCCGCCAAGAAGGTCTGCAACGTCGCGGCCGGCTCGGCGCTGCTGCAGAACGAGCCGCTGGTGGTGCGCATCGTCGAGGCGGTGGTCGGCGCGGTCGGCGACCGCGTGCCTGTCACGCTGAAGATCCGCACCGGCTGGGACCGGCAGAACCGCAACGCGGTGCGCGTCGCGCGCATGGCCGAAGCGGCCGGTATCAGCATGCTGACCGTGCATGGCCGCACGCGCGCGGACCTGTACCACGGCGAGGCGGAGTACGAGACGATTGCCGCGGTCAAGGATGCGATCCGCATCCCGGTGGTCGCCAACGGCGACATCACCACGCCGCAGAAGGCGCGCCACGTGCTGGCAGTTACCGGCGCCGACGCGATCATGATCGGCCGCGCCGCGCAGGGACGCCCGTGGCTGTTCCGCGAGATCGCGCACTTCCTGGCCACCGGCGAGCTGCTGCCGGCGCCGGAAGTGGCCGAGATCCGCGCCATCATGAACGCGCATCTGCAGGACCACTACGCCTTCTATGGCGAATTCACCGGCGTGCGTACCGCGCGCAAGCATATTGCCTGGTACACGCGCGGACTCAAGGGTGCCAACCTGTTCCGGCACCGGATGAACACACTGGAAAGCACCGAGGCGCAGCTGGCCGCCGTCAACGCTTTCTTCGACGAGCAGGCCGCGCTGTCCGACCGGCTGGTGTATGTCGACGAAGGCGAAGCACAGACCGGCGCATCGAACAACAACAACAGGGAGTTGCTTGCCGCATGAGCCGCAATGTTATCGACCAATGCATCCGGGACAGCCTGAGCGCCTACTTCCGCGATCTGGACGGCGAGCAGCCGTCGAACATGTACAACATGGTGCTGGAGGCGGTGGAACGGCCGCTGCTGGAGACGGTGATGGCGCGTGCCGACCGCAACCAGTCGCTGGCCGCGGCCTATCTCGGCATCAATCGCAATACGCTGCGCAAGAAGCTGCAGCAGCACGGTTTACTTTGAAGCGTCCTCCATCACCATGATCAAGCAAGCCCTTCTCTCCGTTTCCGACAAGACCGGCATCGTCGACTTCGCACGCGAACTGCATGCGCTCGGCGTGACGCTGCTGTCCACCGGCGGCACCGCCAAACTGCTCGCCGACGCCGGCCTGCCGGTCACGGAAGTGGCCGACTACACCGGCTTCCCCGAGATGCTCGACGGCCGCGTCAAGACGCTGCACCCGAAGGTGCACGGCGGCATCCTGGCGCGCCGCGACCTGCCGGAACACATGGCCGCGCTGGCCGCGCACGACATCCCGACCATCGACCTGCTGGTGGTCAACCTGTACCCGTTCCAGCAGACCGTCGCCAAGGACGACTGCACGCTGCCCGACGCGATCGAGAACATCGACATCGGCGGCCCGACCATGCTGCGCTCGGCGGCGAAGAACCATCGCGACGTGACGGTGATCGTCGATCCGGCCGACTACGCGCCGGTGCTCGACGAAATGCGCGCCAACGGCAACCAGGTCGGCTACGACACCAACTTCCGGCTGGCCACCAAGGTGTTCGCGCATACCGCGCAATACGATGGCGCCATCACCAACTACCTGACCAGCCTCGGCCCGGACAAGTCGCACCAGGCCCGCAGCGCCTATCCGCAGACGCTGAACCTGGCGTTCGAGAAGGTGCAGGAGATGCGCTACGGCGAGAACCCGCACCAGTCGGCGGCGTTCTATCGCGACCTGAAGGCCGTCGACGGCGCGCTGGCCAACTACGTGCAGCTGCAGGGCAAGGAGCTGTCGTACAACAACATCGCCGACGCCGATGCGGCGTGGGAATGCGTCAAGTCCTTCGGGCCCGGCGATGGCGCGGCGTGCGTCATCATCAAGCACGCCAACCCGTGCGGCGTGGCGATCGGCGCCAATGCGCTGGAGGCCTACGAGAAGGCGTTCAAGACCGATTCGACCTCGGCCTTCGGCGGCATCATCGCCTTCAACGTCGAGCTCGACGGCGCGGCCGCGCAGGCGGTCGCCAAGCAGTTCGTCGAGGTGCTGATCGCGCCGTCGTTCAGCGCGCAAGCACGCGAGGTGTTCGCCGCCAAGCAGAACGTGCGCCTGCTGGAAATTCCGCTCGGCAAGGGCGTCAACCAGTATGACCTGAAGCGCGTCGGCGGCGGCCTGCTGCTGCAAAGCCCGGACGCCAAGAACGTGCAGCCGTCCGAGCTGCGCGTCGTCACCAAGCGCCATCCGACGCCGAAGGAAATGAGCGATCTGCTGTTCGCGTGGCGCGTCGCCAAGTTCGTCAAGTCCAACGCCATCGTGTTCTGCGGCGGCGGCATGACGCTCGGCGTCGGCGCCGGCCAGATGAGCCGCGTGGACTCGGCCCGCATCGCCAGCATCAAGGCGCAGAACGCCGGCCTGACGCTGGCCGGCTCGGCGGTGGCCTCCGACGCGTTCTTCCCGTTCCGCGACGGCCTGGACGTGGTGGTCGACGCGGGCGCGACCTGCGTGATCCAGCCGGGCGGCTCGATGCGCGACGACGAAGTGATCGCCGCCGCGGACGAACGCAATATCGCGATGGTGCTGACCGGCACCCGGCATTTCCGGCATTGAGTCCGGACCAAGGGGACCGAGCGGCAACGCGCCGCTCGCAGCCGGGCGAGCAGATCGAATGAGCGGTACGAACGCGCAGTTCGACGAGCACCGGCTGTCCTCTCCCCTGCCCCTCTCCCGCTAGCGGGAGAGGGAACCTTGACGACCCTCAAGCCGCGCGCGCCAACCTTTGAATGCGCTTGCGCGGCTTTCGTGAGGCAGTCCAAAGATCATAGGCGGACTGCAAACCGATCCACATCTCGCTGCTGGTGCCCAGCGCGTCTTCCAGCCGCAGGGCGATATCGGGCGTGATCGCGGCGTGCCCGTTGACGATGCGCGATAGCGTCGCCCGCGTGACGCCGATATGTCGCGCGAAATCGGTCAGCGTCATGGCATCCAGGTCGCGCAGCCATTCGGCGAGCACCGTACCCGGATGCGGTGGGTTGTGCATCCTCGTCATGATTCGATCCCCTCGATAGCCTAGTGATAGTCCTGGTATCCACCCTCTGAGAGCTTTGGCTTTACGCCCGGCGATTTGCGGGATTCGACGACCGTAACGAACGCGCTTACACTAGCGGCCAACCTAGACTCATTGATCCAATGCGCATCCTCGGCATCGACCCCGGCCTTCGTACCACCGGCTTCGGCGTGGTCGAAAAGCACGGCCACAAGCTCGCCTACATCGCCTCGGGCACCATCAAGAGCGATGGCAACGGCAGCCTGCCCGAGCGTCTGAAGACGCTGTATGACGGCATTGCCGAGGTCACGCGAACCTATGCGCCCGATTGCGCGGCGATCGAGAAGGTGTTCGTCAACGTCAATCCGCAATCGACGCTGCTGCTCGGGCAGGCCCGTGGCGCGGCGATCTGCGGGCTGGTGGGCTATGGCCTGCCGGTGTTCGAATACACCGCACTGCAGTTGAAGGTCGCCGTGGTGGGCTATGGCCGCGCCAACAAGGCGCAGGTGCAGGAGATGGTGGCGCGGCTGCTGGCCCTGCCCGGCCATCCCAGCTCCGATGCGGCCGACGCGCTCGGCGTGGCGATCTGCCATGCCAATGGCGGCGATACGCTTGCCACGCTGAGCGGCCTGGCGCCGGAACTCGCGCGCAAGGGCGTGCGGGTGCGGCGCGGCAGACTGGTCGGCTAGCAGCGGCTCTTTCGGTTCTCGGGTTCTCGGGTTCTCGGGTTCTCGGGTTCTCGGGTTCTCGGGTTCTCGGGTTCTCGGGCTCTCGGGCTCTCGGGCTCTGGCGGCTCTCCGGCCCCCGCGGCGCTGACGGCGTCCCAGGCGACGCCCGCCTCACTTACAATCGGCCTCATCCCGCGCTCGAGGAGGCCGCATGTCCCGTCCCAGCTTGATCCCCCGTTTTGCCTTGCAGCCCGCCGCGCGGCTCCACGCCGCGATGTCGGCCGCAATACTGGCCGCCCTGCTCGCGGGCTGCGCCACCCAACCCGTGCCGCCCGCCGCGCCTGCCGCCGAACCGCCGCAAGCCCAACCGGCACCGCCGAAGCCCAAGCCGCTGGTGATCGGCCATCGCGGCGCCAGCGCGCTGCGGCCCGAACACACGCTGGCCGCGTACACCAAGGCGATCGAGGACGGCGCCGACCTGATCGAACCCGATCTGGTCGTCACCCGCGACGGCGTGCTGGTGGCCCGGCACGAGAACGAGATCGGGGGCACCACCAACGTCTCCACGCTGCCGCAGTTCGCCGACCGCAAGCGCATCAAGGTGATCGACGGCGAGCGGCTGGAAGGCTGGTTCACCGAGGACTTCACGCTGGCCGAGCTGAAGACGCTGCGGGCGCGCGAGCGCATTCCGAAACTGCGCCCGGCCAATACGCAATACGACGACAAGTTCGAGATCCCGACGCTCGCCGAGATCATCGAACTGGCCGCCAATGCCTCGCGCCGCAGCGGCAGGACCATCGGCCTCTATATCGAGACCAAGCATTCGAGCTACTTCCGCGGCATCGGCCTGCCGATCGAAGAGAAGCTGGTCGACGCGCTGCGCGCCAACGCCCACACGCGCCGCGCGCCGGTCTATCTGCAATCGTTCGAGACCGCCAATCTGCGCGCGCTGCGGCAGCGCATCGGCAAGTCGATGCCGAACGTCAAGCTGGTGCAGCTGATCGGCAATGCCACGAAGGCGCCGGCCGACTGGCGCCTGGCCGGCGATACGCGCCGCTACGCGGACATGGTCACGCCGCTCGGACTGCGCGAGGTGGCCACCTATGCCGACGGCATCGGCCCCGAGCGCACGCACGTGCTGCCGCGCGACAGCGCCGGCGCGCTCGGCACGCCGACCGCGCTGGTGCGCGACGCGCATGCAGCCGGCCTGGTCGTGCATCCCTACACGCTGCGGCCCGAGAACGCCTTCCTGCCCAAGAGCCTGCGCGGCCCGGGCGGGGACGCGGCGCGGCATCCGGCCGGCATGATCCGCGAGGCGCGGGCGCTGATCGACGCCGGTGTGGACGGCTTCTTCACCGACGATCCGGCGCTCGGCCGCCGCGCGGTGGATGCGCCGTAGAAGGCGTAGAAGCGCCGTAGAAGCGCCGTAGAAGCGGAGTAGACCCGCCGCAGACACGCCATGGACCGCCATGGAGCCCCGTGGTCGCGCGGCGGACCGTCTGCCTCGCTGCGCTACACTGGCGCCCTTTCAGACCGACCCATGCCGGCGTGCGCAACAACGCGCCGGCAGCCCATCCCCCGCAAGCCACCATGATCGGACGCATCGCCGGCACCCTCATCGAGAAGAATCCCCCGCATCTGCTGGTCGACTGCCACGGCGTCGGCTATGAGGTCGACGTGCCGATGAGCACCTTCTACAACCTGCCCGCGGTCGGCCAGCCCGTCACGCTGCTGACGCAGCTGATCGTCCGCGAGGATGCGCATCTGCTGTACGGCTTCGGCAGCGCCGAGGAACGCAATACCTTCCGCGAGCTGATCAAGATCAGCGGCATCGGCGCGCGCATGGCGCTGGCGGTGCTGTCGGGCATGTCGGTCGCGGAACTGGCGCAGGCCATCACGCTGCAGGAGGCCGGCCGGCTGACGCGCATTCCCGGCATCGGCAAGAAGACCGCCGAACGGCTGCTGCTGGAGCTCAAGGGCAAGCTCGGCGCGGAGCTCGGCCACGTCGGCGGCGCGGCGGCCGCGCACGACAGCGCCGCCGATATCCTGAACGCGCTGCTGGCGCTGGGCTATTCCGACAAGGAGGCCGCCGCGGCGACCAAGCAGGTGCCGGCCGGCACCGGCGTCTCCGAAGGGATCAAGCTCGCGCTGAAGGCCCTGTCGAAAGGCTGAGGCCGCGCGGCGGCGCGGGCCGGTGTGCAGCCGTGGGCGAGCCGGCATGCGAGCCGGTGTGCAGGCGGTTTGCGAGCCGGTGTGCGAGCCGGTGTGCGAGCCCGTGCGCGAGCCGGTGTGCGAGCCGGTGTGCGAGCCCGTGTGCGAGCCCGTGCGCGAGCCGGTGTGCGAGCCCGTGTGCGGGCCGGTGTGCTGGCCGGCGCGCGAGCCCCCGCGTGACCTGTGCCCGCTGAGACGGCGGCCGGCGCCGATGATGCCGTGGGCTACAATCGAGCCAGTTTTCCCGCCTCCGCCCCATGATCCAGACCGACAAGTTCGCCCCGAGCCGCCCTGCCGACAGCGGCGACCGCCTGATCGCCGCCACGCCCGCCTCCAGCAGCGAGGAGGCCTTCGAGCGCGCGCTGCGGCCCAAGCTGCTCGACGACTATGTCGGCCAGCAGAAGGTGCGCGACCAGCTCGACATCTTCATGCACGCGGCGCGCAATCGCCGCGAGGCGCTCGACCACGTGCTGCTGTTCGGCCCGCCGGGCCTGGGCAAGACCACGCTGGCTCATATCATCGCGCGCGAGATGGGCGTCAACCTGCGCCAGACTTCCGGGCCGGTGCTCGAGCGGCCCGGCGACCTTGCCGCGCTGCTGACCAACCTCGAAGCCAACGACGTGCTGTTCATCGACGAGATCCACCGGCTGTCGCCGGTCGTCGAGGAGATCCTGTACCCCGCGCTCGAGGACTACCAGATCGACATCATGATCGGCGAAGGCCCGGCCGCGCGCTCGGTCAAGCTCGATCTGCAGCCATTCACGCTGGTCGGCGCCACCACGCGCGCCGGCATGCTGACCAATCCGCTGCGCGACCGCTTCGGCATCGTCGCCCGCCTGGAGTTCTATACCGCCGACGAGCTGGCCCGCATCGTCACGCGCTCGGCGCAGCTGCTGCATGCGCGCATCGATCCGACGGGCGCGCTCGAGATCGCGCGCCGCTCGCGCGGCACGCCGCGTATCGCCAACCGCCTGCTGCGGCGCGTGCGCGACTACGCCGAGGTCAAGGGCGACGGCACCATTACGCGCGAGATGGCCGATGCCGCGCTCGCGATGCTCGATGTCGATCGTGTCGGCTTCGACCTGATGGACCGCAAGCTGCTCGAGGCGATCCTGCACAAGTTCAGCGGCGGCCCGGTCGGCGTCGACAACCTGGCCGCGGCGATCGGCGAGGAGCGCGACACCATCGAGGACGTGCTCGAACCCTATCTGATCCAGCAGGGCTATCTGCAACGCACGCCGCGCGGACGCGTGGCGACCCCGGCGGCCTACCGGCACTTCGGGCTGGCGGCGCCGGGCGGCGCGCAGGGCAGCATCCTGCCGGACGACGTTTGACGCGATCAACGACTGTGGAGGCGCCGATGCGGAACGATCGAGACAGCACGATACGACGCGGGGCGCGCGCGCTGGCGCTGGCCTGCGCGGTGAACTGCGCGGCGGCTTGCGCATTGGCAGCCGGCTCCATCGGCGTCGCGAACGCACAAGCCGCGTCCGCCACCACCGCGGCGGAGGTCGTCCGCATCGACGCCTCGAATGCGGTACTGGTGCGCGGACCGCAGGGTCAGCTGACCGAATTGATGACCGGCGACGAGGCTCGCCATTTCGGTACGGTCAACGCCGGTGACCGCCTGACGGTGACGCGCGGCCCGGCACGGATCACGAAGCTGGAGCCGCTGGCGAGCCGAAATGTCGCGACCGCCGAATCGGTGGACCGGCTGTCGCGCCGTCTCGACGACGGCCGGCCCGGCGTGGTGCGCGAGATCACCACCACGGCCACCGCCGAAATCGTTGCGGTCGATCCGATCGGACGCACGGTGACGTTCCGCGGCCCGCGCAACGCGGAGCACGCCGCGCGGGCGGACGACATCTCGATCGACGTGGCCGGCCTGCGGCCGGGCCAGATGGCCCGGATCGTGTATCGGGAGACGGTGGAGATTACGAGGGAGGGACGGTAGTCCCGACGCTGTCCGCTGTGATCGGAGTCGGGAAGGTTTGCTCCCCTCTCCCGCGAGCGGGACAGGGAAGAAAACCCATTGCGGCGGCTACCGGCTGACGAGCCTTGCGTCAGGCCGCTTTCGGCTGGCGCTCGCGGTCCCGCTGCTCATCGTCGACCGCACCGCTGGCGCGCGCACCCAGCGCCTCGCCGATCATCAGCAAGCTCGGGTGTTGCGGATCGATCCACGCCGCGGCTTCGCCCGCCGCCATCTGCCGCAGCGTGAACTGGCGGCTGCGCTGGTGCGGGGTCGAGGCGGCCTCGACCACCCAGGCCGGCGTCGATGCCGACTTGCCGTGCGCGATCAGCTGTGCGGCGATCGAAGCCGCCTGGTCGCGGCCCATGTAGTACACCAGCGTATCGGCCTTGACGTCGGCCTCCACGTCGATGGTGTCGGGCGCCTTCGCCTGCGTGGCAAACGCCACGCTGCGCGACACGCCGCGCTTGGTCAGCGGACGCGCGATCGCCGAGGCGGCGGCCAGCGCGGCCGTGATGCCCGGCACGATCTCGTAGGCGATGCCCGCCTCTTCCAGCGCCTGCAATTCCTCGTCGGCGCGGCCGAACAGCATCGGATCGCCGCCTTTCAGGCGCACCACGCGTTCGTACTTGTGCGCCAGGTCGACGATCTGCCGGTTGATGAAGAGCTGCGCGGTCGAGCGCTTGCCGCAGCGCTTGCCGACCTCGACCAGCCGGGCCTGGGGACACCAGGCCAGCATCTCGGGCGACACCAGCGCATCGTGCAGCACCACTTCGGCTTCGCCCAATAGTCGTGCACCACGCACCGTAATGAGGTCCGCCGCGCCGGGACCGGCGCCAATCAGGTAGACCTTGCCCATGTTGCTGCTCCTCGTGATTCCTGGACCGACTTCGATCTCGCTTCGATGTCAGGAATATGCACGGATCATGCCCGCGGCGACCGTGTGATTGGTGGCCTCGTCGATCAGCACGAACGCGCCGGTGGCCGGATTGTCGCTGTAGACGTCGCACACCACCGGCTTCTGCAGCGTGATCTGCACCGAGCCGATATCGTTCAGCCGAATGTCGTGACGGCCGGTCTCGTGCGACAGCGTATGCACGTCGAGCACGCGGTCCACCGACGACACGCGCGCGAACACGCTGGCGGTGGTGTGCTTGAGCACGTATTTGCGCGCGGTGTTCAGCGCCGCATCGTCGAACCAGCACAGGTCGGCCTGCAGCTTCTTCGCCGGCAGCGCCTGCTCGGTTTCCGCGGCGGCGGCCACGAACATGTCACCGCGCGATACATCGACGTCTTCCGCCAGCCGGATGGTGATGGTCTCGCCGGCGCTCGCCTCCTCGGCCGCGCCGTTCGGCGTCAGCACCTCGGCGACCACCGCCTCGCGGTTGGCCGGCAGCACGCGCACGGTCTGGCCGACACGGACCGTGCCCGCCTCGACGCGGCCGGCATAGCCGCGGAAATCGTCGGACTGCGCACCGTCCTGGCGGATCACCAGCTGCACCGGGAAGCGCAGCGCGGCTTCGCCCTGCGGCGCGACTTCCTCGACCGGCAGCGCCTCGAGCAGCGGCAGCAGCGGCTCGCCCTGATACCAGGGCATCGCCTCGCTGGCATGCACGATGTTGTCGCCACGCAGCGCGGACACCGGCACGTAGCGCACGTCCTTCAGGCCCAGCTGGCTGGCCAGCTCCGCATAGGCGGCACGGATCTCGTTGAAGCGCTGTTCGCTGTAGTCGACCAGGTCCATCTTGTTGACCGCGACGATCACGTGCTGCAGCTCGAGCAGCTTGACGATCGCGGTATGGCGCTTGGTCTGCGCCAGCAGTTGCGCGCGGCCGTCGGCGACGGTCACGCGGGTGGCGTCGATCAGCACGATCGCGGCGTGCGCGGTCGAGGCGCCGGTGACCATGTTGCGGGTGTACTGCTCATGGCCCGGCGTATCCGCGATGATGAACTTGCGGCGCGCGGTCGAGAAATAGCGGTAGGCCACGTCGATCGTGATGCCCTGCTCGCGCTCGGCCTCGAGGCCGTCGGTCAGCAGCGAGAAGTCGATCTGCTCGCCGGCGGTGCGCTTGTTCTTGGCGTTCGCCAGCGCGGTCAGCTGGTCCGACAGCACCGCCTTGCTGTCATACAGCAGGCGGCCGATCAGCGTGCTCTTGCCGTCGTCGACCGAACCGGCGGTGATGAAACGCAGAAGGCCCTGGTGGGCGGCTTGGGTGGTCATGATGCAATCCTGTCTCGGGGCGTCGCTGCTTGCGTCGCGGCGTGCGTCGTTACTTGCGTCGTTAGCTGCGTCGCGGCGTGCGTCAATGTCGCTGGATCGGTCCGGCTCAGAAGTAGCCTTCCTTCTTGCGGCGTTCCATCGACGCTTCGCTGGTCTGGTCGTCCATGCGCGTGGCGCCGCGCTCGGTGATCTCGGTGACGGCGGTCTCGGCGATGATCTCGACCGGGGTCGCCGCGGTGCTGGCCACCGGGCAGGTGCAGCTGATGTCGCCGACCGTGCGGAAGCGCACCGACAGCACCTCGCTGACATCGCCGTCCTGCTTCGGCGTCAGCGGCGTCACCGGCACCAGCAGGCCGTTGCGGCGGACAACCTCGCGCTGGTGCGCGTAGTAGATCGGCGGCAGCGCCAGGTTCTCGCGCGCGATGTACTGCCACACGTCCAGCTCGGTCCAGTTCGAGATCGGGAACACGCGCATCTGCTCGCCCGGCGCCATGCGGGCGTTGTACAGGCTCCACAGCTCGGGCCGCTGCGCCTTCGGATCCCATTGGCCGAACTCGTCGCGGAACGAGAAGATGCGTTCCTTGGCGCGCGCCTTTTCCTCGTCGCGGCGGGCACCGCCCATCAGCGCGTCGAACTGGTGCTGCTCGATCGTCTCCAGCAGCGTGACGGCCTGGGCCGCGTTGCGCGAATCGGTTTCCTTGCGCAGCCGCACGGTGCCGCGCTTGATCGAATCCTCGACATGGCCGACCACCAGCCGCGCGCCGATCTCGGCCACGCGCTGGTCGCGGAAGGCGATCACCTCGGGATAGTTGTGGCCCGTGTCGATATGTACCAGCGGAAACGGCAGCTCGATCTTGCGGTTGCCGAGCCGGAACGCCTTCAGCGCCAGATGCAGCATCACGATCGAGTCCTTGCCGCCGGAGAACAGCAGCGCCGGGTTGCGGCACTCGGCGGCGACCTCGCGGATGATGTAGATCGACTCGGCCTCGAGCCGGTCCAGGTGGTCGTTCTGCACCTCGATCAGGTGCGCGATGTCGGGATTGCCGTCGCGCGTGGCCGCGGCGCCGGCCTGGAGTTCGTTCATGATGCCCATCTGTGGCCTCAATGCTTGATGTTCTGTTCGTGCAGGCCGCACTCTTTCGAGTCGCGGCTTTCCCACCACCAGCGGCCGGCGCGCACATCCTCGCCGGCGCGCACGGCGCGCGTACACGGTTCGCAGCCGATGCTGGGATATCCCTTGGCGTGCAGCGCGTTGATCGGCACCGCATGGCGCTTCAGATAAGCCCACACTTCGGCCTCGGTCCAGTCCGCGAGCGGATTGAACTTCGGAATGCCGCGCGCCTCGTCGATTTCCTCGAACGGCAGGTCGGCACGCGTGACCGCCTGCTCGCGGCGCTGGCCGGTCAGCCAGGCATCGGCGTGCGACAGCGCGCGGTTCAGCGGCTCGACCTTGCGGATGCCGCAGCATTCCTTGCGCAGCTCGACGCTGTCGTAGAAAGCGTTCAGGCCGTGCTTGCGCACATAGTTCTCGACCGCTTCGGCATCAGGCGTGAAGCGCTCGATCTCGTAGCCGTAGTGCGCCTTGACCTCGTCGAGCATCGCCAGCGTCTCGGCGTGCAGGCGGCCGGTCGCCAGCGTGAACACGCGGATGCCGGCGCGCAGCGCGGCCGAGCCGCGCAGGATCGCGTCGGTGATCACCATGTCCTCGGCGGCCAGGCTCGACGCAAAGCGCGCGCGGTAGAAGCGGCTCGCGATCGCTTCGAGCCGCTCGGCCAGCGTGGCCTCCTTGGCCTCGAGCGCGGCGGTGCTGCCGGTGTATTCCGGCGCCGTCCACAGCGCGGGGCGCAGCGGCGAGGCGGCCGGAATCTCCGAGGCGGTCGCCGGCAGTTCGACGATCGGAATCACGCTCATGCCGATTCCCGCTGTTCGGCGCGCGCCCGGCGGAACAGGGGCAGCGGCTCGTCCACCGAGGCCTGGTAGGTCACGGTGAATTCGCTGAAGCCCTTGAGCGCGTCCTCGATGTTCTTGTCGGCGCGCACGGCAAAGGCGTCGAAGCCGCAGCGCTTCATGAAGTTCAACTGGTCGCGCAGCACGTCGCCGATCGCGCGCAGCTGGCCCTTCCAGCCATAGCGGGTGCGCAGCAGATAGGCGGTGGAAAAGCCGCGGCCATCGCGGAACACCGGGAAGTCGACCGCGAGCAGCGACACGCGCGCCAGCTCGCCGGCAACGTCGCCCGGCTCGTCGTCCGGTGCCAGCCAGATGCCGGTGCGGGCCGCGTCGCGGCTGGCCAGCAGGCCGTCCTTGTGCGCCAGCCAGACCGGCAGCGGGAACAGCACCGCGTCCTGGCTCGATGCCGCCGCGGCGATCTGCTCGTCGGTCGGGGCCTGGCCCTCGGCGCCGCGCAGCACGGTCCACGCGTCATCGACGATCGCCGGCACGGCGGCCTGGCCGCCGTCGGCGCGTTGCAGTTGGATGATCTTTGCCATATTCGTTCTCGATGCGTTTGCTGTCGTCGATGCCGTCAATCTCAGGCTTCGGCGCGTTCGCGCTGCTTGTCCGCGTAGACGCGCTCCTTGAAGGGCGCGACGCCGATGCGGGCGAAAGTGTCGATGAAGCGTTCGTCCTCGATGCGGTGCGCGACGAAGGTCTCGATGATGCGGCTGACCACGTCCGGCATTTCCTCGGCCTTGAACGAGGGGCCGATCACCTTGCCCAGCGCGGTCTGGTTGCCCTGCGCGCCGCCGAGCGTGACCTGGTACCACTCCTCGCCGTCCTTGTCGACGCCGAGCACGCCGATGTTGCCGACGTGGTGATGGCCGCAGGCGTTGATGCAGCCCGAGATGTTCAGCGAGACCTCGCCGAGGTCGTGCACGAAGTCCAGATCGTCGAAGCGCTGCTGGATCGCCTGCGCGATCGGGATCGACTTGGCATTGGCCAGCGAGCAAAAGTCGCCGCCGGGGCACGAGATGATGTCGGTCAGCAGGCCGATGTTCGGCGTGGCCAGGCCGTTGGCCTTGGCCAGCTGCCACAGGTCGTACAGGTCGCGCTTGCGCACGTCCGGCAGCACCAGGTTCTGCTCGTGCGCGACCCGCAGCTCGCCGTAGCCGAAGCGGTCGGCCCAGTCGGCCACCAGCTCCATCTGCTCGGCGGTCACGTCGCCGGGAGGCGCAGCCACGCCGGGCTTGGTCGACAGCGTCACCGCGGCATAGCCCGGCACCTTGTGGCCGTGCACGCTGCGGCGGACCCAGCGGGCGAAGGCCTTGTCTTCCAGCAGATGCTTCTCGAAGCTGGTGTCGGTGTCGGCCAGCTTCTCATAGGCCGGCGGCGCGAAATGCCGCGCGACGCGGTCGAACTCGGCCTGCGTCAGCGTGCCGGGACCATCCTTGCTGTGCTGCCATTCGGCCTCGACTTCCTCGGCGAACTTCTCCGCGCCCAGCGACTTGACCAGGATCTTGATGCGGGCCTTGTACTTGTTGTCGCGGCGGCCATAGCGGTTGTAGACGCGGATCGCCGACTCGATATAGGTCAGCATGTGCTGCCACGGCAGATCGTGCTTGATGATCGTGCCCAGGATCGGCGTGCGGCCCAGGCCGCCACCGGCCAGGATGTTCAGGCGCAGCTCGCCGGCCGCGTTGCGGTAGGCGTAGACGCCGATGTCGTGCATCTGCACCACGGCGCGGTCGTCCTTCGAGGCCGAGATCGCGATCTTGAACTTGCGCGGCAGGAAGGCGAATTCGGGCTGGAACGTGCTCCACTGGCGCAGCAGCTCGGCCAGCGGACGCGGGTCCACCGCCTCGTCCGGCGCGACGCCGGCGAAGTGGTCGGTGGTGATGTTGCGCACGCAGTTGCCCGAGGTCTGGATCGCGTGCATCTCGACCGAGGCCAGGTCGGCCAGCGCATCGGGCACGCGCTCGAGCTCCATCCAGTTGTACTGGATGTTCTGGCGCGTCGAGAAGTGGCCGTAGCCGCGGTCGTAGTGGCGCGCCAGATGCGCCAGCATGCGCAGCTGCTTCGACGCCAGCAGGCCATAGGGAATCGCCACGCGCAGCATGTAAGCGTGGCGCTGCATGTAGAGGCCGTTCTGCAGGCGCAGCGGCAGGAATTCTTCCTCGGTCAGCTCGCCCGACAGGCGGCGACGCACCTGGTCACGGAACTGCGCGACGCGCTCGGCAACGATGCGCTGGTCGTATTCATCGTACTGATACATGGTGTGGGTCCGTTCAGTATGCGTTCGTGTTCGTGGGTGTTCGTTCGTACGGGGCGCGAGACAGCAGCACCGCCGCTAGGAAACCAGCTTGATCGCCACCAGCGTCAGCGTGGTGGCCAGCGCGCCGCGCACCAGCCGCTCCGGCAGCGCGCGCGACAGTTGCGCGCCCAGCCAGATGCCGGGGATCGAGCCCACCAGCAGCGCCAGCAGCAGGTTCCAGTCGACGGTGCCGAGCCACACGTGGCCCAGCCCGGCCAGCGCGGTCAACGGCACCGCGTAGGCGATATCGGTGCCGGCCACCTCGGCCGGCTTCATGCGCGGATACAGCAGCAGGATCAGCGTCGCGCCGACCGCGCCGGCGCCGATCGACGACACCGTGACCAGCACGCCGATCACCACGCCGACGATCACCGTGGCCACCGCCTGGGCGCGGCCTTCCAGTTGAAAACGGGGATTGCGGGCCAGCCATTCGAGCAGCTGGCGGCGGAACAGCAGCGACAGCACGGTCAGGATCACCGAGATGCCGATCGACAGACGGATGGCGTGCAGCCAGCCGGCGTCGAGTTCGCCGGCGCTCTTGAGGACGAGGATGGCGGCCAGCGCGGCCGGCAGGCTGCCGATGCACAGGCGCCTGACCACCTGCCACTGGATATGGCCGTGGGCGCGGTGCGCCAGCGTGCCGAAGCCCTTGGTGATCGCCGCGAAGGCCAGGTCGGTACCGACCGCGGTGGCAGGCGAGAAGCCGAACAGCAGCGTCAGCAGCGGCGTCATCAGCGAGCCCCCGCCCACGCCGGTCAGACCGACGAGGACGCCTACCAACAGACCGGAAACGGTAAAGGCCAGGGACATGGGGGCGCACCGAAGTGGGTCCCCGCCGGGCCGCGCCGGCGATGTAACGCCGGGCGCACGGGGACTAGCCGTTCATTAACAAAGTTCGCAAATCGTAATAAACTCGCCTCATATCTCAAACTAATAAGAAGTTGTTTGTTTATACGGACGACGATATATGAACCTGCACCAATTCCGCTTCGTGCGCGAGGCCGTCCGTCAGAACTTCAACCTGACCGAAGCCGCTAAAGCGCTCTACACGTCACAACCCGGGGTCTCCAAGGCGATCATCGAGCTCGAAGAAGAGCTGGGTGTCGATATCTTCACTCGCCACGGCAAGCGTATCCGCAGCCTGACCGAGCCGGGCCGCCGCATCCTGACCTCGGTCGAGAAGATCCTGCAGGAGGTCGAGAGCCTGAAGCGGGTCGGCAAGGACTACGCCGCCCAGGACCAGGGCAACTTCACGATCGCCACCACGCACACGCAGGCCCGCTATGCGCTGCCCCGGGTCATCGGCGAGTTCACCAAGCGGTACCCGAAGGTGCGCCTCTCCATTCAGCAGGGCAACCCGGCGCAGATCGCGGACATGGTGCTGCACGACCATGCGGACCTGGGCATCGCCACGGAAGGCATCTCCGGCGACAAGAATCTGGTGTCGCTGCCCGGTTACCAGTGGCAGCACACCATCGTGACGCCGCCGGACCACCCGCTGCTGGACAAGCCGCACCTGTCGCTGGAGGACCTGGTCAGTTATCCGATCGTCACCTACGACCCGAACTTCGCCGGCCGGACCAAGATCGACAAGGCGTTCGAACTGCGGCAGCTGCAGCCGGACATCGTGCTGGAGGCGATCGACGCCGACGTGATCAAGACCTATGTGGAGATCGGCCTGGGCATCGGCATCGTCGCCGGCGTGGCGTTCGACCCCGAGCGCGACCGCAATCTGCGCGGCATCCCGGCCGGCCACCTGTTCGGCACCAATGTGACGCATCTGGCCGTCAAGCAGGGCGCCTACCTGCGCAGCTTCGTCTATACCTTCATCGAACTGTTCTCGCCGACGCTGAACCGCAAGCTGGTCGAGCAGGCGATGTCGGGCGACCACGAGGCGTACGAACTGTGAGCGCACATCAACCTGAACAGCGGCCCAGCCAGGACGGCGCGCCTGAGACCACCCTCGGCGCCACGGCCGAGCCCACCATCGAGTGGACCGAGGAAGGCGTGACGCACCGCGCCCGCTGGCGCTCGGAGGCCGGCATGCCGCCGCCGCGACGGGTGGTGATCGCCGACGACCGCACCGACGCCGATACCGCCTACCGCCTCGCCTGCGAGGGCACCGCCCTGCTGTGGCGCGGCGACTTCCAGAACGCGCGCCAGCTGCTGCAGGCGATGGCGCGCCGGGTCGAACGCAAGCCCCGCCGGGCCCAGCGCCAGGCCAAGGCCAAGCCCGCGCCGGCCACGCCGGCCGAGGCCTTCCATCTGCATCGGCAGGCGCAGGCGCAGCGCGCCCGCACCTTGGGCATGCTGCTGCTGCCGTTCGGGGCCGATCACACCGTACCGCTGCGCCGCGCGCCCGATGTGCGCGAGGCCTGCACCGAGGCCTACGGGCCGGGCGACCAGCCCTATGTCGCCTCGATGCGCGAACTGCTGGGCCTGATCGGCGCGCACGAATGGCGCAAGAAGGGCGTGCCGGTGCCGGCGCTGGGCGACCGCATCCATCCCTGGTATGGCGTGTTCTCGCCGGTGCGCGGCGAGTATGTCGATCTCGTCGGCCAGGCACCGTTGCCGAAGGCACTGGCGCGCGAATCGCTGGCATTCGATATCGGCACCGGCACCGGCGTGCTGGCCGCGATGCTGGCGCGACGGGGCGTGGCCCGCGTCGTCGCCACCGACCAGGACCCGCGCGCGCTGGGCTGCGCCGCCGACAATATCGCCCGGCTGGGGCTGACCGGACAGGTGGAGATCGTGCAGGCGGACCTGTTTCCGTCCGGCCGCGCCCCGCTGGTGGTCTGCAATCCGCCGTGGGTGCCGGCGCGCGCCAACGCGCCGATCGAGCACGCCATCTACGATCCCGACAGCCGCATGCTGCGCGGCTTCCTCGCGGGCCTGGCCGCGCATCTCACCGATGACGGCGAAGGCTGGCTGATCCTGTCGGACCTCGCCGAGCATCTCGGCCTGCGCAGCCGCGAGGCGCTGCTCGGCATGATCGAGGCCGCCGGGCTGCAGGTGCTGGGCCGCATCGACATCAAGCCGCGCCATCCCCGCGCCGCCGACGCCGAGGATCCGCTGCACGCCGCCCGAGCCGCGGAGATGACTTCGCTGTGGCGGCTCGCGCCGAAGGCCGCCGGCCAGCCAGGCTGATGCCGGACCCGACGGGATGGAAGTCCGATCGAAGCCGGATGTAAGCCCTATAGGACTGGATCGAAGCCGGATCGAAGCCGGATCGAAGCCATATGGAAGCCACATCGAAGCTGGATGAGCCAGACAGAAGCCAACAAGCCGAAGGAGGAGACCCCATGCCACGATCCACCCTGCCCCGCCTGCGACGCTCGCTGCGCCCGGTCACGCTGGCGCTAGCCGCCGTCGGCGCCGCCGGTGCCCTGCTCAGCGGCACCGCGCGCGCCGACATCCGCGTCGGCATCGACGTCTCGACCACGGGTCCTGCCGCGTCGATCGGCATTCCGTCGAAGAACACCATCCTGATGTGGCCGGCGACGCTGGGCGGCCAGAAGGCCGAGTACATCCTGCTCGACGACGGCTCGGACCCGTCGGCCGCGGTGCGCAACGTCCGCAAGCTGATCTCCGAGGAAAAGGTCGACGTGATCGTCGGACCGAACATCACGCCGACCGCGCTGGCGGCGCTCGACGCGGTGTCGGAGGGCGAGACCCCGATGGTCGCGCTGGCCGCCTCGGCCGCGATCGTCGAGCCGCAGACCGACCCCAAACGGCGCTGGGCCTTCAAGATGCCGCAGAACGACTCGCAGATGGCGACCGTGCTGACCGAGCACATGAGCAACCACGGCGTGCGCACGGTCGGCTTCATCGGCTTCAACGACGCCTACGGCGAGAGCTGGTGGCGCGAGTTCTCCAAGCTCGCCGAGGTCCGCAAGATCCGCGTGGTCGCCAGCGAACGCTTCTCGCGCAACGACACCTCGGTCACCGGCCAGGTGCTCAAGCTGATGGCCGCCAACCCCGACGCGATCCTGATCGCCGGCGCCGGCACGCCGTCGGTGCTGCCGCAGAAGACGCTGGGCGAGCGCGGCTACAAGGGCAAGGTCTATCAGACCCATGGCATCGCCACCGGCGAGTTCCTGCGCATGGGCGGCAAGGATGTCGAGGGCACGCTGTTCCCGACCGGCCCCGTCGTGGTCGCGCGCCAGCTGCCCGACACCCATCCGGTCAAGAAGGTCGCGCTCGACTTCGTGACCCGCTACGAGGCCAAGTACGGCGCGGACTCGATCACGCAGTTCGCCGGCGATGCGTGGGGCGCGTGGCAACTGCTCGATGATGCCGCGAAGCGCGCGCTGAAGACCGGCGCGCAGCCCGGCACGCGCGAGTTCCGCCAGGCCATGCGCACCGCGCTGGAAACCACCGCCAATCTGACCGTGCCGAACGGCGTGCTGAATCTGAGCCCGCGCGACCACCAGGGCTTCGATCAGCGCTCGCGCGTGATGGGCGTGATCCGCAACGGCAAGTTCAGTTACGCGGGACAATAAGGCCGGCATTGCCGGGCGCGGCCTTTCTTGGCCGGCGCCCGGTGCCGCGCAACAACAAGATCAGCAAGGAGTTGTCGTCATGACTACGATCGCCTTTATCGGCCTGGGCGCGATGGGCTCGCAGATGGTGCGCCATCTGCTCGCGGCCGGACACACCGTACGCGCCTCGGTGCGCCGGCCGGAAGCCGCCGACGCGGCGCGCGAACTGGGCGCCGAACCGTTCTTCAGCCCCGCCGAGGCCGCTCGCGGCGCCGAGGTCGTATTCACCAACGTGACCTCGTCGGAGGATGTCCGCATGGTGCTGCTCGGCGAAGGCGGCGCGATCGAAGGCGCCGCGCCGGGCACGATCTGCATCGACCACAGCACGATCTCGCCCGTGGTCACGCGCGAGATCGCCCAGGCGCTCGCCGAGCGCGGCATCGAGGCGCTCGACTGCCCGGTGTCGGGCGGCACGGTCGCCGCCGAGGCCGGCACGCTGACCATCATGGTCGGCGGCAAGGCCGAGCTCCTCGAGCGCGTTCGGCCGCTGCTCGCGTGCTACGGCAAGACCATCACGCATATCGGCGACAACGGCGCGGGCCAGGTCGCCAAGCTGTGCAACCAGATCGCGCAGGTGGTCAATATCGAAGGGATCGCCGAGGCGATGCGCTTCGCGCAGTCGCAGCAGGTCGACATGCAGCGCGTGCTCCAGGCGATGTCGACCGGCATGGCCGGCAGCCGCATGCTGGACATGATGGGGCCGAAGATGGTCGCCCGCGATTTCGCCGCCGGCATCCAGGCGCGCCTGCACGACAAGGACTTCGGCCTCGCCGCCGACGTCGCCCGCGAAGCGGGCCTCGCCCTGCCCGCGATGCAGGCCACCGCGGCGCAGCTGCAAACCCTGATGCGCAACGGCTGGGGCAAGGACGACACCTCGTCGCTGCTGCGCGTGCTGGAGGATCAGGGCTGAGGCCTGCGGCCGGCCAATCGGCGCCCGGCCAGTCCGTGGCCGGCCCCCCCTTGGTTGTCCGGCCAGTCGATTTGCGGCATAATCCGCTGCTCAGCGCAGTGCCTCCGCCGTTTCTCCGGCAACCCTCCGGCACGATCGCGCACCCGCCCGGGTGGTGAAACAGGTAGACGCAGGGGACTCAAAATCCCCCGCCGCAAGGCGTGTCGGTTCGAGTCCGACCCCGGGCACCACTTACAGACTCACGGCCCGCCAAGCCTTATCTGGCCTAGAGGTGGTCTCGTGGGGTGGGTTGAGTTACCCCAGAATGTTACCCCACCCCCAAGGCCCGCTCCAAGCTTAGATAAACCCGGCACTCGCTGCGGACGCGACCGACATCCACTGCCCCTGAATCCGCACTAGCGTTGTGCCGTCAGACGACTGTTTCGTCTCGAACCCGCGAGACTTCAGGGCATCCGTGCTAGGCGATACCGTTGCGAAGTACTTACCCACGAGAGGTCGCCAACCGGCCATCGAGTTCCCATACAGTTGCCCCTTAATGGCCTCCTGAAGGGCGCTCTTGTTCTCAGGCTGCTTGGCCCACTCATAAAAGCCGTCAAGGCCCTCAGCGGACAGCCCCATCTGGGACCTGAGGAATTGGTCGGTCTGCGCTTGGTAAGCGTCGATGATGAACCCGGTCCGCTGCGCAGCGTCTGCCGGGTCCAATCCCGTATGTCGGGCCACGCCAGCGGCAACGTCCTCAACGGAAATGTCGCCTACTGCTGCGGCTACTCCGAGAGCCATGCCGCTTTGCACGGTGGCCTGAGACATCCCTTCCACCGCTCGATCAATGGTCTCTACCACGTCTCGCGGCATCAAGGCCGTGTCGTTGCCCCGTCCTTGTTCCTGTTGCTCCTGTTCGGCCCTTGCCTGCTGCGGTTGACCTCCGCTCGCATTGCCTCCGGCAAGTACATACTGGTCGCCCTGCTTCTGAAGAATGCCGGTCGCTGCGAAGGTCTCGACCTTGGCGGTTACGCCTCCGATGGTGACAACGCTGTCCTTCGTAATCTCGTTGGTCGGGGAACCCTGGTCCGTGCGTGCCGTACTGCGCCAGTCCCCTGCATCGAACGCGGAGAAGTCCTCAGCGGTGTTGACAGTGCTGACAGAGGAATAGCTCGAACGGGACCCGTTGCCGTCGATAGTGACGGAATACGTCCCGCCTTCGGTGCTGGTGATCGTTTGCGAGGTCGGTTGGTCTGCCTCGGTGGAAACGGGGGTTTGATAGCTAGCGAAATCGCCCATGATGATTGATCCTTGGAAATTGAAAGTGGGTTGGCAGCGTTGTTGCTGCCAGTCAGATGAGCCCGTTCTCTCGGGCTGCTGAGATGCGGAAGAATCCCCCGCCGATCTCTACGCGGTCCTCCTCGCGGGTCTTACCGGCCATCACGCGATAGCCACGCATTTGCAAGCCGCGGAGGCTGTAGGGATCGACATGCGGGTACTTGGGGGAGTCTGGAGGGACCACTTCGGGGGGATGCGGGTACGGTCCTTTGGTCAGGTACGTCACCTTGCCATCCTCGCCCTCTCTGGGCTCCAGCCATCCACCGGCCACGAATGCCCGGACTGTGCCGGTCATGCCTTCGAGATGGACTATCGTGTCCTCGGTGATGTCAGCCACGGTGCTTCCCGAAGTCGTAGAAGTCCGGGGCAGTACGGTTGTGAACGACCGTTGAGCCATCGACGCTGACAATCGCCACGCCGTTAGTGGGAAGACCTCCAGCCTTCGCAGCACTGCCGAAGTCAGAGAAGCCGGGGCCGAAGCTGCCGTCTTCATTGGTCACGAAATAGCGGATGCCGCGTTTGTAGAAGTCGATGAGTTGCTCAGGGGTGTAGGTAGCCATGAGGGTGTCCTTAGTTGATGATGTCCTCGGCGGTGTCCGCCTCTACAGGCAGCACTGCCAACAGACGTGCATTGAGTTCATAGTCAACGAGACCCCACACCAATGAATCGAGGGTGCTGGGGTTCGTTGGGTTATCGAGGAATCGGTCTAGCCGCTTGCGCAGGTCAAACCTCGGATCATTCGCACGGGTCCTGCGCTTGCGCTTCTTGGCGGTGTCGTCAGTCATTCGGTGTTTCCAAGGAGCAACAGGTGAGACTTCGCGCGGCCTATGCGCGTGTACACACTCTTGTTGAACGAGTTGAGATAGACGGAAGGGATGCGCTCCCGATAACTGGCGAGCATCTCCTCCAGCACCGCAATGGTTCTGTGTAGTTCGGTTTCAAAAGGGTCCATAGGAATGCAATACGAGCCTTCCAGACGTACGAATGTGGGGTCGCCTAGGGCAGGTAGGTGGAAAGCTGGGAGAGGTGTAGCGGCCCGTTTAAACCGCTTTAGGAGCCCCTAAAGGGGCCCCTTCGGGGGAGACAAGGATTGAGACATCATCCATGTCCATCAATCCATGTCCTCAGCAGCGAAGCTGCCGCAGGTCTATCTCTTAGTGTTGCTGTTTCTGGTTGTGTTGTTGTTATTGTTACCATGCACGGCCACTGCATCTGCACTGCATCTGCACTACACGTGCACTCAGAAATCTTGATTGCTACCTGAGTCGGGTCGAGGTGTCGGCCCCCGTCTCTCTGCGTGCTGCTTCCTCGCATTGCTGCTGCGTCTCTGGGAGAGGTCGATTGCAGCAGCGCGCTGTGCATCCAGGTGCGGCGAGCGGCCATCAGGAAAGTAGTGAGCAAGGATGCTGTCCAACGCAGCGGGGTCCCCGTCGCGCATCCTTATGGCTTTCTCAATTGCTTCTCTGGGGGGTAGCTCTCCGGTGCGCCAATAGGACTTCTCAAGGTAGCTGAGAATCCCGATCTCCATGATGGATAGGTGCGCAGTCCGCTCGAACCACTCGCCCACATCCACCTGTTGGAATGGGAGCTTCACGGCTACTCCTTATGGCGAGACCATTGCTTGGTGGTCATGATTGCTGCGAGGTCGGGGAAGTACTCTCGCATGTAGTAGGAGATGAGCATTCGGTCCACGCTGAGGTCCGAAGCCATCTCACGCTGTGACTTGAGGTTTGCAGCATCAGGCTTTCCATCAGGGTCCCGGAGATGCTGACCGGCTTTGACGTATCGAATGAATGCCGATTTCTTCGGTGACTTCTGCTCCGGGAAAGGACGGCGCTCGGTCATAAGGTCTGCAATGTCGGGAAACTCGCGGCGGATCACATAGCGGACGCCTGAGTGGTCCCTAAAGCCAACATCGCGTGCAATCTCTCGCTGCGTCTTGACGTTCCCTAGGGTGAGTCCCTTGGCGTCATCGCGGAGATGCTTTCCGGCCTTAAGATAGGCGCGCAACCGGTCCGTCTTCGTGGGTCGCTTTGTCGGAATGCGGAGACCATGGTGGGGGATGCTGATCTGTAGCGTAAGCATGGTGGTCAGTCAGATGAGTCGGTGTAGCGCAAGCACTTCGTCTTTCAGTTCATCCGCCTTCATCGCTGCGAGGTCGGCTGTGTATCGCTGAATCGCACGGCGGATAAGCAGGGAGGTGCTCGGCATGCGGCCATCCTTGATGGCAAGTTCGGGGCGGCGTTGAGCGGCCTGGAGTTTTTCTGCAAGGGGAGCCTCTACGCGAATCCGCCAGAATGCTGAGGTGGTTCGGGGGAGTCGCGGGGAGTAAGCGATGGTTGGTTTGGTAGTCATGGTGTCTGTGCTGTGAGTGGTGAATCGCAAAACAAAAAGGCCCCTCAAAGGGACCTCAGTGTGTTTGCAGATATCGAAAGCTACTGATGGACGGACTCGCACTCGTCCAGAAGAAAAACAGCACCCCTAGACCCACGCCAAGGAAAGGAAAGGAAACGTGAGTCTAAGGGCCTGTCAAAGGATCACCATTCATGGACTAATGGCGAATGATTCCCACCGACCCGTGCTTACCTACGGAGCAAAGCAGAACGAGAGGGTTGATAAATGATGGTGGGTGGTGGGATGTATGAGCGCCTCGTCAGCCATCCGGTGGCCTCCTACCGTCCTCCCTCAAGGCCGCAGAAGGGAACCTTCCGTGATGACGCTGCGCTGCATTCGTGGGGCCGTCCTGCGAAACTTCCCCGAAAACATCTTCGGCTAACTTCGTCGGCTCCTTCCTATTGTCGCCACTAACCCTAACTTCGCCCATCTTCGGCTAACGTGTTTTTCGGGGTTGCATGTACGCGGCGGTCGGTGAACGGCTCTCTCTCCTTTAGTGCCACCTGTCAGGATAGGGTCCCAATCTTTAACTTACGCGGACTCACGCAGCTTGAGCGGGAAGCCCATGAGGAGTGGAGCCGGAAGATGGCTAGCGGCTGGAAGCCTAAGCCCAACACCCCTCGGACTGGAGACAAAGGCGCCCGTTAGAGAGCGGCGTCCGATAGGGATATACTCCAGCCTGACATGAGGGTGTGCCACCGGGATCAGGGGTGGTGACACCTTTGCGAGGACACGGTGGGAGGCACGGGGGGAAACTGCCAAGCCCGAATTCTTGAGTGGGCTCTGAGATTTTTCTGGCAAAATATTTTCGGACTATTACGTTTATCTCAATGGAACCCGTTACCTCAGCACTTGTTTCTTCCGCCAAGACCGCGGTTGTTAAGTATGTTGGCGAGTTCATTAAAGGCAAGGTCATCGAAAGATGGTCCCAATATCGCGCGGAGAAATTCTATGATTCGTTTCTGGAAGAATTTCAAAAGCAAGCGGACGTTCGCTGTCAGTCGGCAGACCTTGATGATCTGCTACTAAAGGTGTCCGAGCGAGACGAAGTTTCTTCCTTACTGTTCGACGCGTATAGGCGTGTCTGCTTATCTGCGTCTCGCGAGTTGGGCCCGCGGGTAATCGGTCTTCTGACCGCGGAGATTGTGTTGGAGGGGCGAACGGCAACCGAAGGTGAGGAACAAATGTTTCAGGCTGCGGAAACCCTGAATGACAAGGAATTCCTTGAGTTCGCGGGATATCTTAAAGCTCAGGTCCCCCGCTTAAGTGAGCACCAACGGGAATGCCTTAAAGCCCTAGGTTGGGCCAAAATACTGGTGGCTGACGATCAAGCGCACTGCGAACTGGAGGGGGGTTACTTACGCCCCGCTGCTCCATTTGAGATTGGCGGATATGTTGGAATATGGGCCCTACGCCTCAAGAACATCGGTCTGATATCGGAAGAGCGGGACGAGGAAGTTTGGGTGGTACCCCATGATTCCGAGCGCCACATTGACCAAGACATGCGATGCCGGAGCACTAAGGACTATTTGGTGACAACCCCGGAGTGTCATCGCCTCGCGTATCTCATTGATAGAGCGTCTCGTGCGCGCCGCGCTAGCTGAGGTCCGAGCTAAGCTCCACTAGGACACACTCATGGACTTCCTGAAGGGCCTCGTTAAAGCGGAAGTTATCGGCACCGAAGAACACCGCGAGCTTGAGCCCTAGCTCCTCCTCAGTTGGCCTGAAGGGAAACGTCAGGGTCTCCGTGCGGGTCCCATTCGGGGTTTCCCAGGTCAGCGTGAGTCTGTGTTGTTTTGAGTCCATGACTACTCCTCCTGTTAGATGGCCACCTTGGCGAGCCACTCCGCCATGACGCGAAGGCTATAGCCCTTCCCGTACTTGGACCCGATGTCCTTCGATGCCCACCCGCCGATGGCAAAGCGGATGTCTTCAGGACACTGCACCTCTCTCAGTCTGTCGGCCATCGTGTGTCGTAGCTCATGGGCGGTGTGCTCGATCCCCATTCCCCGAATCCACTTTGCGATGGTCGCGGATGCAATGTCCGCCTTCGTTCCCTCCGCTGAGGTGTACCGGGGGAAAGCGAACCGCTGCGGTGGTTCAATTTCCTCAGACAGGTCGATAAGTGGAAAATCACGATCGACGAGGAAAAAGACCGAACCATGAAGCAACGCCGCAAATTTGACCCTGCCTTCAAGCTGGAGGTGGTCCGGATGATCCGGGATCAAGGCCTGTCGGTGGCCGAGGTGTGCCACTCGATGGCCATTGGCGAGACGGCCGTACGGCGCTGGCTGGCCCAGTACGACGCCGAGCTCAAGGGCGAGAAGGGGATTGGTAGGCCGCTGACGCCGGAGCAGCAACGCATCCGTCAGCTGGAGGAAGAGAACCGGCGCCTGAAGGAGGACAACCTGATCCTAAAAAAGGCATCGGCCTTCTTCGCCCGCGAACTGAAGTGATGTATCACGCAGTCAGTGGTTTGCAGAAGGAGGCCATTCCCCTGAGCCGCGCCTGCCTGGCGCTGGGTGTCAGCCGCGCTGGCTATTATGCGTTCTTGCGCCGCCCCGGTGGCGACGCCAAGCGGACCAGACAGATGGTGTACGTGCGCGCCGCATTCGAGGCCAGCGGGCGCACCTATGGCAGCCGGCGGGTGGCGCGGGATGTGAGCCGGCAAGGGGTCAAGATCGGCCGGTATCGCGCTCGCACGCTGATGCGTCAGGCCCATCTGCGTCCGGTGTGGAAACGCAAATTTGTGGCAACGACCAACAGCCGGCACGACCGGCCGGTCGCGCGCAACGTGCTGGATCGACAGTTCAGACCCGCGGCGCCCAACCAGGCGTGGGTGTCGGATATCACGTATATCCGCACGCTAGAGGGCTGGCTGTACCTGGCGGTGGTGCTGGACCTGTACTCCCGCAAGGTCGTGGGCTGGTCCATGGCCGCGGCCATGCCGTCCACCCTGGTGGTAAGCGCGTTGCAGATGGCCATTGCGCACCGCAAGCCGGGGCCGGGTCTGATCGTGCATTCGGATCGTGGCAGCCAGTACGCCAGCGACGAGTACCAGAGCTTGCTGGCGCGTCACGGGATGGTCTGCAGCATGAGCCGCCTGGGCGACTGCTGGGACAACGCGGTGGCCGAACGCTTCTTCCTGAACTTGAAAATGGAGCGCGTGTGGCAGCGCCGCTACGCCGACCGGGCCGAAGCCCGGCGCGACATCATGCAGTACATCGTTGGCTTCTATAACCCCATGCGTCTGCATTCGACACTGGGGTATGAGTCGCCGCAGGATTACGAGGACAAGTTCAACCAGACCACCTTAACGACTGTCTGATAAAACTTGACCACCGCACGCTGCCCCTTCATGGCCTTCTCTCTGACCCGCTGCGCGGCCCATAGGGCATGACCAAGGAGAGGCACCACACGCTCACTCGACTTGTTCTTGTCAGCAGCACGTTGAAAATGACCCAGCGGCAGCACATTGGATTTGACCCACCCGGGTAGGATGGGCCCTTTTTGGAGGGCCAGTGCTTACAAGGGAGGTAATCGTGGAAATACGTGTGTTGGCCCGCCAAGGATTAGGAATCCGGGAGATCTCGCGGGAACTGGGGCTGTCGAGGAACACCGTGCGCAAATACTTACGCAGTTGTGCTGAGCAGGATCGTGCGCCGCGATCGGGGCGCACGCAGAAGCTCGATCCGTTCAAAACCTATCTGCATGACCGGGTTCGCGCAGCGCATCCGGCCTGGCTGCCGGCGACCGCGCTGCTGATCGAGATTCGCGCGATGGGTTATGACGGAGGCCTGACGCGGCTGCGGGTCTATCTGCGGTCGCTGAAGTCGATCAAGGCGCCGGAGCCACTGGTACGTTTCGAAACCGATCCGGGGCAGCAGATGCAGGTCGACTGGATCGTGTTGCGACGTGGCAAGCTGCCGCTGTCGGCATTCGTTGCGACGCTCGGTTACAGTCGGGCGAGTTACGTCGAGTTCGTGACCGACGAACGATTGCCGACGCTGCTGGGATGCCATGAGCGCGCGTTCGACTTCTTCGGTGGGGTTCCTCGCGAGGTCCTGTACGACAACGTCAAGACGGTGGTGATTGGCCGAGACGCCTATGGTCCCGGACTGCATCGCTATCAACCGGCCTTCCTCGACTTTGCGAAGCACCACGGCTTCGTGCCGCGCCTGTGCAAGCCCTACCGAGCGAAGACCAAGGGGAAGGTTGAGCGCTTCAACGGATACCTGCGCCGCAGCTTCTACAATCCGCTGGCAAGCCGGCTCGCTCAGGATCGCCTCTCGCTTGACGCGACCACGGCGAACGCCGAGGTCGTGCGCTGGCTGAGAGATGTCGCCAATGTGCGCATCCACGGCACGACTGGACAGTCGCCGCTCGAGCGTCTCCTGCTTGAGCAACCGAAGCTGCAGCAGTTGCCGGAGCCGTGGCGCGCGAACCTGCCGTCAGCTTCCGTGCCGACGATGCCACCGCCGTCGCGGTTCGATGATACGCCGCTGCAGCATCAGCTGTCAGTGTATCAAGCCCTGCTGACGGAGGCACGTTGATGGACATCCAGCACGAACGTATCCTCGAAGCCTGTCGACAACTGCGGATCGACACGATGGGCGAGCAGTACAGCATGTTGGCAGCTCGCGCGGCAGCGAACCAACTCACGTTTGCCGACTTCTTCGAGGCGCTGTTGAAATCTGCGATGGACGCGAAGCACACGCGGACCAAATCCATGTTGCTGCGCACGGCCGGCTTCCCTGTGCTGAAGACGCTGGAGGAGTTCGACTTTACGTTTGCTCACGGCGTTGCCAAGAAATCGGTGCTGGAGCTGTCGTCGATGGCCTTCGTCGAGCGCGCCGAGAACATCGTGTTGCTCGGGCCGAGCGGCCTTGGCAAAACGCATCTGGCGATCGCACTCGGTTACATCGCAACGCAGATGGGGATCAAGACGCGCTTCATCTCTGCGGCGGATCTCGTCATTGCCTTGGCCGCCGCTTCCCGGCAGGATCGATTGGCCGACTTCCTGAAGCGCAACATCATGAACCCACGGCTGTTGATCATTGATGAGGTCGGCTATCTGCCGCTCGGCCGGGACGATGCCAATCTGTTCTTCCAGGTGATCGCCAAGCGGTATGAAAAGGGTTCCGTGATCGTAACGAGCAACTTGCCGTTCGGGCAATGGGACCAGACGTTCGCCGGAGATCAGACGCTCACGGCCGCGTTGCTCGACCGCCTCCTGCATCACAGCCATGTTCTACAGATCAAAGGCGAAAGCTACCGACTGAAGGACAAGCGAAAAGCCGGCGTGATCCGATCCCGTGCATCCGAAAGTGCTGAACAGCAACTGGAGATGCACGCGTAAGTGATGATCAGCAACATCGTTTGACCCTGGGTCAGGCGAAACCGATGGCCAGCAACTGACGCTGACCCAGGGTCACGCAACATGCTGGGCATCAACTTGGTGACCCAGGTGGGTCAAATCTAATGTGCTGCACAACGGCCCAAGTGGGTCACTTCTAAGTTGCTGTTGACATTCTTGAGGGACCTCCACCGGTGCGGCTGGATGACAACGTGAGGAGTCTCGGCATCGAGCTTGATGTCGTCCAATGCTAAACCTGCAACCTCTGCCAACCGAGCGCCTGTATCCCCGAGAATGGCAATGAGCCACCGCACTTCATCATCCTTCTCCTTGCACGCAGCAAAGAGCGTCTTGAGTTCATCCTCAGAGAACGGCTTGCGCTTCTTCTCATCGGCCCCCTCGGTCGGAATTGGGACAGACGCAAATGGGTTCTTGCGGTCTATCTCCTTCTCACGGAGGTAAGTCTCAATCACAGACTTTATGACATTAAGACGCCGCCGAATGGTGCCGGTCTTGTTCCCTCGTTGCTGCTCCTTGGCGACATACTCATGAGCATCCTGTCGGGATAAGTCTTGAATAGCCTTATCGCCTATCGCAGTCGTCACCGTTGCAAAGGCCCGTTTGGTGTACGTGACAAATTTCTCGTCGGTCCGCTTAGGGTGCACCTCCAGGTAAAGCTCTAAGGCATCGCTCAGTGTCGGCTTGATGGTCCCTGCCAAAAGTTGCGCCGCCTTGATTTCAACGGGATCGAGGTACTCCTCCGCCGGATTCTCCCGATACAGGTGCTCATCACCTCCCGCATACCGCTCTCGCTTAGCTTCGAGGTGGTCGTAAAAGAGGTCTCGCGCATCGGGATCGTTCTCCGCTGGTGCGGGCGATAGTCCCCACTTCTTGAGAAGCTCCTCCGCCTGTGCCTTGCTGGTCTTTGGGGTCGCGTCAGGACTCGCCCGCAGAAGCGTCCACTCGGCCTCAAGCTCCCGGTTTAGCTGCTCGATCTTGCGAGCCGCAATGCGGACATCGCCAGTGCCAAGACTGGCCTTAATTAGCTTGCCCGGGTAGCGGTCTCGCAAGTCCTTGGGGACTGGTCGCTGGAAGTAAATGACGCCGCCACGGCGGAAGGCATACTTGAGGGTCACGCGGAGGATACCAAGAGTCGCTTTCATGAGTAGCTTACCGTAGAAGCTACCCCACTGAAACCGACTCAGATTCGGGCTAAAGCGCTGTAATCCCTTGATTATTCACGGAATAGATGGTGCCGCAGGAGGGAGTTCCGGCTCCGACCCCGGGCACCATCACGAATCCATTCCCTCTTGTCTACATTGCTTGGCCAGCATCCCCATTAGGGACATGCATCGGCGTGGGTTTTTCGCGCACCTTACTGGTCGCCTTTGCTGCCCGGTATCGAGAGGTATCACGAGGTATCACGACATTTGATACCGCGTGGCACCCAGCGGGTTCGGCTCCTTAAGCCCGTTCCCAAGGGTTGACCCCAATGGAACCCCCTCAGTCCAAATTTGTATGATGACCTTATTACCTGATAAGGCATCACACCGACCACCGGCATGTTCGACAAGGTTTCCGCCCCCGCGATGAGCGATACGGTCGCTCAGCAACTGCTCAAGCAGATCGAGATCGGCAGTTTTGCGGCCACCGGCAAGCTGCCCACCGAGGCCGTGCTGGCGCAGCAGTTCGGCGTCAGCCGCACGGTGATTCGGGAGGCGATCTCCCGGCTGAAGAACGAAGGGGTGGTCGAGCCGCGCCAGGGCAGCGGTGTGTTCGTGAAGGAGCATGGCGCGGTCCGGCCGCTACGGATCGACTACGCCGAGGCGGTGGAGGCGAGCTCGATGCCGCATTTGCTGGCGGTGCGCCGGGCCATCGAGGCGGAGGTGGCGGCGGAGGCCGCGCGGCGCTGCACGGACCGGGATATCGCCGACATCGACGCGGCGCTGGCCAACATCGACGAGGCGGTCGCCGCCGGGCGCGATGGCGTGGCCGAGGATGTGGCCTTCCACCGCAAGATCGCCGCGGTGACCGGCAACCCCTATTTCATCAAGACACTGAATTTCCTGAACCAGTACCTCGAAGCCGGCGTCGCAGTGACCCGCCGCAACGAGGCGACACGCGACGATTTCTCGCGCCAGGTGCGCGAAGAACATGCGGCCATCGTCGACGCGATCCGTGCGCGCGACCCCATGGCGGCGCGCAATGCCGCCCTCACCCACCTGTACAACGCCGAGCGCCGGCTGTCGCAAGCCGGCATCTGCTGAGCGGCCGCGGCGGCGGCACGCGCCAACCAGAAACAGATCATGTCACGACATATTGGAGTCATCGGCCTCGGTGCCATGGGCCTCGGCGTTGCGCGCTCGCTGCTGCGCGCCGGCTTTCGTGTCCACGCCTGCGACGTGCGCGACGATGTGCTGCGCGCGTTCGCCGGCGAAGGTGGCATCGCGTGCGCCACGCCGGCCGAATTGGGCGCGCAGTGCGACGTGGTGGTGACGCTGGTGGTCAATGCCGCGCAGACCGAAGCGGTACTGCTCGGCGAGCACGGCGCCGCTGCCCGCATGAAGCCCGGCAGCGTCGTGATCGCCAGTGCCACGGTGGCCCCGGACTTCGCCGCGCAACTCGGCGCGCGCCTGGAAGCGGCGGGACTGCTGATGCTCGACGCGCCGGTGTCGGGCGGCGCGGCACGCGCGGCGTCGGGCGAGATGACGATGATGACGTCGGGACCGGCGGCCGCCTATGCCGCCTGCGAGGATGTGCTGGAGGCCATGGCAGGCAAGGTCTATCGCCTTGGCGAGCAGTACGGTGCCGGCTCCAAGGTCAAGATCATCAATCAGTTGCTGGCCGGCGTGCATATCGCGGCCGCCGCCGAGGCGATGGCCCTCGGCCTGCGCGAGGGCGTCGATCCCGACGCGTTATACGACGTGATAACCCATAGCGCCGGCAACTCGTGGATGTTCGAGAACCGCGTGCCGCATATCCTCAATGGCGACTACACGCCACTGTCGGCGGTCGACATCTTCGTCAAGGACCTGGGCCTGGTGCTCGATACCGCGCGCCGCAGCAAGTTTCCCCTGCCGCTGTCGGCCACCGCTCACCAGATGTTCATGAGCGCGTCCAGCGCCGGCCATGGTGGCGAGGACGACTCCGCGGTGATCAAGACCTTCCCCGGCATCACGCTGCCGCCCTCACGCTGACGACAGCCACGCTGAACGTCGCTCGTCCTCCGTCGCCCGCTGCCGCTGCCCGCTCTCCCCGTTTGCCCATGTCCCAGTCCAACTCGCCCCGCCCGCTTCCGGGCCCGCTTCTTGGTTGTATCGCCGACGACTTCACCGGCGCCACCGATCTGGCCAACATGCTGGTCAAGAGCGGCATGCGCACGGTGCAGACCATCGGCGTGCCGCCGTCCGCCGCGCCGCTGCAGGCGGACGCCATCGTCGTGGCGCTCAAATCGCGCACCATCACCGCGGCCGATGCCATTGCGCAATCGCTGGGCGCGCTCGCCTGGCTGCGCGAACAGGGCTGCCGCCAGTTCTTCTTCAAGTACTGCTCGACCTTCGACTCGACCGACGCCGGCAACATCGGCCCGGTGGCGGAAGCACTGCTCGATGCCCTCGGCGACCAGCCTGGGTTCTCGATCGCCTGTCCGGCCTTTCCCGAGAACGGCCGCACCGTCTTTCGCGGCCACCTGTTCGTCGGCGATGCGCTGCTCAACGAGTCGGGCATGCAGAACCACCCGCTGACGCCGATGCGCGATGCCAACCTGGTGCGCGTGCTGCAACGGCAAACCCGCGGCAAGGTCGGTCTGATCCGCTACGACACGATTGCCGCCGGCCCGGCCGCGGTGCACGACGCGATCGGGCAGCTGCGCGCCGATGGCGTACGGCTGGCGATCGCCGACGCGCTGTCCGATCGCGACCTGCATGTCCTGGGCGAGGCCTGCGCCGACCTGCCGCTGGTGACCGGCGGCTCGGGCATCGCGCTCGGCTTGCCCGCCAACTTCCGCCGCGCGGGTCTGTTGGCCGAACGTACCGATGCCGCGCAATTGCCGCGCATCGCGGGCTACGCCGCCGTGCTGGCAGGCAGCGCATCGCAAGCCACCAATGTGCAGGTGGCGGCGTGGCGCGGGGAGACAACGAACTCCGATTCCAATACGAACTCGGCAGCAGACGCCCGCCCGAGTTTCCGCATCGACCCGCTCGCGGTGGCACGCGGCGAAGCGGTGGTGGAGCAGGCGCTGGCGTTTGCCCGTTCGCATCTGCCCGAGCCGGTACTGATCTATGCCACCGCGACGCCCGACGAAGTGCGTCACGTACAGCAGGCGCTCGGCGTGGCCGAGGCCGGCCAACTGGTGGAGGCAACGCTCGCCGCCATCGCGCGCGGTCTGCGCGAGATGGGCGTGCGCAAGTTCGTCGTCGCCGGCGGCGAGACGTCGGGCGCCGTCGTGCAGGCGCTCGAGGTCAAATCGCTGCAGATCGGCGCACAGATCGATCCCGGCGTGCCGGCCACCGCCACCATCGATACCGAGCCCTTGGGGCTGGCGCTCAAGTCGGGGAATTTCGGCGCGGTGGACTTCTTTGCCAAGGCGCTGCGTCAGCTGGAAGGAGGCGCGCTATGAGCGAGGAAACCCGCCTGCGCGAGGAAATCTGCACGATCGGCGCCAGCCTGTATGCGCGCGGGCATGCGGTAGGCAGCGCCGGCAATATCAGCGCTCGGCTCGATGACGGCTGGCTGATCACGCCCACCGATGCCTGCCTGGGCCGCCTGGACCCGGCGCGCATCGCCAAGGTCGATGCGAACGGCCGGCATGTGTCCGGCGACAGGCCATCGAAGACGCTGGCGCTGCATCGTGGCATCTACGCCAACGACCCGGGCGCGCGCGGCGTGGTCCATACCCACTCCACGCATCTGGTCGCGCTGACGCTGGCCGGCGTCTGGAGCGATGACGACGTGCTGCCGCCGATCACGCCCTATTACGTGATGAAGGTCGGCCATATTCCGCTGCTGCGCTATCGGCGCCCTGGCGACCCCGAGGTGGCGGCGCAGGTCGCCGCGCTGGCCTCGCGCGTGCGTGGCGTACTGCTGGATCGGCTCGGCCCCGTGATGTGGGGCGCGTCGGTGTCGCAGGCGTCCTGGGCGCTCGAAGAACTCGAGGAAACCGCGCGCCTGTGGTTGATGACCGATCCGAAGCCGGCGCCGCTCGACGCCGCGGCCCTCGAAGAACTACGCCAGACCTTCGGCGCACGCTGGTAGCGCGCGCCAGCCCGCGGTGTGCACGGGCTTTCGTCACGCACACCGGAGCCGGCGCGACAGCCGGCCCGACACCATCCAAAGGAGACAATCCATGACAGCCTACGACGCGGCAGCGGCCGCCTACGTCGACGCACCCGGCAAAGCCGAACTCGACCTGACCTACCGCAAGGTGTTCTGGCGCATCGTGCCCTTCCTGATGCTGTGCTACGTGGTGGCCTATCTGGACCGCGTCAACGTCGGCTTCGCCAAGCTGCAGATGTCGCAGGATCTGGCGTTCAGCGAGACGGTGTTCGGCCTGGGCGCCGGCATCTTCTTCCTCGGCTACTTCCTGTTCGAGCTGCCGAGCAACATGCTGATGCACCGGCTCGGCGCCCGCATCTGGATTGCCCGCATCATGATCACCTGGGGCATCCTGTCGGCCATGTTCGCCTTCGTCACGACGCCGACGCAGTTCTACGTGCTGCGCTTCCTGCTGGGGCTGGCGGAGGCGGGTTTCTATCCCGGCGTGATCCTTTACCTCACCTACTGGTTTCCATCGCACCGCCGCGCCAAGATCATCGCGGTATTCATGTCGGCGATTCCGGTATCGGGCATCTTCGGCAATCCGTTGTCCGGCTGGATCATGGAGAGCTTCCACGGCGGCGCCGGCTTCCACGGCTGGCAGTGGATGTTCGTGCTGGAGGCCATCCCCGCGGTGCTGATCGGCATCGCGACGATCCTCTATCTGGACAACAACATCCGCAGCGCCAAATGGCTGACCGAGCGCGAGAAGCAGCTGCTGGCCGACGAGATCGCCGCGCAGCCGCAGGAGCAGCAGAAGAACGCGCATTCGCTGCGCGCGGTATTTCGCGACCCGCGCATGTGGTGGATGTCGCTGATCTACTTCGCCTTCGTGTCCGGGCAGTACGGCCTGACCTTCTGGATGCCGACCTTCGTCAAATCGACGGGCATCAAGGGCACGCTGGAAATCGGGCTGCTCAGCGCGATCCCGTTCGTGGTGGCCATCGTGGCGATGAACCTGTTCGGCCACAGCGCGGACAAGCGCCGGGAGCGGCGCTGGCATCTGATCGTACCGGCGCTGATGGGCACCATCGGCTTCACCGTCGCCGCTTCCGCGGCGGGCAACACGACGCTGTCCATCGTGGCGCTGTCGGTGGCCGCCGCCGGCGTGCTGACCTGCGCCCCGCTGTTCTGGTCGCTGCCGACCGCGTTCCTCGCCGGCAGCGCCGCAGCGGCCGGCATCGCCATCATCAATTCGATCGGCAATCTGGCCGGCTTTGCCAGCCCCTATCTGATCGGCTATCTGCGCGACGCCACCAACAGCACGGCCAGCGGCATGTATGTGCTGGCCGGCATGCTGGTGCTTGGCGCCGTCGCCGTGTGGCTGACGCCGGCCAGGCTGGTCAACCGCTAATATGGACGCGGCGCGCTTGCGCCGCCTTCTCCCAACCCATCACGACTTGCTGCCATGCCACGCTTTGCCGCCAATCTTTCGATGATGTACAACGAGCACGCGTTCCTGGACCGCTTCGCCGCGGCCGCGAACGATGGCTTCCGCGCCGTCGAATACCTGTTCCCGTACGACTTTCCGGCGGGCGAACTGAAGTCCCGGCTCGACGCGAATGGCCTGCAGCAGGCGCTGTTCAATGCGCCGCCCGGCGACTGGGCTGCCGGCGAACGCGGCATCGCTTCGCTGCCGGGACGGGAGGACGAATTCCGGCGCAGCATCGATACGGCCCTCGACTACGCGCGCGTGCTCGGCAACGACAAGCTGCACGTGATGGCGGGCCTTGCCGCGCCAGGCGTGCCGCGCGAGCAGCAGCGCGCCGTCTATCTGCGCAACCTCGAGTACGCGGCTCGCGCGGCGCAAGGCGACGGCATCACGGTGCTGATCGAGCCGATCAACACGCGCGACATTCCCGGCTTCTTCCTGAATCGCCAGGACGACGCGCAAGCGATCTGCCGCGAGATCGGCGCGTCCAACCTGAAGGTGCAGTTCGACTGCTACCACTGCCAGATCGTCGAAGGCGATGTGGCCACCAAGCTGCGGCGCGACATCGCCGGCATCGGGCATATCCAGATCGCCGGCGTGCCGGAGCGGCACGAGCCGGATATCGGCGAACTGAATTATCCCTATCTGTTCGAGACGATCGACGCGCTCGGCTATCGGGGCTGGATCGGCTGCGAATATCGCCCCAGGGCGGGTACCACCGACGGGCTTGGCTGGCTGCGCGCGTGGCTGCAGCGGTAGCCCCTTCGGCAATCGAGGGCAACCGAGGGCAACCGAGGCCACCGAGGCAATCCAGGGCAGTGGCGCATTCGTCCGGCGCTGCCCCATTCATCGCGATTTCAACAAGGCAACCGATCATGAAAGTGCTGATCACCGGCGGCGCCGGATTCCTGGGCCAGCGTCTGGCCAAACAGCTGCTGTCGCGCGGCGAACTGAACGGCCCCGACGGCAAGCCAGCCCCCATCACGGAACTGGTGCTGGTCGATGTCGTGCAAGGCAACGATTTCGCCGACAAGCGCGTCACCACGCTGGTCGGCGATATCGCCGATGCCGCCCTGCTCGAACGCGCGATCGACCGCGAGACCGCCGTGGTGTTCCATCTGGCCGCCATTGTCAGCGGCCAGGCCGAGGCCGATTTTGATCTCGGTATGCGCATCAATCTCGACGCCTCGCGCACGCTGCTGGAAGTGTGCCGGGCGAGGGGCCATCGGCCGCGCGTCGTGTTCACCAGCTCGGTGGCCGTCTACGGCGGCACGCTGCCCGAGGTGGTGCGCGACGATACCGCGCTCAATCCGCAATCGTCCTATGGCACGCAAAAGGCGATCGCAGAATTGATGCTGGCCGATTACAGCCGGCGCGGCTTTGTCGACGGCGTCGTGCTGCGGCTGCCAACCATCAGCGTGCGTCCCGGGCGGCCCAATGCCGCCGCCTCGTCGTTTGCCAGCGGCATCATTCGTGAACCGCTGAACGGCGAGGAGGCAATCTGCCCGGTGCCGGGCGACACGCGCCTGTGGCTGCTGTCGCCGCGCCGCGCCATCGAGGCGCTGATCGCCGGCAGCGAGCTGCCCGGCGAACGCCTGGGCAACCGGCGCATCGTCAATCTGCCGGGCGTTTCCGTGACCGTGGACGAAATGATCGACGCCCTGCGGGAGGTCGCCGGCGACGAGGCCGCCAACCGCATCCGCCGCGAGCCCGACAGCCGCGTGCAGCAGATCGTCGGCAGCTGGCCGGGCCGCTGGGACACGACGCGCGCCGAGCAACTGGGGCTGCGCGGCGACGCGAGCTTCGTCGATGTCGTGCGGGCCTATATCGAGGATGAGTTGCGCTAAGACGGGTTGCGACAAGGCGAGTTGCCCTACGCCGAAGTTGCGCTAGGGCGAACGCGCCGCGTTCCGCCGCTCCCGAAACGTGATCGACCAGCGCAATTCCCGCGTCGGCTCGACGCTGTGCTGCCACCGCCAACGGGCGTCGCCTTCCAGCCGATAGATCGACCTGGGTTGCACTTCGAGCGCCAGGATCTGACGCCGCAGCGACGGGCTGTAGGGATAGGGCCGAAAGCGCAGCCGCGCGGCGCCGCCTAGCGAGACGCCAAAAACGCGCTCGAAGTCCGGCACATCGCGGTGCCAGCCCAGCGGCGTACCTGCGGCGTACTCGGCCACCAGGGCATGCACGAGCCGCTCCGGCGGCACGCCGGCCCATTGCGCCACGCGCTCGCGCAGCGGCAGCAGCCGCTCATCCAGGGCTTGTGCCGGCCGCAATTGATTGCTGTCAAAGTCGTAACTGCCGCCGAAGCTCACCACGCGGCGCAGCGCCAGGTAGCCCTTGTACCTTGCGGCTTCGAGCGGGAGCGTCCGGATGATGCCGATGAGGGACGCCTCTTCATCGAGGGACAGGAATTCGGGCTGGTAGACGAGCCCCGGAATCGAGGCCGGCGCGGCGTCGCCCTCGAACAAGCTGAACTGTTCCATCGCGTTCCTTCTGGCTTTCACGGCGCCTTCCGCGGGGCCCGGTTTGCCGGGCGGCAGGAAAGCCGACTGGCAATCCACCGTGTGGCGGGAGGACCCGAAGGTGCCGCCTGCACCTGCCCAGTCTACGCCGACGACGCCGTCGCAAAGCACCCTGCAGCAAACGCGATTGGCCTGCTCACGTATCAACGAATCGCCAGCGCTTCGGGCGGCAAGGGCTGCCAGCCGCCACCGAGCGCCTTGAATGCGGCGACCGCCGCTCGCGCCGATTCCGTCTGTGCCTGTGCCCGGGCATCCGCCGCCTGCAGAAGCGATTCGTCGGCGTGCAGCACGTCGATCAGGCTCGCGGCCCCCTGCTGGTAGGCCGCGAACGACGATCTTCTGGCACGGGAGAGCGAGGCCTCCCCTTGCGTCAGTACGGCGGCTTGCTCCTGGCGATTGACCAGTGCCGAGAAGGCGTTTTCCACATCCTCGGTGGCCCGCAGCACGGACTGGCGATAGGCGGCCAAGGCCTCGGCATCCCGCCCCTTCGCGAGATCGATCTGCGCATCGATGCGGCCGAAATCGAACAGGCGCCACCGCAGCCCGAGCACACCGGACGCCTGGCTTGCGCCACCGGTCAGCAGATTGCCGCTGGAAATCGCCGTGGCGCTTCCCAGAAGACCGCTCAGCGAGAACTTCGGGTAATACTCGGCCATCGCTTCGCCGATACGGGCATTGGCCGCGGCGAGCCGGCGTTCGGCGACGATCAGGTCGGGCCGGCGCTGAAGCAGCTCGGCGGGCGTTCCCATCTCGGCGATCCGCGGCGTCGCGGGAATCGGTGCCGCGGCTTCGAGTTCGGCGCGATGGGTGCCGGGCGGGACACCCAACATCACGTCCAGCGCGTTCATCGCCGCATCGAGGCCCGTCTGCAGGACGGGAACGGTGGCCTGGACGCGCGCCAGCGCCCCTTCGGTCTGTCGCACTTGATACTCGGCGGCCAGTCCCTTCGCGTACAGCAACCCGACTTTCGCCAGCAGGTCTTGCTGCGTGCCGACTTGCCGCCGGGCGATGTCCAGACGCGACTGCAAGCCCCGGATGGCGATGTAGATGTCCGCCGTCTGCGCGGCCACCGCCAGCCGGGCCGCCACGGCACTGGCCTGCGTCGCTTGATAGTCGGCCAGCGCGGCTTCGCGGCCGCGTCGCAGCCCACCGAACACGTCCACCTCCCAGCTCGCTCCCACGCCCACTTCGTAAGCACTTCCCCATCTGTCGTATCCGGGCGTGGCATTGAGGACCTGCCCCAGCGGCGTTTCTATCGACTGATGCGCACGGGCGGCCGAGCCGCTCACCACGCCTGACGGCAGCAAGGCCGCGTTGGCAGCCTTGAGTCCGGCGCGCGCCTGCGTGACGCGCGCCTGCGCCTGCGCGAGGTCCAGGTTCTGTTCCAGCGCCAACGACACGAAGCGCGGCAACAGTGGATCTCCAAACGACTGCCACCAGGTCGCGAGCTCGGCGGCAGGCATGCCCCGCTCCTGTTTGACGGCCGCCTGCCCGATGTAATGGCTGGCAATGGGCGGGTCGGGCCGGCGGTAGTCGGGACCCACCGCGCAGCCAGCCATCACGCCGGCGCACAGCAGCAGAACGAGGGGACGGCGGGAAGGCATGGGCGGAACCTCGGGTGGGCGGATGCGAGTGACTATAATACAAATCGGTCACTCGTTGTCAACCCTTACCGCACGGGGTAATCTGATGGAATGACCAAGACACGTTCTCCCGCGCCCCAGCTTCGAGGGCCGTCGGACCATGATGTCCGACACCAGATCGTCGAAGCGGCGACCGAATACTTCGGCCTTTACGGCTATGAGAAGACGACCGTCTCCGACCTGGCGAAGGCCATCGGCTTTTCCAAGGCCTACATCTACAAGTTCTTCGACTCCAAGCAGGCGATCGGCGAGGTCATCTGCTCCAACCGCCTGAGCGCGATCATGGCGGCCGTCGACGAAGCCGTTGCCGACGTCTCCTCCGCGTCGGAGCGGCTGCGCCGCATGTTCGGCGCGCTGGTCGAGGCCGGCAGCCACCTCTTTTTCAACGACCGCAAGCTCTACGACATCGCCGCGACCTCGGCCAGCGAGTCCTGGCCGTCGGTTCGCGCCTACGAGGACCACCTCAGGAACCTGGTGCTGCAGATCCTGCGCGATGGCCGCGAGTCCGGCGAGTTCGAGCGCAAGACTCCGCTGGACGAGGCGGCCAACGCGATCTTCCTGGTGATGCGGCCGTACATCAATCCGCTGCTGCTGCAGCACAACCTCGACAATGCCGCCGAAGCCACACGGCACCTGTCCAGCCTGATATTGCGCAGCCTGGCACCGTAAGTTTTCCCCCTGTGACCATTGACTAAATTGGTCACACGAATAAAAATGGGGATTCAACTCCGTCAGGAAGGATTCCCATGCTCCGGCGCCTTGCCCCCTTTGCCATCTGCCTGTTGCCGCTCGCGCTCGCGGCATGCGGCGACACCTCTGCCTCCGATCCGCGCACGGAGGCCCCGCTGGTCAGGGTGGGAACGGTGCAATCCGCATCCGCCCCGTCGCGGTCGTTCACGGGGATCGTGGCCGCCCGGGTGCAGAGCGACCTTGGCTTTCGCGTCTCCGGCAAGGTGCTGGAGCGCCTCGTCGATACCGGGCAGACCGTCAGGCGCGGCCAGCCGCTGATGCGCATGGACCCGCTGGACCTGGGATTGCAGGCGCGGGCGCAGCGCGAGGCGGTCGCCGCGGCGCGGGCGCGCGCCAGGCAAACGGCGGACGACGAAGCGCGCTACCGCGATCTGGTCGCCGAAGGCGCTGTGTCGGCGTCCGCATACGATCAGATCAAGGCCGCGGCCGATTCGGCCCGCGCGCAACTCAATGCCGCCGAGGCGCAGGCGGACGTCGCGCAGAATGCGTCGAGCTACGCCGTGCTGCTTGCCGATGCGGATGGCGTCGTGGTGGAGACGCTGGTCGAGCCAGGTCAGGTCGTCAGCGCCGGCCAGCCGGTGGTGCGCCTGGCGCGGGCAGGACAACGCGAAGCCGTCGTGCATCTGCCCGAGACGCTGCGGCCGGCCGTGGGGTCAGTCGCGCAGGCCAGGCTGTACGGAAACGGAGAGGCCGCCGTGCCGGCGAAGTTGCGGCAGATATCCAGTGCGGCCGATCGGGTCAGCCGTACCTTCGAGGCCCGCTACGTGCTCGAAGGCGCGCTGGCCCAGGCGCCGCTCGGTGCCACCGTCACCGTCGAGATTCCGGACGGCACGAATGCCACCCCGTCGTTGCTGGTACCGGTCGGCGCATTGTTCGATCCTGGCAAGGGGCCGGGCGTCTGGGCCATCGAAGGAAGCCCGGCGAAGGCGGTCTGGCGCTCCGTCAAGGTGCTCGCCTTGACCGACGACATGGCCCAGGTGTCGGGCAATCTCAAGCTCGGGGACCGGATCGTATCGCTGGGGGCCCATCTGCTGCGTGAGGGCGAGACCGTCAGGCCTGTCGGCGATGGCGAAGCGACGACCGCCGGAGAACGTCGATGACCGAGGGGCGTTTCAATCTTTCGGCGCTGGCAGTGCGCGAGCGCTCCATCACGCTGTTCCTGATCGTCCTGATCTCCGCCGCGGGCATTCTCGCGTTCTTCCAGCTCGGCCGCGCGGAAGACCCGCCGTTCACGGTCAAGCAGATGACCATCGTCACCGCATGGCCGGGCGCGACAGCGCAGGAAATGCAGGACCAGGTCGCCGAACCGCTGGAGAAGCGCATGCAGGAGCTGCGGTGGTATGACCGCACCGAGACCTACACGCGCCCCGGACTGGCCTTCACCATGGTGTCGCTGCTCGACAGGACGCCGCCTTCGGAGGTCCAGGAGGAGTTCTATCAGGCCCGCAAGAAACTCGGCGACGAGGCGAAGAGGTTGCCCGCCGGTGTCATCGGACCCATGATCAACGACGAGTATGCGGACGTCACCTTTGCACTGCTGGCGCTCAAGGCCAAAGGCGAGCCGCAGCGGCTGCTGGCGCGCGAGGCGGAAGCGCTGCGTCAGCAACTGCTGCACGTGCCGGGGGTGAAGAAGGTCAACATCATCGGCGAGCAGCCCGAACGCATCTTCGTCTCCTTCTCCCACGACCGCCTCGCCACGCTGGGCGTCACGCCGCAGGGCATCTTCGCGGCGCTCAGCGCGCAGAACGTGCTGACCCCTGCCGGTTCCATCGAAACCCGGGGGCCGCAGGTCTTCATCCGCGTCGATGGCGCGTTCGACAAGCTGGAGACAATCCGCCAGACCCCGATCACCGCGCAGGGCCGAACGCTGAAGCTGTCGGATGTGGCGACCGTCGAGCGCGGCTACGAAGACCCCGCCACCTTCCTGGTCCGCAACAACGGCGAACCGGCATTGCTGCTGGGCATCGTCATGCGCGATGGCTGGAACGGGCTCGACCTGGGCAAGGCGCTCGAGGCGGAAACCACCAAAATCAACGCGGCGCTGCCGCTGGGAATGACCCTGACCAAGGTCACGGATCAGTCGGTCAATATCAGCTCGGCGGTCAACGAGTTCATGGCCAAGTTTTTCGCCGCCCTGCTCGTCGTGATGGTGGTCTGCTTCCTCAGCATGGGCTGGCGCGTCGGTCTCGTCGTCGCGGCCGCGGTGCCGCTGACGTTGGCGGCCGTGTTCGTCATCATGGTCGCCACCGGCAAGAACTTCGACCGTATCACGCTCGGCTCGCTGATCCTCGCACTTGGGCTGCTGGTCGACGACGCCATCATTGCCATCGAAATGATGGTGGTGAAGATGGAGGAAGGCTATAGCCGTCTCGCCGCCTCGGCCTACGCCTGGAGCCACACGGCGGCGCCGATGCTGTCCGGCACGCTGGTCACCGCCATCGGCTTCATGCCCAACGGCTTCGCGCGTTCCACGGCGGGCGAATACACCAGCAACATGTTCTGGATCGTCGGCATTGCGCTGATCGCATCGTGGGTCGTCGCGGTGGCATTCACGCCCTATCTGGGGGTCAGGATGCTGCCGGACATCCGGAAGATCGAAGGGGGGCACGATGCCATCTACAACACTCGCCACTACCAACGCCTGCGCGCGGTGCTGCGGCACGTCATCGCCCGCAAATGGCTGGTGGCCGGCACCGTCGTCGCGGCATTCGTGGTGGCGATCCTCGGCATGGGGCTGGTCAAGAAGCAGTTCTTTCCGACGTCCGACCGGCCCGAGGTGCTTGTCGAAGTGCAGATGCCCTATGGCACCGCGATCGAGCAAACCGCCGCCGCGACGGCGAAGGTCGAAGCCTGGCTGGCGAAGCAGAGCGAGGCGAAGGTCGTGACGTCCTACATCGGCCAGGGCGCTCCCCGCTTCTACCTGGCCATGGCGCCGGAACTGCCCGATCCGTCATTCGCCAAGATCGTGGTGCTGACCGGCAACCAGCAGGAACGGGAAGCCCTCAAAGCCAGGCTGCGCCGGGCGGTCGCCGATGGGCTGGCCGCCGAGGCACGCGTGCGCGTGACCCAGCTCGTATTCGGTCCCTATTCGCCGTTTCCCGTGGCGTTCCGTGTCGTGGGCCCGGACCCGGACAAGCTGCGCACGATCGCCGCGCGCGTCGAGTCGGTCATGCATGCCAATCCGATGATGCGTACGGTCAATACGGATTGGGGTCCGCGTGTTCCCACCTTGCGCTTCACGCTTGACCAGGATCGTCTGCAGGCCATCGGGCTGACTTCGAGCTCGGTGGCCCTGCAGCTGCAGTTCCTGCTGAGCGGGGTGCCGCTTACCGAGGTCCGCGAGGACATTCGATCGGTACAGGTGGTGGGCCGCGCGGCCGGCGATATCCGGCTCGATCCGTCGAAGATCGCCGGCTTCACGCTGGAAGGAGCGGCCGGCCAGCGCATTCCGCTGTCGCAGGCAGGAACCGTTTCCGTCCGCATGGAGGACCCCATCCTGCGGCGCCGCGATCGCACGCCGACCATCACCGTGCGAGGCGACATCGCCGAAGAGTTGCAACCGCCGGACGTATCGAGCGCCGTCATGAAGGAGCTGCAGCCGATCGTCGATGCGCTCCCCGCCGGCTATCGGATCGAACAGGCGGGCTCGATCGAGGAATCCGGCAAGGCGACGGTGGCGATGCTGCCGCTGTTCCCGATCATGATCGCGCTGACGCTGCTCGTCATCATCCTGCAAGTGCGCTCGATTGCAGCGATGGTGATGGTGTTCGCCACGAGTCCGCTCGGCCTGATCGGCGTCGTGCCGACCCTGCTGCTGTTCCGGGAGCCGTTCGGCATCAATGCGCTGGTCGGCCTGATCGCGCTATCCGGCATCCTGATGCGCAATACGCTGATCCTGATCGGGCAGATCCACCATAACGAGCAACAGGGACTCAGTCCGTACCACGCCGTCGTCGAGGCCACCGTGCAGCGTGCGCGGCCGGTGATATTGACGGCCCTGGCGGCGATCCTGGCGTTCATTCCGCTGACGCATTCGGTGTTCTGGGGAACGCTCGCCTACACGCTGATCGGCGGCACGTTCGCGGGGACGGTGCTGACCCTGGTGTTCCTGCCGGCCATGTACTCCATCTGGTTCAGGATCCGTCCCGCCACGGATCGCCCTCCCCTCGATCGCGACGCCGGCGACGCGAATCGGCCGACGCGGGAGCACTGGCAGGAGCGGGAGCCGGTCACAGGGGGCTAGCCGCGTCCGGCCGAAAGCCGGGTGTGGCAGACCTCAGGCCATCTCGCTCTCGAGCCGGCGCATCCGCGCCTGTATCGTCGCGGACAGCGCCATCAATGGCCCGGCCAGGTCGGCCTCGACGGTCTCCATATCCTGTTGCGTCGATACGCTGACGTTCAGGACATGGACTCCGTAGCCACTGATCTGCAGCGGCGTCGCCATGGCAACCACCTGCGGCTGCCATGACGCCACGCAGTAGCCCTTCTCGCGCACCGAAACGACGGCCGCCTCGATTTCGCGGCACAGGCGGCTCCAGCCGCGGCCCCGGTGTTTTTCTGCCATCGCCAGCAACATCGCCTGGAACGCGTCGGGGGCGAGCGTCGCGAGGTAGGCCCGTCCCAGCGAGGTCAATGCCATCGGGATGCGCTGCCCGCTGACGACCGTTCGCAACGACTGCCGCCGGTTGTAGCGGAACGACTCGAGATAGACCATCTCGTCGCCGTCGGCGGCGGCCAGGCCGACATTGATCTTGTGCCGCACCGCGGCCTCCACCATCACCGGCGTCGCGACCTTGAGGATCTGCGAGCCGTCGCGCATGGCGTGGGCCATGCTGAGCACCGACACGCCGAGCCGATAGGCGCGCAAGCGCGGGACGTATTCGAGCATGCCGGTCTCGATCAGCGATTGCGTCAGGCGGCTGACGGTCGATCGGGACAGGCCGGTTCGCTCGGCGATCTCGCCGTTGCCCAGCATCGAGGAGCCGGCGCGGAACGCGCGCAGCACGGCGATGCCGCGTTCGAGCGAGCGATTGGGTGTTGCCTTGCCCTGGCCTGGCTTGATCCGTTCCATGCCGACAGTGTATTCGGCAGGAGCGTGCTCCATGGCGGATCGGCTCGTTCGCATGCAGGAGGGGACCGCGCCATCGATGGCTGCAAAGGGGCGGCCCCCCTTGCCTCATTCCCGCTTGCCCCCGCCGGCCAATATCGCCACCCCATCGACCGCCACAACGCCCTCACCCTGCGGCAGGACGAACACCGGGTTGATCTCGGCCTCCACCAGCCTGTCGCCGAGCGTGACTACCATCCGCGAGAAGGCGACGATGGCGTCCGCCAGCGCCTCCACGTCGGCGACCGGACGACCGCGGTAGCCTTGCAGCAGCGGCGCGGTCTTCAGCCGCTGGATCATCTCCAATGCGGCCTGCCGCGTCAGCCCCTGGCCGGGTGGCAACAGGCGCAGCGTCGTATCGCTGAACAGCTCCGCGGCAACGCCGCCCATGCCCAGCAGGATGGCGGTACCCAGCTCGTCGCGGTGCATGCCGAGGATAACCTCGACGCCGCCCCTGACCATTTCCTGCACCAGGTAACGCTCGGGCGCGATGCCCGTCGCGGACTGGACCGCCGCCGCCATCGTTGCCAGCCGTCCCGCCACCTCGTCAGCCGGAACATTGACCGCCACGCCGCCGATATCGCTCTTGTGCGCGATCTCGGCCGACAGCACCTTCAGCACGACATTGCCGCCGAAGTCCCGCGCGGCGGCGCTCGCCTCCTCGCCGTTGCCGACGATGACCTCCTTCGCCACCGGGATGCCAAAGCGCGCGAAAAACGCCTTGGCCGCGGCCTCGTCCAGCGAACCCGTAGCGACCGTACCGAGGTCAGGCAACGGCAGCGCCGGCGTGCCCTCGTCGGCGTCCGTCGCGGTCCTGCCGGCCCGCCACATGGCGTCGAGCGCCACGGTGCATGCCTCCGGCGCGGTGAAGGCCGGCACGCCGCGGCGGTTGAGCAGCGATCCCACTTCTGGCGCATGCGGGCTGACGAAGGCGATCACCGGCTTGTCGCTGTCCGGAAGACAGTCGCGGATGGCATTGGCCATCAGGTCCGGCATCGCCAGACCGGACGAGCCGACGATCACGGATACCGCGTCATAGCTCGGACTATCGAGCAGGATGCGGATCGCGGCGCGCAGCAGGTCCGGCTGCAAGCCCGCCAGCGTCACGTCGATCGGATTGCGGTCGAGCGCCGCATGGTCGCCCTTCTGCAGCGCGCGCAGCTTTGCCGCGGTGTCCTCGTCCGGTGCGGGCGTCTCGAAGCCGGCCAGCCCCAGGCTGTCCGAGACCAGGGTGCCGGCACCACCGGTCGAAGTCAGGATGGCGATGCGCTTGCCGCGCAGCTTGCGCCCGGCCGCCAGCGCCGCCGGCATGTCGAGCAGGTCCGAGAAGTTCTGCGCGCGGATCACGCCAACCTGCTCGAACAGCGCGTCGTACATCCGGTCCGCGCCGGCCAGCGCGCCGGTGTGCGACACGGCGGCCCGTGCCCCGCTCTCCGAGCGGCCGATCTTGAACGCGACGACCGGCTTGCCGGCGCGCCTCGCCTTCAGCGCGGCACGGCGGAAGGTTTCCGGATTGCGCACGCTCTCCACGTACAGCGCGATCACGCGGGTGGCCTCGTCGTCGGCCAGGTAGTCGATGAAGTCGGCGAGGTCCAGGTCCACCTCGTTGCTGGTGGAGATCAGCTTGCTCAGCCCGATGCCGCGTGCCGCGGCGCGCGACAGCAAGGCACCGAGGATGCCGCCGCTTTGCGACACCACCCCGATGCTGCCCGCCGGAAACCGGTCCATCTCGAGCGCGCCGCTGGCTGACAGCGGAATATTGTCGGTCAGGTTGACCAGCCCGATGGTGTTCGGCCCGAGCAGGCGCATGCTGCCGGCCGCCTCGATCAGCTCGGCCTGGCGTCGTGCGCCTTCCGCGCCGGTCTCGGTATAGCCGCTCGCCAGCACGATCGCAGCGCCGGCACCGCGGGCGGCCAACTCCCGCACCGCCACGTGAGCACGCTCGGCGCCGAGCAGCACGATGCCGACGTCCGGCACCTCCGGCAGCGAGGCGATATCGGGATAGCAGCGCAGCCCGTCGATCGAATCGACCTTGGGGTTGACCGGGTAGATCGCCCCGCTGAAGCCATGCTTGCGCAGGTAGGACACGGGACGGCCGGCGGTCTTGGCGGGGTCCGCCGAAGCGCCGATCACGGCGACGCTGCGCGGCTTGACCAGTCGTTGAATGGCGTTCATGGTGTCAGGCCTGGCTGGTCTTGTTGAGGAAGGCCAGCACGGACTCGCGATGCGCGGTGCTGGTGTAGCAGATGCCTTGCGCCTGGCTGCCTTGCGCGAACACCTGGTCGGCCGGCAGCTCGAACGACTGGTTCATGATGCTCTTGCCCAGCGCGATGGCGGTGGCCGAGCCCTGGCTCAGTTCCGCGGCCCAGCGCAGTGCATCGTCGAGCAGCGCTTCGGGCGTGCTGAGGCGGTCGGCGATGCCGAGCGCCTTGGCTTCCTGCGCCGGCACCTTGCGGCCGGTGAACACGAGTTCCTTTGCCATCGACAGGCCGACGCGGCGCGGCAGGAAATACATGCCGCCGCCATCGGGGATCAGGCCGCGGTGAATGTACGACCAGGAGAACGATGCCGCTTCCGACGCGAGCACGAAGTCGCAGCACAGCGCGGTGTCGGCGCCGAGGCCGGCCGCGGCGCCGTTGACCGCCGCAATGGTGGGCTTGGGCATCGTATGCAGCAGCTTGACGGTATGGTGCACGCGCTGCTGGCGGCTCCACCCGTTGAACGCCACCTCGCCCTGCGGCGCTTCCATGCGGCGCTGCATGCCGGCCACGTCGCCGCCGGCGCAGAAGCCCTTGCCGTTGCCGGTCAGCACCAGCGCGCGGATCGCCTTGTCCGACGCCACACGTTCGAGCGCATCGATCAATTCGGTGCGCATGTCGTCGCTGATGGCGTTGCGCTTGTCGGGACGGTTGAAGGCGAGCAGCGCGATGCCCGCTTCGATCTTCAGTTCGATCAGGGAGTAGTGGTCCATGTCTTGATCCGGTGCGGTGTATGGAATGGGTTCTGTGGTCGGCGCCGCGCTCAGTCGACGGTGATGTTGGCTTCCTTGATGACCTTGCTCCACCGCTCGCTCTCGCCCTTCACGTAGCGGCCGAACTCTTCCGGCGTGCCGCCACCAACGGCCAGGCCTTCCTGCTCGGCGCGCTTGCGGAACGCTTCGGTCTGCACGGCCTTCTTCGCCGCCGCGTTCAGTCGCGCGATCACGGCCGGCGGCGTACCGGCCGGCGCAAACAGGCCATACCAGCTGTCGGCCACGTAATTGGGCACGCCGCCCTCGGCGATGGTCGGCACCTTGCTCAGCGCCGGCGCCTGGGAACGCTGCGCGGTCGTGACCGCTACCGCGCGCAACTTGCCGCTCTCCAGGTGCGGCGCGACGGCAGCCGCGGTGGCGAACATCGCGTCGACCTGCCCGCCCAGCAGGTCGGTAATGGCAGGGCCGGCGCCGCGATACGGCACATGGGTGATGTCGACCTTGGCGAGCTTCTTGAAGAGTTCGCCCGCCAGATGGGCCGAGGTGCCCGGGCCCTGCGACGCGTAGTTGAGCTTGCCCGGCCGCGCCTTGGCCGCTGCGATCAGGTCCTGCACGGTCTTGATGGGGCTGTCCGGCTTGACGACCAGGACATTGGGCGAGCGCCCCACCAGCATGACCGGCGAGAACGCCTTGTCGGTATCGAACGGCAGCTTCTTGTGCAGGCTCGGATTGACGGCGTGGGCCATGGTGGCCATCACCAGCGTGTAGCCGTCAGGCGCGCTCTTGGCGACCAGGTCGGTCCCGATGATCGTGCCGCCGCCCGGCTTGTTGTCGACCAGCACGGGTTGGCCGAGATCCTCGCCCATGGTGACGCCCATCGCGCGCGCGATCAGGTCCGTTCCGCCGCCCGGGGCGAACGGCACGACCAGGCGGATCGGCTTGTCGGGGAAGGCTGCCAGCGCGGGCAGCGGCGCGGCAACGGCCATCAACAACGGCATGGCGGCGCTGGCGAGCCGGCGGGCGAATGGAGTGAAAATGGGGCCGAAAATCGGGGTGCGGATCGATGGCATCAAGCGTCTCCTGAAAATCCTTGAAGCGCCGCCGCCTGTTCACCTGCCGGCGAGGCGCGCCTTGTTTGTGGGAGACAGCTTAGGCCTTGTCCGCTCGGCATACAGCCCCCTATTTCCATTGCATGGAAATGCCGGAAAATGCCGCCGATGCTGGATCACACGGACGAAAAAAAGCCCGGCAGCGCGAAGCACGCTGCCGGGCACGATGCCCTGTGCGGCCGGTCCGGGGATGCCGCCCGCCGGCGGCCTTCAGAACTGATATTTGACGCCCGCGACGAACTGCCGGCCCAGGCCCGGGATCACCGCGAGATTGCCCCACGATGCGGGGTAATACTCCTTGTCGAACACGTTGTGGACGTCGAAGAAGACGCGCGTCTTGCGGTCGATCTGCCAGTACGACACCAGCTTGACCGTGGCATAGGCGGGCAGCGAATACGTGTCGGTGGCATTCCCCGAGCGCGAGCCCACGTAGACGATGCCGGTGCCGACGCCATAGCGGCCGCCGAATCGCGGCATCGCATCTTCGCGGATCGCCAGCAGACTGGCGCTGACCTTCGGGATATTGGTCACGCGGGTACCGGGCGCGATGGCATTGTCTTCGGTGACCTTGGCGTTCGTCAGCGTGAAGCTGGCGCTGACACGCCAATGCTGGTCGAGCTGGCCGAAGGCGTCCGCCTCGAAGCCGCGGCTGGTGACCTCGCCGGCCGCGACGCTGAAGTTCGGATTGGTCGGGCTGCGCGTCAGCACATTGCTCTTGCGGATGTCGAAGACCGCCAGCGTTGCGCCCAGCTTCGCATCGGCCGATTGCCATTTGACGCCCGCCTCCAGCGCGCGGCCGCTCTGCGGATCGAAGGGGTTGCCGGCCTCGTCCACGCCGCTGTTGGGCCGGAACGACTTGCCCCACGAGGCATAGAGCGAGGTCTGTGCATTGGGCAGCCACGTCACGCCCAGGCGCGGCGACACGGCATGTTGGTCCTGGCTGGTGGACCGGCCGGTGATCAGGTTGTCCAGGCGCTGGTGATAGCTGTCGAAGCGCACGCCCGCCAGCACCTTCCATTGCTCGCTCAGCGAAATCTCGTCCTGGACGAAGGCGCCCACGTTGCGCTGGTTCTCTCGCGTCGAGGTCGTCATCACCAGCGGCGGCTTGGGCTGGCCGTAGACCGGCTGGTAGATGTCGATCGCATAGGGGTTGGTGGCCAGCGTCGAGTAGGCGATGTCCATGCCCATGTGCAGGCGCGACGCGTCGACGCCGAACAGCATGCGATGTCCCAGACCGCCCGTGTCGAAGTTGCCTTCGACTTCGGCCTGCATCGAAGTGTCGCGCGACGGCAGCGTGCGCCAGCTGTGGCGGCGGGTCAGCGTGCGGCCGTCGGGCAGCACACTGCCGAGATCGGCGGCATAGCCTTCGAAGCTCGACTCCTTGTAGCTCGCCCCGATGCGGGTACGCCAGCCCGGCGCCAGCTCGCGGTCCAGCGTCAGCTGATGCGTATCGCTCGACAGATGCAGGTTCGGATCGTTGGGCTCGCCCAGATAGCGGTTGCGCGGCAGGTCGATCCTGCCGTTGACGTTGACCAGGCCGCGGTCCAGCGGCGTGCGCACGCGCATGAACTCGCCTTCGTACTGCAGCAGCGTCTTGTCGTCGAGCGCCCATGCCAGCGCCGGCGCGACGAGGTACTTGTTGTTGTCGATCAGCGAACTGCGGCTCGCGCCGTCTTCGCCCATGACGTTCAGGCGGTAGGCCAGCTTGTCGGTGATCGGACCGGTGCTTTCGACCGCGGCACGCCGAAAGCCGAGCGTGCCGACGCTGAGCTCGGCGCTCGTCGCCGGGGTGAACCTCGGCTTCTTGGTCACGATATTGATCGTGCCGCCCGGCTCGCTGCTGCCGTAGACGGCGGCCGCCGGGCCCTTGAGGAATTCGAAGCGCTCGACCGTGGCGCTGTCGCGCATCGGGTTATAGCCGCGAGAGCCGGGGAAGCCATTGACCAGGTATCCCATGTCCGTGCTGCTGAAGCCGCGGATCGCATAGTTGTCCCAGGTGCCGCCGAAATCGTTCAGGCGCGAAACGCCGCTGACGTAGTCGACCGTATCGGCGAGGCGCGTGGCGCCGAGGTCGTCGATCAGTTCGGTGGTGACCACGCGAACGGATTGCGGTATTTCGCGCAACGGCGTGTCGGTGCGCGTCGCGCCGCGGCTTTCGGTCGGCACGTAGCCGCCGCCGGCATTCGCGCTGACGCGGACTTCGGGTAGATCGGCGGGGGCATCGTTGCTGGGCGTGTCGGCGTGGGCCATACCGAGCCCGAACCCGGACAGGACAGCCAGCGTGACCGGCCAGGCGAAGCGGCGGGTCGACAGGGTGATGGACATCGAAGGAGCGAAAAGTCGGCGGAAAACCGGCAATGATAACCGGAATCGCGAACGATTCGCATTTCGATTAGCCCTCACACGGGGTCGGGATGATGCCGGATCGCGGAACGGGTTCAGCGTAAGCGTCCTTGACATTTAAACCATCGTCCATCAAACCTTCCATCAGGGACCATAACGGAACGGCGTGACTCGGTCGGGCACCTTCCGGCAAATCGACAAACGGTCTCTACAGTGGCGGGGAGGACCAATGCGTGCGCTGCTGATTGTGGAAAATCCCACGCGACAAACGGCGCTCGCCGATTGGCTGCGGCGTCACCGCGATGTCGAACTGGTTTCCTGCATCGGTTTTTCCGAACTCGAAACGCTGTGCAGCCAGTTGGCCGAGCATGGGGCGCAACTGCTGATCATGGCGAAAGCCTCTTCGTACGAGCTTGCCATGGCCCAATTGGAAAAGGCGTGGCATTGCGCGCGCGAATTGCCGATCGTGCTGTTGCCGTGCCTGGAGCAAATCGATGGGAACGCCGTCGACCACAGGCAGGCTGCGTTCGAGCATGCCGTGCGCGTGATATCCGCGGGCATTCGTCCCATGCCACAGCCATCGGCGTTGGGCGACGCGTTCGCCGACGCAGAGGAGGAAGCGCGCAAGCTCGACCTGACACTGCGTCAATACCAGATACTGGTGCTGCTTTCGATGGGGCACCAGCAAAAGGTCATCAGCCGCATGCTGGACATCTCGCTTGCGACAGTCAAAAGTCATTCGGGGCAGCTGTACCAGCGCCTGGGCGCGCGCAACAAGGCGGAAGCCATCTATGCCGCGCGCCAGCGCGGCGCGCAACTGGCGTGGCCCGATGCGCAAGCACCGGACAAGCCGGCCTGACACGTTGCATGGCCGCGCGTCGATGCGTCAATCAAGACGGCGGCACATGCAGTATGTCCTTGCGCTGAAACGCCGGTGGAAGTCCCTGGCGATCCGGATCTCTTCCGGCAATTGCTCCGGGGAACTGAGCGAAAAGCCGTATCGCGCAAAGAAGCTTGGATGCCTGTTGGTAAACAAGGCAGCGGATTTGCAGCCATTGGCGCGGGCGCGCATCAGCACGGCGCCGACGAGATGTGTCGCGATCCGTTGGTCGCGATATTCGGGAAGAACGGCGACTGCGCGGATGACGACCGTTTCGCCATGAATCTCGCCGCATACGCAGCCGATCGGCTGTTTGCCAAGCATGGCGAGGTGATACAGATGGGTCGATGCTTCGGCTACCTTGTACTTCAGACTGCAGATATCGAGCACCTCCAGGACTGCTGCCAAATCGACCGCCTTGGCGGCTCGAATTCTCACGCCCCTGATCATTCCTTGCACTCCGCTACGGGGACGCGTCTCGATGCTGCATGCATGATGCCGAGACGATGCAGCCTTGCATCCCGTCGGGCAAGGATGGCGCAATTGGCGGCGCCTAACCACTATCCATAGGAATACTTGATTTTCTCGCCGAGCCGCTTAGAGTCGGAATGTGCGAGATGAAAATCGCAGGGCCATCAACGCCATCAACGCCATCAACAGAGGAAGGACGCCGCGCGATATCCGGTTGTATCGACGCGGCAATTCCAATTCCATGTGGACCGCCGCCGCTATTTCTTGCCGTTCCCCGCAAACGCCGCCGTAATGCCCAGCCCGATCAGCAACGAGCCACCGACGTAGCGCTCGAACGCCAGATAGCCGCGGCTATGCCGCAGCCACCGGCCCGCCGCGCTCGCGGCAAACGCATAGCACGCATCGCTGACCAGGCCCAGCAGCGTGAACAGCAATCCCAGGAACACGATCTGCATCGCCACGTGGCCGCGACCGACGTCGACGAACTGCGGCAGGAAGGCCAGGAAGAACAGCGCCGTCTTGGGATTGAGCAGATTGACGATGAAGCCGTCGCGGAACAGCCGCGCATAGCGGCGCTGCTGCGGTACGGCATCGACGGCAACGGGCCCCGGCCGGCCGAAGATCTTCTTCAGCCCGAGCCAGATCAGATAGGCGGCACCGGCATACTTCAGGATGCTGAACGCCACGGCCGACGAGGCCAGCAATGCGGACAGGCCCAGCGCGGCGGCCAGCACGTGCACCAGCGTGGCCGTATGGATGCCCAGATCCGATACCAGCCCGGCCTTGCGGCCCTGCTCCACCGATTGCGCAATGATGTACAGCACCGCGGGGCCCGGAATCACCAACAACACGAGCGCCGCGCTGACGAACAGAATCAGATTGCCTGTACTGGGGATAACGAATTCCATGGCTCGGTCTCCTGGTGGCGAGCATCGCTGGGAAGAAGAACCGTTACTCTACAGCAGGACCGACATCGGGGCCGGTCATGCGCTGCAGCATGCTTTACCTTGCGCCCAGGCGTTCCAATGGCGCGGTACGCGGCGCGACATTCTTTCCATCATCGATATTTAATCTTGTTTGCCGGTCGAGGATAATCCTCAAAGAATCGCCGCTGTCCTCCCGTCCCGGGATTTCCACCGACCCTGCGTCACCGTTCAGAAGTGGGAACCCAATTTTCTGCCGAGGTATGTCTTGTCAAACGTCGCCCCAGCCGCATTGAGCGATTCCGTCGCCGAAATCTCCGAACGCGAGCAGCGCGGCAACATCATGCGGCTGACCGTCGCGCAGGCGCTGGCAGGCGCGAATTCGGTCGTGGTCTACGCGACCGGCGCGATCGTCGGCGACATGCTCGCCCCGGACAAGACGCTGGCCACGCTGCCCATTTCGATCTTCGTCGTCGGCATGGCGGCGTGCATCCTGCCGACGGGCGCCATCGCGCGCCGTTACGGCAGGCGTGCCTCCTTCCTGGCCGGCACCGCCTGCGGCGTGCTGGTCGGCCTGCTGGCCGCGGCCGCGGTCGTCTGGAGTTCGTTCTGGCTGTTCTGCCTGGCGACCTTCTTCGGCGGCGCCTATGCGGCCGTGGTGCTGTCGTTCCGCTTCGCCGCGGCCGACGGCGTCTCGCCGGCGCTGCGTCCGCGCGCGCTCTCGTTCGTGATGGGAGGCGGCGTCGTCGCCGGGGTCGTCGGCCCGCAACTGGTCACGCACACCATGCATCTGTGGCCGCCGCACATGTTCGCGGCGACCTTCGTCATGCAGGCCGTCGTCGCGCTGGTGTCGGCGCTGGTGCTGTGGGGCGTGCGGCTGCCGATGCCGACGGCGGCGGAAGTCGCCAGGGGGCGGCCGTTGTCGACGATCGCGCGCCAGCCGCTGTTCGTCACCGCGGTCATGTGCGGGGCCGTGACCTACATGCTGATGAATTTCCTGATGACGGCGGCGCCGCTGGCGATGCATCTGTGCGGCCATTCGCAGGAGAACGCCAACCTCGGCCTGCAGTGGCACGTCATCGCGATGTACGCGCCCAGCTTCTTCACGGGACGGCTGATTACCCGCTTCGGCGCGCAGCGCGTCGTCTCGGCCGGCCTGCTGCTGACCGGGATCTCCGCGGCGATCGGCCTGACCGGCATCGACGTGGCCCACTTCTGGCTGACCTTGATCCTGCTGGGGCTGGGCTGGAACTTCGGCTTCGTCGGCGCCTCGGCGCTGGTGCTGGAGTGCCACCGGCCCGAGGAAAAGACCAAGGTGCAGTCGCTGAACGACTTCATCGTCTTCGGCACGATGGCGATCGGCTCGTTTGCCTCCGGCGGTCTATTGGCCGCGTACGACTGGGATACCGTGTTGTGGGTATCGTTCGTGCCGCTGGCCCTCGCGGTCGCGGCGCTGATCGTGATGGCCGCCCAGGTCAGGCGCACCGCCTAGCGTGGCGGCTTGGGCGATCAGTCATGCCTGGACGCTGTCGTGGAGCGTTCGCGCGATGGCCTGGCTGACCTCGCTCACCCATTGGCTGACGTCGGCCCGACATTCGTGCCAGGCTTCGTCGGCGACATGACCGCGATACGCGTCGCGCGCCGTCGCCAATAACGCGCGCCGCTCCGGCGGCAGACGCGGCAGCAGCCAATCGGCCGCCGCGTCCTTCGGCACGATGTCGCCCGTGGCAACCGTGACCCACATGCGGGCCAGCGTCAGCATGACGTTGCGTTCGTCGCCGCGGACGTTGGCCACCAGCCCCGGCAAGCTGTCCGCCATCGCGCGCCGGATATCGGCGTAAGGAATCGCGGGGAGAAATTCGGCAAGCCCCGGCCCCATCAATGCGCGGTGGCTCTGCAAGGCCGTGGCCAGCACCAGCGTCAGATCGGGATCGGCGGTCGGCGCCGGCACCACGCCCGCTGCGAAATCGTCGCGCAGCCATTCGCCGTAGACGAAGTCGCTCCGCGCCGGGTGGCGCCACGGGGCGATGTCGCCGAGCACGACGACCGTGACCTCGGCATTGCGGGCCGGCCCCCGCCCCGCGCGCGCGCCGGAGACTTCCATCAACGCGGCCACCAGATCCTCGCGGCTCTGCCGGGACATCGTTCGATGCGTCAGCACCAGCAGGTCGACATCGCTGTCCGGCCGCAGCCCGCCGGCAATGGCGGAGCCGAACAGGTACGCGCCGGCGATGTCGTCACCCAGCGCGCGGACCACGACATCGAGAATGGGCTGGACTTCGATCGGCACGGGGTCGTTCGCAGGCGGTGGCATGGTGCAGTGTCGTCGTTGGGGCGTCGGGTCGTTGTTCGCCTCGTTCAATGGCACAGCAATCCTAGCGCGCTGTCGGCGGTAACGAGGCCGCCGACGCTATCGCGACGAGCCTTCAACCGCTGCAGACCGCGCGGTGAACAGGCCGGCTAATCACCGCATAACGTGCGGCGAATCGGCCCGCCAATCACCGCATCCCTTGCGGTGACAGTCCGACCACCACCGCGGCCACCCTGGATGCCGGCGTCACGCCATCACTTCCGCATACTGCGCTGTCAATCCCGCGCATCGCTCCTTCAACAACGCCTGCAATTGCCGCACGGCCGGGGAGAACTGCTTGCGGTGCGGGCAGACCAGTTGCAGCGGCGTGCTTTCGCCCGGCTCGTGCGGCAGCAGCACCGTCAGGCGGCCGGCCTGCACGTCGCCGCAGACGTCGAGCCACGACTTGTAGGCGATGCCCTCGCCCTGCACCGCCCAGCGGCGGACCACGTCGGCGTCGTCGGTGTACAGGCTTCCCTTGACGGGGATCAGCCGCGGGCCGCCCGCTGTCTCGAACGGCCATTTGTCGTAGACGCGGCCGCTCAGGTGGTACAGCAGGCAGCGATGCGAGGCGAGTTCGTCCAGCGATTGCGGACGGCCGTGCCGGGCCAGATAAGCGGGCGAGGCGATCAGCACGCGCCGGTTCTCCGGCGCCAGCGGCAGGGCGACATAGCTGGCCTCCTCGATGCGCCCATAGCGGATGGCGACATCGATCGGATCGCGGAACACGTCGGTGACGTGGTCGGACAGATAGAGCCGCAGGGTCAGGTCGGGATGGGCGCGGCGGAATTCGGTGATCCAGGGCAGCAGCACATTGCGGCCGAGGTCCGACGGCGCCGTGACGCGCAGCAGCCCGCTGAGCGCAGCGCCATCGCCGCGCAGCCTGTCGCGGCCCTCGTTCAGCGTGGCCAGGACCTCCTGCGCGTAGGGCAGATAGCGCTCGCCCTCCGCGGTCAGGCGCAGGCTGCGGGTCGAGCGGGCGAACAGGCGGATATCGAGATCGCGCTCGAGCCGCTTGACCGCGGCGCTGACCTGCCCCGGCAGCAGATCGGCCTCGCGCGCCGCGCTGGAAAAGCTGCCGAGGGCGGCGCTGCGCACGAACAGGGTCAGGTCTTCGAGACGGATCATCTTCACTCGCGGAGAGAAAGTGCTGGCGGATTTTACCGCTTACCGGATAGGCGGGATCGGGGGCAAGATGACGGCACCATCCACGCAATACCGCCCTTTCCAATTACGGAGCCTCCCCATATGAAAGCCATCGCCTACCTGCAGCACGGCCTGCCGATCGACGATCCTGCCGCGCTGATCGACGTCGATCTGCCGATGCCCGAGCCCGGTCCACGCGACCTGCTGGTGCAGGTGCGGGCCATCGCCGTCAATCCTGTCGATACCAAGGTCCGCGCCTCGTCCGCCGTCGCCGCGCTGCGCGTGCTGGGCTGGGACGCTGTCGGCAAGGTCGTCCGCGCGGGCAGCGCGGTCACGCTGTTCGCGCCAGGCGACGAGGTTTACTTTGCCGGCTCGATCACGCGCTCGGGCAGCAATGCCGAGTACTGCCTCGTCGACGAACGCATCGCCGCGCGCAAGCCCGCTTCGCTGTCGGACGCCGAGGCCGCGGCGCTGCCGCTGACGACGATTACCGCTTGGGAACTGCTGTTCGACCGGCTGCGCGTTCCCGAGCACGGCGGCGCGGGCCAGCATCTGCTGATCGTCGGCGCGGGCGGCGGGGTCGGCTCGATCCTGACGCAGCTGGCCCGCCAGCTGACCGGCCTGACCGTGATCGGCACGGCCTCGCGTCCGGAGACGCGCGACTGGGTGAAGTCGCTGGGCGCCCATCATGTGATCGACCACACGAAGCCGCTGCGCGAGGAACTGGAGCGCATCGGCGTGCCGCACGTCGAGCATGTCGCCAGCCTGACCCATACCGGACAGCACTACCCGCAGCTGATCGACGTGCTGGCGCCGCAGGGCCAGCTCGCCGTGATCGACGATCCGGCCACGCTCGACGTCATGCCGATGAAGCGCAAGTCGCTGTCGCTGCATTGGGAATTCATGTTCGCGCGGCCGATGTACGAGACGCCCGACATGATCCGCCAGCACGAACTGCTGACCCGCGTCGCGCAACTGATCGACGCCGGCACGATCCGCACCACGCTCGGCGAACACTTCGGCACGATCAACGCGGCCAACCTGCGCCGCGCCCATGCGCTGATCGAAAGCGGGCGCGCGCGGGGCAAGGTGGTGCTGGAAGGGTTTTGAGCGCGGACGGGAGGCTTTCGCGCAAGCGCCGTCCGCGCTGCGTGGAGCTGCATCGCCCGCCGCGATATGGGTGAGTCCAAGAGCCTCATGTCGCCGAAACGGGAAAATGGCGACAGGTCCGACGCTCATGTCGCCGCCAGCGACATATCGACGGGACGTGTCGCCAAAACGCGATTTTTGCGACATGACGGGGGATCTTGTGCCGAATAATTCACCCTACGTCGGACATCGTCCGCTACCGCCGTGCGGTTTCGCTGCGTATGCTGCTGGATTTCCCAGCACCGAGAGGAACCGTCATGACTCCAGCCTCGCCCCGCCGCACCGCCTTCCGCGTCAAAGCCACCCTGCTCGCGACCTTCACCGCCGCCCTGCTGGCCGGCTGCGCCGGCGCCAACATGCAGGGCCTGACGCAGGCGGGCGGCAGCCTGTTCACCGCCGCGACGCTCAGCGACGCCAATATCAAGACGCTGTCGGACCAGTCCTGCGCCGAGATGGACAAGAAGAACAAGATCGCCGCGCCGACGAGCACCTACGGGCAGCGGCTGACCAAGATCATGGCGGGCCTGCAGAACACCGGCCTGCCCCTCGACGCCAAGGTCTACGAGACCAAGGAGATCAATGCCTGGGCGATGGCCAACGGCTGCGTGCGGATCTACAGCGGGCTGATGGACATGATGACCGACGACGAAGTGCGCGGCGTCGTGGGGCACGAGATCGGCCACGTGGCGCTCGGCCATACCAAGGCGGCGATGCAGGTCGCCTACGCAACCGCGGCGGCGCGCGGTCTGCTCGGCTCGGCGGGCAGCGCCACGCTGACCGCGCTGTCGTCGTCGCAAGTGGGCGAGCTGGCCGAGACGCTGGTCAATTCGCAGTTCTCGCAGCGGCAGGAAACCGCGGCGGACGACTATTCCTTCGATCTGCTGACGAAGAACAAGTCCAATCGCGAGGCGCTGGTGACGGCCTTCCGCAAGATGGCGGCGCTCGACGGCGGGCAATCGAGCATGCTGAGCACGCACCCCGGTTCGCTGCAGCGCGCCCAGCATATCGAGGAGCGGCTGCGCAGCGGGAAGTAACGGCGCCTGCTGTACATTGGGCTGATACGTCGGCCCGCTATGCGGCGGCCTGCGATACGGCGGCGTGCGCTACGTAGGCGTGCGATACGAAGGCCTCCGATGAGAGACGAACACGCCGTCTCTCATCGGCCGAGGTCATCGCGACATCAGCGCGACATCAGCGACCTCACCAGGGCATCAGCGCGCCTCGACGAAGGCCAGCACGGCCTCCAGCATCCGCCGCAGCGTCGGCTGCAGCTTGCCGGCCAGCGCCTCGTCGTAGTCGAACGGATATTGCTCGCGCATATAGGTGCATTGCGACAGCTCGAGCTGGATCGCATGCACGCCCTGCGCGGGCTGCCCGTATTGGCGCGTGATATAGCCGCCCTTGAAGCGGCCGTTCAGCACCGAGGTATAGCCCTGGGCTTCGGCGGCGATCTTCGCCACCTGCTCGGCCAGCCCCGCATCGCAGCTCGCGCCGTTGGCGGTGCCGAGATTGAAGTCGGGCAGCTTGCCGTCGAAGAAGCGCGGCAGCACCGAGCGGATCGAATGCGCGTCCCACAGCGCGATCGTGCCGTGCTCGGCGCGCAGCCGCGCCAGTTCGCCGGCCAGCGCATCGTGATAGGGACGCCAGACCGCGTCGCGGCGCGCGAAGATCTCGGTCTCGTCGGGACCCACGCCGTTGGCATACACCGGCGTCTTGTCGAAGGTATCGACCGGACAGAGCCCGGTGGTGTCCTGGCCCGGATACAGGTTGGCGTTGTCGGGCGGGCGGTTCAGGTCGACCACATAGCGCGAGTGCGTCGCCATCAGGACCGACGCGCCGAGCTCGCGGGCGAAGCCGTAGAGCCGGTCCATGTGCCAGTCGGTGTCCGGCACGGTACGCGCCTCGTCGGTCAGCCGGTCGGCGACCGACGGCGGTAGATACGTGCCCACATGGGGCATCGAGATCAGCAGTGGGCGTGTGCCACGCTGCAGCGTGAAGGCCGGGGTATCGGTGGAGAAGGAAGTCATATTGCTGCTACGAGTGGCATCGCGACCGGCAAGTTTCGCTTTGCTTGTCGCTTGTCGCGTGTTGCGCGGGGCCGGTGGCGATATCAGGTTTCGTGGGGAATGCGGTCCGCGGCGCGTAGGTGTCGGCGTGGGCGAGCCCATCGTCATGGCGCCAGCAGGCTGGCGCGCGCGCTGGCGAAGGCCGCGCCCGCCTCGGCCTGCAAGGCATGGACGCCGCGCTGCACGCGGCAGCGTCCCGCGCTGCGGACTTCCGCTAGTGTCTCATGTCCGTGATTGGCGAACACGTGCACGGCCAGCGCCTGCTCGCCGCGCAGGCCCGCCAGCGTCGGATGGCTGCCGTCCAGCACGACGAAATCCGCCTGCTGTCCGATGGCCAGGCCGCCGACCGCGCGTCCCGCAGCACGCGCCCCGCCGGCGACCGCATCGAGATAGAGCCGATCGGCCACCTGCGGATGCCGGCTCGACGCGAGCACGTTGCGCTTCTGCAGCGCGAGCCGCTGCCCGTATTCGAACAGCCGCAGTTCCTCGCTGACGCTGACGCTGGCATGGCTGTCCGAGCCGATGCCCCACGCCCCGCCCTGTTCCAGATACGGCGCGGCATCGAACACGCCGTCGCCCAGGTTCGCTTCGGTGGTTGGACAGATGCCGGCCACCGCGCCGCTGTGCGCAAGCCGCCGGCGCTCGTCCCAGTCCAGATGCGTGGCATGCACCAGGCACCAGCGCTGGTCGACCGGCGCATGGTCCAGCAGCCAGTCGACGGGACGGGTGCCGCACCACGCCAGGCATTCGTCGACCTCGCGCTGCTGTTCGGCGATATGGATATGCACCGGCGCGGCCGGGTCCATCGCATGCAGGCCCGCCACCGCCGCACGCAGGCTGTCGGGCGGCACCGCGCGCAGCGAGTGCGGCGCGAGGCCGAGCCGTGCCGTGCCCGTGCACGCCGGCGCGAGCCGCTGCAGCAGCGCCAGCATCGCGTCGGTCTCGTGCAGGAAGCGGCGTTGCTCGGCCAGCGGCGGCTTGGGGCCGAAGCCCGCACTCTGGTACAGCACCGGCAGCAGCGTGATGCCGATGCCGGCGCGCTGCGCAGCGCGCAGCAGCCGCAGCGACATCTCGGCCGGATCGGCATAGGGCGTGCCGTCGGCCTGGTGATGGACATAGTGGAATTCGCAGACGCTGGTATAGCCCGCGCGCAGCATCTCGACATAGAGCTGCGTCGCGATCGCCTCCAGCGTCTCGGGCGCGAGCCGCAGCGCAAAGCGGTACATCAGCTCGCGCCAGCTCCAGAACGAATCGTCGGCCGCCGAACGGAATTCGGTCAGGCCGGCGAAGCCCCGCTGGAAGGCGTGCGAATGCAGATTGGTCATGCCCGGCAGCACCGGGCCGACGGCGCGCGGCGTGCCGGCCGACGGCGTGGCGTTTGGCGCCACCGCGGTCAGCCTGCCATCGGCGTCCCAGCTCAGCAGCACATTGCCGGCCCAACCGTCAGGCAGCAGCGCCTCGGCGGCGAACAGCGTGGAATCGAGGTCAGGCTTCATCGCGAAACTCCTGCGCGGCCGAAGAGGCGGGTCCGAAGAACACGCGCCCCTGGCGTACCACCGCGGCGAGCGGGTTGCGGCCGAACCAGTAGGCCAGCTCGGCCGGCGAATCGATGCGCCACAGCGCAAGATCCGCGCCGCGGCCCGCGGCCAGCAGCCCATGCCGATCGCTGGCGCCCAGCGCGCGCGCCGCGTGCTTGGTGACGCCGGCGAGCGCCTCGGGCACCGTCATGCGGAACAGCGTGCAGGCCATGTTGAGCATCAGCAGCAGCGAGGTCACCGGCGACGTGCCGGGATTGTGGTCGGTCGACAGCGCGATCGGCACGCCGTACCGGCGCAGCAGCGCGATCGGCGGCAGATGCGTGTCGCGCAGGAAATAGTAGGCACCGGGCAGCAGCACGGCGACGGTCCCCGCCTCGGCCATCGCCGCGACGCCGGCCTCGTCCAGATGCTCCAGATGATCGGCCGACAGGGCGCGATAGCGGGCCGCCAGCGCGGCGCCGCCGAGATTGCTCAGCTGTTCGGCATGCAGCTTGACCGGCAGGCCATGCCGGTGCGCGGCCTGGAACACGCGCTCGGTCTGCGCCGGCGAGAAGCCGATGCCCTCGCAGAAGGCGTCGACCGCATCGACCAGGCCTTCCTGCGCCAGGGCCGGCAGCATCGTGTCGCAGACCAGCGCGATGTAGTCGTCGGCGCGGTCCGCGTATTCGGGCGGCAACGCATGCGCGCCGAGGAAGGTGGTATGCACCGCAACGCCGTAGGCCTTGCCGAGCCGCCGCGCGACGCGCAACTGCTTGCGCTCCGTATCGAGATCGAGGCCGTAGCCCGACTTGATCTCGATCGCGGTGACGCCTTCGGCCAGCAACGGCTTCAGCCGCGTCGCGGCCTGCGCGAACAGCGTGTCTTCGTCGGCCGCGCGCGTGGCCCGCACCGTCGACACGATGCCGCCGCCGGCGCGAGCGATTTCCTCGTAGCTCGCGCCGGCGAGCCGCATCGCGAACTCGTCGGCGCGCTGGCCACCGTAGACCAGATGCGTGTGGCAGTCGATCAGGCCCGGCGTGATCCACGCCCCGCCAGCATCGTGATGCGGCAGGCCGCGGTAGGCCTCGGGCAACACGGCCTGCTGGCCAAGCCATGCAATACGCCCCTGCTCGACGACCAGCGCGGCATCGCGAATGGCGTTGGCCGGATCGGCATCCGGCAGCAGATGGCAGCGATGCCAGACGCCGTCGGCCGACGGCGCGCCGGCCACGCTGGCATCGACAGCGAAGTCTTCAACGGACTGCGTCATGACGTGGTTTCCCTATCGGAGGATGACTGCGTCGATTGCAGCCTGACGACGAGGCAGCGGGCGCCCTCGCCCTCGTCCTGGGGCAGCCAGCGGAAGGCGCCGCCCGGCGGCAGCAGCATGCCGCTGCCGGCCGTCAGCACGCCGGCCTCGGCGTCCTGCGCATCATCGCAGTGCCAGCTGCCGGCCAGCACGTAGAGCACGACCGTCGTATCCGACTCGACCCCGGCGCTATCGATGGCCGCGCCGGTGGACGCCACGCTCGCTCGGCAGCGGCCGCGGCGCGTCATCACATTGAAGTCGCGCGTCGGCCCGCCCAGCAGCGTGGCGTCGACCGTCGCTTCGCCGGCAAAGGCGAACGGCTCGCCGACCGCCACCAAGCGATGATCGAAGCTGCCATCGCGCGCGTGCAGCCGCACGCCGTCGCCATCGAGCAGCACGATCTGGCGGTCGATGCCGGGGAACGCCGAGAACGGGCCGTCGGCCGCGATGTCGGCGATGCTCAGGCGCCAGTCGAATGCATCCAGCCCGGCGGCGGGCGGCCACGCGGCGATCTCGCGCGTGGTGCCGCCGCCGTTCTTCCACGGCATCGGCGTCAGCTCGTCCAGCGCAAAGCGCCGTGCTTGCGGGGATAGCGATGGCGCCGCGCTCATGCGCGATTGACCATCGGCAGGTTCAGCCCCTTCTCGCGCGCGCAGTCGATCGCGATGTCGTAGCCCGCGTCGGCGTGGCGCATCACGCCGGTGGCCGGGTCGTTCCACAGCACGCGCTCGATGCGGCGGGCAGCGGCATCGGTGCCGTCGCAGACGATCACCACGCCGCTATGCTGCGAGAAACCCATGCCGACGCCGCCGCCGTGGTGCAGGCTGACCCAAGTCGCGCCGCCCGCGGTATTGAGCAGCGCATTGAGCAGCGGCCAGTCGGACACGGCGTCCGAACCGTCCTTCATCGCCTCGGTCTCGCGGTTGGGCGACGCCACCGAGCCGCAGTCCAGATGGTCCCGGCCGATCACCACCGGCGCCTTCAGCTCGCCCGACTTGACCATCTCGTTGAAGGCCAGGCCCGCGCGATGGCGCTCGTCCAGTCCGACCCAGCAGATGCGCGCCGGCAGGCCCTGGAAGGCGATGCGCTCGCGCGCCATGTCGAGCCAGCGGTGCAGGTGCTTGTCCTCCGGGAACAGCTCCTTCATCTTGGCGTCAGTCTTGTAGATGTCCTCGGGATCGCCGGACAGCGCGACCCAGCGGAACGGCCCCTTGCCGCGACAGAACAGCGGGCGGATATAGGCCGGCACGAAGCCCGGGAAGTCGAAGGCGTTCTTGACGCCCTCGTCGAAGGCGACCTGGCGGATGTTGTTGCCGTAGTCCAGCGTCGGCACGCCCATCTGCTGGAAGGCCAGCATCGCCTTGACGTGTTCGACGATCGACGGGCGCGCGGCCGCCTCGACCGATTTCGGATCGGCCTTGCGCGCGGCTTCCCACTGCTCGACGGTCCAGCCGGCCGGCAGATAGCCGTTGACCAGGTCGTGCGCCGAGGTCTGGTCGGTGACGATATCCGGGCGCATGCCGCCGGCCTGCGCGCGCTTGACCAGCTCGGGCACGATCTCGGCGGCATTGCCGAGCAGGCCGACCGAGATCGCCTGCTTGCTGGTGGTGGCCTCGGCGATCATCGCCAGCGCCTCGTCCAGCGTGGTGGCCTTCTTGTCCAGATAGCGCGTGCGCAGGCGGAAGTCGATGCGCGATTCCTGGCATTCGATCGCCAGCACGCACGCCCCGGCCAGCACGCCGGCCAGCGGCTGCGCGCCGCCCATGCCGCCCAGGCCCGCGGTCAGGATCCACTTGCCGGACAGGTCGCCGCCGTAGTGCTGGCGGCCCGCCTCGACGAAGGTCTCATAGGTGCCCTGCACGATGCCCTGCGTGCCGATGTAGATCCACGAGCCGGCGGTCATCTGGCCGTACATCATCAGGCCGGCGCGATCGAGCTCGTTGAACTTGCCCCAGTTGGCCCAGTGCGGCACCAGGTTGGAGTTGGCGATCAGCACGCGCGGCGCGTCGGCATGCGTGCGGAACACGCCGACCGGCTTGCCGGACTGCACCAGCAGCGATTCGTCTTCGCCGAGGCGGCGCAGGCTGTCGAGAATCGCGTCGAAGCATTCCCAGTTGCGCGCGGCCTTGCCGATGCCGCCGTAGACCACCAGGTCCTGCGGGCGCTCGGCGACGTCCGGGTCCAGGTTGTTCTGGATCATGCGATAGGCGGCTTCGATCAGCCAGTTCTTGCAGTGCAGCTGGGTGCCGCGCGGCGCGCGGACTTCGCGCTGGCCGCGGGCGAGGAATTGCTGTTCGTTGGCGTTCATGGTGGTCTCCTGCGAGCGGTATTCGGTTGCGTGTTCGGTTGCGTGTTCGGCTACGTATTCGGTTGCGTATGCGGTTTGCGGTGCTTCGATAGGCGAGCGTCAATGGCCGCGCTTATTGCGCTTCGCCCTGCGCCGGCAGCACGGCACGCACGGCCTGGGGCCAGCCCGCGCCGGCGTCGCCCTGCAGCACCCACTGCTTCATCGCCTCGATATCGGGCGCCAGGTAGCGGTCGACCTCGACGAAATCGACGCGGGCGCGGATGCGGGCCAGTTCGGTCTCGACCAGCGGCGAGGACTTCAGCGGCCGATGGAATTCGATGCCCTGCGCGGCGGCCATCGCCTCGATGCCGACCACGACCGCGGTGTTCTCGGCCATGTCGCCGAGCCGGCGCGCGCCGTAGGTGGCCATCGACACGTGGTCCTCCTGGTTGGCCGAGGTCGGCAGGCTGTCGACGCTCGACGGATGCGCCAGCGACTTGTTCTCCGACGCCAGCGCGGCGGCGGTGACCTGCGCGATCATGAAGCCCGAATGCAGGCCGCCGTCGCGCACCAGGAAGGGCGGCAGGCCCGACAGGCCGGTGTCGAGCAGCAGCGCCAGGCGCCGCTCGGAAATCGCGCCGATCTCGGCCAGCGCCAGCGCGATGATGTCGGCGGCGAAGGCCACCGGCTCGGCGTGGAAGTTGCCGCCGGACACCACGTCGCCCTGTTCGGAGAACACCAGCGGGTTGTCCGACGCGGCATTGGCCTCGATCTGCAGCACGCGCGCGGCGTGGCGCAGATTGTCCAGGCACGCGCCCATCACCTGCGGCTGGCAACGGATCGAATACGGGTCCTGCACGCGGCCGCACTCGCGATGCGAGTCGACGATCTCGCTGCCGGCCAGCAGCTCGCGCACCGCGCCGGCGACGGCGATCTGGCCGGCCTGGCCGCGGGCGGCGTGGATGCGGGCGTCGAACGGCTTGACCGAGCCCTTGATGGCCTCGAGCGACAGCGCGCCCGCAACCAGCCCGGCGGCGAACACGTCCTCGGCGGCGAACAGGCCGGCCAGCGCCAGCGCGGTCGACACCTGCGTGCCGTTCAGCAGCGCCAGGCCTTCCTTCGGTCCGAGCTCGAACGGCTTCAGACCGGCATGCGCCAGCGCCTCGACGGCCGGCAGACGGCGGCCGTCGACGATCGCCTCGCCGACGCCGATCAGCGTGCACGACAGATGCGCCAGCGGCGCGAGATCGCCGGACGCGCCGACCGAGCCCTTGGCCGGAATGCACGGCGTGACGCCGTGGTTGGCCAGCGCCAGCAGCGCCTCGATCAGTTCGGGCCGCACGCCCGAATGGCCGCGCGCCAGGCTGACGGCCTTGGTCGCCAGGATCAGGCGCACCGTATCGGCGGGCAGGTCGCGGCCGGTGCCGACGCTGTGCGACAGCACCAGGTTGCGCTGCAGCTCGGCCAGCTTGTCGTGCGGGATGCGCGTGTTGGCCAGCTTGCCGAAGCCGGTGTTGATGCCGTAGACCACCGCGTCGGTGTCGACGATCTGCTGCACGGTGGCCTGCGCGGCGCGCACATCGGCCCAGGCCGAATCCGCCATCGCCAGCTGGACCTCGCCGCGGTAGATGCGGCGCAGTTCGGCGAGCGAGACCTCGCCGGGATGCAGGGTCAGCGTGGGACGGGATTGGGAAGCGGCGTGTTGCACGGAGGATTGGGTTGTCATTGTATGGTCCTGTCTATACAGCTTGGTACGGCTTAAATCAGCTTAGGTCGAATCGTGGTCGAAGTCAGGTGCGGAAGCGCTCGGTCCGTTCGGTGGCGACGGCAGCGCGGCTGCGGGCCGTGCCGCGGGCCGCCACGCTAGCCGAACGCCGGATTGCCATCGGCACGGAAGCGGCTGCCGAGGCGATAGCGGTTGCCGGGATGCAGGCAGCGCACGAAGGTCACCGGCGTGCCGGCGGTCCAGGTGCGCCGCGTCAGCAGCAGGCAGGGCTGGGTCACCGGCATCTCCAGCTGGCTGGCCTGCTCGGGCGTGGCCGCGACCGCGTCGACCACGTGCTCGACCTGGTCGTAGGGCACGTGCCGCAGCAGATATTCGCCCGGCTTGACGCCGCTGAAGTCCTGGTTGATGAAGTCGGGCGCCACGCGCGGATTCACGTAGCGGTCCTCCAGCTGCACCGGCACGCCGTCCTCGCGATGCACGCATACCGAATGGAAGACCGACTCGCCGGTGCGCAGGTCGAGCGCCGCCGCCACCTCGATCGAGGCCGAGGCGCGCTCGACCAGGATCACGTCGCAGGCGTAGTCGTGCCCGCGCATGCGGATCTCGTCCTGCAGATTGACCACCGACAGCAGCGTCGACTGCGGCTTGTGCTCGGCAACGAAAGTGCCGACGCCCGCCACCCGCACCACCCTGCCCTGCTCGGCCAGCTCGCGCAGCGCGCGGTTGACCGTCATGCGCGACACGGCGAAGCGGTTGACCAGCTCCTGCTCGGACGGCACGCGATCGCCCGGCTGCCAGGCGCCGCTCTGGATCTGGCGCGCGATGTACTCCTTGACCTGCTGGTACAGCGCGGTCGGCGTGGCATCGGACGACGGGCGGTGGCCGTTGGCATCGGAACGGGTGGCGGGGCGGCGGGTGCCGGCTTCTACGGTCATGGTCGGTGGTTGCGTGGGTCGATGCGTCGGTCGATGCGTCGGCCGATGCGCAAGTCGGTGGACTTCATTGGCCGCCTCAATGCTCGGCCGAGGCCATCGCCTCGGCACGGATCTCTTCGGTCAGCCGCGCCTTCAACGCCGAGAATTCCGGCGAGGTCTTGATCGTGTAGTGGCGCGGATGGGCGAAGTCGACCGCGATCTCGGTCTTGATCCGTCCGGGCCGCGCAGAGAATACCGCAACCCGGTTGGCCATGAAGATCGCCTCGTCGATATCGTGCGTGACGAACAGCACCGTCTTGCGCGCGCTCTCCCAGATGCCGAGCAGCAGTTCCTGCATCAGCACGCGGGTCTGGTTGTCGAGCGCGCCGAACGGCTCGTCGAGCAGCAGGATCTTCGGATCGTTGGCCAACGCCCGGGCGATCGCGGTGCGCTGCTGCATGCCGCCCGACAGCTGCTTCGGATAGTGATGCTCGAAGCCGCGCAGGCCCACGCGGGCGATGAAGAAATCGCTGCGCTCGCGCTGCTCCGCCACGCTCATGCCGCGCTCGCGCAGGCCGAAGCGGACGTTCTGCTCGATCGTCAGCCACGGGAACAGCGTATAGGACTGGAACACCATGCCGCGGTCCGCGCCCGGTCCGGTGACCGGCTCGCCGTCGAGCAGCACGCGACCGGAGGTCGGCGCGTCGAGGCCGGCGACGATGCGCAGCAACGTCGATTTGCCGCAGCCGGACGGCCCGAGGATGGTGACGAAGTCGTTCTCGCGGACCTCGAAGTCCACCGGCAGCAAGGCCTGGGTCTGGCCACCGCGCGGATTGACGAAGGTGCGCGACACCTGCTGGATCGACAGCGCGCTCATTGGATGGTGCTCCACGGAAACAGCCGCTGGTTGGCGAGCTTGAACAGCAGGTCCGAGACCAGGCCGATGCAGCCGATCACGATGATGCCGAAGATGATCTGCCCGGTATTGAGCAGCGCCTGGCTGTCGGTGATCATGTGGCCGATGCCGGACGACGAGCCGATCAGCTCGGCGACGATCACATAGGTCCAGGCCCAGCCCAGCACGAGCCGCAGGATTTCGGCGATGCCGGGCGCGGCGCCGGGGATCAGCACGCGCTTGACGATGCCGGCGCTGTTGGCGCCCAGCGTGTAGGCGGCCTCGACCAGGTCACGGCGCGCGCCCCCTACCGTCACGGCGACCATCAGCACGATCTGGAAGAACGAGCCGATGAAGATCACCAGCAGCTTCTGCGTCTCGCCGATGCCGGCCCACAGGATCAGCAGCGGAATGAAGGCCGACGCCGGCAGGTAGCGGCAGAACGAGACGAAGGGCTCGAAGAAGGCTTCGGCGGCCTTGTAGGCGCCCATCAGGATGCCCAGCGGCACCGCCAGCACCGCGGCCAGCACGAAGCCGCCCAGCACGCGCCAGACCGTCATGCCGATGTCGCCGAGAAAGCCGTATTCGGTAAACAGCAGCCACGCCTCGCGCGCCATCGTCATCGGGTCGGCGAGGAAGGTCGGCGGCACCAGGCCGCCCAGCGTCACCGCGCCCCAGACGGCGAAGAACAGCACGAAAAAGCCCAGGCCCAGCACCCAGCGGGTGCGCGGCGCGACGGGGGTCAGCGGCGTCAGCCACGGATGGGTCCGGCGCGCACGCGGCGCGGCCGGCATCGTCCGGGCGGGCGCCGGGCTGTCGGGCGCGACGGCCCGCAGCGAATCGGCGTGCAACGGTTGTGTCATCGCTACTCCTGCCGCTTAGCGGATGAACCGCGGGTCGTACAGCGTCGTCACGTCCGGCACCTGGCGGATCACGCCGACATCGAGCAGCACCGCGGCGGCCTCCTTGCTGAACTGCGCCAGCTCGCCGGCGAAGAACTTGCGGTTGGCCTCGCGATCCTGCCAGCGCAGATACGAGGACGACTTGGCGAACTGCTCGGCGGTCTGCTTGACGGCCGCGCCCATGATCTCGTTGGACTTGGCCGGCTCCTTGCGGATCATCTCGAGCGCCTCGAAGTAGCCGTCGACCAGCGCCTGCGCGGCCTTCGGGTTCTCCTTCAACCATTTCGGCGCGCAGCCGAGCGTGTCCATCACCATCGGGTAGTCCAGCGTGGTGGCGAGGATCTTGCCCTTGTCGGGGTTCTGCCGCACGGTCGACAGGTACGGCTCGTAGGTCATCGCGGCGTCGTTCTGGCCCGAGACGAAGGCCTGCGCGGCCGCCTGCGGCGACAGCGTGGTGGTCTTGACGTCCTTGATGGTCATGCCGTTCTTCTTCAGCATCCACGCCAGTCCGAAATACGGCGCGGTGCCCGGCGCGTCGACGCCGATGGTCTTGCCCTTCAGGTCGGCGAAGGTCTTGACGTCGTTGCGCACCGCCAGCCCGTCGGCGCCGTAGGACTTGTCGAGCTGCACGATCTGCGTGATCGGCACGCCGTTGGCATTCCACGCCACGTGGGTTTCCACCGTGGTCGCGGCGCACTGGATCGCGCCCGAGGCCAGCGCCAGATGGCGGTCCTTCTGCGGAATCATCTTGATGTCGACGTCGACGCCGTGTTTTTCGAAGATGCCGGCCTTGGCGGCCAGCGTCAGCGGCGCGAAGCCGGTCCAGCCGCTCATGCCCAGCGCCACCTTGGTGGTTTGGGCCTGCGCCGCGCCGGCACCGGCGGCGAGCGCCACCGTGGCCAGCCAACCGAGCGCACGGCCGGCGCCCCCTTTACTCCCCAACTTCCGCTTCTGCATCTGCACTGTTTGGCTCCTTTGGTGTCGCGAACGGTGCCGCCGGCTGGCGGCCCGCCCGGGTCGTGCCGGCGTCCTCGGTCGGGGCGCCGGTCGGTTTCCGGGCAATGTAGCAATCCTGTATATACAAGTCAAGGCGACGAAACGTCACTACGGCACGCCGCCGAAGGGACGTCTCCAATGGCAGCCCCGGATCCCGGGCGTTGCTCGCAAACCCTGATAGGGAAAGCGATAACGGGCGATGCAAGGGATTGGCGGGCCCCGCGGCGGTCAGCCGGATCGGTATCCCGCACCAGGCTGGTGACGGCGCCGCACGGCCTGCGGGCATCGTGCCCCAATATGCTGTATAGACAGGGTGGCGGGCGTAAGCACGCAATCGCCATGCCATCGGGGGGCGGCGCTTGCCGCGGGGGTACGACGATTGCCGCGGAGGTGCGGCGCCTGCCGCGGCGGTGCGGCACTTGCTGGGGTGTGTGCGCCGCTGGCCGCGGGGGTCAGGTCTCGAAGAAGTGGTGAACCGTCGGATAACGCAGCCGCAGCCGCAGCTCGCGCTTGAGCCTCGCGTTCTCGAGCCGGCGCGATTCGCTCATGAAGCTCAGCAGCGCCGGCTCGACGGCCTGGCGGATCTGCTCGCGCGACAGCCGGGGCGGCCGCGGCAGCCCGCGCCGGTCGGCCACCAGGTCGAAATAGTCGGCCATGCGCAGTTCGCTGTCGTCGCTGGCATGGACGACGCGCTGCGGCCGGCCGCGCAGCAGCGCGGCGATCATGGCGCGGGCCAGGTCGTCGGCGTGGATGTGGTTGGTGTAGACATCATCGTCGCGCACCAGCGCCGGCGTGCCCTTGAGCAGGCGCGCCACCGGCAGCCGGTCGGCGGCGTAGATGCCGGGAATCCGGACGATGCTGGCACGCCAGCCGCTGGCGCGGCCGAAGCTCCGCACCGCCCGCTCGGCGGCCACGCGGCGGCGTGCCCGCGCGGTCTGCGGCCGTACCGGCTGGGCCTCGCCGATGCGCGCGCCGCCGCGGTCGCCATAGACGCCGCTGGTGCTGGCGTAGACCAGCGCCGGCGCGCCGCCGCGAGTGGCCACGCCGGTCCCCCGTCCGGGCCGCTCGGGTAGAATGCGGGGTTCCCGCGCGGGGCGGCGCCATGCGCTGCGCCGCAGCGCCCGCAACAGGGCAACGGTACGTGGATCGTCTTCGCCGCGCGCCGGCGGCGGCGCCAGGTGCAACACGCGATCGGCCAGGCCGCCCAGGCGCTTCAGCGTCGCCGGCTCGTCCAGATTGGCTACCAACGGCACCGCGCCGGCCGCCCGCAAGGCCGCCACGCGGCCGGGCTGCGACGTCACGGCGAACACGCGCCAGCGCGGGGCAAGCATTTGCAGGCAACGCATGCCTACGTCCCCACAGCCCACGATCAGCAAGCGCGGGCCGGCCAGACGGGGTGGCGACAGATCTTTGCTCATCGAGAGATTATGGCTTATCAAGTAACCGTGCTGCCGAGCGGCCGCCAATTCGAGGCGGAAGCGAACGAAACCATCCTGTCGGCGGCGCTGCGTCAAGGCATTGGCCTGCCTTATGGCTGCAAGAACGGCGCCTGCGGTTCGTGCAAGGGCCGCGTCACCGCCGGCGACATCGTCCAGGGCGACCATGCCGCCTCCGCGCTGACCGCGCAGGAAAAGACCGAGGGCCGCGCGCTGTTCTGCTGCGCCAATGCGGCCTCGGACGTGACCATCGAATGCCGCGAGGTGCATGGCGCCGGCGATATCCCGATCAAGAAGGTGCCGTGCCGCGTGCAATCGCTGGAACGCGTGGCCGAAGACGTCATCGTGGCGAAGCTGCAATTGCCGGCCACCGAGCGCCTGCAATACCTGGCCGGCCAGTACGTCGAATTCCTGCTGCGGGACGGCAAGCGCCGCAGCTATTCGATCGCCACGCCGCCGCACGAGGAAGGCCCGATCGAACTGCATTTCCGCCATATGCCGGGCGGCGCCTTCACCGACTATGTGTTCGGCGCGCGCGAGGGCCAGCCGGCAATGAAGGAGCGCGACATCCTGCGCTTCGAGGGTCCGCTGGGCAGCTTCTTCCTGCGCGAGGACTCGGACAAGCCGATCATCCTGCTGGCCTCGGGCACCGGGTTCGCGCCGATCAAGGCCATCGTCGAGCACGCGGCCTACACCGGCATCACGCGGCCGATGACGCTGTACTGGGGCGGCCGCCGTCCGCGCGATCTCTACATGCACGTGCTGTGCGAGCAGTGGGCGCGCGAGCTGCCGAACTTCCGCTACGTGCCGGTGGTCTCGGACGCGCTGGCCGAGGACGAGTGGGACGGCCGCACCGGCTTCGTCCACCAGGCCGTGATGGCGGACTACCCGGATCTGTCGGGCCACGAGGTCTATGCCTGCGGCGCCCCGGTGATGGTCGAATCGGCGCGGCGCGACTTCACCGCCCAGTGCGCGCTGCACGCGGATGCGTTCTTCGCCGACTCGTTCACCTCCGAGGCCGACCTGCACCCGGCCGGCGTGGCCTGAACCCGGGCTCGCGGCGCGGCCCGGCTGGCCCTGCTGGCCCGGATCGCGCCCTGCCCGGCCCGCGCCGCTTGCCGTGCCACGCCCGCACACGACCGCACCATCGTTTCGCGAGAACAACAATGACGACCCGGGCCGCCACCGTCGTCTTTGACACTGGGGCGACTGCGTCTTATAGTTGGCCGCATGAACCACGCCAACATCCGACGCAGCTTCCGTACGTCGCATCCCGCCAGGGTGCCACGCGGCTGACCGTCGACAGCGTCTGTTCAGGTCATCAAGCCACGGGCAACCCCCGTGGCTTTTTTGTTTTGCCGCCCTTCCCTTTTCCTTGTTTGCCGATCTCTGGAGTCCGCCATGGCATTTGCTGAGTATCCCGTCCAATCGCTGATGTACATCACCAACCGGCCCGAGCTCGTCTTCACCGAGGGCAAGGGCTCGTGGCTGACGGACCATCAGGGCAAGCGCTATCTGGACTTCGTGCAGGGCTGGGCCGTCAACTGCCTGGGCCACTCGAACGAGGGCATGATCGCGGCGCTGAACGAGCAGGCCCGCAAGCTGATCAATCCGAGCCCGGCCTTCTACAACGAGCCGATGCTGCGGCTGGCCAAGACGCTGACCGACAACAGCTGCTTCGACAAGGTGTTCTTCGCCAACAGCGGCGCGGAGGCCAACGAGGGCGCGATCAAGCTGGCGCGCAAATGGGGGCGCAAGCACAAGAACGGCGCCTACGAGATCATCACGATGGACCACAGCTTCCATGGCCGCACGCTGGCGACCATGAGCGCGTCGGGCAAGGCCGGCTGGGACACGATCTTCGCGCCGCAGGTGCCGGGCTTTCCGAAGGCCCAGCTCAATGACCTGGCTTCGGTCGAGGCGCTGATCAACGACAAGACGGTCGGCATCATGCTCGAGCCGGTGCAGGGCGAGAGCGGCGTGGTGCCCGCCACGCGCGAATTCATGCAAGGGCTGCGCGCGCTGGCCGACAAGCACAAGCTGCTGTTCATCGTCGACGAGGTGCAGGCCGGCTGCGCCCGCTGCGGCACGCTGTTCGCCTACGAGCTGTCGAACGTCGAGCCGGACATCATGACGCTGGGCAAGGGCATCGGCGGCGGCGTGCCGCTGTCGGCCCTGCTGTGCAAGGCCGAGGTGGCGAGCTTCGAAGCCGGCGACCAGGGCGGCACCTACAACGGCAACCCGCTGATGTGCGCGGTGGGCAGTGCGGTGTTCGAGCAGCTGCTGGCGCCGGGCTTCCTGCAGCAGGTGCAGGAGAAGGGCGCGTATCTGCGCGAACAGCTGCTGGCGCTGTCGAACGAGTTCGGCCTGGCCGGCGAACGGGGCGAGGGCCTGCTGCGCGCGCTGATGCTCGGCAAGGACATCGGCCCGCAGCTGGTCGAGCAGGCGCGCGAGATGCAGCCGGAGGGCCTGCTGCTCAATTCGCCGCGGCCGAACCTTCTGCGCTTCATGCCGGCGCTGAACGTGACCCGCGAGGAGATCGACCAGATGATCGGCATGCTGCGAACGCTGCTGAAGTCGCTGGCCTGATCTTCGCGCACCGGCCGTCTGCCGTCGTCCACGGCGCGCTGGGTCCGTGATGGTCGGCGATGGTCGGCGATGGTCGCCCGGTTCGGAAACGGGCCGCCCTGCTGCGATGGCACGGCGGCCTTTTTCTTTGGCTCCTCTCCGTAGCCCCCCTTCGTTCACCGCCACCCGCCGCGCGTGGGGACGACGGTAATATTCGCTTGCCTATACTGATGCCATCCAGGACCGGGAGAACAACAATGGGCGGTCGCCTCCATCCCCACAGGCGCGGGCTGGCTACCACGCTTGCCGTGGCCACCCTGGCGCTCGGCACCCTGGCCGCCACACCGGCCGCGGCCGACGAGGCCGCCGACCACGCCGCCATCCTCAAGGCCGAGCAGGACTGGCTGACCGCCACCGAGTCCGGCGATCGCGCGGCGCTGGAACGCCTGCTCCATCCGACCTTCGTCAACATCTCGCCGCTGGGAGGGATGCGCAACCGCGCCGAATCGCTGTCCGCCGGCCCCCCGCCGCCGGGCTCCAGCCAGACGCTGACCGAACTGAAGGTACGCACGTTTCGCGACAGCGCGGTGGTCACCGGCGTCAACCGTTATCGGCCCAATGCGAAGGCCAAGCCGACGGACGTCGTCTTCACCGATGTGTTCGTACGCACGCCGCATGGGTGGCAGGTGGTGTCGTCGCACAATTCGATCCGGCCTGCGCCGGCGGAACGATAAAAAAAGCCCCGTCCATGCAGGCATGGCGGGGCTGGCGACTGCACGGCGGCCCTTCGGCCGCCGTTTTCCTATCGCGACAGGCTCATTCCCCCAGATACGCGGCGCGTACCTTCGGGTCGTCGAGCATGTCGGCGGCGTTGCCGCTCATCGTGATCAGGCCGGACTCCATCACATAGCCGCGGTTGGCGGCCTGCAGCGCGAGGCGGGCGTTCTGCTCGACCAGCAGCACGGTGACGCCCTGGCCGGAGATATCGCGCACGACCTCGAAGATCTTCTCGACCATGATCGGCGACAGGCCCATCGACGGTTCGTCCAGCAGCAGCAGGCGCGGCTGGCTCATCAGCGCGCGCGCCATGGCCAGCATCTGCTGCTCGCCGCCGGACATGGTGCCGGCCAGCTGGTTGGCGCGTTCCTTCAGCCGCGGGAAGATGCCGAACATGCGGTCGATGTCGTCCTTGATGCCGGCCTCGTCCTTGCGCGTGAAGGCGCCCATCAGCAGGTTCTCGGTGATGGTCATGCGCGCGAACACGCCGCGGCCTTCCGGCACCATCGCCAGGCCCTGCTTCAGCAGCTCGTAGCTCGGCACGCCCTTGATCGAGCGGCCCAGGTATTCGACCTCGCCGCCGGCCCAGGGCTGCAGGCCGGTGATCGCCTTCATCGTGGTGGTCTTGCCGGCGCCATTGGCGCCGATCAGCGTCACCAGTTCGCCGTCGCGGATTTCCAGGTCGATGCCCTTGACGGCCTGGATGCCGCCGTACGCGACCTTCAGGCCGGCGATCTTCAGTAGTGTGTCTTTCATGTGCGGCTCCCGTCAGTGGGCCGAAGTGCCGAGGTAGGCCTCGATCACCGCCGGGTTGTTCTGGACATCGTACGGCAGGCCCTGCGCGATGACCTTGCCGTAGTCGAGCACGGTCATGCGGTCGCACAGGCCCATCACCAGCTTCACGTCGTGCTCGATCAGCAGGATGGTCCGGCCATCGCTGCGGATCTTGTCGAGCAGGCCGCGCAGCTCGACCTTCTCGGTCGCGTTCATGCCGGCAGCGGGCTCGTCCAGCGCCAGCAGCTTGGGCTCGGTCGCCAGCGCGCGGGCGATCTCGAGACGGCGCTGGTGGCCGTACGACAGATTGCGCGAGGTGAAGTTGGCGTACTTGCCGATGCCGACGTACTCGAGCAGGTCATGCGCCATGTCCTCGACGCCCTCTTCTTCCTTGCGCACCGCTGGCGGACGGAAGATCGCCCCGATCACGCCGGCCTTGGTCCGCACGTGGCGGCCGACCATCACGTTCTCGAGCGCCGTCATGTCGCCGAACAGGCGGATGTTCTGGAAGGTGCGGGCGATGCCAGCCTTGGCCACTTCATGCACCGCGGTCGGCTGATAGGGCTTGCCGTCCAGCACGAACTCGCCGGAATCGGGGGTGTAGAGCCCGGTGATCACGTTGAAGAAGGTGGTCTTGCCGGCGCCGTTCGGGCCGATCAGGCCGTAGATCTCGCCGGACCGGATCTCCAGGCCCACATCCGACAGCGCCTGCAGGCCGCCGAAGCGCTTGTTCACTCCCTTGACGGACAGGAGGATGTTTTCGTTGCTCATCAGGTCCTCCCGCTTCACAGACGTCCAACGCTACCGGGGCGGCGAATCACCGGCCGGTCTTCCTTGCGCGGCGACGGCCACAGGCCCGCCGGGCGATACAGCATCACGCCGACCAGCGCCAGGCCGAACAGCAGCTGACGCAGCACCTCGGCGTCGACGATCACATGGCCGAACAGCATGTTCTGCACCGGCTCGGCCACCACGCGCAGCAGCTCCTGGAAGCCGATCAGCAGGATGCCGCCCAGGATCACGCCCGGGATATGGCCCATGCCGCCGAGCACCACGATCGCCAGCACATAGATCGATTCCCACAGCGTGAACGATTCCGGCGAGACGAAGCCCTGGAAGGCGCCGAACACCGCGCCCGAGACACCGCCGAACGACGCGCCCATGGCGAAGGCCAGCAGCTTGATGTTGCGGGTGTTGATGCCCATCGCCTTGGCCGCGATCTCGTCCTCGCGGATCGCCACCCAGGCGCGGCCGATGCGCGAGTTCTGCAGCCGCAGCGAGACGAACACGATTGCCACGACCAGCAGGATCAGCAGGTAGTAGTACATGAACACCGGCGTGAATTTCAGGCCGAAGAACTCGTGCGTCTTGGAGAAGTTGAAGCCGAAGATGGTGATCGGATCGACCGCGGTGATGCCCTTGGGACCGTTGGTGATATTGACCGGCCGGTCCAGGTTGTTCATGAAGATGCGGATGATCTCGCCGAAGCCGAGCGTGACGATCGCCAGATAGTCGCCGCGCAGCTTCAGCGTCGGCGCACCGAGCAGCACGCCGAAGATGCCCGCCACCAATGCCGCCAATGGCAGCACCCACCAGACGCTGACATGGAAGCCGTTGGGGAACAGCTGCGCGATGGTCTCGAACTGGTTGGCCAGATGCGGCGAGCCGAGCAGCGCCATCAGATAGGCGCCCACCGCATAGAAGGCGATGTAGCCCAGGTCCAGCAGGCCGGCGAAGCCGACCACGATGTTCAGGCCCAGCGCCAGCATGATGTACAGCAGCGCGAAGTCGAGCACGCGAACCCAGTAGTTGCCGCCCAGGAACTGCACGGCGAACGGCGCGCACAGGCCGATCACCAGGAAGGCCGCCAGCGCGAACATGGTCTTGGCCGGCGTCTTGGTCAGCGGCGCGGCCTGCGCCGTCGTAGAAATCGGAGTGTTCATCGTTGCGATCCCCTTACGCCCGGTCGGCCACACGTTCGCCCATGATGCCGGACGGACGGAACACCAGCACGGTGATCAGCACGATGAAGGCAAACACGTCCTGGTAGTTCGAGCCGAACACGCCGTTGGTCAGGTCGCCGATATAGCCGGCGCCCAGCGCCTCGATCAGGCCCAGCAGCATGCCGCCGACCATCGCGCCGGCGAGGTTGCCGATGCCGCCGAGCACGGCCGCGGTAAACGCCTTCAGGCCGGGGATGAAGCCCATGTAGAAGTGCGCGTTGCCATAGTTGGTCGCCATCATCACGCCGGCCAGCGCAGCCAGGGTCGCGCCGATCATGAAGGTGGCCGAGATCACGAAGTTCGGGTTCACGCCCATCAGGCCCGCCACGCGCTGATTCTCGGCGGTGGCGCGCATCGCGCGGCCGAGCTTGGTGCGGTTGACCAGCGTCAGCAGCCCGGCCATCACCATCACGGCCATGCCGATGATGACCATCTCCTTGCCGGTGATGGTGGCCCCGGTGTTGCCGATATCGATCGGGCTCGAGGGCAGCAGCTGCGGGAAGGTCAGCGGATTGCGCGACCAGATCATCATCGCGATGGTCTGCAGCATGATGGAGACGCCGATCGCGGTGATCAGCGGAGCCAGCCGGGGCGCGTTGCGCAGCGGCCGGTAGGCAATCCGTTCGATCGAATAGGACAGCATCGCGCAGACCGGCATCGCGATCAGCGTGGCGATCACGAGCGTCAGCCATTCCGGCAGGCCGGGGGCGAATTGCTGGAGTGCGAGAATCGCCGACAGTGCGGTCAGCGCGCCGATCATCAGCACATCGCCGTGGGCGAAGTTGATGATCCCGAGAATGCCGTAGACCATGGTGTAGCCGAGTGCAATCAGCGCATAGATGCTGCCGAGCACCAGACCATTCACGATCTGCTGGATAAGGATATCCATGAATACTCCTGGCTTGCCGCCCGCACTTCCGGCATGGATGGATGCCGACCGGGCAGCGGGGTGTGAGTGGTTTGGTAAGTGGTTATGTGCTGGTAAGCGGGTAAAGCAACGGCCTGCCGCGTTCCACCCATGGTAAGGGCGCTGTCACAAAAGGCGAGGCTAAAAAGAACGGCACCGCAAAGTACTCACGGTGCCGTTCGGAGGACCGGGTAGGTCCGAATTACATCTTCACGACGTCAAGCACGGACTTCTTCTTGTCCTTGTAGTCGTACAGCGTGATGGTGCCTTCCTTCATGTCGCCCTTCTCGTCGAAGGCGATGTTGCCGATCACGCCCTGGTAGTTGGTCTTGGGCATCTCCGCCAGGATCGCCGCGGGCTCGGTCGAGCCGGCGCGCTTCATCGCATCGACGATCACCATCACGGCGTCGTAGGTGAACGGAGCGTAGATCTGCACCGGTGCGTTGAAACGTTCCTGGTAGCGCTTCTGGAACTCGGCGCCCTTCTCCATCTTGGACAACGCCAGGCCGGCCTCGGAGCAGATGATGTTGCTGACCGCATCGCCCGCCAGTTCCGCGACCTTGTCGGTACAGACGCCGTCGCCGCCGACGATCTTGGCCGGGATGCCGAGTTCCTTGGCCTGCTTGGCGAACGGGCCGCCGGTGGCGTCCATGCCGCCGTACATGATGACGTCCGGCTTCTTGCCCTTGATCTTGGTCAGGATGGCCTTGAAGTCGGTGGCCTTGTCGTTGGTGGCCTCGCGCGCCACGATGTTGACGCCGGCGGCCTTGGCGGTCTTCTCGAACTCGTCGGCCAGGCCCTTGCCGTAGGCGGTGGCGTCGTCGACGATCGCCACGCTCTTGGCGTTCAGGCTCTTGGCGGCGTAGTTGGCCAGGGCCGGGCCCTGCTGGGCATCGGTGGCCACCACGCGGAAGGTCGTCTTGAAGCCCTGCTTGGTGTAGTCGGGGTTGGTCGAGGACGGCGAGATCTGCACGATGCCCGCATCGCTATAGATCTTGGAGGCAGGAATCGACACGCCCGAGTTCAGGTGGCCGACCACGGCGACGACCTTCTCGTCGACCAGCTTCTGGGCCACCGAGGTGCCGGTCTTCGGATCGGCCGCGTCGTCTTCGCCGACCAGTTCCAGGCGGACCTTCTTGCCGCCCAGTTCCAGACCGGCCTTGTTGACCTCTTCGACGGCCAGGCGCGCGCCGTTCTCGTTGTCCTTGCCAAGGTGGGCGATCCCACCGGTCAGCGGCGCCGCATGGCCGATCTTTACCACCACCTCGCCGCCAGCCGGTGCCGCCGCGGCAGGTGCCGAGGCCGTCGCACCGGGCGCCGCCTCTTCCTTCTTGCCGCAGGCAGTAACCAGTGCCACTGCCGCTGCGATCGGCAGAATCTTGGCCAACGTGATTTGCATGAGTGATCTCCTAGGATTCACAAGATCAGGGTTACGCAACGCCTCCCGTCCGTTTCCCTGCACCGCCTTGGTTTAGTTTCAATTTGAAACGCGCGCATTGTATCCCCTTTTTTTGCGGATGCAATACGCGACGCAACAACCTGGGCCTTTTACCCTTCTATTGAGCTAGGTAATTTCCCCAATGCCGTCATTGGGGCAATTCCCATTCACAACAGGGGCTCTTTGAGATACCTAACAAGATCCGTGCCCGCCACGTCACCAGGCGGCCTTCCGGACGTTCCAGCGTGGCTGACAAGGCACCTATCTTTATAGATATTAATTAGGCATTTCATAAAAGAAATATGCACCAATTTAGAATGTCGGCAATCCGCGTTCGCACCAATCGAGGGAAAACCCGTATTTAGGGGAATTACCCTAAAGTCCTTCGCAAAAGACGCGCCTTGTGCCGAGTCAATATATCGTTGTGACGATTAAGTTTCTTTCGACGGAAGCCCGACACTCGGCATGGCACAGTGCGATGGCGCGAAAACGCGCCGGCCAAAACGACAACGCCCCGCTCGAGGCGGGGCGCTGCTAAAAACCGGGAAGGTCCGCGGGACTCAGGCGGCGGTCGCCTGCAGGCCCTTGGGCAGGGGGAACGACATGTTTTCCTCGATGCCCTCCAGCGGACGCACCTGCCGCGCGCCGAGCGCGCGCAGCCGGTCGACGATCGACTGGGCCAGCGCCTCCGGCGCCGAAGCGCCGGCGGTCAGCCCGATGCGGCGCTTGCCGGCGATCCATTCGGGACGGACCTGTTCCGGCGCATCGACCATATAGGCAGGCACGCCAAGCCGCTCGGCCAGTTCGCGCAGGCGGTTCGAGTTGGAGCTGTTGGGACTGCCGACCACGATCACCACGTCGACCTGCGGCGCCATGAACTTGACGGCGTCCTGGCGGTTCTGCGTCGCATAGCAGATGTCCTGCTTCTTCGGCTCGCGGATTTCCGGGAAGCGTGCCTTCAGCGCGGCGACGATCTCCTCGGTCTCGTCGACCGACAGCGTGGTCTGCGTGACATAGGCCAGCCGCGTGGGATCGGCGACCTGCAGGGTCTGCACGTCGGCGGGCGACTCGACCAGCAGCATGCCGCCGTCGGCCTGGCCCATCGTGCCCTCGACCTCGGGGTGGCCGCGATGGCCGATCATCACGATCTCGCAGCCTTCGGCGCGCATCTTGCCGACCTCGACATGCACCTTGGTCACCAGCGGACAGGTCGCGTCGAAGACGTTCAGGCCGCGCGCCTGCGCCTCGGCGCGGACGCTGCGCGACACGCCGTGGGCGCTGAAGATCACGGTCGCGCCGGCCGGCACCTCGTCGAGGTCCTGCACGAAGACGGCGCCCTTGCGGCGCAGATCGGCCACGACATAGGCGTTGTGCACGATTTCATGGCGCACGTAGATCGGCGCGCCAAAGCGCTGGAGCGCGCGCTCCACGATCTCGATCGCGCGATCGACCCCGGCGCAGAAGCCGCGCGGCTGGGCCAGCAGGATCTCGGCGTCGGGGGCGGGAGTCATTTCGGACATGCGGGGAGGTAGCTGCGCTCCGGCTGCCGAGGCGGCCGGAGCAGGTCGTCAGAGGATGCCGATCAGCTGGACGTCGAACAGGATGGTCTGTCCGGCCAGCGGATGATTGAAGTCGAACAGCGCCGAGGTCTCGCCGATTTCCTTGAGGACGCCGGCATATTTGCCGCCGCCGGGCGCGTTGAACTCGACCAGGTCACCCGGGCTGTAGTCCTCTTCGAACGAGCTGTTCTCGCGCAGCGTGGCCAGCGACACGCGCTGCAGCAGCTCGGGATTGCGCGGCCCGAAGGCGTGCTCCGGCGCCAGACGGTAGCTGGTGCGCTCGCCCTCGGCCATGCCGAGCAGCGCCTGTTCCAGCGTGGGCGCGAACTGGCCCTGCCCCAGCAGCAGCGTGGCGGGCTTGTCGTCGAAGGTGCTGACGACCTCGGTACCGTTCTCCAGCGAGATGCGGTAATGCAAGGTCAGGAAGGAATCGGCCTGCACGGTCTTGCGCGCGGTGGCGCCGCCGGAGTCCGACGCAAAAGTTTGCGAATTCATGAATGCTCAACCAGTCGAGAACCCGTATTGTAAGCGACTGGACCCGGCGCCGCCGATCACGGCCACGGGCCCGCCCCGCCCGCCGACGCGCTTCCCGAACGAGACCGCCATGCCCATCCCCGATTGGCCCGCCAGCGAACGTCCTCGCGAAAAGCTGCTGCAAGCCGGTGCCGCCTCGTTGTCCGACGCCGAACTGCTCGCGGTATTCCTGCGCGTCGGCGTGCCGGGCAAGAGCGCGGTCGATGTGGCGCGCGAGCTGATCGCGGCATTCGGCTCGCTGACCGGGCTGCTCGCCGCCAGCCAGACCGAACTGAGCCGGGTGCGCGGCGTCGGCACCGCCAAGTACGTGCAGCTGCAGGCGGTGGTCGAGTTGACGCGGCGGGCGTTGGCCGAGCAGCTGGCGATGGCGCCGGGCCTGGAGTCGCCGCAGGCCGTACGGGACTACCTGCGGTTGTCGCTGGCGCAGCGGCCTTACGAGGTGTTCCTGTGCCTGTTCCTGGATGCGCGCAACCGGCTGCTGGCCGCCGAGGAGCTGTTCCGCGGCACGCTGACGCAAACCAGCGTCTACCCGCGCGAGGTGGCCAGGCAGGCGTTGGCGCATAATGCGGCCGCGGTGATCGTCGCCCACAACCACCCGTCGGGCAATCCGGCGCCGAGTCCCGCGGACCTGGCGATGACCAAGGCGCTGGCGCATTCGCTGGCGCTGATCGACGTCCATGTGCTCGACCACTTCATCGTCGCCGGCAATACGACCTACTCGCTGGCCGAGCACCGGCAACTGTGACGCCAAAGGCACGGGCGTGTCGCCGTGGCGTCAACGCACAGAAGGCATTGATCGGCTGAGGGATTTCGGTCTATAATGCCCGTTTTGCTGAAGTCTTAACCGCTGCAGTCCGGGCCCGCGCGCCTTTTGTTGATCTGTTGCGAACATTGTCCACGAATAGAAGATTTAGGAGTGCTTCATGGCACGCGTCTGTCAAGTGACCGGGAAAGCGCCGATGGTCGGCAACAACGTTTCCCACGCAAACAACAAGACCAAGCGCCGTTTTCTGCCCAACCTGCAGAACCGTCGTTTCTTTGTTGAATCGGAAAACCGCTGGGTGAGCCTGCGCGTCTCGAACGCCGGTCTGCGCCTGATCGACAAGAAAGGCATCGACTCCGTGCTCGCCGACCTGCGCGCACGCGGCGAAGTCTAATTAGGAGTTCATCATGGCCAGCAAAGGCGGACGCGACAAGATCAAACTGGAATCCACCGCGGGTACCGGTCACTTCTACACCACCGACAAGAACAAGCGCACCATGCCGGAAAAGATGTCGATCAAGAAATTTGATCCGGTCGCGCGCAAGCACGTCGAGTACAAGGAAACCAAGATCAAGTAATTGATCCTGCGTTCCAGCGAAGAACCCCGCCATGGCGGGGTTTTTTGTTGCCTGCTCGTCGCCGCTGCCCCGCTCCCCGACTTCCCCGCTCCCCGCTCCCCGCTCCCCGCTCCCCGCTCCCCGCTCCCCGACTTCCCCCAACTTCCCCCGACCTCCCGGCTCCCCCACTGCCAACTCTGCCCAACATGCCGTGGGGAGACGCAGCACGCCGCGCCGCCAGCAGGGGCAAGGCGCGGCGGCTTGATCGGCGGTGTACACTTTCGAGCTTTCCCGCACCACCGGCGCCCTCGCCGCGCCACCACGCATCATGAACTTCGACGTCGCCATCGTCGGCAGCGGCCTGGCCGGCCTCACGGTCGCGCTGCAACTGGCCGACAGCCACCGGGTTGTCATCGTGAGCAAGCGCGCCATGACGCAAGGCGCCAGCGACTGGGCCCAGGGCGGCATCGCGGCGGTGCTGGACTCCGGCGACAGCCACGACGAACACACGCAGGATACGCTGATCGCCGGTGCCGGCCTGTGCGATGAAGGCGCGACCCGCTTCATCGTCGAGCACGGGCGCGAAGCAATCCAGTGGCTGATCGACCGGGGCGTGCCGTTCACGCGCGACGAACAGGCCGAGCTCGGCTATCACCTGACCCGCGAAGGCGGCCACAGCCGTCGCCGCATCATCCACGCGGCCGACGCCACCGGCCATGCCGTGGTCACGACGCTGACCGAGCAGGTGCGCCGCCATCCCAATATCACGATCCTCGAAGACCATTTCGCGATCGACCTGATCACCTCGCGCAAGATGGGACTGGGCGGCAACCGTTGCCTCGGGCTGTACGTGCTCGACGACGCCAACGGCCAGGTGCATACGCTGACCGCCAGCCATACCGTGCTGGCCACCGGCGGCGCGGGCAAGGTCTATCTCTATACGACCAATCCGGACACGGCTACTGGCGACGGCATCGCGATGGCCTGGCGCGCGGGCTGCCGGGTCGCGAACATGGAATTCATCCAGTTCCATCCGACCTGCCTGTACCACCCGTATGCCAAGTCATTCCTGATTTCCGAGGCGGTGCGCGGGGAAGGCGGCCGGCTGGTGCTGCCCGACGGCACCCGCTTCATGCCGGAGCACGATGCGCGCGCCGAACTGGCGCCGCGCGACGTGGTGGCCCGCGCGATCGACTTCGAGATGAAAAAGCGCGGCCTGGACTGCGTGTACCTCGACATCACGCACCAGCCCGCGCCCTTCCTGCGCGAACACTTCCCCACCATCCACGCGCGCTGCCTGGAACTGGGCATCGACATCACGCGCCAGCCAATCCCGGTGGTGCCGGCCGCGCACTACACCTGCGGCGGCGTGGTCACCGACACGTCGGGACGCACCGATCTGGACAATCTGTACGCCGTCGGCGAGACGGCCTACACCGGCCTGCACGGCGCCAACCGGCTGGCATCGAACTCGCTGCTCGAATGCATGGTGATCGGCCGGGCGGCCGCCAACGACATCGCCTCGCAGGCCAAGGCCGGCAAACCCGATCTGGCGTTGCCGCCGTGGGACGAGAGCCGCGTGTCCGATGCCGACGAGGAGGTCGTGGTCTCGCACAACTGGGACGAGCTGCGCCGGATGATGTGGAACTACGTCGGCATCGTGCGCACCAGCAAGCGGCTGGAACGCGCGCAGCATCGGATCGCGCTGCTGCGCGAGGAGATCACCGAGTACTACGCGAATTTCCGCGTCACGCGCGACCTGCTGGAACTGCGCAATCTGGTCGAAGTGGCGGCGATGATCGTCGACAGCGCCTATGCGCGCCATGAAAGCCGCGGCCTGCATTTCAGCCGCGACTATCCCGGGACATTGCCGAAGGCGCTGCCGACCGTGCTGCAGCCGCCGAACGGTCGCCGCCGCGGCAACTGAACACCGACCGAAACGATACCGAAGCGCACCCGAAACGCACCCGCAGCGCGACGGAAGCGCACCCGAAGGCGAGCCGGGTCCGATCGGGCCCGGACAGACAGCAGGCTCGAGCCCGATGCGGCCCGAGCCGGCTCAGCCGATGATGCGCAACGAGTAGTCGGTTGCGCGCACGTCCTTGGTCAGCGCGCCCACCGAAATCCGGTCGACGCCGGTCTCGGCGAAACGCCGGATCGTATTCGCGTTGACGCCGCCGGACACTTCCAGCACCGCGCGGCCGCGATTGACCCGCACCGCTTCGCGCATCATCGGCTCGGTGAAGTTGTCGAGCAGGATCGAGACGGCACCGGCGGCCAGCGCCTCCTCCAGTTCGACCAGCGACTCGACCTCGACCTGCACCGGCACGCCGGCGTTCAGCGCGGCCGCGGCCTGCAGCGCCGCGGTGACGCCGCCCGCCGCGGCGATATGGTTTTCCTTGATCAGGATGCCGTCATAGAGCGCAAGCCGCTGGTTGTCGCCGCCGCCGACCTTGACCGCGTACTTCTGCGCCAGGCGCAGTCCCGGCAGCGTCTTGCGCGTGTCGAGCACGCGGGCGCGCGTACCGACGACCAGGTCGGCATAGCGCCGCGTCGCGGTGGCCACGCCCGACAGCAGTTGCAGGAAATTCAGCGATGGCCGCTCGGCGGTCAGCAGCGAACGGGCCGGGCCGTCGATCTCGCAGACCACGGAATCGGCCGCCATGAGAGTGCCTTCCCGTTGCAGCCAGCGGATTTGCAAACGCGGATCGACCGCATGCATGCAGGCATCGAACCATGGCTGCCCGCACAGCACCGCCTCCTCGCGCACGATCACACGGGCGTGCGCCTGCTTGTCGGCCGGCACCAGCTGGCCGGTCCAGTCGCCCGAGCCGACGTCCTCGGCGATCGCCGCGCGGACGTTCTCGCGCAGCGCCTCGGCCAGCGCGGGTCCGTACTGGTCGAAGACCGGATTCACTGTATCGCCTGTATCGTTCATCGCGGACTCGCTCATGCCGGACCGATCCCCTGGAACAGCGCCTGCTCCTTGGCCAGGTCGGCGGCGGGCCGTACGTTGGCCTTCTGCCGCGCGGCAAAGTCGAGCATGCGGTCGATGCAGGTATAGGCGCGACGCCCGATGTCGGGATCGACATGGATCTCGTTGCGGCCGGTCTCCAGCACCTCGGCCAGATTGGTCAGCGCGTTCATCGCCATCCACGGGCAATGCGCGCAGCTCTTGCAGGTCGCGCTGTTGCCGGCGGTCGGCGCCTCGATGAAATGCTTGCCCGGCGCGGCCATCCGCATCTTGTGCAGGATGCCGTTGTCGGTGGCGACGATGAATTCGTTGGCGTCGAGCTGCTGGGCGGCGGCGATCAGCTGCGAGGTCGAGCCGACCACGTCGGCCTGGGCCACCACGTTGGCCGGCGATTCCGGATGCACCAGGATCCTGGCCTTCGGATGTTCCTTGCGCAGCAGATCGAGCTCGATGCCCTTGAACTCGTCGTGCACCAGGCACGAGCCCTGCCACAGCAGCATGTCGGCGCCGGTCTGGCGCTGGATATAGCCACCCAGATGCTTGTCGGGCGCCCACAGGATCTTCTCGCCGCGCGCGTGCAGATGTTCGACGATCTTCAGGCCGATGCTGGAGGTCACCATCCAGTCGGCGCGCGCCTTGACCGCGGCGCTGGTGTTCGCATAGACCACCACGGTACGGTCCGGATGCGTGTCGCAGAACGCGGCGAACTCGTCGGCCGGGCAGCCCAGGTCCAGCGAACAGGTCGCGTCCAGGTCGGGCATCAGGATGGTCTTTTCGGGACTGAGGATCTTGGCGGTCTCGCCCATGAAGCGCACGCCGGCCACCACCAGCGTCTGCGCCGGATGGTCGCGCCCGAAGCGGGCCATCTCCAGCGAATCGGACACGCAACCGCCGGTTTCCTCGGCAAGGTCCTGCAGGTCGGCGTCGACATAGTAGTGCGCGACCAGCACCGCATTGCGCGCCTTCAGCAGCGCGCGGATGCGATCCTTCAATGCCGAGCGCTCGTCCGGCGTCAGCGCGGGCGGCACCTTGGCCCAGGCGTGGGCGACGCAGCTCGCGCCACCGTCCGCCTGCATCTGCGTCGGTTTCTCGAACTCGACGGTCTTGATCGTTTGGGGGGTCATCTCCTGTACTCCTCGGGGCACCCGTGCTCGCCGCCGCATCGCCTCGCTTGGTCATTGCGGCCGGGACCGGCCTCTAGATGGGGCGGCGTCGCCAAAAGAAAAGCCCCGCCAGCGACAGCATGGCGGGGCTTCGGGCGCGCCTGGCATTGTAGCAGGCGCTGTCCTTCTTATCAGGCGTTACGCGTAGCGGCGCAGGCGCAGCGAGAACTCCTGCAGCGCCTGGATGCCGCTCGCTTCGGCGCGGTGGCACCAGGCCTGCAGCTGTTGCAGCAGCTGTTCGCGCGTCAGGTTCGAACGGCCCCAGATCGCGGCCAGTTCGCGGCGCATCTCGACGAAGGTCTGCAGTGCCTTGTTGTGCTCGACGATGCTGGCCAGTTGCTGGCGCTGGGGCTCGGCCAGCTTGGTCTCGTCGCGGTGGAACCACTTGCGCGCCAGCTTGAAGCGGCGATAGTCGGCAACGCGCTTGGCCTTCAGCTGGGCCAGTTCCTCGCGGTACGCATTCTTGACGGCCTTGGCATAGCGCGCCATCACGTCATAGCGGTTGGCGATGATGGCTTCCAGCGTGTTGTGATCGACCGGACGGGCCTCGACCAGACGCGCCTTGGGCGGGGTCTTCTTGACCTTGGCCAGGCCGACCGCCTGCATCGCGCGGATGTAGCACCAGCCGATATCGAACTCGTACCACTTGATCGAGAACTTGGCCGAGGTCGGATAGGTATGGTGGTTGTTGTGCAGTTCCTCGCCCCCGATGATGATGCCCCACGGCGACACATTGGTCGACGCGTCCTCGCAATCGTAGTTGCGATAGCCCCACCAGTGGCCCAGGCCGTTGATGATGCCGGCGGCATGAATCGGGATCCATAGCATCTGCACGCCCCAGACCGACAGGCCGACCACGCCGAACAGCGCCAGGTCGATGATCAGCATCAGGCCGACGCCCTGCCAGGTGAAGCGCGAATACAGGTTGCGCTCGATCCAGTCGTTGGGCGTGCCGTGGCCGAACTTGGCCAGCGTTTCCTTGTTCTTGGCTTCGGCCCGGTACAGCTCGGCGCCTTCGAGCAGCACCTTGCGGATGCCGCGGGTCTGCGGGCTATGCGGATCGTCTTCGGTTTCGCACTTGGCGTGGTGCTTGCGGTGGATCGCAGTCCACTCCTTGGTGACCATGCCCGTGGTCAGCCACAGCCAGAAGCGGAAGAAGTGCGCGGCGATCGGGTGCAGATCGAGCGAGCGGTGCGCCATGCACCGGTGCAGGAAAATCGTGACACCGGCGATGGTGATGTGGGTCATGACCAGGGTGAAGATCACGATCTTCCACCAGGACCAGTCGAGAAGGCCGTTGGCGGCCCACTGAAGAATTGTGTCGAACAAACTGTTCTCCGTGCTTGATAGAGGCTGGCTGCGACGTGTCGGGGTGTCGCAGCAACGCGCAGAAAAATGACTGCAAATCCAGTGATTGCGTCTTATGGCGTCAGCCAAGGCGTCTTGCGCCTTCGCGGGACCCCGGCACGCGCCGCTGCAATCTGGCGGCTGGCCCTCGGGCACGGATCGGTAGTCCGGCCGGGGGAATCCCCGGGACGACCCGCGATTTTACCGGAACGCCAGCGTCCCGGCATCCGCTTTTACCCGTGCGTGTGCTTTTCGTTTGCCGTGTTGGACGCCGAAAACGATACTTCGTTCCTTCAATGGCGATGGCGTCACATACGCGACCTGTCGCGCCTTTCTTATGCCGATTCCGCCGCATTGGCCGCGACCCGCGACACCGGCGTCCCGTCCGTGGGCAGCACACGCAACTCGCGCTGCGGATAGGGAATCGAAATGCCGCTGGCCCGGAATGCCTTCCAGATGGCGCGGTTCATTTCCGATTGCACGCCGAGCTTGCCGTTCTGCGGATCGGCGATGAAGCCCGCCACCTCGTACTCGACCCCGCTGTCGGCAAACGCCACCAGGAAGGCCGCCGGCGCCGGGTCCGCCAGCAGGCGCGGAATGCCGCGCACGGCCTCGGTCAGCAGTGCCAGCACCATCTCGGGATCGGCGTCGTAGTCGGCCTGCACCCGGGTCGCCACCCGTACATTGGTATTCGAGAACGAATGGTTCTGCACCGACTGCGCGACCAGCTGCTCGTTCGGCACCAGCGTCTCGCCGTCGCCATTGCGCACCACGGTGTAGCGGGTGCGGATCTGCGCCACGATGCCGGTGTACTTGTCGACCGTGATCTGGTCGCCGAGCTTGACCGAGCGGTCCAGCAGGATGATGAAGCCGGACACGTAGTTGCTGGCGATCTTCTGCAGACCCAGGCCCAGGCCGACGCCGAGCGCGCCGCCGAACACCGACAGCACGGTCAGGTCGATGCCGACCAGCGACAGGCTGAACAGCAGCGAAACCAGCAGCAGCAGCGCCTTGGACAGCCGCGTCAGCACCACGCGCAGGCTGGTGTCGATGGTCGCCGAGCGCATCAGCCGCTCTTCCAGCCACGAACCGAACCACAGCGCGGCCAGCACCGTCAGCAGGATCCACACGCAGGCCATCAGCAGATCGGCCACGCTGATGCGCTGCTGCCCGAGGGCGAACTGGATCGAATCGAGCCACTGCACCGCCTCGGACAGCATGCCGAGCACGTACAGCGCCATGCCGACCCAGACCAGCGTGGTCAGCACCTTCTCCACCAGCGTCAGCATGCCGTGCAGCTGGCCGTTGCCGGACAGCACGCGGCGCAGCACGTAGAAGGCGAAATAGAGGAAGGTGATGCCGAACAGCGGCACCAGCGCCAGCCGCAGCATGCTGACCGGAATCAGCGGCGCCAGCGCGAAGCGCGCCGCCAGCACCAGCAGCCAGCCGAACAGCGGAAACATCGCGCGCTCCAGGCTCGCGGCGGCAAAGCGCAGCGCGAAGCTCGAACCCGCGTAGCGCGCCTCGAGCCGCCCGGCGACATGGCGCGCCAGCGGCCAGGCCAGCAGCACGCAGCCGGCCAGCGCGGCCAGTTGCCACAGGAAGCCGGGGTCGCCGGCATCCTGCATCAGGTCGCCCAGCATCTTGCCGAACACGGCATGGGATTGCGACAGATCGGTCAGGGAGTTGGAGGCCATCGATCGACGAGTTCAACCAGTGAAGAAAGCAACGACAGTGAAGAACAAAAAAATACCGGGCGGTGAGTGCCCGGTATCCGCGAAACGACAGGGGCCGGGGCCCCCATGCTCATTGGCGCGAGCGCTCCAGCACCGCCGCGAAGAATCCGTCGGTCTGGTGCAGATGGGGATAGAGCGCCAGCGTCTGCGCGTCCTCGGGCAGGTCGGCGATCGCGATCTTCTGCTCGGCCAGCACCTGTGCCACCGGCACGAGCTGGAAGTCGGCATGGCGGCTCAGGAAGTCACGCACGATCGCCTCGTTCTCGGCCTCGAGCACGCTGCAGGTGGCATAGACCACGCGGCCGCCCGGCTTGACCAGGCGCGCCGCCGATTCGAGGATGGCCGCCTGCTTGGCGGTCAGCTCCAGCACCGTCTGCGGGCTCTGGCGCCATTTGAGGTCCGGATTGCGCCGCAGCGTGCCCAGGCCGCTGCAAGGCGCGTCGACCAGCACGCGGTCGATCTTGCCGGCCAGCCGCTTGACCTTGGCGTCCTGCTCCGAGTCGATCAGCACCGGATGGACGTTCGACAGTCCGCTGCGCGCCAGGCGCGGCTTCAGGTTGGCCAGGCGCTTGTCGGACACGTCGAAGGCGTAGAGCCGCCCGGTCGAGCGCATCAGCGCGCCGAGCGCCAGCGTCTTGCCGCCGGCACCGGCGCAGAAGTCGACCACCATCTCGCCGCGCCGCGGGGCGACCAGATGGCACAGCAGCTGGCTACCCTCGTCCTGCACCTCGACCAGTCCGTTGATGAACAGCGGCAGCTGGTTCAGCGCCGGCTTGCCCGCCAGGCGGATGCCGGTCGGGGCGATCGGCGTCGGCTCGGCCGCAAGTCCGGCCTCCTCCAGCTCCGCCAGCACGGCCTCGCGCGAGGTCTTGATCAGATTGGCGCGCAGATCCAGCGGCGCGGGCCGCAGCCAGGCATCGCCGAGCGCGGCGGTAAAGGCCTCGCCGTGCCGGGCGACCAACTGCTCGTACAGCCACTCAGGCAGATTGGCGCGCACGCGCGGCGCCAGGCTGGCGCGTTCGATGGTCATCAGCCGGTCCAGCCACTGGGCCTCTTCCGGATACAGGAACGGCGTCAGCGCGTCGCGACCCAGCGTCGCCGCAAGGCCCAGCAGGGCCAGCCGGCGCGGCGCGGCGCCCGAGCCGGACTCGGCGAACTGGGCGAATTCCACGCGCCGGCGCAGCACGGCAAACACGGCCTCGGCGATGATGCCCCGCTCGCGGTGGCCGAGCTTGGGATTCTCGCGGAAGTAGTAGCTGACCACGGCGTCAGCGGGCCGCGCGAACAGCATCACCTTGCCGAGCAACCGGTCGATATGCTGGATATGCGTGGCGTGCAGGGCGCCGTGCGGACGCGCCTGTCCGTCGTTGGCGCTCTCGCGCGGCGAGGTGGCCTTGCGCAGCGGGCTTGTCTTGCGTTTGGTGCGGGAGGGCGGACGCGCGCCGCCGCGCGGTGCCTGGGCGGGACGGGTCATTGACGGGCTCCGGTGGTATCGATGGGGGTGGCGGAGTCCGAGGGGGAGTCCGAAGTGGGGTTCGAAGCGGAATTCGGGGCGGTGGCGGCATCGTCGGACGATGCGGCCAGCGCGATCAGCAATTGCGGTTCGGGCGGCTCGACATGGACCACGCTGTCCTTGACGCGCAGCCGCCCTTCGACGAACCAGCGCACCGCGCGGGGATAGATCTGATGCTCGCAGGGCAGCAGCCGCTGCGCCAGCGTGTCGGGGGTGTCACCAGGACCGACCTCGATCGCCGCCTGCAGCACGATGGGACCGTGGTCCAGCGCGGCGGTGACGAAATGCACGCTGGCGCCGTGCACCTTGACGCCGGCCTCCAGCGCCTGCTGGTGGGTATGCAGGCCGGGGAAACTGGGCAGCAGCGACGGATGGATATTCATCATGCGGCCGGCATAGTGCTCGACGAACTCCGGCGTCAGGATCCGCATGAAGCCGGCCAGCACCACCAGGTCCGGCACGTGGGCGTCGATCGCGTTCGCCAGCGCCTTGTCGAAGCTGGCCCGGTCGGGATAGTGGCGATGATCGACCACGCCGACCGGAATGCCTTGCGCCGCGGCGAACTTGAGGCCGGGCGCGTCGGGGCGGTTGGACAGCACGGCGGCGATCCGTGCCGGCCAGGCCTGCTCGGCGCAGGCCCGGACGATCGCTTCCATGTTGGAACCGCGCCCCGAGATGAGGATGACGATATTTTTCATCGCGCAATTCTACCAAGCGGCGCCCCGCGACAGCGCCGTGGAAGCCTTCCTCCGCAAACTGACTGGCCCGCGCTTCCCCCGATTGCGGATTGTGACGTCCCGCTCGCTCTGCTAGAGTCGCCCTATCGCCCATCCGCCCGCTCGACGGGACGGGACCATACAACAAGGGCGAAGCTGTTTTAGACGGGAAATCGCATGTCGAATGTTGCACCGACCTTGCTGGTGGTCGACGACCACCCCATGGCGCTGTCCGGCACCACCCTGTTCCTGGCGCAGGTGATGCCCGATGTTGCGGTCCATGCCGCCGGGAGCGCCTCCGAGGCGCTGGACACCCTCCAACGCGGGCTCCGGCCCGATATCGTGCTGCTCGACATCTGGCTGAACGACGGCACCGGCTTCGATGCCATGCAGACGCTCAAGGCCATCGTGCCGGCCGCACGCTTCATCTTCATGTCGGCCGAGGCCACGCCCGAGATCGTCGAGCGGGCCCGCGCGCTGTCCGCCTTCGGCTTCGTCGGCAAGCATCTGGACGCGCCGGCCTTCGCCGCGGTGGTGCGCCGCGTGCTGGCCGGCGACACCGCCTTTCCGTCCGACGAGGCGCTGAACGGCCAGCCGCGCGCCTTCGGCCCGACGCACAGCATCCCGGTCACGCCGGCCGAACTCGGCCTGACGCCGCGCCAGGGGTCGGTGCTGGCGCTGGTGCTAGAAGGGCTGCCCAACAAGGTCATCGCGCGCGAGCTGGGCCTGACGGAGAACACCGTCAAGGAACACGTGTCGGCGATCCTGCAGCGGCTGGGCGTGCGCACGCGGATGCAGGTGATGTCCCGCATGGAGCGGTTCCGGCTGCGACAGTAGGCGCGGCTCGCCGGGCAGCACGCGGCCAGCCGGCTCAGGCGAGTCAAAGCCTGTTGAAGCCCGTCAAAGTCCAGTTGCCAGCTCAATCTGGTTCAGGGCGGCTCGGGGCGGTTCAGGGCGGCTCGGGGCGGCCTGGTGCGGCTCAGGCAGCTCAGGCGGCCGCCAACGCCTTCATGCCGTCCGCAGCCAGCGCCGCAGCAGCATCCGCAACGCCCCCGGGTCGACCGGCTTGGGCAGCACGAAATAGCCGGCCTCCTCGGCCTCGGCCAGCGCGGCCGACTTGAGGTCGCCGGTCAGCAGCGCGCTGCGCGCCTGCGGCTGGGTCTGCTGCCACCGCTCGAGCAGCGCCAGCCCGTTCTCCGTTCCCGGCAGCCGCAGGTCGCAGAAGATGATGTCGGGCCGCAGGCCGCCGGCGAACATCCGCTCGGCCTCGGCGCCATCGGCGGCGCACGACACCCGCACGCCCCAGGCCTCCATCAGCGCGATCCAGGCATTGCGCACGTGGCTGTCGTCGTCGACCACAAGCACCTGGCCGTGCAGCCGGTCCGGCATCGCGTGCTGGGCCACCGCGTCGCGGCGCATCGCGCGGATCGTGGCCACCGACTCGGCCGGCGCCGGATTGAGCGTGAACCAGAACATCGAGCCCTTGCCCGGCACCGAGCGTACGCCGTAGGTCCCGCGCATCAGCCGCACGCATTCCTTGAAGATCGCCAGCCCCAGACCGAGCCCGTGCGAGCGGTCGCGCTGCGGGTTGTGGACCTGGAAGTACGGCCCGAAGATGTCCGGCAAGTGCTCGGCCGGGATGCCGGCGCCGGTGTCCCAGACCTCGATGCGCACCTGGCTGCCGCGCATGCGGGCGCCGACCAGCACCCGGCCCTGGCGCGTGTAGCGCAGCGCGTTCTGCACCAGATTGAACAGCGCCCGGCGCAGCAGCACCGGCTCGGCCATCGCGTGCAGCTCGCCGGCCACGCGCGGCGACAGCCGCAGCCCGGCCGCCCGTGCGTCCCCGGCAAACTGGTCGCAGACCTCGCGCACCAGCTGGCCGACATCGCAGGGCTCGAGCGTCGGCAAGACCTTGCGGCCTTCCAGCTTGGACAGGTCCAGCAGCGAGCGGAACAGCAGATCGATGGTCTGCGTGCCGGCCGCGACCTGCTCGACCAGCGGCCGCAGCGCCGGCGAATCGTTGCGCGCGCGCAGCGCCTCGACCAGCATCACCAGCGCATGCACCGGCTGGCGCAGGTCGTGGCTCGCCGCCGCCAGGAAGCGGGATTTCTCCTCGCTGGCATGCAGGGCGCGCTCCTTCTCCTGCTGGAACTGCCGCGCCAGCCGGCGGCTTTCGCCCTCCAGCCGGATCGCCCGCACCAGCGAGCCGTGCAGGTTCAGCGCATGGCGCGCCAGCATCAGCGCATAGATCACCAGCAGCAGCCGGATATAGCCGCCGTGGCCGGGAAACGCGTAGCCCGCCAGCAACAGATTGGGCACCAGGATCGGAATGCCGACATAGAGCAGGTTGACCGGGGCCGGCGCCTGCGAGCTCGCGCCGCCGGCCAGCGCGCCGAGCGTCAGCACCAGCAGCACGCCGGAAAACACCGGGGACGACGACACCAGGTGCAGCAGCGCCGCGCTGCCCCAGCTCACGCCCACCAGCACCGCCACGCCGCGCATCGGGTCGCGCCACTTGCGGGTATGGGCCGAGCGGCTCAGCGTCGGGATATCGCGCAGGTAGCCCAGGTAGAACCAGCCGCAACCGGCCGCCTGCAGCAGCATCGCCGCGCACCAGGCCAGCAGCGCGCCGCGGCTGGCCTCGTGCCAGAAGGCGGCGGCCGTCAGTCCGGGCAGCAGCAGGGCCGTCACGATGCCGCTGGGCATCACACGATGCACCGCGGCCAGCAGCTTGGCCTCGGTATCGGCGTCCAGCGGCGGCGCGGGCGGCGGAAGGATGCGCTTGAGCAGCGCGATCAGGTTGGCGGGCGGCACCGGGAAGCGGCGTGCGTGACGGCGAGAATGTGGACGCGACATATCATGCCGACTTTCGCCGCCGTCCGCCACCGGGCCTGGGGCCTCGACACAGCCGAGGGTGCCCCCGCCACGGCCGCCCGGCAGGCACCGGGCAGTGTTGTGCGGCAAGGCGGGGGGAAAGCGCCCATTCCCTTTATAATCCTGCCTTTATCCAACCGATTGTCGCCGTCCTCGTGAAAGTCTTCCGCGGCCTGCCCAATGCCGAGAGCCGGGCACCCTGCGCACTGACCATCGGCAATTTCGATGGCGTGCACCGGGGCCACCAGTCCCTGCTCGCGCGCGCGCGCGCGGCCGCCGACGCGCGCGGACTGCCGCTGTGCGTGATGACCTTCGAGCCGCACCCGCGCGAATTCTTCACGCCGGACCGCGCCCCGACCCGCATCGCGCTGCTGCGCGACAAGCTCGAAAGCCTGCGCCGCAACGGCGTCGACCGCGTGGTGGTCGAGCACTTCAACGCCCATTTCGCCGCCCAGTCCCCCGAAGCCTTCGTCGAGAACGTGCTGTGGCACGGGCTGCATGCGCGCTGGGTGCTGGTCGGCGACGACTTCCGCTTCGGCGCGAAGCGCGCCGGCGACTTCGCCTATCTGCAGCAGGCCGGCAAGCGCTACGGCTTCGACGTCGAGCAGATGGGCTCGGTCTCCGAGGGCGGCGTGCGGATTTCCAGTTCGGCGGTGCGCCAGGCGCTGGCCGAGGGCGACCTGGACCACGCGCGCCGGCTGCTGGGCCATGGCTATGCGATCAGCGGCCACGTCGTGCATGGCCGCAAGCTGGGCCGCGACCTCGGCTTTCCGACGCTGAACCTGCGCATTCCGCACAAGCGCCCGGCCGTCAACGGGATCTTCGTGGTACAGGTGCACGGCATCGCCGACACCCCGCTGCCCGGCGTGGCCAGCATCGGCGTGCGGCCCACGGTCGAGGACGCCGGGCGGGTGCTGCTGGAAGTCCATCTGTTCGATTTCGACCGCAGCGTCTACGGCAAGCTGGTGCGGGTCGAGTTCATCAAGAAGCTGCGCGACGAAGCGCGTTTCGACTCGCTGGAAGCGCTGACCGCGGCGATCGCCAAGGATTGCGCCGACGCGCGCGCCTTCTTCGGCATGACCGAGCCCGATGCGCAGGCCGCGGCGGACGCCGCCGGCGCTGCCGGCACGCCGGCGGAGCGCACCACCTCGGCCACGGACCGAATTAGCTAGCGGCCGGCTTTCGCCGCGCATGCGCGCGCAGCCGGGTCACCGCCGACCCAGCCCCAATTTTCGCGCCGGCCCGCACCGCCCGGGCCGGGCGCTCACCGAATCGCCCTGAGAATCGTCATGTCCGACACCAAGCAAGCCAAGGCCGGCGCCAAGCCGGAGAACAAGAGCGCCGAGAAGAGCAAATACCCGGTGAACCTGCTCGACACCCCGTTCCCGATGCGGGGGGACCTGCCCAAGCGCGAACCGCTGTGGGTCAAGCAGTGGCAGGAAAAGAAGATCTACCAAGCGATCCGCGCGGCGCGTCGCGGCGCGAAGAAGTTCGTGCTGCACGACGGCCCCCCGTATGCCAACGGCGACATCCACATCGGCCACGCCGTCAACAAGGTCCTGAAGGACATGATCATCAAGGCGCGCGGGCTGAGCGGGCTCGACGCCGTCTACGTGCCGGGCTGGGACTGCCACGGCATGCCGATCGAGATCCAGATCGAGAAGCAGTACGGCAAGGGCCTGCCGGTGCAGGAGGTCCAGGCCAAGGCGCGCGCCTACGCGACCGAGCAGATCGCGCGCCAGCGCAAGGACTTCGAACGGCTGGGCGTGCTGGGCGACTGGGACGATCCCTACCTGACGATGAACTTCAGCAACGAGGCCGACGAGATCCGGGCGCTCGGCAAGATCCTCGAGAAGGGCTACGTCTTCCGCGGCCTGAAGCCGGTCAACTGGTGCTTCGACTGCGGCTCGGCGCTGGCCGAGGCCGAGGTCGAGTACAAGGACAAGACCGACCTGTCGATCGATGTCGGCTTCCCGTTCGCCGAGACCGACAAGCTGGCGCGCGCCTTCCACGTGCCGCTGGAAACGCTGGGCGCGAAGCCCGGCTGGATCGTGATCTGGACCACCACGCCCTGGACGATCCCGTCGAACCAGGCGCTGAACCTGCATCCCGAAGTCGAATACGCGCTGGTCGACACACCGCGCGGCTTCCTGATCCTGGCCGCCGAGCGCGTCGAGGAACAGCTCAAGGTCTACGAGCTGGAAGGCAAGGTCGTGGCGACCTGCTCGGGCGCGGCGCTGACCGAGATCCGCTTCCACCATCCGCTGGCGAAGATGGACGCCGGCTACGACCGCCTGTCGCCGATCTACCTCGGCGACTACGTGACCACCGATACCGGCACCGGCATCGTGCACTCGGCGCCCGCCTACGGCATCGAGGACTTCCAGTCCTGCAAGGCGCACGGCATGCGCGACGAGGACATCCTGAGCCCGGTGATGGGCGACGGCGTCTATGCCAGCTGGCTGCCGCTGTTCGGCGGCCTGTCGATCTGGGACGCCAATCCGCGCATCGTCGAGACGCTGAAGGCCTCGGGCAACCTGTTCAACTCGCACCGCTACGAGCACAGCTACATGCACTGCTGGCGGCACAAGACGCCGATCATCTACCGCGCGACCTCGCAGTGGTTCGCCGGCATGGATGTGGTGCCCGCCGACAACGGCCCGACGCTGCGCGAGACCGCGCTGGCCGGCATCGAGGCGACCGCCTTCTACCCGTCCTGGGGCAAGCAGCGCCTGCACAACATGATCGCCAACCGGCCGGACTGGACGCTGTCGCGCCAGCGCCAGTGGGGCGTGCCGATGGCGTTCTTCGTCCACAAGGAAACCGGCGCGCTGCATCCGCGCACGCCGCAGCTGCTCGAAGCCGTGGCCAAGCGGGTCGAGCAGCATGGCATCGAGGCCTGGCAGACGCTGGACGCGACCGCCTTCCTGACCGAGCTGGGCGAGGCCGACGCCGCGATGTACGAGAAGAACCGCGACACGCTGGACGTGTGGTTCGACTCGGGCACCACGCACTGGACCGTGATCCGCGGCTCGCATCGGGAAGACCTGTACGATGCGGCCGCCGATACGCCGGACGGCCGCCTGGCCGACCTCTACCTGGAAGGCTCGGACCAGCACCGCGGCTGGTTCCACTCGTCGCTGCTGACCGCCTCGATGCTGTACGGCAAGCCGCCCTACAAGGCGCTGCTGACGCACGGCTTCACCGTCGACGGCGAGGGCCGAAAGATGTCGAAGTCGGTCGGCAACACCGTGTCGCCGCAGGACATCGCCAACAAGATGGGCGCGGAGATCATCCGCCTGTGGGTGGCCTCGACCGACTACTCGGGCGAGCTGTCGATCTCCGACGAGATCCTGAAGCGCGTGGTCGAGGGCTACCGCCGCATCCGCAATACGCTGCGCTTCCTGCTGGCCAACCTGACCGACTACGACCACGCGCGCGACGCGCTGCCGCCGTCGGAATGGCTGGAAATCGACCGCTACGCCGTCGCGCTGACCGCGCAGCTGCAGAAGGAAGTGCTGTCGCACTACGACGTCTACGAGTTCCACCCGGTGGTGGCCAAGCTGCAGACGTTCTGCTCGGAGGACCTGGGCGGCTTCTACCTGGACGTGCTGAAGGACCGGCTCTATACCACCGCGCCGGACTCGAAGGCGCGCCGTGCCGCGCAGAACGCGCTGTTCCACATCACGCAGGCGATGCTGCACTGGATGGCGCCGTTCCTGTCGTTCACCGCCGAGGAAGCGTGGCAGGTGTTCGCGCACGGCACCGCGCATGCCGACACGATCTTCACCAGCACCTACTACACGGTGCCGGAGGTCGACCAGGCCGACGATCTGCTGCAGAAGTGGCACGCGGTGCGCGCGGTGCGCGCGGAGGTGACGAAGCAGCTGGAGGCGGTGCGGGCCGAAGGCGGCATCGGCTCGTCGCTGCAGGCCGAGGTGTCGATCCAGGCCGGTGGTCCGGCGCTGGAGGCGCTGGCCAGCCTCGGCGACGATCTGCGCTTCGTGCTGCTGACCTCGGCCGCCACGGTGTCGCCGGCGCCCGAGGCGGGCGACCTGCTGGTGACCGTGCATCCGTCCAGCCATGCCAAGTGCGAGCGCTGCTGGCACTATCGCGAGGACGTCGGCCATGACGCCGCGCATCCGACCCTGTGCGGCCGCTGCACCAGCAATCTGTTCGGCGCCGGTGAACCGAGGAGCCACGCCTGATGGCCGCGACCACCCGTACCGCCCGCGGCCGGGCCGCGAGCAACAAGAGCCGCAGCGGCACGCCGCTGCTGTGGCTGGCCTTCGCCGCGCTGGTCGTGGTGCTGGACCAGTTCTTCAAGATCGTGATCGTGCGCAGCTTCGACTATGGAGAATCGCGCCCGGTCACCGGCTTCTTCAACCTGGTGCTGGTCTACAACAAGGGCGCCGCGTTCAGCTTCCTGGCCGACGCCGGCGGCTGGCAGCGCTGGTTCTTCACCGGGCTGGGGCTGGCGGTCGGCGCGTTCATCGTCTGGCTGCTGTTCCGCCATGCCGGCCAGAGGCTGTTCAGCCTGGCGGTGTCGCTGGTGCTCGGCGGCGCGATCGGCAACGTGATCGACCGCATCGTCTATGGGCATGTGGTCGACTTTCTCGACTTCCATCTGCGCGGCTACCACTGGCCGGCGTTCAACGTCGCCGACTGCGCGATCACGGTCGGCGCGGTGCTGCTGATCGTCGACGAATTCCGGCGGGTGCGCCGGCACTGAGCCCGCGCCGAAGCGCGCCGTGCGATGAGCCGGCGCGTCGTTCGGCGCGCCGGTATCATCGACTCCCTCCCCCTCGCATCGAAGGCCACTCCATGGATCTGCGCGGCAAACATCTCGTACTCGGGCTGACCGGCGGCATCGCCTGCTACAAGTCGGCCGAGCTGGTCCGGCTGCTGACCAAGGCCGGCGCCACCGTCCAGGTCGTGATGACCGAGGCGGCGACGCAGTTCATCACGCCGGTCACGATGCAGGCGCTGTCCGGGCGCCCCGTGTTCACCTCGCAATGGGACGGCCGGATCGCCAACAACATGGCGCATATCGACCTGTCGCGCGAGGCCGATGCGATCGTGATCGCGCCGGCCTCGACCGATTTCCTCGCGCGGCTGGCCAACGGCCTGTGCGACGACCTGCTGTCGACGCTGTGCATCGCGCGCGATTGCCCGCTGCTGGTGGCGCCGGCGATGAACCGGCAGATGTGGATGGCGCCCGCGACCCAGCGCAACATCGCGCAGCTGCGCGCCGACGGCGTCGCGGTGCTCGGTCCGGGCAGCGGCGACCAGGCCTGCGGCGAGGTCGGCGACGGCCGCATGCTGGAGCCCGAGGAACTGCTCGACGATATCGTGGCCCACTTCCAGCCGAAGGTGCTGGCGGGCCGCCGCATGCTGATCACCGCCGGCCCGACCTTCGAGGCGATCGATCCGGTGCGCGGCATCACCAACCGCTCGTCGGGCAAGATGGGCTTCGCGCTCGCGCGCGCGGCGCGCGAGGCCGGCGCCGACGTGCTGGTGGTGGCGGGCCCGACCGGGCTGCCGACCCCGCGCGGCGTCGCCCGCATCGACGTGCAGAGCGCTCAGCAGATGCACGACGCGGTGCTGTCGCAACTGCGCGGCACCGACGTCTTCGTCGCGGTGGCCGCGGTGGCCGACTGGCGCCCGGCCGAGGTGGCGGAGCAGAAGCTGAAGAAGGCCAACGACACCGACACGCCGACGCTGCGCTTCGTGCAGAACCCGGACATCCTGGCCACCGTGGCGGCCCGGCCGGATGCGCCCTATTGCGTGGGCTTTGCCGCCGAAAGCGAAAACCTGGAGCAGTACGGCGAGCAGAAGCGCCGCCGCAAGGGCGTGCCGCTGCTGGTCGGCAATATCGGCCACCACACCTTCGGCCTGGACGAGAACGAGATCGTGCTGTTCGACGAGCGCGGCGCCACGCGTCTGCCGCGGGCGGACAAGCTGGCGCTGGCCCGGCAGCTGGTGGCGGCGATCGCCGAGCGGCTGCCGGTCGCGCGGCCTTGACCGGCATCGCGCATATCACCGCCCCCTGCTTGTCTCCCCTCTCCACCTGAGGCGGAGAAGGGGAACACGGTCTCCCTTCGAGCCCCTGATCCCGTATTCCCGTATTCCATATTCCCGATTCGCACATTCCCATGACCGCTTCCCCGAACCCGACCGTCGAAATCAAGATCCTGGACGCGCGCCTGCATGAGTGGGGCCTGCCCAGCTACCAGAGCGACATGGCCGCCGCGATCGACCTGCACGCCTGCCTGGACGCGCCGCTGACGATCGAGCCGGGCACGCCCGCGCAACTGGTGCCGGCCGGCATCGCGGTGCATATGGGCAACCCGTATATGGCCGCGACGATCGCGCCGCGCTCGGGCCTGGGACACAAGAAGGGCCTGGTGCTGGGCAACTCGATCGGCGTGATCGACGCCGACTACCAGGGCCCGATCATGGTCAGCGTCTGGAACCGCAATGCGCCGGGCACCGAGCCGATCGTGATCCAGCCGGGCGAGCGCATCGCGCAGATGATGTTCGTGCCGGTGCTGCGCCCGGTCTTCACGACGGTGGAAGCGTTCTCGAGCGAATCGGCGCGCGGCGCCGGCGGCTTCGGCTCGACCGGCGTGCATCACGGCGGCGCGGCAGCCTGAGGGTCGCCGGCGCGGTCACCGAGGCGGTCACTGGCGCGGTCGCCAACGCAGCCACCCACGCAGTCACCAACGCAGTTGCCGCCGCAGTCGCCGGCGCGGTCCCCTGCGCAGTCACCGGCCCGGTGACCGGGCCTCAGCGCTGCTCGAACAGCAGCGCGACGCCGGCGGCCGCGTGGGCCGGGATCAGCGTCTCGGTCGCGCTCAGGTCGAGGCTGGGCACGCCGGCCTCGCGCCACAGCGCGCGCCCCTGTTCCAGCGACGCGGTGCGCAAGCGGATTGCCGCATAGCCCGGCACCGCCTGGCGGATATGGCCCGTGCCGGTCGCGGCGGCAAGGGCCTGCGGGGTCGACAACACGAGCGTCGCGTCGCCGACGGCCAAGCTGCAGACGTGCTCGCTCAGCTGGGTCAGCTCGGCGCCCATCAGTTCGGCATAGGCCCGCGCGGCGGCATCGACCAGCGACGGCGCCACCACCAGGAACATCGTCCCGATCGCCTGCGCACCGTTCGCGTGCGTCATCCATTCCGGCCGCCACAGCAGCTCGGGCGTGCGGTGCTCGCACAGGAAGAAGCGGGCGCCGGGCGCGTCGTCCATCGCGGTTACGCGGAAGGTGGCCGGGTGTTCCGATCCGTCGTCCAGGCGCACCGGACGCGAGAACTCGACCGGCTCGGCGGTATGCCAGCCGCCGCCGCGCAGGGTCGCGGCATCGGCCACCGCATCGTCGCTGCGGCACGACAGCGCGGCGCAGCCCCCGCCGTGCTGCTGGCTGTGCCAGTAGTACTGCAGCGCCTCGCTGGGGCCGTCGACATGCATCAGCTCGAGATAGTCGCGAGCCAGCATCACGCAATGGTTCTGCGAGCCCAGCGTATGGAAGCCCCGCGGCGTCAGCGTGAAGCCGAGCCGTTGCCAGGTCTGCGCGGCGGCATCCAGGTCGGGGCAGATCACGACGGCATGGTCGAACTGGCGCTGCGCTGCGATGGTCGCTGTCATTGCCGCTGTCCTTGCGTCACGGTGGGACGATTGCCCGGATCGATCGGAGATCGGTCTCGGGGCGATTATTCGAACTGAAGATTGGCATGGCGGGCAACCGCCTGCCACCTGTCGTGCTCGCGCCGGACCAGCTGGCCCAGCGCTTCGGGTGTACCTGCCACGGGTTCGAGGCCATGCGCGGCCAGCGCCGAGGCGACCCGCGGCGCGCGAATCGCGTTCGACAGGGCGCCATGCAGGCGACCGACCACGGCCGCCGGCAGTCCGGCCGGACCGAACACGCCGATCCAGCCATAGGCCTCGAAGCCCGCCAGGCCCTGCTCCGCGACGGTCGGCACCTGCGGCAGCTGTGCCAGCCGGCGCTCGCCGGTCACGGCCAGCGCCTTTAGCGTGCGCGTCTGCAGGTGGGCCTGCACGGCCGCGTAGCTCGCCAGCACCAGGTCCGCCTGGTCCGACAGCACCGCCTGCACCGCCGGCCCCGTGCCCTTGAATGCCACGTGCCGCCACGACGCCCCGCCCTCGCTCGCCAGCGCCTGCGCGGCCAGCTGACTCAGGCTGCCGGAGCCGGGCGACGCGACCCGGATCGCTTCGTCACGCTGCCGGGCCAGGCCGATCAGCGCACGAATATTGTCGACGGGCAGCGAAGGATGGACGGCGACCACCAGCGGATGACGCGCCAGCTGCGAGATCGGCGTGAAGTCGCGGAAGGTGTCGTACGGCAGCTGCTTGTAGGCGATCGGCTGCAGGGCGAGGCTGTCGAAGGCCATCAGCAGCGTCTGCCCATCGGGCCGGGCGCGCGCCACCGCGGCGGCGGCCTGCAGGCCCGCGGCGCCGGGACGGTGATCGACCACCACCGGCTGGCCGAGCGCCTGCTTCAGGCCCGGCTGCAGCTGGCGGGCCACCACGTCGCCGCTGCCGCCCGGCGGGATCGGCAGCACCATCGCCACGTGGCCGCCGTACGTGCTCGCGGACTCGCCCGGCAAAGCGTGGGCGGTCAACGGGATCGGGGACGTCGCGGCCAGCGGCAGCGACTTCAGCATCAGACGACGCAGGCGAAACATCGGTGGCTCGTTCAGCTTGCCGGCAGGCTCGGCGCCGCGTCAGGCGGCGGCCCGCACCGTGCTCGGCCAAATGAATAGGGGCGGCATCGCTGCCGCCCCGTACTATTTTGCCGAAGGATAGCATGGAACGCGGGTGACGGGCCTTGTCCGCCCCGCCACCCGCTTCCTTTCCTGCGATCAGGCCTCCGCGCGTTGCTCGCTTTCCGGCGCCTCCGGCGGCTCGGTATCGATCTCGGCGAACTCCAGCTTGATCTGGTCCTTCTCGTCCAGGTCGACCACGACCTTGCCGCCCGACGCCAGCTGGCCGAACAGCAGTTCGTCGGCCAGGGCCTTGCGGATCATGTCCTGGATCAGCCGTTGCATCGGACGCGCGCCCATCAGCGGATCGAAGCCCTTGCGCGCCAGGAACTTGCGCAGCTTCTCGGTGAAGCTGGCCTCGACCTTCTTCTCGTGCAGTTGCTCTTCCAGCTGCATCAGGAACTTGTCGACCACGCGCAGGATGATTTCCTCGTCCAGCGAGCGGAAGCTGATGATCGCGTCGAGCCGGTTGCGGAACTCGGGCGTGAACATCCGCTTGATGTCCGCCATCTCGTCGCCCTGCTCGCGCGACGACGTGAAGCCGATCGTCGCCCGGTTCATGGTCTCGGCGCCGGCGTTGGTCGTCATGATGATGATCACGTTGCGGAAGTCCGCGCGCCGGCCGTTGTTGTCGGTCAGCGAACCGTGGTCCATCACCTGCAGCAGGATGTTGAAGATATCCGGATGCGCCTTTTCGATCTCGTCCAGCAGCAGCACGCAGTGCGGCTTCTTCGTCACTGCCTCGGTCAGCAGACCGCCCTGGTCGAAGCCCACGTAGCCCGGGGGCGCGCCGATCAGGCGGCTCACCGCATGGCGCTCCATGTATTCGGACATGTCGAAGCGGATCAGCTCGATGCCCATGATGAAGGCCAGCTGCTTCGCCACTTCGGTCTTGCCGACACCGGTCGGGCCGGAGAACAGGAAGGAGCCGATCGGCTTGTCGGTCTTGCCCAGGCCCGCGCGCGACATCTTGATCGCCGAGGCGAGCGCCTCGATCGCCGGATCCTGGCCGAACACCACCGACTTCAGATCGCGGTCCAGCGTCTGCAGCTTGCTGCGGTCGTCCTGGTTGACGCTCTGCGGCGGGATGCGGGCGATGCGCGAGACGATGTCCTCGATCTCGCCCTTGCCGATGGTCTTCTTCTGCTTGGACTTCGGCAGGATCCGCTGCGCTGCGCCGGCCTCATCGATCACATCGATCGCCTTGTCGGGCAGATGACGGTCGGTGATGAAGCGCGCCGACAGCTCGGCCGCCGCGGTCAGCGCCGCCGAGGCGTACTTGACGCCGTGGTGCTCCTCGAAGCGCGACTTCAGGCCGCGCAGGATCTGCACGGTCTGGTCGACCGAGGGTTCGACCACGTCGATCTTCTGGAAGCGCCGCGAAAGCGCCGCATCTTTCTCGAAGATGCCGCGATATTCAGTGAACGTCGTGGCGCCGATGCACTTGAGCTGGCCCGACGACAGCGCCGGCTTCAGCAGGTTGCTGGCGTCCAGCGTGCCGCCCGAGGCGGCGCCCGCGCCGATCAGCGTGTGGATCTCGTCGATGAACAGGATCGCGTTGGGGTTGTCCTTCAGCGATTTCAGCACGCCCTTGAGGCGCTGCTCGAAGTCGCCGCGGTACTTGGTGCCGGCCAGCAGCGCGCCCATGTCCAGCGAGTAGACGACCGCCTTCTCGAGGATGTCGGGCACCTCGTTCTTGGTGATCCGCCAGGCCAGGCCTTCGGCGATCGCGGTCTTGCCGACGCCGGCCTCGCCGACCAGCAGCGGATTGTTCTTGCGCCGCCGGCACAGGACCTGCACCACGCGCTCGACTTCGCTCTCGCGGCCGATCAGCGGATCGATCTTGCCGGCCTTGGCCAGCGCGTTCATGTTCTGGGTGTACTGCTCCAGCGGGCTTTCCTTGCCGTCGCCGCCCTCGCCCTCGGCCGCGCCGTCGCCATGCTTGGCGGGCTCGGACTGATCCTTGCGGATGCCGTGGCTGATGAAGTTGACGACGTCCAGGCGCGTCACGCCCTGCTGTTGCAGGTAGTAGACGGCGTGCGAGTCCTTCTCGCCGAAGATGGCCACCAGCACGTTGGCGCCGGTGACTTCCTTCTTGCCGTTGGAGGTCGACTGGACATGCATGATCGCGCGCTGAATCACGCGCTGAAAGCCGAGCGTCGGCTGCGTGTCCACCTCGTCGGTACCAGGCACGACGGGGGTGTTGTCGACGATGAAATTCTTCAGGCTGGTGCGCAGGTCCTCGATATTGGCCGCGCAGGCGCGCAGAACTTCCGCTGCGGTCGGGTTGTCCAGCAACGCCAACAGCAGGTGCTCCACGGTGATGAATTCGTGGCGTGCCTGCCTGGCCTCGACGAAGGCCATATGCAGGCTGACTTCCAGTTCTTGCGCAATCATGCTTCCTCCATCACGCACTGCAGTGGATGCCCTGCCTGCCGCGCGTGCGTTGACACCAGCTCGACCTTCGTCGCGGCGATATCCCTGGTATAGATACCGCAGACTCCCTTGCCTTCCCGATGGACGGTCAGCATGATTTGCGTCGCCGTTTCTCGGTCCCTGCTGAAATACTGTTGCAGGATCATGACGACAAACTCCATCGGAGTGTAGTCGTCGTTCAGCAGGACGACCTTGTACATGGCCGGCGGTTTGAGCGCCTGCTCTTTCCGCTCCAGTACGGTGCCTGCATCGCGTTGTGGGACATTCGCCAGCCGTGTAGCCATGGCTTTATTCTAACCCCTCCGCTCAAGTCTGCAATTTGGGCAAAAGCTGTCGGTTTCAAGGGCCAGCTACCATTTCCGGACCAATCCTCGCCCCTCCAACCGCGCCGCCCGGCGCAGCGGGGAACGGCGTGCCCGAGGGCGTGCCAATGCGCGCTGCGCGAGCCGTCACAGTAGCACGGTTGCCCGCCGTCCCATTCCTGCCACATTGGCATCAGGGTCGGGAATGTGCCGGGTTGACAGTCTGATTGTTTGCCAGAAGAATCGTTCGGACATTCAGGTCCGGTCCCGCGAGCCAAAGCAACAGACCGGACCTCGAGTGCTCCGTGAGCAGGGAGGCCTACGGAGCTGGCAGCGGCGCCTCGACAGAGGCGCTGCAGTGTTTGGTGCAACGGTGCGTTGCGCCGGCGGCTGGCCTGAGCGCCCCCCTGTTTGAAATCTGTTTTTTCGTTGGGGGAGTTTATGGCAAGCGGTACGGTCAAATGGTTCAATGATGCCAAGGGCTTCGGGTTTATCACCCCGGACGACGGTAACGAAGAACTGTTTGCGCACTTTTCGGCTATCCAGATGAATGGCTTCAAAACCCTGAAAGAGGGCCAGCGCGTTTCATTCGAAATCGTGCAAGGTCCGAAGGGCAAGCAAGCCACGAACATCCAGAGCGCCGCCTGAGCGCGACATCGCGACCGCACCGGCCGACAGAGCGCGCGGCGGTCGCTACAGGCTTCGGCGGCAGGCGTCCGGCGGGGGCAATCGGATCATCGATTGCCGAGGCGCAGGTCGTTGAATCCTGGGGAAAGGGCCCGGCAATGCCGGGCCTTTTCCATTCCGGCACCCCCGCATCGGCCGCCCACATCGGCCGCCGGCATCGGTGACCCATATCGGCCGCCCACATCGACCACCTCCCTGGGCCATAGATCCTGGCCACCCACCTTGGCCGCCGACCTTGGCGACCCACCTTGGCCGCCGACCTTGGCCGCCGACCTTGGCTGCCGACCTTGGCTGCCCACCTTGGCCGCCGACCTTGGCCGCCCACGTTGGTCGTCCACGTTGGTCGCCTACATCGGCCCGCTTTAAACCCGGCTCAAAAAAACAAACCCCCGCTACCTGACGGCAACGGGGGTTCGCGCCAACACCGCGCACCGCGCAGCCGAGAGGCAGCGCGACGCGCGCGAAGCGGGCGATTACATATTGTCGATCATCACCTGACCGAAGCCCGAGCACGAGACCTGGGTCGCGCCTTCGAGCAGACGGGCGAAGTCGTACGTGACCTTCTTCGACAGGATCGACTTCTCCATCGACGAGATGATCAGGTCCGCCGCCTCGGTCCAGCCCATATGGCGCAGCATCATTTCGGCCGACAGGATTTCCGAACCCGGATTCACGTAGTCCTTGCCGGCGTACTTCGGCGCGGTACCGTGGGTCGCTTCGAACATCGCCACCGAATCCGACAGGTTGGCGCCCGGCGCGATGCCGATGCCGCCGACCTGCGCGGCCAGCGCGTCGGAGATGTAGTCGCCGTTCAGGTTCAGCGTGGCGATCACCGAGTACTCGGCGGGACGCAGCAGGATCTGCTGCAGGAACGCGTCAGCGATCGCGTCCTTGACGATGATGTCCTTGCCGGTCTTCGGATTCTTGAACTTGCACCACGGGCCGCCATCGATCAGCTCGGCACCGAATTCCTTCTGCGCCAGCTCGTAGCCCCAATCGCGGAAGCCGCCTTCGGTGAACTTCATGATGTTGCCCTTGTGGACCAGGGTCACCGAGGGCTTGTCGTTGTCGATCGCGTACTGGATGGCCTTGCGGACCAGGCGCTGGGTGCCCTGCTTCGACACGGGCTTGACGCCGATACCCGAGGTTTCCGGGAAGCGGATCTTCTTGACGCCCATTTCGTTCTGCAGGAAGGCGATGACCTTCTTGGCCTGCTCGCTATCGGCTTCCCACTCGATACCGGCGTAGATGTCTTCCGAGTTCTCACGGAAGATCACCATGTCGGTCTTCTCGGGCTCGCGCACCGGCGAGGGGACGCCCTTGAAATAGCGCACCGGGCGCAGGCAGACATACAGGTCCAGCTGCTGGCGCAGCGCGACGTTCAGCGAGCGGATACCGCCGCCGACCGGCGTGGTCAGCGGGCCCTTGATCGAGACCACGTATTCACGCAGCACGTCCAGGGTTTCGTCGGGCAGCCACACATCCGGGCCATAGACCTTGGTCGACTTCTCGCCGGCGTAGATCTCCATCCAGGAGATCTTGCGCTTGCCGGCGTAGGCCTTGGCCACGGCCGCGTCCACCACCTTGATCATCACCGGGGTGATATCGAAGCCGGTACCGTCGCCTTCGATATAAGGGATGATCGGGTTGTCCGGAACATTCAGCGAGAGATCCTGGTTGACCGTGATCTTCTCACCGGCCGGGACCTTGATGTGTTGGTACATGACGTCTCCAGTACGGAACGGGGGTTTTCGAACGGCCGGCGGGTTCGTGACCAGACGGCGAAATGCGGGCCTAGCGGGAGGCATTGTAACGGCCCTCGCGACACCGGCATTGCTGCATCGCGAGACTGCGTCCTATCTGGGTCTTATATAAGACACAAGACCGGTTTCGTATTATGCAGCAATTTTTCATCATCCGCCATCCCGGACAGCCGCTTGCGTCATGCCCGCTGCGGCATACTGGCGCCTTTCCCGCACCGGTTTCCCCATGACATTGATCGCCCTGAACAAGCCGTTCGGCACCATGAGCCAGTTCTCGCCCCATCCGAGCCGGCAGACGCTCGCCGACTGGATCGCGATGCCGGACGTCTATCCCGCCGGCCGGCTCGACGCCGACAGCGAGGGGCTGCTGCTGCTGACCGATGACGGCGTGCTGCAGGCGCGCATCGCCGACCCGCGCCAGAAGCTGGCCAAGACCTATCTGGCGCAGGTCGAAGGCGTGCCGGACGAGGCCGCGCTGGCCCGGCTGCGCGCCGGCCTCGACCTTGGCGACTTCCAAACCCTGCCGGCGCAGGCCACGTTGATCGACGAGCCGGATTTCCTGTGGCCGCGCACGCCGCCGATCCGCTTTCGCGCCGCGATCCCGACGCAGTGGCTGGAGATCGTGATCCACGAGGGCAAGAACCGGCAGGTGCGCCGCATGACCGCGGCGGTCGGCTACCCGACGCTGCGGCTGGTCCGGGTCGGCATCGGCGCGCTGGACCTGCGCCAGCTGGGTCTCGCCCCGGGGCAATGGCAGGAGGTCGCGCCGCAGAGCCTGGGCATGAGCGGGCCTGCCCGTGGCGCCACGCCCGTCCGGCCTCGGCCAAGTTCCGGTGGCGCCAACTCGGGCCGCACGAAGCCGGGCCGCACGAGCCCCGGCCCCGCCAGTCCGGGGCGCACCGGCACGAGCCCCGAAAACGCCGGCCCCGGCAAGGCCCGCCGTACCGACGCGGGTCGTACCAACACCGGCCGCACCAACGCCGGCCGTAACGACTCGGACCGGACTGCCGGCCCCAGCCGCCGCCGGCGGCCGGGCTAGCCGCGCTGCGCTATGCTTGCGGCTGCGTTCCGCTGCGGTTCCGCCGCGTCGCGCCGCGTTTTCCTGACTCCGCCGACATGACCCTCGCCCTTTCCGCCATGCCTGTCCGCTGTCCGTCGTCCGCCGCGCCGCTCGATTGCGCCCTCCTGTCTTCGCCCCGCCGCCGCCTGGCACGCCGGCTCGCCGCCCTCGCCTGTGGCGCGGCGCTGCTGGCACCGCTCGCGCACGGGCAAACGCAAACGCAGCAGCGGCTGCCGGTGGTGTCGCTGAGCGCGGGCATGTACGTGATCCGCGCCGAGGTCGCCGCCGATCAGCAATCCCGCCAGCAAGGGCTGATGTACCGCAAGTCGATGCCCGCCAACGCCGGCATGCTGTTCGTGTTCGAGCAGAAGGCCGGTCACTGCTTCTGGATGAAGAACACCGAGCTGCCGCTGTCGATCGCCTTCCTGGCCGACGACGGCACCATCGTCAACATCGAGGACATGCGGCCGCACAGCGAGGACAACCACTGCCCAAAGGCGGCGATCCGCTATGCGCTGGAGATGAACCAGGGCTGGTTCGCGCAGAAGGGCATCAAGGCCGGCGCGAAGATCGGCGGCCTGCCCCCGCAATAAGACGGCCCCGTAAAGAGCAGGCCGGAAGGAAGACGCGGCCTTCAGAGGCCGCGTCGGCATCGCAGGGCCCATCAGGCCCCGATCCGGACTTCAGTCCCGGAAGTTGTTGAAGTCCAGCGGTGCCTCGGACACGTCCTTGCGCAGCATCGCAATCACGTTTTGCAGATCGTCGCGCTTCGCGCCCGACACGCGCACCGCATCACCCTGGATGCTGGCCTGCACCTTGATCTTGCTGTCCTTGATCATGCGCACGATCTTCTTGGCCAGATCGCCGGTAACGCCCTTCTTGATCGTGATGACCTGCTTGACCTTGTCGCCGCTGATCTTCTCGGTCTTGCCATAGTCGAGGAAGCGCACGTCGACATTGCGCTTGGCCATCTTGCTGAGCAGCACGTCCTTGACCTGGCCGAGCTTGAAGTCGTCATCGGCAAACGCGGTCAGTTCGCCTTCCTTCTGCTCGACACGGGAATCGGAACCCTTGAAGTCGAAGCGCGTCGAGATTTCCTTGTTGGCCTGCTCGACCGCATTCTTGACCTCGACCATATTCGCTTCGCACACCACGTCAAACGACGGCATCGCCTACTCCTTTTGTATTTCCGGTACCTCGGACCTCGGTACCCTGTTCGGTCCCTGAACCTGGCCGGCCCTCGCCGGCGGTTCCGTATAATCCAGCCAACCCTGCAGTCCAGGCCGTTCCGCTCCATCCCCCTGTTCGGGCATCCTCGTCCGGCAACTTTTTCCGCATGGCAGATTTCCACGAATTTTATCCGCTGCGCCAGCACAACACATTGGGTTTCGACGTACGCGCGCGCTTTGCGATGGCGGTGCGCAGCGAAAGCGACCTCGTCGAGGCGCTCGCCGACCCCCGCGCCGCGCAGCGGCCGGTGGTCGTGCTGGGCGGCGGCAGCAACGTGGTGCTGACCGGCGATCTCGATGCGGTCGTGCTGCTGATGCAAATTCCGGGCTACACCGTCGCCAGCGACGACGACGCCTGGCTGGTGACGGTGGGTGCCGGCGAGAACTGGCACGCAACCGTCAATCGGACCATCGCCGACGGCATGCCGGGGCTCGAGAACCTGGCGCTGATTCCCGGCAGCGTGGGCGCCGCGCCGATCCAGAACATCGGCGCCTACGGCGTCGAGCTGCGCGAGCGCTTTGACAGCCTGCGCGCCTGGGACCGGCAAACCCGCGGCTTCGTCACGCTGAGCCTGAGCGATTGCGCCTTCGGTTATCGGGACAGCCTGTTCAAGCAGGCCGGCCGGGATCGCTACGTGATCACCGCGGTCACGCTGCGCCTGCCGCGCCGCTGGCAGCCGGCGCTCGGCTATGCCGAGCTCGCCCGCGAGCTGCACGATCATCCGGCACCCGATGCGGCCGCGATCCGCGACGCGGTCATCGCGATCCGCCAGCGCAAGCTGCCCGACCCCGCGGTGCTGGGCAATGCCGGCAGCTTCTTCAAGAATCCGGTGGTCAGCGCCGCCCAGCGCGACGCGCTGGTGGCCGCGCATCCGGACCTGGTCAGCCATCTGCAGCCGGACGGCAGCTACAAGCTTGCCGCGGGCTGGCTGATCGATCGCTGCGGATTCAAGGGCCTGCGCGAAGGCCCGGTCGGCGTGCACGAGCGGCAGGCGCTGGTGCTCGTGCACCATGGCGGCGGCGACGGCCGTGCGCTGCTGGCGCTGGCGGCGCGCATCGCCGATACGGTGCGGGAGCGCTTTGGCGTCGGGATCGAGCCCGAGCCGGTGGTGCTGTAGTCCGGACGGTAGTTCCGGCGGTAGCTTCGGCGGTACTGCGAGCGCCCTTTCCCCCCTCCCCCGGCCCGCGGGAGAGGGGAGCATGCCCACAGCGGCTCGATGGTTCCCCGCCGATGTTGGCCGCCGAGGTTGCCCGCCGGTGCTTGCGCGCTGACCGGTTACAACGGCAGATCCTGCAGGAACTCCTTGCGGATATCGACGGTGCCGCGCTTGCCGACGGCATCGTAATGCTGCTCGAGCCAGGCCTGCGCGGCGGTGCGTCCGCGCTCGCGCAGCATCAGCAGGAAATTCCAGTCGGTCACCAGCTTGGTCGACGACGACAGGTCCGCCAGCGCCTCGTCGGCGCGGATCGAATGCAGCAGGATGTATTTGAGCTTGTCGCGGTATTCGGGCTTGAGCCACTCCTCATCGAGCAGCTTCTGCACAAAGGCGATCGCACGCATCTCGCGCAGCAGCGACGCGTTGAAGGTGATCTCGTTGAGCCGCTCCATCACTTCCTGCGGCTGCGTGGGCACGTCGGGGCGCGAGATCGGATTGATATGGACGACCAGGATGTCGCGCGTCGCGGTCTGGTAGAAGAACGGGAACAGCACCGGATTGCCCATGTAGCCGCCGTCCCAGTAGTACCGCTCGCCGATCTCGATGGCCGGATACAGGTACGGCAAACAGGCCGAGGCCAGCACCGCGTCGACGGTGAGATCGGCGGTCTGGAACACCCGCACGTTGCCGCTGTTGACGTCCGTGGCGGCGATGAACAGCTTCGTTTCCGGGCAGGCTCGCACGCGCTCGAAGTCGACCTGATCCTCGAGCAGCGAGCGCAACGGGTTGAACGTGCTGCCCTGCGCGGTTGCGCTCCACCAGCCGGACCACATCCGCATCCAGTCCTGCAGCGGCCAGCTGTTGCCGGGCTGGCCGGACAGCCAGTCGACCGTCTGCTGGCCCAGCGTCGAGAACGGCGAGCCGGCGCGCGACACGCCGAACCAGAAGTCGTGCAGCTTCTCGCGCGCGCGTTCCGGGCCACCTTCGAGCAGGCCGTCGATCATCACCACCGCGTTCATCGAGCCGGCGCTGGTGCCGCTGATGCCGTCGAAACGCAGGCGGCCATCCTCCAGCAGCGCGTCGAGCACGCCCCAGCCGAAGGCGCCGTGCGCGCCGCCGCCCTGCAGGGCGAGATTGAGCGGCTTGTGTCGATTGGCCATGCGGAACTCCGTGAAGCGGGGCGATCAAGGGGGACGATCAGGAGAGACGGCCGCGCCATGCGCGCGGCCGCGGACGCGCGGCGAGCGATCAGCCGAAGTGGCAGACGTAGTCGAGCGTCTGCTGCACCTCGATATCGAAGCTGCTGTCGCCCGGGACGTTGAACTGCTGGCCCGCGCCGTAGGTCTGCCATTCGTCGGAGCCCGCCAGCCGCACGCGGCAGACGCCGGCGTTGATCTCCATGATTTCCGGCGCGCCGGTGTTGAAGGTCAGCGAGGCGGGGAAGATCACGCCCAGCGTCTTGCGGGTGCCGTCCGGAAACAGCACGGTGTGGCTGACACATTTGCCGTCGAAATACAGATTGGCTTGCTTGACGACGGAAACATTGTCGAACTGGCTCATGGTGACTCTCCTGATGAACGATGGATGTTGGGGGCGGACCCACATGGACCTACGTGGGCCTGAAAGGACCTGCGCGGACATGTGCCGACCTGCGCGGACATGAAAAGAGGGGCCGCCTGGGCCCCTCTCCTTCCTTACCGATGCGCGTGGCAGCCGCTCGCTGACGGCTTACTTGCCGCGCTGGCGGCGCGCATTCTCGGCGATGCGCATGCGCAGCGCGTTCAGCTTGATGAAGCCGCCGGCGTCGGCCTGGTTGTAGGCGCCGAAGTCGTCGTCGAAGGTGGCGATGGTCTTGTCGAACAGCGTGTCCTTCGAATCGCGGGCCAGCACGATGACGTTGCCCTTGTACAGCTTGACGCGCACCCAGCCGTTGACGTTTTGCTGCGTATGGTCGATCAGCACCTGCAGCGCGCGGCGCTCCGGGCTCCACCAGTAGCCGTTGTAGATCAGGCTGGCGTAGCGCGGCATCAGGTCGTCCTTCAGGTGGGCGACTTCGCGGTCCAGCGTGATCGATTCGATCGCGCGGTGGGCGCGCAGCAGGATCGTGCCCCCCGGCGTTTCATAGCAGCCGCGGCTCTTCATGCCGACGTAGCGGTTCTCGACCAGGTCCAGACGGCCGATGCCATGCTTGCCGCCCAGGCGGTTCAGTTCGGTCAGCACTTCGGCCGGCGACATGCGCTTGCCGTTCAGCGCGACGATGTCGCCCTGCTCGAACTCGATGTCGAGGAACTCGGGCGCGTCCGGCGCCTGCTCCGGCGACACCGTCCAGCGCCACATGTCTTCCTCGGCCTCGGCCTTCGGGTCTTCCAGATGGCGGCCTTCGAACGAGATGTGCAGCAGGTTGGCGTCCATCGAGTACGGTGCGCCGCCCTTCTTGTGCTTCATGTCGATTTCGATGCCGGCCTTCTCGGCGTAGGCCAGCAGCTTCTCGCGCGACAGCAGGTCCCACTCGCGCCACGGGGCGATGACCTTGACGCCCGGCTCCAGGCCGTAATAGCCGAGCTCGAAGCGGACCTGGTCGTTGCCCTTGCCGGTGGCGCCGTGCGACACGGCGTCGGCGCCGGTGCTGCGCAGGATCTCGATCTGGCGCTTGGCGATCAGCGGACGGGCGATCGACGTGCCCAGCAGGTATTCGCCTTCGTAGACCGCATTGGCGCGGAACATCGGGAAGACGAAGTCGCGCACGAATTCTTCGCGCAGGTCGTCGATAAAGATGTTTTCGGGCTTGATGCCGAACTTGAGCGCCTTCTGGCGAGCCGGCTCCAGTTCCTCACCCTGGCCGATGTCGGCCGTGAAGGTGACCACCTCGCATTGGTAGGTGTCTTGCAGCCACTTCAGGATCACCGAAGTGTCCAGCCCGCCGGAGTAGGCGAGCACGACTTTCTTGATATCGCTCATGTTCGACTCGATGCGCAAAAGAGGCGCGGACCGGCAGGTAAGACAGTCCGCACATCGGATATGGAAAAACGGAAAGCCGCTATTTTGACATGACCGCCCGGGCTTGGGCGCCACATCGCCGGACGGCGCGGCTCGGATGCCAGGCGATCGACCGGATCATCGATCCGACGCGTCGCTCAATAGCGCCCGCACAGCAGGTACTCCATCAGCGCCTTCTGCACGTGCAGCCGGTTCTCGGCCTCGTCCCAGACCACGCTCTTGGGGCCGTCGATCACGGCGGCCTCGACTTCCTCGCCGCGGTGCGCCGGCAGGCAGTGCATGAACAGCGCGTCGGGATTGGCGCGGTCCATCATCGCGGTGGTCACCATCCAGTCCTGGAAGGCACGCTTGCGCACCTCGTTCTCGGCCTCGAAGCCCATGCTGGTCCAGACGTCGGTGGTCACCAGATCGGCACCCTGGCACGCGGCCAGCGGGTTGTCGAAGACCTTGACCAGGCTCGCGGCGCTGGCCGGCACCATCGCCGGATCGAGCTGGTATCCCGGCGGCGCCGAGAAATGAAAGGTGAAGCCCAGCCGTTCGGCGGCCTGGATCCAGGTATAGGCCATGTTGTTGGCATCGCCGATCCACGCCACCACCTTGCCGCGGATGCTGCCGCGGTGCTCGATATAGGTGAAGACGTCGGCCAGCACCTGGCACGGATGGTATTCGTTGGTCAGCCCGTTGATCACCGGCACGCGCGAATGGGCGGCGAAACGGTCGATGATCTCCTGCCCGAAGGTGCGGATCATGATGATGTCCACCATGCGGGAGATCACCTGCGCGGCGTCCTCGATCGGCTCGCCGCGGCCCAGCTGCGAGTCGCGCGTGTTCAGGAACACCGCGTGGCCGCCCAGCTGGTGGATGCCGGCCTCGAACGACAGTCGCGTGCGGGTCGAGTTCTTCTCGAAGATCATCGCCAGCGTACGGTCGTGCAGCGGATGCCAGGTCTCGTAGTTCTTGAACTTGGTCTTCAGAATCCGGGCGCGGTCGAGCAGGTACTCGTACTCCTTCGCATCGAGGTCGCTGAATTGGAGATAGTGCTTGATCGGCGTTGGGCTCATAAAACAAAGAAGGCGGCTCGATGGGGACACGCGAGGCCATGAACGGTCATGGAACCACGCTGTCGCGGAGCCGCCTTTCGCGTCGCTTGCGCAATGTGAGTTCAGGAATCATAAGGGATTATTCCTGCTTTGGCGAGCCTGGGCGGGCGCACGGCCGGGCCGCCGGGGAGCCCTCCCCGGCTTATGCGGCAGTCTTATATAAGATATAATACTCGCTGATTCACGCGGGGCCCGGCATACCCTTGCCGCCGCCCGCCGCCGGCATCAAAAGTGCCCCCGCCACGACCGACGCCCCGCCTTCCGGCCAGATTCGCGCGAACCCATCGCCGCTCGCCGCGTCAAACGGGCGCCCGTTGCGGGTTTCCCGTCGAGTCACCAGCCTCACCGCAGTCCATGAATTCCACCGTTCGCCAGTACTTCATCCAGGGCATCACCAAGGAAGGCAAGACCTTCCGTCCGAGCGATTGGGCTGAACGGCTGTGCGGCGTGATGGCGCAATTCCGCCCGCCCGGCGATACCGGCGATCCCCGCCTGACCTACTCCCCTTACGTGCGCCCGGTGATGTCCGGCGGCGTCAAATGCGTGGTGGTCGATGCGCGGCTGCGCGAGATCGAGCCCAAGGCGCTGGACTTCGTGCTGAACTTCGCGCGCGACAACCACCTGCAGCTGGTCGAGGCCTGCTCGCTGGATTGAGTGCATCGACGAATAAGCGCGGGAGCGCGCCGAGGGCGAAGGGCAAGGACGAAGCGCAATGCCGCAAATCGGAAGCGCAACGCCGAAGCGCAACGCCGAAGCGCAATGCCGAAGCGCCAAGCGGAATGCAAAAAGCCCGTCATCGGACGGGCTTTTTTACTGCGCCGACCGCGCGCCAGGCGCGGCCGGTGAACGCGGCAATCAGGCGGCCATGGCCTTGATCGCAGCCGACAGACGCGACTTGTGGCGCGCTGCCTTGTTCTTGTGAACGATCTTCTTGTCGGCGATGCTGTCGATCACGGCTTGCGAGTTCTTGAAGATCTCGGCAGCAGCGGCCTTGTCGCCGGCGTCGATCGCCTTGCGGACTGCCTTGACGGCCGTGCGCAGACGCGAGCGCAGGCTGGAATTGTGCGCGTTCTGGGCGACGGCTTGACGCGCGCGCTTGCGAGCTTGTGCGGAATTTGCCATTTCGTAAATATCCTGAATTCAGATGCGTGCGTGGATTGCACAAGAGCGACCCGGGATGCACTGACACACGAATCCGGAACGCAACTATCTTCTCGAATCGGCGATTATACACACAAGATCGAAGCCGCCGCAAGGAAGATCCCGCCCGTCGGCGAAGGCGGCGGGCCGCGCACACCAATCCGTATAATTGGCGCCACAATTGGCGGGCCCAGGCTCGCCCGGTGTGGTGGCATTGCAACTTTCGGCGCTCCGCGGCCGTCTGACTGCGATCCGCCGCCCGGCGACGCGTCCCGGCGGCGCCACAACCGTTTCCTCTCCTCCCCGACCTTGAACCTGCTCAAATCGCTCGCCACCATCAGCGGCCTGACGATGCTGTCGCGCATCACCGGCCTGATCCGCGAGATCCTGATCGCCCGCGCGTTCGGCGCCTCCGACATGACCGACGCGTTCAATGTCGCCTTCCGCATCCCGAACATGCTGCGCCGGATCTTCGGCGAGGGCGCCTTCCAGCAGGCCTTCGTGCCGATCCTCGGCGAATACCACGGCAAGCGCGGCGACGAGCCGACCCGGCTGCTGGTCGATGCGGTCGCCACCGTGATGGCGTGGGCGCTGGCCGCGGTGTCGCTGGTCGGCGTGCTGGCCGCCCCGGTGATCATGACGATCGTCGCGACCGGCTTTCGCGGCGACAACCAGACCTACGACGCGGCCGTCTTCATGACCCGCGTGATGTTCCCCTACATAGGCCTGATCTCGATGGTCGCGCTGGCCTCGGGCGTGCTGAACACCTGGCGCAACTTCGCGGTGCCCGCCTTCACGCCGGTGCTGCTGAACCTGTCGCTGATCGGCGCCGCGCTGTTCGTCGCGCCCCATCTGCAGCAGCCGATCTACGCGCAGGCCTGGGGCGTGCTGGTCGGCGGCCTGCTGCAGCTGGCGATCCAGGTGCCCGCGCTCAAGCGCATCGGCATGCTGCCGCGCATCGGCGTGAACCTGCGCGCCGCCTGGCGCGACCCCGGCGTGCGCCGCATCCTGCGGCAGATGGGCCCGGCGCTGCTGGGCGTGTCCGTGGCGCAGATCAGCCTGATCATCAATACCAATATCGCCTCGCGCCTGGCCACCGGCAGCGTGTCCTTCCTGACCTATGCCGACCGCCTGATGGAGTTTCCGACCGCGCTGCTCGGCGTGGCGATCGGCACGATCCTGCTGCCGAGCCTGTCGAAGGCCAGCGCGCGCGAGGACAGCGTCGAATATTCCGCGCTGCTCGACTGGGGCCTGCGGCTGACCTTCCTGCTGGCGATCCCGAGCGCGATCGGCCTCTATGTCTTTGGCCGGCCGCTGACCGCGGTGCTGTTCCACTACGGCAAGTTCGACGCCCATGCGGTCGAGATGACCAGGCTCGCGGTGATGGCCTACGGCGTCGGCCTGGTCGGCCAGATCCTGGTCAAGATCCTCGCGCCCGGCTTCTACGCGCGGCAGGACATCCGCACGCCGGTCAAGATCGCGATCGCGATGCTGGTGATGACGCAGCTCGCCAACCTCGCCTTCGTGCCTTGGCTCGGGCACGCAGGGCTGGCGCTGTCGATCAGTGTCAGCGCGACGCTCAATGCCGTGCTGCTGTTCATCGGCCTGCGCCGCGTCGGCGTCTACCGGCCCGCGCCGGGCTGGTGGCTGTTCCTCGCACAGCTGTCGGCCGCGGCGACGCTGCTGGCGGGCGTGCTGCTGTGGTTCGCGCGCACCTTCGACTGGGTCGCCCTGGGTACCACCCCGCTGCTGCGGATCGCGCTGATGGCCTCGTGCCTGGTGCTTGCGGCGGTCGTCTACTTCGGTACACTGTGGCTCACGGGCCTGCGCTATGCTGCCTTCAAGCGCAAAGCAGCCTGAAGACATGGCGCCGGCCGCAACCAGGAACCGCTATGACCTCGACCAAAGTCCTGGACTATTTTGCCGCGCTGGTGGCGGACGACAGCGGTATCCCGCTGACCGAAACGGCCCTGTCGATCGCACAGGATGCCTACCCTGACCTGGATCTGCAGGCCGAACTGGCCGCCATCGACGTATTGGCCCTGCGGCTGAAACGGCGGATCGCCGACGGCACCCCGGCCATCCAGCGCCTGCGCCTGCTGAACCATTTCTTCTATCGCGACCTGGGCTTCGGGCCCAACGCGAACGACTACTACGACCCCGACAATTCGTATCTGAACGTGGTGCTGCGGCAGCGGCGCGGCATTCCGATCTCGCTGGCGGTGCTGTACATGGAGCTGGGCCAGCAGATCGGCCTGCCGCTCAAGGGCGTTTCCTTCCCCAACCACTTCCTGCTGCGGATGTCGATTCCGGCGGGCGAGGTCGTGCTCGATCCGCTGACCGGCGAGACGCTGTCCAAGGAACAGCTGCAGGACATGCTGGACCCGTACCTGGAGCGCGAGGGCATCGCCGATCCGAACGCGGTGCCGCTCGGCCTGTTCCTGCAGACCGCCAGCCATCGCGAGATCATCGCGCGGATGCTGCGCAATCTGAAGGCGATCTATCTGCAGGAGTCGCGCTGGCAGCGGCTGCTGGCGGTGCAGAACCGGCTGGTGATCCTGCTGCCCGATTCGATCGAGGAAGTGCGCGACCGGGGCCTGGCCTACGCGAATCTGGAATGCTTCCGGCCCGCGCTGGAAGATCTGGAGGCCTATGTCAGCGCCCGGCCCGATGCGGCCGATTCGACCCAGATCCGCGACCGCATGCCGGCGCTGCGGATGATGAGCCGGTCGCTGAACTGAGCGGGCGAACGCAACCGGGCAAGGAAGAAGGGAGAGACAGAGAAAGAGACAGGCCGGCATCGCGAAGATGCCGGCCTCGCAGCAAGCCGCGTCCTACGACACGTCTTACGACACGCGGCGGCGCTTGTCGCCGCGCCGCAGCAGCCGCCACAGGCCGCCCAGGATCAGCGGCACGATCGCCGCGCTGATGCCGGCCAGCACGATCAGGTTCAGGTACTGCTTGATGAAGGGCAGGTTGCCGAAGAAATAGCCGGCGAACACCAGGCCGAACACCCAGATGACCGCGCCGAGCACATTGAAGAACTGGAAGCGCGCGAACGTCATCTGCGACACCCCCGCGACGAAGGGCGCAAACGTACGCACGATCGGCACGAAGCGCGCGATCACCAGCGTCTTGCCGCCGTGGCGCTCGTAGAAGTCGTGCGTCTTGCGCAGCGCCTGCTGGTCGAGGAAGCGCCATTGATGGTCGAACACCTTCGGGCCGATCCAGCTGCCGATCCAGTAGTTGACGGTATTGCCGCCGATCGCGGCGGCGAGCAGCAGCCCGATCAACACCCACTCGTTCATCGCCCCGGTGGCGCAGAACGCGCCGGCGATAAAGAGCAGCGAATCCCCGGGCAGGAAGGGCACCACGACCAGGCCGGTCTCGGCAAAGACGATCGCGAACAGAATGGCATAGACCCAGGCGCCATATTGCTGAATCACGGTGCCGAGATACTTGTCGACGTGCAGCAGCATGTCGATGAACTGCAATACGATTTCCAAGACGTTCCCCATCTTTGTCCAGCCCGACATCATACAAGACGAACGTGGCCGCACCGGTGGCGTAACCCCCCCATCTGCGGCAGGGGTGCGAGCTTCCGCACGCAATCGGGCACATCGCTCCCGCGCCATCCCGGCCCCGTCCCCGACGCGTCGCGGCCCCGTTCCGCTCCCATGCCGCAACGAGGCCGGCACGTATAATCGCTGCCATGTCCGCGCCACCCTCCTCTCCTGCCTCCGCCGCCGCATTTCCCGCATCGGGCACCACCCCGGGTGCCGACCCGCGTGCAGACCGCCCGCAGCGCCGCCTGGCCCCCTCACGCCCGATCCGCCCGCTGCCCGATCAGCTGGTCAGCCAGATCGCGGCCGGCGAGGTGGTCGAGCGCCCGGCCTCGGTGGTCAAGGAGCTGCTGGAGAACGCGCTGGACGCCGGCGCGACGCAGTTGTCGGTGCGGCTCGAGGAAGGCGGCGTACGCCGCATCGTGATCACCGACAACGGCTGCGGCATCCCGGCCGAGGAGCTCTCGGTCGCGCTGATGCGCCATGCCACCAGCAAGATCGCCTCGCTCGATGAGCTCGAATCGGTGCTGACGCTGGGCTTTCGGGGCGAGGCGCTGGCCTCGATCGCCTCGGTCTCGCAGCTGGTGCTGACCAGCCGCACGGCGAACTGCCCCCACGCCAGCCAGATCCATGCGGACACCGGCGCGCTGCAGCCCGCCTCGGGTGGGGTCGGCACCACCGTCGACGTGCAGCACCTGTATTTCAATACGCCGGCCCGCCGCAAATTCCTGAAGAGCGAACAGACCGAGCTCGGCCATTGCCTCGAGGTGATCCGGCGCATCGCACTGGCCCGGCCCGACGTCACGCTGTCGGTCCATCACAACGGCAAGCCGATGGAGCACTGGAATGCGGGCGATGTCGCCACGCGTACCGCGCAGGTGCTCGGCAGCGAATTCGCCCGGGCGCGGCTGCCGCTGGAAGAACAGGCCGGCGAGCTCGCGCTGTACGGCTTCGCCGGATTGCCGACCGCCTCGCGCGGCCGTCCCGACCAGCAGTTCTTCTTCGTCAATGGCCGCTTCGTCCGCGACAAGCTGCTGACGCACGCGGTGCGCAGCGCCTATCAGGACGTGCTGCACGGCGACCGTTTCCCTTCGTACGTGCTGTGCCTGGACCTGCCGCCCGAGCTGGTCGACGTCAACGTGCACCCGTCCAAGATCGAGGTGCGCTTCCGCGAATCGCGCGCGGTCCATCAGTTCGTCTACCACGCGGTGCAGCGCTGCCTGGCGCGCCAGGCGGGCGAAAACGGCGACAGCCTGCATACCGGCGACGACGGCATCGGTCATGGCGGCCAGGCCCCGGCGCTGCGCGTCGCCGCCACCAGCCCCGCGCAGCCGGGCGGTCGCCCCTGGGTCGATTACACCGCGGCCGCGCGCCAGACCGAGCTCGGTATCGCGCAGCCGCGGCAGGCGTATCTGGGCATGGTCCGCGATGCGCTGTCGCCGGCCGGCCAGCGCTTCACGCCATCGAGCCAGCCGCCCGCATGGCTGGCCGATGCGCGCGCCGCCCGCGCGGACGAACCGCCGTCGCTGCTCGACCGTGCGCCGATGCACGGCGTGGGCGCCGGCGACGGCCAACAGGACGACGCCGGCGACCATCCGCTCGGCTATGCGATTGCCCAGCTGCACGGCATCTACGTGCTGGCGCAGAACGCGCGCGGCCTGGTGCTGGTCGACATGCACGCCGCGCACGAGCGCATCCTGTACGAGCAGATCAAGACCGCGCTCGACGCGCGCCAGATGACGGTGCAGCCGCTGCTGATTCCGGTCACGCTGCCGGCCAGCCCGGTCGAGATCGGCGCCGCCGAGGAACACCAGGACACGCTGGCGCTGCTGGGCTTCGACATCGCGCCGGTCTCGCCGACCACGCTGGCGGTGCGCGCGATTCCGGCGCTGCTGAAGCAGGCCGACGCCGAGGCGCTGGCGCGCGACGTGCTGCGCGACCTGCATGCCTATGGCGGTTCGCGCGTGCTGGCCGAGCGCCAGAACGAACTGCTGGCGACGCTGGCCTGCCACAGCGCCGTGCGCGCCAACCGCAAGCTGACCGTCGAGGAAATGAACGCGCTGCTGCGCCAGATGGAACAGACGGAGCGCGCCGACCAGTGCAACCATGGCCGGCCGACCTGGGTCCAGCTGACCGTGGCCGAGCTGGACCGGCTGTTCCTGCGCGGCCAGTAAGGCCGCGCGCTGTCGTTGTCCGCTTCGTCGTTGTCCGCTTCGTCGTTGTCCGCTTATTCCATGGCCTCCGCCTCGCCCGCTCCCATCGTCTGCCTGCTCGGCCCCACCGCCTCGGGCAAGACCGCGGCCGCCCTGGCGCTGGCCGCACGCGCGCCGATCGAGATCATCAGCATGGATTCGGCGCTGGTCTATCGCGAGATGGACATCGGCACCGCCAAGCCCTCTGCCGCCGAACTGGCCGCGGTGCCGCACCATCTGATCGACATCATCGATCCGGCCGACAGCTATTCGGCCGCGCAATTCGTCGCCGATACCAATGCGCTGATCGACGCGATCCGCGCGCGCGGCCGCGAGCCGCTGATCGTCGGCGGCACCATGCTCTATTACAAGGCGCTGACCCAGGGCCTGAACGACCTGCCGCAGGCCGATCCGCAGGTGCGCGCCGAGCTCGACAAGCTGGCCGAGCAGCGCGGCTGGCCGGCGTTGCATGCGATGCTGGCCGAGGTCGATCCGGTCACGGCGGCGCGGCTGGCGCCCAACGACGCACAGCGCATCCAGCGCGCGCTGGAGATCCACCGGCTGACCGGCCGTCCAATGTCGGCGCTGCTGGCACGCCAGGCCGATGCGCGCACCTTCGACGGCGCGGCCGGCGCGCGCTTTCGCGCGATCGCGCTGGAGCCGTCGGACCGCGCGGTGCTGCACGCGCGCATCGAGGCCCGCTTCGACGCGATGCTCGCCGGCGGGCTGCTGGACGAGGTCGAACGCCTGCGGGCACGCGGCGACCTGCATCCGGGACTGCCATCGATCCGCTGCGTCGGCTACCGGCAGGTCTGGGAATATCTGGACGGCCTCTGCGACTTCGCCACGATGCGCGAGCGCGGCATCGCGGCGACGCGCCAGCTGTGCAAGCGGCAGCTGACGTGGCTGCGCTCGACGCCCGAGCGGCTGGTGGTCGATTGCCTGGCGCCGGACTATGTCGAGCAGGTCGCGCGGCTGGCGCAGCCGGGCCCGTAGCCGACGGCACGGCGAGCGCGCGATAATCGCGGCTTCGTCCCGTCCGGGCTACTACATTCAAATTCCGCCGCCATGACCGCCACCGCCTTCACGCTGCGCCCCGCCACCGCCGACGACTGCGACACGCTGCTGCGCCTGATCGCCGAGCTCGCCGAGTACGAGAAGCTGACCCATCTGGTCGAGGCCACGCCCGAGAAACTGCGCCGGACGCTGTTCGGCGCGCGCCCGCTGGCCGAGGCCGTGCTGGCCGAGGTGCCCACGCCCGAAGGCCCGCGCGCGATCGGCTTCGCGCTGTTCTTCCATAACTACTCGACGTTCCTGGCCAAGCCCGGCCTCTATCTGGAGGACCTGTATGTCGAGCCGGCCTGGCGCGGCCACGGCATCGGCAAGGCCCTGCTGATCCATCTGGCGGGACTGGCGGTCGAGCGCGGCTGCGGCCGTTTCGAATGGACCGTGCTGGACTGGAACACGCCGTCGATCGACTTCTATCGCGCGATGGGCGCCAGCGTGCTGCCGGACTGGCGCATCTGCCGGGTTACCGGCGAGGCGTTGACGGCGATGGCGGGGAAGTCAGCCTGACGGCGCGGGCATGAACAAGCGGGCTTGAACAAACGGGCTTGAAGAAGCGGGCGTGAACAAGCGGGCTTGAAGAAGCGGGCGTGAACAAGCGGGCTTGAACAAACGGGCCTGGACAAGCCGGCCTGCCTCGACACGGGCAGCGACGCGCCCAAACGAAAACAGGCGGATGCCAAAGCATCCGCCTGTTTTTTTGTCCCAACGCCGGGAGGATCAGACCACCGTGGTCAGACCACCACGGTCGGCGCCTGCCCCTCCTCGCGTTCGCGGATCTCGCCGATCTGCCACACCGCCTCGCCGGCGGCCTGCAGATGCCGGATCGCGCGTTCGGCGTCTTCCTTGGCCACGATCACCACCATGCCGATGCCGCAGTTGAACACGCGGTGCATCTCGTCGTCGGCGACGCGGCCCTGGGCCTGCAGCCACTGGAACAGCGGCGGCAGCGTCCAGGCATCGCGCTGCAGCACCGCGGTGACTTCCTTGGGCAGCACGCGCGGCACGTTCTCGGTCAGGCCGCCACCGGTGATGTGGGCCATGCCCTTGACCGGGAGCGTCTCGATCAGCGACAGCAGCGGCTTCACGTAGATGCGCGTCGGCGCCATGATGGCGTCCTGCAGGCGCTGGCCGTGGAAATCGGCCTCCAGGTCCGGCTTGGCGACCTCGATGATCTTGCGCACCAGCGAATAGCCGTTCGAATGCGCGCCCGACGAGGCCAGGCCCAGCACCACATCGCCCGGCACGATGGTGGTGCCGTCGATGATGCGGCTCTTCTCGACCGCGCCGACCGCGAAGCCGGCCAGATCGTATTCGCCGTCCGGGTACATGCTCGGCATTTCCGCGGTCTCGCCGCCGATCAGCGCGCAGCCGGCCAGTTCGCAGCCATGGGCGATGCCCTGGATCACGGTGGCGGCGGTATCGACGTCCAGCTTGCCGCAGGCGAAATAGTCGAGGAAGAACAGCGGCTCGGCGCCCTGCACCAGGATGTCGTTGACGCTCATCGCGACCAGATCCTGGCCCACGGTGTCGTGGCGGTTCAGCTGGAAGGCCAGCTTCAGCTTGGTGCCGACGCCGTCCGTGCCGGACACCAGCACCGGCTCCTTGAACTTGCGCGACAACTCGAACAGCGCGCCGAAGCCCCCGATGCCGGCCATCACGCCCTCGCGCATGGTGCGCTTGGCGAAGGGCTTGATACGGTCGACGAGCGCGTCGCCCGCATCGATGTCAACGCCGGCATCGCGGTACGAAAGGCCTGCCTGGCCGGAAGTGGGGGCTGCGCTCATGGAATTCTGCGGGTCCTGGATGGTGGAAATGACGACACTCGGGCGAGTCGGATCACGCGTCGGACCACGCACAAGTGAGGAATGCGGCCCTCGCGGCGCCGGTTGGCGGGTCGCGAGTCCAGTAGAATCGCGATTTTAACGGATACCGGGTGTCGGCTTCCAGTTGCATCGGCTTGTGCCGTGCAAACCCGCCGCCGCCGGGCGACGACCCGCGCTTGCCGCGCGTCCTCGGCTTTCCTTTTGCTGGTCTCTTTCAGCTGGTCTCTTTTTACCGGTCATTCCCCCACTGTCCCGATGAACGCCCCCCTGCTGTCCCACGAGGCCAAGCGCATTCTGCTCTGGGTCGCGCTCGGCGTCGCGCTGTTCGCCACGCTGCTGGCGCTGGCGCCGGTGCTGTCGCCCTTCCTGTTCGCGTTCATCTTCGCCTACATCCTGAACCCCGGCGTCGATTGGCTGCAGCGGCACAAGGTGCCACGGGTGATTGCCGTCTCGCTGATGATCCTGCTGCTGATCGTCGTCGTGGTGTTGCTGGTGCTGCTGGTCATCGCCGTGCTCCAGCGCGAGATTCCGCAGTTGCGCGAGCAGCTGCCCGAACTGCTGAAGAAACTCAATTCGGTGGTGGCCCCGCGCTTGTCCGAACTCGGCGTGCGCGTGCGCTTCGACTTCCCGGGGCTGCGCCGCATGATGTCGGAGCGCTTCGCCGCCAGCCCGGAGGACCTGCTGGCGGTGCTGCTGACCTATGTGCGCGTCTCCGGCACCGCGCTGATCACCTATGGCGGGCTGGCGCTGCTGGTGCCGATCGTCATGTTCTATCTGCTGATGGACTGGCACATGGTGATGCGCCGCATCGAGGGCCTGGTGCCGCGCCGCTGGGTGCCCAAGGTGCGCGAGCTGACCGCCGAGACCGACGCGCTGCTGTCGCAGTATCTGCGCGGGCAGATCGTGGTGATGCTGATCCTGGCCGCCTTGTATTCGATCGGCCTGACCATCGCCGGCTTCGAGATCGCGATCCCGATCGGCGTGTTCACCGGCCTGGCGGTCTTCATCCCCTATATCGGCTTCGGCTTCGGCCTGGCGCTGGCGATCGTCGCGGCGCTGCTGCAGTTCGGCAATCTGTACGGGCTGGGCGCGGTCGCCCTGGTCTACGGCATCGGCCAGTTCGTCGAGAGCTTCTATCTGACGCCGCGCCTGGTGGGCGACCGAATCGGGTTGCATCCGCTGGTGGTGATCTTCGCGCTGCTGGCCTTCGGGCAGCTGTTCGGCTTCTTCGGCGTGCTGCTGGCGCTGCCGACCTGCGCGGTCCTGCTGGTCGGCGCCCGCCAGTTGCGGCGGCTGTATGTGACAAGCGACCTCTACCGGAAGTAATCGATACGCCATGTCTCCGCGCCCCAAGCAACTGTCGCTCGAACTGGGCAGCCCGCCACCGTCGACCTTCGAGAACTTCTTCGTGTCGGCCAACCGCGAACCGGTGCAGCGGCTGCGCGAGCTGCCGGGCGCGGTGGCGCAGGAGCGCGCCGCCGACCGGCTGATCTATCTGTGGGGCGAGACCGGCTCGGGCCGCACCCATCTGCTGCACGCGCTGTGCGACGCCGGCGCCCATGCCGGCCTGCGCTGCCGCTATCTGAGCCCGCACCACGCGCTGGCCGATTTCATCTTCGATCCGAGCTGCCAGCTGTACACGGTCGACGACGTCGACCTGCTCGACGAGGCCCGCCAGATCGCGGTGTTTTCCCTGTATAACGAGGTGCGCGCGCACGTGCGCACCGCGCTGGTGGTGGCCGGCAGCCTGGCTCCTGTCACCATGCCGGTGCGCGAGGACCTGCGCACCCGGCTCGGCTGGGGCCTGGTCTACCAGCTCGCGCCGCTGTCGGACGACGACAAGATGGCCGCGCTGGTGCAGGCCGCGCGCGAACGCGGGCTGCAGCTGTCCCCCGAAATCCCGCACTGGCTGGTGACGCGCCACTATCGCGACATGCCCAGCCTGATGGCGCTGCTGGACGCGCTCGATACCTATTCGCTCGAACGCAAGCGGGCGGTGACGCTGCCGCTGCTGCGCGAAATGTTCGCCGAGTTGCGTGAATAGCGCGCGGGCCGGCCGGAAGCCCTACACACCGGCCCACACGCCGGCCCGCGCAGCGGCCTCAAACACCGGCTCGCACGCGGCCCGCCCCCTGGCACGCTCCCTGCAATCGGCCGCCAAGCCGGCCGTCATCCCCTTAAGGTAAAATCGCCGCCCATGAATCTGGCATTGTTCGACCTCGACCACACCCTGATCCCGACCGACAGCGACCACGAATGGGGCCGCTTTCTGGTCCGTCTTGGCGTGGTCGACGAGGAAACCTATCGTCGCAAGAACGACGAGTTCTACGGCCACTACAAGGCCGGCACCCTCGATATCCAGGCCTTCCTGAAGTTCGCGCTGGCCCCGCTGGCGGCCCATCCGCGCGAGCGCCTGAACGCCTGGCGCCAGCAGTTCATGCACGAAGTGATCGAGCCGGCCATCACGCCGCAGGCGCGCGCGCTGGTCTACAAGCATCTGGACGCCGGCGACCTGTGCGCCATCGTCACGGCGACCAACAGCTTCGTCACCGCGCCGATCGCCGCCGCCTTCGGCATCAAGCACCTGATCGCCACCGAACCCGCCACCGCCGACGGCCTGGCCGAGAGCGCCTACACCGGCGAGGTGTTCGGCATCCCGAGCTTCCGCGAAGGCAAGATCGCCCGCGTCGAGGCCTGGCTGAAGGAACAGGGCGCGCGCTGGCAGGACTTCGCCACCACCACTTTCTACAGCGATTCGATGAACGACCTGCCGCTCTTGGCCAAGGTCACCGAGCCGATCGCCACCAACCCGGACGAGCGCCTCCGCCATCATGCCGCCGCGGCCGGCTGGCGCATCATGGACCTGTTCTGACGTGATCAAGAAGCTTATCAACCGGCTGCTGGGCAAGCCCGGGCCCAAGCAGCGACGCCTCGGCCGCGCCCACACACCGCGCATCATCAGCGCCGACGAGCACCAGATCGATCCCACGCTGCTGTCGCGCAACGCGGTCAAGGTCACCAGCACGCTGCAGCAGGCCGGCTACCAGGCCTTCATCGTCGGCGGCGCGGTGCGCGACCTGCTGCTCGGCATCAAGCCCAAGGACTTCGACGTGGCGACCAACGCCACGCCTGACCAGGTGCAGGCGCTGTTCCGCCGCTCGCGCATCATCGGCCGGCGCTTCCAGATCGTGCACGTGACCTTCTACGGCGGGCGCGAGCAGGAAATCATCGAGGTGTCGACCTTCCGCGCGCTGGTCGACGCGGTGGCCAGCGAAACGCTGCCCGAAGGCCGCCGGCTCAAGCGCGCCGAACTGGACAACAAGACCCACGCGATCGACGCCTCCGGCCGGGTGCTGCGCGACAACGTCTGGGGCTCGCAGGCGGAGGACGCCGAACGGCGCGACTTCACCATCAATGCGATGTACTACGACCCGGCCGAGCAGACCGTGCACGACTACCACCACGGCATGGAAGACATGCGGGCGCGCACGCTGCGGATGATCGGCGATCCGGTCACCCGCTATCGCGAGGACCCGGTGCGGATGCTGCGCGTGGTGCGGTTCGCCGCCAAGACCGGCTTCGACATCGACGAGGCCACGCGCCAGCCGATCGCCGACCTGGCCTCGCTGATCCACAACGTGCCGAGCGCGCGCCTGTTCGACGAAATGCTCAAGCTGCTGATGTCGGGCCACGCCTGGGCCTCGCTGCAGGAGCTGCGCAAGGCCGGCCTGCACAAGGGCCTGCTGCCGCTGCTCGACGTCGCGATCGAACAGCCGCTGGGCCAGCGCTTCGTGCAGCTGGCGCTGGACAACACCGACCGCCGCGTGCAGGCCGGCAAGCCGGTTTCGCCGGGCTTCCTGTTCGCCGCGCTGCTGTGGCACCACGTGCTGCAGCGCTGGAAGTCGCTGCGCGAAGGCGGCGAGCATCCGATCGCGGCGCTCAATGCGGCGATGGACGACGTGCTCGAGCGGCAGACCGGCCAGCTGGCCATCCAGCGCCGCTTCGTCACCGACATGCGCGACATCTGGGGCATGCAGCCGCGCTTCGAGAAACGCGTCGGCCGCATGCCGTTCCGCCTGCTGGAATCGCCGCGCTTCCGCGCCGGCTTCGACTTCCTGCAGCTGCGCTGCGAGGCCGGTGAGATGCCGGCCGAACTGGCGACCTGGTGGCTGGACTTCCAGAACGCCGACTCCGAAGGCCGCGAGAATCTGATCGAAGCGGCACGCGCCTCCGGCACCGCCGGCAGCGAGGGTCCGGCGCGCAAGAAGCGCCGTCGGCGGCCGGCGCGGAAATCGGATAAAGTTTCCCCCCGGGATGAGACGGACGCGGCAGCCGACCAGCAAGGCGGCGCGCGCGGCCAGCCGGAGGAAACCGAATGACACTGGCCTTCATCGGCATCGGCGCCAATCTGGGCGACGCAAGACAAGCCGTCAAGGATGCCATCGTCTGCCTGGCGCAGCAGGTCGGCATCCGGATCGTGGCGCGATCCTCGCTGTACCGCAGCGCGCCGGTCGATGCCGGCGGCGACGATTACTACAATGCGGTGGTCAAGCTGGAGACCAGCTTCACGGCCGCCCAGCTGCTGGTCATCTGCCACCATATCGAAGACCAGTTCGGCCGCGAGCGGCCCTTTCGCAATGCACCGCGCACGCTGGACCTGGACCTGCTGGTGTTCGGCGACGAAATGCATGACGGCGCGCAACTGACCGTGCCGCATCCGCGCGTCGCGGCGCGCGCGTTCACGCTGGTGCCGCTGCTCGAGCTCGAACCCGAGCTGGTGATTCCGGGCCTGGGCCGCGCGGCCGACCATCTGCCCGCGGTCGCGGGCCAGCGCATCGACAAAGTTTCCTTCTGCCAATGTACGCGCCAAGCGGAATCTCCCCGTTCTTCCTGACTGCCGGCCTGCTGACGCTGTCCAATGTGTTCATGACCTTCGCGTGGTACGGCCACCTGAAGGACCTGGGCAGCCGCCCCTGGTATATCGCGGCGATCGTCAGCTGGGGCATCGCGCTGTTCGAGTACCTGCTGCAGGTGCCGGCCAACCGGATCGGTTTCCAGCATGGCATCTCGCTGGCGCAACTGAAGATCCTGCAGGAAGCGATCACGCTGACGGTGTTCGTGCCGTTCTCGCTGCTGTACATGCAGCAAAGCTTCAAGTGGGACTACGTGTGGGCGGCGCTGTGCATGGTCGGTGCCGTCTATTTCATCTTCCGCAGCTGACGGCCCCGCCCGTTCCGGGCGCCGGCCAGCGGACCTCCGAGGCACAACGATGAGCTATCTCCTGGAACCCTCCCGCAAGTCCATCACGATCCCCAAGCTGCAGGCGATGCGCGCCGCCGGCGAAAAGATCGTGATGCTGACCGCGTACGACTCGAGCTTTGCCGCGCTGCTCGACCACTGCGGCGTCGAGGTGATCCTGATCGGCGATTCGCTGGGCAACGTGATGCAGGGCCAGCAGACCACGCTGCCCGTCACGCTGGAACAGATGGCGTACCACACCGAATGCGTGGCGCGCGGCAACCAGACCGCGCTGGTCGTCACCGACCTGCCCTTCGGCACCTACGGCACGCCCGAGCAGGCCTTCGCCAGCGCCGTGACGCTGATGCGCGCCGGCGCGCAGATGGTCAAGCTCGAAGGCGGCGAGTGGCTGGCGCCGACCGTCCGCTTCCTGGTCGAGCGCAGCATTCCGGTGTGCGCGCATATCGGGCTGACGCCGCAGTCGGTGCATGCCTTCGGTGGCTTCAAGGTACAGGGCAAGACCGACGCGAGCGCGGCCCAGCTGCGCCGCGACGCCGAGGCGCTGCAAAGCGCCGGCGCCCAGCTGATCGTGATGGAAGCGGTGCCGGCCGCGCTGGCCGCCACCGTGACCAGCCAGCTGGAGATTCCGACCATCGGCATCGGCGCCGGCGTGGATTGCTCGGGCCAGGTGCTGGTGCTGCAAGACATGCTGAACATCTATCCCGGCCGCAAGGCGAAGTTCGTGCGCAACTTCATGGAAGGCCAGACCTCGATCGAGGCCGCGATCCGCGCCTATGTCGCCGCGGTCAAGGACGGCAGCTTCCCCGCGCCCGAACACACCTTCTCGGCCTGACGCCGCCCGATGGAGATCGGCGCCGCCACCGCGACCGCCTTCGCGCTGCTCGCCGGCGGCGATCCCGCGCTGTGGGAGATCGTCTGGACCTCGCTGAAGGTCGCCTTCGCCGGGCTGGCCATCGCCACCGCCCCGGCGATCGGCGCCGCCTACCTGATCGCCACCCATGACTTCCCCGGCCGGCGGCTGGTGGTGGTGCTGGCGCAGGCCTTCCTGTCGTTTCCGACCGTGCTGGTCGGCCTGATCCTCTATCTGCTGCTGACGCGCCAGGGGCCGCTGGGCAGCCTCGGGCTGCTGTTCACACCCACCGGCATGGTGATCGGCCAGGCCGTGATCGGCTTTCCGGTGGTGCTGGCGTTCGCGCTGTCGACGCTGCAGGGCGCCGATGCGCGGCTGCGCGAGACCGCCTGGGTGCTGGGCGCCGGCGCCTGGCGCACCTTCTTCACCGTACTGCGCGAGCTGCGCTTCGGCCTGATGGCGGCGGTGGTCGCCGGCTTCGGCCGCGTGATCGCGGAAGTGGGCTCGGCGCTGATGATCGGTGGCAATATCGAAGGCTCGACCCGTACCATCACCACCGCGATCGCCCTGGAGACCAGCAAGGGCGAATTCGCCCAGGGCATCGCGCTTGGCATCGTGCTGGTGGCCCTCGCGCTGCTGGTCAACGTGCTGCTGGCGTGGTTGCAGGGCGCCGGAGGATTTCGCCGATGAATGCACCGGAGCCGGATCGGAACCGCCCCGCCGGGGACGCGCTGGCGCCGCCGCTGCTGGTGGTGCGCGGGCTGCGCCGCCGCATCGGCGCGCGAGCGCTGTTCGATATCGACGCGCTGGCCTTTCCGCGCGCTACCGCGGTGGTGCTGACCGGCGTCAACGGCGCCGGCAAGACCACGCTGCTGCGGATGATCGCCGGCCTTGAACCCGCGCCCGGCGCCACCGTCGACTGGACCGGCGCCGACGGCCGGCCGTGCAGCGCCTCGCTCGATCCGCTGCCGCTCGCGCTGCGCCAGCGCATCGCCTACATGCATCAGCATCCCTACCTGTTCCGTACCTCGGTGCGCGAGAACATCGCCTACGGGCTGCATGCGCGCGGACTGCCGGCCGACGAGGTCGCGCGCCGCGTCGGCGCCGCGCTGGGCTGGGCCGGTATCACGCATGTCCAGGACACCGCGCCCGACCGCCTGTCCGGCGGCGAAATCCAGCGCGTGGCGCTGGCCCGCGCCAAGGTGCTCGAGCCGGACCTGCTGCTGCTCGACGAGCCGACCTCGAACCTGGACGGCCACGCGCGCGAACAGGTGATCGCGCTGGTGCGCGAGCTTGCCGCCGAAGGGCGGACCGTGGTGATGATCTGCCACGACCGCGACCTGATCAATCTGCCCGGCGTGGTGCGCTGGAAGCTGACCGACGGGCGGCTCGACACCCATCACCGCTAGGGCTTTTCTGCGGGCAAGCGCAGCATGGCGGGCAGCACGCCGCGCAGCGCGTTGGCGATCGCCAGTTCGTCGGCGCGCAGCAGCATCTCGCGCGTGATCGGGCTCTCGACCACCGTTCCGCCGAGATAGCCAACGCCATCGCGCAGCACCTCGTTACGCATCACGCCCGGCAGGATGTCCGCCGACAGCGGCGGCGTCAGCCAGCGGCCGTCGACGCGCACGAAGACCGAGCTGCGTCCCCCTTCCAGCAGTTCGCCACGCGTGTTGAAGAACAGGCTGTCGAAAGCGCCGATGCGCTCGGCTTCGCGCCAACCGGCGTCGAAGGTGTCGCGCGCGCTGGTCTTGTGCCGGCGCAAGGGATCGGCGACAGGCAAGGCGACGTCGGCGACGATCAGGCCCACCGGTCCTTGCGGCAACGGGGCCAGCGCACCGGAGGTGCATCGCAGCGTTCCGGCCTTGTCCAGCGTGAGCCGTAGCCGCGCGGGACCTTGTGCGAGGGCTGCCGCCTCCCGCGCGATCGCCTCGCGCACCGCTTGCTGATCGAAACGAAAACCGAAACACGCCGCTGACGCACGCAGCCGGTCCAGATGCGCATCTAGCCGCAGGCAGCGGCCCTGCTCCACGCGCATCGTCTCGATCAACGTGAAGCCCGGATCGTGCCCCGTCAGGAAGCGCGCCTTCCAGCCGCATTCGGCGTATTCGTCGGCGGCAACGCTGTCGTGCACGATGCCGCTGCCGACACCCATTTCGCATGCCCTCAGGCCGTCGTCGCGGCGCGGACCGAGCACCAGCGTGCGGATCGCCACGGACAAGGCCGCCTGTCCCAGCGTTTCGCCCGGTTCGGGCGCATCGACCCAGCCGATCGCGCCGGTATAGAGGCCGCGCGGGGCGCGCTCCAGCTCGGCGATGATCTCCATGGTCCGGCGCTTCGGCGCACCGGTGATCGAGCCGCACGGAAACAGCGCGGCCAGCAGGCCGGCCAGCGTGGTCCCGGCGCGAGCGGTGGCCGTCACCGTCGAAGTCATTTGCAGGACCTGGCCGAACGGCTGCACGGCGAAGCGTTCCGGCACCTGCACCGTACCCGGCTGCGCGACCCTGCCGAGATCGTTGCGCAGCAGGTCAACGATCATCACGTTCTCGGCCCGGTTCTTGTCGTCCGCCGCCAGCGCGGCCGCGGCTTCGGCATCGCGCTTCGCATCGCCGCTGCGCAAGGCGGTGCCCTTCATCGGCCGGGTCACCAGCTTGCCGCCGCCGTCATGACGGAAGAACAGCTCGGGCGATAGCGACAGCACCCAGTGATCGGCGGGCAGCCTGGCCAGCGCGCCATACGGCACCGGCTGCGCGCGGCGCAAGTCCCGATAAAAAGCGATCGGATCGCCAAAGGATGCGAAGCGCAGGCGCTGCGTGAAATTGACCTGATAGGTATCGCCGGCCTCGATCCATTCGTGGATGCGGGCGATGGCCGCGTGGAAGCTGCGTTCGTCGGTATCCGAGCGGACCTGCATCGCGCCGGCGGGCGCGGTGGTGTCGCAATGTTCATCGAGCCAGCGCCCGATCTTCGCCGCATCGCACACCGTCTTGGACGCGAACCACAGGACGCGCATCCCGCCATCGGCAAACGGATTGTCGGCTCTGGGCTGCGCCAGCGTCGGCACCCGAACCAGGGGCGCGCCGAATTCGTAAGGGGCGAACAGGCAGGCATGCCAACCTTCCCTCCACCCGTCTTTCAGGCTCGGCTCCAAATGCTCCAGTGCACCCGCCGGCACGACGTCCATGCGCATGAAGCCGGTATAGAGCCGGCACGTCGCTCCCTCGCCCGTGGCCTCGTCGAACAGGACGAACGGCGCGCCAGGGTCGATCCGAGGCAGGAAGGACGAAGCGGAATGGCCTGAGCTAGGGGACAACGTGGACATCGGGCGGCAGGGTTAGGGAACGCCTTGGGCGCGGCTTCGGGCCGGCAGACAAAAGAGAGGCCACATTATCGCCCGCGATGAACCCGCCTTCGCAATTCGCTCGCGGGACAACCACCGCTCGACGTCGCCGTCCGCGCGCCTTCCCACAAGCGCACAGTCTTCGTCGTTGCCAGCAAAAACAACTCTCCGCCGTTTTTTATAGCGAGGTCTGCCCAATGCGCGGATCGTTGCCGCCATGCCGTCCGCAGTGATGGCGAAAAAAGAAAACGGGACCGTCGCCCCGTGCATGACGCACGGGACTGAAACCGCTACGGGGGAGAGATGGGAGCCAGGACATCTACCATCAAGTGTGCGCGCCTCGAGGACTTGGCCACCGTCCCAAGGTCAGAGAAGGAACCGCTGCTCCGGGTTCGTGAAGGCGACATCGGCTATGTGAATGTACAAGTCGAGGGCCACGAATACCTGGTCACCAGAACCGGCCAGTTCGGCGTTCAGGTCTGCCGACTCGATATCGAAGATCTCCCGCTCGCCACGCGATTCTTCCAGGCCATCAAGGAGTTCTTTACTCACCGAGTTGCCGATTTTTTTCAACTCCGCGGTGTAGGCAGCCGGTCCTATCGGATCGGCAAGGCAGTCGAAAGCTGGACGGGATTTGCGGATGGGCAGGAGAAGGCGGAGGGGCCGCCGAGCGTACTGGCGCCAACAGTCAGTATCCAGACGCCCGGTAAAAAAACGACGGAAGGCCAGTCCAACTACGCCGTCGTGCATTTGGCAAACCATGGTACGCGGCCGGCGGGCAAGATCAAGATTTCGACAGCGTGCAAGCCTCTGAGCGAACGCGATTACGCGTGGCGAAATGGCTTGCTCTGTCGGCTCTTTGGGCCAGCAACGAAATTGCAGGCTGGAGCAGCGCCAGAATTGGATGACGAAGCTTGCCGAACGGAACTCACGGCAGCCTTCGACCTCGCCGGCGAAGACGCACAGCAGGCATTTGCGCGGCTATATGAAACGATGCTCGCCATGGTTGGCGTCCAGGGGGCCGCGGTTGCCAATGCTGGCAGTGCGAACGTGCCGCTCGTTACACGCGCAAAGCTGCTGTTGCTTGGATGCGCAATCTCGACCCACGTCTGTGCCGAACAAACGCCACGGAAACGGTCACCGCAGGAAGCAGCCGAGGTGCTCGGCATGCTGGGCTCTTCTTGGCATCAGTTGAGCGACCACAGTGAGGCAGCGATTCAATGCTGGCAGGCCGCTCGTCGGCTATCTCGTTGCGAGCTTGGCCTTCAGATGCTCCTGGAGCTGATCGGCCGGCCCACGGATTTGCCGGAGCCGGTCGTGGAACAGTGGCAAGCGGCATTGCGGATCTATCTTCAAGCGTGCGATTACTTGAGCTCCCGTAGTGATGCGGCCCGCCACGAGGACGCGCGCCGTGGATCGGCAAACGCCGACGGCAACATCGCAAGCGAACTTGATGCCCTGCGGGCCTGGACCGGACATCCCATCGGCGCCGCCGAATATGCCGCGGCCATGCTGGCCGATGCAAACCATCGACGGGAGAACCGGCTGGCGTATCGCGCGTTGATCGGTGCCGTCAAGCTGATGCAGATTCTCGCGTTGGCCGATCCTGCATGGATGAAGGCCCAGCGCCGAGCGATGGAGGGCGCAGGTTCGGTGCCATCCTTGGCGGCACCGTTGTCGAAAGACGAAGTCGTGGCGCTCGCCTTGTGGCGTAACGGCTTCCGCGACGACCTGGATGATGGCCTGCTCGCACAATTTCAGCACCTGCTCAACAAGCTGGTATTGGAGTGGCTGCCGCGCAGGCGCGTCGATCTGCTGACGGGTGTCGAGAACGAGCTGATGCCCGACGAATCACCCGTTGCCTTGGCGTTGGGTGATCCGATGACGCAGGCAGTCACCCGAAGAACCGTGACGCAGCAGAGCCAGGACTACCACACGGCAATGGGCCGGATGACACGATTGCTGGTGTTGCATTTCAAGATGGTCGCGGGGATTCCGTTGCTTCAGCATGAGGTATTGTTGCGGGATGTTTTGGGATTCGGGGATGAAGTACGGAAACTTGGTTTATCGGTAGAAGCCGCTGCGCAGTTGGAGCTGGAACTCGAGCAGATATTGAATCGACTCGACAACGTGATACGGACGATTGAGGTAGATAGTGAGTTTCAGAACTACTCAGAGCATGATGTCCGCAGGTTGCATCACCACCTCCACATTCAAGGCGATGCCAAGACACGCGTAGCACGGCTGCATCAGCAACTGGTGGCCATACAAGCGCGGTATCCGAAGGCCGACTTAGCTCTCCAGTCGGAGCCATCATTCGATGGAGCGGCGGAGTACGTTACGGCCACGCAGCGAATAGTCTTCCTTGTCCGAGGTGGCCTTCTAACGCAATGGCTGTGCTCCACTGAATTCGGCATGCGTCTGCACGCATATACCGTCACGGATGCATTCAAGAGCGCCGTCATCAGCGACCTGATCGATGTTCCAGCCAATCGTCCGCATCGACTAGAAATTGAAGCGGAATTGAGCGGCATTACACGAATCGATCTAGACGTGATTGACGAATGGGCGGCGGAGGCCGGCGTGCTGAGTGCAACGTCACCGGAAGCGATCCCGGCAAGGACGGGAGTGTCTACGGAAGTGCCTGAGATATCTCGCCGCTTCCAGGAATACCGGCAGGTCGTCGCGATGCTGCGAGCCGGCCGCGACAAGGCCGATGCCGGGGTGGTACTTCCCGAAACGCCGCGCACCAGGGAAGACTTCCGACAGATCGCTAGCCATCGAATCGACACCAATCTCGGCAACGGCGCCAAGGGCAGCGTTTCGAGGACTGGGGGTGCAGGGGCGAGCGTCAGCATCGGTGCCGGCGCCTCCACCATCCTCGCCGGCCCCGTCCCCACGATAAGCGTCTCGTTCTCGCAGGCGAGTACCACCACCCGTACGGGAAGCTTCGGCATCTTGAGTAGTTCCGTCGGTGGGCAAACGATGACCGTCAGCGAGACCACGGGAGATACCGGCCAGGTCGGGGCCGGCATCAGCGTCTCCACGACGACCGCCCTGGACGTCGGTGTGGACGCAAGCTACGTCGATCGAGACGGTACCGAGATCGGCATCGCCATACGTTCCCCGGCCACCCCCGGCTCAAGAGACTGGGTAAAGACTAGCCAGGACGCCGTCAACGTCGTATTCGGCAAGAAATTGGCGAACAAGATTGAGAAAGACCTGGCTGCTGCGCCGTATCCATCGAAAGGTGACCGCGCGCTTCGAGAGCTGTGCTACCAGTGCTTTCAGCCCCTGTTGAAGGGGACACTCGCCCTGAATGTCTTTGACAACAAGACCTCATCAGAATCCGTCAATGCTGGCATTTCTGCCGGCGTTGGATTCAAGGTAAAAGAAGGGCTTCTTCAGGGCTCTCTCAATGCACGCCTGGGCAAGGAGACCGATCTGCTGACTCGCCAGACGCGGGTCGACCGGACCGGATCCACGCGGGTGGCGGTTCACGGCATTGGGGCCGGCTCCCGCTGCAGTGCGGCAGTGCGCGTGCTCGCTACCGTGCTGCCAAGTGAACTCACAAGCCATCTCAAGAGCGCCCTGTCATCAGGCGAGCTGGTGGGTACAACAGTAACTTTCAGGGAACGAGGCGCTCAACATTTTATTCGGCGAGAAACAAGGGATGGCCTCACCCAGCCTTCTTTCGCGTGGGACATCGTTTTTCGCAATGTCGACGACTTGATCGCACACTCGAACATTCCGGAAGTGCAAGAACAATGGGGTGCGTACAACGAATCGCTGACGCCTGACGCGATGAAACTGGAGCTCGACAAGTGCATGCAGTACCTGCGATTGCACACTCGGGACTCCAGGCAGACCTTCATGGTCCGGCGATATCTGGTGGACGACAAGCTCACCGAGCTCAACGCATGGACGGCATTGGCAGAAGGACTGAGCGGCGACATCTTTCCGTTTGGCGACCTGTGTGATCGCTACGCGGTGACGCAGCGCTGCTTGAGTTTGCTGACCAAGAACGAGCACTACAAGCTTGGCGGATTCGGCGCCTACACGGGCGACTTTCGCGAAGAAGAGATCGGCCTCCACGGTGGCTTGATGCTCACGGAGACCAGAACGGTATCCGTGTCGACGGAGCTGCTGTGGTTCAACGCTCGAATCTTTCCACGCGCACCGAAGTCTTTGGAGGAGACAGACGCATCGGGATCTGAAGGAACCAACCCCACGTTGCTTGTGCAGCCGCGAGAAAAGCCAGCCCGTGCGTCATATTCCCCCGAGTTGCGTAACCCGTCCCATTCCGAGGTCCAGGCGCAAGTCGGCTCCCCAATCCCATCCCAGGAATTAGACCATGCTCCACTCCTCCACTAGCCGCTCGTCACCTTTGAACACGTTAAACCCCATGGATCACGCGCGTCGGGCCTCGGCCTTCATTGCGCGTACCTGCATCGATGCATCGCCTTCAGATACGAAGTGCTTAGGACAATTCGCTATCGCGCCAAGCGGTCATTCAGCCGATGGCGTGGCGAATGCATGTAAATCCGCGAACCCGGAACCGGTGCGCAAGAGCGACATGCTGAAGACGCTGAAAGCGCGCAACCTGACTGTTCACGGCGCGCATATATATTTTCTAGGCATCCCAGCCATCTTGCTGGTGGCTTCCGCGTATGCGGCGGACAAGATAACGCGCAAAGTGTTTTTTGACACCCTCGAGCTGTTTGTCCAACACGTTCGGAGAGACTCGGACCATCCCGATGGAATTAAGCCGCACCACCTCACGCGTTTAGGAATTTCAGCAACCGATGCTCAAAAATTACCATTGCATGATTCCCGGCACGACATCGTGCTAGTGGCGGGCCTGTTGAACGGCGTAATCGACATGGAGGATTTTGAGCTGCTATACGGTCCTGGGCCCAAGGGACGGTTTTTACAACACCACTTTCCCGGCACACCAGTATTGCCTCCGCCTTCGCCCTTGGCCGATCGCTTCTACTGCCATCCCTACAACGTGCTGATAAAGGATACAAGCTACCGTCGACAAGAGTTGAAGGGGCAGATTCCGCTCATCTGTGCCGACTTGGAACAAGGCCCCGACTTCTACACTTCCACAAACCACTACAAGCTCCGCCTGCTCGCCGCCGAAAGGAAGGGCGTTCCACTGAAAGTCCTCGGCCCCTTCGACAACGAGGAATCGATGAGGCAAGCCTTTGCCGACATCTTCCATGTCGTGGCGCCCGACTACGAACCCAATGGCACCTGGCGTCAGGACGTCAAAACCTTCCGCTTCGTGGAGCCGAAGAGGATCGACTGGGTACCCCAGCAGCCGAAGACGATGGAAACGGGCACCGGACGACCTAAGCCGGACCGCAGCTGCTCGCAGCTTCTATGCAACGTCGTATGACGGCCCAGTCGGCATAGCCGGCACACAACGCCTCCCGCGCCAATAAAAAAGCCGCGCCCAACCAAGGGCGCGGCTTTTTGTCATTCCCCGCACACCGCGGGGAAGCGCGACTCAGCTAAAAAAGCTCTTGACCTTATCCAACCAGGACTGCTCCTGCGGACTATGCCGCGAGCCGCCTTCGTGGACCGAGCGATCGAACTGGCGCAGCAGTTCCTTCTGCGCCTCGGTCAGCTTGACCGGCGTCTCGACGTTGACGTGCACGTAGAGGTCGCCGGGCGTGCCAGAGCGGACGCCCTTGATGCCCTTGCCGCGCAGGCGGAAGGTGCGGCCGGTCTGGGTGCCTTCGGGAACCGGGAAGCTGGCCTTGCCATTCAGCGTCGGCACTTCGAGGTCGCCGCCCAGCGCAGCGGTGGCGTACGAGATTGGCATCTGGCAATGCAGGTCGTCGCCGTCGCGCTCGAACACCGGGTGCGGCTTGATATGGACCTCGACATAGAGGTCGCCCGGAGGGCCGCCGTTGATGCCGGGTTCGCCATTGCCGGTCGAGCGGATCCGCATGCCTTCGTCGATGCCGGCCGGGATCTTGACCTCGAGGGTCTTCTGCGTCTTGATCTTGCCCTGGCCGTGGCATTTGACGCACGGCTTGGGGATGTACTTGCCGGTGCCGTGGCACTTCGGGCAAGTCTGCTGCATCGTGAAGAAGCCCTGCGACACGCGCACCTGTCCGATGCCCTTGCAGGTGGGGCAGGTTTCGACGTGCGAGCCGGGCTCGGCGCCGTTGCCGTGGCAGTGGTCGCAATCGTCCCAGTGCGGCACGCGGATCTGCGCCTCGTGGCCGTGCGCGGCCTGCTCGAGCGTGATCTCCATGCTGTAGCGCAGGTCGGCGCCGCGATAGACCTGCGGACCGCCGCGTTGCCGCCCGCCGGCCGCCTGGCCAAAGATGTCGCCGAAGATATCGCCGAAGGCCTCGGCGAAACCGCCGTAGCCCTGGGCACCGCCGAAGCCGCCCGCCATGTTCGGGTCAACGCCCGCGTGGCCGTACTGATCGTAGGCCGCCTTCTTCTCGGGATCGGAGAGCATCTCGTAGGCCTCCTTGGCCTCCTTGAATTTCTCCTCCGCATCCTTGCTGTCCGGATTGCGGTCCGGGTGGTACTTCATCGCGAGCTTGCGATACGCCTTCTTGATGTCGTCGTCGCTCGCGTTCTTGCCCACCCCGAGCACTTCGTAGTAGTCACGTTTTGCCATGGTGGCTCAAACCCTGATTGGCCGACCGGTGCGCACATGCGCGCCGGTCGACGAATAGCAAAAAGCCGAGCGGGGAAATCCGACGGCGCCGGCCCGCAGGTCCGCGCTTGGTCCGATATCCGCCGCCCGGCGTCGGGACAGGCATGGCGCCGGCGCAAGGCCCGCGCCATCCCATGTCCGTCGCATTACTTCTTGTCGTTGACTTCCTTGAACTCGGCATCCACGACGTTGTCGTCCTGCGGCTGCGCTTCGTGCGCACCGCCGGCCGCGCCAGCGCCGGCACCAGCCCCCGCGGCGCCGGTTTCGCCGGCCTTGGCCTGCATGTCGGCGTAGACCTTCTCGCCCAGCTTCTGGCTGACCTCGGACAGCGTCGCGACCTTGGCGTCGATCTCGGTCTTGTCGCCGCCGCGTGCGGCGTCTTCCAGTTCCTTGATCGCAGCCTCGATCTTTTCCTTCTCGCCCGACTCCAGCTTGTCTCCGTACTCGGTCAGCGCCTTGCGGGTCGAGTGCACCAGCGCGTCGGCCTGGTTGCGCGCGTCGGCCAGTTCGCGGGCCTTGCGGTCTTCCTCGGCGTTGGCCTCGGCGTCCTTGACCATGCGCTGGATCTCTTCTTCCGACAGGCCCGAATTCGCCTTGATGGTGATCCGGTTTTCCTTGCCGGTCGCCTTGTCCTTGGCGCCGACGTGCAGGATGCCGTTGGCGTCGATGTCGAACGACACCTCGATCTGCGGCATGCCGCGCGGCGCCGGAGCGATGCCTTCCAGGTTGAACTCGCCCAGCAGCTTGTTGCCGCTGGCCATCTCGCGCTCGCCCTGGTAGACCTTGATGGTCACCGCCGGCTGGTTGTCGTCGGCCGTCGAGAACACCTGCGCATGCTTGGTCGGGATCGTGGTGTTCTTGCTGATCATCTTGGTCATCACGCCGCCCAGCGTCTCGATGCCCAGCGACAGCGGGGTCACGTCGAGCAGCAGCACATCCTTGCGATCGCCGGACAGCACCGAGCCCTGGATCGCCGCGCCAACCGCAACGGCTTCATCCGGGTTCACGTCCTTGCGGGCATCGCGGCCGAAGAACTCGCGCACCTGCTCCTGCACCTTGGGCATGCGGGTCATGCCGCCGACCAGGATCACGTCGTCGATATCGCTGACCTTGACGCCGGCGTCCTTGATCGCGATGCGGCACGGTTCGATGGTGCGCGTGATCAGTTCCTCGACCAGCGCTTCGAACTTGGCGCGCGTGATCTTCAGGTTCAAGTGCTTCGGACCCGAGGCGTCGGCCGTGATGTACGGCAGATTGATTTCCGTCTGCTGCGAGCTCGACAGTTCGATCTTGGCCTTCTCGGCCGCTTCCTTCAGGCGCTGCAGCGCGAGCACGTCCTTGGACAGGTCGACGCCCTGCTCCTTCTTGAACTCGGCGATGATGTAGTCGATCAGGCGCTGGTCGAAGTCCTCGCCGCCGAGGAAGGTGTCGCCGTTGGTCGACAGCACTTCGAACTGCTTCTCGCCGTCGACATCCGCGATCTCGATGATCGAGATGTCGAAGGTACCGCCGCCGAGGTCATACACCGCGATCTTGCGGTCGCCCTTCTCGTTCTTGTCCATGCCGAAGGCCAGCGCGGCCGCGGTCGGCTCGTTGATGATGCGCTTGACCTCCAGGCCGGCGATGCGGCCCGCGTCCTTGGTGGCCTGACGCTGGGCGTCGTTGAAGTACGCCGGCACGGTGATGACCGCTTCGGTCACCGGCTCGCCGAGGTAGTCCTCGGCGGTCTTCTTCATCTTGCGCAGCACTTCGGCCGAGACTTGCGGCGGGGCCAGCTTCTGGTCGCGCACCGACACCCAGGCGTCGCCGTTGTCGGCCTTGACGATCGAGTACGGCATCAGGCCGATGTCCTTCTGGACTTCCTTCTCTTCGAACTTGCGGCCGATCAGCCGTTTGACGGCGTACAGGGTGTTGCGGGGATTGGTCACTGCCTGGCGCTTGGCGGGGGCGCCGACCAGGATCTCGCCGTCTTCCATGTAGGCGATGACCGAGGGGGTGGTACGCGCCCCTTCCGAGTTCTCGATCACCTTGGGCGTGTTGCCCTCCATGATCGCGACGCAGCTGTTGGTGGTACCGAGGTCGATACCGATGATCTTACCCATTTATTCTCTCCTCTTGAGCCATCGCTATCCGCGCGGCCTCAACTCAACCTGAGGCCGAAGTGTGGCCGGCCGGCACCTTTTCAAGGGCGGAACCGGCAAATCCGAGTAATTTTGTTGGTTTTTAGGGCGCCGGGCGCCGGCGCCGCCGGGGGCGAGAATCGGCCCGAACCGTCACTTATGTCAAATCAATTCTTGCGGCCGCGTTGCCATTGCACGTCGGTCTGCCCACCGGCCCGGTTGGCGACGCGCGCCAGCACGAACAGCAGGTCCGACAGTCGGTTCAGGTACTGGCGGGGCGCCTCATTGACCGCTTCGACCGCGCCGAGGGCGACCAGCGCCCGTTCGGCCCGCCGGCAGACGGTGCGGCAGACATGGGCCAGCGCCGCCGCGCGGGTGCCGCCCGGCAGAATGAACTCGGCCAGCCGGGGCAGATCGGCGTTGTAGTGCGCCAGCCAGTCGTCGAGTTGGGCGACCTGCTCGGGCTTGACCAGGGTGTATCCAGGGATCGACAGCTCCCCGCCCAGATCGAACAGGTCGTGCTGGATGTGCAGCAGCGCCGCGCGGATGTCGTCGGGCAGCGCCTCGGTCAGCAGCACGCCGAGCTGTGCGTTCAGTTCGTCCACCTCGCCGATGGCGGCGATGCGCAGGCTGTCCTTGCCGGTACGGCTGCCGTCCCCCAGTCCGGTGGTGCCCGCATCGCCGGTGCGGGTGGCGATCCGGCTCAATCGATTGCCCATGGAAGTCCTCCGTCTCGATGTCGCATTATGGCGCGCCATGCACGCGGCGTAGAATAACGGGGTCCGCAACACCGGGCCGCCCCGTGCGGCCGCATCCTGACACGGGCGGCGGCTCGCCCGGTCGCAATGAACGACGACCGTCCATGCCGACCGCAGCCAGACAAGGCCAAGCAGCCTGCTTGGCCCGCCCAGCCCCGCCGGAGACCAGCATGAACCATCCCACGCCCCACGCCGACCTGATTCGCCGTCCGCTGCCGCCGGAGGTGGCCGACGCCCTGCAGGCGCGCTTCGGCGAGCGCTTCACTACCTCGGCGGGCGTGCGCGAGCACCACGGCCGCGACGAATCGCCGTTCCCGCCGGCCCCGCCCGATGCGGTGGTGTTCGCCCACAGCACCGAGGAAGTCGCCGAGGTCGCCCGGCTGTGCAACGCCCACGGCGTGCCGCTGATTCCCTACGGCGCCGGCTCGTCGCTGGAAGGCCATCTGCTGGCCGTGGCCGGCGGCATCAGCCTGGACCTGTCGCAGATGAACCAGGTGCTGGCGGTCCAGCCGGAGGACCTGACCGTCACGGTGCAGCCCGGCGTCACCCGCAAGCAGCTGAACCAGGAAATCAAGGACACCGGCCTGTTCTTCCCGATCGACCCGGGCGCCGACGCCTCGCTGGGCGGCATGTGCGCGACGCGGGCGTCGGGCACCAACGCCGTGCGCTACGGCACCATGCGCGAGAACGTGCTGGCGCTGACCGTGGTGACCGCCGACGGCCGCGTGATCAAGACCGGCACCCACGCCCGCAAGTCCTCCGCCGGCTACGACCTGACCCGGCTGTTCGTCGGCAGCGAAGGCACGCTGGGCATCATCACCGAGGTCACGGTGCGGCTGTATCCGCAGCCCGAGGCGATCTCGGCCGCAGTCTGCGCCTTCCCCGACATGGGCAGCGCGGTGCGGGCCGTGATCGACACCATTCAGCTGGGCGTGCCGATCGCGCGCGTCGAGTTCGTCGACGCGCTGGCGATCCGCGCGATCAACCGCCACGACCGTCTGACGCTGCCCGAAAGCCCGCATCTGTTCTTCGAATTCCACGGCACCGAGGCCGGCGTGCGCGAGCAGGCCGAGACCGTGCAGCAGATCACCGCCGAGCATGGCGGCCACGGCTTCGAATGGGCGACGCGGCCGGAAGACCGCAGCCGACTGTGGAACGCCCGCCATACCGCCTACTTCGCGATGCTGCAACTCAAGCCAGGGTGCCGCGCGGTGACCACCGACGTCTGCGTGCCGATCTCGCGGCTGGCCGACTGCGTGGTCGAGACCGAGCGCGACCTGATCGCCTCTGGCCTGCCCTGCCCCATCGTCGGCCACGTCGGCGACGGCAATTTCCACGTGGCGATCCTGACCGACCCCGACAAGCCCGAGGAACTGGAACAGGCGGAAGCGCTGAACGCGGCGATCGTCTCGCGCGCGCTGGCGATGGGCGGCACCTGCACCGGCGAGCACGGCGTCGGCCTGCACAAGATGGACTTCCTGGTCAGCGAGCATGGCGAAGACGCGCTGGACGTGATGCGCGCGATCAAGCGGGCGCTGGACCCGAACGGCATCCTGAATCCGGGCAAGATCTTCCGTCCGAGCCGCTGAACCGCTAAATCACTGAACCGCTGAGCCGCCCCCTCAAGCCCACCCGAAACCGACCATGGCCGCGCTGTTCAACCGCATCCCGCCGCTCCACCTGCTGATCGCCTTCGAGGCGGCGTCGCGGCTGGGCAGCTTCGCCCGCGCGGCCGAGGAGCTGTCGGTCACGCCCAGCGCGGTGTCGCACCGGATCAAGAATCTCGAGGAGCTGTGGGGCGAGGACCTGTTCGTGCGCGCCAACACCGCGCTGCGGCTGACCGCGGCGGGCACGCGCTATCTGCGCAATGTGCAGGACGCCCTCAAGTCGCTGAACGAGCTCGCCCGGCCCGAGTACAACAAGATGCGCACGCGGCTGCGAGTCGCCACGCCGCCGACCTTCGGCCGCCAGCATCTGGTGCCGCGGCTGCCCGAGTTCGGGGCGCTCTATCCGCATATCGACCTGGAACTGCAGCTGGCGATCCCCTTCCTCGACGTGAAGGCCGAGGACACCGACGTCGAGATCCGCTATGGCACCGGCCGCTACCCGGACCTGAAGACCACGCGGCTGCTGGTAGAGCCGGTGTTTCCGGCCTGCGGGCGCGAGTACTATGAACGGATCGACGGACGCGCGATCACGCGGCCCGAGCACCTGGCCAATCTGGTGCTGCTGCGCAGTCCGCTGGAGCCGTGGAAGCCGTGGTTCGAGACTGCCGGGCTGGACTGGCCCGAGCCGCAGAGCGGCCCGCAGTTCAACGACATCGGCTTCATGCTGGAGGCGGTCGCCTCGAACCAGGGTGTCGCCCTGGTGCGCCAGCGCATGGCGCGGCACTGGCTGTCGCTGGGCCAGATGGTGCGGCTGCTCGATATCGAATCGGAGTCGCCGCATGGCTACTACATCGTCGAGCGCGAACAGGCGCCGCTCAAGCCCGAGGCCCGCTACTTCGTCGACTGGCTGCTCAGCCTGGAGTGGTAGGGGCATGCCCCTCGCCGGGCGCCCGGCTGCTGCCGGCCCGGCCGCCCGGTCCCGGCATGGCCTCGGCGCCGCGCCAACCAGCCGCGCCGCACGCGTGGCAGGCCCGCCAAGCCGCCACGGCATGAGCGATTTTGATCGGCGCGGCGCGCCGAATTCACGTGCGGCGGCGGCTGCGCGGCCATCGCCTGCGCTATAGTCTGCCGTCCCCCGCCTCGCCTGCGCCGCCAGGGCCGCGAGGCCATACAGGAGTCGCCATGAACGCCCCGCAAGACGCTGCCATCCCCGCGGCCTCCTCCGCCGCGCTGGCCGCCGCGCTCTCGCCCGAGCAGACCGCCGAGCTGCTGCGCGAACTCGCGCGCATCCTCCCCGAGCCCGCGCTGCTGACGCGCCCCGAAGACACCGTGCCCTATGAATGCGACGGCCTGGCGGCCTATCGCCAGGTGCCGCTCGCGGTGGTGCTGCCCGATACCGAGGAACAGGTGATCGCGATCCTGCGGCTGTGCCACCGGCTGCGGGTGCCCGTGGTGCCGCGCGGCGCCGGCACCAGCCTGTCCGGCGGCGCGATGCCGATCGCCAGCGGCGTGGTGCTGTCGCTCGCCAAGTTCAAGCGCATCGTGTCGATCGATCCGCTGTCGCGCACCGCCATCGTCCAGCCCGGCGTGCGCAATCTGGCGATCTCCGAAGCCGCCGCACCGTACGGCCTGTACTACGCGCCCGATCCGTCCTCGCAGATCGCCTGCACCATCGGCGGCAACGTCGCCGAGAATTCCGGCGGCGTGCATTGCCTGAAATACGGCCTGACCGTTCACAACGTGCTGCGCGTGCGCGCGATCACGATGGAAGGCGAGGTGGTCGAGTTCGGCAGCGCCGCGCCCGACGCCCCGGGCCTGGACCTGCTCGCGGTGCTGATCGGCTCGGAGGGCATGCTGGCGGTCACCACCGAGGTCACCGTCAAGCTGGTGCCGCGGCCGCAGCTGGCGCAGGTCATCATGGCCAGCTTCGACGACGTCGAGAAAGGCGGCAATGCGGTCGCCGACGTGATCGCCGCCGGCATCATCCCGGCCGGGCTGGAGATGATGGACAAGCCGGCCACCGCCGCGGTCGAGGAATTCGTCCATGCGGGCTATGACCTCGATGCCGCCGCGATCCTGCTGTGCGAGTCCGATGGCACGCCCGAGGAAGTGGCCGAGGAAATCGAGCGCATGAGCGAGGTGCTGCGCGCATCCGGCGCGACCCGCATCGCGGTGTCGCAAAGCGAGCCCGAGCGGCTGCGCTTCTGGAGCGGCCGCAAGAACGCCTTCCCCGCCGCGGGCCGGATCTCGCCCGACTACTACTGCATGGACGGCACCATCCCGCGCAAGCACATCGGCACGTTGCTCAAGCGCATCGAGCAGATGGAGCACAAGTACGGCCTGCGCTGCATCAACGTCTTCCATGCCGGCGACGGCAACATGCATCCGCTGATCCTGTTCGATGGCGCGGACCATGACGAGTGGCAGCGCGCCGAGCTGTTCGGCGCCGACATCCTGGAGACCTGCGTCGAGCTCGGCGGCACCGTCACCGGCGAGCACGGCGTCGGCGTCGAGAAGCTCAATTCGATGTGCGTGCAGTTCGCGCCCGAGGAGCGCGAGGCCTTCCTGCGCGTGAAGGCGGCCTTCGATCCGGCGCGGCTGCTCAATCCGGACAAGGCCATTCCGACGCTGGCGCGCTGCGCCGAGTACGGCAAGATGCACGTGCGCCGCGGCCTGCTGCCGCATCCGGACCTGCCGCGCTTCTGAGCGAGACCCGCACGCCGATGGCCGACTACCGTCAAGCCCCTCGCCAAGCACCGCGCCAGGCCACTCGCGAGGCGCCGGGCCAGCCCCGGCGCGACGATCCGCGCCGGCGCCAGGAAGCGTTCGTCCGCCAGTACCTGGGCAAGCCGGACACCGGCTGGCGCCAGCGCTGGTACACGATCATCTTCGAGGCGGATACCCGCGAGGGCCGGCAGTTCGATGTCGCGCTGCTGCTGGCGATCGTGGCCAGCGTGATGGTGGTGATGCTCGACAGCGTGCCGGCGATCCATGCGCGGTTCGGCATAGCCTTCACGGTGCTCGAGTGGATGTTCACGCTGCTGTTCACCGCCGAGTACGTGATGCGCATCCTGGTGGTGCGGCGGCGCCTGCGCTATGTGTTCAGCTTCTTCGGCATCATCGACTTCGTCTCGATCATGCCGACCTGGCTGGCCTTCTTCATGCCGGAGCTGGCCTTCCTGATCGACGTGCGGCTGCTGCGGCTGCTGCGCGTGTTCCGGATCCTGAAGCTGACGGTCTACTTCGAGGAGGCGCAGATCCTGTATCGCGCGCTGGCCAACAGCCGCCGCAAGATCGCCGTGTTTCTCGGCACGGTGTTCATCATCACCGTGATCCTCGGCACCGTGATGTACGTGGTCGAGGGGCCCGAGAACGGCTTCGTCAGCATCCCGCGCAGCATGTACTGGGCGGTCGTGACGCTGACCACCACCGGCTACGGCGACATGGTGCCGAAGACCGCCGTGGGGCAGTTCATCACCTCGCTGACCATCCTGCTCGGCTACGGCATCATCGCCTTCCCGACCGGCATCGTCGGCGCGGAACTGGCCGCCAGCATCATCCGGCGCCCGCTGACGACGCGCACCTGCGTGCATTGCCTGACCGAGGGGCACGACCCCGACGCCTCCTATTGCAAGCACTGCGGCAAGAAGCTGCCGCCCTATCAGGTCGAGGTCGGCGACCAGACCTGACGTCCCGCGGCGACGAACGACGGAACGCCAGGACAACAGAACGACAGAACAGAAGCGCCCGCCGGGCGCGGCCATGTGCCGCCCCCAAGCGCCTGAACCGAAGACAACCAGAACCCTAGCCATCCCCTGCCCACGCCATGCAAGACAAGCTCGACGCCTTCCGCGATGCCATCCGGCACGCCGCCGCCAGCCGTACGCCGCTGCGCTTCACCGGCGGCGGCAGCAAGGATTTCTACGGCCAGCCACCCGAGGGCGAGCTGCTGGACACGCGCGGCCATGCCGGCATCGTCGACTACGACCCGGCCGAGCTGGTGATCACCGCGCGCTGCGGCACGCCGCTGGCCGAGATCGAGGCGACGCTGGCCGAACGGCGCCAGATGCTGGCCTTCGAGCCGCCGCACTTCGCCGGCGCCGACGGCGTCAGCCGCGCGACGCTGGGCGGCGCGGTCGCGGCGGGCCTCTCGGGTCCGCGCCGGCAGTCGGTCGGCGCGCTGCGCGACTTCGTGCTCGGCGTGCAGATGATGGACGGCCGCGGCGACACGCTGCAGTTCGGCGGCCAGGTGATGAAGAACGTCGCGGGCTACGATGTCTCGCGGCTGATCGCCGGCTCGCTCGGCACGCTGGGCCTGATTCTCGAAGTCTCGCTGAAGGTGCTGCCTGTGCCGTTCGACGACGCCACGCTGCGTTTTGAACTTGGCGAGGCCGACGCGCTGCAGCGCCTGAACCAGTGGGGCGGCCAGCCGCTGCCGATCGCGGCCTCGGTCTGGCACAACGGCGTGCTGCACGTGCGGCTGTCCGGCGCGGCGGCGGCGTTGCGCGCCGCGCGCGAGCGTCTCGGCGGCGAGGCGATCGAGCAAGGCGAGGCGCAGGCCCTGTGGCAGGCGCTGCGCGAGCAGACCCATCCGTTCTTCGCGCCGTCCCATGCCGGCGCGCCGCTGTGGCGCCTGGCGCTGCCGACCACGGCCGCGCCGCTGGCCCTGCCACCGGCGGCGGGCGGCACGCAGCTGATCGAATGGGGCGGCGGCCAGCGCTGGTGGATTCCCGCGCAGCCGGTACCGGCCGCGCAGGTGCGCGCCATCGCGCAGGCCGCGGGCGGGCACGCGACGCTGTTCCGTAACGGCGACAAGTCCGAAAGCGTGTTCACGCCGCAGTCGGCGTCGCTGATGGCGATCCACGCGCGGCTGAAGGCGGCCTTCGATCCGGCCGGCATCTTCAATCCGGGGCGGCTGTACCCGGACCTCTGAATTTGGCGCTCCATTCCCGGCTCCATTCCCGGCTCCATTGCGCGCCATCCCCGATCCGCTAGACAAACGCCCCGGCAAGTCCCCACGACAAACACAGGCGACAAGCCCGACGACAAGCCAAACGACAAGCCGGCGCGACAACCACTCTGGTCCCTATCATGCAAACGACCCTGGCCGATTTCCTCCGCGACACGCCCGATGGCGAAGAAGCCAAGTCCATCGTCGGCAAGTGCGTGCACTGCGGCTTCTGTACCGCGACCTGTCCGACCTACCAGCTGCTCGGCGACGAGCTCGACGGGCCGCGCGGACGCATCTACCTGATGAAGCAGGTGCTGGAAGGCAACCCCGTCACCGAAAGCACGCGCCTGCATCTGGACCGCTGCCTGACCTGCCGCAACTGCGAATCGACCTGCCCGTCGGGCGTGACCTACGGCCGGCTGGTCGATATCGGCCGCCAGGTCGTCGACGAGCGGCTGGCCGAGCAGGGCCTGCATCGTCCGGCACGCCAGCGCATCGCGCGCTGGGTGCTGCGCGAAGGGCTGACGCGCCCACGCCTGTTCGGCGCGGCGATGCGCATGGGACAGCTGGTGCGTCCGCTGCTGCCCGAGGTGCTGCGCAACAAGGTGCCGGTGGCCGCGCCGGCCGGCGCATGGCCGCAACGCGAGCACGCCCGCAAGATGCTGCTGCTGGCCGGCTGCGTGCAGCCGTCGATGTCGCCCGACATCAATGCCGCGACCGCGCGCGTGTTCGATCGTCTCGGCGTGCAGATGGTGGTCGCGCCCGAGGCAGGTTGTTGCGGGGCAATCCGTTACCACAATGGCGACCATCCGGGCGGGCTCGACAATATGCGCCGCAATATCGATGCATGGTGGCCGCACGTCGAGGCCGGCGCCGAAGCCATCGTGATGAACGCCTCGGGCTGCGGCGTGATGGTCAAGGAGTACGGCCATCTGCTGCGCCATGACCCGAAGTACGCCGAACGCGCGGCGCGCATCTCGGCGCTGACGCGCGACGTGTCCGAACTGCTGCCCGCGTTTGCCGAGCCGCTGCAACGCCTGGCCGAGGCCGCGCCGCCGCCCGCGCAGCGCGTCGCATGGCACCCGCCCTGCACGCTGCAGCACGGCCAGCAGATTCGCGGCAAGGTGGAGGCGCTCTTGACCGCACTCGGCGTGGAGGTCAAACTCTGCGCTGACAGCCACCTGTGCTGCGGATCGGCGGGTACCTACTCGGTGTTGCAGCCGGACCTGGCCTATCGCCTGCGCGACGACAAGCTCGCCAAACTGCAGGCCACGCAGCCGGACACCATCGTGTCCGCCAATATCGGCTGCATCACCCATCTGCAAAGCGGCACGCAGACGCCGGTGCTGCACTGGATCGAACTGGTGGATCGCATGCTCGGTTGACGGTGCGCGGGAGGCTGCCGCCGGTGGAATCGCGGTGATTCCGCCTGGCCGACCAACCTGCCCCTCGCATGCTCCAGACGCTTGCCATCCTGCTGGTATTCCAATCCGTGGGCGAGGTGTTCAGCTACGCGCTGCGCCTGCCCGTGCCCGGTCCCGTGATCGGCATGATCCTGCTGTTCTGCTGGCTCGCGATCGACGATCGCCTGCTGGCGATCATCCAGGACACCACCGCCGAGCTGCTCAAGCATCTGTCGCTGCTGTTCGTGCCGGCCGGCGTCGGCATCATGGTGCACGGCAGCCGTATCGGCGGCGAATGGATGCCGATCATCGTCGCGCTGGTGTTGTCGACCTGGCTGGCGATCGCCACCACGGCGCTGGTCACGCGCGCGCTGATGCGCAAACCCCCGGCCTCTCCGGCCTCTCCGGCCTCTCCGGCCTCTCCGGCCTCTCCGGCCTCTCCGGCCTCTCCGGCCTCCCCGGCGTCCTCCGCCGGCCCCTCCGCGGACGATGCCGCCAGCGACGCGGGAGAGCGCCAATGACCCCGCGCCTGAACGAGATCTGGGTCTATCTGGCCGCCAGCCCGCTGCTCGGGCTGACCGCGACGCTGCTGGCCTATGTGTTCGCCTTCCGCATCTACGAACGCGCGCGTTTCTCGCCGCTGGCCAATCCGGTGATGATCTCGGTCGCGCTGCTGGTCGCGGTGCTGACGGTGACCGGCACGCCGTACCAGACCTACTTCGACGGCGCGCAATTCGTGCACTTCCTGCTTGGTCCGGCCACGGTGGCGCTGGCGGTGCCGCTCTACCAGCAGTTGCCCAAGCTGCGCGCGCACGTGCTGCCGCTGCTCGGCGGGCTGCTGGCCGGCTCGCTGGTCGCGGTGGTGTCGGCGGTCGGCATCGCGTGGCTGCTGGGCGCTTCTCCCGAGGTGGTGCGCTCGCTGGCGCCCAAGTCGGTGACCATTCCGATCGCGATGGGCGTGGCCGAGAAGATCGGCGGCCTGCCGTCGCTGACCGCGGTGCTGGTGATGGGCACCGGCATCATCGGCGCGATCAGCGCGACCAAGATCCTGAACCTGCTCGGCATGCGCGACTACAGCGTGCGCGGCTTCGCCACCGGGCTGGCGGCGCACGGCATCGGTACCGCACGGGCCTTCCAGGTCAATCAGGAGGCCGGCGCCTTTGCCGCGCTCGGCATGGGCCTGAACGGCGTGCTGACCGCGGTGCTGGTGCCCTTGCTGGCGACGTGGATGCCGCGCTGAGCCGGGCTTCGCGGCTGGTACACGCAGGCATGCGCTTGGGCGTGCCTGGGCGCGTGTCTGAACGCGGGCCTGGGCGCGCCTGAGCCTGGCTGAGGTTCCTGAACGCAGCCAAACGCATCCAAGCACGCCCGCGCCCGGCGCCGCAGGACCGAACGACAACCGAAGGGAGAACGCGATGGTACTGAAGCTCGCTCTGGCGCTCGTCTCGCTGTTCGTGCTGTGGGGCGCGCTGGCGCCCGACCAGCTCGGCACCACCATGCAATGGCTGCTGACGGGCGTGATCGCGCGCTTCGGCTGGTTCTACCTGCTGTCGATGTTCGGCTTCCTGGTGTTCGCGCTGTACCTGGCGTTCGGCCGCTTCGGCAGCATCCGGCTCGGCGGGGAGGACGCCGAGCCGCAGTTCCACCGGCTCAGCTGGTTCTCGATGCTGTTCGCCGCCGGCATGGGCATCGGCCTGGTCTTCTGGGGCGTGGCCGAGCCGGTCTCCCACCTGATCAAGCCGCCGCTCGGCCTCGAACCGCTGACGCCGCAGGCGGCCGGCACCGGGCTGCGCTACGCCTTCTTCCACTGGGGGCTGCATCCGTGGGCGGCCTACTCGATCGTCGCGCTGGCGCTGGCCTTCTTCCAGTTCAACCGCGACCGGCCGATGCTGATCAGCACCACCTTCGAGCCGCTGATCGGCGCGCGCGCCAACGGGCCACTCGGCAAATGGATCGACGTGCTGGCGCTGATCGCCACCGCCTTCGGCGTGGCCACCTCGCTGGGACTGGGCGCGCTGCAGATCAATGCCGGCCTGTACCGGGTGTTCGGCATACCCAACGATATCGCGGTCGAGCTGATCATCATCGCGGTCGCCGGCGCGCTGTACATCCTGTCGTCGCTGAGCGGCCTGACGCGCGGCATCCAGTGGCTCAGCAACCTGAACATGGTGCTGGCCGTGCTGCTGCTGTTGACGGTGTTCGTGCTGGGGCCGACGTCGTTCATCCTGGACGCGCTGACCACCACGGTCGGCGCCTACCTGGACAACCTGGTCGGCATGAGCATGCGCATGACGCCGTTCAGCAAGGGCACCTGGGTCGCCGACTGGACGCTGTTCTACTGGGCCTGGTGGATCGCCTGGGCGCCCTTCGTGGGCACCTTCATCGCGCGCATCTCGAAGGGCCGCACCATCCGCGAGTTCATCGTCGGCGTGCTGCTGGCGCCGACGCTGATCAGCCTCCTGTGGTTCGGCGTCTTTGGCGGCGCGGGGCTGTATGCGTCGATGTTCGAGAACGTGCCGGTGGTGCAGGCGGTGCAGCAGGACCCCTCGCTGGCGCTGTTCGCGCTGCTGGAGGCCTACCCGGCGGCGACGCTGACCTCGATCCTGGCGATCGTGCTGGTCACGGTGTTCTTCGTGACCTCGGCCGACTCGGCCACCTTCGTGCTCGGCATGATGTCCGACCACGGCAATCCGCGTCCGCCGGCGCGGCTCAAGCTGATCTGGGGCGTGCTGATCGCGCTGATCGCCGGGGTGCTGCTGGTGTCCGGCGGGCTGAAGGGGCTGCAGTCGATGTCGATCCTGGCGGCGCTGCCCTTCGCGGTGGTGATGGCGGCGATGTGCTTTAGCCTGTTCCGCGCGCTCGACGAGGAATCGAACCGGCTGGAGCGCCGCCACCGCGCGCGCGACCGGCTGCTGGAGCGGCTGCTGCGCGACCGCGAGACCCAGCCGCCGGCGGGGCCGCCGCAGGACTGAGCCCCCGGGGCGCCGGCCAGCGTCGGCTCAGCGCGGTTTCGGCGCAGGTTTCGGCGCAGGTTTCGGCGCAGGTTCGGCGCAGGTTCGGCGCAGGTTCGGCGCGAGTTGGACGCGGGTTCGGCCGGCTGCGGCTTCGGCTTCCGCTTCAGCGCGCCGGCTCGGCCAGCAGCGTCTCGATGTCGGCCTCGATGTCCTCGGGCTTGGTGGTCGGCGCATAGCGCTTGTACACCGTGCCGTCGCGGCGCAGCAGGAACTTGGTGAAGTTCCACTTGATCGCCTCGATGCCGAGCAGGCCGGGCTTCTGCCCGGTCAGCCAGCGATACAGCGGATGCGCGTTGGCGCCGTTGACGTCGATCTTGGCGAACATCGGAAAGCTGACCTGGAAGCGCGTTTCGCAGAACTGGCCGATCTGCTGCGCATCGCCGGGCTCCTGCTTGCCGAACTGGTTGCACGGGAAGCCGAGTACCGCGAAACCGCGCCCGGCATGGCGCTCGTGCAGCCGCTGCAGGCCGGCGTACTGCGGCGTGAAGCCGCATTCGCTGGCGGTATTGACGATCAGCAGCACCTTGCCCTCGAACTGCGATAGCGAAACCGGCTGGCCGGCCAGCGATTCGGCGCTGAACTGGTAGACGTTGTCCATGGCGTGTTCCTGTCGGCGAATGGGTTGGGAGCAAACACTATAATGGCCTACCCCTTGTTGCCAACCGTTTCTTTCGATGTTTGCCGAACCATGTCGGTCATAGCCGCGAATCTCCAAACCGTGCGGCGGCGCCTTGCCGCCGCCGAACTCGAGGCGGGCCGATCGGCCGGCGAGGTGTCGCTGCTGGCGGTGTCCAAGACCTTCCCGCCCGGCGCGGTACGCACGGCCTTCGAGGCAGGCCAGCGCGCCTTCGGCGAGAACTATGTGCAGGAAGGCCTGGACAAGATCGCCGCGCTGGCATCGCTGCGCGAGCACCTGTCGTGGCACTTCATCGGTCCCCTGCAAAGCAACAAGACGCGCGCGGTGGCCGAGCACTTCGACTGGGTGCATTCGGTCGACCGGCTGCGCATCGCCGAGCGGCTGTCGGCGCAGCGCCCCGCCTCGATGGGACCGCTGCAGGTCTGCATCCAGGTCAATATCAGCGGCGAGGCCAGCAAGAGCGGCGTCGCGCCGGCCGACGTGCTGGCCCTCGCGCGCGCCATCGCGCCGCTGCCCAATCTGCATCTGCGGGGGCTGATGGCCATTCCCGAGCCGGCGGACGATATCGCGGCGCAGCGCCGCCCCTTCGCCGCGCTGCGCGCGCTGCTGGCCACGTTGCGCGAGGACGGCCTGGCGGTCGACACGCTGTCGATGGGCATGTCCGGCGACCTCGAGGCGGCGGTGGCCGAAGGCGCGACGATCGTGCGGGTCGGCACCGCGATCTTCGGCGCCCGTCCGCGGCCGGCCGAAAGCGGCATGAACCCGGCCGGCGCGCCGTGATGCGGCCCTGATGCGGCCCTGACGCTGCCCGGGCTGGCGCGAACCGTCCCGGGACCGGCTGCCGACGTTCCGATTTCCCGATTTCCCGATTTCCCGATTTCCCGATTTCCCGATTCCCCGATTCCCCGATTCCCCGATTCCCGACTCACAGCGAGACCCACCCATGCTCACCACTCTGACCTTCGGCTTCGTCGGCGGCGGCAACCTCGCCACCGCCCTGATCGGCGGCCTGATCGCCCGCGGCGTGCCGCCTTCGTCGATCCGCGTCGCCGACCCCTACGCGCCCGCGCGCGAACGGCTGGCGCGCGAGCAGCGCGTGCATACCGTCGAGACGCCCGACGTCGAACTGGCCGGCAGCGACGTGATCGTGATGGCGACCAAGCCGCAGCAGTTCCGCGAGGCGGCCGAGCAGCTGCTGCCGCATCTGCGCACCGCCGGCAGCCGCGGCCTGGTGGTCAGCGTGGCCGCCGGCATTCGCCTGCAGGACATCCAGCGCTGGCTCGGCGGCCATGCGCGCGTGGTGCGCTCGATGCCCAATACGCCGGCGCTGGCCGGCAAGGGCATGACGGGGCTGAGCGCGCCGGCCGCCCTGTCGGCCGAGGACCGCGCCGTCGCCACCGCGCTAGCCGAGGCGGTCGGCCAATGCCTGTGGCTGGACAACGATGCGCAGATGGACGCGGTCACCGCGGTCTCGGGCAGCGGCCCCGCCTATGTGTTCTACGTGATCGAGGCGATGGAGCGCGCCGCCACCGAGCTGGGCCTGAGCGCGGCGCAAGGCCGCCAGCTGGCGATCGAGACCTTCCGCGGCGCGGCCGCGCTGGCGGCGCAATCGAGCGAGCCGGTCGCGACGCTGCGCGAGCGTGTGACGTCCAAGGGCGGCACCACCTACGCGGCGCTGACGGTACTGGAGCAGTCGGGCGTGGGCGAGGCCTTCGTCAAGGCCGTGCACGCCGCGGCGGCGCGCGGCGCGGAAATGGGCGAGGAATTCGGCCGCGAGGGTTGAGGCGGGATTGCAGGACGGTCGTCCCCGCGCAGGCGGGGAGACCGCGACTTTCCGGCGCCGCTCGTTCCCGAGGTCGCTGGTCCCCTATGCGGGAACGACAGGACTACCGCAGCGCGTACGCCAGCGCGGTGCCGGCAAATACCCAGGCGCCGAGCCAGTTGTTGTGGCGGAACGCCGCGAAGCACTGCATGCGGTCGCGCCCGCGGATCAGCGTGTAGTGGTACACGGCGGTCGCCGCGGCCGCCGCGAGGCCGAGCCAGTACGGCCAACCCAGTCCGAGCATGCCACCGGCCAGCGCCATCAGCGCCAGGAAGCCGGCGTAGCAGATCATGATCGCCGCGACATCGAAGCGGCCGAACGTGATGGCCGAAGTCTTCATGCCGATCAGCAGATCGTCGTCGCGATCGACCATCGCATACGCGGTGTCGTAGGCCACCGACCAGAACACATTGGCCAGCAGCATCAGCCAGGCCACCGGTGGCACCTGCTCCTGCACCGCGGCGAAGGCCATCGGGATACCGAAGCCGAACGCGATGCCCAGGTACGCCTGCGGAATCGCGAAGAAGCGCTTGAAGAAGGGATAGGTCGCCGCAACGATCACCGCCACCACCGACAGCCACTTGGTCAGCGCATTGAGCGGCAGGATCAGCAGGAAGGCCAGCACGGCCAGCGTGCCGGCCACCGCCAGCGCCTCCCAGGGCTGGATGCGCCCGGCTGTCAGCGGCCGCTCGCGGGTGCGCTTCACATGCTTGTCGAAGTCGCGGTCGGCCCAGTCGTTCATCGCGCAGCCGGCCGAGCGCATCAGGAACGTACCCACCACGAAGATCCAGAAGATGGGCCACGGCGGCGGCCCGCCGGCGGCCATCCACAGCGCCCACAAGGTCGGCCACAGCAGCAGCAGCGTGCCGATCGGCTTGTCGATGCGCACCAGGCGCGCGTACAGGGCGAGACGTTCGAACATCGGGGTCGGGTGGTGGGACGGGGACAGCGGCACGGGATTGGCGGAGGGATCGGGAGCGGCGAGGGATCGGAAGGACCGGCGAGGGACCGGGATGGAGCGGACGAGGATCGGATCAGGATCGGCATCGTGGCCCGGCGGTCGCGGGCAGATCGATCGCCCCTGGCGAGGCCCCTGCCACAACCTGGAACGATACGCCGCCGGCGCGGCGGCGGCGCATCGTCAGGACGCGAGCCTGCTCAGGCCAGCATCGAGCGCAGCATCCACGCGGTCTTTTCGTGCGTCTGCATGCGCTGGGTCAGCAGGTCGGCGGACGGCTCGTCGGCGGCGGCCTCGACCAGCGGGAAGATCGAGCGCGCGGTGCGCACCACGGCCTCCTGGCCCTCGACCAGCTTGCGGATCATCTCGGTGGCCTCGGGCACGCCCTCTTCCTCCTGGATCGACGACAGCCGCGCGTATTCCTTGTAGGTGCCCGGTGCCGGATAGCCCAACGCGCGGATGCGTTCCGCGATCGAGTCGACCGCCAGCGCCAGTTCGGTGTACTGCGTCTCGAACATCAGATGCAGCGTGTTGAACATCGGGCCGGTGACGTTCCAGTGGAAGTTGTGCGTCTTCAGATAAAGCGTGTAGGTGTCCGCCAGCAGCTTGGACAGGCCCTCGGCGATCTTCTTGCGGTCCTTGTCCGAAATCCCGATGTTCACGCTCATCTCGTTCTTCTTCGCCATGATCGATACGCTCCGTTCTGATGTGGCCACGACTAACTGCGGAAAAAAATGCGACAGGGGCCGCCAGCTCTGCGCCAGCGGCCCCGGCATCGCATTATGGCATCCGAACGGCGGCGCGGACAAACCCGCGCCGGCCGTTCGGGCGCCCTGCGCCGACCTTCAGCGTACGGTCAGCGGACGTTCAGCGCCCGCTCCACCCCTTCCGCATAGGCCGGATCAACCTTGCGGAAGTGCGCGAGCTGGACCTGCACGATGTCGGCCGGCACGCCCTGCATCGCCGCCGCGATATTGCCGAACAGGCGCTGGCGCTGACCCTCGTCGAACAGCTGGAACAGCGCGCGCGGCTGGCTGTAGTAATCGTCGTCGTCCGCCCGGTGGTCGAAGCGGTCCGCCACCGCGCCCACCGCCAGCGGCGGCTCGACCGCGCGCTCGCCGGCGGCGAAAGCGCCCTGCCGGTTCGGCTCGTAGTTCAGCTTGCTGCCCTGGTTGCCGTCCACGCGCATCGCGCCGTCGCGGTGGAAGCTGTTGTGGAACGGGCATTTCGGCGCGTTGACCGGGATCTGGTGGTGATTGACGCCCAGCCGGTAGCGCTGCGTGTCCCCGTACGAAAACAGCCGGCCCTGCAGCATCCGGTCCGGCGAGAAGCCGATGCCGGGCACGATGTTGGACGGGTTCATCGCCACCTGCTCGACCTCGGCGAAATAGTTGTCCGGATTGCGGTTCAGCTCCAGCACGCCGACGTCGATCAGCGGGTAGTCGGCATGCGGCCACACCTTGGTCAGGTCGAACGGATTGATGCGATACGTCGCCGCGTCGGCCTCGGGCATGATCTGCACCTGCAGCATCCAGCGCGGGAAATTGCCCTGCTCGATGTTCTCGTACAGGTCGCGCTGCGCGCTCTCGCGGTCGCCGGCGACCACTTTGGCCGCTTCCTCGTTGGTCCAGTTGGCGATGCCCTGCTGCGACTTGAAGTGGAACTTGACCCAGAAGCGCTCGCCCGCCGCGTTGATGAACGAGTACGTGTGCGAGCCGAAGCCGTGCATCTGCCGGTAGTTCTGCGGCAGGCCGCGGTCGCTCATCAGGATCGTGACCTGGTGCAGCGATTCCGGATGGCGCGACCAGAAGTCCCAGACCGCGATCGGATCGCGCAGGTTGGTGCGCGGATTGCGCTTCTGCGTGTGGATGAAGTCGGGGAACTTGAGCGGATCGCGGACGAAGAACACCGGCGTGTTGTTGCCCACCACGTCCCAGTTGCCCTCGTCGGTATAGAACTTGACCGAGAAGCCGCGCACGTCGCGCTCGGCATCGGCGGCGCCGCGCTCGCCGGCCACCGTCGAGAAGCGCAGGAACAGCGGGGTCTGCTTGCCGACCTCGGCGAAGATCGAGGCCTTGGTGTACTGCGTGATGTCATGCGTCACGGTGAAGGTGCCGTGGGCACCCGAGCCCTTGGCATGCACGCGCCGCTCGGGAATGACCTCGCGATCGAAGTGCGCCAGCTTCTCCAGGAACCAGACGTCCTGCAGCAGCATCGGACCGCGCACGCCGGCGGTCAGCGAATTCTGGTTGTCGGCGACCGGCGCGCCGGCGGCGGTGGTGAGGGTGTCCTTGTCCTTGCTCATCGTGACCTCTGCTGGTGGGGATAGGGTGGTACGGAGTAACCGGGGAATACCGGAAATACGGAAATACCGGGATGCGCGAAACGGCTGCATCAACGACCGCGAGACTACGCGGCGTTTGCGATGCCGCCGTGACGCCGCCGCAGGCTGTCGCCCATCAATAGACGGTGGCGAAACAGGCCAGGCAGTCGGTCAGCTGACGGCGCAGGTCGCGCCAGACGGCGCCCGGGGCGGGCAACGGCAAGGGACGGTTGCGGTTCATGCTGACTCCTTTTGCGAGCGGTATCGTGCGTCGATGGAAGGAGTTTAACAATCACCTATTGGTATAGGAATTTAATTATTTAAAACTATGATATAGCGTAAAGCTAACAGGCGGGCCGGCGGGGAAGAAGGCGGAACGAAGCGGCAGACGGCGAGGAAAAGGCGGCGGGGGAAGCAAGCCGAAAGGAGCCCGAAAGAGGCGGCTGAATCCGGCGAGTCCGAGGCGCAGCGCGGCGCCGGCCGCGCTCGGAGAAACGGTCTGGAGAGGTTCCGGAAAGCCTCAGGCCGCCTTGGCCAGCGCGTCCGGCGTCAGCTTCCGCACGCCCGGCAGTTCGCAGGCCGCCACCGCCGCGCACAGCGCTTCCATTGCCGGCAGCCGGGTGAAGCTCTTGCGCCAGGCGAGCACGACGCGGCGATCGGGCACCGGCTCGGCGAACGGCACGTAGGACAGCAGATCGTTGCCGGCGTGCATGTCGGGCACCGAGGTCCGCGGCAGCACGGTAATGCCGACACCGCTGGCCACCATATGGCGGATGGTCTCGAGCGAGGAGCCCTCGAAGGTCTTCTGGATGCCGTCGGCGGCCTGCGAGAAGCGCGACAGTTCCGGGCAGACGCCCAGCACATGGTCGCGGAAGCAGTGGCCGCTGCCAAGCAGCAGCATGGTTTGCTGCTTGAGTTCGTCGGGCGCGACGTTTTCCGCCTTTTCCAGCTGATGCCCGCGCGGCACCGCGACGACGAAGGGCTCGTCGTACAGCGGCCGCACCGTCAGGCCGGAGTCCGGGAACGGCTCGGCCATGATCGCGCAGTCGATCTCGCCCTGCTTGAGCAGTTCGATCAGCTTGACCGTGTAGTTCTCCTGCAGCATCAGCGGCATCTGCGGCACGGTGTGGATCATCTGCTTGACCAGCGCCGGCAGCAGGTACGGCCCAATCGTGTAGATCACGCCGACGCGCAGCGGCCCGGCCAGCGGGTCCTTGCCCTGCTTGGCGATCTCGCGGATCGCCATGGTCTGTTCCAGCACCCGCTGCGCCTGCGCGACGATCTGCTCGCCGACCGCGGTCACCGAGACCTCGGAGGTGCCGCGCTCGAAGATCTGCACGTTCAGCTCGTCTTCCAGCTTCTTGATCGCCACCGACAGCGTCGGCTGCGACACGAAGCAGGCCTCGGCGGCACGGCCGAAATGGCGCTCTCGCGCGACGGCAACGATGTACTTCAGTTCGGTCAGCGTCATGTCGTATCGGCTTGGGATTGTGGTGGAGCGGGCGATGTCGGGATGGTCCGAAAGGGGTGTCCCGGCGGGCTGGTGCAGCCGGCGAGACAGTCGGATCGCCGGTCGAATCGCCGCGAAAGCACGTGACAGAAGTGCTTCGCAAATTATCGCTTTTCAGAAGCGATAGATTTTACCTTCGAATCGAGGTTCTGTCAGAGCCGCGCGGCAAAGCGGCGTGCACTGCTCTTGGGCCACCGGCGCGGCGAAGGCGGACTTCCGAGCTTGCGGCCCGGGATTCTCGGCTCCCACGCTCCCACGCTCCCACGCCCTCACGCCCTCACGCCCTCACGCCCTCACGCCCTCACGCCCTCACGCCCTCACGCCCTCACGCCCTCACGCCCTCACGCCTTCACGCCTTCACGCCTTCACGCCTTCAAGTAATGCTCCCGCCCGCCCAGCCAGCGCGACAGATGCGCCTGCGCCGCTTCGGGGTAACGGCTCAGCAGCAGTTCCGCCGCCTGCTGCGCCGGCTCGACCAGCCAGGCGTCGGTTTCGAGATCGGCAAAGCGCAGCATCGCCTCGCCCGACTGGCGCGCCCCCAGGAACTCGCCCGGCCCGCGAATCTGCAGGTCGCGCCGGGCGATCTCGAAGCCGTCGGTCGTCTCGCGCATCGTCGCCAGCCGCTGCTTGGCGGTCGGCGACAGCGGCGCCTGGTACATCAGCAGGCAGACCGACTCCGCGCTGCCCCGGCCGACGCGGCCGCGCAGCTGATGCAGCTGCGCGAGGCCGAAGCGCTCGGCATGCTCGATCACCATCAGCGAGGCGTTGGGCACGTCGACGCCGACCTCGATCACCGTGGTCGCCACCAGTACCTGCAGCCGGTTGGCGGAAAAGGCGTCCATCACCGCGGCCTTCTCGGCCGGCGGCAGGCGCCCATGGACCAGCCCGACCTTCAGGTCCGGCAAGGCGGCGGCCAGCGTCTCATACGTTTCCTGCGCGGTCTGCAGCTGCAGCGCCTCGCTCTCCTCGATCAGCGGACAGACCCAGTAGACCTGCCGGCCCTGCGCGGCGGCGTGGTGCACGCGCTCGATCACCTCGTCGCGGCGCGCGTCGTTGACCAGCCGCGTGACCACCGGGCTGCGGCCGGGCGGCAACTCGTCGATCACCGACACGTCGAGGTCGGCGTAATAGGTCATCGCCAGCGTGCGCGGGATCGGCGTGGCCGACATCATCAGCTGGTGCGGCACGGTGGCGGGCTCGTCGGCGTGTGGTGCGGACCCCGCGCCGTCCTGCTCGGCCCCGTCCGCCTTGCCGCGCAGCGCCAGCCGCTGCGCCACGCCGAAGCGGTGCTGCTCGTCGACGACCGACAGGCCCAACCTGGCGAACCGCACCGTGTCCTGGATCAGCGCGTGCGTGCCGATCGCCAGCTGCGCCTGGCCGGATTCGACCCGTGCCACGGCGTCGCGCTTTTCGGTGCGCTTCAGGCTCCCGGCCAGCCATACCACCTCGACGCCCAGCGGCGCGAGCCAGCCCGACAGCTTGCGGTAATGCTGCTCGGCCAGGATCTCGGTCGGCGCCATCAGCGCGGCCTGGTAGCCGGCGTCGATCGCCTGGCAGGCGGCCAGTGCCGCGACGATGGTCTTGCCGCTGCCGACATCGCCCTGCAGCAGCCGGTGCATCGGGTGCGGCGCGCCCATGTCGGCGGCGATCTCCTTGACCACGCGCTGCTGCGCGCCGGTCAGCGCGAACGGCAGCGCGGCGAGGAAACGGTCCAGCAGGCCGCCGGCGCGGCGCGGCATCGGCGGCGCGTTGCGGGCGCGGCGCGCCGCCTGCGCGCGCTTGAGCGACAGCTGCTGGGCCAGCAGCTCGTCGAACTTGATGCGCACCCACGCCGGGTGCGAGCGGTCGATCAGCGCGGCCTCGTCGACCTGCGGCGGCGGCGCATGGAGCAGCCGCAGCGATTCGGCCAGCGGCTGCAGCTTCAACGGCGCCAGCGGGCCGTCGAGCAGCGGCCGCGGCAGCGTCTCCGGCAGCGGCGTGCGCTGCAGCGCCCCGCCGATCGCCTTGCGCAGATAGGCCTGCGAGATGCCGGCGGTAGCGGGATAGACCGGCGTCAAGCGGTCCGGCAGCGGCTCGTCGGGGCCGACCGGGCGCACGACGGGATGGATCATCTCAGCGCCGAAGAAGCCGCCGCGGACTTCGCCGCGCACGCGCAGCCGCACGCCCTCGGCCATCTGCTTTGCCTGGCTGCCGTAGAAATTGAGAAAGCGCAGCGTCAGCTCGCCGCTGTCGTCGGCGATGCGCACCACCAGTTGCCGGCGCGGCCGCAGCGTGACCTCGTTGGACACCACCTCCCCCTCGACCTGCACGGCGAAGCCCAGGCCCGCGCGATGCACGGCCTCCCTGATCGGCAGCAGCGTGGTCTCGTCCTCGTAGCGCATCGGCAGATGCAGCACCAGGTCGACGTCGCGCTTCAGGCCCAGCTTGGCGAGCTTGGCCATCGCCGACGACGGCGCGGCGGGCTTGCCCGATTTGGCGGGCGCGCCGGACTTGGCGGCCTTGGCGGATTTGACAGCCGGCTTGGCCGATTGCGGCTGGGCGTCTGGCTCGGGCGTGCGTTCGCTGGCGGTGACGGGCATCGAGGCGTGGTCGGCAGGGCGCGGCGGCGCCGCGGGCGTGTCGGATCGGATCGTGGGAAACGGCGGGGCCGTCGGCGCTCCGCGGGTCGCCCCGGCGGAATACCCGCCATCACGGCCATGGCGGCAAGCCTGGCGGCCGAAGCCTTACAATAGCGGGTCCGCCGATTGTACCCATGCCTGCGCCGCGCGCTCCAGGCGCCACCGGCGGTATCCCGACCCGCTGCCCCTTTTGCACCTGCCGCCGGCCTCGTTGCGAGGCGCCGGTCCCTGTCCTTTTATGCTGACGCTGTCCGATTTCGACTTTCCGCTGCCCCCCGAACTGATCGCCCAGACCGCGCTGCCCGACCGCAGCGCGAGCCGGCTGCTGGTCGTGCGGACCGGCGCGGACGGCGCCACCGAGCTGGACGATCGCGCCTTCGCCGACCTGACCGACTATCTGCGCCCGGACGACCTGCTGGTGTTCAACGACACCCGCGTGATCAAGGCCCGCTTCTTCGGCCAGAAGGCCAGCGGCGGCAAGGTCGAGGTGCTGGTCGAGCGCGTGCTCGACGCCGACACGGTGCTGGCCCAGGTGCGCGCCTCGAAGACGCCGGCCGAGGGCAGCACGCTGCGGCTGGCCGATGCTTTTGATGTCACGGTCGGCCCGCGCGTGGACCAGTTTTTCACGCTGCGCTTTCCCGAGCCGGCGCTGGACCTGATCGAGCGCTTCGGCCGCCTGCCGCTGCCGCCCTATATCACGCACGATCCGGACGCCTACGACGAGAGCCGCTACCAAACCGTCTATGCGCGCCATCCGGGCGCGGTGGCGGCGCCGACGGCCGGGCTGCATTTCGACGACGCGCTGTTCGCCCGGCTCGACGCCCACGGCGTGCGGCGCGCCTTCCTGACGCTGCACGTCGGCGCCGGCACCTTCCAGCCGGTGCGCACGGAGAACCTGGCCGAGCACAAGATGCATTCGGAGTGGTACGCGATCTCCGAGGAACTGGCGCAGGCGGTGCGCGACACCCGCGCCGCCGGCGGCCGCGTGATCGCGGTCGGCACCACCTCGCTGCGCGCGCTGGAATCGGCCGCGACGCCCGAAGGCGAACTGCGGGCCGGCAGCGGCGACACCGACATCTTCATCACGCCGGGCTATCGCTTCCGGCTGGTCGACGCGCTGATCACCAACTTCCATCTGCCCAAGTCGACGCTGCTGATGCTGGTGTCGGCGCTGGCCGGCATCGAGCCGATCCGCATCGCCTATCGCCATGCGGTCGAGCAGCGCTATCGCTTCTTCAGCTACGGCGACGCGATGCTGCTGCAGCGCCAGCCCTGAACCGCCGCCCGCGCCCTGCCCCGGCACGCCCCGGCCCACCGAATCTCCGCCACCCCTACGCCATGCTCGAATTCGAACTGCTCACCACCGACGGCAACGCCCGCCGCGGCCGCGTCACCCTGAACCACGGCGTGGTCGAGACGCCGATCTTCATGCCGGTCGGCACCTATGGCTCGGTCAAGGCGATGTCGCCGCTGGAGCTCAACGAAATCGGCGCGCAGATCATCCTGGGCAATACCTTCCATCTGTGGCTGCGGCCCGGGCTGGAGGTCATCGACACCCACCAGGGCCTGCACCGCTTCATCGGCTGGGACAAGCCGATCCTGACCGATTCGGGCGGCTTCCAGGTGTTCTCGCTGGGCGAGCTGCGCAAGATCACCGAGGAAGGCGTGACCTTCGCCTCGCCGGTCAACGGCGACAAGCTGTTCCTGTCGCCCGAGATCTCGATGCAGATCCAGCGCACGCTGAACTCGGACATCGTGATGCAGTTCGACGAATGCACGCCGTACGAGATCGAGGGCCGCCCGGCCACGCACGAGGAGGCCGCGCGCTCGATGCGCATGAGCCTGCGCTGGGCCAAGCGCTCGCGCGACGAGTTCGAGCGGCTGGCCAACCCGAACGCGCTGTTCGGCATCGTCCAGGGCGGCATGTTCGAGGACCTGCGCGACGAATCGCTGGCCGGGCTGTCGGAGCTGGGCTTCCATGGCCTGGCGATCGGCGGCCTGTCGGTCGGCGAGCCCAAGGAAGACATGATGCGGGTGCTCGAACACGTCGGCCCGAGGCTGCCGGCGGACAAGCCGCACTATCTGATGGGCGTCGGCACGCCGGAGGACCTGGTGGCGGGCGTGGCCTCCGGCGTCGACATGTTCGACTGCGTGATGCCGACCCGCAATGCCCGCAACGGCTGGCTGTTTACCCGCTTCGGCGACGTCAAGATCAAGAACGCGGCGCACCGCAACGACCCGCGGCCGCTGGACGAAAGCTGCGCCTGCTACACCTGCCGCAATTTCTCGCGGGCCTATCTGCACCATCTGCACCGGGTCGGAGAAATTCTGGGCGCGCGGCTCAATACGATCCACAATCTGTATTACTACCTGCAGCTGATGCGCGAAATCCGCGAGGCGATCGAGCAACACCGCTTCGACGCCTTCCGCCGCCAGTTCGCCGCCGACCGGGCGCGCGGCACGCAGTAAGACGGCCCCTGCCGCCCTGCCGCCGGCGGCCCGCGACGGGCGGGCCCGGCAAGGCGACGCAAGCCGCTGAACGGGCCGAACCGGGTGATAGAATGCCCGATTCCTTGAATCAATTTTGTGACGGAGAAGCAACGTGCTGATTTCGAACGCATTTGCCCAGACCGCCGGCGGGGCCGGCGGCGCGGCGGGTGGCCTGATGAGTTTCCTGCCGATCATCCTGATGTTCGCGGTGCTGTGGTTCATCATGATCCGCCCGCAGATGAAGCGGCAGAAGGAAGCCAAGGCGATGCTGGAAGCGCTGGCCAAGAACGACGAAGTCGTCACCGCCGGCGGCATCCTGGGCCGGGTCACCAAGGTCAACGAGCAGTATGTGACGCTGGAAATCGCCGAAGGCACCGAGATCACGGTGCAGAAGAACGCCGTCACCGCGGTGCTGCCGAAGGGTTCGCTGAAGGCGCTCTGAGCCCCTCGCTCTCTCAGGCCTTGCGGGTCCGCCGCAAGGTTCCGGCACGCCGCCAATAGCGTGCCCGCACAGCCGCCTGGCCCCGCCCCGGGAAGTCTCCGGTCGGGCCAGGCGGCTGTTTGCCAACCGGTTGCCTGCGCGATACGCCCGCGGATTCCCGTCCGCGCGCTGCGCCGGCCGTAGAAAGACCGTAGAAAGACTGGCCGAAGATGAATCGCTATCCGCTTTGGAAATACCTCGTGATCCTGGTGGCGCTTGCCATCGGCATCATCTATACGCTGCCCAACTTCTTCGGCGAGGCGCCTGCGGTGCAGGTCTCGTCGGGCAAGGCCACCGTCAAGGTCGATCTGGCGATGCAGAAGCAGATCGAGCAGGTGCTGGCGCAGAACGGCTTGCAGCCCGACGGCGTGTTCTATGACGTGTCGGGACAGTCCGGCTCGGTCAAGGCGCGCTTCCGCACCACCGACGAGCAGCTGCGCGCCAAGGACGTGCTGTCGCGCGCGCTCAATCCCGATCCGAACGATCCGACCTATGTGGTCGCGCTGAACCTGCTGTCCGGCTCGCCGAAGTGGCTGACCTCGCTGCATGCGCTGCCGATGTACCTGGGCCTGGACCTGCGCGGCGGCGTGCACTTCCTGCTGCAGGTCGACATGAAGGGCGCGGTAGACAAGAAGCTGGACAGCCTGGCCGGCGACGCGCGCACCGTGCTGCGCGACAAGGGCATCCGCCACGGCGGCGTGGACCGCAACGGCGACCGCGTGACGGTGCGCTTCAACAACCCCGAGGACGCCACCCGCGCCCGCGGCGTGCTGGCCGACAGCCTGCCGGACCTGACCTTCGCGATGGACGGCAACAACGTGGTCGGCACCTTCACCGAGGTGGCGCGCCGCGCGGTGCAGGACGCCGCCGTGAAGCAGAACATCACCACGCTGCACAACCGCGTCAATGAACTGGGCGTGGCCGAGCCGGTGATCCAGCAGCAAGGCGCGGAGCGCATCGTGGTGCAGCTGCCGGGCGTGCAGGACACCGCCAAGGCCAAGGACATCATCGGCCGCACCGCCACGCTGGAGGCCCGCCTGGTCGATCCGGACGCACCGCGCGCCCCGCGCCAGGGCGATCCGATCCCGTTCGGCAGCGAGCTGTTCCTGCACGGCAACGGCGCCCCGGTGGTGCTGAAGAAGCAGGTGATCTTCACCGGGGACCGCATCGAAAGCGCGTCGGCCGGCTTCGACCAGAACCAGCGCCCGTCGGTCAACATCAAGCTCGACGCCCAGGGCGGCCGCGTGCTGCGCGACGTCTCGCGCGAGAACATCGGCAAGCCGATGGGCATCGTGCTGTTCGAGAAGGGCAAGGGTGAAGTGCTGACGGTGGCGACGATCCAGTCCGAACTGGGCTCGAGCTTCCAGATCACCGGCTCGTACTCGACCGAGGCCGCCAACGACCTCGCGCTGCTGCTGCGCGCCGGCTCGCTGGCCGCGCCGATGGACATCATCGAGGAACGCACCATCGGCCCGTCGCTGGGCGCCGACAACATCGAGAAGGGCTTCGACTCGGTGGCCTACGGCTTTGCCGCGATCGCCGTCTTCATGGTGCTGTACTACCTGCTGTTCGGCGTGTTCTCGGTGATCGCGCTGGGCGTCAACCTGCTGCTGCTGATCGCGGTGCTGTCGATGCTGCAGGCCACGCTGACGCTGCCCGGCATCGCGGCCATCGCGCTGGTGCTGGGCATGGCGATCGACGCCAACGTGCTGATCAACGAGCGCATCCGCGAGGAACTGCGCGCGGGGGCGTCGCCGCAGATGGCGATCGCGGTCGGCTTCGACCGCGCCTGGGCCACGATCCTGGACTCGAACGTGACCACGCTGATCGCCGGCCTGGCGCTGCTGGCCTTCGGTTCGGGCCCGGTGCGCGGCTTCGCGGTGGTGCACTGCCTGGGCATCCTGACGTCGGTGTTCTCGGCGGTGTTCTTCAACCGCGGCCTGGTCAACCTCTGGTACGGCCGCAAGAAGAAGCTGCAGAGCGTGTCGATCGGCCAGATCTGGAAGCCCGGCCCGGACAACAAGGGCACCGTGGCCAACAAGTGAGGGCAATGAGCGTGAGCGCGGCGGGGCCCTGCCCCGCGGCTCCGGCCTGAAGGCCAGACTCGAACAACACCCTCGAACGTCACCTTCGCACGATACCCTCGAACGAAACACCCGAACGCAGCACGCTGCAGCAGATACAGGATTCACCATGGAATTCTTCCGCATCCGGCGCGACATTCCGTTCATGAAGCACGCGTTGATCTTCAACGTGATCTCCTTCGTGACGTTCTTCGCCGCCGTCTTTTTCCTCTGGCAGAAGGGCCTGCACCTGTCGATCGAATTCACTGGCGGCACGGTGATGGAGGTCAGCTACCAGCAACCCGCCGATCTGGAACGGATCCGCGGCCAGGTCGGCAAGCTCGGCTACACCGACGTGCAGGTGCAGAACTTCGGCACCTCGCGCGACGTGATGATCCGCCTGCCGCTGCAGAAAGGCGCCGACGGCAAGCCGGTCAGCTCGGCACAGCAGAGCGAGCAGGTGATGGGCGCGCTCAAGGCGGTCTCGCCCGACGCCAACCTGCAGCGCGTCGAATTCGTCGGCCCGCAGGTCGGCAAGGAGCTGGCCACCGACGGCCTGCTGGCGCTGCTGTGCGTGATCGCCGGCATCGTGATCTACCTGTCGATCCGCTTCGAATGGAAGTTCGCGGTGGCGGGCATCATCGCCAACCTGCACGACATCGTGATCATCCTGGGCTTCTTCGCCTTCTTCCAGTGGGAATTCTCGCTGTCGGTGCTGGCGGCGGTGCTGGCGGTGCTCGGCTATTCGGTCAACGAGTCGGTGGTGATCTTCGACCGGATCCGCGAGAACTTCCGCAAGTTCCGCAAGATGAATACCCACGAGGTCATCGACAACGCGATCACCAGCACCATCTCGCGAACCATCATCACGCACGGCTCGACCGAGATGATGGTGCTGTCGATGTTCTTCTTCGGCGGTCCGACGCTGCACTACTTCGCGCTGGCGCTGACGGTGGGCATCCTGTTCGGCATCTATTCGTCGGTGTTCGTCGCCGCGGCGCTGGCCATGTGGCTGGGCGTCAAGCGCGAGGACCTGATCAAGGGCGAAAAGAAGGCCGGCGGGGCAGACCGCGACGATCCGAACTACGGCGCGCAGGCATGACGTGCCGCTAGCCAGAAAGCAGGCGTAAAAAAACGGGGCTCAGGCCCCGTTTTTCATTGCCCCGCTCCCGGCGGAAGGAAGCGAACCGGCTTCCTTCAGATGCTGTCAGGTTCGGTCAGAACTGCTCGATCCAGATCGCCAGCCGGTCGGCGCCGAACTGCGTCGACGCCGGCGCCAGGCGCGAGACGATGGTATTGCCGTCGCGCAGCATCTGCAGCGCATTGCCGCTGCGATCGAGCCACAGCAGCGCGGCAAACCACGCTGCGTGCTGGTCCGACACCGCGGTGCCGACCGGCGCGCCGAGGAATTCGGACAGCACCGGCAACGACAGCCACACCAGCGCGTCACCATCGCGGCGCACCGCCTCGCCCAGCTGCTGCGCGATCACCGCCAGCGCGTCGGCACCCGCCGCGGCGTCATGCGCGCTGCGCAGTTGTGCCAGCCGGCTCGCCACCGCATGGCCGAAGGCGCCGCTGCGCTGGCTTTCGGCGCCGATCAGGTCGGCGTAGTCCATCCTTGCCCAGTCGGGCTCCGGACCCTTGGCACCGGCCATCACGGCCGCCGCCAGATAGGTCTCGACCGGCTGGAAGCGCTCCGGACCGATCAGGCTGGCGCACAGCGCGCGCACCATGCCGATGCGCCCCGCCAGCGTCTGGCGCTGGATCACGCTCAGCTTCTCGCGCACCAGCTGGTCGCGTTCGCGGCGCAGGCCGGCGATCTCCAGCGCCTGCTTGAGCTCCATGCGCAGCGCGGTAATGTCCCACGGCTTCTTGATATAGCGGTGGATCTGCCCTTCGTTGACCGCCTGCACGGTCGACTCGAGCTCGGAATACGCGGTGGTCAGGATGCGGACGATATGCGGATAGTGCTCGCGCGCATGGCGCAGCAGCTCGTTGCCGTATTCGCCCGGCATGCGCTGGTCGGAGACCAGCACGGCCAGCGTGTCGCCATGGGCTTCGAGCAGCGCCTTGCCCTCCTCGACCGAACCGCCGGTGACCACGGGCGCCAGCCCGCCGATCGCCCTCTGGAAATACTTGACCGCGGTGGCCTCGTCGTCGACGAACAGAATCGCGGGAGGCGATGCCTGGTTGTCGTTCGGTTCGTTCATTGACCGCTCCTATTGCTGTGCATTCGATTCTTCGTCTGAGGGAATTCCAGCGTCACGGTGGTGCCGGCGCCCGGAATCGATTCGATCCGGATGCCGCCGCCGAACGACTGCATGACGCGGTTGCAGAAAATCATGCCGAGGCCATTTCCGCCGGCGGCGGCATGCGTGGTGACCGGATCGACCAGCAGGCGCTCCATCACGTCGGGCGGAATGCCTGGGCCGTTGTCGCTGATGCAGATCACGGGGTCGGGCTGCGCCACGACACGGAAGCGCAGCGACGGCTTGGGGACATCGGTCAGCGCCCGCAAGCCATTGTTCAGCAGCGACGACAGCACCAGCGACACGCAGTTCGGCAGCGTATGGACGATGAAGTCGCCGTGCAGTTCGACCTCGACCCAGTTGCGCTGCGGCCCGGTGAACGGATAGCTGTCGAGCAGCGCCATGATCAGGCTGCCTGCGGTGATGTCGCGATCGTTCTCGCTGGTCAGCGGCCGTTCGCCATTGCCGCGCACCGACTGCAGGAACGACGAAATCACCGCCAGGCAGTACTGCGCATTGCTGTGCATCACCGCGGCCGCCTGGCCGATCTCGGCCTGGCGCTGCGGATCGTATTCGGCGCTGCTGCGGCTTTCAACACCGCGGGCGAAATTCGCGATAGCCGCCAGCGGGGTGTTAAGTTCGTGCGCGAGGAAAGCCAGCGTCTCGTCGATCGCGGTCAGCCGCTGGTGCCGCGACTGCCGTTCGCGATGACGCTCCCGCGCGAGGGCCAGCACATCCCGCACCGCCTGCAGGCCGAGCGGCTTCTCGAGAATGCGAAATACCTCGCCGCTGTTGACGGTCTGCAGCAGCATGTCCTTGTCGGCGTAGGCCGTCACCAGGATCCGCACGATCTGCGGATACTCGGCGGCGACCTGCCGCAGCAGATCGGCGCCGTTGCGCCCCGGCATGCGGAAGTCCGTGACCAGCACCGCGGTGCGGCCGCTGTCGTTGCGCAGCATCTCGATGGCCTGGTCCGCGCCCTGGGCGAGCAGCACTTCGTACTCCGCGCCGGCGGCGCGGGCGAAATACTTGCAGGCCATCTCCTCGTCGTCGACGTAGAGCACGGTCAGCCGGGGCTGGCGCAAATCGGTCCGCAGTTCGGTCCGCGGCTCTGTCCGCTGTTCCGTCATGGCGCGCTCATTCCGCCCGCGGCAGATCGAAGCTGAACGCGGCCCACTGGCCCAGTTCGCTTTCGGCGAACAGCACGCCGCCATGCCGCTCGATCACCGCATAGCTGATCGACAGGCCCAGGCCCAGGCCCAGGCCGACCTCGCGCGTGGTGAAGAAGGGCTCGAACACGCGCGCGAGATTCTCGCTGGGGATGCCCGGGCCGTTGTCGCGTACGTTGACGTGCAGCCGGCCGTCCTTCCACACCACGGTGGTATGGATCGCCGGTGCCGGCGTGCCGGCCTTGCGCATCGCCAGCGCGGCGTTCGAGAACAGGTTGATCAGCACGCCGATGATGGCGGCCTCGTCGCCGAACACCAGCGTGTCCGGCGGCAGCTCGCGCGTCATCCGCACGCCGCGCAGTTCGTGCGCGGTCAGCCGGCTGGCCGAGTCGAGCGCCTTCTCGAACAGGAAGGGGCGGCCCTCGACCTCGGCGCCGGGTTGCCGATAGGCAAAGATCTTCAGGTCCGAGACGATATGCTGGATCCGCTGCATCCCTTGCCGGGCGTCGATCAGGCATTCCTGCAGCGAGGCGCTCTCCTTGGCCTGCGGTTCCTCCAGCGCGATCTCGATCGCCATCAGGCAGAAATTGACCGGGTTGTTGACCTCGTGCAGCAGCCCCGCGGCCAGCGTACCGACCGCGGCCATCTTCTCCTGCTGCAGCAGCTGGCCCTTGATCTGCGCCAGATTCTCGTTGATGCGGGCGAGCTCGTCGTTCTTGTTGGCCAGTTCTTCCTTCAGCCGGAACAGCTGGAAGCGGCCCTTCTCGTTGAAGTAGGTGTAGACCGCGCTGGCGGCGCCGGCAAACAGCACGAACAGCGAGTTGACCAGGAAGGTGCCGACCGGATGCAGGCCATCCGGATGCAGCAGGCAGGCCACCAGATAGCAAAGGTACGACAGGCCGCCGAACACCACGTTCTGCCACAGGCCGAACGGCAGCGCGATACCCGAGGCGAAGATCGCCAGGTTCAGGCCGACGTAGTACGGCGAGGCGACGCCATCGGTCTCCCAGATCATCCACGCGATCATCAGCTGCGGCAGCAACAGCCACGACAGCGTCAGCCATGGCGCCAGCCTGCGCCCGTGCTGGCTGTACAGCACCACGACGATGCCGGCGATCAGCATCGAGACGACGATGCGCGCGACCGCGAAGGGTCCCTGCCACTCCGGGTACTGGCCGTAGTCGAGACCCATGCCGAGCAGCACCAGCACGATGGCGGTGTAGGCTCCGCCGCGGCTGAACGCCAGGCGAAAGTCGGCCAGTTCGGCCTGGTATCCGGCGTAGAGTCGGTTGACAGTCATGGCAGATCGGCGGCGCCGCCTCAGGAGATGGTGGCTTCAGCGAACACGTTGACGCCCGTGGCATCGACATAGACCTCGTGGTCGGTCGACTGCTCGGGCAGCAGGCTCAGCATCTTTGGTTCGTCGCGATAGATCAGGTACCACTCGAGCAGATGTTCCATCCCGTATCGCTCGGGATTGTTCGAATGGACGTTGGTGACCAGCACCCGCCCGCCCGGGCGCGTGCGCGCGGCGAAATGGCTCAGCAGACGGGCGCAGACCTTGTCGGACAGATAGTCGAACAGGCCGGCGCAATAGACCGCATCGAACTCGCGCACCGAAGGATCCTCGACCGCGATACGCCGCTTGAGCAGCTCGTGCACCGACTCGTGCACCATCTCGACCTGCAGGCTGCGTCCCGCCTCCCGGGCGGCGCGCTGGATGGAGCCGCGGGTAAATTCGAGGGTCTCCTCGCTGAAGTCGACCAGCTGGAACGACAGCCGGTCCGGCTCGGCGTATTCGCGCGCAAAGCGCTGGATCTCGAAGGCCGGGCCGCAGCCGACGTTCAGCACGCGGAACGGCCGCCCCGCCGCGCGGGCGCTGTCCGCCTGCCGGCTGAGGAAGTTGACCAGCAGATCGATGCGGTTGCGGTGCGCGGTGGCGACCGCCGCCTTCAGGAAGGCCGTATTGACGATCTGGAAGTAGGTGGTCGGTCCCTGCTGCGGATCGCTCAGGATCTGGTTCACCATCTCGTAGTCGCCGGCGTAGCCGAGCGGCTTGGTGAAGGTGCGATAGACGAACGGCGCGCGCAGCAGCAGCGGATGCAGCGCCGATTGCGCATAGGTCCGATGCACCGGCGCCAGCTCGACGTCGACGCGCTCGGCCTCCCCTTCGAGCCGGTCCAGGTACGACTTGACCTTCACCATCAGCGGCGTGGCCAGCTCCTGGAACACGTCTGCGCGCAAGCGGCCGTCGACCTTGGGCAGGCTTTCGGTCAGGTCGACCTGCTCGACCCAGCGCGAGACCTCGGACAGGAAGGCGCGCATCTCGTTGACGGCGATCTGGTAATCGCGGCGGATGTTGAAGCGCGTGTCCCAGTCGCTGACGAACAGCTCGGCCTCGCGCCCCACCGAGCGGGGCTCGTTGGGCAGGTCGCTCAGTTCGCGCCATTCGTCGATCAGCGTCAGCGAGACCACCGCCGTGAGACCGGTATTGACCAGGCTCATCACCACCGCTTTGCCAAGATAGGCGTTCTTGGCCCCGATCCTGACGCTCAGGTCGCTCAATACCTCGCTGACCTGGACAATCGAGTACGGGTTATAGACTTCCATCACCAGAGATTTTCTCTGGAGATTAATGATCGTGCCCCGCACCTGCTCGCCCTGCGAGTTGCGGAAGCTGACCACCGGATCAATTTGCGTTTGGGAGTACACGGTTTTGCGCCAGGGAAAATCCGAAGGATGCGGCTGGCTCATGCCGACACGGTGGTCGGAACGGTCCGGCGCGGCATGGGCGAAGGAACTCGCGAACGGCTCGGCGAAGGCGATGCACGGAAACTAGGGGTTGGGCATACGCTTGCGATCCTGATCGGGAAGTGAGCGGCGAAGGGGCAAGCTGCGGGACTGCCGCCGGGCCAACGACAGGCCGATGCGGGCCAGCAGCCTGACCGAAAGCCGGCCGGCAACGGCCTGGAGCGCGGGCCGGCAATGCCTGCCCCCGGTCTCGCTCCCGGGCCGCCAGGTGCGAATCAGCGACCGATTGTACTGTGCGCTCGCTGCAGTGGACAACGGCCCTCATCCCAACGAGGGGAGCCACCCCACATGGCCCCCCACCGCGGGAGGGTTGCCGCCAATGAAAAAGGGCCGGTTGAACCGGCCCTCGAACTGCTGACAAACTGGTGTCACGATGCTGTCGTTCCCGCGCAAGCGGCAATCCGGCGTCCTTGAAATTCAACGGGACCCCGCTTGCGCGGGAACGGCAGGTTCGGACGCCGCAGCCTCAGTCGGCGCGCACGCCCTCGACCTGGATCGCCAGCTTGACCTCGGGCTTGAAGCCCATCTTGACGCCGTAGTCGATGCCGAAGTCGGTGCGGTTGAAGGTGGCATAGGCGTCGGCACCGCAGGCCTCGCGCTTGAGCATCGGATGCTGCATGCACTTGAACTCGCGGATCTCCAGCTTGACCGGCTTGGACACGCCGCGCAGCGTCAGCACGCCATCGACCTCGGTCGGCACGTCGCCGGCGAACTTCGAGAACTTGCCCTTGTAGGTCGCCTCGGGATAGGCCTGGACGTCGAACATGTCCGGGCTCTTGGCGTGCTCGTTCATCTTGCCGTGGCCGAAGTCGATCGACGCGGTATCGATCTTGATGTCGAGCGTGCCGGTCTTGGCGGCGCGGTCCAGCGTGACCACCCCGCTGGACTTCTCGAACTTGCCGCGCCACTTCGACAGCCCGCCCAGGTGATCGGCCTCGAAGCTCGGATACGTATGGGTCGGATCGAGGTTGTAGGTCACGGCGGCCGCCGAGGCGAGGCCGGCGAAGGCGGTGGCGGAAGCGGCGGCGAGGATGGCGGCGGCGGTACGCAGTTTCATGGGTTCTCCGGTAAGCGTTGGTTCGGCGATTGGATTCAGCCGTTGGTTTCGTCGGGCAGGTGCGGCGGTGACCGCAACGATGGTTTCAGGGCGGGATCGCGATTCCCGGGGGCGGTGGTCGTCCGGCTCAGGACTTGGCGGCCGTGACGAGGCGGAACTTGATCTGGACCTCGTCGGCGACCACCGAGGTGTCCTTCCACTCGCCCTCGCCGATATTGAAGACGCTGCGCTTGATCGGCAGCACGCCCTCGAAGACCTGATTGGCGCCTTCCTGGCGATAGGTCGCAGGCACCACCACGTCCACGGTCTTGCCCTTGATGGTCAGCTTGCCGGCGACATCGAACTTGCCGGCGGCTGCCGGCTTGATGCCGGTCGATTCGAACACCGCCTTGGGGAAGCGCGCGGCATCGAACCAGTCCTTGCCCTTGACCTCCTTGGTGGTGGCGGCGTCGCCGATCTCGAAGCTGGCCACGTCGATCTCGACCTTGGCGCTGGAGCTGGCCAGCCTGGCGGGATCGAAGTCCACCGCGGCGGCAAAGCGCTTGAACTTGCCTTCCATCGGCACGCCGATCTGGCGCGCGACCGCGGTCACCGAACTCTTGCCGGCATCGAGCTGGGCGGCGGCGAGATTGGCGGCAAAGCCGGCGCAGGCCAGCGACGCGGCCAGCAGCAAGGCACCGGGACGGAGAATACGTTTCATCGAGGACTCCTCGGTTTCATTCGGTCAATGCGGAACAGCAGAACAGCAGAACAGCGGAACAGCGGAACAGCGGCAGCGATCGGCCGGACTCAGCGCAGGAACGGCAGCATGCGGCCGAGCGTGCCGTCGCGGTCCAGCCACTGGTGCTTGAGCGCCGCCGCGGCATGCAGCACGACGAGCGCGGCCATCAGATAGTTCAGCCAGACATGGGCGAACTTCAGCGTTTCCTTCAGCGCGTCGTTCGGCTCGATCAGCGTCGGCAGCGGCCACAGGCCCAGATAGACGACGGGCACGCCGGCGGCGAGGCTGTACAGATAGCCGGTTACCGGCACCACCAGGATCAGCAGATAGAGCAGCCCGTGGGCGGCCTTGGCCGCGCCTGCCTGCCAGGCCGGCATGCCGGCCACCGGCGCCGGCGCGGCATGCGTCAGGCGCCAGAGCACGCGCAGCACCGCCAGCGCGAACACCGTCACGCCCAGCCACTTGTGCCACGAGTACAGCTTGAGCTTGGTCGGCGTGAAGCCCGGGATGTCGGTCATGTAAAGACCGAGCCCGAAGGCCGCGAAAATCAGCAGAGCGACGATCCAGTGCAGGCCGATCGCGGTCGCGCCATAGCGCGCTGGGGTAGTGGAACGCATCGATGAAATCCGGCTTCGGTCTTTATTATTTCGGCAGACGCTGTTAATTCTCGCATTATTGCGTCCGCAAAGTGACGTCGGGAAGGCGGAACTTCATTGAGTCGTTCAAAGCGTTTGAATAGATCCGGTCCCCGACGTCGGCGCAGAACCGGTCGGATTATGGTGTGTCGCAAAAGTCGCAACCGCAAATTTGACCGATTCGAGGATCAAGCGGTTTCGGCGGCAAGTGGTCGATATCCCGCCGGCTTTCCCGGAGCGGCTCCCATTTCTCGAGCAGTTGCCAGTCACCGCTCCAAAGAAAAAGCCGCCCGGAGGGACGGCTTTAAGGAATCGTCGTGCGCCACCGACACAAGATCGTGTCGGCACCCCTCGAGGCCTTACTTCAACCTTTCCGCCAACTCCACCGCCCGGCCGATATAGCTGCCCGGGGTCATCGCCAGCAGGCGAGCCTTGGCCTCGTCGGGGATCGCCAGGCCTTCGATGAAGGTGCGCAGCGCCTCGCGGGAGATGCCCTTGCCGCGGGTCAGTTCCTTCAGTTGCTCATAGGGATTGGCGATGCCGTGGCGGCGCATCACGGTCTGTACCGGCTCGGCCAGCACTTCCCAGCAGTTGTCCAGGTCCTCGGCCAGCCGCTCCGGATTGGTTTCCAGCTTGCCCAGGCCGCGCAGGCAGGCCTCGTAGGCCAGCAGGCTGTAGCCGAAGGCGACGCCGATATTGCGCAGCACCGTCGAGTCGGTCAGGTCGCGCTGCCAGCGCGAGACGGGCAGCTTCTCCGACAGGTGGCGCAGCAGCGCGTTGGCCAGGCCCAGGTTGCCCTCGGAGTTCTCGAAGTCGATCGGATTGACCTTGTGCGGCATCGTCGACGAGCCGATTTCGCCGGCCTTGGTCTTCTGCTTGAAGTAGCCCAGCGAGATATAGCCCCAGACGTCGCGGTCCAGGTCCAGCAGGATGGTGTTGGCGCGGGCCACCGCGTCGAACAGCTCGGCCATGTAGTCGTGCGGTTCGATCTGGATCGTGTACGGGTTGAAGGCCAGGCCCAGCCGGTTCTCGATGACGTCGCGCGAGAAGGCCTCCCAGTCGAACTCGGGATAGGCCGACAGATGCGCGTTGTAGTTGCCCACCGCGCCGTTCATCTTGCCCAGCAGCTCGACCCGCTCGATCCGTTCGATCGCGCGCGCCAGGCGGGCCGCGACGTTCGCCATTTCCTTGCCCAGCGTGGTCGGGCTGGCGGGCTGGCCGTGCGTGCGCGACAGCATCGGCTCGCGGGCGTTGGCGTGCGCCAGTTCCACCAGCCGCGCATGCACGCGGCGCAGCGTCGGCACCAGCACGCTGTCGCGCGCGCCCTTGAGCATCATGCCGTGCGAGGTGTTGTTGATGTCCTCGGAGGTGCAGGCGAAGTGGATGAATTCGCTGGCGGCCACCAGCTCGGCGTTGTCCTGCACGCGCTCCTTCATCCAGTACTCGACCGCCTTGACGTCGTGATTGGTGACCGCCTCGATTTCCTTGATCCGGGCCGCGTCGGCCTCGCTGAAGTTGTCGACCAGCGCCAGCAGCGCGGCTTCGGACTGCGCCGAGAACTTCGGCATGTCGGGCAGGCCGGTGCGGGCCAGCGCGATCAGCCAATGGACTTCGACCTTGACGCGGTGGCGCATGAAGGCGGCCTCTGACAGCCATTCGCGCAGCGGGTCGGCCTTGGCGGCATAGCGGCCATCGATCGGGGACAGGGCGGTGAGCGGCGAGAGCGCGGCGGGGGAGGCGGTAGCGGACATGCTGGCAGACGGCGGGAGGGAATGAAGAGGGAAACTGGAACGGTGTCGGCAGGGGCGTCGGCGCACGCGGCAGCGGCGAGCTGCGCTGGCACATCCCATGTACTCAAGCGCATACAAAGCCGGGAAGTACGATCCTGCGCGATCCGGGGCGATCCGGCGCACCAGCCTGGCAGCCGGCGCTGGAAAGCCGCGATTTTACCACCGCCCTTCCCGCTGCGCCGCGCGATCGTCGTCAGTGTTGCGGGCAATCCCGCCGGCCCGCCGCTGCACGCCGGCGCCGTGCCGGAACGGCCGCCCGGGCGGTTATACTCGCCACGCCGAGCCAGTAGCCTGTTACGAAGTGCATCAAGGCAGACAGGACCCGCGCGCCACCGCCGGCGCACAAGGCCAGCCGCTCCATCGCGAAGCGCCCGATGCACTCCATAACGAGCTCAAGGGGAGAACATGAAGCTGTACGCATCGCAGACCAGCCCTTACGCGCGCAAGGTGCGCGTGGTGATGGCCGAGAAGAAGATCGACTATCAGCTGGTGGAAGTCGACGTGTGGTCGCCGGACACGGTGATCGGTCAATTCAATCCCCTCGGCAAGGTGCCCTGCCTGGTGATGGAAGACGGCGGCGCGGTGTTCGATTCGCGCGTGATCGTCGAGTACGTCGACACGCTGACGCCGGTCAGCCGCATGATCCCGCAGGGCAGCCGCGAGCGGCTCGAGGTGCGCTGCTGGGAAGCGCTGGCCGACGGCCTGCTCGACGCCGCGCTGCTGGCGCGTCTGGAACATACGCAGCGCGAGCCGGCCGAGCGCAGCGAGCGCTGGGTGCGCCGCCAGCTTGGCAAGATCGACGGCGCGCTGGTGGCGATGGCCAACGGCCTGGCCGACCGCACCTGGTGCGCCGGCAACCATTATTCGCTGGCCGACGTCGCGGTCGGCTGCGCGCTGTCCTATCTGGACTTCCGCTTCCCGGACATCGCCTGGCGCGAGCGCCATCCCAACCTGGTCGCCTTCCACGACAAGGTCAGCAAGCGCCAGTCGTTCATCGATACGGAGCCGCCGCGGGGCTGAGGATGACCGGGGTCACCGTGGCCACCGAGGTCGCTGTGGCCACCGTGAACCGTGGCGACCGCGGCCACCGGCACGCCGTCGCTGGAGGACGGCGTGCGCGGCATCACTGGATGATGCCGCCGCCCAGGCAGACCTCGCCGTCGTACAACACCGCCGATTGCCCCGGCGTCACGGCCCATTGCGCTTCGTCGAAGCGCAGCTGCAGGTTGTCGGCGTCGGCCGCGTCGACGAGGCACGGCGCATCGCTCTGCCGATAGCGCGTCTTGGCGCTGAGCGCGGTGCCCGCGCGCGGCGCTTCGCCGGCGACCCACGACAGGTCGGCCGCGCGCAGCGTCGGCGACAGCAGCCACGGATGATCGTGCCCCTGCACCACGTACAGCGTGTTCGACGCCATGTCCTTGCGCGCGACGTACCAGGCATCGCCGCTGCCGTCGCGGCTGCCGCCCAGGCCGATGCCCTTGCGCTGGCCCAGCGTGTAGAACGCCAGCCCGATATGCTCGCCGACGACCTTGCCGTCGGCCGTCTTCATCGGCCCCGGTTTGGTCGGCAGATAGCGATTCAGAAAATCCCGGAATGGGCGCTCGCCAATAAAGCAGATTCCGGTGGAATCCTTCTTCTTCGCGTTCGGCAGGCCGATTTCCGCGGCGATTTCGCGCACCTGCGTCTTCGGCAGCTCGCCCAGCGGAAACAGCGTGCGCGACAGCTGCGCCTGGTTCAAGCGGTGCAGGAAGTAGCTCTGGTCCTTGGTATGGTCCAGCGCCTTGAGCAGTTCGAAGCGGCCGTGCCCGCCCTGCCGCACGCGCGCATAGTGGCCGGTGGCGATGCGCTCGGCACCGAGCGACATCGCATGGTCGAGGAAGGCCTTGAACTTGATCTCGGCGTTGCACAGCACGTCGGGATTGGGCGTGCGCCCGGCCGAATACTCGCGCAGGAAATCGGCGAACACGCGGTCCTTGTACTCGGCGGCGAAGTTGACCGCCTCGACGTCGACGCCGATCAGGTCGGCCACCGACACCACGTCGAGCCAGTCCTGGCGCGTCGAGCAGTACTCGCTGTCGTCGTCGTCCTCCCAGTTCTTCATGAACAGGCCGACCACCTCGTAGCCCTGCTGCTTGAGCAGCCAGGCGGTGACGGACGAGTCCACCCCGCCCGACATGCCGACCACGACGCGTTCGCCGCGGCCGATGCCGGGATTCAGTTCGGGGCCGGCCGAAGTGGCGGCGCTCGTGACGGCGCTCGTGACGACGCTCATGGCAGCGCTCCCGGCATCAGCGCCGACGGATGCGTGTACAGCGCGTCGAGCGCGAAGCGCTTGCCGGCCAGATAGTCCTCGACGCAGGCCAGCACCAGCGGCGAGCGATGGCGCTCCGGGCAGGCGCGGATCTCGTCGGCGCTGAGCCAGACCGTGCGCACGATGCCGGTATCGAGGGGACGGCCGCTGTCGAGCGGACCCAGATCGCCGGTGAAGGCGAACCGCACATAGGTGATGTTGCCGTCGGGATGCTGGCCGGTCGGCGAGGTCACCGAACCGGCCAGATAACAGCCGAGCAGCGCGCGCGGCTCGAAGCTGTGCGCGGTTTCTTCCAGCGTTTCGCGGATCACGGCGCGCACCAGGCTCTCGCCCGGGTCCAGATGGCCGGCCGGCTGATTCAGCTTCAGGCCGTCGCGGGTTTCTTCTTCGACCAGCAGGAAGCGGCCGCCGCGCTCGATCACGGCCGCCACGGTGACGCTGGTTTTCCAGTCTTGGGACATGATGCACAAGTTTTAGGCAATCCGGCATTCTACCGGCTGGCGCGCGGCGCTGCAGCGAGACGGACCGCGCCAGGGCCTCGCGCGGAACGCACCCCGATCGCACCCATTGCCGGCAGATTCCTGTAAGCTGCGAAAAAATTGTGCGCTGCGCTGGACGGCGGCGCCCACAAACGAGCCCGGATGCCTGCCCGGCCGTAGCCCGGAGCGGCACCGCAACAGGAGAAGCTGACGATGCAGATCGGTATCCCGCTGGAGACACGGGCCGGCGAAGCGCGTGTCGCCGCCACCCCCGAGACCGTCAAGAAGTACGTCGCCCAAGGCCATCAGGTGCTCGTGCAGAGCGGTGCCGGTGTACGTGCCAGCTGTCCGGACGCGGCCTACGAGGCGGCCGGCGCCAGCATCGTCGATGCGGCCCGCGCGTTCGGCGCCGAGCTCGTGTTGAAGGTCCGCTCCCCCGATCCGCAGGAACTGTCGCAGATTCGCCCCGGCGCCACGCTGGTCGGCATGCTCGATCCGTTCGACGCCGACAACAATGCGCGCATGGCCGCCGCCGGCATCGTCGCCTTCGCGCTCGAGGCCGCGCCGCGCACGACCCGCGCGCAAAGCATGGACGTGCTGTCCTCGCAGGCAAACATCGCCGGCTACAAGGCCGTGCTGGTCGCCGCCAACCACTATCAACGCTTCATGCCGATGCTGATGACCGCCGCCGGTACGGTCAAGGCCGCGCGCGTGCTGATTCTCGGCGCCGGCGTGGCCGGCCTGCAGGCGATCGCGACCGCCAAGCGGCTGGGCGCGGTGATCGAGGCCTCCGACGTGCGGCCCGCGGTCAAGGAACAGATCGAATCGCTGGGCGCGAAGTTTCTCGACGTGCCGTTCGAAACCGACGAGGAGCGCGAGATCGCGCAGGGCGTCGGCGGCTACGCGCGGCCGATGCCGGCCAGCTGGATGCAGCGCCAGGCCGCGCTGGTGCACGAGCGCGCGAAGCAGGCCGATATCGTCATCACGACCGCGCTGATCCCCGGGCGACGCGCGCCGGTGCTGCTCAAGGAAGAGACCGTGCAGGCGATGAAGCCGGGCTCGGTGGTGGTCGACCTGGCCGCCGCGCAAGGCGGCAACTGCCCGCTGACCGTGGCGGACGAGGTGGTCGAGCGCCATGGCGTGACGCTGGTCGGCTACACCAATCTGGCCAGCATGGTCGCGGCCGATGCCTCCGCGCTGTACGCGCGCAACGTGCTCGACTTCCTCAAGCTGATCGTCGACAAGGACGGCAAGCTGACAATCAACCCGGAAGACGATATTGTCGCGGCCTGCCTGATCAGCAAGGACGGCGCGCTGGCCCGCCAGGCCGCCTGAGCGGCTGCCGGATCGGCGCTGCCTGTGCGATCGGCGCGCCGGCAGCGCCAACCCTCCAGATCGATTCAACCCGGATTCAACCCGCGCCCATCCCGGGCGCGTTTTCACGGTGCCGCGGCCACCCGTTCGAGCCGTCGCGGCGCCAGCATCAACGAAGGAAAGCAACACCATGCAACGCATCATTCTGCGCGCCAAGCTGCATCGCGTCACCGTGACGCAGGCGGACCTGCACTACGAGGGGTCGTGCGGCATCGACGAGGATCTGCTCGACGCGGCGGACATGAAGGAGTACGAGAAGATCGAGCTCTACAACGTCAACAACGGCGAGCGTTTCTCGACCTACATCATCAAGGGCAAGCGCGGCACCGGCGAGATCTCGCTGAACGGCGCCGCCGCGCGCCGGGCCCATCTGGGCGACCACCTGATCATCTGCACCTACGCGCCGATGAGCGATGCGGAACTGGCCGACTACAAGCCGAAGATCGTGCTGGTCGACGACAACAACCGCATCAAGGAAATCAAGAAGGTGTGATCCCATGATCGCCGCGCGCAGGCAGTCTCGCCCGCAGTCCCGGCATGCCGACGGTGGCCCTGGCGCATGGCGCCGCTGGCTCATCGTTGTCGTGGCGTCGGGCTGTGCGGCCTGCGCCGGCGTATCGGCACCCAGTACGGCACCCGGTACGGCACCCGTTACGGCACCAGCTGCGGCGCCGGTTACGGCCCCGGTGTCGGCGTCCGACTCGACGCCGGCATCGCCATCGCCTGACGTCGGCGCCCCGCCCGCTTCGGCGGCGGACCCGCTACCCTCCTGGCGCGACGGCGCCGCCAAGCAGGCGATCCTGCGCTTCGTGCGCGACACCACCACCCCGGGCGGCCGCGACTTCATCGCCCCGGCCGACCGCATCGCCATCTTCGACAACGACGGCACGCTGTGGCGCGAGGACCCGCGCGCCGAGCTGCTGTTCGTCGCGCATCTCGCGCGAGCACGCACCGACGCCGATCCGACGCTCGGCGCGCAAAGCCCCTACCGCGAATTCCTCGCCGATCCGCGCGGCTATCTGCAGCGCGGCGACACCGCGGCGCTGCAGCTGCTGCACGCGGTGTACGGCAACACCGCGGTCGAATCGTTCCAGGACGAGGCGCGGCGCTTTCTCGCCGTCGCCCGCCATCCCCGCAGCCGCGCGCCGCTGCGCGACGGCATCTACCAGCCGATGCTGGAATTGCTCGGCTTGCTGCGCGCGCAGGGCTACCAGACCTGGCTGTGCGCGGGTTCCACCGCCGACTTCATGCGCGCCTTCGCCGCCGACTACTACGGCATCGCGCCGCAGCAGGTGATCGGCTCGCGGCTGGCGCTGCGCTTTCGCGAGACCGCGCAGGGCAACGCCGTCTGGCGCGAGCCGCGCGTCGACAGCTTCAACGACAAAGAGAACAAGCCCGCCAATATCGCGCTGCAGATCGGCAAGCGGCCCGTGTTCGCCGCCGGCAATGTCGGCGGCGCGGGCGATATCGCGATGCTGGCCTACAGCCAGGGACGGCGCGGGCCGTCGTTCCAGTTGTTGATCGACCATGACGACGCGCAGCGCGAGTCGGCCTACACCGAGCCGGATGGCGCCTCGCTGAAGGCCGCCGCCGCGCACCGCTGGACCGTGGTCAGCATGCGGCGCGACTGGGAACGCGTGTTCGTGGCGCCGTCGGCGCCAGGCCGGGCGCTGGCCGGCGAGCCAATGGCGAGGCCGGCCGCGCCGTAACGCGGAACTGTGTGGAAAAGCTGCGCGGGAAACCGCGGGCGCAACTGCGCTGGGAAGAGCGGACAACCGAATTCAAGCAACGGGAGGAGAAGTCGATGGAGATGGTGAACCACACGGTGATCAACCTGATCATCTTCGTGCTGGCGATCTACGTGGGCTACCACGTGGTCTGGACGGTCACGCCGGCGCTGCATACCCCGCTGATGGCGGTCACCAACGCGATCTCGGCGATCATCATCGTCGGCGCGATGCTGGCCGCCGGGCTGACCGAGGGCGGCGTCGGCCGCGCGATGGGCACGCTCGCCGTGGCCCTGGCCGCGGTCAACGTGTTCGGCGGCTTCCTGGTGACCCAGCGCATGCTGGAGATGTTCAAGAAGAAGGAGCCGAAGAAGGCCGCGCAGGCCGCGAGCAAGGAGGGCGCGCAATGAGCATGAACGTCGTCACGCTGCTCTACCTGGTGGCCTCGGTCTGCTTCATCCAGGCCTTGAAGGGGCTCTCGCATCCGGCCACCGCGCGCCGCGGCAATGCCTTCGGCATGATCGGCATGGCGATCGCCGCGCTGACCACCGTCGCGCTGATCGTCAAGCTGAAGAACGAGTTCCTGGCCGCCGGCATCGGCCAGTCGTCGATCGGCACCGGCCTGGGCCTGATCCTCGCCGGACTGGTGGTCGGCGGCGGCATCGGCGCCTACGTCGCGAAGAAGGTCGAGATGACCAAGATGCCGGAACTGGTCGCGGCGATGCACTCGCTGATCGGCCTGGCCGCGGTCTTCATCGCCATCGCGGCGGTGGCCGAACCGGCGGCCTTCGGCATCACGGCGGCCGGCTCGCACGAGATCCCGCTGGGCAACCGCATCGAGCTGTTCATCGGCTGCTTCGTCGGCGCGATCACGTTCTCGGGCTCGGTGATCGCCTTCGGCAAGCTGGCCGGGCGCTACAAGTTCCGGCTGTTCCAGGGCGCGCCGGTGGTGTTCTCGGGCCAGCACTGGCTGAACCTGGCGCTGGCGGTCGCGATGGTCGGCTTCGGCATCGCCTTCTTCATGACGCAGCAGTGGCTGCCCTTCCTGGTGATGCTGGCGATCGCCTTCGTGCTCGGCGTGCTGATCATCATCCCGATCGGCGGCGCCGACATGCCGGTGGTGGTGTCGATGCTGAACTCGTACTCGGGCTGGGCGGCGGCGGGCATCGGCTTTTCGCTGAACAATCCGATGCTGATCATCGCCGGCTCGCTGGTGGGCTCCTCCGGTGCGATCCTGTCGTACATCATGTGCCGGGCGATGAACCGCTCGTTCTTCAACGTGATCCTGGGTGGCTTCGGCGGCGAGGCGAGCAGCGCGGCCGCGGCGGGCTCGCAGGCGCAGCGCAACGTCAAGTCGGGCTCGCCGGACGACGCGGCCTTCCTGATGGGCAATGCCGAGACCGTGATCATCGTGCCCGGCTACGGCCTGGCGGTGGCGCGCGCCCAGCATGCGCTCAAGGAGCTGACCGAGATGCTGTCCGAGAAGGGCGTCACGGTGAAGTACGCGATCCACCCGGTGGCGGGCCGCATGCCGGGCCACATGAACGTGCTGCTCGCCGAGGCCGAGGTGCCGTACGACCAGGTCTTCGAGATGGAGGACATCAACAGCGAGTTCGGACAGGCCGACGTGGTGCTGGTGCTCGGCGCCAACGACGTGGTCAACCCGGCGGCCAAGACCGACCCGAACTCGCCGATCGCCGGCATGCCGATCCTCGAGGCCTACAAGGCCAAGACCATCATCGTCAACAAGCGTTCGATGGCAGCCGGCTATGCCGGGCTGGACAACGAGCTGTTCTACATGGACAAGACGATGATGGTGTTCGGCGACGCCAAGAAGGTGGTCGAGGACATGGTCAAGGCGGTCGCCTGACCGGGGGAGTCCGGCCCGGAAATCGCATTGCGCCGGCCCCCTCCGGGGTCGGTTGCGCCCCCGCTCCGGCGCGCTATACTGGCCCTCGGCCGCGGGGGCCGGCATGCGCCGGCCATCACGGCCCTGGCGCCGGCCCCGCGTTCCCTGCTGCAGCCGGACCCGCTCCTTGCCTCCCGGGGTCGCACGCGACATGACATTCAATCCGCAGGACAGGCATCTGCCGGTCTTCCAACATCCGATCCTGACCGTACTGGTCGACGACAGCCGTTCCTTCATGGACAGCCTGGTCTTCCAGATGGACCGGACCCGCCCGGTGGTCACCTTCACCGACCCGCGCGAGGCGCTGCAGTGGATCCGCGAGGCCTACACCACGCGCTTCACCGGCTTCCTGCCGGTGCGCGTCACGCACGACGATCTGACCTTCCTGACCGAGCGCCGCACGGTGCAGCTCGATATCGACCGCATCCATCGGCAGATCCACGACATTCACCGCTTCGTGCAGCCGGGCGTGATCGTGGTCGATTATTCGATGCCGCAGATGGACGGGCTCGAGTTCTGCCGCGCGCTGCAGGACCTGCCGTGCAAGACCATCCTGCTGACCGGTACCGCGGATGAAGGCGTCGCGGTGCAGGGCTTCAACCACGGCCTGATCGACCGCTACGTCAAGAAGCACGACAGCAATATGGTCGAGCGGCTGGACCAGGAGATCGACGCGCTGCAGCAGCAGTACTTCACCACGCTGTCGCACACGCTGCGCGACCTGCTGACGCGGCACTCGTTCTCGTTCCTGTCCGATGCCGCGATGGCCGAGCGCGTGCGCCAGCTGGCGGCGCGCTACGGCTTCGTCGAGTACTACCTGTACCCGAACCCCGCCGGCATCCTGCTGCTGACCGCGCAGGGACAGGCCACGCTGATGGTGATCGAAACGCGCACGAGCCTCGCCAGCCAGGTCGAGTCGGCCGAGGCCTACGATGCGCCCGCTGCGCTGACCGAAGGCCTGCGCGAAGGCCGCATCGTGCCGTTCTTCTGGCCCGGCAACGGCATGTACACGCCGGCCTGCGTCGACTGGGAGCAGTACTGCCTGCCGGCCGAACGCGTCGAGGGCCGCGAGGAATTCCTGTACGCGCTGTTCGACCTGCCCCGCCATCTGCTCGACGAGCCGGTGGTCAGCTTCCGGACCTTCCTGACGGAATTCGAGCGCAACGAGGGAAGCCTGACGGGGCGTTGAGCGTCACGTCGGTCCACTCCCTCTCCCGCTGGCCTAAGCCCGGTTGGGGAGCGCGAGGACGCCCTCGCTTTCTACGACTGCGCCCGGTTGCCGCCCTTCACCATCTCGAAGCGGAACAGCCGGCATTCGATATTGCCGTTGTAGAGCGGCACGCGCCGCGATTCCTTCAGCCGCAGGCGGCGCGGCAGCGACAGGTCGCCGGTGAAGATCCAGGCCTCCCAGCCCGAGAAATGCTGCTTCAGCGTGGTCGCGAACGCGCTGGCGAACTGGTTGGCGGCGGCCTCCTCGGCGCTGTCCACCGGCGCCTCGTCGAACGCCGGACGGCGCTGGCCGCGCACCGCGATCCGCTCGCCATAGGGCGGGTTCAGCAGCAGCAGGCCCGGTTCCGCGAACGGCGGCTGCACGTGGCGCGCGTCGACCTGCTTGGCCCGCAGCTCGCCCGGCAGGCCCGCACGCTGCCAGTTGGCGCTGGCCATCGCCAGCATGTCCGTCGAGATATCGCTGCCGGCAATGGCCAGGTCCGCCGGCGCGGCGGCGGCGGCGCGCTGGCTCGCGGCCTGGGCCTCGCTCTTGAGCGCCTTCCAGGGCTTCAGGTTGATTCCCTTGAGCCATTCGAAGGCGAAGCTGCGCGCCGCGCCCGGGGCCAGCCCGAGCGCGACCTGCGCCGCCTCGACCAGGAACGTGCCGCTGCCGCACATCGGGTCGTAGAAAGGCCGCGAGGTCTTGCCCGGCGTCCAGCCGGCCAGCCGCAGGATGCCGGCGGCCAGGTTCTCCTTCAGCGGCGCCTCGCCCTTTTCCATGCGCCAGCCGCGCTTGAACAGCGGCTCGCCGGTGGTGTCCAGGTACAGCGTGCAGTCGTGCTCGGTCAGATGCGCGTAGATCCGTACGTCGGGGCTGGCGGTGTCGACGCTGGGCCGCGCACCGAGGCGCTCGCGCATCGCGTCGCAGACGCCGTCCTTGACCCGCAGCGCGGTGAAGTTCAGGCTGCGCAGCGGCGAGCGGTGCGCGGTCAGCTCGATCTTGATGGTCTCTTCCGGGCCGAACCACTGGTCCCAGCGCTGCGTGCGCGCCAGCTCGTAGATATCGTCCTCGTGGCGGTAGCCGCGGGCGGCGACCCGCAGCAGCACGCGGCTGGCGATGCGCGAATGCAGATTGACCGCATAGGCGGCCGCCATGTCGCCGGAGAAGCTGACGCCGCCAGGCACCTCGCGATGGACGTCGAACGGTGCGAGGGCATCCACATCGGGCCGCACGGCGATCTCGCGCAGCTCGTCGGCGAGCGCGCTCTCGAGGCCGCGCGGGCAGGGGGCGAAGAAGGCTTGGGTCATCACAGCGGTCCGGCAAAAAGGGGGCGCGAACGGGTCGCAAAGGTCGCGAACGGTCGCAACGGGTCAAATCAACAGCAGGCGAAACGAGGCAACCGCTTCAAACAAAAACGTCCGCCGTGGCGGACTGCAGGCGCCGGCGCCAGCCCCGGGCCGGACCGGCAGGACCGCGCTCAGGCGGCCGCCAGCGCGCGATCGAGAAAGTCGAGCCGGTCCTGGCCCCAGTACGGCTGGCCGTCGTAGACGTACCAGGGCGCGCCGAACACGCCGGCCGAGATCGCATCCTGGGTATGGCGCGCGTATTCCTCCTGCACGCCCTGCCCTTCGCTGGCCTTCAACAGCGCCGCGCCATCGAGGTCCAGGCGGTCGGCCAGCTCGGCCAGCGTGGCGGCATCGGCGATATTACGCTCCTCCGCCCACAGCGCCCGGCCGATCGCACCGAGCAGCGCCATCGCGCGCGCCGTGCCATGGGCCAGCCGCGCCGCGATGATCAGCCGGCTGGCGGCGTCGCCGGAGACCGGAAAGTATTTGGGCTCCAGATTGAGCGGCACGCCGAGGTAGTCGCGCCAGCGCGCCAGTTCAACCAGCCGGTAGGCCTGGCGCTGCGGCGGCCGCTGGGCCAGCGGCAGGCCGCCCGAGGTCGCGAACACCTTGCCCAGGTCGCAGGGCTTCAGATTGACCTGCGCGCCATGGCGGGTCGCGATCTCGGTAAAGCGCGCGTGGCCGAGGTACACGTACGGCGACTGCGGCGAGAAGTAGTAGTCGATCTGCTTGCTCATCGGTTCCTCGGGGTAGGTTCAGGCGGGGGAATTCAGGGGCGTTGCGGCCGATCCAGGCAATGCCGAGGGTTCGGCCATGCCGCCCGACATGGAGGCGTCAGAACGGCTTGACCACCACCAGCACCACGATCGCCAGCAGCACCAGCACCGGCAGTTCGTTGAACCAGCGGTAGAAGCGATGCGAGCGCGTATTGCGTCCGGCCTCGAATTTGCGCAGCAGCACCGCGCAGCCATGGTGATAACCGAGCACAACCAGCACCAGCGCCAGCTTGGCATGCATCCAGCCCTGTCCCGGCCCGCGCCCGATGCCATAGCCCAGATAGAGCCACAGCCCGAACGCCAGCGCGGGGATCGCCAGCATCGTCATGAAGCGCAGCAGCTTGCGCGCCATCGCCAGCAGCCGCGCCACCGCGGCGGGATCGGTCTCCATCGCCAGATTGACGAAGATGCGCGGCAGGTAGAACAGCCCCGCGAACCAGGAGACCACGAAGACGATATGCAGCGATTTGACCCAGAGCATCGGCGATCCGTATGACCCGGTGATTTACGTGCGAACTTCGCCGTGGCCGAACACCACGTACTTCAGCGAGGTCAGCCCTTCGAGGCCGACCGGGCCGCGTGCGTGCAGCTTGTCGTTCGAGATGCCGATCTCCGCGCCGAGGCCGTACTCGAAGCCGTCCGCGAAACGCGTCGACGCGTTGATCATCACGCTGGCCGAATCGACCTCGCGCAGGAAGCGCATGCCGGCCGAATAGTTCTCGGTGACGATCGAATCGGTGTGGGCCGAGCCGTAGGTGTTGATGTGGGCGATCGCCTCGTCGAGGCCGGACACGGTGCGGATCGCCAGCACCGGCGCCAAGTATTCGAGGCGCCAGTCTTCCTCGGTCGCATCGACCAGGCCTTCGATGCCCGCGGCTTCCAGCGTGGCGCGCGTGGCCGGGCAGACCCGCAGCTCGACGCCCTTCTGCTGATAGATCGTGCACAGCGGCGGCAGTACGCGCGCGGCAATCGACTCGGCCACCAGCAGCGTTTCCATCGTATTGCACGGCGCGTAGCGCTGCGTCTTGGCGTTGTCGCAGATGCGCACCGCCTTGTCGAGGTCGGCGTCGCCGTCGACATAGACATGGCAGATGCCGTCCAGATGCTTGATCATCGGCACGCGCGCCTCTTCCATCAGCCGCGCGATCAGGCTCTTGCCGCCGCGCGGCACGATCACGTCGACATACTCGGTCATCGTGATCAGGCGCCCGACTGCGGCGCGGTCGGTGGTCTCGATGACCTGCACCGCCTCGGCCGGCAGCCCGGCCTCGGCCAGGCCCTCGGCGACCAGCCTGGCCAGCGCGGTATTCGATTCGATGGCTTCCGAGCCGCCGCGCAGGATGGTCGCATTGCCCGACTTCAGGCACAGCGCCGCTGCGTCGATGGTCACATTGGGGCGCGACTCGTAGATGATGCCGATCACGCCGAGCGGCACGCGCATCTGGCCGACCTGGATGCCGGTCGGCCGGTATTTCATGTTGCCGATCTCGCCGATCGGATCGGGCAGCGCGGCAATCTGTTCCAGTCCGGCGGCCATGGTGGCGATGGCCTTGTCCGACAGCGTCAGTCGATCGACGAAGGCGGCGTCCTGGCCGTTGGCGCGGGCGCGCTCGACATCGCGCGCATTGACGGCCTTCAGCTGCTCGGCGTCGCGGCGGATCGCGGCGGCGATGGTCAGCAGCGCGCGGTTCTTGTCGGCGGTGGAGGCGCGCGCCATCGCGCGCGACGCGGCGCGGGCCTGGCGGCCGACGCGGTCCATGTACTGGTAGAGGTCGAGCTGGTTCATATCGGTGGCCGGTCGGTGCGGCCTGGCAATCTTGTATTTGGCGGGCGCGCTGCGGGCGGCGCGACGTCGCGGGTTCCGGCGGCGCTCGGCCGCAGCGTTAGGGCAGATCAGCGTGCCGTTCTTCCGCGCAATGGTGAGCGCAAGATGGTCAGCGCAAGATGGTCAGCGAAACATCGTCAGCGCCAAACCATCAGCCCGAAGCCATCAGCGCGCGATCATCAGCGCCAGCTGCAGCAGGCCGTCCCACGGCTCGGCCGGCATGCCGTCGACGCGCAGGCCCTTGGTCTGCCGGTCCAGCTTCGCGGCCATCGCCAGCGCGGCCTCGAGCCGCTCGGTGGACAGCCGCTGCGCGGCCTGCGGCACCAGCTTCTCGCGCGGTCCCCAGATGCGCAGCTCGCGGGTCAGCACGCCCATCGGCTTGCCGCCGGCCAGCCCCTGCCGGACCTTGGATAATACGCGAATTTCCTCGGTCAGCGCCCACAGCACCAGCACCGTGGCCTCGCCCTCGCCGCGCAGTCCTTCAAGCATCCGCACCAGCCGCGGCACGTCGCCGCCGAGCATCGCCTCGGACAGCTTGAACACGTCGTAGCGGGCGACATTGAGCACCGCGTCGTGGACCTGGTCGAAGGTCAGCACGCCGGCGGGATACAGCAGGCCGAGCTTCTGGATTTCCTGATGGGCGGCCAGCAGGTTGCCCTCGACCTTGTCCGCGATGAACTGCAGCGCGCGGCGGCCCGGTTCGCCTGGCTCCACGCGCTGGTTCTGCAGCGCCAGCCGTTCGCCGACCCAGGCCGGCAGCCGGGTGCGATCGACGCTGTCGACCTTGATCGAGACGCCGGCGCCTTCGAGGGCCTGGAACCAGGCGGACTTCGACGCGGCAAAATCCAGCCGCGGCAGCGTGATCAGCATCACCAGATCGGAGGCGACCGGCGAAGCCGACAGCTGCGCCGCGACAGCGCGCAGCACCTCGCCGCCTTCCTTGCCGGGCTTGCCGGACGGAATGCGCAGCTCGACGATCTTGCGGTCGCCGAACAGCGACATCGACTGCTGGGCCTCGAGCAGCTGGCTCCACTGGAAGCCGCGCTCGGACACCAGCACGTCGCGCTCGCTGTAGCCGGCCGCGCGCGCGGCCTGGCGCAGGCGATCGACCGCTTCGAGCACCAGCAGATGCTCGTCGCCGTGCACCACGTACAGCGGCGCCAGCCCGCGCGCCTGGGCCTGGCGCAGGTGACCGTCGAGAGCGTCGAGCTTGAGCTGCATCCGGTGGTGGTATTCGCCTGTCCTGGCTGTCTTGGCTGTCGTACCTAGGCGCGCTGCGTGCGCGGCCTCAGGCGGGCTTGGCGGCGGCGAGCCGACGCATCAGCTGCTGCACGATGTCGCGCTGCATGTCGCGGTACAGCTGCTCTTCCTCGTAGCCCTTGGCCAGCGCGTTGGCCTCGTTGTAGGTCAGGTCGCGGAACAGCACCATCTGCGACGGCGCGATCATCTCGCGGCCGGCCGCATCACGCAGCCGGAACGTGAAGCGCTGCGTCAGCCGGTATTCGCGCACGACGCCCGCCGTCGTGATCGACAGCACGGTCTTGGTGCGGCTGTCCTCGAGCACGTCGAGCAGCGCGTCGGCCTGCTTGGGATCGGTGACGACGATGGTGTCGGAACCGCCCTGGATGGCGCGCGTCAGTTCGGCGCCCATCAGCGAGTTCTTCGGGATGCCGACATACAGCCGCTTGAAGGCGAAGTCCGAGCTGCCGCGCAGATGGAAGCCGCAGCCGGCCAGCGCACCGGCGGCCAGCAGCGCGGCCAGCACGGCGCGGCGATTCGGGTTCGGTCTAGTCATGGCGCGATTCCTTTGATTGGGTCGATGGCGCGGCGGCGGGATGCCATTGCGGTGGCGGCCCGCCTCAGATCACCACATTGACCAGGCGGCCGGGCACCACCACGATTTTCTTCGGCGCGGCGCCTGCGGCGAACTTGGCGACGGTCTCGCTGGCGGCGGCCATCGCCTCGATCGCGGCGCGGTCGGCATCGGCGGGCACCGTCAGGCTGCCGCGCACCTTGCCGTTGACCTGCAGCACCAGTTCGATCTCGCTCTGCACCAGCGCCGCCTCGTCGACCTGCGGCCACGGCGCATCGAGCAGGTCGCCATGCGCGGCGGCGTAGCCCAGCTCCTGCCACAGCACGTGGGTGATGTGCGGCACCACCGGGTACAGCACGCGCAGCAGGATGCCGAAGCCCTCGCGGCGCGCGGCCGGCGAGGCCGACTTGGCATCTTCCAGCGCGTTGAGCATCTTCATCGCGGCGGACACCACGGTGTTGTACTGGATGCGCTGGTAGTCGTAGTTGGCCTGGCGCAGCACGCCATGCACGTCGCGGCGCAGCGCGCGGTCGGCGTCGACGGTCTCGCCGCCGGCACCGGCGGCACGGATCGCCTCGGCGTTCGCCTGGCCATAGGCCCAGACCCGGCGCAGGAAGCGCGAGGCGCCCTCGACGCCGGAGCTGCTCCACTCGAGCTGCTGCTCGGGCGGCGCGGCGAACATCGTGAAGAGGCGCGCGGTATCGGCACCGTACTGGTCGATCAGCGCCTGCGGGTCGATGCCGTTGTTCTTGGACTTCGACATCTTCTCGACGCCGCCGATCTCGACCGGCTGGCCGTCGGCCTTCAGCGTGGCGCCGACCGGGCGGCCGCGCTCGTCGGTCCTGACGTCGACGTCGGCCGGATTGAACCAATGCTTCTTGCCGTTCGCGTCCTCGCGATAGTACGTCTCGTTCAGCACCATGCCCTGCGTCAGCAGGTTGGTGAACGGCTCGCCGAACTTGACCAGGCCGAGGTCGCGCATCACCTTGGTCCAGAAGCGCGCGTACAGCAGGTGCAGGATCGCGTGTTCGATGCCGCCGATGTACTGGTCCATCGGCATCCAGTAATCGTTGCGCGCATCGACCATCGTGTCCGCGTCCGGGCAGGTATAGCGCATGTAGTACCAGCACGAGTCGATGAACGTGTCCATCGTGTCGGTCTCGCGCCGGGCCGGCTTGCCGCAGGACGGGCACGTGCATTCGAGGAAGCGCGGGTCCTTGGCCAGCGGGTTGCCGCTGCCGTCCGGCACCAGGTCCTCCGGCAGCACCACCGGCAAGTCCTTCTCGGGCACCGGCACCACGCCGCAGCTGTCGCAATGGATCAGCGGGATCGGCGTGCCCCAGTAGCGCTGGCGCGAAATGCCCCAGTCGCGCAGGCGCCAGGTCACCTTCTTCTCGCCCAGGCCCTTGGCCGCCAGGTCGGCGGCGATCGCGTCCACCGCGGCGCGATGGTGCAGGCCATCGTAGTGGCCGCTATGGATGCAGCGGCCATGCTCCTTGTCGGCGTACCAGTCCTGCCAGGCCTCGGTCGAGAACGGCTGGCCCTTGACGTCGATGACCTGCTTGATCGGCAGGCCGTACTTGCGCGCAAAGGCGAAGTCGCGCTCGTCGTGCGCAGGCACGCCCATCACCGCGCCGTCGCCGTAGGTCATCAGCACGTAGTTGCCGACCCAGACGTCGACCGGCTCGCCGGTCAGCGGGTGCACGACCTTCAGACCGGTCGGCATGCCCTTCTTTTCCATGGTCGCCATGTCGGCTTCCATCACCGAGCCGCGCTTGCACTCGTCGATGAAGGCGGCCAGCTCGGGATTGGTCGAGGCGGCGTGCGTGGCCAGCGGGTGCTCGGCCGCGACCGCGCAGAAGGTCACGCCCATGATGGTGTCGGCGCGCGTGGTGAACACGTACAGCTTGCCGCCGCCGATCAGTTCGCCGTCGTCGCCGACGATCGCGTGCGGGAAGGCGAAGCGCACGCCCTCGCTCTTGCCGATCCAGTTCTGCTGCATCACCTTGACGCGCTCGGGCCAGCCCAGGCCCTCCAGCTCGCCCAGCAGCTCCTCGGCGTACTGCGTGATGCCGAGGTAGTACATCGGAATCTCGCGCTTCTCGACCACCGCCCCCGAGCGCCAGCCGCGGCCGTCGATCACCTGCTCGTTGGCCAGCACGGTCTGGTCCACCGGGTCCCAGTTGACGGTGCCGGTCTTGCGGTAGGCGATGCCCTTCTCCAGCATCTTCAGGAACAGCCACTGGTTCCAGCGGTAGTAGTTAGGATCGCAGGTGGCGACCTCGCGCGACCAGTCGATCGCCAGGCCCATCGACGCCATCTGCTTCTTCATGTATGCGATGTTGTCGTAGGTCCAGGCCGCCGGCGCCACGCGGTTGTTGATCGCGGCGTTCTCGGCCGGCATGCCGAAGGCGTCCCAGCCCATCGGCATCAGTACGTTATGCCCGTTCATGCGCAGGTAGCGCGCCATCACGTCGTTGATGGTGTAGTTGCGCACGTGCCCCATATGGAGCTTGCCCGACGGATACGGCAGCATCGAGCAGGCGTAGAACTTGGGCTTCTCCTTGCCGTCGGGGCCCACCGCGTGCTCGTCGACGCGATAGGCGTCGATGGCTTGCCAGTGCTGGCGGGCGGATTCTTCGACTTCGGCGGGGAGGTATTTGTCTTGCATGGTTGGGACAGCGGCGCGCGCGCGGCGCACCAGCGATGTGGAATCTGGCAGCGGTTGGGGGCACGCCAGCCGTTGGCGGCGTGCGGGAAACGCCGATTATAACCGGCGGTGGGCCGCGGAAACGGCCTGCGCGCGCCGCCTTGGGGACGGCAGGCGCGGCCGGGCAGGCTGCGCGTCGTACTTCAGGCCCGCTGGCTTCAGGGCTGCCTACTTCGCGCGTGCCAACTTCCGGCCCGCTTGCTTCAGGCGTACTGACGTCGGGCCAGTTACTTGAGCCCCAGCACGTCCTGCATGTCGAACATCCCGTTCGGCTTGTCCGCCAGGAAGCGGGCGGCGCGCACCGCGCCGTCGGCATACGACTGGCGGCTCGAGGACTTGTGCGTGATCTCGATGCGCTCGCCGATGCCGGCGAACAGCACGGTGTGGTCGCCGACGATATCGCCGCCGCGCACCGTGGCAAAGCCGATCGAATTCGGATCGCGCGGGCCGGTATGGCCTTCGCGGGCGAACACGCCGCAGGTCTTCAGGTCGCGGCCGAGCGCCTCGGCGATGATCTCGCCCATCTTCAGCGCGGTGCCCGAGGGCGCATCGACCTTGTGGCGATGGTGCGCCTCGATGATTTCAATGTCGTAGCCGGAGGACAGCATCTTCGCCGCGACCTCCAGCAGCTTGAAGGTCGCGTTGACGCCGACGCTCATATTGGCGGCGAAGACCACGCCGATCGACTGCGCGGCCTCGGCCAGCGCGGCCTTGCCGGCGTCGTCGAAGCCGGTGGTGCCGATCACCATCTTGACGCCGAGCCGGCGCGCCACCTGCAGGTGGGCCAGCGTGCCTTCGGGACGGGTGAAGTCGATCAGGCAGTCGGCGCCGGACAGCGCGGCCTCGATGTCCGAGGTGATCCTGACACCGGTTTCGCGCCCGAGGAACAGGCCCGCGTCCTGCCCCAGCGCGGCCGCGCCGGGCACGTCGAGCGCGCCGGCCAGCGTCACGCCCTCCGCGTTCAGCACATATTCGATCAACATGCGGCCCATGCGGCCGGAGGCCCCGGCAATAGCGAGTTTCATGGCGAGTCGGTTCCCCGGAAAGAAATCAGGCGAATAACAGTGAAGTCAGGACAGGAGGACAAGGCACGACGCCGGCGCTGCGTGGGAAGGCCACGCCCAGGCGTGGCTTGACTGTCCTCATCGCGCGACGGCGCCGGTGCAACGGCATGGGCGGCCCCGCGGGCCGCACCCTGCGATTTACTTGACGGTGTCGGCGGGGCTGGCGCTGGCGGCGCGCTCGCTGGCCGGCTCGGCCGCCGGCTGCGACGGCGCCGCACCGGCGGGCGTCGCGGCGGCCTCGGGCGCCGAGGCGGACGGCTGGGCCTCGGCCTGCGGCTGCGCGGCATCGGCCGGCGCCTGCGGCTGCTGGGTCTGCTGCTCGGCTGGGGCGGCGGCCTGCTGCGGGGCCGACTTGGTGCCCTTTGCGTCCGGCGTGCGCTTCATGCCGTCGATTTCGGCGATCAGCTCGTATTCCGACGGCAATTCGTCGCCGCCAAAGCGCACCAGGCGATCATTGTCGAAGAACACCGTGAAGCGGCGCTGCTGCACCACCTGGGTGTTGCCGCGCTTGAACGAGAACACATAGTCCCAGCGATTGGCGTGGAACACGTCCGTCAGCAGCGGCGTGCCCAGCAGGAACTGCACCTGGTCGCGCGTCATGCCTTCGCGCAGTTGCGCCGCGGCTTCGCGCGAGACGAAGTTGCCCTGGACGATATTGATCCGGTACGGCGTGATCGCGCTGGCGATCTTGCGGGAAGTGCTGTCGTAGGTCGAGCAGGCGGCGGAGGCCAGCGTGATGGCTGCCAGAAGCGTGGTCAGCAGCGCCGGGCGCAGGGCGGATGTTCGAATGGAATCCATGTAACTCGCAGTTCTCGCTACCGAAGAAAGGGAAAGTGCCGGGCGGTGGGCTGGATGGGCGGCCCGCACGACGTGTCCGGCAACGTGCCCGCGCGGACACGCGCTCGCCGCCGCGTGAAGGGCTCAGCGCATTGCCGGCACCGGCGACGCCGGGCGACTTTTGCCGGCAAAACCCTTATGATTCAACAATCCAGACATTGTACTCTAGGGAGTCACGCCCATGCCGAGTCCGGCGGAACTCAAAAATATCGGCCTGAAAGCGACCGTGCCGCGGCTGAAGATCCTCGAAATCTTCCAGACCAGCGAGCAGCGCCATCTGAGCGCGGAAGACGTCTATCGCATCCTGCTCAACGAGCATATGGATATCGGGCTGGCCACCGTGTATCGGGTGCTGACCCAGTTCGAACAAGCCGGCCTGCTGTCGCGCAACAACTTCGAATCGGGCAAGGCGATCTTCGAGCTCAACGAAGGCAAGCACCACGATCACCTGGTCTGCCTCGATTGCGGGCGCGTCGAGGAATTCTTCGACGCCGAGATCGAACATCGCCAGCAAAGCATCGCGCGCGAGCGCGGCTTCGCGCTGCAGGAGCATGCGCTGTCGCTGTATGGCAATTGCACCAAGACCGCTTGCCCGCATCGGCCCAAGCGCTGATACGGAGACCGCGTGCGACGAGGCACGCAGCAAGGAAAAACCGGCGCCTGGCGCCGGTTTTTTATTGTGGAGCGATGTGCAGCGAGGCCGCGCGGCCTAGGCCTGCTCGCGCTCGATCTCGGCCATGCGCTGCGGCAGCCCGGGCGCCGGCGCACCGACGAATTCGGCCACGACCTGACGGAACAGCCCGCGCGCCCACACCAGCATCGGATGCGTGTTGCGGCTGCGGTGCCAGAACATGTTCAGGCCCAGCGTGGTCTGGATTTCGGCCGGCAGCGGGAACGCGTTCAGGCCGTAGCTTTCGCACGCCACATCCTTGGTCAGCGCGTTGACGGTGAAGATCATGTCGGTCTGCGCGGCCAGTTCGGCCTGGGCCCGCCACGAATGCACGGTCAGGGCCGCGTTGCGCTTCAGGCCACGCTGCTGCAACGCGTAGTCCAGTGGAATCAGCGAAGGCGCCGGCCGCCCGGTGCCGCCCGCGGAGGCCATGAAGATATGGCCGCATTCGAGATAGTGGTCGAGCGTGCAGGCCGTCTGCAGCAACGGATGTCCCTTGCGCGCGCAGACCCACAGGTTCAGCGAGGCCACCGTTTCCTCGACGATCTCGGGGTGGCCGGTGGGCAGCGCGCAGAATGCCAGGTCGAGCTCGTTGGCGCGCATCGACGCCACGTCGGCCTCCCACGAATGGGATTCGACCAGGCGGATGTGCAGTTCGGGGGCGAGCTGCGCCAAGCGCAGCACGAAGCGGTTGAATACCGTATCGCCGAGTTCGGCGGCGAAGCCGATATGCAGCGTGCCGGACGCGACCGCGGGATCGAAATTGTCGACGTCGCCCTCGTTGATCGAGGCCCACAGGTCGAGCATCTCGCGAATCTTCGGACCGAGCTCGAGCGCGCGCGGCGTCGGCGTCAGGCCATGCGGGACGCGGATGAACAGCGGATCGTCGAAGATTTCGCGCAGGCGGCCCAGCGAGTGGGACACCGCCGGCGCCGTCATGTGCATCTTCTCCGCGACATAGGTCGCGTTCCGCTTGCTGAGCAACTCGGTGAAGATCACGAGCAGCTTGGTGTCAACGTTCACCATGATCACGCCCAGTTCAGGTTTGATACGCGTGGCCAGGCGAGCGCACGCGAGGACACTAAGGCTAGTGTAAGATCAAATCGCCACTTCGGGGAAGCGAAAACGCCATTTTTACCCGCCCGGGAACCCCTCCGTGGAAGGGTTCGTGTGTCGTATTTACCATATTTTATAGCGCGTGCGTGTGGTAGCGCACACTGACCATGAAAAACGGCGCCACCAGGGCGCCGCTTCCGAGTCGCCGCCAAAGCGGCGACATCGGCCATCCACATCCACTACCAAGCCGATTACTTGGCGTTCATCAGCGCCACGGTGGTATCGAGCATCCGGTTGGAGAAGCCCCACTCGTTGTCGTACCAGCTCGACACCTTGACCAGGTTGCCGGACACCTTGGTCAGCGTCGCGTCGAAGGTCGACGAAGCCGGGTTGTGGTTGAAGTCGACCGACACCAGCGGTGCGGTGTTGTAGTCGAGGATGCCCTTCAGTTCGCCTTCCGAGGCGGCCTTCAGGATCGCGTTCACTTCGTCGACGGTGGTTTCGCGCGCGGCGACGAACGACAGGTCGACCAGCGACACGTTGATGGTCGGCACGCGGATCGCGAAGCCGTCCAGCTTGCCGTTCAGTTCCGGCATCACCAGGCCGACCGCGGCGGCGGCGCCGGTCTTGGTCGGGATCATCGACTGGGTCGCCGAACGGGCGCGGCGCAGGTCCTCGTGGTAGACGTCGGTCAGCACCTGGTCGTTGGTGTAGGCGTGCACCGTGGTCATCAGGCCGGTCACCACGCCCAGCTTCTCGTGCAGCGGCTTGACCAGCGGGGCCAGGCAGTTGGTGGTGCACGAGGCGTTCGAGATCACGGTGTCCGAAGCCTTCAGCACGTTGTGGTTGACGCCGTAGACGATCGTCGCGTCGACATCCTTGCCGCCCGGCGCGGAAATGATGACCTTCTTGGCGCCGCCGGCCAGGTGGGCCGAGGCCTTTTCCTTCGAGGTGAAGAAGCCGGTGCACTCCATCACCACGTCGACGCCCAGCTCGCCCCACGGCAGCTCGGCCGGGTTGCGATTGGCCAGCACGCGGATCTTGTCGCCGTTGACGACCATGTAGTCGCCCTCGACCGACACGGTGCCCGGGAACTTGCCATGGGCGGTGTCGTACTGCGTCAGGTGGGCGTTGGTCTTGGCATCGCCGAGGTCGTTGATCGCGACGATCTCGATGTCATGCTTCTTGCCGCCTTCGTAGTGGGCGCGCAGCACGTTGCGGCCGATACGGCCATAGCCGTTGATGGCAACCTTGATGGTCATGGTACGTCTCCTGAACGGGAAGTAGAAAAAGCTGCGGGCGCCCGGGCCGGCGACGGCAGCGCCGCCGCGCCCGCACGTCCCTCGAAGTCAGATCACGCTCTTGACGGTGTTCGCCACGTTCTCGACGGTGAAACCGAAGTGCTTGAACAATACGCCAGCCGGCGCGGATTCGCCGAAGGTGTCGATGCCCACCACCGCCTGCACCTGGTACTTCCACCAGAAGTCGGTGACGCCGGCCTCGACCGCCACGCGGGGCACGCCCGCCGGCAGGACTGCCGACTTGTATGCCGCATCCTGCTTGTCGAACACAGTCGTCGAGGGCACAGACACGACGCGCACGCGGATGCCTTCCGCGGCCAGCTGGTCGGCCGCGCCGACCGCCAGGCCGACTTCCGAGCCGGTGGCGACGATCACCGCATGCGGCAGGCCGGTGCGCGGGTCGACGTTGTCGCGCAGCACATAGCCGCCGCGCGCGATGTTGGCGCGGGTGGCGTCGTCGCGCTTCTGGAACGGCAGGTTCTGGCGGCTGAAGATCAGGCAGCTCGGGCCATTCTGGCGGCGGATTGCCTCGGCCCAGGCCACCGCGGTCTCGGTGGTGTCGGCGGTGCGCCAGACGTCCATATTCGGGATCAGGCGCAGGCTGGCCACGTGCTCGATCGACTGGTGGGTCGGACCGTCCTCGCCCAGGCCGATCGAATCGTGGGTGAACACAAACAGCGTGCGGATCTTCATCAGCGCCGCCATGCGCAGCGCATTGCGGCTGTAGTCCGAGAAGGTCAGGAAGGTACCGCCGTAGGGGATGTAGCCGCCATGCAGCGTGATGCCGTTCATGATCGCGCTCATGCCGAACTCGCGCACACCATAGTTGATGTGGTTGCCCCAGGCATCGACGCGCACCGCCTTGCTGCCCGACCAGTTGGTCAGGTTCGAGCCGGTCAGGTCGGCCGAGCCGCCGAGCAGTTCGGGCAGCACCGGCGCCAGCGCCTCGATCGCGTTCTGGCTGGCCTTGCGGGTGGCGATGGTCTCGGCCTTCTCCTCGCACTTGGCCAGGTAGGCTTCCACCGCGGCGTCGAACGCGCCGGGCAGCTCGCCGCGCATGCGGCGCTCGAACTCGCCGGCTTCGTACGGATAACGCTCCGAATAGCCCTCGAACAGCGCGGTCCAGGCCTTCTCCAGCGCCGCGCCGTTGGCCTTGGCGTCCCACGCCGTGTAGACCTCTTCCGGCAGCTCGAACGGAGCGTGGCTCCAGCCCAGCGCCTCGCGCGTGGCCAGGATTTCGGCGCCGCCCAGCGGGGCGCCGTGCACGTCGTGGCCGCCCTGCTTGTTCGGCGAGCCCTTGCCGATCACGGTGCGGCAGCAGATCAGCGTCGGCTTGTCGCTGGCCTTGGCCTGCGCGATGGCGGCATCGATCGCGTTGACATCATGGCCATCGACCGCGCGGATCACGTTCCAGCCGTAGGCCTCGAAGCGCTTCGGGGTGTCGTCGGAGAACCAGTGCTCGACGTCGCCGTCGATCGAGATGCCGTTGTCGTCCCACAGCGCGATCAGCTTGTTCAGCTGCAGCGTGCCGGCCAGCGAGCAGGCCTCGTGGCTGATGCCTTCCATCAGGCAGCCGTCGCCGAGGAAGACATAGGTGTAGTGGTTGACGATGTCGAAGCCGGGACGGTTGAATTCCTCGCCCAGCAGCCGCTCGGCCAGCGCCATGCCGACCGCGTTGGTGATGCCCTGGCCCAGCGGGCCGGTGGTGGTCTCGACGCCCGGCGTGATGCCGTATTCCGGATGGCCCGCGGTCTTGCTGTGCAGCTGGCGGAAGTTCTTCAGCTCCTCGATCGGCAGCTCGTAGCCGGTCAGATGCAGCAGCGCGTACAGCAGCATCGAGCCGTGCCCGTTGGACAGCACGAAGCGGTCGCGGTCGGCCCACTTCGGATTGACCGGGTTATGCTTCAGATGACGGCTCCACAACGCGACGGCGATATCGGCCATGCCCATCGGCATGCCCGGGTGGCCCGAATTGGCCTGCTGGACGGCGTCCATCGCCAGGACGCGGATCGCATTGGCCATCAGCGACGCGGGCTGGCTGGCATAGGGGCTGGTGGCTGGGTGTGCGAGGTGAGACATGCGGCGGGAAATTGGCGGCGGGAAAAGCGCGATTTTACCAGAACGAGGCGACGTTTCCGGTACGGCGGCGACCCCGCCGGCGCCTTCCGAGGCGGCCCTCGAATGGCGCGAATGGCTGACGAGCGGCGTCGGCTCCACACTGGCTGACATCACCCTCCGGGCCTCGGTGCGCTCAGCCCACCAGCACATCGAGATCGGCGAGCATCCGCTGTTCGGCCGCGTGTTCCGGCTCGATGGCCGCATCATGAGCGCGGAAGCCGACGCGTTCATCCAGCATGAGGTGATGGTCCATCCGATGGCGCTCGCTCACGGCTCACCCGCCAGCGCGCTGGTGATCGGGGGCGGCGACGGCGGCTCGGCGCGCGAACTGCTGCGGCTGCCGGGCATCCGCGAGGTCGTGGTCGCGGAGCTCGATGCCGAGGTGGTCCGGCTGGCGCGGCGCTGGCTGCCGGGCATCCACCACGGCGCCTTCGACGATCCACGCGTGACGCTCGAAATCGGCGACGGCCTGGCCGTGATGGAGGCGTTGCGCGGTTCAGGCCGCCGCTTCGACCTGCTGGTGTTCGATCTGACCGAGGCCGACGATGGCAGCCCCGCCGCCGCGCTGTTCGGTGCGCGCGGCCTGCAGGCGGCGCACGACTGCCTGGCGCCGGGCGGCGCGATGTCGCTGCATCTGGGGCCGCCCTTCCACCGCCCCGACACGGCGCGGCTGCTGTGGCGGCGGCTGGGCGACCATTTCCGCCTGGTGCAGCCGATGACGGTGGCGATCCCGGTCTATGGGGCGCTATGGGCGATTGCGGTCGCCAGCGACACGCTGGACGTGCGCGCCGCCGATCCGGTCATGCTGGCCGCGCGGCTCGCGGACTGGCAGCTCGACGGCGCGCTGCGCTGCTATCACGCCGGCCTGCATGCGGCGCTGTTCGCGCTGCCGCGCCACCTGCAGCCGCTGTTCGACGGCGGCGCCACATCGGCATGATATGCTCGGCTGACCGCTCCACCGGGGGGACTTGCGGCAAGCCAGGCGCAGCGCTCGTCCGGCGTTCGCTTCGCGCGCGATGCCTGCCACCGTGGAGCGTGCGTGCAGGTGCGCCCACCCCGGCGCCTCTGCCGTACGGAATCCGGGAGGACACCATCATGACCAAACCTGCCAACACGCCCTGGCTGATTCCCTACCTGACCGTCAGCGATGCACGCCGCGCGCTCGACTTCTACAGCCGCGCCTTCGGCTTCGTGCCTGGCAATGTGGTCGACGAGAACGGCGTGCCCACCCATGCCGAGATGCACTATCACGGCGAGCTGGTCGTGATGTTCGCCCCCGAGGGCGCCTGGGGCAGCACCGCGCGCACGCCGCGCTCGACCGGCTTCGAATGCCCGCAGACCTTCTACCTTTACTGCGACGACGTCGACACGATGCACCCGTGCGGTGGCGGCCGGCGCGGTCAGCCTGATGGCGCCCGGCGACCAGTTCTGGGGCGACCGCTATTGCATGGTCGAGGACCTCGACGGCTACCGCTGGGGCTTCGCCCGCCCGCTGGACCAGGCCGTCGCCGCGGCCACGGGTTCTGAGGCTGCCTGAGCGACTGACAGCCTGACCGCCCGGATGCCGGGGCCCGATGCCGCGATGGGGTCCATGTCGGCCCGGTTGCCCATATCGGCCCTGTCGCCCATGTTGCCCATATTGCCCATGGCGGTTGTCGCGCCCATGCTGCGGACCCGCCCCGCCTGACCGATTTTCCCTGGATTCGATGCCACCCCGCTTCTACGTCGATCAACCGCTTGCCCCTGATACCCTGCTGCCGCTGCCCGAGGCGGTGGTGCGCCATGTCCAGGTGCTGCGCCTGCATCCCGGCGAGCCCATCACGCTGTTCGACGGGCGCGGCGGCAGCCATGCCGCGACGCTGGTCGAGATCGGCAAGCGCAGCGCGACCGCACAGGTCGGCGCGCGCGACACCGCCGAATGCGAACTGCCCTTCCGCGTGACGCTGGCCCAGGGCATTGCCGGAGGCGACAAGATGGACTGGCTGATCGAGAAGGCCGCCGAGCTTGGCGTCGGTGCGATCCAGCCGCTGCAGACCGCGCGCGCGGTGGTGCGGCTCAGCGGCGACCGTGCGCAGAAGCGCCACGCGCACTGGCAGGCGCTGGTCACCGCGGCCTGCGAACAATGCGGGCGCAATCGCTTGCCGGCGGTGTCGCCGGTGGCTAACTTGGAGGCGTGGCTGGCGGCGATTCCGGCCAATGCCGGACAGCGGCTGCTGGTATCGCCGCGCGCCGAATCGACGCTGGTGGCCCTCGCGCAGGCACACCGTGACGACTGGATCGCCAGCGGCGTCACGCTGCTGATCGGGCCCGAAGGCGGACTGTCGCCCGAGGAAGAACGCGCCGCGCTGGCGCAAGGTTTCACGGCGGTGTCGCTCGGACCGCGCATCCTGCGCACCGAGACCGCCGGTCTGGCCTGCCTGGCCGCGCTGAACGCGCTGCTGGGCGGATTCTGACGGCACCGCGCCGTCGACCGCTATCGAGCCGAGCCGGTCCGCGCAGCATGGCACCCGGCCGGTCCGATAAACGAATCAACAACAAGGAGCTGAAGATGGGACTGCTCGATAGTGTGCTTGGCGGCGTGCTCGGCCAAACCAATCCGGCGCAGGCCGGCGAATCCGGCCAAGCCGGCATGAATCCGAAGATGATGCTGGCGCTCGGCCTGCTGGCGATGCTGGCCATGCGCGGCCGCCAGGGTGGCGCCGAGGCGACGCAAGACCCGGCCGGCATGGCGGGCGGACTGGGCGGCGTGCTCGGGGGGTTGGCCGGCGGCGGTGGCGGGCTCGATCTCGGTTCGCTGCTGGGTGGCCTGCTCGGCGGCCAGGGCGGCGCGGCCGGCGAGGCACAGACGATCGGCGCCGCGGCCGGCGGCATCGGCGCGCTGCAGCAGATCCTCGCGCAGGCGGGACTGGGCGAGCAGGTGTCCTCGTGGATCGGCACCGGTCCGAATCAGCCGGTGTCGCCGTCCTCGCTGGCCGAGGCGCTGCAAGGCACCGGCGCGCTCGACACGCTGTCCTCGAGCACCGGCATGTCGCGCGACGACGTCGCGGCGCAGCTCAGCGCCGGCCTGCCGGAACTGATCGATCAGCTGACGCCGCAGGGCCAGGTGCCGCCGGCGGCCTGATCGTTTCCGCGACGTATCGGAACGGCCGCCGCGCCGTTTTGCACGCAAAAAAGGCCCGCCGTTTTGGCGGGCCTTTTCTATCCGAGGTTCCTGCGCGGCGATGCGCGGGAATCCGGCGAACGCGCCGGCTTGACGGGGTCAGGCGAACGAGTAGAACACGCGGAATTGCACGCGGCGCTCGGCCCAGAACTCGGCGGCGTCGCGGAACACGTCGAGCAGCGTCTCGCGCGCTTCCTTGTCGAACTTCTGCGCGCACGGCAGGCCTTCGAGCACGATGACGAAACCGGGTTGCGCGCCGGCCTTGTGGATCATGTCCGTCAGGCAATCGGCCAGCGCATCGAAGTTCTTGCCGAAGTGCTTCGGAAAGAGGAACGCGGTCGCGATGGTTTCCAGCACCTCGCCCTTGGTCGTGCAATGGGCGCAATTGGCGTAGAGGAAATGCTGGCCGAGGTCGGCGGCAGCCTGTGCCAGCTCGGGCACGCGGAAGGCGCGGATCGACTGAACGATATTGGGTCGCACGGTCTTGAACAGGTTCAACGCGGCCTCCCTGCCGCAGGCCACTTCGGCGTTGCCGTCCTGCGGCGACGCCGGCGGCAGTTTATTGTGCGCGACCTCGTAGCGGGGCATCATCAGCACACTGTCATAAAGGTTCTGGGCATGTTGTTGAGCCCGCTGCCAGCCATCTCCGGCGCCGCGCTCTTCGCGGGCGGCAAGGGCGTCGCCCAGTCCGAAAATGTCAGTCATCATCTGATTATCCGTTTGAAGCTGTTGTAGTGGTCTTCCGTGTAATAGCAGTCGTTGGCGGCCCGTTGTTCGCCGCCACAGACGATTCGCTTCGCACCCCGATTCCGGCTGCCCGGACGGGCAACCGTGTACTCACGGTAATAGCCGCGCGGCCGCCGAGGCAGGATCCGTTCATAGTTGCCGAACCGCGAGCCATCCTTTGCGTAGGGATACGGCCCCCCGGCCTCGATGCGCTGCAGCGTCTGCTGTGCCTCGTTGGGCAGTTGCTGCACTGCAATGGTTCCCAGCGTATCCGACAGCACCTCCGGGGACTGCTTCGCCTGAGCCGGTTGCGCCAGCGTGGCCGCCACGGCCACCGCAGCCAAGGTGTGCAGAACTCCGCGCGCAACCCGTTGGAGCGAAGGTTGGACCCGTTGCAGGATCTTGTCGGAGCGCGATGCGCGTTGCGGCAAAGAAGTCGGGGAACCCACGTTGTCTGGTCTGGTGGCGCAGCAATCCAACGCCAAGCGCGGTCGACGGATCGCCTGCATCGAAGGCGCTAGGTTACGCGCAAGCTGTTAAATAATCAATCCCCGCGCCTCGGTGACGGCGAAAACCTGAATTGTTTCAATGCGTTAATGGAATGTATGCGCACACTAACCGAGTTTCAGCGGCGATAAAAAAGCCGGGGCATGCCCCGGCTCCTCCACTCGCGTGGCGAGGTCTTACCGCTTCGCCGCGGCGTCCACCACCACCAGCGACGTCATATTGACAATGCGGCGGACCGTCGCCGACGGCGTCAGGATGTGCACCGGCGCATTGACACCCAGCAGGATCGGGCCGATCGCGACGTTGTTGCCGGCGGCCGTCTTCAGCAGGTTGTAGGCGATATTGGCCGCGTCGATGTTCGGGCACACCAGCAGGTTGGCTTCGCCCTTGAGCGTACCGTCCGGCACCAGCTGGTCGCGCAGCTTCTGGTCCAGCGCGCAGTCGCCATGCATCTCGCCGTCGACCTCCAGCTCCGGCGCGCGCTCGCGCAGGATGGCCAACGTCTCGCGCATCTTCTGCGCCGACGGCGCCTCGGACGAGCCGAAGTTCGAGTGCGACAGCAGCGCGATCTTGGGCTCGATGCCGAAGCGCTTGAGCTCCTCGGCGGCCATGATCGTGATCTCGGCCAGTTGCGTCGCGCTCGGATCGACGTTGACGTGGGTGTCCACCAGGAAGATCTGGCGGCCCGGCAGCACCAGGCCGTTCATCGCCGCATAGACCTCGTTGGTGCCGCCCAGCACCTGGTCGATGTAGCGCAGATGCGCGGCGGTATTGCTGACCGTGCCGCAGATCATGCCGTCGGCCTCGCCCTTGTGCACCAGCATCGCGCCGATCAGCGTGGTGCGGCGGCGCATCTCGAGCTTGGCGTACTGCGGCGTCACGCCCTGGCGCGCCATCATCCGGTAGTAGGTGTCGGAGTAGTCGCGGAAGCGGTCGTCGTGTTCCGGGTTGACCACGGTGAAGTCCACGCCCATGCGCAGGCGCAGGCCGAAGCGTTCGATGCGGTGGGTCAGCACGGCCGGGCGGCCGATCAGGATCGGGTTGGCCAGCTTCTCGTCGACGATCACCTGCACCGCGCGCAGCACGCGCTCTTCCTCGCCCTCGGCGAACACGATGCGCTTCTTCTCCATCGCCACCTTGCGGGCGGCGGCGTAGATCGGCTTCATCAGCGTGCCCGAGTGGTAGACGAACTGCTGCAGTTGCAGCTTGTACGCCTCCATGTCCTCGATCGGGCGGGTCGCCACGCCGGAGTCCATCGCGGCCTGCGCCACGGCCGGCGCGACCTTGACGATCAGGCGCGGATCGAAAGGCTTCGGAATCAGGTATTCGGGGCCGAACGACAGGTCCTGGATGCCGTAGGCGGTAGCGACGATATCGCTCTGCTCCTGCCGCGCCAGTTCCGCCACGGCGTGCGCGGCGGCGATTTCCATCTGCTTGGTAATGGTGGTCGCGCCCACGTCCAGCGCCCCGCGGAAGATGAACGGGAAGCACAGCACGTTGTTGACCTGGTTCGGATAGTCGGTGCGGCCGGTGGCGATCACCGCGTCGGGCCGCACTTCCTTGACCTGCTCCGGCATGATTTCCGGATTCGGGTTGGCCAGCGCCAGCACCAGCGGACGGTCGGCCATGCGTTGCACCATGTCCTGCTTGAGCACGCCGGCGGCCGACAGGCCCAGGAAGATGTCCGCGCCGTCGATGACCTCGGCCAGCTTGCGCTTGTCGGTCTTCTGCGCGAAGCGCGCCTTCTCCGGATCCATCAGCTCGGTCCGGCCCTCGTAGACCACGCCGGCCAGGTCCGTGACCCAGATGTTCAACAGCGGCAGGCCGAGATCGACCAGCAGGTCCAGGCAGGCCAGTGCCGCGGCGCCCGCGCCCGAGGCCACCAGCTTGACGTCCTTGATGTCCTTGCCGACCACGCGCAGCCCGTTGATGACCGCCGCGCCGACCACGATCGCGGTGCCGTGCTGGTCGTCGTGGAAGACGGGAATCTTCATCCGCTCGCGCAGCTTGCGCTCGACGTAGAAGCATTCCGGCGCCTTGATGTCCTCGAGGTTGATGCCGCCGAAAGTCGGCTCCAGCGAGGCGATGATATCGACCAGCTTCTCCGGGTCCTTCTCGTCGATCTCGATATCGAAGACGTCGATGCCGGCGAACTTCTTGAACAGGCCCGCCTTGCCTTCCATCACCGGCTTCGATGCCGCCGGGCCGATGTCGCCCAGGCCGAGCACCGCGGTGCCGTTGGTGACCACGCCGACCAGATTGCCGCGCGCGGTGTAGCGGAAGGAATTGGCCGGGTCGGCGACGATTTCCTCGCAGGCGGCCGCCACGCCCGGCGAGTAGGCCAGCGCCAGGTCGCGCTGGTTCGACAGCGGCTTGGTCGGCGTGACCGAGATCTTGCCCGGGGTCGGAAACTCGTGATACTCGAGGGCGGCTTTGCGCAGCGCCTCGCGCTGCTGCTGTTTCAGTTCGTCTTGCGAGAGTGCCTGCGAATTCGGCTGCGAAGCGGGCTGCGAAGGACTGGTCATCGGCGCATCTTCCGGTCTGTGGAGCCGTGTTTGACGAAGCGGAAAACGGTGGGAACACACCCTCGCGGGCCGGCTCCACCTGCCCGCTGTCTCCTGATCGAGCCCCGCATTTTATATTGTGAAATTTTATTTCACAATAAGCGTTTTGCGAGAGGCACCTTTGCGTTTCGGTACAATATGCCGGATGCGGGCGGGACTGACCAGCCACGCATGCCGTCCGAGCTTCCGTCCGGCGGCGCCGTCACCAGACTCCCGGGACTCTCCCGCCTTCCTGCCGCGCCCCGCCGGGCGAGTTTCCGAGCCGACTCCAGCATGCCTTCGACAGACGCCGCCCCAGCCGCGCCCGCTTCCGCCGATCCCTCGGCGAACCCTTCGGCCGATCCCTCCGCCGATCCTTCCGCGCCGCTTTCCGAGTTTGAACTGATCCGCCGCTATTTCACCCGTCCGGCCCGCAAGGCCGTGCTCGGCGTCGGCGACGACTGCGCGCTGCTGGATCCGCGCCCGGGCCATCTGCTGGCGGTCAGCAGCGACATGCTGGTCAGCGGCCGGCACTTCTTCCCCGACGTCCCGCCGCGCGCGCTGGGCCACAAGGCGCTGGCCGTCAACCTGTCCGATCTGGCGGCGATGGGCGCCGAGCCGCGCGCCTTCACGCTGGCGCTGGCGCTGCCCGAGGCCGATCCCCCCTGGCTAGCCGAACTGGCCGCCGGCATGCTGGAACTGGCCGACGCGCATGGCTGCGAGCTGGTCGGCGGCGACACCACGCGCGGCCCGCTGACGCTGTCCTTGACGGTGTTCGGCGACGTGCCGCGGGGCAGCGCGTTGCGCCGCGACGCCGCCCGCCCGGGCGACGACATCTGGATCTCCGGCACGCTGGGCGATGCACGCCTGGCGCTGGGCGATTGCCGCGGCGAATGGCTGCTGCCCGAGCCCGACTTCACGCTGGTGCGCCCGCGCATGGACACGCCGACCCCGCGCGTGGCGCTTGGCATGGCGCTGCGCGGGCTGGCCCATGCCGCGCTCGATATCTCGGACGGGCTGGTCGGCGATCTGGGCCATATCCTGGAGCGATCGCAGGTCGGCGCGCTGCTCGACGTCGATGCGCTGCCGCGCTCGGAGGTCCTGGCGAGCCAGCCGCGCGACTGCCAGCTCGATTGCGTGCTGGCCGGCGGCGACGATTACGAGCTGTGCTTCACCGCCCCGGTCGGGACGCGCGAAGCGCTGGCCGCGCTGGCCGAGCGGTTGGTTCTGCCGCTGACACGGGTCGGCACGATCACCGCCGAGCCCGGGTTGCGCCTGGTCGATGCCGGTGGCGGGCCCGTCTCCTTCCGGGCCCGAAGCTTCGATCATTTCGCCAACCCCTGACAGCCGGACGGCGGCATGTCATGATGCCGCCATGCGGCGGAGCGCCGCGCCGCCGGCCGCCTGCCGCGCCGGCGAGTCCCGCCTCCGACCGCGATAACAAACGAGCCAAATACCTTGATGTCCGCCTATCCTCCCGGTTCGGCGTCTACCGATCCCGCGATGACGCTGGAGGCCGGTCAGACCGCCAAGATCCTGCGCCCGACGGCGCGCTTCATGCTGTCCCACCCCGCGCATTTCATCGCGCTGGGCTTCGGTTCCGGCCTGTCGCCGGTGATGCCCGGCACGGTCGGCACGCTGTACGGCTGGCTGTCCTTCGTCGTGATCTCGCTGTGGGTGCAGCCGTCCGCCTGGCTGTGGATCATCGTCGGCGGCTTCCTGATTGGCCTGTGGGCCTGCGCACGGACCGCGCGCGCGATGGGCGTGCACGATCACGGCAGCATGGTGTGGGACGAGATCGTGGCGTTCTGGCTGGTGCTGGCCTTCGTGATGCCGACCGGCTTCTGGGGCCAGTTCGCCGCCTTCCTGTGGTTCCGGCTGTTCGACATGGCCAAACCCGCGCCGATCGCCTATTACGACCGCACGCTCAAGGGCCCGGGCCTGCGCGGCGGCTTCGGCGTGATGTTCGACGATCTGGTCGCGGCGTTCTACACGCTGCTGGTGTTCGCGCTGTGGCGCTCGTTCTGAGCGCATCCACGCCGCCGCATCCGAACCGTACCGATTCACCGCCAGCACGAGAGCCGTCATCATGTCCATCAGCCGCTTGCTCGACCAGCTTGCCGTCCAGGCCGGCATCGCCCTCAAGGAAAAATCGCTGATGGTCGCCACCGCCGAGTCCTGTACCGGCGGCCTGGTGGCGGCCGCCATCACCGACGTCGCCGGTTCGTCCGGCTGGTTCGAGCGCGGCTTCGTGACCTACTCGAACGAAGCCAAGAGCACCATGCTCGGCGTTCCGGCCAAGCTGATCCGCGATTTCGGCGCGGTCAGCGAGGAAGTCGCGCACGCGATGGCCGAGGGCGCGCTGCTCAACAGCCGTGCCCAGGTGGCGCTGTCGATCACCGGCGTCGCGGGCCCGACCGGCGGCACGCCGGAGAAGCCGGTGGGCATGGTCTGCTTCGGCTGGAGCAACCGCATCGTGACCCGGGTCGAGACCCAGCGCTTCAAGGGCGACCGCCAGCAGATCCGCCGCCAGGCCGCCGAGCATGCGATGCGCGGCCTGCTCGACCTGGTGCGCAACGAGGCCTGAGCGCCGGGGCGGCGGTTCGCCCGTTCGCCCGTTCGCCCAACACCCGAGCGCCCGAGCACCCGAGCACCTCAGTACCCAAGTACCCAAGTACCCAGGCGCAGCGGCCCCGCCGTTCAGCCCTGGCGGAAGCGGTTGATCGTGTCGCGCGTCTGCAGCGCGGCGCGGCGCGCCGCCGCGGCGAAGTCCTTCTCGCGGCTGGCGTAGAGGATCGCCCGCGACGAATTGATCATCATGCCGGTACCGTCGGCGCTGCGACCCGCCTTGACCGTGGCTTCGATATCGCCGCCCTGGGCACCGATGCCCGGAATCAGCAGCGGCATGTCGCCGACCAGCTCGCGCACCTTGGCGATCTCGTTCGGGAAGGTCGCGCCGACCACCAGCCCCATCTGCCCGGTGGTGTTCCAGCGCGCCGCCGCCTGCTCGGCCACCAGCTGATAGATCGGCTTGCCCTCGACCTGCAGGAACTGCACGTCGGAGCCGCCCGGATTCGAGGTCCGGCACAGCACGATGACGCCGCGCTCGGGATAGGCAAGATACGGCTCCACCGAATCGAATCCCATATAGGGGCTGACCGTGACGGCATCGGCCTGATAGCGGTCGAACGCCTCGATCGCGTAATGCTGCGCGGTCGAGCCGATGTCGCCGCGCTTGGCGTCGAGAATCACCGGGATGCCGGGATGTGCGTCGTGGATATAGTGGATCAGCTGCTCGAGCTGGTCCTCGGCGCGCTGCGAGGCGAAGTAGGCGATCTGCGGCTTGAAGGCGCAGACCAGGTCGGCGGTGGCGTCGACGATCTCGCGGCAGAAGGAAAAGATCGCGCCGCCGGCGCCGGTCAGCGACAGCGGCAGCTTGCCCGGATCCGGATCGAGCCCGACGCACAGCAGCGAATCGTTGCGCCGCCAGGCCTGGGTCAACTGCTCGGTGAACGGGACGGGAGGAACGGAAGGACGGGTCATGGATCGCTCGAATGCGTGGCATCCGGGCCCGGGATGGGCCGCGGCGGACCGTTGGCTATCGTCTGTCGGCACGGGCAGAGAATCGCGGCGGCCGGCGACGGTCGGGTCGTTGCCGGCAATTTTACCCGTTGCATGCTATCTTCCTTGCGCTTTTCCGACAGACGAAACCAATAGAAAGAGCGGTAACGCACCGGTAACCGCCTCCCCTCCATGACTCTCGATCGCCGCAACCTTGCCCTGCTCGTCGCGCTGACGCTCGCCTGGGGCGTCAACTGGCCCGTGATGAAGATCGGCGTGGCCCATTTCCCGCCGCTGGGCTTTCGCCTGCTGTGCATGGCCGGCGGCCTGATCGCGCTGGGGCTGGCGCTGCGCGCCAAGGGCATCCCGCTGACGCTGCCGCGCGAGACCTGGGGCACGGTGTTCAAGCTGGCGCTGCCCAATATGGTGATCTGGCACCTGCTGGCGATCGGCGCGGTCAAGATGCTGTCCTCGGGCCGCGCCGCGATCCTCGGCTACACGATGCCGATCTGGGCCGTGGTCTGGGGCCTGGTCTTGTTCCGCGAGCGCATCTCGGCCTGGGCCTGGGTCGGCATCGGCTGCGCGCTGGCCGGCACGCTGCTGCTGATGTCGAGCGAGTTCGGCGCGCTGACCGGCAGCCCGACCGGCACCGTGATGATGCTGGCCGCCGCGGCCGGCTGGGGCTACGGCACCCAGCTGATGAAGCGCACCCCGGTCGATATCCCGCTCGGCACGCTGACCTTCTGGATGCTGGCGGTCGCGCTGCCCTTCCTGCTGGCCGGCACGCTGCTGTTCGAGGAGGGCTGGCGCATGCCCAACGCGATCGAATGGGCCGCGATCGTGTACAACGCGGTGGTCGTGTTCGCCTTCTGCCATCTGGTCTGGTTCGCGCTGGCCCGTTCGCTGCCGCCGGTGGTATCGAGCCTGTCGATCATGTTCATCCCGGTGGTCGGGGTCTTCTCCGGCATGTGGATGCTGGGCGAGCAGCCCCACTGGCAGGACTACGCCGCGATCGTGCTGATGTTTGCCGCGCTGGCCTCGGTGCTGCTGGTACCGCTGCTGATGCCGCGGCTGCGCCGTCGCGCGTAAGGCGGGCAGAGCCGCAGCCGCAGTCGAACCGTGCCTCATACCCCGTACCACGGCCGCGGTGACGCTTCATCCAGATTTCACTTAACAAACGCGGTCGCGTTGGGCTACACTCGCGCCCATCCATAATCCCGGAGAAATTACGTGGGCAGTAGCATCGGGTGTTCGAGTTGCCGCGGCAAAGCCGCGACCTCTACGAATGCCATGTCACTGCGGGCTGCGTAACGACGAACCCGTCCGGACCATCCTGGTCGGACGCTCGCCGAACCCGCCCGCAGCACACTGCGGGCGAGTGTTTTTTCCGTACTGCCACCGGCGGCCATCGCTTCAACAGGCCCGCCGCGTTGTTGCGGACTTCCCTCACCCGGCTTGCCAGCCATCAACGGCAAACGCCATCGCCTTGCACGGCCCGTCCGCGCAGCGCGATCACGCTTGCCTTCGAGCCCGCCATTCGCCGTCGCGAAGGGCGCGGCCCGGCCGTGCCGCAAGCCTGCCTGCCGCTTTTCTTCATCGCACGGCATAAGGAATACCGGGGATGATCAATCTGTTCGTCCTGCAGAAAGGCCGGCTCGCCCAGGAGCAGGTCGACGACCGCAACGAGTTGCTGCAGCACAAGCCCATCTGGATCGATGTCGTCAGCCCCGACGACGAGGAACTGGACTGGATCAAGGAAGCCTACGGCGTGGCCCTGCCCGAGCTCGAGGACCTCGGCGACCTCGAGGCCTCGGCGCGTTATTTCGAGGGCGAGGATGAAAACATCCATATTCGCACCGACTTCCTGCTCGACGAGGACGAGGTCTCGCGCAACGTGCGCGTGGCCTTCGTGCTGACGCGCGACGTGCTGTTCTCCATCCACGACGAGGACCTGCCGGTGTTCCGGCTGGTGCGGCTGCGCGCCCGCATGCGCCCGGGCTCGGTGCGCAACGCCAAGGACGTGCTGATGGATCTGTACGCGACCGACGCCGAGTACTCGGCCGACTCGATCGAGGAGATCTACGAACGGCTGGAGGACGCCAGCAAGCGCGTACTGGCCGAGAACGTGACCGACGCCGCGGCGGCCGATGTGCTCGAGACCATCGCGCGCGAGGAAGACCGCAATGGCCGCATCCGCCGCAACGTGATGGACACCCGGCGGGCGCTGTCCTTCCTGATGCGCAGCCAGCTGCTGTCCGCCGAGCAGCAGGACGAGGCGCGCCAGATCCTGCGCGATATCGACTCGATCGAGAACCACACCGCGTTCCTGTTCGACAAGATCAACTTCCTGATGGACGCCACGGTCGGTTTCATCAACATCAACCAGAACAAGATCATCAAGCTGTTCTCGGTGGTGTCGGTGGCGCTGATGCCGCCGACCCTGATCGCCAGCGTCTACGGCATGAACTTCAAGGTGATGCCCGAGCTCGACTGGGCCGGCGGCTATCCGTGGGCGATTGCGCTGATGGCGGTGTCGGCGGCGATTCCGCTGATCTATTTCCGCCGCAAGGGCTGGCTCAGCTAGAAGCCCCAAGGCCCGGCGCCGCGACGACCGGGCCGCCCGGCGGGCTGCCCGCTGCCGTACGTCATCAGTCCGGCAGCGTGGCCGAGCCCATCCGGCGCGCGATGATGCCGGCCTTGGCGCGGAAGTTGACGCGCACATGCGCGCAGTACTGCTTCTTGTCGAAGCATTTTGGCGCCGGCAGCGCCGCCGCCAGGCGCGCCGCCTGGCCCACGCTGAGACGGCCGGCGCTGGTCCTGAAGTAGTGCCGGGCGGCGGCCTCGGCGCCGAACACGCCCTCGCCCCACTCGACCGAGTTCAGATAGATCTCGTAGATGCGCTGCTTGTCGAGCCAGAACTCCAGCATCCAGGTAATCAAGAGTTCCTGGCCCTTGCGCAGGTAATGCTGCTCGGGCGACAGGAACAGGTTCTTGGCCAGCTGCTGCGTGATGGTCGACCCGCCGCGCACGATATGGCCGCGCTTCTTGTTGCGCTCCCAGGCTTCCAGCATCGCGTCGAAGTCGTAGCCCGGATGATTGACGAAGTCGGCGTCCTCGCTGGCGATCACGGCGCGCTTCAGGTTGCGCGAGATCTCGCCATACGGCACCCACTGCCGCTCGATGCCGCAGCTCCAGACATTCCAGCCGCACAGGCGCCAGCGCTCGGCGCGCATGAACGAGGTCGGACCGGGATCGACTACCTGCCACGCGGCGATCTGCAGGAAGAAATAGACCTGCATCGCGACCACGCCGGCCAGCACGCTGCCCAGCAGCCATGCGAGCCAGCGCAGCGGCGCGGAAGTGCCGGCGCGCGCGGACGCGGCGGCGGCACGGGAACGGACGGCGCGTTTGCGTTGGGCCAAGGCGGAACTCGCGTCGGTCAGTCGGCGTAGCGGAAGAACGGGATGCGCCCGAGGTCAGCGTCCGGCCTGCGGTTTGCCGTGCGGTCTGGCCTGGGGTTCGGCCGCCGCTTTGGCTCCCGGTTCGGCAGCCGCTTCGCACCCGGCTTCGGCCCGCAGCGCGGCCCGCAGTTCCTCGAGCACCGGCGCGGTATCGGGATGCACGCCGCGCCAGAGGTAGAAGGCCTGCGCCGCCTGCTCGACGAGCATGCCGAGCCCATCGGCGGGGCGGGCGCCCTGCGCCGCCGCGTACTGCAGGAACACGGTCGGCTCGGCGCCGTACATCATGTCGTAGGCCAGCACGCCCTCGCCGAGCAGCGCCTCGGGCACCGGCGGCACCTCGCCCTGCAGGCTGCCGGCGGTCGCGTTGATCACCACCTCGCAGCCGTCCTCCTCGGACAGCCCGGCCAGCGCCTCGAAGCCGCCGCCCCACAGTTCGACGCCGGCCTCGCCGGCGGCCTCGGCGAAGTTCTCCAGCATCTCGCTGGCGCGGTCGGCGGTGCGGTTGGCCACCACGATGCGGTCGGGCCGGCAATCGATCAGCGGCAGCATCGCGCCCATCGCGGCGCCGCCGGCGCCCAGCAGCAGGATGCGCCGCCCTTCGAGCTCGACGCCGAGACGATCGACGATATCGCGCACCAGGCCGACGCCGTCGGTGTTGTCGCCGTGCAGCAGGCCGCCCTCCATCCACAGCGTGTTGACCGCACCGGCGGCCTCGGCGCCGGGCGTCAGCCGGTCGGCCAGCTCGAAGGCCTGCACCTTGAACGGCGTCGTCACGTTCAGGCCCTGGCCGCCCTCGGCGAAGAACCGGCGCACGGTGTCGGCAAACCCGTCCAGCGGCGCCAGCAGCCGTTCGTAGCTGAGCGCCTGCGCGGTCTGGCGCGCGAAGGCGGCATGAATCTGCGGCGAGCGGCTATGCGCGATCGGGTTGCCGACCACGGCATAGCGGTCCACGGCGAGGTCAGGGTTGGGCATGTCGGTAGCGTTGGGCATTTATCGGGATGGCAGCGGCGATGGCGCCTGGGACGGCAACCGGGATTGCAGCCGGGTTTCCAGCCCGCTGCGCGAGAACTTGAACGTCGAAATCACTTCGAGAATATCGTAGCGGGCCCGCATCTCCGGCGAAAACTCGCCGAACGGCGCCGCGGCGCGCACGATCGCGATGGCCTGGCGGTCCAGAGCGGCGTTGCCCGAGCTCTTGACCAGCTCGACGCCGTCGACGCGGTAGCCGCCGCGCTCGTAACCGAGCCGGCCATGCCGGTCGACGTTGATCGCCACGATCAGCTCGCCGTACAGCGGCTGGCCGGCGCGGCGAGGGAAGTCGGCGGTGCCGCGCGCCTCGATCTTCTTGCGCAGGCGGTCGTAGTAGCGGGCGTAGACCACCTGCTGCGCGCTGGTGGCGGTGATCTGGTGGCGCTTGGGCCGGCGCGCGTAGTGCTCCAGATTGCGGGCGATCTCGGCCTCCAGCCGCGCCATCTCGTCGAGCGAATCGTGCTCGTCCTGGCCGCGCGCCGGGGTATCGAGACGGCGTTCGCCCGGACGCAGCGGCTGGCTGTGGACCGGCGGCGCGCTCTCGCGCAGCTGTGTCATCAGCCGCTGCTGGCGCTCCTCGAGCAGATCGACGCGGCGCTGCACCTGGCGCACCAGATCGCCCTCGCGCGGGATGGGCTGCGCCGGCAGCGGCGTGCTGGCACGCTGCTGCTCGTGGTCGCCGCCGCCGTCGAGATCGGCCTGCGCCAGCGCGGCTGGCTTGAGCGGCTGCTGGCCCGACTTCGCATTGACCAGCACCACGTCGAGCGCGGTGTCGCTGCGCTTGATCTCGAAGGCCTCCGGCGCGCCGAAGCGCACTGCCAGCAGCAGCGCATGCACGGCCAGCGAGATCGCGATGGCCTTGGCCATCGTGCTGCTGCCTTGCCACCACTGGCGGGAAGCGCGGGCGAGGTTCACGGCAGGCCTGGATCAGGAGGCAGCGGGGCCGCCGTTGCCGGCGGTCCTGGCAGCGCCGTCGCGACCATCGGCGCCGTCGCCGGCGCTGGCGTTGGCGTTGGCGTTGGCGTTGGCGTTGGCGTTGTCGTTGGCCCTTTCGCCGGGGATGGCTTCGGCCGGCGCTTCGGTACCGGTACCCTCCAATGTCTCCGGCACCGTCTCGGCGCCCTGCTCGGCGGCCTCTTCCGCGGCCTGCTCGGCCGCCACCTCGGCGGCCGCTTCGGCGGAGACCTCCGCCGATTCTTCATCGCCTTCCAGTTCTTCGGCCGGCAGCTCACCCTCGCCGGCAAACACCTCCAGCACCCGACAGCTGACTTCCAGCGTCAGCTCGTCGGTGCCGGCGATCTCGAGCAGCACCTGCGTGCCGCGCGCGGCCTGCGCGAGTTCGGGCACGCGCGTGACCAGCGGGATCTCGGCAAAGCGCACCGCGCCGTCCTTCAGCACGGTCGCCATCATGCGTTCGCGGTTCTCCTGCGCGAGCCAGCGCAGGCACCAGTAACGCTCCATGGTCGACTGGTGCTCGGCATAGGCGGCATAGGTGCCCTCGAAGTCCGCCACCGCGGCCAGCAGGTCGGCGTCCTTGGGCTTGAACGGCGCCACCAGCTTGGCGGTGACGCCGTGCTGCGCGGCCGCGATGATCTGCCACTGGTTGACCAGATCGACATAGCGGCGCAGCGGCGAGGTGCTCCACGCATACTGCGCGACGCCCAGCCCCTCGTGCGGAGCCGGATAGGTTTGCATGCGGGTCCGATGCATGCCCCAGGCCTTCTGCGTGCGGTAGATGCCCGGCACGCCGTGGTCGGCCAGCAGCTTGCCCCAGGTGCTGTTGGCCAGGATCATCAGCTCGGCGACGATCTTGTCCAGCGGCGATCCGCGCTTGCGCTGCTCGATGCGCACGCGCTGGCTGCCGTCGGGCTGCTCGTCCAGATAGAAGCTGTAGTCGGCGCGGCTGTGCGACTCCGGCCGCAGGCCGCTGGCGACGCGCGCGCGCTGGCGCTCGTCGTACAGGAAATTGGCGAAGCCCCACAGCGCGGTCAGCGCCTCGCGGAACGGATAGTCGCCGCTGCCTTCGGTCAGCGCGGCCTCGGTCACCACCTCGTCGAGCAGGTTGTGGCGCAGATTGGCCGCAATGCTAACCATCTCGGCGCGCGTCTCGCTGGCGAGGATCTGCTGCGCGGCCGGATCGTAGGTCACGTACAGCGACAGCGCCGGGCACTGTCGCCCTTCCTGCAGCGTGTAGCGCTCGACCACCGCGTCCGGCAGCATCGTGATCTTGTCGCCCGGAAAGTAGACCGTCGACAGCCGCTGCCGCGCGATCGCGTCGAGCGGATCGCCGCGGCGGATGCCCAGACCCGGGGCCGCGATATGGATGCCGATGCGCAGGCGCCCCTCGTCCAGCGGCATCACCGACAGCGCGTCGTCGATCTCGGTGGTGGTGACGTCGTCGATCGAGAACGCCTCGACCGGCGCGAGCGGGAGGTCGCCGCCCGGCTCCGGCACCGTGATCTCCGGAAAGCCGGTGCCCTTGGGGAAGCACTCGGACAGGAAGCGGGCCTCGTGCAGCGCGCGCGCGTTCGGCACGCCGCCGACCTCGATCATCAGCCGCATCGGCGACTTGCCCAGCGCGGTGCACGCGGCATCGAGCGCCTTGTACTCGAGGCTGTTCTTGTCCGGCTTGAACAGCAGCGTCAGCACCTTGCCGCGGAACGCCTCGGGCAGCACGCCGGCCTTCAGTTGCTGTTCGTATTCCGCCTGCACCAGCGCCTGCTGGCGCTTGCGCTCGAGCCCGGCCAGCGCTGCCTTCAGCTGGTCCTCGGGCGCGCGCTGGTAGCGGCCGCGGCCCTTGCGGCGGAAATAGACCGGATTGCCGTGCAGCGCCATCGCCAGCGCCGCCTGTTGCGCGGGGCTGGCGGCCGCGCCGTAGTACTCGGCGGCCAGCTCGGTGAAGCCGAACTCCTGTTCGGGAGCGCATTCCCACAGGAAATCGAGATCGATCTCGCCGGTCAGCGCCGCCGTCTGCGACAGCAGCTCGGCCGCGCTCGGCTGCGCGAACTGCAGCAGCACGTCGCGCGACTTGACCTTGGTGCGCTTGCCCGCGGGCAATTCGACCTGATAGGCCTCGCCTTGCTGATTCAGCACGGTACCGGCGCGGATCTCGCCGCCTTCCTCGAACAACAACTGCATGGGATCGGGTCTTTCAGATATGCCGGAAACCGGGCGTCGGCGAGGCGCGCTGCCCGCCTCGGAAATGGATAAGCGTCACCGCCCGGCACGGGCCGGGCGGGGGGTCATGGGCCGCGCGCATGGGCGCCGCGGCCGGTCGTCAATGATACCGTACCGGGCTGGCGCGGCCGTCTGCCGGGCCACGCAATAAAACGTGTCCGGCGGCGGCCGGTGCCCGGCGCCGCGGCGTGCCGGCAAGCGTGCCGGGAAACGTGCCCGCGAACGCGCCGGAAACCCTGCCCGGGAGCCGTCCGGACGCGCGACCGGAAACGCGTCCGGAAACGCGTCCGGAGGCGCGTCCGGAGGCGCGTGCGGAAGCGCGTCCGGGAGTGTGTCCGGAAGCGCGCCCTCAGATCGACATGCCGCCGCTGGCCTCGATCGCGGTGCCGTTGATATAGCTGGCGTCGTCGCTGGCCAGGAAGGCGTAGATGCTGGCGATCTCGTCCGGCTCGGCCAGCCGGCCCAGCCAGCAGGCCTGCTTCATGCCGTCGAGCACCTTGTCCGGCACCGTCTGCAGGATCTCGGTGGCGACGAAACCCGGGCACACCGCGTTGACGCGCACGCCCTTGGGCCCGAGCTCGCGCGCCCAGGTCTTGGTGAAGCCGACCACGCCAAACTTGCTCGCGGCGTAGTTGGTCTGGCCGAAATTGCCGTACAGGCCGACCACGCTGGAGGCGTTCAGGATCACGCCGCGGCCGCGCTCGATCATCGGGCCGGCGACGGCCTGCGCGCAATGGAACACGCCCTTCAGGTTGACGTCGATCACCGCGTCGAACTGGGCCTCGGTCATCTTGACCAGGCGCGCGTCCTTGGTGATGCCGGCGTTGTTGACCAGGATGTCGATCTGGCCGTACTCGGTCAGCGTCGCCGCGACCATCGTGTCGACCTGCTCGCGCTGCGTGACGTCGACCCGGTGCGCGCGGACGGTGGCGCCGCCGGCGGCCAGCTGCGCGGCGGCCTGCTGGACGCGCTCGGCGTTGACGTCGCACAGGATCACGATGGCGCCCTCGGCGGCGAAGCGCCGCGCGGTCGCAAAGCCGATACCGGCGGCGGCGCCGGTGACGATGGCAATCCGTCCCTGAAGTTTCATCGTTGAGTTCTCGTGGTAGTGGGGTTGGCTGTCGTTATCGTTTTTTTGTTTGGGTTGGGGCGGGTCCGCGCGTCGTCGGCCGCGGCGCCGTCGGCATCGATTGCATTGGTCGCATCGGTCGCGTCCATCACCTCCGACGCGTCCATCGCGTCCATCGCGTCCATCGCGTCCATCGCGTCCATCGCATCCATCGCATCCATCGCATCCATCGCGTCTGTCGGGTCGCTCTCCCCTATCGCGGCGGACGCATCGGCACCGGCATGCCGGTCGCGGTGCGCGGCGCCGGGCGCGTGGCGAGGTCGGGCAGGAATACCTCGGTCACCAGCATCACGCCCGCGCCGCGGCGGAACACCGAGCGCCGCGCCGGCAGCATGATTCCCGCCAGCTCCTCGCCGAATTCGGGCAGCGCGCGGCGCAGCCGCTGCGCCAGCGGATGATGCGGCAGCAGGCGGGCGAATTCGAAGGGGTCGCGGCGCACGCGCGGATCGACGAACAGCGCGCCGCCCAGCGGCCGGTCGCCCAGTCCGCCGAGGAAGGGCCAGTCGCGGCGCGCATGGCGCGGATGGACGATGGTGTGGCCGAACACGGCCGGGGTGTTGTCGCAGACCAGCAGCACGTCGCGCGCGATCACGGGCAGCGGCGCGCCCAGCCCGAGCGTGTGCCACTCGTCCGCCAGTGGCCGCTCCATCCGCTGCGACAGCTTGCTGACGCGAAAGCGCGACGAGGCGGTGATCAGCCGGGCGGTCAGCGAGCCTTCGCCGGTGATCCAGCGCCGCAGGTTGGCGCCCAGCGCCGCGTCGAACGGCAGATGCCCGCTCCAGGCACAGCGGCGCACGCGCGCCGCGCAGGCGTCAGGCATTGCCACCGTCCTTGTTGTCCGTCTCCTCGCCGGATGTCCCGGCTTGCCCGGTTTCGCGGGTTTCCCCGGCGTTCTCGGCGTTGTCGGCATTGCCGTAGCCGCAGAAGTCCAGCACCTCGTCGACATAGTCGGCGAACTCGCTGATGCCGTGGTCGCTGCCCTCGATCACGCGGATGCGCGCCCCCTGGCAGGACGCCACCATCTCGCGGTAATCGAGCACCTCGTCGCCGGTCGCGGCCAGCAGATAGAAGCGCTCCGGGTGGCGCAGCGTATCGACGCGCAGATCCAGCAGTTCCTGCAGATGATGGCGCTCGACCTTGACCGAGCCGCCGCCATGCCACAGCGGCTGCTCGCCGAGATGGCGCTCGAGATCGGTCCACGGATGCACGGCCGGGTTGAGCAGCACGGTGGGGCAGCCGTGCCGCTCGCCGAGCCAGCGCGCGTAGTAGCCGCCGAGCGACGAGCCGACGATGGCCAGAGGCCGATCGCTCGGGGCCGACAGGCGCGCCGCGGCGATCGCGGCCTCGGCCTGCTCGATCGCGCGGGCCGGCGACACGTCGAGCATCGGACAGGCGTAGTAGCGGCCCAGCCCGCGCTCGCGCAGGCGCTGCTGCACCAGTTGCGCCTTGAACGAGCGCGGCGACGAACGGAATCCGTGCAGATACAACAGCATCGGCGCCGCTCCGTTCAGCCCTTGGCGGGCGCCGCCAGCGCGTCCAGCAGCTTCTGATGGACGCCGCCGAAGCCGCCGTTGCTCATCACCAGAACATGGTCGCCCGGCCGCGCCGCGGCGCGTACCGCGGCGACCAGCGCGTCCAGATTGTCGAAGGCGCCGGCGCGCTCGCCCAGCGGCGCCAGCGCCTCGGTCAGGTCCCAGCCCAGCGCGTCCTTGCCGCTGGGGGCGCCATAGCCGAATACCAGATCGGCCAGTTCGAGGCTGGCGGGCAGCTGCGCCTTCATCACGCCGAGCTTCATCGTATTGGAGCGCGGCTCCAGCACCGCCAGGATGCGCGCCGCGCCGACGCGCCGGCGCAGGCCGTCCAGCGTGGTCTGGATCGCGGTCGGATGGTGGGCGAAGTCGTCGTAGACGGTGACGCCGCCGGCCACCCCGCGCACTTCCATGCGGCGCTTGACGTTGGCGAAGCGGCCCAGCGAATCGATCGCCTGGGCGGGCGGCACGCCGACATGGCGGGCGGCGGCGATCGCGGCCAGCGCGTTCATGCGGTTGTGCACGCCCTGCAGCGTCCATTGCACGCGGCCGACCACGGTCTCGCCGTGCCAGACATCGAAGGCGTCCAGCTCGGCGCCGGCACCTGCGGCCTGCGCCGCATCGCTGGCGCGCCAGTCTCCGGTGCCGAACTGCTCGACCTCGCTCCAGCAGCCGCGCTCGAGCACGCGCGCCAGGCTCTCTTCGAGGCCATTGACCAGCAGCCGGCCCTGGCGCGGCACGGTGCGCACCAGATGGTGGAACTGGGTCTCGATCGCGGCGAGATCGGGAAAGATGTCGGCGTGATCGAACTCCAGGTTGTTCAGGATCGCGGTGCGCGGCCGGTAGTGGACGAACTTGCTGCGCTTGTCGAAGAAGGCGGTGTCGTACTCGTCGGCTTCGATCACGAAGAAGTCCGAGGGCGTCACCCGTGCCGACACGCCGAAGTTCTGCGGCACGCCGCCGACCAGGAAGCCTGGCTCGTAGCCGGCGTCCTGCAGGATCCAGGCGAGCATCGACGTGGTGGTGGTCTTGCCGTGCGTGCCGGCCACCGCCAGCACCCATTTGCCGCGCAGCACATGCTCGCCCAGCCATTGGGGGCCGGACACATAGGGCAGGTTGCGGTCCAGGATGGCTTCCATCAGCGGGTTGCCGCGCGAGACCACGTTGCCGATCACGAACAGGTCGGGTTCCAGCGACAGCTGGGCGGGATCGAAGCCCTCGATCAGCTCGATCCCCTGGGCCTCGAGCTGCGTGCTCATCGGCGGATAGACATTGGCGTCGCAGCCGGTGACGCGATGGCCGGCCTGCTTGGCCAGCACGGCGAGGCCGCCCATGAAGGTGCCGCAGATACCGAGGATATGAATATGCATGGGGATCGGTGAACAGCCGGATGGAAAGCGAGGGTTGATGGCGCGAGCCGCGGCGAAGGCCGATGCCGGCCCGGCGGCGGGCATCGGGCGGGCATCGATGGGGCGCGAGGATCGCCGCCGGCGATGCGCGGGACGCGGGCATCGGCGCGACCGCACCGTGCCGCAGTGCCGCATTGTACCGTGCGAGCCGGGCCTCGGCGGCAGCGGGTATCATCGTGGGATGTCACGACGTACCCCCATCGATCCGGCGCGCCTGCGCAACGAGATCGCGCAAGCCGCCGCCCGGATGATCGCCGAGGATGGCGCCGACTACGCCACCGCCAAGCGCAAGGCCGCCCGCCAGCTGCTCGGCGACGTGCGCATCGCGGGCGACTGGCTGCCCGACAACGAGATGGTCGAGGACGAGGTGCGCGCCTATCAGGCGCTGTTCCATGCCGACAGCCAGCCGCGCATCCTGGCGCTGCTGCGCCGCGTGGCCCTGCTGGCGATGCAGGATCTGGCCGGCTTCCGCCCGTATCTGGCCGGCGCGGTGCTCAACGGCACCGCGACCGAGCATTCCGACATCCATCTGCAGTGCTTCTGCGACAGCCCCAAGGATGTCGCGCTGCACCTGCTGAACGCCGGCGTCGACTTCGAGACCAGCGAATCCCGCCACTTCGCCAACCGCGGCGAGGTCGAGACGCTGAGCTTCCTGTGGCGCGGCCAGTGGCCGGCGCAGCGCGAGGCGCGCCTGCTGGCCGGCGAGGTCCGCGCCGAACTGGGCGCGCCCGTCGGCATCCATATTGCGCTGTATGACGCCAACGACGAACGCGGCGCCCGCGGCGAGCCAGGCGGCCGGCCACTGCGGATCGACGAGGGTGCGCTGCGCACGCTGATCGCCGCGGACGAGGCGGCGGCCGGCAACCCGGCCCCCGACGGCGACACCATATAAATAGAACCGGCGCCCATCTGGCGCCATCTCTTCGTCTTCCTTGCCAGAGGCCCCATGAAACCGTCCACGTCCTCCGCCCCGTCTTCGCCACCTTCCGCGCCGCAGCCGGTTCGTCGCGGCCGCCTGTGGTTCTGGCTGGCCATCGCCGTCGCCGCCGCGATTGCCGGCGCCGTGGTCGGCCACCGGGTCTTCTCGCCGCAGCCGGCCAGCGACCAGGCGGTCGAAGCGCTGTACCGCACCGAGCTGCCGGATGCGGACGGCAAGCCGATCCGGATGGACGCGCTGCGCGGCAAGACGGTGGTCGTCAACTTCTGGGCGCCGTGGTGCGGCCCCTGCGTGGAAGAGATGCCCGACCTGACCGCCCTGCACAAGGAATACCAGTCGCGCGGCGTCGAATTTGTCGGCATCGGCATCGATTCGGCCAGCAATATCCGCGAGTTCGTCCAGAAGGTCCCGGTCGCCTACCCGTTGGCGGTGGCCGGCTTTGCCGGTACCGAACTGACCCGCAGCTTCGGCAATGCCGCAGGCGGCCTGCCCTATACGGTGGTGATCGATCCCGATGGCGTGGTGCGGATGCGCAAGATGGGACGCGTGATGCCCGACGAACTGCGCGCCGTGCTGCCAAAGGGATAACGGCGCACGCGCCGCCGCGCAGGTGCCGCCAACGTGGTTTTGCCGCCTTCTGCGGCGAACCGGTCCGCAATTGTGGCGAAATGGTGCAGCACGGGGCGATGACAAGGCCCGGCTCGGTCAAATGCGATGCATAGTGCCCCGGCAAGACGGGATTCGCGGATCCGCCTTGTACCGTGTGCTAGACAAATCCCTCTAAGCTACGGTAATCTCCGCGCAATTTCGTAGAACTGGTCGAGCTGCCGTGACCGATATCCGTCCAAGCCCTAGCGCCGCCCGCTACCGTCAGGTGCTGGTCCTCCATGGACCGAACCTGAATTTGCTGGGCACGCGGGAGCCGCAGACGTATGGCACGACCACGCTGGCCGACATCGATGCCGCCCTGGCGCAGCGTGCGGCCGCGGCAGGCATCGGGCTGGCGACCTTCCAGTCCAACCATGAAGGTGCGTTGATCGACCGCATCCACGCCGCGCGCGAGCAGGGTGTGGATTTCATCATCATCAATCCCGCCGCCTACACGCACACCAGCGTGGCGTTGCGCGACGCGCTGGCGGGCGTGTCGATACCGTTCGTCGAAGTCCACCTGTCGAACGTGCATCGCCGCGAGAGCTTCCGCCATCGGTCCTATTTTTCCGATCTGGCGGTCGGCGTGATCTGCGGGCTGGGTTGGCAGGGCTACCTGCTGGCGCTGGACTACGCCCTCGGGCAGGAACAGGCGCCACCCGGGGCCTGACCCCCGCGTCGAACAGAAACAGACACAGTACCCATGGCGCGCGCCGGTGTGCGCGCCCTCGCCGGCTACCTCGCGTGCCCGGCGCGGCGGCGCGATTGCCGGCCGCAACGATTTTCTCCGGGCCCCCGCCATCGCGGCGGTGCCGGACAACCCGATTCAGGAGGATAGAAGATGGACCTGCGCAAGCTGAAGACGCTGATCGACCTGGTGGCCGAATCCGGCATCTCCGAGCTGGAGGTCACCGAGGGCGAAGGCAAGGTGCGCATCGTCAAGGCGCCGCCCCAGGTGGTCGCCCAGGCGATGCCGATGCAGGCCGCCCCGGCGATCGCCGCGGCGCCGGCTCCGGCCGCCGCTCCCGCCGCGATCCCCGCCGAACCGGCCGCGCCCCAGCTGCCCGCGGGCCACGTCGTGACCTCGCCGATGGTCGGCACCTTCTATCGCGCGCCGTCGCCCGGCGCGGCGCCTTTCGTCAACGTCGGCGACACGGTCAAGGAAGGCCAGACCGTCTGCATCATCGAGGCGATGAAGCTGCTCAACGAGATCGAGTCCGACAAGGCCGGCGTGATCAAGGAAATCCTGGTCGAGAACGGCCAGGCGGTCGAATACGGCCAGCCGCTGTTCGTCATCGGCTGATTCCGAGGACCGCACGCCGCGCCCCACGCCCGCACCATGCGGGCGTTTCGCGTGGCGGCGTGCGGTGCCGGCCGCCGGTCGCAACGCGGCGTTCGTGGCCGGCCCCCGGCGTAACCGCCCTTCTGTGACCGCCCTTCTGCTGCGCAGAGAGAGACTATGTTCGAAAAAATACTGATCGCGAACCGCGGCGAAATCGCCCTTCGCATCCAGCGCGCCTGCCGCGAGCTCGGCATCAAGACCGTGGTGGTCTATTCCGAAGCCGACAAGGAGGCCAAGTACGTCAAGCTGGCCGACGAAGCCGTCTGCATCGGCCCCGCGCCCTCCCCCCAGTCCTACCTCAACATGCCCGCCATCATCTCGGCGGCCGAGGTCACCGACGCACAGGCGATCCACCCGGGCTACGGCTTCCTGTCGGAGAACGCCGACTTCGCCGAGCGCGTGGAAAAGTCCGGCTTCGTCTTCATCGGCCCGACCCCGGAATGCATCCGGCTGATGGGCGACAAGGTGTCGGCCAAGCAGGCCATGATCAAGTCCGGCGTGCCGTGCGTGCCGGGCTCCGAAGGTGCGCTGCCCGAGGATCCGAAGGAGATCCTGGCCACCGCGCGCCGGGTCGGCTATCCGGTCATCATCAAGGCGGCCGGCGGCGGCGGCGGGCGCGGCATGCGCGTGGTGCACACCGAGGCCGCGCTGCTGAACGCCGTCAACATGACGCGCGAGGAGGCGGGCCGCGCGTTCGGCAATCCGGAGGTCTACATGGAGAAATTCCTGGAGAACCCCCGGCATATCGAGATCCAGGTGCTGGCCGACCAGCATCGCCAGGCGATCTGGCTGGGCGAGCGCGACTGCTCGATGCAGCGCCGCCACCAGAAGGTCATCGAGGAAGCGCCGGCACCGCACATTCCGCGCCGCCTGATCGAGCGGATCGGCGACCGCTGCGCCGAGGCCTGCAAGAAGATCGGCTACCGCGGCGCCGGCACGTTCGAGTTCCTGTACGAGAACAACGAGTTCTACTTCATCGAGATGAACACGCGTGTGCAGGTCGAGCATCCGGTGACCGAGATGATCACCGGCATCGACATCGTGCAGGAGCAGATCCGCATCGCCTTCGGCGAGAAGCTGCGCTATCGCCAGAAGGACGTGCAGTTCCGCGGCCACGCGATCGAATGCCGCGTGAACGCCGAAGATCCGTTCAAGTTCACGCCGTCGCCGGGCCGCATCACCGCCTGGCACGCGCCGGGCGGCCCCGGCGTGCGGGTCGATTCGCACGCGTATGATGGCTATTTCGTGCCGCCGCACTACGATTCGATGATCGGCAAGCTGATCACCTACGGCGCCACCCGCGAGCAGGCCATCGCCCGCATGCGGATCGCGCTGTCGGAGATGGTGGTCGACGGCATCCTGACCAATGTGCCGCTGCACCGCGAGCTGATGCTCGACGCCAACTTCGTCGAAGGCGGCACCAGCATCCATTATCTGGAGCACCGCCTGGCCCAGAAGAGCGTGGCCAAGGGCGAGAAGGTCTGAGCCGGTTCGGGCCGGTCCGAGCCGGGCCGGCTGCAGCAGGCAGTTTGACGGCCGCCCCGCCGACCACGGCAGGCGGCCAGCATGGGGAAAGCGCGTGGCATTTCAGGAATGTGTAATCGAGATTGCCCAGGATCAGGCCGAGGCCTGGTCCGACGCGCTGTTCGAGCTGGGAGCGCTGTCGGTCTCGGTCGAGGACGCTGACGCCGACACGCCCGATGAGCAGCCGCTGTTTGGCGAGCCGGGCATGGAACCGACCCGGCTGGCATGGCAGCACTCGCGGCTGGTGGCGCTGTTCGACGCGGACACCGACCCGGCGCTGGTGCTGGCCGCCGCGGCCAACGCGCTGGGCTGCGCGGTGCCAGCCAGCGAGGTGCGCAGCGTCGAGGACCAGGACTGGGTGCGGCTGACGCAGTCGCAGTTCGAGCCGATCCGCATCGGCGAGCGCATCTGGGTGGTGCCGTCCTGGCACGATGCCCCGGAACCCGACGCCGTCGTGCTCGAACTCGATCCGGGCCTGGCCTTCGGCACCGGCAGCCATCCGACCACGCGGCTGTGCATGCAGTGGCTCGAGCAGAACCTGATCCCGGGCGAGACCGTGCTCGACTACGGCTGCGGCTCGGGCATCCTGGCCATCGTCGCGAAGAAGCTCGGCGCCGGCGACACGCTCGGCGTCGATATCGATCCGAACGCGGTCGAGGCCTCGCGCTACAACGCCGAGCGCAACCGTGTCAGCGCGACCTTCGCGCTGCCGGACGACGCCGCGGCATTGGCTGCCTCCACCGGCGCCACGACCCACGACCTGGTGGTCGCCAATATCCTGTCCAACCCGCTGAAGCTGATGGCCGCGATGCTGAGCGCGCGGGTACGGCCGGGCGGCCGGCTGGTGCTGTCGGGCGTGCTCGAACGGCAAGCCGACGAGGTCGCCGCCGCCTATGCGCCGTGGCTACCGCTGAGCGTCTGGCGCAGCGACGAAGGCTGGGTGTGTCTGCATGGCACCCGCCCCTGACGCCGATCACTCCGAACTCCCTGAAGACGCCCGGCGCGAGGCCGGGCCGCGGCATGCCGGCCGCAACGGCGGCATGGACCCTGGCACCCGCTCCGGTGCCAACGCCGCCACGAACGCCGGCAGCGATGCGGACACCAATGCGGGCACCAATGCCGACAGCGACGTTGGCACCAATGCCGACGCCAGCGCCGACGCCAGCGCCGACGCCAACACCGGCACCAACGTCGGGACCACTGCCCAAGCCAACGCAAACGCCGACGCCAGCGCCGACGCAAACGCCCGCACCAACGTCGGCACCAACGTCGGCACCAAAGCCGGCCTGAGCGCCGGCGGTTATCTGCGCGCACGGGCCGCCGAATCCAACGAGATCGCCCCGAGCGCGATCGCGCGCGAACAGGCCATGCGCCGCTGGCAAGGCGGCGCCGCCCCCGACACCGTTCCCTTCTCCGCCGATCTGTCCGGCACGCCCGAAGAGGCCGCCCTAGCGGCGCGGCGGGCGGCCGCACGCCGCCGTCGCCTGCGCTGGGCCGCGGCCGCCGCGGTACTGGCCGCACTGCTGGCACTGCTCGCCGCGGCGCTGCTGTGGCGCACCGAACTGGCCGGACGCGTGCCTGCACTGCGGCCGTGGCTCGAGGCCGCCTGCGCGCCGCTGGGCTGCCGCGTGCCGCCGGCGAAACACCTGTCCGCGCTGCGCATCGACGGCTCGCAACTGCAGATGCCCGATGCCGGCACCGAGGACTATCTGCTGACGATGACGCTGCGCAACGAGGGCCGCGCGGTGGTGGCGCTGCCGGCGATCGAGCTGGTGCTGACCGACGCGCAGGACCGCCCGCTGCAGCGGCGCGTGCTGATGCCGGCCGACTACCTCCCGGCGGCCCACCGCGCGCGCGATCCGGATGGCGCCGCGGGCCTGCAGGCGGGCGCCGAGCTGCCCCTTCAGGTACGATTCCGGACTCGGCAGGCAGCGGACAACTACCGCGTGTCGGTGTTTTATCCCTGAGCATCCCGAATGCATCGCTGATGCATCGCCGAACACCCGAACCATCCTCGAATTCCCCGGGATGCGCCGCCGCGGCATCCGGCCGCGCGCGCCGCGTCCCCCCTCAACCAGGAGCGACCATGAGCACTGTGACCCTCGGCGGCAACCCGATCGAAGTCGGCGGCAAATTTCCCCAACCCGGTGACAAGGCCCCCGCATTCTCGCTGGTCGGCAAGGACCTGAAGGACGTGACGCTGGCCGACTTCGCCGGCAAGCGCAAGGTCCTCAATATCGTGCCGAGCCTGGACACGCCGGTGTGCCAGGCCTCCGCCCGCAAGTTCAACGAGAAGGCCAGCGCGCTGGCCGACACCGTGGTGCTGACCATCTCGGCCGACCTGCCGTTCGCGATGGGCCGCTTCTGCACCGCGGAAGGCCTGAGCAACGTGGTGCCGCTGTCGACGATGCGCGGCGCGCAGTTCAAGCACGACTACGGCGTCGACATCCAGAGCGGCCCGCTGGCCGGCGTGACGGCCCGCGCGGTGGTGGTGCTGGACCAGAACGACACGGTGACCTACAGCCAGCTGGTGCCGGAAATCAAGAACGAGCCGGACTATGACGCGGCGCTGGCAGCGTTGAAGTAAGCGACCGTGTTTCCCTCTCCCGCCCACGGGAGAGGGAAAAAACAAGCAGCACCACCAGCGATCCACCAGAACCAAAACACCTTGGAGCATCCATGCCCAGCCTGATCTGCGGCTCCGTCGCCTACGACACCATCATGACGTTCGAAGGCAGGTTCCGCGAACACATCCTGCCGGACCAGATCCACATGCTCAATGTGTCCTTCCTGGTCCCCGGCATGCGCCGCGAGTTCGGCGGCTGCGCGGGCAATATCGCCTACAGCCTGAAGCTGCTCGGCGGCGAGCCGGTGGTGATGGCGACGGTCGGCGAGGATGCCGGCCCGTACCTGGACTACCTGCGCGAGCTCGGCATCGGCACCGAGCACATCCGCACGCTGCCCGGCACCTTCACCGCGCAGGCGATGATCACCACCGATCTGGAGAACAACCAGATCACCGCCTTCCATCCGGGCGCGATGAGCCAGTCGCAGCTGTCGCAGGTGCAGGACGCGCTCAAGGGCGAACGCGCGCCCCGGCTGGGCATCGTCGCGCCGGACAGCCGCGAAGGGATGCTGCACCACGCCCGGCAATTCGCCGAGGCCGGCATTCCGTTCATCTTCGACCTGGGCCAGGCGATGCCGCTGTTCGACGGCGAGGACCTGCGCCAGTTCGTCGAGCTGGCCAGCTACGTGACGGTCAACGATTACGAAGGCCAGGTGCTGCTGTCGCGCACCGGCTGGAGCAGCGCCGAGGTGGCGGCGCGCGTGCGCGCCTTCATCGTGACGCACGGCGAGCGCGGCGCCACCATTCACGCCGATGGCCGGCAGTACAATATTCCCGCGGTGCAGGCCGAACGGGTCGTCGATCCGACCGGCTGCGGCGACGCCTTCCGCGGCGGCCTGCTGTACGGCATCGAGGAAGGCCTCGACTGGGAAACTACCGGCCGGCTCGCGAGTCTGATGGGCGCGATCAAGATCGCGCACCAGGGGCCGCAGAACTACAAGGTCTCGCGCGAGCAGATCGGCCAGATGTTCGAGTCGGCCTTCGGCTACCGTTACGCGTAAACCCTTGCTGGGGAATCACCATGCAAACCCTTATCCGAACCTGCGGCGTCGCGCTCGTGGCGGCCGCCAGCCTCGTGGCCGGCTGCGCCACGCAATCGAACTCCGCCAGCATCTATACGCCCGGGCAGGCGCAGCGTGAACAGACGCTGCGCTACGGCGTGGTCGAGAGCGTGCGCGAGGTGATGATCCAGGGTCAGCAATCGGGCGTCGGCACGCTGGCGGGCGGCGCCATCGGCGGCATCGCGGCGGGCAGCTCGATCGGCAGCGGCAGCGGCTCGGTGGCGGCCGGCATCCTCGGCGCGGTGCTCGGCGGCATGGCGGGCAGCGCGATCGAGAACCGGGTCGACCAGCGGCGCGGGCTCGAGATCACGGTGCGCCTGGACAACGGCGAGATGCGTGCGATCACGCAGGACGCCGACGAGATCTTCCGTCCGGGCGAACGCGTGCGGCTGCTGTCCTCGGGCGGCGTCACGCGGGTCACGCACTGAGCGGCACGCACTGAGCGCCGCGTACTGAGCCGTACGCACTGAGCGGCGCGCTTCACCGGCCGTCGATCACGACGCCGCCTCCTTCGGGGGGCGGCGTTTTTGTTTGCGCGTGCGCCGGCGGCGCGATCCCGGAGAGCCGCTATGGCGTCGCGCTGCGTTCGGGCAGATCGCGGTGCGTCGGGACGAACCCCAAACAAAAAACCCGCCGCGGCTGTCGCCGGCGGCGGGTTGGCAGGACCACAGTCATGCCGGCCGGATACGGGGTATCCGGTCATCCGGGCACGCGAAGGTGCCCCGAGGATTCCCGCAGGAATCGAGCGCGCACAGGTCGCGCGTCAACGCTTACGGACGGCTGCCGGTCGGGAACGGCCAGGCGGCGGCCGGGCTCAGCGCGGTCTTGGCGGCCGGCGCGGGAGCCGAGGCGGGCGACGAGGCAGGGGCCGAGGCAGGCTGGGCAGCGGCCTTCTTGCCGGCAGCCTTCTTCGCCGGCGCCTTCTTCGCGGCAGCCTTCTTGGCCGGCGCGGCCTTCTTGGCGGTCGCCTTCTTCGCGGTGGTCTTCTTGGCCGCGGCCTTCTTGGCCGGTGCCGCCTTCTTCGCCGCTACCTTCTTGGTCGCGGCCTTCTTGGCGGGGGCCTTCTTCGCTGCTGCCTTCTTGGCCGGTGCCGCCTTCTTCGCCGCTACCTTCTTGGTCGCGACCTTCTTGGCGGGGGCCTTCTTCGCTGCGGCCTTCTTGGCCGGTGCCGCCTTCTTCGCCGCTACCTTCTTGGTCGCGACCTTCTTGGCGGGGGCCTTCTTCGCCGCGGCCTTCTTGGCCGGCGCGGCCTTCTTCGCGGCGACCTTCTTCACCGCGGTCTTCTTGGCCGGTGCGGCCTTCTTGGCGGCTGCCTTCTTGGCGGGCGCGGCCTTCTTGGCCGCAGGTTTCTTCTTCGCAGTCGTTGCCATGGATGACTCCTTCACTAGAGCGTGAATATCGAATGTCCAAAATTGGCGACCCGACCGACCCGAGGCGTTATTGCTTGCGAACCCCAGTCGAGCGAGCGATTCATCGGCGTGCCGCAATACGGCTGCCGCACGCTAATGAATTCCTTGGCAGGCGCTCCGCGCAGGGCGAAGCTTCCGTGGCGACGTGCAACGCGATGACCCGCGCGCAACGCTCGCCGCGTCCTGCAGTATTCGATCCGCTCGCGCGTCGTTGCCCGACGACACGCGGCTTCCAAGTAGGAGTATTCCGACGGCAGACCTGCATTCGCGATCATGGCCCGCGCCAGGCAGACGCCGTGTTGTTCGAGGTAGCGAACCCATCCCGTCAATGGGCCACAGGAGACTGTACGCGTTGTAAGAAGCCAGCCCGGTCTGGTCTGCGTCAAAGTTCTGTTGCTCCTCGGCTACCTGCATCACTGCATCGAAACGCGCCGCGGTTGTTGTTCGAGTTCTTCGCTTCGCGATGTCTTGCTTCATGCAATGAAGAGAGACTCTTGTCAAGGCGAATCATAATTCGTTTGGTCGGTGATGTTAAGAAAAAAGTTCCAAAAAATCACGCCATCGAATGCGCGCGCATTGCGATGACGAACACATCGATGCGATGACATGCGCGACGCGCTGTCGAGACACGCATCGCATGCCGCGACGACACGCTGCGAGCCCCTCGTCGTCGATCGCATCGCGGCCTCATCGATATGCCGACGATGCGGTGCGCGACCGCTGCGCGCGCACCTCGCGACGACGTTCGCGACGCCCCTTCGCCAACCCTCGCACGGGCGCAACGACGACACGAGGGAGAACCCGCATGCTTGCCGGAAAGCCGCATGTGACAAGGCTTTGCGGCATGCACTGAAGATCGTTCGCACGTGGCGCGGGCGCGTTGCTCGGCGTGCGCCGCGGCGTCATCGCAGCGCATCGCGGCACCGCTCGACACCGTCGCGGCGAGCCCAGCGACGAGCGCATCGACGGCGACGACAGACGTCGCGACATGGTGGCACGCATCGCGCATCGACATCGCCTCGCGCGTCGTCGCGCAGCGTGCACGCACGTCGATCGAGTGATGCGCCGACGCAACGCTTTGCCCTTCGCGAGCGCGATGTCGATGCCCCACCGACGCTCGATCGACGTTCGATCGATGACCGTCGAGGGCGATCGACCACGCGCTCGACCGCATCGTCGACGGTCTTCCGCGACCCTCGACGCTGACCGACGGCATCCACGACGCCCCTTCGATGGTCCTCGATCGCCATCGCCCTCCATCGCTCGCCATCGCTGGCCGGCGCCTGACTGTCGGACGATGGCGGACACCATCGCATGCCCCTGCGCATGCCCCTACGCATGCGCCGACGCATGCCCCGATCCATGCGCCGACGGCATGCGGACATGCGCAGATTTCGTTACCGCCTGCGCGGGCCCAGCTTCTAACATCGGCCGTCGGGCCCGCTGCGCCTGCCGCGGACGGGCGCTGTCCATCTCAGAGGAGGAAACCATGCACAGGAGAACAACATGCAAGCGAGCGTAGCCCACGCCGACGCGCTGCCCGCCACTCACGCCAGGGAACGCCGCCGCGCCATCGTCGCGACGGTGATCGGCAACGGCCTCGAGTGGTTCGACTTCACGGTCTACAGCTTCTTCGCGGTCATCATCGCCCGGCTGTTCTTTCCGACCGGCAACGACCTGTCGTCGCTGTTGCTGGCGGTCGCCACCTTCGGCGTCGGCTTCTTCATGCGCCCGGTCGGCGGCATCGTGCTCGGCATCTATGCCGACCGTGTCGGCCGCAAGCAGGCGCTGTCGCTGACCATCCTGCTGATGGCGCTGGGCACCACCATCATCGGCATCGCCCCCACCTACGACCAGATCGGTGTCTTCGCGCCGCTGCTGATCGTGGTCGCGCGGCTGATGCAGGGCTTCTCCGCCGGCGGCGAGATGGGCGGCGCGACCGCCTTCCTGACCGAGTACGCGCCCGCCCGCCAGCGTGCCTTCTATTCGAGCTGGATCCAGGCCAGCATCGGCGTCGCGGTGCTGCTCGGCGCCGCGGTCGGTACCTTCGTCACCAGCGCGCTGAGCCGCGAGGCACTGAACAGCTGGGGCTGGCGCCTGCCCTTCCTGCTGGGCATCGTGATCGGTCCGGTCGGCTACTACATCCGCCATCACCTGGACGAGACGCCGACCTTCCGCGACAACGCCGAGCGCTCCGACTCGCCGCTGAAGGAGATCGTGCAGACCTACCCGCGCGAGACCACGGCGAGCTTCTCGATGGTGATCCTGTGGACGGTCTGCACCTACGTGCTGCTGTTCTATATGCCGACCTACTCGGTCAAAGTGCTCCAAGTGCCGCAGTCCACCGGCTTCATCGCGGGCATGGTCGGCGGCCTCGCGATCATGGTGTTCTCGCCCATCGTCGGCTGGCTCGCCGACCGCATCGGCCGGCGCGCGCTGCTGTCGGGCTCGGCGCTGCTGATCCTGCTGCTGGCCTATCCGATGTTCTTCTATATCAACCACGTGCCGGGCCTGGCGTCGCTGCTGGTGTTCCAGCTGGTGTTCGGCGTGCTGATCGCCGCGTACACCGGCCCGATCCTGGCGGCCTTCTCCGAACTGTTCCCGGCCAAGGTGCTGTCGACCGGCCTGTCGGTCGCCTACAACCTGGCGGTGACGATCTTCGGCGGCTTCGCCTCGTTCATCATCACCTGGCTGATCGCCAGCACCGGCAGCACCATGGCGCCCGCCTTCTACGTGATGATCGCCGCCGCCATCAGCTTCGTCGGCACGCGCTTCGTCCGCGAGCCGGCCTATCTGCAACGACACTGAGACTCATGACCAGAATCCTGCTTCAGGGCGGCAACGTCCTCGACCCGGCGCACGGCAGCCTGCTGCGCCGCCACGACGTCCTGATCGACGGCGAGCGCATCGCCGCGGTATCGGCCACGCCGCTCGACCTGCCAGACGCCCCCGACCTGCGGCGCATCGACGTCGCCGGCAAGACCGTGATGCCTGGGCTGATCGACTGCCACGTGCACGTGCTGGCCTCGCTCGCCAACCTCGGCCTGAACGCGACCCAGCCCAACGTGCTGGTGGCCATCCGCGCGCTGCCGATCATGCGCGCGATGCTCGAGCGCGGCTTCACCACGGTGCGCGACGCCGGTGGCGCCGACTGGGGCCTGTCGCAGGCGGTCGCCAGCGGCCTGATCCCGGGGCCGCGCATCTTCCCGTCGGGCAAGGCGCTGTCGCAGACCGGCGGCCACGGCGACTTCCGCCCGCGCGGCGACACGCTCGAGCCTTGCTCGTGCGCGTTCCGCGCCGGCGCGATCGCGCGCGTGGTCGACGGCGTCGACGCGGTGCGGCTGGCGGTGCGCGAGGAGATCCAGAAGGGCGCGACCCAGATCAAGATCATGGCCTCGGGCGGCGTCGCCTCGCCGACCGATCCGATCGCCAACACGCAGTACAGCGAGGCCGAGATCCGCGCCATCGTCGAGGAGGCCGAGGCCGCGCAGACCTATGTCGCGGCGCACGCCTACACGCCGCGCGCGATCGCCCGCGCGGTGCGTTGCGGCGTCCGTTCGATCGAGCACGGCAACCTGGTCGACCGCGCCACCGCCGAGGTGATGCGCGAGCATGGCGCCTTCGTGGTGCCGACCGTGATCACCTACGAGGCGCTGGCGCGCGACGGCGCGCGGCTGGGCCTGCCGGCCGAGTCGGTAGCCAAGATCGAGACCGTGCGCCAGGCCGGCCACGACTCGCTGCGCATCTACGCCGAGGCCGGCGTGCCGATGGCCTTCGGCTCCGACCTGCTCGGCGAGATGCACCAGTGCCAGAGCGAGGAGTTCCGCATCCGCGCCGACGCGCTCGGCAACCTGGAGGCGATCCGCTCGGCCACCTCGATCGCCGCCGCGCTGCTGCAGCGCGAGGGCGAGCTCGGCACGGTGCGCGCCGGCGCGCTGGCCGACCTGCTGGTGGTCGACGGCGACCCGCTGGCCGACATCGGCCTGCTGATGGGCCAGGGCGAACACCTGGCATTGGTGATGCAGGGCGGGCGAATCCATACACGCGCGGCGCAGTAGCGTCCACTGCCTCTGTCGCTCTGTAGTTGTCCTTCTCCCGGGGAGGGCCGGGGAGAGGGGGAGATGTGGCGCCCCATCGCATGGCGAGCGCGCTTGCCCTCTCCCCCAATCCCTCTCCCGCGAGCGGGAGAGGGGAGCCCCATGCGGGGCTGTCCCTTCATGCCCAACGTGGGCCCTCCACTATCATGGCGGCTTGACCGACCGGACGCCGCCATGCGCATTTCCCCGCTTCCTCCGCTGCCCTGCCTGATCGCCTTCGAGGCGGCGATGCGGCACGGCAGCTTCACGCGCGCCGCCGCCGAGCTGCATCTGACGCAGAGCGCGATCAGCCGGCAGGTCGCCCAGCTCGAACAATTCCTCGGCAAGAAACTGTTCGTGCGCGAGCCGCGCGCGCTGCGGCTGACCGTCAGCGGCCAGCGCTATGCCGAGGTGGTGCAGCGGCTGCTGGTCGGATGCGCCGAGGCGACCGAGGACGTGATGAAGCGCAAGGGACATACCGAGCTGTCGGTAGCCTGCTCGTCCGGCGTCGCGGTGCTGTGGCTGACGCCGCGGCTGGCGCGCTTTCGCGCCGCGCATCCGGACATCCACCTGCGCCTGGTCGTCAACGACAGCCTCGCCTCGATGTCGGGCGCCGAGTTCGATATCGGCCTCTATTACCTGCGCGAAGGTCCGCCGCCGGGCTTCGCGGCACGGCGCCTGTACGACGAGGAAGTGTTCCCGGTCTGCACGCCCGGCTACCTGCGCGGCCGGCATCTGGAACCCGCCGACCTGGTCGACGAGACGCTGCTTGTGCTCGAGGACGCCCAGCGCCAATGGATGTCATGGGAGACCTGGCTGGCGCAGAACGGCCTGCCCGATGCGCGCCCCAACCATCGCGTGGTGGCCAACCAGTATCCGATCCTGCTGCAGCTGGCCATCGAGGGCCACGGCATCGTGCTGGGCTGGCGGCATATGATCGATGCCTGCCTGCGCGACGGCCTGCTGGTGCGCGCAACCCAGGCGAGCGCGACCCTGGGCGGCGGCTACTACGCGATCTGGCCGCGCGAGCGCGCCGAGCCGGCCGCGGCGCGTGCGTTCCGCCAATGGCTGGTGCAGCAGAGCGGCATCGATGGCCGCGCCGGCGAACGAAGCGCCGAGGGATAAAGTGTGGACGGATGAAGCGCCGACGAAGGCAGCGCCGATGGATGCGGCGCCGACCGATGCGCCCACGCCATCGGCATCCCGATCCCGATCCCCGATGCCGAATCCGAATCCGAATCCGAATCCGAATCCGATCCCGATCCCGATCCCGATCCCGAACCTCGAATCCCGGAACACATAGGAGCGATGCGCCATGAAGCAAGTGCTGCTGCCCTGCGGTGAACGCGTGCCGGCCCTCGGCATGGGAACCTGGAATATCGGCGACGATCCCGCGCGCCGCGCCGAGGAGATCGCCACGCTGCGGCTCGGCCTGGACCTTGGCCTGCGGCTGATCGATACCGCCGAGATGTATGGCGAGGGGCTGTCGGAAGAACTGGTCGGCGAGGCGATCGCCGGCCGGCGCGACGAGGTGTTCCTGGTTACCAAGGTCTATCCGCACAACGCCGGACGGCGCGACGCGGTGGCGGCCTGCGAACGGAGCCTGCGCCGGCTCGGCACCGACCGCATCGACCTGTACCTGCTGCATTGGCGCGGCGGCGTGCCGCTGGCCGAGACCATGGAGGCCTTCCTCGCGCTGCAGCAGGCCGGCAAGATCCGCCACTTTGGCGTCAGCAATCTCGACCTCGACGATATGCGCGAGCTGTGGAAGGTACCGGGCGGCGACCGGGTCCAGACCAACCAGCTGCTGTACAACCTGGGCCGCCGCGGCATCGAATGGGATCTGCTGCCATGGCTGCGCGAGCGCGGCGTGCCGGTGATGGCCTATTCGCCGATCGAGCAGGCCCGGTTGCTGCGCCATGCCGGCCTGAAGAAATTTGCCGCGCGCCATGGCATCGCCCCGGCGCAGGCCGCGCTGGCCTGGCTGCTGGCGCGCGACGGCGTGATCGCGATCCCGAAGACGGGACGGCGCGACGCACTGCGCGAGAACGCCGCGGCGGTGTCGATCGCGCTCGACGCCGCGCAACTGGCCGAGCTCGATGCCCTGTTTCCGCCGCCGCGCGGGCCGCGTCCCTTGGAGATGCTGTAGCACCGCCGGCGCGGACCGGGAAGAGCGACCAAGGCACCGAGGCATGCGCGCAGCTCCGGCGCGCGACTCAGGAGCACCACTCGGGAGCACCACTCAGGCGCGCGACTCAGGCCCGACTCAGGCCCCGACTCAGGCCCCGACTCAGGCCCCGACTCAGGCCCCGACTCAGGCCCCGACTCAGGCTCCAACTCAAGCGCCGATCGGCAGCGGCGCCCCGCTCTTGACCTCGCACAGCACGATGCTGGAACGGATGCCGGTGACGCCCGGCAGCCGGAATATCACATCGTGCAGGAAGGCGTCGTAGGCGCGGATGTCCGGCGTCAGCACCTTCAGCAGATAGTCGGCCTGGCCGGTGGTGCGATAGCACTCGACGATCGCCGGGCAGCGGCGCACCGCGGCCTCGAATTCGTCGACCACGGTCTCGCTGTGGCGCGTCAGATTGATTTCGGCCAGCACGCAGTTCGACAGCCCGACCCGCTCGCGGTCGACCCACACCGTGTAGTTGCGGATCACCCCGCTCTCCTCCATCGCCTTGAGCCGCTTCCAGCAGGGGGTGACCGACAGGCCCACCGCGCCGGCCAGCTGCTGCAGCGACTGGCGCGCGTCGCGCTGCAGCTCGGCGAGGATGCGGCGCGAGTACTCGTCCAGAACCTCTTCGTTCTTCATATCGCCCGTTATCGAGATGGGTTTTCTCCAATCTAGGCCCTGGCGGCAAAATTGAGAAATCCATTTCTCCGATCGCGTGCCTAACATGGTCTTCAGGAGATGGGCCTGGAGACGGCCGGTACACCGGCGGCGCATCGCCCGCGCATCGCCCGTGCGTCAACGACAGCGCGCTGCCGGGACGCTGCCCGGACGCTGCTCGCAGGCCAAAGAAGAGGCTGGTCGGCAGGCCGTAAGGAGGCCGCAATGGAGACACGCACGCTGCGCACCGACTATCGACTGTCGGACAACCTGACCGCGCCCGCTGGCCAGGTGTTTCTGAGCGGCACGCAGGCGCTGGTCCGCCTGGTGCTCGAACAGGCGCGGCGCGACCACGCCGCCGGCCTGGGCACCGCCGGCTTCGTCAGCGGCTATCGCGGCTCGCCGCTCGGCATGGTCGACCAGGCGATGTGGAAGGCCGCGCCGCTGCTCGATGCCGCCGGCGTCCGCTTCCTGCCCGCGATCAACGAAGAGCTCGCCGCCACCGCGGTGCTCGGCACCCAGCAGGTCGAGGGCGATCCGCAACGCACCGTCGACGCGGTCTTCAGCCTCTGGTACGGCAAGGGCCCCGGCGTCGATCGCGCCGGCGACGCGCTCAAGCATGGCAACGCCTATGGCAGCACGCCGCACGGCGGCGTGCTGGTGGTGGCCGGCGACGACCATGGCTGCGTGTCGTCGTCGATGTCGCACCAGAGCGATTTCGCGATGCAGGCCTGGTCGATGCCGGTGCTCGCCCCCGCCGATGTCGCCGAGTACCTGGAGTTCGGCCTCTACGGCTGGGCGCTGTCGCGCTACTCGGGCAACTGGGTCGGCTTCACCGCGCTGTCGGAGACCGTCGAGAGCGCGATGACGGTCGACCTCGACCAGGTCCATGCGCGCGTCGCCTGCTGGCAGGACGCGGAGGCGATACGCCGGGCCACCGGCCATATGCCGCCGCCCGACGGCCTGCACTACCGCTGGCCCGACCTGCCGTCGCCGCGCATCGAACAGCGGCTCGGCGCCAAGCTCGACGCGGTGCGCGCCTTCGCCCGCGTCAACAGCATCGACCGCATGGTGGTCGAGGCGGACGAAGCCCGCGCCGGCATCGTGACCTGCGGCAAGGCGCATCACGATCTGATGGAAGTGTTCCGGCGCCTGGGCATCTCGACGCAGGCGCTGGCCGACGCCGGCATCCGCGTCTACAAGCTCGGGCTCGCCTGTCCGGTCGAGCCGACCCGGCTGCTGGCCTTCGCGCGCGGCCTCGAAGAGATCCTGGTGGTCGAGGAAAAGGGCCCGCTGGTGGAGCGGCAGCTGCAGGCGCTGTTCTATAACGCGCCCGACGGCGTGCGCCCCGCGATCGCCGGCAAGCTCGGCATCGATGGCCGGCCGCTGTTGCCCGAGCGCGAGGAGATGCGGCCGTCGCGGCTGATGCAGCCGGTGGCCGACTGGCTCGCCCGCCTGAGCCGCGGCCTGGACCGGCGCGAACTGGTGCCGCAGTTCAGCGAGCACGCGCTGCTGTCCAACGCGGCCGATGGCATCCGCCGCCAGCCCTACTTCTGCCCCGGCTGTCCGCACAACACCTCGACCCGCGTACCGGAAGGCTCGCGCGCGCAGGCCGGCATCGGCTGCCACTTCATGGCCAGCTGGATGAACCGCGAGACCTCGGGGCTGATCCAGATGGGCGGCGAAGGGGTCGACTGGGTCGCGCACAGCTGCTTCACCGCGACGCCGCACGTGTTCCAGAACCTGGGCGACGGCACCTACTATCACTCGGGCTATCTGGCGATCCGCCAGGCGGTGGCCGCGCGCACCAACGTGACCTACAAGATCCTGTGCAACGACGCGGTGGCGATGACCGGCGGGCAGCCGGTCGACGGCCCGCTCGACGTCGAGGCGATCGCGCGCCAGGTCAGCGCCGAAGGGGTCGCGCGCGTCGCCGTGGTCAGCGATCGCATCGACGTGCATCGCGGCCGCCGCGTCTGCTTTCCGGCGGGCACCACCTTCCATCCGCGCGAGTCGCTCGATGCGGTGCAGCGCGAACTGCGCGAGGTGCCGGGCGTGACCGTGCTGCTGTACGAGCAGACCTGCGCCGCGGAACTGCGCCGCCGCCGCAAGAGCGGCCGTGCGCCGGCGCCGGCGCGGCAGGTCTTCATCAACGAGGCGGTATGCGAGGGCTGCGGCGACTGCAGCGTGCAGTCCAACTGCCTGGCGGTGCAGCCGGTCGAGACCGCGCTGGGGCGCAAGCGCCAGATCGACCAGGCCAGCTGCAATCACGACGAGTCGTGCGTCAAGGGCTTCTGCCCGAGCTTTGTCACCGTCGAGGGCGCGACGCTGCGCCACCCGGTGGGCCACGAGCGCGCCGCCACGGCGCTGCGCGAGCAGGCTTCGGCGTTGCGCGAGCCGGCGCCCCGGCTCGGCCCCGGGCCCTTCGACATCCTGGTGGTCGGCGTCGGCGGCACCGGCGTGGTGACGGTCGGCGCGCTGATCGCGATGGCGGCGCACCTGGAGCGGCGCGTGGCCAGCGTGCTCGACTTCATGGGCTTCGCGCAGAAGGGCGGCGCGGTGCTGTCCTTCGTGCGGCTCGCGCAGAGCCGGCAGTGGCTGAACCAGGCGCGCATCGACGCGCAGCAGGCCGATGCGGTGCTGGCCTGCGACCTGGCGGTGGGCGCCTCGCCCGACGTGCTGCAGACGGTCGCGCCGCGGCGCACGCAGATCGTCGCCAATACCCATCCGACGCCGGTGGCCGAATTCCAGCGCAATCCGGATGCCGACCTGCATGCCGACGCGCTGCTCGCCAAGCTGCGCCACGCCACGGGTTCGGGCGGCATCGACACGCTGGACGCGCAGGCGCTCGCCACGGCCTTCCTCGGCGATACGGTGACGGCCAACATCGTGGTGCTCGGCTTTGCCTGGCAGAAGGGCCTGGTGCCGGTCTCGCTGGCGGCGCTGACACGGGCGATCGAGCTGAACGGCGTCGCGGTGGACGCCAACCTGGAAGCGCTGGCGCTGGGACGCCTGGCGGCCGGCGATCCTCTCGCGCTGACGCGCCTGGGCGCGAGCAATGGCAAACCCGCCGGCCTGGCCCTGGTCGCGCCCGAGCCCGCGGCGACCTCGGCCACGCCGCTGCCGCAGCTGATCGCCGAGCGCGTGGCGCTGCTGACCGCCTACCAGGACGCCGCCTACGCGGCGCGCTATACCGCGCTCGTCGAGGCCGTGCAGGCCGCGGAGGACGCCCTTGGCGAGGCCGGACGCGAGCGCCGGCTGACCCGTGCGGTGGCCGAGCAGTTCGCGCGCCTGATGGCATACAAGGACGAATACGAGGTCGCGCGGCTGCACAGCGATCCCGCCTTCCGGCAGGCGCTGCGCGAGCGCTTCGACGGCCCGCTGCGGCTGCGCTTCCATCTGGCGCCGCCGCTGCTGTCCCGGCCCGGCAAGCATGGCGAGCCGCCGCGCAAGATCGCCTTTGGCGCCTGGCTATGGCCGTTGATGGGATGGCTCGCCAGGGGCAAGCGGCTGCGCGGCACGCGCTTCGACCCGTTCGGCAGGACCGCGGAGCGCAGGCTGGAGCGGCAGTCCATCGCCGACTACGAGGCCCGCATCCGCGCCCTGCTGCCGGCGCTGACGGAGGCGCGGCTGCCGATCGCCGTCGAGATCGCGCAATTGCCTGCCAAGGTACGCGGCTTCGGCCATATCAAGCTGGCCGCGCACGCGGTCGCCACCGCGCGTGCGGCCGAGCTGCTGCACCGCTTCGACGCGCAGCGCTATCCGCGCCCGGACAGCGCGCATGGCGCCAATGGCGCGGGTCAACTCAGGGGAATTCCGATCCGGCAGGCGGACGCAGGAACGGCGCGCAGTGGCGCGCCGCATTGAGGGGAATATCGGGAGGAATATCGAGAGGAATATCGAGATAAGGCCGGGCGGCCATCGAGGCGGTGCCCGGCGGCGGGCGGCCCTCGGCGGGCCGCCGCGCAGGTGCGAACGCCGGCTTACTGGCGCGCGGCGACGGCGCGGTGGTACTCGACGTGGCGCAGCAGGTAGGCGCGCACCTTGTCCTCGGTATCGCGGCCCAGCCGGTCGGCGGCCTGGCGCGCGGAGCGCTTGCCGTGGGCCGACACCATCTGGCCATCGAGATACTCGCGGAACGACGTGCGCACGGCATCGAGTTCGCCGCGGCAGTCGCGCAGCGCATCGTTGACCACGGCCTGGGTCGTGCCGGGCTTGGCCGAGCGGGCTTCGGCCTTGTCGCGCGCGCAGTCGGTGTATTGCTGCCGCTTCTTCTGCCACTCGGGCGGCGGCCCGGAGGCGGCCTGGCTCTCGGCGGCGGCGGCGGTGGCGGCAGCGGCGGCCTGCTGGTCCGCGGGCGCATGCGAGGCGCACGCGCCGACCAGCAGGATGGCGGGGATCAGGGCAAGAACTTTAGGCATGCCGCATGGTAGCGCCGACGTCGGACATCGCAACACCTCGTTACATCGCGTTGCATTGGCGCCGCAAAAAGTGCCGTGTAGGACAGACACCACCCCGGCTGGGCGGGAAGTCCTACAGCGGTCGCGTTCCTCGCTTTGTATATTGCACAAACGGAGGGCAGCGTGATGGAAGCCATTTGCCCGGTCCAACGATCCAGCGACCGTCGGCGTGGCGCCATCCTGGTTGGCATCGCAGTGTTTGACAGGAACAAAGGAGAACAACATGGAACGTAGGGCATTCCTGAACGCCAGTGCGGGTCTCGGTTTGGCGGTGGCCGGCAGCGGCCTGCTGTTGGGCGCGTGCACCACCACGCGCGATTCGGCTTCTTCCCCGGCCGAGAAAACGACGCGCCGCCGCGAGATCGATTCCGGCGTTCAAAACACACTGGACCGGCTGTACAGCTCGGTCAACGGCTCGCGCGACCTCGCCTCGCGCGCCCGGGGCATCCTGGTGTTTCCGCGCACGCTGTCGGCCGGCTTCTTCGTCGGCGGCGAATATGGCGATGGCGCGCTGCGCGTGGGCAATACCACCCGCGGCTATTACCGCACCATCTCGGGTTCGCTGGGCTGGCAGATCGGCGCGCAATCGAAGGCGCTGATCTTCATGTTCATGAACCAGCAGGCGCTCGACAAATTCCTGGCCAGCGACGGCTGGACCGCGGGTGTCGACGCCACCGTGGCGGTCGCCAAGGTCGGCGCCAACGGCGCGCTCGACACCAATACCGTGCAGCAGCCGGTGGTGGGCTTCGCGCTGACCAACGCAGGCCTGATGGCTGGCCTGAGCCTCGAAGGCACCAAGATCACCAAGCTGGACCTGTAAGGCGCGCCATCTGCTGGTGATGCCTTGCAGCACCTCGCGCCGCGGCCCTTGGCAGGGGGCCGCGGCGCTTTTTCCTGTCGATTCCGTGGCTGGGAAGCCGAGCCGTGTTGCCGCCGTCCTTGCCGGCCTCCTTGCCGCCTTTGTTTCCTCCGCCACGCCAACGTCCGCGACACCGGCAACGCCAAGCCGCTAGAATTCGTCCCTTTCGCCAACCGGCCGAGGTACCGAATTCTCATGTGGTTCAAGAATCTTCAGCTACACCGCTTCTCCGCACCCTGGAACAAGGACGCCGACGAGGTCGAGGCCTGCCTCGCCTCGCACGCCTTCTATCCGGGTACCAGCCTCGAAATGCAGACCCAGGGATGGGCCTCGCCGCGCGATAACGGCGCGCTGGTGCACCGCGTGGGCAAGCAGATGCTGCTGACCATGCGCGCCGAGAAGAAGCTGCTGCCGGCCACCGTGGTCAATCAGGTGACCAAGGCGCGCGCCGCCGAGCTCGAGGAGCAGCAGGGCTACAAGCCGGGCCGCAAGCAGCTGCGCGAACTGAAGGAACAGATCACCGAGGAATTGCTGCCGCGCGCCTTCAGCATCCGCCGCGATACCCGCGTCTGGATCGACCCGGAGCGCGGCTGGCTGGCAATCGACGCGGCCTCGGCGATCAAGGCCGACGAGGTCCGCACGCTGCTGTTCAAGGCGCTGGACCCGCTGCCGCTGACCTCGCTGCAGGTCAACCAGTCGCCGGTGGCGGCGATGACCGGCTGGCTGGCCGACGATGCGGCGCCGGCCGGCTTTACCGTCGATCAGGAGATCGAGCTGCAGGCCAGCGCCGAGAGCAAGGCGACCGTCCGCTATGTCCGCCATCCGCTCGACGCCGAAGAGCTGCGCCGCCATATTGCCGCCGGCAAGCGCTGCACGCGCCTGGCGATGACCTGGAACGACCGCGTCTCCTTCGTGCTGACCGACGCGCTGGCGATCAAGCGCGTGGCGCCGCTCGATGTGGTCAAGGAGCAGATCGACGGCACCATGAGCGACGAGGACGAGCGCTTCGACGCGGACTTCGCGCTGATGGCCGGCGAGCTGTCGGCCATGCTGGGCGATCTGACCGAGGCGCTGGGCGGCGAACGGAAGGGCTGAGGCCGGTTTCGGCGGTAGTCGCCAGCCTCGGCGGTTTTCGATACGGGGCCGGCGTCGATACCGGCCCTGGCTCACCGACACCGATTCGCCGATTCAGTCGCTCGGCGGCTCGGCGTCTCAGCGGGCCGGATGCCGCTCGGCACCAGCCGGTGCGCATCGCTCCAGCACCGTCTCCCGGCCCGGCAGGCCGGCAAACAGCGGATGCACCGAGACCAGCGCGCGCAACTCGGCGGGCAGCATGACGCGGTCCCTGCGGGCCAGCGCCGCCGCCTGCTGCAGCGCGCCCAGCACCTGCTCCATCACCGCGCGCCGCAGCCCGGCATGGCGCGGGTCGATGGTTGCAATCGATTGCAATGCCAGCGCCAGCACGCTGGGCCGCGCGACCCGCGCCAACGTCTCCGCGGCGATCGTGATGCGCGCCCCGTCGAGCTCGGCACCGCTGAAATCGGTCCATGCGAGGCTGATATCGCGCAGCGTCGCCTGCTTCAGGTTGGCGCCGTTGAAACGCAGATGCGATACGCCGGCAACCGGCGGATCGGCACCCGCCAGGTCCGCATTGCTGAAATCGAAGGCCAGCGCCGCCAGGGGCGCCTCGTCGCGCAGGTCCAGGCTGACGCCACGCAGCAGCGCGCTGCGCTGCGCGGCGGTCGTCGACGGGGCGCGGGAGGCGTCGCCCGCGTGCAGCCCGACCAGCCGCCGGGCCAGCTCCAGAAAGCCCTGCCAGCCGCGCTGCCGGGGCGCGGCATCGTGGCCCGGTGACTCGGCGTGGCTGGCGTCATGCACCGCGAGCTGGATACCGGCATTCACCGGCCTGGTGGACGCGGTAGGGATCGCGCCGGCCTGCTCCGACGCGGAAGGCACGGCAACGCCGCGGTGGATACTGGGAATGGTCATGTCGGCTCTCCCGCTGTGGAATCAGGCTGCTCGGTGGATTGTTCGATTCGACGTTCGACTGGAAGGATCGAATTGGAGCGTTGAATCGAAGGGTCGACTCGAAGCGTTGAATCGATGGGTCGGATCAAAGCGTCGAATCGAATGGCAGCCATTGTTCCCGCGGCGGAGACGTCCGACCATGCCGTTAGGGCAGCAGACTATCGATTTTGGTCCGCTCCTTGCGGGGTTGGTGACCCAGGCCTCACGACGAGGGACCGCCCCGGCAAAAAAACCTTGCAGTTCGGCGCGGACTTCAGGGTAAACGCGCCCCGGGGGAAGAAGCCCGGAAACGCGCCGCGGAAGCCGGGCAGCCGCTCAGAAGATCTCGCCCAGGTGCGATACCAGGAAGAGCAGGATGCCGATGCAGCAACCCACCGCCGTGCCGCTGATCCGGATGTACTGCAGGTCGGGGCCGATGCTCAGTTCGATCTGCCGGGACATGTCCGTCGCGTCCCAGTTGCGCACCGTGTCGCTGATATGCGACGTCAGGAAGTCGGCGAACCGCGGTGCGGCCGTCGCGGCGAACGACTCGGCGTGGTCATTGATGGAGCGGCGCAATTCCTCGTCGCCGGACAGCTTCCGGCCGAACCACAGGCCCACGCGCTCGACCTGTTGCTGCAGCTGTGGCGAGCTCGCCTGGAGGTCGTTGGACAGCCATTCGCGCAGCGAGGCCCACACGCTGGCGGCATAGTCGGCAAGCTCGGGATTGCGCAGCACGAAGTCCTTCAGCTCCTCCCCCCTGCGCAGGAACGCTTCGTCGGTCTTGAGCCTCGCGATCAGCGCTTCGAGCTCCTTGTCGAAGGCCGCCCGCAGCTCGTGCGCCGGCATCCGGGCGACCTCGTCGAGAAAGTCGATCACGTTGGTGCGCGCCGCCTCCGCGGCCTTGTCGCCCAGCCACTCGGTCGGCAGCACGATCTGCTTCCACTTGTGTTCGCTCCTGAGCCAGTTGACCACGCGCTGGGCGATCAGCTGCTGGGTTTCCGGCCTTTTCAGCAGCGCGATCGCATGCCTGAGCACGGCGTCGAGCAGTTGCTGATGGCTGCCTCCCTTTGTCAGCATCTCCAGCACGGAAGCGAGCGCCGGCGAGAAATCGATGCGGCCGATGACCGTACGCGCGGCATCGTTGAGGAACGCCTGGATGCGCCGGTCGTCCACCAGATCGAGCAGCACGCCCATCAGATTGGCCGCGTGCTGACCGATGCGGTGCGCATTGGGGGGCTCGCTGAACCAGACCGCCAGCCGCTGGGCGGGATCGCTGCGCCGGATCAGGTCCGTCAGCACCTCGGGGTTCAGGAACTTGTCGCGAACGAACACCGCAAGATTGTCGGCGATGCGGTTCTTGTTCTTCGGGATGATCGCCGTATGCGGGATCGGCAGGCCAAGCGGGCGCCGGAACAGCGCCACGACCGCGAACCAGTCCGCCAGGCCGCCGACCATCGCGGCCTCGGCACCGGCCCGGACCAGCCGGACCCAGAACGTGGGCGGCAGGAACAGCGTCGCCACGAACACCGCCGCCGCCGCGCCGACGCATGCCAGCGCCACCCGTTGCATGCGCCGGAGTTCGGCTTCCTTGCCCGCGATCCGCTCTTGCTGCATGGCGTTCCCACCCCGCTCCGCTCGCACCCGCATCCTCTTTGATGAAAAAAGGGACGTTTCGACCGAAACGTCCCCTTCCTTACCGCTGATTTCGCTACCGTCCGACAGCCCGGCGCGACGCTGGCAATCTCAATCCCAGGACAGCGCACCGCCCGTCTGGTACTCGATCACGCGCGTCTCGAAGAAGTTGCGCTCCTTCTTCAGGTCGATCATCTCGCTCATCCACGGGAACGGGTTTTCCTCGTTCGGGAACAGCGGATCGAGGCCGATCTGCTGGCAGCGGCGGTTGCAGATGAAGCGCAGATAGCTCTTGAACATCGGCGCGTTCAGGCCCAGCACGCCGCGCGGCATAGTGTCCTCGGCGTAGCGGTATTCGAGGTCGACCGCCTTCCTGAACAGGCCGACGATCTCTTCCTTGAACTCCGCCGTCCACAGATGCGGGTTCTCGAGCTTGATCTGGTTGATCAGGTCGATGCCGAAATTGCAGTGCAGCGACTCGTCGCGCAGGATGTACTGGTACTGCTCGGCGGCGCCGGTCATCTTGTTCTGCCGGCCCATCGCCAGGATCTGCGTGAAGCCGACATAGAAGAACAGGCCTTCCATGATGCAGGCGAACACGATCAGCGACTTCAGCAGCTTCTGGTCGTTCTCCGGCGTGCCGGTCTTGAACGACGGATCGGTCAGCGTGTCGATGAACGGGATCAGGAACTCGTCCTTGTCGCGGATCGACGGCACCTCGTGATAGGCGTTGAAGATCTCGGCCTCGTTCAGCCCCAGCGACTCGACGATGTACTGGTAGGCGTGCGTGTGGATGGCCTCCTCGAAGGCCTGGCGCAGCAGGTACTGGCGGCACTCGGGCGCGGTGATCTGCCGGTAGGTGCCCAGCACGATGTTGTTGGCGGCCAGCGAATCGGCGGTGACGAAGAAGCCCAGGTTGCGCTTGATGATGCGGCGCTCGTCTTCGGTCAGGCCGTTCGGGTCCTTCCACAGCGCGATGTCGCGCGACATGTTGATTTCCTGCGGCATCCAGTGGTTGGCGCAGCCGGCCAGGTACTTTTCCCAGGCCCACTTGTACTTGAACGGCACCAGCTGGTTGACGTCGGTGGCGCCGTTGATCACGCGCTTGTCGGCGGCGTTGACGCGGCGCGTGCTCTGCGCGGCCGCGGCGTTCGGGTTGTTGCCGAGGATGCCGGCGCCCGGCTGCGTCGCAGCGGGCGGCAGCACGCCCTGCTGGTCGGCGGTGGCGGCAACGGCAGGTTGCAGGGCGGGTTGAGGCGCGGGCTGCGGGGCAGCCTGCGGATTGGCTTGAACGTCGTCGTCCCAGCTCAGCATAGTTTGTAGCTCCGAAATACTTTCCGCGTCTTTTTGAAGGCCGGGGACAACCCCCGGCGCATGCACTACTTGCGGCCCTTCTGCGCCAGCGCGCTGCCAGCGACCGACTTTGCCGCGCTTCCAAATCTGCGGTCAGACAGAATCTTTGACGCCGCAGTAGCTACTCGACTAGAAGTCCCCTCTGCTGGCGATTTCGTTTGAGTCAGCACGCTAGCAGCTACGGTTTTTACAGCGGGACTCGAAGATGTCTGCAGCACCTTAGAGGCTTGGCTGGCAACACCTTTGGAGGTCTCTTTAGTCATCGCTCTCTCCTTACTGGCAGGCCTCGCACTCGTCGAACCCCGGATCGCCCGGGCGCATCGTGCAGACCGCGCCTTCGGCTTCGGGCATCGCCGGCGCCGAGGCGGCGGCCTGGTCCAGCGCCGAGGCCGAGGCACCGCCGGCGGCGGCGCCCGACGACACCGCGTTCAGCGAACCGCGCGACACGGTCGACTTCTCGACGTGCGTGGCGGCGATGGTGCGCAGGTAGTAGGTCGTCTTCAGGCCGCGGATCCACGCCAGCTTGTAGGTGTCGTCCAGCTTCTTGCCCGAGGCGCCGGCCATGTAGATGTTCAGCGACTGGGCCTGGTCGATCCACTTCTGGCGGCGGCTGGCGGCCTCCACCAGCCAGGTCGGCTCGACCTCGAACGCGGTCGCGTACAGGTCGCGCAGGTCCTGCGGAATGCGGTCGATGCGGGCCAGCGAACCGTCGAAGTACTTCAGGTCGGCGACCATCACCTCGTCCCACAGGCCGCGTGCCTTCAGGTCGCGCACCAGGTAGTCGTTGACCACCGTGAACTCGCCCGACAGGTTCGACTTGACGTACAGGTTCTGGAAGGTCGGCTCGATGCAGGCCGACACGCCGATGATGTTCGAGATCGTCGCGGTCGGCGCGATCGCGATGCAGTTCGAGTTGCGCATGCCGTGCTGCTTGATGCGGGCGCGCAGCTTGTCCCAATCCATCGTCGACGACTGATCGACCTCGAGGTAGCCGCCGCGTTCCTCGGCCAGCAGCTTCAGCGAGTCCTGCGGCAGGATGCCGCGATCCCACAGCGAGCCCTCGTAGGTGCTGTAGCGGCCGCGCTCCTCGGCCAGCTCGGTCGAGGCCTGGTAGGCGTAGTAGCAGACCGCTTCCATCGAGGTGTCGGCGAACTGCACGGCGGCGTCGCTGGCGTACGGCACGCGCAGCACGTGCAGGCAATCCTGGAAGCCCATGATGCCCATGCCGACCGGGCGGTGGCGCAGGTTCGAATTGCGCGCCTTGTCGACCGCGTAGTAGTTGATGTCGATCACGTTGTCGAGCATGCGCATCGCGGTGCGGATGGTCTTCTCGAGCTTGGCGTGGTCGAGCACGTGGCTGCCGTCGGCCTGCTGCTTCAGGTGGGCGACCAGGTTCACCGAACCCAGGTTGCAGACCGCGATTTCGCTGTCGTTGGTGTTCAGCGTGATCTCGGTGCACAGGTTCGAGCTGTGCACGACGCCGACGTGCTGCTGCGGGCTGCGGATGTTGCACGGATCCTTGAAGGTGATCCACGGATGGCCGGTCTCGAACAGCATGCCCAGCATCTTGCGCCACAGCTGCATCGCCGGGATCTTCTTGAACAGCTTGAGCTCGCCGCGCGCGACCTTCTCTTCGTAGCCGAGGTAGGCCTTCTCGAATTCCTTGCCGACCTTGTCGTGCAGGTCCGGGCAGGTCGACGGCGAGAACAGCGTCCATTCGCCGTTCTCCATCACGCGCTTCATGAACAGGTCCGGAATCCAGTTCGCGGTGTTCATGTCGTGCGTGCGGCGGCGGTCGTCGCCGGTGTTCTTGCGCAGCTCGAGGAATTCCTCGATGTCCAGGTGCCAGGTCTCCAGGTAGGCGCAGACCGCGCCCTTGCGCTTGCCGCCCTGGTTGACCGCCACGGCGGTGTCGTTGACCACCTTCAGGAACGGCACGACGCCCTGCGACTTGCCGTTGGTGCCCTTGATGTGCGAGCCCAGCGCGCGCACATTGGTCCAGTCGTTGCCCAGACCGCCGGCGAACTTCGACAGCAGCGCGTTCTCCTTCAGGCCCTCGTAGATGCCTTCCAGATCGTCGGAGATCGTGGTCAGGTAGCACGAGGACAGCTGCGAGCGGCGCGTGCCCGAGTTGAACAGCGTCGGCGTCGACGACATGAAGTCGAACGACGACAGCAGGTTGTAGAACTCGATGGCGCGGCCTTCACGGTCGCTCTCGTTCAGCGCCAGGCCCATCGCGACGCGCATGAAGAAGGCCTGCGGCATCTCGATGCGGGTCTCGTCGATGTGCAGGAAGTAGCGGTCGTACAGCGTCTGCAGGCCCAGGTAGTTGAACTGGAAGTCGCGCGAGGCGTCCAGCGCCGCGCCCAGGCGCGCCAGGTCGAAGGTCGCCAGCTTCTCGTCGAGCAGCTCGGCCTCGATGCCGCGGGCGATGAACTTCGGGAAGTACTCGGCGTAGCGGCTGCCCATCTCGGCCTGGGTCACTTCCTCGCCGAGGATTTCCTTGCGGATCGTGTGCAGCAGGATGCGGGCCGTGACCTGGCTGTAGGCCGGGTCCTTCTCGATCAGCGTGCGGGCGGCGAGGATGGCCGAGTCGTAGACCTGGCTCATCGGCACGCCGTCGTACAGGTTCTTGACCGTTTCCTTCAGGATCGGCTCGGCCTCGACGCCGCCGCCCAGGCCGGCGCAGGCGGTGTCGATCAGCGCGTGCAGCGCGACCAGGTCCAGCGGCCGGGTGACGCCGCCATCGGTCACGTTGAAGCTGACGCCGCCCTGCACGCGGGCGACGGCCTGCGCGTTGGCGTGGCTGCGCTCCTGGTTGCGCTTCTCGCGGTAGAGCACGTAGGCGCGCGCGACCTCATGCTCGCCCGAGCGCATCAGCGCCAGCTCGACATGGTCCTGCACGTCCTCGATGTGGAAGGTGCCGCCGTTCGGACGGCTGCGCAGCAGCGCGCGCACCACGTTCTGGGTCAGCTGCTCGACCAGCTCGCGCACGCGCGCCGAGGCGGCGCCCTGCCCGCCATTGACGGCGAGGAAGGCCTTGGTCATCGCCACCGAGATCTTGCTCGGCTCGAAAGCGACCACCGCGCCGTTGCGGCGGATGATCTTGTAATCCTGGTAGTTGCCAGCGGCGTTGTCAGCGGCGGGGCTCGGCTGCGCCACGGCGGCGGAACCGGCCTTGCCGGCGAATTCTTGTTGGGCCGTCTGCATGAAGCACTCCTGTTTTTTTTGACCAGTGTTATCAACGACAAAGAGCCCCTGGAAAATGCGCAAAAAGAGACATCCCGTGCGCGGCGATGCCGTGCCGGATTACTGCCTTGCTGCATTCCCGTGGAGGGCTCTTGTGACGTGCCGACCCTGTGGCGCGCCGGTGCATGCGCTGGCGGCCGGCTGGAAACGCTTGACGCGCGTGGCGCGAAGGCAACCTGCCGAGCCCGTGGCGAACGCTGCACGCCTAGGTCGGCTCCCCGAAAGCACCACTAGATATAGTGGTCATAACGAAAAGCTGGACTAAGTATAGTGAAATGAATCGCGTTGACCAGTCTTGACAAGCGCTTCGGCAGGCCGCTCCGGCGCCACGCCGGACCCCCACCTCCCCGCCAGACCAAGCGGCTCAAGGCTTGCGGCCGTTTTGTCGGTTGCCGCACCGACGAAAGAATTTTTTTCGATGAGCGCCGCGCTTTCGATAGCCCCGCCAAGATCCCGACCGGTAGCCCGCGATAGCCCCGCACCGGCAGGGGTTTTCGGCTAGGCCGCCGCCCCGCCGCGGCGGTACGGCAGCATCGCCGGCGCCAGTCCGGCGCCTCGCGCAAAGCGCGGCCAGTCAAAGCAGGGGCCGGGGTCGGTCTTGCGTCCGGGGGCGATATCGCTGTGGCCGGCCACGGCTCCGATCGGATAGGCGCGCAGCAGCAGCCGGGTCAGCGCCGTGGCGGTGTCGTACTGGGCCGGTTCGAAGGGCAGCGTGTCGCAGCCTTCCAGTTCGATACCGATCGAGAAGTCGTTGCAGCGCTCGCGGCCGAAGAAGGCCGACTGGCCGGCATGCCAGGCGCGGTCCTGGCACGAGACGAACTGCACCAGCTCGCCGCTGCGCCGCACCAGGAAATGCGCCGACACGCGGACCGCGTGGATGGTGGCGAAGAAAGGATGGCGAGCCGGGTCGAGCCGGTTCAGGAACAGCGCCTCGATATCGTCGCTGCCGAACTCGCCGGGCGGCAGGCTGATGTTGTGCACCACCAGCAGGTCGACCGGCATGCCGGGCGGACGCGGATCGAAGTTGGGCGACGGCACCCGGCGCGCGCCCTCGACCCAGCCCGCGCCGTCGAGCCGCAGCCGGGACGGAAGCGGCGCCGTCATGCGGGACCGCCGCGGTCGCCGCGGTTGCCACCGCGGTTGTCACCGTTATCGCCGCCCTCGTCGCCAAAACGGTCCCGGGATTCGGGCAGATGTGCGGCACGGCAGTAATGCAGGCCCTGGTAGGCGATCGCCTCGCTGCGCGGCAGATGCACGCCGCAATGGGCGCACGGCACCATCGGCTCCTGCGCGCGGCCGTCGGTGCCCTGCCGCGGCACGCCGGCATCGACCGGAGGGGGTTCCGCCCGGCGCGCGCGCACGCGGCTGCCGAGCCACCAGAAAATGGCCAGCAGGATCGCCAGCAACAGGAACAGACGTGCCATCGACGATGCCTTGCTTCAGAGGCGATGCAGAATCACTTCGATCACGAAGCGGCTGCCGACATAGGCCAGCAGCAGGATGCAGAACGAGGCGATGACCCAGCGCAGCGCCACGCGGCCGCGCCAGCCGTAGAACCGCCGGCCTGCCAGGATGCCGGCGAACATCACCCACGACACCACCGCGAACACGGTCTTGTGGTCGAAGCGGAAGACCCGGCCGAACAGCTCCTCGGAAAACAGCAGGCCGGACGCGATGGTCAGCGTCAGCAGCACGAAGCCGGCCGCGATCAGGCGGAACAGCAGCTTCTCGAGCGTCAGCAGCGGCGGCAGCAGATCGAGCCAGCGGCCCAGCCAGCCGACCTGCTGCGGCGCGCCGGCGGCCATCGCGCCGCCCGGCACGTGCACGCCGTGGCCGCGGTTGAAGCCATGCAGCCGGCGCTCGACCAGCAGCATCAGGAAGGCATGGAAGGCCGCCAGCGTGAACAGCCCGTAGGCGACGTTGGCGATGATGAAATGCAGCTTGAACAGCGGCCGCGCGGCGTAGCCCAGGATCTGCGCGCCGGGGAAGGCGAGCGGCATCAGGCTGGCCAGCATTGCCACCGGGATCACGACCAGCCCCAGGCCCGCCAGCGAGAAGAAGAAGCTCTCGATCCAGTAGATGCCGACGCCGAGCCACAGCATCGCCGACAGCGCGAAGGCGAAGCCGAACACCATGCGGTCGGCCGGAAAGATGGTTTCATGGAGCAGCATGCCGTGGCTGGCGAGCACCGCCACCATCAGCACATGCCACCAGGCGGGCTGCCCCTCGGCGCTGCCGCCCGGCGTCGGGCCCGGCACGAGCACCATCGAGCCCGGCTGGCCTCCGATACCGGGTCCGCCCGCCGGACCGCCCGCCGTGCTGGCGGCCAGCCCGGCGTGGCGCGTCGCCCAGCCGTGATAGGCCAGCGCGCAATAGAGGAGTGCCGTCAGGGCATACAGTACAATCGCCATTCGCGCAGTTTACCCTAGCGCCTGCCGTGGTGACCGACGGCAGTGGCCGCGGCGGCAAGGCCGGACGGGCGACGCCGCGATGGACGCCCGGCGCCATCGCCCCCCGCCGGTGCCACGCCACGGTCCGGACCCGCGCGGTCGACGATGCAGTCGAAGCCCGGTCACCGGTCGGTCGATGGCCGGTCGACGCTCGGTTACCAGTCGGTCGACAGCCGGCCGATGGTCGGCCAACAACCGATCGATGACTGGCCGATAAGCGCGGCGGCGCGCCGCAACCCTACAAAGCCCCTCTCCGGATTTCTGCCATGCTGGACAATCTCACTCAACGCCTGGCGCGGGTCGTCAAGACCATGCGCGGCGAGGCACGCCTGACCGAAGCCAATACCGCCGAGATGTTGCGGGAGGTTCGCCTGGCCATGCTCGAGGCCGACGTCGCGCTGCCGGTGGTCCGCGAGTTCGTTGCCCGCGTCAAGGAAAAGGCGCTGGGCGAGGAAGTGGTCGGCAGCCTCACGCCGGGCCAGGCCCTGGTCGGCGTGGTGCAGCGCGAACTGACCGTGGTGATCGGCGGCGAGGAAGCCGTCTCGGCCGACGGCGCGCCCGGCAAGGCGGCCGAGCTGAACCTGGCGGTGCAGCCGCCGGCGATCATCCTGATGGCCGGCCTGCAGGGCGCGGGCAAGACCACCACGGTGGGCAAGCTGGCCAAATGGCTCAAGGAAAACAAGAAGAAGAAAGTGCTGACGGTCTCGTGCGACGTCTACCGGCCCGCCGCGATCGCCCAGCTCAAGACCGTGTCCGAACAGGTCGGCGCCGACTTCTTCCCCTCGCAGCCGGACCAGAAGCCTGTCGACATCGCCCGCGCCGCGGTCGACTGGGCCCGCAAGCACTATCACGACGTGCTGATCGTCGACACGGCCGGCCGGCTCGGCATCGACGAGGCGATGATGCAGGAGATCGCCGCGCTGCACGCCGCGCTCAAGCCGGCCGAAACGCTGTTCGTGGTCGACGCGATGCTCGGCCAGGACGCGGTCAACACCGCCAAGGCCTTCAACGACACGTTGCCGCTGACCGGCGTGGTGCTGACCAAGCTCGACGGCGATGCGCGCGGCGGCGCGGCCCTGTCGGTGCGGCACGTGACCGGCCGCCCGATCAAGTTCGTCGGCGTCGGCGAGAAGCTTGACGGCCTCGAACCCTTCTACCCCGACCGCATGGCCCAGCGCATTCTGGGCATGGGCGACATCCTCGCGCTGGTCGAGGAGGCGCAGCGCGGCGTCGACATGGAAGCGGCCGAGAAGCTGGCCAAGAAGATCAAGAAGACCGGCGGCTTCGACCTCGAGGACTTCAAGGCGCAGATCGGCCAGATGAAGAAGATGGGCGGACTGGGCAGCCTCGTCGACAAGCTGCCGGCGCAGTTCGCCCAGCAGGCCCAGGGCGCCAATATGGATCAGGCCGAGAAGCAGGTGCGCCGCATGGAAGGCATCATCAACAGCATGACACCGGCCGAGCGCGCCAAGCCCGAGCTGATCAAGGCCAGCCGCAAGCGCCGCATCGCCGCGGGCGCGGGCGTGCCGGTGCAGGAAGTGAACCGGCTGCTGAACCAGTTCGACCAGATGCAGAGCATGATGAAGAAGCTCAAGGGCGGCGGCATGGCCAAGATGATGCGCTCGATGGGCGCGATGAAGGGCGGCATGAAGGGCCTGTTCAACCGCTGATCCGCCGAGCGAAGCCCGATGGCGCCACCGACCGCGCCATCGATCGCACCAGCAATCGGACCAGCAATCGCACCAGCAATCGCACCAGCAATCGCACCAGCAATCGGACCCACCAATCGCAATACCGACCGCGGCACGCTGGCTCCCTGGCCGGCTGCCGCCGCAAAGAACACCGCCAGACCAGGACCGAACATCATGATGACTGCCGAACAGGCCCGCGAACTGTGGGCCAACTCCGAGGAAATCGTCAGCGCCCAGGCCGTGCAGCAATCGCTGGACCGCATGGCGCGCGAGATCACCGACAAGATGGGAGACCGCTTCCCGCTGGTGCTGTCGGTGATGGGCGGCGCCGTGGTCTTCACCGGCATGCTGCTGCCCAAGCTCGAATTCCCGCTGGAGTTCGACTACATCCACCTGTCCCGCTACAACAACAAGACGGTCGGCGGCGAGATGCAGTGGCGCGTGGCGCCGCGCGAGTCGGTCAAGGACCGGACCGTGCTGGTGCTCGACGACATCCTCGACGAGGGCGAGACCATGGCGGCCATCCGCCAGCGCATCATGGACATGGGCGCGCGCGAGTTCTACGCCGCGGTGCTGTGCGAGAAGACGCTGGCCAAGGCCAAGCCGATGCATCCGGACTTCTGCGGCTTCACGGTGCCGGACCGCTATGTGTTCGGCTGCGGCATGGACGCCAAGGGCTACTGGCGCAACCTCGGCACGATCCGGGCGCTGAAGGGCTGAGCCTGCACCGGCTCCGGAGGCGGTCCCGGCGCGGGAGTCGACTCCAGCCGCGGTTCCGGCTCCGGCTCGGACTCCAGCACCTCCACCGCACCCACGGCCAGAGCCGCAGCCCAAACCCGCCGGACGCCCCTCAGTGTCCGGCCGCCAGGATCGGCCACAGCGAGCCGAGCAGCAGGACCGCCATCGTCACGTTGAACACGCGCAGCACGCGCGGCCGTGCCAGCCAGCGGCGCAGCGAGGCGCCGAACACCGCCCACACCGCCACGCTCGGCAGATTGATGATCGCCGACAGGCCGGCCAGCAGCAGCACGTTGAGCCACAGATTGGGGTGCAGCACATAGGCGCTGCACGCCCCCACCGCCATCACCCAAGCCTTCGGATTGACCCACTGGAACGCGGCCGCCTGCAGGAAGCTCATCGGCCTGGCCACCTGGCGGTCCTGCACGCCGCCGGCGGTGGCCAGCTTGTACGCCAGATAGACCAGGTACACGGTGGCCGCCACGCGCAGCAGCGGCCAGGTCCACGGCAGTGCGGTAAACAGCGAGCCCAGCCCGAGGCCGATCAGCGCGATCATCAGCGCGAAGCCGCTGCTGATGCCGAGCAGATGCGGAATGGTGCGGACGAAACCGAAATTGACGCCGGACGCCAGCACCATCGTGTTGTTCGGTCCCGGGGTGATCGACGACACCAGCACGAAGCCGCCGAAGGCGGCAAACACGGCAGAGCCTGCCGCCAGTTCCGACAGTGCCATGGCAACTCCTTGGAATGCAGGGGAAGCGGCAGTCTAGCGTGGCGGTCCTATACAGTACCGGTACAGATTGCCGGGCAATTACCGGCACAGTGCTGCTTGCGGTTCGGCACAGCTGGAGGGCGGATTCCGGGGGCGAAGTCCGGGGGCGAATTCCGGGGGCGGATTCCGGGGGCGGATTCCCGGGGGCGGATTCCCGGGCGCGGATCGCGATCGAGCGCCAGGCGGCCCGGGCCGGCGTGCGTTCAGCCTTCCGCCCGATACGGCGCTTCCCGCAGCCACTTGGTGGCGATCCACTTCTCGCCCTGCTCCACCGGCAGCCCCGCGTGCAACGTGCGCTCGTCGAGGGCGCCGTCCTCGCCGAGATAGGCGAAGAACACCGCATTGCCCTGGACCGGATTGACGCGCAAACCCAGCTTCGGGAAGGCGGTCGCACCGCCGGCGGGAACGTCGTTCAGGTAGATCACCAGCGTCGCCATGCGCTGTCCGCCGACGCGCAGCTGGCGCGCCTCGCCCGGGCGCTGCGGATTGAAGAAGTCGTAGTGCGGCTGGTATTCGGCGCCGGGCTTGTAGTTCAGGATCTGCAGCCCTTCGCCCTGTTCCACCGGGACGCCGGTGACCGCCGCGATGCGCGCCTCGAGCGTTTCGATCAGCGGATGCTCGCCGACCTGGAACATCGCGCCCATGCTGGTGCGCGCGTCGATCAGGTTCTCGTCGCCGGTATCGGGATTGACCACCGGCGAACGCGCCAGCCGGCCGCGGGACAGCGCGATCAGCGCCTCGCATTCGTCCGGCATCAGCAGCCGCTGGAACAGCGCGATGCGGGGCGATTCCATCGCGAACAGTACCGGCACGTCGCGGCCGTCGCCGGCGGGCAGCGCATTGGGGGCGGTGATGGCGGGGGTCGCGTCGGCGGCGGCCTGCGCAGTGTGCGTCGTGACTTCCGCAGCGGTCCTGGCCTTCGCGGACCGCGATGACGACGACGATGGCGATGACGACGATGACGATGACGATGACGATGACGATGACAGTGACGATGCGGATGCCGCCGGCGATGGACCCGACCGCGCGCCGCGCGCCCCGGCTCCGGCGAGCGCGGCCTGCACGGTGGTCCGCGCGAAGCCCGCATCGTAGCCGGACTGGCACATCGACCGCACCAGCGCGTCGGCGCCGAAGCCCTGCGCGATATGCCGGGCCAGCCAGCGTTCGAGTTCGGGCGACGAGGTGGCGTAGCCGGTCTTGCCGGCCGCCGGATGCGAGCGGGAGGTCATGACGGATCGGACAGGCGGGTGGGCGGGAACGCGGCGGGGCCGCCGAGGGGTCGGGACGGCGCCGGCAGCAGGCGCGCGGCGGCATCGCCCGCACGGCCGGGGCGGGCTGCGGCCGCCAGCGCGCCATTGGACTCGGCGGCGCTCGCCACCGTGACCGCGACCTCGGCCTGCTGCCAGCGCTTCCACGCGGCCAGCACCGCGTTCGGGTATTCCGCGCGGCCGCGGCTGCCGTTGTAACGGCCCAGCGCCAGGAACAGGTCGCCGGACTCGCGGTCCAGGTAGTGGCGCAGGATGGTGCAACCGTAGCGCAGATTGCTCTGCAGATGGAACAGCTTGCGCGCGTCGCCATCGCCGATGGTGCGCGCCCAGAACGGCATCACCTGCATCAGCCCGCGCGCGCCCGCCGTGCTGATCGCGTACTTGCGGAAATTGCTCTCGACTTGAATGAGCCCCAGTACCAGTGCCGGCTCCAGCCCGGCGCGCTTGGCCTCGTAATAGACGGTCTCGACCAGCTCGGTGCGGATCAACGGCTCGGGGATGCGCGGCTCGAGGCGGCGCGACATCTCGGCCACCCAGCGCAGATAGGCGTCGCGCTCGCCGGCGGAGACGAATACCGGACGGGCCGGACGCGCATCCGCGATCGCCGCGGCCAGCGCGCCGCGCACGGCGTCGGCCAGCTGCTCTTCCCGCTGAGCACCGGCGTGCGCCGGCGGCGAAGCCAGCAGCAGCGCCAGCGCGGACAGCAGCGCAGCCGCCAACATCGCCAGCCCCGACGTTGGGCCAGCAAACCTGCCCCGGACCCTGCCCGGAACGCTGCCCGCAAACTCGCCCGGACGCATGACCGGAGACTTGCCGGGAAGCGGCGCCGCCGCGATGGCGGCGCATCGCGGCGGTTGCATGGCCTCAGTCGGCCAGCAGCTTGCGCACATGCCCGACGATGTCGGCCACCGCCACGCGGCTCGCCTCGGCGTCGCGCCGGCCCTGGTACTCGACCTGGCCTTCCTTCAGGCCGCGGTCGCCCACCACCACGCGGTGCGGCACGCCGATCAGCTCCCAGTCGGCGAACATCACGCCGGGGCGCTCGCCGCGGTCGTCCAGGATCGCGTCGACGCCGGCCGCCAGCAGCTCGGCATGGATGCGGTCGGCCTCGGCCTTGACCGCTTCCGAACGGTCGTAGCCGACCGGGCACACCACGACTTCGAACGGGGCGATCGCGGCGGGCCAGATGATGCCGCGCTCGTCGTAGTTCTGCTCGATCGCCGCGCCGACGATACGGGTCACGCCGATGCCGTAGCAGCCCATCTGCATCGGCTGGGTCTTGCCGTTCTCGTCGAGGAAGGTCGCGTTCATCGCCGCCGAATAGCGCGTGCCCAGCATGAACACGTGGCCGACCTCGATGCCGCGGCAGATCGCCAGGCGGCCCTTGCCGTCGGGCGAGGCGTCGCCCTCGACCACGTTGCGCAGGTCCGCGACGAGCGGCTCGGGCAGGTCGCGGCCCCAGTTGACGCCGGTCAGGTGATAGTCGCGCTCGTTGGCGCCGCAGACGAAGTCGCTCATGTTGGCGACGGTGCGGTCGGCCACCACGCGGATCGGCGCCTTGGCACCGATCGGGCCCAGATAGCCCGGCGGCGTGCCGAAGGTGGCGACGATCTCCGCCTCGGTGGCGAAGCGGAACTCGGCCAGGCCCGGCACCTTGGACGCCTTGATCTCGTTCAGGTCGTGATCGCCGCGCAGCAGCAGCAGCCAGATCTGCGCGGGCTCGCCCTCGGCGCCCTCGGTCGCCAGCACGATCGACTTGACGGTGCGCTCGAGCGGAATGCCCAGCAGCTCGGCGACGTCCTCGCACTTGGCCTTGCCCGGCGTGGGCGTGCGCGTCAGCGCCTCGCGCGCGGGCGCGCGTTCGGCGACCAACGGCAGCGCCTCGGCAGCCTCCATGTTGGCCGCGTAGTCCGACTCGGGGCAGTAGACGATGGCGTCCTCGCCGGTGTCGGCGATCACGTGGAACTCGTGCGAGCCCGAGCCGCCGATCGCGCCGTTGTCGGCCGCCACCGCGCGGAATTCGAGGCCAAAGCGCTGGAAGATGCGGATATAGGCGTCGTACATCTGGCGGTACGAGACCTTCATCCCTTCCTCGTCGCGATCGAAGGAATAGGCGTCCTTCATCGTGAATTCGCGCCCGCGCATGATGCCGAAGCGCGGCCGGCGCTCGTCGCGGAACTTGGTCTGGATCTGATACAGGTTCAGCGGCAGCTGCTTGTAGCTGCGGATCTCGGTGCGGACGATGTCGGTGACGACCTCCTCCGAGGTCGGCTGCAGCACGAAGTCGCGCTCATGGCGGTCCTTCAGGCGCAGCAGCTCCGGGCCCATCTTGTCCCAGCGGCCGGTCTCCTGCCACAGCTCGGCCGGCTGCACGAACGGCATCAGCAGTTCGACGGCGCCGGCGCGGTTCATCTCCTCACGGACGATCCGCTCGATCTTGCGGATCACGCGCAGGCCGGTTGGCATATAGCTATAGATGCCGGCACCCAGCTTCTTGATCATGCCGGCGCGCATCATTAGCTTGTGCGAGACGATCTCCGCGTCGGCGGGGGCTTCCTTGAGAGTGGAAATGAAGAATTGCGAAGCTTTCATCCGTGGCTTTCGGTTGGGACAGCGCGCGCGGCGCGGATCGATGGGAAAAGGCGTAAGGGGTAAACAGGTCAAGGAAAGGCGGGCAAGGACCCGGGTGGTGAGACGGTTTGCGGACCGGCGAAAGGCGCCTGAAACGGCGCATTTCGTCGGGGAAAACCACCACCCCGGAGCGGCCCGGACGGACCCCGCGCTTCCTTTATAATCGACGTAATTCTAAAGGATTCGAGGTGCAGTCATGCTCGATCGTGAAGGCTTTCGCCCGAACGTCGGCATCATCCTCATCAACGCACGGAACGAGGTGTTCTGGGGCAAGCGAATCGGCGAACATTCTTGGCAGTTTCCGCAAGGCGGCATCAAATACGGCGAGACGCCGGAACAGGCGATGTACCGCGAACTGCATGAAGAGGTCGGACTGCTGCCCGAGCACGTCAGGATCGTCGGTCGCACGCGCGACTGGCTGCGTTACGAGGTGCCGGACAAGTTCATACGCCGCGAGATTCGCGGGCATTACAAGGGGCAGAAACAGATCTGGTTCCTGCTGCGCATGGCGGCGCGCGATTGCGATATCTGCCTGCGCGCCACCGACCACCCGGAATTCGATGCCTGGCGCTGGAGCCAGTACTGGGTGCCGCTCGACGCGGTGATCGAATTCAAGCGCGAGGTCTACCAGATGGCGCTGACGGAATTGTCGCGCTTTCTGCATCGCGGCCCGCGGGCGCCGCTCAGTCCCTACGGCAACCACCATGCCGGGACCCATGGCAACCCCGGCCGCGCCGGCGGCCCACGCGCAGGCCGGCAAGGACCGGGCAATGCGCCGGCCGCCAGCCAGCCGTCCCCTACCCTGACGCAGCCGGAACCGCCGGTCTGCGCGCAAACGCGGAGCACTGATGAATAAACCCGCCGGCTTCGGCCGACGCCGCGCCGGCAGCGCGACCCCTTCGGGTCTGGCTGCCGGGCTTGCCACGCTGTTCGCGCTCGCCCTGGTGAGCGCCTGTTCCACCAGCACAGAAACGCCCAAGCGCGCCGCCCAGCTGGAAGCGGAGGAGGCCGAGGAACCGGTCTTCCTGCTCGACCGGCTCGCCTCCAAGGGCTTCCAGGAGGCCGCGACCAAGCTGCCGCCGCCGCCCGCGGACGCCGACCTGCTGCCCTTCGACGTCAGCACCACCGGGCGCCTGTCGTTCGCCGTGGACGCCAAGTCCATCATGGTCGGCGAGGACGGCGCGGTGCGCTACACCGCGGTGATCACCAGCCCGACCGGCGTGCGCAACATCAGCTACGAAGGGGTGCGCTGCGACGTGTTCCAGCGCAAGCTGTTCGCCACCATGCCGCCCGGCAGCAAGACCTGGGTGCCGAACCAGAGCGCGGGCGCGGAGCAATGGCGCACGATGAGCACCAGCGTGCGCAACAGCTATGCGGCGACGCTGGCGTCCGAATACCTGTGCGACGGACGCGCGGTGGCGGGCAAGACCGAGGACATCGTGCGGGCGATCCGCGACGGCGTCGCGCGGCAGGGCGCGTACCGGTAAGGCGAATCGGTCGGCAGGAATGAAGACCGGAGGGCCGATTCGCCCTCCGTCCGTTCAGAAAGGCCGGGGGCGGCGATTAGCCGTCCGCTCAGAAGGCTGGGGGGCGCTTCGCCTTCCGCTCAGACCAGCACCAGATTGTCCCGGTGGATCAGCTCGGGCTCGTTCAGGTGGCCGAGCACCGATTCAATTTCCGATGACGGCTTGCGGGCGATCAGCCGCGCCTCCGCGCTCGAATAGTTGGTCAGGCCGCGCGCCACCTCGCGTCCCTGCGCATCGACGCAGGCGATGACCTCGCCGCGCGCGAATTCGCCCTGCACTTCCACCACGCCGATCGGCAGCAGCGACTTGCCGCCCGCGGTCAGCTTGTCGACCGCGCCGGCATCGATGACGACGCGCCCGCGCAGCTGCAGATGGTCGGCCATCCACTGCTTGCGCGCGGTCAGCCGCCCGGTCGGCGCCAGCAACTGCGTGCCGATCGCCTCGCCGCCGGCCAGCCGCGCCAGCACGTCGGCCTCGCGACCGGATGCGATCACGGTATGGGCGCCCGACTTGGCCGCGCGCTTGGCGGCCAGGATCTTGGTCAGCATGCCGCCGCGGCCGATCGCGGTGCCGGCACCGCCGGCCATCGCCTCGAGTTGCGGCGTGCCCGCCAGCGCCTCGTGCACGAACTCGGCGGCCGGGTCCTTGCGCGGATCGGCGGTGTAGAGGCCGCGCTGGTCGGTCAGGATCACCAGCGCATCGCCCTCGATCAGGTTGGTCACCAGCGCGCCCAGCGTGTCGTTGTCGCCGAACTTGATTTCGTCGGTGACGACCGTGTCGTTCTCGTTGATGATCGGGACCACGCCCAGGCTCAGCAGCGTCAGCAGCGTGGACCGTGCATTCAGATAGCGCTCGCGGTCGGCCAGGTCGGCATGGGTCAGCAGCACCTGCGCGGTACGGATGCCATAGCGGCCGAACTGGCTTTCGTAGACCTGGGCGAGCCCCATCTGCCCGACCGCGGCGGCCGCCTGCAGCTCATGGATCTCGCGCGGGCGACGCGCCCACCCCAGCCGCTGCATGCCCTCGGCGATCGCCCCCGAACTGACCAGCACCACTTCCTTGCCGGCGGTGCGCAGCTTGGCGATCTGCGCCGCCCAGCGGGCGATGGCGTCGTGGTCAAGCCCCTTGCCATCGTTGGTGACGAGGCTCGATCCGACCTTGACGACGATGCGCCGGGCCTGCGCGATGACCGATTGGGTGGGCAACTCTGTCTCCTGAAGTGAGGTCGTGCCGGGCGATGAACCGGCGCGGAAATTCGGCGCGGGTGTTCGGGGCAGATCGTGGCGAATCGGGGCCGATGTTCGGGGCGGATGTTCGGGGCGGATATTTGGCGCGAAATCAGCCTTGTTGTCCGTCGCGGTCGACGTTGTGCAGCCGCTCGTCCAGACGCACGTCCGGCTCGGCCAGCGCCGCCGCCTCCTCGGCCTTCAGCGCGGCCAGATGGTCCTTGATCGCGTAGACCAGCTCGCGGCAGCCCTCGCCGGTCAGCGCCGAGATGCGGAACACCGGCCCCTTCCACTTGTAGCGCTTGATGAAGTCCTTGACGCGCGCCTCGCGCTCGTCCTCCGGCACCATGTCGAGCTTGTTCAGCACCAGCCAGCGCGGCTTCTCGTACAGCTCGGCGTCGTACTTCTTCAGCTCGTTGACGATGGCGCGCGCCTCGGCGACCGGATCGACGGCCTCGTCGAACGGCGCCAGATCGACGATATGCAGCAGCAGCCCGGTGCGCTGCAGATGGCGCAGGAACTGATGGCCCAGGCCCGCGCCCTCGGCGGCGCCTTCGATCAGCCCCGGGATATCGGCGATCACGAACGATTGCTCGTGGTCGACGCGCACCACGCCCAGGTTCGGATGCAGCGTGGTGAACGGATAGTCCGCCACCTTCGGCCGCGCATTGGAGACGTGCGAGATGAAGGTCGACTTGCCGGCGTTCGGCATGCCCAGCAGGCCCACGTCGGCCAGCACCTTCAGTTCGAGCTTGAGCATGCGGCGCTCGCCCGGCTTGCCGTCGACCTGCTGGCGCGGCGCGCGATTGGTACTGGACTTGAAATGCAGGTTGCCCCAGCCGCCGATGCCGCCCTCGGCCAGGCACACCTTCTGGCCGTGCTCGGTCAGGTCGGCGATGACCTCGCCGCTGTCCATGTCGGTGATCAGCGTGCCGACCGGCATGCGCAGGGTCACGTCCTCGCCAGCCGCGCCGTAGCAGTCGGAGCCGCGGCCGTTCTCGCCGTTGCGGGCGACGTGCTTCTTGGCGTAGCGGAAATCGATCAGCGTGTTGATGTTGCGATCGGCCACCGCGTAGACGCTGCCGCCACGGCCGCCATCGCCGCCGTCCGGCCCGCCGAACGGCACAAACTTCTCGCGCCGGAACGACGCGCTGCCATTGCCCCCGTTACCGGCAATGACTTCGATTCGGGCTTCGTCGATGAACTTCATGATGGTTCCGTGATGGAGCGTGCCGCGTCGCAAGGCCTGGTCAGGCGCTGCCGGCGGCGGGCGACGTTCGACATTGTCGCCAGAAAAGAAAAAGCCCCGCAAGGGTTGCGGGGCCTTCGTGCTGCAAGGCAGTGATCAGGCTGCCGGAACGACGCTGACCTGCTGCTTCTTGGCAGCGCCCTTGACGGCGAACTTCACGTGGCCGTCAACCAGGGCGAAGAGGGTGTGGTCCTTGCCCACGCCGACGTTCTCGCCGGCATGCACGCGGGTACCGCGCTGGCGGACGATGATGCCGCCGGCGTTGATGGCCTGGCCACCAAACACCTTCACGCCCAGACGCTTCGATTCGGAATCGCGGCCGTTCCGTGTGGAACCGCCGCCTTTTTTCTGTGCCATGACTTAACTCCTGTCGCTTTACCTAGTTGTCGCTCGATTTGCTGTCTCGTTGCCGTCCGCGTGGACTCAGGCAACGATCGCTTCGATGCGCAGTTCGGTGTAGTTCTGGCGATGGCCTTGACGCTTCTGGTAATGCTTGCGACGGCGCATCTTGAAGATCTTCACTTTGTCGTGACGACCTTGGGAGATAACGGTAGCTTTGACGGAAGCCCCGCTGACCAGCGGCGTACCAAACTTGATCTGGTCGCCAGCGCCCACTGCGAGCACTTGGTCGAGCGTGATTTCTGCGCCAATGTCTGCCGGTATCTGTTCTACTTTCAGTTTTTCGCCAGCAGCAACCTTGTATTGCTTGCCGCCGGTTTTTACGACCGCGTACATTGTCGAACCTCTCGATGTGAATAAACGCCCAAAAGCCAGCGCCGGCGCGGCTTCGCGGTGAAGCGAAGCGGCCAGGCAATGCGCTTTCGGCCCGGTTATCTCCCGCCGGCACGGACGCAACAACAGCAGTTCAGCCGGAGGAAACTCGGCATTCTATACGAGCAACGGGAAAAGTGCAAAGAAAACAAACACATACGCCCGCAGAGGCGGGCAACGCACTTGCCGGAGCCGGCCCTCAGGTCGCCTCGGCCAGCAGGAATCCGGCCAGGGCGGCGAACGCGACCCACCACGCAAGGCGGCGGGAGGGACGGCGGCCATGGCCATCGGGAGCGGCGGGCTTGTTCATGCCCGCATTATAGGCGCCGCGTGTGGACCACCTGGTGGTGCCGCCTGTGGGGCCGCCTGTGGGGCCGCGTGTGGGGCCGCGTGTGGGGCCGCTCGTGCGCCGCTCCGGCGGCGCCCCGCAGCGGGCAAGACCGGCCGCCGAACCGGTGCGCGATGGCGCGAGATGGCGCGTACGACAAGCCATCTGGACACGGCCATCGCATATAATCGCTCGTTCTGCGTAACGGTGATCATCTTGTCCGAGTCTTCCGCCTCTGCCTTGCTCGCTCCGGTCGCTGCCGACATGCGCGCCGTCGATGCAGTCATCCGGCAGCGCCTGTCTTCCGAAGTGCCCCTGATCGAACAGATCGGCGAATACATCATCGGCGCGGGCGGCAAGCGCCTGCGCCCCGTGATCCTGCTGCTGTCCGCGCGCGCGCTCGGCTATGACGGACATCGCCATCATGAACTGGCCGCGGTGGTGGAATTCATCCACACCGCCACGCTGCTGCACGACGACGTGGTCGACGAATCCGAGCTGCGGCGCGGCCGCCAGACCGCCAACGCGGTGTTCGGCAACGCCGCCAGCGTGCTGGTCGGCGACTTCCTCTATTCGCGCGCCTTCCAGATGATGGTCGATGCCGGCAGCATGCGCATCATGCAGATCCTGTCGGATGCGACCAACGTGATCGCCGAGGGCGAGGTGCTGCAGCTGCTCAACATGCACGACCCGGACGTCACCGTGGAGCGCTACCTCCAGGTGATCCGCTACAAGACCGCCAAGCTGTTCGAGGCCTCGGCCCAGCTCGGCGCGGTGCTGGCGGGCGCCGACGCGGAGATGGAGGAAGCGGCCGCCGAATACGGGCGCCGCATCGGCACCGCCTTCCAGCTGATCGACGACATGCTGGACTACACCGCCAGCGCGGAGCAGATGGGCAAGAACGCCGGCGACGATCTGCGCGAGGGCAAGCCGACGCTGCCGCTGCTGCATCTGATGGAGCATGGCACCGCGGAGCAGCGCGCGCTGGCGCGCGAGGCGATCGTCCAGGGCGGCACCGAACATTTCGACGCGGTGTTCTCCGCCATCCATCAATGCGGGGCCCTGGATGCGACCTTCGAGGCCGCAAAACGCGAGGCCGATGCGGCCGAACGCGCGGCAATGCAATTTCCCCCTTCACAACTGAAAGAAACACTGATAAAGTTATGTGCTTTCTCGCTGCAACGTCAGTTCTGACGCGGCGGGGAACAAAAACGGGGTGTAGCTTAGCCTGGTAGAGCGCTACGTTCGGGACGTAGAGGCCGGAGGTTCGAATCCTCTCACCCCGACCAGTTTTTCAGAAGGGCCGTGCAGCGATGCACGGCCCTTTTGCTTTGGTGCGTTGGATGTGTCGTCGCATCGCCGCCGGCGCCGCGGCATTTCGGCACGCCGTTCGTTTTGGCAGGCTGCTGCACGCCACGATTACGCAGGTACCAGGGCAAGGACCGGGCAGGTACGCCACATCGCGCCGGCCATTCCATTTTGAGACTGCGCGCATTCCCGTCCCCGGCCGGCGCGTCGCACACTGGGCCACTCCTCCACTGCGCCCTGCCTCGCCATGATCGCCACCGCCGATGCGCCGATCGAATACGACCCCGCCATGCCCTCGGCCGATGATGCGCCGGTCGTGCGCTTCGTCCAGACGCTGCTGACCGAGGCCTGCCGGCGCGGCGCCTCGGACCTGCACTTCGAACCGTACGAAGGCTTCTACCGCGTACGCTTTCGCATCGATGGACTGCTGCACGAGGTCGCGCGCCCGCCGCTGGACATTCGCGACCGCATCGCGACACGGATCAAGGTGCTGGCGCGGCTCGACATCGCCGAGAAGCGTGTGCCCCAGGATGGCCGCATGCGCTTCGTGGTGCCGCGGCGCGACGGCGATGCGGGGCCGCAGGGCGCGGCGACGCGGGCCATCGACCTGCGCGTATCCACGCTGCCGACGCTGTTCGGCGAGAAGATCGTGCTGCGCATGCTGGACGCCTCCAGCGTGCGGCTCGACATGGACGGCCTCGGCTTCGAGCCGGCGCAGCTCGCCGTGCTGCTGGAGCGTCTGCGCCGTCCGCACGGCATGGTGCTGGTCACCGGCCCGACTGGCAGCGGCAAGACCGTCTCGCTGTACGCCTTTCTCAATCTGCTGAACCAGGACGAGCGCAATATCTCGACGGCCGAGGACCCAGCAGAGATCCAGCTGGCCGGCATCAACCAGGTCAATATCCACGACAAGGTCGGCCTGAACTTTCCGGCCGTGCTGCGCGCGTTGCTGCGTCAGGACCCGGACGTGATCATGGTCGGCGAGATCCGCGACGCCGAGACCGCCGATATCGCGGTCAAGGCCGCGCAGACCGGCCATCTGGTCCTGTCGACGCTGCATACCAACGATGCGCCGGGCACGCTGACACGGCTGGCGCAGCTTGGTGTCGCGCCCTTCCATCTGGCCGCCAGCGTGCTGGTCATCACCGCGCAGCGGCTGGCCCGCATGCTGTGCGCCTGCAAACGGCCCGGCCCGGTGCCGCTGGCCGCGCTGCGCGAGGCGGGCTTCGCGGACGCCCTGCTCGATGGCAACTGGCAGCCCTGCCAGCCGGTCGGCTGCGCCGCCTGCCGCGGCAGCGGCTACCGCGGGCGCTGCGGCATCCACCAGGTAATGCCGGTCTCCGACGCGATGCAGGGCATCATCCTGTCGCGCGGCAGTACGCGCGCGCTGGCGCAGCAGGCGCGCCGCGAGGGCGTGCTATCGTTGCGCGAGGCCGGGCTGCTCAAGGTCAGGGCGGGCACGACCTCGCTGGCCGAGGTGCTGGCGACCACCAATCCATAACGAAGATCGACCGAACGATCATGCCATCCGGGTCCAACATGGCAGCCCCCGCTCCGCGCGCCGCAGTCCGCCGCCCCGCCGTGGCGCGCACGATCGCGCCACCACGAATCCGTGCCGAGGACATTGCCCGCTTCACGCGCCAGCTGTCGACGCTGCTGGGCGCGAGCGTGCCGCTGCTGCCGGCGCTCGACATCATTGCGCGCGGCCACGGCGATCCGGCGTGGCGCCGTCTGCTGGCGCAATTGCGCGGCGACATCGAGAGCGGCAGCGGCCTGGCCCAGGCCATGCGCCGGCATCCCCGCACGTTCGATGCGCTGTACTGCAGCCTGGTCGACGCCGGCGAGCAAGGCGGCGCACTGGGTGGGATGCTCGACAGGCTCTGTGCCTGCCAGGAACAAGCAATCGCGCTGCGCCGTCAGGTACGCGCCGCGCTGCGCTATCCGCTGGTGGTGCTCGCGGTAGCCGCCGCCGTGACGACGATCCTGATGCTGTTCGTGATTCCGGCCTTCAAGCAGGTCTTCGTCGGCTTCGGCGCCGGCGCACAACTGCCGACGCCGACGCAATTCGTCATCGCGCTGTCCGACGGCTTCGTCGTGCATTGGCAGTGGCTGCTGGCGCTGCCGCCGCTGGCGTGGCTGGGCCTGCGGCATGCGCTGGGCCGCTCGCCGCCGCTGCGCCATGCGCGCGATCGGGCGCTGCTGCTGTTGCCGCTGGCCGGTCCGCTGCTGCGCAAGGCGGCGGTGGCGCGCTGGACGCGCACGCTCGCGACGCTGTCCGCCGCGGGCACGCCCGTCGTGGAGGCGATGGCGCTGGTCGCGGGGGCGTCCGGCAATCGCGTGTATCGCGACGCCACCCGGCAGATCGAACGCGCCGTGCGCTGCGGCGCCAGCCTGGCCACGGCGATGCGCGCCAGCGCCGTGTTCGACCCGATGGCGCTGCAGATGACGCGCATCGGCGAGGAATCCGGTGCGCTCGACACGATGCTGCTGCATGTCGCGCAATGCTGCGAGCGCGAGGTCGACGAGGGCGTCGCCGCGGTGGCCGGGATGGTCGAGCCGCTGATCGTCGTGGTGCTGGGCGTGCTGATCGGCGGGCTGGTGATCGCAATGTATCTACCGATCTTCAAGCTGGCGCAGGTGGTCTGAGATGCAAGGCTTCCTGTCGAACTGGAACGCGGCCATGCCGGCCGGCACCTGGACCATCGCCGCGCTGGCCGCGCTGCCGCCGTGGTTCCTGCTGGGCGCGGCGGCGCTGCTGGGGCTGGTGGTCGGCAGCTTCCTGAACGTGGTCGTGCATCGGCTGCCGCGCATGATGGAGCGCGACGAGGCCAATTATCTGGCCGCGCTGCGCCACGAGCCCGCGCCCTACCCGGAACGCTACGACCTCGTGGTGCCGCGCTCGTCGTGCCCGCACTGCGGCCATGCGATCGCCCCGTGGGAGAACATCCCGGTGCTCGGCTATCTGGTGCTGCGCGGCCGCTGCTCGGCCTGCCGGAAGCCGATCGGCCTGCGCTATCCCGCCGTCGAGCTGGCCAGCGCGGCGCTGTGCGCGCTGGCCGCCTGGCATTTCGGGCCGACCTGGCAGGCCCTGGCCGCGATGGTGCTGATCTGGTCGCTGCTGTCGCTGGCGCTGATCGATGCCGACACGCAACTGCTGCCTGACCAGATCACGCAGCCGCTGTTGTGGCTTGGCCTGCTGCTGAACCTGATGGGCGTGTTCGCGCCGATCGCCGATGCGGTGATCGGCGCGGCCGCCGGCTACCTGCTGCTGTGGACTACCTACTGGCTGTTCAAGCTGCTGCGCGGCAAGGAAGGCATGGGCTATGGCGACTTCAAGCTGATGGCAGCGCTGGGCGCCTGGTTCGGCTGGCAGGCGCTGCCCGCGCTGGTGCTGGTATCGTCGGTGGTCGGGCTGGTGTACGGTCTTGCCAAGATCGCGCTGCGCCGCCACGATCGCGATACGCCGTTTCCGTTCGGCCCGTTCATTGCCGGCGCCGGACTGCTGGTGCTGTTCGCCGGCGCCGACTGGGTGCTGCCGGCATTGGCGCCGGGCGCCGCCATCGAAGCGGGCGCGATGGTGAATCACTGACCCGTGCCGACAACGCCCCTGTCGAACGCCGCAACAACGCACCACCAGCGCACCACCAGCGCACCGATAGCGCCCCGACAATGCCCCAACAACGCCCCATTCACCCTGGAGACATATGCTGGAAATCGGATTGACCGGGGGCATCGGCTCCGGCAAGAGCCGCGTCGCCGATCTGTTTGCCGAGCGCGGCGCCGCGCTGATCGATACCGATCTGATCGCGCACGAGATCACCGCGCCCGGCGGCGCGGCGATTCCCGCGCTGGTCGAGGCTTTCGGCCCCACGTGTCTGCGCGCCGACGGCGCGATGGACCGCGACGCGATGCGCGCGCTCGTGTTCTCCGATCCAACCGCGAAGGCCCGGCTCGAAGCGATCACGCATCCGCTGATCCGCGAGGTCACCGAGCAGCGCGCGGCCCGGATCCGCGCCGGCGGCGCCCATCCCTATCTGATCCACGTGGTACCGCTGCTGGTCGAATCGGGCCGCTGGCGCGAGCGCGTCGATCGCGTGCTGGTGGTCGACTGCAGCGAAGCGACGCAGATCGCCCGCGTGATGGCGCGCAACGGCTTCTCGCGCGAGCAGGTCGAGGCCATCATGGCCAGGCAGGCCACGCGCGCGCAGCGGCTGGCGGTCGCCGACGATGTGATCGACAACGATGGACCGGTCGAGGCGCTGCCGCCGCAGGTCGAGACGCTCGATCGCCGCTATCGCGCGATGCAGCCCGCGTCGCGCACGCCCGCCACGCGCTGAGCATCCCTGACACGCTCGCTTCGCCAAACGCTTCGCATCAGGCGCCGCCGAGGGCACCATCGGCGGCGTTTCATTGTCCTTGCGCGCTGTCTCGCATAGAATGCGTTGGAATATGCTGCCAAGTGCATGCATACGGCCGCATGCGAGCTTCGCATGCATTCTGTACCGATCGCCTCGCGCGCCCGCCTGAGCCGATTCGTCTGTCGAATCCAGCACCGGGCCGGCAAGCTGGCCGACGCCGCGCTGCACGGACTTCCCCTTGATTCTGTACGAATATCCTTTCAACGAACGCATCAGGACACTCCTGCGTCTGGAGGACCTGTTCGATCGGCTGGATTACTTTCTCGGACAGGAACATGCGCTGCAGCATCATGTCGCGCTGACCACGCTGTTCGAGATCATCGACGTCGCTGGCCGCGCCGACCTGAAAACCGATCTGATCAAGGAACTCGATCGCCAGCGGCAGGCGCTGAGCGCGCTGCGCTCGAGTCCGCAGATCGACCAGCAGACGCTGGACGCGGTGATCGGCGAACTCGAGCAGGCCATCGCGCAGCTGAACCAGACCGTCGGCAAGGCGGGCCAGCTGCTGACCGACAACGAGTGGCTGACCAGCATCCGCAGCCGCGCGATCATTCCCGGCGGCACCTGCGAGTTCGATCTGCCCTCGTACTATGCCTGGCAGCACCGGCCGGCCGAGGAACGGCGCGCCGACATCCTGAAGTGGGTACGGCCGCTGATTCCGCTGCGCGTGGGCACCGACGCCGTGCTGCGGCTGCTGCGCGAGTCGGGACAGAGCGGCAAGGTCATCGCCACCGGCGGCAGCTACCAGCAGATGCTGTCCGGCCGCAGCTACCAGCTGATGCAGGTGCTGCTCGACGATTCGCTGCTGGCCTTCATCCCCGAGATGAGCGCCAACAAGTACATGCTGTGGGTGCGCTTCACCCAGCAGGACGGCGACATGCGACCGCGCTCGGTCGACGCCGACATCCCCTTCCTGCTCAAACTCTGCAATTTCTGATTTGCCATGCCATCCGTAGTCAAATGCCCGACCTGTGGCAAGGACGTGGTCTGGGCGCCGGAAAACAAGTTCCGCCCCTTCTGCTCCGAACGTTGCAAGCAGATCGACCTGGGTGCCTGGGCCGCCGAGAAATACGTGATCGAGGGCAAGCCGGCCAATCCGGCCGAGGACCAGCAGGACCGGGACGACGACTGAGCGACGACTGAGCGACGACTGAGCGACGGCTGAATATCGACTGAATGACGACTGAGCGATGGATGGGTGACGGCGAAAAAAAGCTGAGCGCCCACGCTCAGCCCGGCGCTCGGTCCTCAGACCGCCATTCGGCCCCCAAGGCACCTCGCAGCCCTCAGGCCGCCTCCTCCCCCAACCACTCGACCACCGGAATCGTCGCCGGCAGCAAGGGGCCGACGGTGACGGGCACCTGCTCCCACGAGAACGCCTGGCCTTCGCGCCCGACCGGCTCGCCGGCCCAGCCGGTGACCTTGCAGAAGTGCAGCCGCACATAGGCGTGCGGGTAATCGTGCTCGAGCACGTGCCAGCGCGTCGAGGCCGTGATGTCCAGCCCCAATTCCTCGTGCAGCTCGCGCGCCAGCGCCGCTTCGACCGACTCGCCCGCTTCGAGCTTGCCGCCCGGAAATTCCCAGTAGCCCTCGTAAGGCTTGCCGGCCGGCCTTTGCGCCAGCAGGAAGCGGCCATCCGGGCGTACCAGCACGCCGACCGCGACCTCGGTGACCTTGCGCGCGCCGCTCATGCCGGCTCGCCCTGATGGGTACCGTAAGGCCTGCCGTGCTTGCCGCCCCAGTCGCGCGCGAACTGCCACGCGACGCGGCCCGAGCGCGAGCCGCGCTCCAGGGCCCAGACCAGCGCATCGCCGCGCGCCGCGGCGATATCGTCGTCGCTGCAGCCGAACTGTCGCAGCCAGTGCGCGACGATGTTCAGGTATTCGTCCTGCTTCGGCGGATAGAACGACAGCCACAGCCCAAAGCGCTCGGACAGCGAGATCTTTTCCTCGACCACCTCGCCCGGATGGATCTCGCCATCGTCGGTGTGCCGGTAGCCCTCGTTGTCCTTCATGTATTCGGGCAGCAGATGGCGGCGGTTCGAGGTCGCGTAGACCAGCACGTTGTCCGACTGCGCGGCCACCGAGCCGTCGAGCGCCGACTTCAGCGACTTGTAGCCCGATTCGCCGTCCTCGAACGACAGGTCGTCGCAGAAGATCACGAAGCGTTCCGGCCGCTGCGTCAGCTGCTCGACGATATCGCCCAGGTCGCCGAGATCGGCCTTGTCGACTTCCACCAGGCGCAGCCCCTCATCCACGAAGGCGTTCAGGCAGGCCTTGATCAGCGACGACTTGCCGGTGCCGCGCGCGCCGGTCAGCAGCACGTTGTTGGCCGGCAGCTTGTGCACGAACTGGCGCGTATTGGCGACGATGGCGTCCTTCTGGCGCTCGATGTTCTTCAGGTCGTCCAGATGGATCGGCGGCAGCTGCCGGATCGCCTGCAGATAGCCGATATTGCCGAACAGGCTCTGCCGCTTGCGCCAGCGGAAGGCGACGGCCTGCTGCCAGTCCGCCTCGGTCAGCTGCGGTGGCAGCCACTGTTCGAGCCGGGCGAGAAATTGGTCGAGACGGGAGGCGAGATCGGACATGGCGGCAATCCGGAGAGGCGGGGGATGGGAGAAGCGGAACGGCCGGGATGGCGGGGCGATGTGTGATAGCGATAGCGATGGCGATCTCGCCAAAGGACTCCGCCGCCGTCGTTCGAACGATGCCTCGCCAGGCGGCAAGGCATCGCCCTACAACGATCAGGAACGATAGTCCGCGTTGATCGATACGTAGTCGTGCGACAGGTCGCAGGTCCAGACCGTGGCCGTGGCATTGCCGCGGCCGAGCGCGATGCGCACCGTGATCTCGGCCTGCTTCATCACGCGCTGGCCGTCTTCCTCGCGGTAGTCGGGGTGGCGGCCGCCGTCCCTGGCGACCCAGACATCGTCGAGCCACAGGTTGACGCCGCCGACATCGAGGTCGTCGACGCCGGCGTAGCCGACCGCGGCCAGGATCCGGCCCAGATTGGGATCCGAGGCGTAGAACGCGGTCTTGACCAGCGGCGAGTGGGCGACCGCATAGGCGATCTGCCGGCACTCGGCGACATCGCGTCCGCCCTCGACCTGGATCGTCATCAGCTTGGTGGCGCCTTCGCCGTCGCGCACGATCATCTGCGCGAGTTCCTGCGCCAGCGACGTCACCGCATCGCGCAGCGCCGTGAACTCCGCACCGTCGGCGCGTTCGATCGCGGGCGCGCCGGCGCGGCCGGTGGCGATCAGCACGAAGGAATCGTTGGTCGAGGTATCGCCGTCGATCGTGATGCTGTTGAACGAATGATCGGCCGCGTGCGACACCAGCGCCTGCAGCACCGGCTGGGCCACCGTCGCATCGGTGGCGATGAAGCCCAGCATCGTCGCCATATTCGGACGGATCATGCCGGCGCCCTTGCTGATGCCGGTCAGCGTGACGGTCTTGCCGCCGATCTGGACCGTGCGCGACGCGGCCTTCGGCTGCGTGTCGGTGGTCATGATCGATTCGGCCGCCGCCAGCCAGTTGTCCTCGCGCGCGTTGGCGATCGCCTTGGGCACGCCGGCCAGCAGCCGGTCCATCGGCAACGGTTCGAGAATCACGCCGGTCGAGAACGGCAGCACCTGGTCGGCGCCGATGCCCAGCGCGCCGGCGACCGCGTCGCAGGTCGCGCGTGCGTTGGCCAGGCCCGGTTCGCCGGTGCCGGCATTGGCGTTGCCGGTGTTGATCACCAGCGCGCGGATGCCGCGGCCGGCCGCCAGATGCTCGCGGCAGACCTGCACCGGCGCGGCGCAGAAGCGGTTGCGCGTGAAGACGCCCGCGACGGTGCTGCCTTCGGCCAGGCGCACCACCAGCACGTCCTTGCGATTGGCCTTGCGGATGCCCGCTTCAGCCCAGCCAAGCTCGACGCCGGCGACCGGTTTCAGATTCTCTGCCTGCGGCAGCGGCAAGTTGACGGCCATGTTCGATTCCTTGCTTCGATGCGATACCCAGTGTCCGCCGGCGGGCTCAGCTCAGCCGGCCGTGGCACTGCTTGAACTTCTTGCCCGAGCCGCACGGGCAGGGGTCGTTGCGGCCGACGCGGGGCATGGTGGCCACTTCGCTGTCGTCGCGGGCGCCGCGTGCCGCCGCCGCGATCGCGCGCTCGCCGGTGTCGGGGCCGGCGCCGCCGAACTCGTCATGCTGGTATCGCACATTGCCCACGTGCGACAGGTCGTCCTCGATCTGCTCCGAGGCCTGCTCGAGCTCTTCCGGCGACTGGATCTGGACGTTGAAGACGATGCGCGTGACCTCGCTCTTGATCACGTCCAGCAGGCGCGCGAACAGCTCGAACGACTCGCGCTTGTACTCCTGCTTGGGATCCTTCTGCGCATAGCCGCGCAGATGGATGCCCTGGCGCAGATGGTCCAGCGCGGCGAGGTGCTCGCGCCAGTGCGTGTCGATGCTCTGCAGCATCACCGACCGCTCGAAGCCGGCGAAGGCCTCGCGGCCGACCTGCGCGACCTTGGCCTCGTAGCGCTCGGCCGCGGCCGATACGATCATCTGCAGCAGTTCCTCGTCCTCGATGCTCTGCGCGTTCTCGATGGTCTGCGCCAGCGGCAGCTCCAGGCCGAAGTCGTCGCGCAGGCGCTTCTCCAGGCCGGCGATGTCCCACTGCTCTTCCATCGATTCGGCCGGCACGTACTCGCGGAACAGATCGACCAGCACGCCCTCGCGCAGGCTCTTGATCATCTCGCCGACGTCCTGGGCTTCCAGCACCTCGTTGCGCAGCTTGTAGATTTCCTTGCGCTGGTCGTTGGCGACGTCGTCGTACTGCAGCAGCTGCTTGCGGATGTCGAAGTTGCGGCCCTCGACCTTGCGCTGCGCCGATTCGATCGAGCGCGTCACGATGCCGGCCTCGATCGGTTCGCCCTCGGGCATCTTCAGGCGGTCCATGATCGCGCGCACGCGGTCGCCGGCGAAGATGCGCAGCAGCTGGTCGTCCAGCGACAGGTAGAAGCGCGACGAGCCCGGGTCGCCCTGGCGGCCGGCACGGCCGCGCAGCTGGTTGTCGATCCGGCGCGATTCATGGCGCTCGGTGCCGACGATGTGCAGGCCGCCCGCGGCCTTGACCTGCTCGTGCAGCGACTGCCATTCCGACTTCAGCTGCGCGATGCGCGCGGCCTTTTCCTCGGCCGACAGGCTCGCATCGGCCTCGATGAAGCCAGCCTGCTTCTCGACATTGCCGCCCAGCACGATGTCGGTACCGCGGCCCGCCATGTTGGTGGCGATGGTGATCATCTTGGGCCGGCCCGCCTGCGCCACGATCTCGGCCTCGCGCGCGTGCTGCTTGGCGTTGAGCACCTGGTGCGGCAGCTTTTCCTTGTTCAGCAGGTCCGACAGGTATTCCGAGGTCTCGATCGAGGTGGTGCCGACCAGCACCGGCTGCCCGCGCTCGAAGCACTCGCGGATATCGCGCACCACGGCGTCGTAGCGCTCCTTGGTGGTCTTGAAGATCTGGTCCTGGAAGTCCTTGCGCTGGGTCGGCTTGTTGGTCGGGATCACGACCACTTCCAGGCCGTAGATCTCCTGGAATTCATAGGCCTCGGTGTCGGCCGTGCCGGTCATGCCGGCCAGCTTCTCGTACATCCGGAAGTAGTTCTGGAAGGTGATCGTCGCCAGCGTCTGGTTTTCCTGCTGGATGGTGACGCCTTCCTTGGCCTCGACCGCCTGGTGCAGGCCGTCGGACCAGCGGCGGCCGGTCATCAGGCGGCCGGTGAACTCGTCGACGATGACCACCTCGTCGTTCTGCACCACATAGTGCTGGTCGCGATGGAACAGGCTGTGCGCGCGCAGGGCCGCGTACAGGTGGTGCATCAGCGTGATGTTCTGCGGCGCGTACAGCGACTCGCCCTCGCCGATCAGGCCCAGCTGGGCCATGATCTGCTCGGCCTTCTCGTGGCCGGCCTCGGTCAGGTAGACCTGGTGCGCCTTCTCGTCGACGTAGTAATCGCCCGGCTTCTCGACGCCGGTGCCGTCGGCCTTCTCCTCGCCGATCTGGCGCTCGAGCAGCTTCGGAATGCCGTTCATGCGCTGGTACAGGTCGGTATGGTTCTCCGCCTGGCCCGAGATGATCAGCGGGGTGCGCGCCTCGTCGATCAGGATCGAATCGACCTCGTCGACGATCGCATAGTGCAACGGCCGCTGCACACGCTGACCCGGGTCGTAGACCATGTTGTCGCGCAGGTAGTCGAAGCCGAATTCGTTGTTGGTGCCGTAGGTGATGTCGCTGTTGTAGGCCGCCTGCTTCTGGTCGTGCGGCATCTGCGACAGGTTGACGCCCACCGACAGCCCGAGGAAGTTGTACAGCCGGCCCATCCACTCGGCATCGCGCTGGGCCAGGTAGTCGTTGACCGTGACCACGTGCACGCCCTTGCCGGTCAGCGCGTTCAGGTAGACCGCCAGCGTCGCGGTCAGGGTCTTGCCCTCGCCGGTACGCATCTCGGCGATCTTGTTGTCGTTCAGCACCATGCCGCCGATCAGCTGCACGTCGAAATGGCGCATCTTCATCACGCGCTTGCTGGCCTCGCGGCAGACCGCGAAGGCTTCGGGCAACAGCGATTCGAGCGATTCGCCGCCGGCATGGCGCTGGCGGAACTGTTCGGTCATGCCGCGCAGTTCGTCGTCCGACAGTGCTTCGAACTTCGGCTCCAGCGCGTTGATCCGCTCGACTGTCCGTCGATATTGTTTGATCAGCCGCTCGTTACGGCTGCCGAAGACTTTCTTGAGAAGGCCCGTGATCATCGATTGGTGTCACCTGCGCACGATTGCGGTCCTGCCGTCCGAGCCGAAGGGCCGGACGGGAAGCGCGCGTGGCGAAGAGAGGATTAGCGCAAAACGCCGAGTTTATCACGCGCGGGGGGCGGTTCCGCGGGCGATCCCGTGCCGTTCCCGCGCACTTGCCGCGCGGTTCCCGATGCGCCGCGCGCGGGTCGGGACCGTGCCGCCATGGTGTCTCGGGCACGGCACCGCAGCGGTCGCGCCCGGGTCCGCTTGTGGCCCGCTTGGGACCCGCCTGGGGCCGGCCTGGGACCGGCCTGGGACCGGCATGAGACCGCCTTGGAGCTAGAATGCGGCATGCGCCTGTTCACCCACCACGCCCTGCAAACGCCCTCCGCCAAGCCGCTGAACGACTGGCTGGCCAAGGCCGGACCGATGTCCTCGCTGATGCAGGCGGCGCGCGAGCTCGCCGCGCTGGAAGCCGAGGTGATGGCCCTGCTGCCGCCCGGCATGCGCGCCGGCATCGCAATCGGTGGCGTGCGCCAGGACACCCGCAGCCCGGGGCAGCCGAACACGCTGCTGCTGCTGGCGGCCCACGGCGCCGCCGCGGCGCGAGTGCGGCAGATTGTACCCAGCCTGCTGGCGCGGCTGCAGCAGCGCGGGGCGCGGATCGATGCGGTCAAGGTGCGGGTGCAGCCCGACGTCGCGCGCGGCGACTGGGACGTGGAGCCGGCCGAGCGGCCGAAGAAGACCGGCGTGCCTGCGGCCGGATTGAACAGCCTCGGCGAACTGGCGCAGACGCTGCCGGACTCGCCGCTGCGGGATGCGGTGCAGACGCTGCTGTCGCGGCACCGCCAGGGACGCGGCTAGCGGAACCGCCGGCGGGAAAGCCAGCGGAAGAACCAGGGGAAAAGCGAGCGCGCCGGGCGGCGCGCCCTGCGTCAGGCGAAAGCCGGCTGCAGCTGCGGCAGGAAGGCGGCCGGGGCCTCTTCCTGGCGCTCGAAGCTGACGATCTCGTAGGCCTGCTCGTCGGCCAGCAGCGCGCGCAGCAGCTGGTTGTTCAGCCCGTGGCCGGACTTGTTGGCGACGTAGGCGCCGATCAGCGGATGGCCAACCACATAGAGATCGCCGATCGCATCAAGGATCTTGTGGCGCACGAACTCGTCGCCATAGCGCAGTTCCTCGTTGTTCAGCATGCGGTGCTCGTCGAGCACGATCGCATTGTCCAGGCTGCCGCCGCGGGCGAGACCCATCTCGCGCAGCGCCTCGACCTCGTGCGCGAAGCCGAAGGTGCGGGCCCGCGCGATCTCGCGGACATAGCTGGTGTCACCGAAATCGATCTCGAAGGTCTGGCCGGTCTTGTCGACCGCCGGATGGCGGAAGTCGATGGTGAACGACAGCTTGAAGCCGAAGTAGGGTTCGAGCCGCGCCAGCTTGTCGCCCTCGCGCACTTCCACCGCCTTCTTGACGCGGATGAAGCGCTTGGCCGCCGGCTGCTCCTCGATGCCCGCCGACTGCAGCAGGAACACGAAGGACGCGGCGCTGCCGTCCATGATCGGGATTTCCTCGGCGTCGACGTCGACGAACAGGTTGTCGATACCCAGGCCCGCGCAGGCGGACATCAGGTGTTCGATGGTGGAAACGCGCGCGCCGTTCTTCTGCAGCACGGACGCCAGGCGCGTGTCGCCGATGGCCGAGGCCTTCACCGGGATCTCGACCGGCTCGGGCAGGTCGACGCGGGTGAAGACGATGCCGGTATCGGTCGGGGCGGGCCGCAATGTCAGCGTCACTTTACGGCCCGAGTGCAAGCCAATGCCAACGGTCTTGACCAGGGACTTGATAGTGCGCTGTTTGAGCATGACGGCCTCTGCTAATTATTAAAATCTATCGGGCTTGAGATCTGATAAACCGTATCTTACCACCGGCAAGCATATTGCGCTGCACCAGTTTTGTTTCGTCGTGTTAACGGTGTGGCATTCGACGGTTAAAGGCCCGGAAAAGATGCGGGGGATGGCGAAAAAATCGCCGCAGAAGACCGGATAAGCGGCATTTGAATCACTTCCAATGCCGCCATCTCGACATCTACAGCCACCAAGGTCACAGAACGCCGTCTTACCCGCGCAACATCGCGAGCACCGCTTCGGCGCTGCTGACCTTGAATTCGCCCGGCGCTTCGACGGCCAGATGCGTGACCACGCCATCGTCCATCACCATCGCATAGCGCAGCGAGCGCACGCCCATGCCGCGCTTGCCCAGGTCCTGCTCCAGGCCCAGCGCGCGCGTCCAGTCGGCGCTGCCGTCGCCGAGCATGCGCACCTTGCCGGCGGTGCCCTGCTCGCGCGCCCATGCGCCCATGACAAAGGCGTCGTTGACCGACACGCACCAGATCTCGTCGACGCCGGCGGCGCGCAGCGCGTCGGCCTGCTCGACGAAGCCGGGCACGTGGCGGGCAGAACAGGTCGGCGTGAACGCGCCCGGCAGGCCGAACACGACGATGCGGCGGCCCTTGGCCAGCTCGGCCACCGAGAAGGCGTTGGGACCGAGCGCGCAGCCGCCGGCCTCGGTTTCGAAGTACTCGTACAGCGTCGCGTCGGGCACGCGTGCACCGATTTCGATCATGGCGATTTCCTCAGGCAGCCCCGGCGTTGGCGCAGCGAACGCCTTGGCCAAACCCAGTCTGCATCATAGTTGCCGCCCTCCGGCATCCCAAGTGGGACGGCGGCGCGGGCCGCTGTCGGCGGATGCCGACAGGCGGGCAAGCAGAACTGACAAAAACAGGCGCGGCGAGCTTGCGCTCGCCGCGCGGACGGGAGGCACATCCCGGCCGGGATACGGCGGGAGACCAGTCCGGGGAGGCGGCCGGCGGCGCGCCTGTCCCGGCACGGGATGCGGACGGAGGACAGCGGGCGGCGTCAATCTCCTCGCTCGCGCGAAAGGCCGGCGGCCGTCATCCGCAGCGCGGCACGGGCGGATGGGGAGCGCCCATCGTGCCCCGCTGTCGCGGATGCGCGGCCGGCAACCTGCCGGCGATGCGATCGGCTGGCCGGGGGAGCCGGCTCGCCGTGGGTCGACGTCGCGCCGTGCTCAGTCCGCCTGCTTGCGCAGGAAGGCGGGGATGTCGTACGTGTCGACACCCTTCTCCTGCAGCGCGGCCACGTGCGCCGACGCGGTTTCGCGCGAACTGCGGAACACCGCCGGCGTATCGAGGCCGCTGTAGTCCGGCGCGCTGTGCAGCGCCGAGCCATGCTGCAGGCCAGCCATCATCTGCACCGGCATGTTGTCGGTACCGGTCTTGAGCAGCGTCATCGGCTGCTGCTTCTTGCTGGCGCGGCCCAGGCCGGTGGCGACCACGGTCACGCGCAGCGCATCGCCCATCGAGTCGTCGTAGACGGTACCGAAGATCACGGTCGCATCTTCCGCGGCATAGCTGCGGATGGTGTTCATGACTTCCTTGGTCTCCGACAGCTTCAGCGAGCGGCTGGCCGTGATGTTGACCAGCACGCCGCGCGCGCCGGACAGGTCCACGCCTTCCAGCAGCGGGCTGGCGACCGCCTGCTCGGCGGCCAGGCGCGCGCGGTCGACGCCCGACACCGTGGCCGTCCCCATCATCGCCTTGCCCTGCTCACCCATCACGGTCTTGACGTCTTCGAAGTCGACGTTGACCAGGCCGTCCACGTTGATGATCTCGGCAATGCCGGCCACCGCGTTGTGCAGCACGTCGTCCGCGCACTGGAAGCACTTGTCCATCTCGGCGTCGTCGCCCATCACCTCGAACAGCTTCTCGTTGAGCACGACGATCAGCGAGTCGACGTTGTTCTCCAGCTCGGCCGAGCCGTGCTCGGCGACCTTGGCGCGGCGCGCGCCTTCGAAGTCGAACGGCTTGCTGACCACGCCGACGGTCAGGATGCCCATCTCCTTGGCGACCTGCGCCACGATCGGCGCCGCACCGGTACCGGTGCCGCCGCCCATGCCGGCAGTGATGAAGACCATATGCGCGCCGCGCAGCGCGTCGGCGATCTGTTCGCGCGCCGATTCGGCGCAGGTGCGGCCGACCTCCGGCTTGGCGCCGGCGCCCAGGCCAGTATTGCCCAGTTGCAGCACGCGCGCCGCGGTCGAGCGCTTGAGCGCCTGCGCATCGGTGTTCATGCAGATGAATTCGACGCCCTGCACCCCGCGGTTGATCATGTGCTGCACGGCGTTGCCGCCCGCGCCGCCCACGCCGACCACCTTGATGATGGTGCCGTCCTGCATTTCCGATTCGATCATGTCAAAGTCCATCACTGCCTCCGAGAAAAATCAGTCGCCAAACGCTGCGGCCTCCCCGCCGCAACCCTTGGTTCCTGAACAAAGAACCAAAAGAAAGAAAGAAACTGCTCCATCAACGCGCCGCGCCCGCCACGGTGGACAGTCGGCGACGGCGCGTCGCCAATTCATGCCGGCCGATCAGAAATTGCCGACGAACCATTCCTTCATGCGCGTCCAGATCTGCTTGACCGAACCGCTCTGCACCGCGACCTTGCGTCCGCGCATCCGTTGCACGCGGCCTTCCAGCAGCAGGCCCATCACCGTCGAGTAGCGCGGGCTCTTGACCACCTCGTGCAGATTGCCGCGGTACTCCGGAACGCCAACCCGAACCGGTTTGAGGAAGATGTCCTCTCCCAGTTCCACCATGCCGGGCATCATTGCGGTGCCGCCGGTGATCACGATGCCGGACGACAGCAATTCCTCGTAGCCGGACTCGCGCACGACCTGATGCACCAGCGAGTACAGCTCCTCGATGCGCGGCTCGATCACCGCCGCCAGCGCCTGGCGCGACAGCGTGCGCGTGCCGCGATCGCCCACGCCCGGCACCTCGATCATTTCCTCCGGATCGGCGATCGCCTGCTTGGCGATGCCGTACTGGATCTTGATGTCCTCGGCATCGGGCGTCGGCGTGCGCAGCGCCATCGCGATGTCGTTGGTGATCTGGTCGCCGGCGATCGGAATCACCGCGGTATGGCGGATCGCGCCTTCGCTGAAGATCGCGATGTCGGTGGTGCCGCCGCCGATGTCGACCAGCACCACGCCGAGCTCCTTCTCGTCCTCGGTCAGCACCGCCAGGCTCGACGCCAGCGGCTGCAGGATCAGGTCGTGTACCTCCAGCCCGCAGCGGCGCACGCACTTGACGATGTTCTGCGCCGCGCTGACCGCGCCCGTCACGATATGGACCTTGACCTCCAGGCGGATGCCGCTCATGCCGATCGGCTCGCGCACGTCCTCCTGGCCGTCGATGATGAATTCCTGGGTCAGGATGTGCAGGATCTGCTGGTCGGTCGGAATGTTGACCGCCTTCGCCGTTTCGATGACCCGCGCCACATCGGTCTGGGTCACCTCCTTGTCCTTGATCGCCACCATGCCGCTCGAGTTGAACGAGCGGATGTGGCTGCCGGCAATGCCGGTGAAGACCTCGGAAATCTTGCAGTCGGCCATCAGCTCGGCTTCCTCGAGCGCCTTCTGGATCGACTGCACGGTGGCCTCGATATTGACCACGACCCCTTTCTTCAACCCCTTGGACTCGGATTGGCCCATCCCGATCACTTCGTAGCTGCCGTCGGGGCGCAATTCCGCAACCACCGCCGCCACCTTCGAGGTGCCGATGTCCAGACCAACCAACAGGTCCTTGTATTCCTTGCTCATCGGGTTTTCTCCGCGTTCTCTTTTCTCAGTCGCGTCGGATTGTTGTTGGAAGCCGGACCACGCTTCGCGCCAGTTGCATTGGCATTGGCACGGTTGGCGCCGTTCGCATTGCTCGTCCCCTGCTCGCGGGCCTTGGCGGCGGCTGCCGCCTGGGCCTCGGTCAGGAAGCGGACATTGGCTGCCCGGATGGCAAACCCGTTCGGATAGCGCAAATCCGCGTACTCGATCTGCTTGCCCCACTGCTCCGTCACCTGCGGCCAGGCGATGACGAAACGCTTGACGCGTTCCTCCATCGCCATCCGGTCAAGGTCGGTCTGTTCCCGTCCGAATTCGACCACCATGCCGTTGGACAGCCTGGCCCGCCAGGCGTAACGCCCGGACAACGTCACCGCGAGCGGCTCGGCCTTCAACGGCCGGAACCACTCGCGCATGATCTCGAGTTTGTCGACGACATCCGCCTCGCTGCCGGGCGGACCATCGAGCGCGAGCAGCCGGGCGTCCTCTTCCGCCTCGGCGGGATTGGCCACGAACAGCTCGCCATAGGTATTGATCAACCGCCCGGTATCGGGCGCGCCCCAGGTGCCCAGCGCCTCGTGTTCCTCGATCCTGACCGTCAGGCCGCTCGGCCATTCGCGCCGCACGCTGGCCTTGCGCACCCAGGGCACCGACTCGAAGGCCTGGCGCGCGGCGTCCAGGTCCAGCGTGAAGAAGTTGCCCGACAGCTTGCCCAGCGCGTTGGCCCGCACCGCGGGCGCATTGACGTGGCGCAGCGTGCCGCCGTACATCGGCGCCAGCTCGACATGGGTGATCGCGAACACCGGCCGCTGCGCCAGCCACATCAGGCCGGCCGCGAGCGCCATCACCACCACCACGGCGTAGAGCGTGGTGGCGATCAGGTTCAGCAGGCGTGCGTTGTGCCACATGTCGGTTCGGGGTGCGCGATGGCTTCGTTGTACGGGGTCAGCCGCGGGTTATTCGGGTTTCCAGTGCTCGTTCGGATGCAGGTCCAGCGTCGCCGCGGCGACCACCTGCAGCACGAAGTCCTCGTAGCTGATGCCGGCCGCCCGCGCCGACATCGGCACCAGCGAATGGCCTGTCATGCCGGGCGAGGTGTTCATCTCCAGCAGATAGGGCTGGCCGTCGGCGGTCAGCATCACGTCGGCACGCGCCCAGCCGCGGCAGCCCAGCACGCGGAAGGCCTCGACCGCGAGGCTGCGCACGCGCTGCTCCAGCGCATCGCCCAGGTTCGCCGGGCACAGGTATTGGGTAACGTCCGTGAAGTACTTGTTTTGATAGTCGTAGTTGGCGTCGGGCGCGACGATGCGGATCACCGGCAGCGCGACCGCGTCGCGGCCCTCGCCGACGATCGGGCAGGTCAGCTCGGCACCGTCGATGAACGCTTCGGCGATCACGTCGTTGTCCAGCGCCGCGGCCTTCTCGTAGGCGGCGCGCATCTGGCTGGCCTCTGTCACCTTGGTCAGCCCGATCGACGAGCCTTCCCGCGCCGGCTTGACGATCAGCGGCAGGCCGAGATCCGCCGCCACCGCGTCGAACTCGCGCTCGGTGCAGTCGGCCGTCAGCATCGCGAAGCGCGGGGTCGGCAGCCCATGCGTGCTCCACAGCCGCTTGGTGGCGGGCTTGTCCATCGCCAGCGCGGAGGCCAGCACGCCGCTGCCGGTGTACGGAATGCCCAGCTGCTCGAGCAGGCCCTGCATGGTGCCGTCCTCGCCGTAGCGGCCGTGCAGCGCGATGAAGACGCGGTCAAAGCCGGCCGCGGCCAGTTCGGCGACGCTGCGCAGCGCCGGATCGAAGGCATGCGCGTCGACGCCGCGCGACTGCAGCGCGGCCAGCACGCCTTGGCCGGACAGCAGCGAGATTTCGCGTTCGGCCGAACGGCCGCCCATCAGCACGCCGACCTTGCCGAGCGTCTTCGGATCGATTTGGGGATTGGGGACGAAGCTCATGCCTGGCCTCCGGCTTGCGGCACGGCCGCTTGCTGTGGTTGTTGCGACGCTGACGAGGCAGCGGGTTGCGAAGGGGAAGATGCCGCCGATGCCGCGGAGGACGATGCCGCCGACGCCGCGGCCTGGCCCGACACCAGCAGGCCCGGCACCGCGCCGATCGTGCCGGCGCCCATCGTCACCACCACGTCGCCCGGACGCGCCGCGTCCAGGACCGCTTGCGGCATGTCGTCGATCTGCTCGACGAAGACCGGCTCGACCTTGCCGGCGACGCGCAGCGCGCGCGTCAGCGCGCGGCCGTCGGCGGCCACGATCGGCGCCTCGCCGGCCGCGTAGACCTCGGCCAGCAGCAGCGCGTCGACGGTGCCGAGCACCTTGACGAAGTCCTCGAAGCAGTCGCGCGTGCGCGTGAAGCGATGCGGCTGGAACGCCAGCACCAGGCGGCGGCCCGGGAACGCGCCGCGGGCGGCGGCCAGCGTCGCCGCCATCTCGACCGGGTGATGGCCGTAGTCGTCGACCAGCGTGAAGGTGCCGCTGCCGTCCGCGCAGGCCACCTCGCCATAGCGCTGGAAGCGCCGGCCGACGCCGTGGAATTCGCGCAGCGCCTTGACGATGGCGGCGTCGGGCACCTCCAGCTCGGTGGCGATCGCGATCGCCGCCAGCGCGTTCTGCACGTTGTGCAGGCCCGGCAGGTTCAGCACCACGTCGAGCGGCGGCTCGGCATGGTTGTTCAGCTGGCGCAGCACCGTGAAATGCATCTGGCCGTCGACCGCGCGGGCGTTGACCGCGCGCACCTGGGCGTCCTCGGCGAAGCCGTAGCGCACCACCGGCTTGGACACGAACGGCAGGATCTCGCGCACGTTCGGGTCGTCGACGCACAGCACCGCGATGCCGTAGAACGGCAGCCGCTGCGTGAATTCGATGAAGGCCTGCTTCAGACGGGCAAAGTCATGCCCGTAGGTGTCCATGTGGTCGGCGTCGATATTGGTGATGACCTCGATCACCGGGAACAGGTTCAGGAACGACGCGTCCGATTCGTCCGCCTCGGCGACGATGAAGTCGCCGGTGCCCAGCCGCGCGTTGGCGCCGGCCGAGTTCAGCCGGCCGCCGATCACGAAGGTCGGATCGAGTCCGCCCTCGGCCAGCACCGACGCCACCAGGCTGGTGGTGGTGGTCTTGCCGTGCGTGCCGGCGATCGCGACGCCCTGCTTCAGGCGCATCAGCTCGGCCAGCATCACCGCGCGCGGCACCACCGGAATGCGCTTGGCGCGCGCGGCCAGCACCTCGGGGTTGTCGCCGCTGACGGCGGTCGACACCACCACCGCGTTGGCGCCGGCGATATGCGCGGCGTCATGGCCGTGCATCACCGTCGCGCCCAGCGCGGTCAGGCGTCGCGTCGCGGCGTTGCTGCCCATGTCGGAACCGGACACCCGGTAGCCGAGATTGAGCAGCACCTCGGCGATGCCGCTCATGCCGGCGCCGCCGATGCCTACGAAGTGGATGTTCTTGACGATATGCTTCATGAATCCGTTGCTTGTCGGTGGACCTCGATCCCTCGGTTCCCCGTGCTCATTCCTGCCAAATCCCTGGCTAATCCCTGGCCAGCTCGCTGCAGACCTGCGCCACGCGCCGGGTCGCATCCGGCTTGGCGAGTCCGCGCGCACGCTGCGCCATCTCTTTCAGTTGCGGCCGCGACAGCCGGGCCAGCGTCTGCGCCAGCCCTTCCGCGGTCAATGCGTTCTGTTGCACCAGCAGCGCGGCGCCCTGTTCCGACAGGAAGCGCGCGTTGGTGGTCTGGTGGTCGTCCACCGCATGCGGGAACGGCACGAACAGCGCGGCCACGCCGGCGGCCGCCACTTCCGATACCGTCATCGCGCCGGCGCGGCAGATCACCAGATCGGCGTCGGCATACGCCTGCGCCATGTCGTCGATGAAGGGCACCGCTTCGGCCGCGACCCCTGCCGCGGCGTAGTTCGCCCGCAGCGTGTCGATCTGCTTGACGCCGGCCTGGTGCCGCACCAGCGGCCGCTCGCCTTCCGGCAGCAGCGCCAGCGCCTGCGGGACCACCGCATTGAGCGCCGCCGCGCCGAGGCTGCCGCCGACCACCAGCAGCCGCAGTGGACCCTGGCGGGCGTCGTAGCGCGCCGCCGGCTCGATCAGCGCCGCCACTTCCTCGCGCACCGGATTGCCGGTCCACTCGGCGCCGGGCAGCGTCTGCGGAAACGCGCACAGCACGCGATCGGCGACCTTGGCCAGCACCTTGTTGGCGAGCCCGGCGATCGAGTTCTGCTCGTGCAGCACCAGCGGCCGGCCCAGCAGCGAGGCCATCATGCCGGCCGGGAAGGTGATATAGCCGCCCATGCCGAGCACCACGCTCGGGCGCACCCGGCGCAGCGCGCCGATGCTCTGCCAGAACGCGCGCAGCAGGTTCAGGGGCAGCAGCAGCTTGGTCAGCAGCCCCTTGCCGCGCAACCCGCCGAACTGGATGAACTCCATCGGGATGTCGTGCTTCGGCACCAGGGTGGCTTCCATGCCGGTGCGGTTGCCGAGCCAGACCACGCGCCAGCCCTGCGCGCGCAGCGCATGCGCGACGGCGAGCCCCGGGAACACATGGCCCCCGGTGCCGCCCGCCATCACGAGCAGGGTGCGTGGCTGCGTGGAACTCATACCTTCCCTCCACGCATCAACACGCTGTTTTGGCTTCGGCCGCTTCGCTTAACTTCCTGCTCGCGCAGGAAGTTAGCCTGCGCCGAAATCGGGCGTTGCTGCGTTCCGGTCATACCTTCCCTCCACGCATCAACACGCTGTTTTGGCTTCGGCCGCTTCGCTTAACTTCCTGCTGGCGCAGGAAGTTAGCCTGCGCCGAAATCGGGCGTTGCTGCGTTCCGGTCATACCTTCCCTCCACGCATCAACACCCGATTTTCGTAATCGATACGGAGCAGCAAGGCCAACGCGACGCAGTTCATCAGGATCCCCGAACCGCCGTAGCTGACCATCGGCAGCGTCAGGCCCTTGGTCGGCAGCAGGCCGAGGTTCACGCCCATGTTGATGAAGGCCTGCCAGCCGATCCAGATGCCGATGCCCTTGGCGACCAGCCCGGCGAAGGTGCGGTCCAGCTGCAGCGCGGTGCGGCCGATCGAGAAGGCGCGGCGCACCAGCCAGTAGAACAGCACGATCGCGGTCAGCACGCCGATGAAGCCCAGCTCCTCGCCGATCACGGCCAGGATGAAGTCGGTATGCGCCTCGGGCAGGTAGTGCAGCTTCTCGATGCTGCCGCCCAGCCCCACCCCGGCCCATTCGCCGCGGCCGAAGGCGATCAGCGAATGCGTCAGCTGATAGGCCTTGCCCAGCGCGTATTCCTCGCGCCAGGGATCGAGATAGGCGAAGATCCGCTCGCGCCGCCACGGCGACACCGCGATCAGCAGCGCGAAGGTGCCCACCGCGATCGCCACCAGCGCGCCGAACAGCTTGCCGTTGACGCCGCCAAGGAACAGGATGCCCATCGCCACCGCGGCGATCACCAGGAAGGCGCCCATGTCGGGCTCGAGCAGCAGCAGCATGCCGACCACCGCCACCGCGACGCCCATCGGCAGGAAGCCCTTGCCCAGGCTCTGCATCCATTCCTGCTTGCGCACCGTGTAGTTGGCCGCGTACAGCACCACCGCCAGCTTCATCAGCTCGGACGGCTGGAAGTTCATCAGGCCCAGCGGAATCCAGCGGCGCGCGCCGTTGACGCCCTTGCCGATGAAGGGCACCAGCACCAGGATCAGCAGGATCAGCGCCAGCACGAACAGCTTGGGCGCATAGCGGTCCCAGTACTTGACCGGCACCTGGAAGGCCAGCAGCCCGACGCCGAGCCCGATCAGCAGCGAGAACGCATGGCGGATCAGGAAATGGCTCTCGCGGTAATTGGCGAAGCGCGGCGAATCGGGCAGCGCGATGGTCGCCGAATAGACCATCACCAGGCCGAGCGCCAGCAGCACGATCGCCACCCACAGCAGCGGCTGGTCGTACTCCATCATCCGCGAGCGGGTCGGCTTGACGCCGGACACCGCATCGCGCAGCCCTTCCCAGGCATTGCCGATGGTCGCGCCGACGATGGTGGCGCCGACGAAGCCGCTGCGCTTGGCCTGGCGCTCTGCCTGCATCTCGCTCATGGCATGGTCCCCCGGGACAGCGCCAGTTCTTCCACCGCGGCGCGGAACACTTGCGCGCGGTGCACGTAATTGCGGAACATGTCCAGGCTCGCGCAGGCCGGCGACAGCAGCACCACGTCACCCGCCTGGGCCTGTTCGGCGGCCAGCCGCACCGCCGCTTCCAGCGCGCCCTCGTTCGAGCCCGCGTCGAGCAGCGCAACGCCGGTGCCTTCCAGCGCCGCGCGCAGTTCGCCGGCGGCCTTGCCGATCAGCACCACCGCGCGCGCGTACTGCGCCACCGGCGCCGCCAGCGGCGAGAAATCCTGGCCCTTGCCCTCGCCACCGGCGATCAGCACCACGCGCTTGTCGAGCCCGGACAGCGCGGCGACGGTCGCGCCGACATTGGTGCCCTTGCTGTCGTCGAAGTACTCGACGTCGTCGATGGTGGCGATCCACTCGACCCGGTGCGGCTCGCCGCGGTACTCGCGCAGGCCGTGCAGCAGCGCGTTCAGCGGCAGGTCGATGGCGCGGCACAGCGCCAGCGCCGCCATCGCGTTGGTGGCGTTGTGCATGCCGCGGATATGCAGCGCATCGGCCGGCATCAGGCGCTTGTGCCGCACGGGTACCGGCGCGGCCTCGTCGCCCGCGGCGCTCTTGCGGCGGCGCGGCTTCGCCTCGTCGGCCTCGCCATCGGGCTCCGCCAGCACCAGCCAGGGCATGCCGCCCTCGCGCAGGATGCCGAAGCTGCCCGGCACTTCGGGCAGGTCGGTGCCGAAGGTCACCGGCGCCGTGCCCGGGCGCGCCATCTCCATCGTCAGGCGGTCGTTGCGGTTGAGCACCTGCACACAGCGGGCACCGTCGGCACCGTCGGCGCCCACGGCTTGCGGCCCGAAGATGCGCTGCTTGGCGGCCGCGTAGGCCTGCATGGTGCCGTGCCAGTCCAGATGGTCCTGCGTGACGTTGAGCACCGCGGCCGCATGCGGCGCCAGCGTATACGTGGTCTCCAGCTGGAAGCTGGACAGCTCGAGCACCCAGACCTCGGGCAGCGTCGCCGAGGCGATGCAGGCCGACAGCTTGTCCAGCGCCGACGGGCTGATATTGCCGGCGACCGCGACGGTCTTGCCGGCGCGCTCGACCAGCCGGCCGGTCAGCGCGGTGGTGGTGGTCTTGCCGTTGGTGCCGGTGATCGCCAGCAGCTTCGGCGCGTAGCCGGCCTCCGCCTGCAGATGCGCCAGCGCGCGCGCGAACAGTTCGATCTCGCCCCACACCGGGATGCCGCGCTCGCGCGCCGCGTCCAGCAGCGCGCCGGTATCGGGCTCGGTGGGCGACAGGCCCGGGCTGATCGCGATCAGCCCGATGCCGTCGAGCAGCGCCGGCAGGGCGGACGCAAAGGCGGCGCCGCCGACGAATTCGGCCGAGGGCAGCTCGGCCTGCAGGAAGGCGAGATTGGCGGGCGCCGGACGCGTGTCGGCGACGCGCAGCGCGCAGCCATACCGGCCGCACCAGCGCGCCATCGCCAGGCCCGATTCACCGAGGCCCAGTACCAGCACATGAGGGGTCTGCAACTCGCCAAACACTTCGTTTCCTGCCCTTGATTTCCTGTCGTCGATTCAACTTGCCGGTCTGCGTTCCGCCTGTGCGCCTCAGCGCAGCTTCAGCGTCGACAGCCCGATCAGCACCAGCAGCAGCGTGATCACCCAGAAGCGGACCGTCACCTGCGTTTCCTTCCAGCCGCTCAGCTCGAAATGGTGGTGCAGCGGCGCCATGCGGAACAGCCGCCGCCCTTCGCCATAACGGCGCTTGGTGAACTTGAACCAGGTGACCTGCAGCATCACCGACACCGTCTCGGCGACGAACACGCCGCCCATCACGAACAGCACGATCTCCTGGCGCACGATCACGGCAATGGTGCCGAGCGCCCCGCCCAGCGCCAGCGCGCCGACATCGCCCATGAACACCTGCGCCGGATGCGCGTTGAACCACAGGAAGGCCAGGCCCGCGCCGGCCATCGCCGAGCAGAAGATCAGCAGCTCGCCCGCCCCGGGGATATGCGGGAACAGCAGGTACTTGCTGTAGACCGCGTTGCCCATCACGTAGGCGAACACGCCGAGCGCGCTGCCGACCAGCACCACCGGCATGATCACCAGGCCGTCGAGGCCGTCGGTCAGGTTGACGGCGTTGCTCGAGCCGACGATCACGAAATAGGTCAGCACGATGAAGCCGGCCACGCCCAGCGGGTAGCTGACCTCCTTGAAGAAGGGCACCAACAGGTTCGACTTGTAGGGCATGTCCAGCGACAGCCCGCCCTCGACCCAGCTCAGGAACAGCTCCCACACCTTGACGTTGCTGGCCTCGGAAATCGAGAAGGCCAGATAGACCGCGGCCACCAGCCCGATCAGCGTCTGCCAGAAATACTTCTCGCCGCTCGACATGCCACGCGGGTCGCGATAGACGACCTTGCGGTAGTCGTCGACCCAGCCGATCGCGCCGTAGCCGAAGGTCACCAGCATCACCACCCAGACGAAGCGGTTGCCCCAGTCGCACCACAGCACCGTCGAGATGCCGATCGACAGCAGCACCAGCACGCCGCCCATGGTCGGCGTGCCGGACTTGACCAGATGGGTCTGCGGGCCGATGGTGCGCACCGCCTGGCCGATCTTCATCTCGGTCAGCTTGCGAATCACCCACGGACCGAGCGCGAGGCCGATCACCAGCGCCGTGAGGTTGGCCATCACGGCGCGGAAGGTCAGATAGTTGACGACCCGCAGGAAGCTGTAGTCATCTTGCAGCCATTGGGCCAGGGCCAATAACATCGTTCTTCGTTTTCCTGTCTGCTGCCGCCGCCCCTCGTTCAGGGGCCTGGCGGCCAATTCCAATCAATCGTTAAGCTTCACTGCCGTTCAGTCTCAACCCTTGTTCGCCGGCCCCGCCGACTCAGCCGACCCGGCCGACGGCGTCACCAGCGCGTCGACCATGCGCTCCATCCGCATGAAGCGCGAGCCCTTGACCAGCACGGCGCTTGCCCGCGCGACGGTGCCGTCCGCATCGGCGGCCAGCGTCGCCGCCAGCGCGTCGGCGCCGGCAAAGTGCCGGGCGCCCTCGCCGAAGGCCTGCACCGCGTGCGGCGAGGCCTCGCCGGTGGCCCACAGCGTCTCGATGCCGCGCGCGCGCGCATAGGCGCCGATCTCGGCGTGGAACGCCGGTCCCTGATCGCCGACCTCGCCCATGTCGCCGATCACCAGCACGCGCGGCGGCGCAAAGCCGGCCAGCACGTCGATGGCGGCGCGCATCGAGTCGGGGTTGGCGTTGTAGGTGTCGTCGATCACCACGGTGCCGGCCGCGGCGCGCTTGACCTGCAGCCGGCCCTTGACCGGCGCGAAGCTGGCCAGGCCGCGCTGGATCGCCTCGACCTCGACGCCGGCGGCCAGCGCGCAGGCGATCGCCGCCAGCGCATTGCGCACGTTGTGCATGCCGAGCAGCGCCAGCCGGACCTCGAAGGCGCGGCCGGGCGCGCGTACCTGCAGCCGCTGCACGCCATCGTCGAGGCTGACGTCGGCGGTCACGTCGGGGCTCAGGTCCGCCTGCTTCACGTCGCCGCCCTCGGCCAGGCCAAAGGTCAGCACCGGCCGGCCGCCGGCCGCGGCGCGCCAGATGCCGGCATGCGCGCCGCCGCTGGCCGCGTCGAGCGGAAACACCGCGGTGCCGCCGGCCGGCAGCGCGGCCAGGATGCTGGCGTGCTCGTGCGCGACGGCCTCGACGCTGACCATGAATTCCTGGTGCTCGCGCTGGGCGTTGGTGATCACCGCCACCGTGGGCTGCGCGATCGCCGCCAGCGTCGCGGTCTCGCCCGGATGGTTCATGCCGAGCTCGAGCACCGCCAGCCGGTGGCTCGGACGCAGGCGCAGCACCGTCAGCGGCAGCCCGATGTCGTTGTTCAGGTTGCCGCCGGTGGCCAGGCGCTGCGCTTCGCCGACCGCCGCGGCGAAGATCGCCGCGATCATTTCCTTGACCGTGGTCTTGCCGTTGCTGCCGGTCACCGCGACCGTCGGCAACGTGAACTGCGCGCGCCAGCCGGCGCCGAGCTGGCCCAGCGCGACGCGCGTATCGGGCGCCACGATCGCCGGCAAACCTGGCGCGGCGGCGCCGATGTCGCGCTCGACCAGCACCGCGGCGGCGCCCTTGGCGGCCACGTCGGCAATGAAGTCGTGCGCGTCGAAACGTTCGCCGCGCAGCGCGACGAACAGATCGCCGGGCTCGACGGTGCGGCTGTCGGTATGCACGCGGGTGAACCGCCGCGCGCCATCGCCTTCGATGCGTGCGCCGGCGATCCAGCCCGCGGCCTGCTGCAGGTCGGTCATCGTCTGTTCTGGTTTGGCCGTTGCCGTCATGCCGGTGCTCATGCTCGTACTCATGCCGATACTCCGCGCGCCGCCAGCGCCAGACGCACATGCTCGCGATCGGAGAACGGCCGCTTGCGGCCCTGGATTTCCTGCGTGGCCTCGTGGCCCTTGCCGGCCACCAGCACCACGTCGTTCGCGCCGGCATGCTTGACCGCGTAGAGGATGGCCGCGGCGCGGTCCTCGATCTGGCGGCCGCGGCGGAAGTCCTGCATGCCGTCGGCGATTGCATCGAGGATCGCCTGCGGGTCCTCGCTGCGCGGGTTGTCGCTGGTCAGCACCACCTCGTCGGCCAGCCGTTCGGCCACCGCGCCCATCTGCGGACGCTTGCCTGGATCGCGATCGCCGCCGCAGCCGAACACGCACCACAGCCGGCCCTGGCGCGCCGCGGCCACCGGACGCAGCGCGTCCAGCGTCTTCTCGAGCGCGTCGGGGGTATGCGCGTAGTCGACCACGGCCAGCGGCCCTTCGTGTCCGCCGAACAACTCCATGCGCCCGTCGACCGGGCGCAGCGCGCGCAGCGCGGCCAGCGCCGCGTCCCAGGCGACGCCATTGGCCAGCGCCGCGCCCAGCACGGCCAGCAGATTGCTGACGTTGAATTCGCCGATCAGCGGCGTGGCGACCTCGGCGCTGCCGAAGCTGCTGTCGACCTTGAACACGGTGCCGGTCGGCGTGGCCTTCACGCCGGTGGCGCGCAGCCACGCCGCGCCGCCGCTGAAGCCGGTCGGGCCGGCGGGGCCGCCGATGCCGTATTCGATCACCTGCCGCGCCGCCATGCCGCCCGCCAGCAGGCGCCGCCCCATCGCGTCGTCGCGGTTGATCACCGCGGCCTGCAGCTTCGGCCAGTGGAACAGCAGCGTCTTGGCCGCCTCGTACTCGGCCATGCTGCCGTGGTAGTCGAGGTGGTCCTGGGTCAGGTTGGTCAGCACCGCGACCTGGAACGGCGTGCCGGCGACGCGGCCCTGCTCGAGGCCGTGCGAGGACACTTCCATCGCCACCGCGGCCGCGCCGGCGGCATGCAGCTCGGCCAGGCTGTCCTGCAGCTGCACCGCGTCGGGCGTGGTGAAGCCGGTGTGCTGCAGCGCGTCCGGAAAGCCGCTGCCGAGCGTGCCGATGGTCGCGCAGCGGGTACCGGAGGCCTGCAGCACGCGTGCGAGCCACTGGCTGCACGACGTCTTGCCGTTGGTGCCGGTGATGCCGGTGATCGCCAGCCCGCGCGCCGCGTTGCCGTACCAGGCGGCGGCGATCGGCCCGGCCAGCCGCTCCAGCCCTTCGATCGGCAGGTGCGGCACGGCATCGCCATGCGGCCACTCGTAGCCGCGGCTCTCGTAGACCACCGCCGCGGCGCCGCGCGCGAGCGCCTCGCCGATATAGGGGCGGCCGTCGGTCGACAGGCGCTGGTTGCCCAGCACATAGGCGAAGAAGACATCGCCCTGGCGCAGCCGGCGCGTGTCGCCGGTCAGGCGGGCGGTATGGCCCGATTGCTGGCCGGCGTGCTGGCGCAACCAGGCCGCTGCCTTGGCAGCGGCCTGTTCGAGGGCGGCGTGCTTGCTGCGAGCGGTCATCGGGTGGTGCTCCCGGTTCCGCGGGCGGACAGGGCTTCGGGCGGCGCATCGGGCAGGGTCTCGGGCACGCTCTCGGTGACCACCAGCTGCCGGATCGGCGAATCGGGCTGGACATTCAGCGCGCGCAGCGTGCCGCCTGTGATCGCGGCGAACACCGGGCCGGCGACGGCGCCGCCATAGTGGCTGCCCGAGGTCGGCTCGTCGACGCTGACGGCGACGATGATGCGCGGGTTCGACATCGGCGCCAGGCCGATGAACGAGGCGCGGTACTTGCTGCGGTCGTAGCCGCGGCCGACGTGCTTGTAGGCGGTGCCGGTCTTGCCGCCGACGCGGTAGCCCATGACCTGGGCCTGGGTCGCGGTGCCGCCGGGCGCCGTCACCATCTCCAGCATGCCGCGCACGTCGCGCGCGACCTGGGGCGAGATCACGCGCTCGCCGCTGGCCGGGCCGTCGGTGCGGAACATCGTGATCGGAATCAGCTCGCCGTCGTGGGCGAAGATCGTATAGGCGTGCGCCATCTGCATCAGCGACACCGACAGGCCGTAGCCGTACGACATGGTGGCCTGCTCGATCGGCCGCCAGCTCTTGTACGGGCGCACTCGGCCCGCGGCGGCGCCGGGGAAGCCGAGCTTGGGTGCCTGGCCCAGGCCCAGGCTGGTGAACATGTCCCACATTTCCTGCGGCTTCATCAGCATCGCCATCTTGATGGTGCCGATGTTGCTGGACTTCTGGATCACGCCGGCGACGGTCAGCGGACCGTAGTTGTGGGTATCCGAGATCGTCGCGCGCTCGAAGGTGTAGCGGCCTTCGGTCTGGAACACCGTCGACGGCGTCACGCGCTTGAGCTGCAGCGCCAGCGCGGCGGTGATCGGCTTCATCATCGAGCCGGGCTCGAAGGTGTCGGTCAGCACGCGGTTGCGCAGCTGCTCGCCGGACAGGCGCGCGCGGTCGTTCGGGTTGTAGCTGGGCCAGTTGGCCAGCGCCAGCACCTCGCCGGTCTGCGCGTCGAGCACCACCGCGCTGGCGGCCTTGGCCTTGCTGCGCTCGGCCACCGCCTTGACCTCGTTGAAGGCCAGGTACTGGATCTTGGCGTCGATCGACAACTGCAGGTCCTGGCCGTCGCGCGGGCTGCGCAGCACGCCGATGTCCTCGACCACGCGGCCGAGCCGGTCCTTGATGACCTGGCGCGCGCCCGCCTTGCCGGCCAGCACGCCTTCGCGCGCCAGCTCCATGCCTTCCTGGCCGCGGTCCTCGACGTTGGTGAAGCCGACGATATGCGCCATCGCCTCCCCTTCCGGGTAGAAGCGCTTGTACTCGCCGCTCTGGTGCACGCCGTCGATTTTCAGCGCGGCGATCTTCTCGGCCACGTCGGGCAGCACCTGCCGCTTCAGGTAGACGAAGCTCTTGTCCTCGGTCAGCTTCTTGCGCAGGTCCTTCTCGGACATGTCGAGCAGCCTGGCGAGCTGGCGCAGCTTGCCGGCATCCAGGTTCGACGGCACGTCCTCGGGCACCGCCCAGATCGCCTTGACCGGCAGGCTGGTGGCCAGCACCAGGCCGTTGCGGTCGAGGATCTTGCCGCGCGTGGCCGGCAGCTCGAGCGTGCGCTGGAAGCGCTTCTTGCCCTCGGCCTCGTAGAACTGGTTGCCCGGGCCCTGGATCCACAGCGCGCGCACGGCCAGCGCGACGAAGGCCGTGAACATCAGGAACACCACCAGCTTGGAGCGCCACATCGGCAGGCGCAGGCCGAGCACCGGGCTGGCCGAGAACTGGCCGGAGCGCGGACGCGTGGCGGCGGGCCGCGCATTGCGCGGGCGGTGCAGGCTCGGGCGGGCCATCGTCATGGACGGGCCTCCGCGGCGTTGCGCTGCTGCGTTTCGGCACCGTTGGCACCGTTGGCACCATTGGCGCCATTGGCACCGGCGGCACCGTTGGCGCCCTCGCCTTCGGTGCGCGGCAGCACGATGCCCTGCAGGTATTGGGTACGGCCGGGGCTGACCGGCGACATCTTCAATTGCGCGCGGGCCGCGTCGGCGATGCGCGCGCTCTTGGACAGCGCGCTCTGCTGGTATTGCAGCCGCGACCAGTCGGTCTCGAGCTGGCGCTCCTCGGACTGCGCGCGCTCGAGCGCGACGAACAGCGTGCGCGCCTCGTGCTGGGCGCTGACCAGCGACAGCGCGCACAGGATCAGCGCGCCGAGCAGGAAGAAGGTCAGGCGGTTCATGCGCGCGCCCCACCCTGCGGCGCGGCGGGCGCCAGTTTTTCAGCGACGCGCATCACGGCCGAGCGCGCGCGGGGGTTGTCGGCGGTTTCCCGGGCACCGGGCTTGACGCGGCCGAGCAGCTTCATCGTGGGCTGGGGCAGGTCGGCCGCGCGCAGCGGCGCGCGCCGCAGCGCCGGATCGGCGTCCTGCTGCGGGCGTGCGTGCGCCTGCATGAACCGCTTGACGATGCGGTCCTCCAGCGAATGAAAGCTGATCACCACCAGCCGTCCCCCTACCTCGAGCAGATCGTAGGCCGCGCTCAGACCGCTTTCGAGGTCCGCAAGCTCTTGATTGATGAAAATCCGTAGAGCCTGAAAGGTGCGGGTCGCAGGGTCCTGACCCTTCTCGCGTGTCTTGACGGCTTTCGCCACGAGCGCGGCAAGGTCGGCAGTAGTGGCGAGGCGTCCGCCATCGCCGGGTTCGCTCCGGCGAGCAACAATCGCCTTTGCAATCTGTACAGCAAACCGTTCTTCCCCATAGTCTCGTATCACCCTCGCGATGTCCTGCTCGTCGGCCTGCGCCAGCCACTCGGCGGCGGTGATGCCGCGCGTGGTGTCCATGCGCATGTCGAGCGGGCCCTCGAACCGAAACGAAAACCCCCTCGCTGCGTCGTCGATCTGGGGCGAGCTGATCCCCAGGTCGAGCAGCACGCCCGCGACCTTCGCGCCGGCCAGGCGCTCGCCCATGGCGGCGAAGCTCGCGTGCTCAATAGAGAAGCGGGCATCCTTGATGGTGCCCGCTTCTGCGATTGCTGCCGGATCCTTGTCGAAGGCGACCAGTGCCCCTTCGGGTCCCAGCCGCGCCAGCACGGCTCGGCTGTGCCCTCCCCTGCCGAAGGTGCCGTCCACGTAGACGCCGTCGGGCCGCCACACGAGCGCATCGACGGCTTCGTCCAGCAGCACGGTGCGATGGCGCAGGGGGGTGGGCCCCGGCGTACGGGTCGGTTCCATAACCACTTCAGAAAGAGAAGTTCTTCAATGCTTCAGGCATGCCCTGGGCCATCGCCTGCTGTTCCTTGGCGGCGTAGGTCGCGGCATCCCAGACCTCGAAATGGCTGCCCATGCCGAGCAGCATCACTTCCTTGTCCAGCATGGCGGCGCTGCGCAGCTCCGGCGCGATCAGCACGCGCCCGGCGCTGTCCATTTCGACGTCGGCGGCATTGCCCAGAAAAATGCGCTTCCACCAGTGCGCGTCCATCGGCAACGCCGCAATCCGTGTGCGAAAGGTTTCCCATTCCGGCCGGGGAAAGAGCAGCAGGCATCCATCCGGGTGCTTGGTCAGCGTCACCCGGCCCTCGGCCTGTTGTTGCAGCGCTTCCCGGTGCCGCGTCGGAATCGACATCCGACCCTTGGCATCGAGGGAGAGCGCCGATGCTCCCTGAAACAAGTTCACCCCCGTCCCGCGCCTGCCTGCGGCGGCTTGGCGTGGCGTTGACTGGTCCGCTTCGGCTAGTGCACATCATCCCACACCGAAGCCCTTTCCTCACACAAAAATACACTTCCTCACACTATTCCCCACTTTAGAGGAAGCCTATTGGCCGGTCAAGGCTCGTCAACGGTGCCGAAAAGGCGTTTTTCGGAATCAGAACAAAGACTTAGCGCAGGGCGAGCGCGCACCAGGAAGGTGAATTCCTAATGAAATGAAGGTCTTAGGGGAGAAAGCCGAGAAACCACCTGAGAACTACGCGGGGAGAAGTCGCTGGCGCAAGGAAATACCGCGGTCCCGAGCCCGGCCAAAGGATACAACGATTCGATGCCGAGAGCCGCTGGGAAGAGCCCGCGGCGGGCGCCGGACGACGCGGTCCGGCGCGCCGTGCGGGTCGTGACGGGACCGTCGGCTCCGCGTCAGGCCCGCTTCAGATCCGCGTCAGATCCGCTTCAGATCCGCTTCAGTCCGCTTCAGATCCGGTAAGCCGTGGTGGTCATCACGCGCGAGGCCGCGCGCATCGCCGCCCGCACCGGGGCGGGCAGCGTGATCCCGCCCGCTTCGCGCGCGCTGGCGCCATGGCGGGCCTCGTCGTCACGCATCTGCTCGAGGATCGCGCGCGAGCGCGCATCGGCGGGAGGCAGCTGCTCCAGATGGCCGGTCAGGTGCTGCTCGACCTGGCGCTCGGTCTCGGAAACGAAGCCCAGGCTCGCGCGATCGCCGGCGCGGCCGGCCAGCCAGCCGATGGCGAAGGCGCCGGCGTACCACAGCGGGTTCAGCAGGCTCGGCCGCGAGCCGAGCTCGCGCAGGCGCTCCGCGCACCAGCCGAGGTGATCCTCCTCCTCGCGCGCGGCGGCATCCATCTGCGCGCGCACCGCGCCATCGCGCGCGGTCAGCTTCTGGGCCTGGTACAGCGCCTGGGCGCAGACCTCCCCGACATGGTTGACCCGCATCAGCCCGGCGACATGCCGGCGCTCGCCGGCGTCCAGTTGCGTGTCGTCGTGCTCGCCCAGCGTCTCGGCCGGGCTGGGGCGCCCCGCACGGGTCGCGCCGGTGATGGCGCGCAGGGCGACGTCGAATTCGTGGATCAGCTTGTCCATGTCGGTACGGCGGTGGCGGCCGGCGTGACGGTGAAAGTGACGATGAGCCGCCTTGGGTCGGTTCGGGGAATTCCCGCATTGTACCGCCCCCGTTTCGGACCGCCCTCGCGGGGCGCCTTGCCAGTACTGGCCTGGGCTGGCGGGCTACTCCAAAACCCTGAGTTGTGAAAAGCCGACAATAGAACGACTGTGCGATTGTGCAAACAATGCCGTTTGTTACAGTACCCGACAACTTCTCGCGAAGTTGGGTGCGCAGAGCATGGAGAGTTCAGGAGGCTGTCTCGCGCATCACACCAATAATTCTTACTACAGGAGATAAACCAGCATGAAGAAGTCGCTTCTTGCATTGGCCGCGCTCGGCGCTTTCGCCGGGACCGCTCAGGCCCAATCGACCGTCACGCTTTACGGGGTGGTCGACGCCAACATCGAGTACGTCAGCAACATGTCCTCGACCGCGGCGGGCACGGCCGGATTCCCGGGCCGTGGAGAAAACAAGTTCGGGGTGACTTCCGGCGGCCTGTCCGGTTCGCGCTGGGGTCTGCGCGGCGTGGAAGATCTCGGCGGCGGCATGAAGGCGCTGTTCGTGCTGGAAAGCGGCTTCGGCGTGGATGACGGCCGCATGCAGCAGGGCGGCCGCCTGTTCGGCCGTCAGGCGTATGTCGGTATCGAGAGCAACCAGGTCGGCCGCATCACCTTCGGTCGCCAGTACACCTCGATGTTCGATGCATTCGCCAACTTCTCGCCGACCGGCTACGCGACGCAGTACGAACCGATCGCCTATCAGCTGGGTACCAACTTCCGCTCGGACAACACCGCCAAGTACACCGGCAAGTTCGGTCCGGTCACCGCCATCGCGCACTGGTCGTTCGGCAACGGCGTGGCCGGCGGCGGCGAAGTGCCGGGCCAGTTCCGCCGTGACACCGGCTACGGTGGTGCGGTGGCGTACGCGGCCGGTCCGCTGGGCGTGACCATCGCCTACGACCAGTCGAACCCGACGGTGGCCAACACCGGCGGCGACACCGCGACGTTCCGCAAGGCGGGTGCCGCGGCCAGCTACGCCTTCGGCCCGGCCAAGCTGATGGCAGGCTACCGCTGGGGCCAGAACAAGGCCCCGAACGACGCCACCATCTACCGCGACGACTACTACTGGGCCGGCGCCAACTACCAGGCCACCGCCGCGCTGGGCCTGACGCTGGCGTACTACTACGCCGACGTCAAGAACCTGAACGGCGTCAACGCACCGAACCCGTGGCAGGTCAGCTTCGTGGCGGACTACAACATCACCAAGCGGACCGACATCTACCTGACCGCCGCCTACACCAAGAACGCCGGCCTGAACTTCGACAGCGCCGTCATCAGCTTCGCCAACGGCTACCCGCTGGGCGCCGGCGAAGACAATATGGTCGGCGTGGGCATCGGTATCCGCCACAAGTTCTGAACGCGAGCACCGACGGCCGGCCGTGCGCCGGCCTGAAGCGCGTCTTCGAAAGGCACCTTCGGGTGCCTTTTTTATCGGCGCCGCCCGAGCCCCTGCCCGGGCTCCTGCCCGCGCCAAGCTAGGGCCAAGCTCGGCCCACCCCATGACGGCGCGCGGCGCCGCCATAGGGCTTCACCTCATCGGCATTGCCTCGTCGGCGCCACTAGAATGCAGCAGTCCCGGCGACCCGCCGGCCGTGCGAGCAGCAACGCGGCGACATCGCGGCAACACCGCAGCGATTGCGCAACGACAACGCAGCAACAACACACCGACAACACGACGCGCCTGCTCTTCCAACGGCGCGCAAGGAGACGACCGATGCAAGCCCCCCGCCGCCGCGCGCTGCGCCTGACCCTGGCCGCCACCCTGAGCGGGCTGGCCGGCCTCGCGTGGCTATCGTCCGCGCATGCCGCCGACCCGGCCGGCTATCCGGCCAAGCCGATCCGCATGGTGGTGCCGTTCGCCCCGGGCGGCACTACCGACATCCTGGCGCGCGCGGTCGCCGCGGAACTGTCGAAGCTGCCGGGCTGGAACGTGGTGGTCGACAACCGGCCCGGCGCGGGCGGCAACATCGGCGCCGAGATCGTCTCCAAGGCCGAGCCCGACGGCTACACGCTGCTGATGGGAACGGTCGGCACCCACGGTATCAACCAGTCGCTGTACAGCAAGCTGCCGTACGACCCGATCAAGGACTTCGCGCCGATCACCGAGGTCGCCGCGGTGCCGAACGTGCTGGTGCTGAACCCGGCCTTCGCGCAGCAGAACAAGATCAACAGCGTCAACGACCTGATCGCCTATGCGCGCGCCAATCCCGGCAAGCTGAACATGGCCTCGAGCGGCAACGGCACCTCGATCCATCTGGCCGGCGAACTGTTCAAGACGCAGACCCGCACCTTCATGGTCCACTTCCCGTACAAGGGCAGCGGCCCGGCGCTGACCGACCTGGCCGGCGGCACCATGCAGGTGATGTTCGACAACCTGCCGTCGTCGATGTCGCTGATCAAGGCCGGCAAGCTGAAGGCGCTGGCGGTGACCAGCGCCAAACCGTCGCCCGCCCTGCCCGACCTGCCGACCATTGCGCAGGCGGCCAAGCTGCCCAACTACGAAGCCAGCTCGTGGTTCGGGCTGCTGGCGCCGGCCGGCACGCCGCCCGCGATCGTGTCGCGGATCCAGCAGGAAGTGGCCAAGGCGCTGGGGACGCCGGCGATGCGCGAAAAGCTGCAGGCGCAGGGCGCCGAGCCGGTGGGCAGCACGCCGCAGCAGTTCGCCCAGCATATCCGCGCCGAAACCGCCAAGTGGGCCAAGGTGGTCAAGGATTCGGGCGCGAAGGTCGACTGATCCGGCCCCTGGCGCGGCCGCCGCGGGAGCGCGCCTCGCGGCTGGCTTAGCGCATATACTTCAGGCGTCAACATTTTCCCTTGCCGCCTGCGATGCCGACTTCCGCCGCCGACGCCGCGTCCAACGCGGTGCCAGTCGATCTCGAAACCCGCGCCGATGATGCCAGCCACGAGGCCCTGCGCCTGTGGCTGCGGCTGCTGACCTGCACCAACCTGGTCGAGGCCGATATCCGCGGCCGGCTGCGCGAGTCGTTCGGCTGCACGCTGCCGCGCTTCGACCTGATGGCCCAGCTCGAGCGCCATCCCGAGGGCCTGAAGATGGGCGAGCTGTCGCGCCGCATGATGGTGACCGGCGGCAACGTGACCGGCATCACTGATCAGCTGCAGCAGGAAGGGCTGGTTTCGCGCGAGCCGCTTGCCAACGACCGGCGCGCCTATCTGATCCGGCTCACGCCCGCCGGCCGCGCCGCCTTCACGCGCATGGCGCGCGCGCACGAGCAATGGGTCGAGCAATTGTTCGGCGGGCTGGCCGAAACCGAGCGGCGCGCGCTGTTCAAGCTGCTGGGCCGCCTCAAATCGACACTGGTGTCCGCATGAAATCCCTGATGACGCAACCGAGGCCGCAACCGAGGTCGCAACCAAGGTCGCAACCAAGGTCGCCAGCGCGGCCGCAAGCGCAAGCGTGGCGTGTATCCGGCCTGCCCGTGCGGGCCGCCGCGATGGCCGTCGCGGCGGCCACCGTGGCGGCACTGGCAGGCGGCTGCGCCAGTTCGCCGAGCGCGCCGCCGGCGCCGCAGATCACGCCGGTCAATGCCACCGTCAAGCTGGGGCGGATCGCCGAGAAGCGCTTCGTCACGCGCGTCGATGTCGAACAGGCGCGCGGCTATTCCGGCTATGGGGTGGGAGTGGGCGCCGCCAGCGGCGGCGGCTGGCACGGCGGAGGCGTGGGCGTCGGCCTGGCCTTCGACCTCGGCCGGCTGCTCAATCGCCAGCCGGTGCAGCAGGTCGATATCTTCGCCTACGAGGTCAAGCTGAACGACGGCACCAATGCGACCATCAACGGCCCGGCCGCACCGGGCCTCGATGTCGGCAGCTGCGTGCGCGTGGTCTACGCGGACGGACGGCGCGAGCCGGGGCTGGCGCCGTCCAACGAGTGCTGAGCCGGCGCCGGGCTGCCCGGCGCCGCGAAGGCGATCAGGCCGCCTTGCGCGAGTCGCGCAGCTCCCGCCGCAGGATCTTGCCGACGTTGGTCTTCGGCAGCTCGGTACGGAACTCGACGTACCTGGGCCGCTTGTAGCCGGTCAGCCGGTCCTTGCAGAACGCGATCACATCCTGCTCGGTCAGCGCCGGGTCCTTCTTGACCACGAACAGCTTGACCACCTCGCCCGAATGCTCGTCCGGCACGCCGACCGCCGCGACTTCCAGCACGCCCGGGCACTCCGCGACCACGCCCTCGATCTCGTTCGGGTACACGTTGAAGCCCGAGACCAGGATCATGTCCTTCTTGCGGTCGACGATGCGGGTATAGCCGCGCTCGTCCATGATGCCGATGTCGCCGGTCTTGAAGAAGCCGTCCGGCGTCATGACCTTGGCGGTCTCGTCCGGGCGGTTCCAGTAGCCGGCCATCACCTGCGGCCCGCGCAGGCAGATCTCGCCCGGCTGGCCCAGCGGCACGTCGCGGCCGTCGTCGTCGCGGATCGCAATCTCGGTCGACGGCAGCGGCAGGCCGATGGTGCCGGAGAAGGCGTCGCTGTCGGTCGGATTGCAGGTCGCCGACGGCGAGGTCTCGGACAGGCCGTAGCCCTCGATGATCGGGCAGCCCGTCTTGGCGAGCCATTTCTTCGCGACCGCTTCCTGCACCGCCATGCCGCCGCCGTTGGCCACGCGCAGCCCCGAGAAATCGACCTTGTCGATGTCCGGGTGGTTGATCAGCGCGTTGTACAGCGTGTTGACCGCCGGGAACATGTGGAAGCGGTACTTCTGCAGCTCCTTGATGAAGCCCGGGATGTCGCGCGGATTCGGAATCAGCACGCTCAGGCCGCCGCTGCGCATGCCCAGCAGCGCGCAGACCGTCAGCGCGAAGATGTGATACAGCGGCAGCGCGGTGATGGTCACCACCTGGTCGATCGGCGCGCCCTTGGCCAGCGCGGGCTGCATCCACGCCTGCGACTGCAGCACGTTGGCGACCACGTTCCGGTGCAGCAGCACCGCACCCTTGGACACGCCGGTGGTGCCGCCGGTGTACTGCAGGAAGGCGATATCGTCCGGACCGGTGTCGACCGGCTTGCGCTGCAGCCGGCTGCCCTCGGCCAGCGCCGTGGGGAAGCGCACGCAGTTGGGCAGCTCCCACGCCGGCACCATCTTCTTGACGTTGCGCACGACGAAGTTGACGACGGCACCCTTGAGCCCGCCCAGCATGTCTCCCATGCTGGCGACCACCACATGCCGGACCGGCGTGGCGGACAACACCTGCTGCAGCGTGGCGGCGAAGTTCTCCAGGATCACGATCGCCTCGGCGCCGCTGTCCTTGAGCTGGTGCTCGAGCTCGCGCGGCGTGTACAGCGGATTGACGTTGACGACCACCATGCCCGCGCGCAGCACGCCGGCTAGCACGACCGGGTATTGCAGCACGTTCGGCATCATGATCGCGACCCGCGCCCCCGGCTTGAGACCGCGCGCCTGCAGCCAGGCGGCGAAGTGGCCGGACAGCTTGTCCAGCTCGGCATAGGTGATTGCCTTGTCCATGCAGACGAAGGCGCGCCGGTCCGCGTAGTCGCGAAAGGATTCCTCCAGCAGCTGGGCAAGCGACCGGTACTGGCTGGCGTCGATCTCGGCGGGTACGCCTGCCGGATAGTGTTTCAGCCACTGCTTTTCCATATGCCGTCTCCTGGTTTCTGAATGATCGTTCGATTTTTGCGACGCTAAACGGCGATGCTAAACGGCGGGCCCCCTTAAGACAACACCAGGACCATACGTTAGATGAAGTCCTCTGAACCGCTGCCAGTGTAAAGGCGCTCGATGGCGGAGTCGGTGCGCACGCAGGCGCGGGAATACCCTAGGACCCGCCGGGCGCGGCGATGGTTGCGCCCTTGCCGGCCGCACTGTGGGGTGCCGCGGCGTTGTCCACCGCAGCATGGTCCGCCGCAGCATGAGCCGCCGCAGCGTTGCCGACCGGAGCGTTGCCCACCGCAGTACCGCCGGCGGCCGCGTTCATGGCCGCCGCGCCGGTCCCCGGCTCGTTCGGCGCCAGCGCCCGCAGCCGCGCCTTGCGCTGCTCGGGCTTGAGCTTGCCGATGCGCTCGGCCTCGGCATAGAAGGCCTTCCAGTCGCCGCCGCATTGATCGAGCAGCGCCAGGAACGCCGGCACCCATTGCTGATAGGTGGCCACCGCGGCCAGATGGGCATTGGTCAGCGGCTGCGAGAACCAGCGGTCGTAGCCGCTGTAGCCGCCCCACGACTCCTTCAGCGCCGCATAGCGCTGGCGCAGCGCGGCGAAGATCGCCGCCTTGCCGGCGCGCTTGGCGTTGTCGTCGATCGGCCGGCGGTACAGCGCGTCGAGCTCCGCGCGCGCCTGCAGCAGCATCGCGCGGAACTGCTGCCGGCGCGCGTCGTACTGCCGGTAGCTGGCGCGCGCGTCAGCCGATGCCTCGCGCGCCAGCCAGCGCTCGACGCCGGCGATCTCCACCGCGGAGGCGAACGACTCGTTGAAGGTGGTGTCGTTGCGCACGTAGACCACCTGGTGCGCCAGCTCGTGGAAGATCATCCGCGCCAGCTCGCCCTCGGGCAGATAGACGAAGGTGTTCAGCAGCGGATCGTCGAAATAGCCCAGCGTCGAATAGGCGGGCACGCCGGCCACATAGGTCTCCAGCCCCTGGCTGCGCAGCGCGGCGGCATAGCGGTGCGCGTCCTCGATCGCGTAGTAGCCGCGGTAGTTGATGCAGCCGACCACCAGGAAGCACCACTTGTGCAGCTCCATCGACAGCTTGGGCGTGGCGAACACGCTCCACACCACGTAGGGTCGATGCAGATTGGCGTAATGGCGGTAGCTGCCGTTGTCCGGCAGCGCCAGTTCGCGCGAGGCGAAATCGCGCATGCGCCCGGCCAGCGCGAGCCGCTCGGCCAGCCGCTTGTCGTTGCTGCCGTTGGCGTAGGCGATCGCGTCGGACAGCGGCGTGGCCTGGGCCATCACGCCCAGATGGCCGCTGATCGACTGCGCGTAGTAGCCGACGGCCTCGCAGCCGGCCAGCAGCGCGCCAAACGCGATGGCGGCCAGCGCGGCCGCCACGCGGACGCGAGCCGGCCGCCGTGCCATCACGTCACCGCCTGCGCGGCGGCCTCCACCTGCACCAGGCAGTCGTAGAAGACCGGCGCGCGGCCCATGTCGGTCAGGCGCTGGCTGGTCAGCTCGTTGGCGTTCTTGCCGTCCGGGGCCAGCTTCTTCCACCAGATCGACAGCCCGACCACCAGCCCCTGGCGCGCGCGGTCGGTGACACGGGCGCGCGCCTGCATGCTGCCGCGGTCGTTGAAGGCGCGCACCATCATGCCGTCGACGATGCCGCGCGCGGCGGCGTCGTCCGGATGGATGTCCAGATGCGGCTCGCCCTCGGTGGCGCGCAGGCTGTCGACGTTGACGAAGGTGCTGTTGAGGAAATTGCGCGCCGGCGGCGAGATCATCGCCAGCGGATAGCGCGCCGCCAGCTCCGGCGCGCTGGCCGGCGCCTCGTACGGCGGCACGTAGCCGGGCAAGGGATCGAGGCCGTCCTTGACCATCTCGGCCGCGTAGAACTGGCACTTGCCGGTGGGGCTCGGGAAACCGCCCTCGGCAAACGGTGCCGCCGGCAGCTTCAGCTTCTGCCAGCCGCTTTCCTTCAGCGTCTGCCAGTCGATGCCCGCCGCGCGCGGATCGCCGCGCACGATGGCCTGCGCGGCGATGTCCTCGTCGCTGTCGGCAAAGCACGGCTCGGTAAAGCCCATGCGCCGCGCCAGCCGCCGGAAGATCTCGGTATTGGGCAGCGCCTCGCCAAGCGGCGCGATGGCCTGGTTGTTGGCGAGGAAATAAGTGTGGCCGTAGGCCTTGTGGACGTCGACGTGCTCGAGCTGCGTGGTGGCCGGCAGGATGATGTCGGCGTAATCCGCGGTATCGGTGCGGAAGTGCTCGAGCACCACGGTGAACAGGTCCTCGCGCGCGAAGCCCGCCGCCACCTTGCCCGAGTGCGGCGCGACCGCGACCGGGTTGCTGTTGTAGACGACGATCGCCTCGATCGGCGGCGTGCCGGCCGGCAGCCCTTCGCCGAGCAGCGCATCGCCGATCGTCGACATATTGATCGTGCGCGGCAGCCTGGGCCAGCTCGGCAGCAGGTCCGGGCGCTGCAGCGCGGCGTTGTCGATCGGGAAGAAGCCCGAGGTCGACAGCTGCAGCCCGCCGGCGGCGTGGCGCCACGCGCCCACCAGCGACGGCAGGCAGGCCACCGCGCGCACCGCCTGGCCGCCGCCGTGCGCCCGCTGCATGCCGTAGTTCAGGCGGATCGCCACCGGTTGCCGTTCGCGCACGGCCAGCTTGCCGTACAGGCCGGCCAGCCATTCGATCTCCTCGGCATCGATGCCGCAGATCTGCGCGGCGCGCGCCGGCGAGAACTGCGCCGCGCGGTCGCGCAGCGCGTCGAAGCCGACCGTATGCCGCGCGATGTAGTCGTGGTCGAGCAGGTCGTCGCGGATCAGCACATGCATGATCGCCAGCGCCAGCGCGCCGTCGGTACCCGGCATCGGCGCGATATGCCGATGGCACTTCTCCGCCGTCAGCGAGCGGTACGGATCGATCGCCACCAGCGTCGCGCCGCGGCGCTTGGCCTGCTGCACGCGCGTCCAGAAGTGCAGGTTCGAGGCGATCGGATTGCCGCCCCAGATCACGATCAGCTTGGCGTCCTCGACATGTTCGATATCCATGCCGACGCTGGCGCCATAGGTGTAGCGCAGCGCGGTGGCGCCGGCGCTCGCGCAGATGGTGCGGTCGAGCAGCGAGGCGCCGAGCTTGTGGAAGAAGCGCGCGGCCATGCTTTCGCCCTGCACCAGCCCCATCGTGCCGGCATAGCTGTAGGGCACGATGGCCTGCGGATCGCGCGCGGCGATCGCGCCGAGCCGTTCGGCGACGATGTCGAGCGCCTCGTCCCAGCCGATCGGCGCGAACTGCCCGCTGCCCTTGGGGCCGACCCGCTTCATCGGGCCCAGCAGGCGATCGGGATGGTAGGTGCGCTCGGTATAACGCGACACCTTGGTGCACAGCACGCCCTGCGTGCCCGGGTGGTCCGGATCGCCCGCCACCTTGACGGCGCGGCCGTCCTCGACGGTGACGAGCAGCGCGCAGCTGTCGGGACAATCGTGCGGGCAGGCGGCGCGGACGATGCGGGTGGACATGGGTTCTCCGGGGGCGTTTTCCTTTGTGCCCGATTGTATTCGATCGCGCCAGGGCGGGCGGGGCCCGGCGCCCGCCGACGGCCAGCCCGACGACCCATCCACCGCGCCGCCGACCGGCCCACCGAGGCGCCGCCGACCGGCCCACCGAGGCCCCGCCGGCGCCTCACCGATGGCCCACGGACGGCCGCCTGACGGTGCCCCGATGGCCGTACGGCGAGCCGCTCAGCGCTGGTCGTTCAGATGGCAGGCCGACATCCGCAGCGGTGCGATCTCCTTCAGCGCGGGCGCCTCCTCGCGGCAACGCGGCATCGCGTACGGGCAGCGCGGATGGAAGTGGCAGCCCGACGGCGGATGCAGCGGCGACGGAATCTCGCCCTGGATCGCCACATAGGTCTTCTTGCCGACCTCCAGCTTGGGCGCCTCGGCCAGCAGCGCCTGCGTGTACGGATGGTTCGGGGCGGCGAACACCTGCTCGGTCGGCGCCGATTCGACCACGCGGCCCAGGTACATGATCACCACGCGGTCGCTGATGTGCTTGACCACGCCGAGATCGTGGCTGATGAACAGGTAGGTGAGGTTCAGTTCCTCGCGCAGCCGCATGAACAGGTTCAGCACCTGGGCCTGGATCGACACGTCGAGCGCCGCTACCGACTCGTCGCAGACCAGGAATTCCGGCCTGACCGCCAGCGCCCGCGCGATGCCGATGCGCGCGCGCTGGCCGCCGGAGAACTGGTGCGGAAAGCGCCGCAGCACGGTCGGGTCCATGCCCACCCGGGTCAGCATCTCCTCGACATAGGCCTTCTGGCCCGAGGCCGGCACGATGCCGTGCACCACCGGCGCCTCGCCGACGATATCCAGCACGCGCAGCCGCGGGTTCAGCGAGGCATACGGGTCCTGGAAGATCATCTGGATCGCCAGCTGCTTCTCGCGCTTCTTCTCGGCCGGCAGCTGCTCCAGGTCCACGCCCTTCCACAGCCGCGTGCCTTCGGTCAGCGTATGCAGGCCGACCGCCATCCGGCCCAGCGTCGACTTGCCGCAGCCCGATTCGCCGACCAGGCCGACCACCTCGCCGGCGCGGATGGCCAGGTCGACATGGTCGACCGCGTGCACCACTTCTTCCTTCGCATGCGCGCCGAACAGATTGGCGATGCGGGCGGCGGCGTCGAGCGACTTGACGAAGCGCTTGGAGACGCCGCGCAGCTCCAGCAGCGGCGTCTCGCTTGCCGCGGCCGGGGTCGTCGATGCCCCGGCGGCGGGCGCGTCGATCACGGACATATCGGTCATGCCGTTCATGCGGCCTCCTGGGTTTCGAGCACCGGATGGAAGCAGCGCAGGCGCCGTCCGTCGGGCGTGCTGCTCAGCGGCGGCTCGGTGCGGCAGATCTCGGTGGCGCGCGGGCAGCGCTCGCGGAAGGCGCAGCCGCCGGGCAGGTTCAGCAGCGACGGCGTCATGCCGGGGATCTGCCGCAGCGGCGTGCCGCGCGGATTGCGCGACGGCGCCGAGCCGATCAGCCCGTGCGTGTAGGGATGTTCGGGACGCTCGAGCACCTGCCGCACATCGCCGGCCTCGACGATCCTGCCGGCGTACATCACGCAGACGCTGTCGGCCAGGCCCGCGATCACCGACAGGTCGTGCGTGATCCAGATCAGCGCGGTGCCCGACTCGCGGCACAGCTTCTGCATCTCGTAGAGGATCTGGCCCTGGATCGTCACGTCGAGCGCGGTGGTAGGCTCGTCGGCGATGATCAGGTCCGGCTTGTTCAGCAGCGCGATGGCGATCGCCACGCGCTGGCGCATGCCGCCGGAGAACTGGTGCGGATAGGCCTGCAGCCGCTCGTCCGGCGACGGAATGCCGACCCGCGCCAGCGCATTGCGCGCGCGCTCGCGCGCCACGGCCTTGTCCACCTTCTCGTGCGCCAGCACCGCCTCGATCATCTGCGTATCGATGCGCAGCACCGGGTTCAGCGTCATCATCGGATCCTGGAAGATCATCGCGATGCGGTTGCCGCGCACGTTGCGCATCTGCGCCGGCGTCAGCCTGCGCAGGTCGCGCGTGACGCCGTCGCGGCTGGTCAGCTCGATGCGCCCGCCGACCACCTGCCCCGGCGGGTCGATCAGTCCCATGATCGAATAGCCGGTCATCGACTTGCCCGAGCCGGACTCGCCGACCAAGCCCATGATCTCGCCGCGGCCGATCGAGAAGGACACGCGATCGACCGCGCGCGCGACGCCGCCGCGCGTGAAGAAATGCGTCTCCAGGTCCTCGACCAGCAGTGTTGGTTTGCCGCTCATCCGGTATTCCCCTTGTGGCGTCGTCTCTTAAAGCGTCTGCAGGCGCGGGTTCAGGACGTCGCGCAGCTGGTCGGCGACCAGGTTCATCGCGACGATGGTGATCACCAGCGCAATGCCGGGGAAGAAGCTGATCCAGTACTTGCCGGACAGCATGTACTGCTGGCCGTTCGAGATCAGCGAACCGAGCGACGGCTCGGTGATCGGCACGCCCAGGCCGAGGAAGGACAGCGTGGCCTCCAGCGTGATCGCCGAGGCCACCTGCAGCGCGGCGATCACGATCAGCGGCGGCAGGCAGTTGGGCAGCAGGTGGCGGAACATGATGCGCCGCGCCGGCAGGCCCAGGCACGTGGCCGCCTCTATATATTCCTTGCGCCGCTCGACCAGCGCCGCGCTGCGCGTGGTGCGCGCGTAGTAGGCCCACTGCACCGCCACCAGCGCGATCACGATGTTGCCGATGCCCGGCCGCAGGAAGGCCAGCAGGATCAGCGCCAGCAGGATCGGCGGGAACGACAGCTGCAGATCGGCGACGCGCATGATCAGCGCCTCGACGCGTCCGCCGACGAAGCCGGCGATCAGCCCCAGCGTGGCGCCCAGCACCAGCGCGATCACCGTGCTGACCACGCCGACGCCGATGCTGATGCGCAGGCCGTACATCACCGCCGACAGGATGTCGCGGCCCTGCTCGTCCGAGCCCAGCAGGAAGGTCATGCCGTTGCCCGCCACCTCGCCCGGGGCCAGGCGCGCATCGAGCACGTCCAGCGTGGCGAGGTCGTAGGGATCCTGCGGCGCCAGCCACGGCGCGAAGATCGCGATCAGCACGATCGCGATCAGCACGGCCAGGCCCGCCACCGCGATCTTGCTCGAGAAGAACTGCCGGGCGAAGCGGCGCCATGGCGTGTCGACGGCCGCCGCGGCGGACGGCGTCGGCGTGCCGGTCGGGGTGCCCGGCGGGCCGGCGGGAATATCGGTGGTGGGAGCCGGCAGTCCGTCCGGCGTGCCCGGTTGCGTAGCGATGGTCATGGGATCAGCCCTTGTTGTCGGCGATGCGCACGCGCGGGTCGAGCACGCTGTAGATGATGTCGACCGCCAGGTTGATCAGGATGAACAGCGTCACGATCACCATCAGGTAGGCGACGATCACCGGCCGGTCCAGCAGCTGAATCGAATCGATGATCAGCTTGCCCATGCCGGGCCAGGCGAAGATCGTCTCGGTGACGATGGCGAAGGCGATGATCGAGCCGAACTGCAGCGCGATCACGGTGACGATCGGGATCAGGATGTTCTTGAGCACATGCACGCCGACGATGCGCGTGTTCGACAGGCCCTTGGCGCGCGCGAACTTGACGTAGTCCTGCAGCATCGCCTCCTGGGTGCCGGCGCGCGTCAGCCGGATCACCATCGCGATATTGAGCAGTGACAGCGTGACGGCCGGCAGCACCAGATGGCGGATGCCGTCGACGGTCAGGAAGCTGACCGGGATGCCGAGCACCGAGACGGTCTGTCCGCGCCCGTTCGACGGCAGCCAGCCGAGCTGCACCGCGAACACCATGATCAGCATCAGGCCGACCCAGAAGGTCGGCAGCGAGAAGCCCAGGATCGACACCGTCATGATCGACTTGCCGGCGATGCCGTTGGGCCGCAGGCCCGCCCACAGGCCCAGCGGGATGCCGAGCACGATCGCCAGCAGGATCGCGCAGATCGCCAGCTCCATGGTCGCCGGCATCCGCTCGAAGATCAGCTTCAGCGCCGGCGTGCCGTGCGCGAACGAGATGCCCAGATTGCCCTGCAGCGCATTGGTCAGGAAGATCCAGTACTGCTCCCACAGGGGCTTGTCGAGGCCGAGCGCGGCGATGGTGCGCTTGATGTCTTCCTGATCGGCCTGCGGATTGATCAGGATGTCCACCGGATTGCCGATGGCGAACACACCGAGAAAGACCAGCAGCGACATGACGAAGAGCACGACCACGCTCTGCATCAGGCGCCGGATGATAAAGACCAGCATAGTCGGGACGCTTTTCCTTCGCCGCCGGCGCTGCGTACCGCCATGGCCCGCGCGAGGGGTCGCGCGAAGGCATGCGGCGGGACGCGGCATCGGCTGACGGCTATCGCCGCCCGATCATCGCCGGGCGGCCGTTTTCGTGGCGATCGGCGCATCGCCGGACCCGCGGGCGGCGGGGCCGGCTGCGCGGCGCGGGCCGGTTGGGCGCGCGGCGCCATTGGGCACCGCGCGCGCCGGGGCTGTCAAGTGAACAGCCTGCCGCCAGCGGTTACTGCTGCGGCTTGAAGTTGTGCGCGTAGGTCCGTTCGTCGGTCCGCGGCACGTAGGTGATGCCCTTCTGCGTGGCCCAGGTGGTCACCTGCTGATGGATCGGAATGATGCCGCCGTCGTTGATCGCGATCGCGGTCGCCTCCTGCAGCAGCTTCGAGCGCTGGGCGTCGTCTACCGTCGACAGCGCCTTCTCCAGTACCGCATCCATCTTCGGATTGCAGTACTCGCCCCAGTTGGTGGTGCCGAAGCCCTTCTTGGCATCCTCGCACGCCAGTAGCGCGCGCAGCGGCGAGCTGACCTCGCCCGTCTGCGCGCCCCAGCCGAGCAGGCCGAACGACCATTCGTGCTTGATGCCCTTGGACGAGTACGTCGCCATCGGCATGCCTTCGACCCGCGTGGCGATACCGATCCGCGTCAGGTTCTGCGCGACGGTCTGCGCGACCTTCTCGTCGTTGACGTAGCGGTTGTTCGGCGTATGCAGCGTCACGCCGAAGCCGTTCGGATAGCCGGCCTCGGCCAGCAGCTTCTTGGCGCCCTCGGGGTCGTACTTGACCGTCTTCAGGTTCGGGTTGTGGCCGAACAGCGTCGGCGGCACCAGGTTGTTGGTCGGCTCGGACAGGCCTTCCATCAGCCGGTCCTTGATGCCCTGGCGGTTGATGGCCATGCTGATGGCATTGCGCACGCGCGCGTCCTTCAGCGGGTTCTTGTCCATCGGCTGGCCGTCCTTGGTGGTGACGTACGGCGACTTGTCGCGCTTGGCATCGAAATACAGATAGATGACCCGGTGCGAGATCTTCGAGAAGAACGACAGCTTCGGATTCTTGCGCACTTGCGGCAGGTCCGGCGTCGGCACGTTCTCGATCGCCTGCACGTCGCCCGACAGCAGCGCGGCCAGGCGCGTGGCGGGGTTCGGGATGAAGCGCAGCGTCACCTTGTCCCAGGCGGGCTTCGGCCCCCAGTAGTCGGGGTTGCGCGTCAGTTCGACCCGGTCGTCGCGCGCGTAGCTGACGAACTTGAACGGACCGGTGCCGACCATGCCCTTGCCCTGGGCGAAATCGTCGGAGTTCAGGCCCTGCGTGGCCTTCTTCTGCACGATGAAGATCGAAGTCAGATCGTTCAGCACCAGCGGATAGGGCTGCGCGGTGATCAGCTGGATCGTGTTCGGATCGACGATCTTCTTGGCGACGATGGCCTTGGTGTAGACGTCGAACTTGCCGGGGCTGTTCTGGATTGTCGCCGGCCGGTCCAGCGACCACAGGATGTCCTCGGCGGTCAGCGGCGAGCCGTCATGGAACTTGACTCCCTTGCGGATCTTGAACTCCCACGTGGTCTCGTTGACCAGCTTCCACGACTCGGCCAGGCCCGGAATGATGCGGCTGTCCGCGTCCATCTTGATCAGGCTGTCGAAGATATGCTCCGACACGTTGATGTTCGAGAACAGGTTGTAGAAGTGCGGGTCCATCGAGGTCGGCGGCGAGCTCATGGCCAGCTTGAAATCGGCTGCCAGTGCCTGACCGCCGGCGCCGAAGCTGATGGCTGCGGCGAGCAGGGCGGTTGCAAATGCCTTCTGGTGGTGGCGAAGCGGCATCGAGCGATTCTCCCGAAAAGTGGGGGCAACTATAACGAGCGGCCTGTGACCGTCGCAAGCTGCGACGCCGCAAATTGGTGCAGGCGTCGTGATACAAGCGGGGCCCGGCTCGCGGACGCGGTACGGCAAGCATTAACTGTTCCAGTAGAGAAGCACCGGCTGCAATGCGGGGAAACCCACCTCCGGGGGATACCGCGCCGAATGACGGCGGCATATTCGACGGTATATTGGGCGGCATGTCGGGCGGCATGCTGGGGCCGCATGTCGGGGCCGTATGCCGGGCGGCGCGTTGGGCGGCATGTCGGGTGCCATTGGGCGGGTTATCGGGGAAACCTCGCGCCGTGATGGTTTTGGCGCATTCGGGCCCGGCGTCGTATGATCCGGATATTTCACCCCTGCTGTTTTCCCCAATCCGGTTTTGCCAGCCGGGGTTTTTCCGCCCTGGTTTTCAACCCTCTGGTTTATCACCGCTTACCGCTCTTGCCACGGCCATGACACTGATCCCCGAAATCCTCCAGGCGCAAGACGAGATCCGTTCGATCCGCCGCGACATCCACGCTCATCCGGAACTGCGATTCGAGGAGCAGCGCACTGCCGACGTGGTCGCGCGCACGCTCGCCGACTGGGGCATCGAGGTGCACCGCGGCCTGGGCAAGACGGGCCTCGTCGGCGTGATCCGCAACGGCAGCAGCACGCGCAGCATCGGCCTGCGCGCCGACATGGACGCGCTGCCGCTGCAGGAGGCCAATACCTTCGGCCACCGCTCGCAGCACGACGGCAAGATGCACGCGTGCGGCCACGACGGCCATACGGCGATGCTGCTCGGCGCGGCCCGTTACCTGGCACAGCATCGCAACTTCGACGGCACCGTTCACCTGATCTTCCAGCCGGCCGAGGAAGGCGGCGGCGGCGCGCGCGAGATGATCCGCGACGGGCTGTTCGAGCGTTTCCCGTGCGACGCCGTCTTCGGCATGCACAACTGGCCCGGCATGCCGGCCGGTTCGTTCGGCACCTGCCCCGGACCGCTGATGGCGTCGAGCAACGAGTTCCGCATCGTCGTACGCGGCAAGGGCGCGCATGCGGCGATGCCGCATAACGGCAACGATCCGGTCTTCACCGCGGCGCAGATCGTCGGCGCGCTGCAGGGCATCATCACCCGCAACAAGCGGCCGATCGATGCGGCGGTGATCTCGGTCACGCAGTTCCACGCCGGCGACGCGACCAATATCGTGCCCAACGAAGCGTGGATCGGCGGCACCGTGCGCACCTTCACGCTGCCGGTGCTCGACCTGATCGAACGCCGCATGGAAGAGGTGGCGCGCGCGGTCGCCACGGCCTTCGACTGCACCATCGAATTCAGCTTCGACCGCAACTATCCGCCGACCGTCAACAGCGCCGCCGAAGCGGCCTTCGCGGTCGAGGTCGCGCGCGAGCTGGTCGGCGTCGACAACGTCGATCCGAATATCGAACCGACCATGGGCGCCGAGGACTTTTCCTTCATGCTGCTCGAGCGGCCGGGCTGCTATCTGTTCATCGGCAACGGCGAAGGCGGGCACCGCGAGGCCGGCCACGGCATCGGGCCCTGCATGCTGCACAACCCCAGCTACGACTTCAACGACGAGATCCTGCCGGTGGGCTCGACCTTCTTCGTCAAGCTGGTCGAGAAATGGCTGGCGCCGGCGTGAATGGTGTGAATGGTTCGAGCGGCGTGAATCGTTCGGATAGCGCTGATGGGGCGGATGGGGCGGATCGCATGAGCGGCGCGGGCGGGACGGATGCTGGCGGTATGGCCGCCACGGCCCGGCCGGCGCTGCCGGCGCTGGATATCGCCACTGCCAGCGCCTTCGCGCAGGTCGCGCTCGAGAACATCCTGCGGCCCTTCCCCTACCGGATCGACCACATGATGATGGGCGCCGGCGACCTGGCCGAGCCGCGCGCGTTGCATCCCGTCTATTTCGGCAGCTACGACTGGCACTCGAGCGTGCATATGCACTGGCTGCTGGTCCGGCTGCTGGCGCACCGGCCCGACCTGCCCGAAGCGGGCGCGATCCGGGCGACGCTCGACATCCAGTGGCGGCCCGAAGCGGTCCAAGCCGAGCTGGCGTATTTCCAGCGGCCAGGCTCGGGCACGTTCGAGCGTCCCTATGGCTGGGCCTGGATCCTGCGCCTGCAGGCGGAACTGCGCCAGTTTCCGGACGACGACGAACAGGTACAGCGCTGGGCGCGCGCCTGCGAACCGCTGGCGACGTATCTCGCCGGACGGCTGAGCGACTATCTCGATATTGCCGATTTTCCGATCCGCACCGGCACGCATGCCAACAGCGCCTTCGCGCTGGTGCTGGCCGACGGCTATGCCCGCGCGGACAACCATCCGGCGCTGCGCCGCGCGATCGCGCGACGGGCGCATCGCTGGTTTGGCCACGATCAGCGCTACCCGGCTCGCTACGAGCCCGGCGGCGACGAGTTCCTGTCAGGCGGCCTGATGGAGGCGGTGCTGATGCGCAGCGTGCTGGACGACTGCGCGTTCGCGGAATGGTGGGAGATGTTTGCACCTGCACCGACCGACCTGGCGACGTGGCTGACCCCGGTGGTGGTTGGCGATCGCACCGATCCGAAGCTGGTGCATCTGGACGGGCTGAACCTGTCGCGCGCCTGGTGCTGGCGCCTGCTCGGACCGTCGCTGCCGGAACCGTTGCGGGCGAAGGCGGCGGGTGCGTGGGTCGATCATCTGGACGCGTCGCTGGCGCAGGCGGTCAGCGGCGACTATGTCGGGACGCACTGGCTGGCGTCGTTCGCGGCGCTGGCATTGACCGATCCCGTGGTCCCCTGATTTCGCCACGGACGCTCGCCCTGCAGGGCTCCCGCCGCTGCGGGCCTCCGCCGCGCGGGACCCGCGCACGCTAGTCCAGCGCGATGTCGCCATACCAGGCTTCCGCCTGGCTCCTGGTGTTGTCGGTGTCGGTCATGATGCCGACGGCCAGCAGCCGGCCCGGCTCCTTGCCGAAGGCGGCGCGATAGTCCGCCCGCAGATCGCGCTCGTGGCAACGCCATTGCCTGGCGTGCCGAGTGCCTGAATCCACCACGATCATGCGGACCCGCTCGGTGTGCGGGTTCGGTATGACCGTCCCTTCCGGACGTTTGGCGCCCCAGATGTACATCAGGGTTGCGTAGGGCATCTCGCGGCCGGTCATCAGCCGCGCCATTTCGTCCATCAGATGATCTTTCAGCGACAGCGTGCTCTTGTCCCCGTCGAAGGCAACGAACACCCGTAGCGGTGCATCCTCGCGGGGTCCGCTGGCGTTGTCGCCGTCGGCGATGACGTCGCGCGTCTTCCAGGCCCAGCGCAGCTTGCCTGGCTCCCGCGGCTTCAGAGGAACATAGAGGCCCGAAGCGGAACCATCCGCGCGGGCATGCAGCACGACGCGCTGGTCGACTTCGGTCAGTGCGTATTGCGTGGGGGTCTTGCTGCGGTTGACGGTCCAGCTGTGCCAGCCCGCCGGCAGTGCCTGCTCTGGGCCGAATGTCGAAAATAGCGGAAGTTGCTGCAACGGCATCGGCTCGTCGGCTTCTTGTCCGCTTTGGTCGCCAACTTTCTGGAGCTGGGCCAGGTAGTCGGAGCGCTGCGATGTCTCGTTCCGCAGCGATTTGGCAGTCGAAGCAGCCAGCCGCTGGTGGAACTTGCGGCAATCCATCGGCGAGATCCTGGCCACCTTGGGGGCCTTCGACACGGATCCCTCGGCGTCGGGAGACGACGATGGAGATGTCGCGCATCCGGCCAATGTCGCCGCAGCCGTCAGGAAAACGCCTGCAAACAGGGGCCTGCGCAGGCCCATGCCGATGAATCCGGCCATGTTTGCGGCCATACCTTCCCCCAGACTTCCCGATTGCCCGCCCCTGGTTGGGCCGTGGCTTGATTGCGTGACGATGGCACCGCGATGCTCACAAGTGGGGCAAGCGCCGGCGCCGAGCGACACCATAACAGAGCTGATGCGGAGCGAGAACCGGTGACTTCACGCACGAGGGCGATCTGTTGTATTCCGTCTGCGCGGCGCGGTTTCCGGTGCCGTTTTCATTTTTGGGGGCTTTCCGCCGCCGCAAAGCAAAACACCCCAGACCTTGGGAGATCTGGGGTGTCTTGGGGATGGAGAGCCTGGCGATGACCTACTTTCACACGGGTAGTCCGCACTATCATCGGCGCGAAGTCGTTTCACGGTCCTGTTCGGGATGGGAAGGGGTGGTTCCGACTTGCTATGGTCACCAGGCATAAAGGGTTGCCGGACTGGCTTGGGGCCAATCTGGCGTATTGGGATGTAGCGATTGGGTTGTGCTGTATGGCACGTATGCGGCAACACCAGCGGATTGAAACGCACTGGTTATAGGATCAAGCCTTACGGGCAATTAGTACTGGTTAGCTTAACGCATTACTGCGCTTCCACACCCAGCCTATCAACGTCCTGGTCTTGAACGACCCTTCAAGGAGCTCGAGGCTCCAGGGAATCCTCATCTTCAGGCGAGTTTCCCGCTTAGATGCTTTCAGCGGTTATCTCTTCCGTACATAGCTACCCTGCGATGCCTCTGGCGAGACAACAGGTACACCAGCGGTACGTCCACTCCGGTCCTCTCGTACTAGGAGCAGCCCCCGTCAAGATTCCAACGCCCACGGCAGATAGGGACCAAACTGTCTCACGACGTTTTAAACCCAGCTCACGTACCTCTTTAAATGGCGAACAGCCATACCCTTGGGACCGGCTACAGCCCCAGGATGAGATGAGCCGACATCGAGGTGCCAAACACCGCCGTCGATATGAACTCTTGGGCGGTATCAGCCTGTTATCCCCAGAGTACCTTTTATCCGTTGAGCGATGGCCCTTCCATTCAGAACCACCGGATCACTATGTCCTGCTTTCGCACCTGCTCGACTTGTCGGTCTCGCAGTTAAGCACGCTTTTGCCATTGCACTTTAGGTACGATGTCCGACCGTACCAAGCGTACCTTCGAACTCCTCCGTTACACTTTGGGAGGAGACCGCCCCAGTCAAACTGCCTACCATGCACTGTCCCCGACCCGGATTCACGGGCCTAGGTTAGAACCTCAAACAAACCAGGGTGGTATTTCAAGGACGGCTCCACGAGAACTGGCGTCCTCGCTTCAAAGCCTCCCACCTATCCTACACAGATCGGTTCAAAGTCCAATGCAAAGCTGCAGTAAAGGTTCATGGGTCTTTCCGTCTAGCCGCGGGGAGATTGCATCATCACAAACACTTCAACTTCGCTGAGTCTCGGGAGGAGACAGTGTGGCCATCGTTACGCCATTCGTGCAGGTCGGAACTTACCCGACAAGGAATTTCGCTACCTTAGGACCGTTATAGTTACGGCCGCCGTTTACCGGGACTTCAATCAAGAGCTTGCACCCCATCATTTAATCTTCCGGCACCGGGCAGGCGTCACACCCTATACGTCCACTTTCGTGTTTGCAGAGTGCTGTGTTTTTATTAAACAGTCGCAGCCACCATTTTATTGCAACCCCGTCACCCTTCTGGCGCAGGCCAGTCAAGCTACCAGGGCGTACCTTATCCCGAAGTTACGGTACCAATTTGCCGAGTTCCTTCTCCCGAGTTCTCTCAAGCGCCTTAGAATACTCATCTCGCCCACCTGTGTCGGTTTGCGGTACGGTCTCGTATGACTGAAGCTTAGAGGCTTTTCTTGGGACCCCTTCCGATTGCTTCGCAGCACTAGGCCGCTCGCCCCACATCCTTGAATTCCGCGCCCGGATTTGCCAAAGCGCCTTCTCCAATGCAGGGACCGGGACTTCCAACACCCGGACAACCTTCCGCGATCCGTCCCCCCATCGCATCATACGACGGTGCAGGAATATTAACCTGCTTCCCATCAGCTACGCATCTCTGCCTCGCCTTAGGGGCCGACTCACCCTACGCCGATGAACGTTGCGTAGGAAACCTTGGGCTTACGGCGAGGGGGCCTTTCACCCCCTTTATCGCTACTCATGTCAGCATTCGCACTTCCGATACCTCCAGCATCCTTTACAAGACACCTTCACAGGCTTACGGAACGCTCTCCTACCACGCGCACAAGGCGCGTCCGCAGCTTCGGTGACTGGCTTAGCCCCGTTACATCTTCCGCGCAGGACGACTCGATCAGTGAGCTATTACGCTTTCTTTAAAGGGTGGCTGCTTCTAAGCCAACCTCCTGACTGTTTTAGCCTTCCCACTTCGTTTCCCACTTAGCCAATCTTGGGGACCTTAGCTGGCGGTCTGGGTTGTTTCCCTCTTGACACCGGACGTTAGCACCCGATGTCTGTCTCCCGTGATTGCACTCTTCGGTATTCGGAGTTTGCTATGGCGGGGTAATCAGCAATAGACCCCCCAACCATGACAGTGCTCTACCCCCGAAGGTGAGACACGAGGCACTACCTAAATAGTTTTCGGAGAGAACCAGCTATTTCCAGACTTGTTTAGCCTTTCACCCCTATCCACAGCTCATCCCCTAACTTTTCAACGTTAGTGGGTTCGGTCCTCCAGTACGTGTTACCGCACCTTCAACCTGGCCATGGATAGATCGTCTGGTTTCGGGTCTACACCCAGCGACTCAATCGCCCTATTCGGACTCGCTTTCGCTACGCCTTCCCTAACCGGTTAAGCTTGCCACTGAATGTAAGTCGCTGACCCATTATACAAAAGGTACGCCGTCACCCGTTTCCAGGCTCCGACTGTTTGTATGCATGCGGTTTCAGGATCTATTTCACTCCCCTCCCGGGGTTCTTTTCGCCTTTCCCTCACGGTACTGGTTCACTATCGGTCGATCACGAGTATTTAGCCTTGGAGGATGGTCCCCCCATCTTCAGACAGGATTTCACGTGTCCCGCCCTACTTGTCGTACCCCTAGTTCCACAACGCGGTTTTCGCATACAGGGCTATCACCTGCTATGGCCGGGCTTTCCATCCCGTTTTGCTAACCACACTGCTAAAAAGTACAAGGCTCATCCCATTTCGTTCGCCACTACTTTGGGAATCTCGGTTGATTTCTGTTCCTGCAGCTACTTAGATGTTTCAGTTCGCCGCGTTCGCTTCCCACACCTATGGATTCAGTGTGGGATGACCCATACGGGCCGGGTTTCCCCATTCGGACATCTCCGGATCAAAGCTCGTTTGCCAGCTCCCCGAAGCTTTTCGCAGGCTACCGCGTCCTTCATCGCCTGTGATCGCCAAGGCATCCACCACATGCACTTGTTCGCTTGACCCTATAACGAGTGCGTCTACAACGCCTACGCTACAGGTTGAGTTCTCGCATTTGTGCCGTATTCCAAGTCATCTTTCGATCACTTAAATACTTTGGTTGATACAATCACAACCCGGTATCGCGCGATCAGAATCGATCGTCTACGCGCCTCATCAACGCGTCGCGACACCTTTACTACATCCCATTTTGTTAAAGAACAGCCAACGTGCATGCGCACATCGTCTTGGCCAACGCCAAAGGCAAACGCTCAAGTCAAGCGCTTGCCTTTGACGACTGCCAGGTCTGGCTCGCACCAACAGCAATGCTTGCTGTCAGGCGGGTGGTGGAGGATGACGGGATCGAACCGACGACCCCCTGCTTGCAAAGCAGGTGCTCTCCCAGCTGAGCTAATCCCCCTCATCTAAGACTGGTGGGTCTGGTAGGACTTGAACCTACGACCCCCGCCTTATCAAGACGGTGCTCTAACCACCTGAGCTACAGACCCTTGGCTGTAACACTCGAACCAACCGATAAGTGTGAACGCTCGACTTGAGCAAGTCGTGCTCGGAAAGGAGGTGATCCAGCCGCACCTTCCGATACGGCTACCTTGTTACGACTTCACCCCAGTCATGAACCCTGCCGTGGTAATCGCCCTCCTTGCGGTTAGGCTAACTACTTCTGGCAAAACCCACTCCCATGGTGTGACGGGCGGTGTGTACAAGACCCGGGAACGTATTCACCGCGGCATGCTGATCCGCGATTACTAGCGATTCCAGCTTCACGTAGTCGAGTTGCAGACTACGATCTGGACTACGATGCGTTTTCTGGGATTAGCTCCCCCTCGCGGGTTGGCAACCCTCTGTACGCACCATTGTATGACGTGTGAAGCCCTACCCATAAGGGCCATGAGGACTTGACGTCATCCCCACCTTCCTCCGGTTTGTCACCGGCAGTCTCTCTAGAGTGCCCTTGCGTAGCAACTAGAGACAAGGGTTGCGCTCGTTGCGGGACTTAACCCAACATCTCACGACACGAGCTGACGACAGCCATGCAGCACCTGTGTCCACTTTCCCTTTCGGGCACCTGATGCATCTCTGCTTCGTTAGTGGCATGTCAAGGGTAGGTAAGGTTTTTCGCGTTGCATCGAATTAATCCACATCATCCACCGCTTGTGCGGGTCCCCGTCAATTCCTTTGAGTTTTAATCTTGCGACCGTACTCCCCAGGCGGTCAACTTCACGCGTTAGCTACGTTACTGAGGAAATGAATCCCCAACAACTAGTTGACATCGTTTAGGGCGTGGACTACCAGGGTATCTAATCCTGTTTGCTCCCCACGCTTTCGTGCATGAGCGTCAGTCTCGTCCCAGGGGGCTGCCTTCGCCATCGGTATTCCTCCACATCTCTACGCATTTCACTGCTACACGTGGAATTCTACCCCCCTCTGACGCACTCTAGCCTTGCAGTCACAAGCGCCATTCCCAGGTTGAGCCCGGGGATTTCACGCCTGTCTTACAAAACCGCCTGCGCACGCTTTACGCCCAGTAATTCCGATTAACGCTCGCACCCTACGTATTACCGCGGCTGCTGGCACGTAGTTAGCCGGTGCTTATTCTTCCGGTACCGTCATCCACGCCAGGTATTAGCCAGCGCGATTTCTTTCCGGACAAAAGTGCTTTACAACCCGAAGGCCTTCTTCACACACGCGGCATTGCTGGATCAGGGTTGCCCCCATTGTCCAAAATTCCCCACTGCTGCCTCCCGTAGGAGTCTGGGCCGTGTCTCAGTCCCAGTGTGGCTGATCGTCCTCTCAGACCAGCTACTGATCGTCGCCTTGGTAGGCCTTTACCCCACCAACTAGCTAATCAGACATCGGCCGCTCCTATTGCGCGAGGCCTTACGGTCCCCCGCTTTCACCCTCAGGTCGTATGCGGTATTAGCTAATCTTTCGACTAGTTATCCCCCACAACAGGGCACGTTCCGATGTATTACTCACCCGTTCGCCACTCGCCGCCAGGCCGAAGCCCGCGCTGCCGTTCGACTTGCATGTGTAAGGCATGCCGCCAGCGTTCAATCTGAGCCAGGATCAAACTCTTCAGTTCAAATCCTTGTGATCCCGAAGGATCTCGCTCTTTCGAGCGGTCGCTCACTCTCAGAAAACTGACTGGCTCCATCGTCTTGACGCCGATGAAGCCACGTTTTGCTGTGCGAGCACTTGATAACTTTTGAGCTGTCGCCGATCCCGAAGAATCGACTGTGACTGCCGCTATCGAGCGCCCACACTTATCGGTTGTTCGTTTGTTAAAGAGCTCACGCGCCGGCTTTGCCGTTCGCGTCGCTGCGTTGTCAGCAGCAGAGAAACGAGATTATGCAGAACATTTCGCTTCTCGTCAACAGGTTGTCAGCACTTTTTTGCTGCGGCTCCAGCACCGCAGCACCTTCGCCTTCCCCGCCAACCCCGCCGCCGTTCGGCTGCGAGGGGGCGAATATTAAGGGAGGGCGCGCCGCCTGGCAATACCTTTGTCATCTTTTTATGCCAGGCGGCGCGGCGGCCGCTTCAGCGGTGCTGGAAGTTGGGCGCGCGCTTCTCGACGAAGGCGGCCATGCCCTCCTTCTGATCCTCGGTGGCGAAGGTCGAGTGGAACAACCGGCGCTCCAGGTGCACGCCTTCGCTCAGTGAGGTCTCGTAGGCCGCGTTGACCGACTCCTTGATCATCATCACGACCGGCAGCGAGAAGCCGGCAATGGTCTCGGCAGCGGTGACCGCCTCGTCGATCAGCTTGTCGGCCGCCACCACGCGGGACACCAGGCCGGCGCGTTCGGCCTCGGTGGCGTCCATCATGCGCGCGGTCAGGCACAGATCCATCGCCTTGGCCTTGGACACCGCGCGCGGCAGCCGCTGCGTGCCGCCGGCGCCGGGCATCGTGCCGAGCTTGATCTCGGGCTGGCCAAACTTGGCGGTGTCGGCGGCGATCACGATGTCGCACATCATCGCCAGCTCACAGCCGCCGCCGAGCGCGTAACCGGCCACCGCGGCGATCACCGGCTTGCGGATGCGGCGGATCGTCTCCCAGTTGCGGGTGATGTACTCGCCCTTGTAGACATCCATATAGCTGTACTTCGCCATCATGCCGATGTCCGCGCCCGCGGCGAAGGCGCGTTCGCTGCCGGTGATCACGATGCAGCCGATGCCCTCGTCCTGGTCGAAGGCCGTCAGCGCGGCGCCCAGTTCGTCCATCAGCGCGTCGTTGAGCGCATTCAGCGCTTTTGGACGATTCAGCGTGACCAGCCCGACGCGGCCACGGTTTTCCACCAGGATGTTCTCGTACGCCATGGGTTTCCTCTGTCTCCAATGAAAAAAAGGGATGCGGGCCTTGGATGCGGGCCTTGATCGCGAGCCCGGAAGCATCGCTGCGACCCGCAACGATACCCGGCTTCGCCGCCACGCGGCTATTGCGGACACTACGCGGGCACGACGCGGACACGACACGCTCGCAAACCGGCGGCCGGCCATAGCAAACCACAAAAGATTAATGCTAACATTTGCCGACCGACTGGTCGGTTAATTAAAACGACCGTCGCGCTTCCCTACAATGCCAGACGGAGCCGCCACCCGGCTTCGTTCCAGAACAACCTTCCGGAGCGGCCGCCGCAGCGCCTCCGCAACCGGGACATGGCAGGAGACAAGCCCATGCACGCCACGCCCACGCCGTCGCACCGCACCGCCGTCGAGGCCGGCCCGGTACTGCTCGCCTGGCACGGCGACGTCGCCGTCGTCACGCTGAACCGCCCCGACAAGCTCAACAGCTTCACCCGCGAGATGCATGCCGCGCTGGTGCAGGCGCTGGACCATGCGGAAGCGGGCCACGCGCGCGCCCTGCTGCTGACCGGAGCCGGGCGCGGCTTCTGCGCCGGACAGGATCTGGCGGACCTGGATTTCACGCCGGGCCGCATGACCGATCTGGGCGACCTGATCGACAGCGCCTTCAACCCCCTGGTGCGCCGGCTGCAGTCGATGCCGCTGCCGGTCATCGCCGCGGTCAACGGTACGGCCGCGGGTGCCGGCGCCAATCTGGCGCTGGCCTGCGACATCGTGCTGGCGGCCCGCTCGGCCAGCTTCATCCAGGCCTTCGTCAAGATCGGACTGGTGCCGGATTCGGGCGGCTCCTGGTTCCTGCCCAAGCGGCTGGGCATGGCGCGCGCGCTGGGACTGGCCATGACCGGCGACAAGCTGTCGGCCGACGAGGCCGAGAAGTGGGGCCTGATCTGGGAAGCGATGGACGACCCGCTGCTGATGGAACAGGCGCTGGCGCTGGCCACGCACCTGGCCGCGCAGCCGACCCGCGCGCTGGCGGCGATCAAGCGCGCGATATACGCCAGCGCGACGCAGACGCTCGACGCGCAGCTCGACATGGAGCGCGACCTGCAGCGCGCGCTCGGCGGATCGCACGACTACGCGGAGGGCGTCAACGCCTTCCTCGAGAAGCGCGCCCCGCGTTTCACCGGGCAGTAAGGCGCCGCCCCTCCCCCTTCCTCTCTTCAGGAGATCCGCTTGACTCCCGATCCGCAAGCGCTGGCCGAAGCGGCCGCGGCCAGCATGTACGAGGCCGACAGCTGCAGCCGCTGGCTCGGCATCACCATCGACGCGATCGCCCCCGGCTATGCCCGGTTGTCGATGCCGGTGCGCAATGAATTCCTGAACGGCCACGGCATCTGCCACGGCGGCCTGATGTTCACGCTGGCCGATTCGTGCTTCGCCTTCGCCTGCAACAGCCACAACATCAACACGGTCGCCGCCGGCTGCAGCATCGAGTTCCTGAAGCCGGTCCGCGGCGGCGACGTGCTGACCGCCGAGGCAAGCGAGCAGGTCCTGTCGGGCCGGCACGGCATCTACGACATCCGCGTGACGAACCGCGACGGCGAGGTGGTGGCGATGTTCCGCGGCAAGTCGGCGCAGATCAAGGGCCATGTCGTGCCGCCGCCCGAAGCGGGCTGACAACGGCCCACCTTCCATCGCCCAACCGTTGCAGCCGGCCCGCAGCGATACCCATGGCAACAACCCAGGCAACACCCGGGGCCACACCAGTAGCCACATCCGTAGCCACACCCCCAAGCGCCACCCATAGCAGGAGAGAACGATGAGCACGCGCCTGACCGATCTGCCGCTGGAGCCGATCGAGACCGCCAGCCGCGACGAATTGCAGGCCTTGCAGCTGCAGCGCCTGAAGTGGTCGCTCGACCATGCGTATCAGCATTCGCCGGTCTATCGGCGCAAGTTCGACGAGGCGGGGGTGCACCCGGAGGATCTGAAATCGCTGGCCGACCTGGCGCGCTTTCCGTTCACCACCAAGCAGGACCTGCGCGACAACTACCCGTTCGGCATGTTTGCGGTGCCGCAGGACCAGGTCGCGCGCATCCACGCCTCCTCGGGCACCACCGGCAAACCCACCGTGGTGGGCTATACGCTGCGCGACATCGACACCTGGGCCACGGTGATGGCGCGCTCGATCCGCGCCTCGGGCGCACGGCGCGGCGACAAGGTCCATATCAGCTACGGCTACGGGCTGTTCACCGGCGGCCTGGGCGCGCACTACGGCGTCGAGAAGGCGGGCCTGACGGCGATCCCCTTCGGCGGCGGCCAGACCGAGCGGCAGGTGCAGCTGATCCAGGACTTCCGCCCCGAGATCATCATGGTGACGCCCAGCTACATGCTGGCGATCGCCGACGAATTCGAGCGCCAGGGGCTCGACCCGGCCGCCAGCTCGCTGCAGGTCGGCATCTTCGGCGCGGAGCCGTGGACGCCCGAGATGCGCGTGGCGATCGAGCGGCGCATGGGCATTTCCGCGGTCGACATCTATGGGTTATCCGAGGTGATGGGCCCGGGCGTGGCCAACGAGTGCGCCGAGACCAAGGACGGCCCGACCATCTGGGAGGACCACTTCTATCCCGAGATCATCGACCCGAACACCGGCGAGGTACTGCCCGACGGCAGCTTCGGCGAGCTGGTGTTCACCTCGCTGAGCAAGGAGGCGCTGCCGATCGTCCGCTATCGCACGCGCGACCTGACCCGGCTGCTGCCCGGTACCGCGCGGCCCGCGTTCCGCCGGATGGAGAAGATCACCGGCCGCTCCGACGACATGATGATCATCCGCGGGGTCAACGTGTTTCCGTCGCAGATCGAGGAACTGATCCTGAAGCACGCCGAGCTGGCGCCGCACTACCAGTGCGTGCTCGGCAAGGAAGGCCATCTCGATACGCTGACCGTGCGCGTCGAATGCGCGCATGGCGTCGAGCCCGACACCGTGCGTCAGGCGCGCGATACGTTGATGCACGAGATCAAGGCCTATATCGGCGTGACCGTGGCGCTGGAGATCCTGCCATCGGGCGGGGTCGAGCGCTCGGTCGGCAAGGCGCGGCGGATCGTCGACCAGCGGCCGCGCTGAATCGCGCCGAATCTCGCTGAAGCGCCCTGACCCACGCTCAAGGGCGCTGCGGTCCCTGATCCGCGCTAATCCGCGCTAACCGCGCTAATCCGCGCCAACCAACGCTGAAGCGCGCTGCCGGACGCTGATCGGCGCTGCGGCCGCCGACCCGCGCCGAACCGCGCTGCGCCCCGCCGATACCGCCCGCTCAGCTGCGCGGCATCAGCACCCACATCCGGCCGGCCTGCTTCATGCGGCCGGCCGTCTCGCCCGCGGCATCGCCCGCGCCCCAGAAGAAGTCGGCCCGCACGCCGCCCTTGATCGCGCTGCCGGTGTCCTGCGCGAACACCAGCCGCTCGATCGGCTCGCTCGACAGCGGCCGCGTGGTCGACAGGAACACCGGCACGCCGAGCGGGATGGTGGCCGGATCGACGGCGATCGAGCGCTCCGGCGTCAGCGGCACGCCCAGCGCGCCGATCGGGCCGTCGTTGTTCGGCGGCAGCTCGCGGAAGAACACATAGCGCGGATTGACGTTCAGCATCTCCTCGACCCGCGCCGGATTGGCGCGCGCCCAGGCCTTGATGCCCTGCATGGTGGCCTGCGCCGGCGTGATCTCGCCCCGGTCCAGCAGCCATTTCCCGAAGGAGCGGAACGGCTGGTCATTGGTGCCGCCGAAGCCGACCCGCATCATGGTGCCGTCGGCCAGGCGAATACGGCCGGAGCCCTGGATCTGCAGGAAGGCGGCCTCGACCGCGTCGTCGACCCAGACCACCTCGTTGCCGCGCAGCGCCGGATCGCGCAGCAGCTGCGCGCGCGGCGGCAGCGGCCGGTTGCCCCATTGCGGCGGCTTGCGGTGCAGCGGGATCTGGTAGGCGCCCTGGCGCGTGCGCGACCCATGCAGGATCGGCTCGTAGTAGCCCGTCACCAGTCCACTGTCGGTGCCGTCGCCGTTGATGACCCGGTACGGCTGGAAATGCTGCTCGAAGTAGCCGCGCAGCGCCTGCGGATCGCTGGCATCGACCATCAGCCCGGCCGTGCAGGGGGCGCGCCATTCCGGGCGCTTCTTCAGCGCCTGGCAGCTGGCCTGCAGCGCCGGCCACGCGGCCCGCACGTCGTCGCGCGTCCAGCCGCCGATCTCGCTCCAGCTTGCCGGCTGCAGGCGGCCCTTGCCGCCCGCCCCGGTCACCGGGGGCGTCGGCTGTCCGGTTTCGATGCGCGGCGGCGGACCGCTGACGCAACCGGCCAGCACGGCGGCCGCACCGACGATGGCCCACAGCGCGCGGGCGCCGGGCAGGTGGCTGGCGACGCCGGCAGTGCGGGGAGAGCGGGTGGAAAACAGGGGAAGACGGCGGATGGCGAAAGCGGAGTCGTGGTCAGTCATCGTTTGCGTTGTGGTTGTCGCCCGGCGAGGCCGCGGCGGCAAGGACAGTGGCAAGGTTGGTGGCGCACAGCGGCGCGGACGCGGACCGGCCGGAGGCCGATGCCATACAATGCTCGGGCTGGTTCGGACAGAATTCTGCGGGCAATTTCCGCAGGCGAATCCGCGGGCGGATTCCGCCATGCCGGACCGGCTTTGCCTCGAACGCGGGAATCATCCATGAGTGAATTCTTTCAAGACCATCCCATGCTGCTGTTCGCCCTCGAGGCCGGCGTGGCGCTGTTCCTGCTGATCTTCATCGTCGTCTGGACGATGGGCACGGCGAAGAAGCATCCGCGCCCCAGCCGCGCCCCGGCCGATCACCCGTCGCGCGCCTCTTCGGCGGCGCCGGGCCAATCCGCGCAGGCGGGCCAGGCAAACCACGCCGCGGGGCAGGCGCACAGCAAGGACAACGCGCCGGGCGCCTAGGTTCCGGCGGCGATTCCCACCGCGGCCCGAACCGGTTCCCCGCCGCGCCTCAATGCAGCATGCGCGGCAGCACCAGCGCGAACTCGGGAATCGGCACCTCGAAGCGATGGCCGTCCTCGGCCACGCAGAAATACTTGCCCTTCATCGAGCCGACCGGCGCGGAGATCGTCGCCCAGCTGGTGTACTCGAAATGCTCGCCCGGCTTGAGCAGCGGCTGGTGCCCGACCACGCCGAGCCCCGCCACCTCCTGCGTGGCGTTGTCGCTGTCGGTGATCTGCCAGTGCCGCGAGATCAGCTGGGCCGCGACCTCGCCGGTGTTCTGGATCGTGATGGTGTAGGCAAAGGCATGGCGTCCGTGTTCCGGGTCGGACTGATCGGGCAGATACTGCGTGCGCACGGAAACGGAAAAAGCGTACTCGCTCATTGTGGGGAAGGCCTGTGGCAGGACAAGGGTAGCGGCATTGTGCGGCAAGGGCAGGGGTGCGGCAAGTCGGCCCGGCGCCGCGGCCGGCCCGGACCGGCGTCCGCCCCGCCGCCCTCGCCCGCTGCAAAGGCGGCGTAAAATGGCGCCCTTGTGCGCCGGCCGCACTGGCGGGACGCGCCCTTGCATCCTTGCCACGTCGCCACCCACGTCGCCACGTCGCCGCAACCCGAGCCGCAACCCGAGCCGCAAACCAAGCCGTCACCCACGCCATCATGAGCACGCCCACCTACCGCATCGCCCCGTCCATCCTGTCCGCCGACTTCGCCCGCCTGGGCGAGGAAGTGCGCCGCGTCACCGAGGCCGGCGCCGACTGGATCCACTTCGACGTGATGGACAACCACTACGTGCCGAACCTGACGGTCGGCCCGCTGGTCTGCGAGGCGATCCGCCCGCACGTGACCGCACCGATCGACGTGCACCTGATGGTCCGCCCGGTCGACCGCATCATCCCGGACTTCGCCAAGGCCGGCGCCAACATCATCACCTTCCATCCCGAGGCGAGCGATCATGTCGACCGCTCGCTGGCGCTGATCCGCGACCACGGCTGCCAGGCCGGCCTGGTGTTCAACCCGGCCACGCCGCTGCACCATCTTGACCACGTGATGGACCGGCTCGACGTGATCCTGCTGATGTCGGTCAACCCGGGCTTCGGCGGCCAGGCCTTCATCCCCGAGACGCTGAACAAGCTGCGCGCGGTGCGCGAGCGCATCGACGCCTACGCCGCCCGCACCGGGCGCGCGATCCTGCTGGAGGTCGATGGCGGCGTGAAGGTCGAGAACATCGCGCAGATCGCCGCGGCCGGGGCCGACACCTTCGTCGCCGGCTCGGCGGTGTTCGGCAAGCCCGACGCCGACGGCGGCTATCGCGGCGTGCTGTCGGCCTTGCGCGCCGAACTGGCCAAGGCGGGCCAGTGATGGAAGGGGCGACGCTCAAGCGCACCGACTGGCGCGGCATCCGCGGGGCCATCGTCGACCTGGACGGCACCATGGTCGATACCGCGGGCGACTTCCACGCGGCGGTCAACGCAATGCTGCAGGCGCTGTCGCATCTGCATCCGGCGCTTGGGGACATCGCCCCGCTGCCCCTGCCCGAGATCGTCAGCTTCGTCGGCAAGGGCTCGGAGAACCTGATCCGGCGCGTGCTCGACACGCGCCTTCCGCCCGCCGCGGCCAACGGCCTGTTCGCCGACGCGCTGGCGCTGTACAACCGCGAATACCTGCGCATCAACGGCCAGTTCTCGGCGGTCTATCCCGGCGTCGAGGCGGGGCTGGCCGCGCTGAAGGCCGCCGGCCTGCGGCTGGCCTGCGTCACCAACAAGCCGCACGACTTCACCGCGCCGCTGCTGGACAAGTCCGGCCTCGCGCCCTATTTCGAGCTGGTCTACGGTGGCGACGCCTTTCCGTTCCGCAAGCCCGACCCGCTGCCGCTGCTGAAGGTATGCGAGGCGTTCCGCCTCGAACCGGCGCAGATGGTGGCGATCGGCGACTCCGAAAACGACGCGATGGCGGCCCGCGCGGCCGGTATCGGCGTGCTGCTGGTGCCCTACGGCTACAACCATGGCAACCCTGTACAAGGCGTCGACGCCGATGGTATAGTCGGCTCGCTTGTCAAGGCTGCTGAGGTCTTGACGGCACACCGGTAGTCTCCGGGCAGTTTCCGATTCCAGCCACAGGCCCCGGCAATCCGCGAGACCGCCCTCTCCGCATCCCGCGCAGACACCCCCGAACACGAATTCATGTTCCTGAACCGCAAACGCATCTTTACTGACAGTGATCGGCAGGCCTGGCCCTGGCGTCGCTGGCGCGCCTCCCAACAGGCGTAAAGTGCGTTCGCGACGGCGCTGATCGCGCCCGGCCGATTCGATCAGCCAGGCGTTTCGATCAGACCGGCGGCCCTGCCGGCCCGGTTTTCCTTCCCGGCAATCCCTGCTAGCGTTACCCGAACGCGCATTACGCCCCCTGGCTCGACACGGAGCGACAGCGGAACGGCCGACCCATCGGACCGTCCGCCTGCCACCGTCGAGCCGCCCGACGGGGCCGGTGCTTCGGCCATCCTGCCCCTCCCAGAATCGCCCGCCGGGGATCGCGTCGCCGCACCCCGTGCGCCGTCCCAGAGGACCGTCATGACCGAACTCGAATTCAAATCGCTGGCCGACCAGGGCTACAACCGCATTCCGCTGATCGCCGAGGCCTTCGCCGACCTCGAAACGCCGCTGTCGCTGTACCTGAAGCTGGCGCAGTCGCAAACCCGCGGCGTCAACACCTTCCTGCTCGAATCGGTGGTCGGCGGCGAACGCTTCGGCCGCTATTCCTTCATCGGCCTGCATGCGCGCACGCTGCTGCGCGCCTACGGCCAGCGCACCGAGGTGGTGACCGACGGCAAGGTGGTCGAGACCCACGAGGGCAATCCGCTGGACTTCATCGCCGCCTTCGAGCGGCGCTTCAAGGTCGCGCTGCGCCCGGGCCTGCCGCGCTTCTGCGGCGGCCTGGCGGGCTACTTCGGCTACGACACGGTGCGCTATATCGAGAAGAAGCTGGCCGACACGCAGAAGCCGGACGACCTGGGCCTGCCCGATATCCAGCTGCTGCTGTGCGAGGAGCTGGCCGTGATCGACAACCTGTCGGGCAAGCTCTATCTGATCGTCTACGCCGACCCCGGCATGCCGGAAGCCTATTCGCGCGCGCGCCAGCGCCTGCGCGACCTGCGCATGAAGCTGCGCCAGCCGGTCGACGTGCCGGTCACCAGCCCGTCGGTGCAGACCGAGGTCTACCGTGAATTCGACAAGGCCGACTACCTGGCCGCGGTGGCCAAGGCCAAGGAATACATCGTCGCCGGCGACATGATGCAGGTGCAGATCGGCCAGCGGTTGACCAAGCCCTATCGCGACGCGCCGCTGTCGCTGTACCGCGCGCTGCGTTCGCTGAACCCGTCGCCGTACATGTACTTCTACAACTTCGGCGACTTCCAGATCGTCGGCGCCTCGCCGGAGATCCTGGTGCGTCAGGAAACGCGCCGCACCAGCGAACAGGGCGAGACGCGCTCGCGCCGCGTGGTGACGATCCGCCCGCTGGCCGGCACGCGGCCGCGCGGCAATACGCCCGAGCGCGACGCGCAGCTGGCCACGGAGCTGCTCAACGACCCGAAGGAGATCGCCGAGCACGTGATGCTGATCGACCTGGCCCGCAACGACATCGGCCGCATCGCGGAAACCGGCTCGGTCAAGGTCACCGACCAGATGGTGATCGAGAAATACTCGCACGTGCAGCACATCGTCAGCTCGGTCGAGGGCACGCTGAAGGACGGCATCAGCAATCTGGACGTGCTGCGCGCCACCTTCCCCGCCGGCACGCTGAGCGGCGCGCCGAAGGTGCGGGCGATGGAGATCATCGACGAGCTGGAACCGCGCAAGCGCGGCATCTACGGCGGCGCGGTCGGCTATCTGTCGTTCGGCGGCGAGATGGACCTGGCGATCGCGATCCGCACCGGCATCGTCAAGGACGGCAATCTCTATGTGCAGGCGGCCGCCGGCATCGTGGCGGACTCCGATCCCGACGCCGAATGGCGCGAGACCGAGGCCAAGGCGCGCGCGGTGATCCGCGCCGCCGAGCAGGTCCAGGACGGGCTGGACTCGGACTTCGCGTAAGCGACAGGTAGAAGCCGTCGCCCCCGCGAACGCGAGGGCCAGCGGCCCCGTCGCCGCCGCATCGAAGCCATCCGGTTCCGGCCAGCGCGGAAACGACGGCCCTTACTTCACCGCCGCCGGCTCCCGGGCCAAGGTCTGCGGCAGATGCACGTCGGCGATGGTGCCGTCGCCCTCATGGTCGACCACGGCCACCTTGGCCCGCTGCAGCGCGCGCAGCTGCTGGCCCGACACGTTGAAGCTGCGCGCCAGCTCGTCGTCGCGCAGGGCCGGAATCGGCTTGCGCCGATCGAGCCCGGAGAAGCGGTACTGGTTGTACAGCGCCCAGGTCAGCAGCACCACGCCGTTGAACAGTCCCACCACCACGTAGATCGACAGCGTGCCGGCGGTCGGCAGCAGCGCCGACCAGAACGGCACGTCGGGTCCGGCATTGGCGTGCCGCAGCACCGCCAGCAGCCCGGTCACGCACAGGTAGCCGAAGCCGATCCACGCCAGCGCGGTCAGCAGCGCATCGATCAGCCAGCCCAGCCGCGTGCGCCGGGTGCGAACGATCATGTCATCGGGATTCATCACGACCTCATCGACTTGATGCCGCGATCCGGGCTGGTCCAACGGGCACGGCGCCGGGTCTTGAGCATGACTTTGGGAAAGGCCATCAGCGTGGTCAGCATGCCGATCATCCAGAAGGCAAGCGGATACCAGATGGTCCAGTACATCGAACGGCCGAGCTTGGGCTCGTAGCGGCGGTCGATCGCCACGCTGATGGCGAACTGCAGCACGCACACCACCGCCAGCACCATGCCGGTGAAGCCCGGGGGCACCAGCCGCTCGATGTGCAGGTTGTCGGGCAGGTCGACGAAATGGCCGAGCGCCCACAGGATGATCGACATCGCGAAGATGAACGCCCAGCCCGCCGACAGGCAGTACTCGGCCATCAGCGGCCACAGCCGGCGATGGCGCCAGATCCAGATCGAGCGCACGTTCTTCAGGAACACCTCGGCGCCGCCCTGGGCCCAGCGCAGCCGCTGCTTCCACAGCCCGCGCAGCGTCTCCGGCATCAGGATCCAGCACAGCGCGCGCGGCTCGTAGAAGATCGACCAGTGGTCGCGCTGCAGCTTCCAGCTGATGTCGATGTCCTCGGTGATCATGTCCAGGCTCCAGTAGCCGGCGCGATCGAGCGCGCGGCGCCGGAAGGCCGCCACCACGCCGGACACCGTGAAGACCTGGCCATAGACGCGCTGGGTGCGCTTGATCAGCCCGATGATCGAGGAGAACTCGCCCACCTGGATGCGGCCGATCAGCGTCGAACGGGTGCGGATGCGCGGGTTGCCGGTCACCGCGCCGACGCGCGGGTTGTCGACCATCGGCGCGACCAGATAGGCGGCGGCATCCGGATCGAGCACCGCGTCGCCGTCGATGCAGACCAGATACTCGCCGCGCGCGGCCAGCGCGCCCATGCGCAGCGCCATCGCCTTGCCCTGGTTCTGGGCCAGGTGGACCACGCGCAGCCGCTCGTGCTTCGCCGCCATCGCGTCGAGCAGCGCGCCGGTGCCGTCGCGCGAGCCGTCGTTGATGGCGATCACCTCGAAGTTCGGATAGCGCTGCGCCAGCGCGGCGCGCAGCGTTTCCTCGCCGTTCTTCTCCTCGTTGAAGCACGGCACCAGGATCGAGATGAAGGGCTCGCCTGCCACCTTGGGCGGCTGGCGATCCTCATCCCAGGACCACTTGCGTTCCCAGTGCCACCAGTAATAGACGCCGCCGGCCATCCACAGCCCCGACATGAACAGCGGGTAGAAGAAGACGAAGGCAAGCAGCAGGTCGCCGGTCGCCACCACGGCCAGGCCGATCGGCAGGCCGAGCGCGATGCACAGGACGATCAGGGCAAATAGACGTTCGATCATGGCGCGGGATACCAGGCGTTGGACAGCGCCGGCCGGATCACGTCGAGCCGAGGCTGGTTGTTATGGAAGTCGTCCGGGTAGTAGCCGAAGCTGCGGGCGCCGCGGCGCTGCAGGCGCTGCATCCAGCCCGCCAGCACGGCGCTGTCCACCGGCGGCGCATCGGCCTTGCGCCAGTCGCGGCCCTGCAGCTCGAACACCGTGCGGCGCAGCGCGCCGGGACGCCGGGCCACGGTGTCGACCAGCGAGTCCAGCCAGGCGTTCTCCTTGCCGGCCGGGACCTGCTCCATGTAGGGCATGGCCATCGGCGCGGTCCAGTCGTAGGCGGCGAGGAAGTCGTCGAGGTTCTGCGCGAACCAGGCCTCGCTCTCCGGCTGCAGGATCGGCGCGGCGAAGATATTGCGCGCGGTCTTGATCGCCGGGCCGCGAATGGCGCGCACCTTGGCGGTCAGCTCGTGCGTGAAGTCGACCAGGGCACGGCTCTTGAATCGCGTCCAGCGCTGCATCGTTTCCGGATTCGCGCGCAGGGCCTCGATCGAGTCGGGCAGCCCGGCCTTGCGATATGCCGCGAGGGCCGGCGCGCTGGCATCCTCGAAGTCGCTCAGCAGCGCGTCGTCGTGGAACAGGATGCCGTCGAACATCGCATGGCGCGCCAGGTCCTCGTACAGCTCGCCGATGCGCTGGCGGGCCAGCGGATCGAACGGCGACAGGCGGCGGTACTGCTTCGGGTCGACGTCGGTGCGGCCGCTCTCTGGATCCCAGCGCGTCACGCGGGCGATCGACGGGTCCAGGTCCAGGCTCAGCACCGGCATCCACGCATAGAGCTTGACGTCGGCGCGGTTGCGCAGCTGCCAGGCCACGCGGTTGAACAGGTCGGCGCGCACCGGCAGCACGCGGTTGGGAAAGTAGACCGACTTCACCAGGCCGCTGGCATCCGGATCGGCGAAGGCCTGCAGGAACACCGTGTCGATCTTCATATCGAAGATGCGCTGCACCAGCTTGTCCAGGTTGCGGTCCATCTGCGCCGGATCGGCGTCGTAGACGTAGTCCAGGTCCACGTGGGCGACGCGCATGGTCTGCTGCTCGTCCATGTCCACCACCGACTGCGCGAAGCTGCGCAGGCCCGGATCGTTGGCCAGCAGCATGCGCGCGCCGGACATCATGCGATCGACCCTGGCCAGTCCGTCCTCCAGCGTCAGCGCCATCTGGTAGCCGTTTTCGCCGATGATGCGCAGCGCCGTGCCGCCCTCGGCGCCATACGGCCAGATCCAGACGCGCACCGGCTTGCCGGTGATGCGGTGAACCTTCTCGGTGATCCGCTTGACGTCGTTGCGCACGCGGGCCTCGTAGGCGGCATCGGTCTCGTACTTGCCGGTCTGCTTGTCGAAGGCACGCACCGCCGCGACCGGCTGCGTGTTCCCTTGCGGGTTGGCCAGCACGCCGTAGTGATGCGCGTCGGTGTGCGCGCCGATCTCGACCAGCCCCGAGGCGGCGATTTCGCGCACCTGCTGCCAGGTCAGCATGCGATCGCGCTCGGTGGGCTTGCCGCCGAAATCGACCGGCTCGGTGTCCGGCGTGTCGAGCCACACGCCGACCGGTGCCAGCACGGCGGGCCAGCGATAGGCCTTCAGGATCGGCAGCACGCGCGTATAGAAGCTGCGATAGCCGTCGTCGAAGGTCAGCAGCACGGCGCGGTCGGGCAGCGCCGGCCCGCCGTTGCGCGCGGCGAGGATCTGGTCAACGGTGACCGGCCGGTAGCCGTTCTCGCGCAGCCACGCCAGTTGCTCGATCAGATGGTCGGTGCGCACGCTCAGGTAGGCCTGATCGGCGTCCTTGTCCTCGACGTCGTGGTACGCCAGCACCGCGACATGGTTGCGCGGCCAGGGCTGCTCGGCGTTGGCGACGGGGCGTTCGGCCGGGGGCGTGAACACCGGAATGTCCTTGGCGCAGGCGGCCAGCAGCATGGTGGCGACGGCCAGCAAGAGCAGCAGAAAAGCGCGATAGGGGCGCATCAAGGTTGCGTCCATGGCATGCATCCCGTTCAGAATCGATAGGTCAGGTCGAACACGATGCGCAGTTCGCGCTCGCGCCGGCCGTCGTAGGGGCGGCTGGTGCCGGTGATCGTGGCGCCGACGTCGAACACGTCGTTGGTGCGGAAGCGCTGGCCGTAGCCGATCAGCATCATGGCGCCGGTGCCGAAGCCGCGTTGCGCGTAGGCGCCCGCGCCGGCCAGGAACTGCTGCTCCCAGGCGGTCTCGTAGCGCCGGTACAGCGTGTGGGTCAGCCGCACCGACGGCAGCATCGTCAGGTCCGAGCGCGGGTTGTAGTACGGCGTGTCCTCGCGCGTATTGCGCGAGGCCCATAGATCCACCAGCAGATCGGCCTTCAGATGCGGCGCGGTGTAGAAGCGCTGCACGCCGGTCACGCCGGCCTCGAGCCGGTCGTTGCCGTCGCTGAAGCGCGACGGCGCCACCGTGAACAGCCATTCGCTGCGCTCGCTGGCGCGGTAGCGCGTGAACACCGACAGCGTGTCGGCATAGATGCCTTGCTTGAGCGCGCGCAGCGGCGTGCCGGTCGAGCGCAGCGCGCCCGATGCGCCCACCTGCCAGCGGTCGTCGATGTCGTACTGCGCCGACAGCCGGCCGCCGGCACGGCCACCGCCGCCATACGAATGCGTGGAAACCTCGCCCTCGAGGGTCAGGTCGCGCACGCGGTACTGCACGCCGGTACGCGCCCAGCGGTAGTCGACGTTGCCCTCGTCGAAGCGTCCGGTCGCATAGCCGATACCGCCGAAGGCGCGCCAGTCATAGTTGATGGGCGGGCTGTACAGCACGGCCTCGATGCCGAAGTTGCCGTTGCCGACCACCGCGCTGTCATTGGCCAGGCCGCGATAGCCCTCGATGCGCAGTTCGGCCTTGTTGTGCACGTTCCATTCGCGATCGAGGCGCTTGACGGCCAGGTCCTCGGGATAGCGGGCCAGCGTGTCGTTGCGCAGCATCTCCGCCTGGCGCCACTCCTGCAGATCGAGCGCGGCGTGGCCCTGCTGGACCTCGAGCGGCACGCTGCGCGGGTCCAGCGTTTCGGCGAGCTTCAGCTCGCTCTCGGCGCGGCGCGGCCAGGCGCGCGCCCGGTAGACGTCGGCCAGCGCGACGCGCAGGCCCGAGTTGGCCGGCGCCTTCTGCACCAGTTCCTCCAGCTGCTGCTGCGCGTCGATGGTGTCGTCCGCCTGCCGGCGCGATTGCGCACGGACCTGGGCGGCGTCCAGCCACAGGTCGTTCGGCTGCGCGGCCGGCTGGCCCTGCACCCAGCGCCAGCGCGGCTGCTCGGCGCTCGCCTGCTGCACCACGTCGCCGGCCGGCGGGAATTTCTCGGCCTCGGCGTGCGAGTAGTACAGCCCGGTCTGCGCCGCCAGCCGCGCCTCGGTGTCGCCCTCCGGCGGATAGGCCTCGCTCAGCGCCTGCTGATACAGCTGCTCGGATTGTTCGGGCTGGCGCAGATGCAGATAGGCGGCGGCGACATCGGTCAGCGCGTAGGCCGGCACCTGCACGCCCTCGGCGCGCAGCGACTCGTATTCGTCGACCACCTCGCGCATGCGCACGCGGGCATGCAGCGCGGCCAGCCGGTCGACGCGCGCGCGGCGCAGTTCGCTCTCGCCCTGCGGCCCGAGCGCGCGCAGTTGCGGCATCAGTTCGTCATAGCGCGCCAGCGCGCGGTCGGCGATGGCGAAGCGCTCGGCCTCGGTGCGGGTCGGCTTGTCGGCAAGACGCACCTGCTCGGCGACCGCGTCCAGCTGCAGCGACAGCCAGTCCATCCGGTCCAGCAGGCCGGGACGCTCGCCGGCGATGCGCAGCGCGGCCTCCGGCAGGCCGGCATGCTGCAGCGTGCGGACGTACTCGCGCACGATGTCGTTGCGCTGCGGCGCCAGCGTATTGGCCTTGTCGGCCTCGTACAGCGCCTCGTAGGGTTCGCGGGCGCGGATATGGGCGTACGCCAGCGCGATGCGCGCATCGGCGTTCGACGGCTGGCGGCGCACCAGCGCCCGGCCGGCGGAGATGGCGTCGGCGGTGCGGCCGCTGTCGGCCAGCGTCAGGATCTCGCCCAGCACGAAGTCCTGGCGCGCCGGGAAGCGCTGCTGGCCTTCCCGGTAGCGCGCCAGCGACGCGTCCCACTGGCGCTCGTCGCGATGGGCGCGGGCCAGCGCGGCCAGCGCCTCGGGGGGCAGTTGCGCGGCGTCGCCCAGCTGGCGGTACGTCTCGAGAACCTCGGCCGGGCGACCCGCCCAGCCGGCGATGATCATGCGGTCCCAGGCGGCGCGGCGATCGGTCGGCGCCTGCGCCAGCCGCTCGCGCAGCGCGGTCAGGGCCGGCTCGTGGTCGCCGGCGCGGGCGCGCTGGATCAGGGCATCGTATTGCTGGTCGGCCTGCGCCGGTGCGGCATGCGCCGGCACCGCCAGGCAGGACATCGCCGCCGCCAGCCCGACGGCCAGCTGCACCGGGGTACGCCGCCGCAACGTCTGCAAACGGCGGGTATCGGCCGGAACGCGGGCAGGAGAGCGCGAATGACGCGTCATCAATGACTCCATGGGGACTCCGCAGCCTGTCTCGCTGTGATGGTCAAGCGCCCGCGGCGTGCCATCGAAGCGCGCACGCGAGTCCGTTATCGGCTAGGAAGAGGCGGCACGAGGGCACGGAACCCGATCGGGTCTGTCCCGCCTGCGGAGATCGACGGGGGAGGACCTACGGGATCCGGCGGGCACCGAAGAACCGCGCCGGATGGCCATCCGCAGCAGGGATGGCGTCGTGCAACCGCAAGCGCAAATGAAGCGCAAGGTGCGGAGCCGCAAAACTTCGCAAAGTGTAGTGAAGAAGCTGAAAATCGATTGTGAACGATGGAAAACACGCCAAATTCCGCCGCCGCAGCCCCCTACCTTGGTCGGGGATTGCGGGGCGGGCCCGCCGCCGGGCGGCGCTCGCGCTCGACACCGGCATGCGAGGCAAGTTAAAGTAGCGACTTCGTTCCGGATGCGCGGTGTCCCACAGAGCGTCGCTTTCCGTGTAACCTCCTACACGCATCCCGAATCACCCGATCCCCGATCACCCAATCGCCTGACGCAGAACCACGATGACCTTCCGGGCTCCGACCGTTTCGTCGCATTCGTCCCGTTGGTGGCGCTTCCACTAGGAAGCGGCACGTCGTTGCGTTCTTGTTCGCACCTTGCCGCCGTTCCGGTTGGCAAACGTGCGGTCCGACAGCTCACCGGTGCGGCGGCTCCTAGATACCCAGGAGATCTGCCGATGCCGTCGAATCCCTCCCCCGCTTCAATCGTTTCGAATTCCGCCGCGCGCATGCCTGCGCCGGGGACGCTTGCCGCTTCGTGCATTCATGCGTCCATGCGCGGTCCGTCCACGCACGCCGTACGCGCCTTCCGTTTCCACCAACATCAAGCCGGGTGAATCATGCTGCTGATGATCGACAACTACGACTCGTTCACCTACAACCTGGTGCAGTACTTCGGCGAGCTCGGCGCCGACGTGCGGACCCACCGCAACGACGAGATCACGATCGAGGAAATCGAGGCGCTGGCGCCCGAGCGCATCTGCATCTCGCCCGGTCCGTGCAGCCCGGCCGAGGCCGGCATCTCGGTGGCCGTGCTCAAGCACTTTGCCGGCAAGCTGCCGATCCTCGGCGTGTGCCTGGGCCATCAGGCGATCGGCGAGGCGTTCGGCGGCAAGGTGATCCGCGCCAAGCAGGTGATGCACGGCAAGGTCAGCCGCATCGAAACCACGCAGCAGGGCGTGTTCGCCGGCCTGCCGAAGGCGTTCGACGTGACGCGCTATCATTCGCTGGCGATCGAGCGCGAGACGCTGCCCGACTGTCTTGAAGTCACCGCGTGGACGCCCGACGGCGAGATCATGGGCGTGCGGCACAAGCAGTTTGCGATCGAGGGCGTGCAGTTCCATCCCGAATCGATCCTGTCCGAACACGGACACACGCTGCTGGACAACTTCCTGAAGGTGGCGCGATGAAACGGCTCGATGCCCCGCTCGCGCCTGCCCTTGCTGCCTCTGCCCTTGCCGCCCTTGCTCCCGCGCCTTCACGCGACCGATCGAACGAACCCCACGCCTGCGAGACCGCCATGCCCATCACGCCCCAGGAAGCGCTGACGCGCTGCATCGAACACCGCGAGATCTTCCACGACGAGATGCTGCATCTGATGCGGCAGATCATGCAGGCGCAGATCTCGCCGGTGATGGCGGCCGCGATCCTGACCGGCCTGCGCGTCAAGAAGGAGACCATCGGCGAGATCACCGCCGCCGCGCAGGTGATGCGCGAGTTCGCCAACAAGGTCACCGTGTCCGAGCGCGAGCATTTCGTCGACATCGTCGGCACCGGCGGCGACGGCTCGCATACCTTCAACATCTCGACCGCGTCGATGTTCGTCGCCGCCGCGGCCGGCGCGCGCATCGCCAAGCACGGCAACCGCGGCGTCAGCTCCAAGTCCGGCAGCGCCGACGTGCTCGAGGCGCTCGGCGTCAACATCATGCTGACGCCAGAGCAGGTCGGCCAGTGCATCGCGCAGACCGGCATCGGCTTCATGTTCGCGCCGACCCACCATCCCGCGATGAAGAACGTCGCGCCGATCCGCAAGGAGATGGGCGTTCGCACGATCTTCAACATCCTCGGCCCGCTGACCAATCCGGCCGACGCGCCCAATATCCTGATGGGCGTGTTCCACCCGGACCTGGTCGGCATCCAGGTGCGCGTGATGCAGCGCCTGGGGGCGCGCCATGCGCTGGTGGTCTACGGCAAGGACGGCATGGACGAAGTGTCGCTGGGCGCCGCCACGCTGGTGGGCGAGCTCAAGGACGGCGAGGTGCGCGAGTACGAGATCCATCCGGAGGACTTCGGCCTGTCGATGATTTCCAATCGCGGCCTGAAGGTGGCCGACGCGGCCGAATCGAAGGAGATGCTGCTCGAGGCGCTGTCCAACGTGCCGGGCACCCCGCGCGAGATCGTGTCGCTGAACGCCGGCACCGCGCTGTACGCCGCCAATGTCGCCTCGTCGATCGAGGACGGCATCGGCCGCGCCCGCGAGGCGATCGCCAGCGGCGCGGCGCGCGCCAAGCTCGACGAGTTCGTGCAGGCCACGCGGCAGTTCCAGTAATCAGAGGCAAGCAAGCATGTCCGACATCCTGCAGAAGATCCTGGCCGTCAAGGCCGACGAAGTCAGCGCCGCGCGCAAGCGCCGCGACCTGCCGAGCCTGCGCGCCGAAGCGGAAAGCCTGCGCGACGAGGCGGGCATGGCACCGCGCGGATTCGGCGCGGCGCTGCGCGCGAAGATCGAGGCCGGCCACGCCGGCGTGATCGCCGAGATCAAGAAGGCGTCGCCGTCCAAGGGGGTGCTGCGCGAGCATTTTGTGCCCGAGGCGATCGCCGAGAGCTATGCCGGCCACGGCGCGGCCTGCCTGTCGGTGCTGACCGACGAGCATTTCTTCCAGGGCCATGCCGACTACCTGCGGCGCGCGCGCGGCGCCTGTCCGCTGCCGGCGCTGCGCAAGGACTTCATGGTGGACCTGTACCAGGTCTACCAGGCGCGCACCTGGGGCGCCGATGCGATCCTGCTGATCGTCGCCGCGCTCGATCCCGGCCTGATGGCCGAGCTCGAGGCCTGCGCGCACGAACTGGGCATGGACGTGCTGGTCGAGGTCCACGACGGCGCCGAGCTGGAAGCGGCGCTGCGGCTCAAGACCCCGCTGGTCGGCGTCAACAACCGCAACCTGCGCACCTTCGAGGTCTCGCTGCAGAACACGCTGGACCTGCTGCCGGCGATGCCGGCGGACCGGCTGGTGGTCACCGAGTCCGGCATTCTCGGACCGGACGACGTGGCGCGGATGCGCGAGGCCAATGTGCACGCCTTCCTGGTTGGCGAAGCGTTCATGCGCGCCAAGGACCCCGGCGCCGAGCTGGCCCGGCTGTTCGCCTGAACCCCGCCTCTGCTGACCCCGGCGCACCGACCGAACCGATGGCCCAGGAAATCGAACTGAAACTGGCGGTGCCCGATGCCGCCGCCGCGGCCGCGCTGGTCGCCTGGCTCGACGCCAATGCGCGCGCCGTCGGCGAATCGCATCTGCTCAACGTCTATTTCGACACGCCGGCCCATGAGCTGGCGCAAGCGCGCGCCGCGCTGCGGCTGCGCCGCGACGGCACCCGCTGGCTGCAGACGCTGAAGACCGCGGGACGCAGCGAGGCCGGGCTGGCGACGCGCAACGAATGGGAAACCGAGGTCGCCGGCGAGGCGCTGGAGCCAGAGCGGCTGGAGACCGAGGCCCGCACGCTGCTCGAGCCGTTGCTGGGCCGCTTGCAGCCGGTGTTCCGCACCGATTTCGTGCGGCGGACCTGGCGGCTGCGCTGTCCGCTGACGGGCGCCGACGGAACGCAAGCCGGAACCGGGATCGAAGCCGAGATCGAAGCGGCGCTGGACGCCGGCGAGATCGCCGCGGTGGCGCAGGATGGCACCACGCCGGCGTCGGCATCGGCATCGGCATCGGCATCAGCATCGGCATCGGCAGCGGCGCGCGAGACCATCCACGAACTCGAACTGGAATGGCTGTCGGGCGACCCGTCGCAGGCTGCAGCGACACTGCGCGCGCTGGGCGAGCGGCTCGGCGCGGTGGCCGCGCTGACGCCGTCGGACCGCAGCAAGGCCGCGCGCGGTTATGCGCTGGCGAGGCAGGCCGGTCAGGCGGATCAGGCCGGCTCGCCGGCGGGAGCCGCATGATGGGCCGCCGTCCGAGCCGATCCGCCGCTGCCGAAACCGGTCAGGGCGAGTTGTTTGCCGGCGCGGCGAGCGATGCCGGGGTCGACGCGCGCCCCGATGCATGGACCGACGCACGCGCCGATGCACGGACCGACGCACGCGCCGATGCGCGAGCCGCTGCACGGGCCGATGCACAGGCCGATGCACAGGCCGACGCGCGGGCCGATATGCGGGCCGATGCATCGGCCAATGCCGCCGCCGGCGCGCCGCCGCACCAGTGGACTCCGCTTGCGGCCCAGGCCGACGCCCTGCCGCCGGCCTGGCGCGCGCTGCTGGCGCCGTGCCTGGCCACGCCCGCATGGCAGCGGCTCGCCGATTTCGTCGACGGCGAGCGCGCCGCCGGCAAGCCGGTATTCCCGCGCGACGTCTTCCACGCGCTGCACCTGACGCCGCCCGAGGCGGTCAAGGTCGTGATCCTGGGCCAAGACCCGTATCACGGCGTCGGCGTGGTCGATGGCGTCGAGGTGCCGCAGGCGCATGGGCTGGCCTTCTCGGTGCCGGACGGCGTGCGGGTGCCGCCGAGCCTGCGCAATATCTTCAAGGAGATCGCCGCCGAGTACGGCGATCCGGCGGTGGCGCGGCCCACGGCCTCCGGCAATCTGGAAGGCTGGGCACGCCAGGGCGTGCTGCTGCTGAACACCGTGCTGACGGTCGAGCAGGGACGGGCCGCCAGCCACGCCAAACGCGGCTGGGAAGCGGTCACCGACTGCCTGATCGCGGCGCTGGCGGCCAGCCGCCCGCATCTGGTCTTTCTGCTGTGGGGCAGCCACGCACAGGCCAAGAAGGACCTGCTGGCCGGCGAGCATTGCATCCTGGAGGCGCCGCACCCGTCGCCGCTGTCGGCGCATCGCGGCTTCCTCGGTTGCGGGCATTTCCGGCTGACCAACGACTGGCTGGTGGAGCACCAGCGCGAGCCGATCGACTGGAGCGCGCACCAGGCGCGGGCGGCGATCGGTCGGTCCTAGGCGCGCCCGCCGATCCGACGCTCGCAGGCGCGGGCCTCGATCACTTGCGGGTGCCAGTCACTCTCGGGCGTCGATCACTCGCGGGCGCGGGTCATTCTCGGGTGTCGACCACTGGCGGGCGCCGGTCACTCGCTGGAGCGCCACTCGAACAGTTCGAACTCGCCCTCGCCCGGCTCGACCTCCAACCGCTCGACCTTCGCGGCGGGCGGGCCCTGCTCCATCCATTCGCGCAGCTTCGCCAGCCGCTCCGGCGGCCCGTACGCCATCACCTCGACCGTGCCGTCGTTGCGGTTGCGTACCCAGCCGCCCAGGCCGAGCTCGATCGCCAGGTCCTCGCAGGCCGCGCGATAGCCGACCCCCTGCACCTTGCCGTGCGCCACCATGTGCCAGGTTTCCATCGCCGTTCCTCCTTGCGAGTCCGTACACCCGTGCATCCGTACAACCCTAGACTAGTGCGATGACGCGGGCATGACCACCCCCGCGCGAGGCGGGCGGTCTTCAGCCTGCGCCCGCGGACCCCGGCGCCTTGCGTCCTGCGCCCTTGGGCCGTTGCGCCGTTGCGCCCTTGCGCCCTGCGTCCTGCGTCCTGCGCCCTCGAGCTCTCAGGCGCGCTGGCGGATCGCACGGCCGATCGCGCCGGTACGCAGCGCGATCTTGGCGGCGTCGGCGCGCAGCGCGCGCAGCCGGCGCTCCAGCACCGCGTTGGCGGCGCGGCCGGTCGAGCTGGCGGTGCCGCCCGGTTCCGGCGCGCCGGCGGTCTGCACCAGCGTTTCGGTATGCCAGCGGTCGGCCGAATCCGCCAGCCGGGCACGGCGTTCGGTGGCTTCGGCGAGCGCGGCATCGGCAGCCTCGGCCGCCTCGGTGTCGGCGGCCTGGGTATCAGCGGCCACGGCGGCTTCGGCGGCCACCGCGGCTTCCGCAGATTCCGTCGCTTCCTTTACTACGGCCATCGCGGCCGCCTCCCTTGCCTCCGTCACCTCCGTCGCTGGCTTTACCTTCGCCGCCTCTGCAGGCGAGTGCGCTGCCGCCCCTGCGTCCACCGTCGCCGCTGTCGCCGCCGCTGGTTCGGCATGCTCGCCCGCCGCCGCGACCTTCGCAGCTGCGCCCTCAGCGGCCGCGGCCGGCTCCTCGGGCGGCGCCGCCCGCCGGCGGATGAACCCCGCGCCCCTGCCCTCGCCCCGATCGCCTTCGAGCAACCGCTCGCTGGCCAGCCGCAGGCTGCGGCTCGCCGCCTCGGTCGCTTCCTCGATCGCGGCGCGCGCGGCCGGCAGGTCGAGTTCGTCGGCGTGCTGGCGCACCTGGATGCGCGCCGCGGCGACATGGGCCGCGACCAGGTAGTTCTGCACGATGAAGCGGTTCAGGTTGTCGACCGCGCGGTGCCGGCTCCTGGGCTCGTCCAGCATGCGCTGGAACGAGCCGATCAGCGCCGACAGGCTGTCCATGAACTGCTTGCGCTCGACCCGATAGGCAAAGTCGTCGCGCGTCAGCCCGAGCAGCAGATCGCGCGTGGCGGCGATATAGCGCCGGTTCGCATTCAGCACGTTCTCGACCAGCGCCGGAATCGCGCGATATTCCCAGCTCGGCAGCACGAAGCTGAAGATCGACGCGATCACCCCGCCGATCACGGTATCGACCAGCCGCTCCCCGACCACCGTCGAGCCCGGCATCAGCAGATTGATCTGCACCAGCACCTGCACGCAGGCCGCGATCGCGGTGTAGCGGTACTTGATCGTGACGAAGGTCGCGCTGGCCACCAGCGAGACGAACAGCACGGCCAGCAGCACCAGCGGTTCGTGCACCACGCGCAGGATCGCCAGCGCGATGATGCAGCCGATCAGCGTGCCGATCAGGCGGTCGTTGTAGCGCTGCTTGGTCATGCTGAAGTTCGGCTTCAGGATGACGATGATGGTCAGCAGGATCCAGTAGCCGTGCGAGGCGTAGGGAAGATGGCTTGCGACCACCAGGCCAGCGGCGACCGCCATCGTGACGCGCAGCGCGAAGCGGAACACCGGCGCGCGCCAGTGCAGGTTGTCGCGCAGCACGCGCCATTCGTAGCGCTGGCGCGTCAGGAACGGCGTCATGTCGGGGCCGGGCAGCACCTGGCGCGGCTCGACCGGCGTGCGCGAGGCCACGTGCAGCTGCTCGACCAGCGCGATCGCGCCCTTGATCATGTCGAGCGTCTCGCCCAGCGCCGTCATCGCGGCCGGGTCGATATGGTGGTGCCGCAGCATCGCGATCTCGTCGGCGACCGCGCGCAGCGCCTCGCGATAGTCGACCTCGGCATACGACGGCCGGCCGCGCGTCACGTCGTAGGCGATCGCCTCGACGTCCTCGCACATCAGCCGGATCAGCCGCCGCAGCGCGTCCAGCACCGGCGTGCCGGCGAAGGTCTGGCGCAGCAGCGGGTAGTCGGTATTGGTCGACAGGATGTATTCGTACAGGTCCAGCATCCGCAGATGGACCTGCACCAGCAGCCCGTCGTGCGGGGTGCGGTTGCCGCGCAGCACCAGGTCGCGCGCCGCCTGCTGCCGCTCCGCGACCACGATCTGCTGGCGCACCAGCGCATTGAACTGCTCGTCGTAGTCGTTGCCGGCATCGTAGAAGCCGGCCTTGATCTCGAGGTAGCCGGCCAGCTCGTACAGCGACTCGGCCAGGATCTGCTGCTTGGTGCGCCGCTCCATCAGCCAGCTGACCGCCATCGCGTACGCCATGTACGCCGCCGCGCCGGCGCCGAACAGCAGCGCGTGCTCGATCGCCCGCCGCACGACGAAGTCCTCGCTCAACGTCAGCGTCATCACGAACAGCGTCGAGAACTGCAACGGCATGGTCTTGTTGCCGTAGACCGTCATCATGCCGGCCAGGAAGGTGACCAGCACCAGCACGACCGGCAGCACGCGCGGGAACGGCGTCACCAGCGCGACGATCAGCGTCACCGCCGTACACAGCAGCACGCTGGCCAGCATCTCGTTGAACTTGTGGTTCACCGGGCTGGGCAGGTCCATCAGGCTGGTACACAGCGCGCCCATCGACACCACCATCGCGGTCGGCAGGTCGGCCAGTTGCAGCGCGATCAGCGTCGCGCCGATGACGCCCGTCGCCGATCGCAGCCCGCGATAGACGTAGTGCGAAAAAACGAAGGTGCGGGGATCGTGGGCGTATTGCATGCGGGCGCGGCGGGCGGCTACGGCGGACGAACTGCGGCGGACAAACTACGGCGGAAGGCCGGGCCAGTAGCTTACTGGCCCAGCCAGCGCGCGCGCAATGGATGGCGGCCGCGCTGGCGCCGATCGTCGCCTTCCTCGAGCTGCAGGCGATATTCCGTCGCCGGCTCCGGCGCGAAGGTGACCGGCAGCACGTGCAGCTCGTCGCGGCGGAACAGGTGGCAAGGCACGGTGTCGCCGGCGCGATAGCGCGCCAGCAGCTTGTCCAGCTGCCCCGCGCCGTTGGGCGTGACGCGCAGCCCGTCGACCGCGCCCAGCAGATCGCCGGCCGACCAGCCGGCCGCCTGCGCCGCGCCGCCGTCGAGCACCTGCGTCACGCGCACCCAGCCGTCCTCGCTCCTGGTCTTGATTCCCAGCGCCGCGGCGCGCGTAGGCTTGCGCGGTTCGGCGCGGATGCCGAACGGCTTGAACAGCGCGGGCAGCGGCAGCTCGCCGGTGCCGTCGGTCCAGGCCCGCAGCTGCGTGGACACGCGCACGCCGGCCACCTCGTCGATCAGCGCATGGACCTCGTCCTCGGTGACGCCGCGCTGCACCGCGCCGGGCGCATAGAAATCGCGTCCATAACGGCGCCACAGCATCCGCATCACGTCGTCGAGCGAGCGGCGTCCGTTGGTGCGGCTGCGGATGGTCAGGTCCAGCGCCAGCCCGATCAGCGAGCCCTTGGTGTAGTAGCTGACGATCGCATTGGGCGCGTTCTCGTCCTGGCGGTAGTACTTGGTCCAGGCGTCGAAGGAGCTGTCGGCCACGCTCTGCTTGGTGCGGCCGCTGCCGCGCAGCACGCCGTTCCAGGTCTTGGCCAGCAGCTCGACGTATTGCTGCTCGGTGATGCAGCCGCTGCGCACCAGCATCAGGTCGTCGTAATAGCTGGTGAAGCCCTCGAACAGCCATAGCAGCGGCGTATGGGTTTCGGCCTGCAGCCGGTACGGCACGAAGGCCGCCGGCTTGATCCGCTTGACGTTCCAGGTATGGAAATACTCGTGGCTGCACAGGCCGAGGAAGCCGCGATAGCCCTCGCTGCTTTCCGGATTGCCGCGCACCGGCAGATCGCCGCGCGCGCACATCAGCGCTGTGCTGGCGCGATGTTCGAGGCCGCCATAGCCGTCGCCGGTGACCATCGTCATGAAGACGTAGCGGCGATTGCTGTCGAGGAACGGCGCACGTTCGCTGCGCGGCTCGAACAGCCGGATCTGTGCCTCGCAGATCCGCTTCAGGTCGCGGCAGACGCGCTCGATGTCGAGCTGGGGCACGCGGCCGGTGAACACGACGTCGTGCTGCGCGCCGCAGGCCTTGAACGTGCCCATCGTGAACTCGCCCATCTCGACCGGATGGTCGATCAGCTCGTCGTAGTCCGCGGCGCGGTAGCGGCCAAAGCCGTAGCGCTTCGCACCGCCGCGGCCGGGGGCTTCGGGCAGCGCGGTGGCGACGCGCCAGTTGCGATAGGCCTCGCCCTGCGGCGGATGGATATCGACGGTACAGGGGCGGTCGGCCTTGCCTTCGACGCAGAGGAACACCGAGGTCCCGTTGAAGAAGCCGTGGGTCTGGTCCAGATGCGCGGCGCGCACCGACAGGTCCCACGCGTAGACCTCGTACGACAGCGTCAGCGGGCCGCGCGCCGGGTCGATCGGCTCGGCCTGCCAGGTGTGCTTGTCGAGCTTGGTCAGCGCCACCGGCTGGCGCTTGGCGTCATCGCCGGCATCGCCGCCCGCATCGGCACCGACATCGGCGCGGATGCGCACGATGTTCCGCGCGAACTCGCGAATCATGTAGCTGCCGGGAATCCACGCCGGCAGCGAGAAACGTTGGCCGGCGGGATCGGGATCGTCCACCGTGACGGTGACCGCGAACAGATGCGCTTCGGGCTGAAGCGGGGCAATGGCGTAGTGGATCGGCTTCATGGCCACGATTGTAGCGTCACGGGCACGCGGGCCCGGCGCTGCGCGGCTGCGGGGCTGCGGCGCCGATGCGGTGATGAACTGATGCCGTGGTGCGTGGATGCGCTGACGCAGCGATACGCTAATGCGTTGGCGCTGCGTTGGCGCTGAGTTGGCCCTGCGTTGGCCCTGCGTTGGCCCTGCGTTGGCCCTGCGTCCGTGCCGCGTTGGTGGCGCGTTGGTGGCGCGTTGGTGGCGGTTGGTGGCGCGTTGGTGGCGGTTGGTGGCGCGTTGGTGGCGCGGTGGTGCCGCGTTGGTGGCGCGGTGGCGCCGTGTTGGTGCCGCCGCCGTACGCCCGCCGCGCGCGGCACCGCCTCCGCCATCAACGATTGACGTCCACCACCACCCGCCCGCGCATGCCGCCCGCGATGATGCGCTGGCCCGCCTCGATCGCCTCGGCCAGGCCGATCTCCTGCGTGATCGCCGCCAGGCGGTCCGGCTCGAGGTCCTGAGCCAGCCGCGCCCACGCCTGCTCGCGCCGCGCCATCGGCGCCATCACGCTGTCGACGCCGTGCAGCGTCACGCCGCGCAGGATGAACGGCGCCACCGAGCCCGGGAAGTCCATGCCCTGCGCCAGCCCGCAGGCCGTCACCACGCCGCCGTAGCGCACCTGCGCGATGGCATTGACCAGCGTATGCGAACCGACCGCGTCGACCACCGCGGCCCAACGCTCCTTCTGCAGCGGCTTGCCCGGCGCCGACAGTTCTGCGCGGTCGATGACGTCGGCCGCGCCGAGCGCCTTCAGGAAATCTGCCTCGCCGGTCTTGCCGGTCGAGGCCACGACGCGATAGCCGAGCTTGCCCAGCAGCGCGATCGCGATCGTACCGACGCCACCGGAGGCGCCGGTCACCAGCACCTCGCCCTGCTCGGGCCGCACGCCGGACGCTTCCAGCGCCAGCACCGACAGCATCGCGGTATAGCCCGCGGTGCCGATCGCCATCGCCTGCCGCGTCGTCAGCGACTCGGGCAGGCGCACCAGCCAATCGCCCTTCAGGCGCGCACGCTGCGCCAGGCAGCCCCAGTGCGTCTCGCCGACGCCGTAGCCGTTCAGCACCACCTTGTCGCCCGCTTGCCAGCGCGGATTCGACGACTCCAGCACGGTGCCGGCACCGTCGATGCCGGCCACCATCGGCCATTTGCGCACGACCGGGCTGCGGCCCGTGATCGCCAGGCCGTCCTTGAAGTTGATCGTCGAATAGTCGATCTCGACCAGCACGTCGCCGTCGGCAGGCAGCTGGTCATCCTGCAGCGTCGAGATCTCGGCGCGGGTCGACGGCTTGTCGCCGTCGGTCTGGGTCAGCAGCAGGGCGCGGAAGGTCATGGTGGTGTCTCCTGTGGATGCGATCCGTTGTGCGATCCGTTGTGCGTTCTGCAATCCGGTCTGCGATCCGGTCTGCGATCCGTTTTGCGATCCGCAATGCGACCGTGCGGGCCGGAACGCCGTGCCGTCCATGCCGGCCCGCCGCGCCGGACCTCCGGGGTTTCTTACTTCTTCAGGCTCGACAGCTTGCGCTCCAGCGTGGCGACGTCGGCCGCGCCTGGAATGCGGGTGCCGTCGGTGAAGAACACTGCGGGCGTGCCGGTGACATTGAGGCTGTGGCCCAGGGCCAGGTTCTCTTCCAGCGGCGTCTTGCAATTGCCGGCGCCGCTCGGCGCGACCTTCGACAGCATCCAGTCGCGCCACGCCTTGGTGCGATCGGCCGCGCACCAGACCTGTTTGGCCTTGGCGGTCGAATCCGGCGACAGCACCGGATAGAGGAAGGTGTAGACCGTGATGTTGTCCATCTGCTGGAAGGTCTGCTCGATCTGCTTGCAGTATCCGCAGTTCGGATCGGAGAACACCGCGACCTGGCGGCTGCCGTCGCCCTTGCTCCATTTGATCGCGCGCGACAGCGGCAGGTCGGACCACTTGATGCGATTGATCTCGGCCAGGCGCTGCTCGGTCAGGTTGGTGCCGCTGCGCGTGTCGAGCAGCTCGCCATTGAGGATGTAGCGGCCGCTGGCATCGGCGTAGACCAGCTGGCCGCCGATATTGACTTCGTAGAGTCCGGCGATCGGCGTCTTCTCGACGCTCTTGATCTCGGCGCGGCCGCCCAGCATCTTCTGCACATTGGTCTTGATGCGCTCCGCGGTCGGATCGGCCGCCGCCAGCGCCGGATGCGCGAAGGCGGCAGTGGCCACGGCGAGCGTCAGCACGGCCATCGCGCGCGCGGCGCGCTGGGTCAGCACGTTGGACCGCGTGATGGAACGCAGCGGGTTCGGGCGGGCGGAGCGCCCGAGGGAATACGACATGTTGACTCCGGGTTCTGGTTGGCTCGGATGTGGGTGGAGCTGACGGCTTGGCCGCGGCTTGTTTCGGATCAGCGGGATCAGTGTCGGATCAGTGGGATCGGTCGGATGCGTGGGTTACGCGGAGGCGGCCGGTTCAAGGCGCCGGCGCTCAGCCCAGCGCCCGTCCGATCAGGAACCGCTTCAGCAGCGCCTGCGCGCCCACGGCACGCATGCCGGTATTGCGGACCATCCGCGCCACCCCGCCCTGCAGCGAGAACAGCCGATGCAGGCCATCGGTGGCGGCCGTCAGCGACAGCAGGTCGGTGGCGCGCGCGCGCTCGTAGCGGCGCAGCAGGCGCAGGTCGCCTTCGTCGCGGAACGACTCTTTGGCGGCCATCACGCGGCCAAGTTCCGCGACATCGCGCAAACCGAGGTTCATGCCCTGCCCGGCCAGCGGATGCACCACGTGGGCCGCGTCGCCGACCAGCACCACATGCGGCTGCACCACGCAGTCGGCATGCTGCAGCACCAGCGGGAAGGCCTGCGCGGGCGTCACGCAACGCAGCGCGCCGAACTGGCGGCCGACCGCACCGCTGGCCGCGTCCATCGCCGCCTGTGCCAGTTGCTCCGGCGCCAGCGCCGTCAATTCGCGCGCATGGGCCTCGTCGGCCGACCACACCATCGAAAGGTAATTGCCCGGCAGCGGCAGCATCGCCAGGATTTCGCAGTTGCACGACTCCTCGTCGGCCAGCAGCTTGGGCGGCGCGCCGAGGAACCACTGCCACGCGGTCGCGTGATGCGGCAGCTCGCAGGCGAAATTGGCGACCACGCCCGACTGCCGGTAGCGCCGCGTACTGACGCCGATATGGCACTGGGTCCGCACCCAGGAGCGCGCGCCGTCGGCGCCCACGACGCAATTGGTACGTACCCGCGCGCCGTCGGCCAGCGTCAGCGTGACGCCCAGCTCGTCGCGCTCGAAGCCGGTGGCGGCCTGCTGGTACCAATGGACCTGATGCTGGAAGCGCAGCGCGGTGTCGAGCACGCGCTCGACATGGCTCGATTCGATGATCCAGGCCAGCTCCGGCACCGCGGCCGCGTAGGCCGAGAAATGCAGATCGCCGGTCAGCCCGGCATCGTCGCGCGCGGCGGTGTCGTCGCCAAACACGCGCATGTCGCGCACCGGCTGCATCCGCGCCGGGTCCAGCGCCTCCCAGATCCGCAGCCGGCTCAGCAGCGCCTGCGAGCTGGCCGAGAACGCGTAGACGCGGCTGTCCCACTCGCCCTCGCCCAGCGGCGCCGGCGCCGGGGTCGAGCCGTTTCCGGGCCGCGGCGCGATCAGCGCCACCTGCATGCCCTGCTGCGCCAGCAGCAACGCGCAAGTCTTGCCGACGATGCCGCCGCCAACCACGGCAATCTGGAAATGGGAAAACGAGGTCCGCGTGGACGCGCTGGCTCTGGTCATGGGGCGATTATAGCCAGCGGCTTTGAGGGGTCACCCGGTGCTCACCCGGCGGACGGGCGAGCCCCTTGGTACGGGCGGCTCGGACGGGCGAGCAAGCCTCCTGGCATGGAGGGCTCGGACGGTCGGGCAAGCCCCCTGGCACGGGCGGTTCGGACGGGCGGGCAAGCCCCCTGGCATGGGCGGCTCGGACGGGCGGACAAGCCCCCTGGCATGGGCGGCTCGGACGGGCGGGCGTCCGGACGGCCATCCGCTAGAATACCGGCTTTGCCATCGCTTACCGCCCGGAACACCATGAGCCTCAAATGCGGCATCGTCGGCCTGCCCAACGTCGGCAAGTCCACGCTGTTCAACGCCCTGACCAAGGCCGGCATCGCCGCCGAAAACTATCCGTTCTGCACCATCGAGCCCAATGTCGGCGTCGTTGAAGTGCCGGATCCGAGGCTTAAGGCCCTCGCCGAGATCGTCAAACCCGAGCGCGTCGTCCCGGCGACGGTCGAGTTCGTCGACATCGCCGGCCTGGTGGCCGGTGCTTCCAAGGGCGAAGGCCTGGGCAACCAGTTCCTGGCCAATATCCGCGAGACCGACGCCATCACGCACGTGGTGCGCTGCTTCGAGGATCCCAACGTGATCCACGTGGCCGGCAAGGTCGATCCGCTGTCGGACATCGAGGTCATCAATACCGAACTGGCGCTGGCCGACCTGGCCACCGTCGACAAGGCGCTGGCCCGCTACGTCAAGCCGGCCCGCGCCGGCGACAAGGAAGCGCAGCGCCTGGTCGCCGTGCTGGAGAAGGCCCAGACCGTGCTCGACCAGGCCAAGGCCGTGCGCACGCTGGACCTGGCGCCCGAGGAATGGGACGCGCTGCGCCCGTTCTGCCTGATCACCGCCAAGCCGACCATGTATGTCGCCAACGTGCGCGAGGACGGCTTCGAGAACAATCCGCACCTGGACGCCGTGCGCAAGTACGCCGAGACCACCAGGTCGCCGGTCGTCGCCGTCTGCGCCGCGATCGAGGCCGAGATCGCCGACCTCGAGGACGAGGACAAGGCCGTGTTCCTGGCCGACCTCGGCATGGAAGAGCCGGGCCTGGACCGCGTGATCCGCGCCGGCTTCAGCCTGCTTGGGCTGCAGACCTACTTCACCGCGGGCGTCAAGGAAGTGCGCGCCTGGACCATCCACGTCGGCGACACCGCCCCCAAGGCGGCCGGCGTGATCCACACCGACTTCGAACGCGGCTTCATCCGCGCGCAGACCATCGCTTTCGAGGACTTCATCGCCTTCAAGGGCGAACAGGGTGCCAAGGAAGCCGGCAAGATGCGGGCGGAGGGGAAAGAGTATGTGGTGAAGGATGGGGATGTGATGAACTTTTTGTTCAACGTCTGACGATTTTTACTGGATCTCGGTGGCGCTCAGTAGCGCTTGGTGGACAGGTTGGCCCATTTGAAATCAATGGGTTGCGTAAACAATACGGTCCCCTGAGCGTTCCTATTGTTCATCGAGGTCTAAAAAATTCGGGGGTAGCGTTGGGGGTACTCGTGTTCAACCGTGGGGGTACTTTTCCCCGCAGTGGAGTCCAACGATGCCCGAGAATCTACTCACTGACGCCAAGGTCAGGTCAGCCAAACCGACTGATCGAGATTGGAAACTTTCAGACGGCGGCGGCTTGTTCCTGCTGGTCAAGCCCACCGGCGGCAAACTCTGGCGGTGGAAGTACCGCCTGCAAGGCAAGGAAAACCTCTTTGCCATTGGCGGCTTTCCTCAAGTAAGCCTTGCTGAGGCGCGCGCGACCCGCGAGAAAGCGCGTGCCTTGGTCAAGCAAGTATCCATCCTGCCCATGAGCGACGGCAGGTCAAAGAGCGCAACCTGGAGGCGCTGGAGGAACGCAAGCGCGCAAAGGAAAGCTCGTTCGCCAAGGTGGCGCAGGCGTACCTGGCCGAGATCAAGCCTGTCTTTGCGCTCAGTTCCTACCACACGAAAGAATCCCGTATCAGGAAGTACCTGTCGCCCAAGTTCGATGGAATGCCTATGAGCGACATTGGCGTGAAGCAGATCCGCCCGCTACTGGAGGAATGCAAGGCACATGGTGCGTGGGCGGCCATTCACGTCAAAGGTGACCTTTCGGCGATCTTTGAGTTTGCGGTGGTGCGGGGACCGGTCGAGGCAAATCCAATTCCCAGCCTGCGCGGGCTGCTACGCGTGCCGTTCAGCGAGAGCAAGGCGGCGATGACGCGAGAGCAGATTCAGAAGTTCTATCAGGAGTTGCACGGCTACCGGGGCTATCCGGAAACCTCGCTGTGCCTGCGGCTGATCGCGCTGACCGCCTGCCGTCCAGGGGAAGCGGCGGATGCCGAGTGGGATGAGTTCGACTTTGAGGATGCACTGTGGCGTCGACCTGCGGCGAAGATGAAAACGCGGCGTGACCATGTCAGTCCGTTGTCGGCGCAGGCCATTGCCGTGCTGAAGGATTTGCAGTGCATCACGGGTGGTGGACGCTATCTGTTCCCGCATCGAAGCGGAAAGGGCTTCACTACGCCCAATCGGCTCACCTACGCGATGCGCGACATGAACCTGGGCCGGGGTACGACGCCGCATTGCTGGCGGACGACCTTTTCAACCTGGGCCAATGAGAACGGATACCGGCCTGATGCGATTGAGCGGCAGCTTGCCCACGTGGAAAGCAACAAGGTGCGGGCGACGTACAACAAGGCGCTGCTGCTGGATCAGAGAAGGACGCTGTTGCAGGACTGGGCGGACTATCTGAGTGCGGCGGAAGGCAGCGGCACGGCATAGGGAATAGATGGCTGGGTGTTGCAGAACGAATGGACAGGGTGGCCTTTTTCCTTTTCTGGATGGGGCCGTTGTCCCTTGAGGGCCGTTCCCTTGCCATTTGCCTTTGCCCAAGGCTGGGCGCTGGAAATGGGGTAGTCAAACACCGATAATGGGGCATTTTTAGAGACACTACCCCATTTGAAGGCTATGATTACCCCATTTAGACAGCCTGGGCTTACATTTCCATGCACTCGCTCACACCCGAGTACCTCGCCGCGCTTCGCTTCGATGGCACCCAGGCCGCCACGTTGCGCACACTGGGCGAGTACCAGGGCAAGCAGCAACTCTACGCCGCGCAGTCGCCCGAAGCCCTCAAAGGGCTACGCCAGATCGCGGTAGTCGAATCCACCGAGTCATCCAACCGCCTAGAAGGCGTTGTCGTCGCACCCTCGCGGCTGAAGTCTCTGGTCATCCGCAACGCAACGCCAAAGAGCCGTTCCGAACAGGAGATCGCCGGCTACCGTGATGCCCTGGCGCTGATCCACGAGTCTGCCGCGCACATGCCCTTCAGCGAGGGCGTAGTGCTGCAACTCCACACCCTGCTGTACCGCTATATGCCGCAGGCGGGCGGGCGCTGGAAGGCTACTAACAACGACATCATCGAGCGTCACCCGGATGGCACTTCGCGTCTCCGCTTCCAGCCGGTGGCTGCGCATCTCACGCCGATGGCGATGGCTGATCTGACAGGGCGCTACGCCACCGCACTGGATCAGCACCTAGCCGATCCGCTGGTGCTGGTGCCGCTGGCGATGCTCGACTTCTTGTGCATCCACCCTTGCCCCGATGGCAATGGCCGCATGTCCCGCCTGCTGACCTTGCTGCTGCTCTACCACTTCGGCTATGCCGTGGGCCGCTACATCAGCCTGGAGCGCATCTTCGAGGACACCAAGGAAGGCTACTACGAGACGCTGGAAGCCAGCTCGCAAGGCTGGCACCAGGGGCAGCACGACGTCAAACCCTGGCTCGACTACTTCTGGGGGGCGTTGCTGCGGGCCTATCGTGAGTTCGAGGAACGCGTCGGCACCATCGAACATGGGCGTGGCAGTAAGGGCGATCGGGTGCGAGCGGAAGTGTTGGGACGCACCCTGCCGTTCCCGATTTCGGAGATCGAGGAAGCTTGCCCGGGCGTGAGCCGTGACATGGTGCGGCTGGTGTTGCGGGCGATGAAATCAGAGGGGCTGATCGAATCGACTGGCAAGGGGCGAGGTGCGAAATGGGCCAAGCGGGTGTAAGGGGAGCACGATGGAACTGATCGACAACATCAGCCGCTTGCTGGGAGATGACCTCAAGCAAGCCATTCGGCCAGGGGCGCGGCTGAAGATCGCGGCCTCGTGCTTTTCAATGTATGCCTACGAGGCCTTGAAGTCTGAACTGGAAAAGATCGATGAACTGGACTTCATCTTCACCTCTCCCACCTTTGTGGCCGACGAAGTCACAGACAAAATCCGCAAGGAGCGACGCGAGTTCCACATCCCCAAGCTGGAGCGGGAGCGCAGCCTCTACGGCAGCGAGTTTGAAATTCAGCTTCGCAACCAACTCACCCAGAGGGCGGTTGCCCGGGAATGCGCCGACTGGCTACGACGCAAGGCCAAATTCAGAAGCAATCGCAGCAAAGCTCCCATGCAGCAGTTCGCCTGCGTGCAGTCGGGCAGCGCCGACACGGCCTACACGCCGCTACACGGATTTACCGCCGTCGATCTGGGCTACCAACAGGGCAATGCCGTGTCCAACTTGGTCAACAAGATGGACGAACCCAGCTTTACGGCCACCTACCTGAGCCTGTTCGATCAAATCTGGAACGATCCGGAAAAGCTGGAAGACGTCACTGCGCAAATCTGCGACCACATCGCCTCGGTCTATCAGGAAAACGCGCCCGAGAGCATCTATTTCCTGGTGCTCTACAACATCTTCAACGAGTTCCTCGACGATATCGACGAAGACGTTCTGCCCAACGACCGCACCGGCTATCAGGACACGCTGATCTGGAACAAGCTCTTCAACTACCAGAAGGACGCTGCCACCGGCATCATCAACAAGCTGGAGACCTACAGCGGCTGCATCCTTGCCGACAGCGTCGGCCTTGGCAAGACCTTCACCGCGCTCGCCGTGGTCAAGTATTACGAGCTGCGCAACAAGTCCGTCCTGGTGTTGTGCCCCAAGAAGCTGGCCGACAACTGGCTCAACTATAACCGCAACCTCAAGACCAATCCTTTCGCCAAGGATCGCTTCGGCTACGACGTTCTGGCCCACACCGACTTGAGCCGTACCAGCGGCGAATCGTTCGGCACGCCACTCAACCGCATCAACTGGGGCAACTACGATCTTGTCGTCATCGACGAATCGCACAATTTCCGCAACAACGACGCCTACAAGGACAAGGAAACCCGCTACCAGAAGCTGATGAACAAGGTCATCCGCGAAGGCGTGAAGACCAAGGTATTGATGCTCTCTGCCACGCCGGTCAACAACCGCTTCACGGACCTGAGAAATCAGCTCGCGCTCGCCTACGAAGGGGACTCGGAAAATCTCAACAAGAAGCTGCGCACCAGCAAATCAGTGGAAGAAGTCTTCCGCAACGCGCAGAAAGCATTCAATGCCTGGTCGAAGCTGCCGCCAGAGCAACGCACGCCACGCGCCATTTTGGATGCGCTGGACTTCGACTTCTTCGAGCTGCTGGATAGCGTCACCATCGCGCGCTCGCGCAGGCATATCCAGACCTTTTACGACACCAAGGACATTGGCCATTTCCCTGAGCGTCGCAAGCCCTTGTCGTTCCATTGCGCACTGACAACGCGCAATGACGTGATGGGTTTCAACGAGATTTTCGAGCGCCTGACCAAGCTGCTGCTGGCGGTGTACGCACCGGCCAAATACATCCTCGCCAGTAAACGCCAGCAATACATCGAGCGTTTCAATGAACAGTCTGGTGACGAGAAGGGTAACCTAAGCTTGGAAGGCCGAGAAAGCGGCCTGCAACGCTTGATGACGGTCAACCTGCTCAAGCGGCTGGAAAGCTCCGTCCAGTCCTTCAGGCTCACGCTGCAATCCCTGCAAGCCAACCACCAGAACACGTTGGCACAGATTGCGGCCTTCAAGCAGACCGGCAGCGCGGCCAGCGTTGATGACACGACCGGCGTGCTGGAAGACCTTGATGCCGAAGAAGACGACCTGCTCGATGAGCTCGAACAAGGCAGCGACACCGGTGGCAAGCTCAAGATCAGTCTGTCCGACATGGACTTGCCCTCGTGGGAACACGACCTGAAAGCCGATCTCGCCCACATCGAAGCGCTGCTGACCTCAATGGCGAGGATCACTCCCGAGGACGATGCCAAGCTCCAGCATCTCAAGGGGCATGTGCTGAGCAAGATCACCAGCCCCATCAACCCGGGCAATAAGAAGATCCTGATCTTCACCGCCTTCGCCGATACCGCCGACTATCTGTACGCCAATCTGGCTCCCGCATTGCAGGCTCTGCAACTGCATACCGGCAAGGTGACAGGCAGCGATCGCCCCAAGTCCACCTTGCCCAAAGCGTACGACTTCCAGGAACTGCTGACGCTGTTTTCCCCTCGCTCGAAAGAAAAGGCCGTCGTTCTGCCGAATGAGCCAGCGGAAATCGACGTGCTCATCGGCACGGACTGCATCTCCGAAGGCCAGAACCTTCAGGACTGCGACTACCTCATCAACTACGACATCCACTGGAACCCCGTGCGCATCATCCAGCGCTTCGGGCGCGTGGATCGCATCGGCTCACCCAACACCAGCATCCAGTTGGTGAACTACTGGCCGGACATCTCGCTGGACGAATACATCAACCTCAAGGAGCGCGTCGAAAACCGGATGATGATCGTGGATGTCACCGCCACCGGCGACGACAACGTCATCTCCGCGCAGGCCAACGACGTGTCCTACCGCAAGGAACAACTGCGCCGCCTGCAAGAAGAAGTCATTGAGCTGGAAGACCTGAAAACCGGTGTCTCCATCACCGATCTTGGCCTCAACGATTTCCGCATGGACTTGCTGAACTACGTGAAGGCCCACGGCGACCTGGACAAATCGCCCAACGGATTACACGCCGTTGTTCCCGCCAACCCCGATCTCGGCCTCGCCCCCGGCGTCATCTTCACGCTGCGCAACCGCAACGCAGGCGTGAACCCGCCCGCCCACCTCCCACAGCACAACCGGCTGCATCCTTACTACCTCGTGTACATCAACCGCGAGGGCGAAGTCGTTCACGACCACACCGAGGTCAAGCGTCTGCTCGACCTGGTGCGCTCGTGCTGCAAGGGGCAAGCGGCACCGGTTGCGGAGGTCTGCCAACGCTTCAACAAGGCTACCGCCGACGGCCGAAAGATGCAGCCATATTCCGAGCTGTTGAACAAGGCCATCCATTCAATGATCGAGGTCAAGGAAGAGAAGGATCTCGACAGCCTGTTCACTGGTGGCAAGACCACGGCGCTGACTAACACCATCTCGGGCCTGGACGACTTCGAACTCATCAGCTTCCTCGTGATTCAGGAGGCTGGATGAGTGCGCTGATCGCCTACCCCAAGCAGGCAGCCTTCGGGCGTGTGCTGCCCAAGAACAAGATCTACGAACACAGCGGCGCGACCACCCGCGTCAAAGACTTGTTCGTCAAGCAAGTCGAGCAGATCGTCTGGGCGTTCAAGCTCGCGCCGGAAACGATTCACCTGCCTGCGCGGCCCGGCGTGCCAGAAATTCAGGTATTCAGCCTTCAGCTCAAGACGCCGGAACTCCATCGTGACGTGTTGCGCTGCATTGACGGGGCCATTCCGTTCCCCATCGTGTTCGAGCTGGCCTTCGAGGACAGGACTCAGGTTATCGCCGCCTACAAACGCCTGAACGAGTCCGATGCGAACCGGTGGGTGATATCGGACTACTTTGCGACCGACTGGCTGCCGGCCGGCAGCCCGCGGACAGCCATGCCCGTAGCGTTGCACCTGAGCGGCTTGTACGAACAATTGCTGCACCGCCTGATCCCACTGTCAGTCCGGCCACAGGAAACACTGGCTGAGCTGGTGGCGCGCATCGAACAGGTGCAGGCCAAGCAGCGCGAGCTGGATAAGACCTCGGCGCGGCTGGCCAAGGAAAAGCAGTTCAACCGCAAGGTGGAGATCAATGCCCAATTGCGGCAGTTGAAGAATGACTACAAAGCATTGATCCGCTGAAGCGTTCAGGAACTTGATGTCATGTCGAAGAAAAGCAATCCAACACACTCCAACGATCAGTTCCCCAACATCGTCAAGGTTAGAGACGATCACAAGCCGTTGCGCTTTGGGCCTGACGACAATCAGAAGTTCAAACTGCAGGAGGGCAGTGACGCATCCTGGGTCGGCTCGGATGCGTTCGGAGAGAAGGAGCTTCGGGAACACATCGAACCATGGCTGACATCGCTTTTTCAGTCGGAACACCTTTCTCTACTGGCAGGTTCTGGCTTGACGCATGCGGTGCATTTTCTGGCTGCAGGCACAAGCGCAGCGGGGATGGGGACAATCCCTCTGTCCATCCATCAAGACAAGATCACTGCGGCTGCGGAGACTTCCGCAGAGCAGGCTGGGCGCAAGAAAGGAAATGTTGAAGATCAACTGCGCGTAGCAAATGAGCTGTTGCGCGGCTTGGAGATCGTTCAAAGCTCCAAAGCAACGACCTTGCGGGATGAACTCGAAGAAGGAATGAAGGCTTTCGCCGAATCCATCCTGAAAAGTGAAGCCGGGATCGCGACTGCCCCTGACACTCAACGTGAGCGCGCCTTTACCGCGTTGGTGACCTTCCTGATGAGCTTTGCAAGCCGCACGGGAACGCGCGACCGCTTGAGCATCTTCACCACCAACTACGACCGGCTGATCGAAGCCGGTGCGGAACTGGCTGGCCTGCATCTACTGGATCGCTTCCTTGGCACTTTGATGCCTATCTTCCGTTCCTCGCGGCTTGACCTGGACATGCACTACAACCCGCCGGGCATTCGTGGCGAGCCTCGGTACTTGGAGGGCGTGGCTCGCTTCGTCAAGCTGCACGGCTCTGTGGATTGGGTACAGACAGGCAAGGATATCCGGCGCATCGGCCTGCCGTTCGGAGCTGATGCCGTTGAACCGTATTTACAGGCTCCTGGCTTGAGCGGCGCAACAGCTCACAAGCTGATGATCTACCCCAACGCCGCCAAGGACAGGGAAACCGCCGACTACCCCTATGTGGAGTTGTTCCGGGATCTGGCTGCGGCCGTGTGCCGACCCAACAGCACGCTCGTGACATACGGCTACAGCTTTGGCGATGAGCACATCAATCGCGTAATTCGGGACATGCTCACCATCCCATCCACGCACTTGGTCGTAATTTCGCGCGACGACCCGCTTGATCGCATCATGCAGACTTACGAGCAGATCGGCCGGCCTTCGCAAGTCAGCCTGTTGATCGGCCCGGCGCTGGCCGACCTGACGATACTTACGGAGAACTACCTGCCCAAGGCTGCCATTGACAAGACTACGTTCCGGATGAGCGAGCTGCTCAAGCAGCGATTTGCTACCAAGCAAAGCGCGCCAAAATCCAAAGGGCAGGACGCTGAAGACTGGAGTGGTCCGGTATGAGTATCTCTCCATTGGCGCACGCAGACTCCTTGCGCATCGGTACGATTGACTTCGTCTCTCCCGACGAGATCAAGGTACTGCTGGACATTGAGGCGCCTGACGGAGTCTCTCTGAACACGGGCACGCCTCGCCCGTTTCCGCGCATCAACGGCTACGTGCTTTCGCCAAGCGACCAAGGCTACTTGGTGGCCCAAGTGGAATGGATTACCGTGGAGCGTTCGCAGTATCCCAAGCGCAAGGGAATGCAGGACTTCGGCTTGGTGGACCTGCCCTACCCGCTGCGCAAGATGAGCCTGAACCCCTTGGGCCTTCTGTTCTACGCGGGCGAAAGCGATGGCAAGGATCGCTACGAGTTCAGGCGCGGCGTACAAGCTTATCCATCGGTGGGCGATCCGGTGTTATTGCCTACGCAGGTTCAACTTCGCGCCATCGTTGAATCAGGAGAGAACCGCCGCGTCAAGATCGGCGTGAGTCCATTGGCAGCCAACGCGGAAGTCCGAATCGACCCAGACCGCCTCTTTGGCCGTCACTTGGCCGTGCTTGGCAATACGGGCAGTGGCAAGTCGTGTTCGGTTGCCGGATTGGTTCGCTGGTCGATGGATGCTGCCAGAAAAGCGCGCAATGGCGCTGACCCGAATGCACGCTTCATCGTGCTCGACCCCAATGGCGAATATGCGAACACGTTCAAGGGCATGGGCAAGGCACGAGTCTTTGCCGTTAATCCATCTGAAGGCGTAAAACAACTCCAGGTTCCTTTGTGGTTCTGGAACAGCGCTGAGTGGAGCGCTTTCACCCAGGCCAGCGCCAGAACCCAGCGCCCAACCTTGATTCAGGCACTGCGATCAGTGCGAGATGGCTCAGTTGATGCTGCACCCACCGCGAGCAGCGACATGCGCCGCTATTTGCGGACTCTGGTTAGTGCTGTTCATATCGAGCGCAATGCGGGTGGACCTTGGAAGGGGCCAGGTCAGGCACGAGGCTTTCGAGACCGCCTTCGTGCTTGGAACGAAGGACTTGTTGCTGGTGCATCCTTCACCCAACAGGAAAGCGATTCAATCGCCCAGCTTTCCCATCATTTCACGCAGCTACTGGGAGCCCATCAAGGGGATTGGCCGCCGGTATTTACCCGGCAGGAAGTCGATGCTTTGCTGCATCTACTGAGTGAAACCCACTCGGCTTTCGGTGGCGGTGATACCGACGCACTGCCCATTGATGCAGACGTACCACGGTCATTCACTGGCGACCAACTGCTCCGCAGCGTAGAAGCCAACGCCGAATTGATGGGGGTTTCCGAGTACGTCGAGACGATGCTCATGCGGATCAGGACGATTTTGTCGGACAGCCGCATGAAGACGATAGCTGGCGGCACGGCAGGCATGGAGCTGCACGACTGGCTGACCCGCTATCTCGGCGACAGCCAAGCCTCGAACGGCTCCGTTACTGTTATTGATCTCTCATTGGTACCGGCCGAAGTGGTTCACATCATCACGGCCGTGATTGCTCGAATGACGCTGGAAGCCTTGCAACGCTACCGTAAGCTCAACGCTGGCAAGACACTCCCGACCGTGTTGGTGATGGAGGAAGCCCATACCTTCATCCGCCGTTATCCGGACGACGCAGAGAACCAGAATTCGGCAGCCATTTGCTGCCAGGTCTTCGAGAAGATCGCCCGCGAAGGTCGCAAGTTTGGCTTGGGGCTGGTGCTTTCTTCCCAACGGCCCAGCGAGTTGTCGCAAACGGTGCTGTCTCAGTGCAACAGCTACTTGCTCCACCGCATCAGTAACGACCGCGATCAGGAGCTGGTTCACAAGCTGGTTCCGGACAACCTGCGTGGCCTGCTGCGCGACCTGCCATCGTTGCCCGCGCGCCATGCCATCCTGCTGGGCTGGGCGTCGGAACTCCCGGTCTTGGTACAGATGAACAACCTGCCCAAGGATCACCGGCCCAAGTCGGATGATCCCGACTTCTGGGCCGTATGGTCTGGAGACGGACTCGACAAGGATTCCGAGGGGAACGCCATTGAGCGAACCGTTGACTGGCAAGCCATTGCCGCCGACTGGCAGCAAATCCCCCTGAATGGTGAGCCAGAAGACGGCTCGGACACCTAACAACTCGCAAGCGACGAGAAGATTGATATGGAAAAGCTGAAGATGCACTCGCCCAACCTGACCGAAGACAACATCGCGCGCATCCGCGATCTGTTCCCTAGTTGCGTGACCGAGGCGCGGGGCGAGGATGGCAGTGTGCGGCTGGCGGTGGATTTCGACCAGTTGCGGCAGGAGCTTTCTGCTTCGCTGGTGGAAGGGCCGCAGGAGCGGTATCACCTCAACTGGCCGGGCAAGCGCGAGGCGCTGCTGACGGCCAATGCGCCGATTGCCAAGACGTTGCGGCCGGTGCGTGGCGAGAGCGTGGACTTCGATACAACGAAGAACCTGTTCATCGAGGGAGATAACCTCGACGCATTGAAGCTGTTGCAGGAGACGTATCTGGGGAAGGTGAAGATGATCTACATCGACCCGCCGTACAACACGGGTAAGGATTTCATCTACAAAGATGACTTCAGCACAGATGTCGGCGATTACCTGCAACAGTCCAATCAAGCCGACTCGGAGGGTGGCCGACTGGTTGCCAACACCGAAGCGAACGGTCGTTTTCACTCCGATTGGCTGACCATGATCTATCCGCGACTGAAGCTCGCGCGCAACCTGCTGCGCGATGACGGCGCGATGCTGATTTCAATCGACGACAACGAATCCGACAATCTTCGCAAGGTGTGCGATGAAGTCTTCGGAGAAGAAAACTTCATAGGCCAGATTGTTTGGCAGCGCTCCAAGAAGGGGGACTCGAAGCTTATCGCAAAAGTCCACGAATACATCCTGTGCTATGTCCGAGATAAGGAGTCCGTCCTTGCAGGTGGAATCTGGCGACGCCCCAAAGAAGGGGCTGAGCAGGTGCTGTCAAAATATGCTGAACTGAAAGCCAGCTTGGGAGCAACCACGAGGCCATCCGGGCAGAGATACAGGCTTGGTACAAGCAGCTTCCGAACGACGATCCTCGCAAGGCACACAAGCACTACAACTGGTCGGATGATCGCGGGCTGTACTTCGCGGCTGACTTTGCAGGACCGGATGACGGTCGTGAGTCCAGGCCACGCCACGACATCCTTCACCCAGTCACCGGAAAGTCGTGCAAGAAGCCGTCAACAGGTTGGCGGTGGGATGAGGAAAAAACGAAATGGGCGCTTGCCCAGACTCCCCCACGCATTCACTTTGGACCTGACGAGACGACGATTCCGACGCGGAAAAGCTACCTTTTTGAAATCGACAGCGAGCCGTACTCTTCTGTGTTCTACCGGGACGGACGTTCTGCGACGCTGGAGGTTGAAGAACTCGTCGGGAAAGGCTGGTTCCCGTTTCCGAAGAACACCGATGTCCTGACCGAGTTGATTGAGCTGGTTACCAAACCCGACGACATCATTCTTGATTTCTTTGCAGGCTCAGGCAGCACGGGGCATGCGGTCATGAAGGTGAATCAGGCACACGGGTCTAAGCGGCGTTTCATCCTAGCTCAAATTCCTGAAGAAACGGGACGGACTGAATATGCCACGATTGCCGACATCACGAAGAAGCGTCTGCGGGAGGCTGGAAAGAAGATCGCTCAGGGAGCAGATTCAAAGGGTATGGACATCGGCTTCCGCGTCCTCAAGATCGACACGTCGAATATGGCCGACGTCTATTACGCCCCCGATGCGCTGGACAAGGCCAACCTCGACCTGTTCGTGGACAACATCAAGCCCGACCGCACAGCGGAAGACCTGCTGTTCCAGGTGATGCTGGACTGGGGCGTTGACCTCGCCCTGCCCATCGAGAAGAAGCCTATCCAGGGCAAAGACGTGTTCTTCGTGGACGGCAATGTGCTGGCCGCCTGCTTCGACGCGCATGGCGGCGTGGATGAAGCCTTCGTCAAGGAACTGGCCACGCACAAGCCGCTGCGCGTGGTGTTCCGCGATGCCGGGTTCAAGGACAGCGCCGTCAAGATCAACGTGGAGCAGATCTTCACGCTCTTGTCGCCATCCACCGAAGTGAAGAGCATTTGAGGGGGTGCACATGAGCAAAGAAGAATTGACTGCCAGCCCCACGGGCTATGCCGACTGGTTGGCTGAGCTCAAACAGCGAATCCATGCCGCGCAGCAACGCGCCACACTTGCGGTCAATCGCGAGCTGGTGCTGCTGTATTGGCAGATCGGTCAGGACATTCTGGCGCGCCAGGCCAGCCAGGGGTGGGGCAGCAAGGTGGTGGACAGGCTGGCCCACGATCTGCGCAACGCCTTTCCGGACATGAAGGGCTTTTCCCCGCGCAACCTCAAGTACATGCGAGCCTTTGCCGAGGCTTGGCCGGATGGCGAATTTGTGCAAGCGGCGCTTGCACAATTGCCCTGGTATCACCAGTTGGCCCTGCTGGACAAGCTTCAGACCGCCGAGGAGCGGCAATGGTACGCCGCGCAGGCGCTGGAAAACGGCTGGTCGCGCAACGTGCTGGTGATGCAGATCGAATCCGGCTTGCGCCAGCGTACAGGCGCGGCCATCACCAACTTCAGCCAGCGCCTGCCCCGGCCGCAGTCGGATCTGGCCCGGGAGTCACTGAAAGACCCGTACCGCCTAGACTTTCTCGGTCTGGGCAAGGAGGCGCAGGAACGTGCCATCGAGGATGCGCTGGTCAAGCACGTTACCCAGTTCCTGATGGAGCTGGGTGCGGGCTTTGCCTTCGTCGGACGGCAGGTGCATGTGGAAGTTGGCGACAAGGATTTCTACATCGACCTGTTGTTCTATCACCTGAAGTTGCGCTGCTATGTGGTGGTGGAACTGAAGGCCGGGGAGTTCCAACCCGAATACGCAGGCAAGCTCAATTTCTACCTCAGCGCGGTGGACAGCCAGCTCAGGCATCCCAGCGACAACCCCAGTCTGGGCCTGTTGCTGTGCAAAAACCGCGACAAGGTGGTGGCCGAGTACGCCTTGCGCGACATGAACAAGCCCATCGGTGTCGCGGAGTATCAACTGGTGCAGGCCTTGCCCAAGGAACTGCAAACAGACTTGCCTCGCATCGAGGACATCGAAAGTGAGCTGCGGGATGCGGATGATGCGCCCGGGGAGGCGCAGGCATGAAGCTGAAATTCAAGACCCAGGCCTACCAGACCGCCGCCGTGCAGGCGGTGGTGGACTGCTTCAAGGGGCAGGTGCCGCATCACGGCGGCATTCGCTACCGCCTTGACCCCGGTACCCGCAAGGCGGCGCCGGCCAGCCCACAGGGCGCGCTGGCGCTGGAGGCCGCGCCGGATGCGGCGGCAGAGCAGGAGGCGGCTTTCCGCAACGCCGACCTCACCCTGTCGGAGCTGGCTCTGCTGGACAACATCCACGCCGTGCAGCGGGCGCAGAATCTGCCGCTGTCGGATGCGCTGGTCAAGACCAAGGTGGCCAAGGTCAATCTCGACATCGAGATGGAAACCGGCACGGGCAAGACCTACTGCTACATCAAGACCATCTTCGAGCTGAACAAGCTGTACGGCTGGAGCAAGTTCATCATCGTGGTGCCCAGCATCGCCATCCGCGAGGGCGTGGCCAAGTCGCTGGACATCACCGCCGAGCACTTCCTGGAGACGTACCACAAGAAGGCGCGCTTCTTCATCTACAACTCCAAGCAACTGCACCACCTGGAGAGCTTTTCGTCGGACGCGGGCATCAACGTGATGGTGATCAACGTGCAGGCCTTCAATGCCACCGGCAAAGACAACCGCCGCATCTACGAGGAACTGGACGACTTCCAGTCCCGCCGACCCATCGACGTGATCAGCGCCAACCGTCCGATCCTGATACTGGATGAGCCGCAGAAGATGGAAGGCAAGAAAACGCTGGATTCGCTGGAAGCATTCAAGGCACTGATGGTGCTGCGCTACTCGGCCACCCACAAGACCACCCACAACAAGATTCACCGGCTGGATGCGCTGGATGCCTACAACCAGAAGCTGGTGAAGAAGATCGCCGTGCGCGGCATCGCGGTGAAGGGGCTGGCGGGCACGGCGGGCTATCTGTACCTGCAATCCATCGAGATTTCGAGCAAGAAGCCGCCCGAGGCGCGCGTCGAGTTCGAGCAGAAGCTGGCGGGCGGCAGCATCAAGCGCGTTGTGAGAAAACTCGGCAAGGGCGACAACCTGTTCGAGCTGTCGGGTGGACTGGATCAATACCGCGACTACGTGGTGGCGGACATCAACGCCAACACCGACACCCTGAGCTTTACCAATGGCGTGGAGCTGACGGTCGGCGACGCCACCGGCGACGTGACCGAGGTGGCGCTGCGCCGCATCCAGATTCGTGAGGCCATCAAGGCGCACTTCGATAAGGAGCAGGCACTGTTCCAACAGGGCGTCAAGGTGCTGACCCTGTTCTTCATCGACGAGGTGGCCAAGTACCGCGACTACGCGCAGGCGGACGAAAAAGGCGAATACGCCCGCATCTTTGAAGAGGAGTACACGCAGTACCTGAACGAGATGCTCGACCTGGACGAGACGGCCTACGTCAAGTACCTGAAAGGCATCGCGGCGGACAAGACCCACCGCGGCTACTTCTCCATCGACAAGAAGAGCAAGCGGCAGGTGGATTCGGCGGTTGCCGCGCGCGGCGAGAACGCGGGGTTGTCCGATGACGTGGACGCTTACGACCTGATCCTGAAGGACAAAGAGCGGCTGCTGTCGCTCGCTGAGCCGGTGCGTTTCATCTTCTCGCACTCGGCGTTGCGCGAAGGCTGGGACAACCCGAACGTGTTCGTCATCTGCGCGCTCAAGCACAGCGACAACACCATCTCCCGCCGTCAGGAAGTAGGGCGCGGCTTGCGGCTGTCGGTCAACCAGAATGGTGACCGGATGGATCACCCGGCCACCGTTCACGACGTGAACGTTCTGACGGTAGTGGCTAGCGAGAGCTACAAGGACTTCGTGACCGCGCTGCAACAGGACATCAGCGAGTCGTTGTCGGAACGTCCGCGCGTGGCGGACAAGGCATTCTTTACTGGCAAGATGGTGACCACGGCCACCGGCTCAGCGGCTGTCACAGAAGATCAAGCGACCGACATCGAGTTCTATCTGATTCAGAACGGCTACGTCGACAAGAAGCGCAACATCACCGAAAAATATCATCAGGCCAAGAAGGACGGCACCCTGGCTGCGCTGCCGGATGAACTCGCTTCCTTGGGCGACCAAGTGTTCGCGCTTGTGGATAGCGTCTTCAGCGAAAGCCAGTTGCCCGACATCGGCGACGACCGCCGCCCGAAAAAGAATCCGCTCAACGCCAACTTCGACAAGCAGGAGTTCAAGGCGCTGTGGAACCGCATCAACCGCAAGGCGGCCTACAGTGTCGATTTCGACTCGGACGAGCTGGTGCAAAAGGCAGTCAAGGAGCTGGACGCGGCCCTGCGCGTGACCCCACTGCAATACACCATCCAGGCCGGCGAACAGATCGACCAGGTGACTGGCGAGGCGCTCAAGCGTGGCGATGGTTTCAAGGTTTCCGAAACAAAGACCGAATACAACAAGCAGTCGATCCATTCAGCGGTCAAGTACGACCTGATCGGCAAGCTGGCCGAAGGTACTCAATTGACCCGCCGGACGGTGGCGGAAATCCTCAAGGGCATCAACGTCGCGGTCTTTGCGCAGTTCAAGAGGAACCCAGAGAACTTCATCGCCGAGGCCACACGGCTCATCAACGAACAGAAGGCGACGGTCATCATCGAGCATCTAGCCTACGACCCGGTCGAGGACAAGTTCGATCTGGACATCTTCACCGCCGGGCAGACCAAGCAGGACTTCAGCAAGGCCGGGAACAAGCTGCAACGGCACATCTACGACTACGTGCTGACCGACTCGAACATCGAGCGCGAGTTCGTGAAAGAACTGGATACGGCCAATGAAGTGGTGGTCTATGCCAAGCTGCCGCGCGGCTTCCTGATTCCCACGCCCGTGGGTGACTACAACCCGGACTGGGCGATCAGCTTCAAGGAAGGCACGGTCAAGCACATCTACTTCGTTGCCGAAACCAAGGGTTCCATGTCCACGATGGAACTGCGCGAAATCGAAAAAACCAAGATCAAGTGCGCCCGCAAGTTTTTTGACAAGATGAATCTCCGCTACGCCCCGGAGAACGTCAAATACGACGTGGTGGATAGCTTTGGCAAGCTGATGGATATCGTGATGGACGAGGAACAGTCGTCTCAGCATATGATGCCTACCCGATTGGTGGAAGTTCCTCGTAGGACAAAACCCTACATTCACTATCTGCTGGATGCCGTCCCTTGCTGCGAAGCTGAGGATTGGCTGGCGGGTCTGGTCTGCGATCAGGTGATTCAAAGCGGGTCTCTGTCCGAGCAGGATTTGCGCATGATCCTGCTGACACAAGTGGAGGCCAATGAGTACAGCGAGGCACTAGAACAATGGCGCACGCAAGAGCGGCTGGAACGGCTGCCATTGGTCATGAGTTGGGTTAGAAGTCTGTTAGCCATCCCTACCGGCCAAGCACTGGAAATACCAAGCGGCGCTGATCTCAGCAACATCCTTGGCGATGAATGTACCCGGCTGCTGGCAGGCCGTCTGCTGCAAGCCAGCAGCTACCAGCAGCAGACCCTTGACGCACTGGCCGTAGAAAGGGAAACAAACATCGACGCCCCGGACCTGGGAGCGCATAAACGCGCATAAGGTGGAAGTCATGGTGACGATAGCAGCCAAAGAAGCCGGACGTACTCAACCCAGGGTGTGGGTGGAAACCCTGTGGCTCCTCGAATCGCTGGAATCGGCAACACCGTTGCGGGAAATCTCCTTGCAACGCGGCCTAAACTTGATCCTGTCGGAACCCATGGAAGGCAGCCCCGGCCACGGCGTCGGCAAGACGGCCTGTTGCCAGTTGCTGCGCTTCGTACTCGAAGATCCTCAGTGGGCGGCAGGAACCCCATTGCGCGACGAACTGTGCCACGCCGTGCCGAATGGCGCGGTGGCCGCGCTTGTGCATTTGGACGGCGAAGCCTGGACGGTATTGAAACCCTGGCAACACCAGAAGCGGTACCGCGCGGCCAGAGGCGCGACCTGGCAGCAACTTGCTACCAATGAGGTCAACAACGAGCACGATGCCTATGTCCGTGCACTGGATGAAAAGCTAGCCAATATCCTGCCCGTTCGGAATCTGCCCGGCTCGAATCAGGTCATCCAATGGCAACACCTGCTGGCTTGGTGCTCCCGCGACCAGGGCAGCCGCTACCAGAGCTACTACCACTGGCGCATCGAGGGCACCGGCTTCTCCCTACCCGCACGATCCCCGGCGCTGCTGGTGAAAATTGTGCTCGGCCTATTGAAGGACGCCTCTCTCCATAACGAGTTGAAAAGTAAGGAAACCAGTCTCGGCCAATTACGCACAAAGATAGCCAGTTTGGAGCGCCGGCCAGCGGACCTGCTGGTCCACGTAAAACACCAGTTGGCAGCGGTATTGGGTGTAGAGGAATCTTCGCCGTTTCGCGCGGCTTCCTTGTTCGATGAAACTTCACTGTATGGGCTGGCCCAGCAACGGATCGAGCAATGTGACGAGGAGCTCCAGAAAAATCGCCAACAACGCGACCATCTGGAACAGGAGAGACTGGCCGTTCTTGAGCAACAGGCGCCACTCAGACAGCAGCAAAAAGCGCTGCAAAACCGCATCGCCCAGCTACAAGCGGCCATCAACGGCAACAACACGGAAGTTGAACGCCTGAAGAAAGAGCCAGAAGCGCTACAGGAAAAACTGCCGCTGCTCTGTGTGCCAGGCAACCGGCTGATGCGCGACTGCGATTATGTCCGCGAGCGGATAGATGTCGTACAGCTCAGTTCTATCCGCGACGCCAGGGAACGCCAGAGGAAGAACGAAGAATACCAATCAGAACTGAGGCAACAGAAAAAATTTCTGGGTGAGTTAGAACAGAAACTGTCTCCTTTTGATACCAGGGTCGTATCCCTGACAAGCTCATTGGATGAGAATAAAAGTCAGGAAATAATCATTATCGGCAGAAAGAATCATCTGGAGACGGCGATTGCTGAATACGACGACTATGAAGGCATCATTGCCAACCCGTCTGATTGGCAGGAATTGGCGGCCCTGAAAAACGACGAGGTGACACTGGGTAAGGAGATCGGGCAGATCACTCTGGCCATTCATCATCAGCAATCTCAATATGCCGAACGCACGCAAGCTTTGAGAAACGCGGCAGATTCGATTGCAAGGAGCATTCCTGGATTTGCCTGGGGAAATTTCGACTGTGACAAAACGCCGCCTTTTCATATGGGGCCAATGCATTCGACCACCTATGGCGTTCTGGAAACGCTCGCCGGAGACCTAGTTTGCCTACTGGACAGCAGCCATTCTGAAAGCAGCCATCCTGGGTTTTTGTTGCATGATTCGCCACGGGAAGCCGAAATGAGTGAAGTGTTACTCTGGTCGTTGTTGAAGATTGCCAAGGATCGTGCCAGTGCAGCCTGCCAGTATGTGGTTACCACATCCACAGAGGTGCCCCCGGCCTTCGAGGGTTTTGTAAGAGTGCGGCTGCATAGCAGGGAGGAGGATGGTTTCCTGTTCAAGAAACGCATTGGTATGAAATCCCGACCGCTGGATATGTAAACCGGCGTTATAGCCACATCGGCCTGACATCAGTGGAGCGCTTATTGTCGGCGGGCGTGGTCAACGCCAGCATCGAAGGTGATCCCGCCCGGCTGTACTCAACTCATCATTCAGTGCCGCGCCCTATCTTCCGCAATACACGTCGATAATCTGTGGCCGCCCATGTCCCAGTTCCAGACTAATACTTTGTCTCGCGTAGATGTCGATCTCGCGCTGTTTCTCTGAGAAGGTATGGCGTGGCGGCCCGCCTGTCGCAGGTGCTGCCCATCATCTGCGCATACTGATGTCGCAACCCATGCATGTTGCTCAACCCTGCTGCCTTGCACTGTCCGTCATAGGTGTGCCGTTGCTGAATGTAGTTTTTGTGTGCTGGGATCAATGACCCGGCTCCCGCCAGACGGTGTGCGGCTTGGAGCACCTCGCGCTGCTCAGGCGTAGTAATCGGCACGGTTCGCTCCCTTCCCGCCTTTCGTCCATGACCCCTTGAGGGCGAGATGATCACCCCGGTCGGCATAGCGCGGCTGAAACAGCAGCGACTCCTTCCTGCGCAAGCCAAAGGCGGCTTGTAATTGGAGACTCATGCGCACATGGGCATCCGTGATCTGATCGAGTTTCCTTCCCAGCTCGCGGGCCTTGCTGATGTTGGTCACATAACGGCGCTCGGCCACGCCAAGCTGCGTGTTGTCCGCTGGCAGGATGCCAGCTTGCCGATCTTCTCGGCCCACCAGCGCAGGTGAGAGAGCCGGTTCTTGATGGTGCCTGAAGACAAACCTTCGCCTTGCCAACGATCTAACAGGGCCTGAACGTGCTTCCCCTTGAATGACGAGGCCGTCATCTGCCGGAAACCGGCCTCGCGTAGTTGCCGCGCCGCCAGCGACAGCGAACGTATCCGGTCAGCCTGCGTGGTGTGGCTGCCGTCACGGTTGCGCTGGCAAAGCTGCCGCAGGGCGTAGGTCAAGTCGTCCATCTTCCGGCCTCCAAGCAAAGCGTCGTACTGCGTTGTCCTGAAATTCAGTGGTTAGTGTTGGTGCCAGCTCGCCAAGGCGAGATCCCGTGAGGGCAAGGGCATGGTGTTCAGGAGACACCAGAGCCTCGAATGAGGCGTCCGTCTTGCTCCCTGCTGGAAGCCCGGACGGAGGTACTGCAAGACGAAGGTGACGCGAACGTGGACGAGTCCTCCTATGAATCGAGTGGGATGAGAAATGCAGCAGGAGCCCTGTGCGTTGCACACAGGCAATTGCCGCAAAGGACAGCGCGCCAGGCGGCGCGGTAGGGATGGGTTGAAACAGACGAAGAGGGCTCCGCCCGTGGGTAGGGCCGGTATGCGGTCGGAGCCTAGGCATACCTGGGGTGGCTCCACCCTTTCGGGCCAGCGCTTGCCGGAACCTGCGCTGTTGGGGGTGCCGATGTACGAAGCCCATCGGTCTTGGCGACTGCCCGGTCAGTGTAGTGCCGGCATCATCATGTAGCCCGCACGCATTAGGAACTGGCTTTTACCCGCATTGTTGGCGGTGTGGCGCGGGTCGTCACTGCGGAGTGCAGTGACGACCCGTTTCACGGCAGCATTTGCTACGCAAGATGCGGCTGCCATCCCCTGGCCTGCATTGCCTGCGCTGCGATGTCCCCAGCGTTCGTCGAGGCGTTCAGCATCTTGCGGATGTTGGCGATGTGCGCCAGGGCAGTTTCACGCGATGCCGGTGGCGCAGTCGGTTCCGGGCGGGCTTCGGTACGCGGCGGAGTTGTAGGCCGGTTCGCGACAGACGCCTCCTTGCGTCCTGCCCACAGACGGAACTCGCCCGCAAAAACGCGCTTCACCAAGGCGAAGAAGTAGGCCACGACATTGCGCACGGTGCCGCTCTGGCTGCGTGCCTGCAACTCGTCGAGTACTTCCTGGCGATGCTGCGGCGGCAGCCGCCGCAAGGCGGCCTGCACGTCCTTTTGCTGATCTGCCTGGGCATTGCTCAGGCAAGGCGGCAAGCTCACCGGCCGCGATGAGGGATCGCTGTTTTCTTCACGCGCGCGGTACGTACGTTCTTTTTTATACATATACGTCTTATACGTACTGCTCTGCTCAGCCGTCATGTGGCGAGCGTGTTCGGTCTGTTGCGGAACAAGCGTGCTGCCAGCGGAATCGCCAGACAATGGCGGTGGGTCGACTGCTTCGCTCGCCTGCGACGGCGGCGTTGGGGGCAAATCATCGTCATCGCCGAGCTGATCGTGGGCCGCAATGGAAGCGGCTTCAGGTGCCTGCGCCAGCGTTGTCTGAATATGGACGGCCACCCGATCCACCTGGTTGTTTTCGTGGCCGATGGAGGCTTGCAGAAGCGCGGGCAGACTGGCATCGAGCGTGCAGGCCTGCTGGAAGTGCAGGGCGCTTTCGTGAACCTGATACAGCTCGCTGAGCACATGCCCCGTCAGAGGGTCGCGTTGCTGGCCGACCAGACTGATCCACCCGTCAGCCGAAGCACGACGAGAACGCGCCGGGCCGTCTCGTACCCGGCCCGCTGCCCCAGCGGGATAGAGGTGAGATAGCGGCGCAACTGCCCCAGATTCGCCAGTGGGCTGATGCCTTCTGCAGAGCGCAGCATGCGTAGAACCTGCCAGCCATTGCGCTCCAACGGCGTGAGGCGGGCATCGAGCATGAGCGAGGCCGGCGTGCTGAACAGGGCGTCTTGCCCCAGCGTGTTGTGGCGGGTGTGATGGTCTGCCATGAGAGTTCTCCAAGGTCTGGGCCACAGCGGCCCGTTCCCCTGCATCTCATCGCGTACCGTTCCAGGCGTCAGCCAACAATGCGGTCTGCGCCATACCCGTTTGATCCGGCAGGCGCAGCGCTGGCACCTGCATCCAGACTGATCTATCATCCCGATACCCCCTTGGGGGTACAACTGGGGGTACTTCCAGCAATTCCCGCAAAGCCCGTGACGCGATTTCCCCGCGAAACCTAGCGTTCACGGCCCTTTGCCGACCGATCAACGTTTAAACGTGTGATCAACGTCTGACCGCCCGACCTCGACGCCGAGTCGTCTTCAAGGGCTGCGCCTCGATGGAATCACCATGGTTCCATCAGCCAGCCCTTCTCCCTTCCCACCAGCCGGTCCGTTAGCGCGAGGTTGTCCAAGAACGCATCGTCATGCGACACGACCACCAGCGCGCCCCGATAGCTGCGCAACATGGCCTCCAGCGCCCGAACCGATGGCAGATCGAGGTGATTGCTCGGTTCATCAAGCAATAGCAGTTGCGGGGGCGCTTCGGCATAGAGCAGGCAGGCCAGCGCCGCCTTCAGCCGTTCCCCGCCGCTGAGAGAATCCGTCGGCGCGGCGATCTTCTGCGCGTCAAGCCCCAGTTGCGCCAGCCGCATGCGCAGATCGCCTTCACTGGTGCCGCGATTGACCGCCATCAGTTGCTCCAGCACCGACTGCTGGGGAAGCAGGTTGGCCAACCCCTGATCGAGATAGACGCTTTCCGGAGCGACCTTGCAGGTCCCCGCCAACGGGGCGAGATGGCCCGCCATCACCTTGAGCAGGGTCGATTTGCCGCGACCGTTCGGGCCCACCACCCCCACGCGCTGCTGCCCCAGCAGGATCAGGCTGATCCGGCGCGCGGCTTCCGACACGAACGGCAGCTCCACCGCATCGAGTTCCGCCACGCGCCGCTGCGCTGCCTGCATGACCGGCAGCAAATGCAGGCTGATTGGCGCCTCGTTTTCGACCTCCTGCGCGGCTTCCCGAATGCGTTCGGCGACCTGCTGCAAGGCCGCGGCCTGCTGTTGGCGCAACTTGCCAGCGGAACTCTCGCTGCGCTCCTTCTGCCGGCCGAGCAGGATCTTTGCCTGGTTCGCTTCCTTGCCGCGCCGGTCGCCGCGTGCCTGCCTTCGCTGCTGCCGCTCGCGCTGCTCGCGCATGGCATGCTCTTCGCGCTGGCGGTCCAGCTTGCTTCGCTCCAGCTGCTGCAGGGCGTTCAGCCGCTCCTGCGCCTTCGCCTCGGCATAGAACGAATACTTGCCGCCGTAGCTGCGCAGTCCCAGCGAGGACAGCTCCACGATCCGCTCCATGGCTTCGAGCAATTGCCGATCATGGCTGACGATCAACAGCCCGCGCGGCCAACGCCGGAACTGTTCGATCAGGGCTTGCCGGTTGGGCCGATCCAGATGATTGCTGGGCTCGTCCAGGATCAGAAAGTCCGCGTCCGACAGCATGGCGCCGAGCAGGGAGACGCGCATCGCCTCGCCGCCGCTGAGGCTGCTCGCCGGCGTGGTGGCATCGAGATGGCTCAGGCCATGGCGTTCCAGTTCATGCCGCAGGCGCTGGCGCATATCCCAACGCTCGCCAACGGCGTCGAAGTCGGCCGGCGCACTGCTGCCCGCCTCGATGCGCAACAGCGCCTCCAGCGCGTGCTGGACGCCGGCCAGGCTGGCCACCGTGGCATCGGCTGGCGGGGATACCTGTTGGGCAAGGTAATGCACGCTGCCGGAGCGCAGGCAACGTCCGCTGGCGGGCTCGAGCTGTCCGGCAAGCAGGCGCGCCAGGATGGTCTTGCCGACGCCATTGCGTCCGACCAGGCCGGTGGGGCGCTGGTCGAAGGTTTCGCTGAGCCGGGAGAAAAGCGTCCTGCCATCCGGCAGGGCGTAGGACACGCTTTCGAGCGCGAGATAGGGATTCGTCATGCTTCAATTCCAGGGATGCCAAGCACTCCCCCTGCTGCAGGGCCTGGTGGAGACTGGCCGTCAAGTCGACGGCGGCATCAATGGCGCATGGGACGAATACCTCAGTAGGGATTAACGAAGGTCGGATTATAGAGGGCAGACGAAATTGACGAGTTGGCGGCGGTCATGCAGCTGACTTCAACCGCCGCACGTGCAGTCCATCCCGCCGCTGATCGACCTGCCACAGGTCATACGCGGCCTGGTGCGCCAACCACGATTCCGCGCTCTTGCCGAAGGCCATTTCGAGTCGCACCGCCATTTCTGGCGTGATCGAAGCACGGCCGTTGACGATCTCGGACAGCGTTTTCCGCGATACGTCCAAGGCAGCGGCCGCCTCGGTGATGGTCAGCTTCAGCGGCTCCAGCCAGAGCTCATGCAGGATCTCGCCAGGATGCGGGGGGTTATGCATGCGCATGGTAACTCTCACTTAGTGATAGTCGAGGTAATCAACGACGTGCGCATCGCCGTCCTCGAAGCGGAAGACGACACGCCAGTTTGCCTGGACCGTAACGGCCCAAGAGCCGACCATATCGCCCTTGAGCGGATGCAGTCGCAAACCGGGAGCGTTCATGTCGTCGACAGACATCGCTTCATCAAGCAGAGCCTGAATCAGTCGAAGCCGCTTGGCATGACTTGCCCGAACCCCTCCCAGACTGCCGGTCAGAAAAGCCGCTCAAGGCCCTTGTGTCGAAAGGATCGGATCATCGTTACTGTAACCCCACACGTTACACCGCGTACGCTGTTCGAGGCGTTGAACAACACATCCGATCCTAAATACTCAAGGCTTGCGATACGAAGCTCCGATGTCTGAAAAGAGAGGTCAAGGCAGAGCACAACCGTGTTCTTGCCCCCGCGCTGTGATGCCGGCTCAAACCCTCACCACCACCTTCCCGAACTGCTCATTCGATTCCAGATACCGATGTGCCTCGACGATCTGGTCGAAATCGAACGTCCTGGCGATGACCGGCCGCAGTTCGCCCTCCTCCAGCCCGCGCAGGATGAACGCCTTCGCCGCGGCGAGCCTTATCGGGTCGCCAGCGATCTCGTGAACCAGATACCCCCGCAGCGTCAGCGACTTGCTCAGGACGGTGAACAGCGGAAACGGCGTCGGCGCCGGGCTGAGGCCGCCGTATTCGATCAGCATGCCGCCGCGCGACATCGCTGCCGTCAGCGGCTCGAAGATCGGGCCGCCGACCGCGTCGAGCACGACGCGTACGCCCTGCTCTCCCGCGATTTCCTTTAGGCGCGATTCGAGGTCTTCCTCGTCCGAGGCCACCACATGCCGGGCACCGGCGTCGAGCAAGGCGGCCCGCTTCGCCGACGATCGCGTGATGGCGATCGGCACGGCGCCGACGCGATTGGCGATCTGGATCGCGGCGAGGCCGACGCTGCTCGATGCCGCCGTGATGGCCACGACGTCGCCCTTGCCGAGCCCGGCGATATCGACCAGCGCGCCATAAGCGGTCAGATACGGCATCCATAGCGCGGCGGCGGCTTCCCAGCTCAACGAAGGCGGATGCTTGACCACCAGCTCGGCGGGAAAGCGGACCAGTTCGCCATACGCGGGCCAGCGCACCATCGACCGCGGCGGCACGATGCTGACGGCGTCGCCGGGCGCAAGGCCTTCCACGTCCGGGCCGACCGATTCGATCACGCCCGCCGCCTCGAGGCCCAGCCCCGACGGCAAGGCCGGCATCTCGATATAGCGCCCGGTACGCAGCAGCGCCTCGGCGCGATTCAATCCGAGCGCCTTGACGCGGATCCGCACCTCGCCGGCCGCGGGTTCCGGCACCTCGGCCGATTCGATGCGCAGGACTTCGGGCCCGCCATATTGGTGGAAACGAACGACACGAGCGGTTTGCATGATTGGCTTGACTCCAAATCGATCAGGACGAATCCAGTATGATTTGGCGCCTAACCCGGATAAATAGCCGCTCCGGCACAACGGTAGAAACTACTGGTTTTCAATATGGACCGCGTGACCAGCATGTCCGTGTTCGTCAAAGCCGTCGACCTGGGCTCGTTCGCGGCCGCCGCGGACGCGCTCGGCATCACGGGCCCGATGGTTGGCAAGCACGTCCGCTTCCTCGAAGAGCGCCTCGGCACGCGGCTGCTGAACCGGACCACGCGCCGCCAAAGCCTGACCGACTTCGGACGCGCCTATTACGAACGCTGCCGCCTGATCCTGGCCGAGGCCGAGGCCGCCGACGCCCTGGCGGCCGATCAACTGGCCGAGCCGCGGGGCAAGCTGCGGGTCACGATGCCGGTGCATTTCGGCCGGCATTGCGCGATGCCGATCCTGCTGGACCTTGCGCGGCAATATCCGGCGCTGGAACTCGAGCTGTCGTTCGGCGACCGGCTGATCGATCTGGCCGAAGACGGCTACGACCTCGCGATCCGCACCGGAAGCCTGCAGGACCGGGCCGACACCATTGCGCGCCGGGTGGGTAGGCAGCGAATGATCGTCTGCGCGTCCCCCGCCTACCTCGGCCGGCATGGCGAACCGCAATCGATCGACGACCTGCGCCAGCACCATGCGATCGTCTATCGCCGCTCCGGACCCGTCGCGCCGTGGCTGTTCCCTAGTGAGGATGGGCGGCCGGTGGAATTGCAGCCCACCGGCCGGCTAATGCTTGACGACCTCGATGCGATCGCCGACGCGGCGACGGAAGGCATGGGCGTCGCGTGGCTGCCATATTGGCTTGTCCGCGATCGGATTCACGCCGGAGCACTGCTTCAGCTGCTGCCAAATGAACCGACGTTCCTGTACGACGCCTACGCACTCTGGCTGCGCACGCCGCATCTCCCGCGCAAGGTACGGCTTGCGGTCGATGCGCTGGCGGCAGATTTGCCGAGATTGATGCAGTAGAAAAACGAGACTCGCCCACTGAGATGCAGCTTGCACTACCCATACTGCAGCAATTAGATTGCTCGAAGCGGTACGTAAGCGCGGGGGAAAAGCCGACACTGGCTGGCCAAAGTGGAAAGGCTCCCGGCGGCTTGAACTATGCGGGGTTTTCTTCTTGACGCGGGAGGCAGGAAACCCTCATGTATTTGAGTAACGCCGTCGAATAGTGAAGGCTGAAATTCCATCGTTTGCTCGGCGCGCTCCAACCGCTTGCGCAATGTAGCGTTCGAAATGGCCAGGTGGTTTGCAATGGCGGTCAGATCGTTGGCCATATTGGCAAAGACGCGGAGATAGGCCACCGCCTCGGCAAAACGACCCAACACCGTCTTGTCTTGTTGGCTTTCCTCTTCGTATGTTTCGAGCATCCGGTGCGGCTCGTTGGCCTCAGGCGCGCTGAGCGTCGCCGCAAACCAGTTTTCGTGCGTTCCGCCGTCATCATCCTCACTCTGTTCATCCAGTCTCACTGCGAAACGCAGACGCTTATCCGCGTACCTTACGAATCGATTGAACAGCCGAGCAAGGATCTGCTGTTGGAAGTCTCTGTCGGCCAGGTCCGGCTGCGGGTCGCGGTCGCGGCTCAGTTTGTCTGCAAGAATCCACGCTTCACCTTGTAGATCGTCCACGGTCATTTCGCCCCGCGACTGTTTCGCGATTCGAGCCAGGTCAGGAAGGATTGCAGGGATAAGTTTGGCGAAGAACGCGCCAGCGAGGTCAGAGGACATCGTTGCTCCGATAAACAACGTGCAGCCATTGACACCACAACACACTTGAGGCAGCGACAGCAGCGCGTCACCTATTGCTCCGCCGATACCCCATCCCCACCGCCACCCCACCCAACACCGCCACCGACGCCACCACCAGCCGCCACGTCACCGCCTCCCCCAACAGGACCACGCCACCCGCCGCGGCGATCACCGGCACGCTCAGTTGCACCAGTCCAGCCGTGGTCACCGTCAGACCCCGCAGCGCGACGTACCAGATGGCATAGCCCAGCGCCGAGGCGATGGCGCCGGACAGCACCGCGTACAGCATGCCTTCGGCATCGTGGCTGGCCCACGGCAGCGCGGCCAGATAGAGCGGCACGCAGCAGAGCGCGGCGCGCAGGAAGTTGCCCGCATTGGCGCGCACCGGATCGCGTACGCCCTTGGCGCGGATCGAGTAGACGCCCCAAGCCGCGCCCGACGCCAGCATCAGAAGCGCGCCCAGCAGCGGAGGCGCGGACAGGCCGGGCAGCAGCATGCCGACCAGTCCCGCGACCGCGATCAGATAGCCGGCCGTCTGCACGAGATGAGGCCGTTCGCCGAGCCACAGGCCGCGGCCGATCATGGTGACCTGCACCGCGCCGAACAGCAGCAGCGCGCCGGTGGCGGCCGATAGTTGCGCGTAGGCGTACGAGAAAAAGACGGCGTACGCGAACAGCGCCAGCGCGGAACGCCAGTTGCCGCTCGATGCCTCGGGCGTTGGCTCGGGAGCGCGCGAGACGCCATGACGCAGCCGGACCAGCACCCACAGCGTGATCGCGCCAGACAACAACCGCACGGTCGTGAAGCTGGCGGCGTCGATGGTGGTGTCCCGCAGCGCAAGCCGGCACAGCAGCGAATTGCCGGCGAAGGCGAGCATCGACAGCGCGGTACAGCCGAGCACCAGCGGGACCGAGGGCGCGGTGCTCGACGTCTTCACAGCGGATGTCCTTCGGCGTCGCGCAGCTCCACCAGCAGCGCCTGCCCCTTTCCATCGACGCGAAACGCGCCAAACTGCGCGCCCTCGTAGCGGCGCGCCTGGCCTTCCTGGAAGAAGAAGGCATCGGTCGAGATCCGGACCTGGTCCGTCCCCCAGCGCGACGGCCGCAGTTGGAAACGAAGCAGATGCTCGCCGGCGACCAGAGGCTCGCCGCGATGCAGCCGTACGAAGCTGGCCTCGCCACGCGCGTCGAGCCGGACCACCGCGGTGCGGATACGGTCGTCGGTGGTCTCCAGCGCGCGCAGGATCGGCGCGCCGATGGCGAAATTCAGCGCCATATAGTCGCCCTGCATCAGCGAGCGCGGGTCGACCGGCGCCAGCCGCAACAGCACCACATCGCCACGCGCCAGCAGCCTTTCCTTGTCGATCACGCCCACGCCTGCGACCGCGAGCGTCAGTACCCAGGCAATCAGGATCCAGCGTTTCATCGGCCGCCCTCCTCCGCGACGTCGGCGGTGCCCCGCGGGGACCCGGGGCGCGCCAGCCAGGCGCGTGCAAACAGCACGACGATACCGGCCGCAACCAGCGTTGCCGACTTGATCGCCAACGTCCAGTGCAGCGCGCTGTAGTACCAGATGAAACCGAGGCCGATCGTCGCGAGGCCAAGCCCGAGCCAGGCCACGGAAGCGCGCCGCAGGGCCAGCCCGGCCGCCAGCACACCGGCCACCACGGCGGGGGCGCCGGCCATCAGCGCGGCACAGAGCGCGAGCACGCCGCAGATCGCGGCGCGCCGGCGCGGCGATCGTTGCAGTCTGGCCGTCTCGACGATGCCAAAGCCGACCAGCAGCACCGCAATCAACGCGCCCGCCAGCCAATGCGGCACGCCGCGCGCCGCCGGTTCGGTGAAGAGGCCGAGGGGATGCCCGATGCCGGTGACGATCAGCGCGCCGAGCAGGCTGCAGGACAGCAAGGCGTCCGCGGCCGGGGCGAGCTGGTGATGGCGCCCGAGCGCGGCGAGCCGCATTTCGGCGACCGCGAACAGCGCCGCCTTCAGCGCGGCGACGGGCGCCAGCCAGACCAGCGCCCAGCCAATCCCCTGCCAGGGCGTGGACGGCCCCATCGCGATGGCGATGGTCAACGCGATTGCAATCGAAACCATCGCCGCAAGCGCGCACAACAAGCGATGCAGCCGGTTGCCGATCGCCGCATAGAGCAGCATCTCGCAGGCCGCGACCCCGCACCAGAACGCAGCGGTCTCCACGGCGCGGGCGCGGCCGAGCAGGTCGGCGGCCGCATAGAAGGCGAGCCCCTGCCCGGTCAGGCTGCTGGCCAGCGCGAACTGCTCGAAGCCGGTATGGCCGGCGCGGCGCCGGTACAGCAGCGCGGCCAGTGCGATCAGCGCCAGTCCGCAGACGAGAATGGCGCCGCTGTTCTCGCGCGCGGCGACGAACACGGTGCCGAGCAGGAACAGCTGGAAGAAGACCGCGCCGAGCCAGCCGGCCAACCCCGTCAACAGACGCACGGACCAGGGTGCATCGGTGTCCGCCGGCGGTTGCCCTTCGACCGTGCCCTCGGCGGCCAGCTTGCGCCACAGCGCCTGCGCGGCCGCCGCCGGTCGCGCAGGCTCGTCCTGTTCACGGTACCGCGGCTCCCCGTTAGCCAGCGACGTCTGCGCATGACCGCGATGCAAGCGCATCAACCACGTCGCCGACACGGCCGACAGGCCGAGCGTCAGCAGGCCCAGCAGCAGGAAGCCGCCGAATTCCGCGCCGGCCTCGAACAGCAGGCGCCCAAGGCCCGCGACGATCAGCGCGATCAGGGACAGCGCAATCCCGCTCAGCACCAGCAGATCGACGTTGCGCCGCCAGAACCAGGCGCCAAGTCCCAGCAAGGCGGCCAGCGCGACGATCAGCATCGCGCCGTCGAAGCGGTCGCCGAACAAGGCGGCGAGACCGAGCCAGACCGCATGCGCGCAAGCGAGAAACGCCAGCAGTCGCACGCCGCCCTGGCCGCGCACGCCGACACGCGGCGCGTGGGCGGACAGCACCAGCCATAGCACCAGCTGCAGCAAGGCTGCGGCAAGCAGCCACAGGCCGACCAGCTTGCCGTCGTCGACGCCGAACAGCAGCGTGAACGGCAGGCCGGCGCCGAGCTCGACGCTGAAGAAGCGCAGCAGCGCGACATTGGCCAGCACCACCACCAGCCACCAATGCGGCGGGGCGTGCGCGGCCAGCGCCCAGGGCACGGCGAGCAGCGCCCACCAGGCGAACAGTTGCCACGCGTCGGCGCCGGTCTGGTAGACCTGTCCGATCACCGCCAGCAACGCCCCGGTGATCATTTGCGCGGCGAACAGCGCGGCGCGGCCGGCGGCGTCGCCGTCCGGCCGCCGCCAGGCGAAGGCCGCCAGCGCGCTGATCAGCACGGCGAGCACGCCGAAGCGGGTGAACTTGTGCAGGGCCTGCCAGTTGAAGGCGAAGAAGACGATCACGCCGGCGCAGAGCAGTGCCACACCAAGAGCGAGCAGCGCCCGTTGCAGCCAGCGGTGCCAGTCGGCAAGTCGCGGCTCGGTATCGGCCCAGGCCTGGCGCGCTGGCTCCATCGCCAGTCGCCCCTGTGCGCACCAGTCCGCCAGCGCGCGCCGCTGGGCATGCCGGATGTTCAGAGGGTGGGCTTGGCGATCGGTCGGCATGGGATGAGCAGCGCTCCGGAAAGGCGTTGGCTGCACTCTAGCAAAGCGCCGTGGTGGGCGCACGGTCAAAGGCGGTGGGGCGCAAACCAGCGAAGCACCGGGCTGTGCCGGTATGCTGTCGGCTTTTCCGGCTCACGGCTTGCGGTTCGCGGGACCGGGCCGCGGCACCGGGCACCGGGCACCGGGCACCGGGCACCGGGCTCCGGGCTCCGGGCTCCGGGCTCCGGGCTGCGGGCTCCGGGCTCCGGACTTTGGACTCTGGATCTGGACTCTGGACTCTGGACTCTGGACTCTGGACTCTGGACTCTGGACTCTGGGCGCAAGGCTCAGGGCTCAGGGCTCAGGGCTCAGGGCTCAGGGCTCAGGGCTTAAGGCTTAGGTCCCGGGCTTGCGGTTCGGGCCCCCGGCTCCCGCTGCCCGTTCAGCCGCACCGTGATCCATCCCGTTTTCCGTTTCGATCCCCAGACACCATGACCCTCGGCATCCTCGCCGCCCTCCACGACGAAATCGACGGCCTGATCGCCGCGATGCGCCATGACCACGCCCGCGCCACCGTGCATCGGATCGGCATGCGGGACTACTACGTCGGCGAGCTGTACGGGCAGCGCTGCGTGGTGGTGCTGGCGCGGGTCGGCAAGGTGGCAGCCGCGGCGACCACGGTGACGCTGATCCGCGAGTTCGGCGTCGATGGCATCGTCTTCACCGGCCTGGCCGGCGGCATCGGCGCGGGCGTGCAGGTTGGCGATCTGGTGATAGCCGATCGCACCGTGCAGCACGACATGGACGCGCGTCCGCTGTTTCCGCGCCATCAAGTGCCGCTGCTGGGCCGGGACGAATTCCCCACCGATCCGGCGCTGACGGCCGCGCTGCGCGAGGCGGCGCAGGCATTCCTGGCGGAGGATCTGGCCAGCGCCGTGCCGGACGCGGTGCGTGCCCGATTTGGCGTCACTGCGGGCGTCACTGCGGGCGTCAGCGCGCCGAACCTGCATCTGGGCATGATCGCCAGCGGCGACCAGTTCATCGGCGCGCCGACCACGGTGGCGGAATTGCGGGCGCGGCTGCCGGGCTTGCTGGCGGTCGAAATGGAAGGCGCCGCGGTCGGCCAGGTCTGCCACGAATATGGCGTGCCGCACGCGGTCATGCGGACCGTATCGGACCGGGCCGACGACAGCGCCCATGTCGATTTCCCGGCGTTCCTGGCCGAGGTGGCCAGTCATTACTCCGAGGGCGTGATCCGGCGGCTGCTGGCGACGCTGCGGTAGCAAACCCATGGCGTTGCCCCGAAACGGGGATCCGGTGACATTCGGCCTTGCTGCCGGCGATGGAAGACGCGAGGTCCTCGCTTGCGCGGGGAGGACGGCGTCAAGCCAGGGCGGGCCTGCCTTTGCTCAGCGGCTGCGCCGGGCGAACAGGCCGGCCAGCCCGACCAGCAGCGCAGCGCCGAGGATCGCGGCGGTCCAGCCGCTGAGTTGCCCGTCGATGAACCAGCGCAGCGCGCGGCCCAGGTAGAAGCTGGCGAGGGCGCCGACGCCACCGAGCAGCAGCGCCATCGCGACGGTCAGCACCGGTCCGCGCGGATGCATCGCGCGCGCCACCAGTCCGACCACCATGCCCACCAAGAACGTCCCCAGCATCGCCCGCTTCCGTTGTTCGACTATCCGCTCGATCTGCCGCCGCCCCCGGGCTGCAGCGGCGTAACGATAACTCAACTCGAAACGCCGGCCGATACCCGACAGGCTCGGCCGGCCCCCGAACGCAAGGATCGCGCCCGGGCGGTATAATGCAAGCCGTCCCGGCGGCGCTCGACCAGGGCCCGAATAGATTCAAGACGCTCAAGACGCTCCGCAACCTGCGCAGGCAGTACGCAGGCGATGCAAGAGCAATATGTGCGCCGCCATGCCCAGCGCAGGCAAGCTGCCGCAAGGCCGGAATGGCCCGGCAGCCGGACAGCGACAAGCCCCCAAACCATGCAACTGCTCGCAATCGGAATCAATCACAACACGGCGCCCGTCTCGCTACGCGAACGGGTGGCGTTTCCGCTCGAGCAGATCAAGCCGGCGCTGGGGGCGCTGCGCACCCAGCTGGCCGGCAAGCGCGGCACCGAGGCGGCGATCCTGTCGACCTGCAACCGGACCGAGATCTACTGCGCCACCGACCTGGTGCTGTCCGGCTCCGAAGGCTTCGATCACACGCTGCGCTGGCTGGCGCAGCACCACAACATCCCCGCCAGCGAACTGGCTCCGCACCTGTACGCGCTGCCGCAATCCGAGGCGGTGCGCCACGCGTTCCGCGTCGCCAGCGGCCTCGATTCGATGGTGCTGGGCGAGACCCAGATCCTCGGCCAGATGAAGGACGCGGTGCGCACCGCCGGCGAGGCCGGCACGCTCGGCACCTATCTGAACCAGCTGTTCCAGCGCACCTTCGCGGTGGCCAAGGAAGTGCGCGGCCAGACCGAGATCGGCGCGCATTCGGTGTCGATGGCGGCGGCGGCGGTACGGCTGGGACAGCGCATCTTCGAGAGCATTTCGGGCCAGCGCGTGCTGTTCATCGGCGCGGGCGAGATGATCGAGCTGTGCGCGACGCATTTCGCCGCGCAGAGCCCGCGCCAGATCGTCGTCGCCAACCGCACGGTGGAACGCGGCGAGAAGCTGGCCGAGCAGCTGGCGGCGCAAGGACTCAATACCGAAGCGATCCGCCTGTCCGAGCTCGGCTCGCGGCTGCACGAGTTCGACATCGTCGTCTCCAGCACCGCCAGCTCGCTGCCGATCATCGGGCTGGGTGCGGTCGAACGCGCGGTCAAGCAGCGCAAGCACCGGCCGATCATGATGGTCGACCTGGCCGTGCCGCGCGATGTCGAGCCCGAAGTGGCGCGGCTCGATGATGTCTTCCTCTATACCGTCGACGACCTCGGCGCGATCGTGCGCGAAGGCAACGCGATGCGGCAGGCCGCGGTCGCGCAGGCCGAGGCGATCATCGAAACGCGCGTCCAGCATTTCATGCACTGGCTGGAGACGCGCAGCGTGGTGCCGGTGATCCGCGAACTGCAGGCCAACGGCGAGGCGATGCGCCAGGCCGAGCTCGAACGCGCGCGCAAGATGCTGGCGCGCGGCGACGATCCCGAGGCCGTGCTCGAGGCGCTGTCGGGCGCGCTGACCCGCAAGTTCCTGCACGGTCCGACCCACGCGCTGAACCACACCCAGGGCGAGGACCGCGAGGCGCTGCTGCGCCTGGTGCCCGGCCTGTTCCGCCACAGCAGCCACTCCGAGCGCTAGCCGCGCTCGCCGCGGGCGTCCGCGCCGCCTTTGCGCCCTTGCGCCCTTGCGCCGGCGGCCTTGCCCGCACCGCCGCGCCCCGCCCCTGCGGCATCCGCCCGCATCAGGCGGCGCCCCGCACCAAGACGCCAAATCCGGATTCCGATGAAAGCCAGCATGCAAGCCAAGCTCGACCAACTGGCCGAGCGCCTCGACGAAGTCAACGCCCTGCTCGCGCGCGAGGACGCGACCGCGAACATGGAGCAGTACCGCAAGCTGACGCGCGAGCATGCCGAGCTGTCGCCGGTGGCCGAGCAATATGCGCACTACCGGCAGGCGCAGGACGATCTGGCCACCGCGCAGGCGCTGCTCGACGACCCGGAGATGAAGGCCTTCGCCAGCGACGAGATCGATGCCGCGCGCGCCAGGCTCGAACAACTGGAGGCCAGCCTGCAGACGCTGCTGCTGCCCAAGGACCCCAACGACGACCGCAACCTGATCCTGGAAATCCGCGCCGGCACCGGCGGCGAGGAAAGCGCGCTGTTTGCCGGCGACCTGCTGCGGATGTACACGCGCTATGCGGAGCGGCAGCGCTGGCAGGTCGAGATCATGAGCGAATCGCCGTCGGACCTGGGCGGCTACAAGGAAGTGATCGTCCGCATCGCGGGCGAGGCGGCGTTCTCCAGATTGAAGTTCGAATCGGGCGGCCATCGCGTGCAGCGCGTGCCGGCCACCGAGGCGCAGGGCCGCATCCATACCTCGGCCTGCACGGTCGCGGTGATGCCCGAGGCCGACGAGCTCGGCGAGATCGAGATCAATCCGGGCGATCTGCGCGTGGACACCTTCCGCGCCTCGGGCGCCGGCGGCCAGCACATCAACAAGACCGATTCGGCGGTGCGGCTGACCCACCTGCCGACCGGCATCGTCGTCGAATGCCAGGACGACCGGAGCCAGCATCGCAACAAGGACAAGGCGATGAAGGTACTGGCGGCCCGGCTCAAGGACATGCAATTGCGCGCGGCGCAGGCGAAGGAGGCCACCACGCGCCGCAATCTGATCGGCTCGGGCGATCGCAGCGACCGCATCCGCACGTACAACTTCCCGCAGGGCCGCGTGACCGACCATCGCATCAATCTGACGCTGTACAAGATCGACATGATCATGGACGGCGATCTCGACGAATTGGTGGGAGCGCTGGCGGCCGAGCACCAGGCCGATCAGTTGGCGGCGCTGGGTGAAGACGCGTAACGAGGCATAAAGACGCGTAAATACCGGCGGGGATAATCGCTACGGTTGTTTTCCGCCGGCAAAATACTTGTATTTCTTGTAAATGCCTGAAACAGCCATGGTAACGACATGGTTGGTCGCTATAATCGGAAACGGCTAACCCGGCACAAATACCGGGCGAGTCTTTTCTCGATAACGGACAAAAGGACGAAATCATGAAGAAACTGCTTGCGTTGTTGATGGTCACCGCTGCAGTGGCTGCTTGCGGCAAGAAGGATGAAGCCCCCGCCTCGTCGAACGTCGACAGCGCGATGGCGAGCGCCGCCGAATCGGCGAAGTCCGCCGCCAGCGACGCCGCCGCGGCTGCGGAATCCGCCGCCGACGCCGCCAAGGCCGCGGCCAGCAACGCAGCTTCGGACGTGTCCGCCGCCGCCGAGCGCGCCAAGGACGAGGCGGCTGCCGCCATGGCGAACGCCAAGGACGCCGCCAGCAACGCGGTCAACGAGACCGCCGACAAGGCCAAGGAAGCGACCAAGAACTAAGCCGTCGCCCGCGCCGTACCGAGCCCCGCCACGGCAGTGCGCCGGCGGGGCTCTTCTCTTTTGAAGCGCATGGCGCTTGGCGCTTGGCGCCGCGGCCAATACTCTCGCACTCGCGCGCTTCACCTCCGACTGCTCCCATGACCGATTCCCCGTCCTCCGCACCGCTCCCCGCCGGCCCCCTGCCAGCGCAGGCGACGCTGCGCGAGGCCCTCGCCGCCATGACGCAGGCCGGGCTGCCGGCGCTGGAAGCGCGCATGCTGGTGACCCACGTGACGGGCCTGACCCGCACCCAGCTGATCACACGCGATACGCAGCCGCTCGACGCCGCCCAGCATGCCGCGCTCGCCGCGCTGCTCGCACGGCGGCTGGCGGGTGAGCCGATGGCCTATCTGGTCGGCGAGCGCGAGTTCTACGGCCGTCCGTTCCACGTCAGTCCCGCGGTGCTGATCCCGCGCCCGGACACCGAGATCGCGGTGCAGGCGGCCCTCGTGCGCCTGACCGGCACGCAGGCGCCGCGGGTGCTGGATCTGGGCACCGGCTCCGGCATCCTCGCCATCACGCTGGCCTGCGAACGGCCCGATGCGCAGGTCTGGGCAACGGACATCTCGCCTGCCGCGCTCGATATTGCGCGCGCCAACGCGGCGGCGCTGCGCGCCGACAACGTCCGCTTCCTCGCATCCGACTGGTATGCGGCCGTGCCGGCCGACGCCCGCTTCACGCTGATCGTCAGCAACCCGCCCTATATCGCGGCCGGCGATCCGCACCTGTCCAGCGGCGACCTGCGCTTCGAGCCGGTCGATGCGCTGACCGACCATGGGGACGGGCTGTCCGACCTCGCGACCATCGTCGCCGGCGCCGGCGCGCATCTGGAAGCGGGAGGATGGCTGCTGATGGAGCATGGCTTCGACCAGGGCGAGGCGGCCCGGCAATTGCTGCGCGATGCGGGCTTTGCCGAGGTCTTCACCGAGCGCGACCTGGGCGGCAACGAACGCTGCAGCGGCGGGCGGTGGCCGGGCGGGAACGCCGGGTAGAGGACTGGGTAGACGGCCAGGTACAGGGCCGGGCAGAGGGCCGGCGTCCACGCGCCCGAGGCCGGGTTCAACGAGGCCCCGGCGCGGGTCCAGCGCCTGAAGCCGCAGTCCGAATCCGGTAGAATCTTCCCGATCCCGCGCGCCACCCTTCGGCTTTTCATCCCATCGGCCGGCGCGCGTCTCCGATTCCATGGCGCGCGGTTCGCCTCAGCGCCAACCTTCCGAAGCGAAAATCATGAGTGACGTGCAACAAAAGATCGACCAGATCGTCAAGGGCCATCCCGTCGTGCTGTTCATGAAGGGCACGGCGCAGTTCCCGATGTGCGGTTTCTCCGGCCGCGCGATCCAGATCCTGAAGGCCTGCGGCGTCGACGCGCCGATGACGGTCAACGTGCTGGAAGACGACGGCATCCGCCAGGGCATCAAGGAATACGCCAACTGGCCGACCATTCCCCAGCTCTACGTCAACGGCGAATTCGTCGGCGGCTCGGACATCATGATGGAGATGTACCAGAGCGGTGAGCTGCAAACCCTGCTGAAGGGCTGAGGTTCTGGAGCCCGCGATGAGCGCCGGGCCCGCCGCCGCGCCGCGGCGCGTGATCGTCGCGATCACCGGTGCCACCGGCGCCGTCTATGGCGTGCGCCTGCTGCAGGTGCTGGGCGCGGTCGCCGACGTCGAGACGCATCTGCTGATCTCGCCGGCGGGAGTGATGAACCTGCAGCACGAGCTGGACATCGGCAAGGCCGAGACCGAGGCGCTGGCCGACGTGGTGCACAACGTGCGCGATATCGGCGCGACTATCGCCAGCGGCTCGTTCCGCGCGCAGGCGATGGTGATCGCGCCGTGCTCGATGCGCACGCTCGCCGCGATCGCGCATGGCCTGTCCGACAACCTGATCACCCGCGCGGCCGACGTCACGCTGAAGGAGCGCCGCAAGCTGGTGCTGATGGTGCGCGAGACGCCGCTGAACCTGGCGCATCTGCGCAATATGACTGCCGTCACCGAAATGGGCGGCATCGTCTTTCCGCCGGTACCCGGCTTCTATCAGAAGCCCGATACCATCGCGCAGCTGGTCGACCATACGATCGGCCGCGTGCTCGACCTGATCGATGTGCCGCAGACGCTGGCGCCGAGCTGGGCCGGTCTGAACGGACAGATCTGAGCCGCGCGCATCGCGGCGCCTCGCCGGCCACGGCGGCCACCCTCCCGTTCTGACGCTTTAACGCTTTTACGCTTCCGCGCTCAGCGCCAGTGCCCCCGTCCATGGCCGTGGCCATGCCCATGCCAGTGGCCGTGTCCGCCGCGGTAATAGCCGCGGTACGGATAGCCGTAGTAGTAAGGCCGCGGCGCCACCACCACCGGCGGCGGCGCGACATAGACGGGTGCCCCCACGCCGACCGTGACGCCGGCATCGACCGGCGCCGGGTAGACGGCGCAGCCGGACAAGCCTGCCGCCGCCACTGCCCCCAGACCTGCCAACCACGCTTTCATTTTTTGCCCCTGTTATACGGAATCGATGACGCCGTTATACGGGGCGGCTTGGTAATACGGGGTCAGGGCCCTGTAACCCACGTTACCGTTCCCTACAAGCCGGGGGGCTGGGCCCGACCGCCGTTCGGCATAGGACCGGAGAGGGACCGGAGCGGGGCCGGAGCGGGGCCGGAGCGGGGCCGGGGCGGGACCGGAGCGGGACCGGAGCGGGAAGACGCACCTAGAAGGACGCGCCGCCGCGGTAACCCTCGTTAACCCTCGCAGCGGCCCGCCTTCGCCCGCCTTCGCCCGCCTTCGCCCGCCTTCGCCCGCCTTCGCCCGCCTTCGCCCGCCTTCGCCCGCCTTCGCCCGCCTCACAGATCGAAGCGGATACCTTGCGCCAGCGGCAGCGCGTCGCCGTAATTGATCGTATTGGTCGCCCGCCGCATATAGCCCTTCCAGGCATCCGAGCCGGATTCGCGCCCGCCGCCGGTCGCCTTTTCGCCGCCGAAGGCGCCGCCGATCTCCGCGCCGCTGGTGCCGATATTGACGTTGGCGATGCCGCAGTCGCTGCCGGCCGACGACAGGAAGCGCTCGGCCTCGCGCAGCGACTCGGTGAAGATGCACGACGACAGGCCGTGCGCCGCCGCGTTGTTCAGCGCGATGGCCTCCTCCAGCGAGGTGTACGGCATCAGGTACAGGATCGGCGCAAAGGTCTCGGTCAGCATGGTGTCGTGCTGCGTATCGGTGACCACCAGCGCCGGCCGCATATAGCAGGCATGCGGATAGCGATCGGCCAGCAGCCGTTCGCCGCCATGCACCGCGTTGCCCTGGGCGCGGCAACTGGCGAGCGCGTTGGCCATGTTGTCGCCCGCGGCGCGGTCGATCAGCGGGCCGACCAGCGTGCCCGCTTCCAGCGGATCGCCGACCGGCAGCCGCGCGAAGATCTGCGTCAACTGCTCGCGCACCGTGTCGAACAGGTCGACATGGACGAAGGCGCGGCGCAGCGTGGTGCAGCGCTGTCCGGCGGTGCCCGCCGCGGCGAACGTCATCGCGCGCAGCGTCAACGACAGGTCGGCCGACGGCGCCACGATGGCCGCGTTGTTGCCGCCGAGCTCGAGGATGCTGCGCTTGAACTGGCCGGCGCAGGCGATGCCGACCTCGCGGCCCATCCGCGTCGACCCGGTGGCGCTGACCAGCCGCACATGGGGATGCGCGACCAGCCGTTCGCCCAGTTGCCGCCCGCCGCACAGCACGGTGGCGATGCCCACATGCTCCGGCGCCGTGGCCTCGATCACGCGATCGAGCAGCGCCTGCACCGCCAGCGCGCACTGCGGCGTCTTCTCCGACGGCTTCCATACCACCGCGTTGCCGCACACCAGCGCCAGCGCGGCATTCCACGCCCACACGGCCACCGGGAAGTTGAACGCCGAAATCACGCCGCAGACACCGAACGGATGCCAGGTCTCGCGCATCGCATGCTGCGGCCGCTCGCTGGCGATCGTCAGTCCATGCAGCTGGCGCGACAGGCCGACCGCGAAGTCGCAGATGTCGATCATCTCCTGCACTTCGCCCAGCCCTTCCTGCAGGATCTTGCCGGTCTCGAGCGAGACCAGTTCGCCAAGCGCGCTTCGATGTTCGCGCAGCACCTCGCCCAAGCGCCGCACCACCTCGCCGCGCACGGGCGCGGGCACCAGCGCCCAGCCGCTCTGCGCGGCGTGCGCCTGCGCGATGCGCGCGTCCGCCTCGTCCGGGCTGCAAGCGGCGATATGCCCGAACACCTCGCCGTCGATCGGCGAGCGTGCCGGCAGCGCGCCGTGGCCGCCGGGCCCGTCGCGCCAGGGAACGGGCTGGCCGATGGCGCGCCAGCAGCGCTCGAATGCGTCGGCTTTCATGCGAGAGCCTCCTGTAGCGGATGGCAGGTGTAGTGCCTGCCGAAACGGTTGGCGAGGAAGGCCTCGAGCCGCATGTCCTCCTGGCGGACGAAGCCCCGTTGCGGCAGCTGCCCGGCGATCACCATGTCGAGCGCGGCGCAGACGCCCGCGGCGGTGGTCAGCTGGATCGCGTTCAGATGGCCGTGCTCGCCCTCGGCGCCGCCGATGCGGGCGGAGAACGAGGCCTGCGTCAGCGGGCCGAGGCGTCCGTCCTCGCCAGCCGTGCGGCCCGTGGCGCTGGCGAACACCACCACCACGTCCTGCTCGGTCAGCGGAATCGCGCTGTCGAAGATCTCGCGCAGCCAGTCGCGCCGTTCGCGCAACCGCAGATCGTCGAGCAGCAGCTTGATCACCGCGCAATGGCCAGGATAGCGGATCGACTTGTAGTCGACGTGGCGCGCGCGCCCGGCCAGCGTTTCGGGCAGCGTACCGAGCCCGCCCGAGGTATGGAAGGCCTCGTACTCGATGCCGTCCAGCGCGAAGCTCTCCAGCCCCTCGAGCGCCGGCACCTCGACGCGGCGCCCATCGACGATCGCCTCGCAGGGATTGCAGTACTCGTTGATCAGCCCCTCGGTGCTCCAGGTCAGGTTGTACTTCAGCGCATTGTTCGGATAGCGCGGCAGCGCGCCGACGCGCATGCGCAGGTCGAGCAGCTGGCCGCCGCCGCGCAGGAAGCGTTGCGCGAGGTCGTGGCCGACCACGCCGATGAAGCCCGGCGCCAGCCCGCACTGCGGCATCAGCACGGCCCGCGCATCGGCGGCCAGCGCGCGGATCGCCCGCGTGGCCGCGACGTCCTCGGTCAGGTCGAAATAGTGCACGCCCAGTTCGGCGGCGACCGTCGCGACCGGCACCGCCGCATGGAAGGGCAAGGCATTGATCACCGCGGCCGCGCCGGCCAGCGCTTCCATGCACGCCTGTCGTTCCGAGGGGTCGGCCACGCGGGTGGAGACGCCCGCTGGCAGCGCGTCGAGCGCGTCGCGGTAACGGTCGACCACGGTCACCGCGTAGTCGCCGCTGTCCTGCAGCATGGCGGCGATGGTGCGGCCGATCTTGCCGGCACCGAGCACGGTGACGGGCAGCGCCGCACCGGAACGAGCCGAAGGGAAGGAAAGGTTGTTGTTCATGACGGTCCTCCGACGCGGGAAATGGAAGCGTGCCAATGTCGCGCGGGATGGCCGGGTGCCGGCGCATCGAGCCATCCCGTACCCAAAGTATGGTGTCGCGCGCCGTCGGATTGAACAGACAACAATGACGAAAACCCGCCATAATCGGGCGAATCGACGGTGTATCCCGACGAAACGACGAGACGCCGGCACCGCACCAGACCGAAGCCCGAAGCCCGAAGCCCGAAGCCCGAAGCCCGCAGCCCGGAGCCGGAGCCCTGAGCCCTAAGCCCTGAGCCCTGAGCCCTGAGCCCGAACCGAAGGCCGGAGCCCGCAGCCTGAAGCCCGTAGACGGAGACCGCATGACCGACCTCGACCAGACCGACCGTCACCTGCTGTCGCTATTGCAGGCCAATGCGCGCGACAGCGCCGCCAACCTGGCGCGCAAGCTCGGCACCGCCCGCACCACGGTGGTCGCCCGCATCGCGCGGCTGGAGCGGCTCGGCGTGATCGCCGGCTATGGCGTGCGGCTGGGCCAGCAGATGGAGGACAACGCGATCCTGGCGTTCTGCGGGTTGTCGGTGCAGCCCAAGACCGCGCCGACCGTACTACGCGCGCTGCAGCGCTTCCCCGAGGTGGTGGAGCTCGATTCGGTCAGCGGGCCGGTCGACTACATGGCGGTGATCCGCTGCGATACGCATGCGCGGCTGGACCGGCTGCTCGACGAGATCGGCGCGCTCGATGGCGTGAACCACACCAGCACGTCGATCGTGCTGGCGCGCAAGATCGACCGGCGGCGGCCGGTGGGGTGACGGGCAGCCTCGGTTTCGGCATTGACGAGCCTTGGCGCCCCTGCCCCCTGCCCCCTGCCCCCTGCCCCTGCCCCCTGCCCCCTGCCCCCTGCCCCCTGTCCGCGTCCCCGCGCCCCCGCGCCCCCGCGTCCCGATGCCCTCGCGCCCCGGCGCCCCCGCCCCGCACTCCCTGCGTCCGCCTGCGCACATCGCGCAAACGCGGCAAACTGGCGGCCCGTTCGCAAGAACGCAGCATCGCAACATCGCTTCAGGAGGAATCCCGATGAACACACCAATCCGTGTCGCCGTGGGCGGCGTGACCGGCTGGGCCGGCGGCGAACTGGCGCGCGGCGTCGCGCACGCGCCGGACATGACGCTGGTGGCCGGGCTGTCGCGCGGCGCGGCCGGCCAGACGCTGGCGCAGCTGACAGGCCACGCCGACACGCCGGGCAAGGCCGTCGCCAGCATCGCCGAGCTGGCCGGCACGCCGTACGACGTCTACGTCGAATACACCAAGCCGGACATCGCCAAGCACAACATCCTGCAGGCGCTGGCGCAGGGCGCGCACGTGGTGGTCGGCACCTCGGGGCTGTCCGACGAGGACTATGCGGAGATCGACGCCGCCGCTCGGGCGGCCGACCGCGGCGTGCTCGCCTGCGGCAATTTCGCCATCACGGTGGTGCTGCTGCAGAAGTTCGCCGAGATGGCCGCGCGCCATCTGGACCAGTGGGAAATCATCGACTACGCCAAGGCCGGCAAGGTGGACGTGCCGTCGGGCACGGTGCGCGAGCTGGCCTACCGGCTCGGGCAGGTCAAGGCCGCCACGCAGACGGTGCCGCTCGATCAGGTCAAGGGACCGGTGGAGACCCGCGGCGCCACGATGTCCGGCACGCAGGTGCATGCGGTGCGGCTGCCCGGCTATCAGCTGGGCGTCGAGGTGATCTTCGGCGCCGACGGCCAGCGTCTGCATCTGAAGCACGAGGCCGGCGACGGCTCCAAGCCCTATGTCTCCGGCGCGCTGCTGGCGATCCGCAAGGTGCATACGCTGCGCGGCGTCGTGCGGGGCCTGGACAAGGTGATGGAAGGGCTGTAGGCCCGCAGGGACTCCGAATAGGCTGGCACGGACTCCCAGTACGCCGACAGGAACTCCAAGTTCGCCGGGCCCCGCAAAAGGCGGAGGCCCGGCGACTTTCGCTCTGCTCGGCAACCGGCACATCGCCCGATCAACCGGCCGGGTTCCCGCCTGCGCGGGAACGACAGCAAATGCGGACGACGCAGGCCGGGCTTACCAGCTGCCCGGCTTGCCGTCGCCCTCGCCCTTCTTCGGCTTCTGCACCACGGCCTTCGGCGCGCTCGGCGCCGACGCGGCGCCCGGGTTCAGCTGCTGCGTGATGGCCGCATCCTTCTGCGCCATCACGGTGCGGGCGCGCGGCAGCAACAACTCGATGCTGCCGGTATCGGGATCGTCGGGAATCGAATAGACCTCGACGGTCAGCGGCGCCTGCATCCATCCGGCATGGACGCTGTTGACGGTCTTGCCGTCCTTGTCCAGCAGCGCCACCTGCTCCTCGCGGAACGGCTTGCCATAGCGCGCGGTCAGCGTGCGCAGCGTCGACTGTTCGGAGCGCACGCCATCGGTCGGCACGATCAGGCCCACCAGCGCATTGCGATCGACCACCGCCAGCGCATGCGGGCCGTCCATGAAGGCCGGCCGCTGCTTGCGCGGCACACCGACCTGGCGCATCGCGCCATCGCCACGCACTTCCACGCAGAAGGCGGTCACATCGGTGCCGTCCGGGGTGCGCTTGTCCGCGCAGTCCGGCAGATCCGGCATCGGATTGCCGATCTTCAGCGCGCCGAGCAGCGGCGCCAGCATGTCGGCTGCGGGCGACGCGGGCGGCGTCGCGGGGGACGCAGCGGAAGCAGGGGACGCGGAAGTGGCGGGGTTGGCGGCAGTGGCGGGAGTGGCGGCGGTGGTGGCCGGCTTGGCGGCGTTCGCCGACTGCGCGCCGGCCGCGCTGGCCGCATGGACTGCAGGTGCCGCGACCAGCACACCGGCCGCGGTAAAACCGGCCACAGCCAGGCCGGCAAGTTGGAATCGCATTCAAACTCCTGATTTTGGGGTCGGGCGTTGGAGCGGCCGGGCCGCCCGATGTTCCGGATGTGACGCCGCCGCGAGCGATCGACCCGCCCGGATGCGCGCGGGCGTTGCCGGGGGCTCACATTGAGCGGGCGTGGCGACGGCGATGCGCGAGCGCCCGCGGGCCCGCGCGGCTGACGCAGGCGGCCGTGGGCGACAACGGCGCACAACTATACCGGCTTCCGAGCACCGCACCCGCGGCGCCCGCCCTCCCCCTCAATCCAGCGAAATATTCTTCGCCCGGATCACCTTGCCCCAATGCTCGCGGTCGGCGGCGACGTAGCGGTCGATCTCCGCCTGGCTCATCGGCTGCAGCACCTGCAGGCCCAGGCCGTTGAAGGTCGAGCGGAACTGCGGGTCGCGCAGGGTCTGATCGGCCGCGGCGCGCAGCTTCTCGACGGCCTCGGGCGGGGTCTGCGCCGGCACCGCGAGCCCGAACCAGGTCGCCGCCTGGAAGTTCGGATGGCTCTCGGCGACCGTCGGCACATTGGGCAGCACGTCGAGCCGGTTGCGGCTGGTCACCGCCAGCGCCTTCAGCTTGCCGGCCTTGATATGCGGCAGCGAGGTGCTGACCACATCCACCATCAGCTGCACGTCGTTGGCGAGCAGCGCCGCCAGCGCCGGCGCGCTGCCGTTGTACGGCACATGGGTCAGCTCGATGCCGAGCTCGGTCTTGAGCATCTCGGTGGCCAGCTGCAGCGCATTGCCCAGGCCCACCGAGCTGTAGTTCAGCTTGCCGCCCTGGCTCTTCGCATAGGCGGCGAACTCGCGGATGTTGTTCGCCGGCACCTGCGTATTGGTGACCACCACCAGCGGCACCTCGGCGCCGATGCTGAAGATCTTGAAGTCCTTCGGCGGGTCGTAGGTGATCTTCTTGTACAGCATCGGGTTCAGCACCATGCTGCCGTTGGTCGCGAAGCCGACCGTATAGCCGTCGGCCGGCGCGCGGGCGACCAGGTTGGTGCCGATCATGGTGGCCGCGCCGGGCTTGTTGTCGACCACCACCGGCTGCTTCAGTACCTTGCTCATGCCCTCGGCCAGCGCGCGGCCGAACTGGTCGGTCGATCCGCCCGGCGTGTACGGCACGATCAGCTTGATCGGGCGGTCCGGATAGGCCGCGCCTGCCGCAGTCACCGCACCGAATGTCGCCGCCAGCATCGCGGCCAGACTCAGCGCCGACCTCGGCGCAAACCTCAGCGTCGATCGCCGCGCAGACCTCGGCGCCAACGTCAGCGCCAACGTCAGCGCCAACCTCGGCGCCAATCTCGCCCCCACCGCGGCGATGCCCCGCCGGGCCCGCCTTCCCGCTTTCCAGCCTTGCATGGTGTCTCCTTCCTTGTGTGCTGCTTCGTGGTGTGCTGCGTTCCGGTGGGCGATGCCCGCCGCGTTCAGACGCGCCGCGTCCGCCCCTGCCAGTATTGGTCTCGCAGACGCCGTTTGGCGAGCTTGCCGGTCTCGTCGCGCGGAAGTTGCTCGGCGATCACGATGGTGCGCGGCACCTTGAAGCCCGAGAGCCGCTCGCGCAGCCAGGCGATGATCTCGGCCTCGTCCAGGCGCTCGCCCGGCATCGGCTGCACCATCGCCAGCAGCCGCTCGCCGTATTCGTCATCAGGCACGCCGAACACCACGCAGTCGGCCACGCCCGGATAGCGCACCAGCTGGTGCTCGATCTCGGCCGGATAGATGTTGACGCCGCCCGAGATCACCATGTCGGACGCGCGGTCGCACAGGAACAGATAGCCGTCGGCGTCGAGGTATCCCATGTCGCCCAGCGTCACCAGGCCGCCGACATCGATCGCGCGCCGCGCCGCGTCGTTGTTGCGATAGGTGAAGTCGGGGTAGGCGGGCTGGCGTACGTAGATCAGGCCCACTTCGCCGGTCTCGCACGGCGTGCCGTCCTCGCGCAGGATGCGCACGCTGGCCTGGTCGACCGGCCGGCCCGCGGTGCCGGGCCTGGCCAGCGCATCGGCGGGCGTGGCGACGGTGATCATGCCCGCCTCGCTGGACGCATAGGTTTCGTGGATCACCGGGCCGAGCCAGTCCAGCATCGCGCGCTTGACCTCGGGCGCGCACGGCGAGCCGGTCGAGGCGACGAAGCGCAGCGACGACAGGTCGTAGCGGCGGCGTACCTCATCCGGCAGCTTCAGCAGCCGCACATACATGATCGGTACCAGGTAGACGACATCGATGCGATGCCGCTCGATCAGTGCCAGCACCTCCTCGGCATCGAAGCGCGGTGTCAGCACCAGGCGCTCGGCAATCTGCAGCGCGTTCTGGATGAACACGCCGGGCGCGCTGTGATACAGCGGCGCCGACATCAGCGCGCGGCAGCCCGGCACGATGCCGATCGACTGCGCCACGACCGAGCGCATTGCGGCCTGCTGCGCATCGAGCCGGTCGAGCGGCACGGCCTCGCGCAGCACGCCCTTGGGCCGTCCGGTGGTGCCGGAGGTGTAGGCCATGTGACCGCGCGGCGCGACCCGTGGGCCGTCATAGGCCGGCTGGGCCGCGAGCCAGGGCTCGTATGCCAGGACTTCGAGCGCCGGCGGCGCGGCGTCTTCGCCGACGGCCAGCACCGGCATGCCCGCCGGCACCGCGGCCTGCACCGCCGGCAGCAGGTCGGCATGGGCGATCAGCACCTTGGCGCCGCTGTCCTCGAGCAGGTAGCGCACCTCGTCCGCGGTGAAGTGCCAGTTGATCGGGCAGTAGTAGCAGCCGGCGGTACGGCAGGCGTGGACGATGTCGGCGAACGGCGCGTCGTTGCGCAGCAGCACCGCGATCACGTCGCCCTCCGCCACGCCGAGCGCGCGCAGCCCGCCGGCCAGCCGGCTGCCGCGCGACAGCAGTTCGTCGCCGCTGCGATGTAGATCCTGGAACCAGAGGTCCGCCGCCATTCGAGTGCTCCTGTGCGCAAGGCGCGCGTGCGGGCACGGGCGCCGTCATATTGAGCGGTCACTGTAACGGCGGGCACCGCCATCGACAATTGCCTGGCCGCGCAGCACAATGTTGAGCCCAGCGCGACAATCCCCCAGGCAATCCCCGATGGACGCACCATGGACCTGAACCTGATCCAGGCCTTCGTCGATATCGTCGACGCGGGCAATCTGGCCGAAGCCGGCCGCCGGCGCGGCGTCACGCGCTCGCAGGTCAGCCGGCAGCTGCGCGAGCTGGAGGTCCAGGCGGGCGCGCAATTGATGCGCCGGACCACGCGCCGGCTGGAGCTGACCGAGCCCGGCCACGCGCTGTACCGCCACGGGCTGGCGATCCTGCGCGAGGTCGCGTCGGCGCAGGCGGAGATCGACAGCCTGGGCAAGACGCTGCGCGGCCATGTACGGCTCAGCGTGCCGACCGGCCTGGGCGACACCTTCGTCGCGCCGCTGCTGCTGGCCTTCGCCGAGCGCCATCCCGGCATCACGCTGCGCGTCTTCTTCAACAATCGCGTCAACGACCTGATCGCCGCCGAGATCGACGTGGCGCTGAAGGTCACCTCGCAGCCGCCGCTGGACCATGTGGCGCGCGACGTCTGCGCGATCGAATGGGGCCTCTATGCGGCGCCGTCCTATCTGGAACGGATCGGACCGATCCGGGTGCCGGCGGACCTCGCCGCGACCGACTTCCTGTGCCCGCCCTACTTCGCCCGCCCGTTCGAGCTGCATCTGATGCGCGGCGACGAACGCGATGCGGTGCAACTGCTGCCGCGCCTGCAGTCCGAGCACTTCCCCTTCCTGATCCGCGCCGTGCAGGCCGGCCACGGGGTCTGCCTGCTGCCGGTCTATGCCGGCTGGCAGGACGCCCATGCCGGCCGGCTGGTGCAGGTGCTGCCGGACTGGCGGCCGGAAGGGCTCGGCGACCGGCTCTATCTGATCACCACGCCGAACCCGCATCCGCCGATGGCGACGCGGGCGCTGATCGACTTCCTGCGCGAGCAGATTCCCGCGCTGCCGGTGTTCCGGGACGCGCCCGACGGTTCAGTCTGAACCGCGTCCGGCCCGGCGCCGGACGGCGGCGAGCCAGTCCGCCCATCCGATCCTCACGCACTTTCAATTTGCAAGCTAGAATGCTTGCAAATTGAAAGTAGAAGTCATTGGCAAGACCAATCGGAAACAGACGGAGGAGACGTGGGCCACACCGACTTTGCCAGCATGCCCTGCCCGATCGCCCGCTCGATGGCGGTGCTGGGCGAGCGCTGGGCGATCCTGCTGATGCGCGAGGCCTTTTATGGCAGCACGCGCTTCGACGAATTCCAGCGCAACCTGGGCATCGCGCCCAATATCCTCAGCGCGCGGCTGAAGACGCTGGTCGAGCACGGCATGTTCAAGCGCGTGCCGGCCGACGGCGGCGCGCGCCACCATTACCTGTTGACCGACAAGGGCCGCGATTTCTTCCCGGCCTTCGTCGCGCTGAAGGCCTGGGCCGATCGCTGGATGACCGACCGCGGCCCGATGACGGTGCTGCTGGACCGCCGCACCGGCGACGAGATCGCCGCACCGGCGCTGACCCGCGCCGACGGCAGCCCCGTGACGCTGGACGACCTGCGCGTCACCGCCGGCCCGGCCGCCGGCAACCACCTGCGCCGCCGCTTCGCGCCCGAAACCGATACCGTCGAAGCCACGGAGGCAGGCGATGACCGAACTGTATGACGCCGTCCGCGTTGCGGGCCCTGCCGGGGCGTTTCCGGCCCGCGCCCCGACGCTGACCCCGACTTCCGCTGCTGCTTCCGCTCCTGCTTCCGCTCGCGCTTCCTGCGAGCCCACTTCCGCTCCTGCCTCCGCTTCCGAGCCCACTTCCGCTCGCGCTTCCCGCGAGCCCACTTCCGCTCCCACCGCCGGACCCGCGGCGCGGGGCGCCGCAATGGCGGCTGCGCCTGGCGCGGCCGCGCCCCGCGCGGTGCTGCGGGCCATCGTCAAGCTGGCCGCGCCGACCAGCCTGATCGCGCTGCTGCAGGCCGTCGCGCAATTGATCGAGACCTGGCTGGCCGCGCGCCAGGGCACCGCGGCGCTGGCCGGCTGGGCCGTGGTGCTGCCATTCGCGCTGCTGCTGCAGCAGATGTCGACCGGCGCGATGGGCGGCGGCGTGGTGTCGGCGATCGCCCGCGCGCTCGGCGCCGGCAAGCGCGAGGACGCCTCCGCGCTGGTGCTGCACGCGCTGATCATCGCGGCCTCGGCCGGGCTGGCGTTCGCCATCGCGCTGGCGGGCTTTCCGCATGCGGTGCTCGGCGCGGTGGCCGGGGAAACGGCCGCCGAAGCCGCCGCCGGCTATGCGATCTGGCTGTTCGGCGCCGGCGCGGTACCGGCCTGGCTGTCCAACACGATGGCGTCGGTGCTGCGCGGCGGCGGCCGCCATGCGCTGGCGGCGCGCGTGCTGTCCCTGATGTGGATCGCCTTCCCGCTGCTTGCGTGGGCGCTGGCCGAGCCGGCCGGCATGGGCCTGGCCGGCATCGGCGCCGCCTTCGCGCTGGTGTCGTGGGCCGCGGCGCTCGGCATGGCGGTGGTGGTGATGCGCGGCGGCGCGGGCTTCGTACCGGTGCTGCGCGTGCGGCCGAACGCGGCGCTGTTCCAGCGCATCCTGTCGGTCGGGCTGGTCGCCTGCGGGCTGGCCGCGCTGGCCAATCTGGCGACGATCCTGGTGACCGCGCAGCTGCGCCCCTACGGCACCGCGGCGGTGGCGGCCTATGGCATCTCCGCGCGGCTCGAATTCCTGATGATCCCGCTGGCCTTCGGCGTGGGCTCGGCGCTGACCGCGCTGGTCGGCCGTGCGGTCGGCGCCGGCGACTGGGACGGGGCGCGGCGCACCGCCTGGATCGGCGCGCTGCTGGCGCTGGCGCTGGCCGGCACCATCGGCATCGCGGTGGGGCTCGCGCCGGCTCGCTTTGCCAGCTGGTTCACCAGCGACGCGGAAGTGGCGGCGATCGCCGCGCGCGCGCTGTCGTGGATCGCGCCGGCCTTCGGCGGCTTCGGCCTCGGCATGGCGCTGTATTTCGCGTCGATGGGCGCGGGCCGGATGCGCTGGCCCATTGCCGCCGGCATCGCCCGGATTGGCCTCGCCGCCGGCGGCGGCTGGCTGCTGGCGCATGTCGGCGGCATGGGGCTGGACGGCCATTTCCTCGGCGTGGCGCTCGGCATCACGGCCTACGGCGCGGTGACGGCGATGGGCGTGCGGCGCGAGGTGTGGTCGGGAAGGTAGCGAGGCGATGGGCCGGGATGGGGTTGAGACGAGGCGGCGCTGAGGTAGAGCCAGGGCGGTAGTGCGGCGGCGGTGAGGCGGCGCTAATGCGGGGGCAAGGCGGCGCTTGGCACCGCCAATGCGGCGAGGCTGGAACGCGGCCGCCATCGCGGCTCGGCGCCCCGCGCATGCGCGCACGCCGTATCCCCGGTATCGTGCGGCTTATCGTGCCGACGCGGCACGCCTGTCCGGAGCACCATGACCCCTCGCCGATCGATCCTGACGGCCGCGCTGATCGTCGCCCTGCTGCATTGCTATATCGGCGTGCGCCTGCTGCCCGCGCTGCCGTGGCCGCTGGCGGCAAAAGCGCTGGCCGCGCTGTGGCTCGCCATCTCCGCCGTGTCGATGCCGACCGCGCTGCTGGCGCGCCGCTTCGAGCCGCCGTGGGGCGATCGCCTTTCCTGGCTCGGCATGCTGGCGATGGGGCTGTTCTCGACGCTGCTGATCCTGACGGTGCTGCGCGAACTGGTGCTGCTGGCCTGCGCGCTGGCCGGCTGGTATCCGCCCGCGCTGGCGGTCTGGAGCGCCGTCGGCACCGTCGCGCTGGCGCTGCTGGTCTCGCTGCTCGGCTACTGGAACGCGCGGCGGGTGGCGCGCGTGGTCGACGTCGAGGTGCCGATCGCCGGACTGCCCGCCGCGCTCGACGGCTTCACCATCGCGCAGCTCAGCGACATCCACGTCGGTCCGACCATCAAGCGACCGTACCTGCAGCGCATCGTCGAACGCGTCAATACGCTCGGCGCCGATGCGATCGCGATCACCGGCGACCTGGTCGACGGCAAGGTGCCGGAGTTGAGGGAACACACGGCGCCGCTCGGCTCGCTGCGCGCCCCACATGGGGTCTACGTCGTCACCGGCAACCACGAGTACTACGCCGGCGCGCACGCGTGGATCGACGAGCTGCGGCGGCTGGGGCTGCGCGTCCTGCTGAACGAACACGTGGCGATCGAACGCGACGGCGCCAGGCTGGTGCTGGCCGGCGTCACCGACTTCAGCGCCGGGCATTTCGATCCCGCGCATCGCAGCGATCCCAAGGCGGCGCTGGCGGGCGCGCCGGCCGATGCGGCGGTGCGCGTGCTGCTGGCCCATCAGCCGCGCAGCGCGATCGCGGCGGCCGAGGCCGGCTTCGACCTGCAGTTGTCGGGGCATACGCACGGCGGGCAGTTCCTGCCGTGGAACCTGTTCGTGCCGATGCAGCAGCCCTATGTCGCCGGGCTGCACCGCCACCGGAACATGTGGGTCTATGTCAGCCGCGGCACCGGCTACTGGGGACCGCCCAAGCGCTTCGGCGCGCCGTCGGAGATCACGCGGATACGGCTGCGGCGGCCAACGGCGTAGCGGGGAAACGAGCGCGGCCTAGGCACGGCTTGAGCACCGCGTGAAGCGGCATGACCAATGTCTGGGCAAGGCCAGGGCGAGCGCTGAGCTCGCGGTCGCAGCGCGGCCAGAGCATGGCCTGAGCATGGCCAGAGCAAGCCCCGAGCGCCGGCCGACCCCATCCGACGCCGGTCTATAATCGCCGCACCCCGCCGCGCCTGCGGTCCTGCGTGCCGCGCGGCGGCAGAGCCTTGCCGCGGCATGCGGCCGCCGCGGCCCTCCTTCGAACGCAGTCCCCGTGCGAGCCAGCAGCATCCATGGTCTCCGGTCCGGCCCCATGAACACTGCCAGTTTCACCCACCACACGATCGCCATCCAGCAGGTCCAGCAGACGCTGCTGGGCGCGCGCCATCGCGGCGCCGACATCGCCGCGCTGCTGCGCCGGGCCGGCATCGCGCCGGCGCTGCTCGATTCGCCGGTGGCGCGCGTCACGCAGGGCCAGTACGCGGCGCTGGCGTTCGCGATGCGGCGCGCGATGCGCGACGAGATGTGGGGCCTGTGCAGCCGGCCGCTGCCGCTGGGCAGCTTTGCGCAGTGCTGCCAGATGCTGGTCCGCACGCGCACGCTGGGCGAGGGGATGCAGGCGGGGCTGCGCTACTACCGGCTGCTGATCGACGACTTCGTGCCGCGGCTGCGCCGCCATGGCGAGATCGCGATGCTGTCGCTGTCGCCGCGCGTCCCCTACGATGCGCGCCTGGCCTACGCGGCCCGTGCCTTCGCGTTTCTCGGCTACGGCCTGGCCTGCTGGCTGGCGGCGCGCCGCGTGCCGCTGATCGGCGTCGACTACCCCGATTCGGAGCTGGGCCCCAGCCCCGACGCCGCGCTGCTGTTCCAGGCGCCGGCGTCCTACGGCCACGACTACACCGGCTGGCGCTTCGAGTCGCGCTGGCTCGATCTGCCGGTGGTGCAGAACGAGGCCAGCCTGCGCGAATTCCTGCGGCACGCGCCGGCCAGCCTGCTGATCAAGTACCGCGACCAGACCAGCATCACCGAACGCATCCGCCGCATCCTGCGCCGCAACCTGACCGGCGAGCTGCCCACGCTCGAGGACGTCGGCGAGCAGCTGGCGATGACGCCGCAGACGTTGCGCCGCCGGCTGCGCGAGGAAGGCCAGGGCTTTCGCGGCATCAAGGACGACCTGCGCCGCGACGCCGCGATCGAATACCTGGCGCGCCCCGAGCTGACGCTGCCCGAGATCGCCAGCCTGCTGGGCTTCTCCGAGGCCAGCACCTTCCACCGCGCCTTCAAGCACTGGACCGGGGTCGCGCCCGGCCAATATCGCCAGGCGCATCTGCGCGAGCACTGAGCCGCCTTCGCGCATCGGCGCTTGCTCTGCGGGTTTCCCCGTAGCCGCAAGGACCTGCGCGCCGCGCTGCGTTCGCACGCGCTCCGGCTTGATCGTTCATGCCAATGCGATTCAGCGCTTCGGCCATGTATCGGTGCGCGCTGCCTTCCTAGACTGTGGTCACCGTGGCGGCAGGACCGTCGACCAGCGGACACAGAACAGGAGACAGACATGGCAGACACATCGAAGTCGCGCCGGCGCGCACTGTGGGCCCTGGCCGGCGGCGCGCTGGGCGCCTGGTCACCGTGGCCGGCCGTGGCGCTGGCCAAGTCCGACAGCTATCCCTCCCGCACGCTGACGATGATCATGCCGTTCCCGCCGGGCGGCGCCACCGACGTGCAGATGCGTGCGCTGGCGCACGCGCTGTCCAGGGAAATGGGGCAGCAGGTGGTGGTGGTCAACCAGCCCGGCGTCGCCGGCACCATGGGCCCGGCCGCGATGGCGCGCAGTGCGGCGCCCGACGGCTATACGTTCTCGGTGGCCCCGGCCACGCTGTTCCGCCTGCCGCATCTGCAGAAGGTCAATTTCGATCCACTCAGCGACTTCACCTATGTGATCTGCCTGACCGGCTACACCAACGGCCTGGTGGTACGCGCGGACGCGCCGTGGAAGACGCTGCAGGACCTGTTCGCCGACGCCAAGGCGCGGCCCGGCCAGATCAGCTACGGCTCCACCGGCATCGGCAGCGGCGGCCACGTGGCGATGGAACGGCTCGCGCTTGCGGCCGGGGTCAAGTTCAACTTCATTCCCTTCAAGGGCATGGCCGAGGAAACCACCGCGCTGCTCGGCGGCCATCTCGACGTGATCTCGGACCCCGGTTGGGGCGCGCTGGTCGATGGCGGCAAGGCCCGGCTGCTCGCGACGCTGGGCAACACGCGGCTGCCGCGCCGCCCCAATGTACCGACGCTGAAGGAGCTGGGCTACGACATCACGGTCAATTCGCCGGTGGGCATCGTCGCGCCCAAGGGCATGGAACCGGCCGTGCTGAAGACCCTGCACGACGCGCTGCGCAAGGCGATGCGCGACCCCGACTACCAGCGCATGCTGGCGGACTACGACCAGGTCGACATGTACATGAGCAGCGCCGAGTATCGGCAGTACGCGATCGACCAGTTCGCGCGCGAGAAGGTGTTCCTGAGCCAGATCGGCGTCAAGCTGCAATAACAGGCAATGCGCTGCAGCCAGGCACGCGGCAAACGCAGGCGGCGCTGATCGTTTCGGCCAGGCACTTTGGTTGCGCGGGCCATTGGCGCATCGCGGCGCGAGGGGCACAGTGGGACCACGCAGCAGGCAAACAACGAGGACCAGACCATGACACGCAAAGTCCATGTCGCCGGTGTCGGCATGATTCCCTTCAGCAAGCCGGGCAAGAGCGAGCCCTATATGGTGATGGGCGAGCAGGCCGCGCGCCTGGCGCTCGACGATGCCGGCGTGCCGTACGACGCGGTGCAGCAGGCCTACGTCAGCTACGTCTACGGCGATTCGACCGCGGGCCAGGCGGCGATCTACCGCGTCGGCCTGACCGGCATCCCGGTCTTCAACCTGAACAACAACTGCTCGAGCGGATCGAGCGCGCTGTTCCTGGCGCGCCAGGCGGTGCAGAGCGGCGCGGTCGAATGTGCGATTGCGCTCGGCTTCGAGCAGATGGTGCCCGGCGCGCTCAAGGGCGCCTATGACGACCGCCCCTCGCCGATGGCGCGCTTCGCCGAGACCATGGGCGAGCTGCAGGGCATTGATGCGAACGCCCCGCGCGCCGCGCAGTTCTTCGGCGGCGCGGGACGCGACTACATCAGGCAGCACGGCATCCGCCCCGACACCTTCGCCCGCATCTCGGTCAAGGCGCGCCAGCACGCCGCGCGCAATCCGCTGGCGGTCTTCCGCGACACCGTGACGCTCGACGAGGTGATGGCCGCGCCGATGGTGTTCGAGCCGCTGACGCGGCTGCAATGCTGCCCGCCAACGTGCGGCGCCGCGGCGGCGATCCTGTGTTCCGAAGACTTCGCCCGTCGCCATGGCCTGGACATGCGCGTCACCATCGCCGCGCAGGCCATGACCACCGATACGCCGAGCACCTTCGCCCAGCGCGACATGCGCCAGCTGGTCGGCTACGACATGAGCCGTGCCGCCGCCGCGCAGGTCTACGAGATGGCCGGCATCGGCCCTGAAGACATCGACGTGGTCGAACTGCATGACTGCTTCACCGCGAACGAGCTGATCACCTACGAGGCGCTCGGCCTGACCCCCGAGGGCACCGCGGAGAAATTCATTCTCGAGGGCAACAACACCTACGGCGGCCGCGTGGTGACCAACCCGTCCGGCGGCCTGCTGTCGAAGGGCCATCCGCTCGGCGCCACCGGCCTCGCGCAGTGCGCGGAGCTGACCTGGCAGCTGCGCGGCCAGGCCGACCAGCGCCAGGTCGACGGCGCGCGGCTCGCGCTGCAGCACAACCTCGGACTCGGCGGCGCCTGCGTGGTGACGCTCTATCAGGCGGCCTGAACCATGATCGATCGCCAATACATCGGGCACCGGATGGCGCCCTTCACCGTGCCGGTGGAGGCGGGCCGGCTGCGCCTGTTCGCCAAGGCCACCGGCCAGCACGATCCCGTCTACACCGACGAGGCCGCCGCCCACGATGCCGGCCACCCGGGGCTGCCGGTGCCGCCCACCTTCCTGTTCTGCCTGGAGATGGACGCGCCCAACCCGGCCGCGATCCGCGAACTGCTGGGCCTGGACTACCGCCGGCTGCTGCACGGCGAACAGCGCTTTACCTATCACGCGATGACCTATGCGGGCGACCGGCTGACCTTCGAGCAATGCATCGAGGACATCTACGACAAGAAGGGCGGCGCGCTCGAACTCGTCGTCCGCCGCACCCGCGTCAGCAACCAGCACGGGACGCATGTCGCCGACCTGCGCACGGTCACGGTGATGCGCCATGGATAAGGGAGCCCGACCGATGCCGACGCTGCGCTACGACGCCCTGCAGGTGGGCGATGCCCTGCCCGCCTTCGAGACCGAACCGGTGTCGCGGCTGACGCTGGCGCTCTATTGCGGCGCCTCGGGGGACCACAACCCGATCCACGTCGACACCGATTTTGCGCACGCCGCGGGCCAGCCCGACGTGTTCGCGCACGGCATGCTGGCGATGGCCTATCTCGGCAGGCTGCTGACCAACGGGGTTCCACAGCAGGCGCTGCGCGACTTCGGCGTGCGCTTCGTCGCCATCACGCACGTGGGCGACCGGCTGACCTGCCGCGGCACCGTGGTCGAGAAGATGGAGGCGCGCGGCGAGAAGCGCGTGCGGATCGAACTGAGTACCGTGGATCAACACGGCGAGGTCAAGGTGGCCGGCGACGCGGTAGTGGCGCTGCCGTGACGACAGGCAGCCGGGGCGGGATAGCACGGATAACACAGATACAGCGAGGAGCAGACGCATGAACAAGCTGCAGGACAAGGTGGCACTGGTATCGGGCTCGGGACGGGGCATCGGCCGCGAGATCGCGCTGAAGCTCGCGTCGGAAGGCGCCCGCGTGGTGGTCAACGACCTTGACGAGGCGCCCGCGCTGGACGTGGTGGAGACGATCCGCGCGAGCGGCGGCAAGGCGGCGGCCTGCGTCGGCAGCGTGACCGAGGCGGGCTTTGCGGACCGCTTCGTCAATACCGCGCTCGAGCAGTTCGGCGGCCTCGACATCATCGTCAACAACGCCGGCTATACCTGGGACAACGTGATCCAGAAGATGAGCGACGAGCAGTGGGAGGACATCCTGGCGGTGCACCTGACCGCGCCCTTCCGCATCCTGCGCGCCGCGTCGGGCTTCATTCGCGAGGCCGCCAGGCAGGAGGCCGAGCGCGGCACGCCGGTGTTCCGCAAGGTCGTCAATATCTCGTCGACGTCCGGTGTCTACGGCAACGCGGGGCAGGCCAACTACGCCGCCGCCAAGGCCGGCATCAACGGCCTGACGCGCGCGATGGCCAAGGAATGGGGCCGCTACAAGGTCAATGTCAACAGCATCGCGTTCGGCCTGATCAAGACGCGGCTGACCGAGGCCGATGCGCAGGCCGACGCCAGCATCGACATCGCGGGGCGCAAGATCAAGGTCGGCGTCAATCCGCAGATCCTGAAGAACGCCGAGGCGCTGATTCCGCTGGGACGCGGCGGCACGCCCGAGGAAGCGGCCGGCGCGGTCTACCTGTTCTGCATCCCCGAGTCCAACTACGTCAGCGGCCAGGTGCTGGTCTGCGGCGGCGGGCGCCCGTAATTCGCACCGGAACCGCGCCATGACGATCCAGCATGCGTCCCGTCCGTGGATGAACAGCGAACTGGAGCTGCTGCGCGATACCGCGCGGCGCTTCTTCGAGAGCGAATGCGTGCCGCGCCAGCCCGCGTGGGTCGAGCAGAAGCATTGCGACCGCGAGATATGGCGCCGCGCGGGCGAGCTCGGCCTGCTGTGTTCGGGCATTCCCGAGGCCTACGGCGGAGGCGGCGGCAGCTTCCTGCACGAAGCGGTGATCTGCGAGGAGCAGCAGCGCGCGCTGGTCACCAGCTTCAGCATCAACGTGCACAGCGGCATCGTCGCGCACTATCTGCTCGCCTACGGCAGCGAGGCGCAGAAGCAGCGCTGGCTGCCGGCAATGGCGCGCGGCGAGATGGTGGCGGCAATCGGCATGACCGAGCCGGGTGCGGGCACCGACCTGCAGCGGATCAAGACCACCGCGATCCTCGGCAGCGATGGCCGGCACTATCTGGTCAACGGCGCCAAGACCTTCATCACCAACGGCTGGCACGCCGACCTGATCTGCCTGGCGGTCAAGACCGATCCCGAGGCGCGCGCCAGCGGCGTGTCGCTGCTGATGATCGAAACGCGCGACCTGCCGGGCTTCCAGCGCGGGCGCCTGCTCGACAAGATCGGGCAGCGCGGGCAGGACACCGTCGAGCTGTTCTTCGACGGCGTGATGGTGCCGGCCGAGAACCTGCTCGGCAACGAGGAAGGCCGCGGCTTCCGGCAGCTGATGCAGCAGTTGCCGCGCGAGCGGCTGCTGATCGCGATCGGCGCCGCGGCCACGATGCAGCGGGCCGTCGACGACACCCTCGCCTATGTGACGCAGCGCCACGTGTTCGGCGAGCCGCTGATGGCGATGCAGAACACGCGCTTCAAGCTCGCCGAGTGCCAGACCCATGCCACCATCGCGCGCAGCTTCGTCGACGACTGCATCGGCCGGCTGCAGCGCGGCGAGCTCGACGTGCCGACCGCCGCGATGGCCAAGTGGTGGAGCACGCAGACGCTGTGCCAGGTCATCGACGAATGCCTGCAGCTGCATGGCGGCTACGGCTATATGAACGAATACCCGATCGCGCGGATGTACACCGATGCGCGCGTGGGCCGCATCTATGGCGGCGCCAACGAGGTGATGAAGGAAATCGTGGCGCGGGCGATGGACGACTGAGGCGGCGGTGCATCGTGCATCGTGCATCGGTGCATCGGTGCATCTGCGTATCGGGGTATCGGGGTATCGGGGCGAATGGCGCGCGTCGCCGCGGAGCGGCCGCCTGACCAACCACAGGAGACCAGCAGGCAATGACATCCGAAGCAGTGCCATCCAGCCCATCGGAGCAGGCCGCGTGGTTCGGCAGCTGGCCGCGCGGGCTGCCGCATCGCATCCGCGTGCCGCACGTCACGCTGTGCCACAACCTGTCGGTGCAGGCCGACCGCTATCCTGACAAGCCCGCGATCGTCTTCTACGGCCGTGACCTGAGCTATGCCGAACTGCGCCGCCAGACCGAGGCGCTGGCCGGCCATCTGCATCGCCACGCCGGTGTGCGGCCGGGCGAGCGCGTGCTGCTGATGAGCCAGAACTGCCCGCAGTTCGTCGTCGCCTTCCACGCGATCGTCCGCTGCGGCGCGGTGGTGGTGCCGGTCAATGCGATGTGCACCGCCAACGAGCTGGATCACTATCTGCGCGACAGCGGCGCGCAGGTCGCGCTGGTCGCGCAGGAACTGCTGCCGGCGCTGCGGCCCGCGCTGGCGGGCGATCGATTGCGGCATATGGTGGTGCACAACTATGCCGACGCGATCGACGCCGATACCGATCTCGACGTGCCCGACTGGGTGCGCGCCCCGCGCGCGGCGCTGGACGATGCGCGCCTGACATATTGGGGCGATGCGCTTGCCGCCGCCCTGCCCGCGCCCGACATACAGGCCAGCCCGGACGACCTCTGCGTGCTGCCCTACACCTCCGGCACCACCGGCCAACCAAAGGGCTGCATGCATACGCACCGCACGCTGCTGGCGTCGACCTTCTCCGCGGTGCTCTGGCGCGGCCTGCATGCCGAGGCGGTGGTGATGGGCGTGGCGCCGCTGTTCCATCTGCTCGGCATGCAGAACGCGATGCTGATGCCGATCGCGATCGGCGCGACCGTGGTGATGCTGCCGCGCTGGGACGCCGCCACCGCGGCCCGCCTGATCGAACGCCATCGCGTGACGACGTGGGGCGCGCCGCCGGCGATGCTGATCGACTTCTTCGCGCACCCGGAAGCGAGCGCGCGCGACCTGTCCAGCCTGACGCTGCTGAACGGCGGCGGCGCCGCGATGCCGGAGGCGGTGGCCGCGATGCTGAAGTCGCGCTTCGACCTCGGCTATATCGAGGGTTATGGCATGACGGAAACTGCCTCGTTCCTGCATTGCAATCCGCTGCACCGGCCCAAGCGCCAGTGCCTCGGCATTCCGGCCTTCGGCGTCGACTCGCGCATCGTCGACCCGGCCACGCTGGCGCCGCTGCCGCCCGGCGAGGTCGGCGAACTGGTGACCAGCGGCGACCAGCTGATGCTCGGCTACTGGAACGACGAGGCAGCGAACCGCGAGTCGTTCTTCGAGCGCGACGGCAAGCGCTTCTTCCGCACCGGCGACCTGGCCAGCGTCGACGAGGAAGGCTATTTCTTCATGCGCGACCGGCTCAAACGGATGATCAACGTCAGCGGCTACAAGGTCTGGCCCGCCGAGGTCGAGACCATGCTGTACCAGCATCCCGCGATCCACGAAGCCTGCATCGTCGCGGTGCCTGACAGGCGGCAGGGCGAATCGGTGAAGGCGGTCGTCGTCCTCAAGCCCGGCACGACGCTGGAGCCGGCCGACCTGATCGCGTGGTGCCGGGAGCGGATGGCGGCGTACAAGGCGCCGCGGGCCGTGGAGTTCCGCAGTGCGCTGCCGAAGTCCGGTACGGGCAAGGTGCTCTGGCGGGAGATTCAGGCGGAGCAGTGCCGTGCGGTGGAGACAGGAGCCGAGGCCGTGGATGCGCCGGCTCTGGGCGAAGCCAACGCCGGCCGCCTCGACAAGCCGCTTCAGCAAGCCTGATCCGTTTTCCGCTTCGGAGACCCCCGCGATGTACCTGACCCAGGGACTGCACCGCGCGATACAGCGCCATCCCGCCAAGATCGCGCTTTGCCACGTGGCCGACGGCCACACGCGTACCACCGATTTCGCTGAACTGGGTGCGCGGGTGGCGCGTGCCGCCGCGGCGCTGAAGCGTCACGGCGTGGGACCCGGCGACCGCGTCGCGCTGCTCGCGCAGAACGGCGACGGCCTGATCGCGATGCTGCTGGCCTGCTGGTGGCGCGGCGCGGTGGCGTGTCCGCTCAATACGCGCTGGAGCGTGCCCGAGCTGCGCCATGCGATCGGCGACTGCGGCGCGCGGCTGCTGCTGCCCGATCGCCAGCTGACCGCGATGGCGGAGGAACTCGACGACGTCGCCACGGTGGTGCCGATCGACACCTTCCTGGCCGATGCCGACGCCGCGGCGGCGGCCGGCGCGGAATCGCTCGACGATACGCGCACCGGCGGCGATGCGCTGGCCGCGATCCTCTACACCGGCGGCACCACCGGTCGCGCCAAGGGGGTGATGCTGTCGCACGCCAACTTCTGGGCCGCGTCGATCTCGCGCGCCGCGGAACTGAACAATGCGCCGGACAGCGTATCGCTGCTGGTTGCCCCGCTGTTCCATGTCGCCGGCTTGGGCCGGCTGATCGGGCAGCTGATCGCCGGGGGCAGCTGCGTGACGCTGCCGCAGTTTCGCGCCGACATCGTGCTGTCCGCCATCGAGACACATCGGATCTCCGACATCATCGTGGTGCCGACCATGCTGCAGTCGCTGCTCGATCATCCCGGCTTCGACGCGGCGCGGCTGCAGAGCCTGAACCGCATCGCCTTCGGCGCCGCACCGATGCCGCCGGACCTGCTGGCGCGCGCGCTCGACGCGTGGCCCAACGCGGAGTTCTTCCAGGCCTATGGCATGACGGAGACCGCCGCCGCGGTCTGCATCAATCCGCCGGCCAATCATCGTCCGGGCCCGGGTGCCGAACGCCACCGGCATTCAGTGGGACGCGCCGGGCTGGGCACCGAGATCCGCGTGGTCGATCCGCAAGGCGAAGAAATGCCGCGCGGCACCGTCGGCGAGATCGTCGTGCGCGGGCCGATGGTGATGCGCGGCTACTGGAACCAGCCGGACGCCACCGCGCAGGCGCTGCGCGATGGCTGGCTTACCGGCGACGGCGGCTGGATGGACGAGGATGGCTATCTGTTCATCGCCGACCGGCTCAAGGACATGATCATTTCCGGCGGCGAGAACGTGTACTCGGGCGAAGTCGAGACCGCGCTGCGCAGCCATCCGCGCGTGGCGCAGGCCGCGGTGATCGGCGTGCCGGACGCGCGCTGGGGCGAGCGCGTGCATGCGGTGGTGGTCGTGGAGGGAGGCGAGCCACAGGACGACGCCGCGCTGTCGGCCGAGCTGACGCAGTGGTGCCGCGAACGGCTGGCGGGCTACAAGTGTCCGCGCAGTTTCACCTATGTCGATGGGCTGCCGCTGTCGGCGGCCGGCAAGGTGCTGAAGAACGAATTGCGGCAGCGATACCGCGGCGCGGTGGCGGTTGGCGGGCGCTGATCGTCGGCGCCGCGAACTCATCAGCGAGAGGAATTCCGATGGAACGAATCGACTTCGAGATGCGGGACGGCGTCGCCACGCTGACGCTGAAGGATCCGAAGACGCGCAATGCGCTCGGGCCCGCGATGCGCGAGGAAATCGCCGAGGCCGTGCACGTGGTCGCGACCGACCGCGGCATTCGCGCGCTGGTGCTGACCGGCGCCGACGGACACTTCTGCTCGGGCGGCGACCTGCGCAATATCGCGAGCGCCGGTCTGGACAACCAGGGCTGGCGCGAGCGGCTCGGCGACCTGCATCGATGGCTGCGCGACCTGATCGGCCTCGACAAGCCCGTCATTGCGGCGGTCGATGGCGCGGCCTTCGGCGCGGGCTTCGGCCTGGCGCTGACGGCGGACTTTTTGATCGCCACGCCGCGGGCGCGCTTCTGCGTGTCCTTCCTGAAGGTCGGCCTGGTGCCCGATTGCGGGATCTTCCACACGCTGCCGCGCGTGGTCGGCGTGCAGCGGGCCAAGGAGCTGATGCTGTCGGCGCGTGAGGTCGGCGCGGAGGAAGCGCTGCGGCTGGGAATCGCGATGGAGATTCATGCGCCGGAAGCGCTGGCGCAGCGCGCCCATGCGATCGCGCGCAGCTTTGTCGGGGCCTCGCCAATGGCGGTCAGCCTGATCAAGCGTGCGGTGGCCGCGGACGGGGATCTTGCGACCGCGCTCGAGCTGGAAGCCAATGCGCAGGCGCTGGCGATGGGCACGGCGCACCATCGCGAGGCGGTCGAGGCGTTTCTGGAGAAGCGGCCGGCTCCGTTTCGGTGGCCGGGCTGACGAAGGGGCCCCATCGGGGCTCTGCCCTCTCCCCCTCCCCTCTCCCACGAGTGGGAGAGGGGAGGGGGAGAGGGCCGTGACAACGAACGGCGCTCTGACTGTTTTTCTCCCCTCTCCCGCCCGGCGGGAGAGGGGCCGGGGGACAGGGAAAGCGCTTCGCCTTCAGCGCGCGATCGGCTTGTAGCGGATGCGCTTGGGCTTGGCCGCTTCCTCGCCCAGGCGGCGCTTCTTGTCGGCCTCGTACTCCTGATAGTTGCCGGCGAAGAACTCGACGTGCGAGTCGCCTTCGAAGGCCAGGATATGCGTCGCGATCCGGTCCAGGAACCAGCGATCGTGCGAGATCACCATCACGCAGCCGGCGAACTCCAGCAGCGCGTCTTCCAGCGCGCGCAGCGTTTCGACGTCGAGGTCGTTCGACGGTTCGTCGAGCAGCAGCACATTGCCGCCGGCGATCAGCGTCTTGGCCAGATGCAGGCGCCCGCGTTCGCCGCCCGACAGCGTGCCGACATGCTTCTGCTGGTCCGAGCCCTTGAAGTTGAAGCGGCCGATATAGGCGCGCGAGGGCGTCTCGTAGCGGCCCACGGTCAGCACATCCGCGCCGCCGGAGATTTCCTCGAACACCGTCTTGCTGCCGTCGAGCGCGTCGCGGCTCTGGTCGACATAGGCGAGCTTGACGGTCGGCCCGATCTTGATCGTACCGCTGTCCGGCTGCTCCTTGCCGGTCAGCATGCGGAACAGCGTCGATTTACCGGCGCCATTCGGACCGATCACGCCGACGATTGCGCCCGGCGGCACCTTGAAGCTCAGGTTGTCGATCAGCAGCCGATCGCCGTAGGCCTTCGATACGTTCTCGAACTCGATCACCTCATTGCCGAGCCGCTCGCCGACCGGAATGAAGATCTCCTGGGTTTCGTTGCGCTTCTGGTATTCCTGGCTATTCAGCTCGTCGAAACGCGCCAGACGCGCCTTCGACTTGGCCTGCCGGCCCTTCGGATTCTGGCGGACCCATTCCAGCTCCTTCTTCAGCGCCTTCTGCCGCGCCGACTCGCTGGACTCTTCCTGCTTCAGCCGGTTTTCCTTCTGGTCCAGCCACGAGCTGTAGTTGCCCTTCCAGGGAATGCCGTGGCCGCGGTCCAGTTCCAGGATCCACTCGGCGGCGTTGTCGAGGAAGTAGCGATCGTGGGTCACCGCGACCACCGTGCCCGGGAAGCGGGTCAGGAACTGCTCCAGCCATTCGACCGATTCGGCGTCCAGGTGGTTGGTCGGCTCGTCCAGCAGCAGCATGTCGGGACGCGACAGCAGAAGCCGGCACAGCGCGACGCGGCGCTTCTCGCCGCCGGACAGATGGCCGACCTTGGCGTCCCACGGCGGCAGCCGCAGCGCGTCGGCCGCAACTTCCAGCTGCTGCTCGGCATTGTTGCCGTCGCTGGCGGCCAGGATCGCCTCGTACTTGGCCTGATCGGCGGCCAGCTGGTCGAAGTCGGCATCCGGCTCGGCGTAGGCCGCGTAGATTTCCTCGAGCTTCTTGCGCGCCTCGAACACCTCGCCCAGACCGCCCTCGACTGCTTCACGCACGGTTTGCTCGGGATCGAGCTGCGGCTCCTGCGGCAGATAGCCGATGTTCAGATTCGGCATCGGGATCGCTTCGCCCTCGATGTCCTTGTCGACGCCGGCCATGATCCTGAGCAGCGTCGATTTGCCCGAACCGTTCAGGCCGAGCACGCCGATCTTGGCGCCGGGGAAAAAGGACAGCGAAATATCCTTCAGGATCTGACGCTTGGGCGGAACGATCTTGCCCACGCGATTCATCGTATAGACGTACTGTGCCATGCGGCTTACCCAGTGAAATGACTGTGTTGGAGGGGGATGGCGCAGTGTAGCAAACCGGGGGCGGCGGGCGGATGGGGTGGCCGTTGCGCTGGCTCATGCACTGCCCGCTGGCCGACACGGCGACCGCTGCACGGGCCCACGCGCCGGCCGGCGTACCGGCCGGCGTACCGGCCGATGTACCGACCGAAGCGCTGGCCAAGGCGCCGCCCGCGGGCGCGGTATCATCGGGCCCTTCGCCTTCGGGCAATTTCCTGCTGACCGAGTACCACCATGAGCCCCAAACCCGCCCGCACGCTGACCTTCAAGTGCAAGAAGTGCAACAAGCCCGTGACCCTGTACCTGCAGAAGGTATCGGCCTGCTCGCATATCACGCCATACCAGGGCTTCTGCAAGTGCGGCGAGATGATGCGCCACGCCACCGGGGACAAGGACGCGGTGGCGTCGTTCGTGGAGTCGAACGATATCCATTGGGCGCATCACCATCATCACCATCATTGAGCGATGGCGTGTTCAGGCCACGATGCGGGCGGAGACCTTGCGCGTCGTGGACTGAATGAACCGGCCGAGGCGGTCCGCGAGATCTCGCGCGCCATGCGGCAACGACGGCAAGGTGTGCTCCACCGCGCGCGCCACTGCGCCCGGGATCCGTTGCGCCAGTTCCGCCGCCTGGCCCAATACGAAGCGCGGCTGCATGCCAAGGGTTTCGGCCATCGCCACCACGTGCCGGCGCGCAATCTCGCCCGGCCGGTTTTCTCCACCGATCGAAAACGCGAACTCCCCTGACAGCCCGGCATACAAGCGGGTGCACATCAGATCGTAGAAGGGGGTCAGCCTCACGCCTTGCCCAGGCAGCACGTACAACGACAGGTTCTTCGCGTGGCTGTCGTTGTTGCCGACGTAGAGGTTGAAGAAGATCCAGTTCAGGAAGTGGCGCAGGTCTACCGCGGGCTGGACGCTGCATTGCCGGATCAGAGCGGCGCAGGCCGCGATGCCGGGACCGCCCTCCTTTTCGTACTTGCGGTCGGACACGGTGCCGGCCAACTGGCACAGGTCGTACTGGACGAGCCGTCCCAACGTTCCATCCGGCCGCTGGTACCTGTCGAAGCGCCGCACGACGCATGCTCGCGTCATCGGTTCATAGAAAACCTCGGCGGCAGGCAAACCACACTCCGCGGCAACGCGCATCACGATGGTTTCGTTCGCGGCCGACTGCCATACCTTGGCGAGGCGCTTGATGTCCGGCTTCAGGATATGCGTGGACGGCGCGACGCCGCGAGGAAGACGCGGGACGCCATCGTCGAAGATCGCCAGGCTGGTCTTGTCCTGTGCGCCCGCGAGCGAGATCCGCGCGCGGGCACCCTTCAGGTCGACGGCGGCCGCAGACGGCTTGCTCAGCGCCGCGCCCAGCGCCTGCCATGAGGTCGCCTGGTACGTGGGAGGCTTCGGCGTTTCGCCTTCCGGTACGATGACGAAGGCCCCAGCCGTGTCCCCCGCCACCTCCAGGAGCATCGAAAACAAGGTGGACGCCTTCTTCTGCTGCGCGAGATAGTCGCGCAATTCCCCCTCGGGCAGCAGGTTCTCGAAGAAGGCCTGCACGACCTCGGCGTCCTGCAATCCCGGCATCAGCGGAATGGCGGCGACCGGGAAGCGGTCCTCCCCGGCGAGCCATGCGGGCGAATAGGCGAAGGCCAATGGCGCGGTATCGTGGATGGTGCCGACCACTTCATCGCCCCACAGGACGCTGAGCCGTTCGGGCCGGGCCATCACAAGCCTCCGCTGGTCTTGGGCTTCACGACCATTTCCAGCCCGAGCAAGTCCATGATGTCGAGAACCTTCTGCAGCTGGACCGTCGGCTTGCCCCGCTCGAGTTCGACGACGAAGCGGTTGCCGGTACCGCCGAGACCGGCGAGATCGGTTTGCTTCAGTTCGAGTTGCTCGCGCCGCCGGCGGATGGCGGCGCCGAGTTCGGCCGAACTGTGAACCACGATGCCGCTGGCGGCTGAGTTACCGCTAGGGAAGTTTTGTTTCTCCGCTGCCATCTTGCGCCCCTGATATTACCGCTCGGTAATTTTATATTGGAACCACGCATCGTCAAGGAAAAAAATTACCGCTCGGTAATACGACTGGTCGCAGGGTTGGTGCGGTGCTGTACTTCCCGGGAACGAATGGGTCGACGGCGTGGGAGGGCATCAGCCCCGCCGTTCAATCGAACGCCTGCACCGCCAGCAGCAAAATCACCGCCAGATAGCCCAGATGCATCCGCGTGCGCTGCCGCTTGTAGCGCCGCACCACGTCCGGCAGGAACAGTTGGCGTGCCGTCTTGAAGCTTGAAATCGGATCGGCCACGACGTCGGAATACGCGTCGGTGTTGTTGCGATAGATCGTCGCCAACGACTCGCGCTCATGTCCGCCCGTCAGCTGCTGCGTCGTGCGTGAACGCTTGCTGATGCGGTAGTAGAACAGCGGCGCATCGATCCGATGCACCTTGGCATCGGGCTCCAGCAGACGGATATAGAACTCCCAGTCCTCGAAGCCGTGCTTCATCGCTTCGGAATAGCCGGAGGTCCGGTCGTACAACGCGCGCGGATACACCGCGCAGTTGTGAATCATGTTCTCGAACAGCAGCCGCTGATAGCTGTATTCGGGCAGCCGCCATTTCCCCTTCTTCGCGCCGAATCGTTTGACCTGGCAGTAGACCAGCGCGGTGTCCGGATGCCTGCGGAAATGCGCTAGCGCGCGGCGCAGGTAGTCGGGATGGATCTTGTCGTCTCCGTCCAGCGGCACGATGTATTCGCCGCCGGTAAGCCGGATACCGAGATTGCGCGCCGACGCCACGCCGCCGTTCTGCTTGCGGATATAGGTGAAGCGGCGGTCCTTCTGCACGAAGGACTGCACGCGCTGCGCGGTATCGTCGGTGGAGCCGTCGTCGACCACGATGCAGCGCCAGTGCCGGTAGGTCTGGCGCCGCACCGATTTGAGCGTGTCCGCGATCACGCCCGCCTGGTTGTAGCAGGGGACGATGATGGCGACTTCTGGCGCTGGATCGGTTTGCGGACGGCGGAATCTGGAAAGAGACTTCAACAGCATTAATGGGGAAAGCGGGTCTGCGGTTGCGGCCAATGATCGCATACCGACCATGACGGCCCTGGAAAACCTGGCCATCGCCGCTCGGCGCGCCCGGTTTCGGTCGTGCCGCTGGGTTCCGCCCTGCCCCGTCAGTTCAGCTTGATATCGAGCTGCTGCACGGTCCGACTTTCGACCTCGAACTGCTCGGCGGCGGACTTCGCATATTCGCTGCTCAGGTAGACGGTTGGAGGTCGCTGGCCTCCAGCGACCTCAGGTATGTCGGATCCTGCGTCGCGTTTCTGAAGGCGTCGTGCAGGGTCTTGACGATATTCGGTCCATGCCGCTCGGGCCGACGATGCCGACCAGCGAGCTGGCGGTCAAGCGGCGGCGACCCGCCTGGCTCGTCAATGCCTTCGGCGCTGCCAGATGGATTACATTTCCGGGAGCAAGACTGAGGATGGGACCACTCCAATTTCAACGATCCGGGAATCTCATGCACAACGACAAATTCGACCTGATCCAATTTTCCTCCGCGGTCCGCGATCTATTGGACAGCGAGCTCCAGGTATCGGTCGGCAATATGGAAGTGGTGCCCTTTGCCGAAAAGCTGTACAAGCTGGTGCGGTCGCATGCCTACAACGAGGGCGTGCTCGACGCGAAGCGCGTAATGGAACGCAAGCTGGCGGATGTTTCGGAGCAGCTGGATATCTTGCTGCAGTATGAGTAGCAAGTATTCGCTGACGCAGGTCAGGGAGGTCTGGGTCAACGCCCGCCTGAACGGCGAGGTGGACTGGCTCGACTATCTGGAGGCGCCGACGTTCTTCTTGAAGGCGAATGGCGAACTGGTTTCCAAAGCCAATCAGATTGCCTACATCGAACGCAGCCGGAAGAAGTTTCCGAACAAGCGGGCCGGCGAGGCAGAGTTCAAGGAAACCGGCATCGGGATCCAGCAGCACAAGTGTTGGGCCACGGTAACGGGATCGGCATGCCTGAAGAGGGATGGGAAGATCGTCCACCAGTTCGAATTTCTCGAGTTATGGCTGATCGTGGGCGGCCGATGGCAGATTGTGTCCCTCTGTATCGAGGATATCGAGCATGCAGGGGCGGCATGACCTTGACTGCCGGCCGGCATGACGGCGAGGCGCTGGCGCTAACGCGAGGGCGGACGCTGGCCGCCTCTGATGCTTCCGCGGCGATTGCCACCGACGGACATCGCTTACGGCGGCCAGCCATTCAAAACAACGTGGCTTCCATTCCCGACGCCCCTTCCCGCTCGGTCCGCGGCAAGTCCAGCCGCAGCGTGGCGCCGCCGGGTAGTTCGAGTTCGTCGCAGTTGTTCCCGGGCCCGCCGCGGTCCACGACGATGAACCGCGCCACGCCTTCCGTGACGATCAGCGAGTGGTGCCACACGCCCTTGCGATAGTTGACGCCTTGCCGGCCGTTGGTGACGAAGGCCCGCACCGCATGCGGCTCGACCGTGTCGCCAGGCGGCGCCACCACGACGAGGAACCGCGCATCCCCCAGCGGAATGAACGCCTGGCTGCCGAGCGGGTGCCGCTCGAACGAGGTCAGTACCAGCGGCAGCGCATAGGGTTGCGATTCGAACAGATTGATCAGCGGGCGTCCGTCGTTCGAGGACACGTCGACCTCGGCAAGGTCGTGAAAGCGATGACACATGCCGCGATTGATGGCGATGGGCGCGCGGCCATCGCTCTCGATGACGTCGCCGAACGGGGCGAAGGCGTCTGCGGTCAGCGGTTGTGCGATCAGGGGCAGCGGGGCGGTCTGAATGGGCATGGCTGGACGGAATCGGGTTCGCATACTGGTCTTACCAGTATTACGATATGGCATGTCGGTGTCAATGCGGGAACTCGGCGGGTAAACGCCGATTTGTTGGGTTCGCGCGGGGCGTTATTGTTGCGCCCTACCCGTATCAATCATACTGGTCATACCAGTGATAATCCCCCCGGCGACACAACAAACACGAGGAGACCGCCATGACACCCTACCAAGCCGGCCCGGCAATTACGCCGGCGTCCGCGGCCGACATCCCGGCCGTCGCGCAAGAGAACGCGCTCTACCGCAAGGTGGCCTGGCGACTGCTCCCCTTCCTGATGCTGTGCTACGTCGTCGCCTACCTCGATCGCGTGAACGTCGGCTTCGCCAAGTTGCACATGCTCGCCGACCTGCAGTTCAGCGAAGCGATGTACGGCCTCGGCGCGGGTCTCTTCTTCATCGGCTACTTCTTCTTCGAGGTGCCCAGCAACATGCTGATGCACAGGATCGGCGCCAAGGCGACCATCTCCCGCATCATGATCACCTGGGCGCTGATCTCGGCGGCGATGATGTTCGTCACCACGCCGAAGCAGTTCTACGTGCTGCGCCTGCTGCTCGGCGCCGCGGAGGCCGGCTTCTATCCCGGCATGATCCTGTACCTGACCTACTGGTTTCCCTCGCACCGCCGCGCGAAGATGGTGGCGCTGTTCATGTGCGCGATCCCGGTGTCGGGCATCTTCGGCGGACCGCTGTCGGGCTGGATCATGGAATCGATGCAGGGCGTATCGGGGCTGCGCGGCTGGCAATGGATGTTCCTGCTCGAGGCCATCCCCTCGCTGCTGGTCGGCGTGGCGGTGATGTTCTACCTCGACAACAATATCCGTGCCGCCAAGTGGCTGACCGAATCGGAGAAGGCCCTGCTCGAGCGCAACATCGCCAACGAACGCCAGGCCAAGGACGCGCACCCGACGCTGCGCGCACTGTTCGCCGATACGCGCATCGTCAAGATGGCCTTCATCTGCTTCTGCACGGTGATGGGCCAGTACGGGCTGACGTTCTGGTTGCCGACGCTGGTCAAGCAGTCCGGCGTATCGAGCGCGCTGCATATCGGCCTGCTGACCGCCGTGCCGTTCTCGGTCGCGGTCTGCTCGATGATTCTCGTCAGCCGCAGCTCCGACCGCATGCGCGAACGCCGCTGGCACTTGATCGTGCCGTTCTGCTGCGGCGCCACCGGCCTGGTGCTGAGCGCCGTGTTCAGCGACAACGTGGCGTGGTCTCTCGCCGCCCTGGCGCTCGCGGCCGGCGGCAGCCTCGCGACTTCGCCGCTGTTCTGGAGCCTGCCGACCGCGATCCTGTCCGGCGCCGGCGCGGCCGCGGGCATCGCCATGATCAACTCCTTCGCCAACCTCGCCGGCTTCCTGAGCCCCTACATGATCGGGCTCATCAAGGATGCGACGCAAAGCACCAACCTGGCGATGTTCGTGCTGGCCGGCGTGCTGCTGATGGGCGCCCTGCTGACCTACACGGTGCCCGCCAGGCTGGTCAACAAGTAGGCGCCGCCGCGCGGGGCCGCGCCGACGCTCGGGTACAATCGTCTGCCTGAGCGGCGCCCCTCCGCTGCGATGCGCGGCAGTTCGCTTGCTGCTGCCTCGGCGCTCTTCCTCGTTCAGACATCAGGCATGTTCAACTCGACCGCAGTCGCCGCCAATGCCGCCCGGCTGATCCAGCAATGGATCAACGACGGCACCTACCCCGCAGGCTCGCTGCTGCCCTCCCAGCGCGAGCTCTCCGAGCGCCTCGGCATCAGCCGGACTTCGCTGCGGGAGGCGTTCTCCACCTTGCAGGGACTGGGTCTGATCGTGGCGCGCCCGGGCAAGGGCGTGTACGTCGCGGAAGGCCCTGCGCCCTCTGCCCATCCCTGGCGCTTCGCCGACTCGCATTCGCTGACCGACATCTACCAACTGCGCTTCGCGCTGGAGAATTTCACCGCGCGGCTCGCTGCGCTGGTGGCGGAGCCGGCCGACATCGACGCGCTGCGTGCCAACGCAGAAGCGATGCAGACCTGCATCCAAGCGTCGGACTTCACCCAGGCGGCGCAGCTCGATTTCGATTTCCACATGCAGATCATCGCGATCTCCGGCAATCGCGCGATTGCGGAGATTCTGCGCAACAGTGCGGAAATCATTCAGGAGAGCCAGCGCCTGCCCTTCTACAAGCGCGGCGCGCGGCGGGCGACGTTTAACGAGCACACGGCGATCATCGATGCGCTGGCGGCCGGGGATCCTTCACTGGCGCAGCGGGCGATGGCGAACCATATCGTGCAGGCGGCGCAGCGGGCGGGGGTGCATTTTCCGACGAGTTTGGATGTTAGGTGATCGTGACGGCGGAATCGGGCGTGTGGTTATGAGGGCCGGTAAATGAAAAAGGGTCACGTGAATATTCGCGTGACCCTTTTAATATCTGGTGCCGGCTGCAGGACTCGAACCCGCCACCTGATGATTACAAATCAACTGCTCTACCTGATGAGCTAAGCCGGCATGAATGCAGACCGCGATTCTACTGCATGCGGCCTGCCTTGGCGATGGTTGACCAGTCAGAACTGACCGGTCGAAGGGGCTTACTTGACGACCTTCAGCGAAGGCTTGCGCGTACCGATCCGCGGTACCGGCGGCGGATTCGGATCGTCGTCGTCCGAAGCATCGGCGCTGTCGGCTTGCGCGGCGCCGTCGCTTTCGACCGGGGCCAGTTTCGGCGGCGGATTCAGTTCGCGTTCGGTTGCGGCCTGGGTTTCCGGCACGCTGCGCTCGACCGGGAAGGCCATGCCCTGGCCATTTTCCCGCGCGTAGATCGCCAGCACGTTATCGACCGGCACGTCCAGCTTGCGTGAGACGCCGCCGAAGCGGGCGCTGAAGCTGATCCACTCGTTGCCCATTTCCAGACCGCTGGTCGCGTCGAAGCTGACGTTCAGCACGATCTCGTTGTTCTTGACGAACTCGCGCGGCACGTTGGTGTTCGCGTCGACGAACACGGCGATATACGGAGTGAAGCCGTTGTCCGTGCACCATTCGTAAATGGCGCGGATCAGGTAGGGCTTGGTCGAGGTTTCAGGCATAAGACTTCCAGTGGCGTCGCGCCGGTGGCCCGAGCGAACTCGGGCCAGGGCCGGCTTAGCGGCGCATCACCTTTTCCGACGGGGTCAGCGCTTCGATATAGGCGGGGCGGCTGAAGATCCGTTCCGCGTACTTCAGCAGCGGGGCGGCATTCTTCGACAGCTCGATGCCGTAGTGGTCCAGGCGCCACAGCAGCGGCGCGATGGCGACGTCCAGCATCGAGAACTCTTCGCCGAGCATGTACTTGTTCTTGACGAAGATCGGCGCCAGTTGCGTCAGGCGATCGCGGATCGCGCCACGGGCACGCTCGTGGCTCTTTTCCGCGGTCTTGCCCTTTTCGTTCTCCAGCACGTAGACGTGGGTGAACAGTTCCTTCTCGAAGTTGAACAGGAACAGGCGGGCGCGGGCGCGCTGGACCGGGTCGGCCGGCATCAGCTGGGGGTGCGGGAAGCGCTCGTCGATGTACTCGTTAATGATGTTGGATTCGTACAGGATCAGGTCGCGCTCGACCAGGATGGGCACCTGGCCGTAGGGATTCATCACCGAGATGTCTTCCGGCTTGTTGAACAGGTCGACGTCGCGGATTTCGAAGTCCATGCCCTTTTCGAACAGGACCAAGCGGCAACGCTGAGAGAACGGGCAGGTGGTGCCCGAATACAACACCATCATGGTTGGGATTCCTTGGAGGCGGCGCTAGGCCGAAGTTGGGTCAAACATTCTGTCAGAACCCACCATCGGAAAGCAAATTCGTTACAAATAGCGTAACGGAATGCCGGATCGGTGGCTTGGCGGGCGGCGCATGCGGCCCGTCCATGCCCTGTCTCTTTTCATTCCGTCACAAAGGAAAAAGGGCCAGGCGGTGTCGCATACGCAACTCCGCGCTAGCCCTCGGGCGGTCTACCGGGATTACTTGATGTCTTTCCAGTAGGCGGCGTTCAGGCGCCAGGCGAACACGGTGAAGATGCCCAGGAACAGCAGCACCCACACGCCCAGACGGCGGCGATGGTTCTGCGCCGGCTCGGCCATCCAGTCGAGATAGGCGACCAGGTCGGCGACGGCGGTATCGTACTGCAGCGGCGTCATGCTGCCGGGCGTCAGCTGTTCGAAACCGACGAACTTGTGCACTTTCTCGCCATGCTCTTCCACGTCGGCGAACTTGGCGGCGCGCTGGCCTTGCAGCTCCCACAGCACGTGCGGCATGCCGACGCTCGGGAAGACCAGGTTGTTCCAGCCGGTCGCGCGAGTGTCGTCGCGGTAGAAGGTACGCAGATACGTATACAGCCAGGCATCGCCGCGGGCGCGGGCGATCACCGACAGATCCGGCGGCGCCGCGCCGAACCACGCCTTGGCGTCCTTCGGCTGCATCGCGATGGTCATCGTTTCGCCGACCTTGTCCGCGGTGAACATCAGGTTTTCGCGGATCTGATCTTCGGTCAGGCCGATATCGCGCAGGCGGTTGTAGCGCATCATCGACGCGCCGTGGCAGTTCAGGCAGTAGTTGACAAACAGCTTGGCGCCACGCTGCAACGAGAACAGGTCGCTGGTGTTGACCGGCGCCGGCTCGAGCGGATAGCCCCCTTCGGCAGCGATGGCGGGCGCACCGGCGAAGCACGCGCCGGCCAGCGCGAGAATGGAAAGCAGCTTTTTCATCGTTGTTCCTTGTCCTTGGGCCTGGCTTAGTGGTGCTTGAACGTCACGCGGTCGGGCACCGGCTGGAAGGTGCCGACGCGGCTCCACAGCGGCATGGCGAGGAAGAAGGCGAAGTACAGCAGCGTACCGAGCTGCGACACCTTTTCGCCGACCGGCGACGGCGGCTGCACGCCGAGGTAGCCCAGGATCAGGAAGAACGCGACGAAAACCATCAGGATCGTCTTGTGGAAAGCCGGACGGTAGCGGATCGACTTGACCGGCGAATGGTCGAGCCAGGGCAGGAAGAACAGGATGATCACCGAACCGCCCATGATCACCACGCCCCAGAACTTGGCGTCGATGAAGTAGAAACCCAGCGCCAGCAGCACCGCTATCGCGACCGCGATGCCCTTGACCTTCAGGCTCTTGCTGCGCAGGAACAAGATGCCCAGCAGCACGGCGAAGAAGATCCACAGGATCGGCAGGAAGTTGGCCGTGGTGGCACGCAGCATCGAATAGAACGGCGTGAAGTACCAGACCGGGGCGATGTGCGGCGGCGTCTTCAGCGGATCAGCCGGGAAGAAGTTGTTGTGTTCCAGGAAGTAGCCGCCCATCTCCGGGAAGAAGAAGATCACGGCCGAGAAGATGATCAGGAACACGCCCACGCCCATCAGGTCGTGCACCGAGTAGTACGGGTGGAACGGGATGCCGTCGAGCGGCACGCCGTTTTCGTCCTTGTTGGCCTTGATCTCGACGCCATCCGGGTTGTTCGAGCCCACCTCGTGCAGCGCGATGATGTGGGCGACGACCAGGCCCAGCAGCACCAGCGGCACCGCGATCACGTGGAACGAGAAGAAGCGGTTCAGCGTCGCGTCGCTGACCACGTAGTCACCGCGGATGAACAGCGACAGGTCCTGGCCGATCACCGGGATCGCCGAGAACAGGTTAACGATCACCTGGGCGCCCCAGTACGACATCTGGCCCCACGGCAGCAGATAGCCCATGAAGGCCTCGGCCATCAACGTCAGGAAGATCAGGCAGCCGAAGATCCAGACCAGCTCGCGGGGCTTGCGGTACGAACCGTACAGCAGCCCGCGGAACATATGCAGGTAGACGACCACGAAGAACGCCGAGGCGCCGGTCGAGTGCATGTAGCGGATCAACCAGCCCCAGGGCACCTCGCGCATGATGAATTCGACGCTGGCGTAGGCCACCGGGATGCCGGCGGCGTTCAGCGTGCCGTCCGGCTTGTAGTTCATCACCAGGAAGATGCCGGTGACGATCTGGATCACCAGCACCAGCAGCGCCAGCGAGCCGAAGAAGTACCAGAAGTTGAAGTTCTTCGGCGCGTAGTACTTGGACAGATGGTCTTCCCACAGCTGCGTCGCCGGGAAGCGCGCGTCGATCCAGCCCAGCAGGCCGGTCGTCTTGACTTGCTTTTCCGCCGCCATGATCAAGCCTCTCCTTTTTCGTCTTTGCCGATCACGATCGTGGTGTCGGTGAGGAACTGGTATGGGGGAACGTCAAGGTTCTGCGGTGCCGGCTTGTTCTTGAAGACGCGGCCTGCCAGGTCGAAGGTCGAGCCGTGGCACGGACAAAGGAAACCGGGGTCGGAACCGAGGGTGGGATTGGCGCCGGCCGCGAACGGGCCGGACGGGGAGCAACCGAGATGGGAACAGATACCGACGACGACGAGGATGTCCTTGTGCTCGGGCCGGGAACGGGTTTCGTTCTTGCAATACTCGGGGGTTTCCATCGTGAACGGAATTTCCGAGTTCGGGTCGGCCACTTCGGCGTCGGTCTTTTTCAGCGACGCCAGCATCTCCTCCGTGCGACGCAGAATCCAGACGGGCTTGCCGCGCCATTCGACCGTCATCATTTCGCCGGGCTTGAGCCCGCTGATGTCGGCCTCGACCGGCGCACCTGCCGCCTTGGCCTTTTCCGACGGTGCAAAGGTACTGACAAACGGCACCGCAACCGCCACTCCTCCGATGCCGCCAGCCACAGACGTCGCGATCAACCAGTTGCGACGCCCCTTATCCACGCTCTTCACGCTTTGCTGGTCATTCATTCCAAACCCCAGGGGAAGTCAATTTAGATTTTGCGTCAACCGTAAATTGTACCTTAGGCACATTGGGCAGTGAAAGCGCGGTAACCCGGGGGTGTTCGGTCATCGCGCGAGCGTGCAAGGCAGCCCCGCCGATCGGCCCGAATGCCGCGACAGGCTTGCGTTTGCGGCATCCTTGCGGCAGTCTTGCGCTGCGGTCCGTGGTGAAAAATGAACAACAGCAAGGAGTTAAGCCATGAGCATGATGTCGGAATTCAAGACCTTCGCGATGCGCGGGAACGTGGTCGACCTCGCGGTCGGCGTGATTATCGGCGCAGCTTTCGGAAAAATCGTGGATTCCGTGGTCAATGACCTGATCATGCCGTTGGTCGGCCGCATCATCGGCAAACTCGACTTTTCGAATCTGTTTCTGGTGTTGTCCGACCCGCCGGCCGGAACGCCAATGACGCTCGATGCCTTGAAAAAGGCCGGCGTACCGGTATTTGCCTACGGCAATTTCCTGACCATCCTGGTCAACTTCCTGATCCTGGCCTTCATCATTTTCATGATGGTGCGCGCAATCAATCGCCTGCGCGCCGCCGAGCCGCCGGCACCGGCGCCCGAAGATCCGGAAGACATCAAGCTGCTGCGCGAGATCCGCGACAGCCTGAAGACGACGCGGGCCTGAGGTCCGGGGGCCGCGGCGCCCCGGCGTTGCGGCGTCGCGGGCGGACCATTCGGTCAGACCGCGTTCGCACCTCGCTCAGACCGGATTCGGGATGTCGATGAAGGTATGGCGCAGGCCGAACTGCTGCGCCAGATGGGTGCCGAGCGCCTGAATGCCATAGCGCTCGGTGGCGTGATGGCCGGCGGCGATATAGCCGACGCCGCTCTCGCGCGCCAGGTGCGTGGTCTGCTCGGAGACCTCCCCGCTCAGATAGACATCGACTCCGGCGGCGATCGCCGCGCCGAAATAGCCCTGCGCGCCGCCGGTGCACCAGCCCACTGTCCGAACGGGCTGGTCCGGATCGCCGATCGCCAGGGGCTCACGCCCGAGCACGCCCGCGATGTGGTCGGCCAGCATGCGCAGCGTCATCGATTGCGGCAACGTGCCGGTCCAGCCGAGCTGGTCGTCCCCGAAGCGGCCGGTCGGATTCAGCCCGAGTTCGTGCCCCAGCTGCGCGTTGTTGCCTAGTTCGGGATGGCCGTCCAGCGGCAGGTGATAGGCCAGCAGATTGGTATCGGACACCAGCAGGCGGCGCAGCCTGCCATGCTTCTGGCCGATGACGCGAGCATCTTCGCCGCGCCAGAAATAGCCGTGATGGACCAGGATCGCGTCGGCACCGGCTTCGATGGCGGCATCGAGCAGCGCGGCACTGGCCGTCACTCCCGTCACGATGTGGGTGACTTCCGGCCGACCTTGTACTTGCAGACCGTTCGGGCAATAGTCCTTGTAGCGGGGGACTTCCAACAGGTCGTTCAAGTACAATTCAAGCTCTTTTGTTTTCATTTTCAGCCCAAACTCCAATATGTTGCGCCGCTTCTGGCTGTTCTTTGCCCAGGCCGTCACGGTTGTGCTGGCCATCTGGTTTGTCGTGGCGACATTGAAACCGGAATGGTTGCAACGCGGGCGCGTCGCGGTCCAATCCGGTTCGCCAATCGTCGCGCTCAAGGAAGTGGTGCCGAACGTCACAGGCCCATCCGCGGAACGTTCTTATAGCGAGGCGGCGCAGCTGGCGATGCCGGCGGTGGTCAATATCTTCACCAGCAAGAACGGCGCGCGCCGCGGCAACCCGCAGGCCGACGATCCGTGGTTCCGCTTCTTCTTCGGTGACCGGCTGCCCGAGCGGCAGGAGCCGGTGTCGAGCCTGGGCTCGGGCGTGATCGTCAGCGCCGAGGGCTACATTCTAACCAACCATCATGTGGTAGACGGCGCCGACGAGATCGAGGTCGCGCTGACCGACGGCCGCAAGGCCAACGCCAAGGTGGTGGGCTCGGACCCGGAAACGGATCTCGCAGTGCTCAAGATCACGCTGAAGGATCTGCCGGCCATCACGCTGGGACGCCTCGAGAACGTCAAGGTCGGCGATGTGGTGCTGGCGATCGGCAACCCGTTCGGCGTCGGCCAGACCGTGACGATGGGTATCGTGTCCGCGCTGGGCCGCAGCCATCTCGGTATCAATACCTTCGAGAACTTCATCCAGACCGACGCGGCAATCAACCCGGGCAATTCGGGCGGCGCGCTCGTCGACGCGCAGGGCAATCTGCTGGGTATCAATACGGCGATCTACTCGCGTTCGGGCGGCTCGCTGGGCATCGGTTTCGCGATTCCGGTGTCCACCGCCAAGCAGGTGATGGAGTCGATCATCTCGACCGGCTCGGTGACGCGCGGCTGGATCGGCGTCGAGCCGCAGGACATGACGCCGGAGATCGCCGAATCGTTCGGGCTCGAGGCCAAGGAAGGCGCGCTGATTGCCGCGATCGTGCAAGGCGGCCCCGCAGACAAGGCCGGCGTGCGGCCGGGCGATGTGCTGGTTGCCGTGCAGGATCAACCGATCACGGATACCACGGCACTGCTCAATGCGATCGCGCAACTCAAGCCGGGTACGGAAGTGAAGATGAAGGTGGTACGCCGTGGCAAGCCGACCGAGGTGACGGTGACGATCGGCAAGCGCCCTCCTCCACCACGGCGCGTGTTGCCTTACGACGAGGAAGATTGAAGACGTTCTGAACGTGCGGTGAACTGAAAAGCCCCTTGGTGATGCCAAGGGGCTTTTTTATTGGCGGTGACCCGTCGTAAACCAGGACGAGCCAAGTACCGTTGGCGCGTGCGAATTGGCCATGTTGCACCAGAGCACGACAGCGGGCCGAGCTCGTGAAGGATCCCGCCGCCCCGTCCTGCCAGAGAGCCGCTTTGCGTTTCCAACCGCGACGCGCGACGACGCGATGACGCGAGCCTCACGCGGTGCCTGCCTTATCCGATATGCCGGACCGGCACGGGCAAAGCCATCGGCAATGGGGCTTTCCGTGATGCTGCCTCAGCGTGACATTCCGCAGCTGCCCATTGCTTCCCCGTGCCGCGCCAGGTCGCCGGGCTGGGGCCTGACAGACTACTTCTGCAGAGGCGATCGCGACGGGCGCAACGATAAGGACTAAGACACCACAAAACAAAACGCCGGCATCCCGAAGGATGCCGGCGTTTCGATCAAGCTAACTTGATGCGGTTGCCCGCGTCAAATTAGAACTTGTGACGCACGCCGATGATGGCGCCGAACTGGTCCTTGCCCGGCTCCACGTTGAACGTGCTGGCAGCGGCGGTAGCACCGATGGTGTTGAAGCCCGACACGCCCAGACCCGAACCATCCTTGTTCAGGGTGTACGACAGCGACGTGTAGATGTCGGTACGCTTCGACAGCGCGTAGTCGCCGGTCAGGACGAATTGCCACGGATCAGCACCGCTGCGGCGGAAGTCCTGGTAGTACGCAGCACCCGTGACCGAGAAGGCCGGGGTCATTTGGTACGCCAGGCCAGCCCAGTACAGGTTCGACGTCGTGGTGTCAGCACCAACAGCGCCCGGCAGAACAGCGCCGTCCGAAGCCTTCGCCCAACGGTAGCCCACGAAGGCCTTGGCCGGACCGAAAGCGTAGGTACCGGCAACGGTAGCGCGGCGGATCACCGGAGCCTGGTTAGCTTCGGTACCGACGTGCAGGTCGTCGTAAGCAGCACCGATCGCGAACGGGCCAGCTGCGTACGACAGCATGGCGCCCATTTCGCGGCCGAACACGTTGCGGCCAGCAACTTCTTGGCCGTCAGCGCGGAACGAGTACATGGCCGACGCGGTCAGGCCGCCGAACTTGCCGACGTACTTGACGGCGTTGTCAGCACGCGATTGGAACTCGACAGCTTGCGAGGTGATCGAGTAACGCGGAGCGATCGCCATCGGGTCGAACTGCAGACCGAAGTCGTAGAACGGGGTCTGTTGACGACCCAGGGTCAGGGTGCCGAACTGGTTCTGCAGACCGACGTAGGCGGCACGACCGAACAGACGGCCACCTTGGCCCGAACGGCCGGTGTCGAGATCGAAACCGCTTTCCAGCACGAACAGACCCTTCAGGCCACCGCCCAGGTCTTCCACGCCACGCAGGCCCCAACGCGAGCCCGACTGGCCGCCCGACTGCATGCGGAACAGGTTTTCGCCCGTTGCGCCGGAGTTGTTGTTGTACTCGATACCAGCGTCGACCACGCCGTACAGGGTCACGCTCGACTGGGCGTAGGCACCACCAGCGGCCAGGGTGGCGACTGCAGCTGCAAACAGTTTCATCTTCATATCGACACTTTCCTTGTCAACTGATTGGGAAATCTTGGGTTGCCCAAGTGCATGGGCGACGCATTCACCATCACGTCTGCTGCGTATTATGTGTCAGGCTCCCGCGCGCTCAGAAGGCTTTTTCGTCGTAAACCGTTCCTGAGGGCGGCTTTTGTTGCTGAACAGCAACAGGAGAAACGGTGATTTTCCCCATTTTGGTGCAAAAAGGACGCAAGGTTTGCGCCCTCTTGCCCTCATCAGTCGGCTTGCGACTCTTTTGCGGCGCCGTCATTGGGCAGCGGACGGCCGATGACCTTGGCCATCAGCAGGCCAAGCTCGTAGAGCAGGATCAGCGGGATCGCCAGCAACAGCTGCGACAGCACATCGGGCGGCGTGACGATGGCGGCGATGATGAAGGCGCCAACGATCACATACGGGCGGATCTGCTTGAGCTTCTCCAGCTCCACCACGCCGAAGCGCACCAGCACGATGACGACCACCGGCACCTCGAAGGTGATGCCGAACGCCAGGAACGTCGTCATGGCGAAGCCGAGATACTTGTCGATGTCGGTCGACATTTCGGCACCGAGCGGCGCGTTGTAGTGCGCCATGAAGTGGAACACCGTCGGAAACACCAGGAAGTAGGCAAAGGCGACGCCGAACAGGAACAGCAGATAGCTGCTCGTGACCAGCGGCATGATCAGCCGCTTCTCGTGCTGATAGAGCCCGGGCGCGACGAATTGCCAGACCTGGTACAGCACCCATGGCAACGCGATCAGGAAAGCGACCAGCAACGTGACCTTCATCGGCACGAAGAACGAGCCGGTCACGTCGGTCACGATCATCTTGCCGCCCTTGGGCAACGACTCCATCAGCGGCCGCGCAAACAGGTTGAAGATATCCGGCGCCCAGTACACCAGGCTGACGAATACCACCAGCACGCCGGCGACGGCCTTGACGATGCGCTCGCGCAGCTCCACCAGGTGGGAGATAAAGGTTTCCTGCGGGGATTCGTCTTGGGGATCGGGAGAACGCGATTCGCTCATGGCGGCAGCCGCTCAGCAGCGGTGGGCGGACAACAGGGAAGAGAAAAGCGACATCGCGCGCGGCAAGGCGCGCGACGAACGTGCGGACCGGTCGGCCGCCGGCATCGGGGCGGACTGCCGCATGGTCACTCGAAGAAAGAACGGGCGGGACGCGTCGCCGGACGGTGCCGCTTGACGCGGGCAGCGCCGGATTGCGCCCAGCCGCGGACGTTGTTCTGGCGCTTGTACCACTTCGGCACGGCGGCCTGCTTGACGCGCCAGCTCTTGCGGCCGTTGTGCATCTTGTGCGCGCTGTCCCAGCTCGGCACATACGAGGCAGGCACATCGGTGCCGGCGGGGGTACCGATCTCGCTGGTGTCGCCGGACAACGCCTCGTTCAGCGACTGCGCCTGCTCGTTGACCTCTTTGTGGATGGTCCGCTCGACATCGCGCGCGGCTTCCTCGAATTCGGTGCGCATGCGGCGCAGTTCGTCCAGCTCGACCTCGCGGCTGACCTCCGCCTTCACATCGCTGATATAGCGTTGCGCGCGCCCGACCAGCGCGCCGACGGTGCGGGCGACCTTGGGCAGCCGCTCGGGACCGATCACGATCAGCGCGACCGCGCCGATCAGCGCCAGCTTGGAAATGCCCAGATCGATCATGCGGGATTCAATGCCAGTGCCGGGCGCGGCCGGGCGCAATGCCCTGCGCCGCCGCCCGGAGGAAGGAGGGAATCAGTGTACCGGGGGCCGGCCCGGCCGATGCGGGGCCGCGCCGGCCGGACGCCGACTGACTGCATGATGCGGATTACTGCTGCTGGCGCGACTTTTCCTTGGCGTCCACGTCGATGGTGGTCGAGTCGCGCAGTTCCTTGGGCGTGCCGGCGGCGGTGTCCTCGCCCGCCGGGGCGTTGGGATCCTTCATGCCGTCCTTGAAGCCCTTGACCGCGCCGCCCAGATCCTGCCCGATATTGCGCAGCTTCTTCGTACCGAAGACCAGCATGACGATCACCAGCACGATCAGCCAATGCCAAATGCTAAACGAACCCATTTTCCTGCTCCTGATGAAGCCCCGCGCGGCACCTTGCCACGCGGACCCGTTGTTCCGTCCGAGCTCGCACGCCGGGCGACGGTAGCCGGCGCTGTTCCGTCCGCCGCGAGCGGCAGGACGTCATTCTTTACTCCAGGCTTGCCGCGGCGGCCTACGGCAGCGCGACCTTCCATTCGGTCCGCGGCCCGCCCATCACGTGCAGATGCAGGTGATAGACCTCCTGGCCGCCGTCCGAACCGGTGTTGATCACGGTGCGGAAGCCATTGCCGCAGCCCGCCTCGCGGGCCAGCTGCGGCGCCTTGAGCAGCATTTTAGCAAGCACGTCGCCTTCGCCCGGGCCGCAGTCGGCGAGCGAGTCTACATGCACCTTCGGAATGATCAGGAAGTGCACCGGCGCCTTCGGATGGATATCGTGGAACGCCAGCATGTCGGCGTCCTCGTACACTTTGCGCGACGGTATCTGGCCGGCGACGATCTTGCAGAAGATGCAATTCTCGTGTGCGTTCATGAAAGTTTCATTGCGAAGTGAAGGACACCGGCAAGCCGGAATTCAGCCTGGCCCGGTTCGCGCCGTCTGGAAATCTAGAAACGCTGCTCCGGGTACATCGGCTTGCTGTCGTTCAAATACAACCAGCCTTTGACAATACGGTAAAGAATCCACAGCGACAACAGGCCCCAGACGATGAAGGCCAGTGCGATGCCGACCACGGTGGCAAACAGCACGCCCCCCAGCACGGTCCACGCGACCGACCACCAGAACGAGCGGATCTGCCACGCAAAGTGCGACGCATAGAGTGTGCCGCGCGCATCGTCGCGCTTGACGTAGTTGATGATGATCGCGATCAGCGCGGTGATGCCGCCGGTCAGCCAGAAAATCGCATACAGCCCGTACAGGATATGGGTCAGCTTGCGCAGGCTGTCGAGCTGCGCGCCGCCGCTGCTGGGCACCACCTGGCCGGGATAGTCGTTGCTCATTGCACCTCCTTGCGTGTGCGCACGGTTCGGTCCAGACGATACTGTGCCACACGATACACCGCCGCCCGCCGAGGGGCGCCGGCGCTCACTTCGGCTCGGCCGTGCGCGCGGCCTTTTCGGCCAGTCCCGACAGCCCCTCGCGGCGCGCCAGTTCGGCCACCACGTCGGCCGGACTCAGGCCAAAGCGGGCCAACAGCACCATGCTGTGGAACCACAGGTCCGCGACCTCGTAGACCACCTTGTCGAGCGCGGGGCCGGCCAGGCCGGCGGCGCGCGCATCCTTGGCCGCCATCACCGTTTCGGTCGCTTCCTCGCCGATCTTCTTCAGGATCGCGTCGTCGCCTTTATGGAACAACCGCGCGACATAGGATTTGTCGGGATCGCCGCCGTGTTCGGGCTTGCGCGATTCGAGCACCGCGGCCACGCGCGCGAGCACGTCGGCCAGCGCGTCGGCCTGGTTCGCAGAAGAGTCGCTCATCAGTGATTGCTGCCGTAGATGGACGAGGGGTCCTTCAACACCGGTTCGACGGTCTGCCAGTCGCCGTCCTCGACGTCGCCCTCGAATTTCTGAAAGAAGCAGGAATGGCGGCCGGTGTGGCAGGCGATGTCGCCGGCCTGCGTGACCTTCAGCAGCACCACGTCCTCGTCGCAATCGAGCCGGATCTCATGCACCTTCTGCACATGGCCCGACTCCTCGCCCTTGTGCCACAGCCGCTTGCGCGAACGCGACCAGAACACCGCCTCGCCGAGCTCGACGGTGCGCTGCAGCGCCTCGCGATTCATGAAGGCGAACATCAGCACGTCGTTGGAGCCGACTTCCTGCACGATCACCGGCACCAGGCCGTGGTCGTCCCATTTGACCTTGTTGAGCCACTTCTTTTGCATCGTCAAACCCGCATCGGAATGCCCTCGCGGGCCATGAATGCCTTCGCCTCGGCCACCGTGTGCTGGCCGTAGTGGAAGATGCTCGCCGCCAGCACCGCGTCGGCATGGCCGATGCGGATGCCGTCGGCCAGGTCCTGCAGCCCGCCGACGCCGCCCGAGGCGATCACCGGCACGCCGACCGCGTCGCTGACCGCGCGGGTCAGTTCGAGATCGAAACCGCTTTTGGTGCCGTCGCGGTCCATGCTGGTCAGCAGCAGTTCACCGGCGCCGCGGCGCGCCATTTCGCGCGCCCACTCGACCGCGTCGAGGCCGGTGGCCTTGCGCCCGCCGTGGGTGAACACTTCCCAGCGCGGCGGCTCGCCCGGTGCCGAGCTGCGCTTGGCGTCGATCGCCACCACGATGCATTGCGAGCCGTAGCGCGCGGTGGCGTCCGACACCAGCTGCGGATTGCTGATCGCCGACGAATTGACGCTGATCTTGTCCGCGCCAGCATTGAGCAGGCGGCGCACGTCCTCGACGGTGCGCACGCCGCCGCCGACCGTCAGCGGAATGAACACCTGCGAGGCCACCGCCTCGATGATGTTCAGCATCAGGTCGCGGCCGTCGCTGGTCGCGGTGATGTCGAGGAATGTGATTTCGTCCGCGCCCTGCTCGTCATAGCGGCGCGCGATCTCGACCGGGTCGCCCGCGTCGCGCAATTCAACGAAGTTGACCCCTTTGACCACCCGCCCGTTGGTCACGTCCAGGCAGGGGATGATACGTTTGGCTAGCATCGGAATCCTTGCCACGCGGCGCGCGCAGGCACGGCGCGACGCGGGCAGCAGCGCCCCCCCGGGGGCGCAATGGCGACGGCTTACTGGCCGGCGCCGAGTTTGTCCGCGAGCGCCTGCGCGTCCGCGAAATTCAGGTCGCCGGAGTAGATCGCGCGGCCGCAGATCACCCCTTCGACGCCTTCGCTCTCGACCGAGCACAGCCGGTCGATATCGCTCATGTTCGACAGGCCGCCGCTCGCGATCACCGGGATCGACACCGACTGGGCCAGCTTGACGGTGGCATCGATGTTGATGCCCTGCAGCATGCCGTCGCGGCCGATGTCGGTGTAGATGATCGCCTCGACGCCGTAGTCCTCGTACTTGCGCGCCAGGTCGATCACCTCGTGGCCGGTCAGCTTGCTCCAGCCGTCGGTGGCGACCTTGCCGTCGCGGGCATCGAGTCCGACGATGATGTGGCCGCCGAACGCCGAGCATGCATCCTTCAGGAAGCCCGGATTCTTGACCGCGGCGGTGCCGATGATGATGTACGACAGGCCGTCGTCCAGCCACCGCTCGATCGTGTTCAGGTCCCGGATGCCTCCGCCGAGCTGGACCGGGATCTCTTCGCCGACCTCGGCGATGATGGCCTTGATCGCGGCCTCATTGCGGGGCTTGCCGACGAAGGCGCCGTTCAGGTCGACCAGGTGCAGACGCCGCGCGCCCTGTTCCACCCAATGTCGTGCCATGGCGGCGGGCTCTTCGGAGAAGACGGTGGCCTGGTCCATATCGCCTTGTTTGAGGCGTACACATTGACCGTCCTTCAGGTCGATGGCCGGAATGAGCAACATAAGCGTGACGAGCGTGTTGAAGTAAAAAGGTTGTCCTGGCGGGACCGGCGCTGCCGGCCCGGCCTTGCCTGCGTCGAACGGCTTGGTGAATCAGGGCTTCCAGTCCACGAAATTCCGGTAGAGCTGCAAGCCGAGTGCGGCGCTTTTCTCCGGGTGGAACTGCGTGGCAAAAATATTATCCCGGGCCACCGCGCTGGTAAACACGACGCCATATTCGGTTTCCCCGGCAGTATGGGCGGAATCGCGCGGCTGCACATAGTAGCTGTGGACGAAATAGAACCAGCTCTGATCGGGAATACCCTGCCACAGCGGATGCGGGCGGGTCTGGCGAACGCGGTTCCAGCCCATCTGCGGCACCTTGTAGCGCGAGCCGTCCGGCTGCGTCATGCCGTCGAGCTCGAAGCGGACCACCTCGCCCGGCATCAGGCCCAGGCATGGCGTGCTGTCCGCACCGGCCCTACTTTCCCTGCTCGCTTCGAACAGCATCTGTTCGCCAACGCACACGCCCAGCAGCGGCTTGCTGGCCGCGGCCTCGAGCACGGCCTCGCGCAGCCCCGAGGCATTGAGCGCCGCCATGCAGTCGGGCATCGCGCCCTGGCCGGGCAGCACCACGCGCTCGGCGGCGCGGATGCCCTCGGGCGCATCGACGACGCGCACATCGGCGTCGGGCGCCGCACGGCGCAGCGCCTGCGCCACCGAGCGCAGGTTGCCCATGCCGTAATCCACAATTGCAATCGTAGTCATGATGTTGGAAACGGCCGTGGCATCGCGTGGCCGTCCCCTCGGAAACGGTGGAGGGTGGTGGAGTCCGGAAGAGATCGGTAGAAACCGGTCGGCGTGGGCGGCGGCAGGAAAACCCCGCCACCCTTCATCGGACCGGTATCGAAATCAGAGCGTGCCCTTGGTCGACGGAATCGTATTGGCCGCGCGCGGGTCCAGCTCTACCGCCATGCGCAGCGCCCGGCCGAAGGCCTTGAATACCGTTTCGCATTGATGGTGGGCATTGATGCCGCGCAGATTGTCGATATGCAGCGTCACGCCGGCATGATTGACGAAGCCGCGGAAGAACTCGATGGTCAGGTCGACATCGAAGCTGCCGACGCGCGCCCGGGTGAACGGCACGTGGAACTCCAGCCCCGGGCGGCCCGAGAAATCGATCACCACGCGCGACAGGCATTCATCGAGCGGCACGTAGCTGTGCCCATAGCGGGTGATGCCCTTCTTGTCGCCGATGGCCTTGGCCACCGCCTGTCCCAGCGTGATGCCCACATCCTCGACCGTATGGTGGTCGTCGATATGGGTGTCGCCCTTGGCCTCGACCTCGAGGTCGAACATGCCATGGCGGGCGATCTGGTCCAGCATGTGGTCCAGGAAGGGAACGCCGGAAGCCAGCAGCTGGCGTCCGGTGCCGTCCAGATTCAGCGCGACGCGGATCTGGGTCTCGGAGGTATTGCGGGTGACCTCGGCAACACGCATGGTGCTAATCCTGCAGCGAGGCGGCAAACGCCTCGAGAAACTGCGCATTTTCTTCGGGGGTGCTGACCGTCACGCGCAGACAGTTGGCCAGCAATGGGTGCATTTTACTCACGTTCTTGATCAGCACCTTGCGCGCGAGCAGCCGATCGAAGATTCGCGCGGCATCGGGCACGCGCACCAGCAGGAAATTGCCGGCGCTGGGGAACACGGTAACGCCCGGATGCGCGGCCATCGCCGCGGCCACGCTGGCGCGTTCGGCACGCAATTGCGCGGCCTGTTCGTCGAGCACGTCGACATGCTCGAGCACGAACAGCGCGGTCGCCTCGGTCAGCACGTTGACGTTATACGGCGGGCGCACCTTGTCGATCTGCGCGAGCCAGGCCGGATCGCCGGCCAGGTAGCCGAGCCGGATGCCGGCCAGGCCCAGCTTCGACACGGTGCGCATCACCAGCAGATTGCCGAACTCCGGCAGCCGCGGCATCCAGCTGTGCTGCGCGAACGGCTGGTAGGCCTCGTCGACCACCACCAGGCTGTGGCAGACCTCGCCCTGCGCGGCGCGCACGATCGCCTCCATGTCCTGCTCGTCGAACAGCGTGCCGGTCGGATTGTTCGGATAGGCGAGGTAGATCACCGCCGGCTTGTGCTCGGCCATCGCGGCCAGCATCGCGGCGCGGTCCAGCGTGAAGTCCGCGCGCAGCGGCACGCCGACGAACTCGAGGCCGGTGAACTGCGCCGACATCGCGTACATCACGAAGCCGGGCACGGGCGCCATCACCTTGGCGCCCGGCCGTGCGACCGCCAGCGCCAGCATGCTGATGATCTCGTCCGAGCCGTTGCCGAGCAGGATCTCCATGCCGGCGGGCACATCCATCACGTGCTTCAGGCGCGCGCGCAGCGCCTCGCTGGTCGGTACCGGATAACGGTTCAGCGCGACCTCGGCCAGCCGCTTGCCGAGCTGCTCGCGCAGCGGCGCAGGCAACTGGTACGGGTTCTCCATCGCGTCGAGCTTGATCAGACCGTGCGAATCGGCCACGTGATAGGCGCCCATGGCGCGGACGTCGTCACGGATGATTCGCTCGATCAGGGAAGGCTCGACTGCTGACATGGATTCCTCTTCGGTTGGGGAGTAAAGGGACGGCACGCGGGCCGCCCCGGCAAATCAACTGCGCTTGAGGCGGTATTCGGCGCTGCGGGCATGCGCCTGCAGGCCCTCGCCATAGGCAAGTTCCGCGGCGATCTGGCCCAGCATCTGCGCGCCCGCCTCGCTGACCTCGATCAGGCTCGAGCGCTTCTGGAAGTCATAGACGCCCAGCGGCGACGAGAAGCGCGCGGTGCGCGAGGTCGGCAACACGTGGTTCGGGCCCGCGCAGTAGTCGCCCAGCGATTCGCTGGTGAACTGGCCCAGGAAGATCGCGCCGGCGTGGCGGATCTTCTCGGCCCACTGGCGCGGATTGAGCGCGGAGATCTCCAGGTGCTCGGGCGCGATCGCGTTGGCGATGTCGCAGGCCTCGTCCATGTCGCGTACCTTGATCAGCGCGCCGCGGCCGCCGATCGAGGCCGCGATCACGTCGCGGCGCGGCATGTCGTCGAGCAGGCGGCGGATGCTGTCCTCGACCTTGAGCAGATAGCCGGAATCCGGGCACAGCAGGATCGACTGCGCCATCTCGTCGTGCTCGGCCTGCGAGAACAGGTCCATCGCGACCCAGTCCGGGTCGGTGCTGCCGTCGCAGATCACCAGGATCTCGGACGGGCCGGCGATCATGTCGATGCCGACCGTGCCGAACACGCGGCGCTTGGCCGCGGCGACATAGGCGTTGCCCGGGCCGACGATCTTGTCGACCTGCGGCAGCGTCTCGGTACCGTATGCGAGCGCGCCGACCGCCTGGGCACCGCCGATGGTGAACACGCGGTCGACGCCGGCGATCGCCGCGGCCGCCAGCACCAGCGGGTTGCGCACGCCGCCCGGGGTCGGCACCACCATGATCACTTCCTTGACGCCGGCGACGCGGGCCGGAATCGCGTTCATCAGCACCGATGACGGATAGGCCGCCTTGCCGCCCGGCACATAGAGGCCGACGCGATCGAGCGGCGTCACCTTCTGGCCGAGCACGGTGCCGTCGGCCTCCGCGTATTCCCAGCTATGGCTGCCGCATTCGATCTTCTGCTTCTCGTGGTAGGCGCGCACGCGCGCCGCGGCCGCCTCGAGCGCGGCGCGGCGTTTGGGCTCGAGCTCCTCGAGCGCGGCGTCCATCTCGGCCGGCGACAGTTCCAGCGCGGCCAGCGATTCGGCTTCGACACGGTCGAAGCGCATCGTGTATTCGAGCACCGCGGCATCGCCGCGCACCTTGACGTCGGCCAGGATCTGCGCAACGGCGCGCTCGATGGCCTCGTCCTCGCCGGCCTCGAAGGCCAGCAGCTGGCGCAGCCGCACGGGGAAGTCCGTGCTGGCCGAGTCCAGTCGGCGGATGTTCAGGCTTTGTTCGTTCATGACTCCATTCCCCGGGCCGTCGGCCATGGCATCACGCCACGGCCGCGGAGGCCCGTTCAAACGCTTCGAGGATCGGCGCCAGCCGCTCGCGCTTGAGCTTGAGCGCGGCCTGGTTGATCACCAGGCGCGACGAGATCTGCACGATCTCCTCGACTTCCACCAGATTGTTGGCGCGCAGCGTGCCGCCGGTGCTGACCAGGTCGACGATCGCATCGGCCAGCCCGACCAGCGGACCGAGCTCCATCGAGCCGTACAGCTTGATCAGATCGACGTGGACGCCCTTCTTGGCGAAATGCTCGCGCGCGGTCTGCACATACTTGGTCGCCACCGCCAGCCGCGCCCCCTGCCGTACCGCGCGGACATAGTCGAAGCCCGCCGGCACCGCCACCGACATGCGGCAGCGGGCGATATTCAGGTCGATCGGCGCATACAGGCCGGCCATCCCATGCTCCATCAGCACGTCCTTGCCCGCCACGCCAAAGTCGGCGGCGCCGTACTGCACATAGGTGGGCACGTCGGAGGCGCGCACGATGATCACGCGCACGTCCGGGTCGGTGGTCGGCAGGATCAGCTTGCGCGAGGTTTCCGGGTCTTCGGTGACCTCGATGCCCGCGGCCGCCAGCAGCGGCATGGTTTCGGTAAAGATCCGGCCCTTGGATAGGGCCAGGGTCAGCTGGTTCGGAGAAGGGCTCATCGTCTTGTTCGTGGGTCAGCCGGCGATGCGGCGGATGCGCGCACCGACTGCGGACAGCTTGTCTTCCATGCGGTCGTAGCCGCGGTCCAGGTGGTAGATGCGGTCGATCACCGTTTCGCCGTCGGCGATCAGGCCGGCAATCACCAGGCTGGCCGAGGCGCGCAGATCGGTCGCCATCACGCGCGCGCCCGACAGGCGCGGCACGCCGGTCACCACCGCGGTATTGCCTTCGACCGCGATATTGGCGCCGAGCCGGTTCAGCTCCTGCACGTGCATGAAGCGGTTCTCGAAGATCGTCTCGGTGACCCGCGCCGTGCCGTCGGCCACGCAATCGAGCGCCATGAACTGCGCCTGCATGTCGGTCGGAAAGGCCGGGTATTCGGAGGTGCGAAAGCTGACCGCCCGTGGGCGCTGGCGCATCGACAGCCGCACCCAGTCGGCGCCGCGCTCGATCGATGCACCGGCTTCAACCAGCTTGTCGAGCACCGCGTCCAGAATGACCGGCGGGACATCGCGCACCACCACCTCGCCCAGCGTCGCCGCGGCGGCGCACAGGAACGTGCCGGCCTCGATGCGATCGGCAATCACGCGATGCTCGGCCCCGTGCAGGCGCTCGACGCCGTGAATCACCAGCCGGTCGGTGCCGATGCCCTCGATGCGGGCGCCCATGCTCACCAGCAGGTTGGCCAGGTCGGTGACCTCGGGCTCGCGCGCCGCGTTCTCCAGCACGGTCTCGCCCTCGGCCAGCGTGGCCGCCATCAGCAGGTTCTCGGTGCCCGTCACCGTGATCATGTCCGTGACGATGCGCGCGCCCTTGAGCCGACGCGCACGCGCGTGGATGAAGCCGTGCTCGATCGCGATGTCGGCGCCCATGGCCTGCAGGCCCTTGATGTGCTGGTCGACCGGCCGCGCACCGATGGCGCAGCCGCCGGGCAGCGATACCCGCGCCTCGCCCAGGCGCGCGACCAGCGGCCCGAGCACCAGGATCGACGCGCGCATGGTCTTGACCATTTCATAGGGCGCCTCGGGCGAGAGGATCGCGCCCGCGTTCAGCGTCAGGTGCGTGCCGTCCTGCTCGACCTGCACGCCCATCTGGCGCAGCAGCGCCAGCATGGTGCGCACGTCCTGCAGATCAGGCACGTTGTCCAGGGTCAGCGTGTCGGCCGTCAGCAGGCTCGCGCACAGGATCGGCAGGGCGGCGTTCTTCGCCCCCGAGACGCGGATTTCGCCGCGCAGCGGTCCGTTGCCGTGGATTTCGAGTTGATCCATGAGGATGCGCGGCCGCTCAGCGCTGGCCGGGCTGGCCGGCATGTTCGCCCTGCCCGCCTTGCCATTCGGCCGGCGTCAGCGTCTTCATCGACAGCGCGTGGATCTCGGCCCGCATGCGGTCGCCGAGCGCGGCATAGACGCGCTGATGGCGCTGGATCAGCCGCTTGCCCTCGAACTCGGCGCTGACGATGGTGGCAAAGAAGTGCTGGCCGTCGCCCTCCACTTCGAGGTGTTCGCAGGGCAGCCCCTGGGCGATGTAGTCCCTGACTTGTTCCGGTGTAGGCAGCATGGTGAATCCCGTTTCGTCTGTGTGCGTCCCGCTCTCGCGCGTGTCGGCCCGGCCTGGTCTCGCAAGATCAGTGCCGCAGCTTGTAGCCGGTCTGCAGCAGCCGCAGCGCGATGGCCGCGACGACCGCGAAGGCGCTCGCCACCACGGCCAGGCTGAACCACGGCGACACGTCGGAGACGCCGAAGAAGCCATGGCGGAACCCGTCGATCATGTAGAAGAACGGGTTGGCGTGCGACACCGTCTGCCAGAACGCGGGCAGCGAGTGGATCGAATAAAACACGCCGGACAGGAAGGTCGCCGGCATGATCAGGAAATTCTGGAAGGCGGCCAGCTGGTCGAACTTCTCGGCCCAGATGCCGGCGATCAGGCCCAGCGTGCCCAGCATGCCGGCGCCGAGCAGCGCGAAGACGACGATCCAGGCGACATTGGCCACATGCAGGTCGGCGAACCAAACCGTCACCAGCAGCACGCCCAGGCCGACCGCCAGCCCGCGCACGATGGCGGCGGTCACGTAGGCGCCGAACATCTCCCAGTGCGACAGCGGCGGCAGCAGAACGAACACCAGGTTGCCGGTGATCTTGGACTGGATCAGCGACGACGAGCTGTTGGCGAACGCGTTCTGCAGGATGCTCATCATCACCAGCCCGGGCACCAGGAAGGCGGTGTAGCTGATCTGGTCGTAGACGCGGACGCGGTCCTCCAGCACATGGCCGAAGATCAGCAGATAGAGGATCGCGGTCAGCACCGGCGCGGCCACGGTCTGGAAGCTGACCTTCCAGAAGCGCAGCACTTCCTTGTAGAGCAGCGTGCGAAAGCCCACCAGGCCGCCCACCGCCATCGGCGCCAGGTGCCGGCTGTCGTCGCCGCCGCCGTGACGGGCGTCCTGTTGCGCCTGATCGAGTCCGGCAGGATGTTTCATACCGGGCTCTCCAGCGAGGAAGGGGTGGCATTGACCGGTTCGGTCGGGGCCGCGGCGCGCTTGCCGCCGTCGCCGCTCGCGCCGCCGTCAGCGTCCCTGTCCGCGTCGCGGTCCGCTCCGGCGTCACGCGAAGCCGGCTTGCGCCCTTCTCTCCCCATGATCTGCACAAATACGTCCTCGAGGTCGGCCTTGTTGATTTCCATGTCTTCGATTTCGCAGCCCGCCTCGCGGCAGGCCGCGAGGATCGGTTCGACTACCTGGTAGCCGGACAACCGCAGCCGGATCGCGCGCTCGCCCGGATTGGACGGCATCCGCAGCGGCTCCAGCGAGGCCGGCAGGCGGCCGGCCGACAGCGTCAGCACCAGTTGCAGGCCGGCGAACTGGCTCAGCAGGCTGCTGGTGCGGTCCAGCGCCACCACCTCGCCGAACTTGAGCATCGCGATGCGGTCGCACAGGGCCTCGGCCTCTTCCAGATAGTGGGTGGTCAGGATGATGGTATGACCTTCGCGGTTCAGCCGGGAGATGAATTTCCACAGCGTCTGGCGCAGCTCCACGTCGACGCCCGCGGTCGGTTCGTCGAGCACGATCACCGGCGGACGATGCACCAGCGCCTGCGCGACCAGCACGCGGCGCTTCATGCCGCCCGACAGTTGCCGCATGTTGGCGTCGGCCTTGTCGGTCAGGTCCAGGTTGGCCATGATCTCGTCGATCCAGTCGTCATTGCGGGTCAGGCCGAAATAGCCCGACTGCAGCCGCAGCGTCTCGCGCACGGTGAAGAACGGATCGAACACCAGCTCCTGCGGCACCACGCCCAGCATGCGGCGCGCCACCCGGTAATCGCCGACCACGTCGTGGCCGTGCACGCGCACCTGGCCCGAGTCGGCCCGGTTCAGTCCGGCGAGGATCGAGATCAGCGTGGTCTTGCCCGCGCCGTTGGGGCCGAGCAGGCCGAAGAATTCGCCGCGCTCGACGCTGAAGCTGACGCCCTTGAGCGCCTGCAGATTGCGGTAGCGCTTGCGGACATCCTGGATTTCGATGGCTTTCATGGCCGATATCGTCTGGCGGGCGTGCGAGCGTCGCGCTGCCGCGCCGGGCTCCTGGAAATGGCGGGGACCGCCTGAGGGTGATACAGCTGCCGGACTGGTCGCCCGCCTGGCTTGCCGGCTGCCGGCGTGGCAGGCGCATTGCGCGTTGGCGCGCGGGCGGTGCTGACGAACGAATAACCCGGAATTATAGGGGATGCGAGGAGGTCCCCGCTTGGGACGCGGCGTCGGCTGGCGGCCGGCGCCGAGGCATCGCGACGGTGCCGGCGCGGGCCATCGCCTCGCGCTCACCGCGGATGCCGGTTCAATGTCGATGCAAGCCGGCTTGCTCTAGGGGGGCGGCGGCCGAAGCAGGCGCGGATTCGGTCCTGAATTCGGCGACAGGTTCGGCCGCAATGTCGGCCGCAGTGTCGGCAACCGCTTGCGCCGGCACCGATGCCGGGTCCTGCGGCGACAGCGCCAGCAGCGTATCGACCCCGTACAGGCTGGCGAGCGCGGCCAGTTGCTGCGGCACGCCGACGAACGCCAGGGTCCGGCCGCGCGCGCTGGCATCGCGATGCAGCGCCAGCATCACGGCCACCGCCGACGAATCGACCTGTCCGAGCGCGCTGCAATCGACCTGCGCTTCCCCTTGCGCGACGCGCGCGGCCGCATCGCGCAGCACGGCGGCGGCGTTGCGGTTGGTCAGCGAGGTTCCGAGTGAAAGCATCGAGGCGGTCGGTCGGTAAGGGGCTTGGTCGGGGCAAAACGGCCGGTGCGGGTGAAGCTTGCGCACCGAGCCGGCATTGTAACGCGGCGCAGCATCCACGTGCTGCGCCGCGTCGTCACGGCATGGCAGCCGCGCCGGGGCTCGACTTGCTCTGCTGGCTCAGCCGGCTTAGCCCTTCGCGCTGGCCAGCTGGCGGTTGCGGTCCTGCAGGGTCTTGATCACGCCTTCGATACCCTGCTGGCTGGCGATCGTGTTGAAGCTGCCCTTGTAGGCTTCGGTCAGCCAGGCGCCCAGCACGTTGATGTCGTAGACCTTCCAGCCCTGCGGCGTCTTCTCCAGGCGGTAGTCCATCTGGATCGGCTCGCCCTTGTTGATGACCTGGGTGCGCACGGTGACCTCGGTGTCTTCCGGCGCCGCGCGGAACGGGCGGAACTGCACGGTCTGGTCGCGGATCTGCGAGACGGCGCCCGCATAGGTGCGGATCAGCAGCATCTTGAATTCCTCGACGATCTGCTTCTGCTGCTCCGGCGTCGCCTTCGCCCAGTTGCGGCCCATCGCGATCTGCGTGGTCTTCTGGAAGTTGGCGTTCGGCAGGATCTTCTGCTCGACCAGCGCGGTGATCTTGGGGATGCTGCCGGCCTGCATTTCCTTGTCGGCCTTGACGGTGGCCATCACGTCGTCCACCAGCGCCTTGATCAGGCCGTCCGGGGTCGAGGTGTCCGGGCTCTGGGCCATGGCCGCGGCGGCCATGGCGAAGGCGGCGATGAAGGGAAGCAACAGTCGCTTGAACATGGTTTTTCCTTGTCTATCTTGTTCCGCCGGGGGCGGCGGGGGGTGCGTTGAGTTGGAGAGCGCGCACCCCGGGCAAGTTCATGGTGCCGGGGGCGCGGGGCGCTGGCACCGGTTATCACAGTTTGTTGCAGCGGTGACCGGGCGCTCACAAAGCCGGAGGGCCGCGCCTCCACCGCGGTGACGCCGGCGCCTCTCAGCGTCAGGGTCAGCGTCGGTGTTCAGCAATCCCTCACAGGCCAAGCCGCCCGGGCGACAGCGACGGCGCCACCGGCGGCACCGGCATGGTCTGGCCGGGCAGGCTTTCGCCCGAACCGGAGCTCGGGGGCGTCGGCTTGGCGTCGCCGTCGACGCCATCGTCCTCGCGGTCCGGCGGATTGCCGTCGTAGACCAGGTACTCGCGGCGCTGCAGATAGGCGTCGCGCATGAACGAGTAGCGGTCCAGCGCGGCCATCTCGACCAGGCTGCTGGCGCCCAGCAGCTCGGCGCGGGCGCTGACCACGCGCACGCCGATCAGCGTATTGCGCATCCAGACCGGATGCAGGTAGGCCGACGGGTCGGCCTGCCGGTCGACCAGCATGCCGCCGGTGTCGCGCACCGTGCTCGGACCGAACAGCGGCAGCACCAGGTACGGGCCGGGCGGCACACCCCACACGCCCAGCGTCTGGCCGAAGTCTTCCTTGTACTTGGGCAGGCCGGCCGGCGTGGCGATGTCGATCAGGCCGCCGATGCCCAGCACGGTGTTGATCGCCACCCGCATGGTGTCCTCGGCGAAGCGCGTCGGCTTGCCCTGCAGCAGGTTGTTCAGCGCCGAGTAGACGTCGCTGACGTTGGAGAACACGTTGCTGACCGCGGTGCGCACCGGCGACGGCACGTAGTCGGCATAGACCTCGGCGATCGGGCGCATCACGCCCTTGTCGAAGTCCTCGTTGATCTTGTTGACTTCGCGGTTGAACGGCTCGAGCGGGTCGCGCGGATTGGCGTCCGGCCCCGTCGCGCAGCCCGCCAGGGCGACCGCCATCGCGCCGGCCAGCAGCCAGCGCCCGTGAACTCCCGAACCCCTCATTTCTCCGCTCCCGTGCCGCCCGCGTCGGCCGCCTTGTTGTATAGGAACTGCCCGATCAAATTCTCCAGCACCACGGCCGACTGGGTCATCGTGATCCGCGCGCCGTCGGCCAGCATGGCGGTGTCGCCGCCCGCTTCGAGGCCGATGTATTGCTCACCCAGCAGCCCCGACGTCAGGATCTTGGCCGACGTGTCCTTGGGAAACTGGTAGCGCTGCTCCAGGTGCATCGTCACCGTGGCCTGGTAGTTCTTGTCGTCGAAGCTGATCTGCGCGACGCGGCCCACCACCACGCCGGCGCTCTTGACCGGAGCACGTGCCTTCAGCCCGCCGATATTGTCGAAGCGGGCCTGCACGGTGTAGGTGTCCTCGAAGGTGAAGGCGCTCATGTTCCCGGCCTTCAGCGCGAGGAACAGCAGGGCCACGAAGCCGGCCACCACGAACAGCCCCACCCAGAAATCGAGTGCGTTCTTTCTCATCGGAATTCTCTAGTTCAACCAGCGGGATGCGACGGCGCCCATGCGGGGCTCAGGTACTGAACATCAGCGCCGTCAGCAGGAAATCGAGCCCCAGCACGGCGAGCGACGCGATCACCACGGTGCGGGTGGTGGCGCGCGACACGCCCTCGGGCGTCGGCTTGGCCTCGTAGCCCTGGTACAAGGCGATAAACGTCACGGCAATGCCGAAGATAAAGCTCTTGATGACGCCGTTCAGCACGTCGTCGCGCACATCGACGCCGCCCTGCATCTGCGACCAGAAGGCGCCGGCGTCGACGCCGATCAGCTGCACGCCGACGATGTAGCCGCCCAGGATGCCGACCGCGCTGAAGATCGCCGCCAGCACCGGCATCGCGATCACGCCCGCCCAGAAGCGCGGCGCGACCACGCGCTGCAGCGGGTTCACCGCCATCATTTCCATCGCGGTCAGCTGCTCGCCCGCCTTCATCAGGCCGATCTCGGCGGTCAGCGAAGTGCCGGCGCGCCCCGCGAACAGCAGCGCGGTCACCACCGGCCCCAGCTCGCGCACCAGCGACAGCGCCACCAGCAGCCCTAGCGCCTGCTCGGAGCCGTAGCGGTTCAGCGTGTAGTAGCCCTGCAGGCCGAGCACGAAGCCGACGAACAGCCCGGACACGGCGATGATCACCAGCGACAGGTTGCCGACGAAGAAGATCTGGTCCGACACCAGCCGGAAGCGGCGCAGCATCGACGGCGACATCGCCAGCATCGCGAAGAACATGCGCGTGGCCATGCCCAGGCCCTCGACGCTCTGGCGCACCGCCGAGCCGACCATCGCGATGGCGTTGTAGAGCGCGCCCATCACCGCCCCGCCCCGCCGACGAAGTCCTCGGCGAGCGACGGCCCGCCGTAGTGGAACGGCACCGGGCCGTCGGCCTCGGCATGCACGAACTGGTGGACGAAGGGATCGGTCGAGGCGCGCAGCGCCTCGGGCTCCCCTTCCGCCGCGATGCGGCCTTCGGCGATGAAATACACGTAGTCGGCGATCTGGAAGGTCTCGTGCACGTCGTGCGACACGATGATCGTGGTGGCGCCGAGCGCGTCGTTCAGCGTGCGGATCAGCCGCGCGGTCAGGCCCAGCGAAATCGGATCGAGCCCGGCAAAGGGCTCGTCGTACATCAGCAGCGAGGGGTCCAGCGCGATGGCCCGGGCCAGCGCCACGCGGCGCGCCATGCCCCCCGAGATCTGCGCGGGCATCAGGTCGCGCGCCCCGCGCAGGCCCACCGCGTTGAGCTTCATCAGCACCAGGTCGCGGATCATCGACTCGGGCAGGTCGGTGTGTTCGCGCAGCGGAAAGGCGACGTTGTCGAATACCGACAGGTCGGTAAACAGCGCGCCGAACTGGAACAGCATCCCCATCTGCCGCCGTGCCGCATAGAGGCCGGCGCGGTCCAGCGCCGGGATATCGGCGCCGTCGAAGCGGACATGGCCGCGCTGCGGCCGGACCTGGCCGCCGATCAGCCGCAGCACGGTGGTCTTGCCGCAGCCGGAGCCGCCCATGACCGCGACGACCTTGCCACGCGGAATCCGCATGGACAGGCCCGACAGGATGGGCTTGCCGCCCGCCGCATAGGCGAAGTCGACCGCTTGCAGCTCGACGAGGTTGGGTGTGGTTTCAGTCACGTTGGCATCGCTAGGGACGGTCGGCATTATAAGTGCTAATACCTATACTCGTCCGGGCGCGTGCCGGGCAATGCGCCCGCGATGAAATGCTGCAACGCGGCGCGACGTGCGCTATCGGGCGACGAAGCGGAATCGGTTGCGTTCCGGGCCAGGGCATGGCAGTGCCCCGCGGCCCGGCGCCCTCCCAGTTGACGCCTCCCAGTTGACGCCTCCCAGTTGACGCCTCCCAGTTGGCGCCCTTCCAGTTGACGCCCTTCCAGTTGACGCCCTCCCAGTTGACGCCCTCCCAGTTGACGCCCTCCCAGTTGACGCCCTCCCAGTTGACGCCCTCCCAGTTGACGCCCTTCTCGCTGACGCCCTTCCGCTGATGCCCTTCCCCGCAACGCCGGCCGTGGGGGGAGACTCAAGGTTCGACCGGTCCGCCGGCCTGCCGCAGGATCACCTGCCACTGGATCGATTCCGAGCGGATCGAGGTGGCGAAGGCCTCGGGCGAGTCGCGCAGCGGCGTCAGCCCTACCGATTCCAGCCGGCGCGCGACGTCCCCCTCGCGCACCACCTCGTCGAGCACCGTGGCCAGCTTCGCCACGATCGCGCGCGGGGTCTTGGCGGGCGCCAGCACGCCCAGCCACGGCCCCGCGCCGTAGCCGTCGAGTCCACTCTCGTGCAGTGTCGGCACGCCGGGCGCCAGCGACGAACGCGCCGAGCCGGCCACGCCGAGCAGCCGCAGGGTGCCCTCGCGCACATGCTGCTGGACCGCCGCGAAGTTGCAGAAGCAGGCGCTGATGCGGCCGGCCAGCATCTCCTGCACCAGGGCCGCCTCGCCCTTGGCAGTCACCAGCGGCACGCCATTGGGGATGCCGCGCACCGCGTATTCCGCATACAGATGGGCCGGGGTGCCGGCCTGCGCCGTGCCGACGCTGTAGGCACCCGGGTTGGCGCGCACCGCCGCCAGCCACTGCTGCGCCGTGCGGATCGGCAGCCGCGCGTCGATCACCAGGAACAGCGGCATCGCCGCGACCCGCGCCACCGGCGTGAAGTCGCGCACCACGTCGTAGGGCAGCGGCTCCACGCCGGACTGGATCAGCATGGTGGACTGGTGCAGCAGCAGCGTGTGGCCGTCGGAGCTGGCCTTGGCGACCACGTCGCCGGCGGTGGTGCCATTGGCGCTGGGACGGTTGTCGACCTCGACCGGCACGCCAAGCTTGGCGGTCAGCTTCTCGGCCAGCGTGCGGGCGATGGCGTCCGGCACGCCGCCGGCGGGAAACGGCACGACCAGCCGCAATGGGCGGGCGGGGAACGACATCGGGGCGGAGCGTGCAGCGGAGGATGGCGCCGCAGATTGCGCGGTGGCGGGCGCGGTGGCGGGCGCGCTGGATGGCGCGGCGGATCGCGCGACCGGGGGTGCGGCCAGCGCGTCGCTGGCCGGGCCGAGGAGAGCCGACAGAAGGCACATCATGACCGCCGCGCGCCCGGGGCCGGAAGCCGCGCCCGGCCGCGCAGTGCGCGCGCCGGTCGCCGTCACGGCGGGGAAGTGCAACGTCGCCTTACCTCGCCAAAGCCGCGCAAGCATGCGTACTTCGGGCATCGAGATCCTCCGGGGCGCCGCGCTGGCGGGGCGCCTGGATTGGCAGACAGGGGTGAGCGAGGCAGCGTTGTTCTTGCTGTGGACGATTGTACGGAGTCGGTTCCGGCGAGCACAGACCGCGTTAACCATAGCCGGGTCAACCCCGACGCACATCGGGCGGCCGCCTGGTTGCGGAGTGGCCCCCCTGTTGCGGAGTGGCCCCTGTTGCGGAGTGGCCCCTGTTGCGGAGTGGCCCCTGTTGCGGAGTGGTCCCTGTTGCGAAGTGGTCCCTGTTGCGAAGTGGTCCCTGTTGCCGAGTGGTCCCTTGTACCAAGCGTTCGCCGTTGCGGACCGGTCGTCCATTGCAAAGCGGCTCGCCGATTGCCGAGCCCTATAATCCGCGCCATGTCCGAATTCCTGTTGCGGCCGATGGCGGCGGCCGATCTGCCCGATGTGCTGGCAGTGCAGGCGCAGTGCTACCGCCCCGAACTGATCGAATCGGCCGACGCGCTGGCCAGCCGCCTGGCGCTGGCGCCGGCCCTGTGCTGGGTCGCCGCGCACGCCGAGGCGCCGCGCCGGCTCGCCGCCTATCTGCTGACCCACCCATGGCCGCGCGAGACGCTGCCCCCGCTCGACCGCGTGCTGCGGCACGACGGTTCCGCCGCCGACGAAACGCCGCTGACCTGGTTCATCCACGACATGGCGGTGGCGCCCGCCGGACAGGGGCAAGGGCTGGCGAAACGGCTGTACGAGAAGGCCAGGCACGGTGCGATGCAGGCCGGCCTGCGCTGCTCCCGGCTGATCGCGGTACAGAGCGCGGCGCGCTGGTGGCAGGGGCTGGGGTATGCGCCGGTGGCGCTGGCCGGGGAAGCGGCGACGAAGCTGTCGCGCTATGGGGAAGGGGCGGTGGTGATGGGCAGGCAGCTCGGGGCGTAGCCCTGCGGGGCGATGCCGCCGGGGATTCGTCCCTCTCCCGTTGCGGAAGAGGGACGATACAGAACAACTTCAGCGCGGCAGCTCCGAATGCCCCATCAGGAAGGCATCGACCGAGCGCGCGGCCTGGCGGCCTTCGCGGATGGCCCAGACCACCAGCGACTGGCCGCGGCGCACGTCGCCCGCGGCGAACACCTTCGGCACATTGGTGAAGTAGGCGCGCTCGCCTTCGGTCGAGGCCTTGGCGTTCTTGCGCGCGTCGGTGTCGACACCGAACGCCTCCAGCATCGAGCCCACCGGATTGGTGAAGCCCATCGCCAGCAGCACCAGGTCGGCCTTCAGCACGAACTCGCTGTCCGGCACTTCCTGCATGCGGCCGTCCTTCCATTCGACGCGGCAGGCCTTCAGTGCGGTGACCTTGCCGTTCTCGCCGATGAATTCCTTGGTCGCCACCGACCAGTCGCGCTCGCAGCCTTCCTCGTGCGACGACGAGGTGCGCAGCTTGATCGGCCAGTACGGCCACACCAGCGGCTTGTTCTCTTCCTCCGGCGGCTGCGGCAGCAGTTCGAACTGGGTCACCGACACCGCGCCATGGCGGTTGGAGGTGCCGACGCAGTCCGAGCCGGTATCGCCGCCGCCGATCACCACGACATGCTTGCCGTCGGCGCGGATCTCGTTGGGGCCATCGCCGGCCACTTCCTTGTTCTGCGGAATCAGGAATTCCAGCGCGAAATGCACGCCCTGCAGGTCGCGCCCCGGCACCGGCAGATCGCGCGGCACTTCGGCGCCGCCGGCCAGCACGACGGCGTCGAACTGGTCCATCAGCTCCTGCGCCGAGATCGTTTCGCTCGCGTAGTTCTTGATGCCGGCCGGCAGCTTGCCGTCGGTCACCATCACGCCGGCGCGGAAGGTCACGCCCTCGGCCTGCATCTGGGCCATGCGGCGGTCGATCAGCGCCTTCTCCAGCTTGAAGTCGGGGATGCCGTAGCGCAGCAGGCCGCCGATGCGGTCGTTCTTCTCGAACACCGTGACGTCGTGGCCGGCGCGCGCCAGCTGCTGCGCGGCGGCCAGGCCCGCGGGGCCCGAGCCGACCACGGCCACGGTCTTGCCGGTCTTGTGCGCCGGCGGCTGCGGCTTGACCCAATCCTCTTCCCAGGCCTTGTCGCCGATCGCGCGCTCGATCGACTTGATGCCGACCGGATCTTCATTGATGCCCAGCGTACAGGCGGCCTCGCAGGGGGCCGGGCAGATGCGGCCGGTGAACTCGGGGAAGTTGTTGGTCTGGTGCAGCACGTCGATCGCCGACTTCCAGTCCTGGCGATACACCAGGTCGTTGAAGTCCGGGATGATGTTGTTGACGGGGCAGCCGTTGTTGCAGAACGGGATGCCGCAGTCCATGCAGCGCGCGCCCTGCACCTTGGCTTCGTTGTCGCTCAGCCGGAATACGAATTCCTTGTAATGCCGGACCCGCTTCGGTGCCGGTTCGTAACTCTCGCTCTGGCGCGGAAATTCGAGAAAGCCAGTCGCCTTGCCCATGTCGCTTCCTTGGGTTGTGCTCGGGGCGCAGCGCGATGCGCGCGCCCCGTTGTGAGGTCATTGTGTGTGGTGGACGGCGCGGCGGCAGCGATTCGCCACCGTTGCCGCCTCGCCGTCCCGGCTGCGGTGTCCGCCCTCAGGCGGCGATCGCCTCGCGGTCGCTGTCGCGCGCGGCCTGTTCCTTGGCGTACATCTCGCCCAGCGCCCGCTTGTACTCGGTCGGGAAGACCTTGACGAACTTGCGGCGCGCCGTGGTCCAGTCCGACAGCAGCGCCTTGGCGCGCTCCGAGCCGGTGAAGCGGAAGTGCTGCTCGATCAGGCCGCGCAGGATCACCTCGTCCAGCTGGCGCTTGCCGCCGAACTTGTGCCAGCTCGCCGCGCTCTGGCCCTTCTCCTGGTCGGCGGCGCCCAGCACCGCTTCGAGGGCGACCATCGAGGTGTTGCAGCGCTTGTCGAACAGGCCGTCCTCGTCGTAGACGTAGGCCACGCCGCCCGACATGCCGGCCGCGAAGTTGCGGCCGGTGGCGCCCAGCACCACCACGGTACCGCCGGTCATGTACTCGCAGCCATGGTCGCCGGTGCCCTCGACCACCGCGACGGCGCCCGAGTTGCGCACCGCGAAGCGCTCGCCGGCCACGCCGTTGAAGAAGGCCTCGCCCGCGATCGCGCCGTACAGCACCGTATTGCCGACGATGATGTTGCGGGTCGGATCGCCGCGGAACTCGTGCGGCGTGCGCACGATCACGCGGCCGCCCGACAGGCCCTTGCCGACGTAGTCGTTGGCGTCGCCCACCAGGTCCAGCGTGATGCCGTGCGCCAGGAACGCGCCGAACGACTGGCCCGCGGTGCCCTGCAGCTGGATGTGGATGGTGTCGTCCGGCAGGCCTTCATGGCCGTACTGGCGCGCCACCACACCCGACAGCATCGCGCCGACGGTACGGTTGACGTTCTTGATCGGCTGGATGAACGACACGCGCTCACCCTTGTCGATCGCCGCACGCGACTTGGCGATCAGCACGTGGTCCAGCGCCTTGCCCGATTCCGGCGCCAGGCCGTGATCCTGCGTATCGGTGTGGAAACGCGGTTGGTCGCCCGGGAACGGCGGCTGGTAGAAGATGCGCGAGAAGTCCAGGCCGCGCGCCTTCCAGTGCTCGATGCCGGCACGGGTGTCGAGCAGGTCGGCGCGGCCGATCAGCTCGTCGAAGCTGCGGATGCCCAGCTGCGCCATGATCTCGCGCGCTTCCTCGGCGACGAAGAAGAAGAAATTGACGACGTGCTCGGGCTTGCCCTGGAATTTCTTGCGCAGCACCGGGTCCTGCGTGGCGACACCGACCGGGCAGGTGTTCAGATGGCACTTGCGCATCATGATGCAGCCCTCGGCGACCAGCGGCGCGGTGGCGAAGCCGAACTCGTCCGCGCCCAGCAGCGCGCCGATCACGACGTCGCGGCCCGTCTTCATCTGGCCGTCGGCCTGCACGCGGATGCGGTTGCGCAGGCCGTTGAGCATCAGCGTCTGCTGCGTCTCGGCCAGGCCCAGCTCCCACGGCGTGCCGGCGTGCTTGATCGAGGACCACGGCGAGGCGCCGGTGCCGCCGTCATGGCCGGCGATCACCACGTGGTCGGCCTTGGCCTTGGCCACGCCGGCCGCGACCGTGCCGACGCCCACTTCGGACACCAGCTTGACCGAGATGTCGGCCTGCGGATTGACGTTCTTCAGGTCGTGGATCAGCTGCGCCAGATCCTCGATCGAATAGATGTCGTGGTGCGGCGGCGGCGAGATCAGGCCGACGCCCGGCACCGAATAACGCAGCTTGCCGATGTAGTCCGACACCTTGTGGCCGGGCAGCTGGCCGCCCTCGCCGGGCTTGGCGCCCTGCGCCATCTTGATCTGGATCTGGTCGGCCGAGGCCAGGTATTCGGCGGTCACGCCGAACCGGCCCGAGGCGACCTGCTTGATCTTCGAGCGCAGCGAATCGCCGTCCTTGAGCTCGATGTCGCGCTCGACCACGTCGTCGCCGAGCAGGCTCTTGAGCGTGTCGCCGTTCTTGATCGGAATGCCGCGCAGCTCGTTGCGGTAGCGCTTCTCGTCCTCGCCGCCCTCGCCGGTGTTCGACTTGCCGCCGATGCGGTTCATCGCGATCGCCAGCGTGGTGTGCGCCTCGGTCGAGATCGAGCCGAGCGACATCGCGCCGGTGGCGAAGCGCTTGACGATTTCCTTGGCCGGCTCCACTTCCTCCAGCGGAATCGCCCTGGCCGGATCGACCTTGAACTCGAACAGGCCGCGCAGCGTCATGTGGCGGCGGCTCTGGTCGTTGATCAGGTTCGCGTATTCCTTGTAGGTCTGGTAGGCGCCCTGGCCCTCGTTGGCGCGCACCGAGTGCTGCAGCTTGGCGATCGAGTCCGGGGTCCACATATGCTCTTCGCCGCGGATGCGGAAGGCATATTCGCCGCCGGCGTCGAGCATGTTCTCCAGCACCGGGCTGTCGCCGAAGGCGTCGCGGTGCAGGCGCAGCGCTTCCTCGGCGACCTCGAAGATGCCGATGCCCTCGACGTTCGACGCGGTCCCGTGGAAGTACTTCTGCACCAGCTCGCGCGACAGGCCGATGGCCTCGAAGATCTGCGCGCCGGTGTACGACATGTAGGTCGAGATGCCCATCTTGGACATCACCTTCTGCAGACCCTTGCCGATCGCCTTGATGAAGTTCTTGATCGCCTTCTCGGCCGACAGGTCGCCCGACAGGCCGCCGGCCATCTCGGCCAGCGTTTCCATCGCCAGGTACGGATGCACCGCCTCGGCGCCGTAGCCGGCCAGCAGCGCGAAGTGATGGACCTCGCGCGCCGAGCCGGTCTCGACCACCAGGCCGGTGGACGTGCGCAGGCCCTTCTCCACCAGGTGATGGTGGATGGCCGAGGTGGCCAGCAGCGCCGGGATCGCGACGTGCGACGGATCGACGCGGCGGTCCGACACGATCAGGATGTTGTAGCCCGACTTCACCGCGTCGACGGCCTCGGCGCACAGCGAGGCCAGGCGCGCCTCGATGCCTTCCTTGCCCCACTGGGCGGGATAGCAGATGTCGAGCTCGTACGAGCGGAACTTGCCGCCGGTGTAGTGCTCGATGTTGCGGATCTTGGCGATGTCCTTGAAGTCCAGCACCGGCTGGGACACTTCGAGGCGCATCGGCGGGTTGATGTTGTTCAGCTCCAGCAGGTTCGGCTTCGGCCCGATGAAGGACACCAGCGACATCACCATGTTCTCGCGGATCGGATCGATCGGCGGGTTGGTGACCTGGGCGAACAGCTGCTTGAAGTAGTGGTACAGCGTCTTGTTCTTCGACGACAGCACCGCCAGCGGCGAGTCGTTGCCCATCGAGCCGGTCGCCTCTTCGCCGGACAGCGCCATCGGCGCCATCAGGAACTTGACGTCCTCCTGCGTGAAGCCGAACGCCTGCTGGCGGTCCAGCAGCTTGGCGGCGGGCTTGGCCTCGGAGGCGACGTCTTCCGGCTTCGCGTCGATCTCGTCGAGCTTGATGCGCACGGCGTCGATCCAGCTCTTGTAGGGCTTGGCGTTGGCCAGGTTGTCCTTCAGTTCCTTGTCGTCGATGATGCGGCCCTGCTCCATGTCGATCAGGAACATCTTGCCCGGCTGCAGGCGCCACTTCTGCACCACGCGCGACTCGGGGAACGGCAGCACGCCGGCCTCGGAGGCCAGCACCACGACGTCGTCCTCGGTCACGTAGAAGCGCGCCGGACGCAGGCCGTTGCGGTCCAGCGTCGCGCCGATCTGGCGGCCGTCGGTGAAGCAGATTGCCGCGGGGCCGTCCCACGGCTCCATCATCGCGGCGTGGTATTCGTAGAAGGCGCGACGGTTGTCGTCCATCAGCGTGTGCTGCTCCCACGCTTCCGGAATCATCATCATCATCGCGTGGACCAGCGGATAGCCGGCCATCGTCAGCAGCTCGAGGCAGTTGTCGAACGACGCGGTATCGGACTGGCCCGGATAGATCAGCGGCCACAGCTTGGGCAGGTCGTCGCCCAGCACCGGCGACGAGATCGCGCCGGTACGCGCGTTGATCCAGTTGACGTTGCCCTTGACGGTGTTGATTTCGCCGTTGTGGGCGACCATCCGGTACGGGTGCGCCAGCTCCCAGGCCGGGAAGGTGTTGGTCGAGAAGCGTTGGTGGACCAGCGCCAGCGCCGACACGGCGCGCGGGTCCTGCAGGTCGCGGTAGTACTGGCCGACCTGGTTGGCCAGCAGCAGGCCCTTGTAGACCACGGTGCGCGCCGACATCGACGGCACGAAGTATTCCTTGCCGTGCTTGAGCTTGAGCGCCTGGATGGCGTGGCTCGCGGTCTTGCGGATCACGTACAGCTTCCGCTCCAGCGCGTCCGTCGTCATGATGTCGCGGCCGCGGCCGATGAAGATCTGGCGGATCACCGGCTCGGTCTTGCGCACGGTCGGCGACATCGGCATGGTCGCGTCGACCGGCACGTCGCGCCAGCCCAGCACGACCTGGCCTTCCAGGCGGACGGTGCGCTCGAGCTCCTGTTCGCAGGCCAGGCGCGAGGCGTGTTCCTTCGGCAGGAAGATCATGCCGACGCCGTACTCGCCGGCCGGCGGCAGGGTCACGCCCTGCTTTGCCATTTCCTCGCGATAGAACTGGTCGGGAATCTGGATCAGGATGCCCGCGCCGTCGCCCATCAGGTGGTCCGCGCCCACCGCGCCGCGGTGATCCAGGTTCTCCAGGATCTTCAGGCCCTGCAGGACGATCTCGTGGCTCTTCTTGCCCTTGATATGGGCGACCATGCCGACGCCGCAGGCGTCATGCTCGTTGGCGGGGTCGTACATGCCTTGCGCCTGCGGGCGCCCGGCGGGCGCTTCGGCCAGTTGCGGGGCCGTTTGCTGGGCCGATTGCTGGGCCATCAGCGACTGGGCCTGCTCGGCCGGCGGGATTTGCGATTGGTCCACGGGCTTCGATTCCGGTGAGGGCAGCGCGCCTCGCGTGGCATCGGCCGGAACGGCGTTCGCGTGCAGTCCGGACGGACGTGGTGGGCAGCGAAGGGGACCGCAGCGGCGTACACAGGACGTGACGCGCCGCACAATGAATGTGGGTGGAGCAAATATAAAAGAATCGTTCGAGGCCCGCAAAAAAATAAAATGGGGTCAGATCATATTAACCCATGCCCTGTTTTGGTGATGGTCATTAAGTGGGGACACATTAGTATTGCACCATTTCGGGGCGGATGCGGCGATCGCCATTGCGCATGCCATGGAACCGCCCACCGCTGCCGCAGACCGCTATCGCGGCCGCCATCGGCTGCCGTCGACAGGCACGAATCATGACGCTTCCGCAGCATCGGGTTCGGCCGGCGCACGCTTCGGCCGACCCTTCGGCAGCGGCTGCACACGCCGTTCGGCATTCCGCTCCAGGCCCCGCAGGAAGCCTTCGCTGCCAAGCGGCCAGCCGCTGTGCGCGTGCTTGCGCAGCACGGCCAGCGTGGACGACGACAGCCCTTCCGCCGCCAGCGACTGGTAACGCGACTGGCGCTCGAAGGGCGTGTTGCCGAGCGCCCAGTAGGCGGAGTGATCGCTCACAAAGGGGCTCGCCTCCAGGCCGACGTGATGGCGGTGGCTGCTCCATCGGTCCTCGTCCGGCGTGTTGGCCTCGCCCGCCCGTACGGCGTTGCCCTCGACGTAGAGCATGGCCGGCAGCATCCAGGCGTCCGGCCCCAGCACCGCCGAGCGGAAGCGCCCTTCCCACAGCGTGCCGGTGCGGTTGGCCACGCGATTGAAGTAACGGGCGTAGCGGCGGCCCACCGCCTGCATGGTCAGGCTGAGCGCGTCGTCGCGGCGTGGCGTCGCGACCAGGTGGATATGGTTGGGCCGCAGCCCATAGGCATGCACCGCCAGATCGTGCTCGCGCGCCGCCATGCGCAGGCAGTCGAGGTAGAAGCGGTAGTCGTCGGGGCCCAGGAAGACCGGCTGGCGGTTGTTGCCACGTTGCAACACCAGTGCCGGCAGGCCGGTCGGGGAGAAGCGGGGAAGTCGTGCCATGGCGCCATCGTGTCAGAGCGATGGCGCGATGATAACTGATCTGTCCCTGTTTTTTGATGCGCGGACCTGGTGTGCGCGAGCTGCTGGGCTTGGTGCGCGGGCTTGGTGCCCGGGCTAGGTACGCGGGCTTGGTGCGCGGGCTTGGTGCGCGGGCTTGGTGCGCGGGCTTGGGGCGCGGGCTTGGGGCGCGGACTTGGGGCGCGGCCTCGGTACGCGGGCTTGGTGCCCGGCCTCGGTACGCGGGCTTGGTGCGCGGGCTTGGTGGCCGGTCGTCAGTTCTGCTCGCCGACCGCAAACATCCGCCGATGCTCGCGGATCGCGTAGCGGTCCGTCATGCCGGCGATGTAGTGCGCGATCAGCCGCGGCTGGTCGCCGCCATGGGACGCCTGGTACTGGGGCGGCAGCAGGCGCGGGTCGCCCATGAAGGCCTCGAACAGGTCGCTGATGATGCGCTGGGCCTTGGCCGACATCCGCATCACCAGGTAGTGGCGGTACAGATGGCGGAACAGGAAGCGCTTGAGGGCCTGCGCCTCCTCCCTGACCGCGGGGCTGAAGGCGACCAGCGGACCCGCCGCGCGCACCGCGTCGATATCGGCCGGCCGGGCGGCGGCGATATTGCGCTGGGTCGTCTCGATCAGGTCGACGATCAGCGTGTTGATCATCCGGCGGACCGTCTCGTTGATCATCCGGCGGCCGTTGATGCCCGGATAGGCCGCCATGACCTCCGCGCGATGGCGGCCCCACATCGGCACCTCGTCCATCTGCTCCAGCGTCAGCAGTCCCGAGCGCAGCCCGTCGTCGATGTCGTGGTTGTTGTAGGCGATCTCGTCGGCCAGATTCGCCAGCTGCGCCTCCAGCGACGGCTGCGTGCCTTCGAGAAAGCGCCGCCCCAGCTCGCCCAGCGCGGCGGCGTTGACGCGCGAGCAATGTTTGAGGATGCCCTCGCGCGTCTCGAAGGTCAGGTTCAGGCCGTTGAAGCCGCCGTAGCGCTCCTCCAGTTCGTCCACCACCAGCAGGCTCTGCAGGTTGTGCTCGAAGCCGCCGTGGTTCTTCATGCAGGCGTTCAGCGCATCCTGGCCGGCGTGGCCGAACGGCGTGTGGCCGAGGTCGTGCGCCAGCGAGATGGCCTCGACCAGGTCCTCGTTCAGCCGCAGGTTGCGGGCGATCGAGCGCGCGATCTGCGCCACCTCGAGGCTGTGCGTCAGCCGCGTGCGAAACAGGTCGCCCTCGTGGTTGACGAACACCTGCGTCTTGTATTCGAGCCGGCGGAACGCGGTGCTGTGGATCACGCGGTCGCGGTCGCGCTGGAACTCGCTGCGCGAGGACGACGCCGGTTCGACATGGACACGCCCGCGCGACTGCGCCGAGTGCGCGGCATAGGGGGCGAGATGGCTTTCGAGGTCGGTCATGCGGCAATCCGGTTGGGCGATGCGGGCATCGTCTGAGGGTTGCGAGGCATGGCCGACCGCTTACGCGACCGGTGCCTCGACGGGACGTTTCAATACGGCGTGCTGCAGCGTGGCGCGCAGGTCGGCATCGGGCACGCTGGTGATCAGCGCCTCGCCGAGCTTCCTGAGCAGGATGAACTTGATCTGGCCGGCCTCCGCCTTCTTGTCGACCTTCATCAGCTCGATATAGCGGTCCACGCCCAGGTCGGGCGCCACCACCGGCAGCATCGCGGCGGCCACCAGCCGCTCGATGCGCGAGCGCGTCTCGATGTCGATGAAGCCCAGCCGCAGCGACAGGTCCGCGGCCATCACCATGCCGCAGCCCACCGCCTCGCCGTGCAGCCACTCGCCGTAGCCCATGCCGGCCTCGATCGCATGGCCGAAGGTATGGCCGAAATTGAGCGTGGCGCGGATGCCGCCCTCGCGCTCGTCGGCGGCCACCACCGCGGCCTTGATCTCGCTGGAGCGCTGCACCGCCAGCGCCAACATGTCGGCGTCGCAGGCGTTGAGCGCGCCGATATGCTGCTCGATCCAGGCGAAGTAGTCCGCGTCGGCGATCGCGCCATGCTTGATCACCTCGGCCAGGCCCGCGGCCAGTTCGCGCGGCGGCAGCGTCTTCAGCGTGCCGATATCGGCGATCACCGCCTGCGGCTGGTGGAAGGCGCCGATCATGTTCTTGCCGAGCGGATGGTTGATGCCGGTCTTGCCGCCCACCGACGAATCGACCTGGGCCAGCAGCGTGGTGGGCATCTGCACGAAGGGCACGCCGCGCATGTAGCAGGCCGCGGCAAACCCGGTCATGTCGCCGACCACGCCGCCGCCCAGCGCGATCAGCGTGGTCTTGCGGTCGGCCCCGGCGCCGAGCAGCGCATCGAAGATCAGGTTCAGCGTCTGCCAGTGCTTGAAGGACTCGCCGTCGGGCAGCGTCACCGTGCGCACGATCTTGCCCAGGCCGGTCAGCGTGGCCTCGACCCGCGCAGCGTACAGCGGGCCCACGGTCTCGTTGGTGACAATGACGGCGTGGCGGCCACGGACATGCGGGGCCAGCAGGTCGGCGCGGTCGAGCAGGCCGGCGCCGATATGGATGGGATAGCTGCGCTCTCCCAGGTCGACTTCAAGCGTGATCATCGGTCTTGGTATCTTGCGCCGGCTCGATGTCGGCATCGTGGTGGGGATCGCTGGCGCCGTCGCCGCGGACATCGCTCCGGGCGTCGCCGTGGATATCGTTGCCGCCGGCCGCGGCGATCCAGCCGGACATCTCGAGTTGCATCAGCACCATATTAGCAAGCTGCGCTACCGAGGGCTTGCCGGTCTCGATGACGAAATCGGCGACCTCGCGATAGAGCGGGTCGCGCTCGGCGTACAGCGCCTCGAGACGCCCCTTCGGATCCTGCGTCTGCAGCAGCGGGCGGTTGCGGTCGTGCCGCGTGCGCAGCCACAGGTCGTGCGGGCTGGCGCGCAGATAGACCACCGTGCCGCGCGCCTTCAGCCGGCTGCGGTTCTCGGGCCGCAGCACCGCGCCGCCGCCGGTCGCGAGCACGATGCGCTCGCGCTGCGTCAGCTCGTCGATCATCTGCGCCTCGCGGTCGCGAAAGCCGCTCTCCCCTTCATGATCGAAGATCACCGGGATGCGCACGCCGCAGCGCGCCTCGATCTCATGGTCGGAATCGACGAAGGCATAGCCGAGGCGGCGGGCCACGGTGCGGCCGACAGTGGTCTTGCCGGCGCCCATCAGGCCGACGAAAAAAAGGTTCGGACGGGAAGCGGTCACGGATTCGCGGCGAGCCGATCGGCGCTCTGCAGGCGGCTCGCGGGTTGGAAACGGCATCATCTTCTTATGTCGGGCCCGGCGGGGCAAGACCCGTGCAGGCGCGGGGCCGGCGCGGAAGGCAAATCCCCGGCGAAAATCGCCCGATCCTGCCGCATGCCGGCGCCGCCGCTGCATTTGCGGGCCTCAGTCTACTGCATCCCGCCGAACGGGGCGCCCGAATGGCCCCGTGCCGGCGCGACGGCATCGCGCAGGATGCGTGGGGTCAGGAAGACCAGCAACTCGGTGCGATCGCGCCAGACCGAGCGGCTGCCGAACAGCCGGCCAAGCACCGGGATATCGCCCAGCAGCGGCACCCTGGCGGCATCGCCGCGCTCGGCGCGCGTATAGATGCCGCCGATCACCGCGGTGCCGCCGTTCTCGAGCAGCACCTGGGTCTGCACGTGCCTGGTATCGATGGCGAAGCCCTGCGTGGTCTGCACGCCGACGCTGTCCTTGCTGACGTCGACGTCCAGCAGCACCTGGCCCTCGGGCGTGATCTGCGGCGTTACCTCCAGCTTCAGGTTGGCCTTGCGAAACTGCACCGAGGTCGCGCCGCTGGAGGTGGCCGCCTGATAGGGCAGCTCCGTGCCCTGCTCGATCAGCGCCTTGATATTGTTGGTGGTCACCACGCGCGGGCTCGAGACGATCTTGCCCTTGCCGTCCGCCTCCAGCGCGGACAGCTCCAGCGCAACGAAACGGCTGGCCGCGCTGTTGAACAGGCTGACCGCCAGATGGCCCGGGTCGGCGCCATGCAGCGCGCCGGCCGGCAGACTCAGCAAGGGCCCGGGCTCGCCGGCCGCGCCGGGCAGCACGTCGGTCCAGGTATCGGCGACGCGGCCGCGCCCGTACTGCGCGGCAAAGCCGAGCTTGACGCCCAGATTGCGGCTGAACTTGTCGTCGGCCTCGACGATGCGGGCCTCGATGATGACCTGGCGCACCGGCACGTCGATACGCGCCAGAAAGGCGGCGATCTGCTGCAGCCGCTCGGGCAGGTCGGAGACGAACAGCTGGTTGGTGCGGGCGTCCGCCGTCAGGCTGCCGCGGCGGGACAGCAGGCGCCCCGCCGATGCGCCAGCGGATGTGCCGACCGACGTGCCCATCGACGCGCCAACCGATGTGCCAATCGATGTGCCCGCAGGCGCGCCATGCCCGTGCGATCCGCCATAGGGGCCGTGTCCCGCCACGGCTGCGCCGGGTCCGCTCCCGAGCAGCAGCCGGCGAACATCGTCGGCGCGCTGGTAGTTGAGCTGGAACACCTGGCTGCCGACCGGCTCGAGATCCGCCAGCTGCTGCCGCGCCTCCAGCTCCTGCCTGTCCCGCGCCGCCAGCTCCGCGCGCGGCGCGACCCACAGCACATTGCCGTCGCGCCGCGACGCCAACCCCTTGGCATCGAGCACGATCCGCAGCGCCTGCTCCCACGGCACGTCCTTGAGCCGCAGCGTCAGATTGCCCTGCACGCTGTCGCTGGCCACCACGTTCAGGTCGGTGAAATCGGCGAATACCTGCAGCAGGGCGCGGATATCGACGCGCTGGAAATTGAGGGACAGGCGGTCGCGCATGGGTGAAGCCGCGGCGGCGGGCCGCGACGCGGGCGTTGTGGCCGTTGTGGGTCTGACGGCCGTGGCGGCCGTGGCGGTCGTGGCGGTCGTGGCGGTCGTGGCGGTCGTGGCGGTCGTGGCGGTCGTGGCGGTTGTGGCGGTTGTGGCGGTTGTGGCGGTTGTGGTGGACGTGGTGGGCGCGGGTACGGGCGCGAGCGTCGGCGCGGACGTGGGGGTGGGGTCGGGCTCAGGCGTGGCAGGCGCGGGCGCGCCGAGCGCGCGCAGCGGAGCGGCGAGCGGGATAGCGAGGGCGAGCGCGAACGCCAGCGTCCACGACGCGCGCCGCCGCGGCATGCGCCCCGTCATGCCGGCGCATCCAGCGCAAGGCGAGCCGTCGTCTCGATCCATCGATCCTCTCCGTTCCAGACGCGCTCGCGCAGCACGATCTCGTCCCGGCCGATGCGCACCACGACGCCATCGCGGCGGCCCAGACGCTGGCCGACCTGCAACGCCGCCACCATGCCATCGGCGCCATCCACGCGTATCACGCCGTAGGCGCGGCCCGCGCTATGCAGGCTGCCGACCATGCGGATCTGCTCCAGGGCATACGCCTCGAGCGGCTCGCGCGGACGCGCCGCGAGCGCATCGTCCGGCGGCGCGAATGACGGTGCGGCCAGCCGAGCGTAAGCGAAGGGGTCGATTGCCGCCGGATCGGTGTCGCCCGCATGGCGGGCGCCAAGCAACGGCAGGCGCAGCGCGACGTCCAGCGGCGCGGGCGTCCACGCCATCGAAGGCGGGGGCTGGCTTCCGGCTTTCCCGCGCGAGGTACGCGGCGCCCGCTGCTGCGCGGCGCGTTCTCCAACGTCGAGCGCCCGGTAGGCCAGCGCGACCGCCTCCATCGTCAACTCGCCGGCGTCCCTCCCGTCCCTGCCGTCCCCGCCGTCCTTGCGCTCCCTGCTTTCCCTGCCCTCCTTGCCGGCCGCCAACTGCATCGACTGCAGCGTCACCAGCCGAGGCAAGGCCGCGATATCGGCCAGCCAGGCCGCGATCTCGCGATAGCCGCCGTCGACGCGCAGCCTCAGCGGAATCCGGGCGAACTCCTCGCCTGCCTCCGCGGCCTGCGGCTGGAACAGCACGATCCGCAGCCCGCGGGCGGTGGCCAGCGCGCTCAACGTGACCAGCAGGTCGTCGATGCCGCCATGGTCGGGCAGATGGCGCTCGCGCATCGTCAGCGCCTGCGTCAGTTCGGCCAGGCGCCGCCGCAACGGCTCGGCGCTCGCCGCCTCGGCCGCCTGTCGCCCGGCGGACTCGCGCAGCGCCGCGTGCTCGGCCTGCCGGCTGTCGAGCAAGTCCAGCTTGTCGCGCCAATGCCATTGCCAGCCGGCCGCCAGCACCGCGCAGGCGGCGAGGACGGGCCACAGCGGGGACCCTGCGGCAAATTCGCGCAGCGCTCCCGCATCGCGTTCGACCCACTGGCCAAGCCAGGATGCCGAGGCGGCCGGGCTCTCGTCTTCGTCATCCGGCGCCATGTGGGCTCCTGTCCGTCGGTGGCGATGTTGCCGTGGAGGCGCCAGTTCCAACCGCGCCCGCCCTGCCGGCCCTGTCTGCTCTGGCGGCCGTGCTTGCCGTGCTTGCCGTGCTTGCCGTGCTTGCCGTGCTTGCCGCGCTTGCCGTACTTGCCGTGCTTGCCGCGCTTGCCGCGCTTGCCGCGCTTGCCGCGCCGGCCGTGTCGACAGGGCGATAGACCAGCCGCACCGAGAACGCAAATGCCGCTGTCGGATCGCCGCCCGTGCCCGCCCCGACGGATGCCGAGCGCGACTCGATCAGTTCGGCGCGCGCCAGCCACGGCAACGGCGCGAGCTGGCGCACCAATGCCGCCACCCGCTCGTGATGGCGCGCCATCCCTTCGATCGTCACCGTGTCGTCCTGCTGGCTGACGCTGCGCAGATGGACGCCGCGCGGTACCTGGCGGGCCAGCGCATCGAGCAGTCGTGCGGGCCGGCCACGGTGGTGCAGCAGCGCATCGAGCGCGCCGCCGCGCCGGCTGACCGCCGCGATTTCCTGCCGCAGCCGGGCGGCCTGGCGCGCCGGCGCCTCCCATTGCCGCGCCCGCTCGGCCAGGGCGCGGTTGTCTCCCTCGACGGCCGCGATGCGGCGATCGAGCACATAGCCGCCGACCAGCACGGCCGCCCCGGCCACGCCGGCTGCGGTGCGCCAGCCTGGCAGCAGCGAGCCGGCCAGCCGGGCAAAAAGGGGCGCAAGCCGCGGCGCCCGATCCTTCAAATCCGGCGCCCGATCCCGGACCCATCGCGACGCCAGATCGCGCACCGATGGCGGCGCCAGACGCCGTGCCAGACGCGCCGCGCGATGCCATCCCCTCCGCCAGATTCCCTGCCCCCGCACGATGCCTCTCCCCTCGTCGATCCGGCACGGCGTTGAACTCGACGGCGCGATCGCGGCTCTAACCGGCGCTTCCACTGCTGACCGCCTGTCCGAAATCCGCCGCCCTGCCCTGCCCGTTTGCCTGCCCCGTTCTCGCCCATCACGCCGATCCGCGCCACGACCGACGACGCGCGCCTGCCGCACGCGTGCTGCCCATATGCCCCATGCGTGCTGCCTGCATGGCCCCACGCGTCCCACACATCCCGCACACATGCGGCACACATGCGGTTCACATGCGGCTCACATGCCGCCCGCATGCTGCCCGCACGCCGCACGCACGCCGGGATGGCGCGACGATGGACCGATTCTCGGCAGGCGGACATGGCACCGGCAATGCGAGGCCATGCCCATCGAGCCGGTTTTCGCAAGTCACGGCGCGATTGCGCTTGGGCCGCAGGCGCCCATACTGATATCAGCGGCGACGATGAGCGGCGACGTTTTTTGGCCTTACATCTTGTAACAGCATGGATGCGCCCGCCACGGCACTACCCGCCCGGGAGCCGCGAAGGCGAGCGATATAATCCGGGCACCTCCAACTAGGTATTACCCAATGGCTACTGCACAACAGAAGCCGGCTAAACCGGCTCGCCGCCCGCTGTGGATACGCGCCAGCTACTGGGCGCTGGGCCTGATGGCCGCGGGTGTCGTCACGGTGGCCCTGCTGCTCGGCTACGCGCTTCTGGTGGCGGCGCCGAATCTGCCGTCGCTCGACACGCTGACCGACTACCGTCCCAAGATTCCGCTGCGCATCTACACCGCCGACAACGTGCTGATCGGCGAATTCGGCGAGGAGCGGCGCAATTTCGTGCCGATCGCCGAGATCCCCGACGTGATGAAGAAAGCCGTGCTCGCGATCGAGGATGATCGCTTCTACGAGCACGGCGGCGTCGATTTCATCGGCGTGCTGCGCGCGGGCCTGGCCAATCTGCGCGGCGGGCTGTCGCAGGGCGCGTCGACCATCACGATGCAGGTCGCGCGCAACTTCTTCCTGTCCAGCGAGAAGACCTACACCCGCAAGATCTACGAGATGATGCTGGCGTACAAGATCGAGGCGAATCTGAGCAAGGATCAGATCCTCGAGCTGTACATGAACCAGATCTATCTGGGCCAGCGCGCCTACGGCTTCTCCAGCGCCGCGCGCGTCTACTTCGGCAAGTCCATCAAGGACGTCACCGTGGCCGAGGCCGCGATGCTGGCCGGCCTGCCGAAGGCGCCGTCGGCCTACAACCCGGTGGTCAACCGCAAGCGCGCCAAGGTGCGGCAGGAATACATCCTGCAGCGCATGCGCGACCTGGGCTATATCACGCCGCAGCAGTACGACGAGGCGGTGCACGAAGAGCTGAAGGTCCGCAACGAGGGCAACGAGTTCTCGACCCACGCCGAGTACGTGGCCGAGATCGTGCGCCAGCTGATGTACGCCCAATACCGCGAGGAGACCTACACGCGCGGCCTGACGGTGTACACGACGCTGACCAAGGCCGACCAGGACGCGGCCTACGAGGCGGTGCGCACCGGCATCATGAACTACGAGCGCAAGCACGGCTATCGCGGCCCCGAGGCCTTCATCGACCTGCCGTCCGATCCGGCCGAGCGCGAGCAGGCCATCGACGACGCGCTGGTCGAGCATCCGGCCAGCGACGACATGCGCTCGGCGGTGGTCACCGCGGCATCGAGCAAGCAGGTGCGCGCGGTGCTGCTGTCCGGCGAGGAAGTGGTGATCGAGGGCCAGGCGCTGCGCTATATCGCGCCGTCGCTGGCAGCCAACGCCCAGCCCAAGGTCAAGATCCGTCCCGGCGCGATCATCCGCGTGGTGCAGAACGAGAAAGGCGCGTGGTCGGTGGCGCAACTGCCCGAGGTGGCGGCGGCCTTCATCTCGCTGAACCCCGAGGACGGCGAGATCCGCGCGATGGTCGGCGGCTTCGATTTCAATCGCAACAAGTTCAACCACGTCACGCAGGCGTGGCGCCAGCCGGGTTCGAGCTTCAAGCCCTTCATCTATACGGCCGCGCTGGAAAAGGGCTTCTCGCCGGCGACCGTGATCAACGACGCGCCGCTGTCGATCGGCCCCGATACCGGCGGCCAGGTGTGGGAGCCGAAGAACTACGACGGCCGCTTCGAAGGCCCGATGACGATGCGCCGCGCGCTGGCCAAGTCGAAGAACCTGGTGTCGGTGCGGATCCTGCGCGCGATCGGCACGCAGTATGCGCAGGAGTTCATCACGCGCTTCGGCTTCGATGCCGACAAGCATGCGGCCTACCTGCCGATGGCGCTGGGCTCGGGCAGCGTGACGCCGCTGCAGATGGCGGGCGCCTATTCGGTGTTCGCCAACGGCGGCTATCGCATCAACCCGTACCTGATCCAGCGGGTGGTCGACGCGCGCGGCAACGTACTGTCGGAGACCAAGCCGCAGCGCGCCGGCGAGGACGCGGTACGCGTGCTCGACGCGCGCACGGCCTTCATCGCCGACAGCATGCTGCGCGACGTGGTGCGCACCGGCACCGCCTACAGTGCCAAGCAGCGCCTGGGCCGCAACGACCTGGCGGGCAAGACCGGTACCACCAACGACGCGGTCGACGCCTGGTTCGCCGGCTATACGCCGAAGCTGGTGGCGGTGGCCTGGATGGGCTACGACCAGCCCAAGAGCCTGGGCGTGCGCGAGACCGGCGGCGGCCTGTCGCTGCCGATCTGGATCAGCTACATGTCGAAGATGCTCAAGGGCGTGCCCGAGAGCCCGGACCGCCAGCCGCCGGAAGGCGTGGTGATGGTGGCCGGCGACTGGACGCTGGAAGAGAATGCCGGCGGCGCCGGCGTGGCCTCGGTGGGCCTCGGCGATCCGTGGCCTGGCAAGGCACCCGATCCGGGCGCACCATCGCCGGCGGATCTGGAGCAGGAAAAGCGCCGCATCCTGGAGATGTTCGGCGGCGGCTGATGCGGCCGACCGATGGCAAGACGCGATCGCACAACGCCCTCGCAAAAGCGCGATCGCACAACGAAAAGGCCAGCCCGATGGGCTGGCCTTTTTGCTTGCCACGGGGGCAGGTATGCGGTTATGCGGTTATGCGGTTATGCGGTTGTCCGGTTGTGCGGTTGTGCCGATGCGCCGCTATGCGGAAAATCAGCCCAGCGTCAGCGTGGTCCCGGCCTGCTGGCTCAGGTAGCGCGACAGCGCCTGGTACAGCTCGGTGCCCTCGCGCGTGTCGACCCAGCGCTCGCCGTCGCGGCGGAAATGGAAGCCGCCGGCGCGCGCCGCGACCCACAGTTCCTGCATCGGCGCCTGGCTGTTGATGATGATCTTCGAGCCGTCCTCGAACTCGAGCTCCATCACATTGCCGCTGCGGTTGATTTCGATATCGGCGTCGGCCGCATCGGCGGCCTGCTCGATCGCGCTTTCCAGCCGATCCAGCTCGCCGGTCGCCAGCGCCAGGAACTCGCTTTCGCTCAAAAGGGACATGCTACACTCCAAGACCGCCAGCCGCGGCCGGTCCCTGCCGGGACCCGTTCCGGGCTGATGCATTGTTCTGCGGGCCGATCCGGGCGGCGACCCGAGTGCCCGCGGGCACCGTTGCCCGGCCCCGGCTGCTCCGGTCCGCCTCCCGTTCGACCCCTGTTTCCAAGGACGACCCGATGTTGCGTCGTGTTGCGATTGTAGCGGCGTTTGCCGCCGGCCTAGCGATGCCCCTGCTCGGCGGATGCGGCATTCGCGGGCCGCTGGTGATGCCGCAGCGCCCGCCCGCGCCGGTGCAGCCCAGCGTCCCCGATCCCGGCCTGTCGCAGCCGGACGCCGCGCCGATGCCCGCGCGCACGCCGGCGGCCCGCACGCCTTCGTCCTTCGCGCCTGCGTCCGCTCCCGCGGCCCCTGCCGCCCCTGCCGCTCGATAACATGACCGCATTTTTCCATCGCCGCGACGGCGCCCTCGCCGTCGAACAGGTGCCGCTCGCGCGTATCGCCGAGCAGTTCGGCACGCCGACCTACGTCTATTCGCGCGCGGCGCTGACCGCCGCCTACCAGGCCTACGCCGCCGCCTGCGCGGGCCATCGGGCCCGCGTGCAATACGCGATGAAGGCCAATTCGAATCTGGCCGTGCTGCAGGTGTTCGCGCAGCTTGGCGCGGGCTTCGACATCGTCTCGGGCGGCGAGCTGCAGCGCGTGCTGGCGGTGGGCGCCGATCCGCGCAAGGTCGTGTTCTCCGGCGTGGGCAAGTCCGAGGCCGAAATGGAACTGGCGCTGGCGCACGACGTGCTGTGCTTCAACGTCGAATCGATTCCCGAGCTCGACCGCCTGAACGCGGTCGCCGGCCGCGTCGGCAAGCGCGCGCGCGTGTCGCTGCGGATCAATCCGGACGTCGACGCGCGCACCCATCCGTATATCTCCACCGGACTCAAGGGCAACAAGTTCGGCATCGCCTTCGACGACGTGCTGCCGACCTACCGCGCGGCCGCCGCGCTGCCGCACCTGGAGATCACCGGCATCGACTGCCATATCGGTTCGCAGATCACCGAGGTCTCGCCCTACATCGAAGCGCTGGACAAGGTGCTCGACGTGATCGAGGCGCTCGAGCGCGAAGGCATCGTGCTGTCGCATATCGATGTCGGCGGCGGGCTGGGCATCACCTATGACGACGAGACTCCGCCCGATATCACCGGCTTCGCGCGCACGCTGCTCGAGCGCGTGGCGCAGCGCGGCCACGGCCATCGGGAGGTCCTGTTCGAGCCGGGCCGTTCGCTGGTCGGCAATGCCGGCGTGCTGCTGACGCGCGTCGAATTCCTCAAGCCCGGCGAGGCCAAGAACTTCTGCATCGTCGATGCGGCGATGAACGACCTGGCGCGCCCGGCAATGTACGAGGCCTTCCACCGCATCGAGCCGGTGGTGCCGCATGCGGGCGAGGCCGTGACCTATGACGTCGTTGGGCCGGTGTGCGAATCGGGCGACTGGCTGGGCCGCGATCGCGCGCTGGCGGTCGCACCCGGCGACCTGCTGGCCGTGATGTCGGCCGGCGCCTATGGCTTCGTGATGAGCTCGAACTACAACACTCGTGCGCGCGCGGCCGAGGTGATGGTCGACGGCGAGGCGGTGCACCTGGTGCGCGCCCGCGAGCGCGTCGAGGACCTGTTCCGCGACGAGAAGCTGCTGCCGCGCTAAGGCGCCGACGACTGCCGCGCGACTACTGCCGCGGCTACTGCCGCGACTGCTGCGGCGACGACTGCCGCGAGGATTCCCTCGGCGCGGCAGCAGTGGTAGCGGCGCGCGCCGTCCCGCGCCACCACCACCACAGCCGCGCGCCGAGCAGCGCCGCCACCACGGCGGCGTAGATCGACACCTCGCCGAAATCGTTCTTGCCGGCCTTGTGCCACCAGTAATGCAGGATCGCCAGCACCGCGATCGCATAGATGCTGCGGTGCAGGGCCTGCCAGCGGCGGCCGCCCAGCCGCCGCACCATCGCATGCGTCGAGGTCGCGGCCAGCGGCACCATCAGCACGAACGCGGCAAACCCCATCGTGATGAACGGACGCTTGAACACGTCCTTGGCCATATAGGCCAGATCGAAGCCGCGGTCCACGCCGAGCCACAGCATGAAATGCAGCGTGCCGTAGAAGAAGGCGAACAGGCCCAGCAAGCGCCGTATCCGCAGCAGCCAGTTCCAGCCACTCAGGCGCCGCAGCGGCGTCACCGCCAGCGTCGCGCACAGCATCACCAGCGTCCAGGTGCCGGTGGAGCGCGTAACGAATTCCAGCGGATTGGCGCCGTACTGCGCGGTCGCGCCCAGGTACACGAGCCGTGCGAACGGCAGCAGCGCCAGTACCCAGATCAGCGTCTTCAGCGCGCGCAGCCGCGCCGGCGGCAGCGTGCCGGGCGTGGCGGCGGAACGGCGGGCGCCTGTCGGCGACGCTGCGTGCGCGGCGGCATGGGTCGCGCCCCGGGGCGCGGCAGGCGTCGTGTCGGTGGAAGGCATGCGGCGGCGTAGGCGAACGTTGGCGGAGGCTGGGCAGACGCGGGCTGGCGTCCTAGAAGAACTTGCGCAGATCCATGCCCTGGTACAGCGAGGCGACCTGCTGCGCATAGCCGTTGAACGGCAGCGTCTTGCGCTTGGGCGCGAACAGCGCCGCGAAGCCGCCGCCCTTGTCGTCGCCGATGCGGCGCTCGGTGGCCTGGCTCCAGCGCGGATGATCGACTTCCGGATTGACGTTGGAATAGAAGCCGTACTCCTGCGGCGCGGCCAGGTTCCAGCTGGTGGCCGGCTGCTTGTCGACGAAGCGGATCGCGACGATCGACTTCGCGCTCTTGAAGCCGTATTTCCACGGCACCACGATGCGCACCGGCGCGCCGTTCTGGTTCGGCAGCACCTCGCCGTACAGGCCGAAGGTCAGCAGGGTCAGCGGATGCATGGCCTCGTCCAGGCGCAGGCCCTCGCGATACGGCCAGTCAAGCACCGGGCTGCCGAGCCCCGGCATCTGCTTCTTGTCGGCGAGCGTCACGAACTCGACGTACTTGGCGCTGCCCAGGGGTTCGGCGCGCCGGATCAGTTCGGCCAGCGGAAAGCCGACCCACGGGATCACCATTGACCAGCCCTCGACGCAGCGCAGCCGGTAGACGCGTTCCTCCATCGCCGCCATCCGCATCAGGCCGTCGATGTCATACGTCTTCGGTTGCCGCACCAGCCCTTCGACCTTGACCTGCCACGGACGCGGCCGCAGCGTACCCGCATTGCGGGAAGGGTCCGATTTGTCGGTGCCGAACTCATAGAAATTGTTGTAGGTGGTGACGTCCTCGTAGGGCGTGCGCTTGTCGGTCACCACGTAGCCGGGATTGGGCGTGGCGGGCAGCTTTTGCCCGCGGCCCGGCTGCTGCGCCAGCGCCTGGCGCGCGGCCCACGGTGCCAGCGTGCTGCCGGCCGCGCCGGCCGCGACCATCGCCAGCCAGCGCCGGCGCGCGGCGAACGCTTCGGGCGGCGTGATCTCGCTGGACGGAATGTCGTCGCCGCGCAGCCATTTCGGAGAGGGAATCCACATCGTCGTTCCTTGCTTGGCGGAGCGCCGGCGCGCCGGGCGGTCCCACGGATCGCGCCGGGCCGGCACAGTTTGGACCGGCCGGCCGGCCTTTGGTGCGGCGGGCCGCGGCGCCCGTCGCCGATGGCTTATGGCACCGCCTTACGTCGCCGCGGTACGTCACCGGGTCACGTCACCGGGTCACGTCACCGGGTCACGGCACCGCGTTACGGCACCGCGTTACGGCACCTCACGGCGTGGCGATGTGCCAGACGTTCATCACCTTGTCGCCGGTGCGGTCGCCCGGCTTGGTGTCCTTGGCGAAGCGGTACAGCGGCTTGCCGCGATAGGCCCACTGCCGGCTGCCGTCGTCGCGCGTGATGATCGTGTACTGGCCGGTGGCCGAGGTGCCGGGCTGCGCCAGCAGCGGCGGCCAGTTGACCGCGCATTGCCCGTTGCAGACGCTCTTGCCGCTGCCCGCGGTATCGCGGTCGAAGGTGTACAGCGTCAGGCCTTGCGGGTCGGTCAGCACGCCGTTGCTGACCTTGACGGTCGGCGGCATGTTGCCGCTGGTGCTGGCCGAGCTGCTGGCGCTGGCACTGCTGCTGCCCGAGCCCATGCCCATGCCGGAACAGGCGGTCAGCAGGATGGCGGCGGCGACGGTGAGGGGAAGGGCAAGACGACCGGAAGCGGTAAGGCGCGAGAGGGCCATGATGTCTGTCTCCAGGAAAGGTCGGCGCCGCCCACCGGCGCCGTGTTTCCCAGTAAACACCCTCAGGCGCCGCTTTATTCCCTTTCCAATCAAAAAAACCTGCCCGAAAGGGCAGGTTTCCTCGCTTCCACGCAGTAAAAGCGCGCTTCAGATCACAACGATCACAATTCGCCGTAGCTGTGCAGCCCGGACAGGAACATGTTGACGCCAAGGAAAGCGAAGGTGGTGATCAACAGCCCGATCAGCGCCCACCACGCCGCCATCGCGCCGCGCAGGCCCTTGATCAGGCGCATGTGCAGCCAGGCGGCGTAGTTCAGCCAGACGATCAGCGCCCACGTTTCCTTCGGGTCCCAGCTCCAGTAGCCGCCCCAGGCCTCCGCCGCCCACAGCGCGCCCAGGATGGTGGCGATGGTGAAGAAGGCGAAGCCGACCGCGATCGCCTTGTACATCACGTCGTCGAGCAGCTCCAGCGCGGGCAGGCGCTCGGCCAGGATGCCGCGCTGCTTCAGCAGGTAGGCCACCGCGACCATCGCGGCCAGCGCGAAGGTGCCGTAGCCGATGAAATTGGCCGGCACATGGATCTTCATCCACCAGCTCTGCAGCGCCGGCACCAGCGGCTGGATCTCGTGCGCATCGCGGCTGACCGTGTACCACAGCAGGAAGCCGACGGCCGCCGACACCACCAGCATCACGAACGGGCCCAGCGCGCCGGTGCGGTAGCGGCCCTCGTAGTACAGGTGGAACAGCGTGGTGATCAGCACGAACAGCACGAACACTTCGTACAGGTTCGACACCGGGATATGGCCGATATCGGGGCCGATCAGGTAGGACTCGTACCAGCGCACCAGCATGCCGGTAAAGCCCAGCACCACCGCCGCCCAGGCCAGCTTGTGGCCGATGCCGTAGCCGGTCTGCGAGCGCGCCAGCAGGCCGCCCCAGTAGAACAGCGTCGACAGGAACACCAGCGCGCACATCCACAGGATGGCCGACTGGCTCGACAGCAGGTACTTGAGCAGGAAGGCTTGCTCGGCGCGCGCCAGTTCACCGTGGTAGAGCTGCACGGCCAGCAGCGCCAGCACGGCCAGGCCCGCCATCAGCGCGCGCACCGGCTTCCAGTGCCAGCCCAGCAGCGCGAAGGTCGGCACGGCGCCGATCAGCACCGCCTTGTCGTAGCCGTCCATCCACTGGCCGTAGCGGGCCAGGCCGATGCCGGCGCCGACCACGAGCAACAGCGCGTAGAGCCAGTCCAGCCACGACAGCCGGCCCAGGAACGAGGGCTCCAGGTATGAGGTGTCCACTGCCGCCGGGGCGTGCCCTTCGTTCGCCGTGGGGTTGGCGGGGGCGTGCAGCTTGGAAGAATTGGAAGACATGACGAAATCCCTACCGTGTCGCCGGCGCCGTGGGCGGCGCGTCCTGCGCTGCCGCCGCGGCACGCTGCACGTCCTCGCGCAGCGCGGCGAATTCCTTCTCGAAGTCCAGGGTGCGACGCTGGGTCGACATTGCCATCAGCACGTGGCTGCCGGCGGCGCGTGGCGCGCCATCGTCCGGCGCGGCATCCTGGGCCGCATTCGGCTGCGCATCCTTGACCCAGACCCACACGCGGCGCTCGCGGATATAGAGCATCGCGAACACGCCCAGCACCAGCAGCAGGCAGCCAAGATACACGATGTTCTTGCCAGGCGCACGGGTCATCTGGAACACGCTGGCCTTGACCTCCTGGAAGTCGTCCAGCTGCAGGAACACCGGCGCGACGTAGAAGAAACTGTCCGACAGCGCGTTGATCGCCTGCTGCAGGAAGGCACCGCTCTGGGCGCTGTTGGCGACCACCGGCAGGTCGGCGCGTTCGCGCGCGAGCTGCCACAGCTCCCACATCGAGCCGTTCAGGATCTTCAGCAGCACCTCGGCGGCCTTCTGCTGTTCGGCCTGCGGCACCGAGCGCTCGAGGAAGGCCGCGATCGCGGCGAAGCCGCCCGGCGGCGCATCGGCATCGTGCCGCGCCGCGCCGGCGAACAGGTCCAGTGCGCGTCGCGCGCTCTCGGCCAACTGCGCCCGCACCTCGGCCTTGTCGTCGCCCGGCATCGACGCCAGCGCGAAACGGCGGGCGGCCTCGCCGCGCAGTGCGCTGTCCTGCAGCGCCGCGCGCAGCCGCATCCAGTCGGCCACGCTGCCCTGCTCGTCGGCCGGAATGCGCAGATAGCGGAACGGCTCGTTCGGCGTATCGCGCGTGCCGGCGAGGAACACCGACTGGCCGTCGAGCTGGACCGGCACCATGTAGTTGTGGAATTCACGTGCCTGGCCGTTGCGGTCGCGCAGCTTGTACTGCACCGATGGGCCGACATTGCGCAGCTGCTTCTCGCGCTCGGGATTGGCGGCCGCGCCCAGGCGCGCCTCGATGCGCTCGTTCAGCGGGCGCGTCGCCACGCCGCGCGCATCGGCCTTGCCCGAGGCATCGGTCACGTTCTCGATGTTCATCAGCCGGAAGTCGCTGAACTCGACCGCCAGCCCCTGCGCATCGACCGCGGTGCCGGTGCCCTGCAGCGGCGCGCTGTTGCCGACCGTGCCGGCAAACGGGAAGGACTTCGCCGAGCTGCCCTGCATCGGATAGCCGACGAACTTGAGCCGCGAGCCGCCGTCCTCGAAGCTGGACTGGTAGATCGCGATGCCGTCGACGATCAGCGGCTCGTTGACCTTGATGGTGGCGGCGGTCTGCTTGCCGGTGGCGCGGTCCGTGACGACCACGTCCGAGGCGAACAGCTTCGGCATGCCGGTCGAGTAATGCTCGATGATGAATTTCTTCAGCGTCAGCGTGAACGGCAGGTCCTGCACCAGCGCGCCGTCGGCAACGTTCAGGATCGCGGTCGACACGGTCGCGCCCTCGGGTACGAAGGCGTTGCCGCGAAAGCCCGGGTTGCTGCTGGAGAGCCGGTGCTGCGGCGGAATCTCGTTGATCACCGCGTTGCCGCGGATCGGCGTCTTGCCGCCGAACCACATCTGCGCGCGGATCAGCATGTCGCCATCGAGCAGCCCGCCGATGCAGATCACCACGATCGCCGCGTGCGCGAGGATATAGCCGAGCTTGTTGGCCGCGCCGGCCTTGGCCGCCAGCAGCGTGGCGCCGTCGTGCTCGACCTGGCGCACGCGATAGCCACGGTTGGCCAGCAGCGCGCCCAGGCGCTGCACCGCGCCGGCGCGCGACGGCGCGGCATCGAACTCGACGCGGTGGTGGAAGGCGCGCAGGCTGCGCTCGCGCACATGGTCCTTCCACGAGCGCATGTCGGCCACCATCTTCGGCGCATTGCGGACCAGGCACAGCGAGGTCGACACCACCAGGAAGGCCAGGATCAGCAGGAACCACCACGAGCCGTAGACCTTCTGCAGCGATAGCGCGTGGAACAGCTCGGCCCAGAACGGGCCGAACTGGTTCACGTAGTTGGCGTACGGCTCGTTCTGCTTGAGCACGGTGCCGATCACGCTGGCGATCGCGATCACCGACAGCAGCGCGATCGCAAAGCGCATCGACGAGACCAGCTCGACGGTATCGCGCAGCAGGCGGTGGGGGGTCTTCAGGCGCAGGCCCGAAGTGGAAGCGGTCGGCATGGCAGGAAAGGCTGAAGGCGCGGGGCGCAAAAGACAAAGAGGGAGGCGCGCTGACGCGGGCCACCCTCTTCGATTATCTTCGGTCCGGTTGGTTGCGCCCCCGCACCGCGCCGGCGAGGGCCGGCCGGCCCGGGGCTACCGGTGAGCTTAGCGCAGGCCGGCGACGTAGTCCGCCACCGCCTTGATCTCGGCATCGGACATCCGCGCCGCGACCTCGGCCATCACCGCGTTGTTCTTGCGGCCGCCCTGGCGGAAGGCCACCAGCTGGGCCTCGGTGTACTCGGAGAACTGGCCGCCGATGCGCGGATACTGCGCCGGGATGCCGGCGCCGGCCGGCCCATGGCAGGCCGCGCAGGCGGGAACGCCCTTGTTGGCGATGCCGGCGCGGTAGATCTTCTGGCCCAGCTCGATCGTGTCCTTGTTCTTCGCGCTGGCGGGCTTGAGCGTCTGGCGGGCCAGGTAGGCGCCGACGTCGCGCATTTCCTGGGCGGTCAGCTGCGAGGCGATCGGCGTCATGATCGGGTTGTTGCGCACCTTGGCCTTGAAGTCGGCCAGCTGCTTGTCGCTGTATTCGGGATGCTGCGCGGCCAGCTTCGGATTGACCGCGGCGCCGCTGTTGCCGTTGGCGCCGTGGCAGCTCAGACAGGCGGGAACATTGCGATCCGGCGCGCCCTGCGTGTAGAGGGTCTCGCCCTTGGCCGGGTCCGCCTTGACGGCGGCTTGCTCGGCGGCCGAGGCCAGACCCGTGAAGGCCGTTGCCGGCAAGGCCAGTGCTACGACAGCCACAAGTTTCGCAATGCCATTCATTCGCACACCTTGTCTGAATTGTTTTGAATTCGCTATCGCGTGCCGGTCAGCCTCCGGCCTGCGGTGAGGACGCGCATTGGGGCGAAAAGACGGGACAGACCCGTTGGCAGACCACTGCCGGCCGGCAATATCAGGTCATGCCGGCCGCCAACAAGGCCAAAAGAACGTCGAACGCCACCCGGCCGGGAGGCCGTTAACCGCGGTATTGTACAATAAATCGCTTCTCGGATAGACGCTTGGCGCACTCCCGCGCGGGCTTCCCCGACCCTGCCTCTCCCTCATGTCTCTCCTACACCAGGCCCGCTTCTTCACCACCGTCAACCATCTGCGCGACCTGCCGGCCACCGCCGTGCCCGAGGTCGCCTTTGCCGGACGGTCCAATGCGGGCAAGTCGACCGCCATCAACGTGCTGTGCAACCAGAAGCGGCTGGCGTTCTCGTCCAAGACCCCCGGCCGCACGCAGCACATCAATTTCTTTGCGGTGGCGCCGGTCAAGGCACCCGATCCGCTGGCCTTCCTGGTCGACCTGCCGGGCTACGGCTACGCACAGGTGTCGGGCTCGGCCAAGTACCACTGGCAATCGCTGCTGAGCGACTACGTGCAGGCCCGGCAGCAGCTGGCCGGGCTGGTGATCATGATGGATGCGCGCCGGCCCTTCACCGATCTCGATTGCCAGATGGTCGAGTGGTTTCTGCCCACCGGCAAGCCGATCCACGTGCTGCTGACCAAGGCGGACAAGTTGACCAGCAGCGAGAATGCGCTGGCGCTGCGCGAGACGCGCCGCGTGCTGGCCGACTATGCGGCCCAGCTGGAGAACCCCCCCCTGCTGACCGCGCAGTTGTTCTCGAGCCTGAAGCGCCGCGGCATCGAGGAGGCGCAGCGCCATATCGCCGGATGGCTGGGGCTGCCCGAGGCGCAGCCTGCCGCGGCGCCGGCGACCGACGATGCACCGGCGGCCGCTGCATCGCCGACGGACGATGCAGCGCCGGAGGCCGCCGGCGACGACGTGCCGGACGGCACGCGTTCCGCCAAGTCGGACCGCAAGCCGGGCGGCGACGGCACCCCGTCGTAAGCGAGCGCGCAAAAAAAACCCCGCTGCAAGCAACGGGGGGGAATATTCCCGCCGCGAGGCGGGTACCCGCTCAGGGAGGAGTAGCGGGGGACCTCGCGCCACGCACGCGGCGCAACGCAAAGGGTCCGCGAGTATGATAGCGGGCACGCACAAAAGTTTAGTTTTTTATTGGACGCGGGACGCCGCCGCCCGGCAGGCCAAGCCCCTGCCACATCCGGTCCCTTCGCCGTGACGCTGCGATCGCCCAGGTATCGTGGCCCGCCGCGCTCCGCCGTCCCCCTGACTGACGATCCCACCATGTCGACCTTCCCCGAATTCCGCCCCCGCCGCATGCGCCGTGACGACTTCTCGCGCCGGCTGATGCGCGAGCACCGCCTGTCGCCGGACAACCTGATCTACCCCGTGTTCGTGCTCGACGGACAGGGCCAGCGCCAGACCGTCGCCTCGATGCCGGGCGTCGAGCGCGTGTCGGTGGACCTGCTGCTGCCGGTGGCCGAGCAATGCGTGCAGCTGGGCATCCCGGTGATCGCGCTGTTCCCGGTCATCGATCCCTCGCTGAAGACGCCCGACGGCATCGAGGCGACCCGCGACGACGGACTGATCCCGCGCGCGGTGCGCGCGCTGAAGGACCGCTTCCCCGAACTGGGCGTGCTGACCGACGTCGCGCTCGACCCGTACACCAGCCACGGCCAGGACGGCGTGCTCGATGCCGACGGCTACGTGCTGAACGAGGAGACCGTCGAGATCCTGGTGCGCCAGGCGCTGACGCAGGCCGCGGCCGGCGTCGACATCGTCGCGCCGTCGGACATGATGGACGGCCGCATCGGTGCCGTGCGCAATGCGCTCGAGGATGCCGGCCACATCCACACCCGCATCATGGCGTACTCGGCCAAGTACGCGTCGGCGTTCTATGGCCCCTTCCGCGACGCGGTGGGCTCGGCCGCCAATCTGGGCAAGGGCAACAAGATGACCTACCAGATGGATCCGGCCAACACCGACGAGGCGCTGCGCGAAGTCGCGCAGGACATCATGGAAGGCGCCGACATGGTGATGGTCAAGCCCGGCATGCCGTATCTGGACATCGTCCGGCGTGTCAAGGACGAGTTCCGCTTCCCGACCTACGTCTACCAGGTCAGCGGCGAGTACGCGATGCTGAAGGCGGCCGCGCAGAACGGCTGGCTCGACCACGACAAGGTCATGATGGAATCGCTGCTGGCGTTCCGCCGCGCCGGTGCCGACGGCATCCTGACCTATTTCGCGCTCGACGCCGCCCGCCTGCTGGCGCGCTGATCCCTCGCGCATGCAGCTGCTCGGTTTTTCCGCCAGCCAGGTCCATCCGCTCGATTCGCTCGAGGCCGCGCGCGCCTTTCTCGCCGAACAGGCCGCGCCGCGCTTCGTCTGGGTCGACTGCACGCTCCCCGAAGTCAGCGCGGCGCCGTCGGCCTGGCGCGACAACCTGCAGACGCTGACCGGCGCACCGGTGCTGGACCTGCATCTGGCCGACGCCACCAATGCCGCGCATCCGTCGTTCTTCGATACGACGCATGCCTACGACATGGTGATCTTCCGCAAGCTGACGTTCGAGACCAGCCGGCTGATTGCCGAGGCCGGCAGCGAGGGGCCGGCGGCGGCGGGCGGCACTGCGAGCGACGCCAGCGCCGGTGCCGGCAACAGTCGCGCGCCGCACAACGGCGGAGCGGACACCGCGGCGCGGGCATCGGGGACGTCGGCGGCGACGGGGGCGGCGGGCACCGCCGGTCCCTCCGGCGCCTCGGCCCCGGCAACAAAGCCGCGCCGCCATCCGCCCGGCTTCCTGCCCGCGCTCGCCCGCATCGACACGCAGCCGGTGACGTTCTTCGTGTTCGACCACGTGCTGGCCACCGTGCGGCCCGGGCAGTCGCGCACGATCGAGCAGGTCCGCCAGCGGCTGCTCGAGCTGACACGCGGGCCTCGGCCCGAGGTCCGCACCAATGGCAGCACGGCGCTGGTGCACGGCATCCGTCCGCCGACGCGTCCCGAGGACCTGATGCTGCGGCTGCTGAACGCGATGGTCGACCGCTATCTCGAACTGCGCGCGCCGCTGACGCGCCAGCTCGACCGCTGGCAGCGTGCGCTGCTCAATGCGCGCAGCGGCTTTTCCAGCTGGGAGGGCCTGCTCGATGCGCGCATCCAGCTGCGCCGGCTGGAACATCTGTGCGAGGAACAGCGCGACGCGCTGCAGGAATTCCGCGACAGCCTGCTCGACAACACCTACAGCGACCCGGCCGGCGGCACTGCCAACGATCGCGACGAAGTGCTGCTGGTGCGCATCAACGACGTGATGGAACACATCCTGCGCGTGCTGGCGCATGCGCGGCGCCTCGAGGATTCGATCGAATCCGCGGTGCAGATCCACTTCTCGGCGGTCGCGCACCGGACCAACCGCACCATGCGGATGCTGACGATGATCACCGCGCTGTTCATGCCGCTGACGCTGATCACCGGCGTGTTCGGCATGAACTTCGAGCGCATGCCGTGGCTGCAGGAGCCCAGCGGCTTCTGGTGGTCGATCTCGCTGATGGGCGCGGTGGTGGTGGGAATCGCGGCGATGTGGGCGGTCGGCCGCTGGTTGTGGCGGGAGTGATTCGGGGCCGCGGGCAGGCCACGGCTTAGGCCCCGGCTTTGCGTCAGGCGCCCGCCCGCCCGAACGCGCGTTCCAGGCTCGCCAGGAAGCGTCCCGCCGCCTGATAGCCGATCACCCGCACCGGCAGCTCGCGCCCGTCGTCGCCGAACAGGATGATGCCCGGTGGGCCGAACAGGCCGAAGCGCTTCAGCAGGGCCTTGTCGTCGGCGTTGTTGGCGGTCACGTCGGCCTGCAGCATTACCACGTCGGCCAGCCGCGCCTGCACGCGCGGGTCGCTGAAGGTGAAGCGCTCCATCTCCTTGCAACTGACGCACCAGTCCGCATAGAAGTCCAGCAGCACCGGCTTGCCGGCGGCGCTGGCCTGCGCGATACGGGCATCGAGCTCGGCCACCGAGCGGATCCGCTCGAAGCGCACCGCCTCGGCCGCCGGCGCACCGTCGCGCACGCCCGCCACCAGATGCGACAGCGGCTGCAGTGGATTGCGGCTGCCCGAGGCGAGGCCCACCAGCAGGATCGCGCCCGCCAGCGCGGACAGCACGCCGAGCCCCTTGCCCAGCCGCGCCACCGGATGCGGGTCCGCGCCCAGGCCGTCGAAGGCGCGCAGGAACACCGCGCCGACCAGCAGCAGCGTCGCCCAGCCCAGCATCGACAGCCAGGCCGGCAGCACCGGCCCGATCATCCACAGCGCGACGCCGAGCAGCAGGAAGCCGAACACGCGCTTGGTCGCCTCCATCCAGCGGCCCGCGCGCGGCAGCAGGTTGCCGGCGCCGACGCCGACCAGCAGCAGCGGCACGCCCATGCCGATCGCCATCGAGAACAGCGCGGCGCCGCCGGTCCAGGCGTCGCCGCTTTGCGCGATATAGGCCAGCGCGCCCGCCAGCGGCGCGGTCACGCAGGGACCGACGATCAATGCCGAGATCGCGCCCATCGCGGCGGCGCCGGCGATCCGGCCGCCGGGGCGGCGATTGGCGGAGTCGGTCAGGCGGGTCTGCCAGCGCTGCGGCAGCTGCAGTTCGTAGAGGCCGAACATCGACAGGGCCAGCGCGACCATCAGCGCGGCAAACAGCGCCAGCACCCAGGGCTTTTGCAGCGTTGCCGCCAGCCCTTCGCCGATCAGCCCGGCGGCGACGCCGACCGCGGTGTAGACCACCGCCATGCCGAGCACATAGGCCAGCGACACGACGAAGGCGCGGCCGCGATGCAGATGTTCGCCGACCACGATCGACGACAGGATCGGCACCATCGGCAGCACGCAGGGGGTGAAGGTCAGCAGCAGGCCGAGGCCGAAGAACAGCGCGACGATCGTCAGCAGGTGGCCGCCGGCGAGCGTCGCGGCGATGCGGCCGCTGTCGTCGATGGCCTTGCCGGGGTCGGCCTGCGCGGCGGCGCTGCGGGTTCCGGTGCCGGCGGGCAGCGGCGTGGCGGCGGCGATGGCGGAGGTGGCGTTGGTTGATGTGGCGTTGGCCGGCGTCGCGTTGGTTGATGTCGCGTTGGCCGGCGTAGCATTGGAGCGGCCGCCGAGCAGCGCGCCGATGCCGGCGCCGCCAACCTCGTACACGCTCTCCATCGGCGGATAGCACAGGCCCTTGTCGGCGCAGCCCTGCGAGGTCACGATCAGCGTCCATTTGCCGTCGGCCGGCGCGGACTCGACCGGCACGCGGATCGTCACCGTGTCGCGGTAGGTCTCCATCTCCTTGCCGAAGGTCTCGTCGAACTTGACCTTGCCGGCGGGCAGGTCGGGCGCGCCGAGCTTGACCTGCGCCGGTTGCGCGGCGAAGGCGAAGCGTTCGCGGTAGAGGTAGTAGCCCGGCGCGACATCGAAGCGGACCTCGACGGTGCGCGCATCGATGGTGCGGGCGGCGAAGCGGAAGGCCTGCTCCGGCGGCAGGAAGTCGTCCTGGTCTGCCGCGCGGGCCGGGCCGGCGCCGAGGCACAGGCAAACGGCAAGCATCGCCAGGGCGATTGCGGCCAGCGTTTGCCAGGCTTGCCAGCCTTGCCAGCTTCGCAGGCCCTGCGAATGCTGCGAGCGCTGAGCGCCCTGCCCCGTGACCATGTCCATCGCCCCCAAGCTGCTGCCCATCGTCGGTTCCTGCTGTTATTCGTTATGTCGTTGCGCTGTGTCGTTGCGCTTTGCGTGTGCGCTATGCCGCAGCGCCAGGTCGTTGCGCCATGCGGTTGCGCCATGCGGTTGCGCTATACGGTTGCCCTATCTCTCTACGTTCGGCCGCGTCCCGCCGCGTCTTTCCCTGACCTGTCCTGCGGCCGGCTCACGCGCCGCCGTCCGGCCCCGCCGTCTGCTCGCGTACCCAGTCGAGATAGGCCGGCAGGCCCGCTGCGACCGGCAGCGCGACGATCTCGGGCACATCGTAGGGATGGTGCTGGCGGATGACGGCTTCGAGCGCGTCGTAGCGCGCCCGCGTGGTCTTGATCAGCAGCGGCAATTCGCGCGCCGTCTCGACCGCCCCTTGCCACCAGTACTGCGACTCGCATGCCGGCAAACGGTTCACGCACGCCGCCACCCGGGCCTCCAGCAGCGCGCGGGTCAGCGCGGCGGCACTGTCCTCGTCCGGCAGCGTGGTGATCACCACCAATACCTGCGATGCGTCCATCGATATCGCTCCTGCATGACGCCGGCCCAAAAACAAAAGAGCCAGGCAATTGCCTGGCTCGATTGTAAGCGGTTCGCCAATCCGCGGCGCCCGTGGCGGCCGCCGCGTCGGATCGGCGAAGGGGCGAAGGTCTTACTCCGCAGCTTCCTCGGCCGGGGCCTCGGTCACTTCGGGACGATCGACCAGCTCGACCAGCGCCATCGGCGCGTTGTCGCCCTGACGGAAGCCGAACTTCAGGATGCGGGTGTAGCCGCCCGGACGGGTGGCGTAGCGCGGGCCCAGTTCGTTGAACAGCTTGGTGACCATGTCGCGGTCGCGCAGGCGGGCGAAAGCCAGACGGCGGTTGGCGACGGTGTCCTTCTTGGCCAGCGTGATCAGCGGCTCGACGACCTTGCGCAGTTCCTTGGCCTTCGGCAGCGTGGTCTTGATCAGCTCGTGCTGGAACAGCGAGTTGGACATGTTGCGCAGCATCGCGAGACGGTGCGACGAGGTGCGGTTCAGTTTCCGCAAACCATGACGGTGACGCATGATGATTCCTTTCTAGATCAGTGTTTGACCAGCTCTTCTATCGCCAGCGCATTCCCGTCGGGAGCGCGCCGGCGCGGGCCGGTAGTCGGTTTGCGCCGCCTGGCCATCGCAGGCCGGGCGGCAGGGACTGGCAGCGGACGCCGGCTGGCGCCCGCCGCGCAGATTACTTCTCCAGGCCTGCGGGCGGCCAGTTCTCGAGCTTCATGCCGAGCGTCAGGCCACGCGAAGCGAGGACTTCCTTGATCTCGTTAAGCGACTTGCGACCCAGGTTCGGGGTCTTCAGCAGCTCGTTCTCGGTACGCTGGATCAGGTCGCCGATGTAGTAGATGTTCTCGGCCTTCAGGCAGTTGGCCGAGCGCACCGTCAGCTCCAGGTCGTCGACCGGACGCAGCAGGATCGGATCGATCTGCGGCGCGCGGCTCGAAGCGGCTTCCGCCGACGACTCGGTGCCTTCCAGCGCCGCGAATACGGACAGCTGGTCGACCAGGATGCGGGCCGATTGACGGATCGCTTCCTCGGGCGAGATCACGCCGTCGGTTTCGATGTTCATCACCAGCTTGTCCAGGTCGGTACGCTGCTCGACACGGGCCGACTCGACCGCGTACGAGACGCGGCGCACCGGCGAGAACGAGGCGTCCAGCACGATGCGGCCGATCACCTTGTTCGACTCGTCGCCGAACTTGCGAACGTTGCCCGGCACATAGCCGCGGCCCTGTTCGACCTTGATCTGCATGTCCAGCTTGCCGCCGGCCGACAGATGGGCGATCACGTGGCCGGGATTGATGATCTCGACATCGTGCGGCAGCTCGATATCGGCGGCCGTCACCACGCCTTCGCCTTCCTTGCGCAGCGACACCGTGACTTCGTCGCGGTTGTGCAGCTTGAAGACGACGCCCTTCAGGTTCAGCAGCAGGTTGACGACGTCTTCCTGCACGCCGTCGATGGTGGAATATTCGTGGACCACCCCAGCGATCGTCACTTCGGTCGGGGCATAGCCGACCATCGACGACAGCAGCACGCGACGCAGGGCGTTACCGAGCGTATGGCCGTAGCCGCGCTCGAACGGCTCCATCACGACTTTGGCGTGATGATCGCCCAGCGGCTCGACGGCGATGATTTTTGGCTTGAGGAGTGCTGTTTGCATTAGGTTGTCCTTTTCAATACCCTCGGCTCGTTACACCGATAAGGCTGAGTTCTGGAACCCGAAAAAACCCATCGTACGATGGGCAATAAGCCCGGCGCGCCGAAGCGCGCCGGGCTGAAGATGGAGCTCGACGAGAAATCGCAAGCCGCGGCCGTTGTAGGCGAACGGGTCCGGGCGATTAACGCGAATACAATTCGACGATCAGGCTCTCGTTGATGTCGCCCGAGATATCGGCGCGATCCGGCACTTGCTTGAACGTGCCTTCGAACTTCTTGGCATCGACGGCCACCCAGCTCGGGAAGCCCGACTGCTCGGCCAGCGACAGCGACTCGGCGATACGAGCCTGCTTCTTGGCCTGCTCGCGGATCGACACCACGTCACCGACCTTGATCTGCGCCGACGGCACGTTCAGGGTCTGGCCGTTGACCAGGATCGCCTTGTGCGACACCAGCTGGCGCGCTTCGGCACGGGTCGAACCGAAGCCCATCCGGTACACGACGTTGTCCAGGCGGGTTTCCAGCAGCTGGAGCAGGTTTTCGCCGGTATTGCCCTTGCGGCGGTCGGCCTCGGCAAAGTAGCGGCGGAACTGGCGCTCGAGCACGCCGTAGATGCGCTTGACCTTCTGCTTTTCACGCAGCTGGGTGCCGTAGTCGGAGGTACGGGCGCCCGAGGTACGGCCGTGCTGGCCCGGCTTGCTGTCCAGCTTGCACTTGTCGGCGAGCGAGCGGCGCGCGCTCTTCAGGAACAGGTCGGTGCCTTCACGGCGGGAAAGTTTGGCCTTCGGGCCGGTATAACGTGCCACTTTATCTTCCTTACTGATTCGATCGCGGCGCCAGGATCGACGCGCCGCGAGTCCGCCTGCTGCATCCGCCTTGAGGGACGGTGACGGCGAACGGTGGGCTTATCCAACGCGCGCGGCCGAACGGCTGCGCGCCACACAATGAATTCGCACGGAATCCGACGATCTGTCCGGCAGCAGCCGCTGGCGCGGATGCCTCGCCGACAAAACGCGGCATTCTATCACAACAAGAACGACAGGACCCGCGCCCGGAAAATCCGACGCGGGTCCGGCGATGCCTGGCGCTTAGATACGGCGGCGCTTCGGCGGACGGCAGCCGTTGTGCGGCACCGGCGTGACGTCTTCGATCACGGCGATCTTGATGCCCAGCGCGTTCAGCGCGCGCACAGCCGATTCACGGCCCGGGCCCGGGCCCTTGATGCGCACTTCCAGGTTCTTGATGCCCTGGTCTTGCGCGACGCGGCCGGCGTTCTCGGCAGCAACCTGGGCTGCGAACGGGGTCGACTTGCGCGAACCCTTGAAGCCCTGGCCACCCGAGGTCGCCCACGACAGGGCATTGCCCTGACGGTCGGTGATCGTGATGATCGTGTTGTTGAACGAGGCGTGGACGTGCGCGATGCCGTCGGCGACGTTCTTCTTGACCTTCTTACGCGCGCGCTGGGCGGCGTTGTTCGGACCTTTTGCCATTAGTTATCTTCCTCTGCCTTGGGCGTTACTTCTTCAGAGCCACGCCGGCCTTACGCGGACCCTTGCGGGTACGGGCGTTGGTGCGGGTGCGCTGGCCACGCAGCGGCAGGCCGCGGCGGTGACGCAGGCCACGATAGCAACCAAGGTCCATCAGACGCTTGATGTTCATCGTGGTTTCACGACGCAGGTCACCCTCGACCGTGACCTTGCCCACTTCGTCACGAAGCTTTTCCAGGTCGGCGTCGGTCAGATCCTTGACCTTCTTGTCAAAAGGAACGCCAGTGGCCTCGCAAATCTTGCGAGCGCGCGAGCGGCCGATACCGTAAATCGCCGTCAGGCCGATCTCGGTATGCTTGTGATTCGGGATGTTAACCCCTGCGATACGTGCCATTCGTCAATCCTCTTTACGATTAGCCTTGGCGTTGCTTGTGGCGGGGATCCGACGAGCAGATCACGCGCACGACACCGTTGCGCTTGATAACTTTGCAGTTGCGGCAAATGCGCTTAACAGAAGCCAGCACTTTCATGATTTTCCTCTTCCTTCAATTCCTGTTTCGGCTCACTTCGTCCGGAAGACGATGCGCGCGCGTGACAGATCGTATGGCGTCAATTCGACCGTAACTTTGTCCCCCGGCAGGATGCGGATGTAGTGCATCCGCATCTTCCCGGAGATATGGCCCAGTACGACATGGCCATTTTCCAGCTTCACCCTGAAGGTCGCATTGGGCAGGTTTTCGATTACCTCACCCTGCATCTGGATGACGTCGTCTTTAGCCATACCTAGCCTGTCCTGACCCGGCTCAGCGCAAAGTCAGGTTACCTTTGAAATTGGCCTTCTTCAGCAACGACTCGTACTGCTGCGACATGACATAGGACTGAACCTGGGCCATGAAGTCCATCGTGACGACCACGATGATCAGTAGCGAAGTTCCGCCGAAATAGAACGGCACGTTCCAGCGCAGCACCAGGAATTCCGGCAACAGGCAGACCAGTGTGATGTAGATCGCACCAGCCAGCGTCAGTCGCACCAGAATCTTGTCGATATAGCGCGTCGTCTGCTCGCCAGGACGGATGCCCGGAATGAAGGCACCGCTTTTCTTCAGGTTGTCCGCGACTTCCCGGCTGTTGTACACCAACGCCGTATAGAAGAAGCAGAAGAACACGATTGCCGCAGCATAGAGCAGGATGTACACCGGTTGGCCGGGCGACAGGGTCGCGGCCAGGTCCTTGATGAACCTGCCCACGGCGCCGGTCGAATCCGACGTGAACCAGCCCGCGATCGTCGCCGGGAACAGGATGATCGACGATGCGAAGATCGGCGGAATCACCCCTGCCATGTTCAGCTTCAGCGGCAGGTGCGACGACTGGCCGCCGTACACCTTGTTGCCGACCTGACGCTTGGCATAGTTCACCAGGATCTTGCGCTGGCCGCGTTCGACGAACACCACCGCGAACGTCACCGCGATCACGATCGCCACGATGAAGATCGCCGCGATGATGCTCATCGAGCCGGTACGAACCAGTTCGAACAGCCCGCCGATCGCATTGGGCAAGCCCGCCGCGATACCGCCGAAGATGATGATCGAGATGCCGTTGCCCAGTCCGCGCTCGGTGATCTGCTCACCCAGCCACATCAGGAACATCGTGCCGGTCACCAGCGTGATCACCGCGGTAGCGCGGAACATCATGCCGGGGTCGATCACCAGGCCCGGTTGCGACTCGAGCGCGACCGCGATCGAGAACGCCTGGAAGGTCGCCAGCAGCACGGTCCCGTAACGGGTGTACTGGGTGATCTTCCGCTGTCCGGCCTGCCCTTCCTTCTTCAGCGATTCCAGCTGCGGCAGCACGATCGTCAGCAACTGCATGATGATCGACGCCGAGATGTACGGCATGATGCCGAGCGCGAACACGGTGAAGCGCGACAGCGCGCCTCCCGAGAACAGGTTGAACATCCCGAGGATGCCACCCGACTGACTCTGGAACAGCTGCGCCAGTTGCTCCGGATCGATTCCCGGCACCGGAATATGCGCACCGATGCGGTAGACGATCAGGGCCAGCACCAGGAACATCAGCCGGCGCTTGAGATCGCCGTACTTCGCCGTGTTCCTGGCCTGTGCGCTTGCATTGGGTTTCGCCGTGGCCAAACGATGCTCCGACTTGTGACTCGCCTATGCTGCGAAATCTGCTTACTTACTCCGCGATCTGACCGCCCGCGGCTTCGATCGCTGCCTTGGCGCCAGCGGTGGCGCCCAGACCCTTGATCGTCACCTTGCGGGTCAGCTCGCCGGCCTTGATGACCTTGGCGCTCTTGACCAGGTCGCTGACCAGACCGGCCTGCTTCAGAACCAGCAGGTCGACTTCGGCCGCTTCCAGGCGCTCCAGATCACGCAGCGTGACTTCGGCGGTGAACGCCTTGGTCAGCGACGTGAAGCCGCGCTTCGGCAGACGACGGTACAGCGGCATCTGGCCGCCTTCGAAGCCCACCTTGTGGAAGCCGCCCGAACGCGACTTCTGACCCTTGTGACCGCGACCGGCGGTCTTGCCCAGGCCGGAGCCGATACCGCGGCCGACGCGACGCTTGGCGTGCTTCGAACCGGCGGCCGGTTTCAGGTTGTTCAGTTGCATATTGCTCTCCATATCCCGATCTTGGCCCAGGCTCAGCCGATGACCTTCACCAGGTACGAGACCTTGTTGATCATGCCGCGCACGGCCGGCGTATCCTGCAGTTCCGACACCGAGTTGAGGCGGCGCAGGCCAAGACCACGAACGGTGGCGCGATGATCCTCGCGCGTGCCGATCAGGCTGCGCACGAGTTGCACTTTTACGGTTTTCTGCGACATTTCGTTCACCTGCCTTAACCGAGGATGTCTTCGACAGACTTGCCACGCTTGGCGGCGATTTCGCCCGGCGTGCTCATCTTCTGCAGACCGTCCAGCGTGGCGCGAACCATGTTGTACGGGTTGGTCGAGCCGTGCGACTTGGTGACCACGTTGGTCACGCCCATCACCTCGAAGATCGCGCGCATCGGGCCGCCGGCGATCACGCCGGTACCTTCCTTCGCCGGCATCATCAGCACCTTGGCGGCGCCGTGCTTGCCAACGACTTCGTGCTGCAGCGTGCCGTTCTTCAGCGGGACCTTGACCATCTTGCGACGGGCTTCGTCCATTGCCTTCTGCACGGCCACCGGCACTTCCTTCGCCTTGCCCTTGCCCATGCCGATGCGGCCATCGCCGTCACCGACCACGGTCAGCGCAGCGAAACCGAGGATCCGGCCGCCCTTCACCACCTTGGTGACGCGGTTGACCGAGATCATCTTCTCGCGGAGGCCGTCGTCGCGTTCGTCCTGCTGGACTTTTGCTTGCATCTTTGCCATGACGTATCTCTCTTAAGCGCTTAGAACTTGAGGCCGGCTTCGCGGGCAGCGTCAGCCAGGGCCTTCACGCGACCGTGGAAGCGGAAGCCGGCGCGATCGAACGCGACGGTTTCCACGCCGGCAGCCTTCGCCTTCTCGGCGATGCGCTTGCCGACCACGGTGGCAGCAGCGGTGGTGGCACCGCTGCCGGCCAGTTCCTTGCGCACTTCTGCTTCGACGGTCGAAGCCGACGCCACCACCTGGGTGCCGCACGGCGAGTAGACCTGAGCGTAAATATGCGTATTCGTACGGAACACAGTCAGACGATTGACCTTCAGCTCGGCAATCTTGGCGCGGGTCTGACGTGCACGGCGCAAACGAGCGTCTTTCTTGTTCATCACTGCACCCCTTACTTCTTCTTGGTTTCCTTCAGGATGACGCGCTCGTCTGCGTAGCGAACACCCTTGCCCTTGTAGGGCTCGGGCGGACGGTACGCGCGGACTTCCGCGGCAACCTGACCGACTTTCTGCTTGTCCGCACCCTTGATGATGATCTCGGTCTGCGTCGGCGTTTCCGCCTTCACGCCTTCCGGCATCTCATGGATCACGTCGTGCGAGAAACCAAGCTGGAGCTTCAGCGCAGCGCCTTGCAGCTGGGCACGATAGCCCACGCCTACCAGGGTCAGCTTGCGCTCGAAACCGGTGGTCACGCCCTTGACCATATTGGCCACCAGAGCACGCATGGTGCCCTGCAGAGCGTTTGCTTCGCGCGATTCGTCAGCGGCGGCGAAGGTCAGCGTGTCGTTCTCGACGTTGACCTTGACCAGGCTGTGAATCGGCTGGGACAGCGTACCGAGCGGGCCCTTGACGGTGAGCACGCCGGCCGCCACATTCACTTCCGCGCCTTTCGGCAGCGCGATGGGAGCCTTACCTACACGGGACATGGTTACTCCTTACGCGACGTAGCAGATGACTTCGCCGCCCACGCCCGTGGCACGTGCCGCGCGATCGGTCATCAGACCCTTGGGGGTCGAGATGATCGCGACGCCCAGGCCGTTCATCACTTGCGGGATTTCGCTGCGGCCCTTGTACACGCGCAGACCGGGCTTCGACACGCGTTCGATGCGCTCGATCACCGGACGGCCGGCGTAGTACTTCAGACCGATGGTCAGTTGTGCCTTGCCGCCTTCCTCGGCGACAGCGTAGTCGTCGATATAGCCTTCGTCCTTCAGGACCTTGGCGATCGCCACTTTCAGCTTCGACGACGGCATGACAACCGACGCCTTCTGCACGCCCTGGGCGTTGCGGATGCGCGTCAGCATATCGGCGATAGGATCGCTCATGCTCATACTGTTTCTCCTGTAGCCTGTGCGTAATTACCAGCTGGCTTTCGTCAGACCCGGAATTTCGCCCTTGAAGGCGATCTCGCGGATCTTGTTACGCGCCAGGCCAAACTTGCGGAAGGTACCGCGGGGACGACCGGTGATCGCGCAGCGATTGCGCTGGCGGGTCGGATTGGCGTTGCGCGGCAGCTGTTGCAGCTCCAGGCGCGCTTCGTAACGCTCTTCTTCCGACTTCGCTTGGTCGTCGATAATGGCCTTGAGGGCAGCGCGCTTCTCGGCGTACTTCGCCGCGAGCTTCGCGCGCTTCTTCTCACGTTCAATCAGAGCCAATTTAGCCACGGTTACCCCTTAATTGCGGAACGGGAACTTGAATGCGGCGAGGAGCTCCTTGGCTTCCTCGTCATTCTTCGCCGTCGTCGTGATGCTGATGTTCAGACCGCGCAGCGCGTCGATCTTGTCGTACTCGATTTCGGGGAAGATGATCTGCTCTTTCACACCGATGTTGTAGTTGCCACGGCCGTCGAACGACTTGCCGGACACACCACGGAAATCGCGCACGCGCGGCAGGGCCACGGTGACGAAACGGTCGAGGAATTCCCACATCCGTTCGCCACGCAGGGTCACCATCGCACCGATGGGATAGCCCTGGCGAATCTTGAAGCCGGCGATGGCCTTGCGGGCCTTCGTCACGACCGGCTTCTGACCAGCGATCTTGGTCAGGTCGCCCACTGCCAGTTCGATGACCTTCTTGTCATTGATGGCTTCGCCCAGACCCATGTTCAGCGTGATCTTGGTGATGCGGGGCACCTCCATGACCGACTTGTAGCCGAACTTCTTCATCAGGGCCGGAACGACCTGTTCTTTGTACTGCTCTTGCAGACGTGCTGCCATGCTCAACTCCTATCCGTGCCCAGAATCAAGCGGCGACGACGGCGCCGGTGGTCTTGAGCACGCGCACGCGCTTGCCTTCCACCAGCTTGATGCCGACGCGCGACGGCTTGCCATTGGCATCCACGAGCGCAACGTTGGAAATATGCAGGGGCATGACCTTGTCGATCACGCCACCGGTCGTGCCCAGCATCGGGTTCGGACGTGCGTGCTTCTTCGCGACGTTCACGCCCTCGACGGCGACCTTGTCGCCCAGCACGGCCTGGACCTTGCCGCGCTTGCCCTTGTCCTTGCCGGTCAGGACGATGACCTCGTCGCCTTTGCGAATCTTGTTCATGGCGGCTCCTTACAGCACTTCCGGTGCGAGCGACACGATCTTCATGAAGCGCTCGGTACGGAGTTCACGAGTCACCGGCCCGAAGATACGGGTGCCGATCGGCTCGAGCTTGTTGTTCAGCAGGACAGCGGCATTGCCGTCGAACTTGACGAGCGAACCGTCCGCGCGGCGCACGCCCTTGGCGGTGCGGACCACGACGGCGTTGTAGATATCGCCCTTCTTCACGCGACCGCGCGGCGCTGCGTCCTTGACGGTCACCTTGATGATGTCGCCTACGCTCGCATAGCGGCGCTTGGACCCACCCAGCACTTTGATGCACAGCACTTCGCGCGCACCCGTGTTATCGGCCACTTCGAGCCGGCTTTCTGTCTGAATCATGGTGTTTGTCTTCCCAACTTAATCCACCGGGCCCACGAAAAAGGTACGCCCGCCGGTCAGTCTTGGTCCCGTCGGCCACCGGCATTGCGCCAGTCACCGTTTGGGTTGATCAACTTGAAGTCGGTGTGCCAGGCGGTCTGAACGATGTGACAAGTCAGGAGCCGCTAGGCCTGGGGTTCGCTTTAACGGACCGCCCGGGTGGTGTTACAAGAGACGGCCGCAATAAAGCGGAAGTCCAGGATTATAGCACATAACCCTGGACCTGCAAGTCAACCGAGAACCTGTTGGTTCTTAGATGACGCGCGCTGCTTCGACCAGCCGGGAAACGACCCAGGACTTGGTCCGCGAGATCGGACGGCCTTCCTGGATCTCGACCTTGTCGCCTTCCTTGTACTGGTTGGCTTCGTCATGCGCCTTGTACTTCTTCGAGCGCAGGACGTACTTGCCATACAGCGGATGCTTGACACGGTTTTCGACCAGGACCGTCACGGTCTTGTCCATCTTGTCGCTTACCACGCGGCCGACCAGGGTACGGCGAAGCGACGATTCCGTTTGTGCAGTTTCAGTCATTTCGAGTTCGCCTTTTCGTTCAGCACGGTATGCACCCGCGCGATGTCCTTGCGCACCTTCTTCAGCTGGCTGGTGTTCTGCAGCTGTTGGGTGGCCTTTTGCATGCGCAGGCTAAATTGGGCCTTCAGGAGCTCGGAGAGCTCTTGGTTCAGGCCTGCGGCGTCCTTGCCGCGAAGTTCGGATGCTTTCATCCCTGCTCTCCTTACGTCCCGACCTGGCGCACCACGAAATTGGTCGCGATCGGCAGCTTGGCCGCCGCGAGGCGGAACGCCTCACGCGCCAGCTCTTCGCTCACGCCATCCATTTCGTACAGCATCTTGCCCGGCTGGATTTCAGCCACGTAGTATTCCGGATTGCCCTTGCCGTTACCCATACGGACTTCGGCGGGCTTCTTCGAGATCGGCTTGTCCGGGAAGATCCGGATCCAGATGCGGCCGCCACGCTTGATGTGGCGGGTCATCGCACGACGTGCCGACTCGATCTGACGAGCCGTCAGACGGCCACGGCCCATTGCCTTCAGGCCGAATTCGCCGAAAGACACGGCGTTGCCACGGGTAGCCTTACCCGTGTTGCGGCCTTTCTGCTCCTTGCGATATTTTCTGCGCTTCGGTTGCAGCATCGTTATTCTCCACTCTTCGCGTCTGCGCCAGGCGCAGCGCGGCGACCGGCACCAGCGCCACCGCGGCGGTTGCCACCCGGACGGCCTTCACCGTCACGACGGCGACCGTCCGGACGACCCGGGCGACGACGACGTTCGTCTTGCGGCTCTTCCACCACCGGCGCATCGTTGCGGCCGAGGTGATCACCCTTGTAGACCCACACCTTGACACCGATGATGCCGTAGGTGGTTTCCGCTTCGGAGAAGCCGTAGTCGATGTCGGCACGCAGGGTGTGCAGGGGCACGCGGCCCTCGCGGTACCACTCGGTACGTGCGATTTCGATACCGTTCAGACGGCCCGAGCTCATGATCTTGATGCCCTGGGCGCCCAGGCGCATCGCGTTCTGCATCGCGCGCTTCATCGCGCGGCGGAACATGATGCGGCGCTCGAGCTGCTGGGTGATCGAGTCGGCGATCAGCTGAGCATCGGTTTCCGGCTTGCGGATTTCCTCGATGTTCACGTGCACGGGCACGCCCATGCGACGCTGCAGCTCGGCCTTCAGCAGTTCGATGTCCTCACCCTTCTTGCCGATCACCACGCCCGGACGCGAGCTGTAGATGGTGAGACGGGCATTGCGGGCGGGGCGCTCGATGACGACGCGGCCCACCGAAGCGTTCTTGAGCTTCTTCTTCAGAAAGTCGCGAACTTCGATGTCTTCCTTCAGCATGCCGGCGAACTTCGTGTTGTTGGCGTACCAACGCGAAGCCCAGTTACGGCTGACGGCCAGACGGAAGCCAGTCGGATGAATCTTCTGTCCCATCGTGACTCCTTAGTTGCCGAGCGTCACAGTGATGTGACAGGTTTGTTTCTCGATGCGGTTGCCGCGGCCCTTTGCCCGTGCGGTGAAGCGCTTGAGCGAGGTTGCCTTGTCGACGTAGATCGATTTGACCTTCAGCTCGTCGATGTCGGCGCCTTCGTTGTGCTCGGCGTTGGCGATGGCCGATTCGACCACCTTCTTCACGATCCCGGCGGCCTTCTTCGGGCTGAACGCCAGGATGTTGAGCGCGCGCTCGATCGGCAGACCACGGATCTGGTCGGCGACCAGGCGCGTCTTCTGGGCGGAGATGCGGGCACCGCGATGAATCGCTTTCACTTCCATGATGGCACCTTACCTCTTCGCTTTCTTGTCAGCCGCGTGGCCCTTGAACGTGCGCGTCAGCGCAAATTCACCGAGCTTGTGGCCGACCATGTTTTCCGTGACGTACACCGGCACGTGTTGACGGCCGTTGTGGACGGCGATCGTCAGGCCGATGAACTCCGGCAGAATGGTCGAGCGGCGCGACCACGTCTTGATGGGTTTCTTGTCCTTGCCGCTGACAGCCGTTTCCACCTTCTTCAGCAGGTGGGCGTCACAGAAAGGACCCTTTTTTGCAGAACGAGTCATGTGTTTAGCTCCTACCTACCGATTAACGCTTGTGGCGGCGCTGCACGATCATGCTGGCAGTGCGCTTGTTGCTGCGGGTGCGGTAACCCTTGGTCGGGGTGCCCCACGGCGACACAGGATCGCGACCAGCAGCGGTACGGCCTTCACCACCACCGTGCGGGTGGTCGATCGGGTTCATCACCACGCCGCGGACGGTCGGGCGAATACCGCGCCAGCGCGTCGCGCCGGCCTTGCCGATCACGCGCAGGCTGTGCTCTTCGTTGCCCACTTCACCGATGGTGGCGCGGCATTCGATATGCACGCGGCGCACTTCACCGGAGCGCAGACGCACCTGGGCGTAGACGCCTTCGCGAGCCAGCAGCACGGCGGAACCGCCGGCGGCACGCGCGATCTGGGCGCCCTTGCCCGGCAGCATTTCCACGTTGTTGATCGTGGTACCGACCGGGATGTTGCGGATCGGCAGGTTGTTGCCGGCCTTGATCGGGGCTTCGGCGCCGTTCATCAGCTGCTGGCCGGCAACCATGCCCTTGGTGGCGATGATGTAGCGGCGCTCGCCGTCGGCGAACAGCACCAGCGCGATGTTGGCGCTGCGGTTCGGATCGTATTCCAGGCGCTCGACCTTGGCGGGGATGCCGTCCTTGTCGTTGCGCTTGAAGTCGACCACACGGTAGTGATGCTTGTGGCCACCGCCCTTGTGACGGGTGGTGATGTGGCCATTGTTGTTACGGCCCGACTTCTGGAATTGCTTTTCCAGCAGCGGCGCGTACGGTTCGCCCTTGTGCAGGTTGCGGTTGACAACCTTCACCATCGAGCGGCGACCCGGGGAAGTCGGCTTGGTCTTGACGAGTGCCATGATTACTTGGCCTCCGCTTCAAAATTGATTTCCTGACCCGGCTTCAGCGACACGTAGGCCTTCTTCACATGGTTGCGACGACCCATGAAGCGACCGAAACGCTTTTGCTTGCCCTTCTGGTTCAGGATCTGAACGGACTGCACCTCGACCTTGAACAGCAGTTCGACCGCCGCCTTCACTTCCGCCTTGTTGGCGTCGCGAGCGACTTCGAACACCACTTGTTCGTTCTTGTCGGCGACCAGGGTTGCCTTTTCGGAAACCACCGGCGCGAGCAGCACCTGCATCAAACGATGATCGTTCTTGGCTACTTGCGTCATTTGAGCAACTCCTCGATCTGCGCGACGGCCGCCTTGGTCACCAGCACCTTCTTGTAGTGCACGAGCGACAGCGGATCGGCGTGGCGCGGCTCGACAACCGCCACGTGCGGCAGGTTGCGCGAAGCCAGGTAGAGATTTTCGTCGAGGTTGTCGGTGATGATCAGCACCGAGTCCAGACCCATGGCCTTGAACTTGTCGGCCAGCAGCTTGGTCTTGGGCGCGTCGACGGAGAAACCCTCCACCACGTTGATACGACCTTCCCGGGCCAGCTGCGAATAGATCGAGCGCATGCCGGCACGGAACATCTTCTTGTTGACCTTCTGGCTGAAGTTCTCTTCCGGCGAGTTCGGGAAGATACGGCCGCCCCCGCGCCACAGCGGCGACGAGGACATACCGGCACGAGCACGGCCCGTACCCTTCTGACGCCACGGCTTCTTCGTGGTGTGCTTGACCTCTTCGCGGTCCTTCTGCTTCCGGTTGCCGCTACGCGCGTTGGCCTGGTAAGCGACGACGATCTGGTGAACCAGAGCTTCGTTGTAATCGCGGCCGAAGACTTCGGGCGAGGCGGAGACGCCTGCACCGATCTGGCCGTTGTCCTGGAGGAGCTTAAGTTCCATGTGTCCGCTCCTTAAGCCGCAGCTTTGGCCTTGACGGCCGGGGTAACGATGACTTTGCCGCCCTTCGAACCCGGGATCGCGCCCTTGACCAGCAGCAGCTTGCGCTCTGCGTCGATCTTGGCGATGACCAGGTTTTGGACGGTACGCGTGACGTCACCGAGGTGGCCGGTCATGCGCTTGCCCGGGAACACACGGCCCGGATCCTGCGCCATACCGATCGAACCCGGCACGTTGTGCGAACGCGAGTTACCGTGCGTGGCACGGCCCGACGCGAAGTGGTAGCGCTTGATGGTACCGGCGTAGCCCTTACCGATCGTCACGCCCTGCACGTCGATCTTCTGGCCGACCGCGAACAGGTCGACCGACAGCGTGCCGCCGGCTTGCAGCTCGGCAGCCTTGGCTGCATCCACGCGGAATTCTTTGATGACTTCGCCCGCTTCCACACCGGCTTTGGCGAGATGACCCGCCAGCGGCTTGGTGACGCGGCTTGCGCGCCGGGCGCCGAAGGTGACTTGCACCGCGGTATAACCGTCGGTCTCGTCCGTCTTGATTTGCGTCACGCGGTTGTCGCCGACCTCGATCACGGTCACGGGAATTGCTTCACCGTCGTCCGTGAAAATACGGGTCATGCCAACCTTGCGACCTACAAGGCCAAGGCTCATGGTTTGCTCCATTCCCGGCTGCGATTGGCCGGGGCTGATTGATACACGAAACGTGTTGAGTGTTTCTGGTGTCGGGGGCTTGCGCAAAAGAGACGGCGCGCGGCCAAAACGGCCAGCCCAATACCCATAGATAGATGGGTAGCCTTACACTATATCGCAGCCTCCTGGAAAGGGCAACTGCAATCTGGCAAGGGGTTCAGCAAATGGGGGTTTTGCTGTTGCAACGTGGTTGATACGTCGCTATTTCGGCGTTCCGGCGCCGAAAAAGGAAAACGGCGAACTTGCGTTCGCCGTTCCACTGCAGAGCGGCCGCGCGGGGCGGCCGGTCTCGTCGGATCGATTACACCTTGATCTCGACGTCCACGCCAGCCGGCAGGTCCAGCTTCATCAGCGCGTCGACGGTCTTTTCCGACGGGTCGACGATGTCCAGCAGACGCTGATGGGTGCGGATCTCGAACTGATCGCGGCTGGTCTTGTTCACGTGCGGCGAACGCAGGATGTCGAAGCGCTCGATGCGGGTCGGCAGGGGAACCGGGCCCTTGACGATCGCGCCGGTGCGCTTGGCGGTATCCACGATTTCGGCGGCCGACTGGTCGATCAGGCGATAGTCGAAAGCCTTCAGGCGGATACGGATCTTCTGGTTCTGCATGATTTTTCCTTAAAAGAGCGATGGGCCGTCACGGCCCGGTGGTAGCAGGGACGGGCGGAGGCCACCCGTCCCGACAGCCTGGTTTAGTCCAGGATCTTGGCGACGACGCCGGCGCCGACGGTGCGGCCGCCTTCACGGATGGCGAAGCGCAGGCCTTCTTCCATCGCGATCGGGGCGATCAGCTTGACGGTGATCGACACGTTGTCGCCCGGCATGACCATTTCCTTGTCCTTCGGCAGCTCGATCGAGCCGGTCACGTCGGTCGTACGGAAATAGAACTGCGGACGGTAGTTGTTGAAGAACGGGGTGTGACGGCCACCTTCGTCCTTCGACAGGATGTACACCTCGCCGGTGAAGTGCGTGTGCGGCTTGATCGAACCCGGCTTGCACAGCACCTGGCCGCGCTCGACGTCTTCACGCTTGGTGCCGCGCAGCAGCAGACCGACGTTGTCGCCAGCCTGGCCCTGGTCCAGCAGCTTGCGGAACATTTCCACGCCGGTGCAGGTGGTCTTGACCGTCGGGCGGATGCCGACGATTTCGATTTCCTCGCCGACCTTGATCACGCCACGCTCGATACGGCCGGTCACCACGGTACCGCGGCCCGAGATCGAGAACACGTCTTCGACCGGCATCAGGAACGTGCCGTCCACGGCGCGCTCCGGCGTCGGGATGTAGGTGTCCAGTGCCTCGGCCAGGCGCATGATCGCCTCTTCGCCCAGGTCACCCTTGTCGCCTTCGAGCGCCAGCTTGGCCGAACCCTTGATGATCGGGGTGTCGTCGCCGGGAACTCGTACTTCGACAGCAGCTCGCGCACTTCCATTTCCACCAGCTCGAGCAGCTCGGCGTCGTCCACCATGTCGCACTTGTTCAGGAACACGATGATGTACGGCACGCCGACCTGACGGGCCAGCAGGATGTGCTCGCGCGTCTGCGGCATCGGGCCGTCAGCGGCCGAGCACACCAGGATCGCGCCGTCCATCTGCGCAGCGCCGGTGATCATGTTCTTGACGTAGTCGGCGTGGCCCGGGCAGTCAACGTGCGCGTAGTGGCGGTTGGCCGTCTCGTACTCGACGTGCGCGGTGTTGATGGTAATACCGCGTGCCTTCTCTTCCGGCGCCGCATCGATTTCGTCGTACTTCTTCGCGGCACCGCCGAACTTCGAAGCCAGCACCGTCGCAATCGCCGCCGTCAGCGTCGTCTTGCCGTGGTCAACGTGACCAATCGTACCAACGTTCACGTGCGGCTTGGTCCGCTCGAACTTTTCCTTTGCCATTTTCTTCAGCTCCTAATGGAATGCAGTCTTGTGGATTCATCACGCCGCCACGCCCTGGCGGGCGCAGCGGCATACAGCCTGTTTACTTGCCCTTGGCCGCCATCACTGCTTCGGCGATGTTCTTCGGTGCCTCGGCGTAGTGCTTGAATTCCATGGTGTAGGTGGCGCGGCCTTGCGTGGCCGAGCGCAGCGCGGTCGAATAACCGAACATTTCCGACAGCGGGACTTCGGCCTTGATGATCTTGCCGCCGCCAACCATGTCGTCCATGCCCTGCACGATGCCGCGGCGGGACGACAGGTCGCCCATCACGGTACCGGTGTAGTCTTCCGGCGTTTCCACTTCCACGGCCATCATCGGCTCGAGCAGAACCGGGCTGGCCTTGCGCATGGCTTCCTTGAAAGCCATCGAGCCGGCCATGCGGAACGCGTTTTCGTTCGAGTCCACGTCGTGGTACGAACCGAACGTCAGCGTGACCTTCACGTCCACCACCGGGAAGCCCGCCAGGACACCGGCCTGCAGCGTGTCGCTGATACCCTTCTCGACCGCCGGGATGTATTCGCGAGGAATCACACCGCCCTTGATGGCGTCGACGAACTCGAAGCCCTTGCCCGGCTCCTGCGGTTCCAGCGTGATCACGGCGTGGCCGTACTGGCCGCGGCCGCCCGACTGCTTGACGAACTTGCCTTCGACGTCCTCGGCCTTCTTGCGGATGGTTTCGCGGTAGGCCACCTGCGGCGCGCCGATGTTGGCTTCCACGCCGAATTCGCGCTTCATGCGGTCGACCAGAATTTCGAGGTGGAGCTCGCCCATGCCCGAAATGATCGTCTGGCCCGATTCTTCATCGGTACGCACGCGGAACGACGGGTCTTCGGCGGCCAGGCGGTTCAGGGCGATGCCCATCTTTTCCTGGTCGGCCTTGGTCTTCGGCTCGACCGCCTGCGAGATCACCGGCTCCGGGAACACCATGCGCTCGAGCACGATCGGTGCCGACGGATCGCACAGCGTGTCGCCCGTGGTGGCATCCTTCAGGCCCACCGCGGCGGCGATGTCGCCGGCCAGCACTTCCTTGATTTCTTCGCGCTGGTTGGCGTGCATCTGCAGAATACGGCCCAGACGCTCCTTCTTCTGCTTCACCGGGTTGTACACGGTGTCGCCCGAATTGATCTTGCCCGAGTAGACGCGGAAGAAGATCAGCTGGCCGACGAACGGGTCGGTCATGATCTTGAACGCCAGCGCCGAGAACTTCTCGTTGTCGTCGGCCTTGCGCTCGAGCTTCTTCTCGTCGTCGCTTTCGTCCACGCCCTTGACCGGCGGAATATCGACCGGCGACGGCAGGAAGTCGATCACGGCGTCGAGCATGCGCTGCACGCCCTTGTTCTTGAACGCGGTGCCGCACAGCATCGGCTGGATTTCGCAGGCGATGGTACGGTCACGCAGCGCCTTGACGATCTCGGCGCGGGTCAGCTCTTCGCCGCCCAGGTACTTTTCCATCAGCTCTTCGCTGGCTTCGGCGGCGGACTCGACCATCTTCTCGCGCCATTCGTCAGCGGTCGCCTGCAGCTCGGCCGGGATGTCCTTGTATTCGAACTTCACGCCCTGGCTGGCTTCGTCCCAGATGATCGCCTTCATTTCCAGCAGGTCGATCACGCCCTGGAAGCCGTCTTCAGCGCCGATCGGCACCACCACGGGCACCGGGTTGGCCTTCAGGCGGGTCTTCAGCTGCTCGTAGACCTTGAAGAAGTTGGCACCGGTACGGTCCATCTTGTTGACGAAGGCCAGACGCGGCACGCCGTACTTGTTGGCCTGACGCCAGACGGTTTCCGACTGCGGCTGCACGCCGCCCACGGCGCAGTACACCATGCAGGCGCCGTCCAGCACGCGCATGGAACGCTCCACCTCGATGGTGAAGTCCACGTGGCCCGGGGTGTCGATGATGTTGAAGCGGTGCTCGGGGTAGTTGCCGGCCATGCCCTTCCAGAAGGCGGTGGTGGCAGCGGAGGTGATGGTAATACCACGCTCCTGCTCCTGCTCCATCCAGTCCATCGTGGCGGCGCCATCGTGCACTTCACCGATCTTGTGGTTCACACCGGTGTAGAACAGGATGCGCTCGGTGGTGGTGGTTTTACCCGCGTCAATGTGAGCCGAGATACCGATATTGCGGTAACGCTCGATGGGAGTCTTACGAGCCACTTTAATCCTCTAATTCGTCAGTGAGGCGCCGGCATCTCTTGGCCTACGCCCCTAACACAAACGGGCGAGATGTGTAAAAACACAGCCCGCCCGGCAACCAACTGCGAATCCCGCGCGCTTTAGAAGCGGAAGTGCGAGAACGCCTTGTTGGCTTCGGCCATGCGGTGCACTTCGTCGCGCTTCTTCATCGCGCCGCCACGACCTTCCGCTGCCTCAAGCAGTTCGCCAGCCAGGCGCAGCGCCATCGACTTCTCGCTACGCTTCTTCGCGGCCTCACGCAGCCAACGCATCGCCAATGCCAAACGACGCGACGGACGGACTTCGACCGGAACCTGATAGTTGGCGCCACCGACGCGGCGGCTCTTCACTTCCACCACCGGCTTCACGTTGTTGATCGCAACGGAGAACACTTCGATGGGGGCCTTGCCTGCCTTCTTTTCGATCTGGTCGAACGCGCCATAAACGATGCGCTCGGCAACCGACTTCTTGCCGTCCAGCATCAGCACGTTCATGAACTTGGCAACTTCGACGTTACCGAACTTCGGATCAGGCAGGATTTCCCGCTTGGGGACTTCACGACGACGTGGCATCTTCTTTCCTTAGGATTCAGTTGAGTGCGGGTTCTTCCGCGCTCTGGCCACCAACTAGCTTGCCTTCCTGCGCCAGGGGCGCGGCAAATTCGCCGGGTGGACCACTTACTCGACGGCACGGCGCAGCAAACTGGCCGTTGTACCGCCGCTTGTTGACAGCAACATGACGCTGGGCGCCAGCCACCATCGCTTGTGTTGCAGGCTCAGGCAGCCTTCGGACGCTTCGCGCCGTACTTCGAACGCGCTTGCTTGCGGTCCTTGACGCCTTGCAGGTCGAGCGAGCCGCGCACGATGTGGTAACGCACACCCGGCAAGTCCTTGACACGGCCACCGCGGATCAGCACGACCGAGTGTTCCTGCAGGTTGTGGCCTTCACCGCCGATATACGAGATGACCTCGAAACCGTTGGTCAGGCGCACCTTGGCGACCTTACGCAGTGCCGAGTTCGGCTTCTTCGGCGTGGTGGTGTACACGCGGGTGCACACGCCACGGCGTTGGGGGCAGTTCTCAAGCGCCGGGCTCTTGCTCTTGATGACTTCAGAGACGCGCGGCTTGCGAACCAGTTGGTTGATAGTTGGCATTGTTCAATCCAGCTTGGTTTTACAAAAAAACACCGCTTCGGCGACGAACCGGCGGCACGCCAGCAAGCGCGACGACGATCGACGAAACGGTAGGACGGGTTTTGGGCGGGAGCAGGTGAGCAGAACGCTCTGGGACGGGACTGTGTGAACAACCAGACTTGCCAAAGAGCGCGAGCTCGCCTGGGATCCCGCTGGGCCGGCCAGGTCGGCGATGACCTGTCTGCCGGGGCGATCGCCGGACACTGGGTGCCACCAAACGACGCGCGAGCGAAATCCGAAGCCAAAAACTCGAATCCGGCATGCTAGCAGCGCACCGATCAGCGGTCAAGCGGTTTACCTGGAGCAAATCGCTTTATGAGACGGCCGCCCCCGCCGGTGTCGTGTAGGACCTCCGGGATCCGGCAACCCGCCTGCGGCCGGGCCGCAGTTCATGCCTTCTGCAGCACTTCCAGCAGCTCGTCGCCATAGCGTTCCAGCTTGGCCGCGCCGATACCCGGCACCTCCGCCAGTTCCGCCATGCTGTCGGGCGCGCTGCGCGCCAACTGGGCCAGCGTCGCATCGTGGAAGATCACATAGGCCGGCACGCCGTGCTCCCGCGCGGTTTCGGCGCGCCAGCGCCGCAGCGCCTCCCAGTTGGCCAGCGCCTGTTCGTCCATCTGCGCGGTATGGTCGACGCGGTTGCCGCGCCCGGTGCTGCCGCGCTCGCCGCGGGCCGGCTTGCTGACCTGGCGGCGCAGCGTGATGCTGGTCTCGCCCTTGAGCACCGCGCGCGCCGATTCGCCCAGCAGCAGGGCCCCGTGGCCGCCATGGTCGATCACCAGCAGGCCGTGCGCGATCAGTTGGCGGAAGATGGCATGCCATTCGGACACCGACCGGTCCGCGCCGATGCCGAAGGTCGACACCTTGTCGTGGCCCCACTGGCGGATCTTCTCGGTGGCGTTGCCGCGCAGCACGTCGATCAGATGCGTCGCGCCGAAGTGCACGCGGCTGGCCTGGGCGGTGCGGTAGACGCAGGACAGCGCCATCTGCGCCTCGCGCGTGCCGTCCCACGTGGCCGGCGGCTCCAGGCAGGTATCGCAGTTGCCGCAGGGCTCGCTCGCCTCGCCGAAATACGCGAGGATGCGCACGCGCCGGCAGCCGGCGGTCTCGCACAGGCCCAGCAAGGCGTCGAGCTTGGCCGACGACACGCGCTTGTGCGCTTCGTCGGCCTCCGATTCGTCGATCATCCGCTTCTGCTGCACCACGTCGCCGAGGCCATAGGCCATCCAGGCATTGGCCGGCAGGCCGTCGCGCCCGGCCCGGCCGGTCTCCTGGTAATAGCCCTCCATGCTCTTGGGCAGGTCGAGGTGGGCGACGAAGCGGACGTCCGGCTTGTCGATGCCCATGCCGAAGGCGATCGTGGCCACCATCACCAGCCCTTCCTCGTCGCGGAAGCGCGCCTGGTGCTGCTGCCGCACGGCCGCGTCCATGCCGGCGTGGTACGGCAGCGCATTGATGCCGTGGCCGCGCAGCCAGTCGGCGGTCTCCTCGACCTTGCGGCGCGACAGGCAGTAGACGATGCCGCTGTCGTGCGTGCCGTCCGCGGCCATGTGCTCGGCCTTGATGAAGGCCAGCAGCTGCTGGCGGGCGTTGTCCTTCTCGACGATGCGATAGCGGATATTGGGACGATCGAAGCTCGACAGGAAGACGCGCGCATCGTCCAGCGCCAGGCGCTCGACGATCTCCTGCCGCGTCACGTCATCCGCCGTCGCGGTCAGCGCGATGCGCGGCACCTGCGGGAAGCGCTCGTGCAGCACCGACAGCTGGATGTATTCCGGCCGGAAGTCGTGGCCCCACTGCGACACGCAGTGCGCCTCGTCGATCGCGAACAGGCCCACGCGGGTGCGGTCGAGCAGGTCCTGGAAGCGCGGCGTCATCAGCCGCTCCGGCGCGACGTACAGGATCTCGAGGCGCCCGGCCAGCAGGTCGCGCTCGACCGCCGACGCCTCCGCGCCGGTCAGCGTGGAGTTCAGCACCGCGGCCCGCACGCCGGCTTCGGTCAGCGCGGCGACCTGGTCCTGCATCAGCGCGATCAGCGGCGACACGACGATGCCGACGCCGTGGCCGGCACGCTGGCGCAGCAGCGCCGGAATCTGGTAGCACAGCGACTTGCCGCCGCCGGTCGGCATCAGCACCAGGCAATCGCCGCCCTCGGCCACGTGCTCGATGATTTCCGCCTGGCGGCCGCGGAAGGCGTGATAGCCGAAAACATCCTTCAGAATCGCCAGGGCAAGGGACATAGCAACTGCGGAAACGGGGCAAGGTGTCGGAAAGGCGTAACCATACCACCGCACCGGCTTCCGATCGCTTCGAATCGTGACGGCGCCCGCCATCGTCGGCCATCGCCGCGCCGGCGTGGCATCCCGCCTCGCCGCGCCCTGCTGCGCCACTGCTGCGCCACTGCCGTGCTCCTGCCGTGCTCCTGCCGTGCTCCTGCCGTGCTCCTGCCGTGCCCCTGCCGTGCTCCTGCCGTGCCCCTGCCGTGCTCCTGCCGTGCTCCTGCCGTGCTCCTGCCGTGCTCCTGCCGTGCTCCTGCCGTGCTCCTGCCGTGCTCCTGCCGTGCCCCCGGCCGTGCTCTTGCCGCGCCCCCTGCCGCGCCCCTGCCGCGCGCGTCGGCTGCCACGTGGATACGGCCGCCGGAATCAGGTCTTCGCCGTATCACACCCCAACGTCGCGGATTTTCGATTTTCGTCTGGTGCTTGCGTGGCGGACGGTGATGTATTCGAGAATCCCAAGTCGGCTCCGGAAACCGTAAGACAGCGCCCCGTTGCGACGACGAAGATCTGCCTCGTCCAATCGTTGTTCAAGCAACGATGACGACGATCAGAACCATCGCAGTGTTTTGGACGCGGTCTTTTGGACGCGGCCTTTTGGAGTTTCCTGGAGCTTTCCCATGCTTGTCTCGCCCATTTCCCATCCCCAACACCCGGTCCAGCCGCTCGCGACCGCGGCGCAGGAGTCGAACCTCGTCGGCGCCGCCGAGGCGGCTGCCGTCAGCGCCGGCGGCGACCTGGACCTGTTCGCCGCCGCGAAGTTCTACCGCGAAAAGGCCGATGAACTGGCGAAGCTGTCGCAGCAGAGCGGCAACTACGAAACCGCGACGCTGAGCGATTCGGAGATCAAGTCGCTGCGCAACGCGGGCGTGCCGATCGATGCCCTCCTGAAGCAATATGGCCAGAAGCTGGGCTCGCGCGAGTTCGGCGTGCTGTCCGACCTGATCATGAAGACGCTGGAGAAGCCGGGGGGCTTCGCCGCCGGCGACGCGGTCCCCGCGCAGTCGGCGGCGGTCACCGTCGCGGCGCGCGCCTACGTGTAAGCGGCATCGCGCGTTTGGTCCTGGCGTTGACTCCAACCCCAGGCGGCCAAAAAAAAGCCCGGTGCGATTTCTCGCACCGGGCTTTTCACTACTGGCTTGCTGCTGCGGCCGTACTGCAGCGGCCATACTACAGCGACCGTACTACAGCGGCCTCGCTACAGCCTCTTTACCGCAGCGTTACCGCATCGGCCTCAGACCGCCGGCGTATCGCCGCCGTTCTCGGTGGTGGCATGCACCTCCGACGGCTCCATGAAGAGCGACTGCTCTTCTTCGGAGATCGCCTGCGCGCGTTCGCGCTCGGCCGCCTCGCGCGCCTTGCGGGCGCGGTGGTAGGCCAGGCCCGTACCGGCCGGGATCAGGCGACCCACGATCACGTTTTCCTTCAGACCACGCAGGTCGTCGGTCTTGCCCATGATCGCGGCTTCGGTCAGCACGCGCGTCGTTTCCTGGAACGATGCCGCCGAGATGAAGCTGTCGGTCGACAGCGACGCCTTGGTGATACCGAGCAGCAGGTTCTCGTAGGTTGCCGGACGCTTGCCTTCCGCGATCACGCGGTCGTTCTCGTCCAACAGCTCCGAGCGCTCCACCTGTTCACCCGGGATGAACTTGGTGTCGCCGACATCGACGATCTGCACACGGCGCAGCATCTGACGCACGATCACTTCGATGTGCTTGTCGTTGATCTTCACGCCCTGCAGACGATAGACGTCCTGCACCTCGTCGACGATGTAGTGCGCCAGCTCCTCGATGCCCTTCAGGCGCAGGATGTCGTGCGGATCCGCCGGACCCTCGACGATCATCTCGCCCTTGTTCACCACCTGACCGTCGTGGACCAGCACCTGCTTTTCCTTGGCGATCAGGAACTCGTGCGCATTGCCGTCGAGGTCGGTAATGACCAGACGCTGCTTGCCCTTGGTGTCCTTGCCGAACGACACGGTACCGGTGACTTCCGCCAGCACGGCGGCGTCCTTCGGCGAACGCGCTTCGAACAGCTCGGCCACGCGCGGCAGACCACCGGTAATGTCACGGGTCTTCTGCGACTCGGTCGGGATACGCGCCAGCACTTCACCGACGTGCACCTGCTGGCCGTCCTTGACGGTGATCAGCGCGCCGACCTGGAAGCCGATGGTCACGGAGTGGTCCGTGCCCGGAATCTTGACTTCCTGGCCGTTGGCATCGAGCAGCTTCACCTGCGGGCGCAGGCCCTTGGTGGCAGCCGTACGGCGCTTGGCGTCGATCACGACCAGCGTCGACAGACCGGTAACCTCGTCCATCTGCTTGGCGACGGTCACGCCTTCTTCGACGTTCTCGAACTTGATCGTGCCCGAGTACTCCGACACGATCGGGCGCGTCAGCGCGTCCCAGGTCGCCAGTTGCGTGCCCGCCTTGATCGCCTGACCGTCCTGCACCAGCAGCGTGGCGCCGTACGGGATCTTGTGGCGCTCGCGCTCGCGGCCGTGGTCGTCGGTGATCAGCGCCTCGCCCGAACGCGAGATCACGATCAGTTCGCCCTTGGCGTTGGTCACGTAGCGCATCGTCGCGGTGAAGCGCACCGTACCGGTGGCCTTCGCTTCGACGCTCGAGGCGACCGCCGCACGCGATGCCGCACCGCCGATGTGGAACGTCCGCATCGTCAGCTGCGTGCCCGGCTCGCCGATCGACTGCGCGGCGATCACGCCGACCGCTTCGCCGGTGTTGACCAGCGTGCCGCGGCCCAGATCGCGGCCATAGCACTTGGCGCACAGGCCATAGCGCGTGTCGCACGACAGCGGGGTGCGGACCTTGACCTCGTCCACGCCGATCTGGTCGATCAGGTCGACCAGGTCTTCGTCCAGCAGCGTGCCGGCCTCGATCGCGGTTTCCTGCGTCTCGGGGTTGACCACGTCCGACACCGTCACGCGGCCCAGGATACGGTCGCGCAGCGCTTCGATGACTTCACCGCCTTCCACCAGCGCCTTCATCGCGACGCCGTTGGTGGTGCCGCAATCCTCCTCGACCACCACCAGATCCTGCGTCACGTCGACCAGACGACGGGTCAGGTAACCCGAGTTCGCCGTCTTCAGCGCGGTATCGGCCAGGCCCTTACGTGCACCGTGGGTCGAGATGAAGTACTGCAGAACGTTCAGGCCTTCGCGGAAGTTCGCGGTAATCGGCGTCTCGATGATCGAGCCGTCCGGCTTGGCCATCAGGCCACGCATGCCGGCCAGCTGACGGATCTGCGCCGCGGAACCCCGTGCGCCCGAGTCGGCCATCATGTAGATGGAGTTGAACGACTCCTGCTTGACGGTGTTGCCGTTGCGGTCGACCACGTCCTCGTGCTGCAGCTGCTCCATCATCGCCTTGCCGACCTGGTCGCCGGCGGCGCCCCAGATGTCCACGACGTTGTTGTAGCGCTCCTGGTCCGTCACCAGACCCGACATGTACTGCTTGTCGTATTCCTTCACCTTGGCCGCGGCGTCGGCGATGATCTTTTCCTTCTGCGGCGGCACCAGCATGTCGTCGATCGCGATCGAGATACCGGCGCGCGTGGCCAGGCGGAAGCCCGACTGCAGCAGCTTGTCGGCGAAGATCACCGTCTCGCGCAGACCGCACTTGCGGAACGCGGTGTTGATCAGGCGCGAGATTTCCTTCTTCTTCAGCGGCTTGTTCAGCACCGAGAAAGGCAGGCCCTTCGGCAGGATCTCGGACAGGATCGCGCGGCCGACCGTGGTGGCCTGCAGCGTGATCTTCGGCGCGAAGCGCGCGTCGCCCTCGGCGTCCTTGTCGACCAGCTCATACTCGGTGATGCGCACGTTCACGCGCGAAGCCAGTTCGACTTCCTTGTTCTCGTAGGCGCGGATCACCTCGCTGACGTCGGCGAAGGTCATGCCCTCGCCCTTGCCGTTGATCTTGTCGCGGGTGGTGTAGTACAGGCCCAGCACCACGTCCTGCGACGGCACGATCGACGGATCGCCGTTGGCCGGGAACAGCACGTTGTTGGAGGCCAGCATCAGCGTGCGGGCTTCCATCTGCGCTTCCAGCGACAGCGGCACGTGGACGGCCATCTGGTCACCGTCGAAGTCGGCGTTGAACGCCGCGCAGACGAGCGGATGCAGCTGGATCGCCTTGCCTTCGATCAGCACCGGTTCGAAGGCCTGGATGCCCAGGCGGTGCAGCGTCGGCGCGCGGTTCAGCATCACCGGGTGCTCGCGGATCACCTCTTCGAGGATGTCCCACACGACCGGGGTCTGGCTTTCGACTTCCTTCTTGGCCGCCTTGATGGTGGTGGCGATGCCCATCGTTTCCAGCTTGTGGAAGATGAAGGGCTTGAACAGCTCCAGCGCCATCAACTTGGGCAGGCCGCACTGGTGCAGCTTCAGCGTCGGGCCGACCACGATGACCGAACGGCCCGAGTAGTCGACGCGCTTGCCCAGCAGGTTCTGACGGAAACGACCGCCCTTGCCCTTGATCATCTCGGCCAGCGACTTCAGCGGACGCTTGTTGGCGCCGGTCATCGCCTTGCCGCGACGGCCGTTGTCCAGCAGCGAGTCGACCGCTTCCTGCAGCATGCGCTTTTCGTTGCGCACGATGATTTCAGGGGCCTTCAGCTCGAGCAGGCGCTTCAACCGGTTGTTGCGGTTGATCACGCGGCGATACAGGTCGTTCAGGTCCGAGGTCGCGAAGCGGCCGCCGTCCAGCGGCACCAGCGGACGCAGCTCGGGCGGCAGCACCGGCAGCACTTCGAGGATCATCCACTCGGGCTTGATGCCCGAACGCTGGAAGGCCTCGAGCACCTTCAGGCGCTTGGCGTACTTCTTGATCTTGGCTTCGGAACCGGTGGCCTGCAGCTCGGCGCGGATCTGTTCGATCTGCTTCTCGATGTCGATGCCGCGCAGCAGTTCACGGATGCCCTCGGCACCCATCATCGCCACGAATTCGCCCTCGCCGTACTCCTCGCACTTCGCGATGTAGTCGTCCTCGGACATGATCTGGCTCTTCTTGAGCGGAGTCATGCCGGGCTCGAGCACCACGAACGCTTCGAAATACAGCACGCGCTCGATGTCGCGCAGCGTCATGTCGAGCACCATGCCCAGACGCGACGGCAGCGACTTCAGGAACCAGATGTGCGCGGTCGGCGCGGCCAGTTCGATATGGCCCATGCGCTCGCGGCGCACCTTCGCCAGCGTCACTTCGACGCCGCACTTCTCGCAGATCACGCCACGGTGCTTCAGGCGCTTGTACTTGCCGCACAGGCACTCGTAGTCCTTGATCGGACCGAAGATCTTGGCGCAGAACAGACCGTCGCGCTCGGGCTTGAACGTCCGGTAGTTGATGGTCTCCGGCTTCTTGACTTCGCCGTACGACCACGAGCGGATCTTCTCGGGCGAGGCCAGCCCGATCTTGATCGCGTCGAACTGCTCTTCCTGCTGAACCTGCTTAAAGAGATCGAGCAATGCTTTCATTGCAACTCCTTGTTTCGCCGCCGGCCCGAGGTAACGGGCCGCCGGCATTCATCCTGTGGGAAATCCGCCGGAGACGGCGTGACTGCCGCCTCCGTTCCGATCTGTCGATCAATAGCGATCCAGGTCGATATCGATACCCAGCGAGCGGATTTCCTTCACCAGCACGTTGAACGACTCCGGCATGCCGGCATCGATCGAGTGCTCGCCCTTGACGATGTTCTCGTACACCTTGGTACGGCCGTTCACGTCGTCGGACTTGACCGTCAGCATTTCCTGCAGCACGTAGGAGGCGCCGTACGCTTCCAGCGCCCACACTTCCATCTCGCCGAAACGCTGGCCGCCGAACTGCGCCTTGCCGCCCAGCGGCTGCTGGGTGACGAGCGAGTACGGACCGGTCGAACGGGCGTGCATCTTGTCGTCGACCAGGTGGTGCAGCTTCAGCATGTGCATCACACCCAGCGTGACCGGACGCTCGAACGCCTCGCCGGTGCGGCCGTCGTACAGCGTGACCTGCTGCTTCGACGCCGTCAGGCCCATCTCCTTGGCCACGTCGTCCGGGTAGGCCAGATCCAGCATGCGGCGGATCTCCTGCTCGTGCGCACCGTCGAACACCGGGGTCGCGAACGGCACGCCCTTCTTCAGGTTCTCCGCGAGCTCCAGGATCTCGGCGTCGCTCAGGCTGTCGAGGTCTTCCGGCTTGCCGCTCTCGTTGTAGATCTGAGCGAGCAGCGCACGGATTTCCTGCGCCTTGGCCTGCGCCTTCAGCATCGCGCCGATACGCTGGCCCAGGCCACGCGAGGCCCAGCCCAGGTGGGTCTCGAGAATCTGACCCACGTTCATCCGCGACGGCACGCCGAGCGGGTTCAGCACGATGTCGGCCGGGGTACCGTCCGCCATGTAGGGCATGTCCTCGATCGGCACGATCTTCGACACCACGCCCTTGTTGCCGTGACGGCCGGCCATCTTGTCGCCAGGCTGCAGGCGGCGCTTGACGGCCAGGTAGACCTTGACCATCTTGATCACGCCCGGGGGCAGCTCGTCGCCCTGGGTCAGCTTCTTGCGCTTTTCCTCGAAGGCCAGGTCGAACTCGTGGCGCTTCTGCTCGATGGCTTCCTTGACCGCCTCGAGCTGGGCCGCGACTTCCTCGTCGGCCGGACGGATGTCGAACCAGTGGTACTTGTCCAGATCGTCCAGGTACTCCTTGGTCAGCTTCGCGCCCTTGGCCAGCTTCTTCGGACCGCCGTTGACCGTCTTGTCGATCAGCAGGCGTTCCAGACGCTGGAAGGCATCGCCCTCGACGATACGCAGCTGGTCGTTCAGGTCCAGGCGGTAGCGCTTGAGCTCGTCGTCGATGATCGACTGCGCGCGCTTGTCGCGGGTCACGCCTTCACGGGTGAAGACCTGCACGTCGATCACGATGCCGCTCATGCCCGAGGGCACGCGCAGCGAGGTGTCCTTCACGTCGGACGCCTTCTCGCCGAAGATCGCGCGCAGCAGCTTCTCTTCCGGCGTCAGCTGGGTCTCGCCCTTGGGCGTGACCTTGCCGACCAGCACGTCGCCGGCCTCGACCTCGGCACCGATGTAGGTGATGCCGGACTCGTCCAGACGGGCCAGTTGCGCTTCGGCCAGGTTCGAGATGTCGCGCGTGATTTCCTCGGGTCCGAGCTTGGTGTCGCGGGCGACGACCGACAGCTCCTCGATGTGGATCGAGGTGTAGCGGTCTTCGGCAACGACGCGTTCCGAGATCAGGATCGAGTCTTCGAAGTTGTAGCCGTTCCAGGGCATGAACGCGACCAGCATGTTCTGGCCGAGCGCGAGCTCGCCCAGGTCGGTCGAGGCGCCATCGGCGATCACGTCGCCGCGGGCCACGTGGTCGCCCACCTTGACCATCGGACGCTGGTTGATGTTCGTGTTCTGGTTCGAACGCGTGTACTTGATCAGGTTGTAGATGTCCACGCCGACTTCGCCGGCCACGGCTTCGTCGTCGTTGACGCGGATCACGATACGGTTCGCGTCGACATAGTCGACCACGCCGCCACGGGTCGCCTGCACGGCGGTGCCCGAGTCGACCGCGACGGTGCGCTCGATGCCGGTGCCGACCAGCGGCTTGTCCGGACGCAGACAAGGCACGGCCTGACGCTGCATGTTCGCGCCCATCAGTGCACGGTTCGCGTCATCGTGCTCGAGGAACGGCACCAGCGAGGCTGCCGCCGACACGATCTGCGACGGCGCCACGTCGATGTACTGCACGCGGTCCGGCGTGACCATGCGGGTCTCGCGCTCGCTGCCTTCGCGCGCCGACACCAGTTCGTCGATCAGGTTGCCTTCGGCGTCGACCGTCGCGTTGGCCTGCGCCACCACGTACTTGCCTTCCTCGATCGCCGACAGGTAGTCGACCTGGTCGGTCAGCTTGCCGTTCTCGACCTTGCGGTACGGCGTTTCCAGGAAGCCGTATTCGTTCAGGCGGGCGTACAGCGCCAGCGAGTTGATCAGACCGATGTTCGGACCTTCCGGCGTTTCGATCGGGCACACGCGGCCATAGTGGGTCGGGTGCACGTCGCGGACTTCGAAGCCCGCGCGCTCGCGCGTCAGACCGCCCGGGCCCAGAGCGGACACGCGGCGCTTGTGCGTGATCTCGGACAGCGGGTTGGTCTGGTCCATGAACTGCGACAGCTGCGACGAACCGAAGAACTCGCGGATCGCCGACGAGATCGGCTTCGAGTTGATCAGGTCGTGCGGCATCAGGTTCTCGGTCTCGGCCTGGCCCAGACGTTCCTTGACGGCGCGCTCCACGCGCGACAGGCCGGCGCGGAACTGGTTCTCGGCCAGTTCGCCGACGCAACGCACGCGGCGGTTGCCCAGGTGGTCGATGTCGTCGACTTCGCCCTTGCCGTTGCGCAGGTTGACCAGGATCTTGATGGTCTCGAGGATGTCCTCGTCCTGCAGCACCATGCTGCCCTCGCCGCTCGGGCGGCCCAGGCGGCTGTTGACCTTCATGCGGCCCACGCGCGACAGGTCGTACGACTCCTCGCTGTAGAACAGGCGCTGGAACAGCGCTTCGACGGCGTCCTCGGTGGGCGGCTCGCCCGGGCGCATCATCCGGTAGATCGCGATACGGGCCGCGGTCTGGTCGGCGGTGTCGTCGGTGCGCAGGGTCTGCGAGATGTACGGACCCTGGTCCAGATCGTTGGTGTACAGCGTCTGGATCTGCTTGACGCCGGCTTCGCGCAGCGACTCGAGCAGCGTTTCGGTCAGCTCGTCGTTGGCGTTGGCGATCACCTCGCCGGTATCCGGGTCGATGATGTTCTTGGCCAGCACGCGGCCCAGCAGATAGTCTTCCGGCACGCTGATCAGCTTGGTGCCGGCGGACTCCAGGTCACGGATGTGCTTGGCGTTGATCCGCTTGTCCTTCTCGACCACGACACGGCCGTTCTTGTCGGCGATGTCGAAGCGCGCGACTTCGCCGCGCAGGCGCTCGGGCACGAACTCCAGCTGCGCGCCTTCGGCCTGCAGCGTGAAGTTGTCGAACACGAAGAAGTGCGCGAGGATCTGTTCCGGCGTCAGGCCGATCGACTTCAGCAGGATCGTCACCGGCATCTTGCGGCGGCGGTCGACGCGGAAGTACAGGATGTCCTTCGGGTCGAACTCGAAGTCCAGCCACGAGCCGCGGTACGGAATGATCCGTGCCGAGAACAGCAGCTTGCCCGAGCTGTGCGTCTTGCCCTTGTCGTGCTCGAAGAACACGCCCGGCGAACGGTGCAGCTGCGAGACGATCACGCGCTCGGTGCCGTTGATCACGAACGAGCCGGTCGAGGTCATGAGCGGAATCTCGCCCATGTAGACTTCCTGCTCCTTGACCTCCTTGACCTTGCCCGGATTCTCGCGATCGTTGATGATCAGGCGAACCTTGGCGCGCAGGGCCGAATGGAAGGTCAGGCCACGCTGCTGACATTCCTTGACGTCGAACGGCGGGTTGGACAGGTGATACGACACGAACTCCATACGGGCGAGCCCGTTATGGGAGACGATGGGGAAAATTGCGTTGAAGGCCGCTTGCAGGCCTTCGCTCTTGCGACGCGCGGGTGGCGTATCCGCTTGCAAGAACTGGGTGTACGATTCGATCTGGGTGGCTAGCAGGAATGGAACCTGGTGAACCGTCGCGCGCTTCGCAAAGCTTTTGCGAATGCGCTTCTTTTCGGTGAAGCTGTACGCCATGGGATCTCCGAATCATCGCAGGGCTGGCTGGACCTGACCGGCGCCTGAGGTGTTCAGCGACTGGGAGGGGATTTGGCGGTTGGCCGCTACCAACCTCTGGCTGACGGTGTCCGCACGCTGCGAACCGGCGCCATCATCCACGCGCGCCGGTCCGGGGAACACCCGACCAAACTTGTCTTCTGCAGTCGGTTCAGAAGACAAACATCAGCAGCAACCGCTTAGTGTGCCACTGATGTTTGGCCTCTGCTGCGGCCCGGAGGTTCACCCCGACGCCGAGTAGGCAATGCATCACTTCTCGCGCGAATGAGTGTCCAATAAAACACACATCACAGAAGCGCAAAAAGGCTGGCGCCGGGATTTCCCCTTTGCCAGCCCCACTCGCGTGCCGGAGGGCACGCGAAAACTGCTTACTTGATTTCGACCTTCGCGCCGGCGTCTTCCAGCTTCTTCTTGGCCTCGTCGGCAGCAGCCTTGTCCACGCCTTCCTTGACGGGCTTCGGTGCGCCATCGACCAGGTCCTTGGCTTCCTTCAGGCCCAGGCCGGTGATTTCGCGAACGGCCTTGATCACGCCAACCTTGTTCGCGCCGACTTCAGCCAGCACGACGTTGAACTCGGTCTTCTCTTCGGCGGCAGCGCCAGCGCCAGCAGCGCCCGGAGCGGCAGCCACGGCCATCGCGGCGGCGGACACGCCAAACTTCTCTTCGAACGCCTTGACCAGGTCGTTCAGTTCCATCACGGACATCGCGCCAACGGCTTCGAGGATGTCGTCTTTGGTGATTGCCATTTGGAAATACTCCTAGATTTGATTCGGTATCGGTATTGCGATCGGGACGAGCCTGGCCTTAGGCCGCGGCGCCTTCCTCGGCGGGGGCACCTTCGCTCTTCTTCTCGGCCAGCGCGGCCAGCAGGCGGGCAAAGCCCGACACCGGCGCTTGCATGACGCCAAGCAGCTGAGCAATCAGTTGGTCGCGGCTCGGGATCGAGGCCAGCGCCTTGACGGCGTTGACGTCGAGCACCTTGCCGTCGAACGACCCGGCGCGCAGGACCAGCTTGTCGTTGGTCTTGGCGAAGTCGTTCAGAACCTTGGCCGAGGCCACTGCATCTTCGGAAATCCCGTAGATCAGCGGACCGGTCAATTGCTCCGCGAGCGCGGCAAACGGCGTACCTTCCACGGCGCGGCGAGCCAGCGTGTTCTTCAGAACGCGCAGGTAGACGCCTTGCTCGCGGGCGGTGGCACGCAGCTTGGTCAGATCGCCAACCGTGATGCCGCGATATTCGGCCACGACGATGGTCTGGGCTTTGGCGACTTGCGCCGACACCTCAGCAACGACGGCCTTCTTATCTTCAATATTGAGTGGCACGGTTAAGCTCCAAAACGATGCGCGGTGCTCCGGCGACGGAGGACCTTGCATCAGTCCAAACGAACGGCGTCCGATTGGCCCGAATCACCCGGGGATCTCGCCCCGGACCATTCCAACCTTCGGGTTCGCCATCTACGCTGGCGGGCGGGGTGCCGTCACCTTGTTGCCGTGTACGGTCCCACCAATTAAGGCCATGCCGCACCGAAGCGCGAACATGACCGCCAGCGGTCTTTGATAACCAGCGGGACCGGCGGCTGGCGCCGGCACCACTGCCCAAAGCCTTTCTCTGGCCCGCCCTGGCGGGCCGGTCCCGGCGCAGTGCCGAAACCTCGAATGCTTTGCCGACCGGTGTTATCGGGTCCGGTCGGCCAATTGACCGCGTATGGCCAGCCGCTTAGGCGGCCAGCGAAGCCTGATCGACGCGAACGCCCACGCCCATGGTCGAGGAGACCGCGATCTTGCGCAGGTAGACGCCCTTGCTGGTGGCCGGCTTGGCCTTGACCAGCGCGTCGATCAGCGCCGACAGGTTGGTCTTCAGCGCGGCGTCCTCGAACGAACGGCGGCCGATGGTCGCGTGGATGATACCGGCCTTGTCGACACGGAACTGGACCTGACCGGCCTTGGCGTTCTTCACGGCCTGGGCCACGTCGGGGGTCACGGTACCGACCTTCGGGTTCGGCATCAGGCCGCGCGGGCCGAGAATCTGGCCCAGCGTACCGACGATACGCATCGTGTCCGGCGAAGCGATCACGACGTCGAAGTTCAGGTTGCCGGCCTTGACCTGCTCGGCCAGGTCTTCCATGCCGACCACGTCGGCGCCGGCGGCCTTGGCCGCTTCAGCCTTCTCGCCCTGGGCGAACACCGCCACGCGGACCGACTTGCCGGTACCGGCGGGCAGCACCACCGAGCCACGGACCACTTGGTCCGACTTCTTGGCGTCGATGCCCAGCTGCACGGCGACGTCGATCGACTCGTCGAACTTGGCCGACGCGCATTCCTTGACCAGGCCCAGCGCCTCGTCGATCGGGTAGAACTTGGTGCGCTCGATCTTGGCCTTGTTGGCCGCTACGCGCTTCGAAACCTTAGCCATTTACAGACCCTCCACGGTGATACCCATCGAACGGGCCGAGCCCGCGATGGTGCGCACTGCCGCGTCCAGATCGGCGGCGGTCAGGTCGGCGTTCTTGGCCTTGGCGATGTCTTCAGCCTGGGCGCGGGTGATCTTGCCAACCTTGTCGGTGTGCGGCTTGGCCGAACCCTTGGTGATGCCGGCAGCCTTCTTGATCAGCACGGTGGCCGGCGGCGACTTCATCACGAAGGTGAAGCTCTTGTCGGCGTAGGCGGTAATCACCACCGGCACCGGCAGGCCGGGTTCCATACCCTGGGTCTGCGCGTTGAACGCCTTGCAGAACTCCATGATGTTCAGGCCACGCTGACCCAGTGCCGGGCCCACGGGCGGGGAGGGGTTCGCTTTACCAGCCGGGATCTGCAGCTTGATAAAGCCAATAATCTTCTTGGCCATCTTTACTCCAATCCGGACCGCTGCACGTCAGGCAGTCGATCCTGTTGAGTCGTAACGCGCTGTCGCCGGCCGCCGGTGGCGGACCTGGCCTCACGCTCCTCTTGTGCCCCTTGCGGGGCGTCGCTGGTCGCACTGCCGAAGGCGGCGCGACCCTGCGAATCCTGTGACGATCAGACCTTCTCGACCTGGCCGAACTCGAGCTCGACCGGGGTGGCGCGACCGAAGATGGTCACCGAGACGCGCAGGCGCGACTTCTCGTAATTGACCTCTTCCACGTTGCCGTTGAAGTCGGTGAACGGGCCGTCCTTGACGCGCACCATTTCGCCCACCTCGAACAGCGTCTTGGGCCGCGGCTTTTCGACGCCTTCCTGCATCTGCGTCATGATCTTGTCGACTTCCTTCTGGGAAATCGGACTCGGGCGGTTACGCGCGCCGCCGACGAAGCCGGTCACCTTGCTGGTGTTCTTCACCAGGTGCCACGTCTCGTCGGTCATCTCCATTTCCACGAGCACATAGCCCGGGAAGAAGCGCCGCTCGGTCACCGAACGCTGACCGCCCTTCATTTCGATCACTTCCTCGGACGGCACCAGGATGCGTCCGAACTTGTCCTGCATCTCCGCGCGCTCGATGCGTTCCTGCAAGGCGCGCTGCACGCTCTTCTCCATGCCGGAGTAAGCGTGGACCACGTACCAGCGCTTCTTCGAAGGCGGCTGCGTAGGAGTGGATTCCTGCTTTGCGTCGTCCGTCATGTCCTTTCCCTTATTTCCAGCCCAGCACGAGGGAGAAGATCACCCACTCGATCAGTTTGTCGGCAGACCACAAGAACAGCGCCATCACGACGACGAAGACGAACACCAGGCCCGTCATCTGTCCGGCTTCCTTGCGGGTCGGCCACACCACCTTGCGGACTTCCCGGTACGATTCCCTGGCGAACCCCACGAATTCCTTGCCCGGTGCGGACACCAGCGCGACGATCACGCCGAGCACGAGGCCCGCGAACAGCGCGGCGCCGCGCACGTAGGCAGGCTGCTGCGCCAGCGCGTAGAAACCGATCACGCCGGCCACCACGAGCAGCACGGCCACGCCCAGCAGCCACTTGCCACTGGAGGTGTTGACGGTTTCGACGTTGGGATTGGCCATGTTTCGCAAACGAGACTAAGCCGCGTCACGATGGATCCTCTGTGGATCCGCCCGACGCGGCTGATTGAATTGGCAGGGGCAGAGGGAATCGAACCCCCAACCTTCGGTTTTGGAGACCGACGCTCTGCCAGTTGAGCTATACCCCTAAAACAACTTTGGGGTCGGCTGGAGCCAACCCCACTGGCGGCAAACGCGGCCGGTTGGTGCCGCGTTTGCTGTCGTGACTGCTTAGTCCAGGATCTTGGCGACGACGCCGGCGCCGACGGTGCGGCCGCCTTCACGGATGGCGAAGCGCAGGCCTTCTTCCATCGCGATCGGGGCGATCAGCTTGACGGTGATCGACACGTTGTCGCCCGGCATGACCATTTCCTTGTCCTTCGGCAGCTCGATCGAGCCGGTCACGTCGGTCGTACGGAAATAGAACTGCGGACGGTAGTTGTTGAAGAACGGGGTGTGACGGCCACCTTCGTCCTTCGACAGGATGTACACCTCGCCGGTGAAGTGCGTGTGCGGCTTGATCGAACCCGGCTTGCACAGCACCTGGCCGCGCTCGACGTCTTCACGCTTGGTGCCGCGCAGCAGCAGACCGACGTTGTCGCCAGCCTGGCCCTGGTCCAGCAGCTTGCGGAACATTTCCACGCCGGTGCAGGTGGTCTTGACCGTCGGGCGGATGCCGACGATTTCGATTTCCTCGCCGACCTTGATCACGCCACGCTCGATACGGCCGGTCACCACGGTACCGCGGCCCGAGATCGAGAACACGTCTTCGACCGGCATCAGGAACGTGCCGTCCACGGCGCGCTCCGGCGTCGGGATGTAGGTGTCCAGTGCCTCGGCCAGGCGCATGATCGCCTCTTCGCCCAGGTCACCCTTGTCGCCTTCGAGCGCCAGCTTGGCCGAACCCTTGATGATCGGGGTGTCGTCGCCGGGGAACTCGTACTTCGACAGCAGCTCGCGCACTTCCATTTCCACCAGCTCGAGCAGCTCGGCGTCGTCCACCATGTCGCACTTGTTCAGGAACACGATGATGTACGGCACGCCGACCTGACGGGCCAGCAGGATGTGCTCGCGCGTCTGCGGCATCGGGCCGTCAGCGGCCGAGCACACCAGGATCGCGCCGTCCATCTGCGCAGCGCCGGTGATCATGTTCTTGACGTAGTCGGCGTGGCCCGGGCAGTCAACGTGCGCGTAGTGGCGGTTGGCCGTCTCGTACTCGACGTGCGCGGTGTTGATGGTAATACCGCGTGCCTTCTCTTCCGGCGCCGCATCGATTTCGTCGTACTTCTTCGCGGCACCGCCGAACTTCGAAGCCAGCACCGTCGCAATCGCCGCCGTCAGCGTCGTCTTGCCGTGGTCAACGTGACCAATCGTACCAACGTTCACGTGCGGCTTGGTCCGCTCGAACTTTTCCTTTGCCATTTCGCGACTCCTGTCTCGGTAGCGATATTGCCAGTGCGGTATTTGGTGCCCATGGGCAGGATCGAACTGCCGACCTCTCCCTTACCAAGGGAGTGCTCTACCACTGAGCCACATGGGCGAAACTTGATGACTGCGTTGCAGCAATCCTGCTGGAGCGGGTGAAGGGAATCGAACCCTCGTCGTAAGCTTGGAAGGCTTCTGCTCTACCATTGAGCTACACCCGCCCGGGTTACTTCACTTCACCGACATTGCCGGACTGCTGCTGCATTGCATTCTGGTGGAGAGGGTTGGATTCGAACCAACGTAGGCGTAAGCCAACAGATTTACAGTCTGCCCCCTTTAGCCACTCGGGCACCTCTCCGCAGAGAACTTGCGATTATGGTGTAATCGCCCCCGCCTGTCAAGCGCTTTCCCTCTGCTTTGCCAGGAAAACGGCTTTGTTCGATCATCGGCGGAAACGGGCTGCGGCGGCCCGTGGCGAACCATCTTCGCGAACATCGGAAACGATGTCCTCTCACCCTATAGGGGCCCGCAAAACGGCCTGGAACGCGTCCACAGCAGCCGGGATATGGCGGTTGAGCTACCTGGGAGCGCGGTGGACCGGCCCGCTTTCCGCCGCCGCAAAGCAAAACACCCCAGACCTGGGAGATCTGGGGTGTTCTGGGGATGGAGAGCCTGGCGATGACCTACTTTCACACGGGTAGTCCGCACTATCATCGGCGCGAAGTCGTTTCACGGTCCTGTTCGGGATGGGAAGGGGTGGTTCCGACTTGCTATGGTCACCAGGCATAAAGGGTTGCCGGACTGGCTTGAGGCCAATCTGGCGTATTGGGATGTAGCGTCGGGTTGTGCTGTATGGCACGTATGCGGCAACACCAGCGGATTGAAACGCACTGGTTATAGGATCAAGCCTTACGGGCAATTAGTACTGGTTAGCTTAACGCATTACTGCGCTTCCACACCCAGCCTATCAACGTCCTGGTCTTGAACGACCCTTCAAGGAGCTCGAGGCTCCAGGGAATCCTCATCTTCAGGCGAGTTTCCCGCTTAGATGCTTTCAGCGGTTATCTCTTCCGTACATAGCTACCCTGCGATGCCTCTGGCGAGACAACAGGTACACCAGCGGTACGTCCACTCCGGTCCTCTCGTACTAGGAGCAGCCCCCGTCAAGATTCCAACGCCCACGGCAGATAGGGACCAAACTGTCTCACGACGTTTTAAACCCAGCTCACGTACCTCTTTAAATGGCGAACAGCCATACCCTTGGGACCGGCTACAGCCCCAGGATGAGATGAGCCGACATCGAGGTGCCAAACACCGCCGTCGATATGAACTCTTGGGCGGTATCAGCCTGTTATCCCCAGAGTACCTTTTATCCGTTGAGCGATGGCCCTTCCATTCAGAACCACCGGATCACTATGTCCTGCTTTCGCACCTGCTCGACTTGTCGGTCTCGCAGTTAAGCACGCTTTTGCCATTGCACTTTAGGTACGATGTCCGACCGTACCAAGCGTACCTTCGAACTCCTCCGTTACACTTTGGGAGGAGACCGCCCCAGTCAAACTGCCTACCATGCACTGTCCCCGACCCGGATTCACGGGCCTAGGTTAGAACCTCAAACAAACCAGGGTGGTATTTCAAGGACGGCTCCACGAGAACTGGCGTCCTCGCTTCAAAGCCTCCCACCTATCCTACACAGATCGGTTCAAAGTCCAATGCAAAGCTGCAGTAAAGGTTCATGGGGTCTTTCCGTCTAGCCGCGGGGAGATTGCATCATCACAAACACTTCAACTTCGCTGAGTCTCGGGAGGAGACAGTGTGGCCATCGTTACGCCATTCGTGCAGGTCGGAACTTACCCGACAAGGAATTTCGCTACCTTAGGACCGTTATAGTTACGGCCGCCGTTTACCGGGACTTCAATCAAGAGCTTGCACCCCATCATTTAATCTTCCGGCACCGGGCAGGCGTCACACCCTATACGTCCACTTTCGTGTTTGCAGAGTGCTGTGTTTTTATTAAACAGTCGCAGCCACCATTTTATTGCAACCCCGTCACCCTTCTGGCGCAGGCCAGTCAAGCTACCAGGGCGTACCTTATCCCGAAGTTACGGTACCAATTTGCCGAGTTCCTTCTCCCGAGTTCTCTCAAGCGCCTTAGAATACTCATCTCGCCCACCTGTGTCGGTTTGCGGTACGGTCTCGTATGACTGAAGCTTAGAGGCTTTTCTTGGGACCCCTTCCGATTGCTTCGCAGCACTAGGCCGCTCGCCCCACATCCTTGAATTCCGCGCCCGGATTTGCCAAAGCGCCTTCTCCAATGCAGGGACCGGGACTTCCAACACCCGGACAACCTTCCGCGATCCGTCCCCCATCGCATCATACGACGGTGCAGGAATATTAACCTGCTTCCCATCAGCTACGCATCTCTGCCTCGCCTTAGGGGCCGACTCACCCTACGCCGATGAACGTTGCGTAGGAAACCTTGGGCTTACGGCGAGGGGGCCTTTCACCCCCTTTATCGCTACTCATGTCAGCATTCGCACTTCCGATACCTCCAGCATCCTTTACAAGACACCTTCACAGGCTTACGGAACGCTCTCCTACCACGCGCACAAGGCGCGTCCGCAGCTTCGGTGACTGGCTTAGCCCCGTTACATCTTCCGCGCAGGACGACTCGATCAGTGAGCTATTACGCTTTCTTTAAAGGGTGGCTGCTTCTAAGCCAACCTCCTGACTGTTTTAGCCTTCCCACTTCGTTTCCCACTTAGCCAATCTTGGGGACCTTAGCTGGCGGTCTGGGTTGTTTCCCTCTTGACACCGGACGTTAGCACCCGATGTCTGTCTCCCGTGATTGCACTCTTCGGTATTCGGAGTTTGCTATGGCGGGGTAATCAGCAATAGACCCCCCAACCATGACAGTGCTCTACCCCCGAAGGTGAGACACGAGGCACTACCTAAATAGTTTTCGGAGAGAACCAGCTATTTCCAGACTTGTTTAGCCTTTCACCCCTATCCACAGCTCATCCCCTAACTTTTCAACGTTAGTGGGTTCGGTCCTCCAGTACGTGTTACCGCACCTTCAACCTGGCCATGGATAGATCGTCTGGTTTCGGGTCTACACCCAGCGACTCAATCGCCCTATTCGGACTCGCTTTCGCTACGCCTTCCCTAACCGGTTAAGCTTGCCACTGAATGTAAGTCGCTGACCCATTATACAAAAGGTACGCCGTCACCCGTTTCCAGGCTCCGACTGTTTGTATGCATGCGGTTTCAGGATCTATTTCACTCCCCTCCCGGGTTCTTTTCGCCTTTCCCTCACGGTACTGGTTCACTATCGGTCGATCACGAGTATTTAGCCTTGGAGGATGGTCCCCCCATCTTCAGACAGGATTTCACGTGTCCCGCCCTACTTGTCGTACCCCTAGTTCCACAACGCGGTTTTCGCATACAGGGCTATCACCTGCTATGGCCGGGCTTTCCATCCCGTTTTGCTAACCACACTGCTAAAAAGTACAAGGCTCATCCCATTTCGTTCGCCACTACTTTGGGAATCTCGGTTGATTTCTGTTCCTGCAGCTACTTAGATGTTTCAGTTCGCCGCGTTCGCTTCCCACACCTATGGATTCAGTGTGGGATGACCCATACGGGCCGGGTTTCCCCATTCGGACATCTCCGGATCAAAGCTCGTTTGCCAGCTCCCCGAAGCTTTTCGCAGGCTACCGCGTCCTTCATCGCCTGTGATCGCCAAGGCATCCACCACATGCACTTGTTCGCTTGACCCTATAACGAGTGCGTCTACAACGCCTACGCTACAGGTTGAGTTCTCGCATTTGTGCCGTATTCCAAGTCATCTTTCGATCACTTAAATACTTTGGTTGATACAATCACAACCCGGTATCGCGCGATCAGAATCGATCGTCTACGCGCCTCATCAACGCGTCGCGACACCTTTACTACATCCCATTTTGTTAAAGAACAGCCAACGTGCATGCGCACATCGTCTTGGCCAACGCCAAAGGCAAACGCTCAAGTCAAGCGCTTGCCTTTGACGACTGCCAGGTCTGGCTCGCACCAACAGCAATGCTTGCTGTCAGGCGGGTGGTGGAGGATGACGGGATCGAACCGACGACCCCCTGCTTGCAAAGCAGGTGCTCTCCCAGCTGAGCTAATCCCCCTCATCTAAGACTGGTGGGTCTGGTAGGACTTGAACCTACGACCCCCGCCTTATCAAGACGGTGCTCTAACCACCTGAGCTACAGACCCTTGGCTGTAACACTCGAACCAACCGATAAGTGTGAACGCTCGACTTGAGCAAGTCGTGCTCGGAAAGGAGGTGATCCAGCCGCACCTTCCGATACGGCTACCTTGTTACGACTTCACCCCAGTCATGAACCCTGCCGTGGTAATCGCCCTCCTTGCGGTTAGGCTAACTACTTCTGGCAAAACCCACTCCCATGGTGTGACGGGCGGTGTGTACAAGACCCGGGAACGTATTCACCGCGGCATGCTGATCCGCGATTACTAGCGATTCCAGCTTCACGTAGTCGAGTTGCAGACTACGATCCGGACTACGATGCGTTTTCTGGGATTAGCTCCCCCTCGCGGGTTGGCAACCCTCTGTACGCACCATTGTATGACGTGTGAAGCCCTACCCATAAGGGCCATGAGGACTTGACGTCATCCCCACCTTCCTCCGGTTTGTCACCGGCAGTCTCTCTAGAGTGCCCTTGCGTAGCAACTAGAGACAAGGGTTGCGCTCGTTGCGGGACTTAACCCAACATCTCACGACACGAGCTGACGACAGCCATGCAGCACCTGTGTCCACTTTCCCTTTCGGGCACCTGATGCATCTCTGCTTCGTTAGTGGCATGTCAAGGGTAGGTAAGGTTTTTCGCGTTGCATCGAATTAATCCACATCATCCACCGCTTGTGCGGGTCCCCGTCAATTCCTTTGAGTTTTAATCTTGCGACCGTACTCCCCAGGCGGTCAACTTCACGCGTTAGCTACGTTACTGAGGAAATGAATCCCCAACAACTAGTTGACATCGTTTAGGGCGTGGACTACCAGGGTATCTAATCCTGTTTGCTCCCCACGCTTTCGTGCATGAGCGTCAGTCTCGTCCCAGGGGGCTGCCTTCGCCATCGGTATTCCTCCACATCTCTACGCATTTCACTGCTACACGTGGAATTCTACCCCCCTCTGACGCACTCTAGCCTTGCAGTCACAAGCGCCATTCCCAGGTTGAGCCCGGGGATTTCACGCCTGTCTTACAAAACCGCCTGCGCACGCTTTACGCCCAGTAATTCCGATTAACGCTCGCACCCTACGTATTACCGCGGCTGCTGGCACGTAGTTAGCCGGTGCTTATTCTTCCGGTACCGTCATCCACGCCAGGTATTAGCCAGCGCGATTTCTTTCCGGACAAAAGTGCTTTACAACCCGAAGGCCTTCTTCACACACGCGGCATTGCTGGATCAGGGTTGCCCCCATTGTCCAAAATTCCCCACTGCTGCCTCCCGTAGGAGTCTGGGCCGTGTCTCAGTCCCAGTGTGGCTGATCGTCCTCTCAGACCAGCTACTGATCGTCGCCTTGGTAGGCCTTTACCCCACCAACTAGCTAATCAGACATCGGCCGCTCCTATTGCGCGAGGCCGTTACCGGTCCCCCGCTTTCACCCTCAGGTCGTATGCGGTATTAGCTAATCTTTCGACTAGTTATCCCCCACAACAGGGCACGTTCCGATGTATTACTCACCCGTTCGCCACTCGCCGCCAGGCCGAAGCCCGCGCTGCCGTTCGACTTGCATGTGTAAGGCATGCCGCCAGCGTTCAATCTGAGCCAGGATCAAACTCTTCAGTTCAAATCCTTGTGATCCCGAAGGATCTCGCTCTTTCGAGCGGTCGCTCACTCTCAGAAAACTGACTGGCTCCATCGTCTTGACGCCGATGAAGCCACGTTTTGCTGTGCGAGCACTTGATAACTTTTGAGCTGTCGCCGATCCCGAAGAATCGACTGTGACTGCCGCTATCGAGCGCCCACACTTATCGGTTGTTCGTTTGTTAAAGAACTCACGCGCCGGCTTTGCCGTTCGCGTCGCTGCGTTGTCAGCAGCAGAGAAACGAGATTATGCAGAACATTTCGCTTCTCGTCAACAGGTTGTCAGCACTTTTTTGCTGCGGCTCCAGCACCGCAGCGCCTTCGCCTTCCCCGCCAACCCCGCCAACCCCGCCGCCGTTCGGCTGCGAGGGGGCGAATATTAAGGGACGGCGCCGCCGAAGGCAAGCAAATTAAGTAAAAACCCGAATTCGGCCTTGAAGTGCCTCAAAGACAACAAATGTCGCAGCGGTGACAGCTTCGCCGGAACGCTTCCCCTAAGCTGGCGGCCCATACCGATAAGAACACCCCTGACTACGATCCAGTCAATCAGTCGAAGGAGACAACCATGACGCTGATCCCGAACGCCGGCCTGTCGCTGGTCACTGGCGCCACCGATGTGCCGCTGTCGGACCAGACCATCGCCGAACTGCTGACCGCCACGGTGGCGGCCCACCCCGACGCGGAAGCCGTCGTCTTCCGCGAACAAGGCATCCGCTGGACCTGGCGCCAGTTCAGCGAGCAGGTCAACCGCCTGGCCACCGGCCTGCTGCAGCGCGGCATCGCGCGCGGCGACCGCGTCGGCATCTGGTCGCCGAACCGGCAGGAGTGGCTGGTGACCCAGTTCGCGACCGCCCGCATCGGTGCGATCCTGGTCAATATCAATCCGGCCTACCGGCTGGCCGAGCTCGAGTACGCGCTGAACAAGGCCGGTGTCCGGATGCTGATCACCGCCGCGCGCTTCAAGTCGAGCAACTATATCGAGATGCTGCAGAAACTGGCGCCGGAACTGGCCACCAGCCAGCCGGGCGCGCTGCGCGCGGCACGGCTGCCCACGCTGCAATGGGTGGTGCGCATGGGCGAGGAAGAAACCGCCGGCATGGTCCGCTATGCCGAAGTGCTGTCCACGCCGGATACCGCCCGGCTGGACGCCATCGGTTCGGCGCTCGGCCCGCACGACCCGATCAATATCCAGTTCACCAGCGGGACCACCGGCAACCCGAAGGGCGCCACGCTGACGCACCACAACGTGGTCAACAACGGCCGCTTCGTGGCGATGGCGATGCGGCTGACCGAGCGCGATTCGCTGTGCATTCCGGTACCGCTGTACCACTGCTTCGGCATGGTCCTGTCGGTGCTGGCCTGCGTCAGCGTCGGCGCGCGCATGATCTTCCCCGGCGAAGCCTTCGACCCGCTGGCGACCATGCAGGCCGTGCACGACGAACGCTGCACCGCGCTGCACGGGGTGCCGACGATGTTCATCGCGCAGCTCGACCATCCCGACTTCGCCCGCTTCGACTTCACCTCGCTGCGCACCGGCATCATGGCCGGCGCACCGTGCCCGATCGAGGTGATGAAGCGCGTGGTCAAGGACATGCATATGGCGGAAGTCACCATCGCCTACGGCATGACGGAGACCAGCCCCGTCTCCTTCCAGAGCGCGACGGACGATCCGCTGGAAAAGCGGGTGGCGACGGTCGGCCGCGTCCAGCCGCATCTGCAGTGCAAGATCGTCGACGAAACCGGACAGGTCGTGCCGGTCGGCGCCACCGGCGAGCTGTGCACCCGCGGCTATTCGGTGATGCTGGGCTATTGGGAGGATGACGCGCGCACGCGCGAGGCGATCCGCGACGGCTGGATGCATACCGGCGACCTGGCGACGCTCGACGAGCAGGGCTATTGCAATATCGTCGGCCGGGTCAAGGACATGGTGATCCGCGGTGGCGAGAACCTGTACCCGCGCGAGATCGAGGAATTCCTGTTCCGCCATCCGAAGGTGCAGGCAGTGCAGGTATTCGGCGTGCCCGATCCCAAGTATGGCGAGGAGCTGTGCGCGTGGATCGTGCTCAAACCCGGGCAGAGCGCGACCGAGGACGAGATCCGCGCGTTCTGCCGCGACCAGATTGCCCACTACAAGATCCCGCGTTATGTTCGTTTCGTCGACGACATGCCGATGACGGTCACCGGCAAGGTGCAGAAGTTCGTGATGCGGGAGACCATGATTCGCGAACTGGGGCTCGAGCCGGCAGCGACCGCCTGACCGTTCGCTGCGCCGTGACGGCCGGCGCTTCGGCGTCGGCTGCCGCCGTCCCCACCGCAGACCGCAGACAGGAGCGCCCGCCATGGCCGTCCACATCGTCAGGCTCGGAACCCCGCGCAGCGCCGGCGAAGGCCTGCGCATCGGCACGGTGCGCAGGCCGCCGCGCGGCGTGCCGCGCAGCGAATACGCCAGCCGGGACTTCTACGATGTCTGGTTCCCGCTGCTGTCGCCCTCTCCGGAACTGGTCGCCGAAGCCAAGCATGCCCAGGAAGAGGAAGACGACAAGGCCTGGCGCCATTTCGAGCGGCGCTTCCAGGCCGAAATGGCCGAACCCGAGGCCAGCCGCACGCTCGACCTGCTGGCCGCGCTGTCGCACCAGACCAATTTCGCGATCGGCTGCTATTGCGAGGACGAACAGCGCTGCCACCGGTCGATCCTGCGCAAGCTGCTGGCCAAGCGCGGCGCGGCGTTCGCCTAGGTCGTCTCCCTGAAGGAGGCTGGCGGCCCGCGACGCCAAAGCGGTGGAGCCGGTGCGGAGTGGCCGAGCCGGTGCGGAGCGGCGGGGACCGCGGTAAGCGGCGAGAGCGGCGGCACGCCGCGCGGACTGCGGTGACGGCGGGCAGCCCTAGAGCAGCCGCGGCCAAGGGCCAGCGGCCAGCGGCCAGCGGCCAGCGGCCAGCGGCCACGCTATGATAGGCGCCTTGCGCACCACGCCGTTCTTTGCGACTCGCCATGCGGGCTGCGCCCACGGGTCCCGCGGATCCGTACGTTGATCCGTCCGCTTATTGCCCGCTTATTTGCCCGCTGACTTGCCCGCTGACTTGCCCGCTGACTTGCCCGCTTATTTGCCCGCTTATTTGCCACTACGCCCATGGCATTGAACCTGGTCTGGCTGTCCTTTTTCCTGTCCGCCTTCGCCATCGGCTGCGTGCGGCTGGCACATGGCGATGCCGCCATCTTTCCGGCCATGCTGGCGAGCCTGTTCGACAGCGCCCGCACCGCCTTCGAGATCTCGCTGAGCCTGGCCGGCATCATGGCGCTTTGGCTCGGCATCATGCGGGTCGGCGAGCGTGGCGGCGTGGTGCAGGGCTTCGCGCGCGCGGTCAATCCGGTGCTGCGGCACCTGTTTCCCGGCGTCCCGCAAGGCCACCCCGCCCAGGGCGCGATGATGATGAACGTCTCGGCCAATATGCTGGGCCTGGACAATGCCGCGACGCCGCTGGGCCTGAACGCGATGCGCGAGCTGCAGACGCTGAGCGACAAGCCCGACACCGCGACCGATGCGCAGATCATGTTCATCGTGCTCAATACCGCGGGGCTGACGCTGATTCCGACCTCGGTGATCGCGATGCGGCAGGCGGTCGCGCTGAAGCAGGGTCTGGTCGGCTTCAACGCCGCCGACATCTTCCTGCCGACGCTGCTGGCGACCGGCGTGTCCTGCCTCGCCGGGCTGGTCGCGGTGGCGTGGACTCAGCGGCTCAATCTGCTCAAACCCGCCATCCTCGGCACGCTGGTGGCGATCGTGGCCGCGCTCGGCGGTCTGGCGGTCTGGCTGCGCCGCGCGCCGGCGCCGCAAGTCGACACCGTGACCGCGCTGGCGGGCAGCCTCTTTATCCTGGGCCTGATCGTGCTGTTCCTGCTGTGCGGGGCGGCGCGGCGGGTCAACGTCTATGAGGCCTTCGTCGACGGCGCCAAGGAAGGCTTCGGCGTGGCGGTGCAGATCATTCCCTACCTGGTGGCGATCCTGGTCGCGATCGGGCTGTTCCGCGCCAGCGGCGGCATGGACTGGCTGATGCAAGGCCTGGCGGCCGCCGTCGCCAGCCTCGGGCTGAATACCGACTTCGTGCCGGCGCTGCCGGTCGGCCTGATGAAGGTGCTGTCCGGCGCCGGCGCGCGCGGCCTGATGGTCGACGTCATGACGACCTACGGCGTCGACTCCTTCCAGGGCAAGCTGGCCGCGATCATCCAGGGATCGACCGAAACCACCTTCTATGTGCTGGCGGTCTACTTTGGCAGCGTCAATGTGCGTCGTACCCGGCATGCGCTGGGCTGCGCACTGTTCGCCGATGCGGTGGGCTTGGTCGCCGCCATCGGCATCGCCTACCTGTTCTTCCATTGATAGGACTGGGCTGGCGGCTTACGGGGACAGATTACTGTTGCACTGACACAACGAAATCGTACCGATTTCAGCTTTTTGGAACGCGGACCTTGGTGCGTCGCAACAAGCCGCGTATAGTGAAGTCTGTCTCCTCCACCACCTCGGTGGATTCCAGCCCGCGCACAACCTGCGCGGGTTTTTTTTCGTCCACATTTCGGCGCTTCCTGGCGGGGCGGCCTTACTCCGCTCCGACGCGTTGGTGCGCTGCAGCATCAACGAGTCGATGAAGTAAGCGAGCACTCGCCATCGAAGGGAAGCCCGCACGCGAAACAGGGGCCGGATCCCGATCCAGGACTCCCGGCTGGCGTGTGCCGCCCAATATCCTAGAATGGTCGTGACTCCCGTCCCTTTCCGGCCGAGGCACGCCATGCCTGAGATCCTGTTTCCCAGCAGCGTCCCCACCTACTGCGCAGCCAGCCTGACGCTGTCGTGCCCCGCCACCGTCAACGGCCAACCGTCCCGCTATTCGATCACCGCCGAAGCGCTCGAGTCGCATTTCGGCGCGCGCTCGCCGCGCGAGGAAGACCTGGTACGTGCCTTCACCGACCATCGGCCACGCATCGAAAGCATCGCGCAGTCGCTGTTCGAGATGACCCGTTCGCGCAATATCGTGCTGCGCAGCGGGCACGTCCGCTTCGTTCCCGAATCCTGATCCCGACGCGCTAATGGCATGGCGCTAACACGCCCGCCAATTAATTGACCGAACGGTCGGTTTATATATAATGCTTCCTACCGCCCGGCCCACGCACGGCCGGGACCCGCCAGAGGAGGCGCTATGTACACCCAAAGCCTGGACCTGCCCCAACAGCCCCTGTCGGCCGACGCGCAGCGCGCCGCCAACGAAGGCGCGCATGCCCCCAGCAACGCGGCCGAAAGCGCCGAGGCGCAGGCCGCGTTTGATGCGCGCCTGGCCGCGGACGGCAAGATCGAGCCGCAGGACTGGATGCCTGCCGCCTACCGCAAGACGCTGGTCCGCCAGATTTCGCAGCACGCGCATTCCGAGATCATCGGCATGCTGCCCGAGGGCAACTGGATCACGCGCGCGCCGTCGCTCAAGCGCAAGGCGATCCTGCTGGCGAAGGTGCAGGACGAAGGCGGCCACGGCCTCTATCTCTATTCGGCGGCCGAAACGCTGGGCACCTCGCGCGACGAGATGGTCGACGCCCTGCATCGCGGCAAGGCCAAGTATTCGTCGATCTTCAACTACCCGACGCTGACCTGGGCCGATGTCGGCGTGATCGGCTGGCTGGTCGACGGCGCGGCGATCATGAACCAGATTCCGCTGTGCCGCTGCTCCTACGGTCCGTATGCGCGGGCGATGATCCGCATCTGCAAGGAAGAGTCGTTCCACCAGCGCCAGGGCTTCGACGCGCTGCTGGCGATGATGCGCGGAACCGACGCGCAGCGCGAGATGGTGCAGGACGCGGTCAACCGCTGGTGGTTTCCGGTGCTGATGATGTTCGGCCCGCCCGATGCGGCGTCGACCAACAGCGCGCAGACCATGGCCTGGGGCATCAAACGGATCTCGAACGACGACCTGCGCCAGAAATTCGTCGATGCAACGGTCGAGCAGGCCAAGGTACTCGGCGTCTCGCTGCCCGACCCCGGCCTGCGCTGGAACGAGGAACGCGGCCACTACGACTACAGCCCGCTGGACTGGGACGAGTTCTGGCGGGTCATCAACGGCGACGGCCCGTGCAACCGCGAACGGCTGGCGACGCGCGTCAAGGCCCACGAGGACGGCGCCTGGGTACGCGAGGCCGCGCTGGCCCACGCCGCCAAGGTGGCACAGCGCGAAGCGGCGCAAGCCCGCGCCGCGGCCTGAGCCGCAACGGCTCCGGCAAGTGACCGCAAGCCGCCGACAGGAGACAAGCAAGATGACGCAAAAGGAATGGCCGCTGTGGGAAGTGTTCGTCCGCAGCAAGCAGGGCCTGGAACACAAGCATTGCGGCAGCCTGCACGCGGCCGACGCGCACCAGGCGCTGCGCATGGCGCGCGACGTCTATACGCGGCGCCAGGAAGGCGTGTCGATCTGGGTGGTGCCGTCGTCCGCGATCACCGCCAGCGTGCCCGACGAGAAGGCGGAGCTGTTCGACCCGATGGCCGACAAGATCTACCGGCATCCGACCTTCTATCAGCTGCCCGATGAAGTCAACCATATGTAAGAAGGGCCGCGCATGACCGCCACGCTCAGTCCCACCCCTTCGCCGCTGCTGTCCAACCTGCCGCTGGCGCGCACCGCCGGCTGGCAGTACGTGCTGCGCCTGGCCGACAACGCGCTGATCCTCGGCCAGCGCAACGCCGAGTGGTGCGGCCACGGACCCGTACTGGAAGAAGACATCGCGCTGGCCAATATCAGCCTGGACCTGATCGGCCAGGCGCGCCTGCTCTATGCGCGCGCCGGGGAACTGGAGGCCGAACTGACCGGCCGGGCGCGCCACGAGGACGACTACGCCTACTGGCGCGGCGAGCGAGAATTCCGCAACTGGACGCTGCTGGAGCTGCCGCACAGCGGGCCGCTGGCCGGCACCGCCTCGTCGGACCGCAACTACGCCGTCACCATCGTGCGCAACTTTCTCTACAGCGCGCTGATGGTCGAACTGTGGAGCGCGCTCGCAGGCAGCCGCGACGCCGGTCTGGCCGCGATCGCCTCGAAGTCGATCAAGGAAGCGCGCTACCACCTGCATCACGGCGCGGACTGGCTGGTGCGGCTGGGCGACGGCACCGAGCTGTCGCACGAGCGCACCCAGCGCGCGCTGGACCATCTGCTGCCCTATATGAACGAATGCTTCGTGCCGGATCCGGTCGAACAGGAAGCGGCGGCGCAGGGCATCGCGGTGCCGACCGCGGAACTGCGGCCGGCCTGGCAGGCGACCGTCGAGCAGACCGTGGCCGAAGCCACGCTGACGCTGCCCGCCGCGACCGGTTTCGTGTCGACCGGCAAGCAGGGCCTGCACTCCGAGCACATGAGCTACCTGCTGGCGCAGATGCAGAGCCTGGCGCGCGCCCATCCCGGCGCGCACTGGTAACGGCGGACGCCGCGCATATCGAGGCCGATCCCATGCCAGCCACCTTGACCCTCCCGGGCATGCACGCGGATTCCGACGCGGCTTCCCACGCGGATTCCCACGCAAACGGGCACCCGGACACCCGCCTGCACGCAGTCCACGCCGATGCCGACGCGCAAGCGCGCGCGGCCCGCGCCTGGACCGTGCTCGACGCGGTGCCCGATCCCGAGATCCCGGTGGTGTCGATCCGAGATCTGGGCATCCTGCGCGAGGTGGTGATCGCCGACGACGGCGCGCTGGAGATCGTGATCACGCCCACCTATTCGGGCTGCCCCGCGATGGCGGAGATCGCCGAGGACATCGGCCGCGCGCTCGAGCAGGCGGATCTTGGCCCGTGGAAGATCCGCACCGTGCTGGCGCCGGCGTGGACTACCGACTGGATCACCGCCGAGGGCCGCGACAAGCTGCGGGCCTACGGCATCGCGCCCCCGGCGCGCTGCGCCGACCAGGGTGTGCCAACCCGGCCGCTGCGCTTCGTGCCGCGCCATCGCGCGCCCGGCGATACTGGCGCTGCGAACGCTACGGGCGCTCGGGTTGCTACGGGCGCCGCAGGTGCCACGGGCGCCGTAGGTGCCACGGGCGCCGTAGGTACCACGGGGGCCGTAGGTGCCACGGGCGCCAGGGCCACCGACAACGTCACCTGCCCGCACTGCGGCAGCCCCGACACCGAGACGCTGTCGCAGTTCGGCTCGACCGCGTGCAAGGCGCTCTACCGCTGCCGCGCCTGCCGCGAACCGTTCGACTACTTCAAACCGTACTAGCCACCGTACCAGCCAGGCCGCCCGGCTCGCGCCGCGGCCCACCGTTCCCACGCCGCCATGACCCCTCAGTTCCATCCGCTGCGCGTGGCGCAGGTCCGCCCCGAAACCGCCGACACCGTCTCCGTCGCCTTCGAGGTCCCGCCCGCGCTGCGCGACGCCTACCGCTTCAAGCAGGGCCAGTTCCTGACGCTGCGCACGTCGATCGACGGCCAGGAGGTACGGCGCTCGTATTCGATCTGCTGCGGCGTGCAGGACTACGACCAGCAGGGCGAGTTGCGCGTCGCGGTCAAGCGGGTCGACGACGGGCTGTTCTCGAACTTCCTGCACGATGCGGTGGTGCCGGGCCACACGATCGACGTGATGACGCCGGACGGGCGTTTCCATATCCCGCTCGACCCCGAGGCGGCGCGCCACTACGTGGCCTTCGCCGCCGGCAGCGGCATCACCCCGGTGATGTCGCTGATCCGGACCACGCTGGCGGTCGAGCCGAACAGCCGCTTCACGCTGGTGTACGGCAACCGCAATGTCGACAGCATCATCTTCGCCGAGGCGCTGGACGACCTGAAGAACCAGTACCTGTCGCGCCTGACGCTGTACCACGTGCTGTCGCGCCAGCCGCAGGAGGTCGATCTGCTGCATGGCCGGCTGGACCGCGCACGGGTGCAGGCCTTCCTCGAGACGCTGATCCCGGTCGAGGACATCGACGCCGCCTTCGTCTGCGGCCCGGCCTCGATGATCGACGACGTCGAGGCCGCGCTGAAGGACGCCGGCCTGGACCCGCACAAGATCCACGCCGAGCGCTTCGGCGTGCCGCTGGCGCAGCCGCGCCGGCAGCCCGTCAAGGTGACCACGGACGAGGCCGGCACCGCGCAGCTGGTGGTGGTGCTCGACGGCAAGCAGCACGCGATGCGCATCCCGCTGCAGGACGCCAACGTGCTCGACACCGCGCTGGCCGCGGGGCTGGACCTGCCCTATGCCTGCAAGGGCGGGGTCTGCTGCACCTGCCGCGCCAAGGTGCTCGAGGGCAAGATCGAGATGGAGAAGAACTACACGCTCGAGCCGTGGGAGATGGACAAGGGCTTCGTGCTGACCTGCCAGGCCCGGCCGCTGACCGAGCGAGTGGTGGTCAGCTACGACGAGCGATAGGCCGGAAGTGGACCGCGGGACCGCGGGACAGCGCCGCCGCCGAACCCCGTGACCCAACACGGCCGAACGCGGGATGCAGCGCGCGACGAAACGCGCGACCGGACGAGCCGAACGCGCGGCGGCGCACGCACCGCCGCCGTCCCGCCGCGCTGCATGGTTAAAATGGCCGCTGCCTGAAACCGCGCGCCCGGGCGCCCCCGCGCAGATACCGCGCTGCCCCGGCCCGGATACTGGCCAGATACTGCCCGGATAGTGTCGGGATACTGCCTGGATGCGGCGCCGCCCGCCGCCCGCGCGGTGCTGTTGAGCCGTCTTATCCATATACAATCACGGCCATGCAATACATCCACGTCGTCAACGGTGACATGGCGGGCAACACGCTGCGCCAGGCACTGGCGCAAGCCGCCCGTCCGGACCCCGTCGTCGTGCTGCGCGACGACCTGGCCGTCGGCCCGATCGCCGACGTGGACAGCAGCGGCCTGATCCGCTCCGGCTTCTGGCAGCGCGTCGCCCCGCACAGCGAGATCGACTTCGCCGCCGAGATGCGCCAGGCGCTGGACCAGCTGCAGGGCCTGCGCCAGAGCGAGCCCGAGGTCGCGATCTGGCACGGCCAGAGCGCCTCCGACCAGCTGATGCTGCGCCGGGTCGTGTTCCACCTGTACCAGAGCCCGCAACGGATCAACGAGGTCGCGATGGACAGCCGCGAGCTCGACGGCACCACCCAGGGCAACCTGACCGCGATCGGCATGTATCCGGCCGCCCGGCTGGCGCGCCGCTTCTCCACCATCGCACCGGTCTCGGTGCTGCGGCTGGGCCGGCTCGGCTACGAGTGGCAGCAGAACGTCAAGGAAAACGCCGACGTGCGGCTGTGGAAGGGCAATACGCTGGTGCCGGCGGCCTACCACTCCGTCGACGAGGTGATCCTGGAGCGCGCCCCGCTCGAATGGACGCCCGCGGCCCAGGTGGTCGGCAGCGTGATGGGCGCGATCGAAGGCCTGCTGGCCAGCGACTGGTTCGTGTTCTGGCGCTGCCGCGAACTGATCGGCGCCGGCCAGATGGTTCTGCGTGGCAATGCCGATTCGCTGCAGACCTGCGAGCTGCGGCGAAACCTGACGGCCGATTCCTGATGGCCCGTACCAAGGCGCCCGACTTCGAGGCCCAACGCGAACAGATCCTCGAGCTGGCCGCGGCGGCGTTTGCCGCCAGCAGCTATCCGAGCACGTCGATGGCCGACCTGGCCGCGGCCTGCGGCACGTCGAAGGCGCGGCTGTACCACTACTACGAGAGCAAGGAAGCGATCCTGTTCGACCTGCTCGATCGCTATACGCGCCGGCTGATGCTGATCGTCACCGAGGTCGAGGCCGAGGCCGAGCGCCAGGGCCACAGCGAGCGCGACAGCTTCGCCAATCTGATCCGCGCCTTCCTGGCCGAGTACGAGACCTCGCAGACCCGGCATATCGCGCTGATCAACGACGTCAAGTTCCTCGCGCCCGAGCAGCGGGACATCATCCTGAAGCGCGAGCGCGATGTGGTCGCGGCCTTCTCGCGCCAGTTGCGGCGGGCCTATCCGGAACGGGTCACGCGCGAGAACCAGACCGCGCTGACGATGACGGTGTTCGGCATGATCAACTGGACCTTCACCTGGCTCAAGCCGGGCGGCAAGCTCTCCTACGCCGACTTCGCCGAGATGGTGATCGACCTGCTGGCGGGCGGGCTGCCCGGACACGCGCGCGCCTGACGCCGCGGCGCTCCCGCGATAGAATGCCGCCTGCGCCGGGGACGACCCCGCGCCGCCGCGGCAAGCCGTTCCGGCTTCGAGATTCGATCCAGCGGCGCCCGACCAACCGGGGACGGCCCCGATGCCTCGACACCATCGCAGCCCACCATGCCCTGGATCTACGTTCTGCTCGCCGGCCTCACCGAAATCGCCTGGGCCACCGGCCTCAAATACTCCGAAGGTTTCTCCCGCCTGTGGCCATCGGCCTTCACCATCGTGACGATGGTGGTCAGCTTCTGGCTGTTGTCGCTCGCCATGCGCGCGCTGCCGCTCGGCACCGCCTACGCGGTCTGGACCGGCATCGGCGCGGTCGGCTCGTTCGCGGTCGGCATCCTGCTGTTCGGCGAATCGGCCAGCTTCTGGCGGCTGTTCAGCGCCGGCCTGGTGCTGGCCGGCATCGTCGGCCTGAAGCTGTCGTCGTAGCGGCGCGCGCGACACCGGCGGCGGCGGGGGCAGAGACACGCGCGACGGCGAGGGTGACAACGAAGGCGCCGACGAGGGCGGCGACCCCGGCGCGGGTCACGACCACTCTGCCTCCTCGCGCCGGCGCCGCTGCTCGCGGTCCTGCCTGAACATTTCCTCGAGCTCGTCGCGCGCCTGCCGCGCCAGCGACACCATCGTCTTCTGGTCGGTGTAGTGCGGGTAGAAGCGGTCGATCGCGGCGATGTTGTGGCGGCGGAATTTCATCGCCGCGGCGCGCGCCTCGGACGGGTCCAGCCCCAGCCCCTCGAGCACGCGCCGGCCGAGCATCAGCGAGCCCTCGAACATCTCGCGCTCGAACAACTCGACGCCGCGGTCCTTCAGCAGATAGACGTGCGACACATGGCGGGCGCGGGCGTAGATGCGCAGATGCGGAAAGCGCTGGCGCACGCGGTCGATCAGCGCCAGGCTCTCGTCCATGCCGTCGACCGCGACCACCAGGATCTTCGCCTTCGCCGCGCCCGCGGCTTCGAGCAGGTCCATGCGCGTGGCATCGCCATAGAAGACCTTGAAGCCGAACTGCCGCAGGAAATCGATCTGATCGGGGTCGTGGTCGAGCACCGTCACGCCGATGCCCTGCGCATACAGCAGACGGCCGACGATCTGGCCGAAGCGGCCGAAGCCGGCGATCAGCACCGGGTTGTCCTGCGGTTCGATGGTCTCGTCCGCCCGCTGGCGCAGCTTGCCGGCCCGCGGCGCGACGATCTGGTCGTAAGCCAGCAGCAGCAACGGCGTGGTGACCATCGACAGCGCCACCACCAGCACCAGCAGCGCGGCGATGTCCGGCGGCAGCAGCCCGGCCGAGCGCGCCACGCCGAACACGACGAAGGCGAACTCGCCGGCCTGCGAGATCAGCAACGCAAACAGCAGGCGCTGGCCGCGCGCGATCTCGAAGCGGGGCGCCAGCAGCCGCAGCACCAGCACCTTGGCGCCAACCACCGCGGCGACCATCCCCAGCACCTGCCACGGCTGCTGCGCCATCACGCCGAAGTCGATCGACATGCCGACCGCCATGAAGAACAGTCCCAGCAGCAGGCCCTTGAAGGGCTCGATGTCGGCCTCCAGCGCGTGGCGGTATTCCGAGTCGGCCAGCAGCACGCCGGCGAGGAAGGTGCCGAGCGCCATCGACATGCCGACCGCTTCCATCATCGCGGCGATGCCGACCACCAGCAGCAGCGCGAAGGCGGTGAACATCTCGCGCATGCCGGTGCGGGCGATGAAGCGCAGCGCCGGACGAACCAGGTAGCGCCCGCCGATGACCACCGCGGCGATCACCGCCACCGCCTTGGCCGCGCCGATCCAGGCGTGGCCAAGGCCGGCTGCGATCCGTCGAACGTCAGCATCGGCAGCAAGGCGATCATCGGGATCGCGGCGATGTCCTGGAACAGCAGGATGCCGAAGCTGGCCTTGCCGGCCGGCGTGGCGAACAGATTGCGCTCGCCCAGCGTCGCCAGCGCGATCGCGGTCGACGACAGCGCCAGGCCCAGCCCGGCCACCAGCGCGACCTGCCAGCTGGCGCCGAAGGCCGCGGCCAGCGCGCCGATCAGCAACGCGCAGCCGGCCATCTGCAGGGCGCCATAGCCGAAGATGGTCTGGCGCAGCGCCCACAGCTTGGTGGGCGCCAGCTCGAGGCCGATCACGAACAGCATCAGCACGACGCCGAATTCCGAGAAGCTCAGGATCGATTCGACGTCGGTGACCACCCGCAGCGCCCAGGGCCCGATCGCCGCGCCGGCGAGCAGATAGCCGAGCACCGCTCCCAGGCCGAAACGGCGCGCCAGCGGCACCGCCACCACCGCGGCGACCAGGAACACCAGCACCACGCGCAGCGCATCATGCGGATTCATGCGAGCTCCAGCCGGGCGGCCGCGGTGGCCGCAGTGGCCGCCTTGGTCGAGCCGCCTTCGTCGCCGTGGCCCAGCGCGGCCATGACCTCGGCGATCACGCGCTGCACACCGGCCTCGTCCAGCCGGTAGGCGTCGTGGATCGCGATCGGCGCGCGCCACGTCATGCCGCATTCCAGCGCCATCTGCTCCAGCGGCAACAGGAACGAGGACAGCGGATGCCGGTGCACGCCCTCCGCCGAGTAGGCCTCCTCGGTGCCGCGCGTGCTGGCCACCACCAGGCAGGACTTGCCGCGCAGCGCGGTGCCGCCCGGGCCGTGGGCCCAGCCGCGCTCGAGCACCTCGTCCATCCACAGCTTCAGCAGCGGCGGCACGCTGAACCAGAAGGTCGGAAACTGCAGCACCACGGTGTCGGCGCACGACAGCGCGCGCTGCTCGGCCACCACGTCGATGTCGTAGTCGGGATAGCGGGCATAGAGATCGCGCACGTCGACATCGGGCAGCGCGGCGAGCGCCTCGGCCAGCGGCCGGTTCACATGCGAGCGCTTCGCGCGCGCATTGGCATAGATCACAACGATGGGTCGGGCGGGCATGGTGTGTAGCAGGCGTTACTTTCAACGGCAGGGCGGGATGGCGCGGAACGCCGCAACAGACTGCGGCGTTGCAACATTTCCACACCCGGGAATCACCGGATAGGCAAGCAAGATATTGATTTTTAAGGGATTACTGGAATGTCAGTCCGGCCGTCCGGCGCTCTGCGACGCACCATGCTTACGCCAAACTGACAAATGCGCTACAATACTTTTCGCGTTGCCGCAAGATAGGATTTGCCCCATCCATTAGGAAATTGCATTGTGATGGTCTACTTTGACAAGTCTGCTTGCCGCGATGTGACGTTTATACCCTGAATCGCCCAAGGAACAGAAAGTGAATCCGCTCGAACTGAGCAAGGCGGTCGGTGCCTTCACCGACGAAGATCTTCGCAAAGCAGCCGCAGCCTCGCAGGCCGCCCAGCGCCCGACCACTCTGGTGCGCGAGCTGGGGGCCCAGCATCGCTCGCGCCTGCTGAAGCATTTTCTCGCCCTTGGGGAGGAAGATCGCCTGCTCCGCTTCGGCCAGTCGGTGGGCGACCACGTGATCGAGGCCTATGTCGACAGCATCGACTTCGACCACGACACGGTGTTCGGCGTCTACGACGAGCATATCGAGCTGGTCGGCGTCGGCCACTTCGCCAACCTGCGCGACAACGCCCAGGGCCGCGTGGCCGAGTTCGGCGTATCGGTGTCGCAGAGCGCGCGCGGGCGCGGCATCGGCAGCGCGCTGTTCGAGCGCGCCGCCATCCATGGCCGCAACACGAACGTGCGCACGCTGTACATGCACTGCCTGTCGCGCAACGCCGCGATGATGCACATCGCCAAGAAGGCCGGCATGAAGGTCCAGTACGCCTACGGCGAGGCCGATGCCTACCTGGAGCTGCCGCCGGCGGACACGGTCAGCCGCCTGACCGAGGCGATCGACGAACAGGTCGCGGACCTGGACTACGTGGTGCGCCGCAACCTGCGCGACGCGCGCCGCTTCGGCCAGCGCTTCTGGCGCTCGATCATGCCGCAGAAGAGCACGGCCTGATCGGCATCGACACCCGCCGACAGGGAAACGGCGCGCCGACTGGCGCGCCGTTTTTCGTTTGGGGCCTGCCAGGGCAACGCCGCCGGGCCGGTCGGTCGTCAAGGCGCTCCGCCGCTTGGCTGCCCGGGGGCGTGCCGCTCGGTGTGTCCGCCGCTCGCTCGGCCGCTCGGTTGCTCAGCCGCCAACCACCGGCAGCGCCGTGGTGTCCTTGATCGATTCGAGCGCGAAACTCGAGCGCACATCGATTACCGCCGGATGGGCCAGCAGCTGGTCCTTCATGAAGCGGGCGAAGTGGTCCATGTCCTCGACGTAGACCTTCAGCAGCAGGTCCATCTCGCCCGTCATCGCATGGCAGGCGGCGACCTCCGGCCAGATCGCGATGGCGGCACGGAACAGGTCCAGCGGCGCCTTGCCCTTGGGCGCGCCGCCGTGCTTTTCCAGGCGTACGTTGATGTAGGCCAGCAGTCCCAGCCCGATCTTGCCCGGCTCCAGCAGCGCCGCGTACTGCCGGATCACGCCGATCTCCTCCAGCCGGCGGATGCGCCGCAGGCATGGGCTAGGCGACAGGCTGACGCGCTCCGCGACTTCGAGATTGGTCAACCGCCCGTTGGTCTGCAGGACCTCGAGGATCTTCCGGTCGATCTTGTCCAGCTCCACCTTGCTCACGATATTGTTGCTCCGCAATAAGACAGCCAGCAATTTTTTTGCGCAAATTTAGCAAGACGGGCACAAGGTTGCAATTTTTTGTGAGATGACGTGTCCTCCGGCGCCGAGCCGCCGCCATTCCACGACGGCCGGACGAATGCACGGCTCGGCCGAGCACGCCGCGAGTCGGCCGAGTACGGCCGCCGGCGAACGCCAACGACAAAGCGCGCGGCCTTTCGGACCGCGCGCTTCTTATTGCCCCGTATCGGCCTCACCGCGCTGCGGCGGGACGCCGGGGGAGCGCCGGGGAATTACCGCTCAACCGCCCTCGGTCGACGGCACCGCGGGGTTGTTCGGCTGCGTCGGCGGGGTGCCGGCATTGCCGGCGGTTCCCGGTGCCCCCGGCGCGCCGGGTGCGCCCTTCATGCCGTGGTGGTGGCGGTGCATCCGCTCCATCCGCTGGTGATGGGCCTGGCGCATGCCGGCGCCGATTTCGTCGCGCGTCAGCTTGCCGTCCTTGTTGGCATCGAGGCGGTCGTAATGACTGGCCAGGCGCGGCATGCCAGCCTCGGCCTCCTGCTTGCTCAGCGCGCCGTCGCCATCCTTGTCGGCGGCCTTGAAGCGCGCATCGAAGCGCTCGCGCATCTGCTGGCGGTGCTGCTCGTGCTGGGCCTTGTGGAAGGCGCGCATCTCGTCCCGGTCGATCTTGCCGTCCTTGTTGGCATCGACGCGGGCGAACATCGCATCGGCTTCCGCCTTCGAGATCGCGCCGTCGCGGTCGGTATCGGCCGCGCGCAGCGACATGCCGCCGTGGTGGCCGTGGTGGCGATGATGACGGTGGTGGTGGCCGTCGGCGCGGTGACCCTTGTGCGCCGGCTTGCCTTCCGCCGCGGAGGCAGCGGCGGCTGCTTGCGGCACGGCCTGGGTGACGGGGGCCGGTGCCTGAGTCTGCGCGATCGCGCTGCCGCCGATCGCCAGGAACACCGCCGAAGCGGCCAGCAACTGGTGAACAGGGCGCGGCTTGATGGTGTTTCGTGACATGTCTGTTTTCCTTGTTTCGGTCGACTGGTCGGATTGACCATGTACCGATTAGAACGCAGACGATGGCGGGAAGTTGGCCGGATTAATAGGATGTTACGCGGCTCACAGAAACGGCCCCGGGCTGTAAACGGCCGCAATACGGGAGCAATACGCGACCAATACGGGGACGGTACGAAAGCGATACAGAACGCCGCAAGCCGGTTCGCATCGCGCCTTCGCCCGTTCAGCCCCGTTCAGCCCGTTCAGCCCGTTCAGCCCGTTCAGCCCGTTCAGCCCGTTCAGCCCGTTCAGCCCGTTCAGCCCCGTTCAGCCCGGTTCAGCCCTTGGACATCATCGCCCCGTCGTCGCCCTGGTCCATGCCTGGGCTCATGCCCGGATTCATGCCGGGGTTCACTGCGGGGTTCATGCCGGGATTGGCGCCGGGGTTGTAGCCAGGATTGGCCCCCGGGTTGTAGCCGGGATTGGCGCCGGGATTGGGCGCCTGCTGCGGCGGAACGTGCGCGGCCACGCCCGGATTCGTCGCCATGCCGGCCGGCGGCTGGGTCGCCGCGGGGGCCGCGGCGGTGGCCGGGGGATTCGCCGCGGGATTCGGCATCGGCGGCGTGGCCGGCGTCGACAGCGGGGCCGCGGCGCCGGACGGCGGGGTCGCCAACGGCGCCGGCGTCGCCCGCGGCAGCGTACCGCGCGCCGCCAGCGGCCGGGCCGGCAAGGCAATCGTCTGGCGCGCGCCGTCGCGCTCGATCACGACCGCGCGGTCGCGGATCTCGACCAGCCGGATCTGCGGCGACAGCGCGGCGCCGGCGCGCAGCGCCCTGGGCGGACCGTTGTCGATCGACACCACCGCCGCGCCGCCGCCCACCGGGTCGGCGATCACGCCAAGCAGCTGCACGTCTCGCACGCCGGCTTGCGGACTGCCGCCGAACAGCGTCGCGATGGCGCCGGTCTCGACCGCCTCGGTCTGCGCCACGCGCGCGGTCTTCGGCACGGGGATCGTGTCCATCGCGCTGAAGGTCAGCACCCATCGCGTCGCCAGCGCGCACAGCGCGACGAACAGCAGCAGCGTGGCGATGCGCGGCAGCCAGGCGGCGCCGGCATCGAAACGGAAAGCGGATGGCAGGGACAGTGGCACGAGGTCGCGTCGGGCGGACCGGGATGGCCGCCGCAGGTTGTCGATGGCGGCAAGCGTAACAGAGCGTCATGGCGATTGTCTTGCAACCCGCATGACGGCGGCGGCCGCGGCCGTCGGGGCCGGCGCGGCAACGAACATGGCAGCCGGCGGGGCGACGACGCAGCAGCCGACGTGGCAGCCGGCGGGGCAACGACGCAGCAGCCGACGTGGCAGCCGGCGGCCGCAACGACGTAGCAGCCGACACGGCAACCAACGTGGCCGCCGACGGGGCGGCGATGTCGGTGCTCGTCCGGTACCGAGGCGTCACAAGCCGCGGGTATACTGGACGACCATCCACCGGTGCGCGACGCGGTCGCCGCGCCGGCTTCGACTCCGTCGACAACCTAGGCCTGAAAACCCGATGCGCAGAAACACTCCGTCCAGCTCCGCCCTCGCCCGACCCAGCCAACCCGCCGGCGCCGCCCGCCTGCGCCGCCGCCGTGCCGGCTTCACGCTGATCGAGATCATGGTGGTGATCGTGATTCTCGGCGTGCTGGCGGCACTGGTCGTGCCCAAGATCATGAGCCGCCCGGACGAAGCGCGCATCGTCGCGGCGCGCCAGGACATCTCGTCGATCATGCAGGCGCTGAAGCTGTACCGCCTCGACAACAGCCGCTACCCGACCACCGAACAGGGCCTGGCGGCGCTGGTCACCCGCCCCACCACCGAGCCGATCCCCAACAACTGGAAGGGCGGCGGCTATCTGGAAAAGCTGCCGCGCGACCCCTGGGGCCAGCCGTACCAGTATCTGAACCCCGGTGTGCGCGGCGAGATCGACGTGTTCAGCTTCGGTGCCGACGGCCAGGCCGGCGGCAACGGCAACGACGCCGATATCGGCAACTGGGACTAAGCGTCCCGCCGCCGGCTGACGCCCGTCTTCATCATGGCCACCGGCGCGCACCGCTCGCATCCATCGCCACCACCGTGCCTAGCGGGGGCATCCCGTGCGCGGGGTGCATCGCGGAAGGGCTCGCGCGGCTTCACGCTGCTCGAACTGCTGGTGGTGATGGTGCTGGCCGGCATCGTGGTGTCGATGGTGGCGATCAACGCCACGCCCAATGAGCGCGGCCGCATCCTCGACGATGGCCAAAAGGTCGCCCGCCTGTTCGAACTCGCGCAGGAAGAGGCGCAGCTGCGCGCCCGGCCGCTGGCCTGGGAAGCCGATCCGCAGGGCTGGCGCTTCCTCGAGGCCACGCCGTCCGGCTGGATGCCGCTGCTCGACGACGTCTTCGCGCCGGGCCAGTGGCGGCTGCCGCTGGACCAGGTCGCGGTGACCGCCGGCGCCGCCGGCCAGGGCGGCGCCCGGCTGGTATTCGGCCGCGAGTGGATCGACGCGCCGCGGCAGCTGGTGCTGGTACGCGGCAATATCCGTGTCGAGGTGACCGGCGACGGCACCGGCCGCTATTTCGCCAGCGCGCAATGACTCCGCACCGCCGCGCCCGCCTTCGCGCGGGAACGCCAAGCCGCCGCCCGCGCGGCTTCACGCTGATCGAGGTACTGGTCGCGCTGACCATCCTGGCGGTCGCGCTGACCGCCGCGATGCGCGCGATGGGCTCGATGATCGAGGCCGGCGGCTCGCTGCAGCAGCGCATGCTGGCCGGCTGGAGCGCCGACAACCAGCTGGTCGCGCTGCGCCTGACCAAGACCTGGCCCGAGCCCGGCACGCGCGGCGCGCCCTGCCCGCAGGGCGGCATCGTGCTCTATTGCGAGCAGACCGTCGCGCCGACGCCGAACCCCGCCTTCCGCCGCGTCGAGATCGCGGTCTATCCGTCCGCCGAGGACCGCTCGGTGCGGCTTGCCTGGCTGGTCACCATCGTCCCCAATGAAACGCGCAACCTGCTCTGAAGCGCGGGGCTTCACGCTGATCGAGATGCTGGTCGCCATCACGCTGCTGGCCGTGATGGCGGTGATGGGCTGGCGCGGTCTCGACGCAATGACGCGCGGCCGCGAGCGCCTGGTCGACCATGACCAGCGGCTCGATGCGCTCAAGCTGCTGTACGGCCAGTTCCAGACCGATTGCGAGAACCTGGCCCGTCCCGAGGCGCTGCAGCAAAGCCCGGTCGAACTCGAGGACGGCCGGCTGCTGCTGGTGCGCGACCGCCGCGAGCCGGGGCTGCCCGGCGCCTGGCAGGTGGTGGCCTACCGGGTCGAGAACGGCGCCGTGGTGCGCGCCGCTTCCCCGCCGCTGGACAACCGCCAGGGCGTGCAGGCGGCGCTGATCGCGCTGCGCCAGCCGGGCGGCGGCGGCGAGCTGGTGCGGCCGCTGGTGCCGGACGCGGAAGGGCTGGTCGCGCGCGCCTGGGTCGAGCCCGGCGGCTGGCGCGATACCAGCGGCGAGCTGCGCGCCGCGCTGCGGATCGGCGCGGCCAGCGCGGTGCCGGCCAGCAATGCGCAGATCGGCGTCCCGGCCGGCGCGCTGCGCGGGCTGGAGCTGGTGGTGCTGGCGCGGATGGGCGACGGCGACGCGCCGCGCCGCTTCGACAAGCTGTGCATGACGGGCCAGTGAGCATGAGCGCGCCATGAACGGCAGCCCCCGCCTCCCTTCCCTCCGGCCGCGGGCCGGCCACCAGCGCGGCGCGGCCGTGGTCACCGCGCTGCTGATCGTCACGCTGGCCGTGGTGGTGGTGTCCGGCCTGCTTTGGCGCCAGCAGGTGCAGATCCGCTCGGTCGAGAACCAGCGCCTGGTGGCCCAGGCCGCCTGGATCGAACGTGCCGCGGTGGATTGGGCGCGGCTGATCCTGCGCGACGACCTGCGCCGCTCCAACGTCGACCATCTCGGCGAGCCGTGGGCCGTGCCGATCGCCGAGACGCGGCTGTCGGACTTCCTCGGCTCCGCGCTGCGCACCGACCGCGCCGGCGAGACCTCCTTCCTGTCCGGCCGCATCCTCGACGCGCAGGCCCGCTTCAACCTGCGCAATCTGATCACCACCACCGCGGGCGCCAACGGCGGCATCTCGGTGACCATCGACCCGGCCGGGCTCGCGGCCTATCGGCGCCTGCTGCGCGTGCTGGGCCTGAACCAGGGGCTGGCGGAGGCGACCGCGCGCCATCTGCTCCAGGCCGAGCGGGCCGGCGCCGGCCGCGCCGGGCTGCGGCCGCCCGACAGCCTGGCGGACCTGATGGCCATCCCCGGCTACGAGCCCGACATGCTGCCGGTGCTCGAGCCCTTCGTCGACCTGCTGCCGGACCGCACGCCGGTCAACGCCAACACCGCCGACCCGGAAGTGCTGGCCGCGGTCATCGACAAGCTGCCGCTGGACCGCGCCCGCGAACTGGTGCGCCAGCGCGATCGTGCCTATTTCAACAACGTGGGCGACCTGCAGACGCAGTTGCGCGCGATCGCGCCGCAGGCCGATGCCAGCGTCGGCACCGCGCTGGAAACGCGCTCGCACTACTTCCTGATCTACGGCCTGATCCGCCACGAGCGGGCGATCCGGATGCAGGTCTCGCTGGTGCGGCGCGCGGCGGTCCTGGGCAGCGCCCAGGCGACGCAGGTGGTCTGGACGCGCGACCTCGAGCGGATGCCGGAGTTGCGATGAGGGCGATGATGGCAATGAGCGCGATGAGGGCGGCGACCGGGGCGACGACCGGGGCGGCGACCGGGGCGACGACCGGGGCGGCGACCGGGCGACGAGCGGGGCGATGAAGGCGACGAAAGCGATGGCACCGATCGACATCCCTTGCCCGGAACGCCCGCGCCGCCGGCACTGCGGCCCGCCGCACCCTGCCGAAACGGTTGACGCGAATCCGCCACAAAGGCAAGGTATGCTGATGCCTTGGCGGAAAGGCATTTACCGGCACCCGGCTGTGGCACGGCGATCGCCGCCGGCACAGCGGGCACCGCCGACACCGGACCGGCCCGTGCCTTCGCACGAAACCGGACCAGCTTGCAGACGCGCCCCCGGGCCGTCGACGATTCCGCCGTCCATCTTTACTGCCGCGCAGCCCCAAGGAAACCTTGAGCACCACCCTGTTCGTCCGCCTGCCGCATCGCCCCCACGATCAACCGCAGCCCTGGCGCTTCGGGGCGCTGCCGTTCGCGCTGGTGCGCGATGCCGCGGCCGCCCAGGGCCGGCGCGAGCGGACCCCGGCCACCGGCCACCTGTTGCGCGAGGGCTACGCGCCGATCGCCGAGCTGCCGCCGGCCGACCGGCTGGTGCTGATCGTCGCCGCCGCCGACGTGCTGGTGACCGCCGCCGCGGTGCCGCCGCTGGCGCCAAACCGGCTCAAGCTCGCGCTGCCGAACCTGGTCGAGGATTCGCTGGCGGCCGATGCGCAGGCCTGCCATATCGCGGTCGGGCCTGAGGCCCCGCAAGCCGGCGCCGATGCCACCAGCGCCGCAGCCGCCGCGCGCGGTCCGCGCCGCCGCCTGCTGATGGTGACCGAACGCGCCTGGCTGCGCGCGGTGCTCGACGCCTTCGCCGAACACCGCCATCGCCGCCGCCATCTGCTGCCCGCGCAGTTCTGCCTGCCGCTGGCTGATAGCGAGTCCGAGGGCGGTGGCACGGCGGTCCCGGCCAACGCATCCGGTCCGGCCGAGCCCTCGGCTGCGCCCGAAGCCGCCTCCCCGTCCGAGCCGCCCGCCACGCTGGCGCTCGAAGCCGCCTCCAGCGCACTGGCCGCTGCCGCGCCCCTGCTCGAAGGGGAAATGGGCACCGACGGCACCGGCGCCGGCACCGGCCATGCCGCGCCGTTCTGGCAACTGACCGTGCGCACCGAACGCTATCAGGGCTACGGCCTGCTGCTCAGTGACGACGCACTGGCCGCCTGGCAGGCGCTGGCGCCGGCCGGCATCTGGTACGGCGACCGCGAGGCGGCCGCGCTGCCGACGCTGACCTCGGTACGCCCGCTCGGCTGGCCGGTCTGGATCGAAGGGGCGCAGGCGAGCCTGCGCGAGCCCTCGCTGGATCTGGCGCAGTTCGACTTCGCGCAGGGCCGCGCCGACCGCTGGAACCTGCGCGCCTGGCGTGCACCGCTGGCGCTGGCCGCCGCGCTGCTGGTCGTCCATCTGGTCGCGCTGAACATCCACTGGCTGATGCTGCGCGGCGAACAGGCGCGGCTGCAGCAGGCCCAGACCCAGCTGCTGCGCAGCGCCTTCCCGCGCATGCCGGTGGTGGTCGACCCGCCGCTGCAGATGCGCCGCCAGGTCGAACAGCTGCGCCTGGCCAGCGGCCGCAGCACGCCCGACGATTTCCTGCCGCTGGCCGACCGTTTCGCCCAGGCCGGCCGCCAGTTGCCGCCCGACGCGCTGCTGGCCCTCGAGTACCGCGGCCGCGCACTGCACGCGACGCTCAAGCCGGGCACCGATACCAATGCGCTGCGCCAGGCCGCGCGCCAGGCCGGGCTGTCGATGGAAGAGGACCGCGCGCCGGCCGACACGGGCCGCTCCGGCGGCGGCCCCGCGCCCGCCGGCTCGCGCTGGATCATCAAGCCGGGAGCGCTGTCGTGATGCGCGCCATTTGCTCCCTCCCCGCCATGTCCGCCATCCCAGCCATGCCCGGCCTCCGCGCCATGTCCGGCCTTTTTGCGATGGCCGGCCTTTTTGCCATGGCCGCCCTCCCGGCCATGTCCGCTCACCAGGCAACACCATGAACGACCGCGCGCACGATCGGCCCACGTCCGCCGCCGCCTCGCGGACCCGCTCAACCGCCGGCCTGGCCGCGCGGCTCGGCAAGCTGCGCCCGCGCGTGCCCGCCCGCTGGCGCGAGCAGGCCGAGGCCTTCTGGACCGCCCGCAACCCGCGCGAGCAGACCCTGCTGGCGGTCGGCGGCGCGCTGCTGGCGCTGACGATCGGCTACAGCGTGCTGTGGGAACCGGCCGCCGAAGGCCGCGAGCGGCTGCGGAAGAGCCTGCCGCAACTGCGCGCCGAGCTGGCCGAGATGGAAACGCTGGCGCAAGAGGCGCGCGGCCTGTCGGCAAGCCCCGCGCCGGCGTTGCGCGGCGAGGCGCTGGTGCAGGCGCTGCGCGACGGCCTGTCCCAGCATGGCCTGACCGCCAGCCGGGTCGCGCCGACCGGCGACAACACGGTGCAGGTCCAGCTCGACAAGGTGCCGTTCGGCGCGGTGGCCGCCTGGCTGTCGGACGTGCGGCAGCAGCAGCGGCTGAAGGTCACCGACGCCCGCATTGTCTACGTCGGCGCCACCGCCGTCGTCAACGTCACCGCCACCTTGCAGGGACCCGCCGCCGGGCCCGAACGTCCGGGTGGACGTGGCTGATGGCGCGCCTGGAAGCCCTGCGCCTGCGGCGACGCGAGCCGCGGCCTGCCCGCCGCCGCGGCATGCTGCGCTGGGCGCTGCTGGGCCTGGCCACGGTCGCGGTGACGGTGATCGCCGCGCTGCCGGCGGCCTGGATCGCCGACACCGTCGCCAGCCGGACCGAGGGCCGGGTGCTGCTGGCCGATGCCGCCGGCTCGCTCTGGCGCGGCAGCGCCACGCTGGCGCTGTCGGCCGGCGCCGGCAGCCGCACCGCCACGGTCCTGCCCGGCCGCCTGCAGTGGCAGGTCGCGTTCTGGCCGCTGCTGACCGGCTCGCTGCGGCTGGTCGCGCAGCACACCGAGGCGATGCCCGCCCCGGTCACCGTCACGGTGACGCCGGCCGGCTGGCACGCCCAGTCGGGCTCGATGCGGCTGCCGGCCTCGCTGCTCGAGGGCATCGGCGCGCCGTTCAACACGCTGCGCCCGGACGGCGCGATGCGGCTGGACTGGAGCGCGCTGGAGGGCCGCTTTCGCGGGGACAAGTCCGATGGCGGCCGGCCGGCGGGGATGTACGGCCACCTGACGCTTCGCATCGACCAAGTATCATCGGCCGTCAGCCGGCTGCGGCCGCTCGGCAGCTACCGCGCCGAAATCGACTGGAGCGGCGCCACCGGCATGCTCAGACTGTCGACCGTGGCCGGCCCGCTGCACCTGGAGGGCGGCGGACCGCTGGGCCGCCAGGCGCGCTTCGAGGGCACCGCCCACGCGGACCCGGACGCCGCCAATCAGTTGGCCTCCCTATTGAGCCTGCTGGGAAGACGTGAGAACAATGTGACCAGGCTGCGCTTCTGACCCGGCGCAAGGCACCGCCAAGCACCGGAACGCGCAACCAACCGAGCTTATGACGACAACAGACCGACGCCCCATCCTGCCTACCGCCTGCGCGCGCGCCGTCACGGCGCTGTGCGCCCTGTCGCTGATGGCGCCGGCCCCGCTCTGGGCGCAGGCACCCGGACCGGCGAGCCCCGCCGTGCCGGCGCCGCCCGACGTCACGCCGCGCAACCGCGACCAGGTCGTGCTCAACTTCGTCAACGCGGATCTGGAGGCGGTCGTGCGCGCCGTGGGCCAGGCCACCGGCAAGAACTTCGTGATCGACCCGCGCGTCAAGGGCACCGTCAACCTGGTGACCGAGGCGCCGGTGTCGCGGGCGCAGGCGCTGGAGACGCTGGGCTCGGTGCTGCGGATGCAGGGCTATGCGATGGTCGAGGCCAACGGCTTCACCAAGGTCGTGCCCGAGGCCGACGCCAAGCTGCAGGGCTCGCCCACCGTGGTCGGCGCGGGCGCCAGCCGCGGCGGCCAGGTGGTGACGCAGGTGTTCCGGCTGAACTACGAGTCGGCCAACGCGCTGGTGCCGGTGCTGCGGCCGATGATCGCGCCGAACAACACCATCACGGCCTATCCGGCCAACAACACGCTGGTGATCACCGACTATGCCGACAACCTGCGCCGCATCGCGCGGATCATCGCGGCGATCGATGCGCCCGCGTCGGGCGAGGTCGAGCTGATCCCGCTGAAGTACGCGATCGCGAGCGACGCCGCGGTGGTGCTGCAGCGCCTGCTCGATCCGGGCGCGGCCGGCGGCGCGCCGGGCGGCGCGGCGGGCCCCGCCGTCGATGCCAGCCTGCGCACCTCGGTGGTCGCCGAGCCGCGCAGCAACGCGCTGCTGGTGCGCGCCACCAGCCGGGCGCGCCTGCAGCAGGCGCGCCAGCTGATCGAGAAGCTGGACCAGCCGCACGCGCGCCCCGGCAACATCTGGGTGGTGCCGCTGAAGAACGCCGATGCGGTCAAGCTGGCGCCGACGCTGCGCGCGATCGTCGCCGCCGACGCCAGCTTCAATGTCGCGCAGCAGGGCCAGGGCGGCATCGGCGGCATCGCGGGCGCCGTGGGCGGGGCCGCCGGCATGGCCGGCACGCAGAACATCGCGGCGCCGACCGGGCAGTTCACCGGCGGCACCAGCGGGATGGGCGGCTACGGCCGCACCGGCAGCACCGGCGGCGGCTTCGGCGGCGGCACCGGCGGGACCGGCTCGGCCTTCTCGGCCTCGTTCGCGCCGAACCAGATTCCGACCACCGGCGGCATCATCCAGGCCGATCCGTCGACCAACTCGCTGATCATCACCGCCAGCGAGGCGGTCTACCGCAGCCTGCGCGCGGTGATCGACGACCTCGACGCGCGCCGCGCGCAGGTCTACATCGAATCGATGATCGTCGAGGTGACCTCGACCCAGGCGGCCGAGCTCGGCATCCAGTGGCAAGGCATCCTCAGCTCCTCGGGCGGCAACAACAACTTCTTCGCCGGCACCAATTTCGGCACCGGCGGCAGCAACATCATCAACCTGAGCGGCGCGGTCTACGACATCTCGCAGAACGGCGCGGCGGGGATCGAACGGGCGGCCCAACTGGTGCCCGACATCGGCGGCCTGAACCTGGGCGTGGTCAACCGCGCGCTCGGCCTGGGCGCGTTGCTGCGCGCGCTGGGCAGCCAGGGCAGCGTCAACCTGCTGTCGACGCCGAACCTGATCACGCTGGAGAACGAGGAAGCCAAGATCCTGATCGGCCAGAACATTCCGATCACGACCGGCTCGTACGCGCAGAACAACGCGGTCGGCGGCGGCACGCCGTTCAACACGTTCGACCGCAAGGATGTCGGCATCACGCTGCGGGTCAAGCCGCAGATCACCGACGGTGGGCTGGTCAAGCTGCAGATCTACCAGGAGTCGTCGTCGGTGGTGCCGGGCACGACCAACCTGATCCAGGGTCCGACCACCAATGTGCGTTCGATCGAGACCAATGTGCTGGTCAATGACGGGCAGATCATCGTGCTGGGCGGCCTGATCGAGGACAACTACGGCGACGGCGTGCAGAAGGTGCCGGGCCTGGGCGACCTGCCGTGGATCGGCGGGCTGTTCCGCTACGAGAACAAGTCGCGCGCGAAGACCAACCTGCTGGTCTTCCTGCGCCCCTACGTGATGCGCACCTCCGGCGCGACCGACCGCATCACGCAGGACCGCTATGGCTATATCCGCGGCGAGCAGCAGGGCTTCGTCTCGCCGAACATGATGATGCGCGACACGCAGACGCCGGTGCTGCCGCCGGCCGAGGCGCCCACCGCGCCGTTCGTCGACCCGCGCAACAACGGCCCGGTGCCCGGTCCGCTGCCGCTCGAGCAGACGCTGCCGCCGCCGGGCCCGACCTCGCGCGCGCCCAACCAGGGCGAGGGCGCCTGAGCGGCGGGCTCGACCACAGAGGCAAACCACGATGGCGACACTGCCCTCCTCCCTTCCCGGCGCAGCTTCCGGCATGGCTTCCGGCGCAACTTCGGGCGATATCCTCGGCGATACCCCGGCCGGCACGGTGGGGGGCACGCTTGCCGGTGCCGGTGCCGGTGCCGGTGGCGCTGCAGTTGCCGCTGCCGTTGCCGAAACGCCGCTGTCCTCGCCGATCGCCGCGCGCCTGGTGCCCTACGGCTTCGCGCGCGAGGCAAAGCTGCTGGTCGCGCATCAGCGCGCCGACGGGCTCGAGGTCTGGGTCAGCCGTTCGACCTCGCCGGCGGCGCTGGCCGAGCTGGCGCGCGTGCACGGACCGCTGCATCTGCGCGTGCTTGACCCGCAGGCGCTGGAACACGCGATGTCCGACGCCTACAACCGCCAGGACGGCACCGCCGCGCAGGTGGTCGGCGAAGTCGAGGGCGAGGTCGATCTGTCGCGGCTGATGCAGGACATCCCCGCGGTCGAGGACCTGCTCGAATCGGAAGACGACGCGCCGATCATCCGCATGATCAACGCGCTGCTGACGCAGGCCGCGCGCGAAGGCGCCTCGGATATCCACATCGAGCCGTTCGAATCGGCCTCGGTGGTGCGCTTTCGCGTCGACGGCACGCTGCGCGACGTGGTGCGGCCGAAGAAGGCGCTGCATGGCGCGCTGATCTCGCGCATCAAGATCATGGCGCAGCTCGATATCGCCGAGAAGCGGCTGCCGCAGGATGGCCGCATCACGCTGCGCGTGGGGGGCCGGCCGGTAGACGTGCGGGTGTCGACGCTGCCGACCGGCCATGGCGAGCGCGCGGTGCTGCGTCTGCTGGACAAGGAGGCCGGCCGGCTCGACCTGGCCAAGCTGGGCATGGCGCCCGGCACGCTGACCGCCTTCGACGACCTGATCCGCCAGCCGCACGGCATCGTGCTGGTGACCGGCCCGACGGGCTCGGGCAAGACCACCACGCTGTACGCGGCGCTGTCGCGGCTCGATGCGCGCACCACCAACATCATGACGGTCGAGGACCCGATCGAGTACGACCTCGACGGCATCGGCCAGACCCAGGTCAACGCGCGCATCGACATGACCTTCGCCAAGGCGCTGCGCGCGATCCTGCGGCAGGATCCGGACGTGGTGATGATCGGCGAAATCCGCGACCTGGAGACCGCGCAGATCGCGGTGCAGGCCTCGCTGACCGGCCACCTGGTGCTGGCGACGCTGCACACCAACGACTCCGCCTCGGCCGTGACCCGCCTGGTCGATATGGGGATCGAGCCCTTCCTGCTGTCGTCGTCGCTGCTGGGCGTGCTGGCGCAGCGGCTGGTACGGCGGCTGTGTCCGCACTGCAAGCGCGAGGAAACCATCGCGGTGACGCCCGCCGAGGCGGACACGCTGCTGGCCGAGGGCAAGCCGCTGCAGAAGCTGTGGCACCCGGTCGGCTGCGACAAGTGCGGGCAGTCGGGCTACCAGGGGCGGATGGGCGTCTACGAGCTGCTGGTGGTCGACGACCGCATCCGCACGATGATCCATCGCCAGTCGCCCGAATCGGAAATCAAGCAGACCGCGCTGGCCAACGGCATGCATACGATGCGCGGCGATGCGCAGCGCTGGATCGACAGCGGCGCGACCTCGCTGGAAGAGGTGCTGCGCGTGACGCGCGATTGAAGCCGGGATGGAACGCTTGCGATCGCGCCCCGTGCCGGGTTCCGTGCCTTCGACCTCCGTGGCTTCGCCCCCCTGCCTTCGACCTCCGTGCCCTCGATCCACGTGCCGTCGAGTTCCGTGCCGGACTCCGCGCCACCGAGCCCCGTGACCTGAGCCATGCCAGCCTATCGCTACGAAGCCGTCGACGCCGCCGGCAAGACCGACCGCGGCGTGATCGAGGCCGACAGCCCGAAGCAGGCCCGCACGCATCTGCGCACCCGCGGGCTGACCCCGCTGACCGTCGACGCGCTCGGCAGCGCGGCGCAGGCCGCGCGTGGCGGCAGCGCGGTGGGCTTCGGCCGCCGGCTGTCGACGCAGGAGCTGGCGCTGTTCACGCGGCAGCTCGCCAGCCTGATCGTCGCCGGCCTGCCGCTGGACGAGGCGCTGGCGGCGCTGGCCGACCAGGCCGAGCGCGCCTATGTGCACGAGCTGCTGGCCGGCGTGCGCGCCGAGGTCATGGGCGGCAGTTCGCTGTCGGTCGCGCTGATGCAGCATCCGCGCGACTTTCCCGATATCTATCGCGCGCTGGTCTCGGCCGGCGAACACTCGGGCCATCTGGGCCTGGTGCTGGAACGGCTGGCCGGCTATATCGAGACCCGCAACACGCTGACCGCCAAGATCCGGCTGGCCTTCACCTATCCGGCCATCGTCACGGTGGTGGCGTTCGCGATCGTGATCTTCCTGCTGTCGTACGTGGTGCCGCAGGTCGTCAGCGTGTTCGCCAACACCAAGCAGAAGCTGCCGATGCTGACGGTGGTGATGCTGGCGCTGTCGGACTTCGTGCGGCAATGGTGGTGGGCCGCGCTGATCGTGCTGGCGCTGGCGGTGATGGCGATCCGCGCGCTGCTGCGCCAGCCCGGCGTGCGGCTCGAATGGCATCGCTGGCTGCTGACCGCGCCGCTGGCCGGCAAGCTGATCCGCGGCTACAACACCGCGCGCTTTGCCAGCACGCTGGCGATCCTGGTGTCGGCCGGCGTGCCGATCCTGCGCAGCCTGCAGGCGGCCGGAGAAACGCTGGGCAACGAGGCGCTGCGCGCCAACGTCGAGGACGCCACCACACGCGTGCGCGAGGGCTCGTCGCTGGCCCGCGCGCTGGCCGCGCAGAACCAGTTTCCGCCGGTGCTGGTGCACCTGATCCGTTCGGGCGAGGCCACCGGCAATCTGCCGACGATGCTGGAGCGCGCCGCGCAGGGCGAGGCGCAGGAGCTGGAACGGCGCACGCTGTTCCTGACCAGCCTGCTCGAACCGCTGCTGATCCTGACGATGGGCGTGGTGGTGCTGCTGATCGTGCTGGCGGTGCTGATGCCGATCATCGAGATCAATCAGCTGGTGCGGTAGCGCGGGGCAACCCCGTCTCCCGATCCACCTGAAGGGAGAGGTCCGCGGGAGAGGTCCGCGGGAGAGGGCCGGGGAGAGGGCAAGCGGCGCTCGCCCCCGAACTGCTTATTCCGCTGCCGCCGTCTTCTTCGCCGTGCGCTTGCGCGGAGCCGGGCTGCGGCGCTTGCGTGCCGGCGGCGCGGCCTCGGCGGCCTGCACCGCTTCGGCGGTTTCCACCGGTTCTTCCGGCTCCGCCATCGCCGGCGCTTCCGCGCCCGGCACCTCCAGCGCTTCGCTCGCCGCGGCCGGTGCCGCAAACACCGTGCTGTCGATCGGCCATGGCGTGTCGCTGAGCTTCACGTCCGGACGGCGCGAGGCGCGGCGGCCGCGCGAGGAGCGCGGCGGCGCGGCGGGTTCGGGATTGCCATGGGCGCCATGGCCAGGCTGCTCGGCCGCGGCGGCTACCGCCGGCTCGTCGAACTGCACCGGCTCGGGCGCAGGCACGGGTTCGCTGACGGCCGGCACCGCTTCGGCCGGTTCCGGTGCCGGAGCCGCGTTGCCGCGTCCGCGCTGACCGCCCCGCCCCTGGCCACCTTGGCCCTGACCGCCTTGACGCTGGCCACCCTGCCCCGCGTGGTCCTGTCTGTCGCCCCGCTGCTCGCTTCCGCGCTGTTCACCACCTGGCTGCTCGCTACCGCGCTGCTCGACGCCTCGCTGCTCACTACCGCGCTGCTCAGCACCTCGTTGTTCGGTACCGCGCTGCTCGGCACCTCGCTGCTCGCCGCCACGCTGCTCACCGCCACGCTGCTCACCGCCACGCTGTTCGGTACCACGCTGTTCGGTACCACGCTGCTCGCCACCGCGCTGTTCGCCGCGCCGCTTGAGCCGGACCCAGATGGTCTTGTTGTTGCCGCCGTTGCGGGTCTCGACCTCGAACAGGCCGGTCGCGGCGACCAGCTCCGACAGCTTGCCGTAGCCGTAGTTGCGCGAATCGAACTCGGGCGCCTGCTTGGCGATGTGGGTGCCCATGCTGCCGAGCGTGGTCCAGCCTTCCTCGTCGGAGACCGCCTGCGCGGCCGACTGCAGCAGCCGCACCAGGCGCGTGTCCTGCCGCAGCTCGCCGCCGCTGCGGCGGCGGGCCGGCGCGCTGGCCTCGTCGGTTTCGTCGCTGCCGACGTCGCCGCGCAGCAGGTCCGAGTAGATGAACTTGTCGCAGGCGGTGACGAAGGGCTTGGGCGTCTTGCGTTCACCGAAGCCATAGACCGTCAGGCCCTGCTCGCGGATGCGCGAGGCCAGCCGCGTGAAATCGCTGTCGCTGGAGACAATGCAGAAGCCGTCGAAACGGCCGGAGTACAGCAGGTCCATCGCGTCGATGATCATCGCGCTGTCGGTGGCATTCTTGCCGACCGTATAGCGGAACTGCTGGATCGGCTGGATCGAATGCGACAGCAGGCACTCCTTCCAGCCGGCCAGATTGGGCTTGGTCCAGTCGCCATAGATGCGCTTGACGGCGGCCACGCCGTACTTGGCCACTTCGGCCAGCAGGCCTTCGACGATGCCGGGAGCGGCATTGTCGGCGTCGATCAGAACGGCCAGGGTCGCGGTGCCCTGGCGGGGATTGGTATTCATCGGTTGTCCTGGGGGAGCGCTCGCTCCAGCAGTGGGGGGGTTGCACCACCGCGGCCCGGGCGGCATCCCTTGGACGCCGCCCGCTGCCGGGCTTGGATGCAGTGCAGTGTACACGCCAGGGCTTGTCCATTCGGGAAATCGCCGACCCGGAGGGGGCCCGGGATGCTGCGCCGCAGGGTGCCGTGTCAACGCCGCCGGTGCTACCATGCCGGGCAGAGACACGGTCGCTTCCGCCTTCACAAGAGGCCTGCGCGGCTGCCCACCACTGAAGTGTGTCGGCGATCCCGACAACATGCCCGAAGAGGAGCACATATGAATGCCCCCCTGACCGCCCCGGTCAGCGACGCCATCCGTCGCGCGCTCGCAAACGTTACCCTGGACGACAAATATACGCTCGAACGCGGCCGCATCTACATCAGCGGCACGCAGGCGCTGGTTCGTCTGCCGATGCTGCAGCAGGAACGCGACCGCGCCGCCGGCCTCAATACCGCCGGCTTCATCTCGGGCTATCGCGGCTCGCCGCTCGGCGCGCTGGACCAGGCGCTGTGGAAGGCCAAGTCGCACCTGGCCGGCCACAACATCGTGTTCCAGCCGGGCCTGAACGAGGACCTGGCCGCGACCGCGGTGTGGGGCTCGCAGCAGGTCAACATGTACCCGGGCGCCAAGTATGACGGCGTGTTCGGCATGTGGTACGGCAAGGGCCCGGGCGTGGACCGCACCGGCGACGTCTTCAAGCATGCGAACTCGGCCGGCTCGTCGAAGCACGGCGGCGTGCTGGTGCTCGCGGGCGACGACCACTCGGCCAAGTCCTCGACCCTGGCGCACCAGTCCGAACACATCTTCAAGGCCTGCGGGCTGCCGGTGCTGTTCCCGGCCAACGTGCAGGAATATCTCGACTACGGGCTGCATGGCTGGGCCATGAGCCGCTACTCGGGCCTGTGGGTGGCGATGAAGTGCGTCACCGACGTGGTCGAATCGTCGGCTTCGGTCGAACTCGATCCGCACCGCGTGCAGATCGCGCTGCCGCAGGACTTCGCGATGCCGCCGGGCGGTCTCAATATCCGCTGGCCCGATCCGCCGCTGGAACAGGAAGCGCGGCTGCTCGACTACAAGTGGTACGCGGCGCTGGCCTATGTGCGCGCCAACCGCATCGACCGCATCGAAATCGATTCGCCGCACGCGCGCTTCGGCATCATGACCGGCGGCAAGGCCTACCTCGATACGCGCCAGGCGCTGACCGACCTGGGCCTGGACAAGGAGACCTGCGAACGCATCGGCATCCGGCTGTACAAGGTCGGCTGCGTCTGGCCGCTGGAAGCGCAGGGCGCGCGCGCCTTCGCCGAGGGCCTGCAGGAAATCCTGGTGGTCGAGGAAAAGCGCCAGATCATGGAGTACGCGCTGAAGGAAGAGCTGTACAACTGGCGCGACGACGTCCGGCCCAAGGTCTACGGCAAGTTCGACGAGAAGGACAATGCCGGCGGCGAATGGTCGATTCCGCAGAGCAACTGGCTGCTGCCGGCGCACTACGAGCTGTCGCCGGCGATCATCGCCAAGGCGATCGCCACGCGCCTGGACAAGTTCGACCTGCCCAGCGACGTGCGCGCCCGCATCGCCGCGCGCATCGCGGTGATCGAGGCCAAGGAGCGCGCGCTGGCCACACCGCGCGTGGCCGCCGAGCGCAAGCCGTGGTTCTGCTCCGGCTGCCCGCACAACACCTCGACCAACGTGCCCGAGGGTTCGCGCGCGCTGGCCGGCATCGGCTGCCACTACATGACGGTCTGGATGGACCGCAGCACCAGCACCTTCAGCCAGATGGGCGGCGAAGGCGTGGCGTGGATCGGGCAGGCGCCGTTCGCCGGCGACAAGCACGTGTTCGCCAACCTCGGCGACGGCACCTACTTCCATTCGGGCCTGCTCGCCATCCGCGCGTCGATCGCGGCCGGCGTCAATATCACCTACAAGATCCTGTACAACGATGCGGTCGCGATGACCGGCGGCCAGCCGGTCGACGGCCAGCTGTCGGTGCAGGACATCGCCTTCCAGGTCGCCGCCGAGGGCGCCAAGCGGATCGACATCGTCACCGACGAGCCCGAGAAATACAGCGGCGCGATCAAGCTGCCGCAGGGCGTCACGGTTCACCATCGCGACGAGCTGGACCGCATCCAGCGCGAACTGCGCGAGGTGCCGGGCTGCACCATCCTGATCTACGACCAGACCTGCGCCACCGAGAAGCGCCGCCGCCGCAAGCGCGGCAGCTTCCCCGATCCGGCGCGCCGCGTCTTCATCAACGACACGGTGTGCGAAGGCTGCGGCGACTGCTCGGTCAAGTCCAACTGCCTGTCGGTCGAGCCGCTGGAAACCGAGCTCGGCACCAAGCGCAAGATCAACCAGTCGTCCTGCAACAAGGACTTCTCCTGCCTGAACGGCTTCTGCCCCAGCTTCGTGACCGCCGAAGGCGCGCAGCTGCGCAAGCCCGAGGCGCACGGCGTGTCGATGGCGAACCTGCCGCCGCTGCCGCAGCCGGCGCTGCCCGCGCTGCAGCGGCCGTACGGCGTGCTGGTGACCGGCGTCGGCGGCACCGGCGTGGTGACCATCGGCGGCCTGCTCGGCATGGCGGCCCACCTGGAGCAGAAGGGTGTCACCGTGCTCGACATGGCGGGCCTGGCGCAGAAGGGCGGCGCGGTGCTGTCGCACGTGCAGATCGCCGCGCGGCCGGAGGATATCCACGCCACGCGCATCGCGATGGGCGAGGCCGACCTGGTGATCGGCTGCGACGCGATCGTGTCGGCGACCGACGAGGTCCTGTCCAAGGCGCAGGCGGGCCGCACGCGCGCGATCGTCAATACCGCGCAAACCCCGACCGCCGAGTTCATCCGCAATCCGAAGTGGCAGTTCCCCGGGCTGTCGGCCGAGCAGGACGTGCGCAACGCGGTCGGCGAGCAATGCGACTTCATCAATGCCAGCGCGCTGGCGGTGGCGCTGCTCGGCGACGCGATCTACACCAACCCGCTGGTGCTCGGCTATGCGTGGCAGAAGGGCTGGGTGCCGCTGTCGCTGGACGCGATGGTGCGAGCGATCGAACTGAACGGCGTGTCGGTCGACAAGAACAAGGCCGCGTTCGAATGGGGCCGCCATATGGCGCATGACCCCGAGCATGTGCTGTCGCTGACCGGCGAGCTCAAGCGCACCGCCGAGGGCGCCGACGTGGTCAAGCTGCCGACCTCGTCGGGGGCGCTGCTGGAGAAGCTGATCGCCCATCGCGCCGAGCACCTGACCGCGTACCAGGACGCCGCCTATGCGCAGACCTATCGCGACGCGGTCAACCGCGTGCGCGCGGCCGAGAGCGCGCTGGTGGGCAGCGGCAAGCCGCTGCCGCTGACCGAGGCGGTAGCGCGCAACCTCGCCAAGCTGATGGCCTACAAGGACGAGTACGAGGTCGCGCGGCTCTATACCGATCCGGTCTTCCTCGACAAGCTGCGCAACCAGTTCGAGGGCGAGCCGGGCCGCGACTACCAGCTGAACTTCTGGCTGGCGCCGCCGATGATCGCCAAGCACGACGAGCAGGGCCGCCTGATCAAGCGCCGCTTCGGCCCGTCTACGATGACGATCTTCAAGCTGCTGGCGAGACTGAAGGGACTGCGCGGCGGTCCGCTGGACGTGTTCGGCAAGACCGAGGAACGCCGCACCGAGCGCGCGCTGATCGGCGAATACCGGGCGCTGCTCGACGAACTGGTGGCGGGACTCAATGCCGCCAACCACGGCACCGCGGTGGCGCTGGCCAATCTGCCGGACGACATCCGCGGCTTCGGCCACGTCAAGGCCAACAACCTGAAGGCGGCGCGCTCGCGCTGGCAGACGCTGCTGGCGCAGTTCAGGAATCCGCAGGCGGGGCAGCAGGCGGCGTGAGTTTGAAAGGCTGATCTCGCCTGCGGTGTGCTGCCCTCTCCCGCACAGCGGGAGAGGGGCGCCTATTCTCCGAGTCAGCTTGCCGCCCTACTCCACCTGCGCCAGCTTGTCCTCGCCCTTCTTCACATACATCGAGTTCTTCGGCTGCGCGAACACGCGCCGCACCATCGGCTCGAAGAACGACAGCGGCAGCGTGTCGTAGTCGGTCATGAAGGCCGCGGCGTCGTACTTCGCGCAGAACTCGGCGGTACGCTCGAACAGCTCGGGCTGGCTACGGAATTGCTCGCGCAGGTTGCGGTCCAGGCCCAGGTGATGGAAGAAGTAGTAGCCCTGGAATACGCCGTGCTTTTCCACCATCCACAAGTTCTCGGCGCTGACGAAGGGCTTCAGGATCGCCGCGGCGATGTCGGGATGGTTGTAGCTGCCCAGCGTGTCGCCGATATCGTGCAGCAGCGCGCAGACCACGTATTCCTCGTCGCGGCCGTCGCGGTGGGCCAGCGTGGCGGTCTGCAGGCTGTGGGTCAGCCGGTCGACCGGAAAGCCGCCGCAGTCGCCGTCGAGCAGCCGCAGATGGGCCAGCACGCGGTCCGGCAGCGCCGCGGCATAGGGCATGAACTCGGCCGAGATTGCGGCCCAGTCCTCGCGGGTGCCCTGTTCCATATGGCTGAAGCGCGCACGCGGCGCGGGGTGGGATTCGCTCATGGTGGTCTCCTGGTGGGGTCGGCGCTGATGCGCTCTGGGGATTGCGGCATTGTGACATCGGTTGATGCCGCTACACTGTCAGGATACCGACAGTCGCCGGCAGGATACTGAAGCAAACCCCAGTCTGAAGCCAACCCGCTGAAGCGAAGTCGCCGAAGCCAAGGCGCCGAAGCCATCCCCCTTGGAGCACCGGCGGCACCTTCCACCGAACCGAGGAGAACACCATGTCATACCAGGGCAGCTGCCACTGCGGCCGCATTGCATTCGAAGTCGAGGGCGAGATCGAGGCCGTGCTGTCGTGCAATTGCTCGATCTGCCAGCGGCGCGGCCATCTGCTGTGGTTCGTGCCACGCGACCGGTTCCACCTGAAGACGCCCGAGTCCGACTACTCGACCTACCGCTTCCACACCATGAAGATCGCCCACCATTTCTGTCCGGTGTGCGGCTGCGGGCCGTTCGGCGAAGCCATCGATCCGAAAGGCCAGCCGACGGCGGCCGTCAATGCGCGCTGCCTGGAGGGGATCGACCTGGACAAGCTGAAGGTCATCCCGTTCGACGGGCGGCGCCTGTAACGCCGCCAAGCCGACGCCATGCTGTCGATCCGGGGTATCGATCATCTGGTGCTGCGCAGCGCCGACGTGCCCGCGCTGCTGCGCTTCTACGTGGACGTGCTGGGCTGCACGCTCGAGCGCGAGCAGCCGAAGCTGGGGCTGACGCAGCTGCGCGCCGGCGCGAGCCTGATCGATCTGGTCACGCTCGACGGCCCGCTCGGCAAGGCGGGCGGCGCGGGACCGGGTCCGGAGGGCCGCAATCTGGACCACTTCTGCCTGCGCGTCGAGCCCTTCGATGCGCAGGCCATCGCCGCCCATCTGCGCGCGCACGGCGTCGAGGCGGGGCCGGTCGAATCGCGCTACGGCGCCGAAGGCACGGGGCCGTCGATCTACCTGCGCGATCCCGATGGGAATGTGGTCGAGCTGAAGGGACCGCCCGACGCCAGGGTGTAGGCCCGGCAGGGGGAAGGGGCGAAGGCCCGGAGGACGGCTCCGGGAAAGCGCGAAAGCTCGGGGAAGGCCCAAAGCCCCGGGGGAAGTGCGAAGGGCCGGGGAAGGCCCAACGCCCCGCGGGAAGTGTGAATACGTGGGGAAGGCACGAAGCCCGGTGAGCGCGCGATGCCGCCGCGCAACGCCCCGCGCACGCGGCGGCGAGCCGCCGCTACAATCGGGATTCCCCAAACCATGCGCCGCCGGCATCGCATCGGCGGCCACGGCGCCGGCCTTCCCGGCGCATGCCATGACGACACCCGACCTCTCTTCCGGTCCCCGCCCCGACACCGCCGGCTCCGCCCCCGGCATGGCGGCCGACAGCGACGCCGCCGGCCCCACCGAACCACAGTCCCAATCCGCCCCCTGGTCCGAACCGCCCCGCCATCTGGCCTGGGTACTCGGTCTGACCGAAACCATTTCCTGGGGCACGCTGTACTTCGCCTTCACCGTCTTCATCGAGCCGATGAGCCGCACGCTCGGCTACGGCAAGCCCTTCCTGGCGGGCGGTTATTCGCTCGGCCTGCTGGTCTGGGCGCTGTGCTCGTTCGCCGTCGGCCGGCTGCTCGATCGGGCGCCGGCGCGGTGGGTGATGGGCACCGGCTCGGTGCTGGCGGGATTGGGACTGATGCTGTGGGCCTGGACGCCGAACCCGACGCTGTTCCTGCTGATGTGGGTGCCGCTGGGCCTGGCCATGGCGACCACGCTGTACGAGCCGGCCTTCGTCGTGCTGCGCCAGGCCTATGGCGACGGCTACCAGAAGTCGATCGTCATCGTGACGCTGGTGGCGGGCTTCGCCAGCACCATTTTCATTCCGCTGGCGCAATGGCTGGTGTTGCATATCGGCTGGCGCGGCACGCTGCTGATCTTCGCCGCGCTGAACCTGCTGGTCTGCGCGCCGCTGCATGCGCGGCTGCGCTTCACGCCGCATCCGACCTATGCCAGCGTGCAGCCGGTCGCGCCGCTGGGCGGCGGCTCCCCGGGCATCGCCACGCTGGCGCTGCGCGATCCGGTGTTCTGGGCGGTGGTGCTGGCCTTCACCGCGCTGGCGGTGGTAGCCTCGCTGCTGGGCGCGCACCTGATTCCGATGCTCAACGAAAAGGGCCTGCCGGTCGGCGAGCAGCTGATGGTGGCGGCGCTGATCGGCCCGGCGCAGGTCATCGGCCGCCTGGCGATGGCACGCATGCCGTCGCGCCAGCCGGTGCGGATCGCGATGCCGGTCTATCTGGTGATGAGCCTCGGCCTGCTGACGCTGGCGCTGGGCCACGGCAAATGGCTGATGCTGGCGGCGGTGCTCTACGGCTGCGCCAACGGCATCAACACGATGCTGCGTGCGATGGCGATGCCCGAGCTGATCTCGCGGCACCACTATGCGACGCTGAACGGGCTGATGATGACGCCGGTGCTGTTGATGCAGGCGATCGCGCCGTGGCTCGGCGCGCTGATGTGGACGGCGGCCGGCGGCTATTGGCTGATGCTTTGGGTGATGGTGGTGCTGGCCATCGCGGCGCTCGGCGCCTTCGCCTATGCGCTGCGCCGGCGCGGCATGCTGGGGGCGCCGCCGGCGGCCGCCTAGCTGTACCCCGCCGGACTCACGCCGCGGCGGCCGCGCCCATGCCTTCGAAGACGAAGGTATCCATCGCCAGTACGCCGTAGGTGACCGCATCGGTCGCACGCGCGACCTTGGCGGCCCCGGCGACCTTGGCGACCTGTGCCACCTCTGCCACCTCGGCCGTCTCTGCCGTCTCTGCCGTCTCTGCCTTCTCTGCCTTCTCTGCCTTCTCTGCCTTCTCTGCCACCTCGGCCGCCTTGGCCGGCACAGGCGCGCCGGCGGTTCCCGCCGCGGGGCCTAGCGCCGCCCCCAGCGCGACGAAGAACGGCAGCAGATGCTCGTCGGTCGGATGGGCCCGGCGCGCATGCGGCGCCTCGCTGCGATAACGCGAAATGCGCGCGGTATCGCCGGTGCGCAGCGCCTCGTCCAGCGCGCCGGCCATCCAGCCGCGAAACGCCTCGACATAGGGCTCGGTCGCGCCGCCGTGCTGCACGGGCCGTTCCCCGCCGAACACTTCGCGCAGGTTATGCGTGAAGCTGCCCGAGCCAACCACCAGCACGCCCTCGTCGCGCAGCGGCGCCAGCGCGCGGCCGATCTCGATCTGCACGGCCGGGTCCAGGTAGGGATTCAGCGCCAGCTGCACCACCGGCACGTCGGCATCAGGGAAGAAATACCGCAGCGGCAGCCAGGCGCCGTGGTCGAGCGGCCTGGCATCGTCCAGCGCGACAAAGCCGGCCCCCGGGATGCCGGCGGCCTCGACCAGCGCCTTGACGCGCCCGGCCAGCGCCGGCGAACCTGGCGCGTCGTAGCGCAGCGCATAGAGCTCCGGCGGGAAGCCGCCGAAGTCGTGCCAGGCCTGCTGGCGCTCGGCCGTCGTCACGGCCAGCGTGCTGTAGATCCAGTGCGCCGAGATCACCAGCACCGCGCGCGGGCGCAAGGCGCGCAGCCGCTCGCCCAGCGCATCGAACGCCGGGCCCACCGGGCCGGGTTCGATCGCCAGCATCGGCGAACCGTGGGAGACATAGAGCGCGGGCAACATGGGGATCCTTTCTTCGACAGCGTGGATGCGGGGAATACGGGCCTAGTTTGACAAATCCCCACCGTCGCGGCGTCAAGCGTTGCGGACGCCTCGGTCAAATATTTTGAAATTCAGCGTTGCGGCGTTGTCCCCTGCAAGCGGCGGCGAACTCGCACTAACATGGCGGCTTGCTTGCGGGGTCGCGACCTCGTCCCAACCTGGCCCCACCCAGCCCCACTTGGCTCAACCCGGCCCAACGTGGCCCAAACCGGCCCAAACCGGCCCCAACCCTGCCCCCCGGCCCCAATCGAGACAACGGAGACACGATGACCACCATGCCCGCCACCACCCGACCCAAGCAGGCCGCACCGGCGCCCGACACGCCGCTGGTGCGCTGCGGCTGGTGCGGCACGCTCGAGGACTATTGCCACTATCACGACAACGAGTGGGGCTATCCGGTCGACGACGACCGCCGCCTGTTCGAGAAGCTGTGCCTCGAGGGCTTCCAAGCCGGCCTGAGCTGGCTGACGATCCTGCGCAAGCGCGAGGCCTTCCGCAAGGCATTCGCCAACTTCGACGTCGAGAAGGTGGCCCGCTTCGGCGAGCGAGACATCGAGCGGCTGCTCGGCGATGCCGGCATCGTGCGCCACCGCGGCAAGATCGAGGCGGCGATCAACAACGCCCAGCGCGCGCTCGAACTGCTGGAGACCGAGTCCTCGCTGGCCGCCTATCTGTGGCGCTACGAGCCCGACCCGAAGAGCCGGCCTGCCGTGCTGACGCCGGAGGTACTGCGCACGATGACGACCTGCCCGGAAGCCACCGCGCTGTCCAGGGACCTGAAGAAACGTGGCTGGCGCTTCGTGGGGCCGACCACGATGTATGCGCTGATGCAGGCGATGGGCATGGTCAACGACCACCAGCAGGGATGCTGGGCGCGCGAGGAAGCGCAACGTAAACGAGCGGCGTTCAAGGTGCCGCGGTAGCAGGAGCGCGGTCGGGGCCGTCGGGGCCGTCGCGGCCGTCGGGGCCGTTGGGGCGGTTGGGGCGGCCAGGCTGCGTGCCTGGGACGCATGGACGTCCCAAGGGGCATGGCGTCTCCGACCTGCCGAACGTGCCCAACCTGCCCGACGTGCCTACGTACCTACGTACCTACGTACCTACGTACGTAAACGCACATCCAGCCGCCGCTCCGCGCAACGGTGCCCCATGGTCTTTAAAGATTGTTTACGTATACGTAGATAGTAGTAGTAGGTAAACGGCGCCCTCCACAGTGGATAAGGCCGCCGCGCCCTTGCGGCACAAGGGCTGGCGGAGTGTATAAGGCTTAGGGGAAAACCCGACGTATACGGGATAACCCGATGCCCTCGCGGAAACGGGTTCGGAACGCACCGGACTTGTTCGTCCGGTCCACAGGCGCCCCACAGGCTGCCCAGCGCTTGTCCCTTGTGCGGCGCACAGGACGGGCACAGGGTTGTCCCCGGAGTTATCCCCAGGGCGCCGTGAAAACGCCTTGCGCGGATCAGTGCGAACTCGGCCGCAACGCCCGCCGGCCGCGCTGCACCAGCATCACGCCGGCCAGCACGATGGCGCCGGCGATCACGCCGCCGACCAGATTGATCAGCAGCGGCCCCAGCCAGGACAGGAAGGGTCCGACGCCGGGGATGGCCGCGAGCCATTGCGCGGCGGTCTCTTCCAGATGGTGCGCCCACGGCAGGCCGTGAACGAGGATGCCGCCGCCGACCAGGAACATCGCGATCGTGCCGGCCACCGACAGCGTCTTCATCAGGATCGGCGCCAGCCGCAGCAGGCCATCGCCGATGCGGCGCGCGAAGCCGTTGCCGCGGCCGCTCAGATAGAGCCCGGCATCGTCGAGCTTGACGATGCCCGCCACCAGCCCGTAGACCCCCACCGTCATCAGCAGCGAGATCGCGGTCAGCACCGCCAGCCGCGTGCCGAACGGCGCGTTGGCGACCGTGCCGAGCGAGATCACGATGATCTCGGCGGACAGGATGAAGTCGGTGCGCACCGCGCCCTTGATCTTTTCCTTCTCCAGCGCGACCAGGTCGACCGCGGGATTGGCCGCCGCCTGCCGCAGCGCGGCGCGCTCGACCGCCTCCCGGGCGCGCTCGGTCGGTTCGGCGTGGCCGGGCAGGTAGCGGTGGGCAAGCTTCTCGAAGCCCTCGTAGCACAGGAAGGCGCCGCCGATCATCAGCAGCGGCGTCACGGCCCACGGCGCGAAGGCGCTGATGGCCAGCGCCGCCGGGACCAGGATCACCTTGTTGCGCAGCGAACCCAGCGCCACCGCCCACACCACCGGCAGCTCGCGCTCGGCCTTCAGGCCGGTCACCTGCTGCGCGTTCAGCGCGAGGTCGTCGCCGAGCACGCCCGCGGTCTTGCGCGCGGCGACCTTGCTCATCGTGGCGACGTCGTCGAGGATCGTCGAAATATCGTCGAGCAGCGCAAGCAGGCTGGCACCGGCCATCTCAGCGGCCTCCCTGCAGCAGCTGGCCTGCAACGGTACGGCGATCGAAACTCGGCATGGTTCGGGCTCCTGTGGGGTTGGAGAATCGGCAAGGCGCCGCGGGCCGCGGCCGGGACCGCGAGTGGCGCCGCCATCGCGCCATACTGCCATAGCCGCTCCCGCTTCCAGCATGGCGGGCATGTCGGATTTTGTCTGATTTTTTTACGTCACTTGGATCTGTAGCATGGGGCGTCATGCGCAGGCACCGGGCGGCTGTTGCGCCGGCGCCCCCGCCTCTCCCCAATTCCACCCGGTCGCCCATGCCCCAAACCCTTGCGCGCAGCGATCTGCTGCGTACGCTCGTCATTCCCCTGCTGCTTGCGGCGCTTCTTGTCGCGGACCTGCTGACCCCGCTCGGCGTCGCCGAGTGGATCTTCTATCTGCTGCCGATCTGCCTGTGCGTGTTCGTCGACCGGCCGATGATGCCGCTATGGACGGCCGCCGGGGCGACCCTGCTGATGGCGGCCGGCTATATCTTCTCGCCGGGCGGGGGCGATCCGACCATCGGCCTGATCAACCGCCTCTGCGGCACCGTGGTGATGTGGTTCCTCGCCGCGGCGATCTACCGCTATATCGCGAGCCAGCTGCAGATGCGCCGCTTCGTCTGGCTGCAGGAGGGCCAGGTACGCGTGGTCCAGCAGACCCGCGGACTCGATACGCCGGCCGAGGTCGGCACCGCGCTGCTGCGCGCGCTGGTGCCGCTGGTGCAGGCCCAGGCCGGCGTGGTCTACCGGCTCGAGGACGCCAGCCTGAAGCGGCTGGCGGGCTGGGCCGCGCCGGCGGACACGCCGGAGAACCTGGCGCTCGGCGAGACGCTGGCCGGACAGGCCGCCAGCGAGAACCGGCCGCTGCTGGCGCGCGGGCTGTCCTCGCACTATCTGCGCATCGGCTCGGCGCTGGGGCGCGACGTGCCGCAGGCGGTGCTGGCCGCGCCGCTGACCTCGGACGGCCATGTGGTCGGCGTGGTGGAGCTGGCCTTCGCCAGCGCGCAGCCGAAGCTGGACGATGCCGTCGAACTGATCGGGCGCGTTGCCGAGGCGGCCGGCGTGGCGCTGACCGCCTCCGCCTATCGCGCGCGTCTGGAGACGCTGCTGGCTCAGACCCAGCGCCAGGCCGAGGAACTGCAGGTCCAGCAGGAGGAGCTGCGCGTTTCCAACGAAGAACTGGAGGAACGCGGACGCGCGCTGATGGAGTCGCAGGCGCGGCTCGAGACGCAGCAGGCCGAGCTCGAGCAGAGCAACGTCCAGCTGGAGGAACACACCCAGCTGCTGGAGGCGCAGAAGCGCGACCTGCTGCAATACCAGGCCGAGCTGGCCGCCGGCGCGCGGGCGCTGGAGCGCGCCAACCAGTACAAGTCCGAGTTCCTGGCCAACATGTCGCACGAGCTGCGCACCCCGCTCAACAGCGCGCTGATCCTGGCCAAGCTGCTGCAGGACAACAAGGAAGGCAACATGACGCCCGAGCAGGTGCGCTATGCCGCCACCATCCATTCGGCCAATACCGACCTGCTGAACCTGATCAACGACATCCTCGACCTGTCCAAGATCGAGGCCGGCCATCTGACGGTGCAGCCCGAGCCGGTCGACATCGAGGCGTTGGTCGGCGGCCTCGCGCAAGGCTTCGCGCCGATCGCCGCGCAGAAGTCGGTGCAGTTCCGCATCGAGCGCGCGCCGGACCTGCCCGCGACGCTGGTGACCGACAACGTGCGGCTGCAGCAGATCCTGCGCAACCTGCTGTCCAACGCCTTCAAGTTCACCGAGCGCGGCGAGGTGACGCTGTCGGTCACGCGCGATGGCCACGACGGCATGCGCTTCGCCGTGCGCGATACCGGCATCGGCATTGCGCGCGACAAGCAGGCCATCATCTTCGAGGCCTTCCAGCAGGCCGACGGCACCACCAGCCGGCGCTATGGCGGCACGGGCCTGGGCCTGTCGATCTCGCGCCAGCTGGCGCAACTGCTCAACGGCACGCTGACGGTCGACAGCGAACCAGGGGCCGGCAGCACCTTCACGCTGACGCTGCCGCTGGAATTCATCGGACCGGCCGCGCCGGCCGCGGCCGTCTCGTCGGTCCCCCCTGCCCCGGCGGCGGTGCTCGAAGCGGCGGCCCAGGTCGCGGCCGAAGGCGGCATCGACGTGACCGAGGCGCTGACCTCGCCGCAACCCGCGCCGGTGCCCGAGGCGGTCGCCGCGATGTCCGCGCCGACGCATGCCGCCGGCGCAAGACAAGGGCACACGGCGCAGATGTCGCACACCACGCCCACGGCGCAGAGCGCGTCTCCGATCACGATCAGCGCGCCGCCGCTGCACACCATGCTCGGCCCGGCGCCGATCGACGACGACCGCGACCGGCGCTCGCGCGGCAACCGCCTGATCCTGGTCATCGAGGACGACGTCGCCTTCGCGCGGATCCTCTACGACCTGGCGCACGAACTCGACTTTGACTGCCTGCACGCGACCACCGCGCAGCAGGGGCTGGAGCTGGCGCGCGAATACCAGCCCTGCGGCATCCTGCTCGATGTCGCGCTGCCCGACCATTCGGGGCTGACGCTGCTCGACTGGCTCAAGCGCGACCCGGCCACGCGGCATATCCCGACCCACCTGGTGTCGATCAGCGACCATGCCGAGGCGGCGCTGCACCGCGGCGCGATCGGCTACACGCTCAAGCCGAGCGGCCGCGACGACCTCGCCAGCGTGATCCGCGAACTGGAAGCGCGCATGGCGCGAGGCGGCATGCGCACGGTGCTGGTGGTCGAGGACGACGCCACGCTGCGCGAGAGCATCCGCGCGCTGCTGCAATCGGCCGACATCGACATCGTCACCGCCGACACCGTGTCGGGGGCGCTGGCGCGGCTGTCGGAACGCCGCTTCGATTGCGTGGTGATGGACCTGGCGCTGCCGGACGGCTCGGGCCACGACCTGCTCGAGCAGATGGCGGCCGATGCCTCGTATTCGATGCCGCCGGTGATCGTCTACACGGGCCGTCAGCTGTCGGCCGAGGACGAGCAGCAGCTGCGCCGCCATTCCAAGTCGATCATCATCAAGGGCGCGCGCTCGCCCGAGCGGCTGCTCGACGAGGTCACGCTGTTCCTGCACAGCGTCGAATCGGCGCTGCCACCGGAACACCAGCGCATGCTGCGCGCGGTACGCAGCCGCGACGATGCCTTCGAGGGCCGCCGGCTGCTGCTGGTGGAGGACGACGCGCGCAATATCTTCGCGCTGTCCAAGGTCATCGAACCGCTCGGCGCGCAGGTCGAGATCGCGCGCAACGGCCGCCAGGCCCTTGAAATTCTCGACGGCCGCGACGATATCGACCTGGTGCTGATGGACATCATGATGCCGGAGATGGACGGACTGACCGCGATGCGGCATATCCGCCAGGATGGCCGCCACGCGCAATTGCCGATCATCGCGCTGACCGCCAAGGCGATGTCGTCCGATCGCGAGGCCTGCCTGCTGGCCGGGGCCAACGACTACATCGCCAAGCCGATCGATATCGACAAGCTGCTTTCGCTGTGCCGGGTATGGCTGCACGCGCGCTGACCCCTCCCGCCCGCCCTTCGACCGGCCCCATGCCGGCCGACGACGCCTTCGCGGCCGTGCCCGCCGACGACTTCGAGATCGAGCTCGAATTGCTGCTCGAGGGCATCTTCCGCAAGTACCAGCACGATTTCCGCGGCTATTCGCGCGCCTCGCTGCGGCGCCGGCTGTCGCAGGCGCTGCGCGACCTGCGGCTCGACACGCTGTCGCAGTTGCAGGACCGCATGCTGCGCGATCCCGCGCTGTTCGGGCGGCTGTTCCAGTACCTGACGGTGCAGGTCAGCGAGATGTTCCGCGATCCCTCGTACTTCCGCGCGATCCGCGAACATGTGGCGCCCGTGCTCAAGACCTATCCGTCGATCACGGTGTGGGTCGCCGGCTGCAGCACCGGCGAGGAGCTGTGGTCGCTGGCGATCCTGTTCGCCGAGGAGGGCCTGCACGAGCGCACCACCTTCTATGCGACGGACATCAACCCGGCGGCCCTGGCCGAAGCGCGCGCCGGGGTCTACGACGCCGGCCGGCTGCGCGGCTTCGGCCGCAATTACCTCGCCGCGGGCGGCCGGCATTCGCTGGGCGACTACTATCACGCCGCCTATGGCAAGGCCAAGTTCGATGCCGGCCTGGTCTCGCGCGCGGTGTTTGCCGACCACAGCCTGGCGACCGACAGCGTGTTCCAGGAAGCGCAACTGATCTCGTGCCGCAACGTGCTGATCTACTTCGATCGCGCGCTGCAGGACCGCGCGCTCGGGCTGTTCCGCGACGCGCTGGTGCGCCACGGTTTTCTGGGGCTGGGCAGCAAGGAAACGCTGCAGTTCAGCGCGCACGCCGAGGCGTTCGAGGCGGTGATGCCGTCGGACCGGTTGTATCGCAAGCGGTGAAGTCGCGCCGGCATCGCCGCATCGACATCGCTCTATCGACATCGCCATATCAACATCACCGCATTGACATCGACGCATTGACACCACCGCATTGACTCCACCGCATTGACACGACTTATCGCCGCATGAACGCCTCCATCGCCAACCCGTCCCCCGCGCCCGACGCCGTCGTCATCGGCGGCTCGGCCGGCGGCATCGAGGCGCTGAACGTGCTGCTGCCGATGCTGCCGGCGGCCTTCCGTCCGGCGCTGATCGTGGTGCTGCATCTGCGGCCGGATACGCCAAGCCTGCTGCCGCAGCTGTTCTCGCTGCGCTGCGCGCTACCGGTCTGCGAGGCCGAGGACAAGATGCCGGTGCGGCACGGCCACCTGTACCTGGCGCCGCCCGACTATCACCTGCTGGTCGAGCGCGACAGCCGCCACGGTGGCGCTTACTCCGGCAGTCACGTCGGTACTCCCGTTGGAAATCTCGGCAGCGAGCGCGCCGAAGGCGTGCATTTCGCGCTGTCGGTCGATCCGCCCGAGCGCTTCTCGCGCCCGTCGATCGACGTGCTGTTCGAGTCCGCCGCGCATGCCTGGCGCGAGGCGCTGCTCGGCATCCTGCTCAGCGGCGCCAACGACGACGGCGCGCGCGGGCTCGAGACCATCCGCCACTGCGGCGGACGAACCTGGGTGCAGGCCCCGGACACCGCGTCGGCCGAGACCATGCCGGCCGAGGCGATCGCGCGCGGCGCGGTCGACGAGGTGCTGACCCTGGAAGCGATCGGCAGCCGGCTGCGGCGCGCCGTCCACTGAAACCTTGCCATGTCCGATCCCATCAAGATCCTGACCGTCGACGACATCGCCAGCAATCTGACCGCGCTCGATGCGGTGCTGGCGCGACCCGATGTCGAACTGGTGCACGCCAACTCCGGCCCGCAGGCGCTGGACCTGCTGCTGCAGCACGAGTTCGGCCTGGCCATCCTCGACGTGCACATGCCGGGCATGGACGGCTTCGAGCTGGCCGAGCTGATGCGCGGCAGCACCCGAACCAACCATATCCCGATCCTGTTCCTGACCGCGGCCGGCTACGACAGCCAGCGCACGTTCAAGGGCTATGCGACCGGCGCGGTCGATTTCCTCTACAAGCCGCTGGACGCCAACATCCTCGCCGCCAAGGTCGATGTGTTCGTGCAGCTGGCCCGGCAGAAGCAGCAGCTGGCCGAGCAGCTCGCCACCACGCAGCGGCTGCTGAAGGCCAACGAGATGCTGATGGCGGTGCTGGCGCACGACCTGCGCACGCCGCTGTCGGCGATCCTGGCTTCGACCTCGTTCCTTGAGCGCTTCTGCCACGACCAGAAAACCGCGCCCGCGGTCGAGCGCATCCGCCGCAGCGGCACGCGCATGGTGCGGATGGTCGATCAGCTGCTCGACGTCGCACGGCTGCACGGCGGCCGCATGCAGCCCGCGGTGCAGCGCGAGGACCTGCATGCGCTGTGCGCGGCGATCGTCGACGAACACGAGAGCCGGCACGGCAAGGGCCGGCTGCTGCTGGAACGTTTCGGCGATACGGTGGCGACGGTGGACCCCGGGCTGCTGTCGCAGGTGCTGGCCAACCTGATCGGCAACGCGCTGCAGCATGGCGACCCGGCAGTGCCGGTGCGCGTGCGTGTCGAGGGCACGGACGAGCGCGTGACGGTGGCGGTCAGCAACGGCGGCGCGATCCCGCCTGACCTGCTGCCGCATCTGTTCGACGCCTTCCGCTCGGGGCGCTCGGCCACCGAATCCGAGGGGCTGGGGCTGGGCCTGCATATCGCGCGCGAGCTGGCGATGCTGCATGGCGGCGATATCGAAGTCGTTTCGCGCGAGGGGACGGGAACGACCTTCACGGTGTGGGTGCCGCGGCAGGGGGGTGTGTAGCCGTTCGCTGGTCGTTTGGGGGCGCCCGTCGTCGGGTACCCTGCTCCCGTGACGCTGGTCCTCTGCGCACTGTTCATTCGGCGCGCGCGTCATTGGGCGCTGGTCATTCGGTCCGTAATACCCTCGCCATCTGCTGCGCCGCCTCCTGCAGCACCGGCACCGCGCGCAGCAGCCCTTCCAGCGGCACGCGCGCGGTCGGCGCGTGGCAGGCGATCGCCGCCAGCACCGGGCGCGCGTTGGCCGCCGCCGTACCGTTGGCCTCCGGCCCCAGCTCGCGCACCGGCACCGCCACCGCGGTCATGCCGCGCACGAATTCCTCGTTGTCGACACCGATGCCGCGCGCGCCGAGCCGATCGAGCTCGGCCTCCAGCAGCGACAGGTCCGCCAGCGTGCGCGGCGTATTGCGCGTCAGCACCAGACGCTGCAGCGTCTGCTGCCGCTCCAGCCGGCTCATCGCCGACAGGAACAGCTTGCCGCTGGCGGTGCAATGCAGCGGCACATGGATGCCCGGCGACAGTTGCAGCCGCAGCGGCTCGTGCGTTTCGACGCGTTCGACGTAGAGCACGCGATCGCCGTCCAGCGCGGTCAGATTGCAGGTCTCGCCCAGGGCTGCCACCAGCCGGCCCAGGATCGCGCGGCATTCGCGCAGCACCGGCGGGCTGCGCAACGTCTGCAGCGCCAGCCCGGCGGCCCGCGGTCCCGGCACGAAGCCGCGTTCGGCCGGCATCTGCAGTACGAACCCGGCGCTCTCCATCGCCGCCAGCAGGCGCATCAGCGTGGTCTTCGGCACGTGCAGGCGCTGCGACAGTTGCGCCAGGGTCTGCGGATGCTGGGCGCGGGCGAGCGCATCGAGCACCATCAGCACGCGCAGGCTGCGCGCGTCCTCGTCGGTCACCCGCGGGTCTGCCGGACTCTCTGCTGCACTGCGATTCTGAAACGGAATTTGCACGTTCTGTTTCACTTTCCGCGCCTCCACGCGTATTACCTTTTCATTCCCGGGTCGGCAAATAAAATCGGGACAAGTCGTTCCATTATAAGAACGTTGCTGACAGGACCCGCGGCCAATGCGCCCCGGACAAACCCTGCCCGCAACACCCGATCAGGAGACAGCGACGATGTCGCAAACCGTTGACTACATCGTGGTGGGCGCCGGCTCGGCCGGCTGCGTGCTGGCCAACCGGCTCAGCGAGGACGGCCGCCACGCGGTGTGCCTGCTCGAGGCCGGACCGCCGGACCGCTATCCGTGGATCCATATCCCCATCGGCTACGGCAAGACGATGTTTCACAAGGAGGTCAACTGGGGCTTCCATACCGACCCCGACCCGAACATGCTGAACCGGCGCATCTACTGGCCGCGCGGCCGCACGCTGGGCGGCAGCAGCGCCATCAACGGCCTGATCTACGTGCGCGGGCAGCGCGAGGACTACGACCACTGGGCCGCGCTCGGCAATCGCGGCTGGAGCTGGGACGACTGCCTGCCCTACTTCCGCAAGCTCGAGAACAACGACCTCGGCCCCGGCCCGACGCGCGGCACCGATGGACCGCTGAACGCGACCTCGATCGATCGGCGTCATCCGCTGGTCGATGCCTTCATCGAGGCCGGCGAAGCGCTCGGCCTGCCGCGCAAGGCCGATTTCAATACCGGCGACCAGGAAGGCGTCGGCTACTACCAGCTGACCACGCGCAAGGGCTGGCGCTGCTCGACCGCGGTGGCCTATCTGCGGCCGGCGCAGTCGCGTCCCAATCTGCGCATCGAGACCGGCGCGCATACGACCGCGATCCTGTTCGAAGGGCGGCGCGCGGTGGGCGTGCGCTATATGCAGAACGGCCGCCAGCACGTGCTGCGCGCGCGCCGCGAGGTGCTGCTGTGCGCCGGCGCGCTGCAGTCGCCGCAGCTGCTACAGCTGTCCGGGATCGGACCGGCGAGCCTGCTGCGCGAGTTCGGTGTGCCGGTGGTGCACGCGCTGCCCGGTGTTGGCGAGAACCTGCAGGACCATCTGCAGATCCGGCTGATCTACCAGGTGGCGCGGCCGATCACCACCAACGACCAGTTGCGCTCGCTGTTCGGCAAGGCCCGCATGGGGCTCGAATGGCTGCTGTGGCGGCAGGGACCGCTGGCGATCGGCATCAACCAGGGCGCGATGTTCTGCCGCGTGCTGCCGCAGGAGAGCGCGACGCCCGATACGCAGTTTCACTTCGCCACGTTGTCGGCCGACATGGCGGGCGGCCAGGTCCATCCGTTCTCGGGCTGCACGTATTCGGTCTGCCAGCTGCGGCCGGAGTCGCGCGGCACGGTGCGGATCCGCTCGACCGATCCGTTCACGCCGCCGTCGATGCAGCCGAACTATCTCTCGGCCGAGCTGGACCGGCGCAGCGCGATCGCCTCGGTCCGCTTCGCCCGCCGCGTGGCGCAGACCGAGCCGATGCGCTCGCTGATGCAGGCCGAGTTCCGGCCCGGCGACGCCGTGCAGTCGGACGACGAGATCCTGCATTTCTGCCGCGAGTACGGCGCCACCATCTTCCATCCGTCTGGCACCGCCAAGATGGGGCCGGCCAGCGATCCGTTCGCGGTGGTCGACGAGCGGCTGCGCGTGCATGGCGTGGCGGGCCTGCGCGTGGTCGATTGCTCGGTGATGCCGACGCTGGTGTCGGGCAATACCAATGTGCCGGTCGTGATGATGGCCGAGCGCGCAGCGGACTTCATTCGCGAGGATGCGCGCGCGGAGACGGTCGGCGAGATCGTCGGCGCGGGGGCGGTAGGGCCGGTTCAGGATGAACGCGAGACCGAGCGCGAGACCGAGCGACAAACCGCACGCGAGACCGAGCACCAAACCGAGCGCGATACCGAGGGCCAAGGCGAGCACCAGGCCCGGCACCAGGCCCCTCACCAACCCGAGCGCGGCATCACCGAGCCGGTCTGACCCCGGCCCGCCATCGCCCCGCCAACGCATAGCGGCAGCGAACCCGGGCTCGGTTCGCTGCGCCACCCACGGCCGAGCCCAGCAGCGCGCGCGCCCGCATACTCATTCCACCAAGGGCGCCGTCAATCCAAAGGAGACAAGCATGGCAAGCCCCAACGAGCAGGCGGTACGCAAGGTCGCGATGGCATCGGTGATCGGCGCCACCATCGAGTGGTACGACTTCTTCCTGTACGGCGTCGTCGCCGGCATCGTGTTCAACAAGCTGTATTTCCCGGCCGGCGATCCGGTGGTCGCCACCATGCTGGCCTACACCACCTTCGCGGTGGGCTTCGTCACGCGGCCGCTCGGCGGCGTCATCTTCGGCCACTTCGGCGACCGCGTCGGCCGCAAGAGCATGCTGGTGATCACGCTGATGATCATGGGCATCTCGACCTTCCTGATCGGCCTGGTGCCCACCTACGACAGCATCGGGCTGTGGGCGCCGATCCTGCTGCTGTTGCTGCGCGTGCTGCAGGGCATCGGGCTCGGCGGCGAATGGGGCGGCGCGGTGCTGATGGCCTACGAATACGCGCCGCCGGGCCGCAAGGGCTTCTATGCCTCGCTGCCCCAGATCGGGCTGTCGATCGGCCTGTGCCTGGCCTCCGGCGTGGTGGCGCTGCTGTCGCTGACGCTGACGGACGAGCAGTTCCTCAGCTGGGGCTGGCGCGTGGCCTTCCTGGTGTCCGCCGGCATGGTCTTCGTCGGCATGTATATCCGGCTGTCGATCAAGGAAACGCCCGAGTTCACCGCGGTCAAGCAGCGCAACGCCGAGACGCGCATTCCCTTCGTCGACATGATGCGGCGCTACCCCGGCAATATCCTCAAGGGCATGGGCGCGCGCTATATCGACGGGGTCTTCTTCAATGTCTTCGGCGTGTTCTCGATCAGCTATCTGACCCAGACGGTGAAGATCAGCCGCACCGAGGCGCTGACCGGCGTGATGGCCGCAGCCATCGTGATGTGTTTCTTCATCCCGTTCTTCGGCCACCTGTCGGACCGCATCGGCCGCACCCGCGTCTACTTCTGGGGATCGCTGATTACCGCATGCTCGGCCTTCCCCGCGTTCTGGCTGATGTTCAACGGCGGCGGCAACGTGATGCTGCTGTGGCTGGCCATCATCGTGCCGTTCGGCATCTTCTACGCCGCGGTCTACGGCCCGGAGGCGGCGCTGTTCTGCGAGCTGTTCGACGCCAAGGTCCGCTATACCGGCATCTCCTTCGTCTACCAGTTCTCGGGCATCTTCGCGTCGGGGATCACGCCGATCATCGCCACCGCGCTGCTGAAGTCGGGCGAGGGCAAGCCTTGGCAGATCTGTGCGTACGTGATGTTCGCCGGGCTGGTGTCGGCAGTGTCGGCCGCGTTGATCGGGCGCTCGTCGGGATCGGGAGAGGTGCGGGAGGCGGGGCCGGTCGTGGCGGCTTCGGCCAGGCAGATGCGCTAGTCGTCCGTGATGGCCGGAGCCGAGGCTTCGGCCAGGCAGATGCGCCAATCGTCCGCGAGGGCCGGAGCTGAAGCTTCGGCCAGGCAGATGCGCTGATCGTCCGCGAGGGCCGGAGCCGAGGCTTCGGCCAGGCAGATGCGCTAATCGTCCGCGAGGGCCGTAGCCGCAGCTTCGGCCTTTTCTTCCACCAGGAACTTGACGTTCAAGGTCGTCCACTCGCTGGAGCGGATCACCAGCCGATTGCCCTCGATCGGGTAGAAGCGCCCGTGCTCCTCCAGGCCGCGCCCACGGTCGTCGGTCAATTTGCGCCGGGACGCGGCCGACAGGATGATGCGCTCCAGCTCCCCGTCGCTCTTGAACTCGAAATCCTCCAGCAGGCCGGTGTAGAGATAGGACTGGTCCTTCATCGGCACCACGGCGCTGACGACCACCATGGCGCCGTCGCTGATGCCCGAATCGATGCCGCTGAAGAGGTAGTACCAGGGCGCCTGTTGCCGGAAAAAGCCGCTCGCCCAGCTGTTCGGGTGGTCCAGATGGAACCGGCTGACCAGCCACCGGCGCAGCATGGCCAGCGCGAAGGCGAGGCCAAACGTCCCGGCGAAGAAGCCGAACACCGGCCAAGGGTGTTCGTTCAGCCATTCATAGCGGTGCGGCGGGACGCTGGCTGCCGCCGCACCGCCCGACAGCATGCGCAAGGCGTCGCCGAGATAAAGCTGGTAACCGAAATGCTCGCTGGCGACGAGGCCGACCACGGCATCCACGATCAGCGCCAGCACGATGGATTTGATCGCCGTCGCCCCGAAGGGCGTCATGTCGGCTTCGCGCGCCTCTCTGGCCTGGCTGTAGTGGTGGTAAAGGAAGCCCGGCGCGACCAGGAAAAACAGCAGGATCGCGGGCAGCGCGATGTTCAAGGTCAGCCCTGGGCGGGAATCAGCTTCAGCTTGACCTCGCGCTCAACGCCCTTGGCGGCGTCCCGGATCTTGAACGTCCTGGTGGAGTTCAGCTTCCCGGTGGCAATGAACTCGCGCAGCGCCTTGTCGCTCTCGGGATCGCTGCGGATCAGCTTGACCGTGTTCCTGACAGTGGCTTTCATCGCTTGTCCTCCAATGGGAAAAGTATAGTAGGTCCGACTCGTTCGACCTCAAGCTGTTATTTCACGCCAGATTTCCATGCGTTCCCAGCCGTGCGGAAAGCCCATTGCCTGTACCGGAACGGCATATTGGGTAATCAGCTTCTTGAGATCGGCACACCAGCTTTGCTTGGGCGAAATCCGCCGCATACAGTGCGTCAGGATGACAAGGGAGTTGTAGAGCTTACGGGAGCCATGCTGGAATCCATCGCGCAGCGCAGCGGGCTTGTTCCGAGGCAAAACCGGGGTAATCGTGAACTCCCGGTTCCAGAGCCGGCAGTGATGCGCGCAGGTGTTGCGTACCAATGAAAGGTGACGCAGCCACGATTCCCATACCTTCTCGTCCACCCCATATTCCATCGCAATGGCCCGGCGGGCCGGCATCGGTTTGAGGTTGTTGTACCAGCGAGAAAGCAGTCCGAGCGTCATTACCTCACAGACCGCCCACACTGGGGGCAAGGGCTCTGCGTAAGTCGCTTTCAAATGTTTGATGAACACTTCGTCGGACCGGCCTACTTCTTCGGCAAGCTTATCGAGGTTCAGTCGCCATAGGTGGGGCTTGAACGCCAATGCGACATCGAGATGGGCGTGAGGCCCGTATCGGTGAGCCAATTGATAGGCCCACTGGCTGCGCATGGAAACCTCCAGGCGTTCGATGGCATCGAGGACATGCAGCCGCAAGGCGCGATCGAATGCGTAGAGATTCATCACGTCAGCAAAGCGGCTGCCGGGCCTGAAAATATGGTTGGTGTGGTCCTGTTGGAATGGCAGCCAGTACGCCGCGAGGCAGTAATAATTCAGATGTCGCAGGCAGGCTTCTGCTTCCGCCGGATCGTCGATCATCATGCCCCGCCGTTGCAGCAAGGCCACCTGCTGCGCGTGAGTCGTAGCCGGCTTGCCAAAGGGGATTTTCATCGTTGTTCCGATGCAGCCCTGGCCAGACTCTGCCGCACAAAAAAGTAACCCGCCGGTTTGAGGGTACGCTCGCGCGCATAGCCTTGGCGGGTTTTGTTGCCGCGTAGTATAGGGGCGGGCCGGAGCCCGGTGCAAGAGGTTCGCTTCATGGCACGCATATCAGCATGCCTGCTGCACAGCGTCGACTTCAACGCTGCAGCAAGCTGTCGGTTCTTGCATTCTGCGTTCTGGCGGCCCCAAAGGCCCCAAAAAGCAAAAGGCCAGAGCGCACGCTCTGGCCTTTGAATCTTGGTGGACCGAAGGAGGATCGAACTCCCGACCTCTGCATTGCGAACGCAGCGCTCTCCCAGCTGAGCTATCGGCCCGTAGCGGGCGATTATAGCGCGAGCTTTGCGGCGATTTCAAGCCGTCGCGGCGGGTTAGCGTGACCGCCGTCGACCCAGCCATGACGCCGCCTCTAGCCGCCTCAAGGCCCTCAAGCCACCTCACGCCAGCTCAAGCCGCCATGCCCGGGTTTCCGCCCATTCCCTTGACCGACGGCAGGTTCAGCGGCGCCGCGGCCACTTCCTTGCGCTGGCGCAGCCAGCCGGCCATCAGGTCCCAGATCGGCGGGCCGCCGTTGTGGCGGGCTTCCTCGGCGACCGGGGCCCAGCCGGCGACCTTGTAGGTCTTGCCGGCCTCGATCGGCTTGCCCTTCAGGCGCATCTCGGTGATCCGCTTGCCCATCGGCGCGGCCGGGTCGATCGTGTACTGCAGGCCGCCGACGCGGACCATGTCGCCGCCCTGCTGGTAGTAGGGGTCGGGGTTGAACAGGTTGTCGGCCACGTCCTCGAGCACGGTCTTGATGGTCTCGCCGCTCATCTGCGTCACCGTGGTGTACGGGTAGGTGATCGCGGTCTGGTCCATCAGCTTTTCCATCGTGATGCCCTCGCCGGGCAGCAGCGTGGTGCCCCAGCGGAAGCCGGGCGAGAACGCGATCTCGGCGCCCTGCACGTCCATCAGCCCGTCCAGGATCAGCTGGTCGAAGGTGCCGTTGAAGTTGCCGCGGCGGTAGAGCAGTTCCTTGTTGACCGCCAGCACCTCCCCCAACTTTTGCTCGTAGGGCGCGCGGACCTTGCGGATCAGCGCGTCCATCGCCGGATCGGCGGGCAGGTAGTCGGCGAACACAGGCAGCAACCGGTAGCGGAAGTCGGCGACCTTGCCGCCGCGCACGTCGAAGTCGAGCACGCCGAGGAACTTGCCGTTCGAGCCGGCGTTGGTGACAAGCGTGGTACCGCCCGCGTTGCGCACGCGCACCGGGGCCGGCACGCCGTCATGGGTATGGCCGCCGAGGATGGCGTCGAGTCCGCGCACGCGCGAGGCGAGCTTCAGGTCGACGTCCATGCCGTTGTGCGACAGCAGCACCACCGCCTGCGCGCCCTTGGCGCGGGCCTCGTCGATGATGCGCTGCAGGTTCTCTTCCTGGATGCCGAAGGTCCAGTCGGGCACCAGGTAGCCGGGGTTGGCGATGGGCGTATAGGGGAAGGCCTGGCCGATGATGGCGACCGGCACGCCATTCATCTCGCGCAGCGTGTAGGCCTCGAAGACCGGGTCCTCGAAGTCCTTCGTCTTGACGTTCTGCGCCAGGAAGGCGACCTTGCCCTTGAAGTCGCGGTCGACCACCTCGCGCACGCGTTCGGCGCCGAGGGTCATTTCCCAGTGCGGCGTCATCGCGTCGACGCCGAGCGCGAGCGCGGCATCGACCATGTCCTGGCCGCGCGTCCACAGCGCGGTCGCCGAGCCCTGCCAGGTGTCGCCGCCGTCGAGCAGCAGCGCGCCGGGGCGGCTGGCCTTCAGCTGCTTGACCAGCGTGGCCAGATGGGCGAAGCCGCCGACCTTGCCGTAGCGGCGCGCGGCCTCGGTGAAATCGAGATAGGTGAAGGCGTGCGCCTCGGCGCTGCTCGGCGCGATCCGGTAATGCTTCAGCAGGGCCTGGCCGACCAGGTGCGGCGGCTTGCCGGCATAGTCGCCGATGCCCAGGTTGACGCTGGGCTCGCGGAAATGGACCGGCAGCAGTTGCGCATGGCAGTCGGTGAAATGCAGCAGGTGCACGTTGCCGAAGCGCGGCACGTCGTACAGCCTGGCGGCGGCCTGGGCCGCCTGCGCGTCGCGCGTGGGGAAAGCCATGCCCGCGGCGCTGGCGATGGCCAGCACCTGCAGGAACTCGCGTCGGTTCATTGTCGTCTTCCTCTCGATGGCGGCCGCGCGGTCCGGGCAGGATCGGTGCAGGACCGGGACGGGCCGCTTTGCCGCCGCGCTAGGGCCTGGCGTACTTGGCCAGCGCGGCGACTTCCTCCTCCAGCATCTCGCCGACTTCCTTCTGTACGACCTTGCCCCTGGCGTCGATCACGTACAGCTCGGGCAGGCCCTTGCGCGGACCGATCGCGGCGCGCAGCGCCGGCGTGTCCATCGCCGCGGGGAAGGTATAGCCGCGCTGGCGCAGATAGCCGACGGCGTCCTTCTGGTCCTTGTCGATGCTGATGGTCAGCACCTGCAGCGGCGTGCCGCGCGTGCTGTCGTAGAGCTTCTGCAGGCGCGGGTTCTGCAGCGCGCAGAACGGGCACCACGAGGCCCAGATCTGCACCACCAGCGGCTTGCCGGCCCAGTGCTCGGGCGGCACGGTGCGGCCGTCGAGCAGCTGGACCGCGGGCAGGCGCACGGTGTCGCCGACTTCGAGGGCGGCGGCCGGCGCGGGAAATGCCAACGCCAACGCCAGCGCCACGGTGGACGCGATGGCCGCGACGATGCCCGACGCCGCGGCGCGCATCGCGCGATGCGGCCCCTGCCTCCAGCCGACCGTCACCACCGCCGCGGCCCGCATCCCGCCCTCTTACTGGTTGACCGGCGAGGCCGGGTCCAGCAGCAGCGCCATCACGTCGCGGATCTGCTGCTCGGTCAGGATGCCCTTATGGCCAAAGCGCGGCATGTTCGAGCACGCGGCGAAGGCGTTCGAGTCCCAGATCTTGCCCCAGGTGTACTTGAGCACCGCTTCCGAGTTGCCGCGCAGCTTGCCGTACTGATACAGCGACGGGCCGATGTTGCCGAAGGAGATCTCGGCCTTGGTCATCTGGTGGCAGGCATAGCAGTTGCCGCCGTTGACGCCGCCGGGCGGGTCGGAGAACTGCATGCCGCGGCCGAGCTGGGCCACCTTCTCGCCTTCCTTCCAGTCGCCGAGCCAGCGGTTGTCGGCCGGATAGCGGATCTTCTGCTGTTCGGCGGCCTCGACCTTCTTCGCCACCGCGGCCGGCACCTTGCTGCGGTCCGGATAGTCGCTGCAGACCTTCTGCATGTCGTCGCGCTCGATGACGCCCTGGACCGTCGCCGGCCCCTTGGAGCTGAACGATGTTGCAATCATCCGCATCATGTCGGCGTCGCTGACCGACGGGATGTCGGCGACCTTCGCCGGCGTCTTCGATGCCGCGCGCGGGGACGCGGCGCGCTCCTGGGCCATCGCCGGCGCCGCGATCACTGCCAGCGCGGCGCTGACCGCCACGGCCGCGGCGCCGCGCAGGCGCGATTGTTTTGTCTCGATCATGTCGTGCTCTCCCCCTGGTTCAGCGCTTCAGGCCGGGGCCGTCGTAGGTGCCGCCGTTGGCATTGCGCGCCAGGAACATCGTGAGCGCGGTGATCACATCGGAGCCGTAGGCGGGCTCGGGGAAGCGCTGCTGGCGCAGGCAGTCGTAGAGCCGGTGCTGCATCGTGCGAACCTCGCCCTGCGAGACGCGGTACGCCGGCCAGGTGGTGTAGGCCGCCTGGGCGCCCTTGTCGGTCAGCAGATTGGGCAGGTCCTGCAGGCGGATGCGCTGGCCGTCGACCGCATGGCAGGTCGCGCAGGCGAAGTCGTAGGCGCCGCCACGGTAATAGAACATCTTCTGGCCGAGCGCGTAGACCTGCTTCTCTTCCGGATGGTCCAGCTTGACGTTCATCTTGACGCCGCGCGACTCGCCGGTGACGAAGGCCACCAGCCGCTCGATGTCGGAACGCTTGCCCGAGGACGAGAACGGCGTCGCCTTGGCCTGCTGCTCGGTCAGCCCCTGCAGCGTCGTGCGGCACCACACCAGCCGCTGCTCCAGGTCCATCACCTTGCCGGCGTCGGCGAAATAGCGCGGCAGCTCGGCGTAGGCGCCCTTGGTCACGCCCGGGCCCTTGCCGAGGTCGCAGCGCTCGAGCGATACGTTCTTCGGCCCGGCCGGCTTTTTCCACAGTTCCTCGCCGGCGGCTTCCCACAGCTCGGCGGGATTGCCCTCGGCCAGCATCTGCCGGTACTTGGCGATTTCGTCGGTGGTATTGCTTTCGCCCTGCGCCTGCACGGCCATCGCGCCCGTCAGCGCGACGGCGCCGGCGGCCGCCAGCGCGGCCCAGCGAGGACGGCGTCGGTTCGGTCTCATGGGGTTTCTCCTCTCGGTCTCGCCGACCAGGCGGGCCGCTGTTGTTCTATGCGCGAATCGTTCCATGCGCGGCTCTTTCCTGCGCGGGTCGTGCCGCGCATCACGCTACGGCTTGATATAGGCGTAGCCTTCGTCCTGCTGCAGCCGCGCGATCTCGACCACGCCGGCCTGGACCACCTTGGCTTCGAGCAGCAGCTTGTTCTCGGGAATCTGGCGCGCGGTCAGCGTGTTGCGGCAGACGCGGAACTCGACGCCCATGCCGGCCAGCGCGCCCACCGCGGCGTCGAAGGTGTTGCCGCGCGCGTCGCGGGCGCCCTCGACCAGGAAATCCACGCCGTAGCCGAGCGCGACCACGACGATCTTGGTATTGGGCGCGCCGGCCAGATGGTTGCGCAGATTCCCGATCGCGCGCACCGCCTGGTCGTTGCCTTCCGACAGCTGGTACACCACCCGGTGGCGTCCGCCCCCGCTCCGCGGCGCGCCCGCCGTCTGGGCCGCGGCCCGGCTACCGAGTCCGACCGCCGCCAGCGCGGCGGCCGCCTTTGCAAAGAATGCTCGACGCATGATCTTCCTTCCGCCGCGTCCGCCGCGCCTCGTGCGCGGCCGCCGACCCGGCTACCGAAGGGGCACCTTACCAGAGCGGCCGGCAACCTGCCGTCCGCGCCGGCATCACGAGATGGTGGCCTCGTCGGTCCGCTTGTCGCCGCGATTGTCGACCCAGGTCACCGTGACCTTGTCGCCCTTGGCGCCGCCCTTGAACTTGAAGTTCAGGAACGGGTCCTTGGACACCGCCGGGCCGAAGTTGGCGTGGAAGACCTCCTTGCCCTTGCACTGGGCGATCACGGTCTGGATGTGCCAGGCCGGGATGGTCTTGCCGGACGCGTCCTTGCGCTGGCCGGTTTCCATATCGTGTTTCATCAGAATCTTGACGTCGACCACGCCGCCGTTCTCGGTGGCGCGTACGCGCATCGGGTCTGCCATGACGTTCTCCTGTTGCGATGGTTGCGATGGGCAGTCTGGGAAAGCGGGACGCCGCGGCGGTCAGCACGGCGCCTGTGCCTGCGATCGGCTTGTCAGCCGCCGCAGCCGCCCAGCGTCACCTTGATCTCCTTGGAGGCGACATACCACTTGCCGCCGGCCTTGACGGCCGCGTGCACCACGGAGGTCTGGCCCATCTTCACGCGCGTGGAGACGAACGGTTCGGTGCCGGCCGGGATCACGAAGTCCGCGGCCAGCGTATTGGGATTCTTCTCGACCAGGATCGCGATCTGCTCGGTGTCGGGCAGATTGCTGGTGACCGCCACCGGCACCACCGCGCCGTTCTCGGCGATATCGGGCGCGTTGAAGGCGATCGAGCCGCTCTTCTCGGGCGCACCGCCGCCCAGGGCCTTGATGACGTCGTTGACGCTCTTGCCCTCGAAGGCCGCCTTGTTCCATTCGGCCGCCTGCGCCTCGCCGATCAGGCCGGCGGCCGCCATCAGCGACACGACGGCGCTGACGCGCAGCATCTCTCGTCTTGTGATGTTCATGGTGTCCTGCACTCCTGCTTCTACCCGCCCCGCGGTATTCGTTTTGGTCGCCAGGCCGGCCGGCCTGGCGCGGGCGGTGCATCGCCGCCCGGTGAGCGGCCCCTGACGCGAGGCGCCGGGACCGTCCGCTTACTGCCGGTGTTGCTGTTGTTGCTGCAATGACTGCTGTTGCTCTCTTGCAGTGGCCGGCGTATCGGCGCAATCACGATTGCCGCCGATACGACGGCCCGTCACCAGGCATTACTTGGCCGGTGCGCCCGCCAGGATCCACTCCAGCACGGTCTTCACATCGGCATCGCTGATATTCGGGTTGGCCGGCATCGGCACCGGGCCCCAGACGCCCGAACCGCCCTTCTTGACCTTGTCGGTCAGCTTAGCCATGGCGGTCTTGTCGCCCTTGTACTTGGCGGCGACTTCCTTGTAGGCCGGCCCGACCAGCTTCTTGTCCACCTGGTGGCAGCCCATGCAGGCGTTCTTGGTGGCGATCTCCTGGGCCTTGGCCGCGTCGACGGCGGCGTGGGCGGAGGCCGCACCGGCCAGCATCATGGCTGCAATCACGAACTGCTTCATTGTTCTCCTCTCCGAACTGGAATGAGCCGTGGGGACGGCACGGCCGTGTGGCAGCGAATCTGCCCGGCACGGCGGCGTATTGGTCCGGCCCGGCCCCTTCGATGGGGGCGCCAGGCGGCCCAATACGCTATTTTGCCTCAAGTATCCACTTCACCATGGCTTGAATATCCGATTCTGGAACCTGCGGTTGCGGCGGCATCGGCACTGGCCCCCACGCGCCCTGCCCGCCGCTGCGGATTTTCTGCGCCAGCGGACCGTGCGCGTCCTTGCCCTTGTAACGCTGGGCGATCTCGTGGAACGACGGTCCGAGCAGCTTGCGGTCCTGCGCGTGGCAGGCCAGGCATTGGTACTGGCCGGTCAGCCTGGCGCCGAGGGGCTGGGCCGCGGCGGTGCCCGCCGGGTTGGCCGCCGCGTTGCCTACAGTCGCGGCCGCGGCCTTGCCCTCCGGCTTGTCCTTCGCCTCGTCCTCCGGCGACCCGGTCGCGACGCCACGCACCGGGCCGAAGCCGCGCTGCTGCGCCGCCAGGTCCCCATGCGTGCCGCGCGCGTATTCCGGGATCAGCGAACTGACCTCGACCTTGCCGGCGCAATTGGTCATGCAGGCGGTATTGCGCGTGTCCGGCTTGCCGCGGCCCGGCCACAGGCCGTGCTCGGTGGTCATGCCGTTGCGGTTCGGCAGCTTGCGCTGGACCTCGCCGATATTGGCGTCCGACAGCGTGAAGTCGGCCGGCACGATGTCGCCCAGGTTCAGGATGTAGGCGGTCACCGCGTAGACCTCGTCGACGGTCAGGCTCTTTGGCGCGTCCCACGGCATCGCGCGGTGGATGTAGTCCCACAGCGTGCTGACGGTGCTCAGCTTCATCAGCGAGGTGCGGTAGGGCTGGGAGCCGGTCATCGCCGCGACGCGTCCGCTGGCGATATCGGCCGCGGTGGTGCCGCCGGCGATCGGCGTGAAGACCGCGTTCGATTCGCCGAAGTCGCCGTGGCAGGAGGCGCAGCGCGCGTCCCAGACGGTCTGGCCCTGCGCGACGGTGCCGCGCCCGGGCGGCAGGCCCTGGAAGTCGGGGCGGACGTCGATGTCCCAGGCTTTCACTTCGGCGGAGGTGGCGGTGCGGCCGAGCTGGGCGCGGGCGGCCTTGGCGTCCCTGGAAACCGCGGCGTCCCTGGAGACCGGGGTGCCCTTGGAGACCGGGGCGCCCCCGGAAAGCGCCGCGTCCTGGACCGCGGCATTGGAACCCGCCTGCGCGGCACGCACCGCCGGAATCGACAGGGCCGCCCCGCCCGCGATGCCGATCAGCAGGCCGGCCAGCATGGCGCCACGGCGCCGGCCCGGGCGGGCGCCGGCGCTGGCGCGATTGCCGCGCTTGCCGCGATCGCCCTCATCGCCGCTATCGCACCTGGACATTGGACACCTCGCCGCTGGCCGCGACCAGCCAGCTCTGGATCGCGTTGTTGTGGTAGATCGAACGCGTGCCGCGCACCGCGCGCAGTTGCGCGATGGTCGGCTGCACGTAGCCGGTCTCGTCGATCGCGCGGCTTTGCAGGATTGCCGGAGAGCCGTCCCAGACCCAGTCGAGATTGAAGCGGGTCAGGCATTTGGACAGCACCGGCGTCTCCAGCCGCGCGGTGCGCCAGTTGCGCCCGCCATCGACCGAGACATCGACGCGGCGCACCTTGCCGCGGCCCGACCACGCCAGCCCGCTGACGTTGTAGAAGCCCTTGCTGGTCAGCCGCTGGCCTCCCGACGGCGTGGTGATCACCGACTTGCACTCCTGGATCGACGTGTACTGGCGCAGCATGCCGTCCGGCATCATGTCGACGTAGTGCAGCGTCTCGTCCTTGGCGTTCCAGGGCCGGTCGCCCAGCTCCAGCCGGCGCAGCCATTTGACCCACGACACGCCCTGCACCCCGGGCACCACCAGCCGCAACGGGTAGCCGTTCTCGGGCCGCAGCATCTCGCCGTTCATGCCCCAGGCGACGATGATCTCGTCGGCCAGTTCCATCGGGATGGTGCGCGTCATCGCCGAGCCGTCGCCGCCTTCGGCCAGCAGATAGCGGCCGCGGCGCTGGTCGGCGCCGGCGTCGTCGAGCAGCACGCGCAGCGGCACGCCGGTGAATTCGCAGCAGGACAGCATGCCGTGGGTGTACTGCACCGTCGGCACCGCGACATTGCCCCATTCCATGCCGGTATTGGCGCCGCACTCGATGAAGTGCATGCGCGACACCGACGGCAGCCGCATCAGCTCGTCCATCGTATAGACGCGCGGCGCCTTGACCAGGCCGTTGATCATCAGCCGATGGCGGGTCGGGTCGATGTCGTGCCAGCCCTGGTGATGCCGCTCGAAATGCAGGCCGTTGGGCGTGATGATGCCGAACAGGCCCTGCAGCGGCGCGAAGCTGACCGAGGCCGCCGACACGCGCGTCAAGCCCGGCGATTCGCGCCGCACCAGCGCGGTTTCGTGGCTGGAGGGCTGGCCGTAGGGGCGCGCGGCAACCGGCTGGCCGAGCGAGGTCGCCCAGGGTTGGGGTTTCAGGATCGCGGGATCGCCGTCGGCGGCGGTATGGGTTGCCGTAGAGGTTGCCGTAGAGGCCGCGGCATTGCCGGTCGCGGCGCGGGCCGGCTTGACCAGCCCCACAGCGGCCGCGGTGGCGCCCGCCGCCGCAAGAAAGCTGCCGCGCAGCAGATCGCGCCGGCGGCTGTCGATGCCGTGGCGCCCGATCTGCTGCCGCAGGTCGGCACTGACGAAGTGTTCCGGCGCGGGCACGATGCGACCCGGGCGACTGCGGTCCGGCACGTTCGGTCTCCTCCGGCCGCTCGCCGCGCTCCCGTGCGGGCGCGGTCGGCATGCCTGTTCGTATTGGGGCGCGCGCCGGTGAGGACCGCTGCGCGCTTCGTGCTGCTGGTTCAGCGCGCGCCGGTGGCGACCGATGCGCGCTTCGTGCTGCTGTCAGCGCGCCGCGCCGGCTCCGCCCGTCTTGCGCGGCGACGCGCTGCGCCGCTTCGGCTCGGTGGGCATGAAGCGGTCCACCATCGCGACCTGCTGTGCGTCGTCCTCGATCCGCGCGGCCACCTGCACGCACACGGTCCGGCACAGCTCCACCACGCTCTGGTCGGCGATCGCGTAGTACACCAGGTTCGCTTCCTTGCGCCGCGCCAGCACGCCGGAGCGGAACATCGCGTTCAGATGCCGCGACACATTGGCCTGCGACGAGCCGACGGTCTCCACCACGGCCCCGACCGGCTTCTCGCCGTCGCACAGCGCGTGCAGGATCTTCAGCCGCGTCGGCTCGGCGAGCAGCGCGAAGTAGTGCGACACCTGTTCGAAGACGCGATCCAGTTCGTTCATGCGATTCACTATATGCGTATATGCGTGAGGACGCATATATCGTTTACCCCCGGCTCCGGGCAACGACGGCGCGCAGGCCACGCTCGCCAAATCGCACCATGTCGAGCCATGCCGCTGTCCTGTCGGCGTCCTGTCGGCGTCCTGTCGGCGTCATGTCTGGCGCCGCCTGGCAGCGACGTGAGAATGCGAGCCACCCACGCAACCTTGCTAAAGTCCGCGCCGTTAGACGATCGAGCCGGGATAGCCCGCGCCCATACATTGCGTCCCTCCACCACGACGAAGGAGCAACGAAGCATGGCCTCGGTTTTTCCTACCCTCTGTTCCCACAAGGCGCTGATGGCAGCCGCCGAAGGCGCGGCCGCGGCCAGGGACGCTGCTGGCGCGATGCGTTGCGCGGCGCCATATTTCGAAGCAACGGGCTCCGTGCAGATCGGTCCCTATTCGGGCCATCTGCGCTATCTGACCCCACCGCGTGCCAATCGGCCCACGCGCGCGATTGCAGAGCTCGACGAAGCGGTGCAGAAGCAGCGCAGCCTCTGCAGGAAGCTGTTCGACAAGGTGTTTCGTGGCATCGGCCTGGACGGCCAGGTATCGCTGAGCGAGACACAGTTCCACGCGTTCCGCTACGTGGACGGCCTCTATGACACTGCGGTGAATTGGCTCGGGCAACAGAAGTGGGCCGAGGCAAGCGAGGACATTGCGTTCATGGCTTCCTCGATGGAGGTCTTCAGGAATGCATCGGCGGCATTGGCGCGAATTCGGACGGCCGCCAGAAAGGGCGATCAATCGGCGCTGCAGGGTATCGCCCTGTCGATCTCCGTGCCGGTCGTCGCCGAGGCAGCGTGGCGCGACCCCGGCACCATTCGGCGGCTCGTGGCGTTGTGCGGCACCAGCCGGGACATCCTCTGCCTCGCGGGAACCGGTGATCCGATGCACCAGGGGAGCGCCGTGGCGGGCTTCAGCCGCATGCTCGATGACGATGCCACCGTCCAGTGCATCGCCGACACACTTGCCAACGAAATCCGCGGCATGTCGTTCCACGATGCCCGCAAGCGGGTGCTGTCCTTCATGATCCAGGGGCGGTACAGCTCCTTTGCCAGGGATCGCGCGGGCCGCGACCGCGTTCCGCAATTGTGGATCGCACTGCGCGACACCGTGGCGACGAGCGAGGACGCGGCCATCCTGGCGAACGATCACGTCGCCTGCGGCCTTGGGGCATATCACCGCGCGATGAACTTCGTGCTGTCGGACAAGTCGGCCATCCATCGGATACGGCTGTCCCTGCTGGACCTGCTCCACATGAATCCGCCCGACGACGGCTGGCGCATCAGCCCGGAAAACGGGCGCAAGGTAGCGGCATTCCTGATGGGCACTGCCGTGGACCAGCAGGCGCAACCGGGCACGATACTGTCGCGCAGTGCGCTGCAGCTGGTCTGGGGCCACTCGGTCATCGCGACGGCCATCGACCGGACGGCGCGGGACACCCTGGCGGCCGGCGGCGACATCAGACCGCTGCAGCCGCTACTGCGGACGCACCCGAACAAGACCTACGTCGCGCAGTACTGCCGTATTTCGCCCGTCATCGGCACATGGGGCCGGGCATGGACCAGTCGCTATGGCGCACGCGAGGAGATTCCGGCCGATGCGGGGAGCGCACCGCGTCGTTCCGCGGCAGCGGCACGGTCGCTTGCGGTGGCCTGACGCCGGCCTTGCCGAGTCATTGCTTACCCCAGCGCGTCCGCCCAGATCGCATTGGCCCAGGCGAAGGCGTAGGTCGCTTCCAGCGTATTGGGCGCCGTCGACACGCCGCCGGAGTCCGGCACCGTCACCATGGTCTTCTTCTGTGCGTCGTAGCGATGCACGCTGGCGACGTGGATCACCTCGCGATCGGAAGTGAAGCTGTAGCAGGTGTTGTTGTACAGCGGCTCGGGATTGGGCTGCCGGCCGGACAGCAGCGCGACGATTGCCGCCGCCGCGATCTTGCCGTGCTGGTTCGCCATGTGTCCGGACTTGGGCATCAGCGGCGCGATCTGGATGGCGTCGCCGAGCACGTGGATGTTCGGCACGGCCTTCGATTCGAAGGTCAGGAAGTCGACCTCGCACCAGCGGCCATTGGCGGTCGCGAGGCCGGTGTTGACGGCGATCGCGCCGGCGCGCTGGGCCGGCACCACGTTGGCGACGTCGACCCGCTCGTCGTCCTGGACCTCGAACTTCAGCGTGCGCGTGGCGGGATCGATATCGACGGTGCGGTATTGCGGCCGGTATTCGACGATGCCCTTGTACTTGCTGGCCCACACCTGCTTGAACAGCGCGGCCTTCGATGTCACGTCGGGATTGGCGTCGAGGATCAGCACCTTGCTGCGCGGCTTGGCCTGGCTGAAATAGTGCGCCACCTGGCAGGCGCGCTCGTACGGCCCCGGCGGGCAGCGGTAGGGCGCCAGCGGCACCGTCAGCGCATAGGTGCCGCCGTCGCGCATCGCTTCGAGCTGGCGGCGCAGCGCCACCGTCTGCGGGCCGGCCTTCCATGCGTGCAGGATCTGGTCGCCGCCGGGCCGCTTCAGGCCGGGCACGTCGTCGGGCATGAAGTCGACGCCCGGCGACAGCACCAGCCGGTCATACGGCAGCGTGCCGCCGCCGGCCAGCCGTACCTGGCGCTTCGACGGGTCGATCGCGGCGACGGTGTCACGGACCACCTTGACGCCGTGGCGCCGGCTCAACGCATCGTAGGACACCGTCAGGTCCTCGATCCGCTTGCTGCCGCCGAGCACCAGGTTCGACAGCGGGCAGGAGATGAAAGTCGGATTTGGCTCGACCAGCGTCACGTCGATGGTGTTGTCGCTCCATTCGCGCAGATAGCGCGCGGCGGTCGCGCCGCCGTAGCCGCCGCCGACCACCACCACCTTGCCACCGCTGGCGCGCGCCGTGCCGGCGCTGGCGCAGCCGCCGAGCAGCGTGCCGACGGCCGCCGGCCAGATGGCCGCGGCGGCCGCGGCCGCGCCGAGAAATTCGCGTCGTTGCATGTCAGCTTCCCCTCGCTTGTTTGACCGCACTACTGGATCGCACTACTGGATCGCATCGCTGGATCGCGTTCCCTGGACCGCATGACTTGTGCGTATTACTTGACCGCGGCGAACCACTTCGCCATCGCCGCGATCTGCTCGTCGGTATAGCCCTTGGCGATCTGGTGCATCACCGTGGCCTCGCGCTTGCCGGTCTTGAACGCCTGCATCTGCTCGATCAGATAGGACTGCGGCCGGCCCGCCAGACCGGGCACCGGGCTGCCGGCGGGCGCCCGGCCGGAGGGGCCGTGGCAGCTGGCGCAGGCCGCGGCCCAGTTGCGCGCCTGCTCGGTGGTGGGATCGGCGGCGCTGGCCGGCGCGATGACGAACATCGCGAGGGCGGCCACACCAGCCGCGGCGCTTCGCAGGGGATTGTTGTTTTTCATGGTCTCGCTCCTCGCTGGGATCGGCACTTCGGCGCATCGATCGGCCGTACGGCGCGGACCGGACGAGCGACCGGCCAGGGCGCGTGAGTGACGCGCAAGGCAGGGCAACCCTATCACATCGGCCGGCGCGGGCGTACTGCGGTTTTCGCAGATGGTCGGACGGCGAACGCCATTGGGCCGCCGCAACATCAGCGTAGGTCAGCCGCGGGCAAGGCGGGAGCAGCCGGACGGTGGAGGAAGGAAGGCGAGGAGCGCGCGGCCGGCGGGTGGGAGCGAGGAAGACGCGGAGGGCGCGGCAGACGGGTGGGAGCGAGGAAGACGCGGGGGAGCGGCAGGCGGGTGGAGGGAGCATGGGAGGCGCGCCGGGCCGGATGGCCGGCGCGCCTGAACGTCGGGAGACGGAGCGAGCGGATCAGGGCAGGTTGCGGCCCGGAGGCAGGCCGACCGCACCGGGCACCGGCGCGGTCGTCGGTGCCGTCGTCGGCGCCGTCACCGGCGAAGACAGATCGGGGCCGATGGGCGCGGGGGTCGAGTTGGTCGGCACCGCGGCGCCAGGGGTGCTCTGCACCGGCGCCGGCGTGCCGCCGACCGGTTCGCCCGGCGCGGCGTTCTGCGACGATGCGGCCGCGTCCAGGCGGGCGCGCTCGGCCTCGTCGATGTAGTCGAACACCTTGACCACCTTGCTGACGCCGCCGACATTGCGTGCCGTCTCGGTGGCGCGATCGCCCTCGGGACGGGTGACCAGGCCCATCAGATAGACCACGCCCCGTTCGGTGGTGACCTTGGTGGAATTCGACGGCACGCCTTCGGCGGTCATCAGCATCGTCTTGACCTTGCTGGTCACGAAGGCGTCCTGGCTCTGCTGGGCGAACGACGGCGACGACACCACCTCCAGCTCGTTGATGACCTCGCGCGCGTTCGGCAGCCCGCGCACGTACTGCTCGATCTGCTGGCGCAGATTGGCGTCCTTGACCTCGCCGGTCAGCAGCACCTTCTTGTTGAACACGGTGACGTTGACGCGAGCGGCGCCGCTGTAGCGCGTCGCCAGCGTGTTCTCGATCTCGAGCTGCAGGCCGCGATCGACCGCCTGGATCGACGTCGGCCGGCGGTCGGTGGCGCTCATCACGCCGGCCCCCATGGCGCCGGCGATCACCGGGAAGCAGCCGCTCAACTGCGTCGCGGCGGTCAGCATCAGCGTGGCGGTGGCGGCGGCACGGGCGATGGCGGCGAGCCGGCTGGCGCCACGGGCCTGGGCGGGGGCGCGGACCGGCGTCGGTTCAGCGAGCGCGTCGCGCGAAAAAAGCGAAGTCTTCATGCGTTCCTTGCTGTAGCGGTAATGCGAAAGAGGATCGGCAGTCGGCAGGGCAGCCTGTGCCGCGCCAGGGCAATGCCAGTTGGCCGTTCGCGGCAACGCGCATTATGACGGACAGCCTGGCGGCCGCGGCCCCTGGCGAATGCGCTGGTTCGATGTCGATGGCGCCGTCCTGTCATTCCGACTCGCCCGCGCCGAACGCATCGCGCAGCCATTCGAGCCGTCGCGGTCCGATCGCCACCACATCGAGCCGGCAGCGCGGCGCATGGTCCAGCGTCGCCAGATAGTGATTGGCGGCCTGCAGGATGCGCTGGCGCTTGGTCGTCGTGATGCTGGCCAGCGCGCCGCCGAACGCGTCGCTGCTGCGCGAGCGGACCTCGACGAAGACCAGCGTACCGTCGGGCGCGCGCATCACCAGGTCCAGCTCGCCGCCTTTGCAGCGATAATTGCGGACCACCAGCGCCAGACCCTGGCCCTGCAGATAGGCCAGCGCCCGCGCCTCGGCGCGTTCGCCGCGCGCTTTCGACGTGTCCTTCGTCCCGGTGTTCGACGTGTCTCTCGCCGAATCTCTCGCCGAATCTCTCGCCGAATCCCTCGCCGAGTCCTTCGCCAGGTCGCGTGCCGAGCCTCGTGCCGTGGTTTTGAATGTGCGCATCAACGGAAGTTCTCAAGCATGACTGACTGGATCTCGCTGGCAACCGGCCAGTCCTATCCCACCGGCACGCTGTACATCGTCGCCACGCCGATCGGCAACCTTGCCGACCTGACGTTGCGGGCGCTGCATGTGCTCGGCCTTGCCGACGCGATCGCCTGCGAGGACACCCGCAATACCGGCCAGCTGCTGTCGCGCCTGGGCCTGCAGCGGCCGTTGCTGGCGGTGCACGAGCACAACGAGCGCGAGGCCGGCGTGCGCGTGGCCGAACGGCTGGCCGCCGGCGAACGCATCGCCTATGTGTCCGATGCCGGCACGCCGGGCATCTCCGACCCGGGCGCGCGGCTGGTCGAGGCGGTGCGTGCGGCGGGCCATCGCGTGGTGCCGCTGCCTGGTCCCAGCGCCGCGGTGGCCGCGCTGTCGGTCGCCGGCGAGATGCTCGATACCGGGGCGGGGCGCTTCACCTTCGCCGGCTTCCTGCCGAGCAAGGCCAAGGCGCGCACCGAGGCGATCGCCGCGCTGGCGACGCTCGAGCATGCCTGGGTCGTCTACGAAGCGCCGCACCGCATTGCCGACACGCTGGCCGCACTCGCGCAGCAATTGCCGCCGACGCGCCGGCTGCTGATCGGCCGGGAACTGACCAAGCTGTTCGAGCAGGCCCAGACGATGGCGGTCGCCGACGCGCCGGCCTGGCTGGCGGCCGATCCGGCGCGCGCCAAGGGCGAGTTCGTGCTGGTGATCGAAGGGGCAGGCGCACCGGCAAAGGGTGAGGCGGCGCTGGACGCGAACGCGCAGCGGGTGCTGGCGCTGCTGCTGGAGGAGTTGCCGGCCAAGCGCGCCGCCAAGCTCGCGGCGGCGATCACCGGGGCCGATACCGCGGCGCTCTATGCGATGGCGCTGGCGCGCCGCGAGCAGGAGTAAGACCGGAACGATGCAGACCGGGAAGATGCGGGGCGAAGCCATGCGCGCCGGCATCAGGGTGGGCGCCGGTCAGGCGCTCCGGTGGGGAAGCCGGGTGGAACGGGGAGCTGTGCAGCGGGCCGTGTAGCCGCTCACTGGAGCGGTGACTGTGGCTCCAGCAGGGGCTCGGACCGTGGCCCTGACGATGGCTCTGACTGCGGCGCAGTCGGAGTCGCGCCGATGCGCGAGGAAGGAGGCGAGGAAGGAGAAACCGGCCTCAGCGCGCATTCGCCTTGCTGGCCGTCTTGCGGGTCTTGAGTACCACGCGCTTGGCCTTGACCGGCCTGGCCACGGTGTCGTCGTCGTCCACACCGTCGCCGCCGCCGTCGGTGGCGCCCGTGTCCATGCCGGGCTCGCGCAGCGGTCCCAGCGCGGCCAGTTCGGTACGCGACAGCCGGCGGATTTCGACCTGGGTATGCCCGCGGTCGACGAAGCCCAGCCGCTTGGCGGCGCGATACGACACGTCGAGCACGCGGTTGCCGTGATACGGGCCGCGGTCGTTGATGCGCAGCACCGCCACCTTGTCGTTGCGCAGATTGCGCACCAGCACCCAGCTGTCCAGCGGCAGCGACGGGTGGGCGGCGGTCATCGCGCCCATGTCGAAACGCTCGCCGTTGGCGGTCTTGCGGCCGTGGAATTGCTTGCCGTACCACGACGCCGTGCCGCGCTGCTCGAACGTGCCGATATCCGCGCGCAGGCCTTCCAGCGACGAGCCGCGCGGCGTGCCGCGGGACGCCGATTCGCTGTCGCTGCTGTCGTCGTCGCCCCAGCTGAACAGGCGCCACGAGCCGGTCGGGGCCGGCGTCTCGGTGCTTGCCACAGCTGGCGCCTCGTTGCGGGCGTCGGCACGGTTGTCGTTGTTCGCGGACTTGGACTTGCGTGCCTGTGCCTGTTTTGCGGCGGGCGTGGCAACGCTCGGCGCCGCATTCTGATCGGCCGCGGCGCTGTTGGGATCGTCGTTCGGCGACACCGCACAGGCGGCCAGCGTCAACGCACAGACGGCGTGAAAGCCGTAGCGGAGCGCGCGGCGAGCATGGGTAAGGGGGTGGGTCGGCCAAAGCATCGCGCGAGTCTAACATCGGTCGCGCGCGCGATTTACAGCGATTTTGTTACGAATTGTCTGGCTACGGCGTGCAATTGCTCGCAATCCCCGAACTGACAACGGATTGCGGCGATTCTCCGGACTATCCCTGCCGTTGACGTCGATGCAACGAAAAGGCATCACAGTTCACATATTTGGTACGTCGCCATGTCTACCAAAGGCCGACGCTACAATGCGACGACATAGGCCGGCACATCCACCAGAACGCCGATCCAACCCCATACGCCGCGCATCCCCGGCGATCGTCCGACACCCCTCAACGATGAAAGTCCTGCTGATTCCCGTCACGCCCTTCCAACAGAATTGCTCGCTGCTGATCGACGAGCGCACCGGGCGCGCCGCGGTTTGCGATCCCGGCGGCGATCTGGACCGGATCCAGGCCGCGCTGAAGGAACAGGACGTGACGCTGGAAAAGATCCTGCTGACGCACGGCCATCTGGATCACTGTGCCGGCGCCGCCGCGCTGTCGCGCGAGTTCGGCGTGCCGATCGAAGGGCCGCATCGCGACGAGCAGTTCTGGATCGACCAGCTGCCCGAGCAGACCAAGCGCTTCGGCTTTGGCCACGCGGAGGCGTTCGAGCCCGATCGCTGGCTGGATCAGGGCGATACGGTGCAGTTCGGCGACGAAACGCTCGAGGTCTACCATTGCCCCGGGCATACGCCTGGCCACGTGGTGTTCTTCTCGCGGCCGCACCGCCTGGCAATCGTCGGCGACGTGCTGTTCGCCGGCTCGATCGGGCGCACCGATTTCCCGCGCGGCAACCATGCCGACCTGATCCGCTCGATCCGCACGCGGCTGTGGCCGCTGGGCGACGACGTGACGTTCGTGCCGGGGCACGGTCCGGTGTCGACCTTCGGCGACGAGCGGCGCGACAACCCCTTCGTCGCCGATCATCTGATCAACGTGGCCTGACGGCCCACCCTCCGACCATGGCCAAGCGACAGCTGCCCGATACCCGCCCCGAGATCTACGTCAGCACGGACGTCGAGACCGACGGTCCGATCCCGGGGCCGCATTCGATGCTGTCGTTCGCCTCGGTGGCGATGCTCGCCGACAAGACCGTGCTCGGCACCTTCTCGGCCAATCTGGAGACGCTGCCCGGCGCGGTCGGCCATCCGGTGCAGATGAAATGGTGGGAAACCGAGCCCGAGGCCTGGGCCGCCTGCCGGCGGGACCTGCAGCCGCCCGAGCAGGCGCTGGTGCGCTATGTCGAATGGGTCGAAGCGCTGCCGGGCAAACCCGTGTTCGTGGCCTTCCCCGCCGGCTTCGATTTCACCTGGATGTTCTGGTACATGATGCGTTTCGCCGGCCGCTCGCCGTTCGGCTGGGCCGCGCTCGACATCAAGACGCTGGGTTTCTCGCTGACCGGCCTGCGCTACCGCCGCACCGTCAAGGCCGCGCTGCCGCAGGCATGGATCGATCCGCTGCCGCATACCCATGTCGCGCTGGACGACGCGCTCGAACAGGGGGCGATGTTCTGCAACATGCTGGCCGCGCTGCGCGAACGCGAAGCCGCCCTCGCGGCGATCGCCCCGGAATCCCCGGAATCCCCGGAATCCCCGGAATCCCCGGAATCCCCGGAATCCCCGGAATCCACGGAATCCACGGAATCCACGGAATCTCCTGCAGGCCCTGCATCCCCGGCCGAGCCCACCGGCACCTCCGCGCCGCCCGACGACCTGGCGCGGCAGGGTTGACCCTTAGGTCGCGTCGGCGCCACGCCGCGGGTTCGCCATGTCGCGATCGCCTATAGTAAAAGCGTGCATGGCCGTTCCGACGCCGCGCCGTGCGCAACTGCGGCGGCCTCGCCATGCATGGCGGTCCGTTGCTATGGTGAAGACCGCCTGACGCGCGTTCCTGTCGAGGAGGTGTCGATCATGCGTTTCCATCCCGATCTTCACTGGCGGCATCTGGCCGAACGGCTGCACCGGCCACCGCACGCGCACAGTGTCGCCCACTCCCACCCCGCCGACGATGAAGCCGACATCGCCAAGGCCACGGTCTACGTCAGTACCGTGGCGCTGGTCCTGCTGCTGATCGTCCTGGCGGCCATCGCTTTCGGTCAGGAGGCCATGCACTGGCTGGGTGTCAAATAACGACCCGCCTGAAGCTACCGCGCCTCCAGCACCGGGCCGGCCTCCACACGGAGGCCGGTTTCTATTTGGAGCTCGCTTCGATCGGGGCTCGCTTTGATCCGGGCTCGCTTCGATCCGGGCTCGCTTCGATCCAGGCTCGCTTCGATCCTGGCTCGCTTTGATCCGGGCTCGGTTCAGTCCGGCCTCGGTTCAGTCCGGGGCACGGTCCGATTCGAAGCTCGATTCGATCAGAGGCTCGGTTCGATCCGGCGCTCAGGAAAGCAGCGCCGCGACATTCTCGGGCGGCCGGCCGATCGCGGCACGCTGCCCCCGCACCACGATGGGCCGCTGCAGCAGGATCGGATGATCGGCCACGGCCTGCAGCACCTCGGCGTCGCTCAGGCCCGGATCGGCCAGATCGAGCTCGCCGTAGATCGCCTCGTTGTCGCGCACCATCTGCCGCACCGGCACATCGAGCAGCGCATGCAGCTGCTTGAGCGTGGCCAGCGTCGGCGGCGTCTTCAGGTACTCGACCACCTCGACCGGTTCGCCCAGGCGTTCGGCGGCCTGCTGCACCAGCGCCAGCGTGTCGCGCGACTTGGAGCAGCGCGGATTGTGGTAAATCTTGATCATGGGTCCGTCCCTCGAAACGCAAACGTTGTCATCTGCAAACACGACGGACTATACAAGCTACAAGCAGTGCCGGCGAACCGGTACGCCGCGCCTCCCCTTCGATACCACGCCAGACGCCATGACCACGAACCAGGCCACCGTTGCCGCGCCGACCGTGCGCGATGCCACCGACGACGACCTCCCCACGATCCACGCCATCTACACCCACCACGTTGTCCACGGCCGCGCCTCGTTCGAGGAAATACCACCCACGCTCGACGAAATGCGCGAGCGCCGCGCCGCCGTGCTGGACAAGGGCCTGCCCTATCTGGTGGCCGAGCTGCAGATCGACGGCCGCCCGGTGGTGGCGGGCTACGCCTACGCGTCGTCCTATCGCATGCGCAGCGCCTACCGTCATACCATCGAGGATTCGATCTACCTGGACGAGCGCCATCGCGGCCGCGGCATCGGCGCCGTCCTGCTGGCCGCGCTGCTCGCCCGCTGCGAACACGGCCCGTGGCGCCAGATGGTCGCCGTGATCGCCTGCCCCGCCGGCGGCGAAGGCAACGGCTCGATCGCGCTGCACGAACGCATGGGCTTCCGCATGGCCGGCCGGCTGGAGGCGGTCGGCTTCAAGCACGGCCAGTGGATCGATACGGCGCTGATGCAGCGGCCGTTGGGGGCGGGTGCGACGGCGTTGCCGGGGGATGTCGCGGCGGGTTGAGCCGCGACGGACGTGGCCGCGACGCTGCCCCTCAGGCCGCGAGGCTGCGCGCCAATGCCAACGGCCCGCGTCAGCGGGCCGTTTGTCCATCCACAGGGCGGTGCCGGCCCCGGGTCAAATCACCACATCAGATCGCGACAGCAGATCGCGACAGCAGATCACGACATCAAATCCGACAACGCCAGCGCCACCACCTTGGTGGCCCGGTTCAGGTCGTTCAGCCGCAGGTTTTCGTCCGAGTTGTGGCCACGGGCTTCCATCAGCGTGCGGGGGCCGGCGCCGTACAGCACGGTCGGGATGCCGCGGCTGGTGTAGTGGCGGGCGTCGGTGTACAGCGGCACGCCGTGCACCGGGATGTCGACGCCGAACACTTCCTCGGCGCGGCTCTTCAGCGCGCCGATCAGCTTCTCCACGCCGGGCAGCTCGGACAGCGGCTCGGCCAGGATGATGCGCTCGACCTTGACTTCGATGCCCGGGCGGTCCTTGGCGGCCTTCTCGACCACCGCACGGATCTCGCCTTCCGCGTCGAAGCCGATCTCTTCCGGGATCATCCGGCGGTCGATGCGGAAGGTCACCAGGTCGGGCACCACGTTGGTGTTGATGCCGCCCTTGATCAGGCCGACATTCAGCGTCGCGGTGTCGATGCCCGGCACCTTGGACTTGCGCGTGGCCAGCTCGGCGCGCAGGCCGTAGACGGCCTGCAGGATGTGCGTCGCGGCTTCGATCGCGTCGACGCCGGTATGCGGCATCGCGGCATGCCCCTGCTTGCCCTTGACGGTGACCTCGACGTGCAGGCAGCCGTTATGCGCCGAGGTGATGCCGTACGAGAAGCCGGCCGAGATCGCGTAATCCGGCTTGGTCAGGCCCTGGTCCAGCAGGAACTTCGGGCCGATGTCGCCGCCCGTTTCCTCGTCATAGGTGAACTGCAGCTCGACCGTGCCGTTGAGCTTGGCGCCCTGCTTTTCCGCTTCCATCAGCGCCAGCACCGCGTACGTGTAGGTGGCGAAATCCGACTTCGACACCGCCACGCCGCGGCCGTACATCACCGGGCCGTGCTCGCTGTCGGCGATCTCGCCGCCGTACGGGTCCTTGGTCCAGCCCAGTCCCGGCGGCACCACGTCGCCGTGCGCGTTCATCGCGATGGTCGGGCCGCCGTTGCCGAAGGTCTTGCGCACGATCAGGTTGGTGGCGCTGATCATGCCGGCCGCCTTGACCAGCTCGTCGGGCACCTTGTGCGCCTCGACCTGGAAGCCCAGGCCTTCGAGCAGTTGCCGTGCGCGCGCGCCGTGGGCGTCGCAGTCGCCGGGGGGATTGTCCGACGGCACCTTGACCAGCTCGGCGAGGAAGGCCTCCTGCGCGGGACGGTTCGCGTCGATGAAGTGGGTCAGCGTGGTTTGCGTGGGGTTCATGTTGTCTCGTGCGGTCATGGCTCTTCGCTGGTTGGCTGAGGGCGCGCTGGGCGCGGGAGTTTGTTCGGAATGAAGGCGGCCGGCATGTGGTCGGCAGGCCGCCCGGATCAAGGACGGGCGCTGAAGTGTTCGACGAAATCGCTGAACACGCGCGCGGCCAGCGCGGCGTCCTCGACCGTCATGGTCTCGGTCGGATGGTGGCTGATGCCGCCGTTGCCGCAGCGCACGAACAGCATCGCCACGTCGGCGATCGCGGCGATCGCCATTGCGTCGTGGCCGGCGCCGGACGGCAGCAGGCGCACCGGCGCGCCCTGGCGCTCGATCGCCGCCGCCCATTGCTGCTGCAGCCACGGCGCGCACGGCACGCTGGCGGCCTCGTGGGTCTTGCGGACCTGGGCGCGCACCTTGCGGCGCGCGCAGACGCGTTCGATCTCGGCCAGCACGTCGGCGACGGCGGCCTGCCGCACCGCATCCTCGCCGGCACGGATATCGATCGAGAACACGGCGCGGCCCGGCACGACGTTGGCGGCGCCGTTGGGCACATTGAACTGGCCGACGGTGCCGACCAGGCCCGGCGTGCCGCTGCAGCGGCGCTCGATGAACAGCCCGATCTCGGCACCGGCCATGGCGGCGTCGCGGCGCATGTCCATCGGCACCGTGCCGGCATGGCCGGCCAGGCCGTCGAGCTCGACGATGAAGCGGGTCGCGCCGGAAATCGCGGTCACCACGCCGACCGGCAGGTTCTCGTTCAGCAGCACCGGGCCCTGTTCGATATGGACTTCGACGAAGGCCAGCACCTTGTCGCGCGCGTGCGCCGCCGCGGGCAGGCCAGCCGGGTCGAAGCCGGCCGCGCGCATCACCTCGCGCATGGTCTTGCCGCTGTCGTCGACGTTGTCGAGCACGTTGTTGTCGAAGGTGCCGGCGATCGCGCGGCTGCCCAGCAGCGTCGCCTTGAAGCGCACGCCCTCTTCCTCCGCAAAGCCCACCACCTCGATCGCGAACGGAAAGCGCTTGCCCTGGCGGTGCCATTCGGCGACGCAGGCGATCGGCAGGATCACGCCCAGATTGCCGTCGTAGCGGCCGGCATCGCGCACGGTGTCGAAATGCGACCCCGTCAGCAGCGCCGGCGCGCCCGGCTCGGTGCCTTCATAGCGGCCGATCACGTTGCCGGCGGCATCGCGGCGCACCGTCATGCCGGCCGCTTCCATCCACGCCGCCAGCTGCGCGGCGGCGCCGTGGTGCGCGTCGGTCAGATAGGTACGAGTCAGCATGCCCGGCTGCTCGGTGTGGACGGCAAGGGCGTCGGCCCAGGCCATGATGCGCGCGCCAACTTCGGTGCCGGACACCGAGGAGGGCGTTGTGGATGCTGCCATGCGTGTCTCCTGCTGAACGGATCGTGCCGGCTGTACGCCGGCACCCGGGCCCCCGAACGGGGATGCGATGACTGTAGCGCGCTCGCTTGCGGCCTGGCGAGCCTGTTGGGCTGCCCGCCTGGCGCGGTGGCTGTTGTGCTTGTGTGGTGCGCTGTTCCCCGGCGCCGGGACGCGCACGGGGCCATCGATGCAGACCATGTTAGCACAGTGAATTCAAAAATTGCATACAAAAAAGATATGCACTATATTCCGGTCCAGGTTCCGACAAAGCGCTGCGGACAATCCGGTCCAGACAGTCGTCGGCGTGAATTCCGCCCCAACAGGGGGGCCTTCCACGCGAGCCACATCCATTGCACCGGGTGTGCCGAACCCGAGACACCGTTGCCCACAGCGGCGCCGGTGGCAGTCCTGAATCGAACAGGGTGAGCCGTCACACCGACACGGACCCGCCCGTCTGGAGACAAGTCATGCAGCAACCCGCCCTGCCCGGCGCCGGCCGGCCGCACACGCCTACCCCCAATCCCGTCCCCCGCCATCCGATTCACCGCTTCACGCGCTCGCTGTTCGGCCAGGTGCTGATCGCGCTGGTGCTGGGCACCGTGCTCGGTCTGGCCTTTCCGGAGTTCGCCGCCAAGCTCAAGCCGCTCGGCGACGCCTTCATCAAGCTGATCAAGATGCTGATCGCGCCGATCGTGTTCTGCGTGGTGGTGGCCGGCATCTGCGGCGCCGGCGAGCTGAAGAAGGTCGGCCGCGTCGGCGTCAAGGCGGTGGTCTATTTCGAGATCGTCACCACCATCGCGCTGGCGCTGGGCATCCTGCTGGCCTATGTGTTCCAGCCGGGCGCCGGCATGAACGTCAACCCGGCGTCGCTCGACGCCTCGGCGATGAGCGCCTATGTCGACAACGCGGCCAAGGTGGCCAGCGGCGGCACCGTCGACTTCCTGCTCAAGCTGATTCCGTCGACCGTGATCGGCGCCTTCTCGTCGGGCGACGTGCTGCAGGTGCTGCTGGTGTCCGTACTGTTCGGCTGCGCGCTGTCGCTGATCGGCGAGCCGGGCCGGCCGCTGGTCCGGCTGATCGACACCTTCTCGCAGACGCTGTTCAAGATGATGGGCTTCATCATCAAGCTGGCGCCGCTGGGCGTGCTGGGCGCGGTGGCGTTCACCGTCGGCAAGTACGGCATCGGCTCGCTCAAGCAGCTGGGCTTCCTGGTGGTGCTGTTCTACGGCGCGGTGGTCGTGTTCGTGGCCGTGGTGCTCGGTACCGTGATGCGGCTGTCGGGTTTCTCGGTGTTCAAGCTGATCAAGTACCTGCGCGCCGAGCTGCTGGTGGTGCTGGGCACCGCCTCGTCGGACAGCGTGCTGCCGCAGATCATGCGCAAGCTCGAGTTCATGGGCATCCGCAAGTCGGTGGTGGGCCTGGTGATCCCGACCGGCTACTCGTTCAACCTCGACGCCTTCTCGATCTACCTGACGCTCGCCGCGGTGTTCATCGCGCAGGCCACCAATACCGCGCTGTCGATGGCCGACCTGCTGGGCATCCTGGCGGTCGCGCTGGTGACCTCCAAGGGCGCGCACGGCATCCCCGGCTCCGCCATCGTGATCCTGGCCGCGACGCTGTCCGCGCATCCGGCGATCCCGGCGATCGGCCTGGTGCTGGTGCTGTCGGTCGACTGGTTCATCGGCATCGCCCGCGCGCTGGGCAACCTGATCGGCAACTGCGTCGCCACCGTGGTGGTCGCGGCCTGGGAGAAGGACATCGACCGCGAACGCGCGCATGCCGTGCTGAACGGCGAGATCCCGGCGGCCGAACTGGACGAGGGACTGAGCGCGCCGGTGCTCGATGGCCTGGACGGGCTGGAGGGTGGCCACGCGGCCCCCGGGTATGCGCCGGTGCCGGGTAAAGCCACGGGACGATAGAATTCGGCATTTCCCCCAAGCGCGCCGCCCGCGCTGCGCCCCATGCCCGAGCATATCGACCCTGCCATGACCGCCGAGGCGATCGCCGACGACATCGTCGCGGCGATCGTTTCGCACCGCCTGCCGCCCGGCACCAAGCTGCGCGAGGAGGCCCTGGCGGCGGTCTACCGGGTCAGCCGTACCAAGGTGCGCGCGGCGCTGCTGATGCTGTCCAAGGACAAGGTGATCCAGATCGTGCCCGACAAGGGCGCATTCGTCGCCAAGCCCAGCGCCGAGGAGGCCCGCGAGGTCTTCGCCGTGCGGCGCATCCTCGAGGCCGCGCTGGCCCGCGAGTTCGTCGCGCGCGCCACGGCCGCCGACTACAAACGGATCGACAAGCATCTGGCCGCCGAAAGAAAGGCGCTGGCCGGCAACGACGCGCAGATCCGCACCCGGCTGCTCAGCGACTTCCATATCCTGCTGGCCGAGGTCGTCGGCAACAAGGTGCTCACCGAGATGCTGCACGAGCTGTCGATGCGCAGCGCGGTGATCACCATGCTGTACCAGTCGCGCCGGGACGCGGCGTGCTCGTCCGACGAGCATCGCGAATTCATCGAAGCGGCGCGCGCCGGCGACGCCGAGCGCGCGGTCGAACTGATGGTCGGCCACCTGAGCCATGTCGAGGGCGCGCTGCACTTCGACGAGGTGCCCGCACCGGCGGGCAAGGATCTGGTGGCGGCGCTGCTGGCGTGAGTTCCGCTGCGGCGGCGCGCGCCGTCAACGCCAGCGCCGGCGCGACCACCACCACAGCGCATACACCGCGACATTGATCCCTACCACCAGCGCGCCCAGCCACAACTGGGTCTCGCGCGTCAGCGCCTGCGGGTACAGCAGCGGCAGCAGATACTGCTCGACGAAGCCGCCGGCATAGCCCTGTTCGCCGGCCGCATGCCGCAGCCGGTTTTCCAGCGGCGTCAGCGGGCAGATCCAGCCGGTCCATTCGACGGTGGCGCCCCACAGCGCGGCCGGCAGATGCAGCCATGCGACGCGTGGCCAGCGCCACAGCAGCACGCCGCCCGCGACCACGAAGGCGACGAACAGCAGGTGCAGCAGCACCACGGCGTCGGCCAGCCAGGCAGCCATCGGCCCTCCTCTGCAAAACGAGCGCTGCGGGTCCTTACGCGCCGCCGGCGCGCGCGGTCCAGTAGCCCGGGCGGTTGAATTCGGTCTTCAGGTGTTCGATGAAGAAGCGGATCTTCGCCGGGACGGGCCGCTGCTGCGGGTACACCGCCAGGATGTCGTAATCTGGCAAGGCGTATTCGTCCAGCACCGTGATCAGTTCCCCGCTCTCGAGCTGCGGCAGGATCTCCCACGTCGAGCGCCAGCCCAGCCCCAGCCCCTCGCAGGTCCAGCGGTGCAGCAGCTCGCCGTCGTTGCAGTCCAGATTGCCGGTCACGCGCACGCTGACGGCCTTGCCGTTCTGCCGGAAATACCAGCCGCGCTGCTGTCCGCCCTGCAGGTTGAACGCCAGGCAGTTGTGCTGCGCCAGGTCGTCCAGCGTGCGGGGCACGCCGTGCCGCGCGAAGTAGGCCGGCGTGCCGCACACCACGCGCTTGTTGGTCGCCAGCTTGATCGCGACGAAATTCGGGTCGATCGCGCCGCCGATGCGGATTCCGACATCGTAGCCCTCGCGCACCAGGTCGACCACGCGGTCGGTCAGGTTGAACGAGATCTGCACCTCGGGATTGTTGGCGAGGAATGCCGGCGCGTGCGGCGCCACATGCTTGCGGCCGAACGCCGCCGGCGCGGAAACGATCAGATGCCCGGTCGCCTTGTGGCGCCCTTCGGCGATCAGCATCTCGGCGCGATCAAGATCGGCCAGCGCCTTCTTGCACTGCTCCATGAAGGCCGCGCCCTGCTCGGTCACCACGATGCGCCGCGTGGAGCGGTGCAGCAATTTGACGCCGATGCGCGCCTCCAGCGCGTTGATGCGCCGGCCGATCATCACCGGCGTCACGCCCTGGGTCAGCGCGGCGGCGGCCATGCTGCCCTGCTCCACCACCGAGATGAAGGCCTCGATCTGTTTGAGTTTGTCCAACGTTTGTCTCCTCCCGCGCACGATTGTGCGCCGCGCCGCCATGCCGCGGCATCCGCCGCACGCTATGCCGGCAATGCGCCGCGGCGCATGACGCCGGTGAAGGCGGACGGTGCGCCGGCGCACGCGCCATACGACATCATTCCAAACCTCAGGTATGGAATCAACTGATCTCTCTTCCCTTTATCGCAGCGCCAAGGCGGTAATAGCATCGACTCCAACGGATTGGATCACCCTTGGAGACAGACATGCCGAAGATGAGAGCAGTGGACGCGGCGGTAGCCGTGCTGGAAAAGGAAGGCATCACCGTGGCGTTCGGCGTACCCGGCGCCGCCATCAACCCGCTGTACTCGGCCCTGCGCAAGACGGGCTCGATCGACCACTACCTGGCCCGCCACGTCGAGGGCGCCTCGCACATGGCCGAGGGCTATACCCGCGCCGAGGCCGGCAATATCGGCGTCTGCATCGGCACCTCGGGCCCGGCCGGCACCGACATGATCACCGGGCTGTACTCGGCCTGGGCCGACTCGATTCCCATCCTCTGCATCACCGGCCAGGCGCCGCGCGCCCGCCTGTACAAGGAGGACTTCCAGGCCGTCGATATCGAATCGATCGCCAAGCCCGTGACCAAGTGGGCCGTGACCGTGCGCGAGCCGGCGCTGGTGCCGCAGGTCTTCCAGCAGGCCTTCCATCTGATGCGCTCGGGCCGTCCGGGTCCGGTGCTGATCGATCTGCCGTTCGACGTGCAGGTCGCCGAGATCGAATTCGATCCGGAAACGTACCAGCCGCTGCAGCCGTACAAGCCGGCCGCCTCGCGCGCGCAGATCGAGAAGGCGATCTCGATGCTGAACGCCTCGGCCAAGCCGCTGATCGTCTGCGGCGGCGGCGTGATCAATGCCGATGCCGCCGAACTGCTGGTCGAATTCGCCGAGCTGGTCAACGTGCCGGTGGTGCCCACGCTGATGGGCTGGGGCGTGCTGGCCGACGACCATCCGCTGCAGGCCGGCATGGTCGGGCTGCAGACCTCGCACCGCTACGGCAATGCGAACCTGCTCGCGTCGGACTTCGTGATGGGCATCGGCAACCGCTGGGCCAACCGCCACACCGGCAGCGTCGAGGTCTACACCAAGGGCCGCAAGTTCGTGCACGTCGATATCGAGCCGACGCAGATCGGCCGCGTGTTCGGTCCGGACCTGGGCATTGTCTCCGATGCCAAGCTGGCGCTCGAGCAGTTCGTCGAGGTCGCCCGCGAGATGAAGCAGGCCGGCCGGCTGCCGTGCCGCAAGGCCTGGGTCGCCGAGGTGCAGCAGCGCCGCCGCACCATGCACCGCAAGAGCGATTTCGACAACGTTCCGGTCAAGCCGCAGCGCGTCTATCGCGAGATGAACCAGTACTTCCCGCGCGACGTGCGCTACGTCAGCACGATCGGCCTGTCGCAGATTGCCGCGGCGCAGTTCCTGTCGGTCAACCAGCCGCGCCACTGGATCAACTGCGGCCAGGCCGGCCCGCTGGGCTGGACCATTCCGGCGGCGATCGGCGTCAAGGTGGCCTCGCCCGAATCGGACGTGGTCGCAATCTCGGGCGACTATGACTTCCAGTTCATGATCGAGGAGCTGGCGGTGGCGGCGCAGTTCAAGGTGCCGTACATCCACGTGCTGGTGAACAACTCCTATCTCGGCCTGATCCGCCAGGCGCAGCGCAATTTCGACATGGACTACTGCGTGCAGCTGGCCTTCGACAACATCAACGCGCCCGAGCTCCAGGGCTATGGCGTCGACCACGTCAAGGTGGTCGAGGGCCTGGGCTGCAAGGCGATCCGCGTGTTCAAGCCCGAGGACATCGCGCCGGCCTTCGCCGAGGCGCGCGACCTGATGGCCGAATTCTCGGTGCCGGTGGTGGTCGAGGTGATCCTTGAGCGCGTGACCAATATCGCGATGGGCACCGAGATCGACAACATCAACGAGTTCGAGCCGATCGAGGACCGCGTCGACGAAGAGGCCGACACGGCGATCCTGAAGGAAGAAGCGGAAACGGCCTGACGCGCGCGCAGGCGGAGGCGGGCTTGTTCACACAGCCATGCTTCCGCCGCCCCGATGGCCACACCGACAACCCCACCCAGACTCTGGAGACATTCATGCCGAAACTGGCTGCCAATCTGACCATGCTGTTCAACGAGGTCGGCTTCCTCGACCGCTTCGAAGCCGCCGCGCGCGCGGGCTTTCGCGGCGTCGAGTTCCTGTTCCCCTATGCGTTTCACGCCGACCAGATCGCCGATCGGCTCAACCGCTTCCAGCTCGACCTGGTGCTGCACAACCTGCCGGCCGGCAAGTGGGAAGCGGGCGAGCGCGGCATCGCCTGCCATCCGGATCGGGTCGGCGAATTCCAGGACGGCGTCGGCGACGCGATCCAGTACGCCAAGGTGCTCGGCGTGCAGCAGCTGAACTGCCTGGTCGGCATCCTGCCGCAGAACATCCGGCGCGAGCAGGCGCAGGAGACGCTGGTCGAGAACCTGCGCTTTGCCGCCCGCAAGCTCGCCGCCGAGAAGATCGACCTGCTGATCGAGCCGATCAATACCTTCGACATTCCGGGCTTCTTCCTGTCGCGCACGCAGCAGGCGCTGGATCTGATCGACCAGGTCGGCGAGCCCAACCTGTACGTGCAGTACGACATCTATCACATGCAGCGGATGGAAGGCGAAATCGCCGCGACGCTGAAGGCCAACCTGCCGCGCATCAAGCATGTACAGCTGGCCGACAACCCGGGCCGCAACGAGCCGGGCACCGGCGAGCTGAACTACGGCTTCCTGTTCTCCTGGCTCGACCAGATCGGCTACACCGGCTGGGTCGGCTGCGAATACAAGCCGCGCACGAGCACCGAGGCGGGCCTAGGCTGGCGCGCGCAGTTCGGCGTGCAGTGATCGCGCCGGACCGCAACGGCGACAGAACCAGAACAGATTTCATTCATCACCATTCCAAGGAGACTCACCATGGCAAACCAACGCAACGTCGGCTTCATCGGCCTGGGCATCATGGGCGCGCCGATGGCCGGCCACCTGCGCGCGGCCGGCCACACGCTGTTCGTCCATGACGTCAACCCCGCCCCGCAGGCCCTGGTCGACGCTGGCGTCACGGTCTGCACCAGCGCCGAGGAGGTCGCCAAGCGCGCCGACATCGTGATCATCATGGTGCCCGACACCCCGCACGTGGAAAGCGTGCTGTTCAGCGAGAAGGGCGTGGCCGCCGCGCTGAAGGCGGCCGGCAAGGAAGCCTCGCACAGCAAGATCGTGGTCGACATGAGCTCGATCTCGCCGATCGCCACCAAGGACTTCGCGGCGCGCATCAACAAGCTGGGCGCGGCCTATCTCGACGCGCCGGTGTCGGGCGGCGAAGTAGGGGCGAAGGCCGCCACGCTGACCATCATGGTCGGCGGCCCGGCCGAGGCCTTCGAGGAGGTCAAGCCGCTGTTCGAGCTGATGGGCAAGAACATCACGCTGGTCGGTGGCAACGGCGACGGCCAGACCACCAAGGTCGCCAACCAGATCATCGTCGCGCTGAACATCCAGGCCGTCGCCGAGGCGCTGCTGTTCGCCTCCAAGGCCGGCGCCGATCCGGCCAAGGTACGCCAGGCGCTGATGGGCGGCTTCGCGTCGTCGCGCATCCTGGAGGTGCACGGCGAACGCATGGTCAAGCGCACCTTCGATCCGGGCTTCCGCATCGAACTGCACCAGAAGGACCTGAACCTGGCACTGCAGGGCGCCAAGGCGCTGGGCGTGGCGCTGCCCAACACCGCGACCGCGCAGGAGCTGTTCAACACCTGCGCCGCCAATGGCTTCGGCAAGCAGGATCACTCGGCGCTGTGCCGCGCGATCGAGCTGATGTCGAACCATACGATCGCGAAGTAAGCCGCGAAGCAAGTCGCAGTGGCGCGTGCGAGCGATCCACGCGCCCGCCTCGTCCGCGCCGTGTTCGCCGGCGCGGACGCTCACCGCCACGCCATCCCGCCATCCCATCGCGCACCGCCATGTATTCCGATTCCCACGCCGCCCTGCTGACGCCGACGCGTCGCGACAGTCTTGCCGATCCGCGCGCGCTGCTGCGCGAGCTGTTCGACACCGCGGTCGCCGCGGTCAGTCCGGGCCAGTGCCTGCCGCCGCAACTGCCGCCGCCGCCGAAGGGCCGCACCGTGGTGATCGGCGCGGGCAAGGCCGCCGCGTCGATGGCGCAGGCGGTCGAGGCAAACTGGCAAGGGGAACTGTCCGGACTGGTGGTGACGCGCTACGGCCACGGCGCGCCGTGCTCGCGCATCGAGGTCGTCGAGGCGGCGCATCCGGTGCCCGATGCAGCCGGGCAGCAGGCCGCGCAGCGCATGGTCGAGATGGTCAAGGGACTGAGCGCCGACGACCTGGTGCTGTGCCTGATCTCGGGCGGCGGCTCGGCGCTGCTGGCCGCGCCCGCACCGGGGCTGACGCTGGCCGACAAGCAGGCCGTCAACAAGGCGCTGCTGCGCAGCGGCGCCAACATCGGCGAGATGAATTGCGTGCGCAAGCATCTGTCCGCGCTAAAGGGCGGCAGGCTCGCGCTGCAATGCGCGCCGGCGCGCGTCGAGACGCTGCTGATCTCCGACATCCCGGGCGACGATCCGACGCTGATCGCCAGCGGTCCGACCTTGCCCGACGCCACCACCTGCGCGGATGCGCTGGCGGTGATCGACAAATACGGCATCGAGGTTCCGGCGGCCGTGCGCGCGCATCTGCAGAGCGGTGCCGGTGAAACGCCCAAGCCCGGTGATCCACGCTTCGAGGGACATCGCGCCGTGACGCTCGCCACCGCACAGCAGGCGCTCGAAGCCGCCGCCGCGCGTGCGCGTGCGCTCGGCATCGAGGCCCATATCCTTTCGGATGGCATCGAGGGCGAGGCGCGCGAGGTCGCGCTGGTGCACGCCGCGCTGGCACGCCAGGTCGCCCAGCGCGGCCAGCCGTGGCGCAAGCCCTGCGTGCTGCTGTCGGGCGGCGAGACCACGGTCACCGTGCGCGGCAACGGCCGCGGCGGACGCAACGCGGAATTCCTGCTGTCGCTCGCGGTGGCTCTTGACGGGCTGCCCGGCGTGCATGCGATCGCCGCCGACACCGACGGCATCGACGGCTCCGAAGACAACGCCGGCGCGCTGCTGTCGCCCGACACGCTGGCGCGCGCCGCCGCGCGCGGCGTGTCGGCACGCGCGCGCCTGGCCGACAACGACGGCTACGGCTTCTTCGCCGCGCTCGACGATCTGATCGTCACCGGGCCGACGCGCACCAACGTCAACGACTTCCGCGCCATGCTGATTCTCTGACGATGGCGCTGCGACGTCGTCACGCCTGTCGCCATCGGCAACGTGCACGACCGCAACCACGATCGCGACACGGAATCGCGCCCGGCACGGCAACGTGCCCCATCACAACCGCAATACCGCAACACCGCACCACTGCAAACACCGCAACAGGAGACACCATGAGACGCCAGCGCAAAGCCAAGATCGTTGCCACGCTGGGACCGGCGAGCACCGATATCGCGGTGATCCGGCAGCTGTTCGAGGCCGGCGCCGACGTGTTCCGGCTCAACTTCAGCCACGGCACGCAGGAGGACCATCGGCAGCGCTACCAGGCCGTGCGCCAGGTCGAGGCCGAGACCGGCCGTCCGATCGCGGTGCTGGCCGATCTGCAGGGGCCGAAGCTGCGCATCGGCACCTTCGCGGTGGGCAAGGTCGCGGTCAAGGCCGGCGATCCGTTCGTGCTCGACAGCGATCCGACCCCGGGCGACGCGACGCGCGTGCATCTGCCCCATCCCGAGCTGTTCCGCGTCGCCGCGCCGGGGCAGTCGCTGCTGATCGACGACGGCAAGGTGCAGCTGCGGATCGAATCGGTGTCCGCGGGCAGCATCGTCACGCGCGTGGTCAATCACGGCACGCTGTCGGACCGCAAGGGTGTCAACGTGCCGGACGCGGTGATTCCGATTCCGGCGCTGACCGACAAGGACCGCCGCGATCTCGAGTTCGCGCTGTCGCTGGGCGCGGACTGGATCGCGCTGTCCTTCGTGCAGCGCCCGTCGGACATCGTCGAGGCGCGCGAGCTGATCGGCACGCGCGCCGGCGTGCTGTCGAAGATCGAGAAGCCGGCCGCGCTGCAGCAGCTCGACGAGATCGTGCGGGTGTCGGACGCGGTGATGGTCGCGCGCGGCGACCTCGGTGTGGAATTGCCGCCGGAGCGCGTACCCGGCGTACAGAAGCGCATCCTGCGCGTGTGCCGCCAGCTCGGCAAGCCGATCGTGATCGCCACGCAGATGCTCGAATCGATGATCGACTCGCCGGTGCCGACGCGCGCCGAGGCGTCGGACGTCGCCAGCGCGATCTACGACGGCGCCGACGCGGTGATGCTGTCGGCCGAATCGGCCAACGGCCGCCACCCGGTACCCGCAGTCGCGATGATGAACCGCATCATCACCGAGGTCGAACGCGACCCGCTCTATCGCAATCTGCTCGACGCCCAGCACGAGGCGCCGCTGTCGACGCGGCAGGATGCGATCTGCGCGGCGCTGCGCGAGGTCACGCAGATCATCGGGGCGGCGGCGACGGTGACCTATACCTCGTCGGGCGCGACCGCGCTGCGCGCCGCGCGCGAGCGGCCGTGCGCGCCGATCGTCAGCATCACGCCGCATGTCGAGATCGCGCGGCGGCTGGCGCTGGCCTGGGGCGTGCATTCGACGGTCAGTCCGGACGTGCAGAGCGTCGACGAGATGGTCGACGCGGCGACGCGCGCCGCGCTCGCCGAAGGCTATGCCGAGCCCGGCGATCAGATCACCATCGCGGCGGGCATGCCGTTCGGCCAGGGCGGCACGACCAACCTGCTGCGGGTCGCCGAGGTCGGCGGCACGAAGGTGCCGGCCGCCGCGGCGCTCGAAGCTTCGAGCGCCGTGCCCGCTTGAAGTCAGGTGCTCTGGCCAGCCTGAGCTGGTGCGCGCCGCCCGCGCAAGCCGGGACCTTCCCGCGTGCGTCGGAGCGCCCACCCCCAAGCCCGGGCTCCCTGCCCGCCTGAAGCCGGCGGGCTTCCCCGCAAACCCGCGCCAGTGCCGCCATTGCTATACTTGGCGGCACTTCGCGGCCGGGCCCCTGTGCCCTCTTCCGTGGCCGCGTACCTGAACCAGCGGAGCCACCATGCGCCTTGACGACGAAGCCGAAAGCCAACATGTGGAAGACCGGCGAGGCGGCAGAGGCTTCGGTGCCGGCGGCAAGACCATCGGCATCGGCACGATCCTGGTCGCGCTCGCCGCCTCCTACTTCTTCGGCATCGATCCCACCGTGATCATGCAGGGCGCCTCGGTGCTGCAGCAGTCCGAGACCCCGCAGCAGCAGGCCACCCAGGGCCCGCCCGCCACCGATCCCATGTCCGTGTTCGTGCGCAAGGTGCTCGGCAGCACCGAGCGCACCTGGTCACACCTGTTCGAAACCGAGCTGAACCGGCGTTACGAGCCGCCGACGCTGGTGCTGTTTACCGGCGCCACGCAGACCGCCTGCGGCATGGGCCAGTCCGCGATGGGACCGTTCTATTGCCCGGCCGACCAGAAGGTCTATATCGACCTGGCGTTCTACGACGAGTTGCGCAAGCGCTTCGGCGCGGCCGGCGACTTCGCCCAGGCCTATGTGATCGCGCACGAGGTCGGCCACCATGTGCAGCACCTGCTCGGCGTGGCCGACAAGGTCGACAGCGCGCGTCGCCGCATGGGCGAGGCGCAGGCCAACCAGCTGTCGGTGCGGATGGAGCTGCAGGCCGATTGCCTGGCCGGCGTCTGGGCCGCGGCCGCGCAACGCGCCAATCAGCAGCTGCTCGAACCCGGGGATATCGAAGAAGGACTGCAGGCCGCCGCCGCGATCGGCGACGACCGTCTGCAGCGCCAGTCGCAAGGCTATGTCGTGCCCGAAGCCTTCACGCACGGCACCAGCGAGCAGCGGGTCCGCTGGCTGCGGCGCGGGCTCGAGTCGGCCGATATCGGCCGCTGCGACGCCTTCGCGGCGCGCCAGCTCTAAAGCCGGCGCGCGCGGCAGACAAGGAACTGCGCGGACCTGCGGAATAAAAAACACCCACCCGGAGAGAGAGAGAAGGAGGAAAGGAGGTCAACCGGGCAGGTGGGAGATAAACCGATTAGCCGGTGTGGCCGGCGCGCTTGCGTGGCGGTGGCCTGAGACAGGCCACCGGGGACGCGGCGCCGGCCCGGCATTCAGACGCAAGTCAGACGCGATAGCCGTACAGCGAGCCGTCGCCGCTGCGGGCGTTGTCCAGCGAGCTGGCGGCAATCTCGCCGCTCGGCGCACGGGCGCCTTCGCTGAAGCTGTCGAACTGGCCCTGGCGGGTGCCTTCGCTGTAGGGATCGAACTGCCCCTGGCGAGCGCCTTCGCTGAAGGTATCGAACTTGCCCTGGCGGGCGCCGTCGGTGAAGGTGTTGAACTTGCCGGCGCGTAGCGCATCGGCATAGACGTCGAACTTGCCGACCTTGCTCGAGGTGGCGGGCGCGGCCACGGCGACCGCCGAGGTCGCGGCCACGATGACGGCCAACGCGCCGCCGATGATACGGCTGGTGATCATTTGGGACTCCTTCAACTGAGCTTTATTTATGTGTCAGCTACCTGCTGCCCCTGAGCGATCTATGTCGCCATGTGAGCACGGGTTGAAGGTTAGTCCCTGGCCTTGCGGCCACAAATGGGGCTGCGACGAATGGTGAGTTGCGCGCCGTGAAACGACAAGGTGGCGGAACCAGCGGCGCCCCGCGCGAGGCGCCGCGGCCGGGCCGCCGGCCCTTTCCAGCGTGAACTACAGCGCGAACTGCAACGTGAACCGCAGCCTGAACTACAGCGTGAACTGGCCGTTGGCCTCGGGCTGATAGGACAGCTCCAGCACCGTCACCCGCTGCTCGCGGCCGTCCGGCAGCCGGTAGCTGACCGTCTCGCCCGCGCGGGCGCCAAGCAGCGCCTGGCCGACCGGCGAGAACACCGAGATCCGGCCCGCCTCGAAATCGGCGCTGTCCGGGTACACCAGCGTCCACTCGCGCGGCGCCGGGTCGCCCTCCAGCGCGCAGTGCACCGACGAATTCATCGTCACCACGTCCTGCGGAATCGCGTCGGGCGGCACGATCGCGGCGCGAGCCAGCAGGTCGTCCAGCATCTCGGCGATGCCGTTGGCAGGGGCCCGGCTGGCGATGCGCTCCAGTCGGGTCACGTCGAGTTCGGTCAGGTACAGCGTGGGCTGCAGCGAAGCGGATGCGGTCATGGCGGCTCCTGTATGGCTTGCGCGCGCCTGGGCGCGCTGGTCTTGCTTGTCTGTTGGATTCGGCCGGATCGGCGTCCGCGCGGTGACGGGGCGGTGGCGCCCGGCGTGCGGCTACTCCGAGCGGCGCGCGTGGCGGGAAAACGATCCGGAAAAGGAGGCTCGGGCCCGGTTCGGCTGGCCCGGCGCGACTGCGGTGCGGCTAGGCTGGGAACCGGGCGGGATCAAGCGGGGTGGAGATTCGGCGCGTGATCCGGCGGGAAGGGACGGCGGCCAGGCCGGCCGCCATGCGCGGTGCGCGCATCAGCGGTGCGCGCATGCGGGCCGCGTTCGCGATCTGCCGCGCCACGCGCGCGCCAGCCAGCCGGGCAAGGCGGCGGGCCTGGGCGAACGAGACGAAGCGGCGAGCGAACATCGGCAAAGGGTTCGGTTGAGGATTTGGCCCCGGCGGTCCGGTGGCCAGGTCCATGAGGCCAAACGTCGGAATCCGGAAACGGAAAGCGAGGCCTCAAAAAAAAAAGCGGGCGCGACGAATCGCGTGACCGGTTATCGGGATGCTAGCACAGCACAGGCAAAGCGGCGTGGCCCCGGGCCGCCACGGCTCAGTGCGGATGGCCCGCTTCGGTGCGGTGGCACTCGCACGGCCCGCCGCCGGCCGCCTGCTGCAGGTTCTGCAGGATGCCGCATTCGCTGGCGCGGTGGCCCTCGTCGCATGTGTGCCGCAGCGCCCGCAGCTGGCTCTCCAGCGCCTCCAGCGCAAGGCGCTGCGCGTGGATCTGCTCTATCTGCCGGTCCAGCAGCGAATTGATGCCGTCGCAGGCCGCGCTCGGATCGCGCGCGAAATCGCGCAGCCGGCGCACATCGGAAAGGCTCATGCCCAGCGAGCGGCAATGGCGCACGAAGTTCAGCTGCACGAGATGGGCGTCGCCGTAGCGGCGATAGCCGTTGTCCTCGCGCTGGGGCGCATCGAGCAGGCCCTCCCGCTCGTAATAGCGGATGGTCTCCGCGTCGCAGCCCGACTGGCGGGCGAGTTCTCCGATTCTCATGACACTCACCTTGTAGCGATTACAGGGTTTTCAAGGGGCAGTGTAGTCCAGCCCGGAGCGGCTTGCCGGTAACTGCTTCCTCGGATGCCGGAGGGACCTCCGGCTCCCCGGTCTTGCCGAGGGCGCCGGCTCCGGTCTTCCGCCGCGCTGGCTCCGGTCTTCCCGAGGCGCCGGCTCCGGTCTTCCCGAGGGCGCACAAATCGAGCGATCTCCCATCGCGAATGGCGCGTTCGCATCTCAGGTAGAATCGCCGCAACCGGGTGCGGCCAGCGTACCCGCCCGGCACTTTTCCATACCCCACTGAATCTCGTGCTGCGCCCCGCCACCTTCGTGCGATCGCTGCAGCGGCTGCTCCGGCTGTCGCTGCTGCCGCTGCTGCTCGCCCTGCTGCCGCTGCATGGCTGGGCAGGCGCCGGCATGCCCGCGGGCGGCACGGCGGTGCATGGGATCGAATCCGTCGAGGTCGCCGAAGTCATCGAGGTCATTGGTGCCTTCGACGCGGTCTTGGCCAGCGGCACCAGTGCCGCCAGTGCCGCCGATGTGCTCGGCCCCCTCTGCGATCCGGCTCCGGACTCCAGCGCGCCAGGCCCCGCCCCGTTTGCCGACGCCGGCGAAGCCGCGCCGTCGGGCGCCGACCTGGCTGAACAGCTGCTGCTCCCCTCGGCGCCCGCGATGACGGACGCCGGCGGCCGCACCGGCCCGCCTGCCTACGCCGCGCTACGGCTGCCCGAACCCGACCTGCCCCTGCTGCCGCGCCCGCCGCGCGGCTGATCCCCGGCCGTCCGCGCCGATTCCGAACCCGAAGCCCCGTGACCGCTCACGGGCCTTCGCCATGCGGCCCTGTCCGCGCCTTTTCCCTGTTGACTGAACCAAGATGAAACGCGTCCTGCTTTTCCTGGCGACCAACCTCGCCGTCATGATCGTGCTGAGCATCACCGCGAGCCTGCTCGGGGTGAATCGCTTCCTGACCGCCAACGGCCTGAACCTCGGCACGCTGCTCGCCTTCGCCGCGCTGATGGGCTTCGGCGGTGCCTTCATTTCGCTGCTGATGTCCAAGACCATCGCCAAATGGTCCACCGGCGCGCAGGTCATCACCCATCCGAGCACCAGCACCGAGCTGTGGCTGATGCAGACCGTCGAGAAGCTGGCGCAGCGCGCCGGCCTGCCGATGCCCGAGGTCGCCATCTACGAGGGCGAACCCAATGCCTTCGCCACCGGCGCGACCAAGAAGAGCTCGCTGGTCGCGGTGTCGACCGGCCTGCTGCAGAGCATGTCGCGCGACGAGGTCGAGGCCGTGCTGGCGCACGAGGTCGCGCACGTGGCCAATGGCGACATGGTGACGCTGACGCTGATCCAGGGCGTGGTGAACACGTTCGTGATCTTCCTCGCCCGCATCGTCGGCTACTTCGTCGACTCGATGCTGCGCCGTAACGACGAGGAGTCGAGCGGCCCCGGCATCGGCTACATGGTCACGGTGATCGTCTGCGAAATCGTGTTCGGCATCCTCGCCAGCATCATCGTTGCGGCCTTCTCGCGCCATCGCGAGTTCCGCGCCGACGCCGGCGCCGCCCGCCTGATGGGCACGCCGTCGCCGATGGTGGCCGCGCTGCGCCGCCTGGGCGGCATGGAAGCCGACGGCCTGCCGCAGAACATGCAGGCGATGGGCATCTCGGGCGGCAAGTCGTGGCTCGCGCTGTTCTCCAGCCACCCGCCGATCGAGGCCCGCATCGCGGCGCTGCAGGGCACGCGCTGAAGTCGGACTGCGGGACCGTGGGACGGCCGTCGCTCAGGCGGCGGCGTTCACCGGTTCCCGCTCCGGCGTCTGCGTTTGCGACTGCGTTTGCGTCGACTGCGCCCGGAACGCGGCGCGATAGCGTTCCGGCGTGGTCCGCAGATGGCGCAGGAAGGCCTGCCGCATGCCGTCGGCGCTGCCGAATCCCGCCATGCGCGCCACCGTCTCCAGCCGGCGCTCGCTCTGCTCGAGCATCCGCCGCGCCGCCTCGACCCGCTGCGTCTCCACATAGCGGGCAGGCGTCTGCCCTACTTGCTTCGCGAAGACCCGCGCAAAATTGCGCGGGCTCATTGCTACCCGCTCGGCCAGCGCGCCGACCGACAGGTCCGCGTCGAGATGGTCGGCGATCCATCCCTGCAAATCCCTCAGCTCCGGACTCTGCGCCGCCTGCGCCTGCAGCGCGCTGGAGAACTGCGCCTGGCTGCCCGGCCGCCGCAGGAACAGCACCAGCTCGCGTGCCACCGCCAGCGAGGTGGCGTGGCCCAGATCGTCCTCGACCAGCGCCAGCGACAGGTCCATGCCCGCGGTGACGCCGGCTGATGTGTACAGCCGCCCGGCCTGGATCCAGATCGGATCGGCATCGACCGTCACGCGCGGATGCCGCCGCGCCAGCTTCTCCGCGTGGCGCCAGTGCGTGGTGGCGCGCTGCGTATCGAGCAGCCCGGTGCGCGCCAGCACGAAGGCGCCAGTGCAGACCGCGCCCAGCCGCCGCACGTGCGGCGCCATCTCGCGCAGCCAGTGGATCAGCGCGGCGTTGTCGGCGGCCGCCGCATGGCCGGCGCCGCCCGCCAGCAACAGCGTGTCGATCGGACCGGGCAACGTCTCGGCGATGCGGTGGAACGGCGCGTCGGCCAGCAGCCGGATGCCGCTCTCGGTCCGGATCACCGCATCGTCGCTGACGCTGGCGATGCGGATCTGATAGGCCGGATTGGGCCGTCCGGACAGGCGGTTGGCCTGGCCGAACACCGCCGTGGGGCCGGTCACGTCGAGTTCCTGGGCCGGGTCCGGCGCGACGATCAGCACCACGCGCGGCGTGTCGGGGACGGAATGCAGATGGCTGGGCATGGACGTGGGCTTGGGCATGTCGGGCAAGGTTCTCGCCAGCGCGAGCGTGAAGGCCGGGATGCGGCCGATCATACCGGCGCCAGCGCCCGGCTGCGCCGCTGCCAGCCCAGCGTGATCAGCAGCGCCACGGCGAGCGCCGGCAGGGCCGCCAGGTTCACCGCATCCCAGCCGTAGTGGTGCAGGATCTGGCCCGCCGCGAGCGTCGCGACAGCGGTCAGCACCGCGGTCGAGAACTCCGCCACCGCCTGCGTCCGCGCGCGCTCCGCATCGCGATAGCTGCTGGTCAGCAACGTCGTGCCGCCGACGAACATGAAATTCCAGCCGACGCCCAGGCAAAGCAGCGCGGCGTAGAACGCGGGCAGCGAGGTCGAGGCCAGCGCGATCACGCTGGACAGCGCCGACAGCCCGATCCCGGCGATCAGCATCGCCGGATTGCCGAAGCGCTGCAGCAGCCAGCCGGACACGAAGGACGGCGCATACATGCCGACCAGATGCCATTCGATGATCTGCGCGCCCTGCGCGATCGTGTGGTTGCAGGCCACCGCGGCGATCGGCGTGGCAGTCATCACGAACATCATCACCGCGTTGCCGATGCCGTTGTTGGCGAAGGCCGCCAGGAACGCCGGCTGGCGCACGATCTCGCCCAGCGGACGCGCCGGCAATTGCGACTCGGGGTTGCTGCCGGCCGGCGGCGGAGGCGGCTCGCGATAGGCAAACGCCAGCAGCAGCACCGTCGCCACGCCGAACGCCGCGACCACGGCGTAGGAACCGGCGAATGGCAGCGGGCTCATCAGGTCGGTCGACCAGGCGGCGATGGCCGGACCGCACACCGCGGCGACCACGCCGCCGGTCAGCACGGCGGAGATCGCGCGCGGCTTGTCGGCGGCCGGCGCGGCATCGGCGGCGGCCAGCCGATAGAAGCGGGCAAAGGCCTGGAATACGCCGACCAGCGCGGTGCCGGCGCAGAAGGCCAGGAAATCGTGATGGGCGATGGCCCAGACCGAGATCAGCCCGCCCGCGGTGCAGGCGATGCCGCCCAGGCAGAAGGCCAGCCGCCGCCCCAGCCGCTCGATCAGAAAGGCCGCGGCGATCGCGGTCACCGCCGAGGCCACCGTGATCAGCGCGAAGGGCACGGTGGCCAGCGCCTTGTCGGGCGCCAGCGTGTAGCCGACCAGGCCGGTCAGCGTCAGGTCGACGGACAGGGCGGAGGTGAACAGCGCCTGGCAGATCGCCAGCACGCGGGCATGGGTCATCGGGGACATCGGCTTCATCGGGACTTTCCTCGGGATGCCCTGGCCATTCGCAGGGATGCCACCGATCTTAAAAGTCCCGCCGCCTGGCCTTCGGACAACGATCCGTGGATTTCTGCCAAAGGGCGGGGGTAGGTGCGAAGGCCGAGGGCGAAGAGCCGAGGGGCGGACGAAGGGCCGAAGGGGCGACGGCGAAGGGCCGAGGGCGCGAGGAGCGACGCGGTGAGGGAGGAGCGCCGAAAGCCCGAGGGGTGAGGGGGTGAGGGGGTGAGGGGGTGAGGGGGTGAGGGGTGAGGGGTGAGGGGTGAGGGGTGAGGGGTGAGGGGTGAGGGGTGAGGGGTGAGGGGTGAGGGGTGAGGGGTGAGGGGTGAGGGGTGAGGGGTGAGGGGTGCGGTGGTCAAGTTTTATCAGACAGTCGTTAAGGTGGTCTGGTTGAACTTGTCCTCGTAATCCTGCGGCGACTCATACCCCAGTGTCGAATGCAGACGCATGGGGTTATAGAAGCCAACGATGTACTGCATGATGTCGCGCCGGGCTTCGGCCCGGTCGGCGTAGCGGCGCTGCCACACGCGCTCCATTTTCAAGTTCAGGAAGAAGCGTTCGGCCACCGCGTTGTCCCAGCAGTCGCCCAGGCGGCTCATGCTGCAGACCATCCCGTGACGCGCCAGCAAGCTCTGGTACTCGTCGCTGGCGTACTGGCTGCCACGATCCGAATGCACGATCAGACCCGGCCCCGGCTTGCGGTGCGCAATGGCCATCTGCAACGCGCTTACCACCAGGGTGGACGGCATGGCCGCGGCCATGGACCAGCCCACGACCTTGCGGGAGTACAGGTCCAGCACCACCGCCAGGTACAGCCAGCCCTCTAGCGTGCGGATATACGTGATATCCGACACCCACGCCTGGTTGGGCGCCGCGGGTCTGAACTGTCGATCCAGCACGTTGCGCGCGACCGGCCGGTCGTGCCGGCTGTTGGTCGTTGCCACAAATTTGCGTTTCCACACCGGACGCAGATGGGCCTGACGCATCAGCGTGCGAGCGCGATACCGGCCGATCTTGACCCCTTGCCGGCTCACATCCCGCGCCACCCGCCGGCTGCCATAGGTGCGCCCGCTGGCCTCGAATGCGGCGCGCACGTACACCATCTGTCTGGTCCGCTTGGCGTCGCCACCGGGGCGGCGCAAGAACGCATAATAGCCAGCGCGGCTGACACCCAGCGCCAGGCAGGCGCGGCTCAGGGGAATGGCCTCCTTCTGCAAACCACTGACTGCGTGATACATCACTTCAGTTCGCGGGCGAAGAAGGCCGATGCCTTTTTTAGGATCAGGTTGTCCTCCTTCAGGCGCCGGTTCTCTTCCTCCAGCTGACGGATGCGTTGCTGCTCCGGCGTCAGCGGCCTACCAATCCCCTTCTCGCCCTTGAGCTCGGCGTCGTACTGGGCCAGCCAGCGCCGTACGGCCGTCTCGCCAATGGCCATCGAGTGGCACACCTCGGCCACCGACAGGCCTTGATCCCGGATCATCCGGACCACCTCCAGCTTGAAGGCAGGGTCAAATTTGCGGCGTTGCTTCATGGTTCGGTCTTTTTCCTCGTCGATCGTGATTTTCCACTTATCGACCTGTCTGAGGAAATTGAACCACCGCAGGGTGAGGGGTGAGGGGTGAGGGGTGAGGGGTGAGGGACGAGGGACGAGGGCCGCGGGTGCGAGGGGCGAGAGGTGAGGCGGCGAAAGAGCGAGGAGTGAGAAACGTGCCGCCGCCCTACTCCGCCACCCGCCCGCGCAAGGCCTTGATCTGGCTGCGCTGGGTCTTGCCCTCCAGCCGCCGCAGCTTCGACGCAAACGTCGGCCGCGTCGGACGCCGTACCGCCGGCGGCACGGCGACGCTGTCGACCAGCTCATGCAGCCGCCGCACCGCTTCATCGCGATTGAGTTCGAGGCTGCGATGCTGCTGCGCCTTGATCACGATCACGCCGTCGCGGGTGATGCGGTGGTCGTGCAATTGCAGCAGGCGCTGCTTGTGGTCCTCGGCCAGCGAGGACGCGCGGATATCGAAGCGCAGATGCACCGCGTTCGACACCTTGTTGATGTTCTGCCCGCCCGCCCCCTGGGCGCGGATCGCGGTGATCTGGTACTCGTGGTGAGGGATGGCGGCGGGCATGGTCGATCAATAGGGGCAACGCGGCAACGCGGCAATGGGGCAATGGGGCAATGGGGCAATGGGGCAATGACGGCGTGACGGCGCGCTTCAAGGTCAGGCCGGCGCGCATTGGGCAAAGTTCCGGCCAGGACGGTGGCTGGCCTTGGCAGTGAGCCCGCTACCCCCGCATCCTTGCGGTCCAGTCCTCGACCGCGCCGCTCTGGCGCCGGCGCTCGAACAGCCGCCGCCACGAGTCGACCAGCGGCAACGCCAGCACCGCGTCGAGCAGCGCGGGATCGGTCTCGCGGTCGCGTACCAGGCCGGCCAGGCGCGCCACCGACCAGTCGGCGTGCGGCCGCTCCAGCAGCACCGCGGCGTCGCCGGCCTGCAACTTGCCCGGTTCCAGCACGCGGAAATACCAGCCGATCCGCAGGCTCTGCTGCACCAGCGCCGACATGTCGTCGCGGCCGAACCGCACGTTCAGCTTCCAGCACGGTTGCCGCGGCTGCGACAGCTGCAAGGTCACCGAGCCGATCCGCCAGACGTCGCCCAGGCAGACGCCATGCTCGTCGCCGCCCGCCCAGCTCAGGTTCTCGCCGAACGCGCCGGCGCGCTCCAGCACCGGCAAGGGTCCGATGTCGTGCCGCCAGTTCGCGTAGTGTTGCCACGGATAGCAATGGACCGCCTTCTCCGGCCCGCCGTGGATGCGGCGGTCGCCCTGCTCGTCGCCGTGCAGTCCAAGCGTATGCACCGCGACGGGTGCGCCGACGGGATGCTTGTCGATCGCGCTCTGCTTGCCGGTCTTGGCTGGCATGCCGTAGGGCTTGGCGGTGCCGGTCAATACCGCGCGGATCGTGACCTGGGACGGGCTCACGGCGGACTCTCCTTGACGGTGATGGGTAGGGATCGACGCCGGTGGCGCACCGGCGGACATCGAGCCGGCAAGTGTAGCGCCGAACACCGGAACGCTGCGCGGGCGTTGAGCGCATGGGGACAGCGCAGAGTGGCAGGGCACTGCTCAGTAATCCGTCGCCCTCACCGCCGTCACGAAGCCATTCAGCGAACAGTTTGGCGCCTCGTGGAGAACGCTGCCGCGGCTCAACCCCCTCCTCAGTAGCCGGTCGCCTTCACCGCCTTCAGGAAGCCGTTCAGCGAACGGTCTGGCGTCTCGTGGAAATGGTCGTCGAGTATCCGGATCGCCCGGCAGCGATCCAGCCGGAAGCTGCGATAGTCCTCGCGCGCGGTGCACCAAGCCGCCAGCAGCCAGACATTGCCCCAGAAGAACAGGCCGAGCGGCTGCACCACGCGTTCCGTGAGTCGCTGCTGTGCGTCGCAGTAATCGAGCCGCAGCAGCCGCTGCTCGCCCATGGCGCCGTGGACGACGTCGAAGGCCTCGCGGACCTTGCTGTCGTGCATATAGGCCGGCGCGAAGACCCGGCTCTGCTGCGCCGACAGCCGGCGCGTCGGCGGCAGCGCCGCCACCAGCTTCTCCAGCGCCGGATCGGCCGCGGCGGCGAGCGCACCACCGCCCCAGGCCTTCAGCATCCGCAGGCCGGCCACCAGCGCCTCGACCTCGATGCCGGAGAACATCAACGGCGGCACGTCGAAGTCCGCCCGCAGCCGATAGCCGATCCCGGCCTCGCCCTCGATCGGCACGCCCGATATCGACAGCGCCTGGATGTCGCGATAAACCGTGCGCTCCGACACGCCGAGCCGCTGCGCCAGCAGCGCCGCCGTGGTCAGGCGGCGGCCACGCAGGACCTGGACGATCTGGAACAGTCGGTCGGCGCGGCGGCTCATTGGCGTGAGTCAGTGAGTGAGGCAGGGAGTCAGTCAGGGGAGTCAGGCCAGGGTCACACGGTCAGCGGTTGGCCGGCACGGGCTCGTGCAGGCCGATCTTGTTGCCTTCGCTGTCGATGATATGGGCGATCCGGCCGATCTCGTCCGGCAGCTCCATCGGCCCGAACACCGTCTTGCCACCGGCAGCGGCCACCCGGCCCATCAGCTCATTGAGCGCTGGCGTATGCAGATAAGGCAGGCTGCCCTCGGTACTCGGCCGAAAACCCTCGCCGGCCACCAGCGCGCCACCCGAATGGGAATGCGGAAAGATTGCCATATCGATTTCGCTCATCGTCTCGCGGCGCAGCTGCGTCTCGAATACCCGCTCGTAGAACTGCACGGCCCGGCCCATGTCGACGACGGGAATTTCCAGCCAGTTGATCAGAACGTTTTGCATGATGCCACCTCGGTGGTCGTTGAAGGAGACCGCAGTTTGCGAGGGGGCTGCTGACAGCGTGGTGTCAGGAGGATGGTGGCGGTGGGTATCCGACGGATACGCGAGAAGCGAGAAGCGGGAGGCGGGGGCGGGGGCGGGGGCGGGGGCATCGATCGCACTAAACTGGCACGACCGCGACGACATTCTGGTTTTCATCATGGCGCAGAACATCTACGACAACCCGGATTTCTTTCATGGCTACAGCCAGTTACCTCGCCAGGTGCATGGCCTTGACGGCGCTCCCGAGTGGCCGGCCATCCGGGCGATGCTCCCCGGTCTGGCAGGGAAGCGTGTCGTCGACCTCGGTTGTGGTTTCGGGTGGGCATCGAGATGGATGCGCGGGCAAGGCGCCGCATCGGTTCTTGGACTTGATATTTCCGAGAACATGCTGGCGCGGGCAAAAGCGGACACCACCGATCCCAACATCGAATATCGGATCGCGGATATCGAGACCGTCGAATTGCCAGAGGCGGCTTTTGATTTCGCCTACAGCGCGCTGGCGTTTCACTATGTCGAGGACTTCGAGCGGCTGGCCCGGATGATTTATCGCGCCCTCGCGCCAGGGGGAAGCATGGTGTTCACCATCGAACATCCGGTTTTCATGGCCGCCTCCAATCCACACTGGATGGTCGATGAGCAGGGTCGCAAGACGTGGCCGGTCAATCGTTATTCGGTCGAGGGCGAACGACGGACCGACTGGTTCGCGAAAGGCGTGTTGAAGTACCACAGGACGATCGGCACCACGCTCAATACGCTGATACGAGCAGGGTTCACGATCCGGGCCGTCGAGGAATTTGCACCGTCGGCCGAGCAAATCGAATCGAATCCCGGCCTGGAAGAAGAAATGGAACGGCCGATGATGCTTCTGGTCGCCGTAGCGCGATAGACGATCGCGCGTCGGTGCAATCCAGGTGCAGTGCAAGTGCATTGCGCCTCAAGGGCAGGACGGAGAAAAAGCGGAAAACCGTTGTGGGACTTGGCGCGCCCGGCTGGGATCGAACCAGCAACCCCTGCCTTCGGAGTCTTGGTGACGAGCCAAGACACTTTATAGTCAATGCCATGTGCGACGCGCAAACTAGGTGCAGTGGATCCGCCACCAGACACGACAAATTCGTGCCTGGGGAAGTGCTCGGCCTCAGGATCGGCTAGCACGATGGGCGCGCCACCCCGTCAGGGCCTCCCTCTTCCGGCCGACGGCTCACCAGCAGCTCCCACGCGCAAATCCGCCCATGGCATTGCGCGGTACACCGCTCGTATGCAAGTGCATGAGTAACCAACCGATGAAGTGGCGGATGAGGCGGGAAATCTTCCGCAAACCGTCGCAAGGCTATGAACTGTATGTTTGTACAGGTTTTTCTTGACGGGGGGACAGCTGATGGACAGAATGTCCGCAATTCTTCCCAGAGGCAGACATGACGACAAATGCACCCGAGTGCCTCCATATGCTCCACGAGGCGCGACGTCTATATTCGCAACGGGCTCTGGCCGAACGGCTTGAGAAAAGTGCAAAAACCATCGCTCGATGGGAACGGGGTGAAGTGCCTGTCCCGAGCCTCATTCTCCCGGCGCTGAAAGACATCTTGGCGCCGGCGGGCAATATATCCGCCACCGGCGACTTCACTTTTATCGACCTGTTCGCGGGGATCGGGGGTATCCGCCTAGGTTTTGAGGCGCACGGTGGGCGATGTGTGTTCACGAGTGAGTGGGACTCGTACAGCCAGAGGACGTATCGTGCGAACTTCCCGAACGACGATCACGAGATCGCCGGGGACATAACGAAGGTTCTCGACCCGGCTACGGAGATTCCGGACCATGATGTGCTGCTTGCCGGATTCCCCTGCCAGCCATTTTCGATCGCCGGGGTATCCAAGAAGAATGCGCTCGGACGGCCGCACGGCTTCGAGTGCACCACGCAAGGGACTCTCTTTTTCGACGTGGCGCGGATTATTGCCGCGAAACGGCCGCGGGCCTTTCTGCTGGAAAATGTCAAGAATCTTGTCAGCCATGACAAAGGGAATACGTTCCGGGTCATTTGTGAAACCCTGCGCGATGAGCTTGGGTACTCCATTGCCTGGAAGGTTATCGACGGGCAGCATTTCGTGCCGCAGCACCGGGAACGCATACTGATAGTCGGTTTCCGGGAGGATATGGGCTTCGACTGGAATGGCCTAGTACTACCCGCGTTGGAGAAGGGACCGCGCATCAGCGACATATTGCATCGGGAGGACGGTACTGAGGCCGATGTTGATAGTGGGGCCTACATCACGCCCAAAGGTACTGTACAGAAGAAGTACATCCTCACCGATCGGCTGTGGGCCTACCTGCAAGCCTACAGGGCCAAGCACGAAGCTAAAGGTAACGGGTTCGGATTTGGGATGGTGGGGCCAAACGATATCGCTCGTACGCTGTCCGCACGGTACTACAAAGATGGATCGGAAATTCTTGTTTCGCGTGGAAGGGGGCGCAATCCGCGGCGTCTTACGCCCCGCGAGTGTGCCCGACTGATGGGCTATCCAGATACGTACAGGATCCCTGTTTCCGATACGCGCGCATACAAGCAGTTTGGCAATTCCGTTGTCGTTCCACTAATCGAAGCCGTTGCAGGCCACATGAAGCCGTTTTTAATGGAACTGAAGCAACGGGACAACGAGGACGCACTTCAGCCTAGGTTGTTCGCCTGACGACGTGGATATCGTAGATCATGCTACGCGGAGCCGGATGATGTCCGGCATCCGGGGCACAAACACAAAAATTGAAGTAACGCTACGGCACGCGCTTCACAGGCGAGGTTTCCGGTACCGCCTCCATTGCAGGGATCTACCAGGCAGGCCGGACATCGTACTGCCCAAATATCAGGTTGCGATCTTTGTTCATGGGTGTTTTTGGCATGGACATACATGCGCGCTTTTCAAGACCCCGAAGACTCGAACACAATTCTGGCTGGACAAGATTGATTCCAACCGGCGTCGCGATCTAGTTGCGAGCGAACGGCTCTTGGAGAAGGGTTGGCGACTTGCCGTAATATGGGAGTGTGCGTTGCGCAGTCAGCCAGAGCATACGCTCGAACTACTGGTCGATCGCATTTCGACGTGGCTAAAGGATAGCGACGCCACGCAGCTTCTCGAGATTCCATCCCCCTCCATACAAGACAAATGAAGCACGGCTACCTTAGCGAGTATTTTGAGGCTATTGCGGCAAAGAGACTGAGTGCGGTCGAGGCGGACCCTGGCCGGAGCAATCAGCACGAATTCGATGGCGTCACACAGCTCAAGAAGATCCTTGGCCCGGCAGCGCCGAAAAAGACGTTCGTGGCAAAGTTCATATATCTCACCGACGACGACGCAGAGCCCGTCGTTTCCGATGGCTTCTTGACCTGGTACGACGCGCGCGAGCGGCATCCGAAGAGGTCGGAATGCCGGCTATATTTCCCGACGACTACGGCTTCCCAATGCTTTGCCGAAGGCGACCTACTCGTTATCGCGAAGCGGCCGGACAACACCATCCTTGTAATAGTCGCAGAGGCGGGCTCGACCATAGCAAGTCAAGTCCAGTGGTTGTGTGGCCTTTCTGAGCTTATGCATCCCGGGTTCAGCGTGAAAGGCGAGCTGGAAAGCGACCAAGTGAAGCTGGAGTTCGCATCCCGCTTCATTCTCGAACAGATTGGCATCGAAATCGAGGACACGGCCGAGGACTATCTCGACCAAATGCTAAGGCGATTCGGCGGGGCTTTCCCACGAACCGTTGAGTTCTCCGCCTTTGCACGCGAGACCCTCCCTACGGTGTCCTCGTTGGATTCTCCCGACGACGCATTGCTGGCTTGGTTCGAGCGCGAGGAAGTCCTATTCCGAACGCTCGAGCGTCATCTCATTGCCGAACGCCTGCATTCCGGTTTTGCCGGCGACAAGGTGGACGATTTCATGAGCTTCTCGCTCTCGGTGCAAAACCGGCGAAAATCGAGAGCCGGCGCCGCCCTCCAGAACCATGCTGCAGTTGTATTTCACAATCACGGTTTACGCTTTGCGACACAGGCGAGAACGGAGAACAAGTCGAAACCTGATTTCCTTTTTCCGGGTGAGGCCGAGTATCATGATCCCGCCTTCGATCCTTGTGGCCTTACAGTATTGGGCGTGAAATCTACGCTGAAAGACCGATGGAGGCAGGTATTGGCCGAGGCGAAACGTGTGCCCGCCAAGCATTTGCTCACCCTTGAACCACGTGTTTCAGAGCATCAGACGACAGAGATGCGGTCGCATCAGCTTCAGCTAGTGGTGCCGCGATCGATCCAAGGTACGTTCAGCCCAACACAACAAGCGTGGCTTATGTCTGTTGCGGACCTGATTCTCCATGTGCGCGATCAGCAGGCGCGGTTGGCCCCACGCTGACCAGCGTTTTCGCTCTCCCCCGATCTGCCGATGGTGAATTCATAACCCTGAGAAAAGGGTTTCTAGAATTTCACCGGGACCTTCTCTTGTGGCGGCCAACATGATTGCGACACTACATGCGCTTCTTCGAATCAGGAGGATCGTTTGCTAACTGGCATCAACTCCGTCGGCGACCGCACGTCCCATGGCGGTACGGTTCTGACCGGCGACGCCACCAGCACCGTCGCTGGTAAATCGATGGCAAGTGACGGCGATTTGACCGTCTGCCTCCCCGATATGCCAAGTTCTAACCACGAGCACGGCGTCGTGGCGGCGGGCGATCGAGCGTGCTGAAATCCGGGACTTCGGGCGGCACAATCTGCGGCAGACAGACATGGGCGAACTGACACGTGCAGCCGGTACGCCGCCGCAGGTGCTCAAGACGCCGGCCCGCTGGGAAACGATGGAGATGATGCACCGCTATGCGCATCTGTCGGCAGACCACTTGGCCCAGTCGGTTGCCCGGCTCGCAGAGATGCAGTCGGTGGCAGGCACCTGCGTGTAGGTGCAATTTGGGTGCAGGACCCCTGCGAAGCAGAACGGGAAAGTGCCGGACAAACCGTTGTGGGACTTGGCGCGCCCGGCTGGGATCGAACCAGCAACCCCTGCCTTCGGAGGGCAGTACTCTATCCATTGAGCTACGGGCGCACGAGATGCGGCGGGAGCCGCGCGGTCGACTGCGGCGAATGCCGCCGTCGGAAAGTCGCATAGGATACCGCGTTTGCCGTAGCGCGTCCATGCCGACGCACGTTTTCCCCGGGCCTACGGGTTTCGTCCGAGGCGCTTTTCGCGCCATCGGGAGGGGCTTTACGGCTATAATCGCCCGTTATTTGCGCAAAAGCGGGGCTGCGTCTCGTCCACACGGACGGCGCGCCAGGCGGCATGGGGTGTGGCTGTCAGGCACGGCAGACTCGGATGCGCGGAGGGGGCGGCAGTCAGGCCCAAGACACGGACCAACGAAAGGCCGCCAAGCGGAGCGGTCACGGGTTTCCTGCAAAATCGAGAGTTCAGCATGAGCGACGTCCATAACGAACACGAGTCTCCCATCAAGACCCCGAAGCAGCTGATCGCTGTGGTGATTGCCGCCTTCGTGGTGCCGATCACCGTGATCATCCTGCTGGTCAGCTTCGTCGGCTACGGTGGCCCGGAAGGCGCCGGCTCCACCGATACGGCGGAAGCGGTGGTTGACCGCATCAAGCCGGTTGCCTCGCTCGAACTGCGCGATCCCAATGCGCCGCGCGTCTTCAAGACCGGCGAACAGGTCTATACCGCCGTCTGCGCGGCCTGCCACGCCACCGGCGCGGCCGGTGCGCCCAAGTTCGGCGCGGCCGGCGACTGGAGCGCCCGTCTCGGCCAGGGCTACGACGGCCTGATGAAATCCGTGATTGCCGGCAAGGGCGCGATGCCGCCGCGCGCCGGCACCTCGCCGGACGACTTCGCCGACTACGAGCTGGCCCGCGCGATGGTGCATCTGGTCAACTCGGCTGGCGGCAAGCTGCAGGAGCCCGCCGCGCCGGCACCGGCCGCTGCGACCACCGCTGCCGCTTCGGAACCTGCCGCACCGGCGGCTGACGCTGCTGCGGCCGCTCCCGCTGCTGCGGCTCCTGCTGCCGCTGCCCCGGCAGCACCGGCCGCGCCGGCTCCGGCAGCCGCCGCACCGGCACAGACCACCGCTGCGGCGCCCGCCGCCGCTTCGGCCGAGGTCGGCAAGCGCGTCTACGATCAGGTCTGCGCCGCCTGCCACGCCGCCGGCGTCGCCGGTGCGCCGAAGGTCGGCGACAAGGCCGCCTGGGCCCCGCGCATCAAGGAAGGCATGGATGCGGTCCACAACTTCGCGCTGAAGGGCAAGGGCGTGATGCCGCCGAAGGGTGGTTACGCCGGCCCGGACGCCGACGTGATTGCCGCGGCCGACTACATGGTCAACGCGTCGAAATAAGCCCGGGGGCGCCGCGCGGCGCTCGCCTCGGCAGGACAAAAAAGCCAGCGGGATCTCGCTGGCTTTTTTTACGTCCGGAGTTCGTCGCGTTAGACCACGCGCGAGTACCCGGGCGGTCGGCACCGTCCCGGAGCGCGATGTCGGCGGCTTCCGCAGCAGCGGGTGCGCCACCGGCTTTGGCGATTTACGTCCGGCGTTCGGCTTCGCTACACCACGCGCGAGTACCGGGCGATGGGCGCCGCGCCGGAGCGGGATGTCGACGGCATCCGCTGCAGCGGGCGCGCCATCGCCCTTTCCGAATCGGGATCGGTATTGGAACCCGAAAGCGGATTCGACAAGGAGTCCGAACCCGGCCGCTCCGCGATCACCCGGTCGTCCCGCAGATAGCGATCGAACACCATCGCCACGCGCCGCACCAGCAGGCGGCCCAGCGGCGTCACCTCGATCCGCGCGTCGGACAGCCGTACCAGCCCCTGCGCGGCCAGCGACGTAAGTTCCGCCCGCTCGGCGGCAAACTCGGCGTCGAAGTCGATGCCGTGCCGGCGCGCGACCTCGGCAGTATCCAGTTCGCCATCGCACATCAGCGCACCGATGATGTCCTTGCGCACCCGGTCGTCGGCGTCGCAGACATGGCCGCGCAGCACCGGCAGCCTGCCGGCATCGAGCGCGCCGTAGTACGCGTCCAGCGTGCGGGCGTTCTGCACGTAACGGCCGGCGACCGCGCCGATCGCCGAGATGCCAAAGCCGAGCTGGTCATGGCCGGCATGGGTCGCATAGCCCTGGAAGTTGCGCTGCAGCCGTCCCTCACGCTGGGCGCGGGCGAGCGCGTCGTCGGGCCGCGCGAAGTGATCCATGCCGATATGGACATAGCCGGCCGCGGTCAGCCGCTCGATGGCCGAGACCAGGATGTCCAGCTTTTCGCCGGCCGACGGCATCGCGGCCTCGTCGATGCGACGCTGCGGCTTGAAGACGTGCGGCAGATGCGCGTAGCTGTACAGCGACAGGCGGTCGGGCCGCATTTCCAGCACCCGCTCGATGGTGGCGCCGAAGCGGGCCGCCGTCTGGTGCGGCAGGCCGTAGATCAGGTCCATGCTGATCGACAGGAAGCCGAGCCGTCGGGAGGCGGCGACCACGCGGCGCGTGTCCTGCACCGGCTGCACGCGATGGATCGCGGCCTGGACCTCGGGATCGAAGTCCTGCACGCCTAGGCTGACGCGGTTGAAGCCGAGTTCGGCGAGCAGCGTCATCCGTTCGTCGTCGACGCGGCGCGGATCGATCTCGATCGAGTGCTCGCCGTCCGGCCGCAGATCGAAGTGCCGATGCAGCGCCGCCATGACCTGCCGCATTTCCCCGGGGTCGAGGAAGGTCGGCGTACCGCCGCCCCAGTGCGATTGCACGACGGCCCGGCGCTCGTCCAGGCGGGCCGCTACCAGCGCCATCTCGCGCGCCAGGTAGCGAACGTAGCGCGCGCTGCGGCCGTGGTCGCGCGTGATGATCTTGTTGCAGCCGCAGTAGTAGCAGATGTTCTCGCAGAAGGGGATATGCAGATAGAGCGACAGCGGCGCGGCGGCTCCCCCTGCCCGGCAGTCGTCCAGCGCGGACAGATACGCCTCGTCGCCGAACCCCGCATCGAAGCGGTCGGCGGTCGGATACGAGGTGTAGCGCGGCCCGTTCACGTCGATGCGTTCGGCGAGCGCGCGGAAATCGGCGAGATCGCCGCGGCGGATGGCGGCATGCTGAGCGGCTGGGGAAGCGGCTTCGGCAGGGACTTCGGGAACGGCTTCGGAAGCGACTTCGGAAGCGAAATGCGGAACGGTCGTTGCCATCGGCGGCCTTCTGAGGAATCCGCTTCGATGCTAGCCAGACCAGCGTGCGCAGGACTTGATCGACATCAAGGGCCGGCGATTCGGCTGTTCTCTCGGCGCTTCGGCGCCACGCGCCTGCCCTCCAGTCCTATCGCCAATCCGCTACCGTAGCAGCCCGATGTTGCACGGCCTTGGCCGCTTTGTATCGGCGCTGATACGAAGGGCCGGGCGCACCCGGCACTGCGCCTCAGCCCCCTCAGCCCCCTCAGCCCCCTCAGCCCCCTCAGCCGCTTCAGCCGGTAGTGGCCTTGGTGCCGAGCAGCGCCTTCAGGCCCGCCAGTCGGTCCTTCGGGCTCATCGCCGGCGTCTCGTCCTTCGGTGCCGGGGCCTCCTCGAGCTTCATCTCGCCGATGAAGCGCGACGGCTGGCACGAGTAGGTGTCCCGCGCGCGCTTGCGCTTCTTGCACCAGCTGATATGCAGGCTGCGCTGCGCGCGCGTGATGCCGACATACATCAGGCGGCGCTCTTCCTCGATCTTCTCGTCGCTCAGGTCCTCGTCCTCGCGGCAATGCGGCAGGATGCCCTCCTCCACACCGACCAGGAACACGTGCGGATACTCGAGGCCCTTGGACGCGTGCAGCGTCGACAGCCGCACCGCGTCGGGATCTTCGTCGCGGCCTTCCAGCATGCTCATCAGCGCGACGGTCTGCGTCAGCTCGAGGAGGTTCTTGCCTTCGTCGCCGAAGCCGTCGGCGGTGTCGAAGCCGGTCGCCTCGCCGTCGGCCGCCTCCGGCTTGGTGCCCTTGTGCTTGAGCCAGTCGAGGAACTCCAGCGTATTGGTCCATTTGGCCTGGGCCTGACGCTCGTCGAAGGTGTCGTACAGATAGGCTTCGTAGTGGATGCCTTCCATCAGGTCGTCGAGCACCTCGGTGGCCGGGTCGCGCGCGGCGCGGTCCGCCAGCCGCACCATCGCCTCGCAGAAGGTGCGCAGGGGCTCGAGCTGGCGCGGCTGCAGCTTGCCTTCGATGCCGCCCATCATCGCCGCCTCGAACAGCGAGACCTTGGCCTGGCCGGCGAAGGTCCCCAGCACTTCCAGCGTGGTATTGCCGACGCCGCGCCGCGGCGTGGTGACCGCGCGGATGAAGGCGGGATCGTCGTCCGGATTGGCGATCAGCCGCAGATAGGCGCAGATGTCCTTGATCTCGGCCTTGTCGAAGAAGCTCTGCCCGCCGGACAGCACATACGGGATGCGCTCGCGGCGCAGGATCTGCTCGAACAGCCGCGCCTGGTGATTGCCGCGATAGAGGATCGCGTAGTCGCGGAACTGCGCGCGCCGCTCGAACTTGTGCGCCGACAGCTTGAACACCACCGACTCGGCCTCGTGCTCCTCGTCGTTCATCTGCGTCACGGAGATCGGGTCGCCCATGCCGTGCTCGCTCCACAGCGTCTTGTCGAACAGCTTGGGGTTGTTGGCGATGACCGCGTTGGCCGCCTGCAGGATGCGCACCGTGGAGCGATAGTTCTGCTCCAGCTTGATGACCTTCAGGTTCGGAAAGTCGGTCTGCAGCAGGCGCAGATTGTCCAGCGTGGCGCCGCGCCAGCCGTAGATCGCCTGGTCGTCGTCACCGACCGCGGTGAATGCCGGCGCGCGCAGATGCGAGCCGCCGGCCAGCAGCTTCAGCAGCTGGTACTGGCAGGCGTTGGTGTCCTGGTATTCGTCGACCAGGAAATAGCGCAGCCGGTTCTGCCACTTGAGCCGCACGGTTTCGTCGCGGGCGAACAGCTCGGCCGGCAGACGGATCAGGTCGTCGAAGTCGACCGCCTGGTAGGCCGCCAGCGTGGCGACGTAGTTGCGGTAGATCAGCGCGGCCTGGTGCTGGTCGGCATCGGTGGCCTCGGCGATCGCGGTTTCCGGATCGACCATGCCGTTTTTCCACAGCGAGATCGTGCTCTGCACGCTGCGGATCAGCTTCTTGTCGGTGGTCGCCAGCTGTTCCTGGATCAGGCCGAAGCAGTCGTCGGCGTCCATGATCGAGAACTGCGGCTTCAGGCCCAGGTGCTCCGCCTCGGCGCGCAGGATCTGCACGCCGAGCGAGTGGAAGGTACAGACGGTCAGCTGGCGCAGCGGAATGCGCCTGCCGTCGCGGGTCTTGCCCTCCATCAGCTTGGCGATCCGCTCCTGCATCTCCTTGGCGGCCTTGTTGGTGAAGGTCACCGCGGCGATATGGCGGGGCTCGAAGCCCTTGTCCTCGATCAGATGCGCGATCTTCTGCGTGATCACCCGGGTCTTGCCCGAGCCCGCGCCGGCGAGCACCAGGCAGGGGCCGTCCAGATAGCGGACGGCTTCGGATTGGGCGGCGTTCAGTCCGTGGGTCATCGGTCGGGGATCGGAGGTCGGGTACAGCCGGAGGTCGTACGGCATCGCAAGGGACGCGGGCCGCAGGCGCGACGCGTTGGGGGACGGGTCGCGAATGGGTCGAAGCCGGCGATGTTAACACGGGGGCGGGTCCGGCCGAGGCTGCGGAACCGACTCCTGCGACGCGCCGCTCTCGCGTTGACAGCCGCCAAGGCTGCGGTTAGAGTCGCGCCATCCGTCCGGGAGAGCGCGCGACTGTATCGTCATTCGCGCCGCCGAAGGGGAATCACCCGAAAACTCTCAGGCACCATGGACCGGGCGGATCGGCATGCAGCATGCACACGATGTATGCCGAACTCTGGAGAGCGACACCCGTCATTCATCAGCTGGATGATGAGCGTGTCCACCGAAGGGGCGCGCGGCGAGGCCAGTCAGTCCGACGAGGACGGCAAGCCGGGCCGTAATCTCTCAGGTATCGAGGACAGAGGGGGTCATCCGTCGCGACGGTTCGCACCGAGCCGCGCGACGGATGACCCTTTTTTTGTTTGGCGCGCCGCGCGCGCCGGACCGAACGATGCCACGCTCCGAGGAATTCATGACGCTCCAGGCCACGCCCCTCAACGCCATCCACCGCGCCCTCGGCGCCCGCATGGTCGATTTCGGCGGATGGGACATGCCGGTCAACTACGGCTCGCAGATCGAGGAACACCACGCGGTGCGCAGCGATGCGGGCATGTTCGACGTCTCGCACATGTGCGTCGTCGACCTCGCCGGCCCCAATACCCGCGCCTTCCTGCGCGGACTGCTCGCCAACAACGTCGACAAGCTGCAAACCCCGGGCAAGGCGCTGTATTCCTGCATGCTCGACCCGAACGGCGGCGTGATCGACGACCTGATCGTCTACTTCTTCGCCGAGGACCGCTTCCGCCTGGTGGTCAACGCCAGCACCGCGACCGGCGATATCGACTGGATCCGCCAGCGCAACGCCGACACCGGCGCCGGCGTGACGATCACCCCGCGCCGTACCGATAACGCCGCCGAGGGCTCGGCGCCGCTGGCCATCGTCGCGGTGCAGGGCCCGAATGCGCGTGCCAAGGTCTGGAGCGCATTCCCGTCGACCCAGCCCAGCGAATCGCTCAAGCCCTTCAACGCGATGGTGGTCGAGGACCCCGCGATCGGCGAAATCATGGTGGCCCGCACCGGCTACACCGGCGAGGACGGTTTCGAGCTGGTGGTGCCGGCCGACAACGTCGCCGCGGTCTGGGAAAAGCTGCATGCCGCCGGCGTGCGCCCCGCCGGCCTCGGCGCACGCGACACGCTGCGCCTCGAAGCCGGCATGAATCTGTACGGCCAGGACATGGACATCCACACCTCGCCGCTCGACGCGGGCCTGGCCTGGACGGTCGACTTGCAGAGCGAGCGCGATTTCGTCGGCAAGGCCGCGCTGGTGGCCAACGGCCAGCGCCAGCAGTTCGCCGGCCTGATCCTGCGGGACAAGGGCGGCGTGCTGCGCGCGCACCAGACCGTGCTGACCGCCGCCGGCGAGGGCGAGATCACGTCGGGCACCTTCAGCCCGACGCTGTCCCAATCGATCGCCTTCGCGCGCCTGCCCAAGGATGTGGCGCTCGGCAGCGAAGTCCAGGTGCTGATCCGCGACCGCAAACTGACTGCGACTGTGGTTAAACTGCCGTTTGTGCGCAATGGCAAGGCACTCGTGAGCTGACAGCTCGCATCGGACATCGTCCACCCGGTCACGCTGCGCCCCGCGGCCCCCTTCATCCCGATGGCACGCGGCGGCGCGACACAAGAATCTGAAATTGGAGAATCTCGATGAATTTCCCCGCTGACCTGAAGTACACCGAGTCGCACGAATGGGTGCGCGTCGAAACCGACGGCACGCTGACGATCGGCATCACCGATCACGCGCAGGATGCGCTCGGCGACATCGTCTTCCTGGAACTGCCCGAGGTCGGCAAGACGGTCGGCGCCGGCGACGCGCTGGCCGTGGTCGAATCGGTCAAGGCCGCGTCGGACATCTACGCGCCGGTGGCCGGCGAGGTGGTCGCCGTCAACGACGCTGTCAAGGACGCGCCCGAGAGCGTCAACGCCAACGCCTTCGACGCCTGGCTGTTCAAGATCAAGCCCGCCAACAGCGACGACGTCAACGGCCTGATGACGGCCGACGCCTACAAGGCCAGCGTCGGCGCCTGAGCCCGGCGCCCCGCCCGCGGCGCCGGGGGCCATGGCTGACCACCATGTCCCGGCCCGCCTCTCCGAGTCACTTGCCATGAACGCTCCCCTGCCCATGAACGCCGCTCAATCCGCTCGCCCTTCGCTGGCTGAACTCGAAGCTCGCGACGCCTTCTCCCACCGCCATATCGGTCCCGACGCCGCCGAACAGCAGCACATGCTGAAGGTGCTGGGCTACGACAGCCGCGCCGCGCTGATGGATGCCATCATCCCGGCCGCGATCCGCCGCCGCGACGGCATGCCGCTGGGCGAATTCACCGAGCCGCTGACCGAGGAAGCCGCGCTGGCCAAGCTGCGCGGCATCGCCGGCAAGAACAAGGTGTTCAAGAGCTTCATCGGCCAGGGCTACTACAACACGCTGACGCCGGGCGTGATCCTGCGCAATATCTTCGAGAACCCGGCCTGGTACACCGCGTACACGCCGTACCAGCCGGAGATCTCGCAGGGCCGCCTGGAAGCGATGTTGAACTTCCAGCAGATGGTCACCGACCTGACCGGCCTCGATATCGCCAATGCGTCGATGCTCGACGAAGGCACGGCCGCGGCCGAGGCGATGACGCTGCTGCAGCGCGTGAACAAGCACGCGTCGAATACCTTCTATGTGGCCGACGACGTGCTGCCGCAGACGATCGAAGTGGTGCGCACGCGCGCGCTGCCGCTCGGCATCGAGGTCAAGGTCGGTCCCGCCGCCGACGCGGCGCAGGCGCATGCCTTCGGCGTGCTGCTGCAATACCCGGGCGTCAACGGCGACGTGGCGGACTACCGCGCGATCGCCGATGCGGTCCACGCGGCCGGCGGCCTGGTGGTCGCCGCGGCGGACCTGCTGGCGCTGACGCTGCTCACCGCGCCCGGCGAATGGGGCGCCGACGTGGCCGTCGGCAATTCGCAGCGCTTCGGCGTGCCGCTCGGCTTCGGCGGCCCGCACGCCGGCTATATGGCCGTCAAGGACGCCTACAAGCGCTCGATGCCGGGCCGCCTGGTGGGCGTCACCGTCGACGCGCAGGGCAACCCGGCCTACCGGCTCGCGCTGCAGACGCGCGAGCAGCATATCCGCCGCGAAAAGGCGACCTCGAACATCTGTACCGCGCAGGTGCTGCTGGCCGTCATGGCGTCGATGTACGCGGTCTACCACGGTCCGCAGGGCCTGAAGCGCATCGCGCAACGCGTGCATCGCCTGACCGCGACCCTGGCCGGCGGCCTGCAGGCGCTGGGCTACGCGCGCAGCAATGCGACCTTCTTCGACACGCTGACGATCGAGACCGGCGCCGCCACCGAGGCGATCCACGCCGCGGCCACCGCGCGCCGCATCAATCTGCGCCGCGCCGGTGCGACGCACGTCGGCATCTCGCTGGACGAGACCACCACCCGCGACGATGTGGTCGCGCTGTGGGAGATCTTCGCGCAGGGCAAGCCGGTGCCGGCCTTCGACGCACTGGAAGCGGCGGCCGATGACGGCTATCCGGCCGCGCTGTCGCGCCAGAGCGCCTACCTGACGCATCCGGTCTTCAACACGCATCACGCCGAGCACGAGATGCTGCGCTATCTGCGCATGCTGGCCGACAAGGACCTGGCACTCGATCGCACGATGATCCCGCTGGGCTCCTGCACGATGAAGCTCAACGCGACCAGCGAGATGATTCCGGTCACCTGGCCCGAGTTTTCGAGCATCCATCCGTTCGCGCCGGACGACCAGACCGTCGGCTACCGCGAAATGATCGCCCAGCTCGAGGCGATGCTGTGCGCGGCCACCGGCTACGCCGCCGTCAGCCTGCAGCCGAACGCCGGCTCGCAAGGCGAGTACGCGGGCCTGCAGATCATCCACGCCTACCACGCGAGCCGCGGCGAGAGCCATCGCAATATCTGCCTGATCCCGTCGTCGGCGCACGGCACCAATCCGGCGTCCGCGCAGATGGCCGGCATGCAGGTGGTGGTGGTGGCCTGCGACGAGGACGGCAACGTCGATCTGGCCGACCTGGAGAAGAAGGCCGCGCAGCACAGCAAGAACCTGGCGGCGATCATGATCACCTATCCGTCCACGCACGGCGTGTTCGAGGAAGGCGTGCAGCGCATCTGCGAGATCGTGCACAGCCACGGCGGGCAGGTCTATGTCGACGGCGCCAACATGAACGCAATGGTGGGCACCGCGGCGCCGGGGCAGTTCGGCGGCGACGTGTCGCACCTGAACCTGCACAAGACCTTCTGCATTCCGCACGGCGGCGGCGGCCCGGGCGTCGGTCCGGTCGCGGTCGGCGCGCATCTGGCGCCGTTCCTGCCGAACCACGCCAGCAGCGGCTACCGCCGCGCGGCAGACGGCATCGGCGCGATCTCGGCCGCGCCCTACGGCTCGGCCAGCATCCTGCCGATTTCGTGGATGTATATCGCGATGATGGGCGCGCGCGGCCTGACGGCGGCCACCGAGAACGCGATCCTGGCGGCCAACTACGTCGCCAAGCGGCTGTCGGACTACTACCCGGTACTGTACACGGGCGGCAACGGCCATATCGCGCACGAGTGCATTCTCGACCTGCGTCCGATCCAGAAGGCGACCGGCATCAGCAACGAGGATGTCGCCAAGCGGCTGATGGACTATGGCTTCCATGCGCCGACCATGAGCTTCCCGGTGCCGGGCACGCTGATGATCGAGCCGACCGAGAGCGAGGCGCTGCACGAGCTGGACCGCTTCATCGACGCGATGATCGCGATCCGCAAGGAAATCGCCCGTGTCGAGGACGGCAGCTTCGACCGCGAGGACAACCCGCTGAAGAACGCGCCGCACACCGCCGCGGTCATCACTGCCAATGAGTGGAACCACAAGTACACTCGTGAGGAAGCCGCCTATCCGGTCGCCTCGCTGCGGACGCAGAAGTACTGGCCGCCGGTCGGCCGTGCCGACAACGTCTACGGCGATCGCAACCTGTTCTGCTCGTGCGTGCCGATGAGCGCGTACGAGGAGTAAGCAGGCAGTCCGCGGGCAGTCGGCACATAGTCGGCGGGCACTGCGGGCGATCCCGGCACGGCGGCTCCATCGCCGCCCGGACGCGGTTCCGCGTCCGGGCCTGAGTTCCCGGCATTCGCGCCGGGGCTGTCATCGGTAAGGAGACTGTCGATGTGGGAGATGAGCGCACCGTGGTGGGAATTTATCGTCCGAGGACTGATCGTCTATTTCGCGCTGCTGATCATGATGCGGCTGGGCGGCAAGCGGCAGATCGGACAGATGACCCCGTTCGATCTGATCCTGCTGCTGATCCTGTCCGAAGGCGTGCAGAACGCCATGGTCGGCGATGACAAGTCGGTATCCGCAGGCCTGATCCTCGCCGCCACGCTGATCGGCATCAACGTGCTGGTCAGCTGGCTCAGCTGGCGCAGCCGCAAGTTCGAGTACGCGGTCGAGGGCCACCCCCAGCTGCTGATCCGCCATGGCAAGGTGATCGACAAGGTCATGCACGGCGCGCGGCTGACCAGCGACGATCTGATGAAGGTATTGCGGCGCGAGGGCTGCGCCAGCCTGGACGACGTCTATATCGCGATCCTGGAGAACGACGGCGCCATCAGCGTGCTCAAGCGCAAGGAACTGCCGGAGGAACCGCCCGGCCCCGGCGTCTCGTTGTGGGAACGCCCCGAGGACGATCGGCCGGTCTAGCCCGTATCGCGCCTGGCCGGACGGCAAGCCGCGGCGGAAGCCGGCAAACCGCCGGCAAACGATAGGAGACCAACGTGGCTGTCAGCGTATTCGACCTGTTCAAGGTCGGCATCGGGCCGTCCAGCTCGCATACGGTGGGACCGATGCGTGCGGCCGGCATGTTCGCGCATGGACTGGAGCGCGACGGCCTGCTGCCGCAGGTGGCCAGCGTGCGGGTCGAGCTGTACGGCTCGCTCGGCGCGACCGGCAAGGGGCACGGCACCGACAAGGGCGTGATTCTCGGCCTGCTCGGCGAGGCGCCCGATACCATCGATCCGGACACCATCGACGCCAGGCTGGCAGCGCTGCGCGCTTCGCGCACGCTGTCCCTGCTCGGCAAGCATCCGATTCCCTTCGTCGAAAAGGAACATATCGCGTTCTACCGGCGCGAAGCGCTGGCCGAGCATCCGAACGGCATGAAATTCCATGCCTTCGATGCCGCCGGCGCGACGCTGCGCGAAGGCCGCTATCTGTCGGTAGGCGGCGGCTTCGTCGTCAGCGCGGGCGCGGCCAACACGCAGGTGCTGGAAGCCGACCGGCAGCTGCCGCATCCCTTCCGCAGCGGCCGCGCGATGCTCGACATGGCCAGCAGCAGCGGCAAGTCGATCGCGCAGCTGATGCTCGAAAACGAATGCACCCGGCGCAGCGAAGCCGATGTGCGCGCCGGCCTGCTGCATATCTGGCAGGTGATGCAGGCCTGCGTCGCGCGCGGCTGCCGCACCGATGGCGAGCTGCCGGGCCCGTTCAAGGTCAAGCGGCGCGCGCCGGAGCTGTACCGCAATCTGACCGAGCGCGCCGAACGGACGCTGTCCGACCCGTTGTCGGTGATGGACTGGGTCAACCTCTATGCGATGGCCGTCAACGAGGAGAACGCGGCCGGTGGCCGCGTGGTGACCGCGCCGACCAATGGCGCGGCGGGCATCATCCCGGCCGTGCTGCATTACTACGATCGCTTCGTGCCCGGTGCGAACGAGCGCGGCGTGATCGACTTCCTGCTGACGGCCGGCGCGATCGGTCTGCTGTACAAGCTGAACGCGTCGATCTCCGGCGCCGAAGTCGGTTGCCAGGGCGAGGTTGGCGTCGCGTGTTCGATGGCAGCGGGCGCGCTGGCGGCCGTGCTCGGCGGCACGCCGGAGCAGGTCGAGAATGCCGCGGAAATCGGCATGGAACACAACCTGGGGCTGACCTGCGATCCGGTCGGCGGGCTGGTGCAGATTCCCTGCATCGAGCGCAATGCGATGGCCTCGGTCAAGGCGGTCAACGCCGCGCGCATGGCCTTGCGCGGCGACGGCAATCACTATGTCTCGCTCGATTCGGTGATCAAGACCATGCGCGAGACCGGTGCCGACATGAAGACCAAGTACAAGGAAACGGCGCGCGGCGGGCTCGCCGTCAATATCGTCGAGTGCTGAAGCTCGAACACTAAAGTAGCACGCACTTTTGTGGAATCTCGCGGCCCTTCGGCGCGGCATTCTCCCGGCACCGCAACTGCGATGCGCGAGCCATGCCGAGCCACGATGCCTGTTACAAGCTGTTGTTCTCCACACCGGAATTCGTCCGTGATCTGCTGCGGGATTTCGTGCCGAGCGCGTGGGTCCGCGCGCTGGACTTCGACACCCTCGAACGTATCTCGAGCAACTACGTTACGGACCGCCTTCGCCAGCGCGCCAGCGACATGGTCTGGCGCATCCAGGCCGGCGGCGAGTGGGTCTACCTCTATCTGCTGATCGAATTCCAGAGCACCATCGATCGCCATATGGCGATTCGCATGACGAATTACGTCACGTCGTTGGATCTGGAGCTGATCCGTGGGCGGAATATACTGCCAGACGGCCAGTTGCCGCCGGTGCTGCCGATCGTGGTCTACAACGGGGAAGGCAGCTGGACGGCAAAGACCGATATCGCGGAACTGTCGCCGCGGCTGCCGGATGACTTGTGCCGCTGCCAGCCGCGCTGCGAATATCTTCTGGTGGACGCGCGGCGATATTCAGATGAGGAACTGGCCACGCTCGACAATCTCGTCGCCGCGGTGTTCCGCTTCGAGAACGCGGAGACGGAGACGGCGATGCTCGAAGCGGTTCGCTGGATCAGGCTGCGCGTGGCCGACGACCCGGTCCTGGAGGACACTTTCGTACGATGGCTGAAGCATGTAGGCTCACGGCATCGCCGGGCCGGTTTGTATTTAACGGACATACACAACCTGATGGAGGCTGAAATGTCGCTGTCGACGAATATTGCGCAGTGGAAGGCCAATTACAAGCGGGAAGGCCTGCAGGAAGGTTGGCAGGTAGGTCTGCAGGAAGGCCGGCGAGAAGGCCGACAGGTAGGTCTGCAGGAAGGCCGGCAGGCAGGTCTGCAGGAGGGCCGGCAGGTAGGTTTGCAGGAGGGCCGGCAGGCAGGTCTGCAGGAGGGCCGGCAGGTAGGTCTGCAGGAGGGCCGGCAGGCAGGTCTGCAGGAGGGCCGGCAGGTAGGTCTGCAGGAGGGCCTGCAACAGGGTCAGGCCATGCTCCTGCGAAATCTGCTTGCCAAGCGCTTCGGCCCTCTGCCAGCCGAACTCGAATCACGGCTGAACAGCGCCCGGCTTGAACAATTGGAAGCCTGGGGAGAAAGACTGCTGAGCGCCCAGCACCTCGCCGACGTATTCGAAGACTAGCGCCAGGCGGCGCTTCGTTAGTATTCCCGCAGATGCAAACCTTCCATCAACTCTTCGATCGCGAGTCCAGTACCTACACCTACCTGCTGATCGACGCGGCGACACGTGACGCCGTGCTGATCGATCCGGTCGACCGTCAGCTCGAACGCGATCTGGCGCTGGTGCAGCAGACCGGGGTACGGCTTGCCTGGGTCATCGAGACGCATGCGCACGCCGACCACATCACCTCTGCCGGCCATCTCGCGCAACGCACCGGCGCGCATACCGCCGCGCCGTCGGGCTGCGATATCCGGCCGGCGCTGAAGCAGCTGATCGACGGCGACACGATCCCGTTCGGCACGCAAACGCTGCGCGCCATCCATACGCCGGGACATACCGCCGGCAGCATGAGCTATCTGTGGGAAGAGCCGCAGCCGGACGGCGGCGTGGTGCGCCGGGTCTTTACCGGCGATGCGCTGCTGATCGACGGCTGCGGACGCACCGACTTCCAGTCCGGCGACGCCGGCACGCTATACGACAGCCTGACGCGCAAGCTGTTTGCGCTGCCCGACGACACGCTGGTATATCCGGCCCATGACTACAAGGGCCGCACCCATTCGACCATCGGTCGCGAACGGGCCACCAACAGCCGGCTGTGCGGCCGCACACGCGAAGAGTTCATCGAGATGATGAAGGGCCTGAACCTGCCGCCGCCGAAGCTGCTGGCGGTCGCGGTACCGGCGAACCAGCGGCTCGGGCTCGGCGACGGCGACAGCATCCCGCACGGGGTCTGACCGCCGCGCCCCGCGATCGCAGCGATTGCTGTGATCGCAGGGAAGGCAAGGATCGCAGCGGCGCGCCCCGGCACAAGGACTCTCTTACCCTGCCCAGCGCTCGCAGCTCTGCCGCACCGCCTCACGCAGACTGCGCGTATCGGCATCGACCTGGCGCGCCCATTCGGCGTCGCCGCTGCGGCTGGCGGCCAGCATGCGAATATTGGCCAGCGCCTCCAGCGAACCGAGCGCTTCGGCGTGCGGCACCAGCACGTCGCAGATCGACAGGATATGGTCGGCGATCGGCATCCGCGTCAGTTCGTTCGGATGCACGTATTCGCCGTCGAGTCCGAAGCGGCAGGCCTGGAAGCGGTTGAAGGTATAGACCAGGTAGTCGTCCTCTTCCGGCATGAAGGGACGCGACAGCAGCAGATAGCGCGCCAGCGCCTGGATATAGGCCGCAATGTCGCAGGCGCGCGCGACCGTCAGCGGCGTGTCCATGACGCGGACTTCGATGGTGCCGAATTCCGGCTTGGGGCGAATATCCCAGTAGAAGTCCTTCATGCTCTCGATCACGCCCGTCTTGCGCATCTTCTCGAAGTACGCGGTGAAGGCGTCCCAGGTCAGCATGAAGGGCGCGCGGCCGCTCATCGGGAAGGCAGCGACCGAATTCAGTCGCGCGGAAGCGAAGCCGGTATCGACGCCCTGCACATACGGCGACGACGCCGCCAGCGCAATGAAGTGCGGCACGTAGCGGCCGATCGCATGCAGCAGGAACAGCGAATCGTCCGCGGTCGGGCAGCCGATATGCACGTGCTGGCCGAATACGGTGAACTGCTTGGCCAGGTAGCCGTACAGTTCGGAGATGTACTGGTAGCGCGGCGAGTCGGAGATGGTGCGATCGGCCCACTGCTGGAACGGATGCGTGCCGCCGCCGCAGATGCCCAGGTTCAGCGAATGCGAGGCCTCGACCATCAGGTCGCGCATCGTCGTCAACTCGGACAGCGCCTGCGCGTAGTCATGGCAGATGCCGGTGCTGATCTCGATCATCGACGGACTGATCTCCGGCTTGATATCGCCGGCATGCTGGGCGCCCTTCAGCAGCCGCAGCAGATCGGGCGCGAACGGCGCCAGATCGTAGTCATGGCGATTGACCAGCTGCATTTCCAGCTCGACGCCGAAGGTCAGCGCCTCGGATTGCTTGAACGGTTCGAGTGACATCAGCGCCCTCCTCCATTGCCTCTGACCTCGCCGGCATAGCGAAGTGCCCATGCGGCCAATACCGGCGCCGCGATCTGCTCGATCGCCAGCGCGCACAGCACGATCGCGTTGAGCATTTCCCCGGTTTCAGGATAGAGCCGCGCCACATCGCTCATCAGCAGGTAAGCCAGACCCGACATCGGCCCCAGCGCCACGCCAAGCGCCACGCACTGCCGGATGCTCAGGCCCGAGAACGAACCCAGCGACACCACGCCGCCGAGCTTGGCCAGATGCCGCAGCAGCACCAGCACGATCGCGGCGACGCCGGCGATGGACCAGTCGCGCACGGTCACCGGCAGCCCCAGCGACACCACCATCACGATGATCAGCAGCGTACCGGCGCTGCCGAAGTGCGCGGGCCACACGCGCGGCTGATTGTCCTGATGCTTGAAGACGACGCCAGCCAGCAGCAGCGTCAACGGCATCGACAGCTTCAGCAGCCGCGTCAGCGCCAGCGTGAACAGCACGATGCCGACCAGCACCAGAAAGCTGTACTGATCGTCGGCCGGCATCCGCGCATAGACCGCCTGGCTCAGCTTGCCGACGAGCCACGCCAGCAGGCACGAGCCGACCAGCAGATACAGCGGATGCAGCAGCGCCGCGCCCAGATTGCCGTATTCCGAATGCAGCCAGCCGGTCGCCAGCTGCACGATTACCGCGGCATACATGCTGTTGAGGGCGGTCATCGCCATCAGCCGTTCGGTGACCTGGCCTTCGGCACGCAATTCGTTCTTCAGCTGCAGCACGATCGACGGCGACGTGCTGACCGCGATGCCGCCGGCGAGGATGGCGACGGTCGGGCTCACGCCGATCCATTGCAGCACCGCGGTGACGAGGCCCCAGGTCAGCAGGCTCTCCGAGGCACTGGTAAACAGCAGCCAGCGATTGGCCCGCAGCCAGACCAGCGACAGGCGATGGCCGAGTTCGAACAGGGCCAGCGCCAGCGCCATGTCGATCAGGATGCGGGTCTGCGCAATCATCGTCTGATCGACGATGGGGCGGCCCAGCGTGCCGGCCAGCAGGCCGGTGGCGGCATAACCGACGATACGCGGCAATCTCAGATACATCCGGCAAATTTCGCCGGCAAGGCCCGCGCCTACCAGCGCGAGGCCGACCCAGAACAGCCCGCTGGGTGCGAGCGGCCAGGTCGGAAATAGTTGGCTCAATCCATTCATGGGTGACATCCTAACGGAAGGGCCTTTGAACCCGTGTCCGGGTTTGTCCGACAAGGCACGAGTTTTGCTGAGGTTTCCGCCGACGCGCTATCGGATCGCGTCTCCATCGCGTCTCCATCGCGTCTCCATCGCGTCTCCATCGCGTCTCCGGCGCGTCTCCGGCGCGTCCACACTCACGCGCGCGGCCCGCACCTCAGGCTTAGACGCCCCACAGTTTCCACGCCGGCCGCGTGGCCTTCAGTGCGTTTTCGACCTTCGCATACAACGCGCGGGTACGCCCTTGCGCGGCCCCGCGCGCGCGGGCCTGCAGGAACAGATCGCGCGCCTCCTCGCGCCTGGCCAGACCCAGCGCGGCCTGCGCCGCATGCAGATGCACGTCGGCCTCCCAGTCGTCGCGCACCGCGAAGGCGGCATGGAAGTCGGTCAGCGCCTCGCCGTATTGCTGCGCGTCGAGCCGGATCAGCCCGCGCTGCAGCCGCGCCGCGGCCTGGTCCTCGGCATCGCCCTCGGTCAGCGCGATGGCGCGCTCGAACAGCGGCAAGGCGCGCTCGTTGTCGGCCAGGCCGCGCCAGATGCGGCCAAAGGCGTCGTAGACCCAGGCGTCCTCGACCACCACCGCGCGCGCCTGCAGGGCCTCGATCTCGTCCAGCGCCAGCGCGCGTTCGCGCGCTTCCATCGATCCGGCCGAATTCCCCAGCAGCGTGGCGAAATGCGTGCGCGCATGGGCCATCGACAGCGCCGCCTCGCTGCGTTCCTCGACCGGCAGCGCGTCAAGCCGCGCCTCCATATGGGCGATCGCGGCCCGCGCCGCGCCGATCGCCTCGCTGCCGCCGATCGCCTTCCAGGCGTGGATCAGCCGGCTGAACACCCAGGTCACGTGGCCCGCATGGCGATCCAGCGGATAGCGGTTCAGCACTTCGCCGGCGATCTCGACCACCCGCTGATGGCGTCCGGCGGCGTCGTGGCAGGCCAGCAGATCGAGCCAGTGCTCGATGAAATCGCTGACGGCAATGCCCTTCTCATGCAGCGCGATGCGTTCGTCGCGCTGCGCGGCATCGTCGAGATCGAGCCGGCGCGCCAGCCGGTCGCACAGCAGCGAATAGATATGCGAGTCGGCGTCATCGTAGCCGCCTTCCCCGGTGGCGAAATACTGCTCGAAGCGGGCCAGGCCCGTTTGCCAGGCGCGCAGCAGCTGTGGCCGCAGCGCTTCCGCCGCCGCCGGCACGCGCTCGATGAAGTCGGCCAGCGCCAGCCCGGCAAGGTAGTAGCCATGCGCGTCGGTGGCCGCGTCGGTCAGCACGAAGTCGCGCCAGGGCTCGGCCTCGCCGCCCTGATGGCGCCACTCGAGCTCGCGTATCTGCGCCTTCGGGTCCGGCACCTGGCGCTGGTAGACCGCCAGGTCGTCGCGCGCACCGGCGAGATCGCCGGCCCGCAGCCGCAGCGGCGCGAGGATGCGGCGCGCGTGCGGATGGTCCGGGTTCTCGGCCAGCACCATATGCGCCTGCTGCGCGGCCAGCGCGTCGCCCTGCTCCTCGCTCATCTCCAGCAGATCGGCATTGTCCAGGCCGATGCGGGCCAGGCACAGCCGCAGCATCGGTTCGGCGCGCTGTCCCTCGGACTCGGCGCCCTGCACGTGCGCGGCCGCCAGGCTCAGGATGTCGTGTGCACCCAGGTCCGGCGCGCGATACAGCAGGTCGTACCAATAGCGGCCGGCCTCGGCGAACTGGCCCAGCCGATAGTGCGCCAGCCCCGCATGCAGCTGCGCGCTCCATTCGCCGGTAGCCAGCCCGTTGCGCCGGGCCGCCTCTTCCAGCCAGGGCAGCGCCTCGGCGAAACGCTGCTGGTTCATCAGCAGCATGCCGTAGCGATGCGCCAGCACGCCGCGCGAGGCCCAGCGGTGCGCGGGATGCAGCGGCAGCTCGGGCAGGCGGGACAGCGCCGCCTCGAGCGCGGCCAGCGCCTGCTCGGGCTCGCCCTTGTCAAACAGCAACCGGGCGCGCAGCGCCTCGTAATCGACGACCTCGGGCCGCTGGCGCGCCAACGCGTCGATCACCGCCAGCGCTTCGTCGTAGCGCTCGTGCGTGGCAAGCTCGATGGCGTGGTCGTAGCTGACTGGCTGCGCGGACACGGGTACTCCTTCAGGGTGATGGGCAAAGAGAGACAACTGGGATAGCGAGGAAACGGCAAGACCGCGATTATGCGCCACGCGGGAGGCAAGGCCGTGGAAGCGGGTCGAGCCGGCCGGATGCCGCCGCGTTGGTGGTCAAGCCGGCGGCCGACGCCGCGGCCCATGCGGTGGTGATGCGGTGGTGATGCGGCGGCCAAAGAAAACGCCACCCCGAGGGGTGGCGTTCCGGGCCACAGGCCAACTGTGGAACTGTGGAACTGTGGAATTCCGGGACAGTGGACCCAATGTCGACCCGCTGTGGAAAACCCGGGCTTACTTGCCGCCCAGCGTTTCCAGCACGGTCCACTTGCCGCCCACGACCTTGTAGACGGTGATGCCGCCGTCCTTCAGGTCGCCGCGCGCGTCGTACGCCAGCGTCTTGGTGGTGACGCCCGGCATGTTGGTCGCCGCCAGCACCGGCAGATAGCGCGCCGGATCGGCCGAGCCGGCCTTGACCATCGCCGTCATCAGCGCGGTGGCGCCGTCGTAGGCATACGGCGAGTAGGTCTGGACCTTGCTCTTGAAACGCTTCTCGTAGTCCTGCGCATACTTGGCGCCGCCCGGCATCTGCTCCAGCGGCAGGCCGGCCAGCGACACCACCGTGCCTTCCGCGGCGGGACCGGCCAGCTTCAGGAAGTTGTCGGTCTTGGACATCTCGCCCGACACCAGCGGCGACTTCAGGCCCAGTTCCTTGATCTGCTTGGCCATCGGCGCGGACTGCGTCTCGGCGCCGCCGAAGAAGATGATGTCCGGGTTGCTGCGCTTGATGTTGGTCAGCACGGCCTTGAAGTCCACCGCCTTGTCGTTGGTGAACTCGCGGCGCACGATCTTGCCGCCGGCGGCCTTGGCGGCCTTCTCGAACTCGTCGGCCAGGCCCTGGCCGTAGGCGGTACGGTCATCGACGATGGCGATGTTCTTCGCGCCGAGCTTCTTGACCACGTAGTTGCCGAGCACCGAACCCTGCTGGGTGTCGGAGGTCATCATGCGGAAGGTGGTCTTGAAGCCTTGGCGGGTGTATTCGGGCGCGGTCGCCATCGCGATCTGCGCGATGCCGGCGCGGTTGTAGACCATCGAGGCCGGGATGCTGGTGCCCGAGTTGAAATGGCCGAGCATGCCCTGGATGCCGTTGTCGACCAGCTTCTGCGCCACCACCGAGCCGGTCTTCGGATCGGCCTGGTCGTCCTCGGACAGCAGCACGAACTTGACTTCCTTGCCGCCGATCTTGGGCTTGGTGGCGTTCATCTGCTCGATCGCCAGCACCACGCCGTTCTGCATGTCCTTGCCGTACTGCGCCTGACCGCCGGTCATCGGCGCGGCAAAGCCGAGCTTGATTTCCTGCGCCTGTGCGAACGCGGCGGACGCCGCGGTCAGGCCGGCGATCGTCAGTGCGACGGTCAGCGCCGTCTTGTGGAAGGTCGTGTTCATCCGTTCTCCTTGGGTAGCCTGTAGGCCGGTTCACTGCACTCTTGGAAGCGTTCGGCCCGCCCCTGCGGACCACGCTTTCTCGGTGGCGCAGCGAGGGCGGGATCGCCGCCGCACCTGCGCCTGTCTGGCGCCCAACCCGGACGTCCGACCGATACGTCGGACCGGCTCGGGCGGTCAATCGTTGTCGTTGCCGTCGGTCCCCGCGGTCAGCCGATCGTCATCAGGCTCGCGTTGCCGCCGGCCGCCGCGGTATTGACCGACAGCGAGCGCTCCATCAGCAGACGCTCCAGCGCGATGCCGGTGTCGCCGTGGCCCAGCCCCTGCACGCCGACGATCGGACCGGGCCGCTGCGCGACCTGTTCGCACACGGCCCGCAGCTGGTCCGAGTCGCCGTGGTGCAGCACCGCGTCGAAGGCGACGTCGGCCGCGCTCCAGTCGGCAACCAGGCGGACGCGCGATTGTACTGCCTTCGGCAGCCGCGCATACAGGGTCCGCGCGGGCTCGGCGTCCGGGCACAACGCGCCGGCACCGACCGCCAGCACCGCCGCCAGCTGCGTGGCCAGGTCGGCCTCGTTCGGCGCCAGGCACAGCACGGTGTCGCGCGGCAGCAGCGTGTAGGTATTGCGCTCGCCGGTCGGGCCGGGCAGCGTCACCGTCATGCCCGAGGTCGAGGCCGCGGCAAAGCGGTCACACTGCTCCACCAGCGCCGGCGCCGGGGCTGTGTCCGATGCCGCCCACTGGCGGAAGGCATCGAAGGCGGCCTGGGCCTCGGGGCGCAGGGCCGCACGCGGCTCCGCAGCCGGCGCGTCGGCCGCCGCGGCCGCACGTGCCACGGCGACGAAGGCGTCCTGCGGGCAGGTCGACAGCAGGCGGTGCAGATAGAGCGGACCGCCGGCCTTCGGGCCGGTGCCTGACAGGCCCTCGCCGCCGAACGGCTGCACGCCGACCACCGCGCCGACGATATTGCGGTTGACGTAGAGGTTGCCGACATGGGCGCGCGACACGATGTGCTCGATCGTTTCGTCGATGCGGGTGTGCACACCCATCGTCAGGCCGTAGCCGGTGGCATTGATCTGGTCGAGCAGCGCATCCAGGCGCGAACGCTGGTAGCGCACCACGTGCAGCACCGGGCCGAACACCTCGCGCTGCAGTTCGCCGATATGGTTCAGTTCGATCAGCGTCGGCGGCACGAAGGTGCCATGGCGGCACGACGGCGACAGCGCCGCGTTGGCATCGGCCTGATGCACGCGACGGCCCTTGGCGCGCATCGCCTCGATATGCTTGACGATGCCGGCGCGCGCCTCCTCGTCGATCACCGGACCGACGTCGGTCGACAGGCGATCCGGGTTGGCCATCGTCAGCTCGGCCATCGCGCCCTTGAGCATCTCCAGCACGCGGTCGGCCACATCCTCCTGCAGGCACAGCACGCGCAGCGCGGAGCAGCGCTGGCCGGCCGAATCGAACGCCGAGCTCACGACATCGGCGACCACCTGCTCGGCCAGCGCCGACGAATCGACGATCATCGCGTTCTGGCCGCCGGTCTCGGCGATCAGCGGCACCGGGCGGCCGGCGGCATCGAGGCGGCCGGCCAGATTACGCTGCAGCAGGCGGGCGACCTCGGTCGAGCCGGTGAACATCACGCCCTTGACGCGCGCATCACCGACCAGCGACGCGCCGACGGTCTCGCCACGGCCGGGCAGCAGCTGCACCGCGCCGGCCGGCACGCCGGCCTCGCGCAGCAGGCGCACCGCCTGCGCCGCGATCAGCGGGGTTTGCTCCGCGGGCTTGGCCAGCACCGTGTTGCCGGCGGCCAGCGCCGCGGCGACCTGGCCGGTGAAGATCGCCAGCGGGAAGTTCCACGGGCTGATGCAGACCACCGGACCCAGCGGGCGATGCGAGTCGTTGGAGAAATGCTCGCGCACCTGCACCGCGTAGTAGCGCAGGAAGTCGACCGCCTCGCGGACCTCGGCGATGGCGTTCGAGAACGTCTTGCCGGCCTCGCGCATGATCACGCCCATCAGCGCCTGCATCTGCGCTTCCATCAGGTCGGCGGCGCGCTCCAGCGCGGCGGCGCGGACCTCGGGCGGCGTGGCCTGCCAGATCGGCGCGGCATTGACCGCGGCCTGCAGCGCGGCCTCGACATCGGCCGCGCTGGCCTCGGTGACCTGCCCCACCACATCGCGATGGTCGGCGGGATTGAGCACCGGCGCAGTGTCGCCGCCGCCCACGGGGTCGACGCCCAGCATCGGCTCGGCGCTCAGGCGCTCGGTCGCGCCGTGCAGCAGCGCCGACGACAGCGAGGCCAGGCGATGTTCGTTCGACAGATCGAGGCCCGCCGAATTGGCGCGTGCCTTGCCGTACAGGCCGCGCGGCATCGGAATGCGCGGATGCGGCAGGCCAAGCGTGCCCTCTTCCTTGTGCATCCGTTCGACCTGCGCGACCGGGTCGGCGACCAGCTCGTCCAGCGAGATGGTGTCGTCGGCAATGCGGTTGACGAACGAGGTGTTAGCGCCGTTCTCCAGCAGGCGCCGCACCAGGTAGGCCAGCAGCGTCTCGTGCGTGCCGACCGGCGCGTAGATCCGGCACGGCCGGTTCAGCTTGCCCTCGGCCACCGGGCCGACCACCTGGTCGTACAGCGGCTCGCCCATGCCGTGCAGGCACTGGAATTCGTACTGTCCGGGGTAGTAGCTATGGCCGGCGATCTGGTAGATCGCGGCCAGCGTGTGCGCGTTGTGGGTGGCGAACTGCGGATAGATCGCGTCCGGCACCGACAGCAGCTTGCGCGCGCAGGCGAGGTACGACACATCGGTGTAGACCTTGCGCGTGTAGACCGGGTAACCCTCCAGGCCGTCGACCTGGGCGCGCTTGATCTCGCTGTCCCAGTAGGCGCCCTTGACCAGCCGGATCATCAGGCGATGGCGGCTGCGGCGCGCCAGGTCGATCAGGTAGTCGATCACGAACGGGCAACGCTTCTGGTACCCCTGCACGACGAAGCCGATGCCGTTCCACCCGGCCAGCTCGGGCTCGAAGCAGAGCCGTTCCAGCAGGTCCAGCGAGATTTCCAGCCGGTCGGCCTCCTCGGCGTCGATGTTGATGCCGATGTCGTACTGGCGGGCCAGCAGCGTCAGCGACTTCAGGCGCCCGTACAGCTCGCCGAGCACGCGCTCGTGCTGGGCGCGGCTGTATCGCGGATGCAGCGCCGACAGCTTGATCGAGATGCCCGGGCCCTCGTAGATGCCGCGGCCGCGCGAGGCCTGGCCGATCGCGTGAATGGCCTGCTCGTAGGAGGCCAGATAGCGCTGCGCGTCGGCCTCTGTCATCGCGGCCTCGCCCAGCATGTCGTACGAGTAGCGGAAGCCCTGGGCCTCGTACTTGCGCGCGTTCGCCAGCGCCTCGGAGATGGTCTCGCCGGTGACGAACTGCTCGCCCATCAGGCGCATCGCCATGTCGACGCCCTTGCGGATCAGCGGCTCGCCGCCCTTGCCGATGATGCGCGTCAGCGCGCGGGTCAGGCCGGCCTCGTTATGGGTCGAGACCAGCTTGCCGGTGACCAGCAGGCCCCAGGTGGCGGCGTTGACGAACAGCGACGGGCTCTGGCCGAGGTGCGACTGCCAGTTGGCGCCGCTGATCTTGTCGCGGATCAGCGCGTCGCGGGTGGCCTTGTCGGGAATGCGCAGCAGCGCCTCGGCCAGGCACATCAGCGCCACGCCTTCCTGCGACGACAGCGAGAATTCCTGGATCAGCCCCTGCACCAGCCCTTCGCGGCCGCTGCCGCCCTTCTGCTGGCGCAGGTTCAGGGCCAGCTTCTTTGCCATCGCCAGCGCGGCGTCGGCCTGCTGCTGCGGCAGGCGGGCCTGCTCCAGCAGCACCGGCACGCATTCGGTTTCGGGCCGGCGGTAGGCGGAGGTAATCGCCGCGCGCAGCACCGACTGCGGCTGGATGCTCTGGGCAAATTCGAGGAAGGGCTGTGGCGCGCCCTCGCCGGCCACCGCGTCGAGCGTGTCGGCCCCGTCCGCGTCGGGCTGGCCGCTGCCGTTCGCCTCGTGCGGCGCCTGTCCGCGCTCGATCTGCTCCAGGTAGGAGAAGATCGCCTGCTTGATCAGCCAGTGGGGCGTGCGGTCGATCGACTGGGCAACGCGCTTCAGGCGGTCGCGGGAGGCGTCGTCGAGCTTGACGCCGAGGGTGGTGGTGGCCATGCGAGGAGATCTCCGAGGAACGCGCTTGCCGCCTCTCAATCGCCCGCCGTGGGTCGCTCAATGGAGCCCGGACGGTCGTGCGGAAGTCGCGCGATGTGATGCAAATTGGCGCGATCATACTCCCGGAGAAAGCCAGGGTGCAACTTGGTATAACCCACTAGGTGCAACTGCCATGAAGGCACCGGCTCCATGCGGTTGCACCGCCGGTGTGCCGAGAGGCGATGGCGGGCTTGGTGCGCCCGTGGTCAGATCCGCAACGGGTCGATCTCCAGCTGCCAGCGTACTCCTTTGACGCTCGTCCCGACTTCACTGAAAGTTTGCGTCCACTCTCCGACAAAGCGTTGCAGTGCCATGCGCGATCCGCTTTCGATCAGCATCTGGGCGCGCTCCCGGTTGGCGATTCGCACCATCGACATCGGTACCGGGTCGTGCAGTTGCACCTCGGCGCCCAGCACCATGCCGTCGGCCCGCTCGCGGGCGGCATGCAGGAAGTCCAGGGCCCGTTGCAACTGCCCATGTTCGGCCGTCACCAGTACCTGATGGACGAAGGGCGGCAGCCCGGCCTGGCGCCGTTCGCGCAGCTGCGTGGCCGCAAAGCCGTCGTAGTCGTGGCGTACCAGCGCCTGCAGCGCCGGGGCATCCGGATAGCGGGTCTGGATCAGCACCTCGCCCGCCAGGCCGGCGCGGCCGGCGCGGCCCGACACCTGCATCAGCGACGCGAACAGGTGCTCGGCCGCGCGGAAATCGTGGCTGAACATCGCCGCGTCGGGATGGACGATACCGACCAGCGTCACGCGCTGGAAGTCGTGGCCCTTGGCGATCATCTGGGTGCCGACCAGGATGTCGACCTCGCCGGCGTGGACCTCGTCGAACATCGCTTGCGCACTGCCCTTGCGGCGGGTCGAATCGGCGTCGATCCGGGCAATGCGGGCCTGCGGGAAGCGCGCGGCCAGCGCCTCCTCGATCCGCTGCGTGCCGCGGCCCAGCGGCGCGATGTCGACGTTGCCGCAGTCGGGGCAGTGGTGCGGGATGCGGGCCTCGAGCCCGCAGTGATGGCAGCGCAGGCAGCGCTCGGGGCGATGCAGCACCAGGTACGCGGAGCAGCGTGGACAGCCGGACAGCCAGCCGCAGCTGTCGCAGGCGATCACCGGCGCATAGCCGCGCCGGTTCAGGAACAGCAGGCTTTGCTCGCCGCGGGCCAGGCGCGCCTCGATCGCCTGCAGCAGCGGCGCCGACAGGCCCTCGTAGAGCGGCCGCTGGCGCTGCCGCTCGTGATTCAGGTCGACCAGCCGCACGGTCGGCAGCACCGCGTCGGCCTGGGCCCGTTCGCGCAGCACCAGCTTGCGGTAGGCCCCCTGCTCGGCGCGCCACCAGGATTCCATCGACGGCGTGGCCGAGCCGAGCACCACCGGGATGCCGAGCTGCTTGGCGCGCCAGACCGCCAGATCGCGGGCCGAGTAGCGCAGGCCCTCCTGCTGCTTGTACGAGGTGTCGTGCTCCTCGTCGACCACGATCAGCGCCAGCGTCGGCAGCGACGCCATCACCGCCATCCGTGTGCCCAGCACGATACGCGCTTCGCCGCGATGGGCCGCCAGCCAGTGCAGCGTGCGCTCCTGATCGGCCATGCCGCTGTGCAGGACGGCCAGTGGCGCCGCCGGGAAGCGTGCGGCGATGCGCGCCTGCAGCTGCGGTGTCAGATTGATTTCGGGCACCAGCATCAGCACCTGGGCCGCGGGATCGCGCGCCAGTGCGGCCGCGATCGCGTGCAGATAGACCTCGGTCTTGCCGCTGCCGGTGACGCCGTGCAGCAGGAAGGGGGCGAAGCCGATCGCGGCGGCGATGGCGTCGACGGCCTGACGCTGTTCCGGGTGCAGGGCGGGTGTGGGGGGACGTACTGCGGCCGTCGATTCGGCCGTTGCGGCAGGATCGGCCGGATCGCGGCGGTCGCCACCGCGACCGGGGCCCGAGTCGCCGGGTTCGCCGGGTTCGCCGGGTCCGCCGGGTCCGCCGGGTCCGCCGGGTCCGCCGGGTCCGCCGGGTCCGCCGGGTTCGCCGGGTTCGCCGGGTTCGCCGGGTCCGCGGGGCTCGCCGGGTGCGCCGGGTCCGCCGGGTCCGCGGGGCTCGCCGGGTGCGCCGGGTCCGCCGGGTCCGCCGGAGTGGCGGGGGCCGCCGTCGTGGCTGAGGATGCCGGGCTCGCAGGGATCAGCGGATTCATCGGATCCGCCGGGCTCGGCGGCGGTCAGCAGCGGCCGGTCCACCGTCTCGCAGTCGACCCAACCCGCCTCGACCCATTGCGCCAGCGGCGCCGGCGCGGCGGTGCACAGCAGGCGCGCGGCCTGCCGGGTCAGCCACTGCCCCTGCGAGCCGGCATCGACCAGCGCCTTGGCCAGCGCGCCAACGGAGCGGGCGCGCGGCGGCACCGCGGCCAGCAGCGCCTCGGCGCAGCCCTCGCGCAGCCGGAACCGCTCGGTGCGCGCGCGCGCCGCCAGCCGGGGCCAGGCCTGCGCGTCGCGCAAACCGGGCGGCAAGGCGGGCAGGATCACCTCGCCCAGACGCCGGTGGTAATAGGCGGCCGCAAAAGAGGCCAGCGCCAGCCAGTGCGCATTGAGCGGCGGCAGCCAGCCCAGCCGCTGCGATATCGGACGCAGCCGGTCGGCGGGCACCTCGCTGCGATCGGTACCCGCAATCGCGACCCCCACCATCTCGCGCCGGCCGAACGGCACGGCAACGAGCTCGCCCGGACGGACGTGCCTGCCGTCGAGCTCGGCGTTCAGATAATCGAAGCGGTCGTCTGCGGGCGTGTCCAGCGCGATCTGCACCAGCGGCGACGCAGCGCCGCCGACTTCGTTCTGCAGCGGCGGGCTTGCCAGGGATGAGGACGGGGACGACACGATCAGCGGGGGCGGGGGCGAGGACGGCCGGTAAATTCCGCCGGCACCGAAGTGTGCACCATACACGACACTTCGTTGCCAAGACTCTGCATCGGCGGGGCGAGGCCGGGAGTACGAGGACGGCGTGCCGGTCGTTGGGTGCGGTGCAGCATCAACTTAAAGTAAAACTTCAAATGTGGGGCTAAGTCGATGATAGATGACCAGTTTTCCCCTCTCTCCACATCGCCTGTGGATAACTTTGTTGAAAACTCGGGCCAACTTGCCGTAAAGGCGCGCGAAACAAGGCTTTCGGGACCATGACCATGCTCCAGCGCCTGCTGTCAAGCCATTAAAAATCAATGACTTAGCAATATCCCCCGATTGTGTTAAGTGATAACCCCGTCGTGCACTGCGGAAAGCCCATTTGTGTGCATAAGTCAAGCCTTGACAGGCACCGATTCATCGTCGAAGCGCCACGATGGCGCCCCGCATGCACACGATTCGGCAGCGCAGACGCACCGGCACCGGCGTGCGCGGGCCTATGCCTGGGCGCCGTCGCGCTCCCGCAGCGCACGGCTGTGGCGGTGCACTTCGTCGACCAGCACCGTTACGCTCTCGGGCGGCGTGAATTGCGAGATTCCATGTCCGAGGTTGAAGACGTGGCCATCGCTGCCGCCGCCGGCCGCGTAATCGTCCAGCACCCTGCGGGCCTGTTCGCGGATGCCGGCCTCGTCGGCGAACAGCACGGTCGGGTCCAGATTGCCCTGCAGGGCCACGCGGCCTCCGGTACGCCGGCGCGCGGCGGCCAGATTGACCGTCCAGTCCAGGCCGATGGCATCGGCGCCGCTGTCGGCCAGCTGCTCCAGCCACAGGCCGCCGCCCTTGGTAAAGACGATCACCGGCACGTTCTCGCCCTGATGCTCGCGGCGCAGGCCCGCGATGACCTTGCGCATGTAGTCGAGCGAAAAGCGCTGGTACATGCCGTCGGCCAGCGTGCCGCCCCAGGTATCGAACAGCATCACGGCCTGGGCGCCCGCCTCGATCTGCGCGTTCAGATAGGCGGACACGGCCTGCGCATTGATCTCCAGGATCCGGTGCATCAGGTCCGGGCGGGCGTACATCATGCCCTTGACCAGCCGGAAGTCGTCCGAGCCGCCGCCTTCGACCATATAGCAGGCCAGCGTCCAGGGGCTGCCGGAGAAGCCGATCAGCGGCACGCGCTGGCGTCCGTCCTGTACCAGGGCACGCCGGATCGACGCGACCGCATCGAACACGTACTGCAGTTCGCCCATATCCGGCGCCGCCAGCCTGGCGACATCGGCCTCGGTGCGCAGCGGCCGCGCGAAGCGCGGGCCTTCGCCCTGGGCAAACGACAGGCCGAGGCCCATCGCGTCGGGTACGGTCAGGATGTCCGAGAACAGGATTGCGGCGTCGAGCGGAAAGCGGTCGAGCGGCTGCAGGGTGACTTCGGTGGCAAACGCCGGATTCTTGGCCAGCCCAAGGAAGCTGCCGGCCCGTGCGCGTGTGGCGTTGTATTCGGGCAGATAGCGCCCGGCCTGGCGCATCAGCCACAGTGGCGTGTATTCGGTCGGCTGGCGGCGCAGCGCGCGCAGGAAGATGTCGTTCTGCAGTGCGGTCATGGTGGTCCTCGTCAGCCCGCCATTCTACGGGATCGCCACACCGCCGCCGGCAGTATTACGGGCATGGCGCCCCGGTGATTCCGCGCGCCGGTGCGCCCGGCTTCATTGCTTGTTCTGCCTCATTCCTTTTCAGACCGCCCTCCTCGTCCAGCCTCGATCTCGTCGAGCGTCATCCCGTCGAGCGTCATTCCTCGTCCAGCAACTGGGCGAAGGCCTGGGCGCCGCGCCGCATCCATTCCCGTGCCCGCGGCGATTCGCCCTGCAGGCGGGCGAAGCCATGGGTCATGCCGCTCGCCTCGATGGTGATCACGGCGGCGCCCTCGCGCACCAGATGATCGGCGTAGGCGAGGCCGTCGTCGCGCAGCACGTCATGCGCCGCGACCAGCACCACCGTCGCCGGCGGGACCGCGGTGGAGCGGCCGGGGAGCGCCGCCATCAGATGCAGGCGAGGATCGTCCATTGCCGTGCCGTCGGCGAGCCGCGCTTCGCCGATGAGCTGCGTCCAGTACCACGTCATTTCGTCGCGCGTCAGGCCGGGGCCGGCGGCAAAGGCGCGATAGCTCTCGCTGGCGAACCGCGGTGCGGTGACGGGATAGATCAGGAACTGCGCGCGCACCAGGCCCGGCGTATCGGCATTGGAAAGCGCGGCGGCCTGCGCCGCCAGGTGGCCGCCGGCGCTGTCGCCAGCGACCGCCAGAAAGCGCGGATCGACTTCGAGGGCGTTGCGCCGCTGCGCCAGCCATCGCACGGCGTCGAGCGCATCGTCGCAGGGCGCGGGATAGGGATGCTCGGGTGCGAGGCGGTAGTCGACGCTGACCACCGCACAGCCGGTGTCGAGCGCCAAAGCCGCGGCGACGCCGTGGTGGGTCTCGTGCGAGCCGACGACCCAGCCGCCGCCATGGAAATAGACCAGCAGACGCGGCCTCGCCACCGCGGTGGGCCGGAACAGGCGTGCGTTCAGCGTCCTGCCTTCCAGCGCGATCGCCAACTCGGACACGGCGAGCCCTTCCGGATCTGGACGATGCGACAGCGCCGCGACCTCGCGGAAGCGGGCGCGCCGCTCGAGCGCATCGGCAGGCACCGGCGCGCCGGCATAGCGCTCGGCGAGTCCGCGATAGTAGACAAGCAGGTCGGGGTCGATGGCCATGGCGTCCCTGGGCGAATTCGTGGGAGGTGAGGATGGAAGACGGAAAGCGAAGGGGTCGAATGATACGCGGCGACGCCGCTCAACCGCGCATCGTTTCGATCTTGGTGCAGCGGTCCTGTACCGCCATCAGCCCGGCGTCCTTCGCGCGGGCCAACGCCTCGTCGTTGACGATGCCCAGTTGCAGCCAGACGCCTCGCGCACCGATCGCGATCGCCTCCTCCACGACCGGCGGCACATCGGGCGAACGCCGGAAGATATCGACCCACTCGATGCGCGCGCCCTCCGCCGCCAACACTTGCGCGGCGTCGTGCAGCGAGGCATGGCAGCGCTCGCCCAGGATCGATTCGCCGGCGTGGTTCGGGTTGATGGGGACGATCCGGTGACCGTGCCGCTGCAGGAAGGCGGCCACCTCGTGACTCGCGCGCTCGGGCTTGTCGGACAGCCCAACCACGGCGACCGTGCGCAGCTTCAGCATGCCTTCGATATCGGCCTGCATGGTATCCATTCAGTGCTCCTTGGCAGGCGGGCAAGACACCCGCAGCGATGGAACACTGCCGGTGCACGCACCGGGCGTCAACCCCGACGAGGTGATCCGACGAGCAGTGCCGAAACGGAAATAGTCATGCACCAGAACGATGCCAGCGTGCGATAGCCAACAGAGTGTGCCTATTTTTGTGGCTATTGCGGCCAATTTGCCGTCTTTTCGCTTTCAACTACTTGCAAACCGATACACTTTGTTACTGCCATAGGGGGAAGTTTCCCCCACAATGCTTTGACACATTGTGAACTTTGTGACGGCGCCGCAAGCCAGAGAGCCGCAGGCGCCCTGAAGAAAGCCCAGCAGCAGAATGTATTGCCGGTGTCCCGATAAACGGCGCGAATAGTAGTCGAGTATGCGCCAGATCGGATGCCGGTGCTGTGGCGAGCGGTAGCGAAGCCTGCGAGACAGGCTGTCCCTGCAACAGGACACGCTACACGTCGCCCGACCGAACCCGTTCCTTCGAATTGACCCCTCGAAGGGATTTTCCCGTCCGCGCGGCGCCTCCCCGGCCCGCGCGCTTTTTTTTGTGTTTTTAGTTTTTTGTCAGTGTTTGTCTGACTTCAGCCAACAGCATAGCTCGCATCATGAAAAAAGGCAGCCTCGCGGCTGCCTTTTTCCTTCGCGCTGACGAAAAAGCAACGCCTGGACGGGGTCCTGCTTACTTCTTCCGGCGCAGGCGGGCGATGGCCGCCAGCTGGGCGGCCGCAACCGCCAGCTCGCTCTGCGCACGCGCCAGGTCGAACTCGCTGCTCTGGTTCTGCAGCAGTTCCTCGGCGGCGCGCTTTGCTTCCTGCGCCTTGGCCTCGTCGAGGTCGGTGCCACGGATCGCGGTGTCGGCCAGCACGGTGACGTGCTTGGGCTGGACTTCCAGAATGCCGCCGGCGACGAACACGAACTCTTCGCTGCCGTCTTCCTTCTCGATCCGCACCGCACCCGGATGGATGCGCGTGATCAGCGGCGTGTGCCCGGGCAGGATGCCCAGCTCACCCGACTCGCCCGGCAGCGCCACGAACTTCGCCTGGCCGGAGAAGATCGAGGCTTCCGCGCTGACGACGTCTACAAGAATGGTTGCCATGTGAATTCCTTTGTCCAGTCGCTTCGCTTGGAACGGCGGCGCGCCTGCGCACGGAAACCGTGCCGGCGCGCCGCCGCCTGGCGAGGCTTACTGGAGCTTCTTGGCCTTCTCGAAGGCTTCGTCGATCGAGCCGACCATGTAGAACGCCTGCTCGGGCAGGTGATCGCACTCGCCGTCCACCAGCATCTTGAAGCCGCGGATGGTTTCCTTCAGCGGCACGTACTTGCCCGGCGAACCCGTGAACACTTCCGCGACGTGGAAGGGCTGCGACAGGAAACGCTGGATCTTCCGTGCACGCGCCACCGCCAGCTTGTCTTCCGGCGACAGTTCGTCCATGCCCAGAATCGCGATGATGTCGCGCAGTTCCTTGTAGCGCTGCAGCGTCTGCTGGACGCGGCGGGCCACTTCGTAGTGCTCGGTACCGACGATCTGCGGATCCAGCTGGCGCGAGGTCGAGTCGAGCGGATCGACGGCGGGGTAGATACCCAGCGCGGCGATGTCACGCGACAGCACGACGGTCGAGTCCAGGTGCAGGAAGGTGGTAGCCGGCGACGGGTCGGTCAGGTCATCCGCCGGCACGTACACGGCCTGGATCGAGGTGATCGAGCCGGTCTTGGTCGACGTGATGCGCTCCTGCAGCTTGCCCATTTCTTCAGCCAGCGTCGGCTGATAGCCCACGGCGGAAGGCATACGGCCCAGCAGTGCCGACACTTCGGTACCGGCCAGCGTGTAGCGGTAGATGTTGTCGACGAAGAACAGGATGTCGCGGCCTTCGTCGCGGAAACGCTCGGCCATCGTCAGGCCGGTCAGCGCCACGCGCAGACGGTTGCCCGGCGGCTCGTTCATCTGGCCGAACACCATGGCCACCTTGTCGAGCACGTTCGAGTCCTTCATTTCGTGGTAGAAGTCGTTCCCTTCACGGGTACGCTCGCCCACGCCGGCGAACACCGACAAGCCGCTGTGCTGCTTGGCGATGTTGTTGATCAGTTCCATCATGTTGACGGTCTTGCCGACGCCGGCGCCGCCGAACAGGCCAACCTTGCCGCCCTTGGCGAACGGGCAGACCAGGTCGATCACCTTGATGCCGGTTTCGAGCAGGTCCACCGAAGGCGACAGTTCGTCGAACTGCGGGGCCTTCTGGTGAATCGCGCGCACTTCGTCCGCGGCGATCGGGCCGGCTTCGTCGATGGGACGACCCAGCACGTCCATGATGCGGCCCAGCGTGCCGTGACCGACCGGCACCGAAATCGGCGCGCCGGTGTTCTTCACCGCCATGCCGCGGCGCAGGCCGTCGGACGAGCCCAGCGCGATGGTACGGACGACGCCGTCACCGAGCTGCTGCTGCACTTCGAAGGTCAGGCCCTTCTCGGCGAACGACGCTTCGTTGCTCTCTTCCAGCACCAGCGCGTCGTACACCTTCGGCAGCGCGTCGCGGGGGAACTCGATGTCCACCACGGCGCCAATACACTGCACAATATTTCCGATACTCATTTCGTATCTCCGATAGCTTGAATTCTTGACGCCCAGTCTCGTCAGTTACACGGCTGCCGCACCGCTGACGATTTCCGACAATTCCTTGGTGATCGCTGCCTGGCGGGTCTTGTTGTAGTCCAGCTGCAGTTCTGCAATCACGTTCTTGGCGTTGTCGGACGCCGCCTTCATGGCCACCATGCGCGCCGACTGCTCGGACGCCATGTTCTCGGCCACGGCTTGGTACACCAGCGCTTCGACGTAGCGGACCAGCAGGTCTTCCACCACCGTCTGGGCGTCGGGCTCGTAGATGTAATCCCACGAGTAAGCGCGCTTTTCCTCTTCGGTCTGCGCCATCCGCTCGGCGGACAGCGGCAGCAGCTGCTCGACCATCGGCTCCTGCTTCATGGTGTTGACGAACTTCGTGTACGCCAGGTACACGGCGTCCACCTCACCATTGGTGAAGGCGTCGAGCTGGACCTTGATCGCGCCGATCAGCTTTTCCAGATGCGGCGTATCGCCCAGATGCACCACGTGCGAGACCACCTTGGCGCCAACGCGGCCCAGGAACTGCATCCCCTTGGTGCCGATCGCGGTGGTTTGCACCTGCACACCGCGGTTCTGCCAGTCGCGCAGCTCGTTGGTGACGGCGCGCAGCACGTTGGTGTTCAGGCCGCCGCACAGCCCCTTGTCGGTCGTCACCACGATCAAGCCGGCGCGCTTGACGTCGCGCGCCTGCAGGAACGGATGCTTGAACTCCGGGTTGGCCGTGGCCAGGTGCGCGGCAATGTTGCGCACCTTCTCGGCGTACGGGCGGGCAGCACGCATCCGCTCCTGCGCCTTGCGCATCTTGGATGCGGCGACCATTTCCATCGCCTTGGTGATCTTGCGCGTGTTCTGCACGCTCTTGATCTTGGTTCGAATCTCTTTCGTTCCGGCCATATCTTCCTCTCCAGTCGTGCCGCGCGCCCGGCCGTCGCCCTTTTTCAGGCCGACGCCGGTTGCGCGGTCCGTGGAATCACGCGGTTAGAACGCGGCGGACTTCTTGAAATCCTCGATCGCGGCACGCAGGGCAGCTTCGTCGTCCTTCGACAGATCCTTGGTGTCTTCGATACGGTTGACGAGATCGGCGTACTTGGTCTTCAGGTGGTCGTGCAGGCCCTTTTCGAACGGCAGGATGTCCTTCACTTCCACGTTGTCGAGGAAGCCATTGTTGGCGGCGTACAGCGACGCGGCCAGCTGCCACACCTGCAGCGGCTGGTACTGCGGCTGCTTGAGCAGTTCCATCACGCGGCGGCCGCGCTCGAGCTGCTTGCGGGTGGCATCGTCCAGGTCCGAGGCGAACTGCGCGAACGCAGCCAGTTCACGGTACTGGGCCAGGTCGGTACGGATACCGCCGGACAGCTTCTTGACGACCTTGGTCTGCGCAGCGCCACCGACGCGCGACACCGAGATACCGGCGTTGATCGCGGGACGGATACCGGCGTTGAACAGGTCGGTTTCCAGGAAGATCTGGCCGTCGGTAATCGAGATCACGTTGGTCGGCACGAACGCGGACACGTCGCCGGCCTGCGTTTCGATCACGGGCAGCGCGGTCAGCGAACCGGTCTTGCCCTTGACTTCGCCATTGGTGAACTTCTCGACGTAGTCGGCGTTGACGCGGGCGGCGCGCTCCAGCAGGCGCGAGTGCAGGTAGAACACGTCGCCCGGGTAGGCTTCGCGGCCCGGCGGGCGGCGCAGCAGCAGCGACACCTGGCGATAGGCCCAGGCCTGCTTGGTCAGGTCGTCATAGACGATCAGCGCGTCTTCGCCGCGGTCGCGGAAGTACTCGCCCATCGTGCAGCCGGCGTAGGCGGCCAGGTACTGCATGGCGGCCGAGTCCGAAGCGGCGGCGGCCACCACGACGGTGTATTCCATCGCGCCGGTCTCTTCCAGCTTGCGCACCACGTTGGCGATCGTCGAAGCCTTCTGGCCGATTGCCACGTAGACGCAATAGACGCCCTTGCCCTTCTGGTTGATGATCGCGTCGACGGCGACGGCGGTCTTGCCGGTCTGGCGGTCGCCGATGATCAGCTCGCGCTGGCCGCGGCCGATCGGCACCATCGCGTCGATCGACTTCAGGCCGGTCTGCACCGGCTGGCTCACCGACTGGCGCGCGATCACGCCCGGGGCGACCTTCTCGATCACATCGGTCAGCTTGGCGTTGATCGGGCCCTTGCCGTCGATCGGCTGGCCCAGCGTGTTGACCACGCGGCCCAGCAGTTCCTTGCCCACCGGCACTTCCAGAATGCGGCCGGTGCACTTGACCTGGTCGCCTTCCGAGATGTGTTCGTAGTCGCCCAGCACCACGGCGCCGACAGAGTCGCGCTCGAGGTTCAGCGCCAGGCCGAAGGTGTTGCCGGGGAATTCCAGCATCTCGCCCTGCATCACGCCGGACAGGCCGTGCACGCGGCAGATGCCATCGGTCACGGAAATCACCGTGCCGGTGTTGCGCACTTCAGCTTCGGCGCCAAGGCCCGAGATGCGGGACTTGATCAGCTCGCTGATTTCTGAGGGGTTCAGTTGCATCACAATGCTCCTAATTCTTCAATCCGTCGGCTGTCCGCACATCAGGCGGTCAGCGCGGCTTGCATGGCGGCCAGGCGCGCGCGCACCGAGGTATCCAGCACTTCGTCGCCCACCTTGACGCGAACGCCGCCGATCAGCGAGGGGTCGACCGTCACGGTCGGCACCAGCTTGCGCCCGAACTTGCGTTCGAGCGAGGCGACCAGATCGGTCAGCGGCGCGCCGTCGAGCGGGAACGCGCTGGTGATTTCGACGTCGGCCGAACCTTCTTGGGCGTTCTTCAGCGCATGGAACTGCTCGGCAATCTCCGGCAGCACGGTCAGGCGGTCGTTGTCCACCAGCAACTGCACGAAGCGGCGCGCCTCGTCGTTGACCGGAGACTTCAGCACCGACAGGAACAGTTCGGCCAGCTTGTCGCCGGGAACGTTCGGATCGTCGGCCAGCGCCTTGATCTCCGGGGTGGCCGCGACCTGCCCCATTTCCGAAACCAGCTCGGACCATGCACCCAGATTGCCGGCGTTGGCCTCGCTGGCGACGCGGAACAGCGCCTCGGCGTAGGGACGGGCAATGGTTGCGGTTTCTGCCATGATTAGAGCTCGGCCTTCAGTTGGTTGAGCAGGTCGGCGTGGACCTGCGCATTCACTTCACGCTTGAGGATCTGCTCTGCACCCTTGACGGCCAGCACGGCGACCTGGTCGCGCAGCTGCTCGCGTGCCTTGGTGACCTGCTGTTCGGCATCGGCCTTCGCTTGCGCGATGATGCGTGCGGCTTCGGCCTGGGCGTTGCGCTTGATCTCTTCGGCGACCATCTGGGCGCGCTTCTCCGCGTCGGCGACGCGTTGCGCACCTTCGGCGCGGGCTTCGGCCAGGGCCACGTCCACGCGCTTGTTGGCCAGCTCGAGTTCGGCCTTGCCCTTTTCGGCAGCCGCGAGACCGTCGGCGATTTTCTTTGCGCGTTCGTCGAGCGCCTTCACCAGCGGCGGCCAAATGAATTTGGCGACAACCCACCACAGGATGAAGAACACGACCATCTGCGCAAAAAACGTTGCGTTCAGATTCATGGTGTGTTCCTTTCGGTAAACAAACTACAGATAAATGCGCAAAGGCGGCCAGGCTAGTGGCCTGCGCCGCCCGTCAGCATCATGCAGACCGAAAAGATTTACTGAATGACGGCCAGCAGCGGGTTGGCGAACGCGAACAGCATGGCCACGCCCACACCGATCAGGAATGCCGCGTCGATCAGGCCGGCCAGCAGGAACATCTTGGTCTGCAGCGGGTTCATCAGTTCCGGCTGACGCGCGCAGGCTTCGATGTACTTGCCACCCATCAGAGCGATACCCAGGCAGGCACCGATCGCGCCCAGGCCGATGATGATGCCGATACCGATGGCGGTCAGACCCTGGATGTTGGCGAGAAATTCTTGCATGACGACTCCTTTAATTTGAGAAGAGACTTAGAACCAAAAAAACCAAAAACCAAAAAACCGGAAATCAGTGCTTGTCGTGTGCCTGGCCGAGATACACCAGCGTCAGCATCATGAAAATGAAGGCCTGCAGCAGCACGATCAGGATGTGGAAGATCGCCCAGACCGCGCCGGCAATCACGTGGCCGACGAAGCCCAGAGCCGACAGGTCGGCGCCGAAGGTCCACATCGAGCCCAGCAGCGCGATCAGCAGGAACACGAGTTCGCCGGCGTACATATTGCCGAACAGTCGCATGCCGAGCGAAACGGCCTTGGCCAGGAATTCGATGACGTTCAGCACCAGGTTGAACGGGGCCAGGTACCACTTGCCGCCGAACGGTGCCGACAGCAGCTCGTGCACGAAGCCGCCCGCGCCCTTGATCTTGAAGCTGTAGTAGATCATCAGGATCAGCACGGCGAACGACATGCCCAGCGTGCCGTTCAGGTCGGCGGTCGCCACGGCCTTGTGGTGCGGCAGATGGACGCCGAACACGCCCAGCAGGTGGTTCAGGCCGTGGACCCAGTCAACCGGGATCAGGTCGATCGCGTTCATCATGGTGATCCAGCAGAACACCATCAGCGCCAGCGGCGCGATCCACGAACGGTCGCCGTGGATGATGCCCTTGGCCTGGTCGTCGACCATCTCGACGATCATTTCGACGAAGGCCTGGAAGCGGCCCGGCACGCCGGCGGTAACGCGACGCGCGGCCAGGTACAGGAACAGCACGGCGATCGCGCCGCACAGCACCGACCAGAACACGGTGTCGTAATTGATCACGCCGAAGTCGACCACGGAGGCCTGCTTGCCGCCGATCGAATTCAGGTTCTGCAAATGTTCGGCGATATAGCCGGATGGGGTGAGCGCGTTTTCAGCGCCTTGAGCAGTTGCCATGTCGAATCGAACCGTATATTGCGAAACCTGTTTGACCTGCATTCGCCATCGCGAACGCTCGGTATGCTTCTTGCACCGCCTTCGGCTCGTCGGCCGGTCACCGCAATGCAAGTCGCTTCGTAACTTCCCGATGCCGCGCGCGATTCGAAATCGGCGCGGCATCCCAATCTTGTTTTCTCGAATCCGGCCCTCAATTGCCCTGAATCAGAACAACGCGGCACCGGTTCGGGGCATGGCGATCCGTAATTCGGCAATTCGAAAATCTATCGAATCGCCAGCGCCACCCAGTACGTCTTCAACGCAAGCAGGAACGTGACCAGCATCGGCACCCAACGCAGATCGCGGTACAGCACCACCACCAGCACGAACAGCGCGACGGTGGCCATCACCTTGATCGCCTCGCCGACCACCAGCCCGCCGATCGACGCGCGGTCCCGTGCGAGCCAAAGCCGGAAGGCGAAGAACGCGCTCGGCACGCAGCACACCGCGCCGCCGAACAGCGCCGACCAGCCGTACGGTCCGGCCTCGGGGCCGAACACCGCCCAGCCGATCGCCGACAGCAGCGTCACTGCGACTTGCGCCAGCACGACCTTGCCCGGCGTCATCCGCGAGGGCCGTAGCGCGCGTTCGCCGAACAGCGACACCGCGTCGTCGTGCGACAGCGGCTGGATCGGCGCGGCGGGGCCGTCGTCGGACGCGTCATCGCGCCAGTCGTCACGGTCCCACGCGTCGCGATCCCACTCGTCGGCCTGACGCCCGGAAGTCCGCTCGGTACGGTCGGTATTCGATCCCGCGCGAGGCGGCTTTGGGTCTGTCGCCACTACAACTTGTCGGTCTGCCTGCTTGCAGTTCTGGCCGGGAACTTTTCGTCCTCGGCCAGTATTCAAACCGCACGATTTTACGGGGAATGCGGATAACGAGTCAATCTGCTTACAGTTGCCTTGCAAGGCAAAACACCACAACTCTTGCTATCTCGCTTCGATCATGCTTGCGCGGATATTGCGCGGCAATGACCTGACACGTAATCGGATTGCGTAGCAAAAAAATGGCGCCGGGGGAAGAACCCGGCGCCATTCGCGCTGTTCCATTGGGCGATCATCGCCCAACCGCGCTCATGCGACCTGCCGTCCCGCGGCGGGGTCGCGCAAGCGGGCCAGCACGCCGTCGAGCGCATCGTTGCTGGAAAACTGAATCGTCAGCTGACCCTTGCCGCGCGCGCCGAGCTTGATCTGCACCGGCATGCCGAGCGCGTCGGACAGTTCCTCCTCCAGCCGCGCGACGTCGCGCGCGCCCTGCCCGGTCTTCTGCTTCAGCGACTTCAGATCGAAGGGCTTCAGCGTCGAGGTCACCAGCTTCTCGGTCTCGCGCACCGACAGCCGCTTGTTGACGATCTGGTTGGCCAGCGTGATCTGGTGCGCGCCGTCCACCGCGAGCAGCGCGCGCGCATGGCCCATGTCGAGATCGCCGGCCATCAGCATGGTCTGCACCGGCTGCGCCAGGTTCAGCAGGCGCAGCAAATTGGACACCGCGCTGCGCGAGCGGCCGACCGACTCGGCGGCCTGTTCGTGGGTGAACTTGAATTCGCGGATCAGGCGCATGATGCCTTGCGCCTCTTCCAGCGGGTTCAGGTCCTCGCGCTGGATGTTCTCGATCAGCGCCATCGCCGCCGCGGCCTCGTCGGCCACGTCCTTGATCAGCACCGGCACCTTGTCCAGCCCCGCCAGCTTGGAGGCGCGGAAACGGCGCTCGCCGGCAATGATCTCGTAGCGATCGGGCTCGGCCACGCGCCGCACCAGGATTGGCTGCATCAGGCCCTGCGCGCGGATGCTTGCTGCGAGCTCCTGCAGCGCACCCTCGTCCATCCGCGTGCGCGGCTGGTACTTGCCGGGCTGCAGCTGATCCACGCGCAGCACGGTTGGCGAACCGTCCTGGCGCGCCGCCTCGACGATCTCCGCCGGGCCGCCCAGCAGGGCTTCCAGCCCACGGCCCAGGCCCTTCTTCTTCGCGGTACTCATGGTGGTGGCTCCTTGCTTGCTGCCGCTCGCCGGCTCAGGCGATCTGGCCGAGTTGCTTGACGCGCGCGATCATCTCGGCGCCGAAATCGAGATAGGCCTTGGCGCCCTTCGACGCCGGATCGAAGGCCACGCCCGGCATGCCGTACGACGGCGCCTCCGCCAGCCGCACATTGCGCGGGATCATCGTCTTGAAGACCTTGTCGCCGAAATGCGCTTCCAGCTGGGCGGAAACCTGCTGCTGCAGCGTCACGCGCGGATCGAACATCACACGCAGCAGGCCGATGACCTTCAGGTCCTTGTTCAGGTTGGCGTGCACCTGCTTGATCGTATTGACCAGGTCGGACAGCCCCTCCAGCGCGAAGTACTCGCACTGCATCGGCACGATGACGCCATGCGCCGCACACAGGCCGTTCAGCGTCAGCAGCGACAGCGACGGCGGGCAGTCGATCAGCACGAAATCGTACTCGCCCTCGACCTCGGCCAGCGCCTGGCGCAGCCGGCGCTCGCGATGCTCGAGCTCGACCAGTTCGACCTCGGCACCGGCCAGCTCGCGGTTGGCCGGCAGCACGTCGTACTTGCCCGACTCCGAGCGCTGGCGTGCTTGCGGGATCGTGGCGAAGCCGACCAGCACCTGATAGACGCTGTGCTCCAGCCCCTGCTTGTCGATGCCCGAACCCATCGATGCATTGCCTTGCGGATCGAGATCGACCAGCAGCACGCGCTGCCCTTGCGCGGCAAGGCCAGCGGCGAGGTTCACCGTGGTGGTGGTCTTGCCCACCCCGCCCTTCTGGTTTGCGATCACGAATACCTTTGCCATGGGTTCTGCAGCTCCTCGCTTGTATTCAGTCGGCGCGCGCATCGCTGCGCTCGCCACGGCGCGACAGCACCACCAGGTGGCGCTGCGCGTCCAGTTCGGGCACCGCGAGCTGCGGCACCGCTTCGACCTGCCAGGCCGACATCAGTCCGGCCTGCTCCATCCGCTCCAGTTCGGCGTGCGGATAGACCCCTTTCATTGCGATCATGCGTCCGCCCGGCGCCAGCAGGTGGCCGGCGAGCGTGACGAAATCGGTCAGCTCGGCGAAGGCCCGCGACGTGATCACGGCGAAACCGTCGGCGTCGGCCAGCTTCTCCACCGGTCCCCAATGCGCCGCCGCATTGCCGAGCCTCAGCTGGGCGCGGCACTGGGTCAGGAAGGCGGTCTTCTTCTGCACGATGTCCACCATCAGCACCGACACGTCGGGACAGGCGATGGCCAGCGGCAGACCCGGCATGCCGCCGCCCGAGCCGACGTCCAGCACCCTGCCCCGCGCGCCGGGCGCGACCTCGGGCCGACGCGCCGCCTCGGCCAGCGCCGGCACGGCGGCCAGCGAGTCCAGCAGATGATGCGTCAGCATCTCATCCGGATGGCGGATCGCGGTCAGGTTATAAGTGGCGTTCCATTTGCGCAGCAGGGCCAGATAGGCGAGCAGCGTCTCGATACGGGCGTCGTCGAGCGGCAGGCCGATGGCGGCCAGGCCAGCTTCGAGGCGGCGGCGCTGCGCGGCCTCGTCGACCGCGCCGTGGCGCCGCGCCTGGGATGCGTGCGGACCGCTCACTCAGGCCGCCTCACGGCCCGAGCCGGCCGTCTTGCCGCGGCCCATGCCCTTCTTCTTCAGGTGTACCAGCAGCAGCGAGATCGCCGCCGGCGTGACGCCCGAGATGCGTGAAGCCTGGCCAAGCGTCTGCGGACGATGCTGGTTCAGCTTCTGGCTGACCTCGAAGCCGAGGCCGCGCACTTCGGTGTAGTCGAAGTCGTCCGGTAGCCGGGTCGACTCGTTGGCTTCCAGCTTGTCGACCTCGGCCGCCTGGCGGGCGATATAGCCGTGGTACTTGATGCCGATCTCGATCTGCTCGCGGATCTGTTCGGCCTGCAGCGGGTCCTCGGCCAGCGGCTCGGACGGCGCATGGCGGCCGGCCTGCAGCGCCATCAGCGCGTCGTAGCCGACGCCCGGGCGCCGCAGCAGGTCCGCCAGGCTGTATTCGCGCTCGATCGGCTTGCCCAGCAGCGGCACGGCATCCTCCGCCGGCAGGCTGGCCGGATTGACCCAGGTGCTCTTCAGGCGCTCTGTTTCACGTGAAACAGCGTCGCGCTTGCGATTGAAGGCGTCCCAGCGGACGTCGTCGACGACGCCAAGCTCGCGGCCGATCTCGGTCAGCCGCATGTCGGCGTTGTCCTCCCGCAGGCTCAGGCGGAATTCGGCGCGGCTGGTGAACATCCGGTACGGCTCGGTCACGCCGCGCGTGATCAGGTCGTCGACCAGCACGCCAAGGTAAGCCTGGTCGCGGCGCGGCGCCCAGGCCTCGCGCTCCTGCGCGTAGCGGCCGGCGTTGATGCCCGCCAGCAGCCCTTGGGCCGCGGCCTCTTCGTAACCCGTGGTTCCATTGATCTGGCCGGCGAAGAACAGCCCGCCGATTGCCTTGCTCTCCAGCGAGGCCTTCAGCGCACGCGGGTCGAAGTAGTCGTACTCGATCGCATAGCCGGGACGCAGGATATGGGCGTGCTCGAGGCCACGGATCGAATGCACCAGCTCCAGCTGCACGTCGAACGGCAGGCTGGTCGAGATGCCATTGGGATAGAACTCGTTCGTCGTCAGCCCTTCCGGCTCCAGGAAGATCTGGTGGCTTTCCTTGCTGGCAAAGCGATGGATCTTGTCCTCGATGCTCGGGCAGTAACGCGGGCCTACCCCTTCGATCACGCCGGTGTACATCGGCGAGCGGTCCAGCCCACCCCGGATGATCTCGTGGGTACGGGCGTTGGTGTGGGTGATCCAGCACGGCAGCTGCTGCGGATGCTGCTCCGGACGGCCCAGGAAGGAGAACACCGGGACCGGATCCAGGTCGCCGGGCTGCTCTTCCATCACCGAGAAGTCGATGGTGCGGCCGTCGATACGCGGCGGCGTGCCGGTCTTCAGGCGCCCCTGCGGCAGCTTCAGCTCCTTGAGGCGGGCCGACAGCGTGACCGCGGCTGGATCGCCGGCACGGCCGCCGGTGTAGTTGTCCAGGCCGACGTGGATCTTGCCATCCAGAAAGGTGCCGGCGGTCAACACCACCGCGCGGGCGCGGAAGCGGACGCCGACCTGGGTCACGGCGCCAACCACGCGGTCCCCCTCGACCATCAGGTCGTCGACGGCCTGCTGGAACAGCATCAGATTGGGTTGATTCTCCAGCCGGGTGCGGATCGCCTTGCGATACAGCACGCGGTCGGCTTGGGCGCGGGTGGCGCGCACAGCCGGGCCCTTGCTGGAGTTCAGGATACGAAACTGGATGCCGGCCTCGTCGGTTGCGGCCGCCATGGCACCGCCAAGCGCGTCGACTTCCTTGACCAGATGCCCCTTGCCAATGCCGCCGATCGACGGATTGCAGCTCATCTGCCCCAGCGTCTCGATGCTATGGGTCAGCAGCAGCGTCTGGCAGCCCATGCGGGCCGCGGCCAAGGCCGCTTCGGTGCCGGCATGGCCACCGCCGACGACAATGACATCGAACTCTTTCGGGTAAAGCATGGGGGCACCTCCTCCGGGAGGCTGGAGAGGGAAAAACGGGATGCGGAATTATACCGGCATTCACTTGGGCATTCCGGACAGACTCCCGTTCCACGTGAAACATTGTGCTTCCGCCGCGACCGTGTTTCACGTGGAACAACGCAATCGCCACACGGCTTCGCCCTGTTTCACGCGAAACGTCGAGCCATCACCGCTGCCAGAGGCGGTGTTCCACGTGAAACAAAAAAGGCCGGGCCATCGGCCCGGCCTTCTTCCACTGCCTCACTACGCTGCGGCGCCCCTACCCCGCCAGTTGGGGCGCCAAAGAATCACCGCTGCTGCCGCAAGTACTCCGCCACCCGCTCCAGCAGCCGTCCCATATCCCGCTGCACCGTACCGAAATTGGCATTGCGCTCCCGAGTCCGCTCGTCCATGTAGAGGGGACGGCGGATCTCGATCTGCAGGCTGTGGCGGCGCTCCGCCGGCCGGCCGATCTGGGCGATCAACTGCACCCCCTTGTACGGGTCGTTGCGCGCAACGGTATAGCCCATGTCGCGCAGTCCCAATTCGATCAGTCCGACGAACTCCGAATCGCAGGTCGTGCCGTCGCGGTCGCCCAGCACAAAGTCCGCCAGCGGGTGCGGGCTGACCTTCTTCAGCCGCTCGTAGGCATTGTTCGGCATCGAGTGCAGGTTCAGATGCCATACGGCGCCGAAGCGGCGATAGGTCGTGTCCACCGCTTCCGCCAGCGCCGCATGGTACGGGCGGTAGTAATGCTCGATGCGGTTGCGCACCTCGGCCACGCCGAGCTTGCGGGCGTAGATCGGCGTATTGGCGTCGATGTTGCGCCACACCAAGCCGAAGCCCAGCTGCGTCTTCTCGCCCGGGGCCAGCGGCTCGGGCCAAGGCCCGTCCAGCAGCGCCGGGTCGAGGTCGTCCGGCATCCGGTTCGGATCGATATAGACGCGCGGGAAGTTCGCCGCGATCAGCGTGCCGCCGACCGCAGGCACCGCCTCCCACAGCGCCTCGACGTGGGTGTCCTCGCCTTCGCGCAGCCTCGCCATCGGCACGGCCGCGCCGAAGTCGTCGGGATAGCGCGTGCCGCTGTGGGGCGAATCGCAGACCAGCGGCAGCGCTTCGCCCTCGGGCAGGCGGCGGACGATGGGTTCGAACGCCGCCGCCATCAGTTCAGCTCGATCTTGGCGGTCTTGGCCACGCGCGCGTAGCGGGCCATCGCCTGCTCGATCTGCGCCTTGAACTGCTCGGGCGTGGTCGGCACCAGCGTCCCGCCGGATTCCTCGACCTTGCGCTTGAAGTCCGGGTTCTGCATCGCCTTGTGGATCGCGGCGTTCAGCTTGGCGACCACCGGTGCGGGCGTGCCCGCCGGCGCCACGATGCCGAACCAGCCGCCCTCGCCCATGTCCTTGAAGCCGAGCTCGGCATAGGTCGGTACGTCCGGCAGTTGCGACGAGCGGCCGGCACCCAGCACGGCGAGTGCGCGCAGGCGGCCACCCTTGACGTGCGGCAGCGTCGACGACAGGTTGTCGGTGATCGCGTTGACCTGTCCGGCGACCGCATCGTTCAGCGCCAGGCCGGCGCCCTTGTACGGGACATGCAGCAGATCGATACCGGACAGCATCATGAAGTTCTCGATATTCACGTGCCCGAGCGAGCCGGCGCCCGGCGACGCGAAGCTGTACTTGCCGGGGTTGGCCTTGGCCAGCGCGATGAACTCCTTCATGGTCTTGGCCGGCACGCTCGGATGGACGGCAAACACGCTGGGGATCGCCACCACATTGGTGACCGGCACGAAGTCCTTGATCGGGTCATAGCTCAGCTTCGGATAGACCGCCGGGTTCGAGCCGTGCGTGCTGACCGTGGCCATGCCGATCGTGTAGCCGTCCGGCGCCGAGCGGGCGACTTCGCCCATGCCGAGCGAGCCGCCTGCCCCGCCCTTGTTCTCGACCACGATCGACTGGCCCAGCTCGCGGCCAGCGTACTCGGCGACCAGGCGCGCCGACAGATCGGTGGAGCCGCCGGCGGCGAACGGAACAATCAGGCGGATCGGACGGCTGGGATAGTTGGCCGGCGCGGCGCTGGCCGCGGCGGGCAGCAGCGCGGCGGCGACTGCGGAAGTGACGGCGGTAGTCACGGCGGACAGCACAAAGCGACGACGCGTGGTCACGGCTCGGTTCATGGCGATGTTCTCCTTGGAATTGCCTTGTCTTTTACGTGGCGGACGATGCCGATTCGGGGCCAAAGATGCCCACGACGCGTCAAGTGTCGGCCAGTTTACCGAGCGTGCACAAACGACTATATTGCACGCTTCCATTACCTCAGTTCATCCTCGCCGCGCCCATCCGCCGATGAGCGCAGAAGCCCCGCATGCGCCTGCGATCGCCGTCGATGTCCGAGCTGCACGCCTTCGCCACCGCGGCGCGGCTGGGCAGCTTCACGCGCGCCGCGCAGGAGCTATGTGTGACCCAGGGCGCGATCAGCCGGGCGATCGCCAGGCTGGAGGCGCACTTCGGCCAGCCACTGATCCAGCGCAACGCGCATCGGCTGGTGCTGACCGCCGCGGGTCGCGGCTTCCTCGAGGCGGTGGCCCAGCCGCTGGCCGCGATCGAATCGGCCAGCGCCGCGCTGCTCGCCGGCGACCGGCAACACCATCTGACGCTGTCCGCCGTGCCCACGCTGGCCAGCGTCTGGCTGGTGCCGCGCCTGCCGGACTTCCATCGGCGCCATCCCGATATCCGCCTCGACTTCGTGCCCTACCGGCGCGACGAGGATTTCTCGGGGCCCGCACCCGATGCGGCGCTGCTGGCGGGCACCGCCAACAGCTGGCCCAATCTGCAGGTGGACTACGTAATCGGCAGCGAGATGGTGCCGGTCTGCCATCCGGAGCGCGCACGGCTGCGGCGGGAGGCTGGTCAATGGCGGACGCCCGCGGATCTGCTGCGGGAGTCCCTGCTCTTTCACACCGGCGCGCCCGCCAACTGGCAGCACTGGTTCGTTGCGGCGGGCGTACCCAACGCTGCGCCCACGCTGGCCACGGGGTTCGACCAGGTGTCGATTCTGGTGCAGGCGGTCAAGGCCGATATCGGCATCGCGGTGCTGCAGCGCTGCCTGGTACGCGACGAGATCGCGGCCGGCCGAGTGGTGGCGCCCTTCGATCTGCCGATCCGTCTGACGCGGGGCTACTTCCTGTGCGCGCCGCGGGAGCGGCGCGACCATCCGGCGCTGAACCGTTTCCGGCAGTGGCTGCTCGAAACGGCGGCGCAGGACCCGGATGTGGTCCGCGTCCGGGGTAATGATTCACCGGATAGATGACAAATAGTTACCCAACGCAAGAAACATTAATCACGCTAATTTAACGTCGCCGACCATAAGAGCGACAAATGAAAACGGCGCACCGAAGCGCGCCGTTATTCTTTCATCGCATGGAAGGGTCCGACAAGGCTGTCCGGCCACGCTTCAAGCCAGCCTTCAAGCCGCCTTCTTCGCCAACCCCAGGTAGGTCTCGATGACGCGCGGATCCGCGGCCAGCTCGTCGGCCGGCCCGGCCATCGCGATCTCTCCCGTCTCGATCACATAGCCGTAGTCCGCCACCTGCAATGCGGCGCGCGCGTTCTGCTCGATCAGCAGCGTCGCCACGCCGGTGCGGCGCAGGTCGTTGATGATGTGGAAGATCTCCTTGACGATCAGCGGCGCGAGGCCAAGGCTGGGCTCGTCCAGCATCAGCAGTTCGGGCTTGGCCATCAGCGCGCGGCCGACCGCCAGCATCTGGCGCTCGCCGCCGGACAGCGTGCCGGCATCCTGGCGCGCGCGCTCGCGCAGCCGGGGGAACAGCTCGTAGACCACGTCCATCTGGTCGAGGAAGTTCTTCTCGCCCGCGCGCTTGCGGCGGAAGGCGCCGAGCCGCAGGTTGTCCTCGACGCTCATCGAGCCGAACAGCTCGCGCTTCTCCGGCACCAGGCACATGCCGCGCGCGACCCGTCCCTCGACCGGAATGCCCGCCATGTCGTGGCCCAGGTAGGACACCATGCCGCTGGCCCAGCCGGTCGGCGGCAGCGCCCCCATGATCGCGTTCAGCATGGTGGACTTGCCCGCGCCATTGGGGCCGATCACCGTGACGATCTTGCCGGCCTCGACCGACAGGCTGGCCCCGTGCACCGCCTCGACCTTGCCGTAGCGGACATGCAGGTCCTTCACTTCGAGAATCACGCTCACCGCTCGCTCCCTTATTCCACGCCGCCCAGATAGGCCTCGAGCACCGCGGGGTTCTTCTGCACTTCCTCGGGCACGCCCTCGGCGATGCGCGTGCCGAACTCCATCACCACCAGCCGGTCGGTCAGGTTCATCACGAAGTCCATGTCGTGCTCGACCAGCAGCACGCTCATGCCCTCGCCCTTGAGCTTGCGCAGCAGCTCGGCCAGCGCCTGCTTCTCCTTGTAGCGCAGGCCCGCGGCCGGCTCGTCGAGCAGCAGCAGCGCGGGATCGCAGCACAGCGCGCGGGCGATCTCGAGAATGCGCTGCTGGCCCAGCGCCAGGCTGCCGGCCTCCATGTACATGCAGTCGGCCAGGCCCACGCGCTCGAGCTGGCGCTTCGCCTCGAACAGCAGCTTGGCCTCCTCGCCGCGGTTCATGCGCAGGATCGCCGCCGACACGCCGCCCTGCGGCCGGTAGTCGCCGCGCAGATGCGCGCCGATCGCGACGTTCTCCAGCACCGTCATCGTCGGCAGCAGATGCACGTGCTGGAAGGTCCGGCCGATACCGCGCTTGACGATCTCGCGCGACGGCAGATTGGTGATGGCCTCGCCGCGATAGCGCACTTCGCCGCGCGTCAGCGGCAGCACGCCGGTGACCAGATTGAAGGTGGTCGACTTGCCGGCGCCGTTGGGCCCGATCAGTCCGACGATCTCGCCGGCGCGCACCTGGAAGCTGACGTCGTTGACCGCCACCAGCCCGCCGAACTCCTTGCGCGCCGCGCGCACGTCGAGGATCAGTTCGCCGGCCTGCGGCTTCTGCCGTACGGGCAGCGCGGCGGCCTGTTCGGGCGCGCGCACCGGCGGCCCGCTCGGCCATGCCTTGCGCAGGAAGGGCCAGAGCCCGTCGCGCGCATACTGCAGCAGCAGCACAAGCAGCACGCCGAACACGATGATCTCGAAGTTGCCGTTGGCGCCCAGCAGCTTCGGCAGCACGCCCTGCAGCATGTCCTTCAGGATGGTCAGGATGCCCGCGCCCAGCACCGCGCCCCACACGTGGCCGACACCGCCGACCACCGCCATGAACAGGTACTCGATGCCATAGTTCAGGCCGAACGGCGTCGGGTTCACCGCGCGCTGCAGATGCGCGTACAGGAAGCCCGAGATACAGGCCAGCACCGCGGCGACGACGAACACCACCACCTTCATCCACGCGGTATTGACGCCCATCGCCTCGGCCATCACGCCGCCGCCCTTCAGCGCGCGGATCGCCCGGCCAGGACGCGAATCGAGCAGGTTCTGCATCGCCACCACCGCGAGCAGCACCACCACCCAGATCAGATAGAACATCGAGCGGCCCGACTGCAGCTCGAAGCCCAGCAGCGACAGCACCGGGATGCCGTTCAGGCCATCGTACTTGCCGAGGAATTCGAGGTTGCCGAACAGGAAGAACAGCGACAGCCCCCAGGCGATCGTTGCCAGCGGAAGGTAATGCCCCGACATCCGCATCGTGATCAGGCCGATCACATAGGCCGAGGCCATCGTGATCACCAGCCCGACCAGCAGGCCGAACCAGGGCGACAGCCCGTACTGCGTGGTCAGGTAGGCGGTGCTGTAGGCGCCCAGGCCCACGAAGGCCGCCTGCCCGAACGAGGTCATGCCGCCGACGCCGGTCAGCAGCACCAAGCCGATCGCGACGATGCTGTACAGGCCGATGTAGTTGCCCAGCGTGATCCAGAACTCAGGCGTGGGGAGCACCGGCAGCAAGGCCAGGATCGCCGCGAACGCGATCAGCAGAAGCCGGTTGCGCAGGTTGGCGCTGCCGGAGGCCGGGGCCGGGGTCGTCGCCGGCGCCGTCGCCGGGAGCGTCGGCGTTGCGGCCGCCGCCGTGTCGGACGCCTGCTGCGTCCCGGTTGTGCGTGTGGCTTGCCGTTGCATCATTCCTCGTCTTCCACATGTTTGCTGGTCAGCGAGCGCCACAGCAGCACCGGAATGATCAGCGTGAACACGATGACCTCCTTGAACGCACTGGCCCAGAAGGACGAATAGGATTCGAGCAGCCCCACCAGCAGCGCGCCGGCGGCCGCCACCGGATAGCTGACCAGCCCGCCGACGATGGCGCCGACGAAGCCCTTCAGGCCGATCAGGAAGCCCGACTCGTAGTAGACCGTGGTCAGCGGCGCAATCAGGATGCCGCACAGCGCGCCCATCGCGGCGGCCAGCGTGAACGACAGCCGGCCCGCCTGCGTGGTGCCGATGCCGACCAGGCGCGCGCCCAGCCGGTTGACCGCGGTGGCGCGCAGCGCCTTGCCGGTCAGCGTGCGGTCGAAATAGAAGTACAGGCCGGCGATCAAGAGCCCGGACACGCCGATCACCCACAGGCTCTGGCCCGACACCGACAGCGCACCAACATCGAAGCGCGCATCGGAGAAGGCGGTGGTGCGCGAGCCCTCGGCGCCGAACATCACCAGTCCCAGTCCGACCAGCGCGAAGTGCACGCCGACCGAGACGATCAGCAGCACCAGCGTGCTGGCCTCGGCCAGCGGCTGGTAGGCGATGCGATACAGCATCGGGCCCATCGGCACCACGATCAGCAGCGTCAGCGCAATCTGCGCCAGCATCGGCAGCGGCTGCGCGCCATAGGCCTGCGTCAGCCAGTGCACCGCGAACGGAAAGACCAGGTACTTGCCGGCCAGCACCGCCAGCCGGCGGCCGGCGCTGCGGCGCAGTTCGGCGCTGCGCAGCACGGTGGCGCCCTCGTAGACGAAGGTCAGCACCCCCATCGCCACCAGCAGCCACGAGGTCTGCGGCGCATGGCCCGCCTGCATCACCGCCAGCGTCAGCGCGCCGTAGGCGACGAACTCCCCTTGCGGGATGAAGATGACGCGGGTCACCGAAAACACCAGCACCAGGGCCAGCGCCAACAGCGCGTAGATCGCGCCGGAGGTGATGCCGTCCTGTGCCAGGATGGCCGCAATCGAGAGGTCCATGATCTCCTCGGGGTTGCCGCGATGCAGCGAATTACGAAATAGTAAAGGTCTTACGCTTCGAGGAAATCCGCGCGAACCCTAGCGCCCGGTTCCGCTTGACCGGTTTTGCCTCACCGGTTCTGCCTCACCGGTTCTGCCTCACCGGTTCTGCCTCACCGGTTCTGCCTCACCGGTTCTGCCTCACCGGTTCTGCCTCACCGGTTCTGCCTCACCGGTTCCCCTTCCCCGGGGCCGCAAAACAAAAAAGGCGCATGGTGCGTCCATGCGCCCTGCCGCGCGGCGAAGCTGCCAGGCGTTCCTACTTCTGCAGCTTCCACTTGCCGTCGACGATCTGCACCATCACGCGCGAGCGCTGGTCCAGGCCCAGATGGTCGGTCGGGCTCATCGTCATGATGCCGTGCGAGACCGGCAGCTCCTTGGTCTGCTCCAGCGCATCGCGCAGCGCCTTGCGGAATTCCGGCGTGCCCGGCTGCGCCTTCTTCAGCGCGACCGGAATCGCGCGCTCGAGCAGCAGGCCGGCGTCCCAGGCATGGCCGCCGAAGGTCGACACCTGGCCGCCGAAGGCCTTCTCGTAGGCGGTCTTGTAGGTCATCGCCGGCTTCTTGACCGGATTGCTGTCGGGCAGCTGCTCGGCGACCAGCAGCGGACCGGCCGGCAGCAGCGCGCCTTCGCAGTCCTTGCCGCAGACGCGCAGGAAGTCGGGGTTGGCGACGCCGTGGGTCTGGTAGATCTTGCCCTTGTAGCCGCGCTCCTTCAGCGCCTTGGCGGGCAGCGCCGACGGCGTGCCGGAACCGGCGATCAGCACCGCGTCCGGATTGCTGGCCATGATCTTCAGCACCTGGCCGGTGACCGAGGTATCGGTGCGGGCGAAGCGCTCGTTGGCGACGACCTTGATCTTGCGGATGTCCGCCACCTTGGCGAACTCCTGCGACCAGCTCTCGCCGTAGGCATCCGCGAAGCCGATGAAGGCCACCGTCTTCACGTTGTTGTTGCTCATGTGCTCGGAGATCGCCGTCGCCATGTGCGAGTCGTTCTGCGGGGTCTTGAAGACCCAGGCGCGCTTGGCGTCCATCGGTTCGATGATGCGCGCCGACGCCGCCATCGTGATCATCGGCGTGCCGCTCTCGGCGACCACGTCGACCATCGCCAGCGAATTCGGCGTCACGGTCGAGCCGACCACGGCGTCGACCTTGTCCTCGCTGATCAGCTTGCGGGTGTTCTTGACGGCGGTGGTGCTGTCCGAGGCGTCGTCGAGCACGATGTATTCGACCTTCTTGCCGGCGATTTCCTTGGGCAGCAGCGTGAAGGTGTTCTTTTCCGGGATGCCCAGCGAAGCCGCCGGACCGGTCGCCGATACCGTGACCCCGATCTTGATCTGGGCCTGGGCAGCGCCGGCGCACAGACAGGCGGCGGCGAAGGCCAGCATGCTGGCGCGCTTGAAATTCATCGTGTCTCCTTCTTCTCTCAAACCGGTCGGCATCGAGCCGGCTTGGGGCCGGTCCGCGCCTGGCTTGTTGTTCCGACGGATCCGCGGTGCTGGTCGCCGCGCTTCGCCGTCGTGCCCGATCCCGTCCGCGCGTGCCCTCTTTTTTCGAAGGGTCGCGGCCGATCTTCCAGCGCAATCCGTACTGAAGACAGGCTTGCGAGGAGGCGGCCGGCGCCGGATTTGATTCGCCGACCGAGCGGTCGGGAATTCGCACCGAGTCTAACACAGCGCCCCTTGCCGCCAAGGCAGGATTAACCCGCATCGCCAGCATCGGCGCGCCTTTCGGCGGAGCGACCGGTGCGCGGGGACGTCAGCGAGGACCCGCGTGGGGACGTGCCCCAGGACCACGCGGCGACCTGCCTCGGGACGTCCGCGAGGAGCGCGCGGAGCCCTGCGCGAAACGTACCCGGCGGCTACGCGAAGGCCGTGCGCGCCCTCAGCCGACGAAGGCGTCCCAGGCGGTCTTCAGAATCAGCGCGCTGACCACCAGCAGGAACACCTTGCGCACGAAACGGCTGCCGTGCTTCAGCGCAAGCCGGCTGCCGAGCTGGCTGCCGATGACGTTGCCCACCGCCATCACCAGGCCGAGCTCCCACCAGACGTGCCCCTTGAAGCCGAGCAGCATCAGCGCCGCGACATTGGTGGCGAGGTTGACCAGCTTGGTCGAGGCCGCGGCGTGCAGGAAGTCGTAGCCGAACAGCCGCACGAACATGATCATCAGGAAGCTGCCCGTGCCGGGTCCGAAGATGCCGTCGTAGAAGCCGATCGCCGCGCCGCCCATCAGCGCGACCCAACGCTCGCGCGCGCCCGACAGCGTCGGCGCGTGCTCGGCACCGAGGTCCTTCCTGGCCAGCGTATAGATCAGCAGGATCGCCAGCACGAAGGGCAGCAGCTTGCGCAGCGGTTCGGCCGGCACCAGCGTCAGCGTGTAGGCGCCGGCCATCGAGCAGAGGAAGGCAGCCGCCACCGCCGGCCCGGTGGCACCCCAGTAGATCCGCACGCTGCGCGCGTAGCGCACCGCGGCGTTGAAGGTGCCGGCCATCGAGGCGACCTTGGTGGTGCCGATCAGCGTCGCCGGCGCGTGGCTCGGGTAGGCGCTGAAGATGGCGGGAATCTGCACCAGGCCGCCGCCGCCGGCGACGGCATCGATCAGGCCGGCCAGGAAGGCGGCGGCAAACAGGAAGGCGAACTCCATTGGAACATCCGGGAAGGCGTCAGCGGGTCAGGGGTAAAGAAACGAAAGCAGGAAGCGAAAGCGGGCGACGGCGTGGGGCGGACGCAGGCCGGGCAGGCGACGGCGTGGGACGGACTATCCGGGACGTCGCCAAACACAGGAACGGGCAAGGACTCCGCGGTCGGATCAGGACAGCTGCTTGACCGCCGGCGCCAGGTCGCGATGCCACAGGCCGCACGGCAACCGGCTCAGGCCGTGATCCGACTTCCCGGGCTCGCCAGACTCCCTGGCAGCGGGCAGGCCCGGGGCCCACAGCAGATGGCGCACGCCATGCGCGCGGCACCAGTCGGCGAGCCAGTCGCGGCAAGAAGCGAGGATTGCACCACTTTCGTGCGCGCCGGGCAAGCACCAGGCTTCGGTGGCCAGCGCCGCCAGACCGCCCAGATCGAGGCGCGGCACCAGCTGGACCGGCAGGCAGCCGACCAGCGCGGCGCCCTCCCACGCCAGCAGGCACAGGCCCAGCTCGGGCCGTTGCAGCAGCCGCTCGAGCATCGCGGCGCGGCCGCGCTGCAGCAGCACCGGCGCCGGCGCGCACGCCTGCAACCAGTCCGCCAGCATCGGCTGGTCGGCCGGAAAAGCCTGTCGAATCAGATAGTTGGGAGTTGGCGCAGAGGCGCCGGGGGCACCGGAGGAACCGGAAAGAATGGGATCGGACGGAGACGGCATGGCGGTCGCGGGCAAGGCGCGCATTGTCTCACGGAGGAACCGGACAAATAAGCCACAAATTAAAAAGGGCGTTGCCGAGGATCACCCGTCAACGCCCTTTCCTTATTTAACGCTGCTTCCTCACGGAATGCTCATCGTGGGTGCGCGCCTGTCGTCTCCTCGCTTCCGCCTCCATTTAACCTGCGAAAACCGTGGCTCCAATGTAACGAAGCGGTGCGTATCCAACAAGCTAGAAAAAACCCTAGCCCTAAAAACGGGCATGTACCGCGGCGGCCACTCCCCGCCGCGGCCTCCGGAGGTGCGCTAATGCCGGCTCCGGCTGAACAGCGCCTGCAGCTCGCCCATGATGCCACGGCGGAACAGCAGCACGCAGATCACGAAGATCACGCCGGTCACCATCGTCACCGACTCGCCCAGCGAGTTGAACCACTCGACGCCGGTGGCCGAGGCCAGGAAGCTGCCGATATCGCCCAGCTTGTTCTCCAGCGCGACGATCACGAAGGCGCCGACGATCGGACCGGACAACGTACCCAGGCCGCCGACCAGCGTCATCAGGATCACCGTGCCCGACATCGACCAGTGCACGTCGGTCAGCGTCTCGAAGCCCAGCACCAGCGCCTTGATCGCGCCGGCCAGCCCCGACAGCGCGGCCGACAGCACGAAGGCCATCAGCTTGAAGCGGTCGGTGTCGTAGCCCAGCGAGATCGCGCGCGGCTCGTTCTCCTTGATCGCCTTCAGGATCTGCCCGAACGGCGAATGCACCGTACGCACGATCAGCGCGAAGGCCAGCACGATGATCGCCAGCGCGACGTAGTACAGCGTCAGGTCGTCCGACAGCGACAGCACGCCGAACAGCTTGCCGCGCGGAATGCCCTGCAGCCCGTCCTCGCCGCCGGTGAACGGCGCCTGCAGGCAGAAGAAGAACAGCATCTGCGCCAGCGCCAGCGTGATCATCGAGAAGTAGATGCCTTGCCGCCGGATCGCCAGCGCGCCGACCACGTAGCCGATCGCCGCCCCTGCCAGCGTGCCGAGCACCAGCCCGACCTCCGGCGTCACGCCCCACACCTTCATCGCATGCCCGGCCACATAACCGGCGCCGCCGAAGAAGGCCGCGTGGCCGAACGACAGCAGGCCGGTGTAGCCGATCAGCAGGTTGAACGCGCAGGCAAACAGCGCGAAGCACAGCACCTTCAGCACGAACACCGGATAGGCGCCGGCCATCGGCGCGGCAATCAGCGCGAGCAGCAGCAGCCCATACAACAGCAGCGGCACGGTGCGCGGCACGCCGCGGCGCGCGGCGCCCGCCTCCACCGGCGCGGAAGCCTGCGTGCCCTGGGGTCCCTGTGTGCGCGATGCGCTTTGTCCGTCCATCACTTCTCCCTCCCGAACAGCCCGGCCGGCCGCAGCAGCAATACGATCACCATGATCAGGAACACCACGGTCGACGACGCTTCCGGATAGAACACCTTGGTCAGGCCCTCGATCACGCCGAGGCCAAGACCGGTGACGATCGAGCCCAGGATCGAACCCATGCCGCCGATCACCACCACCGCGAACACCACGATGATCAGGTTCTGCCCCATCAGCGGCGAGATCTGGATCACCGGCGCGGCCAGCACGCCGGCGAAGGCGGCCAGCGCGACGCCGAAGCCGTAGGTCAGCGTGACCATCAGCGGCACGTTGACGCCGAAGGCCTCGACCAGCTTCGGGTTCTCGGTGCCGGCGCGCAGATAGGCGCCGAGCTTGGTCTTCTCGATCATGTACCAGGTCGCCAGGCACACCGCCAGCGAGGCCACCACCACCCAGGCGCGGTAGTTCGGCAGGATCATGAAGCCGAGGTCGGTCGCGCCCGCCAGCAGTTCCGGCGTCGAATACGGCAGGCCCGACACGCCGTAGATCGAGCGGAACACGCCCTCGATCACCAGCGTGATGCCCAGCGTCAGCAGCAGGCCGTAGATATGGTCGAGCTTGTAGATCCAGCGCAGCATGGTCTTCTCGATGACCACGCCGATCACGCCGACCACCACCGGGGCGAGCAGCAGCATCACCCAGTAGTTGAGCCCGGCGTACTCCATGCCCATCCAGGCCAGCACCGCGCCGAGCATGAAGAGCGCGCCGTGCGCGAAATTGATGACGTTGAGCAGGCCGAAGATCACCGCCAGGCCAAGGCTCAACATCGCATAGAAAGCCCCGTTGACCAGCCCGAGCAACAGCTGGGACAACATGGCGGGCAAGGGAATACCGAAGATGTCCATCGCAGGCGTCAGCTATGCGGCGCCGCGGGCCCGTTCCGCGCCGGCCCGCCCTCCGTCGAGGAAGGCATGGGCCGGCGGCAGCGAACGCGCACGCGGCGCCGGTCGTTCATCGGGCCGCGGCGATGCGCGAGGCGCGCACCGCCGGGCCGGCGTCGTTTACTTCTTCAGCAGCGCGCACTTCGACTCGGCGGGCGTCGTGAAGGCCTGGTCGCCCGGGATCGTCGCCACGACCTTCAGGTAGTCCCAGGGCTTCTTCGACTCGGCCGGGCTCTTGACCTGCATCAGGTACATGTCATGAATGGCGCGGCCGTCGGCGCGGATATAGCCCTTGGTGTAGAAGTCGTCGATCTTCGCCTTCTTCAGCTCGGCCATCACCTTGTCCGGATCGTCGGTCTTGGCCGCCTCGACCGCCTTCAGGTAGGTACGCACCGCGGAGTAGTCGGCGGCCTGCAGGCTGCTCGGCATCTTCTTGTTCTTGGCGAAGAAGCGGTTGGCGAACTTGCGGGTCTCGTCGTTCATGTCCCAGTACCAGCTGTCGGTCATCAGCAGGCCTTCGGTGTTCTTCAGTCCGAGGCTGTGCACGTCGTTGATGAACATCAGCAGGCCGGCGATCTTCATGTTCTTGGTGATGCCGAATTCCTTGGCCGCCTTGATCGAATTGATCGTGTCGCCGCCGGCGTTGGCCAGGCCCAGGATCTGCGCCTTCGAGGCCTGCGCCTGCAGCAGGAACGACGAAAAGTCCGACGCCGACAGCGGATGGCGCACCGAGCCGACCACCGTGCCGCCATTGGCCTTGACCACCGCCGAGGTGTCGTTCTCCAGCGAATGGCCGAAGGCGTAGTCCGCGGTCAGGAAGAACCACGACTTGCCGCCCTGCTTGACCACCGCGCTGCCGGTGCCCTTGGCCAGCGCCACCGTGTCGTAGGCGTAGTGCACCGTGTACGGCGAGCACTCTTCGTTGGTCAGGCGGGCCGTGCCCGCGCCGATGTTGATGTAGACCTTCTTCTTTTCCTGCGCGACCTTGTTCATCGCCAGCGCGGTACCGGAGTTGGTGCCGCCCAGCAGCATGTCCAGGCCCTGCTGGTCCATCCATTCGCGCGCCTTCGAGGCGGCGATGTCGGCCTTGTTCTGGTGGTCGGCCGACAGCAGCTCGATCGGCTTGCCGAGCACCTTGCCGCCGGCGTCCTCGATCGCCATCTTGACCGCCTCGACGCCCGACTTGCCGTCGATGTCCGCGTACAAGCTGGACATGTCGGTGATGAAGCCGATCTTGACCGAGTCACCCGATACCTGCGCGGAGGCCGCTCCGGCCGCCATGCCCGTCACCAAGGCCGCCATCGCGGCTGCGAGCCGTTTGATCTTCATTGCTTGTCTCCTGTGTTTCGGCGGCCTCGCGCCGCCCGTTCCTGCCACCGTACGTTCGACCGTACCTTCGACCATGCCTGCGACCCCGAAGGATCAGACCCCAAGCAGTTCGTGCAACACCGGCATCTTCTGTTCGAGCTCGCCGGCGCCGAAGCGCTCGACGATGGTGCCGTGCTCCATCACATAGAAGCGGTCCGCCAGCGGCGCGGCGAAGCGGAAGTTCTGCTCCACCATCACCACCGTGTACCCCTTCTGCTTCAGCATCCGGATCATGCGGGCCAGCGCCTGCACGATCACCGGTGCCAATCCTTCCGAAATCTCGTCGAGCAGCAGCAGGTTCGCGCCGGTGCGCAGGATGCGCCCGACCGCCAGCATCTGTTGCTCGCCGCCCGACAGCCGCGTGCCCTGGCTTTGCCGGCGTTCGGCCAGGTTCGGGAACATCTCGTAGATGTCGGCCTCGCTCATGCCCTGCTGCGCGCCGGCGCCCTTGAGCTGCGGCGGCAGCAGCAGGTTCTCCTCGCAGGACAGGCTGGCGAAGATGCCGCGTTCCTCGGGGCAGTAGCCGATGCCGTAGTGCGCGATCTTGTGCGTCGGCAGATGGATCGTCTCGTGCCCGTTGATCCTGATCGAGCCCTTGCGCGTGCCGGTCAGGCCCATGATCGCGCGCAGCGTGGTGGTGCGGCCGGCGCCGTTGCGGCCCAGCAGCGTGACCACTTCGCCGCGGTTCACGGTCAGGTCGACCCCGTGCAGGATGTGCGATTCGCCGTACCAGGCCTGCAGGCCGCGGATCTCGAGGGCGGGCGTGTTGTCAGTCGTCATGTCGTCGCTCCGCATTGCTCTCAGTGCGCGCCCTGCAGCTCGGCGTCGGCCGTGCCCATATAGGCTTCCATCACGCGCGGGTCCTTCGACACCTGCTCGTACGGCCCTTCGGCGAGGATCGCGCCCCGCTGCAGCACGGTGATCGTGTCCGCGATCGACGACACCACGTTCATGTTGTGTTCGACCATCAGGATGGTGCGGCCGGCCGAGACCTTCTTGATCAGCTGCGTGACGCGGTCGACGTCCTCGTGACCCATGCCCTGGGTCGGCTCGTCGAGCAGCATCAGCTCGGGCTCCATCGCCAGCGTGGTGGCGATCTCCAGCGCGCGCTTGCGGCCGTACGGCAGGTTGACGGTCACGGTGTCGGCGAACTCGGTCAGCCCCACCTGCTCGAGCAGCGCCATCGCCTCGTCGTCGAGCACCGACAGCGTGCGTTCGCTGCGCCAGAAGTGGAAGGCGGTGCCGAGCTTGCGCTGCAGCCCGATGCGCACGTTCTCGCGCACGGTCAGGTGCGGAAACACCGCCGAGATCTGGAACGAGCGAATCACGCCGCGGCGCGCGATCTGCGCGGGCTTCTCGCCGGTGATGTCGATGCCGTTGAACAGAATGGTGCCGGTGGTCGGCACCAGGAACTTCGTCAGCAGATTGAAGCAGGTGGTCTTGCCCGCTCCGTTGGGGCCGATCAGCGCATGGATGGACCCGCGCCTGACCCGCAGATTGACGTCGCTGACCGCGGTAAACCCCTTGAACTCCTTGGTGAGGTTGCGCGTCTCCAGGATGGTTTCCTGCTGGTTCATGTCTCCTGCCCGTCCTCGTTCGGCGCGACGCCGGCTTCTGGCCCGTCGTGCCCGGATTCGACCCGCGACCCCGGCCGGCGCTGCGCGAATATCAGCGCGGGTGGGGGTCGCCTTGTCTGCAATGTCTTATTGGTGTGTGTGGCAGCGCGCTGGGTGGCAGCGGCGGCACGGTCGGATGCAAGCGCCGATGCATGCGCAGATGTGAGCGCGGCATCACGACTGTCCGGCGTCTATTGTGGGCACCTGTTGCGTCGCAAAACATCCGGGTTTGCACTGAGCCTGAAACATGAACCAGCTGTCATGTTTGTCAGGCAGCGCGGCCGCCGTGTGCGGGCTGGCTGCGGGAAAGCCGCAAGCAGGACATGGGCAAGCTTCGGAGAAGCTGCCACACCGCTGCGGGGGCGCAGGGGGCGGTGCGGTGCGGCGCCGCGCGCGGGCGGCGCCGACGGTGGCGCCGAGACCGTGGCGCAGCGTCTGCCGCCTCAGCCGCGCGCCCCGCTGCGCCGGTCCTCGCGGATCATGTCGCTGGCGCGCTCGGCGATCATGATGGTCGGCGAGTTGGTATTGCCCGAGGTGATCAGCGGCATCACCGAGGCATCGACCACGCGCAGGCCCTGCACGCCGATCACGCGCAGCCGTTGGTCGACCACCGCCTGCGGATCGTCGGGCCTGCCCATGCGGCAGGTGCCGACCGGATGGAAGATCGTCGTGCCGATATCGCCGGCCGCGCGCGCCAGCGATTCGTCGTCCTCGACATGCGGACCCGGCAGCCATTCCTGCGGCCGGTACGGCGCCAGTGCCGGCGCGGCGACGATGCGGCGGGTCAGCCGAAGCGAGTCGGCCGCGACCTTGCGGTCCTCGTCGGTCGACAGGTAGTTGGGCGCGATCACCGGCGCCTGGCGGAAGTCCGGGCTGTCGATGTGGACGCTGCCGCGCGAGGTCGGCCGCAGATTGCAGACACTCGCGGTGAAGGCGTTGAAGGTGTGCAGCGGCTCGCCGAACTTGTCGAGCGACAGCGGTTGCACGTGGTACTCGACGTTGGGCCGCGCCTGCTCCGGATCCGAGCGCGCGAACGCGCCGAGCTGCGACGGCGCCATGCTCATCGGCCCGCTCTGGTTCCACGCATACTGCAGCCCGATGCCCAGCTTGCCCCACCAGTTGCCGACCCGCGTGTTCAGCGTGCGCACGCCCTCGACCTTGACGATCATGCGCAGCTGCAGATGGTCCTGCAGGTTCTCGCCGACGCCCGGCAGCGCCTGCCGCACCGGGATGCCGAGCGCCTGCAGCCGTTCGGGCTGGCCGATGCCGGACAGTTCCAGCAGCTGCGGCGTGTTGACCGCGCCCGCGGCGAGGATCACCTCGCGCCGCGCGGCCACCGTATGCGGCTGGCCGCCGCCGACGTAATGCAGGCCGCTGCAGCGGCGTCCGTCGAAGGTCAGCTCGCTGACCTGCGCGCCGGTGACGATGGTCAGGTTCGGCCGTTCGGAGGCGCGCCGCAGGAACGCCTTCGAGGTATTCCAGCGAATGCCGCGGCGCTGGTTGACCTCGAAGTAGCCGACGCCGAAGTTGTCGCCGCGGTTGAAGTCGTCGGTGCGCGGGATACCGGTCTGCTCGGCCGCGTCGATGAAGCGCTCGAGGATGTCCCAGCGCAGGCGCTGCGGCTCGACGCGCCATTCGCCGCCGGCGCCGTGAAACTCGTTGGCGCCGCGGTGATGGTCCTCGCTGCGCTTGAACAGCGGCAGCACGTTGTCCCAGCGCCAGCCGTCATCGCCGGTGATGCGCGCCCACTCGTCGTAGTCCTCGCGCTGCCCGCGCATGTAGATCATGCCGTTGATCGACGAGCAGCCGCCCAGCACGCGGCCGCGCGGATAGATCAGCGAGCGGCCGTTCAGCCCGGGCTCGGCGACCGTGCGGTACATCCAGTCGGTGCGCGGATTGCCGATGCAGTACAGGTAGCCCACCGGAATATGGATCCAGTGGTAGTCGTCCTTGCCGCCCGCCTCGAGCAGCAGCACGCTGACGTCGGCGTCCTGCGTCAGCCGGTTGGCCAGCACGCAGCCCGCGGTGCCGCCGCCGACGATGATGTAGTCGTAGGTCTCCATGCTCTTCTTCTGGGTTGGGTAGTCGATCGGGGTACGGCCGTCCGCCGCGGGAGGACGGCCGGCAAGCGTGAGGCGTCAGGGATTATGCGTCGTGCGTCCTGCGTTGGTCTTCGTGGGCTGCGTCGATATCGGCCGTCGCGTCGGCATACACGTCGGCATACACGTCGGCATACACGTCGGCCTACGCGTGGCGCGCGTCAGCGACCCGCATCCGTCACCGGCTGCAGATGACGGCGCAGCCAGTCGCTCAGCGCGTCCAGCACCTCCGCCCGCAACGCCGCCTGCTCGTTGAAGATCTCGTGGTAGGCGTGCTCGAACCAGATGCATTCGTGCAGGTCGGCCGGCGCATTGTCGCAGAAGCGCCGGCTGCCCGCCGGATCGACCACGCGATCGGCGCCCGCCACCAGCAGCAGCGTGGGTGCCTCGAGCAGCGGCGCGTCGGCCTGCGCGCGTTCGATGCCGAGCAGCATGCTCTGCAGGATGCCGGCCGTCAGCGTGCGCTGTACCAGCGGATCGCTGCGGTAGCTGGCGACTTCGGCGGGATCGTGGCTCAGGTCGGTCGGACGGATCGGGCTCGGTACGCGCAGGTTCGGCGCCAGCGTCAGCAGCATCCGCTGCAGCGTCAGCATCGCGCCGCTGATGCGCAGCGCCAGCGCGGGCGAGGACAGCACCAGCGCGCGCACCGGCCGCACGCGCGAGGTCGCCAGCCGCGCCGCGACCAGCCCGCCCATGCTGTGGCCGAGCACGATCGGCAGTTCGGGCCAGCGCTGCACCACGCCGTCGTAGATCTCCACCAGGTCGTCGAGGAAGACATCGGGCCGCTCGGCCACCATGCGCGCGCCGCCGCTGGCGCCGTGGCCGCGCTGGTCGTAGGCCACCACGCGCAGGCCCAGCGCGCACAGGCGCGCCGCCACATGCGCATAGCGGCCGCAGTGCTCGGCCAGCCCGTGTACCAGCAGCAGCGTGCCCGACGGTTCGGGCCACAGTTGCGGGTCGGGCAGCCAGGTGCGCAGCAGCAGCTCGGTGCCGTCGCGCATGCGCTGGCGGCTGTCGGCCGGCGCGATGGCGGCGGGCCTGGATGCTTCCATGCGATCGCTCTCCTCGTCGGCGCGCGGCGCGGCCGCACGCCGGTCAGCGTTCAAGAGTGGCAGGCGTGGCGTGCATTGCCGTCGGACGCATTGCCATCGTCCGCATTGCCGTCGCGCGAACTGCCGTGACGCCTATCCCCCGCTGACGGCGCGCTCCCGGGCTCGGCGAAGTCGGCGAGGATCGGGCAATCCGGCCGCTCGTCGCCGCTGCACGCCTCGGCCAGCGCGCGCAGCGTGTCGCGCATGGCCGCCAGTTCCGCGATGCGCGTTTCCAGCTCGGCGACATGGCGCAGCGTCAGTGCCTTGACGTCGGCGCTGGCGCGCCCGCGGTCCTGCCACAGCAGCAGCAGGTTGCGGATCTCGTCCAGCGAGAACCCGAGATTACGGGCGCGCCGTACGAAGCGCAAGGTATGCAGCGCGCGCTCGTCGTAGCGCCGATAGCCCCCTTCGCTGCGCGGCGGCTCGGGCAGCAGCCCGATCGATTCGTAGTGCCGGATCATCTTGGCGGACACGCCCGAGGCGGCCGCCGCTTCGCCGATATTCATCGCCTTGCTTCCTCCAGATTTCAGTGCGGCACGGCCCCGTCGCGCGGTGCCGGCCGCCAGCGCCGCAGCAGCAGCGCGTTGCCGACCACGCTGACGCTCGAGAACGCCATCGCCGCGCCGGCCACCACCGGGCTGAGCAGACCGGCCGCCGCCAGCGGGATGCCGATCACGTTGTAGACGAAGGCCCAGAACAGGTTCTGCCGGATCTTGCGCACGGTCCGGTGCGACATCGCCAGCGCGTCGGCAACCAGGCCCGGGTCGCCGCGCATCAGCGTGATGCCGGCCGCGTGCATCGCCACGTCGGTGCCGGTGGACATCGCGATGCCGACGTCGGCCGCGGCCAGCGCCGGCGCATCGTTGACGCCGTCGCCGACCATCGCGACCACCGCACCGCCGCGCTTGAGCGAGGCCACGCGCGCCGCCTTGTCCTCGGGCAGCACCTCGGCCTGCACGTCGTCGATGCCGAGCGCGTCGGCGACCTGTGCCGCGGCGCCGTGACTGTCGCCGGACAGCATCACGGTGCGCACGCCGGCCGCATGCAGGCGCGCCACCGCTTCGCGCGCGCCCGGCTTGATCGCATCGCCGAACGCGACCAGTCCTTCGACGCGGCGCGTATCGACCGCGATCAGCCACGACACCGTGCGGCCGGCCCGGCGCAGCGCCTCGGCCTCGCGCTGCAGTGCGGAGCTCTCGTCCAGCGACGCGCCCAGCTCCTTGCGCAGGCGCTCGCTGCCGAGCGCCCAGGCGACGCCATCGATGCGCCCGCTGATGCCGCGGCCCGGCAGCGCGCGCAGTTCGCTCGCGACCGGCACCGCCAGCGCACGCTGCTCGGCGGCGTGCAGCACCGCTCGGGCCAGCGGATGCTCGCTGCCGGCCTGCAGCGCGGCCAGCCGCGCCAGCAGCAGCGAAGAGGCGTCGTCACGCCGCTCGCCGCCGCCCGTCATTCCCTCCGCGGACAGCAGCGCCACCACCTCGGGCTGGCCGACCGTCAGCGTGCCGGTCTTGTCGAACGCGACCACGTTGACGCGATGCGCGGTCTCCAGCGCCTCGGCGTCCTTGACCAGGATGCCGGCCCGCGCGCCCGCGCCGGTGCCGGCGATGATCGCGGTCGGCGTGGCCAGCCCCAACGCGCACGGGCACGCGATCACCAGCACCGCCACCGCGTTGAGCAGCGCCGACTGCCAGTCGCCCAGCGCCAGGCCCCAGCCCAGCAGCGTGACCAGCGCGATCGCCAGCACCACCGGCACGAACACCGCGCTGACGCGGTCGACCAGCCGCTGGATCGGCGCCTTGGCCGCCTGCGCGTGTTCGACCATGCGGATGATGCGTGCCAGCACCGTTTCCGCGCCGACCGCGGCGGTGCGCAGCACCAGCCGGCCCTCGCCGTTGATGGCGCCGCCCGTCACGCGGTCGTCGACATGCTTGGGCACCGGCAGGCTCTCGCCCGTCAGCATCGATTCGTCGGCATGGCTGTCGCCGTCGATCACCACGCCGTCGACCGGAATGCGCTCGCCCGGCAGCACCACCACCTCGTCGCCGACGCGTACCTGCGCCAGCGGCACCGTGGTGTCGACGCCGTCGCGGCGCACCCGCGCGGTATCGGGCCGCAGCGCGGCCAGCGCGCGGATCGCGTCGGCGGTCTGCCGCTTGGCCCGGACCTCGAGCCATTTGCCGAGCCGCACCAGCGTGATCACCACCGCCGCGCTCTCGAAATACAGGTGCGGATGGCTCTCGCCATGGGCGGCGGCGCCGCGCCAGATCAGCCACAGCGACAGGCCGTAGGCGGCCGAGGTGCCGAGCGCCACCAGCAGATCCATATTGCCGGTGCCGGCGCGCAGCGCCTTCCAGCCGGCGCGATAGAAGCGCCAGCCGAACACGAACTGCACCGGCGTGGCCAGCAGCCATTGCCACAGCGCCGGCACGTTCCACGCGATGCCGAACCAGCCGAGCACCATCGGCGCGACCAGCGGCAGCGACAGCGCGGCCGGGATCGCGACCGACCAGGGTCCGGACCAGAAGTCGGCGGTGCGCGCGGGCGGCGCCCCTGCGGCCGCGGCGGCATCGGCTACCCCATCGCTCACCGGTTCGGCGGCATAGCCGGCACGCGACACGGCCTCGGTCAGCGCCGGCAGCATGTCGGCCGCGCTGCCGCCGACCAGCGTCACCAGGGCGCGCTCGGTGGCCAGGTTGACCTGGGCATCGACCACGCCCGGCACCGCGCGCAAGGCGCGCTCGATGCGGCCGACACAGGAGGCGCAGGTCATCTCGCGCACGGACAGCTCCAGCTCGGTGCGGGGCACCGCGTAGCCGGCGGCGGCGATGGCGTCGGCCGCGGCGGGCAGCACCGCGGCGCTGTCGGCCTGCACGGTCGCTTCCTCGGTGGCGAGGTTGACGGCGACCGAACGCACGCCCGGCACCTTGGCCAGCGCGTTCTCGACCCGGCGCACGCAGGAGGCGCAGGTCATCCCTTCGATCGGCAGGCGCCATTCGGGCGCGGCCGGGGTGGCATTCGTGCCGGCCGGGGCCGGAGACAGCGGTATGGAAGAAGTGGACATGGCGGTTGGCATCCTCGTTGACATAGCCTGTCACTGGATGCTGGACCTTACCATGCTAGGAAGGTCAAGGCCGAAGTGCCAGTTCTCCATGCGGCGCGTCGGGGCTTGCGCTTGACATGATGGGAAGGTTCACAATGGCGCCATTCACCGCATTCACCACCCATACCGAGGAGTTCGACGATGATGCAGTTTCAAGTGGAAGGCATGTCCTGCAATCACTGCGTGGGCGCGATCACGCGCGCGGTGAAGCAGGTCGATCCCGACGCCCGCGTGTCGGCCGATATCGCGGCGCAGGCGGTCAGCGTGGAATCGGACGCCGATGCGCAGGAAGTGCGCGAGGCCATCGAATCGGCGGGCTATCCGGTCAAGGGCTGATCGGAAGGAACCGCGTCCGCGCTCCAGGGAGACGCGGACGCGGCCGGTCGGCGACGCTCAGAAGCGGTAGCCGACGTTCAGGAAGGTCACGATCGGATCGATCTTGATCTTGGTGTGCGACACCACGGTGGCGCCGCCCAGCGCGGAGTTGCGCGTGACGAAGGTCGCGCGGGTATCCAGCGGCAGGTAGGACACCGACAGGCCGACGTGCCAGCGCTCGTTGATCTTGTAGTTGGCGCCGATGTTGAAGACCGGATTCCACGACGACTTGGCGCTGGCGGTCATGGTGGCGTTCGGGCCGAACTCCTGGCGCACGAACTGCTGGTTGGTAATCGTCTCGTCGCTGAACCAGGTGTAGTTCACGCCCAGGCCGACATAGGGACGCAGGCGCGCGGCGGGCTCCAGGAAGTGGTACTTGACCAGCACCGCCGGGCTCCACTGGCGCACCGTGCCCAGCTTGCCGTACTTGCCGTAGCCCTTGTCTCCCTCGACGTCGTGCTTGGGCGGCAGGCCCAGCACGAATTCGGCCGAGATGTTGTCCGTGATGAAGTGGTCGATCGACAGGCCCAGCGTATTGGCGGCCTTGATATCGGCGCCGGTATTGGGGCGCTGGGTGCCGACCGGGCGGCCGCCGACGCTGTCGATGGTCAGCGGATCGGCCGAACTGTTCGGCATCACGCGGAACCAGCCCGTGCTGACGACGGTGCTGCCGGCCGACTGTGCCTGGGCAACCCCGCCCACTACCATGGCCGCGACAGCCACCAGGATTTTTTTCTTGTGCGACATCCTCTCTCCTTCGTGGTTTTCAACTGCAAGGGCAGCATTATCCCGCTGCGGATGCCGCCATCGTTTCAATCTAGATACATTTTGTAGAGGGGCGCCACTAAATTGAGGGTTTACCGCAATCAGCGGTACCCGAAGGGCCACCGCGGCGGGGAGAGAGGCGGCAGAAGTGTCTCAGGAATGTGACACCGGGTCGTGCCCCGATGCCTTCCGCGGCGTCATGCGTTGGCGGCTCGCACCGCCAGCGCGCACGCGGCCAGATCCCACAGCGCATAGCCCACGCTCTTGAACACCAGCGGACTGCCGGTGCGCGCGCGGATCGCATCGGCGGCGAGGATCGCCGTCTCGAACGGCTGCACCGCGGCCCAGTCGATGCCGGCCTGCAGCAGGTCGCCGGCCTCGTCCTCGATGCCGAACAGCGTATCGGCCAGCAGCCGCCCCGCCTGTGCGGCGCCGCGGCACAGCGCCGGCGGCAGCTCGCACATGTCCGGCCGGAACGCCCCGACCGCGGCGATGAAGTGGTCGTCGCGCCAGCAGCCGGCATCCAGATCCGGCAGCACCGGCGCGCGGCTCGACGTCACGGTGACCACCATCGACACGCGGTCCAACACCGCTTCGATCTCGCCCGCGGCGGATTCCAGCACCTCGGCTTCCAGCCCGAGGCCGCGCGCGTGCGCCGCCAGCGCATTGGCCTTGTCCGCCGTGCGCGAATGCAGCCAGACCCGCCGCAGCGGCAATCCCGCCGCGAAGGCCTCGAGGTGCGTGGTGGCCTGCACGCCGGCGCCGACGATCAGCAGCTCGCCGTCGGGCCGCGCGGCGAAGCGCTGCGCCGCCAGCAGCGACACCGCGGCGGTGCGGCGCCCGGTCACGGTCGGCCCGTCGAGCAGCGCCAGCCGCACGCCGGTATGCGCGTCGGCCACCACCACTTCGCCGAGGATATTGGCCAGCCCGCGCGCCGGGTTGCCGGGATGGACCGTGATGTTCTTGGTCATCACCAGGTCGGCATTGCGGGCCGGCATCACCAGCAGCGTTCCCTCGCCTTCCGGACTGGCGGCGGTCACGTCGCCGACCGGCAGCGCCAGCCGCGGCGGCGCCATCGCGGTGCCGGCGCGCAGTTCGCCGAGCATGTCGGCAATGGCGACAGCCAGTTCGGGATACGGCAGCCGCGCCGCGGTCTGGGCGGCATCGAGCAGCATCGGCGAGGCGATCTGTGATCCGGTCGGTGAGGCGGTCGGCGAGGCGGTCGGTTCGGTAGGCACGGATCGAGGCTCCTGAAGATATTGGGAATGCGGAGGATGGCGGCGGCGCGACGCGTTACGGGCGCGGACGAAGGACCACGGGCGGCAGCGAGCGGCGGACGGCGAGCGGCGAGTGGCGGACGGCGCAAGCGGCAAGCGGCAAGCGGCAACCAGCAGCCTGCAACTGCAACTGCAACTGCAACCAGCAACCAGCAACCAGCAACCAGCAACCAGCAACCAGCAACCAGCGATTATCCGCGCTCGGCCGCGGCGCCCTGCCTCACCGCCGCCCGGCCCGGCGCCGACGGCGGTCGCGCGCCCGCCTCCCGCACGGTCGCGCCGCGCACCTCGATGCGTACCGTATCGATCACCGTGCCACCGGCATCGACCAGCTCGAGCCGATGCCGTCCCGGCCACGGCAGCCAGGCCAGCTTGCCGCCGCGGCCGAGCCGCTTGCCGTCGAGCCGCCAGGCCACTCCCTGGGCGGTGCGGCCGGCGACATCTTCGGCATGCAGCCAGACACGTTGCGCCTGCGGCGGAATATCGGGATCGAGCGCGAAGACGGTGCCATCGGCCGGGCTCGCGATCGCCGCGCCGCGGCCGGGGTCTGCCGCCGTCCGCGCGGCACTCGACGCGGCACCCGACGCTGTATTCGCCGCCGCATTCAGCGCAGCGCCCGGCGCCGCACTCGGCGCTGCCGTCCGCCCCGCCGGCGCGCCCTGGTGATGGCTGCCGACGGCAACCACCGGCACCGCGGTGCCGGCCAGGAACACCTCCTCGCGCGCAGGCTCGGGTACGCCCTCGAACCGCACCGGCACGCGTTCGACGCCGGTGGGCAGTGCGGGCGGCCGGCTGGCGCGATCGCGATGCAGGAAGGCCATCACGTCGTGCCAGACCGGCGCCGCGCCGGATACGCCGGACACATCGCGCATCGCCGCGCCGCTGGCGTTGCCGACCCAGACGCCGACCGTATAGTGCTGCGACCAGCCGATGCACCAGTTGTCGCGCATGTCCTTGCTGGTGCCGGTCTTGACCGCGGTCCAGAAGCGCGTAGTCAGCGGGCTGTCCAGGCCAAAGGTGCGCGCGCGTGCATGCCGGTCGGACAGCACGTCGCCGATCACATGGGTCGCGGCCGCCGACATCACCGCCACCGGCCGGGGCGCCGGCTCGGCCAGCCGCATCCGCACCGGCGCCTGCCGGCCCTGGTTGGCGAGCGTCCGGTAGGCATTGGTCAGCGTCAGCAGCGACACGTCGGCGCTGCCCAGCGCCAGGCTGTAGCCGTAGTAGTCGCCGGCCTCGGTCAGCGGCAGCCCGAGCGCGACCAGGCGCCGATGGAAGCGGTGCGGGGTCACCATCACCAGCGTGCGCACCGCCGGCACATTGAGCGAAGCGGCCAGCGCCGCGCGCATGCTGACCCAGCCGCCGTAGCGGCCGTCGTAGTTGCGGGGGATGTAGAGGCCGCCGCCGGTCGGCAGGTTGACCGGCCGGTCGTCCAGCAGCGAGGCGGCGGTCAGGCGCCGCTCCTCCAGCGCCTGCGCATACAGGAAGGGTTTGAGCGTCGAGCCGGCCTGGCGCAGCGCGGCCGCATGATCGACCTGCGCGGCCCCCGACAGCGCGCCCGACGAGCCCACGTAGGCCAGCACGTCGCCGCTGGCGTTGTCGAGCACCACCACCGCGCCGTCCTCGACATGCCGTCCGGCCAGTTCGCGCAGATGCCGCTGCAGGCTGGCCATCGCCAGCCGCTGCACGCCCGCGTCCAGCGTCGAATCGATCGCGGCCGGCGGCGTCCGTGCCGCGCCTCGCACGCCCGGTGCTCCCGGCGCTCCCGGTGCTCCCGGTGCTCCCGGTGCTCCGGGTACTGCCGGTGCGCCCAGTGCGCCCAGTGCACCCGGTGCGCCCTGCACGACCCGATCGACCAGCAGCCGGCCCAGGTGCGGCGCCAGTTGCGCGCGGCCCGGACCGGACGGCGGCATCGCGGCGCGCGCCAGCGCCAGTTGCGTGAAGCCGTCCAGTCCGCTGCAGCCCGCGGGCTGCCCCATCTCCCGCAGGATCTGGCAGGCGCGCTGCGTGACCCGCGCCGGCGCGGCATTGGGCGCGCGCACCAGCGCCACCGCCAGCGCCGCCTCGCGCGCATCGAGTCCGCTCGGCAGCTTGCCGAACAGCGCGTGCGACAACGCCGACAGGCCGACCAGTTCGCCGCGCAGCGGCACCAGGTTCAGATAGGCCTCGAGGATCTGGCTCTTGCTCCAGCCGTGTTCGAGCCGCGCCGCGCGCCAGGCCTGGCTCATCTTCTGCGCCGCGCTGCGTCCGCCCGCGCCGCGGCGCAGATCGTCGTCGAGCAGCGCCGCCAGCTGCATCGTCAGCGTCGAGGCGCCGCGCGTGCGCGTGTTCCACAGATTGGCCCAGGCCGCGCCGGCCACGCCCTGCCAGTCGACGCCGCTGTGCTGGTAGAAGCGCCGGTCCTCCGACAGCACGATGGCGGTGCGCACCGCCGGCGAGATCTCGTCGAGCGACACCCATTGCCCGCGCCGCGCGCTGAAATCGGTCCGCACGGTGGCGACCGGCTCGCCATGGCGGTCTCGCACGATGACGTCGGCGCTGCGGTAGCGCTCGCGCACCTGCTCGAAGCCGGGCAGCGCCTCGGCGGACGCCGGCGCGGACGGTATCGCGAACAAGAACGCGATCAAGACCGCGAACAGCAGCACGAACCGCATCCCGAACCACAGAGAACTTGGCAGCGCCCGCGGCAGTGCCGGGGCCCTGGCCACCCGCAACGAGCCCAGCGAACCCGTCCCCTGCCTCATGGCCGCCGCCCCGCGACGATGCCCGCGACCAGCAGCACCTGCGCCGCGGCATAGGTCCACCAGATGCCCAGTTCGAAACGATCGAACGGCGACAGGAAGCGCGCGATGCCGACCAGCGCGTCGGACACGACGAAGCACAGCGCGCCGAGCGCGGCCAGCGGCGTCGGCAGCCGCGCCAGCAGCGCCGCGCAGGCCATCGCGGTCAGCGCGACGACATAGGCGCAGACCTCGACCGTCAGCGTGCCAAGGTTGGGCCAGAAGCGTCCCAGCAGCGTGCCCACCGCACCGATCACCGCGCCGCAGGCGAGCAGCCGGTGCGGGCGGTCGTCGCCCAACAGCGGCAACAGCAGAGCAAGATAGGCCAGATGCGCCAGCAGGAAGAATCCCAGCCCGCCGACGAAGGAGAACGGCAGCCACGGTACCGCGAGCAACAGATCGCCGCTCGCGGAGAACAGCAGCGCGGCGATCAGCCAGCGGCGCTCGCGGCGTAGCGGATGGAACCACGCCGCGCGCGCCAGCAGCAGCACCATCGCGGTCTTCCACGCCGGCTGCCAGGCGAAGCTGCCCGTCAGCGGCGTGCCGGGCGGCAGCTCCAGCGCGGCGCTGACCAGCAGCGTGCCGTAGATGGTGCCGGCGACCGCGCCGGCCATCCACCATTCGCGCACCCGCGGCGGCATCGTCCAGCCGCGCCGTTCCAGGACATCGCTCACGGACGCTGCCCCACGGTCAGGCGCGCATTGGGCGCGGCACCGAACACCTCGGGCGCGTACATCGCCTCCACGCGCGTCGGCGGCAGCGCGAACTCGCCGGCGTTGTTCAGCCGCACGGTGTACTCGATGGTCGCCGTGCCCTTCGGCAGATGGGCGTAGTACTCGCGGTAGGCTTGCGGCGTGCGCTCGCTGAAGGCCGGCCAGGCGCCGGTGCGGCGCTCGCCGCGCGTGGCGATCTGCGAATCGCGGCCCAGCCCGCTGCCGAGGATGGTGGCGCCCCCGGGCACCGGATCGCTGACCACGACCCAGGTCATGTCGGCCTGCGCGTCGATCTCCAGCTTGACGCGATAGATGTCGCCGCGCGACCAGCGTCCCGGCGTGGCCTGCTCGACCGCGCTGACGCTGCGGCGGATGCGGTAGCCGGCGGCGATCGGCTCGGCCAGCGGGACCGCAGCCAGCGCGCGTACCGTCGCCCACGGCCGGCCGGCGCCCTCGTGCTGCAGCTGCAGCGTGGCCGGGGCGGCGGACGGACCGGGCTGGGGCGGCTGCACGGGCCAGGGCAGCATCAGCGCGCCCGTCGCCACGCCGTCCTTGCCCGTCGCGGCCGAGCGCCAGTCGAAGCTGCGCGCGGCCTCGCCCAACGTCACGCGCGTGGCACCGCCCACCGGTTCGCGCTCGAAGACCTGCGCGAACCGGCGCACCGCCAGTACGCCCCAGGCATTGGCATTGGTGGTGTTCCATGCGCCGGCGCTCTGGCGGCCCAGCAGGCCGCTGGCCAGCCGCGGCGCATCCTCGCGCCAGTCGGGCAGTTCCAGCGCCAGCGTCAGCAGCCGCGCGGCGTTGATGTCGCCGCCCGCCATCAGCCACCACCAGTGGTCGTCGCGCTCGGTCGAGAACGCCAGCCGCGTGCCCTGCAGGTCCAGGCGCGCGCGCAGCAGGCGCTGCGCCTCGGCCAGCCGCGCCTCGCGCTGCGGCACATCGGGCAGGCGCTGCAGCAACGCGGTCCAATCGAGCAGCGCCGAGGTCGGCCACTGCTGCGGCGCGATCTGGATCGAGCCAAGCATGCGGGCCTGCGCCTTGCCGCCGCGCGACAGCGCCTCGAGCACGGCCAGCTTGCGGATCTCCAGGTCGGCGGTCGGCGCCCACGGGCGGCGCTGCAGCCGGCCCTCGACGAAGGCGGCCAGCGCCTGTTCCATCCGCTCGCGCGCCTGCGCCGGCAGTTGCAGCGGCAGCCCGGCGCGATGCGCCTCGTCGGCCAGCGCCAGCAGATAGGCGGTCAGCACCTCGCTGCCGCCGTCGCGCACCGCGTCGCCCTGCATCGGGAAATAGGCGACCAGCCCGTCGTCGTCCTGATAGGCCGGCAGCTGCGCCATCAGCGCCTGCCAGCCGGCGGCGTCGCCCAGGCCCACGGCCTTCGACGCACGCTGCTCCAGGCAGGTATACGGATAGCGGGCGAACCAGTCGCGCACGCCGGGCAGGCCGCCGGCCAGCGACGATTGCAGGCCGATCTGCAGGCCGCCGCGCGGCGCCCCGGACGAATCGCGCAGCGCGGCCGCGGGGGCGCGGACCGGCACCGACAGCCCCGGCGCCAGCTGTGCCAGCGTGCCGTGCTGCACGGTCAGCGGTACCGCCGCGGCCAGCCGCTGGACGATGCGGATGCGGTCGGAGGCGGGACCGTCGCCGCCCGTGCCGCCTGTGCCGCCTGTGCCGCCTGTGCCGCCTGTGGCCCCCGCGCCGCCGGCCTTGCCCGTCTCGGTTGCCGCGATCTCCCACTGCGTCTCGCTCTCGGTGGCGGTCGCCTGGCCGCTGCCCTGCGCGATCAGCGGCGCGACCACGTCCCAGCCGATCTCGCGCGCCTGGCCGGCCGGGATCGATACCGTCTGCGTGGGCAGCGTCGCTGCCGCCGGATCGGAAGCCGCGGCGCCGGAGGCAGCAGCAGAGGCAGCAGCAGAGGCAGCAGCGGAGGCGGCGCCGGCGCTGGCACCGGGGATAGGACCGGCAGCAGCGCCAGCCATGGCGCCACCATTGACGCCAACCCGGCCGCCCGCACCGGCCGCCACGCTGCGCGCGCTAACCTGCACCGTCATCGCGCGTGCCGTGGTATTGCGCAGCGTAAACATCGCGCGGTAGCGATCGCCCTCGCGCACCAGCGGCGGCAAACCCGAGATCAGCTGCAGATCCTGCGTCGCCGCCACGGTGGTGCTGCCGGTGCCGAAGCGCGAGACGCCAAGATCGGCGATCGCGACGATGCGAAAGCGCGTCAGCGAATCGTTCAGCGGCACGGTCAGCGTGGCCTTGCCGGCCGCGTCGAGCTGCACGCGCGGGTTCCACAGCAGCAGCGTGTCGAACAGTTCGCGGGTCGGATTCTTGCCGCCCCCACCGCCGGCCGGCACCGCCTTGCGGCCATAGTGGCGCCGCCCGACGATCTCCATCTGCGCGGTCGCCGTTTCCACCCCGTAGCTGCGCCGCTGCAGCATCGCCTCGAGCAGGTTCCAGCTGGTATTGGGCATCAGTTCGAGCAGCGCCTCGTCGACCGCGGCCAGCGCGACCTCGCCGTTGGCGGCCGGCTTGCCGTCCGGCAGCGTGACCTGCACCGTCACCTTGGCCTGGCCCCGCACCGGGTAGCTGGCGCGGTCGGTGGCGACCTTGACGTCGAGCCGGTGCGCCTCGTTGCCGACGCGGATCTCGGCCAGCCCGAGCCGGAACGCCGGCTTCGACAGGTCGACCAGCGGGGTCGGCGCGACGTACTCCCGCCCCTCGCTGCGGAAGGCGCGCCACCATTCGCGCGGCTCGCGCCAGCCCCAGGTGAAGATGGAATACCAGGGCACCTCGTGCAGGCGTCCGCGCAGCGCCAGCACCGACACGTAGACGTTCGGCCCCCATTCGGGCTTGACCTTGACGCTGACGGTCGGGTCCTTGCCCGCCAGTGTCACCACGTGGGTCTCCAGGATGCCCTCGCGTTCGACGGCCACCAGCGCGGTGGCCTGGCGGAACGGCATCCGTACCTGGAAGCGCGCGGTATCGCCGGGCGCATAGGACGGCCGCTCGGGCAGCACGTCGATGCGGTCGTGGTTCTCGCCGCCGAACCACAGCTCGCCCTGGCCGGTGACCCAGACGCTGGTGGCCGCTTCGGAGACGCGGCCCGCATCGTCGCGGGCACGGGCGATCAGTTCCACCTCGCCGGTCTGCTCCAGCGTCACCGCGCACTGCATGCGGCCGCGCGCATCGGTCTTCGCCTCGCAGACCTTGCCCAGGTCGCGCACCTCGGTGCGGTTGTCGTAGCGATAGAAGCCGCCGACCACGCGCTTGCGCGCCGAGGTCGTGATGCGGGCGCGCGCGTGCACCTCCATCGGCACGCCGGCGCGCGGCTTGCCGTCGATATCGAACGCGATGCCCTGCACCGTGGCCTGGCGCTTGACCGCAACCCAGTCGTCGGCGCGAATGCCGGCGACCACCGCCGCGGGCCACAGCGGCAACGTCTGCCGCAGCGTCTGGATCTCGCCGTTGGGATCGGCGAAGGCGGCCTCGACCAGCAGATCGCGCGGCGCGGTCACCGGCGGCAGCGTGTCGAGCGTCAGACGGCCGCCGCCGTTGGCGTCCAGCGTCAGCGCGCGCTTGTCGGCGATCAGCGTCTGGCCGTCCTGCGCCGACGCCCGGCCCTGGTCTTGATCTTCAATCTCGTCCGACTCCTCGCGCTGTTCGTCCGCCGCACGCGGCGCATCGAAGCTGTAGCCGGGGGCATCGGCAAAGCGCGGCATACGGTCGCGCAGCAGCGCGGACACCCGCACCGGCAAACCCGCCGCCGCGCCGCCGGACATATAGTGCACCTCGACATCGAGCGGCAGCGACTTCGGCGCGACCAGCGCCTGCGCACCGCCGGCGGCCGCGGCGCGCACCGTGCCGGTCAGCACCGGCAGCCGGAAAGCCTCGACGCGGAAGGCGCCGCTGTCGTAGCTGCGCTGGCGCGCGTCGGCCAGCTCCACCGTGTAGCGGCCCAGCTTGGCCGCAGGCGGCAGCGCGAAGCGGCTCTCCGCGCTGCGCCCGCCCGAGGCGGTGGTGCGCCATTGCAGCGGCTGCTCGTAGGTCTGGCCGCTGCCCTCGTGGCGGATCACCAGCTTGTCCGGCAACTGTCCGGACTCGCCGGCGCCGCCCGGCGGCAACGCGAAGCCGCTCGAGGTCTCGACGCGCAGGTAGTGCTTCATCGAGACGGTCTCGCCCGAGGACAGCAGCGTGCGGTCGAACACCGTATGCGCGCGGACCGTGGGCGTGGCGCTGGTATCGGTCGGCACATGAAAGCGCCAGCTCTCGATGCCGCGGTTCCAGTCGGACATCACGAAGGCCATGTCGGCCTGGCCGCGCGCCTGCGGATGCGCGGCGACGATGCGCGCCGAGACGAAGTAGCCCGACAGCCCGGTGTCCTCGCAATAGCGGCCGGTCCCGCTGCCGCCCTCGCCGTCGCCGCCATCGCCCAGCCGGCCGAAGCGCGCGACGCCGGCATCGTCGGTGCGCGCGGTGGCGATCAGCTTGCCGCTGCAGTCGCGCACCGCGACGCTGGCCTCGCGCACCGGCTTGCCGCCATCGAGCGTGGTAACCCACGCCATCGCGTTGTCGCGCCCGGCCTTGAAGTGCACGCCGAGGTTGGTGACCAGCGCCGCGGTGCGGACATACATCGGCGCCGGCTTGCCCAGCAGCGCCGCGCCAAGATTCGGCGAGGCGATCTCGACCACGTGAAAGCCCGGCTCCGGCAGCGGAATGCCGACCACCTCGAACGGCCGGCTGGCGCCCTCGCCCACCGAGGCCGGCACGGCCAGCTTGCGCGCGCCGGGCACCCCGGCCAGCAGCGACACGGCACGCGTTTCCACCTGCGGCGCGTTGCGCGGAATGCGCGCCGCCGACGGCGGCTTGCCGGCCAGGATCGCGTCGAGTTCGGCGCGGGTCCAGCTGGTCTCGTGCATGCGCCGCACCAGCGCCAGCCAGCGCAGCACCGCGGCATCGTCGTCGACCCGGACCCGGCTGACCATGCCCGCCTCGGCGCGCACGCCGAGCACTTTCAGTTCACGCTCGACATGACGCAGCGTGACCGGCAGCAGCGGCGGATAGTCGGCCGGCTTGTCGGTCTTGCTCCTGGGCAACTCGCCGAAGCGCTCGATCACGCCGAACGGCGCCGCGGCGAACTTGGCCAGCGGCGGCATCGGCGCGGTGGCCACCCGCAGCGGAAACAGGTCGGCGTTGTTCAGCGGCCGGCCGCTTTCGTCCTTCAGGCCGGACGGCAACTCAAGTGTCAAATTGGCGTTCTCGGCGAACGGCGGCTCGAAGCGCAGCGAGGTGATCGTGGCATCGGCGGCCAGGTTGGCCTCCAGCTTCGGTGCCACCGGTCCCGACGGCGTGCGCAGCACCACCGATTCGGCCGCGCGGCGCGCGATCGGCGCCGAGAATTCGAGCGTGATCGGCCGCAGCGGCGTGCAGGGCGCCTGCGCGTTCTCGCGCTCGCAGCTGAAGCTGGCGGTAAACGGCTCGCGCACGCGGTATTCGAAACGGCGCCCTTCCTTGCTGGCCAGGCCCGACGGCGTCGCGATGCCCGGCGTCAGCAGCAGTTCCATCCTGGCGCCGGCGGGCAGCCGCTGCTGGCAGGCCAGCAGATGCACGCTGTCGGCACTGCGCGGCTTCCATCCCAGCGCCTTGAGCACCGCCTCGCGGTCCGCGCCGGTGACCAGCCGCACCGGAATCATCTCGCCGACGCCCTGCGCCTGGCACCACGCATGCTGGCGCACCGAGTCGGGCGTGGCCGGACCGTTGAAGCGCAGCGCGAAGACCTGGTCCTCCTCGATCTCGCCCCCGGAAGGCCGGCTGGACACCACGATCGGACCGCCGGTCTCGAAGCGGTATTCGGACTTGCCGCGATAGTCCTGGCCGGCCTGGCTCTTCAGCCCGGCGCGCAGCCGGACCGTGCACGACACCCCGGGCGGCAGGTCGCGGACGAAATCGAACACCCAGTTGCGGTCGTCGACCCAGCGGCCTTCGCCGGCCAGGTCCGCCGGCGCGGCGCCGGCACATTGCACGGCGGCCGGCGCGGTCGCGCGCAGGTCGCCCAGCGGCACCATCGACTGGTCGAAGCGCAGCGTGACCTGGCGGACCTTGGAGACCTGGCCTTCCGGGGAAATACGCGTCAGTTGGGTCGCCAGCGCGGCGTGGGTGCCGAACCCCAGTACGCATGCCGCGAGGGCATGGCCGAGGAGGCGCCGGCGGTCGGGCCTGCGAGCACTGCGCCTGGCAACATCGCCCGGGACGTCCGCCGCCATGTCTGCCGGGACGACCGACGCTGCTTCCGCCGCGACGTCCGCCACTTCCTTCATTTCGCCTTCCCCGCCAACGCCCGTGGCCCGGTCTCGCATCTGATCCCTCTCCGGATGGTCGCCCCGCTCTGGTGCATCAGCGGGCACCTGGCGAGAGTGACATGCGAGGCGCCGGCGCGCAAGCCAACCGACGGGTCAGCGCCGAAGGGTCAGCGCCGGAAGGGTCAGCCAGGGGTCAGCCAGGCGTCAGCGCCGCAGTGTCACCGCAGATGGGACAGCGGCAACGCCCCTTCCCGCTTCAGCGCGGTCAGCACGATATTGGAACGCACGCTCTCGACGCCGGGCACGCGCATCAGCTTGCGCATGGTGAAATCGGCCAGCGCCGGCAGGTCGGTGACGACGATGCGCAGCAGGTAGTCCGCCTCGCCGGCGACGGAGTAGCACTCCTGCACCTCCTCGAGCAGCAGGATCTCCTCGCGGAAGCGTTCGATCGCCGTGTCGCCATGGTGGGCCAGCTTGACGCTGGTAAAGACCAGTACGCCCAGGCCCAGCGCGGGCGGCGACAGCACGACCCGGTAGCCGGCGATCACGCCCTCGGCCTCCAGCCGGGCGATGCGTCGGCCCACCTGACTGGGCGACAGATGGACCTGCTCGGCCAGCTGCTGGTGCGTGCTGCGGCCATCGGCCTGCAGCGCGGCCAGCAGGGCCAGATCGAAGTTGTCGAGGCTCAGCATACAAGGATCCTGCATCGGTTTTGCGTTTTATGCAGATTACCCGCATCGGAACGGCAATCCAAGCCGTTTTTGCGGGCTCTTTGCAGCGCCATCTCGGTAGACTTTGCAGAAATCCCGCATGCGCGAGGGACCGCGTGCGGCAAACCTGCAAATGCCAGCCCGGGCGCGCCAACCCCCCAGAACGGACAGGAGCCGGACAAGATCAAGGGCATGGCCCCACCGAATCGCCGGAGACAAGCCAGATGGAAGCGATCCTCGACCCAACCCAGGACCAGAAAGCCGCGTCGGCGCCCGCCTTTGCCGGCACGCTGACCGACAAGCTGAAGGAGCAGTTCGAAGCCGGCCTGCTGTCCGACCCGGACCTGAACCCCGACTTCACCATCGCGCAGCCGCTGCACCGCTACACCGACGCCGACCACGCCGTCTGGCGCCAGCTGTGCGCGCGCCAGGCCTCGATGCTGCGCGGCCGGGTCTGCGACGAATTCCTGCGCGGCCTGGACACGCTGGGCATGGACGCCGACCGCGTGCCCGACTTCGCCCGCCTGAACGACAAGCTGATGGCCGCCACCGGCTGGCAGGTGGTCGCGGTGCCGGGCCTGGTGCCGGACGAGGTCTTCTTCGAGCATCTGGCCAACCGGCGCTTTCCGGCAAGCTGGTGGATGCGCAAGCCGGAGCAGCTGGACTACCTGCAGGAGCCGGACTGCTTCCACGACGTGTTCGGCCACGTGCCGCTGCTGATCAACCCGGTCTTCGCCGATTACATGCAGGCCTACGGCCAGGGCGGCCTGAAGGCGGCGGGCATGGGCGCGCTCGACATGCTGGCGCGGCTGTACTGGTACACCGTCGAATTCGGCCTGATCCGCACGCCCGAGGGCCTGCGCATCTACGGCGCCGGCATCGTGTCGAGCCAGGGCGAGTCGATCTACAGCCTGGACTCGGCCAGCCCGAACCGGATCGGCTTCGACGTCCGCCGCATCATGCGCACCCGCTACCGGATCGACACCTTCCAGAAGACCTATTTCGTCATCGACAGCTTCGAACAGCTGTTCGAAGCGACCCGCCCGGACTTCACGCCGCTGTACGCCGAGCTGCGCCAGCAGCCGACGCTGGGCGCGGGCGACATCGCCGAGGGCGACCAGGTGCTGCAGGTCGGCAACCGCGAGGGCTGGAGCGACAGCGACGATATCTGAGGCCGCCGCGTTCGGCGGCCCTTTGCGGGACGCCGGTTGCGCCCTGGTTCGCGCCGATTGCGCGTCCGTTGCGCGTCCGTTGCGCGGCTGTTCCACGCCATTCCACGCCCCATTGCCGGGCTTTATGAAAGAATGCCGGCATGCCCGACCGCAACGGCCGGGCGGGCCGGCTCTGCCATTTTCCGATTTCGACTTTCCGGGCCTTGCCATCATGACGTCTGCCACCCTTTCCCCCTTGTCCGAACAGGAACGCGCGCCGCTGCTGGCGTCGCTGCCCGGCTGGACCGCGGTCGCCGATCGCGACGCTATCCACAAGCGCTTTACCTTCGCCGACTTCAACGCCGCCTTCGCCTTCATGACGCGCGTGGCGATGCAGGCCGAGAAGGCCGACCACCATCCCGAATGGTTCAACGTCTACAACCGCGTCGACATCACGCTGTCGACCCATGACGCCAACGGCCTGACCCAGCGCGATATCGACTTGGCGCGCTTCATCGAGCAGGCCGCGGCGACGCTGGCCAAGCGCTGAGCGCTGAGCGGCGGGCGCGCTGCCAACGGCGCGTTGCCAAGGCATCGGGGCGGACCGCGAGGACCCGCCGCGTAACCCGATCGCGTAGCCCGATCGCAGGGCCGACCCGGGGGGCACACCGCGGGGCCCAGCGTGACCAACCGCGGTCCCCCGCCGCAAGCCAATCGAAAGGAAGGCCCACGCCTTGCGCGGTACAATCGGCGGCCAGGCGGGGCGCCCGGCACCCGAAGCGCGACGCCAGCCGCGCTACCTGCGGCGCTCCCCCGAGCATCCCTGCCGAACCCAGCCGAACCTTTCGCCCATGCGCATCCTGTTGATCGAAGACGACCGCCAGATCGCCAGCGGCGTCGAAGCCGGCCTGTTCCAGGCGGGCCACCAGGTGCGCGTCGTCCATGACGGGGTCTATGCCACCGAGCATCTGCTCAAGGAGCAGCACGACCTGGTGATCCTCGACCTGGGCCTGCCCGGCATCGACGGCATGACCCTGCTGTCGCGCTACCGCGCCCGCAACCGCACCACCCCGGTGCTGATCCTGACCGCGCGCGACGAACTCGAGGACAAGCTGTCCGGCCTGAACGCCGGCGCCGACGACTACCTGGTCAAGCCCTTTGCCTTTCCCGAACTGGAGGCGCGCGTGCGCGTGCTGCTGCGCCGCAGCCAGCATGGCGAGGCGGCGCCCGACCGCGACGTGCGGCTGGGCCGGCTGCGGCTGTCGGGCAGCGACCGGCGCATGTTCCTCGACGGCAAGCCGCTGGAACTGTCGCCGCGCGAGTTCGCGGTGCTCGAGCTGCTGCTGCAGCGGCAAGGGCGCGTGGTCAGCAAGGCCCAGCTGCAGGACCACCTGGCGACCTTCGCCCATCCGGCCGGCGATGGCGGCGACACCGTCGGCGATACCGCGATCGAGGTCTACGTCCATCGCGTGCGCAAGAAGCTCGAGGACAGCGACGTCGAGATCGTGACGGTGCGCGGCTTCGGCTACCTGCTGCAAAGCCGCGGCCAGGCCTAGCGCGAGGCGCGGCGTGCGGCGGCTCCAGGCGCCTCTGCGGAGCGCGCGCGGCGAAGGTCCATCCGGCGGCCAGGGCGGTACCGGGGGAACCAACGGCAACGGGGGGGCCGGCGGTTCTGGCGGGGCTGGCGGTTCCCGTTCAAACGGCGGCGGCGCCCAGCAGGTACGCCTGGCCTCGACCCAGAGCCTGCGCGTCCATCTGCTGCGGGCGCTGGCCACGCCGCTGTTCGCGCTGGTGCTCGCCAGCGGCTCGCTGTCCTACTGGCTCGCGGCGCACTACACCACGCAGGTGTTCGACCGCGCGCTGTACGGCGTCGCCAACAATATCGCCCAGCAGATCCGCATCGCCGGTCCCCGGCTCGAACACGACATCCCCGCGATCGCGCAGACCCTGGTCGAGGCCGAGGGCAGCGACCGCATCTACTGGCGCATCCACGGGCCGGACGGGCTGATCGGCGGCATGGATACCTGGCTGGGCTACGGCACCGGCCAGACCACGCTGCACGATGCGCGGCTGTTCTACGCCTGGTTCAGCGGACGGCAGGTACGGGCGGTGCGGCTGCCGGTGCATCTGGATCCGGTGCAGACGACCCCCGCCGATGGCGACATCGATACCACCGCCGACATGGCGGGCGGCGTGGCGGACAACGTAATCGACAGCGTGCCGAACGACGCCGCGGGCTCGGCCAGCGCGCCGCAGGCCGCCGGTTCGCCGTCACGCGGCCCCATCGTCGTCGAGGTGGCCGAGCTGCTGGACCGGCGCGAGACGGCCGCCAACGAAATCCTGCTGTCGGTATCGGTGCCGCTGATCCTGCTGCTGCTGGTCGGCAGCCTGATCCTGTCGCACGTGCTGAAGGAAGAGCTGGTGCCGCTGCAGATCCTGACCGACAAGCTGAACCGGCAGACCGCACGCTCGCTGGCCTCGCTCGACGAGACCCAGGTGCCGGCCGAGGTCGAGCCGCTGATCCGCGCGCTCAACGCGCTGCTGGCGCGGCTGCGCGACGCCCTCGACGCCCAGCGCAAGTTCATCGCCGATGCCGCACACCAGCTGCGCACGCCGCTGACCGCGGTCAAGCTGCATGCCGACCGCGCGGTGGAGGCGGAGAACCCCGAGGTCACGCGCCACGCGCTGCGCGAGCTGCAATCGGCGGCGGACCGCGCGGTGCGGCTGTCGAACCAGCTGCTGTCGCTGGCGCGCGCCGAGCCCGGCCTGTCGCTGGAGCGCCTCGGTCCGATCGAGCATTTCGACCTCGCGACGCTGGCCTTCGAGACCGGCGCCGAATGGGTGCCGCAGGCGCTGGCGCGCCATATCGACCTGGGTTTCGAGACGCTGCCGGGGCCGACCTTCACCGGCGCCGCGCCATCGATGGTGCGCGGCAACCGGCTGCTGCTGCGCGAGGCGCTGAACAATCTGATCGACAACGCGGTCAAGTATGTGCCCGCCGGCGGCCGCATCACCGTGCGCGCCGGCGGCGAGGCGATCGGCCATCGCGGCATGGCGGTGGTGATGATCGAGGACAACGGGCCCGGCATTGCACCGGCGCGGCGCGAGGAGGTGTTCAAGCGCTTCTTCCGCGGCGACCATGTGCCCGGGCGCAGTCCCGAAGCCACCCCGGGCGGCGCCGGGCTGGGACTGGCGATCGTCCACGAGATCATCAGCCTGCATCACGGCAGCATCAGCATCGAGGACGTGCCCGAGGTGGAATCACGGCGCGAATCGCAGCGGGAATCACAAGGCGAATCACAAGGCGAATCGCAGCGCGCCGATGGCCAGGCGCGCGCGACCATGCGCTTCGTGATCCGGATTCCGTGCGAGGCGCCGGGCGCGGGCTAGCCCTGGACCGCGCCCCGGCGGCAGGGCTTCAGCGCTTGCCCTTGGGCGCCAGCATGGTGCCGCGGCAGTTCGGGCTGCCGCAGCGGCACTCGAACTCCTTCTTCAGCTTCTTCGTATAGCGGGCGTCGATCACCAGCCCGTAGTCGTAGAACAGTTCCTCGCCGGCCTCGATATCGCGCAGCGCGTGGATGAACACCCGGCCCTTCTTCTCGCGCGCCTCGCAGTTCGGTTCGCAGGCATGGTTGATCCAGCGCGAACGGTTGCCGCCGAACTTGGCGTCGAGCACGTCGCCGCCCTCGAGGCTGAAATAGAAGGTGTGGTTGGGGTCGGTCGGATCGTGCGGATGGCGATCCAGCGCGGTCTCCCACGAGATGCGCTCCCCCTTGTATTCGATGATCCGTTCGCCCGCGGCGATCGGCGCGATCGCATAGACGCCCTTGCCGTGCACGCCGGACTGGCGGACCTCGATGCGGTCCTTGGCGGTCCTGGGCTTCTTCTCTTTTGCCGCTTTTGCCGCTTTCCCCGCCTTTTCGACCTTTTCCAGCTCTTGCGCCTTCGCGGCCTTGCCCGCCTTGTCGCTCTTTTCTCCCTTGCTGTCCTGCTTGCGCTTCGACTGTTCGGCCATATCCGTCCTGTTTACCGTCTGTTTACCGTCGTCTGGTCTGTCTGCTGGTCGTGTGCCCGATGCCGGCGCCTGCCATCCGGGCGATGCGGGATGATACCCGCGCCGCGTGACGGTGCGTGGCTGGGCGTATACCTCGCTTTCCGCGTGACCACGTCTGACTTCCGCCTCACGCCGGCCTGACGCCTCGTTTCGCAAGGGCCGGCGTTCGGTTAACGCAAGAACGTGCAAGAAGCGGTCCATCAGACACGCCGTCCGCCCGGCGTATACCGGTCGGCAGGGGTCGCGATGCGGGTCCGCTCTGTGGACAACCCGGCCTTCTTCTGTGGATAAGCACGCGGGTTTGATGTGGGCCGCCTGGGGCTGGCATGGGGATGCCTCGGGCATAAGTCCTAGCCTTGTCGGCGGGGTCCTCCACCGAACGGCTGAGTCATCCACCTGCCCCGGGATTTCGTCCCGATGGTTCTGCATTCGGTAAACCGTTGATTCAACTGACGTATACCGACTTGTCCACAGAAAGGGGGCGGGTTTACCTACTACTACTATCCGTATACATCAAAAGAACTATCTAAACCAAAGGGACTACGTCCCCCTGTCGGCTGCGAAGCGAAACGGGGAAAACGAGGTAAACCCCGCGGGCTGCGTTTACCTCCATCGACGGGTATACGTCGGACGCGGTTACCCGCTCGACGCGTATACCCTGGGCAAGCCCATCGTTCGGACAGCGATATACGCCTGAACCTTGGCAGCCGAACGTCGACAAACCGGCGTATACCCAAGCCGGCAGCGGCCGGGACGCGACCGGAAGGCTTCGGAGCCCCTCAGAGGCCTTCAGAGGCCGGTTAACGCCCTGGACGGCACATGGCACGTCCTGGGCAAGCCGAGGCCGCCACGGGGCGTATACGGCCCCATGGACGACAGCGTATACGGCAGCGCATATGGCGGCTTGTGCCGCCCGTAAACCGTCGCGATCCCCCCTCCCACCCCGGCAGGCCTTGTCCAGCCAAGGGTTGCTGTAACAATGTCGCGCGGGGACCGGCCGGCGTGACACGGTATGATGTGGCCCGCAGCGCCTTTTCCGGGGCCACGTCCGGCACACCGGGCGGGCGGGAAGGCAATGTGTTTTTTCAACTCGATACGGAGTGAAGCATGACGAAAACCGAACTGATCGACGCGATCGCCGCGGGTGTGGATGGTCTGACCAAGGCCAAGGCCGAGCAGGCACTGAACGTGACCCTGAACGCCATCATGGACGCCGTTGCCAAGGGCGACACCCTGAGCCTGATCGGCTTTGGTACGTTCAGCCAGGGCGAGCGTGGCGAACGCATGGCCCGCAACCCGCGTACCGGCGAAGAGATCAAGGTCGAAGCCGCGAAGACGGTCAAGTTCAAGGCCGGCCAGAAGTTCAAGGACGCCGTCAATCAGTAAGCTGTCGGGCGGTACCGACCAGCCCGGTTCTGCATGGTCCCGCCGTGCCGCCGCCCGTCGCCGCAAGGCGAGCGTGGGGCACTGGGCGGGAAATGTTATCCACAACGTAGCCGCAAGGCTTTTCCCCGTTTTTCCACCGGCATCGGCCCCTGGGCCGTGCGGCGCCCGATGCGGTGCCGCGAAGCCTGCCGCGGCGTGCCGGTTCCGCGTTCTTTCCCGTGTTTTTCCCGCATTCCACGGGCCTTGCAGCGCCATTGCGCGCCAATTACTCGTCGTAGCCCGCCGTTTTCAGGTCATGCCGATGCGCGCCTTGCCACCCGGATTTCCACAGCGTTATTCACATCGTTTCTCACATGATTTTCCACAGCGCTCCGCGGGTTTGGCGGGACGTGCGTTGACCGTGCTGCGTACCCGTTTTTCCGTGCTTGCCGGCACGGTTGCCGCCTGCCTGCTGACCGCGTGCGCGACGCCCCCTTCCCAGCCGCCCTCGCCGCCGCCGACCGCGCGGCCGCAGGCGATGCCGTTGCCGCAGGCCCAGGTACAGGCGCCGGCACCGATGCCGGGCGCCACGCCGCGCCAGCGCATCGTGCAGATCGCGCTGCAGGAATGGCAGCGCTGGGGTGGCCAGACCATCCGCATCGGGCGCGACGACACCGCCTGCGTGGTCAGCAGTCCGCTGCCACCGCCGCCGCCGGCGCTGCCTGACGGCATCGAGGAGCTCCTGCAGAACGGCTCGCTGAACGCCTCGTCGGCCGATACCGACGAGAGCTTCGGCACCACCGCAGCGCCCGGCTGCGCCGGCTTTCCGGACGGCACCGGCATGGAAGCGACCCCGCAGGGCTGCGCGCTGGCGCAGCGTTATTGGGCGATCGTCGGCAAGGAGGTCGATTGCCAGCAGATCACCGAGGGACGATGGGCCTGGTCCGCGGTGTTCATTTCGTGGGTGCTGCGCCAGGCCGGGCTGAACGAGCGCCAGTTCCTGACCGGGCAATCGCATTCGATGTATGTGGTGGACGCGCGCGACGGCATCCTGCCTGCGCCGGCCTTCCGCCTCGAGCCGCTGCCGGCCATGCCGCGCCCGGGGGACATCCTGTGCGCCGGCCGCGGCCGCGACAAATACCTGAGCGGCGTCGACGAAATCGGCTTCGGCACCACGCCGATGCACTGCGATATCGTGGTCGAGATCGATGCCACCGCCCGCGTGGTCAAGACCATCGGCGGCAATCTGCAGCAGTCGGTGTCGATGGAACTGATCGAGCTGGGCGATTCGGGAATGGTGGATGGCTTCACGAATTCGCACGCGCCCTGGCTGGTACTGATGCGCAACCAGTTGCCGTAAGCCGGGACGGAGGCGGCGGGCCTCGGATGCCAGGCGTCAGCGGCGTTCGTGCCAGTTGCCGCCTCTGTCTCCGTCTCCATCGCGGCCGCCGCCCTCACCCCCGTTCTCGCCCTCACCGTCGTAGTCGTTGTCGTCGATCTCCGCATCGGCATCCGCATCGACATCCCCATCGACATCGGCCAGATCGCGGAACAGGTCCAGCTGCGCGGTGTCAGGATCGCTGGTCGCCACGCCGACGCCCAGCAGCCGTACCGGCAACCGCCGCCGCGCATGGCCCTCGGCCAGCAACCGTGCGTAGACGGCGCGGTCCGGCATCTGCCCGCGGCATTCGACCGTGGTCTGGCGAAAATCCGAGAAACGCAGCTTGACCGTGAGCTTGTGGATCACGTGCTGGGCGCCGGCCCGCGCGATGCGGGCCTCCAGCTGCGCGATCAGCGGGTCGAGCTCGGCCAGGCACGCCGGCAGGTCGGGCAGGTCGTCGGCATAGGTCTCCTCGACGCTGATCGACTTGCGCTCGCGCTCGGGCGACACGCGCCGCTCGTCGATGCCGCGGCACAGGTTGTAGAGCCGGCCGCCGAAACTGCCGAAGTGCCGATGAAACAGGTCCGGCGTCCAGGCCCGCAGATCCGCGCACGTCTTGACGCCGAGGCGGTTGAGCTTGGCCGCGGTAACCCGCCCGACGCCATGGATGCGCTCGACCGGCAAGGCGGCGACGAAGGCGTCGACCGCTTCGGGCCGCACCACGAACAGGCCATCGGGCTTGTTCCAGTCGCTGGCGATCTTGGCGATGAACTTGCTCGGGCCGACGCCGGCCGAGACCGTGACGCCGACCTCCTCGCGCACGCGCCGGCGGATCTCCTCGGCAATGCGCGTGGCGCTGCCCTGGTGCTGGCGGCACGCGCTGACGTCCAGATAGGCCTCGTCCAGCGACAGCGGCTCGACCAGTTCGGTGTATTCGCGGTAGATGCCGAAGATCCGGCGCGACGCTTCCTTGTACTTGTCCATCGCCGGCCGCAGGATCAGCAGCTCGGGACAGCGCTTGACCGCCTGCGCCGACGACATCGCCGAGCGCACGCCATAGGCGCGCGCCTCGTAGTTGCAGGTCGCGATCACGCCGCGCCGGTCCGGCGAGCCGCCGACCGCCATCGGCCGGCCGCGCAGCGAGGGGTCGTCGCGCATCTCGACCGAGGCATAGAAGGCGTCGCAGTCGCAATGGATGATCTTGCGCAGCGGTGGGGCCGGCGTGGTGGTCATGGGCGTTTGATTATTCGTGGCAATAATCAAACGCTGCCGAGCCGGCGCCAGCGACATCCGTCACATCGATGGAAACGCACCGATTCGTTCGAATTACCGGCATGGTGATTGTCGCGGCCAACCGCTCGTCAGGCAGAATCATGGTGCCGATGAATGATCAGGCATTTCCCACGAATCGTTTCATCGATGCCATCGATGAATCAGTCCACCGCCACCGCGGGCGGACGACGCCGCGACATCCAGAAACCCTCCAGCGCATAGAGCGCCAGCGATACCCAGATCATCGCGTAGCCCAGCTGCTTGTCGGCCGGGAACGGCTCGTGATACAGCCAGACGCCCAGCAGCAGCTGCAGCGTCGGGCCGGTGTACTGCAGCAGGCCCAGCAGCGACAGCGGGATGCGCCGCGCGGCCGCGGCGAAGAACAGCAGCGGCACCGCGGTGACCGGTCCCGCCATCGCGACGAGCAGCTGCACGCCCAGGCTCGCATGGGCAAAGCCTGCCTGGCCGGTGGCGAACATCCACGCCAGCGCGCCGGCGGCGAACGGGAACAGCAGCAGCGTCTCCAGCGATAGCCCCTCCAGCGCGCCCAGTGCCGCGGTCTTGCGCAGCAGGCCATAGCCGCCGAAGGTGCCGGCCAGCGCCAGCGCGATCCACGGCAGCTGCCCGGCGGCGAAGGTCAGCCACACCACGCCGGCCGCCGCCAGCGCGATCGAAGCCCATTGCGCCGGCCGCAGCCGCTCGCGCAGGAACACCACGCCGAGCAGCACGCTGAACAGCGGATTGATGAAGTAGCCCAGGCTCGCGTCGACCACGCGGTCGTTGGACACCGCCCAGATATAGAGGAACCAGTTGCCGCACAGCAGCGTGGCGCTGGCGACGAAGCCGAGCAGCAGGCGGCGATCGGACCAGACCGCGCGCAGCCAGTCCCACTGCCGGCGGATCGCCAGGATGGCGCCGAGCAGCACGAGCGACCACACCATCCGGTGCAGCAGGATCTCGAGGGGCGCGATGCCGTGGAGGGATTTGATGTACAGGGGCAGCAGGCCCCAGATGATGTACGCCAGCAGGGCGTAGAGTATGCCGGTCTGCATCGGAGAATCCTCTCAGAAGCAGGGGATTCTACCGGTGCGGACCGAGCCTTGCAGGCGGCGTGAAGCCGCCCGCAAGGAAGACAGCGGAACGCCGATTACAGCTTGCGGGCGAAGCTGAACTGCGCGAAGCCCTGCTCGGCGACGTTGAACCACGCGGCCTGGTTGTTGCGGAACACGCGCCAGTCGTCGTAGATCTTCTTGAACGACGGGTTCTTGCCGTTTTCCTCGGCGTAGGCGTCCTGGGTCGCCTTGAAGCACGCCTCCATGATCTCGCGCGAGAACGGGCGCAGCTTGACGCCGTTCTCCAGCAGGCGCGCCAGCGCTTGCGGGTTGACGGTGTCGTACTTGGCCATCATCGTGGTGTGCGCTTCGAAGGTCGCGGTCTCCAGCGCGCGCTTGTACAGCGCCGGCAGCTTCTCGAATTCGCTGGCCGAGGCGTAGAACGACAACTGCGCGCTGCCTTCCCACCAGCCCGGGTAGTAGTAGAACGGCGCGACCTTGAAGAAGCCCAGCTTCTCGTCGTCATACGGGCCGACCCATTCGGCGGCATCGATGGTGCCCTTCTCCAGCGCCGGATAGATGTCGCCCCCGGCGATCTGCTGCGGCACCACGCCCAGGCGCGACAGCACCACGCCGGCGAAACCGGCGACGCGGTACTTCAGGCCCTGCAGGTCGGCGACGGTCCGGATCTCCTTGCGGAACCAGCCGCCCATCTGCGCGTTGGTGTTGCCGCCCAGGAAGTTGACGACGTTGTATTCCTTGAAGAACTCGCGCATCAGCTTCATGCCGTTGCCCTGCACCATCCACGCGGTCTGCTGGCGCGCGGTCAGGCCGAACGGGATGGTGGTGTCGAAGCACAGCGTCGGGTTCTTGCCGAAGTAGTAGTAGCCGGCGGTGTGGCCGATCTGCACGGTGTTGTTCTGCACGGCGTCCAGCACCTGCAGGCCCGGCACGATTTCACCGGCGGCGAACACCTTGATGTTGAACTTGCCGTCGGTCAGTTCCTTGACCCGGTTGGACAGCGTCTCGGCGCCGCCGTAGATGGTGTCGAGCGATTTCGGAAAGCTCGACGCCAGGCGCCATTCGACGGCCGGATTGCTGCCGACCACGGCAGGCGCGGCGGGCGTTCCGGGCGCGCTGGCCGGGGCCGGGGCGGCGGCCTGCTCTTGCTTGCCGCAGGCGGCCAGGGCACCGGTGGCGGCCACGGCCGACGCTTTCAACAGAAAGGAACGACGTTCCATCGACTACTCTCCTCGTTTTCGAATTTTGATCCGGCCGAAGGCGAGAGAGTGCGTCGACTCCAGCGCTGGCCGGGGACGCGCGGCAAGCCGTGGTACGACAGCGCGCAACAACGGGCCTGTTACCGGCGCACCCGCCGACGTGGCAGCTTGCGCCGATAACAGGCCCGGATTCACCCCTTGGTTGCCCGCTCATACCCGTTCCAGCAGGCTGATCGATTATAGCGGTGCCCAATTCGCCACGGGGCCGCGCCAGTGTCCGGGTTTTCGCTAGGAAAGTGCGGTATGACGCGCCCTGGCGGGCCGCGATTCGCGGCTGATTCCCTGCCCCTCCACGACCGATCCGCGCCGGTCCGCCGTGTTTGCCTCCGTGGCCGACCGTACGCTTTCGTTACCTGGAGTGCACGGCCGATGGATTTTGTAACCTCTCTTGCTGTCCAATCAGGCCGGCTGATAAAACCGTCGGTCCGGCACGGCCGAAGCCCGTAGCCTGCCGTTGTACGTTGCCGCTGCACCTCACCGTTGCACTTTTGCCGCTGTCCTGTTGTCACCGCATGCCGTTGTCCGCGTCGTCTTCCTCTCGCCGTCGTTCGCTGAACCGGTCCACCCGCCGTTCGTCAGTCCGATCGCCCGTACTGCCGCGTCCGCGCTGGCTGTATCTGGCCGGCCTGGCGGCCTGGGGTATCGCCGCCTGCGCGCAGACGCCGCCGGCGCCGGAGCCCATCGCGCCGCCGGTGTTTGCGCCCACCGCCCCGGTGCCCGCGGTGGCGCAGCTGTCGAGCTGGCCATCGAATCCGGCGCAGCATCCAGCGCGGAACCAGACGCAGCACTCATCGCAGAATCAAACGCAGACCCAAACGGACAACCAGCCGGCCGCTGCGGCGCAGGCGGCAAGCCCCGCACCCGGGCAGCCGCCGGCTGAAGCGGACCCGCTGGCGGGCCTGCTTCAGCGGGAAGCGCAGGCGACCGCCCCGGCCGACGCCGCCACCGAAACGCTGAACCTGCCGCCCGCCGATACCCCCGAACAGACCGCGCTGGCCGAGCTCGACCCCGGCGTGGTGGGCCCGCCGGAGCCACTGCCCCCCGCGCCGCCGCCGGTGGTGCTGTTTCCCAACCGGCTGGGCGAGTTCATGCCCGAGGCCATGGCTTCGGCGGGCGGCGATGCGACGCCGAGCGATGCGCCGCCGGTGTTCGCCTCCAACCTGCCGAGCACCGAGCCGGCCGAGGAGACCGTCTGGAGCCTGTCGTACAGCGGACGCGCGGCCTACGAGGACAACACCCATGCGATGCGGGCCTGCCCGGGCGGCAGCCTGTCGACTGGCATCGGCCTTGGCGTGGCCTGCCAGAGCAGCGGCGAGGTCAAGCTGCGCGAGCAGCTGTATACGCTGGACGGCGGCGCTGCGATCGAGGTGGTCGCGCAGGCGCGCGGCACCAACACCACCACCATCGACGGGCGCCCCGCCCCGGTCGATCCCTATCAGCTAATCCCGCAGTTCTATACCGCGGTCAAGGGCATCGCCGCGCTCGACGGCGCCACCATGTGGGCCGGGCGGCGCGATACCTCGCCGTTCCTGATGTCGTCGGGCCTGCTGCCGCCGACCTCCAGCGCGCTGCGTTTCGGCGTCGACGACGCCAAGCTCGCCGGTGTCGGCCTGAGCTACCAGTACACCGCCCGCAACGACACCAACGGGCAGCATCTGCCCAGCTATCACTCGGTGCGCACCTCACCGATCGGCGTGAACGACAAGGGCACGCTGCAGCTGGGCTTCACGCGCGTCGAGGCCGACGCGCTGGCCGACGCCGCCGGCAATGCCTGGTGGGCGTCGGCGATGCACGAGCAGAAAGGCGTGCTCGCCGGCACCAACCGCTTCGGCCTGCAATACGGCACCGGCAGCCGTACCGCGATGACCGGCTACTCGGGCATGGGCGACACGCTGTCGCGCGTGCGGGTCGCCGAATCGATGGAATGGAAGGGCCGCGCGGGCCTGATCGGCTCGGTCGAATCGAGCCTGCAATACGACCGCTCGGCGCTGGGCACGCTGCAATGGATGACCACGCGCGTGCGCCCGGCCTACGCGCCGACCGAGCGCTTCCGCCTGAGCTTCGAGGTCGCGCACGACCAGATCTCGTCGGGCTTCGGCGTCAGCGGCCAGCGCACCGCGCTGACGGTGGCGCCGACGCTGACGCTGGGCAAGGCCGCCGGCAACGCCAATCTGCGCGCCTTCTACACCTACAGCCGCGCCAACGACGTCGACGGCATCAGTTTCGCGGCGCCGGCCGACGCCTGGGCCTCGCAGGCCACGGGCTCGATCTTCGGGATCCAGCTCAATCGGCGCTGGTAGGGGTGGCGCTGCCGGCGGGGCTGCCGATGCGGCCGTCGACGGCGCCGCTGACGGGGCGGCGGACGGGACCGCGGACCGGACCGATCTCCGCGCGATCAGCGGCACTCGCGGCGGCACTCGCGGCGGCACTAGCGGCGGCGCAACCGGCCCCGGTTCGGGTCGCACTGCCGCGCGGTGCGGGCCGCAGCAGCCAATGGAACATCAGCGTCGCCGTCAGCGCACCGGCGCATTGCGCCAGCACGAAGCCCGGCACATCGATCGCGCGGATACCGGTGAAGGTCGCGGTCAGCGCGCACGCCAGCGTCAGCGCCGGATTGGCGAACGAGGTCGAGGCGGTGAACCAGTAGCCCGCGGCGATATAGCCGGCGACCGCGAACGGCAGCAGCGCGGGCCGGGCGTGGGCGGTGCCCATTGCGACGCCGATCAGGCCGAAGGTCGCCAGGAATTCGCTCCACCACAGCGGCGCGCCGGTGCGCGCCTGCTCCGACCAGGCCAGCAGCGGCTCGCCGAACATCAGATGGACCGCCACCACGCCGGCGACCGCCCCCACCAGCTGCACGGCGACATAGCGCAACGCCTCGCGCGCCGGCAGCATGCCGCGCAGCCAGGCCGACAGCGTGACCGCCGGATTCAGATGGCCGCCCGACATGCCGCCGAATGCCAGCAGCAGCGCGGCCAGGCCCGCGCCGCCCGCCAGCGAGTTGACCAGCAGGGCCAGCGCCACATTGCCCGCCGCGAGCCGCTCGGCGCGCAGCCCGGAGCCGATCACCACCGCGACCAGCAGCGCCGTGCCGAGGGCCTCGGCGACCAGTCTGCGCGCCAGCGGGATTGCGAACTCAGCCGGTGCATCGACCCGTGCATCGACCCGTGCATCCACCGGTGCATCCACCGGTGCATCAACTGGTGCATTAACGGGTGCATTAACGGGTGCATCGGCCCGTGCATCGACGGAGGCGGCATCTGCCGCAGACATGGCGCAAGGACGGCGGGTGGACATCGAACGCGGAGCGAAGGTGGACACGGATCCGCGCGCGGCACGGTGCGGTCCTGCGCGGAGCGCGCAGTGTTCCGTCCGCCCCGCCCGCCGTCAATGCGCGCCGGCGCAGTTGTGTCCTGACCCGCGGTATCGAATGCGCGGCGCACCCTCCGTCCTGCGCGGTGCGCCGCCTGTGCGGCCTGCGTGTGCGCCGGGCGTGCGCGCTAGCCGAAGCGCACGCAATAGACCGGCGGCAGATGCGCCGACACGCACGCCCACCGTTCACCGCCGTTCTCCGAGACCCACAGGCCGCCGGTGGTCGACCCCATCGCCAGCCGATCGCCGCTGTCGTCGACCGCCAGGCCGTGGCGATAGATCAGGTCGTAGGCCGGCGGCGTCGGCAGGCCTTCGTCGAAGACCTCGAAGCTGCGGCCGCCGTCGCGCGTGCGGGACACCACCAGCCTGCCGTCGACCGGCACGCGGCATTCGTCCTTGGTCGCCGGCGCGAACCACGCGGTCTCGGGATCGCGCGGATGCACCGCGACGGCAAAGCCGAACTTCGACGGCCCGCCTTCGATGCGCCGCCAGCTGGCGCCGCCATCCTCGGAGCGGAAGATGCCGTCGTGATGCTGCACCCACAGCGCATCTGGCTGGGCCGGGCATTGCACCATGTAGTGCGGGTCCTGGATGTTGGGGTCCTCGCTGCGCTCGGGCGGCATATAGCCCGCCTTCATGCCGCGCGTGGTGGCCTCCCAGCTGTCGCCCCCGTTGCGGGTCTGCCAGACCCCGCCGCACGAGATCGCGACCGACACATGGCGGCTGTCGCGCGGATCGACGCAGATCGAATGGATGCCGGGATAGTCGTAGCCGCCGCCGAACCATTCGGCGCGCTCGGGCCGGTCCCACAGCGGCCGGTTCAGCGCCCAGCTTGCGCCGCCATCGCCGGAGCGGAACAGGCCGCCCGGAATGGTGCCGGCCCACAGCACGCCGGGCTCGTCGGCGCCGCCCGCCTCGAGCACCCACAACTGCTGCAGGGACCAGGGCGCGGGCTTGGGCGCGTCCGGGTCCGTGGGGGCATTTGCGGCCGCGGCCTGCTCTTCCGGCTGCGGCGGATAGACCGGCACCGCGCAGGCGGTCCACTCGTTCTGGCCGCGCGCGCGGCGCCACAGCTTGACGCCGAAGTGGCCCAGATTCAATGCGGCATAGAGCGTGCCGTCACGCGGGTCGGACAGCACCATGCTGACCGGCTCGCCGAGAAAATGCACCTGGGTTTGCTGCCACCGTCCATCGGGCTGGCGTTCGATTTCGAACAGGCCCTTGCGCGTGGCCACGAGAAGTCGGTCGTTCATCGTTCAGGTCTCCTGGTATCGGCCGCCGGTCGCGTGGCCGTCGGCGCGTTGGCTGCCGGAGCGTGAAGCTCGCGGTGTGAAGCATCGATGCGTGATGGATTGATGCGTGACGTGCCGATGCGCGAAATGTCGATGCGCGGAACGTCGATGCGCGGAACGTCGACTCGCCTCGGGCCTTGTGCCTGCGCCCCGGCTGCTATCCACCGGACAGCGCCTGCACCACGTACACCTTGCTGTCTTCGCGCAATGCATCGCTGAGCCGTTGCCGGTCGCGGATCATGGTGCCGTCGATGAAGACGGTCACATGGCGGCGCAACTGGTTCTGGTCGTCGAGGATGTAGCCGCGCAACTCGGGCTGCTCGGCGAACACCGCGTCGAGCGCGGCGCGCACCGAAGCGGCGCGCAGGTGACGGTCCGGGGTGGGGACATGGCGCTGGATCGCCGGCGCGAAGGTGATATGGGCCATGGTGCAGCGGTGGTAGGGAGCGCAAAAAACGGTCACTACAGTGTAGGCGCTCGGCGCTGCGCGGGAAGGAAGAATGCTGCGAAATGCGGCCCGCTCGAATGTGGACAGCGCCGTCAGAACCGGCGTCTTTGCCGCTGTCGCGACAAAGACGCCGCCTGGCAGTCCTGTCTTTTTTTCACGTCGTGTTACCGCTGCGACGGCGCCGGCAGACAGCCAGGCCCGGCACCGAAGTGCGCATGGTTTTCAGCCTTCCATCCCCGCGACCCATGCGCGCACGCAGTCTAGCAAGACTCGGTCGAACTGGCGACAGGCGAGGCGGAAAGTGGATGTGCTCGATGTGGACGTCGATGTGGACATGCGCAATGTGGACAGGTCCGATGTGGACGAAGGCAATGTGGACGGCCCCGCTGTTAACAGCATCGGCGCGTACCGGCGATGCGGCTTCTCAGTCGGTGCCCGTGGTCGAGCGGAATGCCTCGAGATTGACGCCGAGCCGCTTGATCTTGTCGTACAGCGTTTTCTTCGGCACGCGCAGCAGATCGCTCGCCGCCGCCATGCGTCCCGACGCGGCGCGCAGCGCTTCCTCGATCAGATGCCGTTCGAACACCGCGACCTGCTCGTCGAGCGAACGCGCCTCGCTGGCGCCGCCATTGCCGGTGCCGTTGCCGCTGCCATGATTGCCCGTGGCGAGCAGGCCCGTGTTGCCGCCCTGCAGTCCCAGCACGAAGCGGTCGGCGGCATTGCGCAGCTCGCGCACATTGCCCGGCCACGGATGCATCATCAGCTCGCGCATATGTTGCGGCGATACCTCCGGCACCGGCCGCTCGTAGCGCAGCGCGGCCTGCAGCAGAAAGTGCGAGAACAGCAGCGGAATGTCCTCGCGCCGCTCGCGCAGCGGCGGGATGTCGATCACCGCGACGTTGAGGCGATAGTACAGATCGGCGCGGAAGCGCTGCTCCGCCGACAGCGCCAGCAGATCGACCTTGGTGGCCGCGATCACGCGGCAATCCATCGGCAGCAGCGTGTTCGAGCCCAGCCGTTCGAACTGCCGCTCCTGCAGCGTGCGCAGCAGCTTGATCTGCAGCGACATCGGCATGGTCTCGATCTCGTCGAGAAACAGCGAGCCGCGCTGCGCGTATTCGATCTTGCCGACGCGCCGCCGCGCGGCGCCGGTGAACGCGCCGGACTCGTGGCCGAACACCTCGCTCTCGAACAGGGACTCGGGCACGCCGCCGCAATTGAGCGCGGCGAAGTTGCCCTGCCGGCGCGGACCGTATTCATGCAGGCAGCGCGCCACCAGTTCCTTGCCGGTGCCGGTCTCGCCGAGGATCAGCACGTCGGCATCGGTGCAGGCCAGGTCGAGGATCAGCTTGCGCAGCCGTTCGACCGCCGCCGAGCGGCCGATCACCTTGGCCTCGATCGCCTGCGTGTCGGCCAGTTGCCGGCGCAGCGCCTCGACCTCGAGCGTCAGCGCGCGCTTTTCCATCGCGCGTTGCACCACCTCGGTCAGCTCGCCCGGCGAGTACGGCTTCTCGACGAAATCGTAGGCGCCGCGGCGCATCGCCTGCACCGCCATCGAGATATCGCCGTGGCCGGTGACCAGAATCACCGGCAGCGCGGCATCGATCTCCAGCGCCTTGTCGAGCAGCGCCAGGCCGTTGATGCCGGGCAGGCGCACATCGGTGACCAGCACGCCGGCAAAGCCGGGCGTGAGGCGATGCAGCACCTGTTCGGCCGAGCCGAACGCCTCCACCGACAGCCCGGCGATCTGCAGCGACTGCGTGCTGCCCAGCCGCACCGCGGCATCGTCTTCGACGTAGAGGACCGACAGGTCAGTTCGCATCGGCATGGGTCTCCTGTGCGGCGGGCAGCTGGATGATGAAGCGGGCGCCGGCGATGTCGTTGTGATCCGCCGCGTGGCCCGGCACGTTGCCGGACACGTCGGTGGACACGTGGCTGGATACCTCGAAGGCACGGCGATTCTCCGCGCGCAGCGTGCCGCCGAACTCGCGCACGATGCCGGCGGAGATGGCCAGCCCGAGGCCGAGGCCCACGCCCTGCTCCTTGGTGGTGAAGAACGGCTCGAACAGCCGCGGCATCACGTCGTCGTCGATGCCGCAGCCGCGGTCGGCCACCTCGATCGTGACCCACTGCGGGTCGGCGTGCGCGCGGATTTCCAGCACGCGCGCGACCGGGTCCTGCGCGGCGTCCGCGTTGGCGTCCTTCATCGCATCGAGCGCGTTCGACAGCAGATTGACCAGCACCTGCTCGAGCCGATTGCCCTCGCACAGCGCCAGCGGCGACGGCTCGGGCACCGACACCACCAGCTCCGCGCCCTCGGCACGAATGCGCGAATCGAGCAGGAACAGCGCGTCGGCGATCACCGTGCCGACCGGCGTGGGCACCGACTGCACCGGCGTCTTGCGTGCGAATTTCTTCAGCTGCGCGGTGATCTTGCCCATCCGCTCGACCATCTGGCAGATCACGTTCAGGTTGGTCTCGACCGCCTCGGTCTGGCCGCGGCGAAAAAACACGATGGTGTTGGCCGACAGCGTGCGCAGCGCCGCCAGCGGCTGGTTCAGCTCGTGCGTGATGCCGGTCGACATCTGCCCGAGCGCGGCCATCTTGCTGGCCTGCACCAGCTCGTCCATCGCCGCCTTCAGCACCTGCTCGGCGCGCTTGCGCTCGGCGATCTCCTTCTGCAGCTTCAGGTTCGAGCCGGACAGCGCCTGCGTGCGCATCGCGACCTTGCGTTCGAGCTCGTCGTGGGCGCGCTGCAGCGCCTCCTTGGCGGCACGGTTCTGCGCGGCCGCGCGGCGGCGCTGCAGCACGTAGAGGATCAGCAGCAGCAGAAAGCCCAGCGCGAAGGCGCCGATCACCGCGCTGTTGCGCGCCAGCGTGCGGATCGGCTCCATGTCCGACAGCACGATCAGCCGCCAGTCGGTATCGGGAATGCGGCGGCTCTGCGCGAGGAATTCGTCGCCGTCCGGCATCTGCACCACGCTGATGTCGGGAGCGAAGCGGCGCTGTTCGCGAAAGCCGATCGGCTCCAGCGAATCGACGGTCGAGTACTGCCGCGTCGAGGCGAGCTGCCAGCGCGTCTCGCTGGGCAGCTCGCGCAGCGACTTGAAGCGCCAGTCGGGCTGCGAGCTCAGGAACACGATGCCGTTGGCGTCGACCACCAGGATGCGGTCGTCGTTGGCGAGCCACGGCTCGTCGATCTTGTCGAGATTGACCTTGACCGCGGCCACGCCGAGCAGCGCGCCCTCGCGCACGATCGGCTGCGAGAAGTAGTAGCCCGGCTCGCGGCTGACGGTGCCGATGCCATAGAAGCGGCCCGGCTTGCCCTGCATCGCGTCGCGGAAATACGGCCGGTACGAGAAGTTGATGCCGACGAAGCTGGCCGCCTCGTTCCAGTTGCTGGCGGCCAGCGTCAGGCCGTGGGCGTCCATCACGTAGATCGCGGTCGATTTGGCGGCGGCATTGACCTCGGCCAGGAAGCGGTTGGCTGCCATCGGCAGGCCCGGTGTATCGGGTTCGCGCAGCAGGCGCTGCACGTCGTGATTCAGCGCGACCACCGCGGGCAGATATTCGTAGCGGCGCATCTCGCTGCGCAGTCCGCCGATATAGGCCTCGATGCGGTGCGCGGTGCCATCGCGCTGCGCGCGGATGCCGACGCGCTCGCCCCACAGATAGGCGATCGTGACACCGGCCGCCATCACCGCGCAGACCGCGGCGATCGTGGCCGCGCGGCGTGCCCGTCCGCGCGGCCATGCCGAAGGCGGCATCGCCGGCGTCGCTGCAGAAGTCGCGGAGGAGTCCGTCATATCGATGCGCGGAAGGGATACCGGCGGCATGCGCCGGCCAACGACCGGCCATTAGGCAAAGCCGCACCCCGGCGCGTCAATCGGCGTAAACATCAGGCGCGCCGATGCATCGGGTCGTCGATGCATCGGCGCCTGCCTCGTCAAGGGGCAGTTCGGGCTGACACGGCCATCACGGCCGCGCCGATCAAGGTTGCGTTACATCGAACAGCAGATTGACCGGCGACGGACCGAACGACAGCCACGTGCCCTTCAACGGCTGCTGCTCGACGCCCGGCCGCGACCAGTCGCAGACCCCGGTCGTGAAGATCGATTGCAGCCGCGCCAGTTGCGCCGGCGTCATCATCACCTTGTAGTCCGCGGGATCGACCGGCTTGAGCTGGCACTTGACGATATCGTCGGCCAGCGGGCCGCCGGCGACCATGCGCGGCGTGGTGCCGGCCGGATACAAGGTATTGCACTGGCCCGGGCCGTGCGCGGTCTGCGGCTCGATGATCTTGTTGCCGCCCGCGTCCCAGCACGCATCGACCAGGTCGGCCGGCTTGTTGCGCACCACCTTCTCGGCCTTGCTGCCCGGGCCGGTGTCGCGCAGCATCGCCGTCAGCCAGCGGTCCATCTGGTCGAAGTTGTCGTCACGGATGGTGCCCGGTCCGACGATGACCTGGTTGTCCGCATGCCCGTTGGCCGCGATCAGCCGCGCGCGCACCGAGTAGCTGTGGATCTTGTTGTGGATGTCGCCGTTGACGCGGTCGTCGTAGTAGTCGCGCTGATCGATGATCGGCGTGGTCGCCAGGCCTCCGCCGGTCGACGTGATGCGGCCCGACTGGTAGGCGCGTGCGATCGCGTCGAGGTCGCCGACCGTGCGCTGCGCGATCTTCTTGAAGTCGACGTCGACGCCGCCGATCTTCTCGTTCAGGTCGATGAACTGGTCCGGCGTGATCATGCCGTCGTTCAGCGCCTTCAGGCCGTACTGCACGCCGACATTGTCGATCGGCCGCTTGGCGAAGCCGCGCGCGTCCTTGCCGTAGACGTTGACCGTGTGGTCGTAGACGGTGGCGCGCACCCCGGTCGGGTTGTTGACCGGATGGTATTTCTGGTCGGCCGGGAAGCCTGCCGGGAACGACACCACCGGATCGAGACGGCCCGCGCTGCTGCTCATCGCGGCGATGTTGCCCGGCTTCAGGTAGCCGGAGATCGCCGAGCGCTGGGCGTCGCTGTATTGCCCTGGCGCGGTCTGCGTGAAGTACAGGTGCAGCAGCCGCGAATCGTGCAGCTTGAAGATCGTCGACGAGGTCACGTCCGGGAACACCGAGGTCACGATGATGCCGTCGAACAGGCCCGGATAGTTGTCGCCGGTCTGGTGGCTCTGGTAGGCGCCGCCCGAGCCGCCGGTGCCGATCGTGAAGAACGGCGTGCCGTAGTTTTCGATCAGCCGTTCCTTGACCATCGCGATGGTCTCGGACGACAGCAGGTCGTTGCAGTTGTTGCCGAAGGTATTGAGCGAGGCGCTGGCCACCGCGTAGCCCTTGCGCAGGTAGTTGTGGTTCAGCACCGCGACCGGCGTGCCCTGCATGTACCAGCCGCCCTGGCAGCCGCCGCCGAGCGGATAGATGACCTTGCGGTTCCAGCCGGACGGTGGCGCCAGCGGCGTCGGTTCGGCGTCCTTCAACGGGTCGTGCAGGATCGCGGTCTGGTAGATCGCGCGATTGATCGTGCCGGTCTCGACGCGGACGATGTAGGGCACGGTCGCGCCGGCGTTGTTGGTGGTGCTGGCCACATCCGCCGGATAGGCGGCGACCGGCGTCGGCAACGGCTTGAAGCTGTTGGCGGTCGAGCGGTAGACGTAGTGCACGCGGCGTTCGACCGAGCAGTTCTCGTCGAGCGGCGCGCCGAGCTTGCTGCCGTCCGGCAGCGTGAAGTTCTGCGTCGCGCAGATGTAGGGACGCTCGTGCGGGCCGGAGAAGACCGGGCCGGTGATCGGATAGTTGGTCAGCGTCAGCGTGGTGCGCGCGGGGCCGTGCTTGACCTCGAGCGTGTTCTCGCCGAGCTTGAGCCCGCTGACGATGCCGAGCGCCTCGCGGTCGGCGGTCGGCGTGAAGGCGTCGCTGACATCGACGCCGTTGAGGCTGACCTTGAATTTCTTGCCCGGTGCGCGCTCGCTGGCGCTCAGGCGGATCAGCGCATCGCCGCCCGTCACGCGTTCGGGCGCGGAGGACAGCACGGTCGCCTCGACCGTCGCCCGATGTCCCAGGCCCAGGCCGGGCGCGTTCTCGGCGCTCTGCGGCTGCAGGTTGCCGCCACCGCCATCGTCACCGCCGCCGCATCCGGCGACCAGCAATGCCGCCACCATCGCGCCAGTCCCCAAGGACGGCCGCTTCCACCGAGCTGCTGTTTGCCGCATCGTTGTCTCCTGTTTGGCCGGCCTCGCCGGCATTGCCTTTTCCACGCTCCGCACGGGAGCGGTCAGCGCGTCTGCCGTCTGTCGCGGCAGCTTGCGAGGCGCCAGCGTTGCAATGGGCGTGCCACTGCACGCCTCGGTCGGTGGCGGAGACTAAGCCTCTGAAACACAAGCGCTTTTGCGCGGGGGCAATGTCTGCATCGGGGCAGACATGGATGGGAATCCGCACAGCCGCGAGCGGGCGGCGTGCGGAAAGTCGCGTCGGTGGGGTTGTTGCGGTGCGGTTCGAGGGAGGTCCGGCACGGGTGTGCAGCGATCAAAAGTCGAGCTGTTGTGGCTGAATGCCCAGCGCCACGGCAATCTTTTCTCGCGTCGATTTGCGTAGACGCTCGCTGCGCTCCTGCTGCGCGTAGGCCGACTGGGAGATGCCGATACGCGCCGCGACGTCGGCCTGGGTCAGTCCGAGATGTTCGCGCCAGGCTCGCGCGGCCGTTGCGCCCTCGACCGTGCGCTGAATCACGGCATGCGGAATCAGACTCCGTTCCTCGGCGTGGCGAGCGATGTAGTCCTGATAGGGGATGACGACAAAGGCCGGCTTGCCATCGGGGTTCAGCAGGACCTGGATGCTGATAGGTGCGTTCATCGCGCTTCCTCACTTCTTGAATCTCGACGATCCTGATGCGGCCATCCCAGTCGAACAGCACGCGATGGTTGCCCACGCGCAATCGGTAGCCGTAGGTATGGTTGTTCAGGGCTTTGACGTTCTGGCATTGGGGCATCGCATGCAGTGCGCCGACCGCTTCCACAATGGCCCGTTGCTGGAGCTTGTCCATTGTGCGCAGCTGTTTGGCCGCCTTGCAGGTCCAGTTGATCGCGTTCATCCACGCGATTGTTCCGATCCTGCATTATAAGTCGATTATAAGTTTTAAGCGACTATAGCTTCTGAACTGTCGACGTCGATGAGACCGTGTGCGGACACGCGATCGCGCTAACGAACCCACGCCGAACACCCCGCCGGCGCCATCGTCCCGCTGACGTACATGGCGCCATGCCGGTACAGATGCAGGCGGTCCACCGCTTCGGCGCCGGTCAGCACCCACACGCCGCCGCGCGCGTCGGTCCACAGGATGCGGGCATCGGTGCCCTCGAGCGCGGCGAACAATTGCGAAGGCGCGGCGCCGGGACGCAGCACCACGGTGGTGCTGTCGTTGGGCGCGGCGCGTACCGGGAACAGGTTCAGCGCGGCGCCCAGCAGCGCGCCGCCGACCAGGATGGCGGCGACCCAGCTGGCCGCGATGCCTGGGCCGCGCGGGCCTGCGCCGGGGCTCGCCGCGGTCCCCGTCCTGCGCATGCGGATGCCGACCAGCAGCGGGATCACGCCGAACAGGAACAGCCAGATCAGATCCCACAGCAGCGGAGTGGGCGAGTCCATGCGGATGCGGTGGATGCCGGTGATCCAGTGCGACAGCACCGCGTCCACGACGTGCCAGACGCCGAAGCCGATCCAGAAGTCCGCCAGCAGGCGGCGAGGCGCATGGGGAATCGCGAAGGCCTCGCGCGTTCGATACAGCAGCCACAGCCCGATCGCGGCGATCACGTACATCAGCGCGTGGAACAGCCCGTCGGCCATCACCTGCACGCGCAGGTCGCCGAGCGCGCCGCGTTCGATGCCCGACAGCAGGTGGTGCCACTGCAGGATCTGATGCAGCAGGATGCCGTCGAAGAAGCCGCTCATCGCGAAGCCCAGCGCATAGCCAGCCCATGCGAAGGTGCGGGGGTGGACGGTATCGGCGGAGACGACGTGGGCGGTCGGCATGGCAACGCTCCTTCGAATCGAGTCGGACGCGGTGGCGGCTCAAAGCCAAGCGGGCCGCACCGACGTCAGCCGATGGGGCCCGCTTGAAGCGACTTGTCGTCGCGGATGGACAGCGGCGTTCAGCGGGTGCCGCTCGTACCCGTGGCGGATCCGCTCGAGGTGCCCGACGAGCTGCCGCTCGTGCTGGTTCCCGTGCCGGTGCCCGTCCGTGACGTGTCTGTCGGCGTCACGGCGCCCGAGCCGGAAACGGAGCCGGATCCCGACCCGGTGCCGCTGCCGGCGGCCGTACAGCCGGCGAGTCCGCATGCCATGGCAACAGCCAGGGCGGTGATGGATGCCATTGTTTTCATGTTGTTTTCCTCCAGCGGTGCGCTAAGTCCCCGTAGCGCTGACATGAACCCCGCGGTCGGGGGCCGTCCGTCAATATGCAATCGGCGTTCCCATGCGATGGCCAATGGCCGGGAGCGCTGCGATGGGTACGGGTCCGTCGGTGTCGCGGGAGGAAACGTTGCCGGCAGGGTAAGACATACCAACGCTTGTAAGCTTTGCCAGCGGACGTGGTGATCGTGATGCACGTGGCTGCCCAGCAGGAAGCGCGAGCATTGCGGCGCAGGAGCGGCGCCGGGATGGTGAGCGCAGGCGGCTTGACGCTGGAACGCCGCGGCCACATTGCATGGCCCCGGGAAGCCCGAAAAAGCGAAGCACCAAAGATCAGGGCACCAAAGATCAGGGCACCAATGAAAAACGGACGCCGAAGCGTCCGTTTTTCCTTTCAACCTGGTGGCCTGGGACGGAATCGAACCGCCGACACAAGGATTTTCAATCCTCTGCTCTACCGACTGAGCTACCGGGCCAAAGAAGCGAAACTATAACAGCGGGCATGATACTGGTCAACCCCCCGCCGCGCCGAATCGTCATCCTTACTGCTCGGCCGGCTCCGGCTTGTTGCGGCTCAGCTCGACGCCGAGCTGCTTGAGCTTGCGATACAGGTGGGTACGCTCCAGGCCGGTCTTCTCGGCCACGCGCGTCATGCTGCCGTGCTCGCGCAGCAGGTGGTATTCGAAGTAGGCGCGCTCGAACATGTCGCGCGCCTCGCGCAGCGGCATGTCGAAGGAGAACTGCATTTCGGCTTCGGGTACGCGCTGCGGCGTGCCGTTGGCGGACGCTTCCGTGGGCGCGGTCTCGGCGGCGCGGGCGGCGGGCTCGGCGGCCGGGGCCGCGGGCGCGGCTGCCGCGCGCGGACGTTCCTGGCCGCGTGCCAGGCCCTGCTCGACAGCGGACAGCAGCTTCTGCAGCGCGATCGGTTTTTCCAGGAAATTGAGCGCGCCGATCTTGGTCGCTTCCACCGCGGTATCGATGGTCGCGTGCCCGGACATCATGATCACGGGCATCGTCAGCTGGCCTTGCGAGGACCATTCCTTGAGCAGCGTCACACCGTCGGTGTCCGGCATCCAGATGTCGAGCAGCACCAGGTCGGGCGTATTGCCGGCACGGTATTCACGGGCTTGTTGCGCGTTTTCGGCTACTTCGACTACATGGCCTTCGTCGCTGAGGATTTCCGAGAGCAGTTCACGGATACCCATTTCGTCGTCGACTACGAGGATGGTTGCCATACTTTCCTCTTAACCCCTCCGCGGCGTTCCGGGTCGGACCGCATCATCATGCATCGCTATGCCAGCTTGGCGAACAGGATGGATATCTGGGCGCCGGCGACTTCGGTGCCCTCCATGCGATTGCGCAGCTCGATGCGCGCCCCATGTTCGTCAATGATCTTCTTCACCATCGCAAGACCCAGACCGGTCCCCTTCGCCTTGGTCGTCACGTATGGCTCGAACGCGCGGCTGAGGATGCGTGGGGCGAACCCCGGACCATTGTCGGCGATGGTCAGCTTGACAGCCTGGCGGCTTTCGCCGGAGGCATCTTTGTATTCTACAGTCTCGGTGTGCAGAGCGATACAAGGCGCCGGACGGCCCGCCGCCACGTTCTCCGCCACCGCATCCTGCGCATTCTGCAGCAGATTGTGTATCACCTGCCGAAGCTGGGTCGGGTCACCCTTGATGTCGGGCAGATCGTCGGCCAGCGACGGATGAATCACGGGATGCTCGTGCAGGCCGGGATCGTCGATGCCGTACAGATGCAGGACCTCGGCCACCAGCCCATTGAGCTGCAGCGTCTGCAGCATCGCCGGCGGCGTGCGCGCGTAGTCGCGGAAATCGTCGACCATGCGCTTCATCGCCGCTACCTGGTTAACGATCGTGGTGGCGCCGCGCTTTAGCACGTCCGCGTCATTGCCTTCGAGCTTGGGCGCGAGCTTCATCTGCAGTCGCTCGGCCGACAGCTGGATCGGCGTCAGCGGGTTCTTGATTTCATGCGCGAGGCGCCGGGCCACTTCGCCCCATGCGACCGACCGTTGAGCCGAAATCACATCGGAAATATCGTCGAACACGACCACGTAGCCAGGCTCGGCATGGTCGGTGATAGCGTCGCCGCCCGGCAACCGCGCGCCGCGCACCAGCAGCGTCAGCGGCTGTTCCTCGTCGCCGTGCGGCAATTCGATCTGCTTCTGCCAGTGCGCGGCGCCGCCGAGCACCTCGCTGGTGCTCTGCTCCGAGAAGGCCTGCCGCACGATCTCGCCGAACGCCGCCATGCCGGGAATGGCCTCGACGGGATGGCCGATGGTCGGCCCGAGCGGCTGCCCGAAGATGCGTTCGGCACCGGGATTGGCGGTCACCAGCGAGAAGCGCCGGTCCATCACCAGCACGCCGGCAGTCAGGTTCTGCAGCACGCTTTCGAGGAAGGCCTTCGATTGCTCGAGCGCGGCGCGATTCTGCTCGACCGCCAGGCGCGCCTCGGCCAGCTGGCGCGTCATCATGTTGAACTGCTGGGTCAGCATGCCCAGTTCATCGCGGCTCTTGAGCTCGCGCTTGGGCGACAGATCGCCTTCGGCGACTTCCTTGGTTCCCTGCAGCAGCATCAGCAGCGGCCGCGCCAGCTGGCCGCCGAGCAGCAGCGCCAGCATCACGGCGATGAAGACCGCGAGGAACAGCGTCAGCGTCAGCGTGCCGATATACATCTTGCGCAGGCCGGTGCGGCCCAGCGCCTTTTCCTGATAGTCCTGGTAGGCGCGCTGGACTTCGTCGGCATTGCGGGCGAGCACGGCGGGGACCGGATGCACGATCTGCAGATAGCGTTCCTCGCGCACCGTATCGCCGATCAGGCCGAAGCCCGATGACGGATAGTCCTCGGCGCGCCGCTCCAGCGACAGCCCCGAGCCCGCCCAGCGATCCTTGCCGGCGGGACGTGGCGCCGCGCCCAGCGACGATTCGTCGGCCGGCGTCGCGGGGCCGAGCGGAATGATGACGCGCAGCCGGTACAGGTGATTGGCGTCGGCGCGCTCGGCCTGCGGATGGCCATCGCTGCCGCCGTCGGTGCCCGGATCGGTGCCGCCCTCCACCGCCGCATAGCCGCCCGCGAGCCGCGCCTGCTCGACGAGCACGCCGCTCGGCAGGCTCGGCACCAGCATCGCGTAATTGCTCGACGCGGAGGCGATCACGCGCCCGCCGCCGGTGAAGATCGAGGCCTCCTGCACGCCGTACTGCTCGCGCAGCCGGTTCAGCTGCAGCGAGTTGGTGGGCTCGCTGGCGCTGATGATCTGGTCGCTCATCTGCCGCGCCTTGGCCTGCAGATCGGCCAGCGCGCTGTCGATGGTAGAGCGGCCCAGATTCAGGCCCGCCTCGAGCGCGGTTTCGACACGCACGTCGAACCACGACTCGATGCTGCGCGAGACGAATTGCAGCGACACCAGATAGATCAGCACGCCCGGCAGCACGCCGACGATGCCGAAGAACAGCGCCAGCTTGGTCATCAGCCGCGTGCCGAACTTGCCGCGGCGATAGCGGACCCACAGCGCCACGGCGAGCGCGCCGATGATCAGCACCATCAGTACGCCGATCACCAGATTGATCTTGTACAGCAGCGTGAAATAGCGGTCGAAGAATTCGGTGTTGGCCGACGCGGCCGCCAGCAGCATCACCAGCACCAGCGCCAGGAAGACGATGGTGCCGGCGACCACGCGGCTCAGGACGCGGCGGAGCCGGCTGTCGAGCACGCTGTTCAGCGGGGAGATCATGACCTGGCGGCCGGCGACGACAGCGAGCCCGGCGCCAGCATGCCGGCGACCGGGCGCCCGAAAGCCGGCGACGGACGGACGTTACCGATGCCCGGGGCCGAGGCCGGCGGGGCATTGGGCGTGGAGGCAGGACCTGGTGCGCTGGCCGGAGCGTTGCCCGGCGCGGCACCCGGTGCGGACGGCGGCATCGACGCCGGAGCCGAGGCCTGTCCCGTTGCAGCCGCGGCCGGCGAAGCGTTCGCGGGCGAGGCCGCATGTCCGTTTGCCGGTGCGGGCGTTGGCGCGGCGGGCGAAGCGGGTGCAGCGGGTGCAGGCGGCGCGGCGGGTGCGGGCGGCGGTGCCGGCGGGGCTTCGGCCACCGGCGTATAGGCGAAGCGGCGCCAGTCGGACGACAGATTCCAGTCGCGCGTATTGACCGCGTTGATCTGGAACGGCTTGGGCAATTGCGACAGGTCGAGGCGCATGCGGACCTCGGCCTGGTAGGGCACGCCGAGCTTGACGTCGCCGCGCTCGAACACGCGCCAGCCACGCACCTGCTTGATGAAATCGAGCGCGCCTTTCAGGCGCATGAACGGCAGCTGCAGTCCGCCGGTCGAGACCCGGTACTGCCGCGTCAGCGGATGGAAGGTCAGCCTGACGCTGCGGCTGGTGCTCACCGGCTTTTCGTCGAACCAGTACCAGCGCGGGCGGCTCAACTGGAAATCCACCGCGAAATACAGAGGGATGCCCTTGTGCAAGGCGTCCTCCAATGCCGGCGACAATTCGAAGTCGAAGGCGGCGTTCAGTTCGAAGCCGCCGTCCTGATATTCGACGCGCGCCTCGCGGATGTCGATGTTCTGTGCGTGCCCGGCGCGGGGCGACAACGCGCTCGCGCACAGGACCAGCACCATCAGCAGCAGCCACGCCAGCCGGCGCAGCGCGGCCACGCCGATACCGGCATGGTTTGCTGCGGATCCGCACGCCTTGTCGTCATGGGCACGGAGGACGGACAAGCGAAGCGGTGCGAGCATCGGATCAGAGGCGTTTCTGGAAGCGGGCGTAGAAGAAACCGTCGTGGTCCGACGGCAGGCCATCGTGGCTGCCGGTCCCGCCATCAGCCACGCCATTTGGGATGCTGCCGGGCAGCAGCTGGCCGGGCGCCTGCAATCGTATCGCATCTGGTAGCTGGGCACCAAACCACTGCGCCTGCTCCTCGCCCTCCGTTGGGAAAATAGAACAAGTCACATACACCAGAATGCCGCCCGGTTTCAGCAGCGGCCACAGCTGCGAGACGATGCGGCGCTGCTCGTTGACGAGCTTGCCCAGATCGCTCTCGCGGCGCAGCCAGCGGATATCGGGATGGCGGCGCACGATGCCCGAGGCCGAGCATGGAACATCGGCGAGGATGCGATCGTACGGCTTGCCATCCCACCAGGCCTGCGGCCGGCTCGCGTCGCCGATCACCACCTGCGCGCGCTGCTGCAGCCGCGCGAGATTCTCGTCGATGCGCTGGGCGCGCGCGGCATCGCTCTCGACCGCGGTCAGTTCCACGTCGGCCAGTTCGAGCAGATGGCCGGTCTTGCCGCCGGGCGCGGCGCAGGCATCGAGCACGCGCTGGCCATCGGCGATCTGGAGCAGCGGCGCGGCGAGCTGCGCGCCGGCGTCCTGCACCGAGACCTCGCCGCTGTCGAAGCCGGGCACCTGCGCCACCGGCAGCGCGCGCGCCAGGCGCACCGCCTGCGGGCCGACCCGTTCGGCCGCGATGCCCGCGGCGGCGAGGCGGGCCAGATAGTCGTCGAGCGCAACGCGCGCGGTATTGACCCGCAGCGTCATCGGCGGCCGCTCGCTTGCGCTGCCCGCCAGCGCCTGCCAGCGGTCGGGATAGGCCTCGCGCAGCAGGCGCAGCCACCATGCCGGGAGGTTCCAGCGTGCCTCCTCGTCGCGGCGCACCTCCGCCAGCAGCGCCTCGCGCTCGCGCAGGAAGCGGCGCAGTACCGCATTGACCATGCCGCGCGCATGCGCGGACTTCGGATCGGAAGCGGCGGCGTTGACGGCCTGGTCCACCACGGTGAAGGCCGCATAGCCGCCCTGTCCTCCGCCCTGCGCGCCGTCTTGCCCCTGTTCCTTGTCGCCCTCGATCAGCAGCGTCAGCGCGACCGCGAGCAGCGAATCGACCAGCGCGCCGGGCGGGCGCGACACCATGCGCGTGACCAGCGCACGCACGGTGCCGAACTGCCGCATGGTGCGATAGGCCAGGTCCTGCAGCGCGCCGCGCGCGCTCGCGTCACGCGTACGCTCGAGCCGGTACTGCGCGCAGGCGGCTTCGATCGCCTGCGGCAGCGCGCTGCCCTCGTTGACGCCACGCACCGCGGCCGCGGCGGCGAGCATCTGGAAGGCAAGGGAATCGGGAGGCAAACGCATGGATCGGACACCGTGAGGAAACGAACAAATAAAGGGCACTGCGGGCAAAACCGCGGGCACAACGGCGGGCGGCACTACGCGCAGAACTCGCGCGTGGAAATACCCGCGGAAACCGCGGCCGGGGCGCGCCGCGGATCGGCATCGCGCCGCGCGTGCGGGCATCGCCCGCGCATCAAAAAGCCCGCCGGCTCGCGAGGAGCAAGGCGGGCAGTTTACCCTGTCGGCGCGGACCGGCCGCCGTGGCGGCCGGCGCACGGCTCCGATCGGATCCTCGAACAGGCCTTCGAACAGGCCTTCTAACAGGCCCTTGATCACGCTCTTGATCAGGCCGTCAATGAGGCCGTCAACGAGGCCGCCGATCGGCGCTTCGATCAGACCGGATACGTACCGGTCTGCGCCATCTGCATCAGCCGCGCGACGCGCTCCTCGGTGGAAGGGTGCGTCGAGAACAGATTGGCGATGCCGCCGCCCGACAGCGGGTTCAGGATCATCATCTGCGCGGTGGCCGGATGCTGCTCGGCCGCCTGGAACGGAATGCCGCGCGCATAGCGGTCGATCTTGTCCAGCGCCATCGCGAGTGCCTGCGGATCGCCGCTGATCTCGGCACCGCCGCGGTCCGCCTCGAATTCGCGGGCGCGCGAGATCGCCATCTGGATCAGCGAGGCGGCCAGGGGCGCCAGGATCGCCATCGCGATGCTGGCGATCGGATTTGCCGGACGGCCTTCCTCGTCGCGTCCGCCGAAGAACATCGCGAAGTTGGCCAGCGCGGCGATCGCCCCGGCCATCGTGGCCGCGATCGTCGAGATCAGGATGTCGCGATGCCGGACGTGCGCCAGTTCGTGCGCCATCACGCCGCGCAGCTCGCGGTTGCTCAGCACGCGCAGGATGCCGGTGGTCGCCGCGACCGCCGCGTTCTCGGGATTGCGGCCGGTGGCGAAAGCGTTGGGCGCGTCCTCGTCGATCAGGTAGACGCGCGGCATCGGCAGGCCGGCACGCTGCGCCAGTTCCTGCACCATGCCGTAGAACTGCGGGGCACTGGCCGCATCGACTTCCCGCGCGTTGTACATGCGCAGGACCATCTTGTCCGAGAACCAGTACGAGAAGAAATTCATGCCGAGCGCCATCAGCAGCGCGAACATCATGCCGCTGCGGCCGCCGATCATGCCTCCGATGACGATGAACAGCGCCGTGATGGCCGCCATCAGCATGAAGGTCTTGACCCAGTTGAACATTGCCGTGGTCTCCGTGGTGACGCCGTCGCGCGCCCGGGCGCCCTGCCTGCGCGGCCGCATTGCGACCCTGTTGTCGCAGTATCAGCCGCCGTATCGGGGCGTCCGCGCGCGATCGTGCGGTGACGGTTAGATAGGGGCCGGGCCGCTAAATTCAATGCCGGCAAGGGTTTTTGCCGGCCGCGGCGTTAGCGCTGCGTCATCGCCAGGCGCGCGCCCAGGCCGATGAAGGCGGCGCCGATCACGCGGTCGAGCCAGCACTTCAGGCGCGGCGCTTCGCTGGCCCGCCGCGTCAGCGTGCCGGCCATCCACGCCACCATCGAGTTCCAGACCGTCGACATCGCCACCATGATCGCGCCCAGCGCGAGGAAGGCCAGTGCCTGCTGGCCCGCGCGCGGATCGACGAATTGCGGGAAGAACGACACGAAGAACAGGATCACCTTCGGGTTCAGCACGTTGGTCAGGAAGCCCTGCATGAACAGCGCGCGCAGGCTGCGGCGGTCGGTGGCGGGCGCCTGCGCGGGATCGGCCGCGCCGGAGGCCGGCGTGCGCCAGCTCGACAACAGCAGCCGCAGGCCCAGCCAGGCCAGATAGGCGCCGCCCGCGTACTTGATCACCGTGAAGGCCACCGGCGAGGCGGCCAGCACCGCGGTCAGGCCGAACGCGGTCGCCAGCGCGTGCACGCAGCAGCCGGCGCTGACGCCCAGCGAGGACATCACGCCAGCGGCGCGGCCCTGTGCCACGCTGCGGCCGACGATATAGGCGGTATCGGGCCCCGGTGTCACGTTCAGCAGAAACACGGCGCCGATGAAGAGCGGCAGGTCGACGATGCCCAGCATGATGGTCGGTCCTCGCGGAAATGGGTTCGACTTGACGAGCGAGGCGTGAGTCGCGCGCCCACCGCCCGGACGATCGCCGCGATTATGCCGCGCCGCCGGGCACCGCGCAGCGCGTGCCCGCCGCCAGCGGCGTGCCCTGCAGGAAGGCCTGCGCGGGCAGGCGCCGGCCGCCGGCCTTCTGCAGTTCGGTGATGCGCAGCGCGCCTTCGCCGCAGGCGATCACCACGCCCTGCGCGTCGGCGGCGAGCACCGTACCGGGTGCAGCGTCGCCATGCTCGGGCGCGCGAGCCAGCGGCTGCGCCTGCCAGCACTTGATCGCTGCGTCGCCGATCTGCACGCTGGCGCCCGGGAAGGGATTGAAGGCGCGGATCTGCCGGGCGAGTTCCACCGCGGCGCGGCGCAGATCGAGTCTGGCCTCGTCCTTGCCGATCTTCTCGGCATAGGTGACGCCCTGCTCCGGCTGCGGCTCGGCCGGCAGCGCGCCGTCGGCCGCCAGCCGCCGCAGCGCCTGCACGATCATGCGGCCGCCGAGCGCCGCCAGCGTGTCGTGCAGCGTGCCGGTGGTAGTGTCCTCGCCGATCGGCACCGCTTCGCGCGCGATCATCGCGCCGGTATCGAGGCCCTCGTCCATCTGCATCAGCGTGATGCCGGTCTGCGCGTCGCCCGCCTCGATGGCCCGGTGAATCGGCGCGGCGCCGCGCCAGCGCGGCAGCAGCGAGGCGTGGATGTTCAGGCAGCCATGGCGCGGCAGCGTCAGCACCTCGGCCGGCAGGATCAGGCCATAGGCGGCGACCACCATCACGTCGGGCGCCTGCGCGGCGAGCGCGTCGATCACGGCGACCGCTTCCTCGGGATACTTGCCATGGCGGCGCAGCGAGCGCGGCTGCAGGATCGGACCGAGCCCCTGCGCGAGCGCATGCTGCTTGACCGGACTGGCCTGCAGCTGCATGCCGCGTCCCGCCGGCCGGTCCGGCTGCGTCAGCACCGCCACCACCGGAAAGCCGGCCTCGACGATGGCCGCGAGCGCGACGCGCGCGAATTCGGGCGTGCCGGCAAAGGCGACGCGCAAGGGGGCGGGGCTGGTCATGGAACGCTCCGGCTGGACGGTTGGACTCTGAAAGGCAACACCGGCCGCGAGGGCGGCCGGTGCGGAGACTGCAAGGGAGGCATCAGCATAGCAAACCCGCTGGCGCGGGCTGCCGCTGGATTGCGCGTGACTGGTGCGCGCTTACATCCGGGTACGCGCGCGCTTCTGCAGCTTGGACTTGATGCGGTTCAGCTTCAGCGGCGACAGGTATTCGACGAAGACCTTGCCCTTCAGGTGGTCCATCTCGTGCTGGATGCAGACCGCCAGCAGATCGTCGGCCTCGAGCTCGAAGGTCTCGCCGTTCTCGTCGAGCGCGCGCACGCGCACGCGGTCGGGGCGCTCGACGCGGTCGTAGACCTCGGGCACCGACAGGCAGCCCTCTTCCCAGACCTTGCGGTTGTCGCTGGCCCAGACGATCTCGGGATTGATGAAGACGCGCAGCTCGTCGCGGGTCTCCGAGATGTCGATCACGATGACCTGCTCATGCACGTCGACCTGCGTCGCCGCCAGGCCGATGCCGGGGGCTTCGTACATGGTTTCCGCCATGTCCTTGACCAGTTGGCGGATGCGGTCGTCCACCTGCGCGACGGGCTTGGCCACGATGTGCAGGCGGGGGTCCGGGTAGGTGAGGATGTCGAGTTTGGCCATGGTGCTGATGCGCGACGCCGATGCCGCCGTTGCTTGCCGCTGCTGTCGAATGGGCCGTTGTCGCATTGTCGCGGCAGGGGCCATGTCAGCAAAATCGGGGCGCGAATGGAAAAAATCAAGGCGCGCCGGCGGTCGCTGCGCGCTGTTGAGGTACCCGCTGTTGGGTACCCCGCTGTTCGGAACCCGTCAATCCGGCCAGGACATCCAACCGGCTCAACAAAGTGCGCGATCTTACCAAAGAACCTCAGGCGGCGCCGGTGTGGCGGTTGCGGCGGCAATGGCGGCAATGGCGGCAATGGCCTCTGTGGTGTCTGTGCCGTCTGTGGCGGCGGTGGTGGCTGTGGTGGCCGGCACGCCGGCCTGCGCGGAGCCTCGCACTCGCGGGGTTGATGGTCGCCCTGCCCTGCGTCGCGGGTCCCAGCATCGTGGCGCTACCCGATGGCCGGCAGTTCGGCGCCGCCGGCGATGTTGCGTATGTGATCGGTATGCCGCTCGACGCCACGGTTGGGAGCCGCTGGCAGGTGTACGCACCGTCCGCCGCCGACCCGCGCGACCGGCGAGGCGGTGAGGTCTTGCCGCGGCTGCCGCCCGATGTGCCGGCGCAGAACCTGGGTACGGTCGAATTGGTGTCGGGTTCCGCCGGCCTGGACGGTATCGCCGTCGTGAACATCGTGTCTTCCGTCCGCGAGTTGATGCCGGGCAGCGTGCTGGTGCCGGTGCCCGCCGGTCGATCCGAAGCCGAACCGATCGCAGAAGTGGAGTAAACAGCATATAGAACGCCGCTATGCCGGAACCCTGCTCTGCCCCTGAAGCGTGCGCCGCCATGATCGACCCGGACGAGGTTGCGGCCTGGCTGCGCCTGGAGGCCGTGCCGGGCCTTGGGCGCCGGACCGCCCGGCTGCTGCTGGACAAGTTCGGGCTGCCGCAACAGGTTCTGGCGGCGGGGGAAGCGCAGCTTGCGCGCTGGCTGCCGCGCCCCGTGGCCAGGGACGTCCGGGCGCGCCCGCATGCGGCCCTGTCGGCCAGGATCGGCCGCACCGTGGCGTGGCTGCGCGAACCCGGCCACCACCTGCTGACACTGGCGGACGCGGCCTACCCCCGCCCCCTGCTTGACCTCGCCGACCCGCCGCTGCTGCTGTACGCTCGCGGCCGGCTCGAGACCCTGCAAAGGCCGGCGCTGGCGGTGGTCGGCGCGCGCAGCGCCACCGTGCAAGGGGTGCGGGACGCCGAACTATTCGCCTCCACGTTTTCCAGCGCCGGAATCACGGTCGTGTCCGGCCTCGCGCTGGGCATCGACGCGGCGGCGCATGCGGGCGGGCTAGCCGGCCCGGGCGGCACCATCGCCGTGGTGGGGACCGGGCTGGACCGCTGCTATCCGGCCTGCCATCGCGCCCTGGGGCAGCGGATTGCCGCCGAAGGGCTGCTGCTCAGCGAATTCCCGCTGGGTACGCCGGCGCGCAGCCAGCATTTTCCGCAGCGCAACCGGCTGATCGCGGCGCTGGCCCGCGGCGTGCTGGTGGTCGAGGCGGCGCTGCGTTCGGGTTCGCTGATCACCGCGCGGCTGGCGGCCGAGCTCGGCCGGGAGGTGTTCGCGGTGCCCGGCTCGATCCACGCGCCGCTGGCGGCGGGCTGCCACCGGCTGATCCAGCAGGGGGCCAAGCTGGTGGCGTCGCCACAGGATGTGTTCGAGGAACCGGGTTTATTGGCAGATCCGCGGGCAAGTCCGTGGGGAGGTTCGAGGGCAGATTCGTGGGCGGGAGCCTCGCGTGCCGCCGGCAAGCCGGAGACCGCGGCGCGGTCGTCCGCCGCCGCCGATGCGCTGGGCCCCGCGCTGGCGTACGATCCGGTCGATCCCGACACGCTGTGCATCCGTACCGGGCTGCCGCCGGAGGCCGTTGCCGCGGCGCTGCTGCAACTGGAATTGGCCGGTGCGGTCGAGCGGATGCCGGGCAATCTGTACCGGCGTCTGGCCCAGGCGTAAACGCCGCCCAGCACGTCAGGCGGCCGGAGTCGCTACAATCGCCGTTCCTCGTGCCCGATCAGGCGCTTGTCACCGTGGCCGTCACGGCGTTGATCACGTGCTCGATCAAGCGCATGCAAGGTTCATGTTTGGATGACCGATGGCCGTTTACTTTCCCGAACGCGATGCGGCCGCGATAGCGGCGGCGCTGCGGGCCCACCCCGAGGGTCGCCTGGTGGCGTGCCTGTGCGCCGAGTGGTGCGGCGCCTGCCGCGACTATCTGACGGTCTGGCGCGAGCAGGCGGCGCGCCATCCGGGCGATTGCTTCGTCTGGATCGATATCGAGACGCATGCCGACGCGCTGGGCGACATCGACATCGAGAACTTCCCGACCGTGCTGGTGCAGGATGCCGCCGGCGGGGCGCCCCAGTTCTATGGCACATTGCTGCCCCACGCCGACACGCTGGCCCGGCTGCTGGGCCGCGGCGCGGCCATGCCGGCCGGCGCGGAACCGCCGCCGGATCTGCTCGGCTGGTTGAATCCTGACGGATCGGGCCGGTCACAGCAGGGAGAAAGCGGCGTTTGAAGCCCGCAGGGGCTGGGTCTGGAACGAGTCCGGCCCAAGGATGAGGCGCGAAGGCGGGGATGGAACTCGCCTTGCACCGTTGTCAATACCCCGCTTATTATTGGCGCCTCATGGCCCCCGGGGGGCCTCAAGTGTGCTGTTTACTTATTAGTGCTGTGCCAAACGCGGTCCGCCAAGGGGCGGCCGGCAAGGATTCCCACCCATGTCCAAAGCTCTCATCATCGCGGAAAAGCCATCGGTCGCGGCCGATATCGCCCGTGCGCTCGGGGGCTTTACCAAGCATGACGAGTATTACGAGAGCGACGAATATGTGCTCTCGTCGGCGGTTGGCCACCTGGTGGAAATCGCCGCACCGGACGAATACGAGGTCAAGCGCGGCAAGTGGAGCTTCGCCAACCTGCCCGTGATCCCGCCGCACTTCGACCTGCGCCCGATCGCCAAGACCGAGTCGCGCCTGAAGGTGCTGAACCGGCTGATCAAGCGCAAGGACGTCACCCGCCTGATCAACGCCTGTGACGCGGGGCGCGAGGGTGAGCTGATCTTCCGGCTGATCGTGCAGCAGGCCAAGGCCAGGCAGCCGGTGCAGCGCCTGTGGCTGCAGTCGATGACGCCGCAGGCGATCCGCGACGGCTTCGCCAGCCTGCGCGAGGACGCCGAGATGCTGCCGCTGGCCGACGCCGCGCGCTGCCGCTCGGAGGCGGACTGGCTGGTCGGCATCAACGGCACCCGTGCGATGACGGCCTTCAACAGCAAGGGCGGCGGTTTCTTCCTGACGACCGTAGGCCGGGTGCAGACTCCGACGCTCTCGATCGTGGTCGAGCGCGAGGAGAAGATCAAACACTTCGTGCCGCGCGACTACTGGGAAGTGCGCGCCGAATTCATCGCCGCGGCCGGCCTGTACGAGGGCCGCTGGTTCGACCCGAAGTTCAAGAAGAACGAGTTCGATCCCGAGGCGCGCGAGTCGCGGCTGTGGAGCGAGGCCGAGGCCAAGAGCATCGTCGCCGCGTGCCGCGACAAGCCGGGCACCGTCACCGAGGAATCCAAGCCGTCGACCCAGCTGTCGCCGGCGCTGTTCGACCTGACCAGCCTGCAGCGCGAGGCCAACTCGCGCTTCGGCTTCTCGGCCAAGAACACGCTGGGCCTGGCGCAGGCGCTGTATGAAAAGCACAAGGTGCTGACCTACCCGCGTACCGATTCGCGCGCGCTGCCCGAGGACTATATGGGCACGGTCCAGCAGACGATGGACATGCTGGCCGACAGCTCGCCGAACTATCTGCCGCATGCCAGGAAGATCCTGTCCAGCGGCTGGATCAAGCCGAACAAGCGGATCTTCGACAACAGCAAGATCAGCGATCACTTCGCCATCATCCCGACGCTGCAGGCGCCGAAGAACCTGTCCGAGCCCGAGCAGAAGCTGTACGACCTGGTCGTGCGCCGCTTCCTGTCGGTGTTCTTCCCGGCCGCCGAATACCAGGTGACCACGCGGATCACCGAGGTTGCCGGCCACCACTTCAAGACCGAAGGCAAGGTTCTGGTCAATCCGGGCTGGCTGGTGGTCTACGGCCGCGAGGCGCAGGGCGACGACGCCAACCTGGTGCCGGTGGGCAAGGACGAGAAGGTCCGCACCGACAAGGTGGAGCCGGTCGGGCTGACCACCAAGCCGCCGGCGCGCTACAACGAAGCGACGCTGCTGTCGGCGATGGAAGGCGCGGGCAAGCTGGTCGACGACGACGCGCTGCGCGAGGCGATGGCCGGCAAGGGCCTGGGCACGCCGGCAACGCGCGCGGCCATCATCGAAGGGCTGCTGACCGAGAAATACCTGGTGCGCGAGGGCCGCGAGCTGATTCCGACCGCCAAGGCGTTCCAGCTGATGACGCTGCTGCGCGGTCTCGGGGTCCAGGAACTGACGCAGGCCGAGCTGACCGGCGAGTGGGAGCACAAGCTGGCGCAGATCGAGCGCGGCCGCCTCAAGCGCGACGAATTCATGCGCGAGATCGCGCAGATGACGCAGCAGATCGTCAAGCGCGCCAAGGAATACGACAGCGACACGATCCCGGGCGACTACGCGACGCTGCAGACGCCGTGTCCGCAGTGCGGGGGCCAGGTCAAGGAGAACTACCGCCGCTTCGCCTGCACGGCGTGCGACTTCTCGATCAGCAAGATCCCGGGCGGGCGGCAGTTCGAGATCGACGAGGTCGAGACGCTGCTGCGCGACAAGGAGATCGGGCCGCTGCAGGGCTTCCGCAGCAAGATGGGCCGCCCCTTCGCCGCGATCCTGAAGCTGGCGCGCGACGACGACGGCAACTACAAGATGGAGTTCGACTTCGGCCAGAACGAGGACGAGAACGACGGCGAGCCGGTCGATTTCAGCGGCCAGGAGCCGGTCGGCACCTGCCCCAAGTGCAGCGGCTCCGTGTTCGAGCACGGCATGAAGTACGTCTGTGAGAACGCGGTCGGGTCGCCCAAGTCGTGCGACTTCACCACCGGCAAGATCATCCTGCAGCAGGAGATTTCGCGCGAGCAGATCGGCAAGCTGCTGGACCAGGGCCGCACGGACCTGCTGACCGGCTTCAAGTCCTCGCGTACCGGCCGCAACTTCAAGGCCTATCTGGTCAAGCAGCCGGACGGCAAGATCGGTTTCGAGTTCGAGGTGCGCGAGCCGAAGCCCGGCGCCAAGACCGCGGCAGGCAAGGCCGCGGCCAAGTCCGCCGCCAAGACCGCCGAATCCGGCGAAGCCGGCGCGGCGGCCGGCAAGCCGGCGAGCAAGACTGCCGTCAAGGCTGCGGCCAAGACCGGCACCAAGGTCGCGGCCAAGGCGGCCAGCAAGACCCCCGCCAAGAAGACCGCCCGCGCCAAGACGGCGGCCAGCGCCAGCGAATAAGACGTACGAGCGAGGGACCGGCCGAGGCAGGCACACGCCGGCCTCGGTTGCTGACGTTCTTCCGGGTCGGTCTGGGTTCTTCTGCGTTCTTCTGCGTTCTTCCGGGTTCTTCGGCGTTCCTTCGGGCTCTTCGGCTAGCTTGCCGCGTGATGGTCCGCGGCGACGGCCGCGGCTGCCGCCGCCCCACCCGCTCCGTCCGCGCTCTTCTTCTTCCCCTCTTCCAGCAGGAAGTCGATGAAGGCCCGCGCCTTGGTCGGCAGGAATTTGCGGCTCGGATACACCACGCTGATGTCGCGGCGCGGCAGCTGGTATTGCGGCAGGATGTGCTCCAGCAGTCCGGCTTCGATGCTGGGCCGGGCCAGATACGACGACAGCATTGCGATGCCGAGATCGGCCAGCGCCGCCTGGTGCGCCAGTTCGGCATTGCTGCAGACGAGCCCAGGCCGGATCGGCACGGTCACCTCGCCTTCGGGACCGGACAGCGTCCAGGCGTGCTCGGCATTGGTCAGCCGCATGGCGATGCAGCGGTGCTGGGTCAGTTCATGGGCATGGCGCAGCGGCGCATGGGCGCGCAGATAGCCGGGCGAGGCACACAGGATCACTTCGGCCGACAGCAGCGGCCGCGCCACCAGATGCGAGCCCAGTCCGAGGTCGGACAGCACGATGCCGACGTCCCGGCCTTCCTCGACGATATCGATGCTACGGTCCGACAGCAGCACATCGAATACCACGTCGGGATACATCTGCTGGAAGCGGGCCAGCATGTCGGGCAGCAGATGTAACCCGAACATCACCGGCGTGACGATCCGCAGCGTGCCGGACAGCGACTGGCTGCGCGCGGTGACCACCGATTCGGCCTCCTCGACGTCTTCCAGGATCTGCTGGCAGCGCTGCAGATAGGTTTCGCCGGCATCGGTCAGCGACAGGCTGCGGGTGGTCCGGTTCAGCAGCCGCGTGCCCAGATGGCTCTCCAGGTCCGCGACATAGCGGGTCACCACCGCGTTGGACATTTCCAGTTGCTGCGCCGCACGGGCGAAGCTGCCGAGTTCGACCACCTTGGCGAACACGCGCATCGATTGCAGCCGATCCATTGCACAGTCTCCCTTTTTTCTTCCCCATTTTTCCACAGCTTGGGGTTTTTGTTGTTCTTTATAGAACTAATCATTGTGTGCGGTAATGTTTATTCATATAAGGGAAATGCCTAATATGCAGCCATCGGATGCCGCACTGCAGCGAAACCCCGCCGGCGCGGACGTCCTCCCAAACAGAAGAAAGGACACATCATGACGATCTCCCGCTTTGCCCTGACCGCCGCCGCCACCGCCCTCGTTGCCACCCTGACCGCCGCTCCGGCGTTCGCCAAGGCCGGCAAGTTCGACCCGTACACCGACGGCGCCAAGGTCGGCCAGACCGACGTATTTACCGAAGGCTCCCGCCAGGGCCAGTTCGACGTGTTCAGCGAAGGCGCCCGCCAAGGCAAGTTCGACGTGTTCAGCGAAGGTGCCCGCCAAGGCAAGTTCGACGTCTTCACCGAAGGCGCCGCGAAGTAAGCACGCCGGCTGCCGGACCGCTTCGGCGGTCTGCCTGGTGTCCCGATGCCCGTGCCCCGCGCACGGGCATCGTCGTTTACGGCCTCGGCTTCGATGCCGGCTTGCGGCGGGATGATGGGGATCGACCGGTCGCCCCTACACCGGCCATCCAAACAGCAATCGCCGCCGCCTGACGGCGCGCCCGCCCTGGCGCCCCACCCCCACCGCCTCACCGCTCGAGCCCGAGCGTCCGAGCGCCCGAGCACCCGCGCACTCGAGCACCCGATGCACCCGATGCACCCGATGCGCCCGATGCACCCGAGCACCCGAGCACCCGAGTACCCGAGTACCCATCGCGCAAAACAAAACGGGCCGCTTGCGCGGCCCGTCGAACTGGCTGTCACTGCATCAATCCGCCATCAATCGTCCCAGTCACGATGGCCGCGGCGGTGGTAGCGGTGCTTGTTCTTGTACTTGCTCTTCTTGTAGTGGCGATCGCGGTAGTAGCGGTCGCGGTCGTCGGCGTACGAATTGCTGCGCGAGATGTTGCCGCCCAGCGCCGCGCCTGCGCCGCCGCCCAGGGCCGCGCCGACCAGGCCGCCGGTCCGGCCGCCCATCGCGTTGCCCGCCGCCGTACCCGCACCGCCGCCCAGCGCGCCGCCCAGGATGGCGCCGGTACGCTCGCGGCGATTCGAGCTGATCGCGCCGCCGGCACCACCGCCCACCGCGCCGCCGATCACGGCACCGGTGGAGCCGCCCAGCGCGCCTCCGACGGCTGCACCGGCGACGCCGCCGAGGGCGCCACCCAGTGCGTTATTCATGTCGCTCGCGAATGCAGGCAGCGTCGTCGATGCCGCCAGGGCGAGGGCCACGGTCATATTGCGAACGAGTCGGCGAGACATAGTGTTTTTCCTCTGGTTGCCAAACTGTGATGCAAGTGTAGATTTTGGGCACGGACATTGCTGTAACTGCCTGTAAGCCTTTATTAATGCTGCAGAAACGCAACAAAGGCTGCCCGTGGGCAGCCTTTGGCATGTTGACAGCTTGTCGTCTTCCCCAAGGTGGGGAACCCGGCGATCCCGTCAGGACAACGACACACCGGATCCCCCGCCCGGGAGCCTCGGCAGCTCGGCAGCTGCGGCTCAGGCGCTCAGTAGCTCGCGGGGTCAGCAGCTCAGCAGCTCAGCAGCACTTGCCCTGCCCGCCGCCGTAACGCGCCTCCTGCCGCTCGCGGAAGAACTCCTCGTAGCTCATCGGCTCGCGGTCCGGATGCGTGCTTTCCATATGGGCCACATAGGTCTGGTAGTCGGGCAGCCCGACCATCAGCCGCAGCGACTGGCCCAGGTAGCGGCCCATTTGGCCCATCTTGTTCAGCGAATCCAGCATGGCGTTCCTTCCTCTGCGTGGGGTTTGACGTTACGGCGTTCGGCGTCGGCTTCGGCGCCTGGCTCAGCGCTGCGCCGAAGCGGCCGCCGGCAGCGGCTCGAACGGCGTCTCGTGCGCGGTCGGCCGTGCCTGGGCGCCGGCGCGCAGGCCGGTACGCAGGCCGTAATAGACGATCGACAGCACCACCGCCATGAACAGCGCGCACAGGCCCGCGTCCAGGTAGTCGTTGAACACGATGCGGTGCATCTGCTCCATCGTCTTGGCCGGCGCCAGCACCGTACCCTGGGCGATCGCGTCGCTGAACTTGCTGGCGTGCGACAGGAAGCCGATCTTCGGGTCGGCATGGAACAGCTTCTGCCAGCCGGCGGTCAGCGTGCAGATCAGCAGCCAGACGGTCGGCAGCAGCGTGACCCAGGCATAGCGGCCGCGCTTCATCTTGACCAGCACGCAGGTGCCCAGCACCAGCGCCACAGCGGCCAGCATCTGGTTCGAGATGCCGAACAGCGGCCACAGCGTGTTGATGCCGCCCAGCGGATCGACCACGCCCTGGTACAGGAAGTAGCCCCAGGCGCCGACGCACAGCGCGGTCGCGATCAGGTTGGCCGGCAGCGAGTCGGTACGGCGCATCGACGGCACGAAGCTGCCCAGCAGGTCCTGCAGCATGAAGCGGCCGGCGCGGGTGCCCGCGTCGACGGCGGTCAGGATGAACAGCGCCTCGAACAGGATGGCGAAGTGGTACCAGAACGCCATCATGGCCTGGCCGCCGACCACCTGGTGCAGGATGTGGGCGATGCCGACCGCCAGCGTCGGCGCGCCGCCGGCGCGCGAGATGATGGTGTTTTCGCCGACGTCCCTGGCGGTCTGCACCAGCACGTCGGGCGTGATCACGAAGCCCCAGTTCGACACCGCCTGGGCCACCGCCTCCGGCGTGGTGCCGATTGCCGCGGCCGGGCTGTTCATCGCGAAGTAGACGCCCGGCTCGATCACCGAGGCGGCCACCAGCGCCATGATCGCGACGAAGGACTCGGCCAGCATCGCGCCGTAGCCGATGAAGCGCGCGTGGGTCTCGTTCTCCAGCAGCTTGGGCGTGGTGCCCGACGAGATCAGCGCGTGGAAGCCCGACACCGCGCCGCAGGCGATGGTGATGAACAGGAACGGGAACAGGTTGCCCGACCAGACCGGACCGCCGCCTTCGGCGAACTGCGTGAAGGCCGGCATCTTCAGTTCCGGCGCGACGATCAGGATGCCGACCGCCAGCGCGATGATGGTGCCGATCTTCAGGAAGGTCGACAGATAGTCGCGCGGAGCCAGCAGCAGCCACACCGGCAGCACCGCGGCGACGAAGCCGTAGCCGATCAGCATCCAGGTCAGCGCCTTGCCGTCGAAGGTGAACAGCGGCGCCAGCGTGGCGCTCTCGTGCACGTACTGGCCGCCGACGATGGCGAGCATCAGCAGCACGAAGCCGATCACCGACACCTCGCCGATGCGGCCCGGGCGGATGTAGCGGGTGTAGACGCCCATGAACAGCGCGATCGGGATCGTCACCGCCACCGTGAAGGTGCCCCACGGCGAATCGGCCAGCGCCTTGACCACGATCAGCGCCAGCACGGCCAGGATGATGATCATGATCATGAAGCAGCCGAACAGCGCGATCATGCCCGGCACCGTGCCCATCTCGGCCTTGACCAGGTCGCCGAGCGAGCGGCCGTCGCGGCGGGTCGAGATGAACAGCACCATGAAGTCCTGCACCGCGCCGGCGAACACCACGCCGGCCAGGATCCACAGCATGCCGGGCATATAGCCCATCTGCGCGGCGAGCACCGGTCCGACCAGCGGTCCGGCGCCGGCGATCGCGGCGAAGTGGTGGCCGAACAGCACCGCCTTGTTGGTCGGCACGTAGTCCAGGCCGTCGTTATGGCGCCAGGCCGGCGTCATCCGTTTGGCGTCCAGCTGCATCACCTTGTCGGCGATGAAGCGGCTGTAGTAGCGGTAAGCGATCAGATAGATGCAGATCGCGGCGACCACGATCCACAAGGCACTGACGGCTTCGCCGCGCGACAGTGCAACGGTGGCGAAGGCAAACGCGCCGAGCACGGCGACGGCCAGCCACATCAGGTGTTGCCCGATGCGATTCATAGTGAAGGTCTCCTCAGACCACATGGAACAAAGCCCGCGGAGGGACAAGGGCCGGTGGGCCGATCGGCGCGCACGGTGGCACGCGCGCCCTCGGGCGGCGAATGGCGGGGGATCGGGGGCAAGCTGTCTCCAGATTTCCGCGCGGACGTCAGCGCAGACGTCAGCACAGATTTCAGCGGCGCCCGGTCCCTCGACTTCCGGTCCGGATCTTGTCTGGCAGGCGGGGCGATACGCCGGTGCGGGGCACTGGCGCATCCCGTTGCGAATGACGCCGCGCCAGGCCTGGGGCCGGTCGCGCGTCGGCGTGTAGTATTGACACCCGCCAATCGAGGCACAAGCGCGTAACTACGCAGCGATCCTGCGTAGTACTACGCAACGGGACGGTCAGAGGCCGCTTCCCAGGCATCCGTGTTTACCCTGGTCACGATGAAACTCCGCCAGAAGATTCTGCTGCTCGCGGTCGCGCCGCTGGCGATCGCCATGCTTGGCATCGCGCTGGCGGTGCACTATCAGGCCACCGCGCTGGTCCGCCACGAGCGCGCGCTGGTCGAGGCCGCCTATCTGCAGAGCAAGGAAACCGAACTGCGCCACTACGTGCAGCTGGCCCAGAGCGCGATCGCCCCGCTGGTCAAGTCGGGCCGCAACGACGAGGCCACGCGCCAGGCCGCGATGCAGGCGCTGGCGGGGCTGGACTACGGCCCGGACGGCTACTTCTTCCTGTACGACCTGAACGGCCGCAACCTGATGCACCCGCGCCAGCCGGACCTGATCGGCAGGAACCTGTGGGACCTGCGCGATCCCGAGGGCGCGCTGCCGATCCAGCAATTGATCGCGGCGGCACGCGCGGGCGGCGGCGCGGTGCGCTATCGCTGGGAGAAGCCGTCGACGCGGCAGATGGCGCCCAAGCTCGGCTATGTGGTCGCGGTGCCGGAATGGGGCTGGATGCTCGGCACCGGCATCTACCTGGACGATGTCGAACGCACGCTGCGCGAGCTCGACAAGCGCGCCGAGACCGATATCCGCGCCACGCTGGCGTGGATCGGCGCGATCGCCGCGATCAGCATCCTGCTGGTCGGCGCGGGCGGGCTGGCGTTGAACATCAGCGAGCATCGCGAGGCCGACGCCAAGCTGCGGCAGCTGGCGCAGCGCGTGGTGCGCTCGCAGGAGGACGAACGGGCGCGACTGTCGCGCGAGCTGCATGACGGCGTCAGCCAGCTGCTGGTGTCGGTCAAGCTGGTGCTCGAAACCGCGCTGAACCGGCTCGCGCAGGCGCCCACCGACGGCGGTGCGGTGACGCCCGTGCTGGGCATGGCGCTGAACCGGCTGGAGACGGTGTTCAACGAGGTGCGGCGCGTTGCCCGCAATCTGCGTCCGGCGCTGCTCGACGATCTGGGCCTGCAGGCCGCGTTGCAGCATCTGGCGCGGGAGATGCAGGGCGCCAGCGGACTGAAGATCGATATCGACTGCCACGGCGTGCCGCGGCCGCTGTCGGATGAAGCGGCCACCGCGCTGTACCGCATCGCGCAGGAGGCGCTGACCAATGTCGAGCGCCACGCCAATGCGCGGCGGGTCCAGCTGACGCTGTCGTATGCCGAGTCCGGCGTCGCGCTGGTGGTGCAGGACGACGGCAGCGGCTTCGATCTCGAGCGCGTGCAGCGCGACCCGCGCGGCGGCATCGGACTGCGCAATCTGCGCGAGCGCATCGCCAGCCTCGGCGGCGAATTCGATATCCAGTCCGCCCCGGGCGGCACGCGCCTGCGGGCGTATCTGCCGGCCTCGGCGTTCGTGCCCGACACGCGGGCGCTCGCCAGGACGGCGGACGCGCCGCCGGGCGCCCCGTCCCACTCTTCCCCGCTGTCCCGATGAGTTCCTTCTCCGAACCCTACCGTCCCGCGCGCGTGCTGCTGGTCGACGACCACACGCTGGTGCGCGACGGCATGCGCATGCATCTGGCGCTGCAGCCAAGTGTGACCGTGGTCGGCGAGGCCGACGACGGTGAAACGGCGCTGGCGTGGCTGGCGCGCCGCCAGCCGGATGCGCTGCCCGATCTGTTGATCACCGATATCGGCATGCGCGGCATGGGCGGTATCGCACTGGCGGACGCGCTGCACCAGCGCTATCCCGAGATCGCGGTGCTGATGCTGTCGATGCACGACAACCTCGAATACGTCCGCCAGGCGATGCGCGCCGGCGCGCGCGGCTACGTGCTCAAGGACGCCCCGGCCGACGAACTGCTGGCCGCGATCGACGCCGTGCTGGCCGGCCGCGTGTTCTACAGCGCCCGCATCGCGCGCCGCATGATCGAGGAAGGTCCGGCTCCGCATCCGCTCGATGCGTTGACCCCGCGCGAGCGCGACATCCTGAACGGCATCGGCCGGGGCCTCGCCAACAAGGAGATCGCGGCGTCCCTCGGCGTGTCGGTGCGCACGGTGGAGACGCATCGGCTGAACCTCAAACGCAAGCTCGGCATCGAGGGGCGCGCAGGCTTGGTCAAGTATGCGGTGGAGCAGTTGGGGGGCGAAGCGAATGGCGGGTGAGGCCAAGGCGAAGCGTTGATGCGCCCAGGCTGGCCTGTCGAGCAAAACGCCGGACAAAAAAAAAGCCCTCGCGCACAAGATCGCGAGGGCTTCGTTTTTTGCCGTCGCGCTTGCCGATGGCAAGCGCGACGTGCGGCACTACCGCATCAGGCCGCCAGCCGCTTGGCCAGCGCGTCCTTGGTTTCGGACAGCGCCTGCGGCAGATGGTGCTTGAGCTGGGTGAACAGCTCTTCGTGCAGCGCCAGTTCCTGTTCCCAGGCGGCGCGGTCGATCGAGGTCACCTTCTGGAACTGCTCGGGCGAGAAGTCCAGGCCTTCCCAGCGCAGGTCCTCGTAGCGCGGCGAGGTGCCGAACACGTGCTCGGTGCCCTGGCCGCGGCCTTCGACGCGGTCGATCATCCACGACAGCACGCGCATGTTCTCGCCGAAGCCCGGCCACACGAAGTTGCCGGCCTCGTCCTTGCGGAACCAGTTGACGCAGTAGATCTTCGGCAGCTTGGCGCCGGCGGCCTCCAGCTTGTTGCCCAGCGCCAGCCAGTGGCCGAAGTAGTCGCTCATGTTGTAGCCGCAGAACGGCAGCATCGCGAACGGATCGCGGCGCACCACGCCCTGCTGGCCGGCGGCCGCGGCGGTGGTTTCCGAACCCATGGTGGCGGCCATGTAGACGCCTTCGGTCCAGTTGCGGGCCTCGGTCACCAGCGGCACCGTGGTCGAGCGGCGGCCGCCGAAGATGAAGGCGTCGATCGGCACGCCGGCCGGGTTGTCCCAGTTCGCGTCGATCGACGGGCACTGCGACGCCGGCGCGGTGAAGCGCGCGTTCGGGTGGGCGGCCTTGGCGCCCGTCTGCCTGGCGATTTCCGGCGTCCAGTCCTTGCCCTGCCAGTCGATCAGGTGGGCCGGCGCTTCCTCGGTCATGCCTTCCCACCAGACGTCGCCGTCATCGGTCAGCGCGACGTTGGTGAAGATGACATTTTCCTTCAGCGTCGCCATCGCATTGAAGTTGGTCTTCTCGCTGGTGCCCGGGGCCACGCCGAAGTAGCCGGCTTCCGGGTTGATCGCGTACAGGCGGCCGTCCTTGCCCGGCTTGATCCAGGCGATGTCGTCGCCGATGGTGGTGACCTTCCAGCCCTCGAAACCCTTGGGCGGAATCAGCATCGCGAAGTTGGTCTTGCCGCAGGCCGACGGGAAGGCCGCCGCGACGTGGTACTTCTTGCCCTCGGGCGAGGTCACGCCGAGGATCAGCATGTGTTCGGCCAGCCAGCCCTCGTCTCGGCCCATGGTCGAGGCGATCCGCAGCGCGAAGCACTTCTTGCCCAGCAGCGCGTTGCCGCCGTAGCCCGAGCCGAACGACCAGATCTCGCGCGTCTCGGGGAAATGGACGATGTACTTGGTCGGGTTGCACGGCCACGGCACGTCCTTCTCGCCGGCGGCCAGCGGCTTGCCGACGGTATGCACGCAAGGCACGAACTCGCCATCGGCGCCCAGCACGTCGTACACGGCGCGGCCCATGCGGGTCATGATCCGCATGTTGACGGCGACGTACGGGCTGTCGGACAGCTCCACGCCGATGTGGGCGATCGGCGAACCGAGCGGCCCCATCGAGAACGGCACCACGTACAGCGTGCGGCCGCGCATGCAGCCATCGAACAGCCCGCTCAGGGTCTGGCGCATTTCGGCCGGCGGCATCCAGTTGTTGGTGGGGCCGGCGTCCTCCTGCTTCTGCGAGCAGATGAAGGTACGGTCCTCGACGCGCGCGACATCGGAGGGGTCCGACAGGGCCAGGAAGGAGTTCTTGCGCTTGGCGGGGTTGAGCCGCTTCATCGTGCCGGCGGCGACCATCTGCTCGCACAGGCGGTCGTATTCCTCCTGGGAGCCGTCGCACCAGTAGATGCTGTCGGGCTTGGTCAGCGCGGCGATCTCGGCGACCCAGGCGACCAGCTTCTGGTGCTTGACCCAGGCCGGAACGTTCAGCGCCGGTGTGCCTTGCATGGTGGGGTGGTTCATGGTGGTACTCCAAAGCAAAAAGAAATCTTTGGCAAAGCCTGGCCCGGGGCCGCGCTCTGAATATCGTCAAACAGCCGGGTGAAACGCGGAGCCGACGAGAACGCGTGCCATGGCCGCATGCTTGAGGGACCACTTCTTGTGGAAGCGGTTCCGCATGTGGGGCGGGCGTTGTGCCCGCATGGCGACCGCATGGTGGCCGGTCCTCGACCACGCTCGCTCGGGACCGTCACATCCCGTTACAAGTCCGGCGCGATCCTGTGGTGAATCGATCGCGGGGGTCCTTGCGGCTGCGCTACAGTGGCGGTTTTCCCGCGGACGTGTCGCAGCGGGTGCCAGTCAAGCTTTGTCCGGCGACAAACCGGCTGCGGGAGCGAAGCTCGACCGACAATCCGGGACGTCACCGAAGGCGGCAAGGATACCACCGCTGTCGTCCTCCGTTTTTTGCTCTGCAGCAAGCGGCGGGCGCGGAAATCGGTCGGAACGCCCTGTCGCCATGGCTTGTCGCAGCACTTTGGTGGCCCACCTTACTGGCCGCGGGCATGCCGGTCTGTGGGTACGCGTACCAACCGGATTGCTGGGTCAATTGCACCGCAATCGGGCATCCGGCCGCTCACCGCAGCGGACCGAGCCGCCCCGCCGGAACCGCCTTACCGAACCGCTTCACCGAATCGCCTCACCGAACCGCCTCACCGAACCGTCTCACCGAACCGCCTCACCGAATCCGACGATGAAAATTGCCGTTCTCGACGACTACCAGGATGCCGTGCGCAAGCTGGCCTGCTTCCAGCTGCTGCAGGGGCATGACGTCAAGGTGTTCAACAACACCGTCAAGGGCGTGGGCCAGCTGGCGGCGCGCCTGTCCGATGTCGAAGCCGTGGTGCTGATCCGCGAGCGCACCCGCATCACGCGCCAGCTGCTGGAGAAGCTGCCCAAGCTCAAGATCATCAGCCAGACCGGCCGGGTCGGCGGCGCCGGCAGCCATATCGACGTCGACGCCTGCACCGACCGCGGCGTGGTGGTGCTCGAAGGCGTCGGTTCGCCGGTCGCCCCGGCCGAGCTGACCTGGGCGCTGATCATGGCGGCGCAGCGGCGGATCCCGCAGTACGTCGCCAGCCTGAAGCACGGCGCCTGGCAGCAGTCGGGACTGAAATCGACCACGATGCCGCCCAATTTCGGGCTTGGCCAGGTGCTCAAGGGGCAGACGCTGGGCATCTGGGGCTACGGCAAGATCGGCCGCCTGGTGGCCGGCTATGGCCGCGCCTTCGGCATGAACGTGCTGGTGTGGGGCCGCGAGGGCTCGCAGACGGCCGCGCGCGAGGACGGCTTCGCGGTGGCCGAGTCCAGGGAGCAGCTGTTCGCCGACAGCGACGTGCTGTCGCTGCTGCTGCGGCTGAACGACGAGACGCGCCATATCGTCAAGCTGGCCGACCTGACCTCGATGAAGCCGACCGCGCTGTTCGTCAACACCAGCCGCGCCGAGCTGGTCGAGGAAAACGCGCTGGTGGCGGCGCTGAACCGGGGCCGGCCCGGCATGGCGGCGGTCGACGTGTTCGAGTCGGAGCCCATTCTGCAGGGCCACGCACTGCTGCGCATGGAGAACTGCATCTGCACGCCGCATCTGGGCTATGTCGAGCGCGACAGCTACGAGCTGTACTTCCGCACCGCGTTCCAGAACATCCTCGACGTGCTGTCCGGCGAGCACGGCAGCGTGGTCAATCCCAAGGCGCTGAGCCCCGCCTTGACGCGCTAGGGGCAGCCCGCCGCGGCGGACCGGCCCGCCCGTCCCCCGCGCGCGCGGCCGCGGTGGCGCCCGACCCGATTGGCGCAAAACCGCTACACTGCCGGGATTTCGCGGGCAGCGCCCGCGACCGCCCGCGCCCCGCGGGCCGACTCCCCGCACGCGCCCCATCATGGACCCCAGGCTTCTGACGCTTTGCGTCGGCAATTTCGTCATCGGCACCGGTGCGATGATCGTCACCGGCATGCTGAACGACATCGCCGGCGATTTCCATTTGAGCGCCGCCACCGCCGGCCAGCTGATCTCCGCCTTCGCGCTGGCCTGCTGCGTCGGCGCGCCGCTGTTTGCCACGATCGGTTCGCGCATCGACCGCCGGCTGCTGCTGGCCGGCGCCCTCGCGCTCTATGGCGTGCTGCATCTGGCCTCGGCGCTGGCGCCGAACTTCGGCACGCTGGTGGTGCTGCGCTTCGTCACGGCGATCGGCGCCGCCATCTATACCCCGCAGGCCGCCGCCACGCTGCCGCTGCTGGTCGACGCCAGGCTGCGCGGCCGGGCGATCAGCTTCGTGTTCCTCGGCTGGAGCGTGGCCAGCGTGGTCGGCGTGCCGATGGGCACCTGGATCAGCACCACGCTGGGCTGGCGCGTCAGCATGGGCGTGGTCGGCGTGATGGCGCTGGGCGTCGCGCTCGCGCTGTGGCGGGTGCTGCCGCGCGGGCTGATGGTGGCGCCGGTGGGCCGCGCGGCCTGGGGCGCGGTGCTGCGCCATACGCCGCTGCTGATGGTGGTCGGCGTCACCATGGTGTCGTCGGCCGGCATGTTCACGATGTTCACCTATATCGCGCCGATGCTGCGGGACGTCCATGGCGTCAGCGGCGGCGCGCTGAGCCTGATGTTCCTGGCCTACGGGGCCTGCGGCGTGCTCGGCAACGTCGTCGCCGCGGCGCGCATGGACCGCGCCACGCCGGCCCGCGTGGTGCACGTCGCGCTGGGCACCTCGCTGGCGGCGATGCTGCTGTGGCCGCTGACCGGCGTCGGCGCGGTCGCGCTGGTGCTGATCTTCATGCTGTGGGGCGTGGGCGGCTTCGCCACCAACAGCGCGCAGCAGGCGCGGCTGGTGGCGCTCGCGCCGGAGCGGGCGGCGGTGTCGATCTCGCTCAATTCCTCCTCGATCTATCTGGGCCAGGCGATCGGCGCGATGGTCGGCGCGGCGATCTACGCCACTGCGGGCGCGCACGCGCTGCACTGGGGCGCGGCCGCCCTGATGCTCGGCGCCTTGCTGCTGTCCGGGCGAGCCCGCGCCCTGGGCTGCCGCTGGCTGCGCCGGCAGGCGCCGCAGCAGGCCTGAGCGCGCCGGATCCAGAGCGCCCGGCCCGGCAGGTCCGTTTTCTGCTAATGTTTGATCCCTGATACAAAGACGGCCCCTCCCCTGTAATCGTTTGTAATACGGACGCGTCTGCCAACGCTTGCCAGATACGGCGCCATGGCGGTACCACTGGGGGCGGCCGGCCGCCCACCGGTTCCCAGAAGCCGGCGGCGGCCGTCCGGATGGGCACGGCGACAACGGGAGCGAACACGCGCATCAACAGCGCGGCGCAGCAGAGGGTCCTCGCATGAAATCGAAGGGTATCGACCAGGCCAAGGGCTTCGTCGAAAGCAACTGGAGCCAGGCCATGGGTACCGGCAGAAGTCGTGTGTCGCCCTGGCTGGCGCTGGCATTGGTCGTCCTGCTGGCGGGGGCCGGCTGGTTCGGCTGGAAGACATGGTTCGCCCCGAAGCCGCAGGCACAGGGACCGGCCCCGGTGGCGGTGACCACCGCGCTGGCGCGCCAGGGCGACGTGCCGCTGCAGGTCAGCGTCAACGGCAACGTGACGGCGCTGTCCACCGTCGAGGTGCGTCCGCAGGTCTCCAGCACCGTCCGCACCGTCCATATCCGCGAAGGCCAGACCGTCAAGCCCGGCGATCTGCTGTTCTCGCTCGACACCCGCATGGACGAGGCCAACCTGGCCCGCGCCCGCGCGCAGCTGCTGCGCGACCAGGCCGATCTGGCCGACGCCCGCCGTTCGCTGGCGCGCAGCGAGGAACTGGTCGCGCGCAACTTCATCTCGCGCAGCGCCGTCGATACCGCGCGCGCCAAGGTCGATGCGCTGGAGGCCACGGTACGCGCCGACCAGGCCGCGATCGAGGCCAGCCGCGTCGCGGTCAGCTACGGCGCGATCCGCGCTACCATCAGCGGCCGCACCGGCGTGATCAACGTCTTCCCCGGTTCGCTGGTGCTGCCGACCGCGGCCCAGCCGATGGTGACCATCGCGCAGATCCAGCCGATCGCCGTCACCTTCACGCTGCCCGAGCGCCAGCTCGCCGCGCTGCGCGACGCGCTGCGCAGCGGCCCGGTGCCGGTGAAAGCGCAGCCCAACGACGGCAATCCCGAACCGGTGCAGGGCCGCATCACCTTCGTCGACAACACCGTCGACCCGCAATACGGCACCATCCGCGTCAAGGCGCAGTTCGACAACGAGGCCCAGCGCCTGTGGCCCGGCACCTATGCGCGCGTCGAGGCGGTGGTGCAGACGCTGACCGGCGTGGTGTCGGTGCCGCCGCAGTCGGTGGTGACCGGACCCGAAGGCCGCTTCGTCTATGCGGTGCAGGCCGACGGCAAGGTCCGCGCGATGCCGGTGAAGATGCTGGCGGCGACCGCCGCCGCGGCAGTGGTCGAGGGCGTGCCGGCCGGCACGCGCGTGGTGGTCGAGGGCGTGCAGAACCTGCGCCCGGGCAGCGCCGTGCGCGAGGCCAGCGCCGCCGCCGCGGCGCCGGCCCCCGGGAAGCACTGACGCCATGACGCTGTCCGAACTCTGCATCCGCCGGCCCGTGATGACGGTGCTGCTGGCGATCGCGATCGTGGTCACCGGCATTGTGCTGTACCCGACCATCCCGATCGCCGCGCTGCCCAGCTTCAATTCGCCGGTGATCCAGGTCACCGCGCGGCTGCCCGGGGCGAGCCCCGAGACGATGGCCGCGTCGGTGGCCACGCCGCTGGAGAAGCAGTTCGCCACCATCCCGGGCGTGTCGGTGATCAGCTCGGCCAACACGCTGGGCAATTCCAGCATCACGATCGAGTTCAACAACGACCGCGACATCGATGCCGCGGCGGTCGACGTGCAATCGGCGCTGTTCCGCGCCCAGCGCTCGCTGCCGACCGAGATGAACGAGCCGCCGTCGTACCGCAAGGTCAATCCGGCCGACGCGGCGGTGATCCTGCTGGCGATCAATTCGCCGGCGATGAGCCTGGCCGAGCTGAACGCCTTCGGCGACAACCTGATCGCGCCGACGCTGTCGACGCTGCCCGGCGTCGCGCAGGTGCTGGTCTACGGCCAGAAGCGGTTCGCGGTGCGGGTGCGCGCGCGTCCCGATGCGCTGGCCGCGCGCGGCATGACGCTCGACGAGCTGGCCGGCGCGATCTCGCGCGCCAACGCCAACACGCCGGTGGGCACGCTCGACGGCGCGCGCCAGATGCTGACGATCCAGGCCAACCGCCAGCTGGCCGATGCCGACGCCTTCCGCAACATCATCGTCGCCAGCCAGCCCAACGGCTCGCTGGTGCGGCTCTCCGACGTGGCCGAGGTCGAGGACAGCGTCGAGACGCTGAAGACCGGCAGCTGGCTGAACAACGAACGCTCGATCGTGCTGGCGGTGCAGCGCCAGCCCGGCGCCAACACGGTGGCGGTGGTCGACGCGATCCGCGCGGCGCTGCCGCGGCTGGTGCAGCAGATGCCGGCCTCGGTCAACGTCAACGTGGTCAATGACCGTTCCCGCTCGGTGCGCGAGTCGATCCACGACGTGCAGTTCACGCTGGCGCTGACCGCGGCGCTGGTGGTGATGGTGATCTTCCTGTTCCTGCGCCGCGCCGCGGCCACGCTGATCCCGACGGTGTCGCTGCCGATCTCGCTGATCGGCACGGTCGCGCTGATGAAGGCGTTCGGCTACAGCCTGGACAACGTGTCGCTGCTGGCGATCACGCTGGCGGTGGGCCTGGTGGTGGACGACGCCATCGTGATGCTGGAGAACATCGTCCGCCATATCGAGGAAGGCATGGCGCCGTTGAAGGCGGCGCTGGTCGGCTCGCGCGAGATGGGCTTCACCATCGTGTCGATCTCGGTGTCGCTGGTGGCGGTGTTCATCCCGATCTTCTTCATGCCGGGCGTGATCGGCCTGCTGTTCCACGAGTTCGCCGCGGTGGTATCGCTGTCGATCCTGGTCTCCGCGCTGGTGTCGCTGACGCTGATCCCGATGCTGTGCGCGCGTTTCCTGTCGGCCGAGAACGTGCCGGTCGACGAATCGCAGCACGCCTACGGCGATGCGCCCCGCCATGCGCCCGCCCACGCCGCCGCGCCCGCCCAGCGGCAGAGCATCGGCCTGCGTTCGACGCAGTGGTTCGAGAACCTGTTCGAATACACGCTGCACCGCTATGCGCGCGGGCTCGACTGGTGCCTGGCGCATCGCCGCACCGTGCTGGCCGCGGCCGGCATGACCTTCGTGCTGACCGCGGTGCTGTTCGTGCTGATCCCCAAGGGCTTCTTCCCCGAAGAGGACATCGGCCAGATTCAGGTCAATGCCGACGGCCCGCAGGACATCTCGTTCGACGCGATGTCGACGCTGATGCGCGACGCGGCCGAGCGGATGCGCGCGAATCCGGCGGTCAAGAGCATCGTGGTGGCGATCGGCGGCGGCCCCTCGCCCGCCATCAATACCGGCCGCATGTTCATCGAACTGAAGCCCGGCGGCGAGCGGCCGAAGATGCCGCAGGTGGTCGAGTCGCTGCGCCGCGACGTGGCCGGCATTCCGGGGCTCAACGTCTATTTCCGTCCGGTGCAGAACCTGCAGCTGGGCGGCCGCGTCAGCAAGGCGCGCTATCAATACACGCTGCAGAGCGTGCAGTCGGGCAATCTGCAGACCGCCGCCGACAAGCTGATGGCCCGCATGCGCGCCGATCCGCTGTTCCGCGACGTCACCAGCGATTCGCAGCAGGCCGGCCTCGAGGCGCAGCTGGCGATCGACCGCGACAAGGCCAACTCGCTGGGCGTGCAGATGCAGGACGTGCGCACCGCGCTCTATACCGCGTTCGGCGAGCGCCAGGTGTCGACGATCTATACCTCGATCGACAGCTATTACGTGATCCTGCAGGCCGCGGACGTCGACCGCGTCGACGAGACCGCGTTCTCGAAGATCTATGTGCGCAGCACCAACGGCACGCTGGTGCCGCTGTCGGCGTTCGCGACCACCGAGCGCCGCGTCGGTCCGATCGCGGTCAATCACCAGGGGCAGCTGCCGTCGGTCACGGTGTCGTTCAACCTGGCACCGGGCGCGGCGCTGGGCGACGCGTCGGCGCGCATCGACCGCTTCAAGCAGGAAACCGCGATGCCGCAGGAGATCTTCACCAGCTGGGGCGGCGATGCGGCGGTGTTCCAGTCGTCGCAGGCGACACAGGTGATCCTTCTGATCGCGGCGATCGCGGTGATCTACGTGCTGCTTGGCGTGCTGTACGAAAGCTATATCCACCCGCTGACGATCCTCGCTGGGCTGCCCTCGGCGGCGGTTGGCGCGCTGCTGACGCTGTTCCTGTTCCGCGTCGAGCTGTCGCTGATCGCGATCATCGGCGTGCTGATGCTGATCGGCATCGTCAAGAAGAACGCCATCATGATGATCGACTTCGCACTGGCCGCGCAGCGCGAGCAGGGCATGCCGCCGGCGAAGGCGATCCGCCAGGCCTGCCTGCTGCGCTTCCGTCCGATCATGATGACCACGCTGGCCGCCATCATGGGCGCGCTGCCGATCGCGCTCGGCCTCGGTGCCGGCGCCGAGCTGCGCCAGCCACTGGGCCTGGCCGTGGTCGGCGGACTGCTGTTCTCGCAGGTCATCACGCTGTTCATCACGCCGGTGATCTACCTGGCGCTGGACCGCTTCTCCGGCAGCGGCCCCTTGGAGATCGATGCGGACGGCAATCGCGTGCCGGCGACGGTGGGAGCGGATGCGGGCCGCTGAAGGCGGACCCCGCGGCATGGCGAAGGTCGCCGCCATGGCGGCCGCGCTTGCCCTGCTTGCCGGCTGCGCCACGGCGCCCGCGCATCCCGAGGGCGATGCGCATGGCTACGCGCATGACGGCGCGCATGTCGGCGCGCACGACGGCACGCATCGGCTCGCAGCGTTCCGCTATGTCTTGCTGGGCGAGGTCCACGACAACCCCGAAGGGCATCGGCGCCGGCTCGCGTCGCTGACCGAGGCGATCGACGCGGGCTGGCGGCCCGCCATCGCGATGGAGCAATTCGATCGCGAGCGGCAGGCGGATCTGGACCGGGCACGCCGCGAGCGGCCGGGCGATGCCGATCATCTGATCGCGCGGGCCGGCGCCGCCGGATGGGACTGGTCGCTGTACCGGCCCGTCATCGCGCTGGCGTTGCGGCACGACCTGCCGCTGATCGCCGCCAACCTGTCGCGCGACGATGCCCGCGGCGTGATGCGGGGCGGCGACGTGTTCGGCGCGGCCGAGCGCGAACGGCTCGGGCTGGCGCGGCCGCTGCCGGCCGATCTCGCCGCCGCGCAGACGGCGGTGCTAGACGGCAGCCATTGCGGCCATTTCCCGCGTGCGATGTTGCCCGGCATGCTGAACGCCCAGGCCGCGCGCGATGCCGTGATGGCGGCCGCGCTGAGGGCGCACGCGGCGCACGGCGTGGTGCTGCTGGCAGGCAACGGCCATGTGCGCGAGGACATCGGCGTGCCGCGCTGGCTCGGCGCGAAGCCCGCCGAGGTGCTGACGGTCGCGTATCTCGAGAGGGCCGCGCCAGACGAGGCCGGCGCCTACGACCACGTGGTGCTGGTGCCGCCGGTGCAGCGGCCCGATCCCTGCGGCAACGCGCGCCCGGCCGCGCGCTGAGCACGCGCGGTCCTGCGCTGAGCGCGCCAGGTGCTGACGCGGCCGTTCCTGCGCCGAGCGCGCATGCCCCCGCGCTAGTCGTGACGGCGGCCCGTGCCGCCGCCCCCCGTGCCGCCGCCCATCAGATGCGGCCACGGCCCCTGGCCCGCCAGCGTGTCGCCCGGATTGCGCAAGGGGCACGCCTTCAGAGACAGGCAGCCGCAGCCGATGCAGCCGTCGAGCTGGTCGCGCAACTGGGTCAGCGTGCGGATGCGCTCGTCCAGGTCTTCGCGCCACGCCGCCGACAGCCGGCGCCAGTCGGCCACCGTCGGCGCGCGTCCTTCCGGCAGCCGCGCCATCGCCTCGGCGATCGAGGCCAGCGGCAAGCCCATGCGCTGCGCCACGCGGATCACCGCCAGCTGCCGCAGCACCGCGCGCGCATAGCGCCGCTGGTTGCCGGCGCTGCGCGTGCTGCGGATCAAGCCCTTGGACTCGTAGAAATGCAGCGCGGACACGGCCAGGCCCGTGCGTGCCGCGACCTCGCCGACCGACAGCAGGTCGGCGGCCTTGGGGCCGCGCTGGCGGACCGGCCGTTCGATCGGCTCGTCGCTGGATGGCTGGCGTCGACGGCGTTCGATCGATTCGTCGTTGGATGGCTTGCGTGGCGGCGGTTCGATCGATGGGTCGTTGGAAGGCTTGCGTGGCATGGCGGGATTGCGTCGGTCTTCGCGCGAAAGTCCCAATGCTAGCAGGGTCACGGTTGACCTCAGGTTAACTTGAGGTTCGATACTGGCGCCACTCCGTTTCCTCAACGGGCGGGCGCGCCGAACCGCGGCGCGCTCCGTATCCGATCCTCATCGAGAACTCCGCCATGATCGAATCGCGCCGTCCCGCCTGCAGCCTGCACTTCGTCAATCCGCATGGCCTGTACGACCCCAGTCCGAATGCCTATTCGCACGTCGCGGTGGCGACCGCGCCGGGCCGCATCGTGTTCGCCAGCGGCCAGGGCGGCGAGGACCAGCACGGCACGTTGGCGCCGGATTTCGCCGGACAGGTGCGGCGCGCGCTGGAGAACCTGGAGATTGCGCTGCATGCCGGCGGCGCGGACCTGCGCGACGTGGCCAAGCTGACCGTGTTGATCGTCGACCATTCGCTGGAACGCCTGCAGGAATTCGGCGCCGAACTGCGGCGCATGTGGGGCACGCGTCCGCCGCCGGCCTGCACGCTGATTCCGGTATCGCGGCTGGCACTGGACGGCATGCTGTTCGAGATCGAGGCGACCGCGGTGGTGTCGCGCTAGGCGCGGCGGAACGGCAGTACGGCAGAGCGCGGGGCAGCGCAGCAGTGGAACGGCAGAGCGGTGAGCGACGAGCGGCCGGGCGCAAACCCGCAGTGCCGCGGATCTGTGGCGACTCAGCCGAACAGCTCCTCGGCGACCGTCGGGTGCAGCTGCATCGTCGTCTCCAGATGCGACAGCCGCACGCCCAGCCGCAGCGCGACCGCGATCGACTGCGCGATCTCGGGCGCGGCGTTGTCGAGCAGATGCACGCCGAGCACGCGCCCGCTGCGCGCGTTGTAAACCACCTTCATCACCGACGGCATCGTGTTGCCGGCGAAGCGGTTCTCCAGCGAGACGAAGCGCTTGATGCGCGTGCCGATGCGTTCCGGCTTGCCGGCGGCTTCGATCGCCGCCGCTTCGGTCAGTCCGACGCTGCCGATCGCGGGTTCGCAGAACACCGCGGTGGGGATCACGTCGAAGTCGGCGCGCTCGCCGCGCCGGCCGAACAGCCGGTCGGCCAGCCAGCGGCCCTGCGCGGTGGCCACCGGCGTCAGCTGCGGTCCTTCGGTGACGTCGCCGATCGCATGGATGCCGCGCACGCTGGTGCGGAACTGCCGGTCCACGCGCAGGCCGCGCTGTCCGCGCGCCACGCCCAGCGCCTCGAGGCCCAGCCCGTCGAGATTGGGTTCGCGCCCGATTGCGGCCAGCGCCGCCTGCGCGCGCACGCTGTGGATCCGTTCCCTGCCCTTGCCGTTCTTGCCACCGTTCCCGCCGCTTCCGCTTCCGCTGCTGCTGCCGCTGCTGCCGCTTCCGCTGATCGCGCCCTCCTCCACCTGCCGGTAGCAGACCTCGATCGCGCCGTTGGCCTGGTCGAGCAGCGTCACGTCGGTATTCAGATGCAGCCGCACGCCCTTGGCTGTCAGGGCCTCGGCCAGCGCGAGCGCGATGTCCTCGTCGAAGTTTTCCAGCAGCCGCGACTCGCGCACCAGCATGTCGACCTTGACGCCGTAGCGCGACAGGATCGATGCCATCTCGACCGCGATATAGCCGCCGCCGATCACCACCAGCGAGGCCGGCACGCCGTTCCACTGGAACACGTCGTCGGAGGTGCTGGCCAGCTCGCCGCCGGGCACGGGCAGCGGTGCCGGCCGCGAACCGGTAGCGATCAGGATGCGGCGCGCCTGCAGCGTGTCGCCGCCGACCCGTACCTCGCCCGGCGCGGTGACCATCGCCTCGCCGCGCAGCACCTGCACGCCGGCTTCCTGCAGCCGCTGTGTATAGCTGGCATGCAGCCGCGCCATCTCGGCCTTGACGCGAACGATGGCGTCGTTCCAGTCCTCGCGTCCGCCGGTATGCGACAGGCAGCCCGACAGGATCGCGGCCCAGGTCGCGCCGTAGTGCAGCATCTTCTTGGGAATGCAGCCGCGGTTCACGCAGGTGCCGCCGATCTGCTCGCGCTCCACCAAGATCACGCTGGCGCCGTGCGAGGCCGCCCGCATCGCCGCGGCCACGCCGGCCGAGCCGCCGCCGATCACGACGAAGTCGGCCTGGCGCGCGCGGCCGGCGCCGGCGTTGCCCTTGCCGCGCGGCACGCGCTCCATCCGGGGTTCGGCCGATACCTTGCTTGCGCGCTTGCGTTCGTTGTCGTTGCCAGCTTGCCGCTTCGTCATCTATGCCTCCTGCCGCGGCGCGCCGGCCGCGAGAATTCCGCAAGAACACCGAAGGGAGCAGCCGCCGCGCCGCTCCCGCGCTACGAGGCCGGCGCCAGATCCGCTGGCGCCTGCGCCGTCCATTCGCGCAGGAAGGTTTCGCCATCGCGCCGGCCCAGGTCGTAGGCCAGCGTCATGCCTTCCGGGCGCGTGTAATCCCAGCTCGAGATCGGCACCCGCCGCGACGGTTGCACATACAGGCGCCGCTGGCCGTTCCACTCCATCACGAAACGGCGCGGGCGCGGATACAGCCGGGTCATCAGCACCAGCACGTCGCCGGGCGTGGCGTCGAGCGCGTCGACCGGCACGTTGTCGACCAGGCCGCCGTCGAGCACCGCGCGGCCATCGCGCCGCAACACGGGCGTGAACGGCGGCGTGCACGACGACTGCAGCAAAAGGTCTGCCAGCTGCTCCGGCGTGGCGCAGTCCTGGGCCCGTACGAATTCGGGATGAAAGCCCAGCGTGCGGCCCAGCCGAGGATGCAGCGTCTTGAGCAGATGCTTGTCGATGTTGTAGGCCAGCAGTCCCGCCATCACCGCCAGCCGCGGTCCGCACCAGCGCGGGATATGCGCGACGCCGATGCGGATCTCGGGCGCCGCCTGCAGCCGCTCCAGGCGGCCGTCCCCCAGGATCGACAGCAGGGCCGCCCGGTAGATGCCGTAATGCGGAAACACGCGCTGGTTGCCGAGCAGGTTGCGCCAGTTGACGTTGCGCTTGTTGCCGGCCAGCACGCCGCGGTAGTAGTCCATCACCTGCCGCGACTCGTGCGTGTAAATCATGCAGGCGGTGGCAGCACCGGCCGAGATGCCGGCGATCACGCGCGGGCGCAGCCCGAGCTCGGGGGCGACGGTGTCCCACCAGCCCGCCTGCCACCAGCAGCGATTGCCGCCGCCGGCGAAGACCACCTGCTCGAAGGGCCCGCCGTACTGCGGCGCACGCGACGGCGTGCGCGACGGCGCGGTGCTGGCGTCGGTGGCCATGTCCGGGCGGGCGGCCGACCCCGTCATAGCAGCGCGTAGGTGGTGGTTGCCTGCACGGCCAGCTTGCCGTCGGGGCCGCGCAGCGCGATCTCCCCGAACACGACGGTCTTGCCCAGCCGCAGCACGGTGGCCTGCACCAGCATGTCGCCCTCGATCACGGGGCGCATGAAATTGGTGGTCAGGCTGACGGTGGTCATCGGGCGGAAGCCGCCGAGCGCGCTGGAGATCGCGACGATCATCGCGGTGTCGGCCGCGGACATCAGCACCTGGCCGCAGACCACGCCGCCGGCGTGGCGAAGGGAAGGATCGAAGGGCAGCCGCAGCGTGACGCTGTCGGCGTCGACGCGCTCGGCGCGCAGGTTCAGCTGGCGGACCCAGGGCGCCAGCACGCGCTCCAGGATGGCGTCGATGTCGGCGATGGCAAGCGTCGTCTCTGGCATGGCGGCCCGTCGGTGGTCCTCGGTTGTCCTGGCCGCCCGGCTACTCGGTCTCCTCCGGGGCGGCGCGATGTTTCAGCCAATGATACAGGGGGCCGGTACACAGCACCACGAAGGCCATCCGGATCACGTGGAAGGCCGTGACCAGCGGCACGCCGAGCTCGAGCACCTTGGCGGTGATGCACATCTCGGCGATGCCGCCCGGCGTGGTACCGAGGATCACGGTGGCCGGATGCGCGCCGGACAGCGCCGCCAGTCCCCAGCCGAACAGCGCCGATATCACCAGCGCGACCAGCGTGTACAGCGCCACGCCGCCGAGAAAGCGCGGCGCGGTATGCAGGAATTCGCGCGAGAAACGCACGCCGAGCGAGACGCCGATCAGCAGCTGGCCGGCGTGGCTCATCGAGGTGGGGATCGCGGACAGCTCGATGCCCGAGGCGGTCAGCACCGCGGCGGCGATCAGCGTGCCGATGACGAAGGGGTTGGGCAGGTTCAGCCGGTTCATCAGCAGCGCGAAGGCCACCGTGATGGCGATCAGCGCGGCCAGCCCGAGCGCATCGACGGTGCGCGGTCCCGGGATATAGGTATCGAGGCCATGAATACCGCCATACTGGAAAAGCGCAGGCACGATTACTACCACCAATAACACGCGCAGCGAATGCGCGGCCGCGACCTGGTCGATGCGCGCGCCGTTGCGCTCGGCAAGATTGGCCATCTCCGAGGCGCCGCCGATCGCGGTGGAGAAGAACGCGGTCTTGAAGGCGACCCCGGTGGTCCGGCGCAGCATCAGCGCGCCGGCGGTGCCGAGCACCAGCGCGAACAGCGAGCCGGCGATCACGTAGGGCGAGAACTCGACCAGCTTGGCCACCACGTCGGGCGTGAAGTAGAGCCCCAGCGAGGTACCGATGGCCCATTGGCCGGCGTTGCGGGCCTGCGATGGCGCGCGCAGGTCGGCGCCCATCATGCGGGCGGCGGCCACGGCCAGCAGCGGGCCGATCATCCAGGGCAGCGGCGTGCGCAGCCATTCGCACAGCAGGGCGGCGCCCAGTCCAAGCAGCAGCGTCAGCAGCGTCGGACGCCAACGGGAGAGTACGGATCGCATGGCGGTGGCAGGCTGGCGCAGGGCGCCGCCGCTTTCTTGTGGTGAGAGGAGAGCAGGCAAACGACAAGGCCCGGGAGCCCCGGGCCTTGTGGCGTCACGCGCATTGTCGCGCATTGTGGCGCGGGATGTCGCGCTTCATGTCACCGCTTCATGTCGCCGCTTCATGTCGCGCCCGATGCCACGCCTGATGCCGCGCGACCCCTGCCCCCGCGCGGATCAATTGGCCGCGTCGGCCACGCCCCGCATCGCCGAACGCCGCGACAGCCAGCGCAGCAGGCGCGGGACCACGACGACCGCCACCGTCAGCGCCAGGATCGAGGCCGAGATCGGATGGCGCAGGAACATCGTCCAGTCGCCCTGGCTGATCGACAGCGCGTTGCGCAGCTGCTTCTCGGCCATCGGCCCGAGGATCATGCCGACAATCACCGGCGCGGTCGGGAAGTCGAAGCGGCGCATCGCCATGCCGAGCAGGCCGATCAGGAACAGCAGCAGCAGGTCGAAGGCCGACTGGCGGATGCCGTAGGCACCCAGGCCCGCGAAGATCAGGATGCCGCCATAGAGCAGCGGCGTCGGGATGCGCAGCATGCGGACCCACAGGCCGATCGCCGGCAGGTTCAGCACCAGCAGCATCACGTTGCCGATATAGAGCGAGGCGAGCAGGCCCCAGACCAGGTCGCCCGAGGTCTGGAACAGCATCGGACCGGGCTGCAGGTTGTAGTTCTGGAACGCCGCCAGCATGATCGCCGTGGTGTTCGAGGTCGGGATGCCCAGCGTCAGCAGCGGCGCCAGCGTGGCGGTCACCGCGGCGTTGTTGGCCGCTTCGGGCCCGGCCACGCCCTCGATCGCGCCCTTGCCGAATTCCTCAGGATGCTTGCTCAGCTTCTTCTCGCTGGCATACGACAGGAAGGTCGGGATCTCGGCGCCGCCCGCCGGAATCAGCCCGAACGGAAAGCCGATGAAGGTGCCGCGCAGCCAGGCCGGGATCGAACGCTTCCAGTCCGAGCGCGACATCATCACCTGCCCGACCTTGTTGAAGGTGCCCTCCGGCTGCGGGAAGAAGGCGTTGAACAGCGCCTCGCCGACCGCGAACAGGCCGACCGCGACGACGACGATGTCGATGCCGTCGTACAGCTCCTGGATGCCCAGCGTGTAGCGGGTCTGGCCCGACAGCGAGTCCATGCCGATCAGGCCGATGCCCAGGCCCAGGAACAGGCTGGTCATGCCGCGCAGCAGCGAGGAGCCCAGCACGGCCGACACCGTGGTGAAGGCCAGCAGCATGATCATGAAGTACTCGCCCGGACCGAACTGCAGCGCGACGTCGGCCGCGACCGGCGCGAACAGCGACAGCAGCACGGTGGCGATGGTGCCGGCGACGAAGGAGCCGATCGCCGCGGTGGCCAGCGCCGGGCCGGCGCGGCCCCGCTTGGCCATCAGGTTGCCTTCCATCGCGGTGATCATCGTCGACGACTCGCCCGGCGTGTTCATCAGGATCGAGGTGGTCGAGCCGCCGTACATCGCCCCGTAGTAGATGCCGGCGAACATGATCAGCGCCGCGGTTGGCTCGACCTTGGCGGTCAGCGGCAGCAGCATCGCCACCGTCAGCGCCGGGCCGATGCCGGGCAGCACGCCGATCGCGGTGCCCAGGAAGCAGCCGACCAGGGCCCACATCAGGTTCAGCGGCGTGATGGCGACGGCAAAGCCGTTCATCAGTTGATTCAGCGTATCCATTTGCGTGTCTCCGGCCTTGCAGGCCCGCGATTTAGAGGCCGCGATTTACAGGCCGACGATCGGCAGCAGCGGCAGGTTGATGCCGAGCAGGAAATCGAACAGCAACCACATCGGCACCGTGATCGCCAGCCCGATCAGCGCGTCGCGGACGACGCGGCGGCTGCCGTAGCCGCGCGCGACGCAGACCATCAGCAGCGTGGACGCCAGCACGAAGCCCAGCGCGCCGATCAGCGCCATGTTCAGCAGCAGGCCGGCGGCAACCCACAACAGGCCGCGCAGGCTGTGCGGCTGCGACGGCAGCTCGGCGTCTTCCTCGGGCATCGCCCGAAAGCCGCCGCGTACGCCCTGCCAGGTCAGCAGCGCGCCGCAGATGGCCAGGCCCACGCCGACCAGCGTGGGAACGAAACGCGGCGACAGGCCGGCGTAGCCGGATTCGCCCGAGATGCCGCCCAGGCCGGCGAAGAAGCAGGCCGACAGCAACAGCACGACGATGCCGATGGCAGTGTGGGAAGGTTTCACGATGGGCTCCGGATCGAGGCCGGATGCGGGGTGCGCATCCGGCGGGGCGGAAAACGAACGGGCCGCGGTCCGGGAGGCCGCGGCGCCGGGGCAGCTGTCAGGTCCAGATCGGCCGGTAGGGCGGAAGGGCCGGAACGGCCGAATGGACCGGGTCGACAGGAAAGGCGCGCAAGGCGGGGAAGGCGAAAAATGCCCGAGGCCTCGACGGCCTTACTTGGCCACGCCCAGTTCGCGCAGCATCGCGCCCAGGCGGGCCGATTCGGCGTCCACGAACTTGCCGAACTCGTCGCCGGTCAGCAGGAACGGCGTCCAGTCGTTCTTGGCCAGCGCCTGCTTCCACGACGGCGATTCGGTCGCCTTGACCACCGCGTCGATCAGCGCCTTGCGCTGCTCGGGGGTGATGCCCGGCGCGCCATAGACGCCGCGCCAGTTGTAGATCTCGACGTTGATGCCCTGCTCCTTCAGCGTCGGGATATCGGCGACGCGGTCCTTCGAGGTCACCGCCAGCGCGCGCATCTTGCCGCTCTTGATGAAGGGCAGGAACTCGGACACGCCGGCGATGCCGGCCGTCACGTGGCCGCCCAGCACCGAGGCCGAGGCCTCGCCGCCGCCCTGGAAGGGCACGTAGTTGATGCGCTTCGGATCGACGCCGATGTCCTTGGCGATCAGGCCCGCCAGGATATGGTCGATCGAACCCTTGGAGCCGCCGCCCCAGCTGACGCTGCCCGGATTGGCCTTGAGCTGCGCGGTCAGGTCCTTGATCGACTTGATCGGCGAGCTGGCCGGCACGGTGATCACCATCGTGTCGGTGAACAGCCGCGCCACCGGGGTGGCGTTCTTCAGCGTGACCGGCGGCTTGTTGGTCTCGATCGCGCCGACCATCACCGCGCCGGTGACCAGCAGCGCGTTGGGATTGCCCTTGTCGGTGTTGACGAACTGGGTCAGGCCGATGGTGCCGCCCGCGCCGCCGCGGTTGTCGTACGAGGCCGACTTGGCCACGCCGGCGGACACCATCGCGGCGCCCAGCGTGCGCCCGGCCTGGTCCCAGCCGCCGCCGGGGTTGGCGCCGATCATGAACTTGGCGGTGTCGACGGCGAAGGCCGGGCCGGCCGCCACGGCGGCGCCGATCAGGGCAAATTGGAAAAGGCGGGGAAGTCGGACGAGGGTGCGGCGCATGGCGTCTCCTGCTTGCGATATCGTGGTTTTATCGTTCAGTGGCCGCTTGTACGGCCATGGCGGCGATTCTAGGAGCCGGAAACTGTCAATAAGCTGTCAAAACGACAGCTTTTGGACTGGGGTTTACGCGGATCGGGTGGAGGCGGCGAGCCGGTGCCGGCGGGGTGTCGGGCGGGTAGTGCCCGCTCGTTGCGTCGGCTTGCCGTGCCGGCTTCCTGCGTTCGGCGCAAGCATCCGCCCGCCGCGTTCGCCCAACGCGTCGGCCCGCTGCCTCCGCCTACGTATCGCCCACCAGCGGCAGCCGCAACTCGGCCCGCAGTCCCCGCCCCTGGCGGGCCTCGTGCAGCGTCACGCTGCCGCCGAAGCGCGCCGCCATCTCGCGCGAGATCGCCAGGCCCAGGCCCGAGCCGGGCTCGTCGTGGCCGACGCGGCGATAGAACCGCGCGAACACCTGCTCGCGTTCCTCGGCCGGAATGCCGGGGCCGTCGTCCTCGACCGCGAGGCAGGCGCTGTCGCGCTCGCGCGCGGCCGACAGCGTGATACGGCTGCCGCGCGGCGAATACTGGATCGCGTTGTGGACCAGGTTGGCCAGCGCCTCGCGCAGCAGCGCCGCGTCGGCGCGCACCGGCAGCGGCCGGCCGCCGCCGTCCTCCCAGCCGAAGTCCTGCTGCTTGGCGCGCGCCAGCGGCAGATAGTCGAGCGCCACCTGGCCGGCCACGGCGGCGGCGTCGATCACGGTGTCGGGCACCGCCGCTTGGCCGCCCCCTTGGCCGCCCGCTTGGCCCGCCTCGGCGGCCTGCGCCTCGTGCTGGCGTACCCGCGCCAGCGCCAGCAACTGGTTGGCCAGGCGCGAGGCCTGTTCCAGCTGCGACACGATGCCGTCGACCGCCTCGCGCGCGGGGGCCGCGTCCCCGTCCGCGCTGCCGTCGAGCTGACGGCGGGCGAACTCCGCCTGCGTCTTCAGGATTGCCAGCGGCGTGCGCAGCTGGTGCGCGGCATCGGCGATGAACTGCGCCTGGGCCTGCGCCATCGCCGCCGAGCGCGACACGTGCCGGTTGACCGCATCGACCAGCGGCCGCACCTCGGCCGGTACCGGGCCGACCGCGAGTGGCGTCAGGTCGTCCGGCGTGCGCGCTTCGACATCGTCGCGCACGCGCTTGAGCGGGCGCAGCACGAAGGTCACGCCGCCCACCAGGATCAGCGCGCTCGCCACGATCAGCAGTGCGTCGCGCGCCAGCGTGTTGCGCCATACGGCGCCGACCAGCGCCGCGCGCGGCTCGGCCGATTCGGCGACCTGGATGATCACGCGCATGTGGGCGTCGGGCCGGTAGACCGGCCGGGCCATCGCGGCGATGCGCACCGGCGCGTCGCGATAGACCGCGTCGTAATAGCGCGGCACGTTGTTGGCCAGCGTGCCGCGCGGCAGCGGCAGGTCGTCGTAGCCGGTCACGGTCGCGATGGCGCCCTCGCGTTCGAGCGCGACGCGATAGAACACGCGCGTCTGCGCCGCGGTCTCGAACATCTCCATGGCGGCGTCGGGCAGCGTCAGCTGCACGGTCTCGCCGGCCATGCCGATCGCGTTGTCGATCGCGCGCACCGAGCCGAACAGCGAGCGGTCGTAGGCGGTATTGGCGGCGTCACGCAGCGTGCCGTAGGTCAGCCAGCTGTCGAGCGCCATCATCGCCGCCAGCGCGGGCAGCAGCAGCACCAGCAACTGGCGGCGCAGGCTGCCGCGCAGCCAGCGGCGCAGGGGACCGCTTCGGGGTCCACTTTGATGGCCATGGCGGTCATCACTGCGGTGACCTCTGCCGTGATCGCTTGGGGGACCACTTCGGGGACCGCCTCGAAGTTTGCCCCGAAGTTCGCCCCGAGGCCCGCCCGGCGCGCTCAAGCGGCCGCCTCCGGTTCGAGCAGATAGCCGAAGCCGCGCAGCGTGACGATGGTCACGCCGTGGCCGGACAGCTTCTTGCGCAGCCGGTAGATCAGCACCTCGATGGCATCGGGATTGACGTCGGCATCGAGCGAGAACACCTTGTCGAGCAGCTGCGCCTTGGTCAGCGGCTGGCCGCTGCGCGCGAGCAACGCGCCGAGCAGCGTCGATTCGCGCGGGGTCAGCGCCAGCGGCGCGCCGGCCAGCGTGAAGCTGCGCGTCTCGCCGTCGAACACCAGCGTGCCGCATTGCAGGCGCGGGTGGGCGCGGCCGCGGCTGCGGCGGATCAGCGCCAGGATGCGCGCCTCCAGTTCGGCCAGCGCGAACGGCTTGGGCAGGTAGTCGTCAGCGCCGAGGTTCAGGCCGCGTACGCGTTCGTCGAGGGTGTCCTGCGCGGTCAGGATCAGCACCGGCGTGCGGTCGTCGCGGCCGCGCATCGCCTTGAGCACCGACAGGCCGTCCTTGCCGGGCAGGCGCAGGTCCAGCACCACGGCGTCGTATTCCTCGGCCTGCAGGCGCGCGTCGGCGAGCAGGCCGTCGGCCACGTGCTCGACCACGAAGCCGCCCTGCTCCAGCGCGCGCGCCACCCAGTGCGCGAGTTCGGTTTCGTCTTCGACCAGCAGAATGCGCATGCCGGCCTCCTGCCGGAGTTGGAACGCGGAAATGGATCGGGAAACGGGTACGGAAATCGCCTCGGATCGCTGACGAAGGCCAGCCCGCGCGAGCCCGGCGTCGCCGTGCAATGGGGCGGACGCTGTCGCCATGCGGGCGTGGACTCGTGCCCGATCCGGGCGCCTATAATACCGCTCCACCGTCGCGCCGGTTTGCCGCTTCCGCGCGCTGCGGCGACACCGTCCGCGCCCTGCCCGCTTGCCTGTCCTGCCGCCTTCCATGCCAGCCGATCCGACCGCGCCAGCCGAGCGCGGCGACCCGCCCTCCGCGCTGCGCCGCCGCCTGCTGGCCGGCGCCGGCGCGCTGGCGTGGCAAGGCGCGTTCGCCGCGCCCGACACGGGGTCCGGCACCGGGTCCGGCACTGCCCCCGGCCCTGCGCCGAACCCGCCCGCCCCGCCGCCCGGCTATCCGGCCGACTATCCCCAGATCATCGCGCGCGCCCAGCGCGAAGGCATGGTCACGGTCTATGCCTCGACCGACGAGGATGTCGCGCGGCCGCTGCTCAACGCCTTCGAGGCACGCTTTCCCGGCGTCAAGGTCGCCTATCGCGACCTGAACACGATCGAGCTGAACCGGCGCTTTCTCGCCGAGTCCGCGCAGCCGGTCCGCGCCGACCACGCCGACGTGCTGTGGAGCACCGCGATGGACCTGCAGATCAAGCTGGTCAACGACGGCCACGCGCTGCACTACGCCTCGCCCGAGCGCGCGGGGCTGCCGGGCTGGGCCAGCTGGCGCGAGGAAGCCTGGGGCACGACGTTCGAGCCGGCGGTGATCGTCTACAACCGCCGCCATTTCGACGGCATGCCGGTGCCGCGCAGCCGCAGCGCGCTGGCGCGGCTGCTGCAGGACAATGCGACCCGCTGGCGCGGCCGGGTGGTGACCTACGACATCGAGCGCTCGGGCGTGGGCTATCTGCTGGCGCAGCAGGACGCCCGCATGGGCGGCGAGTTCTGGTATCTGGCGCAGGCGCTGGGACGCGCCGGCGTGCGGCTGTCGGCGTCGACCGCCGACATGGTCGAATCGGTGGCCAGCGGCGAACTGGTGCTGGCCTACAACCTGCTGGGCTCGTACGCGCTGTCGCTGATGGAGCGCGGCGCGGCGATCGGCGTGGTGGCACCGAGCGACTACACGCTGGTGATGTCGCGCGTGGCCTTCATCGCGCGCCGCGCGCCGCATCCGTGGGCGGCGCGGCTATGGCTGGATTTCCTGCTGTCGCGCGAGGGGCAGGCGCTGCTGGCGCGCTCGGCCTCGCGGCTCTATACGATCCGCACCGATACGAAGAGCGGCCATACCGCCGCGGCGCTGGCCGAGCGGCTGGGCTACGCGTTCAAGCCGATCAGCGTCGGCCCGGGCCTGCTGGCCGCGCAGGACACGCTGCGCAAGCAGGCCTTCCTGGCGCGCTGGCGCGAGGCGATGAAGGGATGAGATTCGGGCGAAAGTAGATGCGGGCCAACGCAGGGCGATGCGGTGGGATGCTCGGCGGCGCGTCAGCTGCCCGAACACTGCTGGACCTTGAGCCGCAAGGCGGCCATTTCCTCGTCCAGTTTGGCCATCGGCCGCGGCACATAGCCCTTGCGCAGCGAGGGCGCGAAGCGCAGCGTGTCGACGAAGACGTCGGCGAGCCGTTCCGCGTCGGCATTCAGGTCGAAGTCGCCCGGCGCGAACAGCCAGTGGGCCAGCACGCCGCCGATGGCGGCATGGAAGGCATTGACCGCCAGGTCCAGATCGAGGTCGGCCGACAGCTGGCCGCGCTCGACCGCGAGGCGCAGGTGCTCGCGCATCTTCAGCAGCCCCTGCTCGTGCGACTGCCGCTGGCGCTCGAGGATGGCGCCGTTGTCGTCCACCATCTCGCACTTGTGGAATACGATCTCGAACACGCGCCGCCATTGCGGATTGACCACCGTCTCGCGGAACACCAGCGCGACGATGTCGCGGATGCCGCCGAGCGGGTCTTCCTGGCTGGCGATCCGCTCCGGTTCGCACAGCGCCTCGACCGGCAGATGCACGCGGTCGCACATGGCGGCGAACAGATCGCTCTTGTTCTTGAAATGCCAGTAGATGGCGCCCCGGGTCACGCCGGCGGCTTCGGCGATATCGGCCAGCGAGGGCCGCGCCACCCCACGCGCATGGAATACGGCCTCGGCCGCGTCGAGGATGCGATGTCGCGTCTCGAGGGCTTCTTCCTTGGTACGTCTGGCCATAAGCGGTGTCTTCAGTGGGCGGTAGGGACGAATGGGACGGCTTCGCCCGGGATCGGGGCGGCGGCGCGCGGTCGCCGGCCAGCCACGAAAGAAACGAATCCGTCACGAAACTGCGGTACCACTGGACTTCCTGCCTCTGTTTTGCTGCGGTGCGACGGGCGGCATGCTAACCGATCCGGGTCACACCCGCATATGCGGACGATGCCGGCCTGCAAAAGGGGATGGGCAAGAGACAGGCCATCCTTGCGGTGCAATATTTCTCTTACATACATGCTTGAATGTATATATACTACGCGCTAGCCACAATTTGGACCAGCCCTGCGCATCTTTCTACCAAGAGATCCTGACCATTCGGGTCCTGCGGGCTGCATGTTGTGACGCATACGCGACCATCTGTCGCAATCCATACGGCACCATTGCGGTTTGTGGCTAGTATTGTTCTTTTTCTCCACGACGGTCCGTCGTGGGGTTCTGCCGCACAGGACGTCCACGCCGGCCCCTTAGCTCTGGGCCGGCGTTTGGCGTATCCGGCCGATCTCAAATTGCCATCACGGGGTTATCGATGAGGAAGTCCCAACGTTCGAGTTTGCTTGCCGTTACCGCTGCGCTGACGGTTCTGACGCTGTCCGCCTGCGGCAACGACGCCCCGCAGGGCGGCGCGATGCCGCCGCCCGAGGTGGGCGTGGTGACGGTGACGCCGACGGCGGTACCGGTCGTCAACGAGCTGCCGGGCCGTCTCGAAGGCGTGCGCACCGCAGAAGTGCGGGCGCGGGTCGAAGGAATCGTGCTGTCGCGCAACTACCGTGAGGGCGGCGAGGTCAAGGCCGGCCAGGTGATGTTCAAGATCGACCCGGCGCCGTACCAGGCCCAGCTCGCCTCCGCCAAGGCGAGCCTGGCGCGCGCCGAGGCCAACGCGGTCGCCGCGCGGCAGAAGGCCGAGCGCTACAAGCCGCTGGTGGCGGTCAACGCGGTCAGCAAGCAGGAATATGACGAGGCCGTCGCGGCCGCGGGCCAGGCCAGCGCCGAGATCGCCTCGGCCAAGGCCGCGGTCACCACGGCGCAGATCAACCTGGGCTATACCACCGTCACCGCGCCGATCTCGGGCCGTGCCGGCCGGGCGCTGGTCACCGAGGGCGCGCTGGTCGGCAACGGCGAGGCAACCCGCCTGGCGCTGGTCGAACAGGTCGACCCGATCTGGGTGACCTTCACCCAGCCCGCCACCGAAGTGATGAGGCTGCGTCGCGGCATCGAGTCCGGCGCGATCAAGGGCGTCGACGGCGGCGCCAAGGTGCGCCTGTTCCTCGAGGACGGCACCGAATACAGCGAGACCGGCAAGCTGCTGTTCTCCGACATGACGGTCGATCCGAGCACCGGCGCGATCACGCTGCGCGCGCAGTTCCCGAATCCGCGGCGCGAGCTGCTGTCGGGCACCTATGTGCGGGTGCGGGTCGAGCAGGGTGTCGACGAGAACGCGCTGACCGTGCCGCAACGCGCGCTGATCCGCAACGCCCAGGGCGCCGCGGTGATGGTGGTCGGCGCGGACGGCAACGTCGCGGCGGTGCCGGTCAAGGCCGGCGCGGCGATCGGGGACCGCTGGATCGTCACCGAAGGCCTGAAGGGCGGCGAGAAGGTGATCGTCGAGGGCCTGCAGAAGGTCAAGCCGGGTGCGCCGGCCAAGGCCGTGCCGTTCCAGGCGCAGGCCCCGGCAGGCGGCGCCAGCGGCTCGGCCGCTGCGGCCGGCCAGGGCGGCGCTTCGGCGCCGGCGGCTGCCTCGGCGGCTCAGGCCAAGCAGGGCTGAGCACGGCTCCGGCAACGGGACCAGCGGTAAGCGCAAGTCAAGCGCTAGCAGATAGCGGAATACACAGGGAGCCAGCCTCATGGCCAAGTTTTTCATCGACCGGCCGGTGTTCGCGTGGGTGATCGCGCTGATCATCGTGCTGGGCGGGATATTGTCGATCATGCAGTTGCCGATCGCGCAGTATCCCAATATCGCGCCGCCGACCATCTCGGTCACGGCGACCTACCCCGGCGCCTCCGCCAAGACGCTCGAAGACTCGGTCACCTCGGTGATCGAGCAGGAGCTCAATGGCGCGCCCGGGCTGATGTACTACCAGTCGACCAGTGAGTCGACCGGCCTGGCGACCATCACCATCGCCTTCCAGCCGGGTACCAACGTCGACCTGAATTCGGTCGAGGTGCAGAACCGCCTGAAGCGGGTCGAGGCGCGTCTGCCGGCGGAAGTGCGCCAGCAGGGCGTGCGCGTCGAGAAGGCCGGGAACAACTACATGATGTTCCTGACCGTGACGTCCAAGTCCGGCAATGCCAGCGCGATCGAGTTGGGCAACTACGTATCGGCCAGCGTGCTGGACTCGATCCGCCGTGTGCCCGGCGTCGGCCAGGCCGACCTGTTCGGTACCGAGTACGCGATGCGGGTGTGGCTGGATCCGGCCAAGCTGACCGGCTACAACCTGACCCCGCTGGACGTCACCGCGGCGATCTCCGAGCAGAACATCCAGGTCGCCGTCGGCGAGCTGGGTGGCACGCCGTCGCCGCGCGGCACCGAGCTGAACGCCACGGTGACCACGCAGAGCCGGCTGTCGACGCCCGAGGAATTCGCCAACATCCTGTTGCGCGTGAATCCGGACGGCTCGCAGGTGCGCATCCGCGACGTGGGCCGCGTCGAACTGGGCGGTGCCGACTATTCGACCGTCGCCCGCACCAACGGCAAGCAGTCGGCCGCCATCGCCATCAAGCTGGCGCCGACCGCCAACGCGCTGTCCACCGCCACCGCGGTGCGCGCGAAGATGGAGGAGCTGTCGAAGTTCTTCCCGGCGGACTACGAGTACACCGTCCCGTACGACACCTCGGCCTTCGTCAAGATCTCGATCGAGGAAGTGGTCAAGACCCTGCTCGAAGCGATCGTGCTGGTGTTCCTGGTGATGTACCTGTTCCTGCAGAACTTCCGCGCCACGATCATCCCGACGCTGGTGGTGCCGGTCGCGCTGCTGGGTACGTTCGGCATGCTGCTGGCCTTCGGCTTCTCGATCAACGTGCTGACGATGTTCGGCATGGTGCTGGCCATCGGTATTCTGGTGGACGACGCGATCGTGGTGGTCGAGAACGTCGAGCGGATCATGAGCGAGGAAGGGCTGTCTCCACGCGAGGCGACCCGCAAGGCGATGGGCCAGATCACCGGCGCCATCGTCGGCATCACGCTGGTGCTGACCGCGGTGTTCATCCCGATGGCGTTCTTCGCCGGTTCGGTGGGCAACATCTACCGCCAGTTCTCGCTGTCGCTGATCGCCTCGATGGCGTTCTCGGCCCTGATGGCGCTGACGCTGACGCCGGCACTGTGCGCGACGCTGCTCAAGCCGGTCGAGGCGGGCCATCACCACGAGAAGAAGGGCTTCTTCGGCTGGTTCAACCGCAGCTTCGCGCGCGCGGCGACGGGCTACCAGAGCATGGTGGCGCGCATCCTGGGCCGCACCGGCCGCTACCTGATCCTGTACGGCGTGATCATCGTCGCGGTCGTGCTGCTGTTCCAGCGCCTGCCGTCGTCGTTCCTGCCTGACGAGGACCAGGGCTACACCATCACCGTGGTGCAGCTGCCCAATGGCGCAACGCAGGAGCGCACCCTCGGCGTGCTCAAGCAGATCGAGGACTACTACCTGCAGAAGGAAAGCAAGATCGTCGACCAGATGATCACGGTGGCGGGCTTCTCGTTCTTCGGCCGCGGCCAGAACGGCGGTATCGCCTTCGTGCGGCTCAAGGACTGGAAGGAGCGCAGCGGCTCGGACGAAACCGCGCAGGCTCTGGTTGGCCGGGCGTTCGGCGCGCTGTCGTTCATCAAGGACGCGATCATCTTCCCGCTGAACCCGCCGGCGATTCCGGAACTGGGCAATTCGTCCGGCTTCGACTTCCGCCTGCAGGACCGCTCGGGCCAGGGCCACGCCAAGCTGATGGAAGCGCGCAACATGATGCTCGGCATGGCCGCGCAGAATCCGGTGCTGGCCGGCGTGCGTCCGGAAGGCCAGGAAGACGCGCCGCAGCTGCAGATCGACATCGATCGGGAGAAAGCGCGTGCGCTGGGCGTGTCGATCGCCGACATCAACTCCACGCTGTCGATCGCGTTCGGCTCCTCGTACGTCAACGACTTCATCTACGAAGGCCGCGTGCGCCGCGTGATCGCCCAGGCCGAAGGGGCGGACCGCCGTCTGCCGGACGACCTGACCAAGCTGCGCGTGCGCAACAGCAACGGCGACATGGTGGCCTTCGCGGCGTTCGCGACGTCGAAGTGGATCATGGGCTCGCCGCGCCTGGAGCGCTACAACGGGCTGCCCGCGGTCAAGCTGGCCGGCCAGGCCGCGCCGGGCCGCAGTACCGGCGAGGCGATGGCGGCGATGGAAGAGATGTTCGCCAAGCTGCCGCCGGGCTTCGGCTTCGAGTGGTCGGGCCAGTCGTACGAAGAGCGCCTGGCCGGCGCGCAGGAACCGATGCTGTACACGCTGTCGCTGATCATCGTGTTCCTGTGCCTGGCCGCGCTGTACGAGAGCTGGTCGATTCCGGCCGCGGTGCTGCTGGTGGTGCCGCTGGGCGTGCTCGGCGCGCTGCTGGGCGTGACGCTGCGCGGCATGCCGAACGACGTCTACTTCAAGGTGGGCCTGATCGCCACCATCGGCCTGTCGGCGAAGAACGCGATTCTGATCGTGGAATTCGCCAAGGACCTGCAGGCGCAGGGACGCGGGCTGATCGACGCGACGCTCGAGGCGGTGCACCTGCGCTTCCGGCCGATCCTGATGACGTCGTTCGCGTTCATCCTGGGCGTGCTGCCGCTGGCGATCTCGACCGGCGCCGGTTCGGGCAGCCAGCGCGCGATCGGTACCGGCGTGATGGGCGGGATGATCACGGCGACGCTGCTGGCGATCTTCCTGGTGCCCGTGTTCTTCGTGGTGATCCGCAAACGCTTCAAGGGCAGCGAGCGTCAGCGCATGCTGGACCAGAAGTGGCTGGACCCGAAGGAGGAAATCTGACATGACGAAAACACTGACCGCGCTGCTGCTGGTGGCCGGCGTGCTGTCCGGCTGCACCCTGGCGCCGCGGTATGAGCGTCCGGCCGCGCCGGTGGCAACCGACTTCCCGGCCGCGCCGGAAGGCTACGGCCAGTCCGAGGTGAAGACCGGCGAGAGCCGCCGCGCGGCCGACATCGGCTGGCGCGAGTTCTTCCGCGATCCGCGCCTGCAGGCGATGATCGCGACCGCGCTGGACAACAACCGCGACCTGCGCACCGCCGCGCTGCGCATCGAGGAAGCGCGTGCGCTGTACCAGGTGCAGCGCTCCGACCTGCTGCCGACCGTCAACGCGACCGGCGGCTACACGCGCCAGCAGGTCTCGGGCGCCGCCTCGCCGCTGGGCCAGGGCTATATCGCCGAGTACTGGCAGGCCGGCGGCGCGATCACCTCGTACGAGCTCGATTTCTTCGGCCGCGTGCGCAGCCTGTCCAATGCCGCGCTGGCGCAGTACTTCGCCACCGAGGAAGCGCGCCGCGCCGCGCAGATCTCGCTGGTGTCGGAAGTCGCCAAGGCCTATCTGGCCGAGCGCGCCTACGACGAGCAGTACGCGATCGCGCAGAACACGCTGAAGACCCGCGAGGAAACCTTCCGCCTGGCGCAGCAGCGTTTCGAGGCCGGCGCCACCTCGGCGCTGGACCTGCGCGACAACGAGTCGCTGGTGGCCCAGGCTCGCGTCTCGGCCGCCGAGCTGGCGCGCCAGCGCGCGCAGGCACGCAACGCGCTGGAGGTGCTGGTCGGCACGCCGCTCGGTTCGATCCCGAACCTGCCGCCGCCGCGCACGCTGTCGGAGGAACGCTTCGTCACCGACATCCCGCCGGGACTGCCTTCGGACCTGCTCGAGCAGCGTCCCGATATCCGCCAGGCCGAACAGGAACTGCTGTCGGCCAACGCGAATATCGGCGCCGCCCGCGCCGCGTTCTTCCCGCGCATCACGCTGACCGGCACGCTCGGCAGCATGAGCCGCGACTTCTCGGGTCTGTTCGAGGCCGGCACCAAGGCGTGGTCGTTCGCGCCGCAACTGGTGCTGCCGATCTTCGACTTCGGCCGCAACATGTCGAACCTGGATCTGGCCAACGTGCGCAAGAACATCCAGGTGGCCAACTACGAGAAGACCATCCAGGTGGCCTTCCGCGAGGTGGCCGACGCGCTGGTCGCGCGCGGCACGCTGGAAGAGCAGGTCAGCAGCCAGGAGCAGGTGCGTAACGCCGAGGCGGCGCGCTTCGAACTGGCCAATCTGCGCTTCCGCAGCGGCATCACCGGGCAGATCGAGGCACTGGACGCGCAGCGGCAGCTGTTCACCGCCGAGCAGGCGCTGATCCAGGCGCGGCAGCTGCGGCTGAACAATGCGATCGACCTGTATCGCGCGCTGGGCGGCGGGCTGTCGGAAACCGGCCCGGTGGCCTCGGCGCCGACGCCGCAGAACGGCACCGCGCGCTGAAGGCGCGGCAGCCGGCAGGACAAGGAAAGCGCCTTCGGGCGCTTTCTTTTTTTCACTGACAGGCATCCCGGGTGCTGTTGCCCCGGACCCTGGCCAATGCTAGATTCGCCTGCATCCAGCCCTTGGCAGTAAGCCGTTGCAATCATCCAGCAGCGCGCCGAACCCCTGGGCTTTTTTCATTTTGGCGTAGCAACGCAGGCCGCAGGAGTCAGCATGCCGACAGCCATCCTTATCGACGGCGCCTTCTTCATCAAGCGCTTTCGGGCAATCGAGCCGCAGAACGCCCATGACGCGCGCCGGGCGGCGGAGTGCGCCCATCGATGGGCATGTGCCCATCTGTCACCACGTCGAAACGGCACTGGAGGCGATGCATTCCCGGATCGCCAGAGACGGCGGCTGGATCGTCGCGAGTTGTATCGCATCTTCTTCTACGACTGTCCGCCGCTGACAAAGAAGATGCACAACCCGATCAACAAGCGAATTGTCGACTTCGCCAAGTCGGCCGAGGCTGCTTTCCGGCTTCAGCTCCATGAGCATCTGCGAGGCATGCGCAAGGTCGCACTGCGGCTCGGGCATCTTTCCACCTACAGCCAATGGACCATCAAGGCGTCCAGGGTCGCCGACCTGTTGGCCGGCAAGATCCAGATGGCCGAGCTGACGCCCGACGATGTAATGGTCGATATCCGGCAAAAAGGCGTCGACATGCGAATCGGCGTCGATGTGTCCTCGTTGGCGTTCAAGAAGCAGGTTGACCAGATCGTGCTGATAGCGGGCGACGCCGACTTCGTGCCGGCGGCAAAGCAGGCCAGGCGCGAAGGAATCGACTTCATCCTCGATCCCATGTGGCAGCGCATTCCACCAAACCTCAACGAGCACATCGATGGTCTGCGATCGACTTGCCCGCGGCAGAGAGTCCTCGAATGCCGGGGCGATGCTTCGCAACCGTAGTTGCGTTTTGCCGTGTATGTGCGGGCTGTTCCTGGGGCGAAACATCGATAGCGGACAGGAGGTGGCCTGAGCGGCTCGCGGACTGTTAAAGCCCGGCGCGCTTTTCTACAGAACCGGCCGGCCGATGCACCTACGATCGCGTTTGTCGGTTCGCCCGTCAACGCTTGCGGGAGCCAGCTACCAACCCCAGCTCCTCGTTGGGTCGCACGTCATCCTTCCTTTGGTAGTTGGCTTTTTTTCTTCCCCAGCCTTTTCCCGGCGGTTCCCTTCCCTCCCCTCGCCCGCTCCCTTCCGGTGCCGTTGCGATTCCATTTCGTTCGCGCTTTTCCCGGCCGCAGGCAGCATTAGCTTTCACGCGAAATTCACTAAAAAGCGTCGCCCGTTCGGCGCCAGCTGTACGTGCACTCCTTCGGAAAGCGATACCTTGCGTCTCCACATCGTTCTTCAACGCCGGAGACCATGGGACATCGACCATGACAGAGAATGCCAACGCCGACGGCGCCGACCGGCGCTACTACCAGACCGAGGACTCGTTGACGCGCATCGCCTGCCGGGTGCTCGACGGCAAGCTGTGGATGACGCTCGACAATATGGCGGCCCTGTACCGGACCTCGGAGCAGGATGTCGCCAGGCAATTGAAGGCCGCCTTCTGCGGGCGCCGGCTCGGTTCTGCTTCGATCCGCAAGGAGGCCCAGCGCGACGATGGCGTGGCGCCCGGCCCGACCTGCTACGCGCTCGACGCGGTGCTGCTGGTCGGCGTGCGGCTGGGCTCGTCGCGCGGCGAGGCCTTTGCGCAATGGGCGGCCGACGTGCTCGCCAACGAGCCGGCCGGGCCGGTGGAGGAGTCAGCGGGCGAGTCAGCGGGCGAGTCAGCGGGCGAGTCAGCGGACGAGCCGGCGGCGCAGCGGGCAGCGCCGGAGGCAGGCACGGTAAAGTAGCCCACCGAACAACCTGCCGTGGGCAAGGACGCAGATGAAGCTGATTGAAACAGAGCGTTTGCAACAGGTGCTGAACGACTTCATCCGCGCCCGGGATTGGGCGCGGTACCACTCGCCGAAAAACCTGTCGATGGCCCTGAGCGTCGAGGTGGCCGAGCTGGTGGAGATCTTTCAGTGGAAGACGGAGCAGCAGTCCCACACCGTGATGGCGACGGACGAGCGCGAGCATGTGCGGCAGGAGCTGGCCGACATCCTGATCTACCTGGTCGAGCTGGCCAGTGTGCTGGAGGTCGATCTCGACGCCGCGGTGCGCGACAAGATCGCGCTCAATGCCGCCAAGTACCCCGCGATCACGCCATCGGAGTGAATCGCTAAATCGGAGGAGGATCGTCATGGCAGCGAATGCATCGACTCAGGCCGGCGCCATCCGCGTCGGCATCGGCGGCTGGACCTATGCCCCCTGGCGCGGCACGTTCTACCCGGAGGACCTGACGCAGGCGCGCGAACTCGAGTTCGCCAGCCGGCGGCTGACCGCGATCGAGATCAACAGCACCTACCACGGCACGCAGAAACGCGCGTCCTTCATCAAGTGGAAGGAGCAGACCCCCGACGATTTCGTTTTCTCGGTCAAGGCGTCGCGTTATGCGACCAACCGCCGGGTGCTGGCCGAGGCCGGGGAGTCGGTCGAGCGCTTCATCGACAGCGGTATTACCGAACTGGGCGTCAAGCTCGGGCCGATCGTCTGGCAGTTCGCGCCGAGCAAGGTGTTCGATCCCGAGGATTTCGAGGCCTTTCTCGCCTTGCTGCCGCAGGAAGCCGACGGCATCGGGCTGCGCCATGTGGTCGAAGTGCGCCACGCCAGCTTTGCCTGCCCCGAGTTCCTGGCGCTGGCCCGCCGCTACAAGGTGGCGACGGTCTTCACCGATGCCGAGAAATTCCCCTCGTTCGCGGATGTGACCGGGGACTTCGTCTACGCACGGCTGATGCGCAGCAACGCCAAGCTCAAGTACGGCTACGCGCCGAAATTGCTCGACGCGTGGGTCGAGCATGCCCAGGCGTGGGCGCGGGGCGAGGCGCCGCAGGGGCTGCCGCGGGTCGAGGACAACGACGCCCCGGCAAGCCGCCGCGACGTCTTCGTCTTCTTCATCAACGGCGACAAGGAGCGCGCGCCGGCCGCCGCGACCGCCCTGCTGTCGCGCCTCGATCCGGACTACGAGGCGCGCGTGCGGGTTTCCGGCAGGAACACGGCCAGCACGCCGAGCAGCGGCAAGTAGGCACACCAGCGGTAGACCGTCTCGATGCCGTGCGCGTCGGCGACCCCGCCGAGCACCGCGGCACCGATGCCGCCCATGCCGAAGGCCAGGCCGAAGAACAGGCCCGACACCATGCCGACCTTGCCCGGGATCAGTTCCTGCGCGAACACCAGGATCGCGGAGAACGCCGAGGCCAGGATGAAGCCGATCACCAGCGACAGCGCGGCGGTCCAGAACAGGTCGGCATGGGGCAGCATCAGCGTGAACGGGGCGACGCCGAGGATCGAGAACCAGATCACGCGCTTGCGGCCGATGCGGTCGCCGATCGGGCCGCCGAGGATGGTGCCGACCGCGACGGCGAACAGGAAGGCGAACAGATAGAGCTGGGCCGAGCGCTGCGGCACGCCGAAGCGCTCCATCAGGTAGAAGGTGTAATAGGTGCCCAGCGACGCCATATAGAAATACTTCGAGAACAGCAGCACCATCAGCACGGCCATGGCGCGAGCCACGGTACGGCCCGGCAGCCGCGGCGCGCTGGCCATCGCCTTGCGCGCGGCGCGGGCATGCTCGGCGAGGCGCTGGCCATACCAGCCGCCCACGCGCCACAGCACCGCGATCGCCAGCAGGGCCGCCAGCGACAGCCAGGCGATGCTGCCCTGCGTGTGCACCACCACGGCCGCCAGCAGCGGTCCGGCCGCGCTGCCGACATTGCCGCCGACCTGGAAGATCGACTGCGCCAGCCCATGGCGCCCGCCCGAGGCCATGCGCGCCACGCGCGACGATTCCGGATGGAAGATCGACGAGCCGGTGCCGACCAGCGCCGCGGCGACCAGCAGCACGCCATAGCTCGGCGCAATCGACAACAGCAGCAATCCCGCCAGCGTGAATCCCATGCCAACCGCCAGCGAATGCGGCTTCGGATGCTTGTCGGTGTACAGGCCGACCAGCGGCTGCAGCAGCGAGGCGGTGATCTGGTACGTCAGCGTCAGCAGGCCGATCTGCACGAAGCTCAAGTTGAAGCCGCCCTTGAGCATCGGATAGATCGCCAGGATCAACGACTGGATCATGTCGTTGAGCATGTGGGCGAAGCTGATGGCGGACAGCACGCGGAAGCCGGTGCGTTCGCCGGCGCCGGCAGCGGCCGCGCTCGGCGTGGCCGGCGCAGCGGGCGCGGCCGGTGTCACGGCGGCATCGGGCACATTGCCCAATTCGGCAGACAGGGAATCGATTCGCGAAGCCATGGCAAAGGTCTCTGGTTGGACTTTTTCTTGGGAGCGTTCGGGCGCGGTCGGGAAGTCGTCGGCAAGACGCGGGAGCAACACGGCAGCGAGGCCGCACGCGCGCGAACACGGTGATGCTATTCCTTGTGTTGGCGCCTGTCCTGCGAGATTGAGACTACAACCATCTCGAAACGGACAGATAATGGCCCTATTCCACGCTCTATGCGCCACGCTTTCGCCACATTCGGGATATCGATCCAGATGGCCGATGCCGCTTCCCCACCTGACCACCAACCCGACGCCCGACCCGACGCCCCGCCCTCGCCGCGGCCGCGCTACATGGCCTACGACCGCGGCCCGATGCCGGTGGCCGCGATGGCCGCCGACTATCAGCCGGGCCATCTGACCACGCGCCACCGGCATCCGCACGCGCAACTGCTGCATGCCGTGCATGGTGTGATGGTCGTCGGAACCGACGAGGGTCAATGGATCGTGCCGCCGACGCGGGCGATCTGGGTGCCGGGCGGCACCGATCACTGGATCCGGATGGTCGGCCAGGTGCGCATGCGCACCGCGTATATCCGCCCGGACGCGGCCGCGGGATTGCCGACGCGCTGCACCGTGCTCGGCGTCTCGCCGCTGCTGCGCGAACTGATCCTGGCCGCGATCGACATCGTTCCGCCCTACTCGCCCGATTCGCGCGACGGCCGCCTGATGCAGCTGCTGCTCGACGAGGTCGTGCTGCTGCCCGCGCTGCCGCTGCATCTTCCCCATCCCGTGGACCCGGCGCTGCGGCGCATCTGTGCCGCGATTCTGGAAGCGCCCGACACGCCGATGACGCTGGCGGACTGGGCGCGGCGAGTGGGCATCGATGGCAGGACCGTGCAGCGGCGCTTCGCGCGCGAGACCGGCATGACGTTCGGCCAGTGGCGCCAGCAGGCGCGGTTGCTGGCCGCGCTGGAGCGGCTCGCGGCGGGCGTCAAGGTCGTCGAGGTAGCGCTGGAACTGGGCTACCAGAGTCCCAGCGCGTTCGCGGCGATGTTCCGGCGACAGTTCGGCGTACAGCCCAGCGCGTTCTTTCGCTGAGCGGGTTTGCCTTTTGGGATTGAGTTGCCTGGAGAGCCCGCCGGTCAGGCGGCCAGATAGCGCTCGACCAGTCGCGTCCAGTACGCCGCGCCCACGGTCAGGTTGTCGTCGTTGAAATCGTAGGCGGGGTTATGCAGCAGCGGACGGCCGGCGCCATTGCCCAGGCGCACGAAGCAGCCGGGGCGCTGTTGCAGGAAATAGGCGAAGTCCTCGCTGCCCGAGATCAGCGGAATCTGGCCCACGACCTTGTCCGGCCCGACCAGCTCCTCGGCGACCTGGCGCGCGAACTCGGTCTCGGCTTCGCTGTTGACCACCACCGGATAGCCCGGGCGGTAATCGAGCTCGACCGCGGCGCCATAGCCCTCGACGTGCGAGGTCACCAGCTGGCGGATGCGGGATTCGAGCGTGGTGCGCACCTCGGGGCTGAACGAACGGACGCTCAATTCGAGCTTGGCGCTTTCGGGAATCACGTTGGGCGCGTGGCCGGCATGCAGCGAGCCAATCGTGACCACCGCGGTTTCGTTCGGATCGATATTGCGCGACACGATGGTCTGCAGTGCCATCACCAGGCTGCCGGCGACCAGGATCGGATCGATCGACTGGTGCGGCCGCGCGGCATGGCCGCCCTTGCCGCGAATCGTAATCGTTACGGTATCGCAGGCCGCCATCATCGGACCGGCGCGGAACATGAAGGTGCCGGCCGGCACGCCCGGATGGTTGTGCAGGCCGAAGATCGCATCGCAGGGGAAGCGTTCGAACAGGCCGTCGGCCAGCATCCGCTGCGCGCCGCTGGCGCCCGCGCCGATTTCCTCGGCGGGCTGGAAGATCAGATGGACGGTGCCGTCGAAATTGCGCGTCCGCGCCAGCTGGCGTGCGGCGCCCAGCAGGATCGCGGTATGGCCGTCGTGGCCGCACGCGTGCATCTTGCCGCAATGGACGCTGGCATACGGCAAGCCGGTCGATTCCAGAATCGGCAGCGCGTCCATGTCGGCGCGGATGCCGACGCTGCGCCCGCTGTCGCCGTTGCGCAGCGTCCCGACCACGCCCGTGCCGCCGACCCCGCGCGTCACCGCATAGCCCCAGCGCTCAAGGCGCTGCGCCACCAGTTCGGCGGTGCGGTGCTCTTCGAATCCGAGTTCGGGGTGTTGGTGGATGGTGCGGCGAATCGCCTCGAGTTCGGCGCGGCTGTCCAGGGTATCGGACAACTCGCAATAAGCCGGGGTGAGATCGGCTCCGAGGCGGGACACAAGAATGGGGGGATCAACTTCTGACATGACGGCGCTCGTACTGGCTTAGTCCATGAAGCACAGTATTCCACTTAGGATCGCGAGTGCCTATGCGATTCGCTCTTTGCGCCGCATTTGTTTTCAGAACTGTTGCTAACGGGGTACGGTCCACCATGACGCGCGCAGGGTTGGGGGAACTCGATCGCCTCGATGGGATCAGAGTCCCCTCCCGTTCAGCGCCTGTTCAGCGCCTATGCAGCGCCCGTTCAGTTCGCCATCACACCGAGCGCGAGTAGGGCAGCACGCGCTGCGTCTGCTCGCCCAATCCCTCGATGCCGAGCCGCATGGTGTCGCCGGCCCGCAGAAAACGCGGCGGCTTGAGGCCCATGCCGACGCCCGGCGGCGTGCCCGTGCAGATCAGGTCGCCGGGATGCAGCGTCATGAAGCGGCTGACGTAGCTGACCAGCGTGGCGACATCGAACACCATCGTCGCGGTGGTGCCGCTTTGCATCCGTTCGCCATTGACGTCGAGCCACAGCGACAACGCCTGCGGATCGGGGACCTCGTCGCGCGTGACCAGCCACGGACCCACCGGGCAGAAGGTGTCGCAGCCCTTGCCCTTGTCCCAGGTACCGCCGCGCTCGATCTGGAATTCGCGCTCGGAGACGTCGTTGACGACGCAGTAGCCCGCCACGTGATCGAGCGCGGAGGCCGCCGGCACGTCCTGCGCGCGCGTGCCGATCACCACGCCGAGTTCGACCTCCCAGTCGGTCTTGACCGAATCGCGCGGCAGCATCACGGGATCGTTCGGGCCGTTCAGCGAACTGGTGGCCTTCAGGAACACGATCGGCTCAGAGGGGATCGGCATGTTGGCCTCGGCCGCGTGGTCGGCGTAGTTCAGCCCGATGGCGACGATCTTGCCGATCCCGGTCCATGGCGTGCCGAAACGCTCGGCTTCGGCCAGGGGCAGGGCGGTGGGGTCCAGCGCCGCCAGTTCGGCCAGGGCGTTCGGCGCCAGCGTGCGCGCGTCGATATCGCCGACCACTGCCGACAGATCGCGCACGCGGCCTTGCGCATCGATCAGTCCCGGCCGCTCGGCGCCGGCGCTGCCAATTCGTACCAGCTTCATCGTTCTCCTCGTTTTGCTTGGTGGTGTTCTGCAGATCTTCAGACGGTTCGGCCATTCTTCAGCCGATCAATTTGCCGCCGCCGCATTCGCCTGGCGCGGTGCGGCCAGCAATTGCTCGATGCGCGAGACCAGTTGCCGGTCCGACGGTTTCACCGAGCTTTGATAGCTGGCAACCACGCGCCCGTCGCGGTCGATCAGGTACTTGTGGAAATTCCATTTGGGCGCCGTGCCGCTTTCCCTGGCGAGCCGCGCATACATCGGATTGGCCTGGTCGCCGCGCACGTGCGTCTTGGCCAGCATCGGAAACTTGACGCCGTAGGTGTTGAAGCAGAAGTCGGCGATCTCCTTTTCCGAACCCGGCTCCTGCGAAAAGTCGTTGGACGGGAAGCCCAGCACCACCAGGCCGCGCTCGCGGTATTTGGCGTAGAGCGCCTCCAGGCCCTCGTACTGCGGCGTGAAGCCGCAATAGCTGGCGGTATTGACGACCAGCACGACCTTGCCGGCGTACTGGCACAGGTTCTGTTCGGCCTCGTCCTGCAGCCGCGGGAAACGGAAGTTCAGCGTGGCCGGACAGCTGGCCGACGATGCCTGGGATGTCGCCGGGGCGGCGCCGGCAGCGCGGTTCGCGCCTGATTCACCGGCGGCATGGGCGAGCGGCGCGGACAGCGCGAGCGCGACGGCCCAGGGCAAGGCAGCGCGGCCGCGGCGTGGCGGCTGGCTCGAGAAGGCAGGGAAGCGGGTCATGGCGTCGATCTCCGGCGAACGGTGCGAACGGTGACCCGTAGTCTACGCCGGCGAGGGCGCTACGAGGCGAATGGGCCAAGGGCGGAAGGGCCGAAGGGGCGAAGGGGCGAAGGGCGAAGGGGCGAAGGGCGAAGGGCGGAGGGCGGAGGGCGGAGGGCGGAGGGCGGAGGGCGGAGGGCGGAGGGGCCAACCGGCGTGCGGTTGGCCGGCGCCATTTATTCCATCGCCAGCGGCTTGACGTGGTCCGACACGGCGCCGCGCAGCTCGACGTCGGGCGTCCGCCGGACCAGGCCGAGCGCCAGCAGCGCGGCCGCGGCGCCGGTCGCGAAGATCCAGTGGAAACCCGCCTCGACGCCGCCGGTCAGCAGCCGCTGCACCTCGGGCGCCAGCTGGGCGAACGCCTCGCTGCCATGGCGCAGCGCGCCCAGATCCAGCGGCGCAGCCCCGCTGTCGTGTCCGGCCGCGTGCAAGGCGCCGCGGAACGCCAGGGTCAGCAGCGTGCCGGCCATCGCGCCGCCGAGCGCGCTGCCCAGCGAGCGCAGCACCAGCAGTGCGCCGGTGCCGGCGCCGGTGTCGCGGCGCTCGAGCGCGTTCTGCACGTTCATCAGCGTGCCGACCATGCAGATGCCAAGGCCGACGCCGGTCACGATCATCGCCGCCAGCAGCAGCGTCAGCGGGCTGGCCGGCGTCGCGGTCGACAACGCGGCCAGCCCCAGCGCCGCGGCGGCAAAGCCGACGCTCAAGAGCCCGCGCAGCCGGCCAAGCCGGGGCGCGAGCATCGCCACCACGAAGTTGCCGGCGACGGTGGACAGCAGGAAGGGCACCACCAGCATGCCCGACATCGCCGCATCGGCGCCGCGCACCAGCTGGAAATGCAGCGGCAGCGCGAAGACGCAGAGGAACAGCGCGGAAGCGGCCAGCGCCGAGGCGCAAACGCCCAATACATAACTGCGGTTGGCGAACAGGCGCGGCGGCAGCATCGGATCGCTGGCGCGCCGTTCCTGCCAGATCAACGCCAGCACGGCGAGGCCGGTCAGCGCGGCCAATCCGGCCATCGGCGCGGACAGCCAGTCGTACCGCTCGCCGCCCCAGCTCATCGCCAGCAGAAACGACACGATCGCCACGGTCAGCAGCAGCGCGCCGCCCCAATCGACGCGGGCCTTGCCGGCCGGCGCGGGCAGGGCGCGCAGGCCACGATGGCACAACCACATCGCCAGCAGGCCAAGCGGCAGATTGATCCAGAACAGCCAGCGCCACGACAGATGGTCGGACACCCAGCCGCCGACCAGCGGACCGGCTACCGACGCCACGGCCCATACCGCCGCCAGATAGCCCTGATAGCGCCCGCGCTGGCGCGGCGAGACTACGTCGGCGATGGCCGCCTGCGCCAGCGACATCAGGCCACCGCCGCCGATGCCCTGCAGCGCGCGAAAGAGAATCAGCTGCTGCAGCGAGCCCGCCATCGCGCAGGCCAGGGAGGCGAGTACGAACAGCGCGATCGCGACCAGCAGCAGCCGGCGCCGCCCGAACGAGTCCGACAGCTTGCCGTAGAGCGGCGTGGTGACGGTCGAGGTAATCAGATAGGCCGTGACGATCCAGGACAGATGGCCGAAGCCGTCGAGATCCTGCGCAATCGCCGGCACCGCCGGAATCACGACAGTCTGATCGAGTGCCGCCAGCAGGATGCACAGCACGATGCCGCCGATCACGCGCATGATCGCGCGGTGGTCCACTGCACCGGCAACGGCTTGCCCTGACGCGGGGACCGCGGTGCCGGACGGTGCAATCGAAGAAGGGGTGGAAGCGGAGGCGGGGGTAGGGCGGTCGGAAACGGCGGGGCGGGACATCGGAGCAGCGGCGGCGGGCGGCCGGGGAGAGCGGCCGGAGCCGACCCTGATGGACCGGCTTCATCTGTTATTCAGTAAACGCAGAATTATATTCGTTTACCGAATATGCCGCCCGCCCGCGCTGCGCTGCGGGGCGCTAGCGGCTGCCCGCGATGTACTGCTCCAGCTGTTCGATGATGAAGCGCTGCTCGGAGATGATGTCCTTGACCAGATCGCCGATCGACAGCATGCCGATCAGCTCGTCGTTTTCCATCACCGGCAGGTGGCGCAGCCGGTGCTGCGTCATCAGCGCCATGCATTCGTCGGTGGTCTGATCGGCGCGAACATAGACCACCGCGGTGGTCATGATGTCGCGCACAAGGGTTTCGCGGGACGTTCGCTGCATCAGAATGACCTTGCGCGCATAGTCGCGTTCGCTGAGGATGCCGACGATCTTGCCGTGCTCCATCACCAGCAGCGCGCCGATGCTCTTTTCCGCCATCAACTGGAGCGCGGCATAAACGGTCGCCCCCGGCTGGATGCTGTAGATGGCTTGCGTCGGTTTGGACGCAAGGACCTGTCGTGCAGTTTTCATCATCCACTCCTGGTCGGGTCGGGGAAGGACTGCGGCCCGCGCCGGCATCCGCGGCGGCGGGCGGTCCGCCAGTCGAGTCGGCGGTACGCCATTCCAGATTAGCAAAGGATCGTGAGGCGTCACAGGGTGACGGGGAAGAATCTTAGTGATGTGCATTTACCGGCATGTCGGCTTTCTTGCCCCACACGCGCGCCGGCTTGCGAGGCGCATCCGGCGCTTGCGTTCCGGCCGCACGCCGTTCCGTGGTCAGCGCATGGGCGCGCGCGACAAGGGCTAGCAGCTCGATCTGGCTGACACGGTCCCCATCGGGAAGGGCGGCAATGTTGCCCATGCACCGCAACATCGGACGGACCGCCGAGGTTGGCAAGCCAGGCAGGACGGCGGCGAGATCCTTCAGGTGCCGGCCGATCAGGTTGAGACCGTTCACGGTATTCGGGTCCACATCCGGGAGCGGCGTGGTGGGCCGCTCCATCGCGCCGGGATTGACCGCGGCAACGAGGGCGTCGGCCAGCTGCGTGGCGCCCTTCTCCAACCACTGCTGGAACGCCGATCCGGCGGACAATCCGGCGGTCAGTTGCACGATGCGTCTTGCTGTGTCCATGTCGAAGCCATGTGTCCTGGCAAACCTGTCGCAGAGCGAGGCCACCATCTTGTCGCGCCGACTTCGCGCCGGCGTGTCGGGGGCCAGGGCGAGGGAACACAGCGGCTCGAGGATCAGTTCAAGCTGGTCGCGAGGCAGTGCCTCGGGCAAGCCGCGCAGTTGCTTGTCCACCAGCTTCAAGTCTTCGTCGGACACGACTGCATCGCGCAAGTCGAGGCTGGCGGGCAGGTCGGTGTTGGGGTTTGGAGAAGCGCGCAATGTCCGGCAGACTTCGTGCAGCCAGGCCAGCCGATCGTCGCCAGGCAGAAAGCCCTGTTCAGGGACGAGTCCGGCTCGTTCTTCCGGCCGCGTGAAATGCCCGACGGTATGTCGGACACGTGCGACGCGTACGGACCCGCACGGAAGCATCCGGCGCAAGGTTCGTACGATGGCGAGCCATTGCTGCCGCCATGTCATGTGCCTGAATGGCACTTCGACCAGGGCGCCCTCCCACCGTCCCGGTCTGCACTCGACCAGCTCGAAGCGATAGCGGCGGGAGCCAAGCTGAACGATGTGGTGGGAACTGTCGCGATGAAGAACCTGCAGAAGCTCGCCGGGATGGCGCTGCACGGCTTGGCGGACGTCCTGGATGCCGGCAAATCGATGGATGGTGAGAGGAACGCGCATGATGGATGGCAGGGTGGTGTCTGGCAGCGGGGCATGGCCAGCAGCACCGCCGTGAAGGACCGTCGTGCCGTTGCCACGCAGCGAACGCATGGCCGAAGTGTGACGAACTCGTCAAAAAAGAACTTTCGCCAATCTGCAGATTCCGCTTGAAGCGGCACGTCTTCGCAGGCGTGGACCTGCGTTTCGCGAACCATCGTCGGCAGTCGCGCGCAAGACCGCCCGCCAGCGCTGCGGGGATTTGCGGCATCATGGCGGCGTTGCCGATTTCATCGCGGGGCGATGCCGCCCCGCCCGCCGCCGTGCCCGCCAACGAAGTCCCTTCCCGCTCCAGCGATGCATTGCCCGCGCCCGGCGCATTCAATGCCTGCGCCCATTGCCTTGCGCTGGCCGCCGACATGCGCCGGCGCGAGCCGCATGAACGGCTGGCGTTGAAGCACACCGCGCCATTGGTCAGCCAGAGCGCGGCCGGTGTGCCGTTCAGCATGCTGACGTTCCAGTGCCGCGAGTGCGGCACCACCTGGCGCCTGTACGATCGGGCCAACGAGTTGTTCGTCTCCTGGGTGCCACAGTGGCAGCCCGGTGTCTTGGGCTAAGATAGCGCCCGACGCCGGCCTGGCGGCTCCATGCCAAGGTCTTGCCTGCGGTCCAGCTGCATGATTCCTGTGTTATTCCGGCGTCATGGCTGCGTTATCGCTGCGTTGTCGTTGCGTTAAGCCGCTATGACCGCCGTATGACCGCCGTATGACCGCCCTGTGACCCCCATTTCCCGGCCAACTTCCTACAAATCCCTGTCGCTGCCACCATGCCTTTCGCCTTCCGCCTGCCCGGACTCGCCGCCCTTGCCGCCGTCACGTCGTTTGCCGCCATCGGCAGCGCGCCGGCGTCCGCCGCCGACAACTATCCGTCGCGCCCGATCCGCCTGATCGTCGCCTATCCGACCGGCGGCATCAGCGATACGGTGGCGCGTGCGCTCGCCGAGCGGCTGTCCGACCAGATGGGGACGTCGGTGGTGGTCGAGAACAAGGCAGGCGCCGGCGGCAGCATCGGCATGGACGCGGTCGCCAAGGCGGCGCCGGACGGCTACACGATCGGCTTTTCGTCGACCAGTCCGCTGACCTTGAACCCGCACGTCGGCAAGGTGCATTACGACCCGCAGCGCGATATCGCACCGGTGATGAGCGTGATGTATTCCCCGGTGATCGTGGTCGCCACGTCCAGCTTCACCGGCAAGAGCTTCCAGGATCTGGTCGCGCAGGCCAAGGCCAAGCCCGGCTCGGTCCGGTGGGCGACCTCGGGCCTCGGCACGGTCGGCCATGTCGTGCTGGAGCAGGTCAAGGCCAGGTCGCAAGCGGACCTGACGCTGATTCCGTACAAGGGCGCCGGCCAGCAGATGAACGACGCGCTCGGTGGCCAGTTCGAGGTCATGAGCACCAATGCCAGCCCGGCGCTGACCCAGCAGATGCAGGCCGGACGTCTGCGTGCGCTGGCGGTCGGCGCCCCGAAGCGCATCGCCGCGCTGGCCGAGGTGCCGACCTTCGCCGAACTGGGCTATCCGAAGGCCAATCTGACTTCCACCTTCGGCGTGTTCGCGCCCGGCAAGACGCCGGCCGCGATCGTCGCCCGTCTCAATGCCGAACTGAACAAGGCGCTGGCCGCGCCGGAGGTCCGTGAACGCCTGCTCAAGGGCGGCGAGGTGCCGACCGGCGGCAGCGCGGCACAGTTTGCCGCCGCGATCCGCGCCGAGTACGACGACAACGGCCGCATCGTCAAGGAAGCCGGCATCAAGGCAGACTGAGCCGCCGCGCGGGCCCGGTCGCCGCGACTGCCGTCCCACCATCGCACGATCGCTCGCGCCCTCATGCCGGCGATTGCGGATCGCAGCCGGGCTCGGCCGCCTCGGCCGCGGCCCAGCGCGCCAATGCCGTCAGCTCGTCCGGTTCGGTCAGCAAGCCATCCTCGTCGAGCAGGCAGAACGCGATCAGCCCACCCATCAGCCCGCCCGCTGCGGGCGCCAGCCAGAACAGCCACAGCTGCGCCATCGCCCAGCCCTGCACGAACAGCGCCTGGCCGGTGGCGCGGGCTGGATTGAGCGCGGCATAGGTGACCGGCAAGGCGAGCAGATGCGCCATCGCCAGCGCCGGCCCCAGCACCACGGGGCCCGCCGCGATCAGCCGCCGCCGGCGCGTGACACTGGCGGTCACCAGCGCCAGCATCGCCGTCGCCGCGAATTCGATCGCCAGGGCGCTCGGCATGTCGTAGCCCGCGGGCGAATGCAGACCGTAGCCGTTGGCGGCGAAGCGCTCGGACGACAAGGCGAAATCCGGCCGGCCCTGCGCCGCCAGCATCAGCAAGGTCGCCGCCGCCACGGCACCCACCAGCTGCGCGATGCCGTAGGGAATCACCTCGCGCCACGGAAAGCGCCGTGCCGCCGCCAGTCCGAGGCTGATGGCCGGATTCAGGTGCGCGCCGGAGATCGGTCCGACCGCCCGTGCCATCGCATAGGCCGCCAGCCCGAAGGCGAGCGCGATGCACAGCAGGTCCGCGGCGGTGTCCGGCTTGCAGCCGGCCAGCACCACCACGCCGCATCCGGCAAAGATCAAGCCGAAAGTGCCGACCGCTTCCGCGAGCAGCCTTCTGGCGAGAGAGGCCATGGTTCGCTCCTTAGATGGGGTCGACCACATCGAGCCGGCAGCCGGCCGAATACACCGTGGTCAGCCGCACACCGTTGTGCGGCCACAGGGCCAGCTTGGTCCGCACGCGCGACAGATGGCTGTCGAGCGTGCGGGAACCGTCGGGCAGCGGGCGGCGCCAGACCTCGTCGATCATGGTGTGGCGCAGCACCAGCTGGCCGAGGTGCCGGAACAGCAGAATCGCCAGATCGAATTCCTTGGGTGACAGCATGACGGGGGCGCCCGTCAGATACGCGCGCCGGTCGGTGGTCGAAAAACGGTAGGCGCCGACCGACAGATCGAAGCACCCTTCGCCCGTCTCGAGCATTCGCCGCGCCAGTGCCTGAACGCGCGCGGCCAGTTCCGCCCGCCGCACCGGCTTGGTGATGAACGCGTCGGCGCCTTCGGCAAGACCGCGACACAGCTGGCACTCCTCGGTGCCATCGCCGAGCAGCATCACCGGCAAGCGGCTGCCCAATGTACGCCGTACCCACAGCAGCACGTCCTGCGCGGCGATTCCCGGCACCTCCCAATCCAGCAGCAGCATGTCGAACGCTTCCTGGCGCAAGGCCATCATCAGGGTCCGTCCCTCCCGGAAGCGGATGCATCGATGGCCTTGCAGGCTGAGCGTTTGCTCCAGCACGACGGCCTGCGTGGGATCGTCCTGCAGCGCGGCGATTCTCATGGCGTCTGCTCTCCTCGCGTGTCGATTCGATTGCGCGCGGGTCGCGGCGGCGCCCGGGCGCGACAAGGAAGTTTGCCGGCAGGGCTGTCGCCGACCACCGGCCACCGGCCGCGGATCGCGAGAGCGCATGCATTCGCCTTCGCGGTCGATCGCCGCTGGCTCTGGCGCGGCGATTTCCATCCGCGCAGGCATCGTACGTTCAGACCTCGGTATGCCGAAAGTGAGATTTTGTTGAAACCTCAAATTGAGGCAATTCCTATTTGTAAACGGCCGCGCGCCGTCTTAAATGCGGGGTGGTTCGATGCTCGATGGGAAGGGGCCGGCCGCACGCAAGCCGGCGTTCGATCGCTCTACACCGTGAACGGAGTTTGCGCATGAAGATCGCATCGCTCGAAGACGAACCCGCGCAGGCCGCGTGGATTCAGCAAATCGTGACCGAGGCCGGCCATTGCTGCGTCAGCTTCGGGCTGAGCCGGCAGTTGCTGCTGCGCTTGCGCGACGAGAGTTTCGATCTGTTGCTGCTCGATTGGCAGATGCCGGACATGAGCGGCAAGGAAGTTCTGCACTGGACCCGCGCCAATCTGGACCGGCGCGTGCCGGTGATGTTCCTGACCTGCCGCGGCGCCGAAGAAGATGTGGTCAGCGGCTTGTGCGCCGGGGCCGACGACTACATGGTCAAGCCGATCCGCCCGGGCGAGCTGACCGCGCGCATCCAGTCCCTGCTGCGCCGTACCGACAGCCACCGCGCCGGCACCGACGCGCGGGTCAGCCTGGGCGGTTATGTGTTCGACAGCGCCGCGCGTACCGTCACGCTGAACGGCTGCCCGGTCGAATTGACGCCGAAGGAATTCGACCTCGCGCTGCTGCTGTTTCGCAACGAGGGCCGCATCGTGGCCCGCAACTATATCGTTGCCGCGGTCTGGGGCAGGGAGATTTCCCCGTTGTCGCGCACCATCGATACCCATATGTCACGCGTGCGCAGCAAGCTGGGCTTGCGCGCCGAGCGCGGTTTCCGGCTGATGCCGGTCTATACCCACGGCTATCGGCTGGAGGCGGTGTCCTTGCCATGAGACTGCGCGACTGGTTTGCACGCCTCGCGGCATGGCGCCGCCGTTGGGTCCGCAGCGCGGCGCGGCGCGGCGATCCGATATGGCGCACGGTGGTGCATGGCCTCGCGCACGACCTGCGCGTTCCGCCCACCGACATGCTGGCGCTCGCGGGGCTGTATCGCGCCGGTGCACTTGCCGGGCCTGCGTTCGCCGTGCAGGTCGTTGCGCACGCGCGCGAGGCGCTGACCCGGGTCGACGAACTGGGCTGCCTGATCGAGGAGGCCGTTCACCGGTATCGCCACGAAGCGGTCGATCTGGCGGCACTGATCGCGGCATGCCTCGATGCGGCATGGAGCGCAGCCGATGAGACGGGCGTGGTCCTGCATTGCGAGGACCTGCCGACCTTCACATGGGTCGATGGCGATGCCCGCATGCTGGAGATGGCGGTTACCCGGCTGCTGGCCCGCGCGATTCTCAATGCCTCGCCCGGCGCGGCCGTGCATCTGCGGATCGGCGTCACGCGCGGTGTCGGCTGGGTCGAGATCGCGACAGCGGCCGCATCGCCCGATGCCGTCGTCGCCGCGCTGTCACGCAGTGCCCCGGCCGGAATGTTCGTGCGTCGCGTGATGCGATGCCACCGGGGCAGGATGACGCTGCGCAAGGAGGGCGGGGCTGCCATCTGGCGGCTGGTGCTGCCCCAAAGCAAGAAAGCACCCGAAGGTGCTTTCCTGCCTGTCGATCGGTAAAAAAACGATGCCGATCAGAAGATGTGGCGGATACCCACGGCCACGCCGGTCTGGTTGCTCTTGCCCGGCAGTTCGGTGCGAGCACCGTCCTTGACCTTGTTGTAATCGACCGTACCGTAGACCTGGGTACGCTTGGACAGCGCGTACTCGGCCAGCAGCACGCCGGTGTAGCGCTTGCCGTCGTTGCCGGCAACGCCGTCCTTGTTGTCGATGTCGTCGTAGTAGAACGCGCCGGTCAGGGCCAGGGCCGGGGTCAGCTGGTAGCTGGCGCCAACGTAACCGATCTTGTCCTTGCGCGGGTTGGCAGCGTGGTTGCCGCCCACCGGAATCGGGTTGCCGGTGGTGGCCTGGTCCGGGTTCAGGAAGCCGTTGTCGATCACGCCGGTGTGGTCCTTGCCGCCGATATAGCCGACGAACAGCTTGGCTGCGCCGATGGTGTACTTACCGGCCACGCCCCACATCTGCTGCTTGTTCTCGTTGATGTCGCGGATTTCCTGGTACACGCCGCCGATGCCGAACGGGCCAAAGGCGTACGAGGCGCGGGCACCCCAGTACTGGTTGGTGCGGACGCTGCCGGCTTGTTCGCCGAAGCCATAGCTGGCGCCGACGTTCAGGCCGCCGAACTTGCCGTCGTAGCTGATGACGTTGTCACGGCGCAGCTGGGTCAGGAAGAACGGCCAGGCGTTGTTGTTGTAGTTGCCGATCGTCAGCGGATCGTAATCACCGAACAGGTTGAAGCCCTCGGTGTACTGGCGGCCCAGCTTGATGGTGCCGAAGTCGCCGGACAGGCCGACGTAAGCCTGGCGGCCGAACAGCGTGCCGGTGGCCTGGTTGCCGCGGCCGGTGTCCGGATCGAAGCCGTTTTCCAGTTGGAAGATCGCCTTCAGGTTGTTGCCCAGGGCTTCGCTGCCCTTGATGCCCCAGCGGCTGTTGGTGATGGCGCCGTTGGTCAGTTCGACCAGGCCGTCATCGTTGGCGTTGGCGTTGGTGGTGTAGCGGATGCTCTGGTCGACGATCCCGTACAGCGTGACCGAGGTTTGTGCGTAGGCGCTGCCGGCGAGCAGGGTGCCGAGTGCGAGAGTCAAGGCCGATTTCTTCATGGTGCTCCTTTTCTGTCTTGTGGTTCTGTCGCCGGATCGCGGCGGCATTTATTGGCTCTACGTTGTCGGTAGACGCCGCGAAAATTTATCAAAACGTAAACGGTTCCGACACCAATCCGTGCTCGGGCGGCGCCGAATGGACGCGGCTGGTGCAATTCCGTTGTCAGGCCGCGACAGTTGCCCGCAATGGTGCATTGCGGCGTGCAAACTCGCGCCGGCGAGGGCGTGGGGAAACCGAAAGGGAGGGAGGCGGGGAGGGCGGGGGCGTCCGCATCGGGACACCCCGCCAAAGGGGGGAGGCGGCCGGACCGGGCGGTCCGCCGCCGGCGGTCAGCTCTGCGGGATCTCGATCTTGACCTCGAGCACCTCGAGGTTGTCCTGGCGCTCGAGACTGACGCGCAGGTCCTGGTCGCCGATCTTCACGTACTTCGAAATCACGGCAACGAGCTCGCGCTGCAGTGCCGGCAGATAATCGGCCGGCGCGGAATGGCCGGTGCGTTCATGGGCGAGGATGATCTGCAGCCGCTCCTTGGCGACCGACGCGGATTTCTTTTTCTCCCCGAGCAGGAAGGACAGGATCGACATGGGGATGAGCCCTCCTTACTTGTTGCCGAACAGGCGCGACAGCAGGCCCGGCTTCTGATAATCGACGAAGCGCATCGGCTTTTCCTTGCCGAGGAAGCGGTCCACCACGTCGCCGTAGGCGTCGGCGACGTCCGTGCCCTCCAGATGGATGGCCGGCGTGCCCTGGTTCGAGGCGTGCAGCACGGCCTCGGACTCCGGAATCACGCCGATCAGCTTGATGCGCAGGATTTCCTGGATGTCGGTCAGCGACAGCATCTCGCCGCCGTGCACGCGCTTCGGGTTGTAGCGCGTGATCAGTAGGTGTTCCTTGATCGGCTCGCCTTCGCTGGCGCGCTTGGTCTTGGACGCCAGGATGCCCAGGATCCGGTCGGAGTCGCGCACCGACGAGACTTCCGGATTGGTGACGATCAGCGCCTCGTCGGCGAAGTACATCGCCATCAGCGCGCCGGTCTCGATGCCGGCCGGCGAATCGCAGACGATATATTCGAAGTCCATGTCGATCAGGTTCTTGATCACCTTCTCGACCCCTTCGTGCGTCAGCGCTTCCTTGTCGCGGGTCTGCGAGGCCGGCAGGATGAACAGGTTCTCGCACTTCTTGTCCTTGATCAGCGCCTGGTGCAGATTGGCTTCGCCCTGCACCACGTTGATCAGGTCGTAGACCACCCGGCGCTCGCAACCCATGATCAGGTCGAGGTTGCGCAGGCCGACGTCGAAGTCGATCACGGCGGTCTTGTGGCCGCGCAGGGCCAGCCCGGCGGCGAAGCTCGCGCTGGTGGTGGTCTTGCCGACGCCTCCCTTGCCGGAGGTCACAACGATGATTTTTGCCATGGCTCTTGGTCCAGTAATAGGGTTGAAGCTTGCGCTGCGATGTTGCGGGACTCGGCCGGACTCACTTCATGCGAAGCGGCTCGAGAATCAGGGTTTCGTCGGCAAGCCGGACCTGCGCGGGTTTGCCCAGCACGTCGGGCGGCAGGGTCTGTTCGGCGGTCCGGTAGATGCCGGCGATCGAAATCAGTTCGGGTTCCAGGCAGGTGCAGAAGATGCGCGCGTCGGGATTGCCCTTGACCCCCGCCAGCGCACGGCCGCGCAGCGGGGCGTAAATATGGATGTTGCCTTCGGCAATGACCTCGGCGCCGAAGCTGACCACGTCCATGATGACGACGTCGCCGTGCGCGTAGATCTGCTGGCCCGAGCGTAGCGGCTTGTCGATCAGCAGCGTCGTGGCGGCGCGCGGCGGCTCGGGTACCGGGGCTGGGGCGGGAGCGGGGGCTTCGCTGGCGGCAGCGGCCGGCTCGGCCTCGCGCGCGGCGCCGGTACGTCCATTGCCGCGGCGGCTCTGGCTGTCCAGCATCGGCAGCCCGCAGGCCTGGGCCCAGTCGTGCTGCTCCTGGCGCGCCACCACACCGATCGCGCGGGCCTTCAGCGTGGACAGCGTGTCGATTACCGCGCCCAGTTCCGGGCGCTGGCCGTCTTCCAGAGAGCGCAGGTCCAGCGCGATGACATCGTTCGAGAAGAAATCGGGGGTCGCTTCGAAGCGCGACAGCAGATCGTCTCGCAGCGCCGAGGTATCCGCGGTATGGAGCGCAAGAAGGAGGGCGTCGACGTTGCCACTACGCAGCTCGAAGTGTGGCGATTTCTTCTGGGACATAGCCGGGTAAGCGTGGAAATATCGCATTCTAACTGCCTCTTCCCGGCTAACTGTAACAATTGTCGATCAGGTGACCTGCAGGGCGCGATGTTTTGCTGCGCGGGGCGGCAGGGGCCGCAGGGGACCGACGGATTCGCCGCAAGGCCGGCCTTCGTTCTTCACCGGCGCCGCCGCTTGTTACGATTGCGCATCCTGACCGAGGAGCATTCATGGGTGCGATCGTCAATTGCGTGGCCTACCGCGGCGGCAAGCGGCTGGGCGAGGTCTCGTTGGAGGACATCAGCGAGGTACTGAAGACGCCGGACACCTTCGTCTGGCTGGGCCTGTACGAACCGGATCTCGCGCTGCTGCGCCAGGCGCAGCTCGAGTTCGGTCTGCACGACCTGGCGGTCGAGGACGCGCTGAACGCCCATCAGCGCCCCAAGCTGGAGGCTTACGGCGACAGCGTCTTCATCGTTCTCAATACTGCCCAGCTGGTCGGCGACAACGTCGAGATCGGCGAAACGCATCTGTTCGTCGGCCCCAACTACGTGGTGTCGGTCCGCCACGGGGCCAGTAGCACCTACGCCCCCGTGCGCGATCGCTGCGCGCACGAGCCGCACGCGCTCGCCAATGGGCCCGGCTACGTACTGTATGCGCTGATGGATTTCGTGGTCGATCACTACATGCCGATCGTCAACGGGCTCGAGGACACCTTCGAGCAGCTCGAGCAGGGCCTGTTCCGCGACCAGTTCGACCGGAACGCGATCGAGCGCCTGTACCACATCAAGCGGCAGGTGCTGCGGCTGCGCAATGCGGTCTATCCGATCGAGGAGATGTGCGGGCAGTTGATCCGCCTGCACGAGGAACTGGTGCCCAAGGATCTGCGCGCCTATTTCCGCGACGTCGAGGACCACGCCAGCCGGCTGCTGAGAACGCTCGATGTCGTGCGCGAAATGCTGACGACCGCGGTGCAGGTCAATCTGGCGCTGGTCACGGTGGGACAGAACGAGGTGGTCAAGCGGCTCGCCGGTTGGGGTGCCATTCTCGCGATCCCGACGGTGGTATTCAGCCTGTACGGCATGAACTTCGAATTCATGCCGGAGCTGAAACTGCCTTTCGCCTATCCGGCCGTGGTCGCCGGCACCGCGCTGGCCTGCACGGCGCTCTGGCGCAAGCTGCATCGGGCGGGATGGGTTTGATCCAAGTCGCTGTTATGCAGTGCTGCCCGCTCAGGTCGAACGTTTCACCCGCTTTGGATACTGCTGGCGAGAGTGCATGACACGAAGTATCTGTATCTCTGCGTTGACGAGCCGATAAACCACATAGTAGTTCGGATGGATAACCAGCTCCCGGGTGCCGCTGACACGGCCGCGTCGATATAGATACGGACGATCCGGCAGGGCAGCCGTCATCCGGTCAATGTCCTCGTATAGCGAATATGCTGCCTGGGCATTGTGCTCGGCGATATGGGACAGGATGGTATCGAGGTCCGCAAGCGCGGAATCGAGCCAATGAACCCGAGGCATTGCCTGGCTTCTACTGGTAATCGTGACAGGGAAGGGGCGGGCCGTTACTGGGGCTTGTCGGACCCGGCGGCACCCATCTTGAGCAAGCGGGTGCGGATGTGCGCCATTGCTTCCCGGTGCGGAATGAAGGTGGCGTCGGGCGAATCGGCCGCACGAATGGCGGCTTCAACCTCGGTCCGGAACCAGCGGTCATATTCCGCTGCTTCTTCGGCACTCTTGAATTTGGGCTGGAGGGGAGAACTTGCGTCGCTCATGCGGGGCAGTATAAAGCCGCCGAGTCGTGCAGTACTTGAATTCATATCGTGGCTGAACATGGCTGGGTGGGATACCCAGGTACTCCGAAAAAAAACCGGCCACCACCCCCGGTGCCGGGGCGCGACGTTGCGATGGTGGTGGCCGGTCCGCGCAAGCTGCCCGTGTGGTGAACAACGGAAGGGCATGTTACGAGCGCGGCGCTCGATCGTTTTCGGGAACGGCCCGTGGCTTTTGCATTCGGCGCGCGGAGGCGCAAGCGTCACGCAAAAACTGCGCGCTTTGCACATTCGCGATGGCAGCGATGCAGGGCAGGGCAGCGCATAGACGGCGAAAAGACGGCGAAAAGACGGCAAACGAGCCGCAAACGAGCGGCAAACAGGCCTGGAACAAGCGGGGAACAAGGGACAACAAGGGGGAACAAGCGGCGAACGCGCGGCGCCAGGCGTCGGAACGCAATTTGCATCCTCGTGCGAATCCATCTTTCGGAGGAGCGACGATGAACGATCCGCACGATTTGTCCGCGGCCGCCACGTCGGGGGCCGCGGAAATTGCCGGACGCCAGGACGCCGTGGCACACCGGACGCTGGACCTCGACGGCATGCGCGTCTTCTACCGCGAAGCCGGACCGAAGGACGCACCCGCGATCCTGCTGCCGCACGGCTACCCGTGCTCGTCCCATCAATATCGCCGTCTGCTGCCGGCGCTCGCCGACCGCTGGCACGCCGTGGCGCCGGATTTCCCGGGATTCGGCTACAGCGATACGCCGGACTTCGGGCAGTTCGGCTACGACTTCGACGCCTACGCGGCCTTTCTGCAGCGCTTCGCCGACGCGCTCGGCCTAAAGCGGTACGCGCTTTACTTGCACGACTACGGTTCGCAGATCGGACTGCGGCTCGCGATCCGCGCCCCCGAGCGGATCGCCGCGCTGATCGTGCAGAACGGCGACATCTACGAGGACGCGCTCGGGCCCAAGTACGAGACGATCCGGCGCTATTGGGACGACCCGTCGCCGGCCAATCGCGCGCCGCTCGAAGCCGCCGCCAGCGAGCATGGCTTTCGCGACGAGTTCATCGGCGAAATCCGGTCCGAACACGTGCCGCGACTGTCGCCGGATCTATGGACGCTGCATTGGCGCCTGATGGACACACCGGTCCGGCGCGAAGTGGCGGTGCGGCTGATGGAAGGGCTGAAGGCGAATCTCGACTGGTTCCCGCGCTACCAGGCCTATCTGCGCGAACACCAGCCACCCACGCTGATTCTTTGGGGGCCGCACGACGGCTATATGCCCGAGGCCGCGGGCCGTGCCTATCTGCGCGATCTGCCGCGCGCGGAACTGCATATGACCGACGGCGGGCATTGGCTGCTGGAGACGCATTTCGCGCAGGTATGTCCGCTGATCCGGGACTTCCTGGGGCGGGTGTGGAACGCAGCGTAGTGGGGTGCGTTCCGTCAAGGTGATGAGCGGGTGCCCTCTCCGTTTGGCGGGAGAGGGCAGGGAGGAAGAGAAGCGGAGAGGAAAGCGGAAAGGGAAGCGGCCGCATGAAGCCCACGCCGTCGGCGAACAAGCCGCGGCTCTCCGCTCCCCGCCCCTTCGCTATTCGTCCTGGAACGCCTCCTCCCGCTTGGCCTTGACCGCGGGCAGCGCCACCACCGCCACCAGCGCGGCGGCCGCGACCAGCAGGCCCAGCGACAGCGGCCGCTCGATGAACACATGGAAGTCGCCCCGCGAGAGCAGCAGCGTGCGGCGGAAGTTCTCTTCCATCATCGGCCCCAGCACGAAGCCGAGCAGCAGCGGCGCGGGCTCGCAGCGCAGCTTCATGAAGACATAGCCGATCATCCCGCAGGCGGCGGCGACGAACACGTCGAACACGGTGTTGTTGACCGAATAGACGCCGATGCAGCAGAACGTCAGGATCGCCGGATAGAGGAAGCGGTACGGCACCTTCAGCAGCTTGACCCAGATGCCGATCAGCGGCAGGTTCAGGATCACCAGCGTCAGGTTGCCGATCCACATCGAAGCGATCAGGCCCCAGAACAGCGAGGGGTTGCTGGTCATCACCTGCGGGCCGGGCTGGATATTGTGGATCGTCATCGCGCCGACCATCAGCGCCATCACCGCATTGGACGGAATGCCCAGCGTCAGCAGCGGAATGAACGAGGTCTGCGCGGCCGCGTTGTTGGCCGATTCCGGTCCGGCCACGCCTTCGATCGCGCCCTTGCCGAATTCGTGCGGATGCTGCGAGGTCTTCTTTTCCAGCGAATACGCCGCGAACGACGACAGCGACGCGCCGCCGCCTGGCAACACACCCAGCGCCGAGCCGAGCGCGGTGCCGCGCAGCACGGCGGGAATCATGCGCCTGAAGTCTTCCCTGGTCGGAAACAGGTTGGTCACGCGGTCGGTAAAAGTCTCGCGCGACTCCCGCTGCTCCAGATTGACGATGATCTCGGCAAAGCCGAACAGGCCCATCGCCAGCCCGGTGATGTTGATGCCGTCGGTCAGCTCCGGGACGTCGAACGAGAAGCGCGCCACGCCCGAATTGACGTCGGTGCCGATCAGGCCGATCAGCAGGCCGAGCACGATCATCGCCACGGCCTTGACCAGCGAGCCCGACGCCAGCACCACGGCGCCGATCAGGCCCAGCACCATCAGCGAGAAGTACTCGGCGGGACCGAACTTGAAGGCCAGCTCCGACAGCGGCGTCGCGAACGCGGCCAGGATCAGCGTGGCGACGCTGCCGGCAAAGAACGAACCCAGCCCCGCGGTCGCCAGCGCGACGCCCGCGCGGCCCTTGCGGGCCATCTGGTAGCCGTCCAGCGTGGTCACCACCGACGACGACTCGCCGGGCAGGTTGACCAGGATGGCGGTGGTCGATCCGCCGTACTGCGCACCGTAGTAGATGCCCGCCAGCATGATCAGCGCCGCCACCGGCGGCAGCGTGTAGGTGATCGGCAGCAGCATCGCGATCGTCGCCAGCGGCCCCAGGCCCGGCAGCACGCCGATCAGCGTCCCCAACACGCAGCCCAGCAGCGCATAGGCCAGGTTCTGCAGCGACAGCGCGGTGGAGAACCCCAGCGCCAGATGGTTGAGCAATTCCATAGCGTGGGCCTCCTCAAGCCGACAGGAAAGCCGGCCACACCGGCATTTGCAGATTGATGCCGTAGACGAAGGCAACCAGGCTGATGACCACCAGCACCGCGGCATTGAGCAGCGCCCCGCGCCAGGTGAACTCGTGGCTGGCCATCGACGCGATCAGCACCAGCAGGATCACCGACAGCACCATGCCGAGCGGCTTGAGCACCAGGCCGAACAGCACCACCGAGCCGAGCACCCACAGCACGGTGCGCAGGTCCCAGCGTGCAAGCCGGTCGGACTCGCCCTTTGGCGACATGGCGCCGATCGCCACCACCGCGCCCAACAGCGCCAGCACGATGCCGAGCCAGAACGGAAAGTAGCCGGGCCCCATGCGCGCCGCGGTGCCCATGGTGTAGCCGCGCGCGACTAGGGAAAAGCCGAGGCCGACGGTGATGAACATCAGGCCGGAGAAGAAATCGGTTTGTTTGCGTATTCGCATGATGGCGCCCGCAGGATTCGAAACGGTGAACGGAACAGCCATCCCCGCCTGTCTTGGCGCAGGCTTGTCGCGATGGCACTCGGGAATGTCGCGGCGCGCGGGCCCATATGCCGGCGCGGCGACGGCAGGCGACCCTCGTCGTGGCGAGGGCGGCTGCAGGTCAGGGCTGGCGGAAGTCCCGGTGACGGACCGGGACCAGCGCCCTCACGACGGTGCGGAACCGTCGATGGCTACGAAAGATACATCATGGCGTGATGTATTTGAACGCAAACAAGGGTAATTCCCGAGAAATTCACCGTGCCGGTGCCGGGTCAGGTGCGGGGGCATGCATGCGGGTTTGGCCCGATTGCAGCGGGCATTGGTGGCGCGATCCACGCGATCCACGCAGTCGGCCAGGCGCGGCGGCGCGAGCCGTCCCTGGCCGGCGTGGTCCGCGTTGTTGCCGCCGTCGTTGCTGCTGTTGCCGCTGCTTATGCGCCGCGCCCGGCGCTGTCACCGCTCGCGGAAGCGGGCGTATCGCCGATGGCGAAGTCGGCCATGTGTTCGAGCGCGCGGACCAGCCCCGAGTGGTCCCAGGCCTCGCCGCCGAGCGCTTCGCAGACATTGAACAGCTGCTGGCACGACGCGGTGCCGGGCAGGCTCAGGCCGAGCTTGCGGGCGGTCGACAGCGCGAGGTTCAGGTCCTTCTGATGCAGCGCGATCCGAAAGCCCGGATCGAAGGTGCGGCGGATCATCCGTTCGCCATGCACCTCCAGGATGCGCGAGCTGGCAAAGCCGCCCATCAGCGCCTGCCGCACGCGCGCCGGGTCGGCCCCGGCCTTCGCGGCCAGTACCAGCGCCTCGCCGACCGCCTCGATCGTCAGCGCGACGATGACCTGGTTCGCGACCTTGGCGATCTGCCCGTCGCCGACGCCGCCGACCAGCGTGATGTTCTTGCCCATCAGCTGCAGCAGCGGCAACACGCGATCGAACGCGGCCTGCTTGCCGCCCGCCATGATCGACAGCGTGCCGGCCTTGGCGCCGACCTCGCCGCCCGATACCGGCGCATCGACATAGTCGCAGCCGAGCGCTTCGATGCGTCCGGCGAACTCGCGCGTCTCGATCGGCGAGATCGAACTCATGTCGATCACCACCTTGCCGCCGGACAGCCCCGCCGCGACGCCGTTGTCGCCGAACAGCACGCGTTCGACGTCGGGCGTGTCCGGCAGCATCAGAATGACGATCTCCGCCTGCCGCGCGACCTCGGCCGCGTTCGCACAGGATTGCGCGCCGGCATCGAGCAGCGCCTGGGGTGGGCCGCTGCGGCTATGGACGTACAGCGTATGTCCGCCTTCGAGTAGATGCTGGGCCATCGGCGCGCCCATCACGCCCAGGCCGATGAATCCGATATTGCTCATCTGTCTGCCTCATCGATCGATCGGGAACCGCCGGCTCCGTCCAGCATCGTACGCTGGCGCGTCCGGCACCAGCGCCAGCATACGCCCTGTGGGCCATACGCCGGGCGATACTTCCGAGCGATACCCTTCAGCGATGCCACCGGCCGATGCTGCCGGGCCATGGCGCGGCGACATCGCCTGCAGGCGCTCAAGCGGGATCCATCACGAGCCGCGACAGCGGCCCCGGCGATGCGCCGCACCTGGCCTGCACCTGCGCCGCGGCATCGTCCAGCTGCGCCAGCGTGCCGCCGTCGACCGGGATGCCGTCGGCGCGCGCGTGCTGGCGTTCCCGCTCGGGATCGCCCGGCATGCGGATCGCATCGTGTCCCGGCTGCAAGGGCGACGACTTCAGCCAGTCGACGAACGCTTCCAGCTCGGCGCCGAAGCTGGTGCTGCCGGCGAGGCGCTCCGGATCGAACACGATCGCCAGCATGTTGTTCCAGATCGCATGCGGATGCGTCAGGGTCTCGGGCCGGACCGTATGGCCGCCGGTCACGGCCGCGCCCAGCAGCTCGCACATCACCGCCAGCGCATAGCCCTTGTGCTCGGCGAAGGGCCGCAGCGCGCCTTGCGACTCGCCGTTCTGCGGATACATCACCGAGGCCAGCTCGGTCGCGGCGCCGTCGGCATCGAGCAGGCAGCCGGCCGGCACCGCCACGCCCTTGTTGTGGGCCACGCGGACCTTGCCCAGCGCGATCGCGCTGGTGGCGAAGTCCATCACCAGCGGCGGCTTGCCGGCGACCGGCACGCCGATCGTGAACGGATTGGTGCCATAGCGCGCCTGATAGCCGCCATGCGGCGCGACGATCGGCTTGGACAGCACGTTGACGAAGTGGATCGAAATCATGCCCGCGGAGCACGCCTGTTCCGCCCAATGGCCGACCCGTCCCAGATGGTGCGACTGGCGCAGTCCCATCACCGCCACGCCGTGCTCGCGGGCCCGCGCGATGGCGAGCGCCATCGCTTCCTCGGCCACCGCCGGTCCCATGCCGCGGTTGCCGTCCAGGCTCAGCATGCTGCCGGTGTCCTGCAGCACGCTGACGCGCCGGTTCAGCTGCAGCTGGTCGCCGAGCCAGGACTGCACGTACTTCGGGATCATGCCGACGCCGTGGGAATCGTGGCCGGTCAGGTTCGCCGTCACCAGATGGTCGGCGGTCAGCTGCGCCTCGCGATCGTCGGAGCCGGCGGCGCGCCACAGGTCGACGACCCATCGATGCAGGGAGGCAGGGGCAATGTGATGTTCGGTCATGGGTTCGGGATGCGAGGTGGGTGAAGAGAGCCGTGGGCTCCCGCGCGAGTTCAGCGGTCAATGATGGGGTATCCGGGCGTCGCATGCCAACCGGTCCGTCATTCGGACTCGAGGTTGGCTGTCGTGTCGTGCTGGTCAACAATGGCGTGTATGGCATGTCCCCGATGCATCGGGAGAAGCGCGCTCCGGGCCGCGTCAGCGGCGCGCCATCGCCCGGCGCACGCGGCCAGCGATGGAAGATCGATAGCCTGACAGGCGGCGAATAGACGACCGGTACACGACCGATAGACGACGACCGATACGAGGAAAGCCCGATGACCAACGCATCTCCTGAAGTTCGCGCCCGCTATCACGCGGCCGCGCTGCGCGATATGGCAGTCGCCTTGCTGACGCGCGCCGGCATGCCGATCGATCGCGCCGGCGACGTCGCCGACGTCCTGGTCGAGGGCGACCTGATGGGCCACGACACACATGGCCTGCAACTGCTGCCGGTCTATCTGGCGGAGATCGAGAGCGGCAGCATGCGGGTGGCGGGGGACTACGAGGTGATTTCCGAGCGCCCGGCCGCCGCCACCTGGGACGGCAAGCGCTTGCCAGGGCCGTGGCTGACCCTGCGCGCGCTCGATGTCGCGATCGAGAAGGCGAAGGCGTACGGCACCGGCACCGTGACCATCCGCCGCAGCCACCATATCGCCGCGCTGGCGGCCTATCTGGAGCGCGCGACCTCGCAGGGCCTGATGATGCTGCTGTATTCGTCGGCCCCCGCGGCGATGATGGTCGCGCCGTTCGGCGGCACACGCCCGCTGTTCTCGCCGAGCCCGATGGCGGCCGGCATCCCGACGCCGCGCGGGCCCGCGCTGATCGATGTCTCCACGTCGATCACCACGGTCGGTCTGACCACGCGCCTCTATCGCGAAGGCAAGCGCTTGCCGCACGCCTGGCTGATCGACGAGAACGGCGAGCCCAGCGACGACCCCGCCGTCCTGCAGGCGCCGCACAAGGGCTCGATCCTGCCGCTCGGCGGCCTGGACGTCGGACACAAGGGCTACGCGCTGTCCCTGATGGTCGAGGCGCTGACCGCGGGCCTGGCCGGGCACGGCCGCGACGACCCGGGCCAGCGCTGGGGCAATACGGTCTTTCTGCAGATCCTCGACCCGAAGGCATTCGCCGGGGAGGACGCGTTCGAACACCAGATGGGCTGGATCGCCGATGCCTGCGCGCAGAACCCGCCGCGGCCAGGCGTCGAACAGGTCCGGCTGCCGGGCTGGGCCGCGCTCGACAGAAAGGCCAGGCAGCTGGAGGAAGGCGTTGCGCTGAACCCGAGCATCGTGCCGCAACTGGAGCCGTGGCTGCGGAAGTTCGGCACCAGCATGCCGGAACGGATGGGCTGAGGCCAGCCGTTCGATTGTGCGACTCAGTTGTCCGGGATCAAACGTTTGCCCAGGGTGACGGTGGCATCGGCGGCATAGCCGAGCTCGCGATAGAAGGCGAGCACGGCTTCGTTGCCGGCGCGGACCTGCAGGTTCAGCTTCGGGCAGCCGCGTTCCATCAGCAGCCTCTCCGCCTCGGCCATCAACTGACGGCCATGACCGCGGCCCTGGAAATCGCCATGCACGGCGAGGTAATAGATCCAGCCGCGATGGCCGTCATAGCCGACCATGGCGGTCGCCATCAGCCTGCCGTCGACTTCGCCCACCAGGAACAACTCCGGCTGTTCGGCGAGCTTGCGCGCGATGTCGCGGTGCGGATCGTTCCATGGACGTGTGAGGCCGCAGTGCTTCCACAGGGATACCACTTCGGCTTCGTCGGACTCGCGGTAGGTGCGTATTTGCATGTGCGTTGAGCGGTTGCCCGGAAACGCCCAGTGTAGCGTCCCCTTCGCCCGCTCGCGCGCGGCCCCCAACCATGGCGACCACGGCAACCATCTATCGCTGCTTGATCAGCAGGCTCTGCTGCGCCACGCCGATCGCGCCGGCTTCGTCGTACAGCGTCGAGGTGGTCAGCCCGATGCCGCTCGGCTGCGCGACCGTGACGGAATCCACGCCGACCCATTCCCCTTGCGGTTGCCGGTGCAGCGAGACGGTCAGGTCCGCGTTCGCGAACACGAAGCGATCGAGCGGCAGCGCCCAGCTGATGCCGTTGCCAAAGTCGGCGGCGGCCATCGCGCGGGCGCTGGGCGGCGTGGGCCAGCCGTCGATCAGCGGCACCGCCAAGCGGAACCACGCGGCGGCGGGGCCGGGCTCCGCGACGCTGCCGGCCGCCACGCGGCTTTCCATCGCCGTGTAGTGAAACGAAGTCTGCTCGACCATGCCTGGGATGCGGATCGGCTCGCTGCACCGGTCCGGCAGCGGCAGCGGGCATGCGGCGGCGGCCGGGCTCAGATCGACCGCCCGTTCGCGCATGAATACCGCGACGCCGCGCACGACCGGCTTGTCCTCATGCATCAGGCTCAGGGCCACGCGCCGCACCGAGCCGCCCGGCTGGATTTCGTGCGTGGCCTGCAGCGGCGCGATCGGTACGGGCCGCAGCAATTCCAGCGTCAGCCGCACCATCGACCATCCCGGCTCGTCGGCCATCGCGCGTTCGGCGATCGCAGCCAGCAGGCCGGCCGGCGCGCCGCCGTGCTGCGCATCCGGGCTCCACGGCCCGCGCGCCAGCGCCGTCGGCAGGATGCGGTTGCCGACATAGGCGAACACGCTGTGCGGATCCAGCTCATTCTGCGACGCCACAGGCCACCTCCCGGATCGGTACGGTTTCGACGGCCAACTGGCGTGCCCAGCCGCGGAACCGAATGCGCGTGCATTCGTTCTTTCCGTCGAATTTTTTCCGAGTCTACAACCAGAATCTCAACCTTGCACGAAGAAATGAAAGCATAGATACTTCTTTCATGCCCTACCGTCGAACCCCCAAAGTCGAAGCCCGCCTGGCGGAAACCCGCGAGCGCATCATCAAGGCCGCGCTCAAGCTGGTCGCGCGTGGCGGCTACGCCGCCGCCAACATTCCGGCCATCGCCGCCGAGGTCGATATCTCGGCCGGCCTGATTTACCGCTACTTCGCCACCAAGGTGGATCTGTTCAACGAGGTGTTCAAGCGCGCCGCGCAGACCGAGATCGACGCCTGCGCAGCCGCGTTCGATACCGAAGGCACCGTGCGCGAGCGGCTGGCGCGGGTGGTCGAGACCTTTGCGCGGCGTGCCCTGCGCGGGCGCAAGCTGGCCTGGGCGCTGCTGGCCGAGCCGGTCGATCCGCCGATCGACGTGGCACGGATGCAGTTCCGCGAGCCCTACCGCGCGATCTTCGCCAGGCTGGTCCAGCAGGGCATCGAGGCGGGCGAGATCGCGCCGCAGCATCCGCACCTGGTCGGCACCGCCATCGTCGGCGCCATCGCGGAAACGCTGGTGGGGCCGCTCAGCGCGCCGCATCCGGACGAGGAAGACGCCGACCTGGTGGCGAGCCTCGTCGCCTTCTGCGTGCAATCCCTTGGACCGCAGCCCACTGCTGCCAACCCGTCAAGGAGAAGACGGCATGAGTGACTTCCATCAGGCCGCGCCGAAGCCCGGCAACCGCTTTCGTACCGATCCGACGCTGCGGCTGACGCTGGAGCGGCTGCTTCCGGCGGAGGTGTTCGCCGAGGCCAGCCCCTCGCTGGATCGCCTCGGCGAGCGCGCGGTCACCGAACTGCTGCCGCTGGCCGAGCAGGCCGAACGCAATCCGCCGCAGCACGTGCCCTACGACCCGTGGGGCCGGCGCGTCGACGAGCTGCGCGTCGATCCGGCGTGGCTGCGACTGGTGCAGATCGGCCAGGAGGAAGGGCTGGTCGCCTTGCCCTATGAAACGCCCTACGGCGAGCATTCCCGCGTGGTGCAGGCCGGCCTGGTCAACCTGTACGACCCCGCCTGCGCGGTGGCCGACTGCCCGCTGGTGATGACTGACGGCGCCGCGCGGCTGCTGCTGCAGCACGACCCGCAACTGGCGCGGCGCTATGTGCCGAAGCTGACCGCCCGGCACGAGGCGTGGACCTCGGGCCAATGGATGACCGAGAAGGAGGGTGGCTCGGACGTGGGCCGCAGCTCGACCACGGCGCGGCGGTCGAGTGACGGCAGGTGGTTGCTGAACGGCACCAAGTGGTTCACCTCGGCCACCACCGGGCAGGTGGCGCTGGCGCTGGCGCGGCCCGAGGGCGCGCAGGACGGCAGCCGCGGCCTGTCGCTGTTCCTGGTCGAGCTGCGCCGCCCGGACGGCAGCTGGAACGGCATCGAGGTCCGGCGGCTGAAGGACAAGCTGGGCACGCGCGCGCTGCCCACCGCCGAGCTGGACCTGAAGGACACCGTCGCGGTGCCGGTCGGCGAGATCGGACAGGGCGTCGGCAAGATGGCGGGCCTGCTCAATATCGCGCGACTGTGGGCCTCGTGGGGCGGCCCGGCGGGGGTCGGCCATCTGCTGGATCTGGCGCGCGACTACGCGGGCAAGCGCGAGGTCTTCGGCAAGCCGCTGGCGCAGCAGCCGATGCATCGCGCCTGGCTGGCGCGCATCGCCGCCGAATACGAGGCGATGCTCGCGCTCAATTTCCAGACCGCGGCGCTGATCGGTGCGGCCGAGCACGGGGCCGACGGCACGCTGTCGCGCCTGATGGCGCCTCTGACCAAGCTGGCCTGCGCGCGCCAGGCGGTCTGGGCCGGCAGCGAGCTGCTCGAGAGCTTCGGCGGCGCGGGCTATATCGAGGACACCGGCCTGCCGCGGCTGTTCCGCAATCTGCATGTGCATTGCATCTGGGAGGGCACGACCTCCGTGCTGGCGCACGACGTCCTGCGCGCGCTGCGCGCCTCCGAACATGGCGAGGCCTGGATCGAGGACGTGGTGCGGCGGCTGCGCGGGCTGTCGCTCGATGCGACGCGCGGCCTGCGCCAGCGGATCGAGAATGCGCTGGACACGCTGATTCCGATGATCAACGCGCCGGAGGAAGCGCAAGGCCGGCGCCTGGCATGGGGCATGGCGCGCACGTACCAGGCGGTGCTGCTGGCCGAGGCGGCGGAATGGCGCCTGCGGGTCAAGCGCGATGCGGCTGGCTTGGCCGCGGCCGAACTGTTCTGCGCCGACGGACTGGTGCCGGCGACGGTGTCGGCGATGTTGTCCGCAACCGGTGGCAGCGACATCGCCGCCGCGGCCGATGCGCTGGCGATGGGAACGGCGCGACCGCACGCCTGATGGCATCGGCCTGAATGGAATCACCGGGGAGGAAGCAGCAAGCCAGACGGTAGACGACGGAAGACAAAACGGCCGAACGAAGAACCGCCCCAAGGAGGAGACACCATGTGGACGATCAATGAGGCGCTGGACAGCGTCGCCCGGCAGCGCAAGTCGGATATCGCCATCGTCGATGGCGCGCAGCGTATCCGCTACGACGAACTGCGACGGCGCGTCAAGCACACCGCCGCGTGGCTGCAGGCGCAAGGTATCGGCAAGGGCGACAAGGTCGCGCTGCACGGCCGCAATTCGGCCGCATGGGTGATCGCCTACTACGCGATCCTCGATATCGGTGCCGTGGCCGTACCGGTCAACCACAAGCTCGCCGCGCCCGAAACTGCCTATATCCTCGAACACAGCGAAAGCCGGCTGTGGCTGGTCGATGCCGACCTGCATCGGCAGCTGGACGGCGCGCCGCCGGCGTTTGCGCTGTCGCCCGCCGGCAATGAGGCGGGGCTGCCCCTGATGGCTCCGGAGGGCGGGGCGCACCCCTATCGGCCAGTCGGAGTCGAAGCCGACGATCTCGCCGAACTGCTGTACACCTCGGGCACCACCGGCAGGCCGAAGGGCTGCATGCACTCGCACGCCAACGTGATTCTCGCCGGCACGGGATCGAGCCTCGTCTATGGGCTGGGTCCTTCCGATCGCGTACTGCTGGCGATGCCGATCTGGCACAGCTTTCCGCTGAACAACCTGCTGGTCGGCAGCCTCTTCGTCGGCGCCACCGTGGTGCTGCTGCCCGAATATCATCCCGTGCGGTTTCTCGAGACGGTGCAGCAGGAGCGATGCACGCTGTTCTTCGGCGCGCCGATCGCGTACCTGATGGCGATGAAGATGGCACCGGATTTCGCCAGCTACGATCTGTCCAGCGTGCGCGCCTGGCTGTACGGCGGCGGCCCGATCGATGCCGGCACCGCCCGCGTGCTCGCCGAACGCTACCGCTCCGAGCGCTTCTATCAGGTCTTCGGCATGACCGAAACCGGCCCCACCGGTACCGCGCTGTTGCCGGAGGAGCAGGTCGTCAAGGCGGGCTCGATCGGACGCCACGCGGTCAGCGGCTGCACCATCAAGGTCATGCGCGACGAGCAGCACGAGGCCGGGCCCGGCGAGGTCGGCGAAATCTGGATGCGCTGCCAGTCGATGATGCAGGGCTACTACCGCGATCCCGCCGCGACCGCGGCGGCGTTTCACGATGGCTGGTATCGCACCGGCGACCTGGTGCGGATCGACGAGGACGGCTATCTGTTCATCGTCGACCGCGTCAAGGACATGATCGTCACCGGTGGCGAGAACGTCTATTCGAAGGAGGTCGAAGACGTGCTGGCGGGCCATCCGGCGATTTCCGAGGTGGCGGTGGTCGGCATGCCGCATCCCGAGTGGGGCGAGAGCGTGGCGGCCGTGGTGGTGGCCAAGGCCGATGCCAGCGTCGACGTCGAAGATATCCAGGCATACTGCGCCGAACGGCTGGCGAAGTACAAGGTGCCGCGGCAGGTGCGCGTCGTCGAGGCGATGCCGCGCACGCCGACTGGCAAGGTGATGAAGTACCAGTTGCGTGAGCGCTTGCGCACGGGTTGAACGGGCGAGTTTGAGGGGGGAGCGGGTGAAGTCGGGCGGTCTGCCGGTGCCTGCGGCAGTGCTTGCCGTGGTTCGTGCAGCGAGGCGCTGCATGGCGCCGCATGGCACCGCGGACCGTCCCGGGCTTCAATCGGTTTATCCTTGTGCCTTCCCCTGACTCAACGGATTACCGCAATGACCCGACTCCCCAGCCTTGCTTCCTTCGCTTCGTTTGCTTCCCTCGCTTCGCTGCTTTCCTTCGGCGCGCTGGCCGTCGCTGCCCATGCCGCCGAACCGGCCCAGACTCTGCCTTCCGGTGTCTCGATCCAGCACCTGACCAAAGGCAACGGCGCCTCGCCGAAGGCCACCGATACCGTCAAGGTGCATTACCGCGGCACGTTGACCGACGGCACCGAATTCGACAGCTCGTACAAGCGCGGGCAGCCGATCTCGTTCCCGCTCAATCGCGTGATCCCGTGCTGGACCGAGGGCGTGCAGAAGATGCGGGTCGGCGGCAAGGCCAGGCTGGTGTGCCCGGGCAGCACCGCCTATGGCTCGCGCGGCGTGCCGGGGACGATCCCGCCGAATGCGACGCTGAATTTCGAGGTGGAGCTGCTCGGCATTGGCGGTTGAACGCGCCATTCCGGCAACATCTCCCGCTACGTCATTCGCTACGTCGGTCGCTACTTGGTGCTGACCGACCGCCGCGCGGCATCGCACTCCTCGCAGCCACCCTGAGGCGGATGCAGGAAGACGAGCGGATCGCGAGCCAACTGCTGCCGCACGACATCGACGATGTCCCGCGCCCGCATCAAGCGGGCGCCGGCATTGCCAACTGGGCCTTCACGCTGAAGGCCCTTTTCCTTGAGCCATCCGTCCACCAGATCGAAGCGCTGGCAGCAGTGGTCGTTTTCGAGATAGTCGATGCGAGCCGGCTTGCCGTCCCGCAGCACCGTGCAGTGATGCGGCACGCCGTAAGGCACGCCGGCCATCAGTTCGGCCAGATGGATCGTGGTGTTGGCGTCATGGCCCACGCCAAGCAGCAGCACCTGTCCATCGAGCTCGTGCACGCGGCCGACCGGGCTGGCCGGAATATGGGGCGGCAACGGCAAGGGATCCGCGGTGATTCGATGCGCCTGCGGTCCCGCCGCCGCGAAGGCAAACGGGTGGTGGCTGCGAACCACGTCGGGCAGTCGCCAGAAGGCATCGGCGACCGCGCCAAGGTCCGCCGCTGCCGGCGTGGCGGCCGGGTCGAAGGGCGCGTCATCGTCATCGCCCCACGACGGCATCACCAGCGTGCCGGCAGGGCCGGCCGCTTCCCGCAGCGCCTCGATCAATCCTTGTGGGCCCCCTTGCACGGGCCTGATCGAGCGGAACGACGCGTGGACCAGCAGCACGGCGCCGGGTGGCACGCCGAGCGCGCGCAACTGGGTCACCAACTCGGCCTGTTGCCACGCGCGCGGATCATCGGGATGCCGCATATTTTTGTCCCCATTCGGCGACCGGCCCCAACGCCCGATTCAATGCCCGGCCGGCCGGCGTCAGAGAGTATTCCACACGCGGCGGTACCTCGTGAAACACCTCGCGGCGCACGATGCCGTCCGCCTCCATCTCGCGCAATTGCTGGATCAGCATCTTCTCGGTGATGCCATCGAGCAGTCGGCGAAGCTCTCCGGTCCGCAAGGGCTTGGCATGCAGCTCGTACAGAATCAGCGCCTTCCATTTGCCGCCGATCACTTCGAAAGCAGGGCCGATGCCGCAGTTGTAAGGCTGGCTGCGTTTCATTCGATTCAACTCCAATACTTACCAATTGGATAGTACCTGTCATTTTAGTGCGTACTTGACCATCAAAACCGTACATTCGCATACTGCGCCAACGCTTACACGAATGGAGTGCGCAGATGAAAACGGTAGCCGTGATCGGCCTCGGCCAGATGGGAACGAAACTCGCCAGCCTGCTGTTGCAGGCGGGCATGGAAGTGCATGTGTGGAACCGCACGCCGGACAAGGCCGCATCGTTGGCGAGCCATGGCGCCATCGTCGCGGATACGGCCGCACAGGCGGCGGCTGCAGCCGAAGCCGTCGTCATCTGCGTGCACGACTACGCGGCCACGCACGCCATCCTGTCGGCAGCCGGGGTCAAGGCGGCGCTGAAGGGCAAGCTGGTGTTGCAGCTGACCACCGGAAGCCCGCAGGACGCGAAGGAGTTGGCGGCCGTGGCGCGCGAGGTGGGTGCCGGCTATCTGGACGGCGCCATCCAGGTCGCGCCCGAGCAGATGGGCCAGCCCGATACGACCATCCTCGTTTCCGGAAGCCGTGCGGCACATGCCGATGCGCGCGATCTGCTGGCGGCGCTCGGCGGCAATATCGTCTACCTCGGCGAAGACGCTGCCGCCGCGGCCACCATGGATCTGGCGACGCTGTCGTACGTCTATGGTGCGTCGATGGGCTTCTTCCAGGGCGCCGCGCTGGCGCAGGCCGAGGGGCTCGACGTCGGTGTCTATGGTGGCATCGTCGAAGCGATGTCTCCCTCGTTCGGCGCATTCCTGCGTCATGAGGGCAATGTCATCGAGAAGGGCGATTTCGCGATCTCGCAGAGTCCCTTGTCGATCTCGGTCGATGCCACCCGGCGCATCGAAGAGGCGATGCGTCGTCAGGGCCTACGGAGCGAATTGCCCGCGCTGATTGCGCAGCTGCTGCGCGACGCGGAAGAAGCGGGACATGCGAACGAAGAGTTCGCGGCCGTGACGAAGATCTTGAGGGGCGCGGCGGCACCGACGTCCGTCTGTTGAGCCGCTCACGTCGAGCTGTCTCCATTCTTTGTGGCAAGGCTGCGGGCGTGGCGCGCCGCCTCGTGTGCATGGCGCGCCAGCCCGGGCTATTCCGGCTTGGAGACTGATCTTGCCGGACCTGAAGCGGGGCAACAATGATGCGTCCGGCATATTAGGCATCACCCGGCGGAATGGCGGCCGGCAGCTGAGTTGCCGGCGCGCACTGCGAAATCGATGCCCGTTGGCAGTGGCCGCACGCGGCGATACCATTGCCTTCGCCAGTCTGGATATAAGGAATCGAATCGATCGGTATCCCCGATTCGGTCCGCTGCGGCGCGGTCTTGGCGCGCGAGATGACCGGCATCGCCGTTGTCGAGCGGAAGAGTTCAACGTGATCGAGCAAATCGTCATCGTCGGCTTTGGCTGTATCGGGCAGGCCGTGCTGCCGCTGCTGCAGCGAACCTGGCCACGGGCGGCCATCACCGTGGTGGATCGCTCGCTCGACGATCGCCGTCGGCAGGTCGTGGCGGCGCACGATCTGCGCGCGGTGGAGGCCGGCATTACCGCGGACAATTTCGCGCCCGTCCTTGGCCCGCTGCTGCGCCCGGGGACCTTTCTGGTGAGTTTGGCGCCTTCCGTCTGCAGCCGCGACCTGATCGCACTGGCGCAGCACCGCGGTGCCTTCTACATCGACGCCGGCATCGAGCCTTGGGACTATGCCGGCGACGCCCCCGCCTCGCAGCTGAGCAACTACGCGTTGCGCGAACGGATGCTGGCATTCGCCCGCGGCCGCGAGACGCTGCCGACTGCGCTGGTGGCGCATGGCGCCAACCCGGGCATGGTGTCGGTGCTGGTCAAGGCGGCCTTGATGGAGCTGGCGGGCCATGCCGGGCTGGAGGCGGTCGAACCGCGGCATCGCGCCGGCTGGGCCGCGCTCGCACGCCGTCTCGATCTACGGGTCATCCAGATCAGCGAATACGATAGCCAGCAAGCGCCGGGCTTCCCGCGCGATGGCGAATTCGCCAACACCTGGTCCGCGGAGGGCTTCATCACCGAATGCCTGCAGGACGCGGAACTCGGATGGGGAACGCATGAGCCCGCGCTGCCCCCCGGCGGCTACCGCCACAGTGACGGCTGCGGTGCGGCGATCGCGATCAATCGGCCGGGACATCGCACACGCGTTCGCTCATGGTCGCCGGCGCACGGACCGTTCGACGCCTACCTGATCACGCACAACGAATCGATCTCGATCGCGGCCTACCTTACCGACGATGGTGCCCAGGGCGCCGGTGCGGCCGATGCAGCCGATGCAGCCGATGCAGCCGATGCAGCCGATGCAGCCGGCCGGCCCCCGTATCGTCCCACCGTCTACTACGCCTACCGCCCCACCGCCGCCACGCTCGCCTCGATGCAGTGGCTCGACGACCGGGCCGCCACGCGCGTACGCGGCGCACGCATCCTGCGCGACGAAATTGTCAGCGGCGAGGACGAACTCGGCGTGCTGCTGCTCAGCGGCCGATACGGCGGCATCTGGTACGGCTCGCACCTCGGCATCGAGCGAGCGCGCGCGCTGGCGCCATACAACTCGGCGACCAGCCTGCAGGTCGCCTCCAGCCTGGTGGCCGGGATGCGCTGGGTGCTGGCGAATCCGCGGCGCGGCGTGGTGGAGTCCGAAGCGGTGGACTTCCTCTCCGTACTCGCCGACGCAGCGCCCTGGTGGGCGCCACTGGGCGGGCATGTCACGGACTGGCAGCCGAAGCCGGGGGCGAGGTCCCTGGTGATCGCGGACTTCCTGCTGGACTAGCGACGGCGGCCCGGCTGCGGATCGTCAGCTCGCCGCTCGCCGCCGGACCGTCTCAGCCCACCGGGATCGGCGTGGCCGCGATGCTCTCGTTGAAGCCATTGACGAACGCATGCTCTGCGGCGCCGGGGTTGTCGCGCAACGGACGTGCCGCTTCGACCAGCACTTCTTCCGCATCGGTCGCCAGGGCCGCCATGGTTTGCTCGATGAAGGCATCGAGCGGCATCGCGCGCGGGTCGTCGCTCTTCTGGATCAGGTCCGTGTTGACCCAGGGCGGCGCGATTTCCTGCACGCGCACCGAGGTGTGGCGCAACATGAAGCGCTGGGACAGCGCGTAGGAATGCAGCGCGGCCTTGGTCGCCGAGTACACCGCGGTGTTGGCAAGCGGCACGTAGGCCAGCACCGACGTGTTGTGGATCACCACCGAGCGCGGCTGGCGCTTCAGGTGTTCGATCAGCGCCGAGGTCATGCGGATCGGGCCAAGCAGGTTGGTGGTGACGGTGGCCTGCATGGTCGCCTCGTCGATCGCGGCGTCGGCCTGATCGAAGGGCATGATGCCGGCGTTGTTGATCAGCACGTTGAGCCCGGGATGGCGGGCAGTCAGCTCGCTTGCCGCGCGCGCGATGCTTGCGGGGTCGGCGATATCCAGCTCCACCGCGTCGATGCCCGGGTTGGCCTTGGTCACTTCGTCCAGCAGATGCTTGCGGCGGCCGCCGATGATGACCTGGTTGCCGAGCTTGTGGAACGCTTCCGCCAGGGCGCGGCCGATGCCGGAGGTGCCGCCGGTGATGAAGATGGTGTTGTCGGTGAGTTGCATGTCGATGTCCTGTATCGCTGTATCGGTCAAAGGGGATTCGGCAGCTCGCACTGGAGCCCATTGGCCCTGCCGTGCCGTCGGTGCCCGATGCGTTGCCGTCCGAGCTCATTCTGGTGGAAACCGGCGATGGCTCAAATGACCAAAAAACCGCAATAAGGGACACGGAGAAAGGCCGGCCGATTGGCGGCCCTGCCGCTACAATGGCCGGCATCCAATCGGCGGAACCCTCCAAAGGGGACATCATGAGCGCGCGCATTGCCCTGGTCGTCTATCCCGGCTTTCAGATCCTCGACATGGCGGCACTGACCGTCTTCGAGCTGGCGAACGAGCTGTCGTCGCAACCGCGCTACGAGATTGCGGTGGTGTCCGCCGACGGCGGCATGGTGGCCGGATCGTCGCGCGTCAAGATCGAGACGCAGGCAATCGGCCGGCGGCACTACGACACCTTGCTGGTCGCCGGCACCACGACGCAGGCCCCCACCGAGCCCGCGCTGATCGCCCAGTTGCGACGAGCGGCGCCACGCGCCAGGCGCATCGCCAGCATCTGCACCGGTGCCTTCATCGTGGCGGAGGCGGGACTGCTGGACGGACGCCGGGCCACGACGCACTGGGCGCTGGCGCGCGAACTGCAGCAGCGTTTTCCCGCGGTGCAGGTCGATGAGGACAAGATCTTCGTCAACGACGGGCCGGTGTGGACGTCGGCGGGCATGACGGCCTGCATCGATCTCGCGCTGGCCCTGGTGATGGCGGACCTCGGCGATGCGCTGGCCAAATCCATCTCGCGGATGATGGTGGTGCATTACCGCCGTACGGGCGGGCAATCGCAGTTCTCCACGCTGGCTGCGCTCGAGCCCAAGTCCGATCGCATCCGGCTCGCGCTCGACTTCACGCGCGAACATCTGCACGAGCCGTTATCGGTCGAACAGCTTGCCGAGCACGTGCATTGGAGCAAGCGGCATTTCAGCCGGGCGTTCCAGGCGCAGACGGGCATGTCGCCGGCAAAGGCGATCGAGAAGCTCCGGCTCGAGGCGGCCCATGCGCTGATCGAGGCAGGAGAGACCTCGATCGGCAGAGTCGCGTCGCAAACGGGATTCGGCGACGAGGAACGGATGCGGCGGGCCTTCCTGCGCTCGCTCGGCAGGCCGCCGCAGGCGCTGGTACGGGAAGCGCGGGCGCGCCGCGGCGGCGACGGCTTTGCGGGCGCAGGGGCATTGCGCGCGGCATAGTGCGCGGCATAGTGCGCGGCCTGGCAGCCGACCGACCTGCAACAGTGCCGTGGCGAGTCTTGTGCCACGGGCATACGCGGACAACAATACGGTCCGCACACAAGGAGGCAAACCAGTGACCACCGCACACGTCTTCATCGCCACCAGCCTCGATGGCTTCATCGCCCGCCCCGACGGCGATATCGGCTGGCTGCTGCAGCGCGACGATCCCGACGAGGACCATGGCTACACGGAATTCATCGCGGACAAGGACCTGATCGTGATGGGACGCGGCAGCTATGAGAAGGTGCTGAGCTTCGATCCATGGCCTTACGACCGGCCCGTGCTCGTGCTGTCCAGGCAATTGGCGGATACGCCGGTGCCCGAGGCGCTGAAGGGCAAGGTCCGCTTCGCCAACTGGACGCCCACGGAAGCGATGGAGGCACTGGCGCGCGAGAACGTACGTCGCGTCTATGTCGATGGGGGGCAGCTGGTGCAGTCATTCCTGCGCGACGGCCTGATCGCGGACATGGTGATCACCACGGTGCCGGTGCTGATCGGCTCCGGCAGGCCGTTGTTCGGCGCACTGCCGCACGACATCGACCTTGCGCTGGTATCGAGCCGCAGCTTTCCTTCGGGGCTGGTGCAGTCGACTTATCGGGTGATGCCTTGAATGTCCTGAATGCCCCGAGTCTTCTGAATCTTCTGAGCCGGCCATAAAAAAACGCCCGGCCGTTGAACGGTCGGGCGTCTTGCCTCGGCTTGAACAGGCCGCCGTGCTACGGCGCTGCGCGATCACACATCGATATTGCGTGCCACCAGCGCATTCGATTCGATGAAGTTGCGGCGCGGCTCGACCTCGTCGCCCATCAGCGTCGTGAAGATCTGGTCGGCCGCGATCGCGTCCTCGATCTGCACCTTCAGCAGGCGGCGCTGCGTGACGTCCAGCGTCGTTTCAAACAGCTGCTCGGGGTTCATCTCGCCCAGGCCCTTGTAGCGCTGGCGGGACACGCCGCGCTCGGCTTCCGACAGCAGCCACTGCATCGCGCCGTGGAAGTCGTTGACGGTCTGCTCGCGCATCTTCTCGCCTTCGCCGCGGCGAACCTTGGTGCCGACCGGAATCAGGCCCTGGAAGGTCTTGGCGGCGAGCGCCAGCGCGGCGTAGTCGGCGCCATGGACGAAGTCGGAATCGATGTGCGACAGGCGCACGTTGCCGTGATGGCGGCGGGCCACCATCAGGCGGTGCTTCTCGTTCTTCTCGTCGAACTGCGCGTAGACGTCGGCGGTGCCGTCGTCATTGACCGCGGCGCCGTTCAGGCGCTTGGCGTGCATTTCCGACAGCTTGGCCTTCAGTGCGCGGGCCGAGGCCTCGGCGGCTTCGGCGGAGTCCAGGTTCAGTTCGACGCCGTCGGCGATCGCGCGCAGCGCGTCGCTGTCGACCACGCGCGACAGGCGGCCGATCACCGCTTCGGCGAGCTGGTACTGGCGCGCCAGTTCGGTCAGCGCTTCGCCGGTGATCTCGCTGCCGTCCGGGCGCAGCAGGCTGGCCTTTTCCATCGCCAGGCGCAGCATGTACGCGTTCAGCTCGTTGTCGTCCTTGATATAGCGCTCGTCCTTGCCGTGCTTGACCTTGTACAGCGGCGGCTGCGCGATATAGACATAGCCGCGCTCGATGATGTCGGGCATCTGCCGGTAGAAGAAGGTCAGCAGCAGCGTGCGGATGTGCGAGCCGTCGACGTCCGCATCGGTCATGATGATGATGCGGTGATAACGCAGCTTGTCGAGGTTGTAGTCGTCCTTGCCGATGCCGGTGCCCAGCGCGGTGATCAGCGTCAGCACTTCCTGGCTCGACAGCATCTTGTCGAAGCGCGCGCGCTCGACGTTCAGGATCTTGCCCTTGAGCGGCAGGATCGCCTGGAACTTGCGGTCGCGGCCCTGCTTGGCGGAGCCGCCTGCGGAGTCGCCCTCGACCAGGAACAGTTCGGACAGCGCCGGATCGCGTTCCTGGCAGTCGGCGAGCTTGCCGGGCAGGCCCATGCCGTCGAACGCGCCCTTGCGGCGGGTCATTTCGCGGGCCTTGCGCGCGGCTTCGCGCGCGCGCGCGGCGTCGACGATCTTGCCGCAGATGATCTTGGCGTCGTTCGGCGTTTCCAGCAGGAAGTCGCCCAGCGCCTTCGATACCAGTTCCTCGACCGGCAGCCGCACTTCGGACGACACCAGCTTGTCCTTGGTCTGCGAACTGAACTTGGGCTCGGGCACCTTGACCGACAGCACGCACGACAGGCCTTCACGCATGTCGTCGCCGGTGGTCTCGACCTTGGCCTTCTTGGCGATCTCGTTTTCTTCGATGTACTTGTTGATGACGCGCGTCATCGCCGCGCGCAGGCCGGTCAGGTGGGTACCGCCATCGCGCTGCGGAATATTGTTGGTGAAGCAGAGCACCTGCTCGTTGAAGCCGTCATTCCACTGCATCGCCACTTCGACGGTAATGCCTTCCTTCTCGGCATTCGCGTAGAAGATATTCGGATGCAGCACCGACTTGGCGCGATTGATGTATTCGACGAAACCCTTCACGCCGCCGGAGAAGGCGAAATCCTCTTCCTTGCCGGTGCGCTGGTCGGTCAGGCGAATATGCACGCCGTTATTCAGGAACGACAGTTCGCGGATGCGCTTGGACAGGATCTCGTAGTGGAACTCGACGTTGGTGAAGATTTCCTGGTCGGCGAGGAAGTGGACCTCGGTGCCGCGCTTGTCGGTCGGGCCGAGCACCTTCATCGGCGAGACTTCGACCGGCTGTCCGTCCGGGCCGTTGACCGTTTCGACGATGCGGTTCTGCACCGCGCCCTGGGCAAATTCGATGAAATGCGCCTGGCCGTCGCGGCGCACCGTCAGGCGCAGCCATTTCGACAGCGCGTTGACGCAGGACACGCCGACGCCGTGCAGGCCGCCCGAGACCTTGTAGCTGTTCTGGTTGAACTTGCCGCCCGCATGCAGCTCGGTCATCGCGATTTCCGCGGCGCTGCGCTTGGGCTCGTGCTTGTCGTCGAACTTGATGCCGGACGGAATGCCGCGGCCGTTGTCGATGATCGAGATCGAGTTGTCGGTGTGGATCGTGACCTGGATTTCCGTGCAGTAGCCGGCCAGCGCTTCGTCGATGGAGTTGTCCAGCACCTCGAACACTAGGTGATGCAGGCCGGTGCCGTCCGAGGTGTCGCCGATATACATGCCCGGCCGCTTGCGTACCGCCTCCAGGCCTTCCAGGATCTGGATCGAGGAGGCGCCGTAGCTGTTTTCCTGTTGCGGGTTCTGCTGTTGGGTCATGTTTTCCTACTCACGGCAAATGCGGGGAGCGCGGCGCGCCGGGTTACGACGCGGCCATCGGCCCTCCGCATGGCGGTTACATAAAAACGGCAAAGGGGCGGATCGCCATGATCCTGCCCCTGCTACTGCGGGTCGGTCGCACGGGCTGTTTGCCCCCTGCGAGAGCCGTAGCCTGCCGTTCGATGCTCCGGATTCTGCGTATCTTGCGATCCTTTACCGGAACATCAGATGCGCATCGGCATGACGACGTACTTGAAGTTGTCGTCTTCCGGCACGGTGATCAGCGCGCTCGAATTCGAGTCGCCGAGGCTGACCTGGACCTGCTCGCTCTTGAGGTTGCCCAGCACGTCGAGCAGATAGGTCACGTTGAAGCCGATATCGAGCGCATCGCCCGAATAATCGAGTTCGAGCTCTTCCTGCGCCTCTTCCTGATCGGCGTTGGTCGAGCTGATTTTCAGGGTATGCGTATCGAGAATGCAGCGCACGCCCTTGAACTTGTCGGTGGTCAGGATCGCGGTGCGTTGCAGCGCCTGCTGCAGCTTGATGCGATCGATCGCGAAGGCGTTCTTGTAGCCCTTCGGAATCACGCGCTGGAAATCGGGGAACTTGCCTTCCACCAGCTTCGAGATCAGCTCGACATTGGCGAAGGTGAACTTGATCTGGTTCGCGGCCAGCTGCACCTGCACCGGGTCGTCGTTGTCCTCGAGCAGGCGTTGCAGTTCCAGGATGGTCTTGCGCGGGATGATGACTTCCTGGCGCGCGCCGGCGCCCGCCGCTTCCTGTTCGAGCTCGACCGCGCAATAGGCGAGGCGGTGGCCGTCGGTGGCGACCGCCATCAGCTTCTTGCCGTCGACCACCAGCAGCATGCCGTTCAGGTAGTAGCGGATGTCCTGCTGGGCCATGGCGAAATGCACCATCGCCAGCAGATGCTTGAAGGTCTTCTGCGGCAGCGTGACGCTGGCGTTGAATTCGGTGGCTTCGGCGACCGTCGGGAATTCCTCGGCGGCCAGCGTCTGCAGCGCGAAACGGCTCTTGCCCGATTGCACCGTCATCCGCTTGTCCGACAGCGACAGCGCGACATCGCCGTCGGGCATCGCTCGCAGGATATCGAGCAGCTTGCGCGCGGCCACGGTGGTGGCCACGTCGTCGCTGCCGACGCCGCATTCGGCGTGCGTGGTGATCTGGATTTCGATATCGGTGGACAGGAAGGAGACGTTGGCGCCGGACTTGCGGATCAGCAGGTTGGCCAGGATCGGGAGGGTGTGGCGGCGCTCCACGATGCCGCTCACGATTTGCAGCGGACGCAGCAGATTGTCTCGCGAGGTTTTGACCAATTGCATTGAATATGTCCTTCGTCGTTTATAGTCAGCGTCCGCCGGGTGTCTTGGACAACTCCAAAATCACTTAGGAATCAAGGAGTTAATGTCGCATTTTACCTCGGATCGGGCGGCTCGGCAAAGCCGGACGATGTGTGGCTGGTCTGCATATTGTGCATGAAAAGCCACGATCCCCCAATATTTGCCGGCGGCCCGCAAAGCCTTGTCCCGCGCGGGTTTGCGGGTCGCCACCGGGCTTTTCCGCGTCCCGCGGCAGCGCGCGGCGCGCAGACCACAGTATGCCAGCCCGCGCAGGCCGTCCCGCAAAATCCCCGGCGCCGGGTTTTCAACCCTTCAGGGTCTGTTCCAGAACGTGCAGTTCGTGATTGAGCTGGGCATCCTTGCTGCGCTCGTCGGCGATCTTGCGTACCGCGTGCAGCACGGTGGTGTGGTCGCGCCCCCCGAACAGCTCGCCGATCTCGGGCAGGCTCTTCTGCGTCAGTTCCTTGGCCAGATACATCGCGATCTGCCGCGGCCGCGCGATATTGGCAGGCCGCTTTTTGGAATACATGTCGGCGACCTTGATGTTGTAGAAGTCGGCGCAGGTCTTCTGAATGTTTTCTACCGAAATCTGCCGGTTCTGTACGGTCAGCAAGTCCTTCAGCGCTTCGCGGGTGACCTCGATCGTGATGTCCTTGCCGTGGAAGTTCGAGAACGCGAGGATCTTGCGCAGCGCGCCTTCCAGTTCGCGCACGTTCGAGCGCAGATGCTTGGCGACGAAGAAGGCCACTTCCTCCGGCACCGAAACGTTTTCCGCGGCGGCCTTCTTCATCAGGATCGCGACGCGCATTTCCAGCTCGGGCGGCTCGATGGCGACGGTCAGGCCCGAGTCGAAGCGCGAGATCAGCCGATCATCGATGCCGGTGATTTCCTTCGGATAGGTATCGCTGGTGATGATGACCTGGGCACGATTGGCGATCAGCGCCTCGAACGCGTAGAAGAATTCTTCCTGCGTGCGGTTCTTGCCGGAGAAGAACTGGATGTCGTCGATCAGCAACAGGTCGAGCGAGTGGTAATAGCGCTTGAACTCGTCGAACGCCTTGCGCTGATACGCCTTGACCACATCGGAGACGTACTGCTCGGCATGGATATAGCGGATCCGGGCGCGCGGGTTCTCCATCAGCATGAAGTTGCCGATCGCGTGGATCAGGTGGGTCTTGCCCAGCCCGACGCCGCCATACAGATAGAGCGGGTTGTACGACTTGCCCGGATTGTTGGCGACCTGGATTGCCGCGGCGCGCGCCAGCTGGTTCGCCTTGCCGGTGACGAAATTGTCGAAGGTCAGGATCGGATTGAGCCGCGAGCGCTCGTGGACCGTGTCGGCCGGCTGCTGGCCGGGCATCGGTTGCTGCGCGACGCGATACGAGCGGGCCGCGGCCTCGGCCGGGTCCAGTTGCGGCACGTCGACATCGACCACGTCGGCGCCGATCGGCTGGCCGCCACCGGGGTAGGGAGCGGCCTGCGGGTTGCCCATGCCGGCGCCGATGCCGCCGTGGATGCCGCCATAGCCCGCCGGCGCGGCAACGCCGGCACCGGGTTGCTCCGGCGCGCCGTACATCAGCGCGCCCGGACCGGGCCCCTGGCCGCCGTGCGCCGGCGGCTGGCCCATCGCCTGGCCCGCGCCGTAGGCCGGCGCCAGATGGGCGGCCGGACCCACGCCGCCGGGGGCGGCCGGATCCTGGGCAGGACCGTACGGGCCGCCCGGATTGCCGGGGGCCTGATAGCCGTTCGCTGCCGCACGCCCCGACGCCGTAGGGTCGAGGACGAAGTGGACGCTCACCTGCGCTTCCCAGTACTCGCAGGCCAGCGCGGTGATGCGCCCGGAGAACTGGCTCTTGACCCAGTCGAGCTTGAAGCGGTTGGGCGCGGCAATGCGCAGCGACAGGGCGTTCTCATCGAACGCGACCGGCGCGAGCGGCTTGATCCAGGTTTTGAACTGTTGAGGCGTCAGTTCGCGCTCGAGCTGCGCGGCTGCCGCCTGCCAGAAATCTTGCATCGGTTGTTGTTGGGTAGTGCCACGGCTGCCTGGCGTCACGTCAGCAGTCTTTCGAGTCCCAATAAAAAAGGGCGCCGCTGTCTCCCGAGTGCCGGCATGACCGCTACCGCAGCCGGCTTGTCGGATCCCCCGCCCGCCAAGCCGCCTAACCGTCATGTCCTGCACACCTCGGGTTGTGCGTGCGCCACGCAGGCCGTGTTGTGTTTGGACCGGGATTGTACCCCCCGGCCCAAGTTATCCACAAAGGATAAGTCTGTGGACAACTGGTGAAAATTCGGTGGATGACTGTGCACAACCTGCAACCTTGCAGCGCCGCAGCCGGCACTTATAGAGGCCAATCGCTTGATTTAAAAGGGGATTGTCCTTCGCATCACGCAAAAAAAGCGGTGTTTGGGCCACTCTAAAATGTGCTTCGCACCACTGTGGACAAGAAAACGGCCGTCATCGGCCATGCGTGCACCCGCACAGCGGCATCCTCCCACAGCAGCCTTGACAGGCGCGCAGAAAATCCGTTAAATGGCGGGTTCTGCGATGCGGCAGGGGATCACGTATGCGCATCGCCGGGTCTGACCCGCTTCATTTCTTGAGCGGCGGCGGACCTGAGCTCGGGTCGCCCGCGCCAGCCGCGCGGTCATCCCGCCCAGCCTGCGTCGCGAGACCTGTATCGCGACACCCAAGGCCGGCGTCAGGTCAGCTTCAGGACAATCACAAGCGTCGGCAGTACCGCATCCGCGGCGGCCCCCATGCGAACCATACGCGGCAGCCAAGGCCCCTGGCCGGCCGGGCGTGCCCAGATCAACCAGAGAGTGCAACATGAAACGTACCTACCAACCTTCCGTTACCCGCCGCAAGCGTACCCATGGCTTCCGCGTGCGCATGAAGACCCGTGGCGGCCGCGCCGTGATCAACGCGCGCCGCGCCAAGGGCCGCAAGCGCCTGGCAGTCTAAGGGCCGGGTGACGGGACGGCGGCCCGCATCGATGCAGCCGGCAACCGCCGGCGCATGATGGCGGGACGCGGCGCGGTCGTGTCCCGGCCGCCGCCCTTGCCGCTGTCCCTTCTTGCCTTGCCCCCAGGACGGCCCGGCAACGCGTGCCAGCCAGTCTGACCAGCGTGCCGACCCATGCCTTCCCCAAAGCCGCGAGGCTCACAAAGACGGATGAGTTTTCATCCGTTTTTGCTTTGCGCCCGCGGCGGCGCAGCGCCCATTTCGTGCTTTACGTCCGCGCCAACGGCCAGCCGCAGGCGCGGCTCGGCATCGTGGTCGGCAAGAAGTTTGCGCCGCGCGCCGCCGAGCGTAATCTGGTGAAGCGCATGGTGCGGGAACTGTTCCGCCAGCGGCAGGACCAATTGGTCGGCCGCGACGTGTTGCTGCGATTGCAGGCCAAGTTCCCGCGCACCGAATTCCCCAGCCGCCGTGCAGTCCGGCTGGCCTGCCAGGCCGAACTGGCCGAGCTGATGGAAGTCGCCGCCCGGCCCCTGCCGTCCGCTCCGCCCGCTGCGCTCACCTCGCCTTCCGGCGCCTGATCGAGGGCACCGACATGAAGCCTATCCTGCTTGCCCTGCTGCGCTTCTACAAGATCGCGCTGAGTCCGTACCTGGGCTCGCAGTGCCGCTTCCTGCCGACCTGCTCCGATTACGCCCGCGAAGCCATCGTCGCTCATGGCGCCGCGCGCGGCAGCTGGCTGGCCGCCCGCCGGCTGTGCCGCTGCCATCCCTTCGCGCAAGGCGGGTATGATCCGGTGCCGCCTTCGCGCGACGCCGGCCGTCCGACGGTCAGCGTCCGGCTGCCCAGACCCTGAATTCCCAGATACAGCGAGACATGGATATCAAACGCACCATCCTCTGGGTCATCTTCTCGATGTCCCTCGTGCTGCTCTACGACAATTGGCAGCGCGCCAACGGCCACGCCTCGATGTTCTTCCCGAGCGCCTCGCAACCCGCCGCGACCGGCACGCCGGCGAGCGCCCCGCAGGCGCGCAGCGACGTGCCCAAGGCGGTGGGCGGCGCGTCCCCGACCGGCACCCCGGCAGCCGCGCCGCAGGCGCCTGCGCCGGCCGGCGAGAAGATCGTCATCACGACCGACGTGGTCCGTGCCGAGATCGATACCGCGGGCGGCATCCTGTCTCGTCTCGAACTGCTGCGCCACAAGGACGAGGCCGGCAATCCGGTCGTGCTGTTCCAGCGCAGCGCCGCGCATACCTATATGGCGCGCTCGGGCCTGATCAACGGCGACCTGCCGAACCACACGACGGTGTTCACCGCCGCGCCGGGTCCGCGCGACCTGGGCAATGCCGGTTCGCTGGACGTCGTGCTGACCGCCGAGAAGGACGGCGTGCGCTTCGCCAAGACCTACCGTTTCCAGAAGGGCAGCTATGTCGTCGCGACGCATTTCGACGTGACGAACAACCGCGCCCAGCCGGTCTCGCCGACGCTGTACATGGAACTGGCGCGCGACGGTACCCACGTCGAGCAGTCGCAGTTCTACAGCACCTTCACCGGTCCGGCCGTCTACACCGACGCGGACAAGTACCACAAGATCAGCTTCGAGGACATCGCCAAGGGCAAGGTCACGCTGCCCGCCCCGTCGGACAACGGCTGGGTCGCGATGGTGCAGCACTACTTCGCCTCGGCCTGGCTGCCGCAGACCGGCAAGCAGCACAGCTTCTACGTCGAGCAGATCGACCCGAACCTGTATCGCGTTGGCGTGCAGCAGCCGCTGGGCGAGATCGCGCCGGGCGCGACGGTGTCGACCGACGCGCGCCTGTTCGCCGGCCCGCAGGAAGAGCACATGCTCGAGCAGATCGCGCCGGGCCTGGAGCTGGTCAAGGACTACGGCTGGCTGACCATCCTCGCCAAGCCGCTGTTCTGGCTGCTGGAGAAGCTGCACGGCATCCTGGGCAACTGGGGCTGGTCGATCATCGCGCTGACCGTGCTGATCAAGCTGGTGTTCTTCCCGCTGTCCGCGGCAAGCTACAAGTCGATGGGCAAGATGAAGGACCTGCAGCCGCGCATGACGGCGATCCGCGAGCGTTACAAGAACGACCCGCAGAAGATGAACCAGGAGATGATGGGCCTGTACCGCACCGAGAAGGTCAATCCGCTCGGCGGCTGCCTGCCGATCCTGATCCAGATCCCGGTGTTCATCGCGCTGTACTGGGTCCTGCTGTCGTCGGTCGAGATGCGCGGCGCGCCGTGGCTGGGCTGGATCAAGGACCTGTCGGTGCCCGACCCGTTCTACATCCTGCCGATCGTGATGGCCGTGTCGATGTTCGTGCAGACCAAGCTGAACCCGACGCCGCCGGACCCGATCCAGGCCAAGGTCATGATGATCATGCCGCTGGTGTTCTCGGTGATGTTCTTCTTCTTCCCGGCCGGCCTGGTGCTGTACTGGGTGGTCAACAACATCCTGTCGATCGCGCAGCAATGGCAGATCAACCGGATGCTGGGCAAGGGCAAGACTCCGGCGCCGGCCAAGGGCTGAGCCCGACCGGCACCTCGCCACACGAGAAGCCCGACGCGAAAGCGTCGGGCTTTTTCTTTGGGCGGCCGCCAGGGCGAAAGACGACCATGCGCCGCATCGGGCGAGGTCGTTTCCTACACTGTAGCCAGGTGCATTGATAGCGGGCCGGCGCGGGCTGCCGGCTCCGACCGCGACAGGGCGACATGGGCACTCTCACACTGAAACGCCGGATGCGCGCGCTCGACGCCTTTGCCGCGTTGGCCGCCGCCGATCTGCAGCGGATCGCCGACGCGCTGCGCGCCATGGACCGGCGCGACCGGCCCGACGACCTGCATGCCTTGCGCGTGGCGGTGCGCCACCTGCGTGCCGTGCGCTGGGTCTTTGCCCCCGCGCTGCCGGGCGCGCTGGCGGCGCGCTGGCGCATCGTGCTGCGGGACCTGATGCGGGCCACCGGGCCGGTGCGCGACTGGGATGTGTTGATCGCCGACACGCTGCAGCCCGCGCTGTCGCGCCAACCGGGCGATCCGGTGCTGCTGGCGCTGCTGGACACCGCGCAGTCCCGGCGCGAGGCGGCGCGCGCGACGCTGCTGTCGGTGCTGCATGCGCAGCGCAGCCAGACCTTGCCGGTGCTCGACGACGATCTGGCCGCGCTGCGGCACCGCGCCGTCGACGGCATCCCGGGCAAGGCCAATGCGCCGCTGGGCCGGCTGGCGCGCCGGCGCGTGCGCAAGGCGCGGCGCAGCGTGCGGGCGTTGAAGGCGCGCTGGCGGGATCTCGGCACCGAAGCGGACTTGACGCTCGCGCCGGCCGCCGACGTCCTGCACGCGCTGCGCGTCGCCGGCAAGCGCCTGCGCTACGCGATCGAGGCGGTCGGCCCGGTGCTGCCCGGGCGCTACACCGGACGCGTTCATCGCAAGCTGGTCGCCCGTCAGGCCAGGCTCGGCGCGCAGACGGATGCCGCCAGCGCCCGCAGCCTGCTGTCTGCGCTGCTGTCCGGCCCGCGCGCGGAGGATTCGTTCGAGCCGGCCGAGATGGGGATGACACGAACCGGCTCGCCACCGATCGCCACGCAACCGATGGCCCCTCAACCGGTGGCCCAACCGAAGATCGCCCAACCGAAGATCGCCCAACCGAAGATCGCCCAACCGAAGGCGGCCCAACCGAAGCCCGCCCGCCCGAAGCCCGCCCAACCAGTGACGCCGGCGCCGCGTTGATCTGCGACAATACCGCCCTATGACCGCCCAGCCCAGCATCGACACGATCGCCGCCATCGCCACCGCGCCCGGACGGGGCGGCATCGGCGTGGTCCGCGTGTCCGGACCCGAAGCCGGCACGATCGCCCGCGCGATCTGCGGCCAGCCGCTGACGCCGCGCCGCGCCACCTATCTGCCCTTCCTCGACGGCAAGGGCGAGGTGATCGACCACGGCATCGCGCTGTTCTTCCCCGGCCCGCATTCGTACACCGGCGAGGACGTGCTCGAGCTGCAGGGCCACGGCGGTCCGGTGGTGATGCAGATGCTGCTGACGCGTTGCCTGCAGGCCGGCCGCGAAGTCGGCCTGCGCCTGGCCGAACCCGGCGAATTCACCCGCCGCGCCTTCCTGAACGACAAGCTCGATCTGGCCCAGGCCGAGGCCGTCGCCGACCTGATCGAGGCCAGCACCGAGGCGGCCGCGCGCTCGGCGGCGCGCTCGATGGAAGGCGCGTTTTCCGATGCGATTCGCGCGCTGGTCGAGCAGGTGATCCATCTGCGCATGCTGGTCGAGGCCACGCTGGACTTCCCGGAGGAAGAGATCGACTTCCTCGAGGCCTCCGATGCGCGCGGCCAGCTCGATACCATTCGTACCGCGCTGGGCGGCGTGCTGGCGCAGGCGCGGCAGGGTTCGCTGCTGCGGGAGGGCCTGTCGGTGGTGCTGGCGGGCCAGCCCAACGTCGGCAAGTCCTCGCTGCTCAACGCGCTGGCCGGCGCGGAGCTCGCCATCGTCACGCCGATCGCCGGCACCACGCGCGATCGCGTGCGCGAGACCATCCAGATCGAAGGGATCCCGCTGCATATCATCGATACCGCAGGCCTGCGCGAGGATGCGGTCGACGAGGTCGAACGCATCGGCATCGAGCGCACCTGGGAAGCGATCGGCCGCGCGGACGTGGTGCTGCATCTGATCGACGCCACCGACTATCTGCAGCACGGCCTATCAGAGATCGACGACGCGATCGACGACCGCCTGTCGGGCCATCTGCCGCCCGGCGCGCCGATCCTGCGCGTCGTCAACAAGATCGACCTGGCGCCCGCGGTCGGCGCCATCACCTTCGGCGGCAACCGTCCCCACGTGGTGGTCGCCAACGGCCCCAACCCCACCGAAATCTGGATCTCGGCGCGCACCGGCGCCGGCATCGACCTGCTGCGCCACGAACTGCTGCGCGTGATCGGCTGGCAGGCCGGCAACGAGGGCGCCTTCCTCGCGCGCGAGCGCCATCTGAACGCGCTGCGCAGCGCCCAGTCGCATCTGGACCTCGCCGCCGAACGCGCCGATCAGCAGGACAAGGCGCTGGACCTGTTCGCCGAGGAGTTGCGGCTGGCGCAGGAACACCTGAACAGCATCACCGGCGAGTTCACCAGCGACGATCTGCTGGGGACGATCTTCACGCGGTTCTGCATCGGCAAATAACGCTGCCCCTTGGGCTGGTGGACTGACGCGTTGGTGGACTGACGCGTTGGTGGGCTGACGATCGGTAGGCTGACGATGGGTAGGCTGATGGTTTGGCATCAGCCCTGTGCCGAGCCCCGCTTCGTCCCCCGCGCCGCCACCATCAGAATTCCCCCCGCAATCAGATTCGCCGCCACCGCCGCCAGAATCGGCAACGTATAGCTGCGGCTGGCGTCGAACGCATAACCGGCCGCGCTCGGGCCGATCAGCGTGCCGAAGGCCACGCTGGTGTACAGCACGCCGATGATGCCGCCGACATTGCGGCCGCCGAACAGGTCCATCACCACCGCCGGCAGCACCGCGACCCAGCCGCCGTAGCAGGCGCCGAACAGGAAGGCGAACAGGGCCAGCATCCAGAAGCCGGTGGCGACGGCCCAGATCACCAGCGTGAACGCCAGCGCGATCACCGTGCACAAAAGGAAGCGCTGGCGGCCCATGCGGTCGGCCAGGCTGCCGAGGAAGAAGCGCCCGGCCGTGCTGCCGATGCCGATCACGCCCAGCAGCAGCACCGCCGAGCCCTGCGCAATGCCGAGGTCCTGCGCGTGCGGCACCAGATGGACGAAGGGCACGAACACGCCGAAAGAGGCGATCAGGCAGGCCGCATAGAGGCTGATGAACTGGCGCGTCCGTACCGCGTCGCGCACCGATAGATCGCCCGACGGCGGCGCGGCGTGAGCATGGGCCGGCAATGGCTCGCCGTCCGCCGCCAGGCCACGCTCGCGCGGATCGTTCTCCAGCAGCAGCGAGGCGCCCACGCCCAGCACCGCGGCCAGCACGCCCAGCGTCAGATAGGCGTCGCGCCAGCCCATGCCGTCGATCAGCAGCGCGGCCAGCGGGGGCATCGCCAGCGTGCCGACGCCGATGCCGCTGACCGCGAGCCCCGAAGCGAGGCCGCGGCGCTTGACGAACCAGCGCTGCACCGCGCCCACCGCCGGCACATACGCCAGACCGACGCCCAGTCCCACGCCGAGCCCATAGGCCGCATAGACCTCGACGATATTGCGCGCGACGCTCGCCAGCGCGAGGCCCGCGCCGACCAGCAGCATCCCCGCGATGCAAAGGCGGCGCGCACCCCAGCGATCGGCCAGCGGCCCGCTGACGATGCCCAGCGCGAAATACAGGAAGCCCGCCAGCGAGAACACCAGCGACACCGCGCCGCGCGACGCGCCGAACTCGCGCTGCAAGGGCTCGATGAACGCGCTGAAGGTATAGGCGCTGCCGAAGCCGACGAAGGTCACCGCGAACGCGGCCGCCACCACCCACCAGCCGTAGAACACGCGCTGCTTGAACACCAGTGTCGTCATGTCAGTTCACCGGATGTTGGCGATGCCAGCCGGTGGCGCCCTGGAAGGCGGCGCCCGCGCGTACCAGCATCGCTTCGCCCAGATGCGGGGCGACGAGTTGAAAGCCGATCGGCAGCCCTTGCCGCGACAAACCGCCTGGCAGCGTCAGGGTCGGATGGCCGGTCAGGTTGAAGGGACAAGTGTACCGTTGCAGCCCGGCGATCAGCGCCGGCTGTTCGCCAAGCGTGCGTACCGCGGCCAGCGACAGCGGCGCATACGGATGCACCGGCGTCAGCAGCAGGTCGACGGTTCGCAGCAGCGCGACCATGCGGCCGCGCAATTGCGCACGGCGCAGCAGGATCCGTTGATAGTCGATGCCGGACAGCGCGCGTCCGGCTTCGATCACCGAGGCCAGCACCGCCCCGTATTCATCCCGGCGCGCGGGGTAGGTGGCGGCATGCGCGACGGCCGCCTCGACCGCGCAGTTGGCGGCCCAGTCGTCGGTCAGTCCGCTGCCGGCGCGCACCGCGTCGGGAACGCGGACATCGACCAGGGACGCGCCGAGCGCTTGCAATACCTCGGCGGCCGCGCCGACGACGGCCCCGACTTCGGCATCGACCCCGTCGCCGTTCCAGTCCGCATCGATGCCGATGCGTACGCCGCGCAGGTCCGTCGCGATCCCGCCGAGGCAGTCGGGCACCGGGTCGTGCAGCGCGGTCGGGTCCTCCGGATCCACGCCGGCGATGGCCTGCAGCAGCAGACCGGCATCCGCCGCGCTGCGCGCCATGGTGCCGACATGATCCAGCGACGGCGCCAGCGCAAACACGCCATGCCGGCTGACCCGGCCCCAGGTCGGCTTCAGCCCCGTCACGCCATTGGCGGCCGAGGGCCAGCGGATCGAGCCGCCGGTATCCGACGCGATGGCGCCATGGCAAAGGCCGGCCGCCGTGGCCACGCCGGCGCCGCTGGACGAGATGCCGGGCCAGTAGTCGGCGTGCCAGGGGTTCACCGGCGCGGTCACCGAGGGGTGATGGTCCGAATACGCGCCTTCGGTCAGTTGCAGCTTCCCCAGCAGCACCGCGCCCGCGTCCCTGAGCCGGCGGACCACGGTGGCATCCCGGTCGGGACGGAAGTCGCGATGGATCGCCATGCCGGCGGCGGTCGGCACGCCCTCGGTCCAGCACAGGTCCTTGATACCGATCGGCACGCCATGCAGCGGGCCGCGATACCGGCCCGCGGCAATCTCGGCCTCGGCGGCTTCCGCCTGCGCCATCGCCGCGTCGGCCATCACCAGTGCGTAGCTGTGCAGCGCGCCGTCGAGCGCAGCGATCCGATCGAGCTGCACGCGGACCACGGTAGTCGGCGAGACCTCGCGCCGCCGGATTTGTGGGGCAAGTTCGGCGATGGAAAGCAGATGCCAGGCGGTCGCCATGTTTTTATCGGATGCCATCGAAGGTTAAGTAGAATTGAACCGGCCCTGCGCCAGACCGTACCCGATGCTGCGCTGACGTGGCCAGATAACGCCCCAAACTTAACTTTTCCGCTGCACGCCCGCAAACCAGAATTCGTACGCTTTTCGCCTTAGAAAATCTAATGTCAAACCACAAGCTGCCGCCGCTCAATGCCTTGCGGGCCTTCGAGGCCGCGGCCCGGCATCTGTCGGTCAAGCACGCCGCCGAGGAGCTGTGCGTGACGGCCGGCGCGGTCAGCCAGATGGTCAAGGCATTGGAGTCGCACCTGGGCGTCAAGCTGTTCCAGCGCGTGAACCGCGGCATCTACCTGACCGAAGCGGGGCGGGCCTATCTGCCGCCGGTGCGCAACGCCTTCCGGCAGATCAAGGAGGCGACGGGCCGCATCGCGGCGCCCGCCGACACCGGCCTGCTGAACGTCAGCGTCACGCCTTTTTTTGCGGCCGCGTGGCTGGTGCCGCGCCTGCAGTCGTTCCAGCAGGCGCATCCGGACATCGACCTGCACGTGATCACCACCACCGCGCTGGCCGACTTCACCCGCGACGGCGTGCACGTCGCGGTCCGGCACGGCCTGGGCCAATATCCCGGCCTGCACAGCGAGCGGATCCTCGCCGTGGAGATCGTGCCGGTGGCCGCGCCGGCGCTGGTGCGCAAGCTCGGCATGCCGGCCACGCCCGCCGATCTGCTGCGCTGGCCGCAGGTCCACGACACCGAGCGCAAGGGCTGGCATCTGTGGTTCCAGGCGCAGGGCATCGACGAGATCGAGCGCCCGCGCGGACCGTCGTTCGACGATTCGAGCCTGCTGTGGAAGGCGGTGATGGCCGGGCAGGGCGCCGGCCTGCTGCCGGCCGCGATGGTGTCGCGCGAACTGGCCGACGGCTCGCTGGTCCGGCTCGCCGACGTCACGCTGCTCGATGCCTTTGCGTATTACCTGGTCTACCCCGAGGAAAGCCACGCACGCGCGAAGATTGCCGCGTTTCGCGAATGGATTCTGGGCGAGGCGGGCCGCGCCGGCTCTTCGTAACCGACGCATCCTCTCCTCGATATCGGTGCGCATGGCGATCGCAAGATGGCGCCCTGCGCTGGCGGTCACATCGCGTCAGGAGCCCGCATGGAAGCCTTCCACAACGTCAATCTCTCCTCGCTGCTGGATACGCTGGTCAGCCTGACGGCCGCATTCGTCTTCGGCGGTGCAATCGGTTTCGAGCGGCAGTACCGGCAGCGCACCGCGGGGCTGCGGACCAATGTGCTGGTCGCGGTCGGCGCCGCGGTGTTTGTCGACGTCGCCAACCGGCTGCACGGGCACGATGGCGCGGTGCATGTGATGGCCTATGTCGTGTCAGGGGTCGGCTTTCTCGGCGCGGGCGTGATCATGCGGGAGGAGGGCAATGTGCGCGGGCTCAATACCGCGGCGACGCTGTGGGGCTCGGCCGGCGTCGGTGCGGCGGCCGGCGCCGATCTGATTCTCGAGGCGATGCTGGCGACGGTGTTCGTGCTGGCGGCCAACACGCTGCTGCGGCCCATCGTCGATGCGATCAATCGCAAGCCGCTCGACGTGGAATCGGTCGAGGTCACCGGCACGGTCCACGTGATCGCCGAGCGCGGCCAGCAGAAGGCGGTGATGGCGCAATTGGAGGAGGCGCTGGAGCGCGGCGGTTACCCGGTACACGATCTCGACATCCAGCCGTTCGGGCACGACGAGGTCGAGATCGAGGCGACGCTGGTGGCGAGCTCCTTCGATGGCGATGCGCTGGACCGTCTGGTGCAGCGGCTGGCGGCGCTGCCGGCGGTGCGGCAGGCGTTCTGGAGCCCAAGTACGACCTGACTGCGAGGGTGGTTTTCCGCCAAATTTCCGGGCCACGTTTTTTGTAGGACTAGACCCACATTGCTTTCGGCGCACGCTTGATAAGGAGCAGCCGGACCCCTGTGTATCGTTCAGTTACGGTTGATATTGATTTGTCACGCCGTACCGAACAACTCAGAGGTAAGCAATCATGGCCCCGGCCCTTGTCGGCATGCCTGTCGAGCATGCCCGGGCATTTGCCCGGATTCTGTCCGTCACCCGCGCCGCCTGGCACTTGAACGAGGACGCGGAAAGCAGCAAGACCACGAACACCGCGAACACCGCCAACAGCAGGAAGGCCGCAAAGGCCACCAACGCCGCGCAGTCCGACACGCCTTCGCGGCGCCGCCGCACCGCCCACCTTGCCGAACTCGCGGCACGCGCCTTCGAGGCGCAGGTGATGGCGCTGCGCTGCCGCCAGGCCTTCGTAGGTTGACGCCAATCCGGTTGGCGACGCGGACCATCCCTTGACGCCAGTCCGCAGCGAGTTCCGCAGTACCTTGTAGTGCTTGTTCCGTTTTGCGCGCGTCGTTTATGCGCGTTTGTGTGTCTCCTTGGTTCTTGGCCAGCCTGTCGGCTGGCTTTTTTTTGACCCGCTCGTTACGCCGGCCACGGCACCACGGCACCACGGCACCACGGAATCACGGAATCACGGAATCACGGAATCACGGAATCACGGAATCAGGAATCACGGAGTCACGGAGTCACGGAGTCACGGAGTCACGGAATCGTCGCGACGTCGTTCACAAGCTCCACGCTTACCGTTGCACGGCCGCCGTCGAGCAGATGACAGGCCGCGAGATGGGCCAGTCCCGCATCCCTGCCACCCACCACCTCCACCGTGCCCATCGCTCGCATCGCCGGCGCTTGCTGCCCGCATACCGGCATCGCATGCGGGCAGCGCGGATGGAAGCGGCAACCGGAGGGCGGCGCCAGCGCCGAGCCGATCTCGCCGACGATCAGACCCTCGGTCGGCTGATGATCCGGATCGGGACGCGGCGCGGAACCGAGCAGTGCCTGCGTGTACGGATGGCGCGGCGCGCCGAACACCGCCTCGCTGGGGCCGCTCTCGGCCATCGCGCCGAGATACATCACGCCGACCGCGCTGCTGAAGTGCTCGACCAGCGCGAGATCGTGGGCGATCACCACATAGGCCAGGCCAAAGCTGCGCTGGATATCGGCCAGCAGGTTGACGATCTGGGCGCGGATCGACACGTCCAGCGCGGAGGTCGGTTCATCGAGCACGATCAGCCTGGGCTGCAGCGCCAGCGCGCGCGCCACCGCGATGCGCTGGCGCTGGCCGCCGCTGAACTCATGGGGATAGAGTTCGAGCGCGCCGGGCGGCAGGCCGACGATCTCCAGCAGTTCGAGCAGCCGGCGCTGCAGCGCCGCGCGATCGCCGCCCAGGCCATGCGCCAGCAGTGGCTCGCCCAGCAGCATCCGCACCTTCAGGCGGGGATTGAGCGACGACGACGGATCCTGGAACACCGCCTGCACCTGCCGCCGGTAGCCTTGCACCGCCTTGCGGTTTAGCGTCAGCACGTCCTGGCCATCGAAGCGGATCGCGCCGCCGGTGGGCTTTTCCAGCAGGAGCAGCAGCTTCGCGATGGTGGTCTTGCCACAGCCCGACTCGCCGACGAGCGCGAAGGTCTGGCCGGCGTCGACGGCAAAGCTGACCCCATCGACGGCGCGCACGGCGCCGCCGCCGCGCACGGGGAAGTGTTTCTTCAGGTCCTGCACTTCGAGCAACATGGGCACTCCTGCGCTGGCTGCAATGTTCCGGGAGCAAGGTCCGGTCCGGACATTCGGCGTTCTGCGTTGGGCGTTGGCCGTTCGGCGTTCTGCGTTCGGACGTTCGGCGTTCGACCTTCGACCTTCGCCCCTACGTGCCGCTCGCCAGCCAGCACGCGACGCGATGGCCCGATTCGAGCTCGACCTCGGGCGGATACGCGTCGTCGCACAGCGGCTTGCGATGCGGACAGCGCGCGGCGAAGCGGCAGCCGGCCGGTGGATCGATCAGGCTCGGCGGGCTGCCCTGGATGGCGAACAGCCGCTCCTTCTTCTGGCCGAAATGCGGAATCGAGTTCAGCAGCGCCTGCGTGTACGGATGGGCGGGCCGCTTGTACAGCGTGCGCACATCGGCGGTCTCGACGATGCGGCCCGCGTACATCACCGCGACACGGTGGCAGATGCTGGCGGCCACGCCGAGGTCGTGCGTGATCAGGATGATGCCGACGCCGGTCTGCGCCTGGATCTTGCGAAACAGCGCCATCATCTGGACCTGGATGGTCACGTCGAGCGCCGAGGTCGGCTCGTCGGCCACCAGCAGCCGCGGCGCACTGGCGATCGCCATGCCGGTCACCACACGCTGCCGCATGCCGCCGCTGAACTGGTGCGGATAGTCGTTCAGCCGCGCGTCGGGGGACGGGATGCGCACGCTGTCGAGCACCTCGACCACGCGCCGCCGCGCCGCCTCGCCGCGGGCGATGCCGTGGTGGCGCAGCGGCGCGCCGACCTGGTCGCCGATGGTGAAGACCGGATTGAGCGAGGTCAGCGGGTCCTGCGAGATCATCGCGATCTTGCGGCCGCGATAGACCTCGCTCATGGTCTTCTCGGAGACCTGCAGCAGGTCCTGGCCGTCCAGCACGATGCTGCCGCCGATGCGTGCGCCGGTCTGCCGCGGCAGCAGCCGCAGGATCGACAGGATCGTCATCGACTTGCCGGACCCCGACTCGCCGACCACGCCAAGCGTCTCGCCTTCGTGCACATGCAGGTCGACGCCGTCGACGGCGCGTACCACCCCGCGGCGCAGCGTCAGGTGCGTGGTCAGATTGCGCACGTCAAGCATCGGCGCGCCCCTGACGGCGTCGGTCGAAGCACGCGCGGTCGCGATGTCGGCATGGCTCATAGCTGCCTCCTCTTGGGATCGAAGCGGTCGCGCAGCCAGTCGCCCAGCAGGTTCGAGGCGAGGCAGGTCGCCATGATGGCGAGCCCCGGCATCGTGATCGCCCACCAGGCGTTGGTGATGTAGTTGCGCGCGTCGGCCAGCATCAGGCCCCACGACACGTCGGGCTGCTGGATGCCGAGACCGAGAAAGCTCAGCGAGGCCTCGAAGATGATCACCTGCCCGACCTGCAGCGTGGCGAGCACCAGCAGCGTGTTCAGCAGGTTCGGCAGCAGGTGGCGGCGGAAGATGGTCGGCGTGCCGCAGCCGGCCACGCGCGCCAGCGCGACGTAATCGCGCTGCTTCAGCGACATCACCTCGCCGCGCACGATGCGCGCATACCAGGTCCAGTAGGTGATCACGATCACCAGCACCACGGTCTCGAAGCCCGGGCCGAGCACCGCGGCCAGTACCAGCGCGAGCGCCAGCGAGGGAATCGACATCTGGATATCGACCAGCCGCATGATCAGCGCATCGAGCCGGCCGCCGAAGTAGCCGGCCAGCATGCCGGCCGCCGTGCCGATGCCGCCCGAGATCAGGATCGCGTACAGCGCCACCACCAGCGAGATCCGGGTGCCCGCCATGATGCGCGTCAGCAGGTCGCGGCCCATGTTGTCGGTGCCCAGCGGATAGGCCCAGTTGCCCCCATCGAGCCAGGCCGGCGGCAGGAAGGCGATGCCCAGGTCCAGCGCATTGGGATCGTGCGGCAGCAGCAGTTCGCCGCCGAGCGCGCAGACGACCAGTACGGGGAAGACCAGCAGCGCGAACCAGGGCAGCGTGCCCCAGGCGATCGCGCCGCGCCGGCGCAGGGGCGCGCCGGCGATGGCGCTGTCGGCCGCCGAAGCCGTTTTCGCAGCAGTCAGATCAGCCATGGCGAATCCTCGGGTCGATCAGGCTGTAGCTCAGGTCGACCAGCAGGTTGGACAGCACGAAGAGCACGGAAGTCAGCATCACGCCGGCCTGCACCACCGGAAAATCGCGCGCGAACACGGCCTCGACCACGGTGCGGCCGACGCCGGGCCAGGCGAAGATGACCTCGACCACGAAGGCGCCGCCGAGCATCGCGGCGAAGTAGACGCCGAGGATGGTGACCAGCGGAATGGCCGCATTGCGCAGCGCGTACTTCCACACCAGCACGCGTTCGGGCAGGCCCATCGTGCGCCCCATGCGGATGTAGTCGCTGTCGAGCACATCGAGCATTGCCGAGCGCACGATGCGGGTTTGTGCCGCGACCGGGTACCAGCCCAGCGCGATCGCCGGCAGCACCAGGCTCGACCACGACTCGCGCCCAAAGGCAGGCAGCCAGTTCAGCTGCACCGCGAAGAACAGGATCAGCAGCAGCCCCACCCAGAAGTTCGGCATGGCCTGCCCGACCATCGCGAAGACCTTGGCGAAGCGATCGAACCAGCTGCCGCGATGAACGGCGGACAGCACGCCGAACGGTACCGCCATCGCAATCGAGAAGGCGAGGGCCGCCAGCGCCAGTTCGACGGTCGCCGGCAGGCGGTCGAGGATCAGGCCGAGCGCCGGCTCCTGCCAGCGGTAGGAGTTGCCGAAGTCGCCGGTCAGCGCATGGCCGAGGAACTTCAGGTATTGCGCGACCAGCGGCTGATCGAGGCCGAGATGCTGGCGCGTCTGCTCGATGACGTCGGGCGGCGCGTCCGCGGGCAGCAGCAACGCCAGCGGATCGCCCGACAGGCGCGAGATCAGGAAGATGATGACGCTGGCGCCCAGGATGCTGACCAGGCCGTGCAGCAGCCGTTTTGCGATGGACATGCGAGCCTCCGTAAGAGACCGGGGTGGGGACCGACGAACCGAACTGCCGTCATTCGCGCATCGGCCCGAATGACGGCTCGCGTCGACGCATCACTGCGCCTGCTTCAGGCTCACCTCCTGGAACGCTCGCCAGTAATCCCGGATCGGCCACGGCACGTAATGCACCTTGTCCTCGCGCCAGGCGAAGGTCACCAGCGGCCGATAGGTCGGCAGGCCGCCGAGCACGCGCTCGTGCTTGAGCCGCGCGATCTGCTTGAGCAGCTCGGTACGTGCCGCGGGATCCATGGTCTGGCGCTGCTTCTCGATCAGCGCATCGACCTCGGCATCGTTGGTGTACGAGTACGTGCCCCAGCCGCCGGGCTGATAGCTGTGCAGATGGCCAGACCAGGCCAGCCCCGGATCGCCGGGCAGGCCCTGCGACCACATCCAGCTGAGCACGCCATCCATCTCCGGCGGACCGCTGCGGCCGCGCTTGCCCAGGCTGATCCACGCGCCATACTCGAGATTGCGGACCTGGCAGCGGATGCCCACCGAGCTCAGATACGCGTACATCGCCTCGCCGACCTCCTTGACGCCCGGTTCGCGCGGCGTGGTCAGGTTGTAGCACGGCGTGTCGAAGCCGTTCGGATAGCCGGCCTGCTTCAGCAGTTCGCGCGCGCGCTTCGGATCGTAGGCATACGGCTTGAGCGCCGGATCGTAGCCGTTCGAGCCCTTGCCGACCTGCGCATAGCGCTCGCCCTGGCCGAACAGCACCCGCTTGATGATCGCGTCGACGTCGATCGCATGCGCCGCGGCCTGCCGCACGCGCACGTCGTTGAACGGCGACTTCGGCATCTGCGTGTTGAAGTTCAGGAACAGGTTGTTGCCGCTGACCAGCGTTGCGGTCTTGACGCCCGGCATCTTCCTGAACTCCTCGATCATCGACGGCGGTACGTTGTCGATCCAGTCGACCTTGCCGGTCTTGAACGCCGCCACGCGGGTCAGGTCCTCGGGAATGACCTTGATCGTCAGCGTCTTCACGCCGGGGCGCTTGTTCTTGTTCCAGTAGTCGTCGAAGGCCTCGAGCTTCAATTCGTCCTTGACGGTGCGCGAGACGAACTTCCACGGGCCGGTGCCGACCGGCTTCCTGGCGAACTCCTCCTCGCCGACCTTCTGGATGTACTTCTTCGGCATCGCCCACAGCTGCAGATTGCCGACCAGGAACTGCGCGTCGGGCTCCTTGAAATGCAGCTTGAAGCGATGCGCGTCGACGATCTCGAAGCGCTCGACCGACGACACGTAGTGCGAGAAGAAGCTGCCCTTCGGATCGCGCTGCCGTTGCCAGGAAAACTCCATGTCCTCGGCCGTCAGCGGATCGCCGTTGTGGAACTTGACGCCCTTGCGCAGCCGCACGTCGAGCACCGGCTTGCCGTCCTTGCCGGTCTCGAGCTTCCAGCTTTCGGCCAGCCAGTTCTCGTCCTGCAGCGAGGCGTTGCGGCGCACCAGCATCTCGAAGATCTGGCCGACGAAATAATGGTCGACGCCCGCGGAAATGCGCACGGGATCGAGCGTCGTGGACTCCGCGCCGAAGGCCACCGTCAGGCTGCCGGTCGCCGGGGCCGCCTGGGCGGTGCCCCCCAGGGCCGTCAACGCGCCGAGCGCCAGGGCGCCGATCGTGATCGTCAGCTTCGAGCGAGCCGATGCCGGGTGCTGTTGCATATTGCGCCTCCTGTTGCGCCGAACGGGACGGCGCGTTTCTTGTTGAAGAACGGGACCGTGCGATAGCCGGTTGCGATTCCGCTACCTTGCCGGTGCCATGCCGATGCGATTGCGGTGCGATTGCGGTGCGATTGCGATGCGACTGCGATGCGATTGCGGTGCTACGGCGATGCCATGTCGGTGCTATTTCGGGAAGGTCGACTCCAGCTGCCGCACCACTTCCAGCAGGCGCGGCCGCACTTCGTTGAGCAGGAATTCGGGCGACAGGCTGTACGACGGGCCGCCGACGTTCAGCGCCATCCTCGCCATGCCGTTGCCCGGGTCGAAGCCGCGGCCGATGCCGTTGACGTCCTTCTGCCAGTCGCCGAACGAGCAGGCCACGCCAAGCGTGCCGTGGTCCTGCAGCCCCTGTTCGATGCCCTGGCGGATGCGCGGCCATGCCACGTCGTCGAGCTCGCGTATCTGTTCGAGCAGCGCGTCGCGTTCGCCCTCGGATGCCACCGCGAGCCACGCTCGTCCGATCGCCGAGGTCGAGACCGGAATGCGCGAGCCGATATCGAGCGTCAGCGAGATCGCCGCCGAGCTGCGGCAGTGCTCGACATAGATCATCGACAACCGGTCGCGCGCGCCCAGCGACACGGTGCCGCCGGAGAAGTCGGCCAGTTCCTGCATCAACGGCCGCGCCACCTTGCGAATGTCGAGCCGCGACAGCATCGCGCTGCCCAGCCCCAGGCAGGCGGTGCCGAGCGCGTACTTGTGGGTGCCTTCGTAATGGGTCAGATAGCCGAGTCGGATCAGCGTCGCGGTCAGGCGCGACACCGTCGATTTCGGCAGGCGGCAGCGCTGCGCGATCTCCTGATTGCCGAGGGCACGGTCGCTGGAGCGGAAGCACGCCAGCACTTCGAGCCCGCGCGCGAGCGCCGTGACGAAATGCCGGTCTTCCTTCGATTCGGCCCGGCTGGTGATCGGGGACGAGGTCAAGGAGGAGGACGACGTCGAGGTCGAGGTCTCGCGCATGGGCAATGGACTCCTGTTGGACTGCTCGCCGGGTCGCCCGCCGGCTCCTGGCGTCGCTGCGTTCGGCGCTGCCGGTGCCGCGCTCATCCGACGCGGATGCCGGTCTGCTGCACCAGCGCCTGCCACACCTTCTGGTCGCGCTTGAGCAGCGCCGCGAACTCGTCGGCGCTGGTGCCGCGCGGCAGCATGCCGGCCTCGGTCAGCATCCGCGAGCCGTCGGGCGAACGCACGATGCGCGCGATTTCCGCCGACAGCCGGTCGATCACGGGCCGCGCGCAGCCATGCGGCGCCAGCATGCCGATCCAGCCGATCGCCTCGAAGCCCTGGTACCCCGATTCCGCGAAGGTCGGCACATCGGGCATCGATGGCACGCGAGTGGTGCCGAGCGTCGCCAGCACCTTGATGCGGCCCGCCTCGCCATAGGTGCGCGCCACCACGGTGGAAACGAAGCCGGCCGGCAGTTGCTTGGCCAGCAGATCGGCGATCGCCGGCGCATCGCCCTTGTAGGCGGCGTGCACGATCTCGACCTGCGCGCGCCGCTTGAACAGCTCGCCGTACAGATGCCCGGTCGAGCCGACGCCCAGGCTGCCGTAGGCCGAGCCCGGATGCGCCTTGGCCCAGGCCGCGTAGTCGCGCAGCGACTTGACGGGCAGATCGGCATTGGCCACGAACACCTGCGCGGCGTCGGCGACCAGCGACAGCGGATCGAAGTCCGTCATCGGGTCGTAGAGCGGCTTGGGCTGGATCAGCGGGCTCTGGATCAGCGCGGTGTTGGTGAACAGCAGCGTGCGGCCGTCGGCGGGCGACTTGGCCACCTGCGCGGCGCCGATCATGCCTGCCGCGCCGGGGCGGTTCTCGACGATCACGGTCTGCTTCAGCGCCGCGCCAAGCCGGTCGGCGATGAAGCGCGTGATCGCATCGGTCGAGCCGCCGGGCGGGTAGGGCAGCACGATGCGGATCGCGCCGTCGATGGTGGCGCTGGCGGCGGTGGCAGCAGCAGTCGTAGTGAGCGCCTGCGCACCGGCCAGGCGGGGCAAGGCCAGGCTGCCGGCGAGCGCGGCCGACGTCTGCAGCAGCTTGCGGCGGGACGGGTTCATGTTTGTCTCCTGTTGTCGTGGGGCGCTCGTGCGGCGCCCTTTCGATCGCTATGCGCGCAAGGCCTGCGCGGCGTCGCGCCCGTGGTCTCCCTGCGCTTGGTGCGGGCCCAGGGCCGCCTTATTGCTGTCCCTGCTCCGCCTCCAGTTGCGCCTGCAGCTCGACCTTGCGCACCTTGCCGGTCGCGGTCAGCGGCAGCTCGTCGACGATGCGGATCTCCGGCACCTTGTAGACCGCCATCTGCTCGCGGCACCAGGCGTGCAGCGTGTCGGCGTCCACCGTCGCGGCGTGTTCCGGCCGCAGCCGGATGAAGGCCACCGGCATCTGTCCCTTGTCGGGGTCGGGCCGGCCCACCACGGCCGAGCCCAGCACCGCGGGATGGCGCGACAGCAGCACCTCCAGTTCCGACGGGAACACGCTCATGCCGCGCACCTTCAGCATCTCCTTGCGGCGGCCGAGGAAGTGCAGATAGCCGTCCTCGTCGTAGGCGCCGATATCGCCGGTGCGGAACCAGCCGTCGCGAAACACCTCGGCGTCGACATCCGGCCGTCCCCAGTAGCCCTTGAACAGCGACGGCGTGCTGACGACGATCTCGCCTTCCGCGCCGATCGGCAGCAGCGCGCCGGTCTCGAAATCGCAGATCTTGATGCGCGTGCCGGGCACCGGCAGGCCGACGAACACGGGACGCCCGCGCAGGTCCATGTCGTCGTCCTGCATGCCCGTGGTGAAGGTGTCGCTGGTGTGCGTCTCGGTCATGCCCCAGGCGCCCTCGGCCAGCACGCTGCCGGTCAGCTCGAACCAGCGCCGGCGGATGTCCGGCGTGATCTTGCGGATGAACGAGGCCGCGCGCGTATGCCGCAGCGAGCGAAGGTCGTAGCGCGGCAGCTCGGGGTGGTTCATCAGCTCGACGGCGTTGTCGACCACGACGAAGGTGCGGTTGACGCGGTAGCGGTCGATCGCCGCCATCACGGCGACCGGGTCCCAGCGCGCGAGCACGACCACGGTGGCCCCGCTGAAGATCGGATAGATCAGCCCCAGGTTCTCGCCGGCGATCCAGAACATCGGCAGGAAGTTCAGCATCACGTCGTCGGAGCCCTCGGCCATGCGCGCGGCGTCCACCCCGCCGGTCAGCGCGTACGAGGCGGCGGCCGTGTAGACCATGTCGCGCTGCGTGTGCATGCAGCCCTTGGGCATGCCGGTGGTGCCGCCGGTGTAGTTCAGCGCGGCCAGCGCGTCGAGATCGACCGGCGGCAGCGCGATCGGCGCGGTGGCGCGGATTGCCGGCATCAGGTCGGTCGCGCCGTCGATGCGCCGTGGCGGCGCGTCGAGCCCCGGCGGCAGCGGCACGGTCGGCTGCGCCGGCAGCATCTCGCCCTGGCTGGTGGTGAAGACGGTGCGGATGCGGGTCTGGCTTTTCACCGCCATCAGCATGCCCGCCAGTTGGTCCAGCACGACGATGGCGGTGGCGCCCGAGTCGTTCAGCTCGTAGCGCAGCTCTTCTTCCTTGAACAGCGGGTTGACCGGCACGTAGACGGCGCCGAGTTTCAGGATGCCGTAGAACACCACATGGAATTGCGGGCAGTTGCCGATCATCACCGCGACACGGTCGCCGGCACCGATGCCGTGCGAGGCCAGCAGCGCGGCGCAGCGCTCGCTGAGGTCGTCGAGCTCGGCGTAGCCGACCTCGGTGCCGTAGTAGATCAGCGCCGGATGCGCGGGGCGCCGGCGCGCCCACGCGCGCAGGTAGTCACCGAGCGCGACCTCGCCGTGCGGATAGACCGGCGCGGTGGGCAGGCCGGCGGGCCAGATCCTGCGGTGGCGCGCTTCCAGATCTTCGAAGAACTGCGCCTCTTCGACGGAAGCGTCGGGCAATGCTGGTGGGTTCGACTGCTCGCGGTCCATCTGCTGTCTCCTGTTGCGTTCTTGTTCGGGTCGATGGAAGAGCTGCGGGGACGTTTCCTTACCAGGCGTCGACGTACTGCCGCAGCGGCCGGTTGGGGTGCGATGCGCCCGCATCGAGCCCGGTCACCAGCCACTGCCGCGTCGCGGCAGGATCGATCACCGCATCGAGTTCGAGCGCCGCGGCGGCGTTGATCGCATGGCCGCGTTCGTACATCTGCGCGACCAGCTTCTGGTACAGCGCGTCGCGTTCCGGTCCTTTGGGCAGCGCCTCGAGCTCCTTGCGAAAGCCCAGCCGCACCGCGCCCTCGAGGCCCATGCCGCCGAACTCGCCGGTCGGCCACGACAGCGTGAAGGTCGGCGCGCGAAAGCCCCCCGCGGCCATCGCCATCGCGCCCAGGCCATAGCCCTTGCGCAGCACCACCGCGAGGAAGGGCACGCGCAGCTTGGCGCCGATCACGAACATCCGCGAGACGTGGCGCACCTGCGCGCGCGCCTCGACCTCGGGGCCGACCATGAAGCCCGGCGTGTCGATCAGCGAGACGATCGGCAGGCCGTGCGCATTGCAGATCTGCATGAAGCGCGCGGCCTTGTCGGCGGCGTCGGCATCGATCGCGCCGCCCAGATGCCGCGGGTTGTTGGCGAGGATGCCGACCGGCCGGCCCTCGATGCGGGCCAGCGCGGTATGGATGCCGGTGCCGAAGCCGCTGCGCAGCTCCAGCACGCTGCCGACGTCGGCGATGCCGGCGATGGCCGCGCGCGTGTCATAGACGCGCAGCCGGTTCTCCGGCACCACGCGCCGCAGCGCCAGCGGATCGGGCGCCTGCCATTCGGCGACGGCACCCTGGAACATCGAAAGATAGTGCTTGGCCGCGGCCACCGCGGCGGCCTCGTCGTCGACCAGCAGATCGACCACGCCATTGTGGTGCTGCACGGCGGCCGGGCCGATGTCCTCGGGACGGAATACGCCGAGCCCGCCGCCCTCGATCATCGCGGGTCCGGCCATGCCGATATTGGCGTTGCGCGTGGCGACGATCAGGTCGCAGCAGCCGAGCAGCGCCGCGTTGCCGGCGAAGCAGCGGCCCGAGGCGATGCCGATCACCGGCACCTCGCCGCTGAGCGCGGCGAAGGCGGCGAACGACGGCTGGAACAGGCCGGCCACGGTCGGGAAGTCGACGTCGCCGGGCCGGCCGCCGCCGCCCTCGGCAAAGATCACGGTCGGCAGCCGGTTCTGCAATGCGACCTGCAGGATGCGGTCGGTCTTGGTGTGATTGCGTTTGCCCTGCGTGCCGGCCAGCACGGTGGCGTCGTAGGCGAGCACCGCGCAGCGCGAGCGCTCGGCCGGAAACAGCGCGCCGTTGATGCCGCCGATGCCGGTGATCAGGCCGTCGGCCGGCGTATTGGCGATCAGGTCCGCCTCGCTGCGGCGGCTGGCCTGCGCGGCCACCGCGAGCGCGCCGTACTCGACGAAGGTGCCGGCATCGCACAGGTCGGCGACGTTCTCGCGCGCGGTGCGCTGGCCGCGCGCGCGGCGCCGGGCTACGGCGTCGGGGCGCGCCTCGTCGTACAGGAAGGCATGGCGATCGATCACGCGCTGCAGATCCGCGCGGATCGCGTTGGGGTCGGCCTGCTCGACGTCACCGCCGGTGTGCGCGCCAGCCTCGGCCGGTTCGAGCACCAGCAGCACCTGGCCTTCGGCCGCCTGCTCGCCGGCCTCGGCACGCAGGTCGATCACGCGGCCCGGCTGCTCGGCGACGATCGCGTGTTCCATCTTCATCGCGTCGAGTACCGCGACGGTCTGGCCGGCCTGCACCAGCTGGTCCACCGCGACGCTGACCTCGACCAGGCGGCCGGCCATCGGCGCGCGCACCGCGTGCAGGCCCTCGCCGAGCTGCTCGTCGAAGCTGCTGGCGCCGACCGGCGTGGCGGCGACCGCGGGAATGGCGCCACTGGCACACCCGGCGCCGTCCTGCACCGCCTGCAGCGCGCGGCTCTGCGCTTCGAGCTGCGCGGCGCGGCTCAGCAGTTCGGGCAACACCGCCTCGACATGCCGGGTATGGATCCGCTGGCTGGCGAAGTCCTCGCGCTCGGCCAGCGCGCGCAGCAGGTCGAGATTGGTGGCGATGCCGCGGATGGTGAATTCGCCCAGCGCCCGCTGCAGCCGCCGCACCGCGTCGGCGAAGCGTGCGCTGCCGGAGGTCACGATCAGCTTGGCCAGCAGCGTGTCGTATTGCGGCGACGGCGCGTAGCCGGTATAGCCGTGCGTGTCGACGCGAACGTCCGGGCCGGTCGGCGGATCGAAGCGCTCCAGCCGGCCCTGCGCCGGGCGGCCGAGCCCCTGCGCATCGATCGATTCGGCGTTGATGCGGGCCTGGATCGCAAAGCCGCGCGCCGCGGGCGGCCGTTGCGGATCGAGGCCGAGGTCGCGCAAGGATTGGCCTTGCGCGAGGCCCAGTTGCAGCGCCACCAGATCGACGCCGGTGACCTGCTCGGTGATGGTGTGCTCGACCTGCAGGCGCGGGTTGGCCTCGATGAAGACGAAGGGCTGGCGTGCGACATCGCGAGCGTCCGCGCCGTCGGGCTCGGCTTCCTCCACCAGAAATTCGAAGGTGCCGAGGCTGCGGTAGCCGCTGCGGCGTGCCAGCGTACGGGCCGCCTCGACGATGCGTTCGCGCAGCCCCGGGTCCAGCGCCGGGCTCGGCGCGATCTCGACCAGCTTCTGAAAGCGCCGCTGCAGCGTGCAGTCGCGCTCGCCGAGGGCGATCACGTCGGTGCCATCGCCGGCGATCTGCACTTCGATATGGCGCGCGCGCACGACCAGCCGCTCGGCATAGACCGCGTCGATGCCGAAGGCCGAGCGCGCCTCGGAACGGCAGCGCGCATAGGCCTCGGCCAGCGCGTCGCGCTCGCGCACCACGCGCATGCCGCGACCGCCGCCGCCGCCGACCGCCTTCAGCACGATGCCGGCGCCGTGCTGTTCGTCGAAGAAGGCGGTGACCGCTTCGAGCGTGGCGCCGCCCTCGGTGGCCGGCATCACCGGCACGCCGCATTCGCGCGCCAGCGCCAGCGCGCGGCCCTTGTCGCCGAACAGCGCAAGCTGGTCGACCGTGGGGCCGACGAAGACCAGGTCGGCCTCGGCGCAGGCCTGCGCAAAGTCGGCGCGTTCGCTGAGAAAGCCGTAGCCGGGATGGACCGCGTCGCAGCCGGTGCGGCGTGCGGCGGCAAGGATGGCGGGGATGTCGAGGTAGGCGGCGGGGCCTTCGCCGTCGAGCGCGACCGCCTCGTCGGCCAGCAGGCGGTGGCGGCTATTGGCGTCGTCGCGTGCGTAGACGGCGACGGTGGCGATGCCCAGATCGCGGGCCGCGCGTTGCACGCGCAGCGCGATCTCGCCGCGATTGGCGATCAACAGCTTCTTCACAAGTGTCCCCTCTCGATGTCGCCGCCGCGCGGGCGGGGCGCATTGTTTTTTGTGGCATGTGATTCTGCAAAGCAGAATCTACAGGCCGAGCGACGCGCGGGACAAGGGCGTAAACGAGGGACCCGGAAAAGAGGTTGGCGATAATCGGCCACCGCGAAATTCTGCTATGCGGAATTCCCGCCCAAAATCGCGCACCATCGTGTGCGCGCGCCCCATGGAGCCCGGACCAAATTGCGTCTACAGATCTCGCACCGGGTCGCCGTTAACCGGCAGAGACCCCGCCATGCGCGCGCCGCGATGCCGGCGGGACTAAGCCTGCCATCGCGCCATCGCACCAACCGGACCCTGAGGGGAACCGCCATGACTTCCGCCCTGCCACGCCGCGGCCGCGCCGCGTTCGCCGTTTCGTCCAGCCCCGTTTCGTCCGCCCCCGTTTCGTCCGCTCCCGTTTCGTTCGCCCGTGCCGGCGTGCTGATGCTGTCCGCGTTGACGGCGCTGACCACAGGTTGCGCGACCTACCAGTCGGTCAGCCCGGCCGAAGCGGCACCGCCGGCCGATCCGATCGCGGCGATGGTCCGCATCGATCCGGACCTGGGCGCATCGTTCTGCGTGATCGACAGCCCCGCCGGACGCGCGCCGTTCGCGGCGACGCTGCTGCAATCGCTGCAGCGCCGTGGCTTCGAAGCCAGGCCGCTGCCGCCGGGATCGTCGGTGGCAGCCTGTACGCTGACGGCGACCTATGCGGCCACCTCGCAGTCGTACTGGCGCACCTTCCTGGCGACCGCCGACATCACCGTCTATCGCCGGGGCGAGCGCGTCGGCAAGGCGGTCTACGATGCGCGGCGCAGCCAGGGCGGCGTCAACCTGAGCCACCTGATCGACCCGGCCCAGAAGATCGACGAGCTGGTCGACCAGCTGTTCCCGGGCCGCCTGCCGCATCCGGAGGCGCGGGATCGCAATGCTCCGCTGTCCGAGCCGAACAGCGGGGCGAGCCCAAGCCCTGCTACGCCAGCCTGAACCCGGGCCGCCTGCAGGTTCGCGACGCCCCGCTGTCCGGTCCGAACAGCGGGGCGCGCTCCAGCGCCGACCGCGGCCCCGCCGCTACGCCAGCCTGAACGCCTGCACCGCCTCGCGCAGCTGCTGCGCGCGCTGATCGAGGCTTTCGGCCGCCGCAGCGGCCTCTTCCACCAGCGCCGCGTTCTGCTGCGTGACGCCGTCCATCTCGGCCAGCGCGTCGCTGACCTGCGCGATGCCTTGCGCCTGCTCTCGCGAGGACGCGCTGATTTCCGCCATGCGCGTGGCGATGCCTTCGACCTGGCGCACGATGTCTTCCATCGCGCTGCCGGCCTGCTGCACCGCTGCGTGGCCGTCGCGCAGATCGGAGACCGTCCGCTCGATCAGCGCCTTGATCTCGCCTGCCGCGGTGGCGCTGCGCTGCGCGAGGCTGCGCACCTCGCCGGCCACCACCGCGAAACCGCGCCCGTGCTCGCCGGCCCGGGCGGCTTCGACCGCCGCGTTCAGCGCCAGGATATTGGTCTGGAAGGCGATGCCGTCGATCATGCCGATGATGTCGACCACCTGCTGCGCGTTGCGATGCACGCCGTCCATGGTCTGCACCACGCGCTCGACGGTGCCGCCGCCGTGCCGGGCTGCATCGGCGGCGCTGCGCACGGTGGCGTCGGCGTCCACGGCGGCATCGGCGTTCTGCCGCACCGTCGCGCTCAGCTGCTCGATGCTGGCGGCGGTGCGCTCCAGGCTGCTGGCCTGGCTCGCGGTGCGTGCCGACAGATCGGCGTTGCCGCTGGCGATCTCGCCGGTGCTGGCGACGATCGCATCGGCGCTGGCCCGCACGGTGCCGACGATGCCGGACAGGCCCTGGCCGACGCCGTCGATCGCGCGCATCAGTTCGCCGATCTCGTCGCGGCGCGGGCTGTCCAGCCGCGCGGTCAGGTCCCCGGCGGCCAGGCTGCGCGCGGCCGCTGCCGCATCGGCCAGCGGCGCGCTGACCATCCGGCGCAGCATCCACCAGAATCCCGCCGACACCAGCAGCGCCAGCGCCAGGCCGGCCGCGAGGAAGCGATTGCGATTCGCGATCAGTTCGGCGCGCAGGCTGTCGACCGGCACCGAGCCGACGATCAGCCATTGCCATTCGGGATAGGTCTCGAACGCCGTCAGGCGCAACGCCGGGGCGCTGCCGTCGAAGGCGATCCGATGCGTCAGGCTGCCCTGGCGCGCGGCAATCATCTCGCGCAGCCAGGTCTTGCCGTCTTCGTCGCGGGCGTCCAGCTGCACCGTGCCCTCCTGGCGGCGGCCGACCAGCAGCTTGCCCTGGTCGGGACCGGGCCTGGCGTCGACCACCAGGAAATGGCCGTCGGTGCCGATCGATTTGCGGCGGATGCGGTTTTTCAGCATCGCCAGCTCGGCGCTGACATCGACGCCGACATAGAGCGCGCCGACGATCTTGCCGGCGGCATCGCGCACCGGCTCGTACTTGCTCATGTACGGCTTGCCGAACAGCCACGTCAGCGCGCGGTACGAACGCCCGGCCTGCACCGCGGCATAGGCGCCGCCGGCGCGGTCGAGCAGCGTGCCGACCGCGCGCTCGCCGTTCTGCTTCTTCAGCGAGGTGGTCACGCGCACGAAGTCGTCGCCGCGGCGCGCGAACACCGTGGCGATGGTGCCGCCGGTGGTCGAGAAGAAGCGGTCCGGCAGCGCGAAGTTGTTGTTCAGCACGACCTCGCCGCTGCTGAACTGTGGCGTCGGCTGGCCGGCGACCTCGATGGTCTGGGCGGGATCGACCGCGTACGGGCCGGGCACCACCGCGGCGAAGCTCAGCAGGAAGCGGTCCGCCTCCTGCAGCATGGTGTCGTCGAACTGGCCGAGCAGATCGCGCAGCGTCTCGTTCTGCGCGCTCATCGCCGCGCGCTGCTGCGCCTCGAGCTGGCGCATGCTGCTGTCCGACTGCACCCAGGCGAACAGGCCGAATACCAGCACCTGCACGGCCAGCACGATCAGCGCGAGCCGCGTGCCGATCCGCGCGGCGCCAGGGCGCCAGCGGCGCGACGGCTGGCTGGTGGACGAGGTATCGGTAGGGGAGGAAGCCAAGGCACCGGCAAAGCCGGCAGCCGACGAAGCAAGGGGGGCGGGGGCAAGGGGGCGCACGTCCGTTTCCTGCGAAAGGGAAGTTGCCGGCACCACATGGCGCACGGCGGACGCATGATCTCCGTCACGTCGTCATGGGTTGGTTTACGGTCGGAACTGGCCGGGGCTTGATGAGGGTGTTCACCGATTTCTACGAGGGGATTACCGTCGCCCGGCAACAAATCAGTAACTCATAGGGCGGCAACTTTTACGACAGCTTCACAGGGCTTGTGTCGGCATGCTGACGGCCTCGGCGCAATGCGCCTTCGCACGACGGCATGATGGCCAAGCACGACGACGTATCGTACAAACTGTTGTACTCCTGTCCCGAATTCGTCAGGGACCTGCTGAAGGACTTTGTGCCGAAGCACTGGTGGCGGAAGGTCGATTTCCAGACCCTGGAGCGCATGCCTTGCAGCTACGTGACCGATGACTTCCGCGAGCGCGCCGATGACGTGGTTTGGCGCGTGCGAACCGGCCAGGATTGGATGTACCTGTACATCCTGATCGAGTTCCAGAGTACCGTCGACACCTTCATGGCGGTCCGCGTGTTGAGTTATCTAATGCTTCTGTATCAGGACCTGATCCGGCGCAAGGAATGTCTGCCCGGCCGCTTGCTGCCGCCGGTGTTGCCGATCGTGCTGTACAACGGCGAAACGAAATGGCGAGCGCCAGTGGATGTCGAAAGGCTGATCGTTCACGATGCGGACTTGCCGGTTCCGCGTTTTCGCTATCACCTGATCGACGAGAGCCAGTACACGGAAGCCCAGCTTTCGCGGCGGCGAAATTTGGTGGCCGCCGTGATGCGTTTCAATCGGCTAAAGAATGAGCGGAGTCTTGTCCGCGTGATTCGAGAGGTCCGTCGCTGGATCGATGGGCGCAAGGAACTCAGGCGAACTTTGGCGATGTGGATGCGTAGCGTATTGTTGAGGCAGCGCAAGGGCAAGCTCGCGCTGCCACGGGTCTGCGATCTGGAGGAACTCGAAATGTCACTGGCACAACGTATGGACGAGTGGGCAGCCCAGCACGAGCAGAGGGGCATGCAGAAGGGGGAGAAAAAAGGGGAGAAAAAGGGGGAGAAGCGAGGACTCGCAAAGGGCCGGCAGGAAGGCGCCGCGCGAGTTCTCCAGCAACTGCTGGCCCGCCGCTTCGGGCCGCTGCCGGCCGATATCGTTGCCAAGCTGAACGCGGCGCAGGCCGCCGACATCCGGCGATGGAGCGGGCGGCTGCTGACGGCGGAATCGCTCGACGCCGTCTTCAAGACACGATAAGGGCGCGGTGATGCTCTTCGGGGGCATCTTTGCCGCGCAGGATCAAGCCAGCAGCTGTCCCAGCCGAACCACCGTCACGCCAGGACGCAGCTGGCGCAGCGACGGCATGACCAGCACGCAGTCGGGATACGGCGTCACCACCGGCGCGCCGTCGTTCCACCCGATCACGGTGCCGGGCTCGGAGAAGGTCTCCAGGCCGGTATAGGGGCCGGCGAAGCGGAAATTCATGCTGGTGGCCACCACCGGCTCGGTGACGCGCACCACGCGCTGCGGCGCGGCCGGCGCCGACAGCCAGCCGGCAGGCAGGTCGCCGCTGTCGACGATGCCGGCGGTCAGCAGGAAGCGCGCCGTGCTGTCGCGCGCCACCGCGACCGAGGATGCCTCCCAATGCTGGCCACATTCGATCAGCAGCGCATTCTTCGGGCTGTCCTGATCGCCAAAGCCGGCGTAGTCGCGCATGCGACGGCCTTCCGGATGGCCTTCGTCGACGATCACATGCGCCGGAGCGCCGAGCGCGCGCGCCAGCGCCACGCCCTTGTCGAGCGGGCCCGACACGATCAGCGGCAGGCTCTTCTCGTGCATCGAATGCAGGTCCAGCAGCAGGTCGACGCGATCGATCAGCGGGCGCATCTCGCGCGCGCGCCGCAGTTCGGACGAGTCGCGCGACGCGTCGTCGAGCACCGCGGCGGTCCAGACGCGGTTGAAGTCCTGGTCGACGAAGCGCGAGGCGTCGGGCTTTGCCGGATCGAAGCGGTGATAGGCGTCGACGTTGGCGAACGCCAGCGTCAGCTGCCCGCGGCGCGGCTTGAGCCCGAGGTCCAGCAGCTCCTTGACGACGATTGCGCCGCAGACCTCGTTGCCATGGGTCAGCGCGTTGATCATCACGTGCGGGCCCGGCACGCCGCTGTCGAAATGATGGACATACGTGATGCCGGTATTGCCGTCGGCATACGGGCGGATATCGGGAAATGCGACTTCGACCGGATAGGCGTCGAGCGTGGTCATCGTGTTCATAACGTCCCTGTTATTGCTGGATGCCGGCCGCCTGCACGATGGTGCGGTATTTGGCGGTCTCGCGCTTGACGAAGGCGGCGAACTGCGCCGGATTGGCGGGCGCGACCTCGACGCCGGCCTCGGCCAGCTTCTTGCGGACCTCCGGCATCGCCAGCACGGCCTGCATCTCGTTGTTGAGCCGATCCACCACAGCGCGCGGCGTGGCCTTCGGTGCCATCAGGCCGAACCAGACGCCCATGTCGACGCCCTTCAGCGCGGGCGTCTCCGCCAGCGCCGGCACTTCCGGTGCCACCGCGGCGCGCTTGGCTTCGGTCACGCCATAGGCCTTGACCCGTCCGGCCTGGATATGCGGCAGCGCGGACGACAGCACCATTACCGCCAGATCGATCTGGCCGCCTAGCAGGTCCGTCGCCATCGCGGAAGCGCCCTTGTACGGCACGTGCGTGATACCGACCTTGCCCTGCTGCTTGATCAGCTCGCCGGCCAGGTTCAGCGGCGTGCCGACGCCCGACGAGGCGTAGGCCAGCTTGTCCGGCTGGGCCTTGGCCAGCGCGATCAGTTCGGCGGCATTGCGCGCCGGCAGCGTCGGCTTGCCGACCAGCACCATCGGCTGCGTGCCGACGAAGGTGATCGGCGCCAAATCCTTCTCGCCGTCGTAGCGGACCGCCGGATTGGTCAGGCGCGCGATCGACACCTCGCTGCCCGAGCCCATCAGCAGCGTGTAGCCATCGGCCTCGGCCTTGACCACGCGCGCCGCGCCGATGGTGCCGCCGGCACCGCCGAGGTTCTCGATCACCACGCTCTGGCCCAGCCGCTTGCCGAGCTCGGGCGCGATGGTGCGCGCCACCAGGTCGACGCTGCCGCCGGCCGTGTAGCCGACCACCAGCGTGATCGGCTTGGCGGGCCATTCGCTGGCGCGCGCGGCGCCGGCAGGCAGCAGCGACATCGCCGAGGCGGCGGAAAACAGCAAGGTGGCGGCGGTGGCAGTCCGCAGCGAGATCTTCATGGCAACGCTCCCGTGTCTATCTGTTATCGATGTGGTATGGCGCGATGTTAGGGAGCGGCGCCGTGTCCGCGCATGCGGGTTTGGCAATGGCGATTGCCGGATCGGCAAGGCGTGTGGCAAGGGGCCTATCACGGACCCGGCAGGGGCAGGCAAGGGGCAGGCGAAGGGCAGGCGAAGGGCAGGCGAAGGGCAGGCGAAGGGCAGGCGAAGGGCAGGCAAGCGGCTCGGCAAGGCGGCGCGGCATCGCCTCCGCCGCCAGCGGCATCACGCCGTCGCGGCGCGCCAGAACGCCTCGGCCAGCGGACGCATCGGCGCGCGCGGACGGTAGAGCCGGATCTGCAGCACCAGATCGCGATTGCCGCCCGGCTGGCCGCCGTGCTGGCCGCCCTGTTGGCCACCCTCCGTCCCGGCCTCCGCCACGCTGCCGATATCGGCGCGCACCAGCCGGCCCGCGTGCAGGTCGTCGGCGATCAGCCGGGCAGGCAGCCAGGCCAGGCCCATGCGCTGGCGCACCATCTCGTGCACCGATTCGGCGAAGTCGCAGACCGCCACCACGTCCAGGCGGCCGGCCAGTTTGCGCCGGGCGATCTCCTGATTGACCATGCGGCCCATCGTCAGGGTTTCCGCATAGGCGATGGTCGGCACCGGCGCGCCGCTCTTGCCACGCCCCGGCAGGCGGAAGCACGGCCCGCCCGCGGCATCGGCGGCGGCGACGCAGACCAGCCGCTCGACCCCGACCGGATGGAACTGATAGCGCACCTCGTCCAGCCGCACCGGCAGGTCCGGTGGGCTGTAGCACAGCAGGAAATCGGCATCGCCCTCGGTGAACATCGCCAGCGCGTCGTGCATGGCGAAGGTCGACAGCCGGGTGCGAAAGCCCGCGGCCACCGGATCGTGCCGCAGCGCCTGGCGCAGCCCCGCCAGCCAGGCCGGCACCAGCGAGCGCGACAGCGTCTTGCCGGTGGCGATCACCACGGTGCTGGCGTCGACGCGGTGGGCCGCCCGCAGCGCCAGCCGCGTTTCCTCGAGCGTGTGCAGCGCCGACTGCGCCGCCTCCAGAAACTGCCGGCCCTCGGCGGTCAGCCGGACCGGGAACACGCTGCGATCGATCAGCGGCGCGCCTGCCCATACCTCGACCGCCTGCATGCGGCGGCCGAACGCGGGCGGGGTGACATTGCGCAGTTCGGCGGCGCGGGCGAGGCTGCCGGCCTCGGCCAGGCATACAAAGTCTTCGAGCCAACGGATATGCATGGGGAGGCGGGCGATGGGTTCGTGTCGGGACGCGTCTGGCGGCTGCGCGCAACGTGCGCGGCCGCGTCATTCTAGAGCGTCCGAAGCGGCATGCACGGTTTGCGGCCCCGATGCGGCGACGCCGGAAGGGGCGGGCAAACCATCCCATCGACGAATGGAGGCGTTGGATAAGCATCGCTCCATATTTGTCCGCGGAATAGTCCGGCGCGGCCCCGGAGCGCCCGATTCACTCGACAATCCGGCCTCGCGCCTGCCGCGCCGCAGCCTATCGCCGCTTCGCACCGACTCCTACACTGGCTGGAAAGCCCGACCTCGCTGGGAGTCCGCCATGCCGACCGTTCGCCGCCTCGTCCGCCACGCCGCCTGCATCCTGATCCTGCTGGGCGGTTGGCAGACCGCGATGGCGGCACCCCGGCCGCCGCAGCCCGCGGAGACGTTGACCCGGCAGGCGGTGGCCGCCTACGAGGCCGGCGCTTTCGAGAGCGCGCTGCGCGACTTCGCGGAGGCGGCGCGGCAGGGCAACCGGCTGGCGCAGTTCAATTACGCGATGATGCTGCTGCGCGGCGACGGCACGGCGTCCAAGCCCCAGGAGGCGCTGGTCTGGCTGAAGAAGGCGGCGGACAACGAGATGACGCATGCCCAATTCACCTGGGGCGAATTGCATGAGCGCGGCGACCTGGTGCCCAAGTCGCTGGAAGAGGCCAACCGCTGGTATCAGCGCGCCAGCCAGGGCGGGCATATCCAGGCGCAGGTCGCGCTGGCGACCAATTACTTCATCGGCCGAGGGGTGCCGCGCGATTACGCCAAGGCCTTCGAGTGGTACACGCGGGCCGCGACCGCGGGCGACGGCGGGGCGCAGTACATCGTCGCCAGCTTCTACGAGCGCGGCGAGCCGGGGGTGGTGGAGCGCGATATCGAGCAGGCCAAGATCTGGTACGCCAGGGCCGCGGCGCGCGGCGACCCCGGCGCGCTGGCCAAGCTGCGCTCGCTGCTGGAGCAGACCGTCAGATCGCGCACGCCGACGATGTAGCGGACAGGCGAGCCGGCAAGCGCGCGGCGTGCTTCAAGTCTGAATCAGCCGCTTCTGCCGCGAGATATTCATCAGGATGCCGATCCCCATGCCGAGCGTGACCAGCGCGGTGCCGCCGTAGCTGATCAGCGGCAGCGGCACGCCGACGATCGGCAGGATGCCGCTGACCATGCCCATGTTGACGAAGGCATAGGTGAAGAAGATCAGCGTCACCGCGCCGGCCAGCAGCCGCGAGAAGTGCGTCGGCGCATTGGCGGCGATATAGAGCCCGCGGAAGATCAGCAGCAGGTACAGCACCAGCAGCACCGCATTGCCGACCAGGCCGAATTCCTCGGAGTAGACCGCGAAGATGAAGTCGGTGTGCTTCTCCGGAATGAACTCGAGGTGGGTCTGCGTTCCCTTGAGCCAGCCCTTGCCCATCAGGCCGCCCGAGCCGATCGCGATGATCGACTGGATGGTGTGGAAGCCCTTGCCGAGCGGATCGGTGGTCGGATCGAGCAGCGTGCAGACCCGGTGCTGCTGGTAGTCGTGCAGCACCGGCCAGTTGACGCCCGGCGCGCACATGTCGTGCTCGAAGAACAGCAGCCCGGAAATCAGCGTGACCAGGATCGCCAGTGCCGGCAGGATCAGCTTCCACGACAGGCCGGCGAAGTAGATCACGTACATGCCGGCGGCCAGCACCAGCAGCGCGGTGCCCAGGTCGGGCTGCTTGGCGATCAGGCCCACCGGCACCGCCAGCAGCAGGCCGGCGACGATGAAGTCGAACCAGCGCAACGCGCTTTCGCGCTTCTGGAAGTACCAGGCCAGCATCAGCGGCATCGCGATCTTCATCAGCTCGGAGGGCTGGATCACGATGCCGACATTGAGCCAGCGGCGCGCGCCCTTGCGGATCAGCCCGAACATCGCCACCGCGATCAGCAGTGCGACGCCGACCGTATAGAGCGGCACCGCGACCCGCATCAGCGTCTGCGTGGGCAGATAGGCGATCACCCACATCACCGCGTAGGACAGCAGGATATTGCGCAGCTGGTCCTCGACGCGGCCCGGCACGTCGATCGACGCCGAGTACAGCGCCACGATGCCGGTGGCGAACAACAGGAAGACGATCAGCGCGAGCGGCTTGTCGAAGCCGGTCAGCGCGGTCTTGATCAGGGACAGGGCGCGTCTGCGATCCATCTGCGCCTCCTTCAATGCGTGACGTTGGCGCCCGGCGCCGCGGCGGCCTGCCGGGTGCGGGATGCGGGAGACGGTGCGGGGCCCGGCGCGGCGGGCGGCGTGGCTGGGCGCGTCTTGCGCTCGCCCGGTGCACCCGGTGCGGCCGGGGCGGCCGGGGCGGATGGCGAGGACGGAGCCGCGGGCGCGCCGTCATGCGGCGGCTTGCTGTGGCCGAGCGCCTGGCGCATGCGGTCCCCCAGCGTCAGCGGCGCCGAGGCGGGCGCGATCGCCTGCGGATCGATGGTCGGCGCGGCGGCTACCGCACTGGCGCCGTCCTGGTTGCCGCCGCCGCCATTCCTGGTGCCCTTGGCGCCTTCGTCCTTGCCGCCCGGCTCGCCTTGCGCGTCCTCGTTGGCCAGCGTGTTGCCCATCGCGGTCGCGCTGGCGATGCTGGCGGTATGGCCGGTGGTAAAGACGCTCGGCGTATCGACCGGCGGCAGCCCGTGCGCGCGCTCGGCGGCCGGCGGCGCGATCTCGGCCAGCTCGGCGGGCCATTTGCCCAGCAGGTAGTAGTCCATCACCTTGCGCGCGATCGGCGCGGCGTGCTGCGCGCCGAAGCCGGCGTTCTCGACGATCAGCGCCAGCGCGATCTTCGGCTTGTCGGCCGGCGCGAACGCGGTGTACAGCGCATGGTCGCGCTTGTGCTCGGCCAGCGCGTGGTGGTTGTACTTCTCGCCCTTGCTCAGCGAGAAGGTCTGCGCGGTGCCGGTCTTGCCGGCTGACTCGTAGGCGGCGCCGGCGAACACGCGCGCCGCGGTGCCCGAATGCGTGACGCCGACCATCGCGCGCTTGATCACGTCGATATCGGACTGCTTGAACGGCAGGCGATAGCTTTCCTTCGGCACCGTCAGGCGGCGCTGCCGGGTGACCGCGTCCTCGACCGCCTTGACCAGGTGGGGCTTCATCACGACGCCGTTGTTGACCAGGATCGAGGTCGCGTGCGCCAGCTGCAGGATCGTGAAGCTGTTGTAGCCCTGGCCGATCCCCAGCGAGATCGTTTCGCCGTCATACCAACGCTGCTGCTCGGGCTTGCGGTAGGCGCGCCGCTTCCAGTCGGTCGACGGCAGGATGCCGCGGCTCTCGCCCTCGATGTCGATGCCGGTCAGCTGGCCGAAGCCGAGCGGCTTCATGAAGTCGTGGATCGCGTTGACGCCCATGTCGCGCGCCAGCGCGTAGTAGTAGGTGTCGCACGAGGCCACGATCGAGCTGTACATGTCGACCCAGCCGTGGCCGCCCGGCTTGTCGTCGCGGAAGGTATGGTTGCCCAGCGTGAAGAAGCCGGGATCGTGCATGCCCCAGTTGGCGGTGCGCTTGCCGGTCGCCAGCGCCGCCAGCGCCATGAACGGCTTGTAGGTCGAGCCCGGCGGATAGGTGCCGCGCAGCGGGCGGTTCAGCAGCGGCTTGTCCGGCGAATTGTTCAGCTCGTTCCAGGTCGCGGTGTCGATGCCCTCGACGAACAGGTTCGGGTCGAAGGTCGGCTTGGAGACGAAAGCCAGGATGTCGCCGGTGGCCGGCTCGATCGCCACCAGCGCGCCGCGGCGGTCGCCGAATAGCGCCTCGGCCAGCTGCTGCAGCCGGATGTCGAGGGACAGGATCAGGTTGTTGCCCGGCGTCGCCGGCGCGGTCGACAGCGTGCGGATCGGCCGCCCGCCGGCGCTGACCTCGACTTCCTCGATGCCGGTCAGCCCGTGCAGCTCGGTCTCGTAGCTCTGCTCGATGCCGACTTTGCCGATGTAGTTGGTGCCCTTGTAGTTGTCGGCATCCTTGCGCGGGTCGTAGTTGGCCGGATTGGCGTCGTTGGCCACGTCCATCGCCTCGATGCGCTGCTGGTCGCGCTGCGAGATGCGGCCGATGTAGCCGACCACGTGCGAGGCCGATTCGCCCATCGGATATTGGCGGAACAGCCGCGCGCGCACGTCGACGCCGGGGAAGCGGAAGCGCTGCGCGGAGAAGCGCGCCACCTCCTCGTCGCTGAGCTGGCTGCGGATCGGCAGGCTCTCGAAGCTGCGCGACTCTTCCATCAGCCGGCGGAAGCGGCGGCGGTCGCGCGGCTGGATGTCGATCAGTTCGGACAGTTCATCGATGGTGTCATCCAGCGACTGCGTCAGCTTGGACGGCGTGATCTCCAGCGTGTAGGCCGAATAGTTGCGCGCCAGCACGATGCCGTTGCGGTCCATGATGATGCCGCGGTTCGGCTCGATCGGCGCCACCGAGATGCGGTTGTCCTCGGCCTTGGCCGAATACTGGTCGTGCTTGTACCACTGCAGCCAGAAGAAGCGCAGGAACAGCAGGCCGAACAGGATCACGGCGAACAGCGCCGCGGCCGCCACGCGAAGGCGGAAGCGGCCGAGCTCGAGTTCGACGTTGCGGATTTCGGTCATGGTGCTGCGGGGACGGGCGGTCGGGGCACGGAGAGAGGCTGCGAGCGGAGTGCCATGCCGTCAGATCGGCCGGGTTTCGTCGACGTCGATGGAGCGGCGCTGCGGCGCCAGCAGCAGGCCGGTGGCCAGCGGCCACAGCAGCGCCTCGATGCCGGGCGCGACCAGCAACGGCCAGCCGGGCAGCGGCGCGCCCATCAGCAGCCGGATCACCACCGGTACCGCATGCGCGATGAACAGCAGCGGCAGCACGTGCAGTGCCTGCGTATAGACGCTGAACCACAGCACGCGGCGGTGGATCGTGATGGCGAAGTAGGCCAGCAGCGTGTAGGCCATCGCGTGCTCGCCGAGCAGGCGGGCATCGTGTACGTCCATCAGCAGGCCCAGCACGAAGGCCACGCCCATGCCGACCTTGCGCGGCTGGTGGATGTTCCAGAACACCAGCACCAGCGCCACCATGTCCGGCACCCACAGGATGTCGCCCCACGGCAGCAGGTTGAACAGGAACGCCAGCACGAAGGTCAGCGCGATGAAGGCCGGGTTGACCGGCCGCAGCAGGTATTGGGGATGGGTCACCGCTTCTGCTCCTGGCTCGGCGCGGCCGCGGGCGCCGCGGCGACCGTAGCAACTGTGGCGGCCGTAGCCGCGGCGTCCGCCTTGGGCTTGGGCGCCTTCTCGGTTTTTTCCGCCTTGTCGGCTTTCTCGGGCTTGTCGGCTTTCGAGGCCTTGCCTGCCTTGTCCGTCTTGCCTGCCTTGCCCGCGTTCTTGCCGTCGTCGCCGGCCGGCAGGTCGCGCGAGGGCTTCTCGGCCTCGTAGCGCACCACCAGCAGCTGGCGGTGCGAACGCACGCCCGCGACCGGCTCGCAGTAGACGCGCGAGAACGCGGTATCGGCCTTGCGTTCGATCTGCACGATGCGCGCGACCGGCAACCCGGCCGGATAGACCCCGTCCAGGCCCGAGGTCACCAGCAGGTCGCCCTGCTGCAGATCGGCCGACGCCGCCATGAAGCGCAGGTCCAGCATGCCGGCCTTGCCGCCACCGAAGGCAATGCTGCGCAGGCCGTTGCGTACCACCTGCACCGGGATCGCCTGGTCCTTGTCTGTCAGCAGCGTGACTTCGGACTGGAACGGCGTCACGCGCGTGACCTGGCCGACCACGCCGCGATCGTCGATCACCGGATAGCCGGCCCGCACGTCGTGCTGGCTGCCGCGGTCGATCACGATGCGCTGGCTGTACGGATCGCGCGCGTCGTACAGCACCTCGGCCGCCGTGACCGGCGTGGCCGATTGCTCCTTCAGGTCCAGCAGCTTGCGCAGCTGGCGGTTCTCGGCCTCGAGCTGGGCCTGGCGCAGCGCGTCGTCGGCCTGCGCCACCGCGCGCCGCCGCAGCTCGCGGTTCTCGCTGGCCAGCGCGGCGGACGACTGCAGATAGTCGAACGCGGCGCGCGCCATGTCGCGCGGCACCAGCACGGCGCGCTCGACCGGCATCAGCACGGTGGCGGCGACCTGCCGGACCGTGGACAGCGCATCGAAGCGGGCGTCGACGACCAGCAGCACCAGCGCCATCGTCACGAAGATGACCAGGCGCGCGAACGCGGACGTGCCCTGCTTGAATAGCGGTGGCGGCGTGTAATCCATTTAGCCGTACGCAGGCGGTGGCGGTCCGCATCGCCGGCACGCCGCGCTCGGGCGTCCGGGGGCGGACCGGAATTGGCGGAGTCGCGCGGGCCGCCGGCAGGCGGCGGCCGGCTTGGCCAGGGTGGCGCGGCGGCGGACCTGCCCGTGGCCGGCCTGGGCCAGCGGTGCGGGCAGGGCGCGCTTCGCCACGGGAACGATCCTTTTGCCGGACCGGCTTACTCGTAGGCGAAGATGCTGCCGAGCTTGTCCATGCGCTCCAGGGCCATGCCCGAGCCGCGCACCACGCAGGTCAACGGATCCTCGGCCACCAGCACCGGCAGGCCGGTTTCCTCGGCCAGCAGGCGGTCCAGGTCGCGCAGCAGCGCGCCGCCGCCGGTCAGCGTGATGCCGCGCTCGGCGATGTCGGCGCCCAGTTCCGGCGGGGTCTGCTCCAGGCCGATCTTCACGGTGGAGACGATCTGGTTCAGCGGATCGGTCAGCGCTTCCAGGATCTCGTTGGACGAGACCGTGAACGCGCGCGGGATGCCCTCGGACAGGTTGCGGCCCTTGACCTCCATCTCGCGCACTTCCGAACCCGGGAAGGCCGAGCCGATTTCCTTCTTGATGGCTTCGGCGGTCTGCTCGCCGATCAGCATGCCGTAGTTGCGGCGGATGTAGTTGACGATGGCCTCGTCGAACTTGTCGCCGCCGACGCGCACCGAGCCCTTGTAGACCATGCCGCCCAGCGAGATGATGCCGACCTCGGTGGTGCCGCCGCCGATATCGACGACCATCGAGCCCGACGGCTCCGACACCGGCAGGCCGGCGCCGATCGCGGCGGCCATCGGTTCCTCGATCAGGTAGACCTGCGAGGCGCCGGCGCCCAGCGCCGACTCGCGGATCGCGCGGCGCTCGACCTGGGTCGAACCGCACGGCACGCAGATGATGATGCGCGGCGACGGACGCAGCAGCTTGCTGTCGTGCACCATCTTGATGAACTGCTTGAGCATCTGCTCGGTGACGGTGAAGTCGGCGATCACGCCGTCCTTCATCGGGCGGATCGCCTCGATGTTGCCCGGCACCTTGCCCAGCATCTGCTTGGCTTCCTTGCCGACTGCCTGAATGGTCTTCTTGGCGTTCGGGCCGCCGCCCAGGTGGATCGCGACCACCGACGGTTCGTCCAGCACGATGCCCTTGTCACGCATGTAGATCAGCGTGTTGGCGGTGCCGAGGTCGATCGCGAGATCGTTGGAAAAGTAGCTGCGGAGAAATCCGAACATCAGGAGTCCTGTTTTCTGGTGGGTTCGCAGGTATGCGAAGCGGCCGGCGCCAGTCCTTGGCGCCGGCCGCGATATTCATATGTCTTCGATGGAAACGGCGCGCGTCCTTCCGCGCATCCACGGTCCCGCCCATGCCGTTGCGGTGCGCCAGGCGAACCGCGACAGTCCTGAGGGATTTCGCCCGCCGGGCCGGCGGAACGCATTCCCACGGGAACCTTTGATTAGACGGCGCCAGAAAGTTCGCCAAACTTCATTTGGCGGATGGCCGGACGGCGGTCCGGGCGCCACAGACCCGGCACCCACAAGGGGGCAGCGGCGAGTCGGTCTAATCGGAGGATCCTGGTCCGGGCCCCGCGGGCAGTCGGGTCCGGCGTCCTTCAGCGGCCGGACGCTGGGTCCAAGCGGCGAAGGCGCCGCCAGGGGCGGCGGCAAAACGGAATGATACCTTATAATTCCGCGTGTTTCGGCGGCAAATTGCCCTGAAAAAACCTGTAATTCTGACGATTGTGGGGCGTCGCGCGCGGCACTTTCCCCAGGCCGATGTCGACGCGGCAACGGCCCGGCAATGGCCCGGCAATGGCCCGGCAACTGCCCGACAGCGGTCCGGACGCGGCGCCGCCCAAGGCACGCCCGCCTGGCCCGGTCCGGCGCTCCCGACGCTGTCCGCACGGTCGTCCTTCTCCCGGTTTCGTTCCGGCCTTGCGCCGGACTGCCGGGCCCTCTGGAATTCCTCGCACCCACGCCATGGCACTCGAGCTAACCGACGTCAAGCGCATCGCCCATCTTGCCCGCATCGACATCAGCGATGAAGAAGCCGGCCAGACGCTCGGGCAACTGAATCAATTCTTCTCGCTGGTCGAGCAGATGCAGGCGGTGGACACCAGCGGCGTCGCGCCGCTGGCGCATCCGCTGTCGGCGGTCCGCGAGATGCAGCAGCGCCTGCGCGACGACGTCGTCACCGAGCCGAACCGGCGCGATGACTACCAGCGTCCCGCGCCGGCCACCGAGGCCGGCCTGTATCTGGTGCCGAAGGTGATCGAATAACGTTCCCGATAACGGCCCCGATAAGGTCCCGATAACGGTCCCGCACCCGGCTCGCCGACGTCGCCCGAAATTTCCGTATCGACGTACCGATACGCCAAGGTGGCATCTCCCGAATCGATCCGCCGGCGGCGTCCATGCCCCGCCGGCCGTTCTCCGAAGCTTTTCCGACACTCCATGTCTTCTTCCGCTTCCTCCTTCCCGGTCGGCTCGACCGTGACCTCGCTGCGCCAGATCGCCGACGCGCTCGCCGCCGGCGCGGTGTCGGCCGAAGAACTGGCGCGTGACTATCTGGCCCGCATCGAGCAGGCCGGCGCGCTGAACGCCTATGTCCATGTCGACGCCGAACTGACGCTGGCCCAGGCCCGCGCCGCCGACGAACGCCGCGCGCGCGGCGAGGCCGGTCCGCTGACCGGCGTGCCGATCGCCCACAAGGACGTGTTCGTCACGCGCGGCTGGCGCTCGACCGCCGGCTCGCGCATGCTGGCAGACTACGAGAGCCCGTTCGACGCCACCGTGGTCGAGCGGCTGGCCGCCGCCGGCATGGTGACGCTGGGCAAGACCAATATGGACGAATTCGCGATGGGCTCGTCCAACGAGAACTCGCACTTCGGCCCGGTGCGCAACCCGTGGGACGCGTCGCGCGTGCCCGGCGGCTCGTCGGGTGGCTCGGCCGCGGCGGTCGCCGCGGGCCTCGCGCCGGCCGCCACCGGCACCGACACCGGCGGCTCGATCCGCCAGCCGGCCGCGTTCTCGGGCATCACCGGCATCAAGCCGACCTACGGCCGCGTGTCGCGCTTCGGCATGATCGCGTTCGCCTCGTCGCTGGACCAGGCCGGCCCCATGGCCCGCAGCGCCGAGGACTGCGCGCTGCTGCTCAATGCGATGGCCGGGTTCGACGAGCGCGATTCGACCTCGCTGACGCCGGCGCAGGGCGGCGTGGACGAGGACTTCACGCGGCTGCTGGGCCAGCCGCGCGGCGGGGCCAGCGCCAGCCAGCCGCTGGCCGGCCTGCGCATCGGCCTGCCGCGCGAGTACTTCGGCGCCGGACTGTCGGCCGATGTCGAGGCCGCGGTGCGCGCCGCGCTGCGCGAATACGAGAAGCTCGGCGCGACGCTGGTCGAGGTGTCGCTGCCGAAGACCGAACTGTCGATCCCGGTCTACTACGTGATCGCGCCGGCCGAGGCGTCGTCGAACCTGTCGCGCTTCGATGGCGCGCGCTACGGCCACCGCGCCGCCGAGTACCGCGACCTGCTCGACATGTACAAGAAGACCCGCGCCGAGGGCTTCGGCTGGGAGGTCAAGCGCCGCATCCTGGTCGGCACCTATGTGCTGTCGCACGGCTACTACGACGCCTACTACCTGCAGGCGCAGAAGATCCGCCGCATCATCGCGGACGACTTCCAGCGCGCCTTCGGCGAATGCGACGTGATCATGGGACCGGTCGCGCCGACGGTGGCGTGGAAGCTCGGCGAGAAGAGCGCCGATCCGGTGCAGATGTACCTGGCCGACATCTTCACGCTGTCGACCAGCCTGGCCGGCCTGCCCGGCATGAGCGTGCCCTGCGGCTTCGGCGAGGGCGGCATGCCGGTTGGCCTGCAGATGATCGGCAACTACTTCGGCGAGGCGCAGCTGCTGCAGACCGCGCACGCCTTCCAGCAGGCTACCGACTGGCATCTGCGCCAGCCTTCGCAGGCATGACCATGAACGCGCTGCTTTCGACCCGCCCGTCCCGCCGTCCGTCCGCCGGTCTTTCGGCCGGCCGCCTGGGCTTGACCGCCGTGCTGCTGGCCGCGCTGGCCGGCTGCATTCCGCTGCCGCGCATCGGCGGTCCGACACCGATCGCCGATCGCGATATCGACCTGGCCGGCGACTGCCGCCGCACCGAGGAGGACGGGTTCCGCGAGGACGCGCAGCTGCGCGTGTCGGACAACAACGTGCAGCAGCTGTCGTGGAAGCTGTGGGTCGGCAAGCGCGGCTCGTGCAGCTTCGACCTGGCCGAGTTCCGCCAGACCCGCCGCAAGCCGCATATCGAACTGGCCGCGCGCGACGGCAGCGCGTGCAAGCTGCTGGTCTGGCAGGACCCGCGCCGCGTCACGCTGGCGCATGCCAATTGCCAGAGCCGCTGCACGCCGGGCATCTACGAAGAGGCGTGGCCGGTCATGTTCGAACCGGGCACCGGCACCTGCGCGCGCACGCAATAACGCGCGGCAGAACCCGCAGCGACGGAACGCACAGCGACGAAACGCACAGCGACACAACGCAGAACGCACAGCGACACAACGCAGAACGCACAGCGACACAACGCAGAACGCGGAACGCACAACGCAGAACGCGGAACGCACAACGCAGAACGCGAAAGCAAACGGCGACGCGGCCCATGCCGGCGCCGCCGCAAGGAACCAACAGGAATACCGCCATGCAATGGGAAGTGGTGATCGGCCTCGAAACGCATACGCAGCTATCGACGGCCTCGAAGATTTTTTCCGGCGCCTCCACCGCGTTCGGCGCGGCGCCCAATACCCAGGCCTGCCCGGTCGATCTGGCGCTGCCCGGCACGCTGCCGGTGCTGAACAAGGCCGCGGTCGAACGTGCGATCCAGTTCGGCCTGGCGATCGGCGCCCATGTCGCGCCGCATAGCGTGTTCGCGCGCAAGAATTACTTCTACCCGGACCTGCCCAAGGGCTACCAGATCAGCCAGTACGAGATCCCGGTGGTGCAGGGCGGCAGCCTGACCTTCCAGGTGGAGGGCCGCAAGGGCGAGTTCTACGAGAAGACCGTGCAGCTGACCCGCGCCCACCTCGAGGAGGACGCGGGCAAGTCGCTGCACGAGGACTTCGCCGGCATGACCGGCATCGACCTGAACCGCGCCGGCACGCCGCTGCTCGAGATCGTCACCGAGCCCGACATGCGCAGCGCCGCCGAGGCGGTCGCCTATGCGCGCGCGCTGCATTCGCTGGTGGTGTGGCTGGGCATCTGCGACGGCAACATGCAGGAAGGCAGCTTCCGCTGCGACGCCAACGTGTCGGTGCGGCCGGTCGGCAGCGACAAGCTCGGCACGCGCCGGGAGATCAAGAACCTGAACTCGTTCCGTTTCCTGCAACAGGCCATCGAATACGAGGTGCGCTGGCAGATCGCCGAGATCGAGGACGGCCGCGAGATCCAGCAGGCCACCGTGCTGTTCGATCCGGACACCGGCGAGACGCGCGCGATGCGGACCAAGGAAGACGCGCACGACTACCGCTACTTCCCCGATCCGGACCTGCTGCCGCTCGAGATCGAGCCGGCCTGGGTCGAGCGCGTGCGCGCCGCGATGCCGGAGCTGCCGGCCGCGATGCAGGCGCGCTTCGTCTCGCAATATGGCCTGCCCGCCTACGATGCCAGCGTGCTGACCTCGTCGAAGGCGCTGGCAAACTGGTTCGAGCAGGTCGTCGCCGAAGCCGGCGCGGCCAACGCCAAGCCCGCGGCCAACTGGCTGATGGGCGATGTCGCCTCGCAGCTGAACCGCGAGGGCATCGAGATCGACGGCGCGCCGATCCGCCCCGCGCAGCTGGCGCTGCTGCTCAAGCGCATCGCCGACGGCACGGTGTCGAACAACACCGCCAAGAAGGACGTGTTCCCGGCGATGTGGGCCGGCGAGTGCGACGGCGACGCGGACGCGATCATCGCGGCCAAGGGCCTGAAGCAGATGTCGGACACCGGCGCGCTCGAGGCCATCATCGACGAGGTGCTGGCCGCCAACGCCAAGTCGGTCGAGGAATTCCGCGCCGGCAAGGAGAAGGCGTTCAACGCGCTGGTCGGCCAGGCGATGAAGGCGACCAAGGGCAAGGCCAATCCGGCCCAGGTCAACGAACTGCTGCGCAAGAAGCTCGGCTGACAGGCGCGGTGCAGGCAGATGACGAACCCGCGCTCAGGCGCGGGTTTTTTCATGGCGCGGCGGGTTTGGCGCCATGCTGGTCGATCGATCGCCCGGCCCCTCTCCCCGGCCCTCTCCCGCAGGCGGGAGAGGGAGAACACCGACAGCGTTTTTCTCCTCTCTCCCGCCTGCGGGAGAGAGCCTGGGGAGAGGGCTGCCCGCTCCTCACCAACTGCGTTTGCTACACTCCAGCGCAAATCGTTCGATGACCCGCCAATGAATCCGCAAGACGTCGCCGCCTATCTGCAAAGTCATCCCCAGTTCTTCGAGGACCACGCCGAGCTGCTGGCCTCGGTGCAGCTGACGAGCCCGCACAGCCATCGCGCGGTGTCGCTGCAGCAACGCCAGATGGAAATCCTGCGCGAGAAGAACAAGGGCCTCGAACTGAAGCTGGCCAACCTGATGCGCCACGGCCACGACAACGACCGCACGCAGAACCGCATGCACGCGTGGCAGCTGCGGCTGCTCGGCGAAGCCGATGCGCTGGCGCTGCCGATGGCGGTCAGCCAGGGCCTGCAGCAGGTGTTCGATGTGCCGGCCGTCGCGCTGCGGCTGTGGCAGCTGGCCGAAACGCACGCCCCGCTTGATCTGCTGCGCGGCGACGCGGCCGCCGCGACCGAAGCCGCGCGCCGCTTTGCCGAGGGTCTGCAGACGCCGTATTGCGGCGGCAATCCGTGGGCCATCGAACCGGCCGTCGCCGAAGAGGGCGCCCCGCCTGCACCCGCACCCGCGTCTGCGGCCGCGGCCGATACGCTTGGCGAAGGCGGCAAGCAGGCGGTCGACTGGCTCGAGCGCGACGACATCGCATCGCTCGCGATGGTCGCGCTGCGCGCCCCCGCCGGCGAGGACGCCGAAACGGGTCCGACCTTCGGCCTGCTGGTGCTCGGCTCGCCCGACCCGCGCCGCTTCCACGAAGGCATGGGCACCGCCTATCTGAGCCGCATCGGCGAACTGGCCGGCGCGGCGCTGGCGCGGCTGCGCGCCTGAGGCGAGGACCCGGGCGGCAACAGATGGCCCGCTCCCCCGAACCCGCCGCCGCGGCGGACGCGCCCCCTCCCGCTCTCGATCCGCTGCTGCGCACCTACCTCGACTGGCTGGCCAGCAGCCGCAAGCTGGCCGAGCACACGCTGGTCGGCTACCGGCGCGACCTGTCGGTATTGCAGGCGCAGGCCGCCAAATTCGCCCCCGGTACCGCGCTGACCGCGCTGCGTACCGACCAGATCCGCAGCTTCGCCGCGCGTCTGCGCGGCAGTGGCCTTGCTTCCACCAGCATTGCGCGGGCGCTGTCGGCCTGGCGCGGCTTCTATCTGTGGGCCGCGCGGCACGGCCACGGCGTCGAGGCCAATCCGGTAGACGGCGTGCGCGCCCCCAAGGCCGGACGGCCGCTGCCCAAGGCGCTGTCGGTCGAGCATGCGGTGGCGCTGGTCGGCCAGCCGGCCGGCGAGGGCGCCGAAGGGCTGCGCGACCAGGCCGTGTTCGAGCTCGGCTATTCGAGCGGCCTGCGCGTGTCCGAGCTGGTGCAGCTCGATCTGCGCTACGTGGAAGAGGACGGTTACCGCTCGTCTGGTTGGGTCGACCTGGCCGCGGGCGAGGTCACGGTGCTCGGCAAGGGTTCGCGCCGCCGCAGCGTGCCGGTCGGCAGCAAGGCCGTGCAGGCACTGCGGGCCTGGCTGGCGGTGCGCGACGAGTGGGTACGGGCGACGGCCGAAGCTGGCCATCGGCACGCGCTGTTCCTGTCGCGGCGCGGCGAGCGCCTGTCGGACCGCACCGTGCGCACCCGCATCAAGCAGCAGGCCATCCGCGCCGGCGTGCCGGCCGACGTGCATCCGCACATGCTGCGGCACTCGTTCGCCAGCCACGTGCTGCAGTCGTCGGGCGACCTGCGCGCGGTGCAGGAGATGCTGGGCCACGCCAGCGTGGCCACCACGCAGATCTACACGGCGCTCGACTTCCAGCACCTGGCAAAGGTCTACGACCAGGCCCATCCGCGCGCACGGCTGGCCGAGCGTGACACGGCGGCGACGCCCTCGACGCCCTCGACGCCCTCGAAGGCATCCACGCCCTCGAAGTCATCGATGCCGGGCGACGACGAACCGGCCTGAGGCTCCTGGCTTCCGCTCAAGCCCAAGCCCAAGCCCAAGCCCAAGCCCAACCCTAGGCCCACTGCGACAGCACCTGCCGGAACGCCGCGATCTCCGGCAGCAGCCAGGTCCGGAACGCCTGCACCTTCGGCGTATCGAGCATCGCCGGCGTGCAGACGAAGTACAGCAGCCACGGACACGGGATGCTGACGTCGAACAGCCGCACCACCCGCCCCGACAGCAGATCGTTATAGGCCAGCGACGAGCGGATCAGCGCGATGCCCTGGCCCTCGGCCGCGGCCTGCAGCAGCAGCGACGAATCCTCGAACATCAGCCCCTTGCGCGGCTCGGGCCAGTCCAGTCCGGCCGCCTCGAACCAGGGCCGCCACGGATCGCCTTCTCCGCGCAGCAGCGTCAGCCCCTGCATGTCCTCGGGACGCGCCGGCAGCTTGCCGCCCAGGAAGTTCGGGCTGCAGACCGGGAAGAACACATCGTCGAGCAGCCGTTCGACATAGAGCCCCGGATAGTTGCCGCTGCCCATGCGCAGCGCCACGTCGACCTCGTCGCGGGTGAAGTCGACCAGCGTGTTCGACGACATCAGCTCGACGTCCAGCTCGGGATGCCGCTCGATGAAGCTGCCGATGCGCGGCGTCAGCCAGCGCGCCGCGAACGACGGCATGGTGCTGATGGTCAGCCGCTTGTCGCGCGTGCCGGACTGCAGCGCCCGCGTCGCCTCGGCAATCTGCAGCAGCGCGTCGCGCACGCGCTCGGCGTAGACGCGTCCGGCCGGCGTCAGGCTGACCCGCTTGCCGTTGCGGGCGAACAGCGGCTGGCCCAGCTCCTCTTCCAGTGCCCGTACCTGATGGCTGACCGCCCCATGGGTGACGAACAGCTCGGTGGCCGCGCGCGAGAAGCTTTCGTGCCGGGCGGCGGCCTCGAAGGCGCGCAGCGCGGTCAGCGCCGGCAGCCGTGGCAGTTCCCGATGCCAGGCGCGCGGCAGTTCGGCGGGGTTGCGCTTGAGGGTCATTGCAGCGTTCGTCAGGGGTTCGTTATGTGAGATTGGCTAACAAGGGAAATCAATATATATCGTTTTGGGGGTGGCCGGGCAATCACTAGAATGCAGTGCATCGGGACCGCAACAGCGAGCGCGCCAGGCCAACCCAGGCCAGACACGGTAAAGCGGGACGCCAGCCACGCGAGATTTGCGTGCCGGACGGTACCGTCACCTTAGTGAAGGAAGTCCAAAATGGAAACCCTGCTCACAACGACCGTCTTCAGCCTGAACCCGGGCGAGGTCGCGCCGCTGTCGGTGCATACCGCGCAACGGCTTTATGTGGAAGATGCCGCCGGCCTGAACCTGTGGGTCACCCGCGACGGCGATTCGGAAGATTACTGGCTGCGCTGCGGCGCCAGCCTGCAGCTGAACCGCGGCGACGAAGTGGTGCTCAGCGTCGATCCGCGCGCCGAGCGCCCGGTACGGCTGGCGCTGATCGCCGAGGCGCGCCGCCCGGCGGCCACCAACCTGCCGCATCTGGTGAACCGCATCGTGAGGCGCCTGGTTCGAGGCACGCAATGGTCGCCTAGCCAGGACGTCGTCGCCGCCTCCTGAACGGAACGGGGAGGCGAAAACGGAAGCGGCAGGCCGGCGCCATCTGCGGCTGGTCTACAGCCGGCCGCCGGCGCGTCCGATCCCGGACGAAGGTCGGCCCAGCCGCGGACAACCCTGACGGCGCCAGGGTGACAGCCGCCAGCGAACCAAGGGCCGGTGCGAACCGGCCCTTTTCGCTACACTCTCGGCATGCAAGCAATCGAAGTCATCGAACGGGGCCGGGAGGACTACGCGCCCTGTTTCGACGCGATGCGCGCCTACACCGCCGCGCGCACCGCCGAATCTCCCGACCAGATCTGGCTCGTCGAGCATCCGCCGGTCTACACGCTGGGCCAGGCGGGCGACCCCTCGCATCTGCTGTCGCCCGATCCGGCGATCCCTTTGGTGCGGATCGATCGTGGCGGCCAAATCACTTATCACGGACCGGGCCAGGTCGTCGCCTACCTGTTGCTGGACCTGCGCCGCCGCCGCCTGATGGTGCGCGAGCTGGTCCATGCGATCGAGCAGGCGGTGCTGGACACGCTCGCGGCGTATAATCTGCCCGCCGAACGCAAGCCTGGCGCGCCCGGCATCTATCTGTCCGACGGTCCGCACCGCGGCGCCAAGATCGCCGCGCTGGGCCTGAAGATCCGCAACGGCTGCAGCTATCACGGCGTCAGCCTGAACGTGCGGATGGATCTGGACCCGTTCCTGCGTATCAACCCGTGCGGTTATGCCGGCCTCGAGACGGTCGACATGGCCCGCGCCGGCGCGACGGTGCCGGCGGCCGATGCCGACGGCGGCGTGCGCCGGGAAGCGGTCGACGCCCGGCACCAGCCCGAGATCGCGCGTCGCCTGGCGGCGGCATTGTGCGAGGTACTGGCGGCGGCGCAACTGCGCGCGGCGGGCGGCGAGCCGGTAGTGAACGACGAAGCGAACGAACCGGCGAACCAGCGAGAGAACGAGCCAGCCGCCACGGCCCCCGGCCAACTGACACCCCTGACCACGGCCTAGCCGACCTATGCGCGCGGGGAGCGCGCGGAGAACACCATGAGCGACGCCCTGATCGCCACCTCGAATCCCCAAGGCGATGCCGCCCAAGGCGCGGCCTACGACCCGACCCGCAAGCAGAAGTCGGCCGACAAGACCGCCCGCATTCCGATCAAGATCGTCCCCGCCGAGAAGCTGAAGAAGCCGGACTGGATCCGCGTGAAGGCGGCCACCGGCAATTCGCGTTTCTACGAGATCAAGGACATCCTGCGCGCCAACAACCTGGTGACGGTGTGCGAGGAAGCGAGCTGCCCGAACATCGGCGAATGCTTCGGCAAGGGCACCGCGACGTTCATGATCATGGGCGACAAGTGCACGCGCCGCTGCCCGTTCTGCGACGTCGGCCACGGCCGCCCGGATCCGCTCGATGTCAACGAGCCGCTGAACCTGGCCAAGACCATCGCCCAGCTGAAGCTGAACTATGTGGTGATCACCAGCGTCGATCGCGACGACCTGCGCGACGGCGGCGCCCAGCACTATGTGGATTGCATCAGCAAGACCCGCGAGCTGTCGCCGATCACCCGCATCGAGGTGCTGGTGCCGGACTTCCGCGGCCGCCTGGACAAGGCGCTGGACATCCTGCAGGCCTGCCCGCCCGACGTGATGAACCACAACCTCGAAACGGTGCCGCGCCTCTACAAGCAGGCGCGTCCGGGCGCCGACTACGCGCACTCGCTGAAGCTGCTGCAGGAGTTCAAGCGCCGCAATCCGGACGTGCCGACCAAGTCCGGCCTGATGGTGGGCCTGGGCGAGACCGACGAGGAAATCCTGGAGGTCATGCGCGACATGCGCGCGCACGACATCGACATGCTGACCATCGGCCAGTACCTGGCGCCGTCGAATCACCATCTGCCGGTGCTGCGCTACGTCCATCCCGACACCTTCAAGATGTTCGAGGAAGAGGCCTACAAGATGGGCTTCACCCACGCCGCGGTCGGTGCGATGGTGCGCAGTTCCTACCATGCCGACCAGCAGGCGCACCAGGCCGGCTTCGCCTGATCCCGCCCGGCGCCCTTCCGCGGCGCCGGCATCCGCCTTGCCCGACAACGATTGCGCGGCCGCCCCTCCGGCGGCCGCAGTTTCCGCGGCCGCCCCTGCTCTTGATGCGGGCACCAGCCGCCTGCGCACGCCGCGCGATATCACCGATCTGCTCAATTTCCGTCTCGCGGCGCTGGTTGGCGCCAGCGGCGCGGCCGTGATCCGCCTGTGCGAGGGCCAGTACGGTGTGTCGCGCCGCGAATGGGCGCTGCTTGGGCTGCTGGCCGTGCGCGGCGCGCAGGCGCCGTCGGAGATCGCGGACCAATGCCATCTGGACCGGACGCGCGTGTCGCGCGCGATCACGCGGCTGACCGCCAAGGGTTTGATCCGGCGGCAGACGCTGGACGGGGACCGCCGGCGCGCCAGCGTCGCGCTGACGCCAGCGGGGCAGGCGCTCTATCGGCAATTGTTCGACGAGGTGGCGGCGATCAACCGGCAGCTGGTCGAGACGCTATCGGATGGCGAACTGGCGGCGCTCGACACGCTGTTGACCGCGCTGACCGAGCAGGCGGTACGCGTCAAGCGGCAGGTCGCCACCACGGTCAGCACCAACCGCTGGCGGGGCGGCGGTGCGCGGCGCCAGTGGTCGGCGCCGGAGCCGGCGTCGGAGGATGCGCCGGAGGATGCGTCTGACGATGCGTCTGACGATGCGTTGGACGATGCGTTGGACGATGCGTTGGACGATGCGTCGGAGGACGAACTGCAAACGCAGGCCGTCTCCGGCCAGGACCGCGCCGACCGCTAGCGCGGCGCCGATCGTCAGCCCACCGCCTAACGTCAGCGTAGCCCACCGTCAGCGTAGCCCACCGCCAGCGGGGTCGATCGCCAGCGGGCGCCCGTTGGCGCGGCACCGACCGCCAGCGCAGCGCCGACGCTTAACGCAGCGCCTCCCGCGCGCCGCGCCATTTCTCGTGCAGCAGCTCCTCCGGGAGTTCGCTCTCGTCCCAGAATCCCAGCAGGATGCCCTTGCGGACCGATGCGCCCCGCATCGCGGCGATGCGCTCGTCGCTGATCGCGGTGCGCTGCGACTGCCGCAGTCCCCATTGCGCGAGCGCAAGATACATCCGCTCGCATTGCGCCTGGTGGGCCGGATCGGCGCCGAGGTCGTGCAGCTCGTGCGGGTCCTCGGCGAGATCGAACAGCATCGGCCGGAAGCCCGGCGCGTGGATGTACTTCCAGCGCTCGTCGACCACCATGAACAGCCGCGCATCGAGCGGCGCGACGCCCAGCGATATCGCGGCACCGGTGGCCGAGTAGTCGTATTCGCTGATCGCATGGCGGCGCCAGCTGGCCGGCGCCTGCCCATGCAGCCAGGGCTGCAGCGGGCGTCCTTCCAGCCGGTGCGGCTGGGGCGTGCCGCCGCAGGCTTCGACGAAGGTCGGCACCAGATCGATCGCCTCGACCAGCGCATCGCATACCGAGCCGCGCGTCGCGTCCGCCGCCGGCGAGGGATCGACGACGATCAGCGGCAGCCGCACCGACGGCTCGTGGAACAGGTCCTTCTCGCCCATCCAGTGGTCGCCCAGGTAGTCGCCATGATCGGAGGTGAACACGATCATGGTGTCGTCGAGCCGGCCCTGGCTCTCGAGGAAGCGCATCAGCACGCCGATCTGGTCGTCGATCTGCGTGATCAGGCCCATATAGGCGGGAATCACCGCCTCGCGCACCTCGTCGCGGGAGAAGGCCCGGCTGACGCGCGAATTGAGGAAGGCCTGGTAGATCGGATGCGGCTGCGCGCGCTCGGCCTCGCTGCGCACGGGCGGCGGCACGTCGGCGGGGCCGTACATCGCGTGATAGGGCGCCGGCGCGATGCAGGGCCAATGCGGCTTGATATAGGACAGATGCAGGCACCACGGTGCCTCGCCCGCCTGCTCGATGAATTCCATCGCCCGCCGCGTCATGTACGGCGTTTCGGAATGCTCTTCCGCCACGCGCGCGGGCCGGGTCGAATTGCGCAGCAGCCAGCCCGACAGCAGATTGCCGTGCTCGTCCTCGCCGGCGTTGGCCCAGTCGTCCCAGCCGTCGTCGCCCGCATAGCCAAGCTCGCGCAGGTAGTCGTTGTAGCGCACCGGCTTGGGATCGTAGCGGCCGGCCGGGCCGCTGCCGTGCAGCCCGTCGTCGCGCTCGTACGGATCGAAGCCGCCCTCGGCCACGCGCGTGCCGATCAGCGAATTGGGGTCGATGCCCAACCGCGCCATGCCCTCGGTGTCGGCCGCCATATGGGTCTTGCCGACCAGCACCGTCTGCCGCCCGAGCGGGCGCAGATAGTCGCCCAGCGTCATCTCGCCGACCTTCAGCGGGAAGTTGTTCCAGGCGGCGCCGTGCGAATCGACATAGCGGCCGGTGTAGAAGCTCATCCGCGACGAGCCGCAGATCGTCGATTGCGCATAGGCGCGCGAGAAGCGCACCCCGCGCGCGGCCAGCGCGTCGATATTCGGCGTGCGGATGGTCGGATGCCCGGTGCAGGACAGGTAGTCCCACCGCAGCTGGTCGCACATGATGAAAAGGATATTGCGAGCCATCGCCGTCGCTCCTTGCTGATCCAGTCCGGCCGGACGTTATTGCTGGAAGCCGCTGCGCTTGACCACCGGCTGCCACTGGGCGTTGTAGGCCTTGAGCATGTCCGCGGTCTGCTGTTGCGTGCTGGCCACCGGCTGCATGTTGGCGGCGACGAAGCGCTGCTGCACCGCCGGGTCCGACATCACGCTGTGGATCGCCGCGGACAGCGCCTTGACCTTCTGGGGCGGCATCGACTTCGGCGCGAAGAACGCGTTCCAGCCGTCGGCGGCCAGGTCGATGCCGGCCTCCTTCAGCGTGGGGATGTCCTTGGCGAACGACGAGCGTGTCTTGCCGGAGACCGCCAGGATCTTCAGCTTGCCGCTCTGGTGCAGCGACAGCACCGCGTCGAGCGTGTCGACGCCGACCGGCACCTGGCCGCCCAGCATGTCGGTGGCCAGCGGCGCCGAGCCCTTGTAGCCGACCACGTCGCCCTTGACGCCGGCGCGCTCGGCCAGCATCAGCGCGAAGAAGTGGGGCAGGCTGCCGGTGGCCGGCACGCCGAAGAAGGCCTTGCCGGGATTGGCCTTGAGCCAGGCCACCAGATGCGACATCTCGCGGACCGGCACCTGCGGGCCGGTGATCACGGCGAAGTCGTAGGACGAGACCTGCGACACCGGCACGAAATCGGTGTCTGGATCGTAGCTGGTGTCCTTGAACACCAGCGGCGCGACCGTCATCACGGCGGGATTGCCGAGCATCAGCACGTTGTCGGCGGGACCGGCGTGCCTGACCTGCTGCGCGGCCAGCCGGCCGCCGGCGCCGGCCTTGTTCTCGACCACCACGGTGACGCCGTACTTTGCCTGCAGCGCCTGGCCGACGATGCGCGCGGCGCGGTCCGAGGCGCCGCCGGGCGCGTAGCCGACGACGAAGCGCAGCGGTCCGTCGATCTTCTCGATCTTCTGTGCCAGCGCGGCCGGCGCGCCGGCGGCGCCGGCCGCCAGCAGCGCAACGGCCACGGCCGCATGGCGGGCCTTGCGGGTCAATTCTGCGAATGTCATGGCGTCTCCGTGAGGTTCCTTTCTGCGAGGTTGCGGGCAAATTTAAGCGGGACATCGACGATTGATCTAATCAACTATCGGCGCGCGCCGCTATGGAAAACCCTAGGCGCCGGCATGGCGCCACAGGTTTCGCAAAACTCACTTTCTCGATAAATTGCCGATAAGACGCATGGCGGGCTCCACCGCGCTTTTCCGGACAGCATTCCGGACAGCATTCCGGGCGCATTGCCGAACGCATCCCCCAACGCATTCCCGAACGCATTCCGGACCCGCCACGCCACCTGGATTCCGCACCGATCACCATCATGGCCACCTGCACGATCCACCGCCTTGCCGAGCGCGCGCTGCTGTGCAGCGTGCCGCCTCCCGCGTCGCTCGACGTGCAACGCCGCTTCTGGGCGATGGCCGATCTGGCCGGCGCATGGCCCGGCGTGGTGGACGCCTATCCCGGCATGAACAGCCTGACGGTGCTGTTCGACGACGGGGCCAACGCGGACCAGCTCGAAGCCGCGCTGGCGCAGGCGTGGGCGCGCGGGGAGGGCGGTAACGTCGGCGGCAAGGTCAGCGGCGAGGTCCACGCCCACGCCCACGGCCGCGCCAACGTCAGCCCCAACGCCGGCCCCAACGCCGGCCCTAACGCCGGCTCCAACGCCGGCCCCGAGGTCGCCGGCCGCGTCGTCGAGATTCCCGTCCGCTACGGTGGCGACGACGGTCCCGATCTGGCCGACGTCGCCGCTCATACCGGCCTGACGCCCGAGGAAGTGGTGCGGCGGCACAGCGCCGGTACCTATACCGTCTACTTCCTCGGCTTCCAGCCCGGCTTCGCCTATCTCGGCGGACTTGACCCCGCGCTGGCGACGCCGCGCCGAACCGAGCCGCGGCTCGCGGTGCCGGCCGGCGCGGTCGGCATCGGCGGCGAGCAGACCGGCGTCTATCCCGCGGCCGCGCCCGGGGGCTGGCAATTGATCGGACGTACCGAATTGCCGCTGTTCCTGCCCGAGCGCGATCCGCCTTCGCTGCTGGCGCCGGGCGACACCGTGCGCTTCGTGGTGGCATCGGTCGCCGGACCGGTCGCCACGCCGGACGCCAAATCGGACGCCGGCTCGGACGCAAGGTCGGATGCAAGGTCGGATGCAAGGTCGGATGCCGGATCGGATCCCAAGGCGGGAGCGCGACCGGACGCCAAATCCGACGCCAAATCCGACGCCAAATCGGACGCCAAACCGGTCGCCAAACCGGTCGCCAAATCGGTGCGCCCATGATCGAGATCCTTCGCCCCGGCGCGCTGGCGTCGATCCAGGACCTCGGCCGCAACGGCATGCGGCGGTTCGGCGTCGGCGGCACCGGCGCGCTCGACAGCCTCGCGCTGCGGGTCGGCAATCTGCTGCTGGGCAATGAGCCCGGCGCGGCCGCCATCGAATTCACGCTGGGCCGCGCCACGGTCCGCTTCCATGCCGACCTGCGCATCGCGCTGACCGGTGCCGAATGCCGCGCCGACCTCGACGGCGAGCCGGTCTGGTGCTGGCATGCGTTCGACGTGCGCGCGGGCAGCACGCTGACGCTGCCCGCGCCCCGTGGCGGCACCCGTACCTATCTGTGCGTGGCCGGCGGCATCGACGTGCCGCTGGCGATGGGCTCGCGCAGCACCGACCTGAAGGCCGGCTTCGGTGGACACCAGGGCCGCGCGCTGCGGCGGGGCGATCGGCTGGCGGCGCTACGGCCCGGCTTCGGTCCGGCGCCATTGCCGCCGATCGGCGTGCTGGCGCCCGCGTGGGCGTTGCCGTTGCCGTCTCCATCGTCGCCCTCGTCCTCGTCGCCGCAGTCGCTGCAGTCGTCGCCGTCGCAGTCGCTGCAGTCGTGGCAGTCGCCACAGCCGTCTCATTCACCGCGGTCACCGCAGTCACTGCGGACGCCGCAGTCGTCGCCGTCGCCAGCATCCGCCGACGGCCGCGCGCTGCCGATCCGCATGCTGCCGGGGCTGGAGTACGATCAGTTCGAGGCCGATGCCCAGCAGGCGCTGTGGCAGGCTGACTGGACCGTCACACCGAACAGCAACCGCATGGGCTTCCGGCTCGAAGGTCCCGCGCTGGCGCGGCGGCCCGGTGCGCCGGAGTTGCTGTCCCATGGCGTGGTGCCGGGCGTCATGCAGGTGCCGCCGGGCGGTCAGCCGATCGTGCTGATGGCCGACGCCCAGACCACCGGTGGCTATCCGAAGATCGGCGTCGTCATCGAGGCCGATCTGTGGCGCCTCGCGCAGGCGCCGCTGGGCGCTGCGGTGCGCTTTCACCGCGTCAGCCTCGAGGAAGCCGAGGCCGCGCGCATGCAGGTGCAGACCTATCTGCGCCAGATCGCGCAGGCGGTGGCGTGGCAGTCGGAGGCGCGGACCGGCGCACAGGCGCCGGCCGCGCGACGTCGGGCGATGACGCGCCGGCTGTCACCGGCCGACGCCACGCTGCCGTGACGCGAGCGGACCCAACGAACGCGACGAACGGACAGAGCGCACCGACCCACCGACGCACCGACGCATCGAACCGAACGCAACGAACCCAACGAACGCAACGAACGAACCAAGCGCACCGAGCGCACCGAGCGCACCGCGCGCACCGAGCCCGACGAACCGAACGAACGCAACGAACCGCCCGAACCATCCTGGAGACCCGTCATGCAGATCGATCTGAACGCCGACCTCGGCGAAGGCTGCGGCAGCGACGAAGCGCTGCTGGCGTTGATCAGCTCGGCCAATATCGCCTGCGGCTGGCATGCCGGCGACGCGTCGACCATGCTGCAGACGGTGCAGTGGGCGCTGGCCAAAGGCGTCGCCATCGGCGCGCATCCGAGCTACCCCGATCGCGAGAATTTCGGGCGTACCGAGATGCAGCGCGACCCGCGCGACATCTATGCCGACGTGCTGTACCAGATCGGCGCGCTCGCGGCGATCGTCAGGGCCCAGGGCGGCCGCCTCGCCCACGTCAAGGCGCATGGCGCGCTCTACAACCAGGCCGCACGCAACCGCGCGCAGGCACAGGCGATCGTCGACGCGGTGCGCGACTTCGATCCGCGGCTGACCTTCTTCGGCCTGGCCGGCAGCGTGATGATCGAGGTCGCGCGCGAGGCCGGGCTGACGGTCAAGGAAGAGGTCTTCGCCGACCGCGGCTACAACCCCGACGGCTCGCTGGTCCGCCGCGGCACGCCCGGCGCGCTGCTCGACGACGACGAGGCCGTGCTGTCCCAAACGCTGTCGATGGTCCGCGACCACAAGGTCCGCGCCATCGACGGGCAATGGATACCGATCCAGGCCGACACCGTCTGCCTGCACGGCGACGGCCCCCACGCGCTGGCCTTTGCGCAACGGATAAGGGACCGTCTGCGGGAAGAGGGGATTGCGGTGCGGGCTTAGGCCGCGTCGCCGGTGTTCGGTGCGTTTCGCCGCGCCCCACGGCTGCGTCGTTCCCTTCGCCGGGTCAGTCCGAACTGCTCGACGCGCCAGGCGAGATAGCAGAAGGCCAGGAACGGCCACAGCCAGCCGAGCCATTGGGCCAGGCCGTTGAAATGGACGAAGCGGCCGAGGCGCCAGCCCTGTTCGGAGACCCAGGCGTAGGGATTGGGCGGCAGCACGTTGGTCAGGATCACCAGCGTCAGCAGCGCGCTCATCGCCAGGATGCCGCGCAGCGGGCGCGGCAGACGCACCAGCAGCACCAGCGCGAGCGTGCCGGTCACCAGCGCGTAGCGCCCGCCCTCGGACAGCCAATTGAAGGCGTTGTCCGCCGGGAACTGCAGTTCGGCCGCGAGCCCCTTGAGCAGCAGCGTGGCGGCCAGCAGGCCGGCGAGGATGCGCAGCGTGGGCGCCTGCCGGCGCATTGCCACCGAGGCGAACAGGCCGGTGCCGACCCACGCGCAGCCGGTCACCAGCGATTCGAGCAACTGGTGCTGCTGCATGTCGTCGGGGCGCAGGCCGATGTCCTCCTGCAGCCGCAGGAAGCCGGGGAACACCCACTGCACCAGCTGCATCGGCCACGACTCGGGATTGGTCAGCCATTGCCGCACCAGGCCGCCCATGCCGAACAGATGCTCCTGCGGGAAGATCTGCGCGAACGGCCACAGCAGGATCAGGATGATGGCGAAGCTGGCGTGCGACTCGAACCAGGCGATGCGCAGGCGCCGCAGCGTGCCGCGGTCGATCATCGCGCTGGCGAACGGCGCCATCATCGTGCCGCCCAGCAGCGCGCCCAGAGCATTGGTCATCAGGTCGATGTTCGACGGAATGCGGTTGGGCAGCCAGGTCTGCAGCGCCTCCATCGCGCCGGACAGCACGATGCCGGCCGCGAAGGCCAGCAGCGCGGCGCGCGCCCCGGTCACGCGCGGATGCAGCGACAGCACCACCAGCGCGCCGAACGGGCAATAGCCGAGCACATTGGTCAGCAGATCGAAGTCGGTGATGTAGCGCGGCTTGGGCGCATTGAGGAAGGCCCACGGCGAGATGCCGTTGTCGGTCCAGCCGGTGAACGGATACAGGCTGGCGTAGATCATCAGCAGCGTCATGCACAGCAGGCCGAAGCGCGCCAGCGGCGAATGCCGCAGCGTGCTGGCGCTCTCGGGCGGGATCGCGGCGAAGCGCGGGTCCGGCGGCGTGGAGGACGGAGGCAGATCGGCCTGTTTCATGGTGCCGCTGTGATGGCGTACCGATTCAGCGTACCGGCAGCGTCGCCACCCAGTCGATGATCGCCGCGATCACGGCATCGGTGCTGCCGGCCAGCGCGCGCACGCCGCCCGCGCCGTCGGCGCTGGGGGCGGGCTGCTCGGCGGTGAAGGTCTTCTGGCCGATCATGCCGTTGCGCATCACGGTCGCGCGCACCTGCACCACGCCGCGGCTGCTGTCGGCGCTGTCGAACACCTGCTCGAAGTCGACGATATCGACCTTCAGCGCGGGCGCCTGCGTGTCGCCGCCCCAGCTCAGTTCGCCGCGGGCCGATACCGCTTCGCGCAGCCGCTCGTCGAACAGCCGCACCGGCGACATGATCCAGCGCTGCGTCGCATAGGGCTGCAGGCGTTCGGCCTGGGCATAGCGCAGCCGGTAGTGGATCGCGTTGCCGTCGAGCCAGGAGGGACCATCGGTGGACAGCACGCGCAGCCGCGGCAGCGTCTTGCTCGCTGCGGCCGACGGTGCTGCGGTGGGCGGGCCGAGATCGTACGTCGTGCTCTGCGGCGTATCCGGCAGCAGCGAACAGCCGGTCAGCAGCGCGGCGGCCAGCAGGGTAACGACCAGCATTGCGCCGGCGCCGGGGCGAAGCGCGGCGGAAAGGCGGGTGAGGCGGAGCGGGGCAGCGTCGGTCATGGGCGTCGGTTCCCGGTACAGGGTTGGATTCACGGTGCGGTCCCCGCGGATGGCGCGCTGAAGCCGTCCTCGCCGGGACCGGGCGGGGTCGCCGAGCCGCCGAACAGCACGCTTTGCGGCCGCTCGTTGAACTGGCCGGCGGCGCGGTCCAGGCTGCGCACCGTCTGCCGCGCATCGCGCGCGAGGCCGTTGAGCTGGGGCAAGGTCTGGTCGTTCAGATTGTTGGCCGCGTGCTCGACCGAGCCCGCCGCGGCGCGCAACTGCTGGCCGACGCCGTCGACGGTGCGCATCAGCGTGCCGTCGGGGCTGCCGAGCTCGCGGGTCAGCTGCTGCGTCGACTTCAGCGTGGCGTTCAGGTTCGCGGTGACCTGCGGCAGTTGCCGCGCGGCCGGTTCGAGCGCGCGCGCGACGCGGGCATAGTCGTCGACGCCTTCCTTGATCGAGCGGATCGTCGTCATCAGCTCGCGCCGGTTCTCGCCCTGGAACATGTCGTTGAGCGAGGCCATCAGCGATTCGACCTGCGTCAGCAGCGAATCGCCGCGCCGCTCCAGTTCCTCGAAGAAGCCCGGCCGCATCTGGATGCGGGCGACCGCGCGCGGCGAGGTCTCCAGCGGCGGCGACGGCGCGGTGCTGCCTTCCTGCGCCGCGGTGTCGTCCAGCTGCACATAGGCGATGCCGGTCACGCCCTGCAGGCCCAGCGTCGCATAGGTCGTGCGCGTGATCGGCGCCTCCTTGTCGACGCTGATGCGCACGATGATCTGGCCCGGCACGGACGCATCGAAGCGGATCGACTCGACCCGGCCCACCGTCAGCCCTCGGTACTTGACGTCGGCCTGCGGGCCGAGCCCGGTCACGGTCGAGCGCGTGACCAGGTCGTAGGGCACGCGCTCGGTATGGTCGGTGCCGAACCAGAACAGCGCGAACAGCACCAGCACGGCCAGGCCGATGGTGAACACGCCGGCGAGAAAGGCGTTCGACTTGTTTTCCATCACGACTCTCCAGCGTGGCGCGCCACGGCCGCCACGTCCGATGCAGGGTTGGCGCCGGCGCTCTGCGTGCTGAGCGCGCTGAGCGCACGCTGGCCGCGTTCGCCGAGAAAATATTCGCGGATGAAGGGATGGTCGATCTTCACCAGCTGCGGGATCGGCAGCGCCGCCAGCACCTTGCGGTCCGCCAGCACCGCGACGCGGTCGGACAGCGCCACCAGCGTGTCCAGATCGTGCGTCACCATCACCACCGTCAGCTTCAGTTCGCGCCGCAGTTCGCGGATCAGCGCGACGTAGTCGTCGGACGCCATCGGGTCCAGGCCGGCGGTGGGCTCGTCCAGGAACACCAGTTCCGGCTCGAGGGCCAGCGCGCGAGCCAGCGCCACGCGCTTGATCATGCCGCCGGACAGGTCGGCCGGCATCTTGTCGGCGTCGCGCGCCGACAGGCCGACCAGTTCGAGCTTGAGCAGCGACGCCTCGCAGATCAGATTGTCGGGAAGGCAGCGAAGTTCACGCAGCGGCAGCGCGATATTGTCGATCACCGACAGCGACGAGAACAGCGCGCCGCGCTGGAACTGCATGCCCCAGCGGTTGCGCATCCATTGCAGCCGCGCCGGATCGAGGCCGGCGAGGTCCTCGCCGAACAGGCGGATGGTGCCGGCGGTGGGCCGCTCCAGGCCGACGATCTGCCGCAGCAGCACGGTCTTGCCGGTGCCCGAGCCGCCGACGATCGACAGCACCTCGTCGCGATAGACCTCAAGGTCGAGGCCGTCATGCACGACGGTATCGCCGAAGCGCTTGACCAGGCCGCGTACCTCGATGATCGGGGTGCGTGCGCCAGGCGGGGTTCCGCCGCCGGTGCCGCCGACGGTGCCGGCCCGCGTATCGATGCTCGCCGTCATATGCCGACATCCTTGAACAGGATCGCGAAGATCGCATCGGCCACGATCACCACGGTGATGGCGGTGACCACCGACGCGGTCGTTCCCTCGCCCAGGCTCTGCGTATTGGGCTTGATGCGCAGGCCGAAGTGGCACGCGGTCAGCGCGATCAGCATGCCGAAGGCCACGCCCTTGCCCAGGCCCAGCCACAGGTTGGCCACCGGCACCGCGTTGGGCAGCTCGCGCAGGAAGAAGACCGGGCTCAGGCCCAGCTGCATGTTCGACGCCACCATGCCGCCGATCAGCGCGAGCAGCGCGGTCCAGGCGACCAGCAGCGGCATCGCCACGGCCAGCGCGATCGCGCGCGGCATGATCAGCCGGAAGCTGTGCGAGATGCCCATCACGCGCATCGCGTCGAGCTCCTCGGTCACGCGCATCACGCCGATCTGCGCGGTGATCGCCGAACCCGAGCGGCCCGCCACCAGGATCGCGGCCAGCACGGGACCGAGCTCGCGGATCACCGACAGGCCGAGGATATTGACGATGAAGACGCTGGCGCCGTAGGTACGCAGCTGGTTCGCCAGCAGATAGGCCAGCACCACGCCGATCAGGAAACCCACCAGCGCGGTGATGCCCAGCGCCTTGTAGCCGATGCTGTAGACGTTGGCCGAGATCTCCCGCCACGGGCCGCGCCGCGGCGCGGCGGCGAAGCGCAGCAGGTCCAGCGACAACTGGCCCAGCATCGCGATGCCGTTACCGAGCTGCGAGAACAGCGACAGCATCGAGGCGCCGAGCAGCGTGACCGGGTTGAAGCGGTCGACCATCCGTTTTTTCCAGCCGTGCCGCCGTACCGCGGCGATCCGCTCGAAGGCGCGGCGCTGGCCGTCCGTGGCCTCGAGATGGGCCGGAAAGCGCTCGCCCCAGGCCTGCCACAACAGCTGCGCGCCGATATGGTCGAGCCGGCCGATGCCGCTCAGCTGCCAGCGCGCCGTGCCGGGAACGAGTGCCTGCAGCTGCCGGCGCAGGTCATGGGCGCAGCGCTCCTGCGCCAGCGACAGCGCGGTCCAGTCTCCCTGCAACTGCACGGCGGCGGTGCCGTCCTGTTGCGTGACAGCGATGTCCGGCTTCGTATAGCGTTCCAATGGCTGACCGATGTAAGGTGCGAAAGCCGATTTTAAGCCACGCGCCGGCAGGCGCCAAAGTGGACGCGGCTACAATGCGCATGGCCCGATATCCACGGGCCGCCGCCGAATTCCAGCTTCCCTCCGCCCGCATGACCGCCGCCCCGATCGATTCCCCCGCGTCTTCGTCCTCCTTGCCGCCTGCCTGGCGTATCGATCCGGTCCGCCTGCGGGCCGCGCTGGCCGAAGAGGCCCGGCAGTGGCAGCTCGAGATCGTCGAGGAAACCGGCTCGACCAATGCCGATCTGGTCCAGGCCTGCCGTCGGGCCCAGTGGGGCGAGGCCGGCATGCTCAGGCTCGCCTACCGGCAGACCGCCGGCCGCGGACGCCAGGGGCGGCCATGGCAGGGGCAGGCCGGCATGACGTTCTCGGTGGCGATGCCGCTCGCGTTGCCCCCGGCGCGGCTGGCGGGGCTGAGCCTCGCGGTCGGGCTGGCGCTTGCGGACGCGCTGAACGATGTCGACGCACGGCTGGGCGAGGCGGTCGGCCTCAAATGGCCGAACGATCTGCAGATCGACGGGCGCAAGCTGGCGGGCATCCTGATCGAATCGGTGCCGGCGGGGCCGCAGCGGGTCTGGGCGGTGGTCGGCATCGGCCTGAACCTGGTGCGCGACGCCGCGATGGAGGCCGCGCTCGGCCGCTCGCTGGCCGGCGTCACCGAATGCATGGACCGATTCGACCCGCAGCATGGCCCGACCGACTTGCTGGCCGCGGTACTGAACCGGCTGGCGGCGATGCGCACCGCCTTCCTTGCCGACGGCTTTGCGCCGATGGCGCGGCGCTGGTCGGCGCGCGATGCCTATCGCGACCAGCCGGTGCGGCTGCTGCACGACGGCGCGGTACAGGCCGAGGGCATGGCGCGCGGCGTCGACGACGAGGGCCATTTGCTGCTGGAAACCGCAAACGGGCTGCAGCGGATCGCCTCGGGCGAGCTGTCGATGCGGCCCGCCGGCGAGGGGGCGCGATGAGCGCGAACCAGGATGCGGACACCATTGCGGGCGGCACTGCGCGCGCCAATGCGAGCGGCACTGCGCGCGCCAATGCGAACGCCAATGCGAACGCCAATGCGAGCGCGACTGCTGACACCACCGCCGACGCCAATGCGACCGCCACTGCGGACACCACCGCGGGCGCTGCCGCTGACGCTGCCGCGGACATCGCCGCGGCCGCTGCCGCAGATACCACCGCGAACGCCACCGTGCTGCTGATCGATATCGGCAATACCCGCTTGAAGTGGGCCTGGTGCGACGCGGCCTCGCTCGGCGCCCCGGCCACCGGCGCGCTGCCGGTGCCGTGGCGCACCGGCGGCGCCTGCGGGCATGAAGCGCTGGCCACGCTGGCCGGCGATTGGCGCGCGCTGGCCGATGCCGAGGGCGCACCACGCGGCGTGTGGATCAGCAATGTGGCCGGCCCTGTCATCGCGGCCGAGGTCGATGCCTTGCTGGCCGATGCCTTCGGCGGTCCGCCGGCGGTGCACTGGGCCCGCGCCACCGCGTCGCACGGCACGCTGGACAACGGCTATCGCGAGCCGAGCCAGCTCGGCGTCGACCGCTGGGTCGGCGGCATCGGTGCGCGCCACCATCTGCCCGAGGGCAATCTGATGATCGTCACGGCGGGCACCGCGACCACGATCGACGTGGTGCTGGCGCCGGACCGCGGCGACGGTAGTGACGGCAATGAACAGCGCATCGGCGGCAGCGCCAGCAACCGCAGTGGCGGCAGCGACGCCAGCAACGCCAGCAGCGGCACGCCGGCGCGCTCTCGCTTCGCCGGCGGCATGATCCTGCCCGGACTCGCGCTGATGATGGGATCGCTGGCGCGCAATACCGCGCAGCTGCCGGCGGTCGAGATCGGCGAGGCCCATGCCGCGGCGGCCTGGGCCGACAACACCCGCGATGCGATCGCCGCCGGCTGCCTGGCGGCCCAGGCCGGCGCGATCGAACGCGCCTGGGACGCGCTGACCCGGCGCGGTCCGGCCCGCTGCCTGCTGTCGGGCGGCGCGCGCGAGGCGCTGGCCGGCGCGCTGACGCTGCCGTTCGAGCGGCACGAGAATCTGGTGTTGCTGGGTTTGTCGGTGATGGCGGCGCAGCAGCGAGGGCGCTGAACGCGGGTTGAACGCGGCCCGAACAGGGCCGAATGCGGGCACCGTTCAACGCGGAACCACGGCCGCGGTCCGCAGGGCCCGGCCCGCAGGTTCAGCCGCCCTGCCTGACCTTGTGCAGCAGCTTGGTGGTCGAGCGGTCGTGCAGGAAGGGGATCGCGTAAGCCTGGCCGCCCCAACTGCGCACCAGCCGGGTCTCTTCCAGCGTATCGATCTCGTAGTCGCCGCCCTTGACGTAGATGTCGGGGCGGACCAGCCGGATCAGCTCGACCGGCGTCTTTTCGCCGAACATCAGCACCAGATCGACCGATTCGAGCGCGGCCAGCAGCGCCATGCGGTCGGCCTCGCCATTGAGCGGGCGATCGTCACCCTTGCCCAGCATCCGTACCGAGGCGTCGCTGTTGACGCCGACCACCAGGCAGGCGCCCAGCTGGCGCGCCTGCGCCAGGTAGGTGGCATGGCCGCGATGCAGGATGTCGAACACGCCGTTGGTAAACACCATCGGGCGCGGCAGGGCCGCCAGGCGCCGTTGCAGCGCCTGGGGATCGTCGGTCGAAGCGAGCTTGGCCTCGAAGGCCGGGGGAGACAGCGTCATCGCAAGGACGGCGCCGGCATCAGGCTTCGGCGGGCTTGGCGCCGCCATTGGCCTGCAGCCGCGCGTTCAGTTCCTTGCGATAGCGGTTCAGGTCCTGCACGGTCTCGAAGGTGCGCTCGAACAGCAGCGACATGTTGTGCAGGATGCGGTCGATGACCTTCTTCTCCCAGCCTTCGTCGAAGCGGATCTGCTTGTCCAGCCAGTGCTCGAGCCAGTCCGGATCGGGCAGGCGAGACTGCACGGTGTCGTTCGGGAACAGGGCCTTGTTGACGTGCAGGTTGGTCGGGTGCAGCGGCTTCTCGGTGCGGCGCGCCGACGCCATCAGCACGCCGATCTTGGCGAAGGCCGAGCGCGCGTTGTCGCCGAACTGGTTCAGGTACTTCTTCATGTAGCGCAGGTAGGCGCCGCCGTGGCGAGCCTCGTCCTGCGACAGCGTGCGGTAGATATGCTTGATCACCGGCTCGGTGTGCCATTCGGCGGCACGGCGATACCAGTGGTTCAGGCGGATCTCGCCGCAGAAATGCAGCATCAGCGTTTCGAGCGGCGGCGCCGGATCGAATTCGAAGCGCACCGCGTGCAGTTCTTCCTCGGTCGGGACCATATCCGGGCGGAAGCGGCGCAGGTACTCCATCAGCACCAGCGAATGCTTCTGCTCCTCAAAGAACCACACGCTCATGAACGCCGAAAAGTCGGAGTCGTGGCGGTTGTCGCGCAGGAACATTTCGGTGGCCGGCAGGGCGGACCACTCGGTGATCGCGTTCATGCGGATGGTTTTCGCCTGATCGTCCGTCAGCAGACTGGCGTCGAAGGAATCCCAGGGGATGTCCTTGTCCATATGCCAGCGGACCGCTTCCAGCGATTTGAACAGTTCGGGGTAGAGCATGGTAAGCCTTTGAAATTACGGGCAGATTCTACCAGATGCGAATCATTCCTATAGACCTTTTGCTGGCCGTCCGCAAGTTGCCGCGCGAACGGTTCGATGCCGCTTGCCAAGGGCGGACCCGGCGGCAGCCTGCCACAGCAAGCTGTCGGGACTGTGAAAATCCGCAAAACAGCGTCAGGCCAGCGCCGAAGCGGGCGGAGAGCCTGCCTCGCTGGTCGCCGGCGCGCGGCTCGCGGCCGGCGTGCCGGGGATCACACCGTAGAGGAAAGCGGCCAGTTCGTCGCCCTGCGCCTGCGCATCGCGCTCGCCCAGCGCGATCAGCGCCTGCGTGAACTCGGGCTCGAACAGCAGGTAGCTAGCAAATGCCGCGCCTTTGGCTTCGGTGCCGCCGAGCGGGGCCAGCAGCGCGCGCACGGTGCGGGGCAGCCGCTTGACGTGTTCGATCGCCAGCGACTCGATCGGCTCGCTCGGCGAGATCGTCATCACTTGCACCGGGCGCCAGCCTTCGCGATCGTTGGCGATCTCCGGCATGCGGGTCAGCAGCGTGTTGATGTGCTGCAGCCGCTCGAGATCGGCCGACAGGCCGTCCAGGAAGATGCTGGCCAGCGCCTGGCCGCCGACCTGCGCCAGCGACGGGTAGCCGCCCGCCGGCACGGTGTCGTAGCCGCCGGCGCGCGGCGCCGAGGCCGCGCCGATCGCCAGGATGCGCGAGGCGCCGAGGTGGATGGCCGGCGACAGCGGCGACATCTGCCGCATGGTGCCGTCGCCGAACCACTCGTGGTGGCCGTCCAGTTCCAGCGGCGTGGCGGGAAACAGGAAGGGGATCGACGACGAGGCCAGCAGATGATCGACGCCGATGCGCGCCTCCACCGCGATGCGCTGGCTGCGCCGCCAGGGCTGGATGCGGCGGTGCGACTGGTAGAAGGTCACGTGCCGGCCGGTCGAATACGACAGCGCGGTGATGGCCAGCGCCTGCAGATGGCCGGCATCGAGGCTGCCCTGCACACGGTCGGGATCGAACAGCTCGCTCAGCAGGCTGTCCAGCGGCTTGTTGTCGAACAGCGCGCGCGGCGCGTGCTGCAGCGCCCAGCCGACCGCCAGCGCCGAGAGCCAGCGGGCCCCCGAGATGCCGACGCGCAGCACGTCGGTGCGATAGACGTCCTCGGCATGGATGCTGGACCACAGCGCGGCCAGCGTTTCGGTGGCGCGATCGAAGTCGCCGGCGTCGATCGCCAGGCCGGCGCCGTTGATCGCGCCGGCCGAGGTGCCGCAGATGATCTCGAAGGGATTGCGCGTGCCCACGCCATGGCGGGCGGCGATGCGGGCGATGCCGCGCAGCACGCCGGCCTGGTAGGCGGCGCGCGCGCCGCCGCCCATCAGGATCACCGCGGTGGTCTTGCTCGCTGCCAAGGCGCCTCCGCTGTCAGTGTCCGTTGTTGGCCTTGCGGCGGCGCACGGGCTTCGCGGTCTTGCCGGCGGGCGCGGCGCCATTCGAGGGGCCATGCGAGGGGCCACTCGAGGCGCCATTCGAGGTGCCATGGGAGGTGCCGTTCGTGCCGGCCTTCGTGCCCGCTTTTGCCCCCGCTTTTGCACCCGCCTTCGCGCCGCCTCCGCGGGTCCCGCCGGGGGTGCCGTCGGGGGGGCCGTCATTTGCCGCGCGTGTCGCCCTGCTGCCTGCCGCCTTCGCCGCCGGTTTGGAGCGGCCTTTGGCCGTCGGCTTCGCGCTGCCCTTGCCGGACGGCGCCGGCTGTTCCGGTTCGCTCGCGCCAGCGGCCCCCGCCTGGCCGCTGCCCTGGGCCGCCGCCCCGGTTCCCGGCTGGCCGGCGCCGAAGGCGCCCAGATTGTTCAGCGAGGCCAGGCTCGCGGCGGCCGCGCTGCTCGCGATCTGATTGAATTGCTGCTGCAGCATGTCCCACCACAGATTGGCCTGCGGGGGCGGCGAGGCGCCGCCGGACTGCGATGCGCCAGCTTGCTGCCCGGCCCGCTGTCCGGCCTGCTGTCCCGCGCGTTGCCCCGGCTGTTCCGCTCGTTCCCCTCGGCGTTCGGGCGGCGCTTCCTGGTCCGGGCTGTCCGGGCCCTCGTCCTCGTCCTCGTCGTAATCGGGCGTGGTCTCCATCTCGGCCATGTCGGCCAGATCGCTCGGGTCGATGCCTTCCGCGCCGGCGGCGGGCTGTGCCGGCGGCGGTGAAGCCGGACGCCGCGGCGGCGTCGCGCTCGGCGCGTTGGCCGCGCGGGCGACGTTTTCCATCGCGCTCTGCAGCGCCTCGGGCGACAGCGCCTCGCCGACCGTCTTCAGCGCGACCAGCGTCGCGCGCTGGACCTCGAGCCCCTGGATCGTGGTGCGCAGCAGGTTGGCGTTCAGCTGCAGCCAGCTTTCGACCGCCTTCAGGTCATGGATGCGCTTGTCGACCTCGTCCAGATCCATTGGCGGCGTCATCGCCTGCAGGCCGGGCATCAGCCCGGTCGGCATGCCCGCCGCGTTGCCCCACATCTTGCGCAGAAATTCGAAGCCGTCATTGAAATCGGGTATCTGTCCAAACATGGTCTGTGCTCCGCGGTGGGGCCATCGTCATTGGAAAATGCGCGCTGTCCGGGGCGTCCCGCGCGCGGGCTCAAGCGCCAACTCAAGCGCTGATTCAAACGCCGACTCAAGCGCTGATTCAAACGCCGACTCAAAGGCCGACTCAAACGCTGACTCAAACGCTGACTCAAACGCTGACTCAAACGCTGACTCAAACGCTGACTCAAACGCTGACTCAAACGCCGACTCAAAGGCCGACTCAAAGGCCGACTTGAACGCTGACCCGTGGCCGACGCACAAAGTCGACCGAACCGTCGGCTCAAGCGCCGAAACGCGGCGGCCGTTTCTCGCGCAGGCTGGCCACGCCTTCGCGGACATCGGGTCCGGCAAAGCCCATGAATTCGAGCGCCAGCGAGGTATCGAAGGCGGGCCCGGCCATGCGCAGCCAGTTGTTCAGCGCGTACTTGGTCCAGCGGATCGCGCTCTGCGAACCTTCGGCGAGCCGGTTGGCGATCTCGAAGGCCTTGGCCACCAGCTCGCTCTCGTCGACCGCCAGCGAGACCAGCCCGATGCGCTCGGCTTCCTCGCCGCTGACCGACTCGCACAGCATCAGATAGTACTTGGCCTTCGCCATGCCGCACAGCAGCGGCCAGACGATCGCGGCGTGGTCGCCGGCGGCGACGCCGAGCCGCGTATGCCCGTCGACGATGCGCGCGGTGCGCGCGGCGATCGAGATATCGGCCAGCAGCCCGGCCACCAGCCCGGCGCCGACGGCGGGACCATGCATCGCCGACACCACCGGCTTGTCGCAGTTGATCACGTTGTAGACGAGGTCGCGCGCCTCGTGCCAGACGCGCGCGCGGGTCTCGAAATCGTTGGCCATGTCCTCGACCAGCGCGAGGTCGCCGCCGGCCGAGAAGCCCTTGCCTTCGCCGCGGATCAGCGCGACGCGGATCTCCGGGTCGGCCGACACGTCGCGCCAGATCTCGGCCAGTTCGCGATGCATGTTGGCGTCGGCGGTGGCCAGCTTGCGGTTGGCCGATTGCTGTGCGCCCATCACGATCTCGAGGATGGGGCCGTGCTGGCGCAGGGTCAGCGCCTGATAGCGGGCGTAGCGTTCGGAAGGCGTGGTGCCGTTGTTGCCAACGGTGGCGGCTGAAGTGGCGGCGGGGGTGGTGGTCATGGCGGGCGCGGACTCCTGGCGTGGGTGGGAGGCGCGGCGGGCGGCCGCGGCTGCGCCGGACAGGGGAGCAATCGGCGGCCCGAAACGGGCGCGCCGGAATTCCCCAACCGGACGGTCGGGAAATTATAGGCGCATCGCTGCCGCGGCCCGCATCACGCCGCGCCGGTCCCAGACTCCGCCGCAATCCGGCGGGTCAGGCCGCTTCCGGCCGCTTCCGGCCGCGTCACGCCGCGTCACGCCGCTCAGGCCGCTCAGGCCATTCAGGCCATTCAGGCCGCTTCGGGCCGCTCAGGCCGCTCAGGCCATTCAGGCCGCTTCGGGCCGCTTCGGGCCGCTTCAGGCCGGCGCCGCCACCACCTGATCGATCGCGCCGAAGATCGAGCGGCCCTGCGCGTCGAACATCTCGATCTTGACCGCGTCGCCGTACTGCAGGAACTGCGTCACCGGCGCGCCGCTCTCGATCGTCTCGAGCGTGCGCTTCTCGGCGATGCAGCAGTAGCCCTTGCTGCGGTCGACGTTGGAGATCGTGCCCGAGCCGACGATGCTGCCGGCCCGCACATTGCGCGTCTTGCAGATGTGGGCGATCAGCTGGCCGAAGTCGAACACCATGTCGGTGCCGCAGTCGGGCGAGCCGACCTTCTTGCTGTTCCACCAGACCGTCAGCGGCAGATGGACCTTGCGCTCGCGCCAGGCCTCGCCGAGCTCGTCGGGCGTGACCGCGACCGGCGAGAAGGCCGTGGCCGGCTTGCTCTGGAAGAAGCCGAAGCCCTTGGCCAGTTCGGCCGGGATCAGGTTGCGCAGCGACACGTCGTTGGCCAGCACCAGCAGCCGGATGCCCTCGGCCGCCTGCTCGGGCGTCGCGCCCATGCGCACGTCGCCGGTGATCACCGCGACCTCGGCCTCGAAGTCGATGCCCCAGGCCTCGCTGGCGCAGACGATGTCGTCGCAGGGCCCGAGCAGGTCGTCCGAGCCGCCCTGGTACATCAGCGGATCGGTCCAGAACTCCGGCGGCATCTCGGCGCCCCGTGCGCGGCGCACCAGCTCGACGTGGTTGACGTAGGCCGAGCCGTCGGCCCACTGGTAGGCGCGCGGCAGCGGCGCCATGCACTGGCGCGGATCGAACGCGAAGGGATGGCGCGCGCGGCCGGCGTTCAGCGCGTCGTACAGGTCCTGCAGCTGGGGCGCGAGGAAGTGCCAGTCGTCCAGCGCGGTCTGCAGCTTGCCGGCGATGTCGGTGGCATAGTGCGCGGTCTTCAGGTCGCGCGACACGACCACGAGCTGTCCGTCGCGCGAGCCGTCCTTCAGGGTGGCCAGTTTCATCGGGATTCCTGCATATCAAGAACGACGCCGGCATCGAGCCGGCGTGCGGATGGCGAGATGGCGCCGGCTGTGCCGGCCGCCGCGAGGGCGTCAGTCTACCGTGATGCCCTTGGCCTTGATCAATTTGCCCCAGCGCTCGGCCTCGGTGCGGGCGTACTGCGCGAACTCGTCCGGCGTGCTGGAGACCGGCTCGACGCCGATGCCCTCGAAGCGCTTCTGCACTTCGGGCTGCTTCAGCGCCTTGACCAGCTCGGCGTTCAGCCGGGTCACCACCGGCTGCGGCGTGCCGGCCGGGGCGACCACGCCCTGCCAGGCGTAGGCCTCGAAGCCGGCGACGCCGCCCTCGGCCACCGTCGGAACCTGCGGCAGCGCTGCCAGCCGCTTGGGCGTGGCGCTGCCGAGCGCGCGCAGCTTGCCGCCGAGCACGTTCTGCTGGCCAGCCGCCAGATCGAGGAACATCACGTCGACCTGGCCCGCCAGCAGGTCCTGCACCGCGGGCGCCGCGCCCTTGTACGGCACGTGGGTCATCCTGATGCCGGTCTGCTCCATGAACAGCTCCATCGCCAGATGGTGCGGGCTGCCGGCGCCGGGCGAGGCGAAATTGACCTTGTCCGGGTTCTTGCGCGCGTAGTCGACCGCCTCCTTCAGCGTGCGCGCGGGGAAGTTCGGGTTGGCGACCAGGATCAGCGGGAAGCGGGCGATCATGCCGACGTGGACGAAGTCCCTGGCCGGGTCGTACGGCAGCTTGCGGTACAGCGAGGGGTTGGCGGCCAGCGTCGCGGTGTCGGCGGTCAGGATCGTGTAGCCGTCCGGCTTGCTGTGCGCGACGGTGTCGGCGCCGACGATCGTCGCCGCGCCGGGCCGGTTGTCGATCACCACCTGCTTGCCGAGCGCGGGCGAGATCGCCTGGGCCAGCGTGCGCGCCACCACGTCGGTGCCGCCGCCGGCCGGATAGGGGACCACCCAGCGGACCGGCTGAGTCGGCCACGCCGGCTGCTGCGCCGCGGCCGGGCGGGGCAGGGCTGCGGCAATGGCGGCCAGCGCGCCGGCGCTCAGCACGGCGGCATTCAGCAGGCGACGCAGGATCGGCAGGGAAGGGCGCGCGGTGGGCGCAGCGGCAAGCGGGGCTGGCATGCGGGTCTCCGGGATGTTGTTGTGCGGGCGTGGTGCCGTGTTCGGGTTTTCGGGTGTTCGGGCGCCGGGCGTCCGCCGTCCGGGCGGCCCGGGCGTCCTGGCCTTCGGGCTCTTGGGTTTTGGGCTTGCGGACGTCCCTGGATGCATTTCGACGCTTTTCGGCACGGTCGGCACCCTTGCGCAGTCTAGCGACGGATTAAAAACTGGTAAATCGATTTCGCTATAGTAAATTTACGGATCGGGGCGTAGCGCGACGTGACGGAATCGAACTATATTGCCGCGCTGGCCCGCGGCTCGCCGGCCCGGGCGCTGCCATTCCGTATCCCCCGTAGCCCAATCCCGGGTACCGACCCGCCCGCTCCATATCGACGCATGACCGAACTAGAAGAAGACGACGCCAAGCTGCGCACCGGCATCCAGTCCATCGAGGTGGGCTTCCAGCTGCTGAAGGCGCTGGCCGCCTCGCCGCGCGCGATGATGCTGCGGGACCTGGCCGCCGCGGCCGACATGAATCCGGCCAAGGCGCATCGCTATCTGGTCAGCTTCCAGCGGCTGGGCATGGTCGCGCAGGACCCGGTCAGCGGCCGCTACGACCTGGGGCCATTCGCGCTGCAGCTGGGCCTGGCGGGGCTGAACCGGCTCGATCCGGTCAAGAAGGCGCGCCCGATCCTGTCCCAGCTGCGCGACGACATCGACCAGACCGTCGGCATCGCGGTCTGGGGCAACCACGGGCCGACCGTGGTGCACTGGGAGGAGTCGAGCCACCCGGTCACCGTCAGCCTGCGCCTGGGCGACGTGATGCCGATGCTCAATTCGGCCACAGGCCGCCTGTTCGGCGCCTATCTGCCGCGCCAGCAGACGCTGCCGCTGATCGAGCGTGAACTGAACGAGCGCCGCGACGACAATCTGCCGGACCTGCCGCGCTCGCTGGCCGACTACGACGCGGTGTGCGCCGACGTGCGCGCCCACGGCGCGGCACGCACGCTGGGCGGGGTGCTGCCCGGCATCAACGCGATCTCGTTTCCGGTGTTCGATGCCAGCGGCCACGTCTCGATGGCGCTGATCGTGCTGGGCGCCCAGACCGTATTCGATGCAGAATGGGGCGGAGCGATCGACCGCCAGGTGCGCGAGATCGCACATCGGATCTCGACGGAGCTTGGATATCTTGGCGGGACCCCGCCGACCGGAGACGCCGGTCACGCCTGATGCGAAACGTGCGCGCCGCCTGCGCTGGGCGGTCGCGCTGGCGGTCGTACTGGTCGCGCATGCGCTGGTGCTGATCGGGCTGGTGCGGATGCCCGGTCCGCTGATTCCGCTCGACGCGGTCGACACGCCGGCGCTCGAGGCGATCCTGCTGCCGCCCAAGCCGGTCGCCGTCGCCCCGACTCCGCCGCCACGTCCGCGCCGTCCTCCCCCAAAACCCGCTCCCGCCCCGGCCGCCACGCCGGAACCTGAGCCGGCTGCCGAGCCCGCGCCAGGGCCGCCGGCGCCGGCCGAAGGCTCCCCGCTGGCGACCTCGCCGGGCGGCACCGGCAGCGTCGCGGCGGGCGGCGGCGCGGGCGGCACGGGTACCGGTCCGGGTTCCGCACCGGCGCCGGCGCCGGCCGATGCGCTGCGCTACGCGCCGCCGCCGTCGGCAACGCTGCGCTACGCCAGTTTCGTCAACGGGGTCGAGAACCCCGACGGCACCATCCGCTGGCAGCACGGGGGCGGGCGCTATCAGCTGTCGGTCGAAACCCGCATGCTGTGGTTCCGGTTCGCCTTCCACAGTACCGGGGCGCTGGGCGAGCAGGGGCTGGCGCCAGAGCGCTACGTCGAGGAACGCCGCAAGCGCAGCCAGGTGACGCGCTTCGACCGCGCGACCGGCGCCGTCGTGTTCGAGTCGCGCGGCGGCCAGGCGCCGCTGCCCGAGGGCGCGCAGGACCGCTTCAGCGTCTTCCTGCAACTGGTCGGCCTGGTGCGCGGCAACCCGCAGCGCTATGCCGCGCCGGGCGCCACCGAGACCTTCCAGGTCGCCGACACCAGCGATCTCGAGCCGATGCGCGTCCAGTATGTCGGCGAGGAGGACATCGAGACCGGCGCGGGCTTCGTGCGCGCCAAGCATTTCATCCGCCTGCCGCGCCGGGCCGACGACCGCCGCCGCGTCGAGGTCTGGCTGGCGGAATCGGTGGGCTGGATGCCGGTCAAACTGCGGCAGACCGAGCCCGACGGCACGCAGATCGATCTGGTACTGCGCGGCGCCGAGCCCTAGTCTGGAAGGATCGGAGCCGAGCGGCGTGGCCGCCGCGACGCTCCCGTGCGATGCGTCGCCGCCCACCGACCCCGACAGGAGGACACGATGACCGACACCTTGCCGCCCACCGCCACGCCTGCCACCGCGCCAGCCCACGCCCAGGGGGCGGCGCCCGCTTCCAGTCCAGCCGCCCAGCCGCCCGCCTCCGAGACACACCGCGTGATCGTCGGCGACGTGACGCTGCAGGCCCGCATCGACGGCACCGAAGGCCCATGGGTCGTGCTGTGCCACGGGCTGGCCTGCGATCACACGCTGTGGGACGCCACCGCGGCCCATCTGGCGCCGCGCTATCGGGTGTTGCGCTTCGACCTGCGCGGCCACGGCCGCAGCGACGCGCCCGTGGGGCCGTATTCGATGCTGCGCATGGCCGACGACGTGGTCGCCCTGATGGACGGCCTGGACGTGCCGCAGGCGCACTTCATCGGACTTTCGCTAGGCGGCATGATCGGCCAGACGTTTGCGGTGCGCTATCCCGAGCGGCTGCACTCGCTGACGCTGGTCGACACCGTCTGCCGCACCCCGCGCCAGGCCCATCCGATGTGGCATGAGCGCATCGGGCAGGTGGAGGCGCACGGGATGGCCGGAGTGCTTGATGCGACGCTTCAGCGCTGGCTGACCGCGCCGTACCGTGCCGCGCATGCGCAACAGGTCGAACGGATCCGCCAGATGGTGCTGGCCACGCCCGTCCGCGGCTATGTCGGCGCCTGCCTGGCGATCCTCGGCTTCGACCAGGCCGATGCGCTGGCGCGCATCCATTGCCCGACGCTGGTGGTGGTCGGCGACCAGGACCAGGGCTGTCCGGTCGCCGAGTCCAGGGCCATTGCGGACGGCATTCCGGCCGCCCAGTTCGAGGTGCTGCCGGACGCCGCCCATCTGTCCCCGATCGAGCAGCCGGAGCGGTTTCATGCGCTTCTCGACGCTTTCCTGGTCAAGGCGGCCTGCGGGGCGCAGTGCGATACCCCTTGAGCCGGGCCGGCCCGCGTAGGCGATCGGCAAGCGCTTCGTAGGACAAACCCTCTTTTCGTTGGGGAAACCGAACTTGCCGCCTTGGGGGCGGCTCCAACCTGATGAGCGGGCGCTACGGCATCGGGCACCACGCCAGCGCCCAGCGAGGCATGCGCTTGAAAAGCGTCTTCATGCCCTCAGCTTGGAGGTGAAATCGCGGAAGGAAGCCGGCGCTCCCACCGGCTGACGCAAGAATCAACAAACCTTCCGTCCGTCCCATAGCCCGGAGGTGCGCCATGCAAATGATTTATAACAGCGACAACTACTGCATCGTGGAGTTCGGTGCCGACGTCGAGCATGCCCCTCTTGCCTCCGGCGGTTACGAGATCGTCGACAAGAACATGAAGCGCGAGATCTTCCTTGGCGGCCAGCTGGCCGAGCATTTCCGCGCCGATGTGCAACGTCTGATCGAGACCGAACCGTCCGTGGAAGAGGTGGACGAATTTCTTGGCAAGTTCGATACGGTGATGACGCACTCGCTGGCGATGCACTGACGACGCACCGCCGCCGCAGAAAGCCCGCGCCATGGCGCGGGTTTTTTTATGCCTCAGTACTGCTCCCACGGCAGCCCTTCGAAGCGCCAGCCGTTGACGGTATTGCGGTGCCGCTGCGCGTCGAGATCGCCCTCGAAGCCGTGCAGCACGTTGTAGACGGTGGTAAAGCCGGCGCCTTCGAGCGCCTGCGCGGCCGCGGTCGAGCGGTTGCCGCTGCGGCAGATCAGCAGTACCGGCCGCGCCGACGCCTGCCCGGCCAGCTTCTTGACCGCCTGCACGAAGTGCGGATTGACCTCCCAGTCCGGGCCGTCGTTCCACGGCACGTTGAGGGCGCCGGTCGGGTGGCCGACGAACAGGTATTCCATCTCGCTGCGGCAGTCGATGAACAGGGCGTCGGGGTGCTCGGCCAGCAGGGCCTGGGCCTCGCGCGGGGCAAGATGTTGCATGCGGTGTCGTCGGGGTCGGGTAGGGGGCGATCTGCCCGAGTGTAGGCCCGGGCAAGCCGGGGCGGCAAGGTGCCGTAACTGATAAAATCGACCACTTTTCCAGCATCACCGAGGCCAGTGAAGCCATGAGCGCTGCATCCATCGAATCGTCCGGCACGGCGTCCGCCATCGCACCGGGCGCAAAGGCAGGTCTGCAGGCAGGCGCGCACGCGGGCCCGCAGGCCGGTCCCCCGGCCCGGCCGTACACCCGCGCCGCGCAACTGCCGCGGCTGCTGCGCGAGCGCATCCTGATCCTGGACGGCGCGATGGGCACCATGATCCAGCGCTACAAGCTGGGCGAGGCCGAATATCGCGGCGAGCGTTTCGCTGCGCATCCGGTCGACGTCAAGGGCAACAACGAGCTGCTGCTGCTGACCCGCCCGGCGGTAATCCGCGAAATCCACGAGCAATACCTGGCGGCCGGCGCCGACATCATCGAGACCAACACCTTCGGTGCGACGCGCGTCGCGCAGGAGGACTACAAGATGGCGGACCTGGCCTACGAGATGAACGTGGCCGCCGCCCGCCTGGCGCGCGAGGCCTGCGATCGCTACAGCACGCCCGAGCGGCCGCGCTTCGTCGCCGGCGCCTTCGGTCCGACGCCGAAGACCGCCAGCATCTCGCCGGACGTCAACGATCCGGGCGCGCGCAACGTCAGCTTCGAGGAGCTGCGCGATTCGTACTACGAGCAGGGCAAGGGCCTGCTGGAAGGCGGCGCCGACGTGTTCCTGGTCGAGACCATTTTCGACACGCTCAACGCCAAGGCCGCGCTGTTCGCCATCGACCAGCTGTTCGAGGACACCGGCGAACGCCTGCCGGTGATGATCTCGGGCACCGTCACCGACGCCTCCGGCCGCATCCTGTCGGGCCAGACCGTCGAGGCCTTCTGGAACAGCCTGCGCCACGCGCGCCCGATCACGTTCGGCCTGAACTGCGCGCTGGGCGCGACGCTGATGCGGCCCTATATCGCCGAGCTGGCCAAGCTGTGCGATACCGCGATCTCGTGCTATCCAAACGCGGGGCTGCCGAACCCGATGAGCGACACCGGCTTCGACGAGACGCCGGATGTTACCTCGTCGCTGGTGGACGAGTTCGCCGCGTCCGGGCTGGTCAACCTGGTCGGCGGCTGCTGCGGCACCACGCCCGAGCATATCGCCGCGATCGCGCAGCGCGTCGCCAACCGCAAGCCGCGCGCCTGGCCCGGCCAGTATCGCGACGAAGCGGACGCGGCCTGACCGGCCGCCCCGCCGCCCACGCCCACGCCACGCATCACCGGCGCGCCGCCGCACGAATCCGTCCCCGGCGCGCCGTGCATCCGATCCCGAACCTGAGTCCGCCATGTCTACCGATACCCGTCCCGCTCGTCCGATGCGCCTGTCCGGCCTGGAGCCGTTCACGCTTGGCGAGGGCAGCCTGTTCGTCAACGTCGGGGAGCGCACCAACGTCACCGGCTCCAAGGCCTTCGCCCGGATGATCCTGAACGGCCAGTTCGACGAGGCGCTGGCGGTCGCGCGCCAGCAGGTCGAGAACGGCGCGCAGATCATCGACGTCAACATGGACGAGGCGATGCTCGACTCCAAGGCGGCGATGGTGCGCTTCCTGAATCTGATCGCGTCCGAGCCCGATATCGCGCGCGTGCCGATCATGATCGATTCGTCGAAGTGGGAGGTGATCGAGGCCGGCCTGCAATGCGTGCAGGGCAAGGCCGTGGTCAACTCGATCTCGCTGAAGGAAGGCGAGGAGCAGTTCCGCCACCACGCCACGCTGATCCGCCGCTACGGCGCGGCGGCCGTGGTGATGGCCTTCGACGAGCAGGGCCAGGCCGACACGTTCGCGCGCAAGACGCAGATCTGCAAGCGCAGCTACGACATCCTGGTCAACGAGGTCGGCTTTCCGCCCGAGGACATCATCTTCGATCCGAACATCTTCGCGGTCGCGACCGGCATCGAGGAACACAACAATTACGCGGTCGACTTCATCGAGGCGACCCGCTGGATCAAGCAGAACCTGCCCTACGCCAAGGTCAGCGGCGGGGTGTCCAACGTCTCGTTCTCGTTCCGCGGCAACGACGTGGTGCGCGAGGCGATCCACACGGTGTTCCTGTACCACGCGATCGCCGCCGGCATGGACATGGGGATCGTCAATGCCGGCCAGCTCGGCGTCTACGATCAGCTCGACGCCGAGCTGCGCGAGCGGGTCGAGGACGTGGTGCTGAACCGCCGTGCCGACGCGACCGACCGCCTGCTGGAGATCGCCGACCGCTACAAGGGCGGCGGCGCGAAGCGCGAGGAGAACCTCGAATGGCGCGGCACGCCGGAGAAGCCGGTGCCGGTGGCCGACCGCCTCGCGCATGCGCTGGTCCACGGCATCACCACCTTCATCGTCGAGGACACCGAGGAAGCGCGCCAGCAGATCGCCGCGCGCGGCGGCCGCCCGATCGAGGTCATCGAGGGCCCGCTGATGGACGGCATGAACATCGTCGGCGACCTGTTCGGCGCCGGCAAGATGTTCCTGCCGCAGGTGGTCAAGAGCGCGCGCGTGATGAAGCAGGCGGTGGCGCATCTGCTGCCCTTCATCGAGGAGGAAAAGCGCCTGCTGGCCGAGGCCGGCGGCGACGTGCGCGCGCGCGGCAAGATCGTGATCGCCACGGTCAAGGGCGACGTGCACGACATCGGCAAGAACATCGTGTCGGTGGTGCTCCAGTGCAACAACTTCGAGGTCGTCAACATGGGCGTGATGGTCCCGTGCAACGAGATCCTGGCCAAGGCCAAGGTCGAGGGCGCCGACATCATCGGCCTGTCCGGCCTGATCACGCCGTCGCTCGAGGAGATGGCCTACGTCGCCTCCGAGATGCAGCGCGACGACTATTTCCGCGTCAAGAAGATTCCGCTGCTGATCGGCGGCGCGACCACCTCGCGCGTGCACACCGCGGTCAAGATCGCGCCGAACTACGAAGGACCGGTGGTCTACGTGCCCGACGCCTCGCGCTCGGTCAGCGTGGCCTCGAGCCTGCTGTCCGACGAGGGCGCCACGCGCTACCTGGACGAGCTGCGCGCCGACTACGAGCGCATCCGCACCCAGCATGCCAACAAGAAAGCCGTGCCGATGGTGACGCTGGCCGAGGCCCGCAAGAACAAGACGCCGATCGACTGGAGCGGCTACGTGCCGCCGAAACCGAAATTCATCGGCCGCCGCGTGTTCCGCAACTACGACCTGGCCGAGCTCGCCAACTACATCGACTGGGCGCCGTTCTTCCAGACCTGGGACCTGGCCGGCAAATTCCCCGCGATCCTGAACGACGAGATCGTCGGCGAATCGGCGCGCCGCGTGTTCTCCGACGGCAAGGCGATGCTGGCGCGGCTGATCCAGGGCCGCTGGCTGACCGCCAACGGCGTGATCGCGCTGCTGCCGGCCAATACCGTCAACGACGACGACATCGAGGTCTACACCGACGAGAGCCGCAGCCGGGTCGCGCTGACCTGGCACAACCTGCGCCAGCAGAGCGAACGCCCGGTGGTCGACGGCGTGCGCCGGCCGAATCGGTGCCTGGCCGACTTCGTCGCGCCGAAGGAGAGCGGCATCGCCGACTATATCGGCCTGTTCGCGGTGACCGCCGGCATCGGCGTCGACAAGAAGGAGGCCCAGTTCGAGGCCGACCACGACGACTACAGCGCGATCATGCTGAAGGCGCTGGCGGACCGCCTCGCCGAGGCCTTCGCGGAATGCCTGCACGCGCGCGTGCGGCGGGACCTGTGGGGCTACGCCGCCGACGAATCGCTCGACAACGAGCAGTTGATCGCGGAAGCCTATCGCGGCATCCGGCCCGCGCCCGGTTATCCCGCCTGCCCCGAGCACACCGTCAAGGGCCCGATGTTCCAGGTGCTCGACGCCGGCGAGATCGGCATGGGCCTGACCGATGCGCTGGCGATGACGCCGGCGGCCTCGGTCAGCGGCTTCTATCTGGCGCATCCCGAGGCGACCTACTTCTCGGTCGGCAAGATCGGCCAGGATCAGCTCGACGACATGATCGCGCGCCGGCACGAGGACCGCGCGGCGATGGAGCGGGCGCTGGCGCCGAACCTGTAACGTGTTGCGAAGCCGCGCCGCCGCCGCCGCGGCCTTCAACCGGCGGCGCGCCGCCGCAAGTCGTTGACGGGACTGGCGAAAGTCGCCGCGGCCGCGGGTTTGACGGCCTTTGCGCCGGCTCACGACTCCTTACAGCGCATTACATCTCCTCACAGCATCGCAGTGGGGTGCTCCCTAGACTGAGGACTCGCTCTCCAGGCGACAACCCGCGGCGAAAGCCTCGCCGCACAGTCATTCGAAAGGAGTACTCCATGAAGAAACTGCTGATCTCGCTGTCCGCCCTGTCGATCGCCGCCGCCTCGTCGCTGGCCATGGCGCAAGGTACGCAAGCCGGTGCGACCGGCGGCGCCGCCGGCTCGCTGACCGCCCCGACGGCGACGGCGCCGTCTGCCGGCGCCAATGCCGGTGTGAATGCGGGCGCTGAAGTGGCAGGAAGCCGCGCGAACATGGATACCGGCGTCAAGGCTGGCCTGAACGACAAGGCCGGCGAAATCGACGACACCCGCAAGAGCGCCAAGGATCGTGCCGCCACCGCCGGCAGCAAGGCCAAGTCGAAGGCCCACGACGCGCATGGCAAGACCAGGAGCAAGGCCAAGGACACCGTCGGCGCGGTCGAAGGCACCGCCGACAAGACGGTCGGCGCCGTCGGCGACACGGTCAGCGGTACCGCGGGCAAGGTGGGCGGCCTGGTCGGTGGCGCGACTGGCGGCACCTCGGCGACCGTCGGCGCGGGTGCGTCGGCGAAGGTCCAGTAAGCCGATCGCCCGCAGGGGCGCATCGATGCGCGGCGGCGAGCCGCCGCGCAAGCCAGGGGCGGAGATCCGGGATCTTCGCCCCTTTTCCGTTGTCGGCCCGCTATTGGCCCACTGCTCACAGAAGGTGGCCCCAGTTCGGTGGCCAAACCGTAGCGAGTATCGAGCGGAAGCCGTCATTCCTCCTCGCCGCGGCGGCCAGGTCGGGATACATCTTCTTCTTCGTCAGCTCGTCGGTGCAGTACTTCGAAAGAAGCTGCATGACATAGCCGGCACGCCAGGGGGACTGCTGGTCGTCCTGCAGGCGGATGGCCGCATTGCCCAACGCCGCCGCATAGCGTCTCAGCGCAAACGGACCATCATTGTGCGTGCCGAAGAACGCCTGCGAGGACAGCCGGGCCAGCACGGCGGCAAGGCACCACAGGAAATACGACTGGCATGCGGGATCGCCGCGGCCGCTCGGCATGGTGTCGAGCAGCGCCTCGAGATGGGCGGGCGTCGGCCGGACGTCCTGATCGTCGGGCACGCCACATTGTCAGCCTGACACCGACATTCCCGGTGCTTTGTAATGACTACAATGCAACAGGCCAAATACAGCCTGGCCCCGGCGTCCGGGCAATACCATCGCAGGGGGGAAACTTTGATGATTCGCGTCCTGATCGCCGACGATCACCAGATCGTCCGTGCCGGTCTGCGCCAGTTCATTTCCGACGAACCGGATATTCGCGTCGAGGGCGAAGCGGCCAGCGGCGACGAAGTGATGGCGCGCCTGCGCGAAACCGAGTTCGACGTGGTGGTGCTCGACATCTCGATGCCCGACCGCAACGGCATCGACGTACTGAAGCTGATCCGCCAGCGTCATCCCGACCTGCCGGTGCTGATCCTGTCCACCTATCCCGAGGACCAGTACGCGATCAATCTGATCCGTGCCGGCGCCTCCGGCTACCTGACCAAGGAAAGCGCGCCCGACGATCTGGTCAAGGCGATCCGCACCGTGGCCCAGGGGCGGCGCTATGTCAGCCCGACCGTGGCCGAGCTGCTGATCGGCGGGCTGGAGAAGCCGACCGACCAGCCGCTGCACCAGACCCTGTCGAAACGCGAATTCCAGATCTTCTGCAAGCTCTCGCGCGGACAGTCCGTTTCGGTGATCGCCGACGAGCTGTTCCTCAGCGTCAAGACGGTCAGCACCTACCGCTCGCGCATCCTGGAAAAGATGGGCATGAAGACCAACGCCGATCTGACCTATTACGCGATCAAGAACGGCCTGGTCGAGTAGGCGGCACGCCGTTCGTCCCGGCATGGACGGGGCCGGCGGCGGTGCTGTAGGACGGACCCGGATACCTGGCCCCTGGCGCCATTGCTACCATCGAACCATGTTGGATCAAGCCGCGGCAACTCCCTACCGTACGCTGCGGGTCTTACTGATCGAGGACTCGGCGGTCCTGCGGAGCATGTTGCTGGAGTACTTGAACGCATTCTCCTTCGTCGAGACCGTCGATTGGGCGGATACCGAAAGCACCGCAATCCGCCTGTTCGAAAGCGGCAGGTATGAGGTCGTCATCGTCGACCTGCAATTGCGTCAGGGCAACGGTATCAACGTGCTGCGGGCGATCCAGAAGGCGCAGGCGCCGGGCATCCGGATCGTCTACACCAATCATGCGCAGGTGCCCACCTACCGGCGTCAGTGCGCCGAGGCGGGAGCCGACTATTTTTTCGACAAGTCGCTCGAGCTTGAACAGGTATTCCGCGTGATCGAGGAATACGCCCAGGCACCGTCCTGAGTTCGAAACGAACGGCTTGTGGCTGGCGGCCAGCGACGACGACTCGTGCTGAGCTCCATCGACCGATCCTTGGGCAGCAACTGTTTTTCCCGTCGCGGCAACGCGCCGCACCCCCTCGCTAAGCAAAGGAGATCGTCATGAAAAAGCTGATCGCGCTGTTCGCTCTTGCCGGTGTCACGCTGATTACGGGTTGCAACACCATCGCCGGCGCCGGCAAGGACGTCGAAAGGGGCGGCGAGAAGGTGCAGGGAGCGGCGGAGGAAACCAAACGCAAGATGTAATGCGCCGCGACGCAGCCAGCAGAAAAAAGGAGCCTTCGCAGGTTCCTTTTTTTTATGCCCCTTGCCCGTGCTGGGATGTCCCCGCGGGGCCGGTGGCCGGCGAAGGCTCGGTGCCCGTGTCCGCGCCCGCGGCCGGCCGCGCCGGTGTCGGCTCCGGCCGCGCCGGCTCCGTCTGCGTGGGCTCGGTCTGCGTCGGCTCTGTCCGCGTCGACGCCGTCAGCCCGGGCCCCGTCTGCGCAGGTCCGGTCTGCGCAGATCCCGTCTGCCCGGGGCCAGCGATCGGCAGCTCATGCGGCAGCGGCTCGTCGGCCTCGTCCAGCGACGGCGGCGGCGCCACCACGGCATCGGTCAGCGGCACCTCGACGCGGACCGTGACGCCGGCGCCCGGCGTCGAATCGATCTGCAGCGTGCCGCCCAGCGCGATCACGCGCTGCTCCATGCCCAGCAGCCCATGGTGGCCGGAGGTGCGGCGCGTTTCGATATCGGCCGGCAGGCCGCGCCCGTTGTCGCTGACCTTCAGCAGCAGATGGTCGTCGGTACGCGTGAGCGCGACCGACACGCGGCTCGCCTCGGCGTACTTGGTCGCATTGGTCAGCGACTCCTGCACGATGCGGTACAGCGCGATGGCCGCGGCGTCGCGCAGTGGCGGCACGGACGGGTCCAGCTCGACCTCGGTCTCCCAGTGATTGCGCGTGGCCACTTCCTCGACCAGCTGGGCGATCGCCTCCTTCAGGCCGAGGTTCAGCAGCACGGTCGGGCGCAGGTCCTCGATCAGGCGGCGCTTGATCTGGATGCCCTGGTCCACGTGCAGCATCACCCGCGTGATCTTTTCCTGGATCTCGGGATAGTCGTTCTGCAGGCGCCGGCGGATCCAGTGCATGTCGAGCTTGGTCGCCGTCAGGATCGCGCCCAGCTCGTCGTGCAGCTCGCGCGCCAGCCGGGTCTTCTCGTCCTCGGTGACGCGCTGCAGGTGGGAGGCCAGCGCCGACAGCTGGCGCGTGCGCGCCCGCACCATGCGGTCCAGCCGCGCGCTTTCCTCCTCGAGCTCGCTGCGCGCGGCCTCGGAGACCGCCAGGCGCCGCGAATGCTGGAAGCCGACGATGACCAGCAGCACGATGTTGATCGCGGTCAGCAGGCCGATGCCATAGCGCGACAGGTTGATGTCGCGGTCCGCGTTCTCGAGATTGCGCGATACCGACGCGGCCGAGCGCGCGCGCAGCGTCTCCAGGCCGAGCCGCGCCTTCTCCATGGTCTGCTTGCCGAAGTCCGTGCGGATCAGGTCCAGCGCCACCTCGACATCGCGCTTGCCGTAGATCAGCGTCAGCTCCATTTCGGTCAGCTTGCGGCTGATCAGCAGCGACGCCTCGCCGAACTGCTTCAACGCCTCCGGGTCGTCGGCGAACCGGTTGCGGATGTCGTTCATCAGCGTGTTGATGCGCGGAATGGCGCGATGGTACGGCTCGAGATAGCTTTCCTTGCCGGTCAGCAGGTAGCCGCGCTGGCCCGCCTCGGCGTTGACCAGCTCGGCCAGCAGCGCGCTGATGTCGCTCTGCACGTTCTGCGAGCGGATGACCTGCGAGTAGCCCTGGCGCAGCCGGATATTGCCGGCCTCCGAGGCGATCAGCACGACCACCGTGAGCAGGATGCCACCCGCGAGCAGCACGGTGGACCGCAACGACGATAGCTTCAACATGATGGAATTTCCTGGATTGCGCGCTCGCGGTCGCGCGCGGTGACTGCGCCGATGGAATCACAACGATAGCGCCCGGTCAACCGATCCACCGGGACATCCGGAGGCGTGGCGAAGCGGTGCGCCGCACGGGACCTGGCGCCGCGCGGGACCTGTAGGAAACCGCTGACAGGGGAATCGGTGCAAGGTCGGTGCCTCGCCGAAGTGGCGATTCCTACCATGCTTGCATGGCCTGGCGCACCGAAGCACCGAGCCGCGAGAACAGGAGAAACACCATGCTGAAGTGGGCGCTGATCTTTGCCGTGATTTCCATCGTCGCGGGGCTGCTCGGTTTCACCGGCATCGCGGCGGGCGCGGCGGGCATCGCCAAGGTGCTGTTCTTCCTGTTCCTGATTCTGTTCGTGCTGTTCCTGGTGCTTGGGGTAACGATCTTCAAGTCGGTCAAATGACGGCCCACCCGACGATCACCGCTCGCGCTCACGCGCGCTGTTGTGCTAAGGCAGTTCGATCCAACTAGGGGAGTTTCACCATGCTTTACTACGCACTGGTCTTTTTCATCATCGCCCTGGTCGCCGCCGTGTTCGGCTTTGGCGGCATCGCTGCCGGCGCGGTCGAAATCGCGAAGATCCTGTTCTTCATCTTCCTGGTAGTGGCGCTGGTGACCTTCGTCATGAGCCTGGTCCGCAAGGGCCGATGATCGGCCGATGAAAGGCCGATGAAGGGCCGTCGATGGTCCGACAAGGGCCCGTTGACGGCCCGCTGATCTTCGCCAGGTCCTGCGCCAGGTTGCCTGCATTGCGTCGGCCAAGCGCGGCGCTTAGCGTCGCGCGTTGGCCGACGCGCGTCTTAAGGAGAGTCCCATGCTGACCCACAATCCGAAGGTGAAGAAGGAAGTCCGCCATCTCGCCGATTGCGCCAGCGACACGGTTCGCCAGTTGCGCCACGCCGCCCGCGATACCAGCGGCGCCGCGCGCGAGGCCGCCTCGCCGGTGGTGGACGAGGTGAGGGGACTGATCTCGGCCCTCGAACACACAATCGAGGTGCTGGCGCGCGAAGGTTCGTCCGAGGCCGCGCAGGCCAGCCGCCGGCTGCAGACGCGGGCGCGCATGCTGGCCGATCAGGCCCGCGAGGCCACGGTGCAGAGCGCCAGCCGTGCGCGCGAGCGTGTCGACCAGGCGGTCGTCGGCGTCCAGCACAGCGTCGCCGAGTCGCCGTTCCGCGCCATCGCGATCGCCGCGGCGGTCGGCGCGATCGCCGCGCTGCTGCTGGTGGGCGGCAGCAGCCGCCGCCGCAGCGAGGACGGCAACTACGACGGCAACTGAGCGAACGAGCGACGGCAACGAGCGACGGCAACGGAGGCAACGCACCTCCGGCCGCGAACCCCACAAAGCAACCTGACAGGAGAACCGCATACATGGACACCCAGACCACGGGCGCCGCCTCTTCCCGCACCGATGCCTCCTCCGCCGGCAAGGGGCCGACCCAGGGCTTTCTGTCGGATGTCGCCACCATCCGCGCACGTGCCCGCAAACATATCGAGGACGGCGCGGTCACCGAGAACTACGACGCGGACCGCGCCACCGTGCTCAAGCTGCTGAACGAAGCGCTGGCAACCGAGCTGGTCTGCGTGCTGCGCTACCGGCGCCACCACTTCATGGCCAAGGGCATCCACGCCGAGCCGATCGCGGCCGAGTTCAAGGTCCATGCCGATGAAGAGCAGGCCCACGCCGACCGCATCGCCGCGCGCATCGTGCAGCTGGGCGGCGAGCCGGATTTCTCGCCCGACGGCCTGTCGGCGCGCAGCCATTCGGAATATGTCGCCCCCAACGGGCTGACGGACATGATCCGCGAGAACCTGATCGCCGAGCGGATCGCGATCGAGAGCTATCGCGAGATGATCCAGTACATGGGCGAGCGCGACCCGACCACGCGGCGCATCCTGGAAGAGATCCTGGCGGTCGAGGAGGAGCACGCGGACGAACTGGCCGACATGCTGAGCAAGGAGTAACGGTCCCGGCCGACCACGGCGGCCGCGCATGCCGCCATCAAGAATGTCGCCGGCGCTGCCGATGAAGCCATCGGCAGCGCCGGACAAGGAATTGCGGTGCCTCCCCCGACGCCGCAATATCGCAGTACCCCCCCTTCGGATCCCCCCTGGTCCGGTGCCCGGTCCGCCCCCAGCGGCCGGGCTGTTTTTTTGGGGGGAGGCGGGATTTCCTCAGACGTCTACACGCCCCACAACACGTCGCAGCCCTCGCGCTGCGAGGCTCGCAGCATGTCGAGGAAGGGATAGGCGCGCTGTCCGAGGTGCAGCGGCTCCTCTTCGTCATCGTCGTAGTCGCTGCCCTTGCCGCGCTGCTCCTCGGGCAGCTGGCTCTGCGCCGGCGACTGTTTGGCCTGCATCACGGCGGCCTCGAGCCGGTGGATCGCGCGGGGGAGTTCTTCCTTGGTGATCACCCCGCGTTCGCCGACGTGCTTGCCGATGATGCCAAGCAACGTGACGGCGAGATCGTTCATCATGATCAGGTCTTGCGACGCGTGGGACTTGAAGGTGATCAGCATGGTGGTTCCTTGTCAGCCTTGTTGGGATGGTAGCCGTCCTGCTCCGGCGCGCCGGGAGCCGGCCGACTGGCTCCTGCGGATGATGTCAGCATAGCACCTGATAAAATCCGCGTTCTGCAATCGATTGCCCGTGCCGCGCTGCGGCATCGCCACGCTGCCGGTGACGGCACCGCCACTATGGCCCAAGCCATCGCGGTCCTGGTCGTGGCGCCCGGGCCCAGACATTCATGCTGCCTGTTCAGACCTCCAAACTTGCCGCCGCGTTCACCGATGCGGTACGCGCGCTGGCGCCGGCCGATGCCGTGCTGCCCGCTGTCGCCTTCGAACGGCCCAAGGTGGCCGCCCACGGCGATCTCGCCTGCAATCTGGCGATGCAGGTGGCCCGCACGCTCAAGCGCAATCCGCGCGAGCTGGCGCAGCAGATCGTCGACGCCGTGAAGGCCGATGCGCGTACCGCCTCGCTGGTGGCGAGCCTGGAGATCGCCGGTCCCGGCTTCATCAACCTGCGGCTGACGCCGGCGGCCAAGGCCGAGACGCTGCGCGCGGTGCTGGAGCAGGGCGACGGCTATGGCGCCCAGCAGCAGGGCGCGCGCGGCCAGGTGCTGGTCGAGTTCGTCTCGGCCAATCCGACCGGCCCGCTGCACGTGGGCCACGGCCGCCAGGCCGCGCTGGGCGACGCGCTCGCCAACCTGCTGTCGTGGCAGGGCTTCGCGGTCCACCGCGAGTTCTACTACAACGACGCCGGCGTGCAGATCCAGAACCTGGCGATCTCGGTGCAGGCGCGCGCGCGCGGGCTGAAGCCGGGCGAGGCCGGCTGGCCCGAGGCCGCCTACAACGGCGACTACATCGCCGACATCGCCGCCGACTTCCTCGCCCGCAAGACCGTGCGCGCCTCCGACGGCGAGCCGGTGACCGCCTCGGGCGACGTCGAGGATCTCGATTCGATCCGCAAGTTCGCCGTCACCTACCTGCGCAACGAGCAGGACATCGACCTGCAGGCGTTCGGCGTCAAGTTCGACCGCTATTACCTCGAGTCGTCGCTGTACACCGACGGCAAGGTCGAGGAAGCGGTGCAGACGCTGATCGCCAAGGGCAAGACCTACGAGAGCGAAGGCGCGCTGTGGCTGCGCACCACCGACGACGGCGACGACAAGGACCGGGTGATGCGCAAGGGCGATGGCAGCTACACCTACTTCGTGCCCGACGTCGCCTATCACACCACCAAGTGGGAGCGCGGCTTCCACAAGGTCATCAACGTGCAGGGCAGCGACCACCACGGCACCATCGCGCGGGTGCGCGCCGGCCTGCAGGGGCTGGAGATCGGCATCCCGGCCGGTTATCCCGACTACGTGCTGCACAAGATGGTCACCGTGATGAAGAACGGCGAGGAGGTCAAGATCTCCAAGCGCGCCGGTTCGTATGTCACGGTGCGCGACCTGATCGAATGGAGCAATGGCGGCGACGAGACCATCCGCGCCTGCCTGGAAGCGGGCGTGGCCGACTGGCCGGCGCATTTCACGCGCGGCCGCGACGCGGTGCGCTTCTTCCTGCTGTCGCGCAAGGCCGACACCGAGTTCGTCTTCGACGTCGACCTGGCGCTCAAGCAGAACGACGAGAACCCGGTGTACTACGTCCAGTACGCGCATGCCCGCATCTGCTCGATCTTCGAGTCGTGGGGCGGCGAGGGCTGGCAGCAGCGCCTGGCCGAGCTGGCCGGCGCCGACCTGGAGCCGGTGACCGGCGCCGACGCGAGCCCGCAGGCGCTGGCGCTGGCGCAGCGGCTGGCCGAATTCCCCGAGATGCTGGCCCAGGCCGCGAACGAGCTGGCGCCGCACGCGGTGGCCTTCTACCTGCGCGATCTGGCGGGCGACTTCCATGCCTTCTACAACGCCGACCGCGTGCTGGTCGATGACGAGCCGGTCAAGCTGGCGCGGCTCGCGCTGCTGGCGGCCACCCGCCAGGTGCTGCGCAACGGCCTCGCGGTGATCGGCGTCTCCGCCCCGCAGCGCATGTGAGGCGGCTGCGCGGCCTGCCGACGTCCCACCCGTTTGCAGGCCGCGATGGCTCGGCTGCCCGGTCGCCATGCCGGGCACTGGCTCTATAATCTTCCGGCAATATCCAAGAGGACTCCATGCAACAGCAACGCAAGCGTGCCCCGCGCAAGGCCAGCCGCGCCCAGCAGCGCGGGGGTACGTTTCTCGGCCTGGTGCTCGGCCTGATCATCGGCCTGGCCATCGCGGTGGTGGTGGCGCTGTATATCACCAAGGCGCCGACGCCGTTCCAGCGCAAGGGCACGCCCAAGCCGGCCGAGCCCGGCAACGTGGTCGGGACCCTGCCGTCGCCGGTGCAGGAGCCGCCGTCGGACCCGAACAAGCCGCTGTGGAGCAAGACCCCGCCCAAGCCGGTCGGCCCGCCGGCGGAACCGGCGCATCGGGAGCCCACCGCGCCCACCACTCCGGCCGCTCCCGCGACCAGGCCGGCGCCGGCGCCTGAGGAAGCCGCCAGGCCCGCGCCCAAGACCGCCGAGAAGCCGGCGGATAAGGCAGCCGAGCGTCCGGTCGCCGACCCGATCGCCGAGATCGCCCAGGCCGATGCCAACAAGGTCGGTTATCTGCTGCAGGTCGGCGCCTTCCGCTCGCAGGACGACGCCAACCGGCAGAAGGCCAACCTGGCGATGCAGGGCTTCGAGGCCAAGGTCACCGACCGCGAGGTCAACGGCGTCAAGCTGTATCGCGTGCGGCTCGGCCCGTACAACAAGATCGAAGACATGAACCGCGCGCGCGACCGCCTGCAATCGGCCGGTTTCGAGGCGTCGGTGATCCGCTTCACCAAGCAGTAAGCCAGGAGGCGGCGGCGCCGGGGCGGGCTGAACCCGCGCGGCGCATCGCTGTCATACGCAGACCGTTTCACTTTTCTCTCGCGCCATGAAGAAAATCGCCGCCTTGTTCGCCACGCTCGCCGCCGCCGCGGGACTGATGATGGCATCGCCCGCCCAGGCCGCGCCGGCCGAAGGCAAGGAATACCAGGTCCTGAAGGCGGCCCAGCCCGTCACCGCAGGCAAGATCGAGATCACCGAGTTCTTCTGGTACGGCTGCCCGCATTGCTACGACTTCGAGCCCGAGCTGGAGGGCTGGGTCAAGAAGCAGGGCAAGGACGTGGTGTTCAAGCGCGTGCCGGTGGCGTTCCGCGACGACCTGCTGCCGCATACGCGCATCTACTACGCGCTCGAATCGATGGGCAAGCTCGACGCCATGCACAACAAGGTCTTCAGCGCGATCCACGCCGAGCGCAAGCGCCTGCTGGACCCGAACGAGATCGCCGACCTGATGGCCAAGAACGGCATCGACCGCAAGGCCTTCCTGGAGGCCTACAACTCGTTCTCGGTGTCGACCAATACCACGCGGGCCAACAAGATCGCCGACGCCTACAAGATCGACGGCGTGCCGACCATCGTGATCCAGGGCAAGTACGTGACCTCGCCGTCCATCGCGGGCAGCAAGGGCGCCGCGCTGCAGACGATGGACTACCTGGTGACCCAGGTCCGCGACAAGAAGCTGTGATGACACCGCGCGCCGCCGTCGCCGCCGAAGCACGGCCGGCGCGCGGCTGAGCGGCGCGCTTCCTTCCGCTTCGTCCCTCCGCTTCGCCTCTCTCCTTCCCCCGCCGCCCGATGCGACCCGTCAAAGTCTTTCTCACCGGCGCATCGAGCGGAATCGGCCAGGCCCTGGCGCGCGAATATGCGCGGCAGGGCGCGATTCTCGGCCTGGTCGGCCGCCGCGACGATGCACTGCGCGCGTTCGTCGCCACCCTGCCCAATCCCAATGCCGCCCGCGTCTATGCGGCCGACGTACGCGATGCCGACGCGATGCTCGGCGCCGCGCAGGACTTCCTCGACCATTTCGGCTGTCCCGATGTCGTGATCGCCAATGCCGGCGTGTCGGTCGGCACGGTGGCGAGCGAACGCGAGGATCTGGAGGCGTTCCGCGCGGTGATGGATACCAATTGGTTCGGCGTGCTGACCACCTTCCAGCCCTTCCTGGCGCCGATGCAGGCCCGGGACGTGGGGCCGCGCGAGTGGCGCGGCACGCTGGTCGGCATCGCCAGCGTCGCCGGCGTGCGCGGACTGCCCGGCGCGGGCGCCTACAGCGCGTCGAAGTCGGCGGTGATCAAGCTGCTGGAGAGCCTGCGGCTGGAGCAGCGGCCGCACCGCATCCGCGTGGTCACCATCGCGCCCGGCTATATCCGCACGCCGATGACCGCGCGCAATCCGTATCCGATGCCCTTCCTGATGGACGCCGACGCCTTCGCGCGCAAGGCGGTCCGGGCGATCGCCGCGGGCCGGCGCTTTGCCGTGGTGCCGTGGCAAATGGGAGTCGTGGCCTCGGTACTGCACGTGCTGCCGCGCTGGCTCTACGACGCGCTGTTCACGCGCGCGCCACGCAAGCCGCGCCAGCCGGAGCGGCCGCAACGGCCGGACGGCCCGGCGGACCCGGCCGGCGACGGCAGCGGGAGCGCGTGATGTGGCGGGACGCGCTGGGCCAGCCGCACCCGCGCGCCGCTGCCGATGCGCGCATCGCCTCGCTGGTGCCGTCGGTTACCGAACTGCTGTTTGCGCTGGGACTCGGCGACCGGCTGGTGGCGCGCACCGGCTTCTGCATCCATCCCGAACCGCAGGTGCGCGCGGTCGCCAAGGTCGGCGGCACCAAGGACGTCCAGCTCGACAAGCTGCGCGCGCTGGCGCCGACCCACGTGGTGGTCAATATCGACGAGAACCGGCGCGAGACCGTGGACGAGATCCGCGGATTCGTGCCGAACGTGATCGTGACCCATCCGTGCGCGCCGCGCGACAACCTGGAGCTGTACCGGCTGCTGGGCGGCATCTTCGACCGCGAAGCCGAAGCCGAGACGCTATGCACGCGGCTGGAGCAGGCGCTGGCGCGCCTCGAGGCGCGCGCGTGGCCGACGCGCAGGGTGCTGTACGCGATCTGGCAGGACCCGTGGATGACGGTGTCGCGCGACACCTATATCAGCCGCATGCTGGCGCTGATCGGCTGGCAGACCTGGCCCGATGCCCAGGATGCCGACGATGCGGGTGCCGCGCCGCAGGCCTGCGTCGATGGCGATTGCGCGCGGCCCAATGCGCCGGGGCAGCGCTATCCGAGCTTTCGCTGGAGCGAGGCGCTGGTGCGCGAGCTCGACCTGGTGCTGCTGTCGACCGAACCCTATCGCTTTACCGAGGACCACGCCGACGCGCTCGAGCGCCAGCTCGGCCTGCCGGTGCTGCTGGTCGATGGGGAAATGGTGTCGTGGTACGGCAGCCGCGCGATCGACGGCATCGCGTATCTGGAGACGCTGGCGCGCCAGGCTTGACGCCAGCTCCCTGTCGTCCCCGCCGGCGCGGGGCCTGCCTTGTTGACGTCGCCATCAGCACGTCCATGGGTCCCCACCTGCGCGGGACGGCGACCGGGATCAGCGCTCGAACCCGTAGGCCCGCTCGACCTTGCAGACGCGCAGCTGGAAGCCTTGATACCAGCGCTCGCGCCCCAGGCGCTGCGCGACCCGGTGCTCGGCATGCGCCTGCCAGGCGGCGATGTCCTCCAGCGAACGCCAGTACGACACCGTGATGCCGGGCGCGCCCGGCGTGCTGCCGTCGCGCACCGACTCGACGCCGAGAAAGCCCGGCATGGTCGCGGCCAGTTCCACCATCCGCTGCGCCATCGCGCCGTAGTCGGCCTCGTGGTTTTCTCCGCCCACGTCCTCGCCGGTGCGCGTGGACGTGAAGATCACCGCGTAATAGGGCGGCGGCGGGGTGTGGGCGAAGGCGCTGTCGGGGGCGCCGTGGGTGGGGCTGTCGGTGGCGGACATGGGCGGCGATTCAGGCGCGATTCAGGACGCGATTCACGGCGCGAGTCAGGCCCAATTCAGGCGGGAATTCAGGCGCGACTCAGGCGGCAATTCAGGCGGCAATTCAGGCGTTGGCCCGGAACCGGATGATGCCATCGTCGTCCGTGGCGCGCCGCAGTTCGCCGGCATGCCACAGCACGTGCAGGTGGGCCAGCGCCTCGCCCATCGCGAAGGTCATCTGATGGATGTCGAACTGGCGGCGGAAGATCACGTCGACGATATCGCGCGCGCTGCACGGCTTTTCGGCGCAGGCGGCGCGGGTCTCGGCCAGGCGCTCGACATGGTGCTCGCGCAGCTGTCCGATGCGCGTCTGCAGGTTGCGGAACGGCCGGCCGTGCGAGGGCAGCACCAGCGTGTCCTCGGGCAGGTCCTGGTAGCGGTCCAGCGAGCGCAGATACAGCGCCAGCGGGTTCGCCTCCGGTTCCATGTCGAACACGCTGACATTGGTCGAGATCCGCGGCAGCACCATGTCGCCGGAGATCAGCACCTTCAGCTCGGCGTTGTAGAGCGCGACGTGCTCCGGAGCGTGGCCGAAGCCGGTGATCACGCGCCAGCTGGCCGCCGCCGGATCGGCGCCCATCGTCACCGTATCGCCGTCCATCAGGCGGCGGTATTGCGTCGGCAGATCGGGCACCAGCGTCGCGTAGTAGCTCTTGCGGGCGCGCAGCTTTTCCAGGCTGTCGGGGTCGGCCAGGCCATGGCGGGCGAAGTGGCTCGCCGCGAAGTCGCCGCCCGCGTTCGAGCCGACGCCGTTGCCGCCCCCCATCACCCGAGCGCTCATATAGTCGCCCAGGCTCATCCACAGCCGCGCGTCCCAGCGCTGGCACAGCCAGTGCGCCAGGCCCACGTGGTCGGGATGGCAATGGGTGACCAGCACGCGCAGCACCGGCAGGCCTTCCAGCTCGTTGGCGAACACGGTTTCCCAGTGCGCCTTGATGGTGTCGTTGGTGATGCCGCAGTCGATCACGGTCCAGCCGTCGCGCCCGTCCACACGGTCGCGCACCAGCCATAGATTGATATGGTCAAGCGCGAACGGCAGTGGCATGCGCAGCCAGTAGACGCCGGGGGCCACCTGCTGGCGCGCGCCGGGCTCGGGCATGGTCTCGCCGAACGGGTATTGGAGCTGGTGTTCGAGTGCGTTCATCGGGGAGTCTCTCGGTTGCGAAGCCCTGCGGTGGGCTTTCTCGTCGTGGATCCGGATGCCGGACGCGATTCCGGGCGCCATGAGGCACGCAATGCGCGGAACGGCGTCGGGGCGGTTGCCAGGCGCGCTGCTTGACGCTAACGTAAACGTCAATTCGGACGGCCTGTTGCCATCTTAAGCGAAAACGCCCACGCGTATCGAACGTTCGTTCTCTTTTACAGGCGCCCATGCCCAGCTCCGCCACCTCTACCGCGATGCCCGCCAACCCGCCGGCGGGCACCACCTACACCATCACCGAACTGGCGCGCGAGTTCGACATCACGCCCCGGGCAATCCGCTTCTACGAGGACCAGGGCCTGCTGTCGCCGGACCGCGTCGGCGCCGGGGGAAGGCAGCGGCTCTACAGCGGCCGCGAGCGCACCCGCCTGAAGCTGACGTTGCGCGGCAAGCGGCTCGGCCTGACGTTGAACGAGATCCGCGAGATCCTCGATCTGTACGAATCGCCGCGCGACACGGTGCCCCAGCTGGAGCGCTTCCTGGCCTCGCTGGCGCAGCACCGGCAGGCGCTGGAGCGGCAGATGGAAGACCTGCAGGCGCAACTGGCCGAGATCGACCAGCACGAGCGCCAATGCCGCGCCCTGCTGGCGGCGGCCGAGCCCGAGCGGGAGCGCGCGGCCGGCGCCTGAATGTGGCCGATGCCACCTTCGCCCCTCGTCGCCCGACAAATTTGATTGACGTTTACGTAAACGTAAATAAAATAAGCCGACAGCCCACCGCAGCGCGCGGTGCCGGCGCCGACAGGAAGCTGCCATGCCGAATTCCGCCACGGATGTTGTGACATACGCCGCCGCAGGGGCCGCTGAGGCCGCCGAGGCCGCAGACGCCCTCGACATGAAGGCCGATGCCCCGGCCCGCACCGCCGCCGACCTGCCGCCGGGCCGCGCCGAGGAAATTGCCGCCAGCTTCTCGCGCCAAGGGCTGATGCGAACCTTCGGCGCCTCGCTGGTCCGCGTCGAGCGCGGCGAGGTCGAGCTGGCGATGCCATGGTCCGAAGGCGTCACCCAGCAGCATGGCTTTTTCCACGGCGGCGTGGTCGGCGCGCTGGCCGACAGCGCCTGCGGCTATGCCGCGCTGTCGATGGTCGGCGAAGGCGAGGCGGGCCTGACCGCCGAGTACAAGATCAATCTGCTGTCGCCCGCCCGGGGCGAGCGGCTGATTGCCGTGGGCCGCGTGCTCAAGCCGGGCCGCACGCTGATCGTCGCCCAGGGCGACGTGTTTACCGAAACCGGCGGCGTCCGCAAGGCGGTGGCGACGATGCTGATGACGCTGTGCGTGGTGCGCACGCTCGACCACGTCTGAGCCCGTCCATACCTGCCACCCGCGCCACCCCGGCCGCACCCGGCCCCCATTCCGTATCGAATCCGGATTCCAACAGGAGACAAACCATGACCGCGACCCTGCCAGGCCTGAAATTCGACCTGGGTGAAGACATCGAGATGCTGCGCGAGTCCGTGCAGTCCTGGGCCCAGGCCGAACTGGCGCCGCGCGCGGCCGAGATCGACCGTACCGACCAGTTTCCGATGGACTGCTGGAAGAAGATGGGCGACCTCGGCGTGCTGGGCATCACCGTCGCCGAGGAGTACGGCGGCGCCAACATGGGCTATCTGGCCCACATGATCGCGATGGAGGAGATCAGCCGCGCCTCCGCCTCGGTCGGCCTGTCGTACGGCGCGCATTCGAACCTGTGCGTCAACCAGATCCACCGCAACGGCACGCCGGCGCAGAAGGCGAAGTACCTGCCCAGGCTGGTGTCCGGCGAGTGGATCGGCGCGCTGGCGATGAGCGAGCCCAATGCCGGTTCGGACGTGGTCAGCATGAAGCTGCGGGCCGACCGCAAGGGCGACCACTACGTGCTGAACGGCACCAAGATGTGGATCACCAACGGTCCGGACTGCGACGTGCTGGTGGTCTACGCCAAGACCGAGCCGGATCTGGGCGCGCGCGGCATGACCGCCTTCATCGTCGAAAAGGGCATGAAGGGCTTCTCGGTGGCGCAGAAGCTGGACAAGCTCGGCATGCGCGGTTCGCATACCGGCGAACTGGTGTTCCAGGACGTCGAGGTGCCGGCCGAGAACATCCTCGGCGCCGAGAACGGCGGCGCCAAGGTGCTGATGAGCGGCCTGGACTACGAGCGCGCGGTGCTGTCCGGCGGCCCGGTCGGCATCATGCAGGCCTGCATGGACGTGGTCACGCCGTACATTCACGACCGCAAGCAGTTCGGCCAGAGCATCGGCGAATTCCAGCTGATCCAGGGCAAGATCGCCGACATGTACACCACGCTGCAGGCCGCGCGCAGCTATCTGTATACGGTGGGCAAGAACCTCGACGCGCTCGGCAGCGAGCACGTGCGCCAGGTACGCAAGGACTGCGCGGCGGTGATTCTCTATACGGCCGAGAAGGCGACCTGGATGGCCGGCGAATCGGTGCAGATCCTGGGCGGCAACGGCTATATCAACGAATATCCGACCGGCCGCCTGTGGCGCGACGCCAAGCTGTACGAGATCGGCGCCGGCACCTCGGAGATCCGCCGCATGCTGATCGGCCGCGAACTGTTCTCCGAAACGATGTAATCGCGAGGTAAAAGACAGGAAAGCGCCGTGCACGGTGCGCCGCTCCATGGTGGGCGGCGCCACCGATGCCTCGCGCGAAGCGCTTACAATCACCCCTGACATCCGGCCTCGCCGCGGCGAGCGCCGATGCACAGGTTCCAGCCGATATCTCAGCCGATATTTCAGTCGTTATTTCCGCCGATATCTCCGCCGAAACCGCCTTCCGAACCTCACCCGCGCCCAGGTAGTCCGTCCCAGCCATGTCCCACTTCCCGAAACTGCTGTCGTCGCAGATCGCCTACGATGTGGCGCGCACCATGCTGGACGGGTTCGACAAGCACTATCGGCTGTTTCGCGAGGTCAGCATCGAGGCCAAGGTCCGCTTCGAGGCCGGCGACTGGGCCGGGCTGCAGCAGCTGCAGCGCGACCGCATCGCGTTCTACAACGAGCGCGTGCGCGAAACCACGGTGATCCTCGAGGACGAGTACGACGCCGAGCAGATCGAGGACGAGATCTGGCAGCAGATCAAGCTGCATTACATCGGGCTGCTGACCAACCACCACCAGCCCGAGCTGGCCGAGACCTTCTTCAATTCGGTCTTTACCCGCATCCTGCATCGGTCGTACTTCAACAACGACTTCATCTTCGTGCGCCCGGCGATCTCGACCGAATACATCGAGAACGAGGAGTCGCCGACCCGGCCGACCTTCCGCGCCTACTATCCGGGCAGCCGCGAGGGCATGGCCGACTGCTTCGAACGGATCGTGCACAACTTCCAGCTCGAGCGGCCGTACGAGGACCTGAAGCGCGATATCGGCTATGTGGTGCGCGCCGTCACCGAGCACCTGGGCGATTTCCGCATCGCGCCGAATTTCCAGATCCACGTGCTGTCGTCGCTGTTCTTCCGCAACAAGTCGGCCTTCATCATCGGCCGCGTGCTGAACGGCGACCGCACCTATCCGCTGGCGATCCCGATCGTGCACGGGCCGTCGGGCAAGCTGGCGCTCGACACGGTGCTGCTGCGCAAGGAACAGCTGCTGATCCTGTTCTCGTTCACGCATTCCTATTTCATGGTCGACATGGAGATCCCGTCGGCCTACGTGACCTTCCTGCGCGACATCATGCCGCGCAAGCCGCGCGCGGAGATCTATACCTCGCTGGGTTTGCAGAAGCAGGGCAAGAATCTGTTCTACCGCGACTTCCTGCACCACCTGCAGCATTCGTCGGACAAGTTCATCATCGCCCCCGGCATCCGCGGGCTGGTGATGCTGGTGTTCACGCTGCCGTCCTATCCCTACGTCTTCAAGGTGATCAAGGACTTCTATCCGGCGCCGAAGGAAACCACGCGCGAGCTGATCAAGTCCAAGTACCAGCTGGTCAAGCAGCACGACCGCGTCGGCCGCATGGCCGACACGCTGGAATATTCGGACGTCGCCTTTCCGCTGTCGCGCTTCGACGATGCGCTGGTGCGCGAGCTGCACGAGCATGCGCCGTCGATGATCGAATATCAGCGCGCCAAGGACGGCACCGAGGAAATCGTGGTACGCCATCTCTATATCGAGCGCCGCATGACGCCGCTGAACATCTACCTGCAGGAAGGCACCGACGAGCAGGTCGAGCACGGCATCATCGAATACGGCAATGCGATCAAGGAGCTGATGGCCGCCAACATCTTCCCGGGCGACATGCTGTACAAGAATTTCGGCGTCACGCGCCATGGCCGCGTGGTGTTCTACGACTACGACGAGATCGAATACCTGACCGACTGCAATATCCGCCGCGTACCGACTCCCCGCAACGAGGAAGAGGAGATGTCGGGCGAGGTCTGGTACAGCGTCGGCCGCCACGACATCTTTCCCGAAACCTTCCGCACCTTCCTGCTGGGCGACCCGCGCGTGCGCGCGGCCTTCCTGCGGCACCATGCGGACTTTTTCGATCCTGCCCTGTGGCAGGGACACAAGGACCGGCTGCTGGCCGGACATGTTCATGACTTCTACGCTTACCATGCCTCGGAACGCTTCATTCATCGATACGGCCCAACCGAATCCGGCGACGAGCCGGCAAGGAGGGCAGCATGACTGACGCCATCGCCCAGCTGTTCCGCAACAACCGCGAATGGGTCGACCGCGTCAACGCGGAAGATCCGAACTTCTTCACCAGCCTGGCCAACCAGCAGGCGCCCGAATACCTGTGGATCGGCTGTTCGGATTCACGCGTGCCCGCCAACCAGATCCTGGGGCTGGCGCCGGGCGAGGTCTTCGTCCACCGCAATATCGCCAACGTGATCGCGCACAGCGACCTGAACGCGCTGTCGGTGATCCAGTTCGCGGTCGAGGTGCTGAAGGTGCGCCATATCACCGTGGTGGGCCACTACGGCTGCGGCGGCGTCAAGGTCGCGCTCAAGCGCGAGCGCGTGGGTCTGGTCGACAACTGGCTGCGCCATGTGCGCGACGTGGCCGACAAGCACGACGCCTACCTGGGCACCATCGTGCGCGAGGACGATGCGCACAGCCGCCTGTGCGAGCTCAACGTGATCGAGCAGGTCAACAACGTCTGCCAGACCACGGTGATCCAGGACGCCTGGGCGCGCGGCCAGCAGGTCACGGTGCACGGCTGGATCTACGGCGTGTCCGACGGCCTGCTGCGCGACCTCGGCATGGCGGCCAGCAGCAACGAGGAACTGCGCACGCAATTGCAGGCGGCCTACCGGCAGTACGGGGATCCGCCGCATATTCCGGTGCGGTGACAAGCCGCTCCCTGCCCGGCCCCGCAGGTCGAGGCAGGGAGCCAATCGAACGACAGCACGGCAGCACGGCAAAGACATCAAGGAGACCACCATGCAAGACCCGATCGTGATCGTATCCGCGGCCCGCACGCCGATGGCCGCATTCCAGGGCGAGTTCGCCAGCGTCACGGCGCCGCAGCTCGGCGCCGTCGCCATCCGCGCGGCGATCGAGCGCGCCGGCATCCAGCCGGAGCAGGTCGAGGAAGTGGTGTTCGGCTGCGTGCTGCCCGCCGGCCAGGGCCAGGCGCCGGCGCGCCAGGCGGCGTTGGGCGCGGGGCTGCCGCTGTCGGTCGCCTGTACCACCGTCAACAAGATGTGCGGCTCCGGCATGCGCGCCGCGATGACGGTGTACGACAGCCTGGTGGCGGGCTCGTACGAAATCGCGGTGGCCGGCGGCATGGAAAGCATGACCAATGCCCCGTACCTGATCCCGAAGGGGCGCGGCGGCTATCGCATCGGTCACGGCATGATCTATGACCACATGATGCTCGACGGACTGGAAGACGCCTACGAGAAGGGCCGCGCGATGGGCACCTTCGGCGAGGACTGCGCGGCCAAGTACGGCTTCACCCGCGAGGCGCAGGACGCCTTTGCGATGGAGAGCGTGCGGCGCGCGCAGCAGGCCACCGAACGCGGCGACTTCCGCTGGGAGATCGCGCCGGTCACGGTGACGGCCAAGGGCGGCGATGTGGTGATCGACACCGACGAAGGCCCGCGCCGCATCAAGGTCGACAAGATCCCCTCGCTCAAGCCCGCCTTCGCCAAGGACGGCACCATCACCGCCGCGTCGTCGTCGTCGATCAACGACGGCGCCGCCGCGCTGGTGATGATGCGCGAATCGACCGCGAAGGCGCTGGGCCTGCAGCCGCTGGCGCGCATGCTGGGCCATACCAGCCATGCGCAGGCGCCGGGCTGGTTCACCACCGCGCCGGTCGAGGCCATCGCCAAGCTGTATCGCAAGCTCGACTGGAACAGCGACAGCGTCGACCTGTTCGAGATCAACGAGGCCTTCGCCGTGGTGCCGATGGCGGCGATGCACGAGCTGAAGATTCCGCGCGACAAGGTCAATATCCACGGCGGCGCCTGCGCGCTCGGCCATCCGATCGGCGCCTCGGGCGCGCGCATCATGACCACGCTGATCGGCGCGCTGCGCAAGACCGGCGGCAAGCGCGGCGTGGCCAGCCTGTGCATCGGCGGCGGCGAGGCGACGGCGGTCGGCATCGAGCTGGTCTGAGTGCCGCCGGCCCGAACGCTGCCTGAACCCTCGTTCCCGAACCTCGACCCGACAGGAGGCTAGCTTGCCAACCGCACTGATACTCGGCGCCTCGCGCGGCATCGGCCTGGAGTTCGTCCGCCAGTACCGCGCCGACGGCTGGCGCGTGATCGCCACCGCCCGCAGCGACGAAGGGCTGGCCGCATTGAAATCGCTGGGCGCGGAGGCGCACCGCGTCGACCTGACCGAGGCCGATCAGGTCGCGGGCCTGGGCTGGACGCTCGACGGCGAATCGCTCGACGTGGCGGTCTACAACGCCGGCGTGATCGGCCCGCGCACCGAGGGCGCGCAGCCGGTCTCGGTCGAGGAGTTCGACGACGTGATGCATGCCAATGTGCTGGGCCCGATGATGGCGCTGCCGCTGGTGCTGCCCTTCGTCGAGACAGGCCGCGGCGGCAAGGGCGGCGTGCTGGCGGTGCTGTCCTCGCGCATGGGCAGCATCGGGGCGATGGAGAGCAATCGCAGCTGGCTGTATCGCGTCAGCAAGGCGGCCGTCAACGCGGCGCTGAAGTCGGTGTCGCTCGACGCCCGCCACGCGGTCTGCCTGGCGCTGCATCCGGGCTGGGTTCGTACCGACATGGGCGGCGCCGGCGCCGACCTGACGCCGCAGCAGAGCGTGTCCGGCCTGCGCCGCGTGCTGGCCGGCGCCACCGCGCAGGACAACGGCGGTTTCCGCAACTACGACGGCAGCGTGCTGCCCTGGTGAGGTTCCGATGCTGCTCAGTCCCGAACAGGAAATGATCCGCGACGCGGTGCGGCAGTTCGCGCAGGAGGTCATCGCGCCGCAGGCCGCCGCATGGGATCGCGACAAGACGTTCCCGAAGGAGGTCCACCGCGAGCTCGCGGCAATGGGCACCTATGGCGTGGCGGTGCCCGAGGCCTACGGCGGCGCGGGGCTCGACTACCTGTCGCTGGCGCTGATCCTGGAGGAGATCGCCGCCGGCGACGGCGGCACCTCGACCGTGATCAGCGTCAACAACTGCCCCGTCTGCAGCATGCTGATGGCGTTTGCCGACGAGGCGCAGAAGCAGCGGTGGCTGGTGCCGCTGGCCAGGGGCGAGATGCTCGGCGCGTTCTGCCTGACCGAGCCGCATGTCGGCTCGGACGCCGCGGCGCTGCGCACCACCGCGACGCGCGACGGCGATCATTACGTCCTCAACGGCGTCAAGCAGTTCATCACCAGCGGCAAGCACGCCGATGTCGCGATCGTGATGGCGGTCACCGACAAGGCCGCCGGCAAGCGCGGCATCAGCGCCTTCCTGGTGCCGACCGATACGCCGGGCTATGTGGTCGCGCGGCTGGAAGACAAGCTTGGCCAGCATTCGTCGGACACCGCGCAGATCGTGTTCGAGGATTGCCGCGTGCCGGCCGCCAACCTGCTTGGCGAGGAGGGCGCGGGCTACAGGATGGCGCTGTCCGGCCTGGAGGGCGGGCGCATCGGCATCGCCGCGCAGAGCGTCGGCATGGCGCGCGCGGCCTTCGAGGCGGCGCTGGCCTATTCGAAGGAGCGCGAGAGCTTCGGCCAGCCGTTGTTCGCGCATCAGGCGGTGCAGTTCCGCCTGGCCGAGATGGCCACGCGCATCGAGGTCGCGCGCCAGATGATCTGGCATGCCGCCTCGCTGAAGGACGCCGGCCGGCCCTGCCTGAAGGAGGCCGCGATGGCCAAGCTCAATGCCAGCGAGATGGCCGAGGCGGTCTGCTCGGACGCGATCCAGGTGTTTGGCGGCTATGGCTATGTCAGCGACTTCCCGGTCGAGCGGATCTACCGAGACGTGCGGGTCTGCCAGATCTACGAGGGCACCAGCGACATCCAGAAGATGCTGATCGCGCGGGCGCTGGCGTGAGAGGCGCGCGCACGGCCGTACCGAAGTCCCTGCCGTACGCACCGCAGTTTCCGGTTGCCGCTTCATTCGCCCACTTGGTTCGCCACTCCGTTCGCCGCACTCTCGCCAGGACCTGACATGACCGCTGCCCCCATCGACTTCTATTTCGATTTCTCCTCGCCCTACGGCTACTTCGCCAGCACGCGCATCGACGACCTCGCGCGCCAGTACGGCCGCAGCGTCGCCTGGCATCCGATCCTGCTGGGCGTGGTGTTCAAGACCACCGGCATGGCGCCGCTGCCGCAGATCCCGCTCAAGGGCGACTACAGCTGGCGCGATTTCGAACGCACCGCGCGCCATCACGGCATTGCCTATCGCCGGCCGTCGAACTTCCCGCTGCCGACCACGCAGGCCGCGCGCGCGATGCTGTGGCTGCAGAACCATCATGCCGCCGACGTGGCGGTGCGCTTCGCCAAGGCGGTGTACCACGCCTACTTCGTCGACGACATCAACATCGCCGAACCGGCCGAGCTGGTGAAGATCGCTGCGGCGCTGGACATCGACGCCAATGCGATGGACGCCGGCGCCAGCAGCCAGCCGATCAAGGACCAGCTGAAGGCCGAGATGGAAGTGGCGATGGCCAAGGGCGTGTTCGGCTCGCCCTTCGTCATCGTCGATGGCGAACCCTACTGGGGCTTCGACCGCTTCGACCAGATCGAGGCCCTGCTCAAGAGCGGCACGCCCACCGAATTGCGGGCCGTGCCGTCCCCCGATCTCAAGGAAAAGAAACCCGCATGACCCTCAGTGCTTCTCCCTCCCGCGACCGCGACAGCGGTGCCGCCCAGCCGTCCCGCCGCTTCGACTGCGTGATCTTCGATTGCGACGGCGTGCTGGTCGACAGCGAGCCGATCGTCAACCGCGTGCTGAACCAGATGCTGAACGAACTGGGCATCGCGATCTCGCTGGAGGACTCGACCGCGCTGTTCCTCGGCCGCGCCGTGCGCGAGGAGCTCGACACCATCGAGCGCATGCGCGGCGCGCCGCTGCCGGAGAACTGGCTGTCGCACTGGCTGGCCCGGCGCAATGCAGTGCTGGAGGCCGAGGTTGAGGCCGTGCCGCACGTGCGCGACGCCATCGCCGCGATCGCCGCGACCGGCATGCCGCTGTGCGTGGCCTCGGGCGCCGACCGCGTCAAGGTCAAGCTGCAACTGAAGCGCACCGGCCTGCTGGAGCTGTTCCAGCACGACGCCGACGGCCAGCAGCGCGAGCACGTGTTCTCCGCCACCGAGGTCGAGCGCAGCAAGCCCGCGCCCGACGTTTATTTGCTGGCGGCGCGCACGATGGGCGTGGAGCCCTCGCGCTGCGCGGTGGTGGAAGACAGTCCGGCCGGCATCACCGCCGGCGTGGCGGCCGGCATGACGGTGTTCGGCTATGCCGCGCGCAACGATGCCGCGATGCTGCGCGAGGCCGGCGCCCAGACCATCTTCACCGATATGCGGCAACTGCCGGAGCTGGTGGCATGAAGCGGGCGGCAGCGCCTTCACGCGAAGGCGCCTGCCCTTGCGGCGGGGCCAGCTACGCCAGCTGCTGCGGGCGCTTCCATCGCGGCGAGGCGCTGCCGGACACCGCCGAGCAGCTGATGCGCTCGCGCTACAGCGCCTACGTGCTGAACGACGCGCAGTGGCTGCGCCAGAGCTGGCATCCGTCGACCTGCCCGGCGACGCTGGAGCAGGATCTTGCCCAGGACGCCGGTGGCCCGCGCACGCAGTGGCTGGGCGTGACCATCGTCGCGCATGTACCGCAGGACGACACCCACGCCGAGGTCGAATTCGTCGCGCGCTACAAGGTCGGCGGGCGTGCGTCGCGGCTGCACGAACGCAGCCGCTTCGTGCGCGAGCCGCGCGCGAGCGGCGAAGCGCCGCGCTGGCTGTACCTCGATGGGGACATTCGCGGGGAAGCGCGATGAACCGGGCCGCCGCCGTACGCTGAATTTCCGCACCGCGAACGCATTCATCGCATCGCATTCATCGCAACGCATCACAAGATCAGGAAGAGACAGACCCGATGCCCACGCTCGAATCCAAACTCAATGCCCGTTCCGAGGCCTTCAAGGCCAATGCCGAGGCGATGCAGGCCCTGGTCGCCGACCTGAAGGCGAAGATCGCCCAGGTGGCGCAGGGCGGTGGCGAAGACGCGCGCAACAAGCATCTGTCGCGCGGCAAGATGCTGCCGCGCGAGCGCGTGCAGCAGCTGCTCGACCCGGGCACGCCGTTCCTGGAGCTGTCGCAGCTGGCGGCCTACGACATGTACGACAATGCCGCGCCCGGCGCCGGCATCATCACCGGCATCGGCCGCGTGGCCGGGCAGGAATGCGTGATCGTGTGCAACGACGCCACGGTCAAGGGCGGCACCTACTACCCGATGACCGTCAAGAAGCATCTGCGCGCGCAGGAGATCGCCGAGCAGAACCATCTGCCCTGCATCTACCTGGTCGATTCGGGCGGCGCCAACCTGCCGAACCAGGACGATGTGTTCCCCGACCGCGATCACTTCGGCCGCATCTTCTACAACCAGGCCAACCTGTCGAAGATGGGCATTCCGCAGATTGCCGTGGTGATGGGCTCGTGCACCGCCGGCGGCGCCTATGTGCCGGCGATGAGCGACGAGTCGATCATCGTCAAGAACCAGGGCACGATCTTTCTGGGCGGCCCGCCGCTGGTCAAGGCGGCCACCGGCGAGGAGGTCAGCGCCGAGGACCTGGGCGGCGCCGACGTGCATACGCGGCTGTCGGGCGTGGCCGACTACTTCGCGCAGAACGACGCGCATGCGCTGGGCCTGGCGCGCAATATCGTGCAGCACCTGAACCGCCGCAAGCCGGACCAGATCCGGCTGCACGCGCCGGTCGAGCCGCGCTATCCGGTCGAGGAACTGTACGGCGTGATCCCGACCGATACGCGCAAGCCCTACGACGTGCGCGAGGTGATCGCCCGCATCGTCGACGACTCGGACTTCGACGAATTCAAGGCGCGCTACGGCACCACGCTGGTGTGCGGCTTCGCGCGGATCTGGGGCTACCCGGTCGGCATCGTCGCCAACAACGGCATCCTGTTCTCGGAGTCGGCGCTCAAGGGCGCGCACTTCATCGAGCTGTGCTGCCAGCGCAAGATTCCGCTGGTGTTCCTGCAGAACATCACCGGCTTCATGGTGGGACGCAAGTACGAGAACGAGGGCATCGCCCGCAACGGCGCCAAGATGGTGACCGCGGTGGCGACCGCGCAGGTGCCGAAGTTCACGGTGATCATCGGCGGCTCGTTCGGCGCCGGCAATTACGGCATGTGCGGGCGCGCCTATTCGCCGCGCTTCCTGTGGATGTGGCCGAACGCGCGGATCTCGGTGATGGGCGGCGAGCAGGCGGCCAGCGTGCTGGCCACGGTGCGGCGCGACGGCATCGAGGGCCGCGGCGGCAGCTGGAGCGCCGAGGAGGAGGAGGCCTTCAAGCGGCCGATCCGCGAGCAGTACGAACACCAGGGCCATCCGTATTACGCCAGCGCGCGGCTGTGGGACGACGGCGTGATCGACCCCGCGCAGACCCGCACGGTGCTCGGCCTGGGCCTGTCGGCGAGCCTCAACGCCCCGATCGACGAGATGAAGTTCGGCGTCTTCCGGATGTAAGCGATGCTGCGTCGTTGCCGCGCGCCAGGTGCCCATGATGCCCGCGATGCCGCCCGCGATGTTCCCCGCGATGTTCGCCGCAGCGTGCCGTTCGCCCGGCTGGCGCTGTGCCTGCTGGCATGGGCCGCGCTGCCGGCCGGCGCCGCGCCGCTCGAGGAGACCTGGTCGGTGCCGGTGACGGTTACCGATGCGCACGGGCGACAGGTCTCGCAGCGCATCGTCGTCACCGCGTTCCGCGAGCCCGGCCACCAGCGCTATCCGCTGCTGGTGCTGAACCACGGTCGCGCGCCCGATCCCTATGCGCGCGCCCGGCTGGGCCGCGTGCGGCTGGCCGAGCAGGCCGCGTATTTCGCCTCGCTCGGCTTCCAGGTGCTGGTGCCGACGCGGATCGGCTATGGCGCCAGCGGTGGCGACGATATCGAGAACACCGGCAGCTGCACGCGCAAGAACTATCGCCCCGGCTTCGAGGTGGCCGCGCAGCAGGTGCTGCAGGTGATCGAGATGGCGCGCTCGCGGCCGGAGATCGACGTGTCGCGGGTCGTGCTGGTCGGCCAGTCGTTCGGCGGCGCGGCGGTGATCGCGCTGGCGGCGAAGAACCCGCCGGGTGTCCGGCTGGTGCTGAACTTCGCCGGCGGCGGCGGCGGCGATCCGCGCCTGCATCCGGGCGAGCCCTGCGCGCCCGACCAGCAGGCGGCGCTGTTCGCCGAATACGGCCGCAGCGCGCGCGTGCCGACGCACTGGATCTACACGACCAACGACCGCTACATGGGACCGTATCCGGCGCAATGGTTCGAGGCCTTCCGCGGCGCCGGCGGCGTCGGCAAGTACCACGCGCTGCCGGCCTTCGGGCAGGACGGCCACCAGCTGTTCGCGCGGGGCCTGACGCGCTGGAAGCCGCTGGCCGAGAAGGCGCTGCGCGATGCCGGCTTCGAGCCGCGGCCATTGAACCGGCCGGCGGCCGCGAGCGCGGTCCGACCGAATGACGTCCGGCCGAACGGCGTCCGACCGATCGAAGGGCGACCGATCGAAGGGCGGCCGATCGAAGGGCGGCCGATCGACGGTCGACCGAACGACGCCCGCAGATAGCCGAAAACGCAATCCACACCAGAACTGCCAGGAGACCACGATGGAATTCACCACCCTGACCGTGACCGTCGAGCGCCATGTCGCCACGGTGACGCTGAACCGCCCCGATGTGCGCAACGCCTTCAACGAGACCGTGATCGCCGAGCTGAGCGGCGCCTTCCGCGCGCTGGGCGATACGCCGGAGGTGCGCGCGATCGTGCTGGCCGGGCAGGGGCCCGCGTTCTGCGCCGGCGCCGACCTGAACTGGATGAAGAAGATGGCCGGCTACTCGCACGACGAGAACCGGGCCGACGCGCTGCAGCTCGCGCAGATGCTGCATACGATCTGGGCGTGTCCGAAGCCGGTGATCGCGCGCATCCACGGCGATACCTATGCCGGTGGCGTCGGCCTGGTGGCGGCCTGCGATATCGCGGTGGCGGCCGACCACGCGCATTTCTGCCTGTCCGAAGCGCGCCTGGGACTGCTGCCGGCGACGATCAGCCCGTACGTGATCCGCGCGATGGGCGAGCAGGCGGCGCGCCGCTACTTCATCACCGCCGAACGCTTCGATGCGGCCGAGGCGCTGCGGCTGGGCTTCGTGCATGCGGTGGTGCTGGCCGACGGGCTCGACGCCAAGGTTGCCGAGCTGACCGCCGCGCTGGTCGCCAACAGCCCGAACGCAGTGCGCGAAAGCAAGCGGCTGGTGCAGGACATCGCCGGCCGCGCCATCGACGACGACCTGCTGGCCGATACCGCCGAGCGCATCGCGGCGATCCGCGCCTCCGACGAGGGCCGCGAGGGCGTGCGCTCCTTCCTCGAAAAGCGCAGCCCGTCGTGGCGGCCGGCCTGAAGCGATGATCCCGATGAGATCGACGATGTCCGCGATGCCGAGGATGTGCGCGATGCCGACGATGTCCGCGCCGCCGCCGGCGACGATGTGCGCAGATGCGCGCGCAGTGGTGGGCGATCGCGGCTTCGTCGCCCAACTACCGGGAATCTGACGCCAACACGCCCATAACGCGCAAATCCGGCGCCGTTTGCCAAGCCCGCAAGGACCTTCCTACCATGCGTTCTCCCAATCCAGCCGCGTTCCACGCGCCGCCCGGGCCCGCCCGGAACGGCACGCGCGCGGCCGGCCAACCATGGAGGACTCCCTTGCACACCCAGTCCTTGCAAACCGCCCCCACTGACCCGCCCGCCGCGCCCGCGCGGCAGGACGGCAACGGGCTCGCCGCGCGCAGCCAGCGCGCGGTATGGCACCCCTGCACGCGCCTGCGTCCCGGCGGCAATCCGCCGCCGCTGGCCGTGGTCCGCGGCGAAGGGCCCTGGCTCTACGACGACGAAGGCCGGCGCCTGTTCGACGCCACCAGCTCGTGGTGGGTCAATCTGTTCGGCCATGCGAATCCCGCCATCAACGCCGCGCTGAAGGACCAGCTCGACACGCTCGAGCACGTGATGCTGGCCGGCTGCACCCACGGTCCGGCGGTCGAGCTGGCGGAACGGCTGTCGGCGCTGACCGGCGGCGCGCTCGGCCATGCGTTCTACGCGTCGGACGGCGCCTCGGCGGTCGAGATCGCGCTGAAGATGAGCTTCCACTACTGGCGCAACAGCGGGCTGCCGGGCAAGCGCGAGTTCGTCTGCCTGCGCCACGGCTATCACGGCGAGACCGTCGGCGCGCTGGCGGTCACCGATGTCGCGGTATTCCGCGATGCCTACGATCCGCTGCTGATGCGCGCCCACGTGGCGATGTCGCCGGACGCGCGCCAGGCGGCGTCCGGCGAGTCGCCGCGCGAGGTCGCGCAGCGCGCGCTCGACGAACTCGAAGCGCTGCTGCAGCAGCGCGCCGCCAGCATCGCGGCGCTGATCGTCGAGCCGCTGGTGCAGTGCGCGGCCGGCATGGCGATGCACGATCCGGCCTATCTGGACGGCGTGCGAGCGCTGTGCGACCGCTACCGGGTCCATCTGATCGCCGACGAGATCGCGGTCGGTTGCGGGCGCACCGGCACCTTCTTCGCGTGGGAACAGTCGCGTGGCGAGGCCCCGCTCGGCGCCCAGCAGTGGCCCGATTTCCTGTGCCTGTCCAAGGGCATCAGCGGCGGCTATCTGCCGCTGTCGCTGGTGCTGACGCGCAGCGCGATCCAGCAGGCCTTCGTCGCCGACGAGCTGTCGCGCAGCTTCCTGCATTCGCATTCGTACACCGGCAATCCGCTGGCCTGCCGCGCGGCGCTGGCGACGCTGGACCTGTTCGCGCAGCACGACGTGCTGGCGATGAACCGGCAGCGCGCGCAGTGGCTGGCACAGGGGCTGGCCGGCCTGGCCGCCGATGCGCGGCTATGCCACGTGCGCCAGCGCGGACTGATCTGGGCCGCCGATCTGCGCGAGCCGTTCGCCACCAAAACGTTCGCCGCCGACTTCCATCGGGCTGCGCTGGAGCGGGGCGTGCTGATCCGGCCGATCGGCAACACGCTGTACGTGATGCCGCCCTACGTCTTCGATGCGCCGCTGGCCAGCTGGCTCGGCGAGCGTCTGCTGGCCGCGCTCGACAGCGTGGTCGCACCGGCCGGTTCGGCCAGGGAGGCGCGCCATGCTGCTTGATCGACTGACCCAGGCCGCGGCCGAGCGCGAACGCCAGGCACTGACCCGGACCCGCCGTATCGCGCATACGCCTTGCGCGCCCCGGCAGACCGTCGGTGCGCTGCTGCCCGACGGCAGCGAGGCCGAGCCCCGTTCCCTGCTGGGCTTCAGCAGCAACGATTACCTCGGGCTCGCCAACCATCCGGCCATCGTCGACGCCTTCGCCGAGGGCGCGCGGCGCTGGGGCGCCGGCAGCGGCGCCTCGCATCTGGTCACGGGCCACGGACTCGCGCATCACCGCCTCGAGACCGAACTGGCGCGCTGGTACGCCGACGCGATTCCCGACGCGGCCGCCCTGTACTTCTGCACCGGCTACATGGCCAATCTGGCGGTGCTGACCGCGCTTGGCGGTGCCGACGCCACGCTGTTCTGCGAGGCGCTGAACCACGCGTCGCTGATCGACGGCGCGCGGCTGGCGCGCGCGAGCGTGCAGCGCTACCCGCATGGCGATGTCGCCGCGCTCGACGCGCTGCTCGCCGCCAGCGAATCGCCGCTGAAGCTGGTCGTTACCGACGGTGTCTTCAGCATGGACGGCGATGTCGCGCCGCTGGCCGACCTGCTGGCGCTGGCCGAGCGGCACGATGCCTGGCTGATCGTGGACGATGCGCACGGCTTCGGCGTGCTGGGCGAACGCGGGCACGGCGTGCTCGAGCAACTGGGCCTGTCGTCGCAGCGGCTGGTCTATATCGGCACGCTCGGCAAGGCGGCCGGCGTGGCGGGCGCCTTCGTCGCCGCGCATCGGCTGATCGTCGAACATCTGGTCAATACCGCGCGCACGTATATCTTCACCACGGCGGCGCCGCCGGCGTCTGCCCATGCGCTGCTGACCAGCCTCGCGCTGATCGAGGGCGACGAGGGCGCGCAGCGGCGCGCGGCGCTGCGGCAGCGCATCGCCGAATTGCGGGCCGGTCTGGCGCCGATGGCCGCCCGCGCTGGCTGGCAGTTGGCCGACAGCGCGACCGCGATCCAGCCGCTGATTGTCGGCGGCAACGCCGCGGCGCTGTCGCTGTCGGCGGGACTGGAGCAGGCCGGCATCCGCGTCGGCGCGATCCGTCCGCCGACCGTGCCCGAGGGCACCGCGCGGCTGCGCATCACGCTGTCCGCCGCGCATCGCGAAGCGGACGTCGCGGCCCTGCTGGCGGCGCTGGGTGCGCTGGCGGCACGGGCCACGCCGCCGTGCAGGGAGGCCGCATGAGCCCAGTCTCCCCATTCGCCTGCTTCGTGACGGGCACCGATACCGGGATCGGCAAGACCCACGCCAGCGCGGCGCTGCTGCACGCGCTTGCCGCGCAGGGCCGCACGGCGGTCGGCATGAAGCCGGTCGCCAGCGGCTGCGACTGGCGCGACGGTCAGTGGCACAACGACGATGTCGCGCTGCTGCGCGCGGCCAGCAGCGTCGACGTGCCGCTCGCGCAGACCTGCCCCTGGCTGCTGCGCACGCCGTGCTCGCCCCATCTGGCGGCCCAGGCCGACGGCGTTCGCATTGAAGCCGAGCCGATCCTGTCGGCGTTTGCGGCGCTGCGCGCGCAGGCCGACGCGGTGGTGGTCGAAGGCGTCGGCGGCTTTCGCGTGCCGCTGGCCGGCGGCCCGAACGGCTGGGACACCGCCGATCTCGCGGTCCGGCTCGGCCTGCCGGTGATCCTGGCAGTCGGCATCCGGCTGGGGTGCCTGAGCCATGCGCTGCTGACCGCCGAGGCGGTACGCGCGCGCGGGCTGCGCCTGGCCGGCTGGATCGCCAACCGGATCGACCCCGACATGCTGCTGGCCGACGAGAACATCGCCACGCTGCGCGGTGCCTTCGACGCGATCGGCACGCCTTGCCTCGGCACGCTGCCCTGGCAACTGCCTGCCGATCAGGCCGCGCGCTGCCTCGACCTGGCCGCGCTGCTCGACCCCACCCGACATCCCGGCGACGCGCCCATCGAGCGCGCCGCCTGACCACAGAATTCGACCCGACATGACTACCATCGCCACCATTTCCGCCGATTCGCTGCGCCACAGCGCGCGCCAGCAGGCCGCTCAAGCCACTCAAGCCACTCAGGCCGGCACCGACGATGCCAACGGCAACAACGCCCGCTGGACCGTCGACGCGGTCGCCGCGCTGTTCGCGCTGCCGTTCAACGACCTGCTGTTCCGCGCGCAGCAGGTCCATCGCGAGCACTTCGACGCTAATACCGTGCAGCTGTCGACGCTGCTGTCGATCAAGACCGGGGGCTGCGAGGAGGATTGCGGCTATTGCCCGCAGAGCGCGCACCACGATGCCGGCGTCAAGGCCGGCAAGCTGATGGCGCTCGAAGACGTGCTCGAGGCGGCGCGCACCGCCAAGGCCAACGGCGCCACGCGCTTCTGCATGGGCGCCGCCTGGCGCAGCCCGAAGGACCGCCATCTCGAACCCGTGATCGACATGGTGCGCGAGGTCAAGGCCATGGGGCTGGAGACCTGCGTCACGCTCGGCATGCTGCGCGCCGAGCAGGCGCAGCGCCTGAAGGACGCCGGCCTCGATTACTACAACCACAATCTGGATACCTCGCCGGAGTTCTATGGCGAGATCATCAGCACGCGGACCTACCAGGACCGGCTGGACACCATCGGCCATGTGCGCGACGCCGGCATCAACGTCTGCTGCGGCGGCATCGTCGGCATGGGCGAGACGCGCGAGGCGCGCGCCGGCCTGATCGCGCAGCTGGCCAATATGGACCCGTATCCGGAGTCGGTGCCCATCAACAATCTGGTCCAGGTCGAGGGCACGCCGCTGGCCGGCACCGCGCCGCTGGACCCGTTCGAGTTCGTCCGCACCATCGCGGTCGCGCGCATCACGATGCCGCGCGCGATGGTGCGCCTGTCCGCCGGCCGCGAGGCCATGGACGAAGCGTTGCAGGCGCTGTGCTTCCTGGCCGGCGCCAATTCGATTTTCTACGGCGACAAGCTGCTGACCACCGGCAACCCGCAGGCCGAGCGCGATCGCGCGCTGCTGGGCCGGCTCGGCATCCGCGCGGAAGGACACGCCGGATGACGAAGGTGTCCGTGCCTGCGGTCCACCCCGCATTCCCGCGAAAGCGGGGCCCCGGCGACTTGCGCAAGCCGCCGGGTTCCCGCATGCGCGGGGACGACGGGGCGTTGCGCGCGGCGCGGACACCAGCAGCCAGCCGGTCGCCGTTCCCCATCAACAAGGAGGAGCCATGTTCACCAAGATCCTGATCGCCAACCGCGGCGAAATCGCCTGCCGTGTCGCCGCTACCTGCCGGCGCCTGGGCATCCGCACCGTCGCGGTCTATTCCGACGCGGACGCGCAGGCGCGCCATGTCGCCTACTGCGACGAGGCCGTGCATATCGGCGGCGCCGCGGCGCGCGACAGCTATCTGCGCGGCGACCACATCATCGAGATGGCGCGCGCGACCGGCGCGCAGGCGATCCACCCCGGCTACGGCTTCCTGTCGGAGAACGAGGGTTTCGCCGAGGCCTGCGCCGCGGCCGGGCTGGTGTTCATTGGGCCGCCGGCATCGGCGATCCGCGCGATGGGCAGCAAGAGCGCGGCCAAGCAGTTGATGGAACGCGCCGCGGTGCCGCTGGTGCCGGGCTATCACGGCGAGGACCAGGACCCGGCGCTGCTGCGCCGCGAGGCGGACCGCATCGGCTATCCGGTGCTGCTCAAGGCGAGCGCGGGCGGCGGCGGCAAGGGCATGCGGGTGGTCGAGGACGCCGCCGGCTTCGACGCCGCGCTGGCCTCGGTCAAGCGCGAGGCCAGCGCCAGCTTCGGCGACGACAAGGTGCTGGTCGAAAAATACCTGACGCGGCCGCGCCATATCGAGATCCAGGTGTTCGCCGACACGCAGGGCAACTGCGTCTACCTGTTCGAGCGCGACTGCTCGGTGCAGCGGCGCCATCAGAAGGTGCTGGAGGAAGCGCCGGCGCCCGGCATGACCGCGGAGCGCCGCCGCGCGATGGGCGAGGCGGCGGTCGCGGCGGCCAAGGCGGTGGGCTACGTCGGTGCCGGAACGGTCGAATTCATCGCCAATCAGGACGGCTCGTTCTACTTCATGGAGATGAACACCCGGCTGCAGGTCGAGCACCCGGTGACCGAGATGATCACCGGCCAGGACCTGGTCGAATGGCAACTGCGCGTGGCCGCCGGCGAGCCGCTGCCGCTGTCGCAGGAGCAGCTGCGCATCGACGGCCATGCGCTCGAGGCGCGCGTCTACGCCGAGAATCCCGACAAGCAGTTCCTGCCGTCGACCGGCACGCTGCGCTACCTGCGCACGCCGCCCGCGGTGCAGTTCATGCGGGGCGAAGACGTGCACGGCCCCGCCGGCGTGCGGATCGATTCGGGCGTGCGCGAGGGGGATGCGATCAGCCCGTATTACGACCCGATGATTGCCAAGCTGATCGTCTGGGGCAAGGATCGCGACGAGGCGCTGGCGCGCATGCGGCAGGCGCTCGCCGCCTATCACGTGGTCGGCCTGTCGACCAATATCGCCTTCCTGCAGCGGCTGGTGGCCTCGGAGCCGTTCGCCAGGGCGGACCTCGACACCGGCCTGATCGCGCGCCATGAGGCCACGCTGTTCGCGCCGCCGGCGCCGGTCGGCATGGAGCTGATCGCGCTGGCGGTGGCCGCGCTGCTCGATGCCGAGGCGCGCGAGCGCCGCATCGATGCCGCGGATCCACATTCGCCATGGACCCATGCCGGCCCGTGGCGGCTGAACGCGGGCGCGCAGCGGGTGCTGCGCTTCGCGCATGGCGCGGACACGCTGGAAGTCACGCTGCAGGCCGATGCGCAGGGCAGCACGCTGTTCTATGCCGACCAGGCCGCGCCGTTCCGCACGCATTGCGTCGCCGACGACGTCCAGGTCGATCTCGGCACGCGCCGCGCGCACGGTCAGGTGCATCGCGACGGCGATGTCTTCCATGTGTTCGCCGGCGGACGCCACGTCGCGCTGGAATGGAAGGACCCGCTGGCGCACGCGGGCGATGCCGAAGGCGAGGGCGGCAAGCTGACCGCGCCGATGCCGGGCAAGGTGATCGCCGTGATGGTCGAGGCGGGCGCCACCGTCACGCGCGGCACGCCGCTGCTGGTGATGGAGGCGATGAAGATGGAGCACACCATCAGCGCGCCGGCCGACGGCGTCGTCGGCGAAGTGCTGTATGGGGTCGGCGACCAGGTCGGCGAAGGCGAGCAGTTGCTCGGCTTCGAGGCCAAGGCGGGTTGAAGCTTCGCGGGCAGGGCGTGCGGTACTTGCGTTGCGAAATGCAAGATTCGCATGCCTTCCCGCAAGCCGGCTGCGGCGTCGCGTTGACAATGGCCCGATGCCTTGTCTTCGCGAGGCCGGTGCCCGGGTGCCCCGCCTGACATCGAGCCCACGGCATCGGCGCTCTCCCGGGTTCCCCGGGGCGGGCGCCATCGGCAGGTCGGCACCGGACCGCATGGCTTCGCGGCACGAGGAAATCCTCAATCGCACATTCTGAGTTTCCCATGCCCCGATACACCCTCGACGCCTGCGCACCGCCGCCATGCAACGCGGCCGCCCCCACCGCGGCCGCCACCTCCGCCACCCGATCCCCCGAACACGATTTCGGCGTGTTCCGCTTCGACGGCTATGCCGTCTCCATCAGGATGGACGACCGCGGCATGCGAGCCGAGCGGCTCGTCAAGCATGCCACGTCACCCGGTCCCCTTCATGCGCTGCTGTACTGGTTGAAGACCCTGTTCAAGGCCGAGGGCGGCGCGTCGTGGTATCTGAACAAGCGCGACAGCAACGACGTGATCGGACAGCGCTGGGCGCAGGACAGGCAACGGCATCTGCGATCCTTCACGACGTCCGCGCCGCCGCAATCGACGCAATCGACGCAATCGACGCAATCGACGCAATCGACGCAATCGCCGCGGCCACCAACGGACCTGCCGGCGCTTGCTTGCGCCGAGGCGGCCTGGACAGTCGTGCTCGGTTGCCTCAATAGCCGCGATCGTGCCGCGATCGGACTGACCTCGAAGCGCATGCAGTACGCGATGCACGGCGAGCTCGCTCTGCAGGGTGCCCTGGCCCGCGCGCGCGGCCTGCGCACGCTGGAGGGCCTGCAGAAGGTTGCGGCGGACTACGGTCTGGACACCGGGCAGCAGGCCGATCCCACCCGAGCGGACAGGCTGATGCCAGGACAGAAGGAGGCGCTCGTCGTCGCGCTTGCCGAGCGCATCCCGATGCTGGAAGGGGGGCGGCACGGCGCGGCATTGGACTATCTGTGCCGGCAGGCCGCGGGCCTGGAGGGCCGCACCGGCCTGCGCGTACGCGCCGCGCTGCTGATGTCGCTGCCCAAGGAGCAGCGCGAAAAGGCGGCCGCCGTGCTCTTGCCCGACAAGGCAGCCTACGCCGCGCTGATCCGCTCGCAGACGCCCCAGGAACAGCGGGAGCGGCTCGTCGCCATCACCGAGGCCTTTCTGCACCAGCCCGGCACCGCCGAGCCGGCCGTCAGCCGCTGGGACGAGCTGCTTGCCGATGCCAGGGGCGACCTGCTTGCCCGGCCCGCTCTGGCGGGGCGGCAACTGTTTGCGCTGGCCACATGCCTGAAGAAGATCGCAAGGCCTGGCGGGAACGACGATCGCGAGCTGCTCGCGGCCGCGCTGGATCGCTGGCATGCGCTGCGTCAGCAGTTGCCGGCATTGCCCGCCACGGAAGCCGTCGAACTCGCGTATGCCCTCTCCAGAAGCCTCGAGCGTCTCGAGGCCGACAGTGTCGAATGGGCGAAGGCGGTGGCGTTGCTCGATGCCTGGCAAGCCAGCGTGAAGCTGACCTGCGAACAGCAGGTCAGGCTCCTTGCCCGGCTGGCGCACATGAAATCGACGGAAGGGTTGGCCAAACGCTGGTCGGCGGTGTGGGACCGTATCGAAACCGGGCAACTTGGCCACCTGGGCCCCCAGGCCGCGCGTGAGCTCGCGTGGGTGCCGGCGCAGGAGGGCTGGCAGCGCGTGGTGAACTTCTGCATGGACGATCGCAAGGCCTCGCCGAATCAACGCGCCGATATGCTGCTCGCCCTGGTCCAGTTCGTCGAGATGAGGCGGTTCTTCTTCGGCCAGCTCGACGTCAAGGCATTGAAGCCCGAGCTTCACCAGGCCGCGATGAAGCTGATGGAGAGCGGTGGGCCCGTTTTCCCGCTGCTGCGATGCCAGTGGCGGCCGAAGGCCGAGACCGCCGCGGCCATCCGGAAGCATCTCGAATGGCCGCGCCATTGCGAGGCGCTGGTGCAATGGCTCGAGTACCGTGGTCATCGGGATGCGGCGCCGCAGTGGAGCCTGTCGGATCTGCTTGCGCTGCAACCGGACCTGGCCCGGCTCGTGGAGCGTATCGTCCGGGATGGCGACGGTGCGACGGGAGACGCCGGCGAGCGGGTGGCGATGGCGGTGGCCGCATGGGCCGATACGCAGATCGTCAGCCAGCAGGTGGAGCCTGCGCTGGCGCTGGCAGAGGCGTTGCTGCCGCTGGTACAGGCCACGTGCCGCCATGATCGCGGCGGCGCCGCTCTGCCGCGGTTGGCGCAGCTGATCAACAGCATCATTCTGGTGGCGAACGAGCAGCCCGACATTGCACGCGCCGGTCGCATCGACGCGTTGTTCGAGGCGACCTGGGCGCTTGCGGATGCGCTGCCGCCCGCCGACCGTCGCGCCATGCTGGATGCGCTGATCGTGCTGAAAGAGCCGTTGCAGCCGAACGAGATACGCCGCACGCCGCAATTCTGGGCCGGCAGGACGCTGCTTCGTGCCGCGCAGGCAATATCGGACGACATGCCGGGCCGCGCCAATCTGCTGGTGGGGCTGGCGAAGGCCGAATACATGCTCGATGGCCAGTCCAACCTCGGCGCCCACTTTGGCAGTGCGCGCATGCAGATCCACCTCAAGACCGTCGCGTTGCCGGACAGGGAGTTTGCGGTGGCCGCGGAACGCCTCGCGCTATGGTTCGCCGGCCGGCCAGCGGACCGCGCCGAGGCCCGGGCATGGGAAAAGGCGAAGTCGGCCTTCCTCGCCCGGGTGCGAGGCCTGTCAGTCGAACACCACATGGCGCGCCAGCGTATCGAGCACTGGATGGAACCGGAATGGTAGGCGATCCCGTCCCGGCTCTGCCGGCGCCGGCTGGAGAATGACGGAGTCTGAGACAATACGCCGGGACAAGACCAAAGACGTGGAGAAGCGATGAAGCTGCAGTTGTACGTGCCCGATGGCCGCTATGCGCCGTGGATCGAGGGGTTTGCGCAGGCCCTGCCCGAGGCGCAGTGCGTCACCTGGGAAGAGAGCCAGGGACAGCCGGTCGACTATGCGGTGGTCTGGCGCCCGCCGCTCGAGATGCTGAAGGGACGCCGCGACCTGAAGGCCGTGTTCAATCTGGGCGCCGGCGTGGACGGCATCCTGCGGCTGCGCGACACCGACCCGGACGCGCTGCCGGCCGGCGTGCCGATCGTGCGGCTCGACGATGCCGGCATGGGCGCGCAGATGGCCGAGTACGTGACCCACGCGGTGCTGCGCTATTTCCGCCGGCTCGACGACTACGCGGCGCAGCAGCAGGCGGGCACCTGGAAATTCCTCAAGCCGCATCGCCGCGCCGATTTCACCATCGGCGTGATGGGCGTCGGCACGCTGGGCGCGCATATCGCCCGCACGCTGGCTGCGTTCGGCTTTCCGGTGCGCGGCTGGAGCCGCTCGCCGAAGACCGTCGAGGGCGTGCAGTGCCATGCCGGCGAGGCAGGGCAGGCCACCTTCCTCGACGGGCTGCGCGTGCTGGTCAACGTGCTGCCGCTGACGCCGGAAACCGAGAACATCATCGACGCGGCGCTGCTGAACCGGCTGGCCAAAGGCGCCTATCTGATCAACGTCGCGCGCGGCCCGCACCTGGTCGAAGAGGATCTGCTGGCAGCGGTGCAGCAGGGCCAGATCGCCGGCGCGACGCTGGACGTGTTCCGCACCGAGCCGCTGCCGCCCGAACATCCGTTCTGGGGCGAGCCGCGCATCACCATCACGCCGCATATCTCGGCGCTGACGCTGCGCGAGGACAGCATCGCGCAGATCGCCGACAAGATCCGCGCGCTGCGGGACGGCCGGCCCATCGCCGGCGTGGTCGATCTGCAGCGCGGCTACTGACCCGCGCCACGAAAAACCGGACCGCCGCCGCGAGCGGCGGCCACCACCAGACGAGGAGCAGCGATGAACCAACCCAACTACGTGAAGATCGTCGAGGTCGGGCCGCGCGACGGCCTGCAGAACGAGAAGGCGATGGTGCCGGCCGACACCAAGGTCGCGCTGATCGACCGGCTGACCGAGGCGGGCTTCGTCAATATCGAGGCGGCCTCCTTCGTGTCGCCCAAGTGGGTGCCGCAAATGGCCGACGGCGCCGACGTGATGGCGCGCATCCAGCGCCGGCCCGGCACGCTGTATTCGGTGCTGACGCCGAACATGAAGGGCTTCGAGGGCGCGGTGGCGGCGGGCGCCGATGAAGTGGTGATCTTCGGCGCGGCCAGCGAGGCCTTCTCGCAGAAGAACATCAACTGCTCGATCGCCGAATCGATCGCGCGTTTCGAGCCGGTGGCGGCCGCGGCCAGGGAGAAGGGCATTCGCTTGCGCGGCAGCATTTCGTGCTCGCTGGGCTGTCCCTATCAGGGCGAGGTGCCGGTCGCGGCGGTGGTCGACGTGGTATGCCGGATGCGCGACCTGGGCTGCGACGAGATCGACATCGCCGATACCATCGGCGTCGGCACGCCGGCCCGCGTGCAGGAGGTGATGCGCGCCGCCGCCGGCGAGTTCGCGCTGGACCGCCTGTCCGGCCATTTCCACGATACCTATGGCCAGGCGCTGTCGAACATCCTCGCCAGCCTCGACGTCGGCATCCAGATCTTTCACGCGTCCGTGGCGGGCCTGGGCGGTTGCCCCTATGCGAAGGGCGCGACCGGCAATGTGGCGACCGAGGACGTGCTGTACATGCTGCACGGCATGGGCGTGCACACCGGCATCGACCTGGAGCAGGTGGTGCGCGCCGGCGACTTCATCTCGCAGGCGATCGGCCGCGCCAACAACTCGCGGGTGGGCCGCGCGCTGTTGACCAAATGGGCCGCCGACAAGGCCGAGGGGAACGCCGCGGCCTGCGTTTGATTCTGAGCCTGGGCCTGGGCCTGGGCCTGGGCCTGGGCCTGAGCTTGAGTCTGAGCTTGAGTCTGAGCCCGGGCCTGGGCCTGAGCTTGAGCCTGTCCGACCTATCCAACCAAAAACAGGAACGCGCGGAGACCGAAGCCCGATGCAGAACCTCGCCCAACCCTTGTCGTTGTCCGCAGGCACCGCCACCGAGGCCGCGTTGCCCGAATCCGCCCAGCGCGTGGCGCGCCTGCTCGCCGAACTGGGCCATGACAAGCCGATCGTGATGCTGCCGTCGACCGGCAAGACCTCGGCCGAGGCCGCCGCCGGCCTGGGCTGCTCCGTCGCCGAGATCGCCAAGTCGATCGTCTTTCGGCGGCTCGACGACGATGCGCCGGTGGTCGTGATCGCCAGCGGCAGCAATCGCGTCGACGAGGCCAAGGTCGCCGCGCGCGTCGGCGCGCTGGGCAAGGCCGATGCGCGTTTCGTTCGCGAGAAGACCGGCTATGCCATCGGCGGCGTCTGCCCGATCGGCCATGCGGTCGCGCCGGTGATGCTGCTCGATCGCGACCTGTTCCGCCATGACAGCCTGTGGGCGGCCGCCGGCCATCCGCACGCGGTGTTCAACCTGACCCCGCAGCAGCTGCAGGCGATCACCGGCGCGGAAGTGGCCGACGTGGCCCAGGAGGGCGCGGCATGAGCCCCGATCTGAAGCCCGGCCTGGCCTTCACCTGGCGCTATACGGTGCCACGCAAGGCGACCGTGCCCAATCTCTACGACGACGTGCCGGGTTGTCCCGAGATGCCCGATGTGCTGGCCACCGGCTACATGGTCGGCATCATGGAATGCGCCTGCCTGCAGATGCTGCGCGAGTACCTGGACTGGCCGCGCGAGCAATCGCTCGGCACGCTGGTCAGCTTCACGCATCTGGCGCCGACGCCGGCCGGCATGACGGTCACGGTCAAGGGCGTGCTGACGGCGATCGAGGGCCGCAAGCTGCGATTCGAGCTGTCCGCCTGGGATGGCGAGGACAAGATCTCCGAAGGCGTGCACGAGCGCCATCTGATCGACGCGGCGCGCTTCAACGACAAGGTCGCCGCCAAGCGGGAACGCGCGGGCGGCGCGTAAGGATTCGGCGCCGGCGCCGAGGTCCTGAACGGGCCGTCGGGGCCATCGTGAGGCCATCGGGGTATTCAGGGATATTCGGGGGCCATCGGGGGCATCGGCGACACGGCGCGCCATGGCGTTACGTTGCTTGAAAGGCTTGCGTTTGCCGCGCTTTTGACAAGCGGCGAGGCACCACGTGGGAACAATACCGGGTCAGGCTCGCCTCCCCACGTCATGCTCACCGGCCTCGCCGGAACGCCATGCCCGAATCGTTCCACTACATCTACCACGGCCCGCCGCCGCCGCGCCTCGAAGACGTCGAACGCCTGCAGCCCGTCTTTCGCCGCGCATACCCCGTCAATATCGTCTGGCTCAAAGGGAAGCCGGTGCGTGCCGAACGCGTGCACGCCGCCGAGCCCCGATCGCCCTGGCAGCGGCTGATCGATTGGCTTCGCAGTCTGTTTGGCCTCGCGGGCGGCCGTAGCTGGGCCATCGGTGCGCGCGACGCCCGCAGCCTCGTCAAGCAGCGGCAACGGATCGAGCGGGGGTGGTGGTCCCGGCAGCCACAGGGGTCCGCCGCGACGGATCGTACCGCGGCGGGTGGGCGAGCCGAACCGGCCCCCAGTGCCCACTGCCCGCCCGTGACAATGCACGTCCCAACGCACGTTCCATCGGCCCTGTGGCGTCAGGTATGCCGATTCCTGCAGCCGGAAGACGTGCTGGCGCTCGCCATGGTCAGCAGGGACGCGAAGCGCGCCATCGTCAGCCAGACGCTGGTCGCGCGGGCCATGCAAGGGGCATCGAATGCCGCGTCGTTGTCTGCCATGCTCGCCGTCATCGACGATATGGCCGGCTGGCATCGGCGACACGACCCCTGCTGGCCGGTGCCGATGGCCGACCGGGCCTCCGTTCTCGCCGCGCTTGCCGCGCGCGTGCGTGTCCTGCTGAATGGGCAGCAGCCGGCCGCCTGCGCGGCGTTGCTCGATGCCGCGGAGCGTCTGGACCATCCCGGTGCGCGCGCCGGCGTGCTTGCCGCGATCGCCACGGCCCTCAATCCGGTTTGCCATGCCGACCGTCATGCCATCGCCGACCGTCTCCTCGGCATGATCCTCGCCTTGCCGGACGAGCTGCAATACGCCGCGCTGTGCGCGGTGCTGGGCAGTCCGAGGCCGCGGGATGTGCGATTGGCGTTTACGGCGCTCACCCGCACTGGCGGAAACTGGTTTGCCGTGGTGGAGCGGCTGCCGGCGTCGGATCGGGCGCGCGCGGGACGGAACCTGCTGTGTGCCCTGTTCGAGCGAGGCCACACTCTCGCCAGCCCGGGTGTGCTGCACGCCATGCTGGTCGATGCGCAGGACGACGCCGCGGATTGCCCCGCCTCGAAGGCGATCCTGCTGGAAACGATAGGCACCGCATGGGTCGCCAGTGGCGATGCCGCGCAGGACGAGGCGCGGTGGCGCTCGCTCTTCCAGCAAGCCTGTGCGCTGCCGGCGACGATGTTCGAACCGGTGGTGCACGGCCTGCGTGGCAGCCTGCGTGAATTGCCGGAGGCGGCGGCGGTGGCCTGCACCGCGGCCTTCCGCACGTGGATCGAGACGGCTTCGCTGTCGGCATCGCAGCGGGTCGACCTCGGCGCGGGGCTGATCCACCGTCTGCCGCTGGAGGACCGTGCCGTCTATTGGCACGCCAGATGGTCCGACTGGCGCAATGGCCGGCATGACGATGAGGCGCACGCCATTCGCCTTGCCGGCAAGCTGATCAACATGCTGTGGTGCGTGCCATCGCTGGCCGGCTGGCCAGCGCCCCTGGACGATCGCCATGGCGCTCCCCTCGCGCCCGCGCTGCGGGCCCGGCTGTTGACGATGCTGCCGTTGGAGGCCATGCGCGACGAACCCGGTTGCCTGGCCGCCGTGGTGGAGGAATCCATGCGGCTGGCAAAGCAGCACGACAGCCCGGGAGCCGCGTTGTGGTGGTACTTGGCCGGCTCGCTGTCATGGGCGCAGCGGCGCCAGGTCGAGTCGTTGCTCCGCCGAATGGAGCCGGCCAGGCTGGTCGGCGCGCTGCATGACGTGATGCAGGGCGGCGAGGCCCGCTCGCCCAATGCCGCCACGCTGGCGATGAGCCGGCTGGAGAAGCCCCGCACAAGCGCGAAAGAGGCCCCCGCGCGCATCCGCCTGGCCACGCTGATGGCCAGGCATTACGAGCAGGAGCTTCGCGCCGGCGGCGCACTGCGCGAGCGGCTCGGCCACGTCGGAACGTTGACTGACGAGCTGGAGGCCAGCGCGCCGGTGCAGGGGCAGGACGAATTCGCCACCGCGATGGCCGTGCTCGGCAACACCACGGCCATGGCGGCAAGCCTGGGCAAACGCGGGGACGATGTATCGGCGGCAGATGCGATCGTGCGGCGAATCTGGTACTGGATCGAACGGATGCGGGCCTCGACGCGGATGGCGATCGTCCAGGCCCTGCTCGATCGCAATGCGGGGTCACGGCGCAACACTGCCGCCATGTTCTACGACTATCTGTCCCGATCGAGCCTCGCTCATATGATAAAACTGGCCTCGCGCAGCGCTGCCCAGGTGCCGATCGCGCAGCGTGGGGAGCTGCTGGTCGAGCTGGCCAGCGCGCATATCGAAGCGGCCAGCGCCGGTTTCGATGCCACCCGCCTGGCGCAGTGGAACATGTTGCGCAGCGCCGTGCCGGCGGGCCATCGTTTGCGCATGCTGGCCGCCGCGGGACCCTGGATCACGCGTGCTCCCAAGGACGACAGCCTGCGATCGATGTGGCTCGATTGCCTGGCGGACTATGCGGCGCTGTGCGATCGCCTCGCGGCCGTGGACCAGCCCTGCGTCGCCCAGTGGCGCGGCCTGGCCAAGGCGGCATTGTCGCCAGAGGCGGCGCCCGCGGGCGTCGATGCACCGAATCCCGATGCCGACCCGAGTCCCATCGCCGCGTCGGCACCCGGTTGATGGCGTGCCCCTTGCGCACTGACGAGCTTCCCCATGCCGCATCCTCCCAAGTATCTCTACGAGCCGGCCCATGCGGACAGCATTGCCGCGCTGTCCCGCCTGGGACGTCCGCCGTCGGGCGGCGCACAGACCGTTGGCGTCTTCCGTTTCCGCGGCGGTGAGCCGGTCCGCATCGAGCGTCTGGACGATGACACCTTTGTGGCGATCCGGCTCGATGCATCGGGCCGGCCGCGCCGCTTGCCCGGAAGCTTGCTTGACCGATTGCTCGATGTCATACGGTCGCTGTTCCGGCTGGAGGGCGGGACGCGGTGGTCGCTGACCAAGAGTGACTGTCGCGAGATGGAGTCCTGGATGTTCGCGTTGTCCGCGCGCGCGATGCAACAGGAAGCGCGATGCCGGCGCGAGCGTGCCGCGATGCGCGATCGGCGCGACGCCAGCACGCTGTCACGGTTCGAGGCGCTGCCGCTGCCCTTGCTGCACGCGATCAGCGCGAGACTCGGCTTGCAGGACTGCCATGCCCTGCGGCAGGTCTGCTCTCGCTTCGCAGAACCGATGGCGCACTGCGTGCCCTTGCTGCACGCGGAATCATGGACGACGCTGGCTGCGCTGCGCCGCGCGCTCGCCCATCTGTCGCCGAAAACGGCGGACGCACCGTTCGCCGCTCCGCCGGATCGATCGACGCGCGACAAGGCATTGAAGCGGGCGGCCGGCCGCATTTCGGTGCTGCCGGCCAGCCAGCGTCGCGCCGCCCTGCAGACCGTGCTGGGCGGGATCGAGCAGGCGTTTCCCGACGGCGACGGCGGTGCGGTAGCGATGCGCGTGCTGGCTTCCCGGCTGGCGCAGTTGCCATGTGTCGACCGTGACGACAGACGCGAGGTACAGCGTCTGGCGTACCAGCTTTGCGGCGCGCTCGAGCGTCTGCCACTGGCCGATCGGGTCGGCGCGGCCCTGCGGCTGTGCAGGAGCCCGATGCTGTCGATCGCCGACCGCGTGCGCGCGCTGCTGGTGCCGGACTCGTGCTGGGTGCTGGCCGCGCGGGTGGTACCGGCGGCCGAGCGGCGCCGTGTCATCGACGAGCTCGTCGCGCTGGTTGCCCTTGTTGCGCAGCCGTCCCGTTTGCCACCATCGAAGGCAGTGCCGATGGCCCAGCAAGCCCTGCCCCTGGCCGAGCTCGATCCGGCCGCCGGCGCGCATGCGCTCGCGGCCCTGTTTCGCATCTCGTCGCCCGCCATGCTGACACACGACTGGCCGGCCGAGGCGCGAGGCGGCGAAACGTCGTTCCGCACTGGCGTGGCGGTATGGGAGCACCTGGTGGCAACGGCGATCACGTGGCCGACTCAGGCGGCCGCTCTTCTGCTCAAGGCGCTGTTGCAGGCGTTGTCCGCGCTGCCGAACCAGGGCGCCAAGGATAGGGCCCGCCTTGCGGTAGGCAGATGGCTGGAGAACGCGGCCAACCTGCCAGCCCATGACCGCCGCGCGATCGACGCACTGCTGTTCGCGCTGCTGGCCCGGCCCGCGCGGCTCGCCGCCTGGAACGCGATGTGGGCCGCCCTGGCGCCGTCGAAAACGCAAGACGACACGGAGGTGGATGTGGGCCAGATCGCGAGATGCCTGGTGTACCTGGCCGATGCCCAGCAGTGGGAGCCGATGCTGCTGCCCCGGCTCGAGCGGTTGCCGCCGCAGCAGCAGGCGGCGATGCTGGCCAACCTGCCGGCATACCTGTACACCGGACCGCATACGATGGAGCTGTTCGAGCGGGTGGTGGACCTGGCGGTCCACCATCGCCTGTTGAGACCTCTGACGTTGTGGTACCGCGCCCGCACGGCGCGGGACTACGGCCGATACAGCGATGCGCTGGACAGTGCGCTGATCTGCCTGCCGAAGCTCGAGCAGGCGGAGTGGATCGTCGCGCTGTCGCGCAATCGCGTGGTGCCCGAGCTGTGGATCGACGTGGGGCTGGCCGCGATGGAACCGCCGTTGCCGAATGCGGCGCTGCAGGCGTCGCTGCTCGGTGCCGTGGTGTCGCAGTGCCATCAATACGGCGTCCGTCTGGACGAAGTCTGGCAACCGCGGGTCGTCGGCCTGACCCAGGCATTGGCGCAACTGGAGGGTACGGCGGCCGGCCTGGACACCAGGGCGGTCTCGGCGCTGGTCGGCATCGGCGACACCATGCTGCAATTGCACGACGGCCTGGCGAAGTCCGCCCGGCCGGCGTGGACGGCGGACTCGATCCCCGCCTTCGTCGATGCCGTATGGAGGCAAGTCGAGAAGTTGCCTTTTGCCAGCGCGCTGAGCATGATCGCCAACCTGTGCGTGCCGCGCGCGCTGTTCGCTCCATCGTACGAGCGGCACTTTCATCTGACCACAGTGCGGCATGCGATTGCGCTGCTGCCGGCGTTGTCGCCGCAGCAACGCGGCGACTTGCTGCCGAGTCTGATCGACATGGAGTCGGGGCCCAAAGGCGCGCGGCCGGTCGATTGGCGCGGTTTCGACAGCTGCCGCCAGGCACTATGGCAGGCGGTCGCGGCGCTGCCTGCCCGTGAGCGAGCCCGAACCGGCCTGCTCGACCAGGTGTCGCACTGGTTCGCCCGTTCGCCTGCCGACGCGCGCAGCCGGCAGGCGTGGAGGGACGCGCGCCGCCAATACCTTGCAATGGTCGACGCCGCGCCCCCCGAGCAACGTCCGGTACTGGTCAGGCGCCGATTCGGAATCTTCGGCTGATCCGCTGATCCGCTGATCCGGCTGATCCGCTGATCCGCTGATCCGCTTATCCGCTTATCCGCTTATCCGCTTATCCGCTGTTCCGGCTGATCTGCTGATTCCGCTGATTCCGCTGATTCCGCTGATTCCGCTGATTCCGCTGATTCCGCTGATCCGCTGATCCGGGGAAGCGCGGGGCGCCCAATCCGTAAGGCTGTGCCGTCCGCCCAATGGCGCTACACTGCGTCGATCAGCCAGGCCATTCGTCCCCATGTCAGCCGACCCCAAATTGATCGCCGACCTGCGCCGCCGCGCGCTTGCCGCCCAATATGCGAAGCCGGTCGCCTCGCCGTGCCGCGATGTCTGCCGCATGGGCCAGCACGGCTATTGCGAGGGCTGCTTCCGTACCATCGACGAGATCGCGGGCTGGGCCAATCGCAGCGAAGACGACAAGCGCGCCATCTGGCAGGCGCTGCCGCAACGCGCCGCGGCAGCGGACGCGGCCACCGTGTCCGACATGTCCGGCACGTCGGATACGTCCCGCCCGTCCGATATGTCCGACGCGTCCGACACGATGCAAGCAGGCCGGCCATGACGCAATCCACGGCAAGCGAGCAAGGCGCAGCAGGCCAGAGGCTGCCCGCCGGCATCCGCGTGTTCGAACGCGGCTGGCTGTCGGCCAACAACGTGCTGCTGATCGACGGGGACGATACCGTGCTGGTCGACAGCGGCTATGTCAGCCACGCCGAGCAGACCCTGGCCCTGGTCGAGGCCGCGCTGGACGGCAAGCCCCTGAAGCGGCTGATCAATACCCATCTGCATTCGGACCACTGCGGCGGCAATGCGCTGCTGCAGCGGCGTTGGCAGCCGCGCACGTGGATTCCCGCGGCCGAGGCGCGTGCCGTGGCGCAGTGGGACGTCGATGCGCTGACCTACCGCGCCACCGGCCAGCAGTGCGATCGCTTCGCCTTCGATGCGCTGTTGGAGGATGGCCAGTCGATGCGGATGGGCGGCATCGACTGGCAGGTCATCGCAGCGCCCGGGCACGACCCGCACGCGGTGATGCTGTTCGCGCCGGCAGAGCGCATCCTGATCTCCGGCGATGCGCTGTGGCAGCATGGCTTCGGCGTGATCTTTCCCGAGCTCGACGGCGACAGCGGTTTCGCCGAACAGGAAGCCGTGCTGCGGCGGATCGCCGAGCTCGATGTGCGGCTGGTGATCCCCGGGCATGGCAGTCCGTTCACCGATGTCGGCGCGGCACTGGAGCGCGCCAATGGCCGCCTCGACTATCTGCGTGCCGATCCGCGCCGCAACGCCGCGCACGCGCTGAAGGTGCTGGTCAAGTTCAAGCTGCTGGAGCAGCGTCAAATGACGCGCGACGCGCTGCTGCAGTGGATGGCGCAGGCACCGCTGCTCGAGCGCGTGCGGCTGCGCTATCTGGACGGCGCGCCGCTGCCCGAGGTGCTGCAGCAGGTCGTGACGGGCCTGGTCAAGGCGGGCGCGGCGACGGTCGACGGCGATACGGTTTGCAATTCGGATTGAGCGCGATGGGAACCGTGCCGATCCTGCGTGGCGACGGGTTTTCGCTGCGCCCGTTTCGACAGGCCGATGCCGAGCAGTTGGCCGCCGCCGTGCAGGAGTCGATGGCCAGCCTCGCGCCATGGATGCCTTGGGCCCACCTGCGCTACAGCGTGCGCGACGCGCAGTTGTGGATCGATACCTGCGCGGACAATCTCGCGGCCGGCCTCTCCTACGACATCGGCATCTATTCGGAGGACGGCCGCGTGCTGTTCGGCGGCGTCGCGCTGAACCAGATCTCGACCGAGAACCGCATGGCCAACCTGGGCTATTGGGTGCGCAAGAGCCGGCAGGGCGAGGGGCTTGCCACCCGCGCCGCCTGGATGATGGCCTGCTTCGGTTTTCATCGCCTGCATCTGACCCGCATCGAGATCGTCGCCGCCGAGCAGAATCTGGCGAGCCGCCGCGTCGCCGAGAAGACCGGCGCGCTGCTCGAATGCGTCGCGCGCAACCGGCTGGTGCTGCGGGGCGTGCCCTGCCGCGCGGCGATCTACTCGCTGGTGCCGGAGTCGGTGATGCCTTCCGTTCCGACCCCGGCGCCGAGCCGGACCCCGGCGCCGGCCTCGCCCCGGGCCGTCAGCGAGTAATGCTGAACGCGTAGGTGCGTTCGTCCTGGCGCGGGATCACGGTCAGGCCCTTCTTCGCCGCCCACACATTGATCTGGTAGTACAGCGGGATCACGCCGTAGTCCTTGATGCCGATCTCGGTGGCCTCCTGCAGCAGCTTCTCGCGCCCGCGGTCGTCGATCGTCGTCAGCGCGGTGCTGAGCTTGGCGTCCAGCGCCGGGTTGCTGTAGCGGCCCCGGTTCGATGCGCCCCAGCCCTTGGCGGGATCGTAGGTCGCCAGCAGCGACTTCAGCGACGAGCCGGCCTCGCCGGTGTCGGCGCCCCAGCCGGCCAGCATGAACGAGAAATCGAGCTTGTTGGCGCGCGTGAAGAAGCTCGCCGACGGCATCGCCTCGACGCGCGTCTGGATGCCGATGCGGGTCAGCATCGAAGCGATCGCCTGTGCCACCTGCTCGTCATTGACATAGCGGTTGTTCGGCGTATGCAGCGTCAGCTGGAAGCCGTCGGGATAGCCGGCCTCGGCCAGCAGCCGCTTGGCCGCCGCCGGATCGGCGGCATCGGGCTTCAGGCCCGGCACGTGGCCGAACAGCGAGCTGTTGACGAGCTGGCCGGTCGGCTCGGCCGCGCCTTCCATCACGCGGTCGACGATCGCCTGGCGCGAGATCGCCTTCGAGATCGCCTGGCGCACGCGCGCGTCCTTCAGCGGATTGCGGGGCAGCGGCTTGCCGGCCTTGTCGGCGACAAAGGGCGACACCTCGCGGTCGCTGTCCATGTGCAGGTACATCATGCGGAAGGTCGGCACCTTGAACACGGACACGCCCGGATCGGCCGACAGCTTGCGGATATCCGAGGTCGGCACGTTCTCGATCACCTGCACGTCGCCGGCCAGCAGCGCTGCCACGCGCGGCGCGTCGTTGGTCAGGATGCGCAGCGACACCGTGTCCCATTGCGGCTTGTTGCCCCAGTAGGCGTCGTTGCGCGTCAGCTCGATGCGGTCGCCCTTGCGGAAGCTGACGAACTTGTACGGCCCGGTGCCGACCATCGCCTTGCCGCTGTTGAAGTCGTCGCTGGAGGCGTTGCCCGCCGCCTGCTTCGACACCATGTAGATGGTCGACAGATCGTTGGGCACCAGCGGATAGGGACCGTGGGTGGTGATGCGCACGGTCAGCTTGTCGACCGCCACCACGTCCTTGAAGCCCTTGGTGTAGATCGTGTACGGCGAGGGGCTGTTCTTCACGGTGGCCGGCCGCGCCAGCGAGAACACGACGTCCTGCGCGGTGAATTCGCTGCCGTCGTGGAACTTCACGCCGGGCCGCAGCTTGACCTCCCAGGTGGTCTCGTCGACCGCGCGCCAGCTCAGCGCCAGCGCCGGCTTGAAGCGCATCTTCTCGTCCTTGGCGATCAGCGTCTCGAACATGTGCTCGGCGACGTTCGCGTTGGGCGTGACGTTGTGATAGTGCGGATCCAGCGAGGTGATATCGCCGGACAGGCCGATGGTCAGGCTGGCCGCGTGCGCGGGCAGGGCGGCGGCGCCGAAGGCCAGGCTTGTGGCCAGCACCGCGGCGCGCAGGGTACGACGAACGAATGGCATCGGGCACTCCCGTCGGTTGAGGTGTGCGGCATTGTCCGGACCGCGCTCTTGCAGTGTCAAGACGGATAGACCCGCGGCGCGGCGCTGCACCCGCAGCAGGCAGGCCAGGCCACGGCCGGCCCCCGCGCGCCCCGGTCGAGTGCCTGTTGCACCGCGATGGAACGTCGCCCCGGTAGCCGGGAAACGGTGCCCGGCCACCGGCGCGCACCGCTAGAACGTCGTGCGCATGCCCACCCGCACGCTGCGGCCTGCCATCGGCGCGATGTCGCGCAGGATCGAAGTGGCATTGCGCGCCTCCTCGTTGGTCAGGTTGTCGCCGCGCAGATAGAGCAGGGTTTGCGTGCGGCCGCTCCTGATCTTGTAGGTCAGCGCGACGCCCAGCATCGTGTAGGCGTCGGTGGGCGTGTCGTTGGCCGGCACGCGGGTCTGCTTCGCGGCCCAGGTCAGGTCGATGCGCGCGCCGAACGGCCCGGCGCCGTAGACCAGCGCGCCGCCCAGGCGCAGCGGCGCCAGCCGCGGCAGCGGTTCGCCGGTCTCGCGGTTCTCGCCGCGCACGTAGTCCGCACGCGCCTCGAAGTCCAGCGTATCGCTGCCGGTCAGCAGCTTGCGCGCCAGCCGGGTCTTGCCTTCGGCCTCGAAGCCGTACAGCGTCGCGGGGATGCCGAGGTAGCGCAGCTCGGGCAGGGCGTCCGCGCTGCCGGGCGCCACCAGCTCGCCTTCCTCGTTGCGTGCGTTGCCCGTCGCGGACAGCGCCAGATAGTTGGAGAAGCGGCTGTAGAAGCCGGACACGCCGGCGCTGTGGTCACCCTGCTTGAAGCGCAGGCCGAGGTCGACCGAGGTCGCGCGTTCCTTGTTGGCGTTCGGATCGCCCTGCTCCCAGGCGCCGGTGGCGACGTGCGGGCCGTTGGCGTAGAGCTCGTAGAAGGTCGGCGCGCGCTCGGTGTAGGCGACGTTGGAGGTCAGCGACCAGGCCGGGCCCAGCTTGTACAGCAGGCCGGCCGAGGCGCTGCCCGCGTTGAAGCTGCGGTTGGCGTCGGCAAAGCGTTCGTTGCCGCCGGCGGTGGCCTTGACGCTGGTATGGTCGATGCGGCCGCCCAGGTTCAGCTTCAGGTTGCCGGCCGCATCCAGCGGCATTTCCTCGAATACGAACAGCGCGGCATTGTCGGTGTCGCTGCTGGGCACGAAGGCTTCCTCGCCCAGCGCGGAGAAGCGGGTCGCGCCGAACTGCGCGCCGATCACGCCGCGCATGCGGCCGATGTTGCCGTGCTGCGCTTCGATGCGGGCATCCCAGCCCTTGTTCTTGAACACCGTGCCGGTCTCGCCGCCCTCGATTTCCTTGTGCTCGTAGTCGGTATAGCCGAACTTGCCCTTGACCGATTCGAACCAGCCGCCGGTGGTGCCGGACAGGTTGCGCGCCTCGCCTTCCAGCGCGAAGCGGTCCTGCTTCATGTTCAGCCGCACCTCGTCTTCGGCGGGCGTGCCGTAGTCGTTGCGATAGGCGCTGTAGCTCGCGCCGACGAAGCCGTCGGCCCAGGTGTAGGAGCCGCCCAGCGCGCCGCCGTGCTGCTCGGCGTTGGTGTTGGGCAGCCGGCCGCGGACCTCGGTCTCGCCTTCCTCCAGCGGCTGGCTGTTGCGCAGCCGCTCGCTGCGGGCGAAGCCGGGAATGCGCAGGTCGCTGGTCTTGCGGGCGAACGCGTCGGCGTGGATCGCGAACTTGCCGTTGCCGGCCTCGACCAGCCCGCTGGCATTGCGCGCCGCGTCGCCGTCGATGGTGGCGCTCAGATCGGTGGCGCCGGTGACGCCTTCGATCGGCGCCTTCGGGATGCGGTTGTCGATCACGTTGACCACGCCGCCGATCGCATTGCCGCCGTACATCAGCGCCGCGGGGCCGCGCACGACTTCGATGCGCTCGGCCACCAGCGGGTCCAGCGGCACCGCGTGGTCGTAGGACAGCGTGGCGGCGTCGATGCTGCTGCCGCCGTTCTGCAGCACCTTGATGCGGTCGCCGTCGAGGCCGCGGATCACCGGCCGGCTCGAGTTCGGACCGAAGTAGGTCGACGACACGCCGGGCAGGCTGTTCAGCGTTTCACCGAGCGTGCTGTTCTGGCGCACGGCCAGGTTGTCGCCCTGCAGCGTGGAGACGGCCGGCACCAGCGAATTCAGGTCGCTGCCGAGCGGGTTGGCGGTGACCACGACTTCGCCGAGGGTCGGGGCGGCTGCCGCGGGGGTGGCGGCCGGCATCGCGGCAGGGGCGGCCGGTGCGGCGCTGGCTGCAGTGGTGGCAGTGGTGGCAGCGGGCACCGCGGCCGGTGCGGCGGGCGGGGCGCTCTGGCTCCAGGCGGCGGGTGCCGCCAGGCACAGCGCGACGGCGGCCAGCGGCGTCAGGCGGGTGCCAAGCCGATGCGACAGGTCTTGCGTCAGGTGTTGCAGAAGGTCGTACGTCGGGCGGACCGAAGCGTGAGAGGAACGGCGTGCGGCGGCGGTGCGTTGCAGGGTCGGATTCATGGCTCGCGATGCGAAGGACATCGGGGGGCGATCGGCGCGATCGCTGACTGATTGCCCGGCTGGCGCGGCAAGGCACGTCCCGCCGCGATGGCATGGGAGTGCGGGCCTGTCGCCAGCATGGCGCCGGGATGTCGCCGGGATGTCGGCGGGATGTCGGCGGCATGTCCGGGGAGTCGTGCCGGTCAGCGTGGTCGAACGTCGGGATCGCCGGGTCGTCAACAAGCGGCCGCGAGGGCGGCCGGGCTCAGGCGAAGGCGAGCGAAGCGGGTGGGGCGCGCGTCAGGAAGCTGCGCTGCGGCGGCAGGTGCGGCCAGCGCCAGGTGATGCCGGGCGGCACCAGCGGCTTGCCGTGCGACAGCAGCGGCATCGGTGGCGCACCGCAGGCGCCGGGGGCCTGCGTGGCCGCGTCGAACAGCACGCACGAGTGGGTCGATGCGCGCGCGCTGTCCGGTGCGTGGCGGTCGGTGCCGGTACCGGTGTCGATATCGGCATCGGCATCGGCATCGGCATCGGCATCGGCATCGGCATCGGTGGCGGAGGCGGAGGCGGAGGCGGAGGCGGAGGCGTCGTCGCGCGCGGCTGTCGCGGTCGCAGCGGCGGTGGGCGATGCCTGCCCGGCCAACGTCAGCCCGGCCGACATCAAGCCGGACGACATCAGCCCGGCCGACATCAAGCCGGACGACATCAGCCCGGTCGACATCAGCCCGGTCGACATCAGCCCGGTCGACATCAGCCCGACCGGCGCGCCGCCATGCTGGATGCGGTGAACCAGGCCGGCGTGCTGGGCCAGCAACAGGCACAGCACCAGCCACAAGGCCCACAGTCCACCGGTCAGGCGGCCTGTGCCTCGGCGCCGCAGCTTGCGCAGCAACTCAGTGCGCATGTCCGCCATGGTGGCCGCAGTCGCAGGGGCCGCCATCGTGATCGTGATCGTGACGGTGATCATGTTCGTGATGATCGTGGTCATCGTCGCCGAAGGCGTCTTCCCAGCTGGGGAAGGGATCATCGTAGGCGGCCCAGGCCTCGGGCCCGGCCGCCATCTCGGCATCGGTCAGCAGGCAGGCATCGAGCGCGGCCTCGAGCGCGGCGCGGTCCATGTTCTGGCCGATCAGCACCAGCTCCTGGCGCCGGTCGCCGAACGGGGCCGGCGCGCCGTCGACTTCCGAGTCGGCGCGGATCGCGGCCAGCGTGTCGTCGTCCTGCGGCCAGTCGGCCCGATCGACCGCGGCCCACCAGGCACCGGCGCCGCCATGGCGGCACACGCCGCCGGCCTGGCTCCAGCTGCCGGCCACTTCCATGCGGCTCGCCAGCCAGAAGAAGCCCTTCGAGCGCAGCACGTTGCCATGCTGGCGCAGCCATTCGGTATGGATCAGGTCGGCGAACCGGCGCGGGTGGAACGGGCGGCGGCGCCGGTAGACGAAACTGCCGATGCCGTAGGCCTCGCTCTCGGGCACATGCTCGCCGCGCAGTTCGGCCTGCCAGCCCGGCGCGGCCGCGGCGGCTTCGAAGTCGAAGCGGCCGGTGTCGAGCACCTTGTCGAGCGGCACCTTGCCGAAGCTGGCGGGCACGATCTCGGCGCGCGGGTTCAGCACGTGCAGCAGCGCCATCAGCCGCTCGCGCTCGGCATCGTCGACCAGATCGATCTTGTTCAGCACGATCACGTCGCAGAACTCGACCTGCTCGATCAGCAGATCGACCACGGTGCGGTCGTCCTCGTCGTCGCGGGCCTGGCCGCGGTCGCGCAGATAGTCGGCCTCGTCGAAGTCCTGCGGGAAATGCGCGGCGTCGACCACGGTGACGATGGTGTCGAGCCGGGCCAGGCTGTCGAGCGCGTGGCCGTGCTCGTCTTCGAACGTGAACGTTTCGGCGATCGGCAGCGGCTCGGCCACGCCGGTCGATTCGACCAGCAGATAGTCGAAGCGCCCCTCGCGCGCCAGCGCGGCGATCTCGACCAGCAGGTCCTCGCGCAGCGTGCAGCAGATGCAGCCGTTGGACAGCTCGACCAGCCGCTCGCCGGCCTGCGCCAGCACGCCTTCGCCGACCAGACGCGCATCGATGTTGACGTCGGCCAGGTCGTTGACGATGACCGCCACCCGCTTGCCTTCGCGGTTGGCCAGCACGTGCTGCAGCAGCGTGGTCTTGCCGGCGCCGAGGAAGCCGGCCAATACGGTGACGGGAAGACGGTCGGCCATGGCGATCTGGAGGATGAGGGGGGATGTCGCGCGGCGGCGCGCAGGGCGGATCGCCGGCTTATTGCAACAAGGTTGCGACTGTAGCAGAAATGCGAGGCCGCGGCACCTTCGCTGTCGCCTCCCGGCGACGGCTCCGGTCTGTCTCGGGTACAAAAGCAAACGGCCCGGAGTTCCGGGCCGTTGACAGCGCAGATCGAGGGGCGCAGGCCTCAATCGCCGAACAGCTTCTGGCGCAGTTCGCGGCGCTGCTGGGCTTCCAGCGACAGCGTCGCGGTCGGGCGGGCCAGCAGGCGGGGCACGCCGATCGGCTCGCCGGTTTCCTCGCACCAGCCGTATTCGCCCGACTCGATGCGGGCCAGCGATTGTTCGACCTTCTTCAGCAGCTTGCGCTCGCGGTCGCGCGTGCGCAGCTCCAGGGCATGTTCTTCTTCGATCGTGGCGCGGTCCGCCGGATCCGGCACGATGACCGTTTCGCGCAGATGTTCGGTGGTCTGGTCGGCGTTCTTCAGGATTTCGTCGCGCAGCTGTTCAAGGCGGTTCTTGAAAAAGGCCAGTTGGGCCTCGTTCATGTAGTCCTTGTCGTCCATCTTCAGGATTTCAGCTTCAGTCAGAAGTTTATTGCTGCTCATGGTTGCTGCTGATTCTCTTGTTGATGCGACCGGCGGCGTCGTGTTCCGCGCGGATGCAGTGTCGGTCCGCTTGCGCGGTTCGACCGTTTCACTCTGGCTGGCTGCTGCAGTCTTGCTGCTTCGCGTGCCTCCCTTTGCCGCTCCGGTACCGGCCTGCGCCGAGCCGTTCCGGGGGGTAGGCGCAGCTTGCTGTCCCTGCGCCTTCGTCGTAGCGGCCGCAGCACCAGCGGTTTTGCTGCGGCTTTCTTTGGTTTTTGCTGCGGCTACCATGGGATCCCTTTCTCGGCGTCGGTCGACATCGGTCGGCGTCGTTGCCCCAGCGGCAACGCCTGAAACGTTGCGGCACGAGATCCCGCGCGTTCGACGGCCATCGCACGAGCACAGCGGCCGCACCGGAGGACGGCCGTCTGATGCTGACGACAACCGCCGCCCTGCATACGACGCAGGCGGCGGCAAGACCGCGCTGCCCGCATCACATCCGGCTTATTGTACTTGAACAAATTACCAGGAGATACGGTGGAAAACCGGACCGGATATTCGGTGTTTCACCGAGCCGCGCACGCTGCGTATCACCGTGCAGCGGCGGCGCCGTGTCACCCATCCGGGTGCCGCAGTGCGGCAAGCAGGGCGCCTGCATGGCGCTTGCATGACGGAAACCGAGGCCCGGAGCGGGCCCGCGGCGGGCACCGATAATCAGGCGAGGCAGTTGGCCAGGCCCTTCAGAATGGCGTCCTTGGGCAGGTCGACACCGATAAACACCATTTTGGTGCTCGGGGTTTCGTCCTCCCATTTGCCGCCGATGTCGCTGCCCATCAGCTGGTGCACGCCCTGGAATACCACCTTGCGGTCGACCCCTTCCATATAGAGCACGCCCTTGTAGCGCAGCAGCTTCTCGCCGTAGACGGTCAGGATCCCGGACAGGAATTCCTCGAGCTTGCCGTAGTGGAAGGGCTTTTCGCTGCGGAAGACGAACGAGCCGATGCGGTCGGTGTGGTGGTGATGATGGTGGTGGTTGTGGTGGTTGTGGTGGCCGTGACCGTGGTCGTGCGCGTGTTCGTGATCATGGTCATGGCCGCAGTCGGCGCCGCAGTGCTCGCCATGCTCGTGGTCATGGTCGTGCCCGTGTTCCTCGGCGCGCAGGAAGTCCGGGTCGATCTCCAGCTTGGCGTTCAGGTTGAAGCCGCGCAGGTCGAAGATCGAGTCGATCGGCGCCTCGCCGAAATGGGCGGTGCCGATCGGCGCGCGCGGGTTCATCTGCAGCACGCGATGGCGCAGGTCGGCCAGCTCGTCGGCCGACACCAGGTCGGCCTTGGTGATGAAGATCGCATCGGCGAAGCCGACCTGGCGCTGCGCCTCTTCCTGCTTGTCCAGCTGCTGGTTGCCGTGCTTGGCGTCTACCAGCGTGACCACCGCGTCGAGCAGATAGCGCGAGGCGATCTCGTCGTCCATGAAGAAGGTCTGCGCCACCGGGCCGGGGTTGGCCACGCCCGTGGTCTCGATCACGACCCGGTCGAAGTCGATCTCGCCGGCGTCGCGGCGGCCGATCAGGTCCGACAGCGCCTGCACCAGGTCGCCGCGGATCGTGCAGCAGATGCAGCCGTTGCTCATCTGCACGATCTGTTCGCGGCCGTCCTGCACCAGGATCTCGTTGTCGATGTTCTCCTCGCCGAACTCGTTTTCGATCACGGCGATCTTCATGCCGTGCTGTTCGTTGAGGATGCGCTTGAGCAGCGTGGTTTTGCCGCTGCCGAGAAAGCCCGTCAGGATCGTGACCGGGATCAGTTTGGACATGTTGGTTCTCCGGGATGGGGGGAAGCATCAACGGCACCGTTGGCGGGCGCGTCGGCCACGGTGCGCGCGCCGCATTCGGCGCAGATGCCGTTGACGGTCAATTCGACGTGTTCGACCGCGAAGCCGCTCGGCACGGGCGGCGCGGCCTGCCGCGGCGGCGCGCTGCCGGCGTCGAGGCAGAAGGTGCGGTCGCACCGGCTGCAATGGAAATGGCTGTGCCGGCGATGGACCTCGGCGCGCGCCGCCTCATGTTCGATCAGGCTGAAGCGGAACACGCGGTCGTTGCCGGCGCGCTTTTGCGCCAGCCCCTGCTCGACCAGCCAGTCGAGCACCCGATAGACGGTGACGCGGTCGATTGCCTCGGCGCCGCCGGGAAGGCGGTCGATCACGGCCTGGTGGGTCAGCGGAATGTCGCTGCCGATCAGGCAAGCCAGGATGCAGACGCGCGGTTGCGTGACGCGCGCACCCAACGCCCGGAGGCGTTCCTGTGCCGCATCGACGGCGGCCGGCAGGCTGGGAGTGGGCGAAGACATGGGGCGATTTAACCATAGTGCCCCCGGAGATGCAATTCAGTTGCGAGAGCGGGCCGCCCGGGAGCCTCATGGCCCGAGCTGGCGGCCGATCGCCGCGCCTCTGTAGTTTTGACAACGCTACAGGACCGGTGGCGGGAAATATGGGAAGCGCCGGCGTGTGTCCCATGGCCGGCGCCCGGGCATGCGCCGTGCTCCGGACCATCGTTTCCACACGGGAGTGCCGCACGCCATGTCCAACCACACCATCAGCGAAGGCTTGCCGTTTCCCCTGGGCGCCACCTGGGATGGCGACGGCGTCAACTTCGCGCTGTTCAGCGCCCATGCCAGCAAGGTCGAGCTGTGCCTGTTCGACCCGAACGGCGAACGGGAGATCGAGCGCATCGCGCTGCCCGAATACACCGACGAGGTCTGGCACGTCCGCGTGCAGGGGCTGGCGCCGGGCGCGGTTTACGGTTATCGCGTGCACGGGCCTTACGATCCGGCCAACGGCCATCGCTTCAATCCGAACAAGCTGCTGCTCGACCCGTATGCCAAGGCCTACGTCGGCGAACTGCGCTGGGACCCGGCGGTGTTCGGCTATGAAATGGGCCAGGACGACCTGAGCTTCAGTGAGAGCGACAGTGCGCCCTTCATGCCCAAGTGCCAGGTCGTGGACCAGGCCTTCACCTGGGAGCACCCGTTGAGCGTGCGCGTGCCGTGGGAGCGGACCATCTTCTACGAGACCCACGTGCGCGGCTATACCAAACGCCATCCGGCGGTCCCCGAGGCGATGCGCGGCACTTTCGAGGGCCTGGGTCAGCGGGCGGTGATCGACCATATCAAGGCGCTGGGCGTGACCTCCGTCGAGCTGCTGCCGATCCATGTCTTCCTGAACGACAGCCACCTGCTCGACAAGGGCCTGACCAACTACTGGGGCTACAACACGATCGGCTTCTTCGCGCCCGATCCGCGCTTCTTTGCCCGGGGGCCGGGCGCGGTCGGCGAGCTCAAGCAGATGATCGACCGCTTCCACGAGGCCGGGCTCGAGATCATCCTCGACGTGGTCTACAACCACACGGCCGAGGGCAGCGAGCTGGGGGCGACGCTGTCGTTCCGCGGCATCGACAACCTGTCCTACTACCGGCTGATGCCGGACGAGAAGCGCTACTACATCAATGACACCGGCACCGGCAACACGCTGAACCTGTCGCATCCGCGCGTGCTGCAGATGGTGATGGACAGCCTGCGCTACTGGGTCACCGAGATGCAGGTCGACGGCTTCCGCTTCGACCTGGCCACCATCCTCGGGCGCGAGCCCGGCGGCTTCGACTATGGCAGCGGCTTCCTGAAGGCGTGCCGGCAGGACCCGATCCTGTCCAGCGTCAAGCTGATCGCCGAGCCGTGGGACTGCGGCCCGGGCGGCTACCAGGTCGGCGGATTTCCGGCCGGATGGGCCGAGTGGAACGACAAGTTCCGCGACACGGTGCGCGACTTCTGGCGCGGCGAGGAGGGCATTGCGCCCGAACTGGCGGCGCGCGTCACCGCCTCCGGCGACAAGTTCAACCACAGCGGGCGGCGGCCGTGGGCGAGCGTCAACTTCATCACCGCGCACGACGGCTTCACGCTGCACGACCTGGTCTCGTACAACGACAAGCACAACGACGCCAACGGCGAGGACAACAACGACGGCACCAGCGACAACCGCTCGTGGAACTGCGGCGCCGAAGGGCCGACCGACGACCCCGACATCGTCGAGCTGCGCGAGCGCCAGAAGCGCAATCTGCTGGCCACGCTGCTGTTCTCGCAGGGCACGCCGATGATGGTGGCCGGCGACGAGTTCGGCCGCACGCAGCAGGGCAACAACAACGCCTATTGCCAGGACAACGAGATCAGCTGGGTCGACTGGGAGATCGACGAGCGCGGCCGCGGGCTGATCGAGTTCGTGCGCAAGCTGACCGCGCTGCGGCGCGCACTGCCGGTGCTGCGGCGGGGCCGTTTCCTGACCGGCGAGGTCGATGACGAACTGGGGGTGGCCGACGTCAAGTGGATCAGCGCCGCGGGCGACGAGCTGACGCCGGAACATTGGGACGACGCCTCGATGCGCTGCTTCGGCCTGGTCATCGACGGCCGCGCGCGCGCCACCGGCATCCGCCGACCGGCCTCGGACGCGACGCTGCTGCTCGTGTTCAATGCCTATCACGACGTGGTCGAGTTCACCTTGCCGCAGATACCCGGCAGCGACCAGTGGACTTGCCTGATCGACACCAACATGCCGGTGCGCGAGGAGCTGCCGGAGTTCTCGTCCGGCGACGTCTACCAGGTCACCGGGCGCTCGCTGCTGCTGTTCGCCCTGGAGGCGCGCGGCGCGACGCGGCGCGTGTTCGAGCGGCTGGAAGGCGTGCTGACGGAGGACGTCGAACCGGGCCGGGGCAGCCAATGACCTCGATGCGGGGCCGATCCGGCGGCCGGCTCGCGAACGCGTCGGCTCTGCTTAGGCCGTGATTCGGCCTCGGTGCGGCCCCGCAACGGCCGCGCTTCGGCTCGCCTTCGGTGCCCGCTTCGGCTTCGCTTCGGCCTTCGCTTCGGCGCCCGCTTCGGCCCTCGCGTCGACCCCCACTTCGGCCCTACATCGGCCCTACATCGGCCCACTTCGGGCCCACTTCCGGCCCACTTCAGCCCGGGTATTTCCTGATATTTCGGGTAAGTCGCCGTTGATAGCATGGCGGCTCCAAGCCGCGGCCTCCGGTGAGGCGGCCCACGCCGCCACGGTGGCTGGGCGGCATGGCAGTCTGCACGACGGGAAGTCGGGGAAATCAGGAGAAATAATGAAACACGTTGCAAAAACCGTGGCCGCCGCCCTCGCGGCCGCCGCACTGGGTCTGCCTGGCGTGGTACAGGCGCAGGACTACCCGGGCAGCCGGCCGGTCTCGGCCGTGGTGCCGTTCGCCGCCGGCGGCCCGACCGACAAGGTGGCGCGCGAGCTGGCGCAGGTCATGTCCAAGCATCTGGGCGCGACCATCGTGATCGAGAACCTCGGCGGCGCCGGCGGCACGATCGGCGCGAAGAAGGTGGCCCAGTCGAAGAACGATGGCCACACCGTGCTGATTCACCATATCGGCATGTCGACCGCCCCGGCGCTGTACCGCAACCTGGGCTTCGATCCGCTGAAGGACTTCGAGTACATCGGCGAAATCGCCGACGTGCCGATGGTGCTGGTCGGCAACAAGAACCTGCCGCCGAACACGCTGAAGGACCTGCTGCCGTACATCAAGGCCAACGCCAGCAAGCTCTCGCTCGCCAACGCCGGCATCGGCTCGGCCTCGCACCTGTGCGGCCTGCTGTTCCAGAGCGCGATCCAGACCGAGCTGACCACGGTTCCGTACAAGGGCACCGCGCCGGCACTGACCGATATCCTGGGCGGCCAGGTCAACCTGATGTGCGACCAGACCACCAATATCGCCGGCCAGCTGAAGGCCAATGCGCTCAAGCCCTATGCCGCGATGCAGCCGCGCCGCGTCGAGGCGTTCAAGGACATCCCGACCGCGGCCGAGCAGGGCCTTTCGAACATCGAGGTCAAGATCTGGCACGCGATGTACGCACCGAAGGGCACGCCGCAGCCGGTGATCGAGAAGCTGTCGGCTGCGCTGCAGAAGTCGGTGACCGATCCGGGCTTCCGCGCCAAGATGGCCGAACTGGGGGCCGAAGCGGTGCCGGCCCAGCGCGCCACGCCGGAGTCGCTGAAGACCTTCCTCGGCAACGAAATCAACAAGTGGACCCCGGTGATTCGCAAGGCCGGCGTCTATGCGGACTGAGGCGACGCGACGCTGACCGCTTCGCCGCCGCCTTCAGCGCGGCGCGGCGGACGGCAATGGCAACCGAGGCCACGCGGCAACGCGTGGCCTTTTGTTTTGCATGGTGGAAAGCTCTGTGCCTTGGGGGCGGGGGAGCGGAAAGGGGCCGTGGCGGCCGTCTATATTGGGGAGACGCGGCCGGAGCGGGAGGCGGATGCGCCTCGCCGGGCACCGTCGGCTGCCGCCCTTGAATTCCGTCAGGCCGCCGCCAAGTAGCTGCCTGAACCCAACTCAGAAGCCACCATGGAACAGTATCACGGCACTACCATCGTCAGCGTCCGGCGCGGCAACCAGGTTGCCCTGGGCGGTGACGGTCAGGTCACTCTCGGCAATATCGTGATGAAGGGCACCGCACGCAAGGTGCGCCGCATCTACAACGGCAAGGTCCTGGTGGGCTTCGCCGGCAGCACTGCCGATGCGTTCTCGCTGCTGGATCGCTTCGAGGCCAAGCTGGAGAAGTACCAGGGCAATCTGACGCGCGCAGCGGTCGATCTGGCCAAGGATTGGCGTTCCGACCGCGCGCTGCGCCGGCTCGAGGCGATGCTGATCACCGCGGACCGCGACACCACGCTGGTGATCACCGGCAACGGCGACGTGCTCGATCCCGAAGGCGGCATCGCGGCGATCGGCTCCGGCGGCGCCTATGCGCAATCGGCGGCCAAGGCGCTGATGGAGAACACCGAGCTCTCGCCCAAGGACGTGGTCGAGAAATCGCTGCGCATCGCCGGCGAGCTCTGCATCTACACCAATACCAATTTCGTCATCGAGACGCTCGAGTGAGCGTCCGGATCACGCTTCCCCGCACGTGACGCCCGCCGGGCGTCCCACCGCGCCATTGCGCGGTAGTGGCGCCCCGGCCGGCCTTCATTGAACGGATACCCGGATACCGAGACCCATGTCCCACACCATGACTCCGTCGGAAATCGTTTCCGAGCTCGACAAACACATCATTGGCCAGAACAAGGCCAAGAAGGCCGTCGCGGTGGCGCTGCGCAACCGCTGGCGCCGCCAGCAGGTGGCCGACCCGCTGCGCCAGGAAATCACGCCGAAGAACATCCTGATGATCGGCCCGACCGGCGTCGGCAAGACCGAGATCGCGCGGCGTCTGGCCAAGCTGGCCGACGCGCCCTTCATCAAGATCGAGGCCACCAAGTTCACCGAGGTCGGTTATGTCGGCCGCGACGTCGACACCATCGTGCGCGACCTGGTCGAAATGGCGATCAAGCAGACGCGCGAGTCCGAGATGAAGAAGGTGCGCACCAAGGCCGAGGATGCCGCCGAGGACCGCCTGCTCGACGTGCTGCTGCCGCCGCCGCGCGACATCGGCTTCGCCCAGCCCGAGGAAAAGGATTCCAACACCCGCCAGGTCTTCCGCAAGAAGCTGCGCGAGGGACAGCTCGACGACAAGGAAGTGGAGCTGGAGGTCGCGGCCGCGGTGCCGAGCCTGGACATCATGGGGCCGCCGGGCATGGAGGACATGACCGAGCAGCTGCGCAGCATGTTCGCCGGCCTCGGGCAAGGCAAGAAGCTGCGCCGCAAGATGAAGGTCAAGGAAGCGTTCAAGCTGCTGATCGACGAGGAAGCCGCCAAGCTGGTCAATGACGAGGACCTGAAGCACAAGGCGCTGGCCAACGTCGAGCAGAACGGCATCGTGTTCCTCGACGAGATCGACAAGATCGCCAGCCGCAGCGAACTGGGCGGTGGCGAGGTGTCGCGCCAGGGCGTGCAGCGCGACCTGCTGCCGCTGGTCGAGGGCACCACGGTCAGCACCAAGTACGGCATGATCCGGACCGACCATATCCTGTTCATCGCCTCGGGCGCGTTCCACCTGTCCAAGCCGAGCGATCTGATCCCCGAGCTGCAGGGCCGCTTCCCGATCCGCGTCGAGCTCGAATCGCTGTCGGTGGCCGACTTCGAGGCGATCCTGACGCAGACCGACGCCAGCCTGACCAAGCAGTACCAGGCGCTGCTGGCGACCGAGCAGGTCGAGCTGGTGTTCGCGCCGGACGGCATCCGCCGCCTGGCCGAGATCGCCCACTCGGTCAACGAGAAGGTCGAGAACATTGGCGCGCGCCGGCTGTACACGGTGATGGAGCGCCTGCTCGAGGATCTGTCGTTCCACGCCACCCGCTCGAGCGGCGAGACCGTGACCATCGACGCCGCCTATGTCGACGAACGGCTGGGCGACCTGTCGACCAACGAAGACCTGTCGCGCTACGTGCTGTAAGCGTCCGCGATCCCGTCCCGAAAGCGCCTCCCCGAAGTGCGCCTTCTCAGCGATGAGAAGGCGCATTTTTTTCGACCCTGTCGCGCTGCAGTGACCCGTTCATCTCATGTGGGAATCGTCTTACTCGGCTTTCGGAAGCCCCCGCCTGCTCGGAAAAGCGCTCGCCACATAACCTTCATATACGACGAGACAGCAAGGCGGACGCCAGCGTCGGGCCTTGCGACCTCTGACCGTTTGATGACGACAGGAGCGCGACATGATGAAGAAATGGCTGTCTGCTGCAGTGTGTTCGATGATGGTTGCCGCACCGGCAGGGTTTGCGCTGGCGCAGAGCGCGCCGTCCGGCGCCCGCGCCGACTATGACGCCGCCGTCTCGCGGGCCGACGCCGACTACAAGAATGCGAAGACCCGTTGTGACGCCATGAAGGACAACGCCGAGGATGTCTGCGAGGCCGAGGCCAAGCGCGACCGCGACGTGGCGAAGGCCGAGGCCGAAGCCCGCCGCGATGGTACCGAGGCTGCCCGCGCCAAGGTGCTGAAGGTCAAGGCCGACCGCGAGTACGAAGTCGCGAAGGAACGCTGCGACGACAAGAAGGGCAACGACAAGGACGTCTGCGTGAAGGAAGCCAAGACGGCGCATGAGAAGGCGCTGGGCGAGGCCAAGACGACCCGCGCGGCCGCCGGCGGCGGCACGCGTACCGATGTGGCCGAGGCGCGCCGCGAGGCTCGCAAGGACACCAGCGACGCCGCCTACAAGGCGGACAAGGAGAAGTGCGACGCGATGTCGGGCGACGCCAAGGACCGCTGCGAGGCCGACGTCAAGGCGAAGTACAACCGCTGATGAACGGCCGGCCGCGGCCGACGCGGCCGGCTGAACATCGCCCTATCAAGCGAAGCCGTATCGGGCGAAGCACCACGCGAACGTATCGAACCTATCAATCGAGATCGAGGAGCAGATCATGAACTGGGATCAGATCGAAGGGAAATGGGAGCAGGCCAAGGGCAAGGTCAAGGAGAAGTGGGGCCAGCTCACCGATGACGACCTCACGCAGATCAACGGCAAGCGCGATCAGCTCGCCGGCAAGATCCAGGAGCGCTATGGCTACACCAAGGAGCGCGCCGAGGAGGAAATGCGCGAATGGGAGCGCGACACGCGCTGGTAATGGCCGTCTCGTGACATCCGTTGACCGCTGGTAAGCCAGGTAAGCGTTGGTAAGCAGGCTGGCACGGCCGCCGCGACGATGAGATGCTTGCGCCTCGTTGGGCTGCAGGTTGGCCGCAAGCAGGAGGTCCAGAATGAAGCATATCGGTTTGATGTCGGCGGGCGTGCTGGCCGGGCTGGCCGGGGCGACAGCGTTCCTGTGCGCCGTGCCGGACCGCAGCGAAGCCACGCGCATCGATGCGGCCACGGGCGACGGCAAGGTCAGGGTTTCGCATGCGGTGTTCGTCAGCGAGTCCGCCGAGTACGGCGCCCGCTCGAACCGGCATGCATTCGATGCGCTGCGGGTCAGCACGAGCGCGAATGGCGGCACGGCGGGTCCGACCGGCCTCGCCAATCGCGCGGACAACGGCGGTGCGGTCAACGGCGGCGACGACCTCGGCTGGGACTACGTGCAACTGCGCCTGTGAGCCGCCGCGCGGCGATGCCGCGAGGCGATGAAGATGCACGAAAGGAGAAGGGCCTGCGATTGCAGGCCCTTTTTTCTTGCGTCCGTTTGATGCCCAACGACACGCCCAACGCCGCGCCCAACGCCGCGCACAACGCCGCGCACAAGGACGCGCACAAGGACGCGCACAAGGACGCGCACAAGGACGCGCCCAACGCCGCGCACAAGGACGCGCCCAACGCCGTGCACCAGGACGCGCACAACGCCGTGCACTAGGACGCGCACAACGACCTCGTGCGCAACGTCGCCCATCGAATCCCTACCGCGAAACCGGCCGCTTGGCGAGCTTGCGTTGCAGCGTGCGCCGATGCATGTTCAGCGCCCGCGCGGTCGCCGAGATGTTGCCGCCGTGTTCGGCCAGCACGCGCTGGATATGCTCCCACTCCAGCCGCGGCACCGACAACGGCAGCGGATCCTCCAGCGCGGCCTCGGCCGCCTCTTCCGAGATGCCAGACTTGAGCGCCGCGAGGATCGAATCGACGTTGGCCGGCTTGGCCAGATATTCGTCCGCCCCCTGTTTGACCGCCGCCACCGCGGTGGCGATGCTGGCGTAGCCGGTCAGCACCAGGATGCGCGAGCGCGGCAGCATCGCGCGCAGCGGCGCCACCAGCTGCAGCCCCGAGTCTGCCGGCGTGGTCACGCCGGCCTGGGGCCCCGCGGCCAGATGCAAATCCAGCGTGACATAGCGGAACGCGGTCCTCTCGGCCAGGGCCAGCGCCTGCTGGCGGTTGTGCGCGACCTCGACCGCGAAGCCGCGGCGGGTCAGCGCGCGTGCCAGCGTGTCGGAGAACACCGGGTCGTCGTCGATCACCAGGAAGGGGGCGCCGGTGTCGTTGCCGGTGGCAACGGCAGGGGAGAGGGAAACGTTCGACGGTAGAGTCATGCCGCATGCTCCGAAGAATCGGGGGTTGCCGGCAGCCGCAGCTCCGCCACGGTGCCGCCTTCGGGACGGTCCTGCCAAAGCAGCCGCCCGCCCATCTGGCGCGCGACGCTTTGCGCCAGATAGGTGCCGATGCCCTGGCCGCCATGCGTGCTCGCCACCGGCGTCTCGCCCAGCCGCGCGCGCAGCGCGGCGGGCATGCCGGTGCCATGGTCGATCACGCGCAGCAGCAGTTCGCGCGGCGCGCTGCGCGGTTCCATCGTGATCGACAGGCGCAGGGGCAGGTCGCCGCGCCCGGCGGTCTGCTGGCTGCGGGCGGCGTTGTCGAGCAGGATCGTCAGCATCTGCCCGGTCCGCGCCGGCTCGATCGGCACGTCGGCCGCCTCCGCGGCGATCATCGTCTCGATGCGCGCCTGCGGATGGCGCAACTGCCAGCCGTCGGCGAAGGCGGGCAGCCAATGCCCGACCGGCTGCAGGGCGCTGGCGCGGTTCGCTTCGCGCAAGCGCGCGAGGATGCCGCGGCATAGCGTCAGCTGCTGCTCGACCGTATGCAGGTCGGGCAGGTAGTCGCGGATCGCGGTGCCGCCGCGGGCGGGGTCGGCGGCGTCGGCGCGCAGCTCGCCGGCAATCACGGCCAGCGTCGCCAGCGGCGTGCCGATCTCGTGGGCGACCGTCGCCGCCTGCGCGTTCAGCGACTCGACCCGCGCCTCGCGCAGCAGCCGCTCGCGCGCGTCGGCGAGCTGCGCCTCGCGCTCGCGCAGCACGCCCGACAGCCGCGCGACGAACAGCGCGATCATCACCGCGCTCGCGACGAAGTTCAGCCACATGCCGACCAGGTGGTAGACCACCGCGTTGTCCGGGTTGTGCAGGTGCAGGGGCACGTATTCGAACAGCATCAGCGAATAGCAGGCGAGCGCGTACAGCGCCAGCGCGACCACCTGCCGCCACGGCACGATGGCGGCCGCCAGCGCCAATCCCGGCAGATAGAACGAGACGAACGGGTTGGTGGCGCCACCGGTGAAGAACAGGATCGCCGACAGCGCGGTCAGGTCGACCAGCAACTGTCCCATCAGCTCGGCGTCGCCCGGCACCGAGCCGGCGCGCGCATGCTGACGCAGCCGCCAGGCGGTCAGCAGATTGAAGACGGCCTGCAGCGCGAAGATCGTCAGCAGCGGCCGGTAGGGCAGCTGCAGCCCGGCCAGCGTCTCGGCGCAGACCAGCAGCAGCGCCTGTCCGCCGAGGATGGCCCAGCGCAGCCAGTACACCCGGCGCAGGCTCAGCAGGCTGTCTGCGCCGAGGCCTTGCGCGCGGATGGGATCGCCGGCGGATGGGGCGGCAGATCTGGCGGCAGATGCGGCAGCGTGGGCGGTCGTCGTCATGCCGCGAGTGTAGCAATGGCGCCGCGTGCGGCTGTGTTGTGCGACACCATGCCGCATTGGTCACGCCGGGCGGCACTGCCAGACTGGCGGATTGCGCCGCATGGGCCCGCGTGCCGGGTCTCGCGCACCGGCCCTGGCGCCTGCGGCGGTTCATGGTCTAATCGCGTTCTTACGCGGACGTTCTTGCGCCGAGGCTCTTGCGGACGCATTTGCATGGACGCATTTACCCGGACTTCCCGCCTCCGCTGGACCGCCTCGTTTGAATGAATTGCACCGAGAAAGGATAGAGATGCAAGCCAAGCTGTTCGCCGCCGCCGCATGCTGCGCGCTGATTTCCACCTCTGCGTTCGCCCAGGTCGACATCCGCAATGCCTGGGCGCGCGGCACCGTGCCGGCGCAGACCGCCACCGGCGTCTTCATGACGCTGCACGCGCACAAGGACGCGCGCCTGGTCGGCGTGTCGACGCCGGTGGCCGCGACCGCCGAGGTGCACGAGATGAAGATGGAAGGCAACGTGATGCGGATGCGCGCGCTCGACGCGCTGCCGTTGCCGAAGATGGAGGACGTCGAGCTCAAGCCCGGCGGCTACCACGTGATGCTGCTCGGTTTGAAGGCGCCGCTGAATGCGGGCGACAAGGTGCCCGTCACGCTGAAGTTCGAGCAGGGCGGCAAGCTGATCGAGCAGCGCGTCGAGGCCGAAGTGCGCGGCCTGACCGCGCCCGCGCACGGCGGTGGCGCGGCGGCGAACCACAAGCACTGAAACACTGGCTCTCTGAAACGCGAGGGCGGATCGCCGGGGCAAGCAACCGGACGATCCGCCGCGGCCGATCCGCGCCGCTCAGTCGGGTCGGTCAATCGGGTCGCTCAGTCGCGCCGCTCAGTCGGGTCGCTCAGTCGCGCCGCTCAGTCGGGTCGCTCAGTCGCGCCGCTCAGTCGCGCCGCTCAGTCGGGTCGCTCAGTCGCGCCGCTAATCCGCGCCGCTCACTCGCTTCAGTCGCGCCGCTAATCCGCGCCGCTCACTCGCTTCAGTCGCGCCGCTCGATCGCGCTGTTCAACGGCGCAAATCAACGGCGCAGATCAACCGCGCAGATCAACCGCGCAGATCAACCGCGCGGATCAACCGCGCAGGCTGATCGCCTCGTCCAGCCCCTGGCCCGCGCCGACCGCCAGCAGCCGCTCGCGCAGCCATGCATGCCCCGGATCGGCGTCGTTGCGCTCGTGCCAGATCGCGCTGAAGGTAAAGCCCGGGAACGCGAACGGCGGCTCGAACACCGCGAAGTGCGGATCGTCCTCCAGCGCCGCCAGGCTGCGCCGGGCCGTGGTCAGGACCAGGTTGGTGCCGGCGATCAGCGCCGGCGCGACGCTCCAGTGCGGAACCACGCAGGCGATCTTGCGGCGCCCGCCATGCTTGGCGATGGCCGCGTCGATCGGGTCGACTTTCTCGCTGTGGGCGGCCACCAGCACGTGCGAGCGGGCCAGGTAGGCGACCTGGTCCAGCCGGCCATGGTCGCGCACCGTCGCGGCATCGACCGCGCAGCCGTACTGTTCCTCGAACAGCGCGGCCATCCGCACGCCTTCCGGCTGATAGACGAACACGCCCAGCGCCAGATCGACCTCGCCGTCGGCCACCTGCGCCGACATCGCTTCGCGGCTGCCCTGCGTCACCACCAGCTCGATGCCCGGCGCCGCCTTGCGGACCGCGCGCAGCAGGTTCGGCAGCACCACCATCGCGCCGTAGTCCGACATCGCCAGACGGAAGGTGCGGCGGGCCGTGGCCGGCTGGAAGCCCGACGGGCCCAGCAGGATGCGCACCTGCGCCAGTGCCTCGGCCAGCGGACCGGACAGCTCGTGCGCCCGCGCGGTCAGCACCAGGCCGCCCTGGCCGCGCACCAGCAGGGGGTCGTCCAGCAACTGGCGCAGCCGAGCCAGTGCGTGGCTGACCGCCGGCTGGCTCAGATGCAGCCGCAGCGCGGCGCGCGAGATATGACGCTCGGCCAGCAGGGCTTCGAGCACGACCAGCAGGTTCAGGTCGACGTTGCGCAGATTATTCATCCGGCGAATATTAAACGTTAGAAACCAGAATTGGAAATCCATCCGGCGTAGGGGCAGACTGGCGCGGTCTCTTTTTCGAACGAACAGAGGAGGTCCGCGCATGCTGTCTTCGTCTCATCCCGTCGGTCCGGTCCTGGCGGCCGCGCTGCCGGTGCTGATCGCCGCGCTCGCCGGCGCGATGATCCCGCTGCAGGCGGGCGCCAATGCCGCGCTGGGCCGCGCGCTCGGCCATCCGCTGTGGGCGACGCTGGTGTCGCTGCTGGTCAGCCTGGCGGTGGTGGTGGTGCTGATGCTGGCCCTGCGCGTCGGCCCGCCCGGCGCCGGCTGGGCGAGCGGGCCGTCGTGGATGTGGATCGGCGGCGCGGTCGGCGTGTTCTATCTGACCGCTGCGCTGATGCTGGCGCCGCGGCTCGGGGCCAGCGGCTTCATCGCGGCGGTGGTGGCCGGCCAGATGCTGGCCTCGCTATGGATGGACCATGCGGGCCTTGCCGGCTTCGCGGTGCGGGAGCTGACGGCGCCGCGGCTCGGCGGCGCGCTGCTGATCGTGCTGGGGGTAGTGGCGATGCAGTGGAGCGGACCGGCGCGCGTGGGCGCGGCGCTGGATTGAGACGGCAGGACCGATGGGAAAGCCGGATCGCTGACCGGCTTGCACTGCGGCCCGCGCCTGCTTGGCCTTGAGACAACGGTCCGATCGAACTAGGGAGTCGCTGACCGGCTCACTCTCCGGCTTGCGCCTGCCGAGCCCGCAGGCAATCCGGGCACAGGCAGTGCTGCCCCGGCACGATCAGCCGCGCCGGCAGCAGTGGCATCGTCGCGCACCAGCAGTGCGGCAGGCCCGCGGCATGGCCGCAGACGAAGCGCGTCCCGCAGGCCGCGCATTGCTCGACGGGGCGCAACTGGCCGGTCAGCACCGCAGCAGGATCGGTGCCCGAGGCCGGACGGCCCCCGCCTTTGCCTGGCATCGCAGTGGTTTTCGTTGGCGTGGTTGTTGCATGAAAAGAACGGCCGATGGGCCGTCGGACGCACCGTTCGCGCCCTGCGCAGGCTCCGGTCGGCCCTGTCGCTAGCGCGGCACCCCGTTTCTTGTAAAATTCGGGCGCCTGCCGCGGGGCGCCGGATGCGCCGCGTTGCCATGATACCTGTCGATTTTCACGGATTGCCATGACCTCCGATACCTCCGGGCCCACCGCAACCGCAGTGGCCGCCATCGCCCCCGCCCTCAAGGCCGAGATCCTCGCCGAGGCGCTGCCCTACATCCGCAAGTTCCATGGCAAGACCATCGTGGTCAAGTACGGCGGCAATGCGATGACCGAAGAGAAGCTCAAGCATGGCTTCGCGCGCGACGTGATCCTGCTGAAGCTGGTCGGCATGAACCCGGTGGTGGTGCACGGCGGCGGCCCGCAGATCGACGAGGCGCTGAAGAAGGTCGGCAAGGTCGGCACCTTCATCCAGGGCATGCGCGTGACCGACGAAGAGACCATGGAAGTGGTCGAGTGGGTGCTCGGCGGCGAGGTCCAGCAGGACATCGTGATGCTGATCAACCAGTACGGCGGCCAGGCGGTCGGCCTGACCGGCAAGGACGGCGGCCTGATCCGCGCCAAGCGGCTGAAGATGCCGGACCGCGAGAATCCGGGCGCGTTCATCGATATCGGCTATGTCGGCGACATCGAGGCGATCAACCCGGCCGTGGTCAAGGCGCTGCAGGACGACGCCTTCATCCCGGTGATCTCGCCGATCGGCTTCTCCGACGACGGCCAGGCCTACAACATCAACGCCGACGTGGTGGCCGGCAAGATGGCCGAGATCCTGAAGGCCGAGAAGCTGGTGATGATGACCAACATCCCGGGCGTGATGGACAAGAAGGGCAATCTGCTGACCGACCTGTCGGCGCGCGAGATCGAGGAGCTGTTCGCCGACGGCACCATCTCGGGCGGCATGCTGCCGAAGATCTCGTCGGCGCTGGACGCCGCCAAGAGCGGCGTGAACTCGGTGCACATCATCGATGGCCGCATCGAACATTCGCTGCTGCTGGAAATCCTGACCGAACAGGCGTTCGGCACCATGATCCGCTCGCACTGACGTACCGCAACCAGGCGCCCGCGGCCGCTGCGGCGGCGCGGCGCCTTCCCCTCGTGCCTTCCCACGCCTCCCGCCGCTCCCCCCTCCGCCTGCGGCATCGGCCGGCCGGCAACAACGCCGGCGACACGGTCTGGCTGTTCGATCTCGACAACACGCTGCACGACGCCTCGCACGCGATCTTCCCGGCGATCAATGCCGCGATGACGGCCTACGTCGCGCGCGTGCTGGCCTGCGACGAGACCACCGCCAGCCGCGTGCGGGTCGACTACTGGAAGCGCTATGGCGCGACGCTGCTCGGCATGATCCGCCATCACGGCGTCGACCCGGCCGACTTCCTGCGCGCCGCGCACGAATTTCCCGATATTGCAGAGATGGTGCGCGTGCGCCGCGGCCTGGCCGCCCAGCTGCGCCGCCTGCCCGGCCGCAAGGTGCTGCTGACCAACGCGCCACAGGACTATGCGCGCGCGGTGATGCGGGTGGCCGGCATCGAGCACTGCTTCGAGCGCGTGATCGCCATCGAGCAGATGTGGGTCCATGGCGATCTGCGGCCCAAGCCCGATCGGCGCATGCTGCGCCGCCTGCTGGCCCGGCTGCGGATCGCGCCGGGCCGTGCCGTGCTGGTCGAGGACACGGTCTCGCACCTGAAGCGCTATGCTGGCCTGGGGATACGCACCGCGTGGATCACCGGCTATCTGCGTTCGATGACGCCGAGCCGGCCGCATGACGTGCCCGCGGGCGCGGCCCGCGATGCCGCGCAGCAGGCGGCGTTGCGCGCCGAGGCCGAGCGCCATCCGCACGACCGCGACGCGGACCGCGCGGCCCGGCAGGAGGCGGTGACGCTGGTCGCTGCCGAGGACCAGACGCCCGGACCGCGGCTCTCGCCCGAGACGCAGCCGGCTGGCAGCCATGCGGGCCCTGATGCAGCCGGCAGCGCAGCCGCCACGGCAACGCGCGATTGGGCCCGCAATTGGTCCCCCGATCGGACCCCCGATCGGACGCCAAACCGGACCCCAAACCGGACCCCAAACCGGGCCCGCATGGTGCACCGGCCGGGCTATGTGGACATAAAAGTACAATCGGTGCATCAACTCCATCGACGAATGCGGAGAAACGGGTCATGACGCAGAGCAACGAGGCAGCCGCACCGGCCGCGAACGCGGACGAGCGCGGCCAGCAGGGCGAGGGCGGCGGCGCTGCCGAGGCCGTGGTCGCGCGCAAGCGCCCGCGTCCCGGCGAGCGGCGCGTGCAGATCCTGCAGACGCTGGCCGGCATGCTCGAGCACCCGCGCTCCGAACGCATCACGACCGCGGCGCTGGCGGCCCGCCTCGGCGTTTCCGAGGCCGCGCTGTACCGGCATTTCGCCAGCAAGGCGCAGATGTTCGAGGGCCTGATCGCCTTTATCGAGCAGACCGTGTTCGGGCTGATCAACCAGATCACCGCGCAGGAGGAACACGGGCTGCGCCAGGTACAGGCGATCGTGCGGATGCTGCTGTCGTTCGCCGAGAAGAATCCCGGCATGACGCGCGTGCTGACCGGCGAGGCGCTGGTCGGCGAGCATGAACGCCTGCAGGAACGCATCAACCAGCTGGTGGACCGGATCGAGGCGTCGATCCGCCAATGCCTGAAGGTCGCCGCGACGCAGGCCGCGTTTCCCGCCGACGCCGACGTATCGGCACGCGCCGCGCTGATCGTCGCCACGGTGCAGGGGCACTGGCATCGCTATGCCAAGAGCGGCTTTCGCAAGCTGCCGGCGGGGCAGATCGACGCGCAGCTGCGCGTGCTGCTGGGCTGATCCCGTCCGATCCCGTGCGATCCCGCGTAGCCCGGCTGCGGCCGTCGATATCCCATTGCCGCGCGCGTCTTCTGCTGATGTCTATCGCTTTGCTCTATAATCTGCCGGTCGCGCCGATTTGATGACTGGCTTGCGGGCGCGCGGCGAGGGAAATTCCTCGCCACTATAAATGCGGCTAAAGAGGTTGGTCGGCGCCCCTCTCCGATTCGCGATTCGACAGGAACGCATTTTCAGGGACAACGCCACCGGCGGCGGACAGCGAAGCATCCGGCGCGACAACAACCCGACTTGGCTGCGTGATTCCAAACGCAAGACCGGTCGGGTTTTTTCATGCCCGTCGCACACGGGCCGCCTACATGACTGACGTTGCCTCGCCGTCCGTAAAGACGGAACCGGCCGCTGCCGCCGCCGTTTCCGCAGATTCCGCCGCCTCCAGCGCCGCGCTGCCGCTGCCGTCCGATTCGGTCGGCATCGTGACGCCGCAGCGCATGCATTTCGCCGAGCCGCTGCCGTTGCGCAACGGCTCGTCGCTGGCCGACTACGACCTGATGGTCGAGACCTACGGCACGCTCAATGCCGCGCGCACCAACGCCGTGCTGGTGTGCCACGCGCTGAACGCCTCGCACCACGTGGCCGGCGTCTACGCGCACGATCCGCGCGACGTGGGCTGGTGGGACAACATGGTCGGTCCCGGCAAGCCGCTCGATACCGACCGCTTCTTCGTGATCGGCATCAACAACCTGGGCTCGTGCTTCGGCTCGACCGGTCCGATGAGCCTGAACCCGGCCACCGGCCAGCCCTTCGGCGCCACCTTCCCGGTGGTCACGGTCGAGGACTGGGTCAATGCGCAGGCGCGCGTGGCCGACGCCTTCGGCATCGAGCAGTTCGCCGCGGTGATGGGCGGCAGCCTCGGTGGCATGCAGGCGCTGGCCTGGAGCCTGATGTATCCCGATCGGCTGCGCCATTGCATCGTGGTGGCCTCGACGCCGAAGCTGTCGGCGCAGAACATCGCCTTCAACGAGGTCGCGCGCAGCGCGATCCTGTCCGACCCCGACTTCCACGGCGGCAACTACTACGCGCATGGCGTCAAGCCCAAGCGCGGCTTGCGCGTGGCCCGGATGATCGGCCATATCACCTACCTGTCCGACGAGGACATGGCGGCGAAATTCGGCCGCGAGCTCAAGGCCGAGGACATCCGCTTCTCGTTCGATGTCGAGTTCCAGGTCGAGAGCTACCTGCGCTACCAGGGCGACAAGTTCGCCGAGTATTTCGACGCCAATACCTATCTGCTGATCACGCGCGCGCTCGACTACTTCGATCCGGCGCTGACGTTCGGCGGCGACCTGACCCGCGCCGTGGCGCATACGAAGGCCAGTTTCCTCGTCGCCAGCTTCACCACCGACTGGCGTTTTGCGCCGAGCCGCAGCCGCGAGCTGGTCAAGGCGCTGCTCGACAACAAGCGGCCGGTCAGCTACGCCGAGATCGATGCCCCGCATGGCCACGACGCCTTCCTGCTCGACGATCCGCGTTACCACAACCTGATGCGCGCCTATTACGAACGCATTGCCCGGGAGATCGGCGCATGAATGCCAAGTCCATCACCGAAGCGGCCAACGGCGTGCTGGCACGGCGGCCGGATTTTCGCGCGATCGCGCGCTGGATCGAACCGAATGCGACCGTGCTCGATCTGGGCTGCGGCGACGGCAGCCTGCTGCGCGTGCTGCAGGACGAGCTCGACGTGCAGGCCTACGGCATCGAGATCCGCGACGAGGGCGTGCTGGCGTGCGCGCAGAAGGGCGTGCATGTCATCCAGCAGAACCTGGAGGGCGGACTCGCGCTGTTCGAGGACAAGAGCTTCGACACCGTGATCCTGTCGCAGACGCTGCAGACGATCCACAACACCGCGCAGGTGCTGCGCGACACGCTGCGCGTCGGCCGGGAGTGCATCGTGTCGTTCCCGAACTTCGGCTACTGGCCGCACCGGCTGTCGGTGTTCCGCGGCCGCATGCCGGTGTCCGAGTCGCTGCCCTACCAGTGGTACGACACGCCCAACGTGCGCGTGCTGACCATCAGCGACTTCGAAGCGCTGGCGCCCAAGGTCGGGCTGCGCATCCTCGATCGCGTGGTGATGCACGAGGGCATCACGGTGAACTGGGGCGTCAACTGGCGCGGCAGCCTGGCGGTGTATCGGGTCTGTTCGGCCTGAGGGCCGGTCCGGGGGACGGTCTGACGAGCCGCCCTGGCTACTTCGGCCTGACTCATCGGCCTGACTCATCGGCCTGACTGCTCGCCTGACTGCGCGCCTGACTCCTCGCCTGACTGCGCGCCTGACTGCTCGCCTGACTCCCCGGCCGAGTCTGTTCGGCCCGGGATGGCTTCGGAGGGGGCCGCCGGCACTTGACGAGCGGCCACCCGGACGACTACCGTACGGAAATTCCGAACGATCGTTCGCTTTTCGGCGAGGCCCCATGTCCGCGACATCCGAGCTGCATCCCTTCGACGACGCGATTGCGTTGACCCCCGCCGGCGAGCACCGCTTTACCGGCCGCACCACCGAGTCGTACTGGAACATGATCGGGCCGTACGGCGGCATCACGGCGGCGACGCTGCTGCAGGCGGCGCTGCAGCATCCGCAGCGGCTCGGCGATCCGATCGCGCTGACCGTCAATTTCGCCGGACCGATCGCCGAGGGTCCGTTCACGATCGAGGCGCGGCCCGCGCGCACCAATCGCTCGACCCAGCACTGGTCGCTGGAACTGGTACAGAACGGCGAGGTGGCGACCACCGCCAGCGCGGTGTTCGCCGTGCGGCGCGACACCTGGGGCTGCGGCGAGGCTGTCTTTCCCGACGTGCCGCCGGCCGACGCCATCGCGCCGCTGCCGACCGGCTTCGCGCCGGTGCGCTGGTTCAAGTCCTACGAGATGCGCCCGGTGCGGGGCGCCAAGCCCGCGGCCGAGCCCGGCACCGAGCATCCGGACAGCCTGACCCAGTTCTGGCTGCGCGACCACCCGGCCCGCACGCCCGACTATGCGTCGATCGCGGCCTGGTGCGACAGCTTCTATCCGCGCATCTTCCTCAAGCGCGCCGGCTTCGTGCCGGCCGGCACGGTCTCGCTGACGACCTATTTCCACGCGGATGCCGCCACGCTGGCGGCGCTGGGCGATCGCCACGCGCTGGGCAGCGCGCGGGCGCAGGTGTTCCGGCAGGGCTTCTTCGACCAGAGCGCGCAGCTGTGGAGCCCGGACGGCGAGCTGCTGGCCAGCTCGCATCAGATCGTCTACTACAAGCAGTAGACGCGCCGGCTGCCCTCTCGCCAGCCCTCTCCCGCTTGCGGGAGGGAGAGAGGGCAGGGCGGTTGCCTACCCTGGCATCAACCCTCGCGAACGCTCTTGCCCTGTGCCCGGCCATCTGCCGGGAGCGGAACGGCCGAAACGGCGCCGGCCTCGTCGCGCGGCGTACGCGTCTGGCTCTCGTAGCGCTCCACCGTTCCGCGCATGGCGCGCAGCAGCAGCAGCCCCGGCAGCGCCACGACCACCGTGCCCAGGTAGAACGGCGCCCAGCCGAACGATTCGACCAAATAGCCCGAGGTCGGTCCCACATAGACGCGCCCGACCGAGGCCAGCGCCGACAGCAGCGCGTACTGCGTCGCCGAGAACGAGCGGTTGCACAGCGCCATCAGCAGCGCGACGAAGGCCGCGGTGCCCATGCCCCCGCACAGGTTCTCCACCGCGATGGTCGCGCCCATCGACCACAGATGGGCCGGCGTCACCGCCAGCAGCCAGTAGCCGAAGTTCGACACGGCCTGCAGCACGCCGAACAGCATCAGCGAGCGGTACAGGCCCAGCCTGACCATCAGCGTGCCGCCGAACAGCGCGCCGATGATGGTGGCCGCCAGGCCCAGCGTCTTGTTGACGAGCCCGACCTCGCCGGCGGAAAAGCCCACGCCGCGGATCAGGAAGGTGGTCGACAGGCTGCCGGCGAAGGCGTCGCCGAGCTTGTACAGCACGATCAGGCCGAGCAGCCACCACGCGCCGGTGCGTCCGAAGAAGTCGCGCAGCGGACCGACCACCGCCTCCTCCAGCGAGCGCGGCGCGCGCGGCGGCGACTCGGCGCGCGGCGCCCACGGCAGCGTCAGTAGGCCGACCGCCATCAGCGCGGCCATCAGCAGGTACATCTGCTGCCAGCCCAGCACGCGGTCCGCCAGCCACAGCGCCAGGCCGCCCGATACCAGCATCGCCAGCCGGTAGCCGAGCACCTTGACCGCCGCGCCGGCGCCGCGCTCGGCGGGCCGCAGCACGTCTGTGCTGTAGGCGTCGAACACGATGTCCTGCGAGGCCGACAGGAAGGCCACCAGCGTGGCCAGCCCCGCCAGCAGCCACAGCGCCTCGCGCGGCGGGCAGAAGGCCATGCCGGCGATGCCCAGCACCAGGCCGATCTGCGTCAGCAGCAGCCAGCCGCGCCGCCGGTCCAGCAGCGGCGGCGTGTAGCGGTCCATCAGCGGCGCCCACAGGAACTTGAAGATGTAGGCCTGGCCGACCAGCGAGAAGAAGCCGATGGTCTTGATGTCCAGCCCTTCGACCGTCATCCAGGCCTGCAGCGTGCCCGAGGTCAGCGCCAGCGGCAGGCCCGAGGCGAAGCCCAGCGTCAGCATCGCGCCGATGCGGCGATTGCGGAAAATATCGAGATAGTCTTGGAAGGTCATGAAGGCGGGGGCAGGGGCCGGGCGCAGCAGGCGGTTGGGGCGCCTGGAGGGCCCTGGGTGGCGATCGGGCGCCGTGTATTATTGCATCAGCCTTCGTGATGTCTGTCGCATTCTGTTGAAACAATGCCCCTTCCCTTGCGTCTGGCCATGTCCGCTCCCTCCGTTGCCGTTCCCTCATCGCGTTCGCTTGCCCTCGCCGCGCCGCTGCGCCGGCTGACGCTGGCCGTGCTCGGCGCCGTGGCGCTGCTCGGCGCGCCCGCTGTGCTGGCGCAGTCCGACGGCGTCAATGTGCAGCGCGGCGGCGGCGCGGTCAGCCAGCTGGTGCCGGCCGAGGCGATCGAGCAGCAGGCCGCGCAGGAGTACGAGCAGATCAAGCAGGAGGCGCGCGCCAAGGGCGCGCTGGCGCCGTCGAACGATCCGCGCCTGGCGCGCCTGCGCACGATCTCGGAACGCATCCTGCCGCAGGCCGCCCGCTGGAACGACCGCGCCAAGGGCTGGAAGTGGGAGGTCAATCTGATCAAGGCCAAGCAGGTCAACGCGTTCTGCATGCCCGGCGGCAAGATCGCGGTCTATACCGGCTTTCTGGACCAGATCAAGCCCACCGACGACGAGCTGGCGATGGTGATCGGCCACGAGATCGCCCACGCGCTGCAGGAGCATGCCCGCGAGCGCGCCGCCAAGGCCGAGATCACCAACCTCGGCGCCAACGTGATTTCGCAGCTGTTCGGCTTCGGCAATCTGGGCAATCTGGCGCTGGGCACCGGCGCGCATCTGCTGACGCTGAAGTTCTCGCGCTCGGACGAGACCGAGGCCGACCTGGTCGGCATGGATATCGCGGCGCGCGCGGGCTACGATCCGCGCGCCGCGGTGACGCTGTGGCAGAAGATGGGCAAGGTGTCGCAGTCGTCGGCGGCCGGCGCCAGCATGGATTTCCTCTCCACGCACCCGTCGGGCCAGTCGCGCATCGCCGAGTTGCAGCGGCACATGCCCGAGGTGCTGCCGCTGTACGCGCGGGCGATCGGCACCACGGTCGAGCGGTTGCCCGCGTATCGAACCAATATGGGGGGGCTGGCCAACGCGCCGGTCGATCGCGGCGACGAGGACAAGCAGCAGCCGCTCAAGCGGTAGCGCGCCGGCGCCCGGCAGACTTGCCGGAAGCCCGGGGACAAGCCGGGCATAAATGGCGCATAGACGGCGCATGAACGGCGCATGAACCCGGTACAAGCACAAACGGCCCCGAATCGGGGCCGTTTGCATCGGTGAGGCAGGAAAGCGAAAGGGTCAGGCGGTCAGCCCGGTCGCCTCATCCGCGCCGATATGCACGTTCATGCATTGCACCGCGGCGCCGGCCGCGCCCTTGCCGAGGTTGTCCAGCCGCGCGATCAGCACGATGCGGTCGGCCGAGCCGAACACGAACAGATCCACGCGATTGGTGTCGTTGTTGGCCTGCACGTCGAAGAAGCCGTTGTCCAGGTGCTCGTCGCTGGCGGCGGGCATCACGCGGACGAACTGCTCGCCCTCGTAGTGCTTGCGGTAGATCTCGGCGATCTGCTCCGGCGTGACCTTGCGCGCCAGGCGATCCGGGAACACCGGCACCGTGACGGCCAGGCCCTTGTAGAACTTGCCGACGATCGGGCTGAAGATCGGCGCCTGCGCGAGGCCGGTCTGCACGCGCATCTCGGGCAGATGCTTGTGCTCGAGTCCCAGCGCGTAGGCGCGGGGGCTGTCGAGCTTCGGATTGCCGCCCGCCTCGAAGTCCGCAATCATCTTCTTGCCGCCGCCGCTGTAGCCGGTCAGCGAGAACGCGGTGACCGGGTAGTCGGGCTGCATCACGCCGGCATCGACCAGCGGACGCACGGCCAGCACGAAGGCGCTGGCGTGGCAGCCCGGCACGGCGATGCGCTTGCTGGCGCGGATCTTCTCGCGCTGGCCGCGCACCAGCTCCGGCAGGCCGTAGGCCCAGTTGTCGGCGGTGCGGAACGCCGTGCTGGCGTCGATCACGCAGGTATTCGGATTGGTCACCAGCGACACCGCCTCGCGCGAGGCCACGTCCGGCAGGCACAGGAAGGCCACGTCGGCGGCGTTCAGGAAGCGTGCTCGCTCGGCCGGATCCTTGCGCTTGTCTTCCGCGATGCGCAGCAGTTCGACATCGGAACGGCCGGACAGATAATCGAGCAGCCGGAGGCCGGTGGTGCCTTCCTGGCCGTCGACGAACACTTTGAATGCCATGGTGGACTCGCTTGGTAATACGGGTGAGGGGTGCATTGTAACGAGGATGCCCGGGCACCGCAGCGGCAATCCGCCCCGGCGGCCTGCGTCCGGGCGTTGCCGTTACAGCGGGAAGTCGTAGTCGATCGACAGCGGCGCGTGGTCGCTGAACTTCTCGTCCTTGTAGATCGAGCACGCCTTGGCGGTATCGGCGATCTTCGGCGTGGCCAGGTGATAGTCGATGCGCCAGCCGACGTTCTTCGCGTAGGCCTGGCCGCGGTTGCTCCACCAGGTGTATTGCTCGGGCCGCGGGTCCAGCTTGCGGAACACGTCGACATAGCCGTGCACGTCGAACAGCTCGCCGATCCAGGCACGCTCCTCGGGCAGGAAGCCGGAGTTCTTCAGGTTGCCCTTCCAGTTCTTGATGTCGATTTCCTTGTGCGCGATGTTGACGTCGCCGCACAGCACGATCTCGCGCCCGCTGGCCTTGAGCTGCAGCAGATGGGGCAGGAAGGCCTCCATGAAGCGGTACTTGGCCAGTTGCCGTTCCTCGGAGCTGGAGCCCGACGGCACGTAGACCGAGATCACGGCCAGATGCGGATACTGCACTTCGACATAGCGGCCTTCGCTGTCGAACTCGGCGTTGCCGAAGCCGGTGATGACGCGCTCGGGCTTGTGGCGGGTGTACAGGCCGACGCCGCTGTAGCCCTTCTTCTCGGCGTAGTGGAAGTAGCCGTGATAGCCGTGCGGCGCCAGGAAGGCCTCGGTCATGTCGGCGGCCTGCGCCTTGAGCTCCTGCACGCAGACCATGTCGGCGTCCTGCTTGCCCATCCAGTCGAAGAAGCCTTTCTTGGCCGCCGAGCGGATGCCGTTGAGGTTGGCACTGATAATCCGTAACATCTCGGGAAATTTTTTGAAGAGAGAAAAGATGACGCAGCAAACCACGCCGGCGGCGGACGACCTCAGCCAGACCTTCATCCGCTTCGCGCTGGACGCGGGCGTGCTGTCCTTCGGCGAATTCGTCACCAAGGCGGGACGCAAATCGCCGTATTTCTTCAACGCGGGGCTGTTCAACGAGGGCGCCACGCTGGGCCAGGTGGCGCAATTCTATGCGAAAACCCTGCTGGCCTCGGGTGTCGCATTCGACATGCTGTTCGGGCCCGCCTACAAGGGCATCACGCTGGCGTCGGCCACCGCGGTGGCGCTGGCGGGCATGGGCCGCAACGTCGGCTTCGCCTACAACCGCAAGGAAGCCAAGGACCACGGCGAGGGCGGCACGCTGGTCGGCGCGAAGCTGCAGGGCAAGGTGGTGATCGTCGACGACGTGATCTCGGCCGGCACCTCGGTGCGCGAATCGGTGCAGATGATCCGGGCTGCCGGCGCCGAGCCGGCCGCGGTGCTGATCGCGCTGGACCGGATGGAGAAAAGCGGCACCGCCGAGCAGATCGGCGCGCATTCCGCGGTGCAGGACGTGCAGCGCGAATTCGGCGTGCCGGTGATCGCGATCGCCTCGCTGGCGGACCTGCTGGCGTATCTGGACGCCGCGCAGGACCCGGCGCTGGGCGCCTCGCGCGACGCGGTGGCGGCCTACCGGCAGCGCTACGGCGTTTGAACTCGGGGCCTGCGGGGCGGGCCTCGTCAAGCCCCCGCAAGGCCTTCGGCCCTCGGGGCTGCGGGCCCCGCGCCCGTCGGGCCCCAATCCTTGCTTCCCCCGCTCGACTTCGACGACTCGACGACTACTCGACCTTCAGCTTGTCCAGCCCCGGCGCGGACGGCGGATAGGCCGGCTTGAGCCGCGCGAAGGTCTCGCGCAGGATCTCCGCGACCATCAGATTGCGGTGCGTCTTCGAATCGGCCGGAATCACGTGCCAGGGCGCCTCCGGCGTCGCCGTCGCGGCGATCGCGTCCTGGTAGGCGTCCATATAGGCGTCCCAGTGCCGGCGCTCGGCCAGGTCGTTGGGATCGAACTTCCAGTGCTTCTGCGGATCGGCGAGCCGCGCCTCGAGCCGGGACTTCTGCTCGTCCTTCGAAATATGCAGGAAGCACTTGACCAGCGTGGTGCCGGTCTCGACCAGCAGGCTTTCGAAGTGGCGGATCTGCCGGTAGCGGCGCTCGCACTCGGCGGCGTCGATCCAGCCATGCACGCGCGTGATCAGCACGTCCTCGTAGTGGCTGCGGTTGAACACCGCGATCTCGCCGGCGCGCGGCACCTGGGCGTGGACGCGCCACAGGTAGTCGCGCGCCTTCTCCTCCGAGGTGGGCGCCTTGAAGCCGACCACGCGCAGCCCCAGCGGATCGAAGCTGCGGAACACGCCGCGCACCGTGCCATCCTTGCCGCTGGTATCCATGCCCTGCAGGATCACCAGCAGCTTGCGCGACTGCTCGGCGTAGAAGATGTCCTGCTGCTCGTCCAGATGCGTCGACAGCTCGGTCAGGCGGGCCCGGTCGCTGGTCTTGTCGCCGCTGGAGAAGGGCTTGGCGCCCGCATCGAAGCGGTCCAGGCGAAAGCCCTTGCCGTTGGCGATGCGGTAGGGATCGAGCGGCGTGACTGGCATGGGCGCTACTCCGCGTTGGCGCCGGGGGTCCGGCAGGGTCACTGGGGCAGGTCGGGCAGCTTGGGGGAGGTCGGGCAGCTGGGGCAGGTCCGGCAGCTGAGAACGTCCGGGCGCGTGCCACCAAATCGCTGGAATCAGCCGCGCGGCTGCAACGCGTCCAGCTCGATCGAGCCTTCGAATACCGTGGTGGCCGGACCGGTCATCCGCACCGGGGTCCCGTCGCCGTCCCAGGCGATGCACAGGTCGCCGCCATGCGTATGCACCTTGACCGGCGAATCGAGCAGGCCGCGCCGGATGCCGGCGACCACCGCCGCGCAGGCACCGGTCCCGCAGGCCAGCGTCTCGCCGGAACCGCGCTCGAACACGCGCAGCCGGATCGTGTTGCGGTCGACCACCTGCATGAAGCCGGCATTGACGCGCTTCGGGAAGGCCGCATGGTGCTCGATCACCGGGCCGTCCTCGCGCACCGGGAAGCGCTCGGTGTCGTCGACCACCTGCACCGCATGCGGGTTGCCCATCGATACCGCGGAAATCCACACGGTGCGGCCATTGGTCTCGATGCCGTACAGCGTGTCGTTGCCCTCGCTCCGGGTCGGCAGCCCCTCCGGCAGGAACGGGATGCGCGCCGGCTCGAACTCGGGCGCGCCCATGTCGACGGTGACCTGGCCGTCGTCGTTCAGCGTCAGCGTGATGACGCCGTTCATCACCTCGACGCGCACCGAGCGCTTGTCGGTCAGGCCGTGGTCGGTGACGAATCGCACGAAGCAGCGCGCGCCATTGCCGCAGTGCTCGACCTCGCCGCCGTCGGCATTGAAGATCCGGTAGCGGAAGTCGACGTCGGGCCGGGTCGGCTTCTCGACGATCAGGATCTGGTCCGCCCCCACGCCGAAATGCCGGCTCGCCAGCGCGCGCCACTGCTCGGTGCTCAGGTTCAGGGTCTGGTGGATGCCGTCCAGCACGACGAAGTCGTTGCCGGCGCCGTGCATCTTGGTGAACTGGATTTTCATGGCGCGGTTCGGGAAAAGCCGGGACCGGTCAGGACCGGAAGCCGGAAGGCCGCGGGCGGCCGGTGTCGGTGTTTCGGGGTTTGCGGCCGCCGGTATGTCGGCCGAACGTCAATATATCTCGGGTTCGCCCGGCGGGCGATGCTTGAAGCGTTTGTGCACCCAGTAGTACTCGGCGATGCGCGGGCGGATGCAGTCCTCGAAGAAGGCGTTCATCCGGCGCGTGTCGTCGGTCACGCTCTCGCCCGGATAGTTGTCCCAGGCGGGCAGGATGCGCAGCACATAGCCGCGATAGTCGGGCAGCTGCTCGGTATAGATCGGCACGACCTTGGCGCCGGTCAGCCGCGCCAGCCGCGACACCGACGTCAGCGTCAGCGCCTGCGCGCCGAAGAACGGCACGAATTCCGAGTCGCGCTCGCCGAAGTCCATGTCGGAGATCAGCTGCAGCGCCTCGCCCTTCTTCAGGCAGCGGATGATGTCGCGCACGCTGTCGTTGCGGGCGATCATGTTGGCGCCGAAGCGGCCGCGCGCCTGTTTCAGGAAGCCATCGAACAGCGCGTTCTTCTGCTTGGTGTAGAGCGATGCGCCCGAGCGGCCCACGTGGTCGCGCAGATAGATCGTCAGCCGGATCGCGCCGGCCTCGACGCCGGACAGGTGCAGCGTGACCAGGATGTGCGGCTCGCCGTCCAGCGCGACCAGGTTGGCCTGGTCGTCGATCTGCACCCAGCGGCGCATCTGCGCCTCGCTGCCGGTCCAGAAGATGCCGCGCTCGGCGAAGCTGCGGAACACCGAGCGGAACGACTGGCGCGACAGCTCGGCGATTTCCGCGTCGGACTTGTCGGGAAAGGCCAGGCGCAGGTTGGCGCGGACCACCTCGCGGCGCCCACTGGGAAACAGGTACAGCAGGCTGCCGAGCCCTTCGCCGAAGCGGGCGACCAGGGGGTAGGGCAGCTTGCCGAGCACGGTCAGCAGACCGATGCCCAGCCAGGTGAAAAGACGGCTCATGGATGCGAAGTCGGGGAAGTCGGTTCCGTGGCGGACAAGTCGGCGGCCCCGGCGGCCGTGGCGGCCGTGGCGGCCGGGGTGGCCGGGGTGGCCGGGGTGGCCGGGGTGGCCGCCGATGCCGGCGGGGCGGGCGGCGTGGATGGCGTGGTGGGCGCCTCGGGCGGCCACGGCGGCGGCATTTCCGCGCCGGCCGGGTGCTTGTAGCGGTTGTAGCCCCACAGGTACTGGGTCGGTGCCAGCCGTACCAGCTCCTCGACCACGCCATTGATCACGGTGGCGGCGGCGGCCGGGTCCTCAGGCAGCGGCTCTTCAATCACGCGGAGAAAGGCACGATAGCCGCCGCCGCGCGGCAGACGGATCGAGGCAACGATGGCGACCGGCGCGCCGCTCCATTGCTGCAGCCGCTGCACCAGCGTCATCGTGTACGCCGGACGGCCGAAGAACGGCGCCCACGTGCCCTCGCCGCCGATCGGCACCTGGTCGGGCAGGATGCCGATGGCCTCCTTGCGCTTGAGCGCCTTGACCAGCATGCGCACGCCGCGCGGATTGGCCGGCGCGCTGGTCATGTTCGGGCGGTTGCGCATGCGTTCGACCCAGTCGCGCAGCCAGGGCTGGTGCGGCGGCTTGAACAGCACCGTGACAGGCCGGCGCATCGCATACGACTGGGGCAATACCTCGAAGCAGCCCAGGTGCGGCGTCAGCACGATCACGCCGCGTCCCTGGTCCTGCAGCCGGTCCAACGCCGGCCAGACCACCTCGTTGAAGTCGTACAGCTTCGCCTTGATGGTGTGCCGGGTCCAGAAATAGGGCATCTCCAGGATCATGCGTCCCATCGAGCGGGCCGCCTCGTTCACCATCTCGTCGGTGGCGTCAGGAAAGGCGTGGCGGAAGTTCTCGGTCAGGCGCGTCCCGTAGCGGCCCGGCCACTTGGCTGCCAGCAGGCCCAGCGCGCCGCCGATGGCCTGCAACCAGGCCAGCGGCAGGCGGGAAATCAGCCAGAACAGGTAAGTCATGGGAGTCTGTCACGCGGCTTGGGGCGGGAGCTCCGCACCCGCCGGGTGCTTGTAACGGTTGTAGCCCCACAGGTATTGCGTCGGCGCTTCGGCGACCAGCGATTCGACCGTGCGGTTGAGCACGGTGGCGGCCGCGACGGGATCGTCCGGCAGCTTGTCTTCCAGCACCCGCATGTGGGCGATATAGGTGGCGCCTTGCGCGGTGCGCTCGGCGAAGACCATCGCGATCGGCGCGCCGGTCAGTTGCTGCAGCCGCTGCACCAGCGTCATGGTGTACGCGGGCTTGCCGAAGAACGGCGCCCATACCCCTTCGCCGCCCTTGGGCACCTGGTCGGGCAGGATGCCGATCGACTCGCCGCGCTTGAGCGCCTTGACCAGCGTGCGCACGCCGCGCGGCGTGGCCGCCGCCATCACCAGATTGGGCCGGGTGCGCATGCGCTCGATCCAGTCGCGCAGCCATGGCTGGTGCGGCGGCTTGTACAGCGCGGTCACCTTGTGGCGCAGCGCGTACGCCTGCGGCAGTACTTCGAAGCAACCGAGATGGGGGACCAGCATGATCAGCCCGTTGCCCTTGCCCAGCAGCCGGTCGAGCTCCGGCCAGGTGTGTTCGGAGAACCCGGCCAGCCGCGCCTTCAGCGTCCTGCGGCTCCAGAAGTACGGCATCTCCATCACCATCCGGCCGGTGGAGCGCGCCGCCTCGGCCAGCATCTGGTCGGTGGCGTCGGGATAGGCCTGGCGGAAATTCTCGGTGAGTCGCCTGCCGTAGCGGCCCGGCAGGCGCGCGGCCAGCAGGCCGAGCACGCCGCCAATGGCTTGCAGCCATGCCAGCGGCAAGCGGGCAATCAGCCAGAACAGGAAGGTCATGGAGTCCCAACAAGGGGCCGGCCCCGGGCCGGCGTGGTTCATTCTTCCGCGGTTATTGTTTCGCGGCCGCCGCCGATCGCCTCGGCGAGCGCCGATGGCCTCGGCACACCGTTGCGGCGGCGCGTGTGCGGCGCCGCGCAGGCGCGTATAATACCGCGCATCGCCGAGTTAACTGACAACTTGCGGGGCGATACCGTCTCATCAGGACGTGCTGAAAATACCGCTAAAGCGTCGCCGCCCGGACTGAACATGGTTGGCACGCAATAGCTAACCTGGAGAAAAAGTTCGTGGCAAACGACTTCCTCTTTACTTCGGAATCCGTCTCCGAAGGCCATCCCGACAAGGTCGCCGACCAGATTTCCGACGCCGTCCTGGACGCCATCCTGGCCCAGGACAAATACGCGCGCGTCGCCGCCGAAACCCTGTGCAATACCGGGCTGGTGGTATTGGCCGGGGAAATCACCACCACGGCCAACGTCGACTATATCCAGGTCGCGCGCGAAACCATCAAGCGCATCGGCTACGACAACACCGATTACGGCATCGATTACAAGGGCTGCGCCGTGCTGGTGGCCTACGACAAGCAATCGCCCGATATCGCGCAGGGCGTCGACCGTGCCTCGGACGATTATCTGAACCAGGGCGCCGGCGACCAGGGCCTGATGTTCGGCTATGCCTGCGACGAGACCCCGGAACTGATGCCGTTCCCGATCTACTACTCGCACCGCCTGGTCGAGCGCCAGTCGCAGCTGCGCCGCGACGGCCGCCTGCCCTGGCTGCGTCCGGACGCCAAGTCGCAGGTCACCGTGCGCTATGTCGACGGCCGTCCGCACAGCGTCGACACCGTGGTGCTGTCGACCCAGCACGCGCCGGACATCACCCAGGCGCAGATCCGCGAGGCGGTGATCGAGGAGATCATCAAGCCGGTGCTGCCGCCCGAGATGCTCAAGGACACCAAGTACCTGGTGAACCCGACCGGCCGCTTCGTCATCGGCGGCCCGCAGGGCGACTGCGGCCTGACCGGCCGCAAGATCATCGTCGACACCTATGGCGGCGCGGCGCCGCACGGCGGCGGCGCGTTCTCGGGCAAGGACCCGTCCAAGGTCGACCGCTCGGCGGCCTACGCGGCCCGCTATGTGGCCAAGAACGTGGTGGCCGCGGGCCTGGCGCGCCAGTGCCAGGTGCAGGTCAGCTACGCGATCGGCGTGGCGCGCCCGATCAACGTGACGGTCTACACCGAAGGCACCGGCAAGATCTCGGACGAGGCGATCGCCAAACTGGTGATGGAGCACTTCGACCTGCGGCCCAAGGGCATCGTGCAGATGCTGGACCTGCTGCGCCCGATCTACGAGAAGACCGCCGCCTACGGCCACTTCGGCCGCGAGGAGCCGGAATTCTCGTGGGAAGCCACCGACAAGGCCGCGGCACTGCGCGCGGCGGCCGGGCTGTAATCCTTGCTGGTGTTCTCCCCTCTCCCGCCCGCGGGAGAGGGCCGGGGAGGGCAGCGGCGGCCCAAAGGCCACCGCCGCCCTCCCTCTCACCCTACCTTCACTTCGATCCGACGCGGCTGCGCTTCGGCCTGCTTCGGAATCCGCAGATTCAGCACGCCGTCCTTGAGCACCGCCGAGATCGCGCTGCTGTCCAGCTCGCGGCTCAGCGTGAAGACGCGCTTGTAGCGGGCGATCTGCACCTCGGCATAGACCGGCTCCAGCCCTTCGGGCATCTCCTGGCGAATCTCGCCCTCGATGGTCAGGCTGTCGCGGTCGGCGCGCACCTGCAGCGTGTCGCGCGACACGCCCGGCAGGTCCGCCAGCAGCGTGATGCCGGTCGAATCCTCGGTCACGTCCACGCGCGGCAACAGCGTCGCGTTGGCGGCCGCATTGCCGTTGTCGTTCTTCCCGCCGACGTTCGCGTTCACGTTCAGGTTCCGGTCCTGGTCGGTCCGGGTGACGGCTTGATCGTTCATGATGAACCTCCTGCTCGGTGCAATCATCGGGTCAGTTCACGGTGATCCGGCGCGGCTGGGCCGATTCCTGGCGAGCGATCGAGATCCGCAGCAGCCCGTCGCGATAGGTGGCGTCGATCCGGGCGGTATCGACGTCCTCCGGCAGCGAAATCACGCGCCGGAAGCTGCCGTTGAAGCGCTCCCGCACATAGACGTTGGTGTCCTCGCCCAGCCTTGAAGAGCCCGAGCCCGAGCCCGAGGCCGACTGGCCCTGCTGGCCGGCCTGCTGACTGGCCGACGGGTCGGTCTGCCCGCTCTGCGCGGTCTGTGGCTGCGTGCCCTGCATCTGCGCGCTGCGCTGGCCGGCGATGGTCAGCAGGCCGCGGTCGACGCTGACGTCGAGCGTGGACGGATCGATACCCGGCGCGAAGGCATAGACCTCGACGCTGGACGGCGTCATGCCGATGTTGACGGCAGGAAACGCGCCGCGCGCCACCGCGCGGATGCTGCTCGGCGTCGAGAGGAACTGTTGCAGTTCGCGCTGCAGCCGGTCGAACTCGGCAAACAGGCTGCCCGGAGAACTCAGCAACGATGCGTACATGGCATTACCTCCTTGCTCCTTGCTACTCCTAGCGACTCGTATTCGGACCGGCGCGGCCGGCCCCCCGCGTGCCGGCGCTGGCCGGCGCGCTTCGTCACGAATGTAGTGTCGGACGACGTCGCTTCAAGAGCCGAAAACATGGCGCGACGCTGGCGCGCCAAGCGTGCCGTGGCGCGGCGGTAGAATCGCGCCATCAGGCGTGGCACACGCCAGCATGCCGAGGAATCCCATGTCCGCTCAAACCGCTGTCCCTCCCGTCGCGCCTTCGACCGGCGCGGCGCCGTCCGCCGCTGCCGGCGGGCTCGACCTGATCCGCCCGCAGCCCTATACCGACTGGGCGCCGCAGTTGCGCGCCGAAACGGCCGCGGGCCTGCGCCGCGAGCTCGAGCAGGGCGCGGTGCTGTACTTCCCCGACCTGCATTTCCGCTTCGAACCGGGCGAGGAGCGCTTCCTCGACAGCCGCTGGTCGGATGGCAAGTCCAAGAACATCAACCTGCGCGCCAACGACACCGCGGTGCGCGGCGCCGTGGGCAGCCCCCAGGATCTCGCCGACCTGTACGCGCTGATCCGGCGCTATGCCGAATACAGCGAGCGGCTGGTGCTGGCGCTGTTCCCCGAATACGGCCCGCATCTGGAGCGCGCCGGCACCTCGCTGCGGCCCAGCGAAATCGCCGGGCGCCCGGTCAGCTGGCGCAAGGACGATACGCGGCTGCACGTGGACTCGTTCCCGTCCAATCCGATGCTGGGCAAGCGCCTGCTGCGCGTCTTCCACAACATCGATCCGCAGGCGCCGCGGGTGTGGCGCGTCGGCGAGCCGTTCGCCGATTTCGCCAGGCGCTTCGTGCCGCGCACCAAGGGCATGTGGCCGGGACAGGCCTGGCTGATGAAGCAGCTGCATATCACCAAGCGCGAGCGCTCGGAATACGACCACCGCATGCTGCAGCTGCACGACATGGCCAAGGCCGACCTGGACTACCAGGCCAAGGTACCGCAGCAGGAATTCCACTTCCCGCCGGGTTCGACCTGGATCGTCTTCAGCGATCAGGTGCTGCACGCCGCGATGCGCGGCCGCGCGATGATGGAGCAGACCTACTACCTCGATCCGCGCGCGATCTCCGACCACACGCACTCGCCGGAAGCGGTGCTGTCGCGGATGCTGGGCAAGCCGATGCTGAAGGCGTAATACCGGCCGCAAGGGCGGGGCGCGCGCGCGTCCTGCCTACTTTTTCCTGCCATTCCCCCCGCCTTTTCCAGGCATTCCCGCCATTTCCGCCGCGCGTTCGCCGCGTTTCCCCCCGCGTTTTCGCCGGGCTCGACCGGCCCCTCCGCGTTCTCCTTCTGCCCCTCGACAAAGCGCCTACACTGGGCAGCATAGACCGCGTTCGCGCCCCGTCCGCCGGCCCTGCGTGGCGGCCCGATGCGCGAAGCAAGCGGCGCGCCGACTTGCCATCGTGCGAGGGGACAAATGGACACCAGTTTCGATTACATCGTGATCGGGGGCGGCGCGGCGGCGTGCGCGCTGGCCGGCAGGCTCGCCGACAGCGGCAGCGAATCGATCGCCCTGCTCGAGGCCGCCTGGCCCGACGATGACGCGCCGGACTGGGGTCCCTATCTGCGCGGCGCGCCATCCGACTACGACGGCTGGGCCGAGGCCGGCTGCGACGGCTGGTCCTGGGACGACGTGCTGCCGTGCTTTCGCCGCGCCGAATGCAATACCCGCGTGATGGGGCGCGACGATGACCCCTGGCATGGCGGCAACGGTCCGCTGCATGTCGGCGATCCCTCCGCGCCTTCGCCGCTGGCCCGCTACTTCGTCGAGTCCGCGGCCCACGCCGGCCACCCGCGCAACGACGACTTCAACGGCCCTCGGCAGGAGGGCGTCGGCTGGTTCCAGAGCGCGCGCCATCGCGGCGAGCCGTGGAGCGCGGCGCGTGCCTATCTGCATCGCGGCGTCGGCGGCAACCTGCAGGTCCTGCACGGCATGCAGGCGCAGCGCATTCTCTTCGAAGGCCGCCGCGCGGTCGGCGTGCAGGCGCTGCGCCACGGCCGGATCGTCCAGTTGCGCGCGCGGCGCGAGGTGGTGCTCGCCGCCGGCGCGATCGGCTCGCCGCAACTGCTGATGGTCTCCGGTATCGGGCCCGCCGATCATCTGCGCGAGCACGGCATCGGCGTCGTGCAGCATCTGCCCGGCGTGGGTTTGAATCTGCAGCAACCGGTCGGCATGCTGCTGCACAAGCGCGGGCCGACGCCGCCGTCGCTGCGGCAATCGTTCGGGCCGCGTTTTCTCGGTGGCGATTCGTCGATCGGCAGGTCGCTCGCCGCGGCGTGGCACTGGCTGCGGTATGGGGCCGGACTCGGCGGGCGGCGCAACACGCTGGCGCAGGCGGAGCCCGTCAGCGCGGGCGCGCTGCTCAGGAGCCAGCCCGAACTGTCCGAACCGGATCTGCAACTGCGCTTCGTGGTCGGGCCGGGCCATGCGCGCGGCGATGGGGACGGGCATGGCCAGAGCTACGGCTGCCGCGTGCTGCTGCTGCGTCCGCGCAGCCGCGGACGGTTGCGGCTGGCGGGCGGCGACCCGCAGCGGCGGCCGCTGGTCGAGGCCGGCCTGCTCGGCGATGCGCAGGACGTGCGCGACCTGATCGCGGGCGTGGCGCTGGTGCGGCGCATCCTCGCGCAGCCGCCGCTGGCCGCGTTCGGCGGCAAGGCGCTGTATTGCGGCGGGGTGCGCGCCGATCCCGATGACGACGCGGCCATCGACGCGCTGGTCCGCGCCCATGCGGAAGGCGCGGAGCGGCCGGCCGGCACCTGCCGGATGGGCATCGATGCGCTGTCGGTGGTCGATCCGCAATTGCGCGTGCGTGGGGTCGAGGCGCTGCGCGTGGCCGATGCGTCGATCATGCCGACGCTGGCCGGCGGCGATGCCGATGCGCCGGCGATCATGATCGGCGAGCGCGCGCACGACCTGATCCGCCATGGTCCGCGGGTACGGCTGCGCGCGCTGGAGACCTTGCTGGCGCGCGCCTGAGCGGCGCCCTGCGTAAGGCGGCCGCCGGTTTTTCCAGCAATTGCCGCATTCCTTTCCCTTTTCGGTACGCCGGTACAGGCGCAGCGGCCCGCTTGGCCCGCGCGGCCGGGCGGAAGCCTTACCCTGTGGGCCCACCATGGAAGGGAGAGCCACCGTGCAATACACAAGGACAAGCAGGGCCGCGGTCTCGCATGCCGGCTGGCCCGACGTGGACACGCCCCATCGCCAGCCGCCCGCCAGCACCGCCACCGCCGCCACCACCACCACGGCCCTGCTGCCGTCCCATCGCATCGACTGGATCGAAAGCGACGGCAACCACGCCCCCGATCCTGGCGCCGATGGATTGCGGCGTGTCTGGATCGCCCTCGGGGCCTTGACGCGCCATCATCGCGCGCTGGCGACCGTGGTCATGGCCACGGCGATGTCGCTGCCGATCGGCCTGGCGGGCGCCGTTGTGCTGGTCCGCGGCGACCCGCGATCGCTCAACCCGGGCGTGGCAATGATCATCGCGGCCACGGGCCTGTGGTGCGGCACCTGCTGCCTGTCCTGTCTGGATGAATGCCGGCGCCTGCTGCGCGACAGCGAGTCCAACGAGTAGTCCTGAGCGCAACGCCTGCAATCAAGCCGGCCAGGCCCGCTCGATCAGCCGTCCCAGCTGCGCGGCGCTGCCGTCGAGCGTGCCGAACACGCGCCCATGCTGCCGTTCCAGGCGGCTGGCGACGAAGCGCTCGGCGCTGTCGGCATCGGCATGCGCGAGCATCAGCGCCGCCTGCGCGGTCAGCACCAGGCCCTGGGCGAAACGGCGCGCGCAGGTCTCCTGCTCTTCCGGCGCGGCGCGCAGCATCGCCTGCAGCGAAGCGAGTTCGGCACGCACCGCGGCATGCCCGCCGGCGCGCTGGCCCAGGTCCTGCAGCAGGCGCAGCGCATCGTCGGGACTGCGCTGGATCGCGCGCAGCACGTCCAGGCACATGATGTTGCCCGACCCTTCCCAGATCGAATTGACCGGCGCCTCGCGGTAGAGCCGCGCCATCGGCCCTTCCTCGACGTAGCCGTTGCCGCCCCAGACCTCCATTGCCTCGCCGGTCGCCTCGATCGCGCGCTTGCAGATCCAGAACTTGGCGGCGGGCGTCACGATGCGTTTCCATGCGCCGGCCAGCGGGTCGGTAGCGGCATGCTCGAACGCATGCGCGAGCTCCATCATCAGCAGCGTCGCGGCCTCGCTCTCGAGCGCGAGATCGGCCAGCACATTGCGCATCAGCGGCTGATCGGCAAGCCGCTTGCCGAAGGCGCTGCGATGGCGCGCATGGTGGATCGACTGCACCAGCGCGGTTCGCAGCAGCGCCGCGCTGCCGATCACGCAATCGAGCCGGGTATTGGTGGCCATCTCGATGATGGTCGGAATGCCGCGGCCTTCCTCGCCGATCAGGATGCCGCTGGCGCCGCGGAATTCGACCTCGCTGCTGGCGTTGGAGCGGTTGCCGAGCTTGTCCTTGAGCCGCTGGATCTGGATCGCGTTGCGGCTGCCGTCGTCGCGAAAGCGCGGCACGAAGAAGCACGACAGCGGTCCGTCCTCGGCGCCCATGCGGGCCACCACCAGATGCGCGTCGCACATCGGCGCGGAGAAGAACCACTTGTGGCCGGTCAGCGCGTACTCGGCGCCGCGACCCTCGCCGCCCACCGGTCGCGCCACCGTGGTGTTGGCGCGCACGTCCGAGCCTCCCTGCTTCTCGGTCATGCCCATGCCGATCATCACCGCGCGCTTGTCGCGCCAGGGCAGGTCCTCGGGATCGTGCGCGGTGGCGTACAGCCGCGGCGCCAGTTCGCTGAACAGCGCGGCCTCCTTCTGCAGCACAGGGATGCTGGCGAAGGTCATCGTCGCCGGGCACAGCGAGCCCGATTCGAGCTGCGCCTGCAGGAAGTAGCCGGCGGTGCGCGCGGCCCAGGCGCCGGGACGTGGCTGCGCGAACGGCAGCGCGTGCAGCTGGCGGCTGCGCAGCAGCGACAGCAGCGCATGCCAGCTCGGGTCGAAGCGGACCTGGTCGATCCGTTCGCCGGTGCGGCTGTGGGTGCGCAGTTCGGGCGGATGGCGATTGGCCTGGTCGGCCCACGCCTGGACCTCGGGCTGGCCCAGCGTCGCGCCGAACTCGCGTAGTTCGCCGGCATGCCAGCCGCCGCCGAGGCGTTCGAGCGCGGCGCCGAGCGCGGTGTCGATGGCGAACGGATTGTGGTGCGCCAGGTCGGGGACCTGGTTGAAGACGCGGTGGGTGGCGGCGTCGCTGGTGCTCATGGTGTCTCCTGTGGCGGACGGTCCTGTCTCTGCCCATGCCGTTGTCGTTGCAATCGTCGGCGGCCTGCGATCGTTGCCGCCGAATCCGTCAGCGGCCAATCGTCAGCAGCCAATCGTCGGTGGCCAATCGTCGGTGGCCAATCGTCGGCGACCAATCGTCGCCGGCCCGGCGCGCGTGCGCAAGCACGCTGTCTGCATGGTAGAGCAACGCGCGAGCCGCCGGCTGCGGCGGACGCAGGCGGCCCGGGCGTCACGCCGACGGGCCGATCCGATACCGCAGCGCACCACAGTCCGAATGAAACAAGGCTGGCGCAGCCAGTCCCCTTGTGCTTAAATTGGCCCCGTTGGATGAAACAGGGGTGCCGTGCGGATTGGCCGCGCGGCTGAGAGAGTCCCTTCGAACCCGATCCGGTTAGTACCGGCGTGGGAAGTTTCACTGAAGACCGCAGTTCCCGCCGGCGCGCATTCCAGCCGCGCCAGCATGGTCCCCGAGGGACATGCTCACAGGACTCCTGGTTTCGTCCATCCCCCAAAGAGAGAGGACGATATCCATGGCCCGCAATCACGCCGCCCCCGCCGCATCCTTCGAATCGCTCGAAAGCGATCTCGACCAGAAGTTCGCCTATCCCGCTTCGACCAAGACCTATCTGACCGGCAGCCGTCCGGACATCCGCGTGCCGATGCGCACCATCCTGCAGACCGCCACGCGCACCGAGCACGGCGAGATGCCGAACCCGCCGATCCCGGTCTACGACACCTCGGGCCCGTACAGCGACCCGGACGTGCGCATCGACCTGAAGGCCGGTCTGCCGCCGGTGCGGGCCAAATGGATCGAGGAACGCGGCGATACCGAGGTGCTGCCGGGCCTGTCGTCCGAGTACGGCCGCGCGCGGGCCAACGATCCGGCCACCGCGCACCTGCGTTTCGCGCAGCTGACCAATCCGCGCCGCGCCAAGGCCGGCGCCAATGTCACGCAGATGCACTACGCCCGGCGCGGCATCGTCACGCCCGAGATGGAGTACATCGCTCTGCGCGAATCGCTGAACCTGCAGGCGCTGTACGACAAGCCCGAGTACAAGGCGCTGCTGCGCCAGCATCCCGGCAATGCGCTGGGCGCCGGCCTGCCGCTGCGGCCGGAGGACATCACGCCGGAATTCGTGCGCCAGGAAGTGGCCGCCGGCCGCGCGATCATCCCCGCCAACATCAACCACACGGAACTCGAGCCGATGATCATCGGCCGCAATTTCCGCGTGAAGATCAACGGCAACCTGGGCAATTCGGCGGTGACCTCTTCGCTGGCCGAGGAAGTCGAGAAGATGGTCTGGTCGATCCGCTGGGGCGCCGACACCATCATGGACCTGTCCACCGGCAAGCATATCCATGAGACGCGCGAATGGATCCTGCGCAATTCGCCGGTGCCGATCGGCACGGTGCCGATCTACCAGGCGCTGGACAAGACCGGCGGCATCGCCGAGGACCTGACCTGGGAGATGTTCCGCGACACGCTGATCGAGCAGGCCGAGCAGGGCGTGGACTACTTCACGATCCACGCCGGCGTGCTGCTGCGCTATGTGCCGCTGACCGCCGACCGCGTGACGGGCATCGTCTCGCGCGGCGGCTCGATCATGGCCAAATGGTGCCTGGCCCACCACAAGGAAAACTTCCTGTACACGCACTTCGACGAGATCTGCGAAATCATGAAGGCCTACGACGTGTCGTTCAGCCTCGGCGACGGCCTGCGTCCGGGCTGCATCGCCGACTCGAACGACGAGGCGCAGTTCGGCGAACTGCGCACGCTGGGCGAGCTGACCGCCAAGGCGTGGAAGCACGACGTGCAGGTGATGATCGAAGGCCCGGGCCACGTGCCGCTGCAACGCATCCAGGCCAACATGGACGAGGAACTCAAGCACTGCTACGAGGCCCCGTTCTACACGCTCGGACCGCTGGTCACCGACATCGCCCCCGGCTACGACCACATCACCAGCGGCATCGGCGCGGCCAATATCGGCTGGATGGGCACGGCGATGCTGTGCTACGTCACGCCGAAGGAGCACCTGGGCCTGCCGGACAAGGAAGACGTGCGCGAGGGCATCATCACCTACAAGATCGCCGCGCATGCCGCCGATCTGGCCAAGGGCTGGCCGGGCGCGCAGCTGCGCGACAACGCGCTGTCGAAGGCGCGCTTCGAGTTCCGCTGGGAAGACCAGTTCAACCTGGGTCTCGATCCGGAGCGCGCGCGTTCGTTCCACGATGCGACGCTGCCGGCCGAGGGCGCCAAGATCGCGCACTTCTGCTCGATGTGCGGTCCGAAGTTCTGCTCGATGAAGATCACGCAGGACGTGCGCGACTACGCCGCGTCGCTGAAGGAGGCGGGCGCCGACGAGGCCGAGCGCGGCATGCAGGAGAAGTCGATCGAGTTCGTCCGGCAGGGCGGCAAGATCTACTCGTAAGGGACGGGGCCGTCGTTCCGGCGAAGGCGGGAACCAGCGAGCTGGCTCTCCACGAGGGGCAGGGACGCTGGGCCCCGCGCGCGCGGGGCGACGGCCGTTTCCCGCTCCGCCCTGACGTTCCCCGGCTCAACATGGCCGGGCTGGCACAATACACCCCATGAAACAGCAGTTTGACGTCGCCATTCTCGGCGCCGGCCTGGCCGGACGCCTGGCCGCCTGGCGCCTGGTCCGCGGTGGCCTGCGCGTGGCCCTGGTCGAACGCGCCGGTCCCGACGGCGCGGGCGCGGCCGCCCATGTCGCCGCCGCGATGCTGGCGCCGCTGGCCGAATCGGCCATCAGCGAGCGCCGCATCGTCGAGCTGGGCATCGCCAGCGTGGACCTGTGGCGCGCATGGGTGGCCGAATTGAACGCCGAACAGGCGGACGAGCCCACCGCGGTCGACCCGGTCTTCTTCCAGCAGGACGGCACGCTGGTGGTCTGGCACGCCCACGACCGCGGCGAGATGCCGCTGTTTACCAGCCGCATTCGCGCCGTGTCGCCGCCGGAACTGGTGGCCGAACGGCTGCGCCGGCTCGACGCGGCCGGCATCGCGTCGCTCGAACCGGCGCTGGCCGGGCGCTTCCAGCAAGGGCTGCTGCTCGAGGGCGAGGGCCAGCTGGACAACCGCGGCACGCTGCGCGCGCTGCTGGCCTGCGCGGTCTCCGCCGGCGTGCATTGCGTCTGGGAAGCGGGCGAGATCGACGAGCGCGACCTGCCGCGGCTTGGCATCGACGCGCGCGTGGTGCTCGATTGCCGCGGCCTGGGCGCGCGTGCCGCGTGGCCCGCCGAGGGCGCTATTGGAGGCGGCGGGGGCGGGATGCCGGGCCTGCGCGGCCTGCGCGGCGAGGTGGTACGGGTGTTCGCGCCCGAGGTCTCGCTGCACCGGCCGGTACGGCTGCTGCATCCGCGCTATCCGATCTATATCGCGCCCAAGCCGAACCACCTGTACGTGATCGGCGCCACCGAACTGGAAAGCGAGGACGACTCGCCGATGAGCGTGCGCTCCGCGCTGGAGCTGCTGTCGGCCGCGTATTCGCTGCATCCGGCCTTCGGCGAGGCGCGCGTGCTGGAGCTGAACGTGCAGCGCCGGCCCACGCGTCCCGATCATCTGCCGGCGGTACGGGTCGACGAGCAGGCGCGCGTGGTGCGCCTCAATGGCCTGTACCGGCACGGCTTCCTGATCGCGCCGGCGGTGGTGGAGGCGGCCTGCGAGGTCGTGCGCGCACTGGCCGACGGCGATCCCGCCGCGCATGCGGTGCCGGCCTCGGCCCGCTGGCCCGGCATGATCGCGCCCGTGCATGGCAATGCGGTGCTGCATTGATGGCCGCAACGATGCCCACACCGAGGCCTGCGTTGATGGCCGCATCGATGCCAGCGTTGACGCGCTGCCGCGCGACGCCATCCCGCGCCGCCGAATCCGACGCAACCGCGCACGGCTTTCGCCTGCGAGCATCGCCCGGCCAAGCTCGTCCCAACCGATGACACACGCGCTGAACACAATGGAAATCCTGCTCAATGGCAAGCCGCTGGCGCTGAACGCGCCGGCCACGCTGGCCGACGCGGTGGCCGCGGCGCAGATCCCGCCACCGTTCGCCGCCGCGCTCAACGGCCGCTTCGTGCCGCGCGCCGCCCATGCGGATACGCCGCTGTCCGCCGGCGACCGCATCGATCTCGTGCAACCCGTTACCGGAGGCTGATCCCATGACCTTCCCGACCCAGGATGCCGTGCGCGATCCCTTCGTGCTCTACGGCGAATCGTTTTCCTCGCGGCTGCTGCTCGGCACGGCGCGCTATCCGTCGCCGGCGACGCTGCAATCGGCGGTCGAGGCTGCACGGCCGGCCATGCTGACGGTCGCGCTGCGCCGCCAGGGCGCGGTCGGCGACGGCGAGGGCGGCCAGGCCTTCTGGCAGATGCTCAAGTCGATGCAGGTGCCGGTGCTGCCCAATACCGCCGGCTGCATGGCGGCGCAGGAGGCGATCACCACCGCGATGATGGCGCGCGAGGTGTTCGAGACCGACTGGATCAAGCTGGAGTTGGTCGGCGACGACTACACGCTGCAGCCCGATACGCTGAACCTGCCGGCCGTGGCCGAGACGCTGATCAAGGAAGGCTTCAAGGTGCTGCCGTATTGCACCGAGGATCTGGTGCTGTGCCGCCGCCTGCTCGACGCCGGCTGCCAGGCGCTGATGCCGTGGGCCGCGCCGATCGGCACCGGCAAGGGCGCTGTCAATCCGCACGCGATGCGGGTGCTGCGCGATCGCCTGCCGGACACGCCGCTGATCGTCGACGCGGGCCTGGGCCTGCCCTCGCATGCGGCGCAGGTGCTCGAATGGGGCTACGACGGCGTGCTGCTCAACACCGCGGTGGCCCAGGCCGCGTATCCGATCGAGATGGCGCGTGCCTTCGCACGGGCGGTCGAGGCGGGGCGCCTGGCCTATCTGGCCGGACCGATGCCCGAGCGCGAGATCGCGCAGGCCAGCACGCCGGTGGTCGGCATGCCGTTCTGGCACGCACAGGAGCACGCATGACACGCCAACCGACGCCGATGCCGGTCGATACGGCGCTGCAATCCGCGCTGGTCGCGCGCCATGGCGAGACCTTCGGCGTGGCCGACCGCGGCTGGCGCGCCTGGCGGCTGCAGGACGCGCTGACGGCCGATGCCGCCGAGCCGCTGGGCCAGGCCGACCTGCTGTTGGCCGACGGCGAGGTCGATGCCGCGACGATCGACCGGGTCGCCGCGCGCGGCGCGATGCTGATCCAGACCGAGCGCGAGGGCGGCCAGTGGATCGACACGGTGCGCTCGCCGATGGGGACCTGGGTGTTTGCCACGCAGGCCGATGCCAACGGCGATGCCGCGCAATCGCCCGCTTTCGTCGCGACGCTGCTGGCCACGCTGGCGCTGCATTTCCCCGCGCACGATGCGCTGTGCCTGGCGCGCGCCTGGCAGCCCGGCACGCTCGACTGGCCCGCCGAATTTTCCCGCTTCCCGCGCGTGCGGCACGCCGCGCTGGTCGCGCCGGAGCAGTCGGCCGAACCGTTCGTGCCATGCCCGGCGCGCCTGGGCCTCTACGCCGTGGTGCCGACCGCCGACTGGATCGAACGGCTGGTGCCGCTCGGCGTCCCGACCGTGCAGCTGCGCTTCAAGTCCGACGACGCCGCCGCGGTGCGCGAGCAGATCGCCCGCTCGGCGCTGGCCGCGCGCGGCAGCCGCAGCCGGCTCTTCATCAACGACCATTGGCGCGCCGCGCTGGACTACCACGCCGCGCACGGCAACGACAGCGCGGGCAGCGGCATCTACGGCATCCACCTCGGCCAGGAAGACCTGGACGAAGCCGACCTCGACGCGCTGCGCGCCTCCGGCCTGCGGCTCGGCGTTTCGACGCACGGCTACGCCGAGATGCTGCGCGTCGCGCCGCTGCGCCCCAGCTACCTGGCGCTCGGCGCCATCTTTCCGACCACCACCAAGGTGATGCCGACCCAGCCGCAAGGGCTGGGACGCTTCTATGCCTATGCCCGCCTGATGCGTGAGCAGGTACCGGCGCTGGTCGGCATCGGCGGCGTCGACGCGAGCAATTTGCCGCAAGTACTGGAAGCCGGCGTCGGCAGCGCGGCCGTGGTGCGCGCGATCACCGAGGCCGCCGACGTGCCGGCGGCGGTGGCGCGGCTGATGGCGGCGTTTGGGGAGGCGGACTAAGGGCAGGACCGGCGTTGTATTCCCGGCGATTCCATCGCCGGGAAAGCGCTGTCGCCTACGCCGGTTGATTAGGTCCTGCAGTAAAAATAAATCAAGAGACGACGGATGGAGCGGAATCCAATCCTCTTGCACCTTCCTTGATTGGATCTGGTGCTATTCTTCAACCATGGTTGAAGTTTCCCGCTACCAGATAATCAAACGCCTGCAGACCGGCCTGCACCGCGGGGCGCCATTCGACCTCGCGACGCTGCGCCAATTCGGCGTGTCGCCGCAGCTTGCCGCGCGATATGCCGACGGCGGCTGGCTGGTTCGTCTCGCCCAAGGCGTCTACGCCTTTCCCAACGACGACTTCGGCATCGAAGGCGCCCTTCGCTTCCTGCAGAAGCAGGTGCCCGGCTTTCATGCCGGTGGCAGGACGGCGCTCGCCTGGCAGGGGATGCGACACAACCTCGGCAGCCGCGAAACTCTGGTGCTTTGGGGCGACACTCGTTTTGCGCTTCCGGGCTGGTTCACGGAACGGCATCCGGCGCGCTATGTGCATGCCCGTTTGTTCGACTGGCCAGATGCGGGGCTGGCGGAGCGAACAGTGGTAACGCCGCCCGGCATGTCGGAGGGCGTGCGCGTCGCCGCCCCGGAACGTGCGGCACTTGAGATGCTTTACGAAGCCGGTGTTAAGCAAAGTCTGGAGGAGGCGCGTAACGTCTTCGACGTTTTACGTTCCCCTCGCAAGGACCTGCTCGGACAATTGCTATCGTGCTGTACCAGCGTCAAGGCCGTTCGGCTTTTTCTGACGTGGGCTCGAGAGACCGAACTGGTCGATGTCGATGCCCTGCTGGCACAGTACCCGGTGCGCTCAGGCAGCAACAAGCGATGGATCGGCCGTCTCGACGACGGCACGTTGCTCAGCCTGAAGCCCCATGGATAACGCCTACGCCGATACCGTCCGCCTCCTGCTTGCCGTTGCGCCCATCGTTTTTTCCGGCGATCTGTTCGCCATGAAAGGTGGCACCGCAATCAACCTGTTCGTTCGCGACATGCCTCGCCTCTCCGTGGACATCGACGTGGTTTACCTTCCGCGCGACGTGCCGAGAGAGGACGCAATACGCGCCATCCAACTCGAGCTCACCGCCATCGCGCAACGCGCCGCGGCGCTCCGCCTGCGCACAACGTTCCGCGAGCGGCGCCCCGCCGAGTTTGCGAGGCAGCTGGAATTGCTGGAGGCGGGACTCGCGGCGCACGGACGGTGAATCGGCGCAGGACCGGCCGATGACCTCGGGCCTGGCGCGCTAACGGTCGCTTCCGCCCCCCGCCCCCCGCGCCAGCAGCGTGTACAGGTGCGAGCGCGAAATCCCCAGCGCCTGCGCGGCGGGCTTCTTGTTGCCGCCATGTTCGGCGATGGCCTTGAGTGCGGCTTCGTAGGCCAGTTCCCGCAGGGCGGAGGGGCGGGAGGCAGGGGGACTCGAAACGGGCGCCGGGGTCTCGCCGCGCGGGTCGTCTTCCCACTCGTGTTCGGCATAGCTTCTCGCCAGCGGGTGCGGCGCTGCATCGGTGGCCAAGGCCGCTGACGCCGCCGCGCTCTCGTCGCCGCGGGCGAAGTCGGCCACGCGCAGGCGGCCGCCGTCGCAGAACACCAGCGCTTCTTCGATCTTCTGACGTAACTGGCGGATGTTGCCCGGCCACGGCCGTTCGGCCAGGTGGCGGGGGACCGCGCCGTCGATGGTGGGCACCGGCACGTTGTTGCGCGCGCAGAACGCTTGCACGAAGTGCTGCAGCAGCGCGGGGATGTCCTCGCGGCGCTGGCGCAGCGCCGGGATGCGCAGTACCACGCCGCTGAGGCGGTAGTACAGGTCCAGGCGAAAGCGCCCGGCGTCGATCAGCGCCTGGATATCACGGTTGGTCGCCGCCACCAGCCGGAAGTCGATGCGGCGCGCCTGGCGGCTGCCGATGCGCTCGACCAGGTGGTCCTCCAGCACGCGCAGCAGCTTGACCTGCATCTCCATCGGAATGTCCGCCACCTCGTCGAGAAACAGCGTGCCGCCGGCCGCCTGCTCGAGCTTGCCGGCCTGGCCCTGGCGGCGGCTGCCGGTAAACGCGCCGGGGGCATGGCCGAACAGTTCGGATTCGATCAGCGTGGCCGGCAACGCGGCCAGGTTCAGGCTGACCAGCGGCTTGCCGTCCCGTGTTTCGCCGCCATCGCGCTGGCTCGCCTCGTGGATCGCGCGTGCGACGAGCTCCTTGCCGGTGCCGCTCTCGCCGAGGATCAGCACCGGCACGTCGAGCCGCGCAACCGTCTCGATCTCGCGCCGCAGCCGCTGCATCGGCGCGCTGTCGCCGATCAGCCGGCCGGGGCCGCCGCGCAGGTCGTCCAGCGCCCGCCGGTAGTGCGCGACCTGCGAGCGCAATTCGCTGACTTCCTTGTGCATCCGCGCGATCGCCTCGGGCTCCTTGAACAGGACCTGGCCGATCGCGCCGACCACTTCGCCGTGCTGCACGATCGGAATCCGGTTGACCACGCGCGTGACGCCGTTCATGCGCTGCAGCTGGCCGATCTCCGCCTTGCCGCTGGCCGCGACCTGCGGCAGCCGCGAGTTCGGAATCACGCGCTCGGCCGGCTGGCCGATGCCCTCGCCGGTGCGCAGCCCCAGAAAGCGCTCGTGCACCGGGCTGATATAGCGCATGCGGCCGTCGCGGTCCGCCACGGTAATCGCCTGGTACGGGTTGGTGATGAAGTGTTCGAGGATGGCGCCGGCAAACGGCACGGCGCCGAGGAAATCGAACAGCGCTGTGGCGGCGCCGGGCCGGTGCAGCAGCACCAGCGTCGTGGTGCCGTCGTCCAGCGCCAGTGCGATATGACGCGTGGCTTCGGCGCCGGGCGTCGTCACCTCGAACAGGTGGGGGCGAATGCCGCCGTCCTCGCGGGCGGGTGCGCCGGGGGCCGGACTATCGGCCGCCGTGATCTCGGCGGCGGCCAGCTCTGCCAACGCCGCTGCCGCGGCGCGGGCGAGCGCGTCGTCGCTGGCGATCCCGGTTGCCGCCAGCACCTGCCCGTCGCGGTCGATGACCAGCGCGCCGAGGGCGTCCGGGGCGTCAGGCGCGTTCGGGGCGTTCGGGGCGTTCGAGGCGTTTTCAGCGATCGCCGATGTCTCCGCATGTGTCTTCGATGACGACAAAGCCTGTCTCCGATGCGGACACTGCCGTGTCCTGATGTGTCGTTATGGCGGACACCCTAACAGCCGCGGACTTCGCGCGCAAGGTTTTCCTCAAGCCAATCAACGGCTTGCAGCAGGCACGCGAGCTGGCACGGTTGCTGCGCTGGGTCTCCCCAACAGCAAACCAGCAACAGGAGACAACGCGTGTCGTGGCAACCCGAAATCGATGAACTGGCCTACCGCCGCCAGCTGGCGGCCCAACTGGGCGGGCCGGAAAAGGTCCAGCGGCACAAGGACGCCGGCAAGCTGACGGTGCGCGAGCGCATCGATGCGCTGGCCGACCCGGGCTCCTTCCATGAGGTCGGCAGCCTGACCGGCAGCGGCCAGTACGACAGCAATGGACGGCTGGTCGGCTTCACGCCGGCCAATCTGGTGATGGGGCGGGCGCGCGTCGACGGCCGCCCCGTGGTGCTGGTCGGCGACGACTTCACCGTGCGCGGCGGCGCCAACGACGGCGCGGTCGGCGACAAGCTCGTTCACGCCGAGAAGATGGCGCGCGACCTGCGGCTGCCGATGGTGCGGCTGGTCGACGGCACTGGCGGCGGCGGCTCGGTGCGCAATATCGAGACCAAGGGCCATACGCTGATCCCGACCATGAAGGTGTGGCAGCACGTGGTCGAGAACATGTCGCTGGTACCGGTGGTGTCGCTGGCGCTGGGATCGGTGGCCGGCATGGGCGCGGCGCGCGTCGCGGCCAGCCACTACTCGCTGATGGTCAAGGAGACCTCGCAGCTGTTCAACGCCGGCCCGCCGGTGGTGGCGCGCATCGGCCAGCATCTGACCAAGAACGAGCTGGGCGGCAGCCATATCCACACGCGCAACGGCGTGGTCGACGACGAGGTCGCCAGCGAAGAGGAAGCCTTTGCGCGCGCCCGCCAGTTCCTGTCGTATCTGCCGACCTCGGTGTTCGAGCTGCCGCCGCGCGCCGAGCCGACCGACGATCCGGCGCGCCGCGACGACTGGCTGCTGTCGGCGATCCCGCGCGACGGCCGCGCGGTCTACAAGATCCGCCCGATCGTGCAGACGCTGGTCGACTCGGGCTCCTTCTTCGAGATCGGCCGGCATTGGGGCCGGGCCATCGTCACCGGCCTGGCGCGCGTCGACGGCTGGCCGGTCGCGGTGGTGGCCAGCGATCCGTACTACTACGGCGGCGGCTGGGACAGCGCGACCGCGGAGAAATTCACGCGCTTCGTCGACATGGCCGAGGCCTTCCATCTGCCGGTGATCAACCTGGTCGACATCGCCGGCTTCCAGATCGGCCTGGAGGCCGAGAAGGCGGGAACCATGCGCTACGGCGTGCGCGCGCTGTCGGCCGTCTACCAGGCCACGGTGCCCTGGTGCTCGGTGATCCTGCGGCGCGCCTACGGCGTCGCGGCTGCCGCGCACCAGCATATGGGCCGCTTCAACTTCCGCTATGCCTGGCCGTCGGGCAACTGGGGTTCGCTGCCGATCGAGGGCGGGCTCGAGGTCGCCTACAAGGCCGAGATCGAGGGCGCCGACGATCCGGTGCAGAAGCGCGCCGAGATCGAGCAGCGGGTGCGCAGCCTGACCTCGCCGTTCCGCAGCGCGGAGGCCTTCGTCATCGAGGACATCATCGATCCGCGCGATACGCGGGCGCTGCTGTGCGAGTTCGCCAACCTGGCCGCGCCGCTGCGCGAAGCGGGCGTGCGCAAGTTCGGCATCCGGCCATGAGGCACGGCTGCCGCGCGGGAGCGGCAAGGACGGCGGCAACCGCAACGCCGACGACAGCGCCGACGACAGAGCCGACGACAACCACAACGACAACAACGACAACCAACATCAAGGAGACCACCATGATTCGAAACCACCGCCCCCTGCGGCGCGCCACGCTGGCGCTGGCCGCCCTTGGCGCCCTTTCCGCCGTCGCGGCCATCGCGCCCGGCACCGCCGCCGCGCAGGAAAACTGGCCGAGCAAGCCGGTCACCATCATCGTGCCGTTTCCGGCCGGCGGCATGACCGACCTGCTGGCGCGCCGCATCGCCAAGGACATGGCCGTCGACCTGAAGCAGCCGGTCGTGGTCGAGAACCGCGCCGGCGCCAGCGGGCAGATCGGCACCGAGATGGTCGCGCGCGCCAAGCCCGACGGCTACACGCTGCTGGTCTCCGCGACGCACCACGTGATCAACCCCGCGGTGCGCGGCTCGCTGCCGTATGACGCGGCGAAGGACTTCACGCCGATCGCGCTGCTGGCCACCACGCCCAACGTGCTGGTCGTCAACAACAACATCCCGGTTTCGACGCTGCCCGAATTCCTCGCCTATGCGAAGAAGCAGAAGGAGGGGCTGTCGTTCGGCTCGTCGAGCATCGGCGGCGCGACCCACATGTCGGGCGAGCTGCTGAAGCTGATGACCAAGGCGCCGATGGTCCATATCCCCTACAAGGGCGCCACGCCCGCGATGGCGGACCTGCTGGGCGGCCAGATCCCGGCGCTGTTCCACGATGCGATGACGATGGCGCCGTACGTCAAGGACGGCAAGGTCAAGGCGATCGGCATGACCTCCGCCAAGCGCAGCGATGCGCTGCCGAATGTGCCGACCATCGCCGAGCAGGGCGTGGCCGGCTACGAGGCCACCACCTGGATCGGCTTCTATGGCCCCGCGAACCTGCCCAAGCCGATCGTCGACCGGCTCAACCGCGAGGCGGTCAAGAGCATGAACGCGCCGGACTCGAAGGCGAGCCTCGCGCAGTCGGCCACCACGCCGGGCACGATGTCGGCCGAGCAGTTCGGCGGCTTCGTGCAGGCAGAACTCGCCAAGTGGAAGCGCGTGGCCAGCGAAGCCAAGGTCAAGGTGGAATGACGCGATGACTGATCTTCATGCCAATCCGGCGGCGCCGGCCGACGACGGCAGCGCGCTGCTGTCGCTGCTGTCGCCGCGCTCTGTCGCCGTGCTCGGCGCCTCCGACAACACGGTCAAGGCCGGCGGCCGGCCGATCGACTATATGCGCCGGCACGGCTTTGCCGGCGCGATCTATCCGGTCAATCCGAATCGCGCAACGATCCAGGGCCTGCCCGCCTATCCGTCGCTCGACGCCTTGCCGGCCGCGCCCGATCTGGTCGTGATCAGCGTGCCGGGCGCCGAGGTCGAGCAGGCGATCGAGCGATGCCTCGCGATCGGCGCGCGCGGCGCGGTGATCTATTCCTCGGGCTTCGCCGAACTGGGCGAGGCCGGCGCGGCGCAGCAGCGGCGGCTGGTCGAGCGCGCGCGTGCCGGCGGCCTGCGGCTGTTCGGTCCGAACACGCAGGGCCTCGCCAACTTCGCCAGCGGCGCGATCGCGCATTTTTCGACGATGATCAACGAGGAGGCGGGCCAGGACGGTCCGGTCGCCATCGTCAGCCAGAGCGGCGCGGGCTCGGCGATCGTCTATGGCGGGATGCGCCGCAGGGGCATCGGCGTGCGCTATATGGTCGCCACCGGCAACGAGGCCGACGTCAGCGCCGCCGAGGTCGTGCGCGCGGTGCTGCATGACGAGCAGGTGCGCGTGGTGCTGCTGTATATCGAGTCGCTGCGCGATCCGCAGGTGCTGGCGCAGGCCGCGCGGCTGGCGCACGAGCGCGACGTGCCGATCCTCGCGGTCAAGGCGGGCCGCACGCGCGCCGGCCAGTTGACGGCCAGCTCGCACACCGGCGCACTGGCCGGCGAGGACGCGCTGGCCGATGCCTTCCTGCGCCGGCATGGCATCGTCCGCGTGGCCGACTTCCGCGAGCTGGCCGAGTATTGCCAGGTCTTCGTCGGCGGCCAGCGCCCGCGCGGCGATGGCGTGGTGGCGATCAGCAATTCGGGGGCGACCTGCGTGCTGGCGGCCGATGCCGCCGAGGACGAAGGGCTGCGCCTGGTCGAGTTCGACGCGGCCGGCACCGAGGCACTGCGCGCCGTGCTGCCCAGCTACGTCAGCGCGCGCAATCCGATCGACATGACCACCGCGCTGCTGGGCCAGCCGCAGATCTTCGGCCGCACGCTCGACGCGTTGGCCGAGCGCGGCGCCGCCGACATGATCCACGTCGGCTTTCCGATCGGCGGCGAGGGCTACGACTTCGACGACTTCTCCGCGCAGACCGGGCGCTTTGCCGCGGCCAGCGGCGTGCCGGTGGTGGTCAGCGCCAATCAGGAGTGGGTCGCGCAGGCCTTCCGCCGGCATGGCGTGCCGGTGTTTGACAGCGAGCGCGCGGCCATGCGCGCGTTGGGGCTGCTGTCGCGCCATGTGCAGGCGCGTGCCGCGGTGCTGGCGGCGCCGGGGGCGGTACCGGCATCAGTGGCATCAGCGGCATCACCGGCATCAGCGGCATCACCGGCATCAGCGGCGCCAGCGGTATCGGCAGCATCACCGGCAGTGCCGGCTTCGTCGAGCGGTGCCGCTACGTTCGCCACCACCACGCTCGACGAAGTACAAAGCCTTTCACAACTGGCCGCGGCCGGGTTGCCGGCGGTCGCCCATCGCCTGTGCCGCGACCGCGAGCAGGTGCGGCGCGCCGTCGCGGAGCTGGGTTTGCCGGTGGTCGCCAAGGGCGTGTCGGCGTCGATCACGCATAAGTCCGAATACGGGCTGGTGCGCCTGGGCCTCGACAGCGAGGAGCGCGCGCTGGCCGCCTTCGACGAGCTCGATGCCAGTTTGGCCAAGCTGGCCGCCGAGCGGGGCGTCGAGCATGGCGGCGTGCTGATCGCGCGTCAGCACAAGGGGGCGTTCGAACTCGCGGTCGGCGCGCATCGCGATCCAGTCTACGGGCCGGTCGTGATGATCGGTCAGGGCGGCGTGCTGGTCGAGGCGCTGGACGACGTGCAGTTCCTGCCCGCGCCGTTCTCCGCCGCGCAGGCGCGCGACGCCATCGCCCGCCTGCATATCGCCCGCGCGTTCGGCGCGGTGCGCGGCATGCCGGCCGTCGATGTCGAGCGGCTCGCGGCGATGCTGGTGACGCTGGGCGACTGGTTCGCCGGCAGCGGGGCCGGACGTGAGGCCGGACTTGAAGCCGGACTTGAAGCCGGACATGAAGCCGGACTTGAAGCCGATTCGGTCGATGCCAATCCGGTGATCGTGCCGCGCGGCGACGCCGCCCCGGTGATCGTCGACGCCGTGGTCGTGCGGCGTGTTGCCGATGGCGAGGTGCCGCGATGACGCCCAAATTGCAGATCCGTCCGCTGCGCCGCGTGCTGGTCGCGAACCGCGGCGCGGTAGCCGCGCGCATCCTGCGCGCGCTGAACGCGCAGGGCATCGAGTCGATCGCGGTCTATTCGGACGCCGATGCCGAAGCGCCCTACCTGCAGCAGGCCACGGTGCGCGTGCGGCTGGGCGAGGCGCCGCCGCTGCAGAGCTATCTGAACCAGGACGCGCTGCTGCGGATCGCGCGCGAGCATGGCGCCGACGGCGTGCATCCGGGCTACGGCTTCCTGTCGGAGAACGCCGGCTTCGCCGAGCGCGTCGAGGCGGCGGGCCTGTGTTTCATCGGTCCGTCGTCGCGCTGGATCCGCCGGCTCGGCCACAAGACCGAGGCGCGCGCGCTGATGGCGACCCACGGCATGCCGATGACGCCGAGCAGCGCCGTGCTGTCCGACGATCCGGACGTGGTCGCCAGGGCCGCCGCGCGCATCGGCTATCCGGTGCTGATCAAGCCGGCCGGCGGCGGCGGTGGCATCGGCATGCTGCCGGCGCGCGACGAGAGCGAACTGGCCGCGGCATGGCAGCGCGCGCGCTCGGTCGCGCAGCGCAGCTTCGGCCAGGCCGAGCTGTATCTGGAGAAGTTGATCGAGCGCCCGCGCCATATCGAGTTCCAGGTGCTGGCCGACCGCTATGGCGGCGTGCGCGTGCTCGGCGAGCGCGACTGCTCGGTGCAGCGGCGCCACCAGAAGGTCATCGAGGAGGCGCGCGCGCCCAACGTGCCGGCCGACGAGATCGACGCGATGGCAAGGCGCCTGGCCACGCTGCTGGCGGCGCTCGGCTACGACGTGATCGGCACCGTCGAGATGCTGTACACGCCGGCGACCGGCTTCGTCTTTCTCGAGCTCAATACGCGCCTGCAGGTCGAGCATGCGGTCACCGAGCAGGTCACCGGCATCGACATCGTCGCGGCGCAGTTGCGGCTGGCGCGCGGCGAGCCGATCGAGGCGGTGCTGCCGGCGCCGCTCCGGCTGCGCGGCCATGCGATCGAGGCGCGGGTCTATGCCGAGGACCCGGTGCGCTTCCTGCCGTCGCCCGGGCCGCTGACGGTGTATCGGCCGCCGGTGGGCGAGGGCGTGCGCGTCGAGACCGGCTATGCCCAGGGCGGCCGTGTCACCTCCTACTACGACCCGATGCTGGCCAAGGTGATCGCCACCGGCGCCGATCGCGCGCAGGCCATTTCGCGGTTGCGCGCGGCGCTGGACGCCTTCGCCATCGAGGGCGTCAAGACCAATATTCCCTTTATCCAGCGGGTGCTCGCCGACGACGATTTCATCGCCGGACGCATCGATACCGGCCTCGCGCAGCGCGTGCTGGCCGGCGAAGCCATGGCAGAAACAAGGGCACCCGGCGCGGCGTCGGCGCCCGCCTCCACCCTGACAACCTGATCCCCGGAGTTCCCCATGAAGCAAATCGAAGCGGCCGTCGCCGGCCATGTCTGCGCCGTCGACGTGCAAGTTGGCGCTACCATTGCGGCCGGCGATGCCGTGATGACCATCGAGTCGATGAAGATGGAAATCCCGCTCGAGTCCGAGCAGGCCGGCGTCGTCAAGGCCATCCTGGTGCAACCCGGCGATGCGGTCGCCGAGGGCCAGGTCGTGATCGAACTCGAGTAAGGAAGTGGTTTTGGAAAGCAGCGCGCAAATCGTCCCGCAAATCGTTCCCGTTTCGCCGGGCACGGCCGAAAAGCCCTATTTCGGCATCGACGTCCCGCTGATGCGGCATCTGGGCCTGCAGCCCGTCCATATCGAGGACGGGCTGTGCCGGACGCGGCTGCCGGCGCATCCGGCCCTGGTCAACAGCCGTGGCGACGTGCATGGCGGCACGCTGATGGCGGTGCTGGACTTCACGCTCAGCGGCGCGGCGCGCTCGCACGCGCCGCTGGAGACCGGCGTGATCACGATCGACATGTCGACCCACTTCCTGGCCGCCGCGCGCGGCGAGTTGACCTTCGAGGCGCGCTGCATGCGGCGCGGCGCGCGGATCGCGTTCTGCGACGGCGAGGTCAAGGACGCGGCCGGCAACGTGGTGTGCGTGGCGCGGGCAGCGTTCAAGCTGGTGCCGCTGGCGGCCGGGGGGAACTGACGGGGCGATCAGCCGCGTCGGCTGTCGAGGCGCCCTTGCCCTCTTCCGCAAGCGGGGGAGGGCAAGGGGAAAGGGCCAGGGGAGAGCGCAATGCAGCGCCCGGCAATACTCTCATCACCCCAATACCCGCGGCGCGAAGCCGTGGTTCAGCGGGCCGTTGCCGGCCCCTAGCCGCAGGTCCGCGCCAGCCGCGATGGCTTCGGCGACGAAATCCAGCGCGGTGCCGACCGCCTGCTCCAGCGCGTCGCCGCGCGCCAGCTGCGAGGCGATCGCGGCGGCCAGCGTGCAGCCGGTGCCGTGCAGGTTGCGGGTAGCGATGCGCGGATGGCTGAACACGCGCACGCTGCCGTCGGCGCTCATCAGCAGGTCGTCCAGGCTGCCTTGCTCGCCCCCTTGCTCGCCGTTTTCCGCCAGATGCCCGCCCTTGAGCAGCACCGCCTGGCACCCCAGTTCGATCAGCTCCCGCGCGGCGCGCTCCATGTCGGCGCGGCGCGTGACCGGCCGGCCCAGCAGATAGGAGGCCTCGGGCAGGTTGGGCGTGACCAGCAGCGCGCGCGGGAACAGCAGCCGCACCATCGCCTGCGCGGTGGCGTCGTCCGACAGCGTGGCGCCCGAGGTGGCGACCATCACCGGATCGACCACCAGCTTGCGCAGGCCGTGGCGATCGACCGCCGCGGCGACCGCCTCGACGATCGCCGCCGTGCCCAGCATGCCGGTCTTGGCGGCGTCGATACCGATATCGGTGGCCACCGCGTCGATCTGCGCCGCCACCATCTCCGCCGGAATCGCATGCACGCCGGTCACGCCGAGCGTGTTCTGCGCCGTGATCGCGGTGATCGCGCTCATGCCGTAGCAGCCGAGCGCGGCGAAGGTCTTCAGGTCGGCCTGGATGCCGGCGCCGCCGCCGGAGTCGGAGCCGGCGATGGTCAGGGTACGCGGGGGAAAGGCGGTCATAGCGAGTCGAAAGGCGAGGTCCGGGAGGGCCGGCGGCGGGTTGCCGAGCGGGTCCGGACCGGCCGAAAAGAATTCGGAGAGCGGCACACCGTCGCCGCGCAGGGCAGGTACAATACCGCCACTCCGAGGAGCGTTGCAACGGACGGCGCGCGGGTCCAACCCCGCATTCTGCCATCCGCCAGGCTCGGAATGTCTTCAACGGCGCTCGCTGAACCGTGGTTCGCACGGTGGCGAGTCGACCTATCCGCACGCTGCACCCAGTCCCTGGGCCCGCAGCCGTCCCGGACCCGTCCCCTCTTTCGTCACCGGCGTCCCACTCTTCGACGGAGTGAAACATGAACGCTGTGACCGATCTGAAGAACGATTTCCTGGTGGCCGACATCGGCCTGGCCGGCTGGGGCCGCAAGGAAATCGCCATCGCCGAAACCGAAATGCCCGGCCTGATGGCCATCCGCGAGGAATTCGCCGCCAGCCAGCCGCTCAAGGGCGCCCGCATCGCCGGCTCCCTGCACATGACGATCCAGACCGCGGTGCTGATCGAGACGCTGAAGGCGCTCGGCGCCGACGTGCGCTGGGCCTCGTGCAACATTTATTCGACGCAGGACCACGCCGCCGCCGCGATCGCCGCCTCGGGCACGCCGGTGTTCGCCTTCAAGGGCGAATCGCTGAAGGAATACTGGGACTTCACCCACCGCATCTTCGACTGGGCCGACGGCGGCACGCCGAACATGATCCTGGACGATGGCGGCGATGCCACGCTGCTGCTGCACCTGGGCGCACGCGCCGAGCGCGATCCGTCGGTGATCGCCAAGCCGGGCAGCGAGGAAGAGACCTACCTGTTCGCCGCGATCAAGGAAAAGCTGGCGCAGGATCCGGGCTGGTACAGCCGCAACCTGGAAGCGATCCGCGGCGTCACCGAGGAAACCACCACCGGCGTGCACCGCCTGTACCAGATGGCCCAGAAGGGCGAGCTGCGCTTCCCGGCGATCAACGTCAACGACTCGGTCACCAAGAGCAAGTTCGACAACCTGTACGGCTGCCGCGAATCGCTGGTGGACGGCATCAAGCGCGCCACCGACGTGATGATCGCGGGCAAGGTCGCGGTGGTGTGCGGCTACGGCGACGTCGGCAAGGGCAGCGCCCAGGCGCTGCGCGCGCTGTCGGCGCAGGTGTGGGTCACCGAGGTCGACCCGATCTGCGCGCTGCAGGCCGCGATGGAAGGCTACCGCGTGGTGACGATGGAATACGCCGCCGACAAGGCCGACATCTTCGTGACCTGCACCGGCAACTACCATGTGATCACCCACGACCACATGGTCAAGATGAAGGACCAGGCGATCGTCTGCAATATCGGCCACTTCGACAACGAGATCGACATCGCCTCGCTGGAGAAGTACCAGTGGGACGAGATCAAGCCGCAGGTCGACCACGTCATCTTCCCCGACGGCAAGAAGCTGATCATCCTGGCCAAGGGCCGACTGGTGAATCTGGGCTGCGCGACCGGCCACCCGTCGTACGTGATGAGCAGCTCGTTCGCCAACCAGACGCTGGCGCAGATCGAGCTGTGGCAGGAGCGCGATAGCGGCAAGTACCCGGTCGGCGTCTACACGCTGCCCAAGCACCTGGACGAGAAGGTCGCGCGCCTGCAGTTGAAGAAGCTGAACGCGCAGCTGACCGAGCTGACCGACCAGCAGGCCGCGTATATCGGCGTGCCGAAGGAAGGCCCGTACAAGGCGGATCACTACCGTTATTGACGTGGTTTTCTCCCTCTCCCGCACGCGGGAGAGGGTTGGGGAGCGGGCAGCGGCGCCAGGCATCGGCAAGACAGCGAACATGACGACCGCCGCCCGGGCCATCTCCCCCGGCCCCTCTCCCGCCAGCGGGAGCGGGAGCAAACCAACCGACAAGGAGTTGCCATGAGATTGCTGGCGGTATGGATCATCAACGCCCTGACGCTGTTCGCGATCAGCGCGGTGGTCGACGGCATCGAAGTGCGGGGCTTCGGCTCGGCGATGATCGCGGCGGCGGTGCTGGCCATCATCAATACGCTGATCCGGCCGATCCTGGTGCTGCTGACGCTGCCGGTCACGCTGCTGACGCTGGGCCTGTTCATCTTCGTGATCAACGCGCTGCTGTTCCTGTTCGTCGGCAATCTGCTGTCGGGCTTCACCGTGTCGGGCTTCTGGACCGCGCTGCTCGGTTCGCTGCTGTACAGCGTGATCTCGACCCTGCTGGCCGGCCTGCTGCTGCGCGATCGCGAAGTGGCCTGACGCCGGGCACTCCCCTTCCCAGCGCCGCCTCGGCGGCGGCGCCACCATCATGCAAGACCGCTACTACAGCTTCGAGTTTTTCCCGCCCAAGACGCCCGAGGGCCGGGAAAAGCTGCGCAATACCCGCGCACAGCTGGCCCCGCTGGGGCCCAAATACATCTCGGTGACCTTCGGCGCCGGCGGCACCACGCAGCAGGGCACGCTCGACGCCGTGCTGGAGATCCAGCGCGACGGCATCGACGCCGCGCCGCACCTGTCCTGTGTCGGCTCCACGCGCGAGGGCATCCGCGAGATCCTGCGCACCTACCGCGACAACGGCATCCGCCATATCGTCGCGCTGCGCGGCGACATGCCGTCCGGCATGGGCGAGATCGGCGAATTCCGCTACGCCAACGAGCTGGTCGAGTTCATCCGCGCCGAGACCGGCGACTGGTTCCAGATCGAGGTGGCCGCCTATCCGGAGTACCACCCGCAGGCGCGCTCGCCGCGGCACGATCTCGAGAACTTCGTGCGCAAGGTCAAGGCCGGCGCCGATTCGGCGATCACCCAGTACTTCTTCAACGCCGACGCGTACTTCCGCTTCGTCGACGACGTGCGCGCGATGGGCGTGGACGTGCCGATCGTGCCCGGCATCATGCCGATCACCAACTACTCGCAGCTGATGCGCTTCTCCGAGATGTGCGGCGCCGAGGTGCCGCGCTGGGTCGCCAAGCGGCTGGAGAGCTTTGGCGACGATCGCGAGGCGATCCGCGCCTTCGGACTGGACGTGGTCACCGCGCTGTGCGAGCGGCTGCTGGCTGGCGGCGTGCCGGGGCTGCATTTCTACACGCTGAACGCGGCCGGCGCCACCAAGGCGATCTGGCAGCGGCTGAAGCTGTAAGGCGCGGCGCCGCGACGGCGGCCATGCGGTGCAGGGCGCCGATGGCATACTGTGCCGCATGGTTACCGCCACGTTCCGCTTCTACGAGGAGCTGAACGATTTCCTTCCCCCGGCGATGCGCGGACGGGACTGGTCCTGTCCGTGCGCCCGCGCGGCCACGGTCAAGCACATGATCGAGGCGCTCGGGGTGCCGCACACCGAGGTCGAGCTGATCCTGGTCAATGGCCAGTCGTGCGGCTTCGACCGCGTGCTCGCCGACGGCGACCGGGTCTCGGTCTACCCGACCTTCGAGGCGCTCGACGTCACGCCGCTGCTGCGGGTACGGCCCGCGCCGCTGCGGGTCACCCGCTTCGTCGCCGACGCCCATCTGGGCGGGCTGGCCGCGCTGCTGCGGCTGACCGGCTACGACACCCTCTACGACAACCACTTCGACGACCGCGAGATCGAGGCCATCGCCGCGCGCGAGGGCCGCATCGTGCTGACGCGCGACCGCGAGCTGCTCAAGCGCGGCAGCATCACGCATGGCTGCTACGTGCGCGCGCTCAAGCCCCAGGCGCAGCTGCGCGAGATCTTCGCGCGGCTGGACCTGCGCCGGCAGGCGCGGCCGTTTTCGCTGTGCCTGAGCTGCAATGTGCCGCTGCGCGCCGCGTCGAGCGACGAGGTGGCCGGGCGCGTGCCGCCCGCCGTGCTGGAGCGGCACGAGCGCTTCTCGACTTGCGAGGCCTGCCGGCGGGTGTTCTGGGAAGGCTCGCACTGGCGCCGGATGCGGGCGCTGGTCGATTCGCTGATGCTGCCGGAGGGCACGGCGTCCGCGCCCGCGGATGGCTGACGAGGCCGACCGGCCATGCTGTCGTTGCCGCGAAAGCGGGCATCCAGCGTCTTCAAAGGCCACTGGCCCACCGCATTCGCGGGGACGACGCCAAGGTGGGCAGGCAGGGACCCTAGAAGCGCCCGGCCTCGGTCACCATCCAGTCCATCGGGATGTCATGCGCGGCCGGCGCCAGCGCGATCCGGCAGCTTTCGTAGCCGATGCCGATCGCGACCGGCCTGGCCGGCAGCGCGGCCAGCGTGCGGTCGTAGAAGCCGCCGCCGTAGCCCAGGCGGAACTTCTCCGGGCTGAAACCGACACAGGGAATCAGCAGCGCGTCGGGCGTCACCGCCGGCGTGCCGTCGGGCACCGGGATGCCGTAGCGGCCTTCGCGCATCGGCGTGTCGGGCGTCCAGCGATGGAAGTCCAGCGGCACGCCCGGGCGGCTGACCGCCGGCAGCGCGGCGTCGCGCCCCGGTGCGCCCGCCAGCCAGCGCGCCACCAGGGCGCGCGCGTCGAACTCCTGCTGGATCGGCCAGTAGAACCCCAGGCAACGCACCGGCAGCCAGTCGAGCAGCGCGGCCAGCTCGGCCTCGATGCGCGCGTCCAGCTGCTCGCGCTGCGGCAGGCTGGCGCGACGCTGCAGCAGCGCGGCGCGCAGCGCCCGGCGCTCCGCGGCGGGATCGGCCGCCGGATCGCCGGACGGCGACGACGGTGGCGGGGACGTTGGCGAGGGATCGAGCGGACCGGTCGGTGCGTTGGCCATGAGCGTAAGAAATACGGGCCGAAGCGGGGCGTTAGTCCAGCGTCGGCCGGTGAGAAGTGCGTGTGATAATGTCCGCGGACTATTGGTTTTCAAGCGGTTCGGCAGCCACATGGAGGGCCGGCCGGGCCGCCACAACAAGGAAAGACAGGATGCGCAAGGGAGTATATCGGCAGCGTGCGGGGCAGTTCGCATTGACCGCGATCGCCACCGCATTGAGCTGGACGCTGCTGGCAACGCCGGCCGCCGCGCAGAAGCGCACGGTATCGTCGAACGGGCAGGGCGCCGCGTCGGCGATGATCCCGAGCAATCCGGACGACGCCTTCCGCGCGCTGCGCGAGGCCGCCCGCAAGAACGACGTGGCGCGCGCCTATGCGATCTCGGCCACGCTGGTCGACTACCCGGTGCCGTCGTACGTCGAATACTTCCGCATCAAGCCGCAGCTGTTCGACGCCAGCGGCCTGGCGCGCATCGACGCGCCGGACGACGAGGTGCGCGCGTTCCTGCAGCGCTACCAGGGCGAGGCGATCGCCGACCGCATGCGCAACGACTGGCTTCTGGTGCTCGGCAAGCGGCGCGACTGGGCCAACTTCGACGCGCAGTATCCGCAGTTCGTGCTGAAGGACGATACCCAGGTCGAGTGCTATGCGCTGCTGTCGCGCGCGCTCAAGGGGCAGAACGTCGCCGTCGAGGCGCGCGCGCTGCTGACCGAGCCGAAGAACTATGGCGAGGGCTGCGTCGACCTGATCGGCTATCTGTACCAGAGCCGCCAGATCACCCGCGCGGACGTCGCCTTCCAGGCCCGCACGGCGCTGGAGCAGAACTACACCACGCTGGCCGGGCGCATCGCCGCCACCGTGCCGGACGGCGCCGTCGACGGCGATACGCTGGCCACGGTGGTCAAGATGGCGCGCAACGATCCGGCCCAGGCCGCCGTCTACCTGACCGCCAGCTCCGGCAGCTTGTCGCGCGACGAGCAGGGCGCGGGCTGGGGCGTGGTCGGCCAGTTCGCCGCCAAGAAGCTGCTGCCCGACGCGGCCGGCTACTTCCGCCGCCAGGTCGAGCTGGGCGGCAACCAGTGGCTGTCGACCGAGACGCAGGAATGGCGCGTGCGCGCGGCGCTGCGCCAGGGTGACTGGAAGCTGGTGCGCCTGGCGATCGAATCGATGCGCCCCGAATTGCGCACCAAGGATCCGGCCTGGACCTACTGGCTGGGCCGGTCGCTGGCCGAAGCGGGCCGCAACGACGAGGCCCGCCAGCAGTACCAGGCCATCGCCAGCGGCTTCCATTTCTACGGCCAGCTGGCCAGCGAGGAGCTGGGCCAGCGCATCACGCTGCCGCCGCGTACCCAGGTCAGCGATGCCGAGGCCATGGCGATGCGCACGCGCCCCGGCTTCCAGCGCGCCAAGGCGTTCTACGACATGGACCTGCGCTTCGAGGGCAACCGCGAGTGGAACTGGGAACTGCGCGGCATGAGCGACCGCGAGCTGCTGGCCGCGGCCGAGTACGCGCGCCGCATCTCGCTGCTGGACCGCACCGTCAACACCGCCGACCGCACGCAGGCGCAGCACGACTTCTCGCTGCGCTTCCTGATGCCGTTCCGCGACATCATGCAGCGCGCCACCGACGAGGCCGGCCTGGACATGGCCTGGGCCTACGGCATCATCCGGCAGGAGTCGCGCTTCATCATGAACGCGCGCTCGTCCGCCGGCGCGCACGGCCTGATGCAGGTGATGCCCGCCACCGCCAAGTACGTCGCCCGCAAGATCGGCATGACGGACTTCACGCCGTCGATGATGAGCGATCCGAACGTCAACATCCTGCTCGGCACCAGCTACATGAGCATGGTGCTGACCGACCTGGACAGCTCGCAGACGCTGGCCTCGGCGGCCTACAACGCCGGCCCGGGCCGGCCCAAGAGCTGGCGCACCAGCCTGTCGCGGCCGGTCGAGGGCGCGATCTTCGCCGAGACCATTCCGTTCACGGAGACGCGAACCTACGTCAAGAATGTGCTCTCCAACGCCACGTACTATGCTGCATTGATGCACGGACATCCGCAGTCGCTGAAGGCGCGGCTGGGCACCGTGGTGCCGTCGCAGGTGACCACCACCAGCCTGCCCTGATGGTGCGCTGAAGGCGCGCTCGCGCGATGTCCGCCGCTGTGTCCGGCCTGAACCGAAAGCAGGTCGAACGCAGCGCGAACGCTGGGTCGAAACCCGCCGCGGCAGCCGTGCCGCGGCCACCGTGCCACGGAGGACATCATGCTGACGAGCAATGTACTGGTGATCGGCGGTTCCGGCTTTATCGGCAGTCATCTGGTCGCGCGCCTGTCGGGCGTGGCCAACCACAGCAACGCGCCGCTCGAGCACGCGACGGTGGTGATCCCGCCGATGGACCCCGAGCGGATCGTGGTGGCAACCCGCAACGAGGACAATGCGCGCGATCTGCTGGCCCTGCCGCGGGTAGAGATCGTGGTGCTCGATGTCACCGACGAGGCGGCGCTCGACAGCGCGATCGGTTCGCTGGGCATCGAGGGCATCGTCGTCAATCTGGTCGGCGTGCTGCACGGCGGGCGCGGCGATCCTTACGGGCCCGGGTTTGCTGCGGCCCATGTCGAGCTGCCGCGCCGGCTGATCGACTCGATGCGGCGCACCGGCGTTCGCCGGCTGCTGCATATGAGCGCGCTCGGCGCCGACAGCGCTGGCCCGTCGATGTATCTGCGCAGCAAGGGCGACGGCGAGCGCGCGGTGCGCGAGAGCGGGCTCGACTGGACGGTCTTCCGCCCCTCGGTGGTGTTCGGCCCCGACGACCATTTCCTCAATCTGTTCGCCAGCATGCAGCGGCTCGCGCCGGTGGTGCCGCTGGCCTGCGCGCAGGCGCGCTTCCAGCCGGTCTACGTGCAGGACGTCGCGCAGGCGATGGTCAATGCGATGGCGACCCCGGCCACCATTGGCCGCTGCTACGAGCTGGGCGGCCCGCAGGTCTATACGCTGGAGGAACTGGTGCGCTTCGCCGGCGAGGCGTCGGGCCATCCGCGGCCGGTGCTGGCGCTGCCCGATGCGCTGGCGCGCCTGCAGGCGGCCGTGCTGGAACACATGCCGGGCGGCCCGGTGATGTCGCGCGACAACCTCGATTCGATGCGTCTGGACAATGTGCTGAGCGGCCCCATGGCGCCGGAGCTGGGCGTACATCCGACCAGCCTGGAGGCGGTGATGACCGAGGCGCTGTCGGGCGGCCGGGAGACCCGGCTGGAGGCGCTGCGCTCGAGCGTGCATCGGCGGTGAGGAACACGTTGGCGCGCCGCCTATGTGACCCGGATTGACACCGCTTGCGAGTCCAATTCGTTTGGTCCGGTCCGGAGCCGCTGGCTACAATGTTCGGCCTGAAGCGCAGAGTGGCGCGCCGAGCCGTCTCCCCGGCATGCCATCCACCGTGCGCGCCTCGCTCTCTCCCTCTCGAAGGACTCGCAAATGAAGCTCGTCATCGGCAACAAGAACTATTCCTCCTGGTCGTTGCGTCCCTGGCTGCTGATGTCGCATGCCGGCATTCCGTTCGAGGAAGTGCCGGTGCGCCTGTTTACGCCGGGCTTCGCCGAGGAGATCGGCCGCTATGCGCCGGCCAACAAGGTGCCGGCGCTGATCGACGGCGATATCGTGGTGTGGGACTCGCTGGCGGTGGTCGAATACCTGGCCGAGCGCTTCCCCGACAGGCAGCTGTGGCCGCAGGATCCGGCCGCGCGCGCGTTCGCGCGTTCGATCTGCGCCGAGATGCATGCGGGCTTCGGCAATCTGCGCAGCCAGATGCCGATGAACCTGAGCGCGATGCTGCCCGGCATGGGCTGGAACGTCGCGGTGCAGCGCGATATCGACCGCATCGTGCAGCTGTGGCAGCAGGCGCGCGAGCGCTTCGGCCAGGCCGGCCCCTTCCTGTTCGGCGCGTTCTCGATCGCCGATGCCTACTATGCGCCGGTGGTGTGCCGCTTCGCGACCTACGGCGTCCATCTGCCGGAACCGGCCAAGGCCTACGCGGACCTGGTGCTGGAACTGCCGGCGCTGCAGCGCTGGATCGCCGCCGCCCGTGAGGAGCGCGATTTCCTCGCGCCGGACGAACCGTATCGCGTCGCGCCGGATCGCGACGACGCGGTCGTAGTCCATCACTGAAGGCACGGCACCAACGAAGGACGCTTGATGCAGATCTATGCCGTGGGCGGCGCCATCCGCGACCAGCTGCTGGGCACGCCCAGCCAGGACCGCGACTATGTGGTCGTCGGCGCGACCCCGGCGCAGATGGAGGCGGCCGGCTTCAAGCCGGTCGGCAAGGACTTCCCGGTCTTCCTGCATCCGCGCACGCGCGAGGAATACGCGCTCGCGCGCACCGAACGCAAGACCGCCGCCGGCTACAAGGGCTTTGCCTTCTATTGCTCGCCCGACGTCACGCTGGAGGACGACCTGATCCGGCGCGACCTGACCATCAATGCGATGGCCCAGGAGGTCGACGAGCACGGCGAACTGGTCGGCCCGGTGATCGATCCGCACGGCGGCCAGCGCGATCTGGCCGCCCGGGTGTTCCGCCACGTGTCGCCCGCCTTTGCCGAGGACCCGGTGCGCATCCTGCGGCTGGCGCGCTTCGCGGCGCGCCTGCCCGAGTTCACCGTCGCGCCGGAGACGCTGGCGCTGATGCGGTCGATGGTGGACAGCGGCGAGGTCGATGCGCTGGTGGCCGAGCGGGTCTGGCAGGAACTGGCGCGCGGGCTGATGGAGGCGCGCCCGTCGCGGATGTTCGAGGTCCTGCGCGAGTGCGGCGCGCTGGCGCGGCTGATGCCGGAACTGGACCGGCTGTGGGGCGTGCCGCAGCGCGCCGAGTATCACCCCGAGGTCGATACCGGCGTCCACGTGATGATGGTCATCGATACCGCCGCCGCGATGCAGGCGCCGCTGACCGTGCGCTTCGCCGCGCTGGTCCATGACCTGGGCAAGGGCACCACGCCCGCGGACGTGCTGCCGCGCCATATCGGCCACGAGCAGCGCAGCGTGGCGCTGCTCGAAGCGGTCTGCAAGCGGCTGCGCGTGCCGACCGATTGCCGCGACCTCGCCGTGCTGGTCGCGCGCGAGCACGGCAATATCCATCGATCCGGCGAATTCGGTGCCGCGGCGGTGACGCGGCTGCTGGAGCGCTGCGACGCGCTGCGCAAGCCCGAGCGCTTCGCCGAGGCCCTGCAGGCCTGCGAGGCCGACGCGCGCGGCCGGCTCGGCTTCGAGCAGCGCGACTATCCGCAACCGGCGCGCCTGCTGGCCGCTCGCGAGGCCGCCGCCGGCGTCGATGCCGGCGCCATCGCGCGCGAATGCGCGGGGCAGGTCGAGCTGATCCGCGAGCGCGTGCACCAGGCACGCGTCGCCGCGGTGGCAGGCGTGCTGGGGCAAGCCGGGGCCTGACGCGCTGCCGGCCGGGGCCTGACGCGCGGCCCACACAAAGCCACAGGCGGCCCTGCAGGCGCGGCCGTGGCAGCAAGCTGCCGCTGCAAATCGAAAGAGAGCGTCCGGCGAGGCCAACACAATGGCGCCTCGCTCGAATGCGGGGTCCCTTGGCCCGCCGTCTGGCATTCGAGCCGATCGTCGCCGACGCCTGCCCTCCGAGTGCATCGTCCCTTCATCATGGCGGACCCCCACCGGGCACGGCAGCCACGCGTCGGCGTTGTCCTCTCCGAGGTCATACGCCATGCCAGATCCCATCGCTCCGTATTTCCCCGCCTGTCCGATGCCTTCGGCATCGAACGAATCCGGCGCCCAGGCAACCGCCGATGTCCATGCCGATGCCAATGTCGGTCTCCCTGCCAACTCCCATGCCGACGCCGATGCCGGGCCCGATGCGCAGACCAGCACCGGCTGGCATCGCCTGCCCGCGGAACTCGTCGCCCATGTCGGCAGCTTCCTGCCATGGCAGGCGCTCGAGGCGCTGCGCCTGACCCACAAGCGCACGCATCAGGCGCTGGCATCGTGCACCGTGACGGCCCGCGTCGGCTGGCGCATCGCCTGCGTGTCGAGCCTGTCGACGCTCAGGTACACCGTGCGAGCGCTGCGCGACCCGCTGCTGTCCGATGCCAACCGAGCGAACGCGCTGTGTGCGCTGGCCGAACGCCTGCCGAGGCTGGATGGCGGCATGGTCGCGGCCGCACGCGATGTCCTGCTCGAAGGCATTGCGCGGCTGCCTGCCCCGCTGCGGGCGCGGCCCGTGGTCGGCGTCATGCAGGGCCTGGCTCGTTGCGAGGAACTGGTTTGCCATCCACGCGGCGCCTTGCCGCTGTTGCTGGCGGTGGAGCACCTGCCGCCCGCGCAGCGCGCCGAGCCGCTGATCGCATGCCTGCGTATCGCCTCGCTGACGCAGGACGCGATGCCGGATGTCGACGAGTGGATCGATGAGGCGCTGCAGCTGCCCATGCCCGACCGCGGTGCCGTGCTGGCGCAGATACTGCGGCGTTTTCCGTTCGTCCGCGCAACGCGCGCCGACGAGCGCGTGCAGCAGTTCCTGCAGGCCCGTGCTCGACTGCAGACGCCCGACGGCGAGCCCTCATGGAGCGAGCAGGCTGCCGTGCTGGCCGGCCTCGCGGATACGCTCGACGTTCAGTGGGAAGCGGGTTATGTCCGGGACGAGCCGGCGGCGCATCGACTGTGGTGCGATCTGCTGGAGGCCGCGCGGGCCTTGCCCGCCGGTCCCGCGCTCGACGTGATGGTCGCCCTTGCCGGACCCGGGTCGCAGCGGCTCAGCGACAGCGCCGCGCAGCGCTGGCCCCTGCTGTGGAACGCGGGCCAGCGTTTCGCCGCCGATCCGGCGCAGTGGGCGCGCTGGCTCGGCGCACTGGCCGCCCATCACGGATGGGCGGAGCCACCGGATGCCTGGGACCGCCTGTTCGACGCGGCAGCAACGCTGCCGCCGGACGGGCAAGGCCCGGTGCTCGCCATGCTGGCGCGCGGCGTCGCGGTGCCGGTCGAGGCGGCCGACCGCGAGGCCCGCTGGCACGCGCTCCACGAGCGGATCGTCGCGGTACCGGCGGCGTCGCGGGCCGGGCCGCTGGCGGAACTGGCCGATGCCTTGCTGACCGACGAGGCGGACATGGAGGACCCTCGCTGGCAGCGCCTGCTCGACGCACTGCGCCCGCTGCCGGCGGCGTCGCAGGTCAAGGTATTGCTCGCGTGCATCGAAATCGGCAACGTGGAGCGGTTCTGGGCGCCGTGCCACCGGATCATCATGACGCGCCTGCCGATGGAAGAGCGGGCCGGGGTACTGACCCAACTGGCCGACTGGATTGCCCAACTCGCGCCGCATGCGCAGCGGGCCCCGGCGTGGTGGGACATCGCCCGGTCGGTGCCGGCCCTGCCGCCCGCGCAGCGGCATGCGCCGTGGCAGATGTTGTTGCGGCGTGTGCATCGGGTGTTCGAGTTCGACCCGGAAGGGCATCGACGCGCGTGGGACACGCTCGCCGAATTGCTGGCCGGACAGCCGCCCGTTGCCCGCCAGCAATGCCTGCTCGGTGCGACCTGGAATGCCGACGCCGGACGGTGCGAATGGGTCCTGATGCAAGTACGCGATCTGCCCGCCGCGCTGCGGGCCGAGGTGCTGGCCCGGCTGGCGCGTTGCGCCGGCGCGCAGGGCCCCATGGCCTGGCATGCCAGCGAACGCGTGACGGCATGGATGGAACTGGTGCGCGCGGTACGGGAATTGCCGACGCACTATCGCGGCGCGCCGCTGCCATCGCTGGCGCGCTTGCTGGGCGAGCTGCCCCACGGCATCCGCCTGGCGGCCCGCTCGCACTTCGTCGCGCTGCTGCGCGGCGTGGCGCCCGACGACATACCGGCCGGGTTCCAGCCGATCGCTCCCTTTGCGGAATCCGCGCTGGTGCGCCGTGTATTGAAGCGGCCGCGGTATCCGGTGGCGATGCGGGCCATCGCGCCGAAGCGCGAGCGGATCGACGAGACCTGGCCCTGAGCCGTTTCACGGAGGCACCATGCTTCGGCAAATCGATGCTGGCTTCATGACGCACCAGGCGTTCGCGCCGACCGCGGCTCCTGGGCAAACCGGGCCGACGGGGCAACGCGAGCCGGGCGGGCCGGGCAGGCAGACGCGCGCCACATGGCACGAACTGACAACCGATCTGTTGCGGCATGTCGCCGGCCATCTGGACCATCGCCCCCTTTGCGGGATGGCGCAGACCGACCGGCGCACGCGAGTAGCACTCGCGTCCATGATCCAGTCGGCAAGGATCGACTGGTGCATCGGCCGCGTGTCCAATCTGTCGACCTTGCAGGCTGCGCTGCGGGAAATCGATCAAGGCGTCATTGCGCCGAACCTCCGCGCCGGCCATATGGCCGCACTGGCCGAACGCCTGGCGTCGATGCACCCGTTCGTGGGCGCGAGGGCGTGCGGTCCGATGATCGAGGCGGTCGCGACGCTGCCGGCCGACCTGCGCCAGCGCCCGCTGTGCGCATTGCTGTCGTGCTGCGGCAAGCTGGCGCACCTGGCCACGCGCCAACGCATCGCCGACCACGTGGAGATGACGCGGCACCTGCGCTCGCTGCAGGCATCGCTGTTGCAGCTGGTATGCGGACTGCCGCCGCCGCAGCAGTCCACGGCGCTGCTGGCCCTTTGCACCGAATTTCCCCGCTTGACGCAGGAGGCGGCCGCCGCGTTGCCGGCATGCCTGCAGCGCGCCATGGCGGTGCCGGGCGCGCAGGTTGCACCGTTGATCACGGCGATGTGTTGGGCGGTACGTTCGCTCGGCAGGGCCCCGGTCGAGCTGCTGGCCACCGTGCAATCGGCCTACCCGGCATTGGCGCAGCAGGAAGGCGCGGCCGCCATGGCACAGCGCACTGCCGTGCTGTGTGCGCTGGCGGACGCAGCGGGGCCGGCGTGGCTGCATGCCGACGACATCGACTTGTCGGCCCAGCTGCGGCAGTGGGTATGGGAGGCGCTGCGGGATCTGCCTGGCGAGAGCCGGCTTCAGGTGCTGAGCCGGGTCGCCGCGTGGAGCCATGCCGGATCGTCGCGCGAGCAGGTGCTGGAATGCAGCAACCGCCTGTGGACCGAAGGGCAGCACGCGTGTACCGATGCGGCGGCGCGGGCCCATTGGCTCGCGATCGTCTGCAAGGCGGCGCCCGGCGTCTGTGTGGCGCCGCGTCTGTGGGGCGACCTGTGGGCGGAGGCGGGCAGGCTGGCACCGCCGAGATGCGCGGTCCTGATCGCGTCGCATGCTTCCTCGCTCGGCCTGCTGCCCCATGAGGCCAGGCGCGACGCCTGGTCCGGGCTGTTCGGGCATGCCGTCGACGCGCTGCCGATCGACCATCGCGCGGGGCCGCTGCAGGCACTGGCCGCCGCGCTGGCGGAATTGAGCGGACCCTATCCCGATGCGCGCTGGAACGCGATGACCGACGCCGCCGCACAGTTGCCGCCGGCAGGACGCGCACCGCTGCTGTACGCGTTCTGCGCCGCCTTTCCGGACCAGTGCGAGCGCCACTGGGAGGGTTATCTGGACCTGCTGGCGCAGTTGCCGCCCGCTGCCTTGAACCGCGAGCTGCAACGGGCCTGCGATCAGCTGCGTCGGCTATCGCCGGCGATGGCGGCGCGCGCGGTGCCGCGCCTGGCCGCCTTGCTGCCACGCCTTTCCGCCGATCACCGCGAGCAACCCTGGCTGGCGCTTTGGCGGCTGACCGGGGTGATCCTCGGCCCGGCGGAGCGGGCACCGGCATGGGCGGCCTTGCTGCGGACGATTGCCCCGCAGCCGCCGGCCCTTGAGCAGCGGTGGCTGGTGGCAGCCGCGGCGATCGACCACGCCGATGCTTGCCTGCTGTTGCTCGAGCGCGCCGCCGGCCTGCCGGCCGCTCGGCGCGCCAGCGTGCTGTCGGAACTGGCGCGTGGCTCCGTGGCGGGGCGCCCGCGAGAGACGTGGCCGGGAATATGGCAGGCGCTGGTGGAGGCGGTGCGGCGCTTGCCGCCGGCGTATCGCGGTTCGCCGCTGCACGCGCTCAGGGAATTGCAGATCGCGTTGTCGGAAGCGGATGGCGGGCCGTGGCCCGAGGGGCTGAGGGCGCTGACGGCGCTGACTACGCTGTACGACGGGGTGCCGCCGATGGACCTGCCGCCGGCACCCGGCGCACCGTCATAGCAGCCGGCCGACCAGCAGCGCGATCAGCGACAGCAGCACGGTCGACGCGAACGGCAGCACCCATTCGCGGCCGAACAGCCGGAAACGCACGTCGCCCGGCAGGCGGCCCAGTCCGATCTTTTGCAGCCACGGCAGCGCGGACGACAGGATGATCACGGAGAGGAAGATGGTCAGTGTCCAGCGCAGCATGGGGGCGTTCCGTGGCTACAGGGTGTGGCTGCGGTCGCCCGCGGCAAAGCCGATCGGCACGCTGTCGCCCAGGCCGCGCGTCAGCGCGATGGCCTTGAACAACTCGCCCATTTCGGCTTCGGACAGCAGCTTCTGCACCGCGTTGGCGGCCGGCAGGAAGCTGCGCGCATCGTTGGGGTCCAGCGACATCAGCAGTTCGGTGATGCCGGCATTCATCAGCAGGCGCGCCTGCGAGGCGAAGCCCGCAACCTCCAGGCCCGCGTCCACCGCCGCCTGCGCGATGCCGCTGAAGTTGACGTGGGCCGTGATGTCCTGCAGCCCCGGATAGAGGAACGGATCGGGGTGGGCGTGATGGCGGTAGTGGCACATCAGCGTGCCGCCGGTGCGCTGCGGATGGTAGTACTCGCTGGCCGGAAAGCCGTAGTCGATCAGCAGCGCCGCGCCGCGCGACAGCATTGCGCCGAGCGAGCGGACGAAGCCCTCGGCCTCGGCATGGGTCTCGGTGACGATGTCGTGGTCGCCCGGAATCGCGGCGACGGCGGCGGGCACGTCGGCCGCGCCAAGCGGCCGGTCGGCGAAGCGGAAGCGCGCAACGTTGCCATGCTCGCCGCCATCGCTGCACGCGACCCCGCGCTCATGCCAGACACCGCCAACCCGCGCGTAGAGCCGTACCGGCATCGCGTCGAGGACCTCGTTGCCGATCGCCACGCCCTCGAAGCGCGCGGGCAGGGCGTCGAGCCACTGCACCCGGGCGGCCAGATGCGGGGCGCGCCCGGCCAGCGTGGCCTGCTGGCGGGCGCGCAGCTCGCCGGACAGTTCGACGATCCAGTAGCGCGAGGGCAGCCGGCCCTCGGTTTCGAGCGCCAGCAGCAGATCCGCCGCCAGCCGGCCCGTGCCGGCGCCGAATTCCATCACCTCGTCCAGGCCCTGCTCGAGCCATTGCGCCAGCTGGCGCGCCAGCGTACGGGCGAAGAACGGCGTCAGTTCGGGGGCGGTGATGAAGTCGCTGCCGTCGCGCACGTCGCGGCCGAACTTGGCCGCGCCGCCGCTGTAGTACCCGAGCCCGGGCGTGTAGAGCGCCATCGCCATGTAGCGGTCGAAGCCGAGCCAGCCTTGCGCGGCGTCGATCGCCTCGCCGATGCGCGCGGCCAATGCCGTGGAGGCATCGAGCGCGTCCGCGGAGGGAAGGGGTAAACTACCGGTTTTCTGCATCCCGCGATTGTAGCAATGCCAGATTTCACTTCTTCCGACGCCGCGCCCGGTTCGACGACGGCCTCGTCCTCGGCCTCGTCGACGCAGGCGGTCGCGCCCGGCCCGAGCCGCGGCATTGCGATGGTGACGGGCGGCGCCCGCCGTATCGGCCGCGCGATCGCGCTGGAACTGGCGGCGCGCGGCTGGGATATCGCGGTGCACTGCCATCGCTCGCGCGACGAGGCCGAGGAGGTCGCCGGACAGATCCGCGCGCTCGGCCGCCGCGCCGCGGTGCTGCAGGCAGACTTGGCCGACGAGGCGGCGACCGGCGGGCTGATCGCCGCCTGCACCGCCGCCCTCGGCACGCCGACCTGCCTGGTCAACAACGCCTCGCTGTTCCAGTACGACGTCGCCACCAGCTTTTCCTACGGCTCGCTCGATACGCATATGCGCACCAATGTCGCCGCGCCGCTGCTGCTGTCGCGCGAGTTGCACCGGGCGCTGCCGGACGATGCGCGCGGCGTGGTGATCAACCTGCTGGACCAGAAGCTCGACAACCTGAACCCGGACTTCCTCTCGTACACGCTGTCCAAGGCCGCGCTGCAGACGGCGACGATGCAGCTGGCCCAGGCGCTGGCGCCGCGCCTGCGCGTGGTCGGCGTGGCGCCGGGCATCACGCTGGTGTCGGGCGACCAGTCCGGCGGCGGCTTCAAGCGCGCGCACCGGATGACGCCGCTGGGCCAGTCGTCGACGCCCGACGATATCGCCCAGGCCGTGGCCTATCTCGCCGAGGCCCGTGCGGTCACCGGCACTACGCTGTACGTGGACGGCGGCCAGCACCTGATGCCGCTGGCGCGCGACGTGATGTTCCTGACCGAATGACTTCCCTGGAGCCGCGGCCGCCTGTACCATCGGCGGCCTTTGCCGGTTCCAGATTCCCGATTTCCGGCTCCCTTCTCTCCCCCGTCTCCCCTTTCTCTCCCACGCCGCCATGTCCGCCGCTCTTTCCCATCCCAGCCTGCAAGACTGCCGCCGCATGTTCCTGCGCAACTACGAAGTGCAGATCAACATCGGCGTGCACGAGTTCGAGAAGAAGGGCGAACAGCGCGTGCTGATCAATATCGACCTGTACGTGCCGCTGGCGGAAAGCACGCCGCACGACGACAAGCTGCACGAGGTCGTCGACTACGACTTCATGCGCAATACCGTCGCCGAGCGCATGGCGCTGGGCCACGTCCACCTGCAGGAGACCCTGTGCGACGACGTCGCCCGCGCGATGCTGCGCCACCCCAAGGTGCGCGCGGTGCGGGTGTCGACCGAGAAGCCCGACGTGTATCCGGATTGCGATTCGGTCGGGGTCGAGGTGTTTCATATCAAGAGCTAGGCGGCGATCGGCCCGCCGTCGAGCCGGGCGCCAGGCTTGCCGCCGGGTCGCGCGTCTTCGTGATGCCCCCGGCACTCGATGCAGCCGTCGGGGCGCTCCGCTAAAATACCCGGCTCGATTGCGCCAGAACGGCGCCCCGCCCGTTGCCTTCCCTCCCGCCATGACCGAAACCACCCACTCCAGGAACTTCTACCGCCTCGAGACCTATCTGCAGTCGCAGACCGGCCGCGCGATCGGCGACTTCAAGATGATCGAGGACGGCGATACGGTGCTGGTCTGCCTGTCGGGCGGCAAGGACTCGTACACGATGCTGTCGGTGCTGATGGCGCTGCAGAAGCGTGCGCCGATCGACTTCAAGCTGATCGCGATGAATCTCGATCAGAAGCAGCCGGGCTTCCCCGAGGACGTGCTGCCGCGCTACCTCGACAATATCGGCGTGCAGTACGTGATCGTCGAGGCCGACACCTATTCGATCGTCAAGGAGAAGGTGCCGGAGGGCAAGACCACCTGCTCGCTGTGTTCGCGGCTGCGCCGGGGCGTGATCTACCGCACCGCGAAGGAGCTGGGCGCCAACAAGATCGCGCTGGGCCACCATCGCGACGACATCGTCCAGACCTTCTTCCTGAACATGTTCTTCGGCGGCAAGATGAAGGCGATGCCGCCGAAGCTGGCCACCGACGACGGCCAGCACATCGTGATCCGCCCGCTGGCCTATTGCTCGGAGAAGGACATTGCCGCCTATGCGCGCGCGATGGAATTCCCGATCATCCCCTGCAATCTGTGCGGCTCGCAGGAGAACCTGCAGCGCAAGAAGGTCAAGGAAATGCTGCTCGAGTGGGAGCGGCAGAATCCGGGCCGCATCGACAATATCTTCTCGGCGCTGAAGAACGTGGTGCCGTCGCACCTGGCCGATACCGAGCTGTTCGACTTCAACGGCCTGGCGACCGGGCTGGCCAAGGTCGACGAGGCCTCGCTGTTCGGCGACTCGACCTTCTCGCAGCAGCCGCTGGTGTTCGCCGGCGGCAGCGCCGAGAACCGGATGGAATTCGTCCGTTTCGAGAGGCCGGGGGGGCGGGGCGCGCAGGCCGAGGGCGCGGCGGTGGCCGCCACTGCGGCGGCCGCGTCGGCGGCGGAATAAAGCCTCGGGGACTCGGCACCGGTTCGTTCAGGCTTCGGCGCTCGAGCACCGGTTCGTTCAGCGCGCCTTCGGGCTCCTGCGGGCTCTCTCTGAGCCCGCCTTCCGCTCTCCTTCGGCCCTCCTTCGGCCCTCCTTCGGCTCTCCTTCGGCTTTCCTTCGGCTTTCCTTCGGCTTTCCTTCGGCGCCGCCTCAGTTGGCCGCGCGCGACGGCACCGTGGCCGGCTGCCGCGGCGCCTCGCGCATCAGCGACTGCGTATCCTCGATCCACTTCTGGAAGCGCTCGACCGCGTGGCGCTTCTGCTCCGGCGTGGTCATGTTGGCGATCTGCGCCGCCACCGTCAGTCCGGCCTCGGTATTGGCCTCGTAGCTGACGCGGCGCTCGCGCGTCGGCGGCGCCTGCCACTGGTCGCCGAAGCGCTGCAGCAGCGCGATCACGCGGGCCTTGGGCGGGTGTTCCGCCTGGACCTGCCGGACCAGCGCCATCCAGGCCTGCTGGCGTTTCACCCGTTCGCCGAAGCGCGACTCGGCGTTGTCGACCACCGGGCGGAGCGCGGCGCGGATCGCGTCCTGCTGCTCGCGCGAGAAGCGCCCGTAGATCAGCGTGGCCCACTCCATCACCTTGTCGTAGCGTGCCTCGAGGCGATCGTCGGGGCTGCCGCGCAGGAATTTCCTGCGGTACTTCTCGTTGCCGTCGGCGAACTTGCGCTCCATCCGCTTGATCTGGTCCGGCGTCAGTGTCAACAGCAGATCGGCGACATCCGGGATCGCATGGTCGAAGGCGACGCGGGCCATCCGTTGCGTATCGTCGCGCACGCGCTCCAGCTGGGCCTCGGTCACCGGCCCTTGCACCTCGCTCTTGGCGCGTTGCAGCAAGGCGGCGATCTCGGGCAGCTGCTCGCGCCGATGCCAGGCGAAGAAGCGGGCGATCGCATCCCGGGTCTGCGGCTCCTGGTCGTCGGAGACGTCGACATAGTTGTCGATCCACCAGTAGGCCAGGTGGTCGCCCTGCTGGTAGCCGAGCTTCATCGCATTGCAGGCGGTCAGCAATACCAGCATCCCCGCCGCGATCAGTTCGCGCCACCGCACATTGTGAATTTGCGCAACAGCCGTCAAGCGGCGGATACCCCCCATGCTAGAATCGCCGGACGCGCCAACGGCAGCTCTCCGCCGCCCGCCAGGCAAGGTCTGGCAACGGTTTGCGGACGATGGCGGGGTGCCGGCGACGGCTTCCGCATGGCTCCGTCCATGGCGGGATGAGGCCGATGAACGGCCCACCGTCCGCCAGTTGCGCCAACGCCCGGCTGTCACGTCGGGGCTGGTCGCGCGTCTTTCCGATCCGGATGTCAATTCGGGCGCACTCACTTAGGAACCTCCTCGTGAACATCGTCATTCTCGCCGCCGGCATGGGCAAACGGATGCATTCCGATTTGCCGAAGGTGCTGCATCCGCTGGCCGGCCGGCCGCTGCTTGCTCATGTGATCGATACCGCGCGTACGCTGTCGCCGACGCGGCTGGTGGTGGTCGTGGGCCATGGCGCCGAGCGGGTACAGGCCGCGGTCGCCGCGCCCGATGTCGCCTTCGCGCTGCAGGCCCAACAGCTCGGAACCGGCCATGCGGTGATGCAGGCGCTGCCGCTGCTCGATCCGGCCCAGCCGACGCTGGTGCTGTACGGCGACGTGCCGCTGACCCGGGCCGACACGCTGGCCCGTCTGGTGGAAGCCGCCGGGCAGGACCGCTTCGGCATCCTGACCGTCGAGATGGACGATCCGACCGGCTACGGCCGTATCGTGCGCGACGCCGCCGGCAGCATCGCCCGCATCGTCGAGCAGAAGGACGCCAGCGAAGCCGAGCGCGCGATCCGCGAGATCAATACCGGCATCGTGGTCTGCCCGACCGCGAAGCTGACCGAGTGGCTGTCCACGCTGCGCAACGATAACGCGCAAGGTGAGTACTACCTCACCGATACCGTCGAGCGCGCGGTCGCCGATGGCGTCGAGGTCGTGTCCGCCCAGCCGGGCGCGCTGTGGGAGACGCTGGGCGTCAACAGCAAGGTGCAACTGGCCGAACTCGAGCGCCTGCACCAGCGCAACCAGGCGATGCGCCTGCTGGAGGCCGGCGTGACCGTGCTCGACCCGGCCCGGATCGATATCCGGGGCGAACTGACATGTGGCCGAGACGTCACGATCGACGTGGGATGCGTGTTCGAGGGACGGGTTCACCTGGAAGACGGCGTGCAGATCGGTCCTCACTGTGTGATCCGGGATAGCCGCATCGGTTCCGGGGCACGCGTGCTGGCCTTCTGCCATCTGGAGCAGGCGCAGGTCGGCGCGGACGGCCGGATCGGGCCCTATGCCCGGCTGCGTCCCGGCACCGAACTGGGCGAGGACGTCCATATCGGCAACTTCGTCGAGGTCAAGAACAGCCAGATCGCCGCGCACAGCAAGGCCAACCATCTTGCCTACGTCGGCGACGCCACGGTCGGCTCGCGCGTCAACATCGGCGCCGGCACCATCACCTGCAACTACGACGGCGTCAACAAGCACCGCACGGTGATCGAGGACGACGTCTTCATCGGCTCGGACTCGCAGCTGGTCGCGCCCGTCACGGTACGCCGCGGCGCGACGCTGGGCGCTGGCACCACGCTGACCAAGGAAGCGCCGGCCGACCAGCTGACGCTGTCGCGCGCCAAGCAGACGACCATCCCCGGCTGGCAGCGGCCGGTCAAGCAGCCCAGGCAGGGCACGAAGTAAGATAGGCGCACCGCGCTGGCCGGCGCGCAAGGCCCGGGGCGGGCGGCACAAGCGCCCGCCAGCCAGGACATCGAACAAAGCATCAACGCAGGCGGTCACGAGCCGCGGCACCCAGGGAGAGCAACATGTGTGGCATCGTCGGCGCGGTTTCGACGCGCAATATCGTTCCGGTTCTGATCGAAGGCCTGCGCCGCCTGGAATACCGCGGCTATGACTCGTGCGGCGTGGCAGTGGTCCGCGAGGACACGCTCGAGCGCGCCCGCACCGTGTCGCGGGTGGCGGACCTGGACGAGCAGACGCGCGGCTCCGGCCTGTCCGGCACGATCGGCGTGGCCCACACGCGCTGGGCCACGCACGGCAAGCCCGACACCATCAACGCCCACCCGCACTTCTCGGGCGAAACCATCGCGCTGGTGCACAACGGCATCATCGAGAACTACGAGCCGCTGCGCGACGAATTGCGCGCCGCCGGCTACGGCTTCGATTCGCAGACCGATACCGAAGTGGTCGCCCATCTGGTGCACCAGGCCTACACCTATCCGAGCAGCGCCACGCGCGGCGACCTGTTCGCCTCGGTGCGGGCGATCACCAAGCGCCTGCACGGCGCCTATGCGATCGCCGTGGTCGCCAAGGACCAGCCCGACTGCGTGGTCGGCGCGCGCGCCGGCTCGCCGCTGGTCGCGGCGCTCGGCGAAGGCGAGGCCTTCCTCGCCTCCGACGCGCTGGCCGTCGCCGGCACCGCCAACCGCGTGATCTATCTGGAAGAGGGCGACGTGGTCGAGGTGCGCCGCGACGCGATCACGATCCACGACGTCAACGACGAGCCGGTCGAGCGCGAAGTGCGCGTGGTCGAAGCCCATGCGGCGGCCGTCGATCTCGGCCCGTACCGGCATTTCATGCAGAAGGAAATCTTCGAGCAGCCGCGCGCGCTGGCCGACACGCTCGAGGGCATCGAAAGCATCGAGCCGAGCCAGTTCGGCGAACGCGCCGCGCAGGTGTTCGCCAATATCGACAGCGTGCTGATCCTGGCCTGCGGCACCAGCTACTACTCGGGCTGCACCGCCAAGTACTGGCTCGAAGCGATCGCCCGCATCCCGACCCAGGTCGAGGTCGCGAGCGAATACCGCTACCGCGAAACGGTACCCAATCCGCGCCAGCTGGTGGTCGTGATCTCGCAATCGGGCGAGACCGCCGACACGCTGGCCGCGCTGCGCCATGCCAAGGGCCTGGGCCACGAGCACACGCTGTGCATCTGCAACGTCGCCAGCAGCGCGATGGTCCGCGAAACCGAGCTGCGCTTCATCACGCGCGCGGGCACCGAGATCGGCGTCGCCTCGACCAAGGCCTTCACCACGCAGCTGGCCGCGCTGTACATGCTGACGCTGGCGCTGGCCAAGCTGCGCGGCACGCTGTCGGAGGAAAGCCAGGCCAGGGCGCTGGCGAACCTGCGCCACCTGCCGGCCGCGCTGCACGGCGTGCTGGCGCTGGAGCCGCAGATCATCGCCTGGTCGGAGGACTTCGCCCGCCGCGAGAACGCGCTGTTCCTCGGCCGCGGCCTGCACTATCCGATCGCGCTGGAAGGCGCGCTGAAGCTGAAGGAAATCTCGTACATCCACGCCGAGGCCTATCCGGCCGGCGAGCTCAAGCACGGGCCGCTGGCGCTGGTGACCGAGGCGATGCCGGTGGTCACGGTGGCGCCGAACGACGCGCTGCTGGAAAAGCTGAAGTCGAACATCCAGGAAGTGCGTGCCCGCGGCGGCCGGCTTTATGTGTTCGCCGACGCGGACACGCACATCACGTCGACCGACGGCATCCAGGTGATCCGCCTGCCCGAGCACTACGGCGACCTGTCGCCGATCCTGCATGTGGTGCCGCTGCAATTGCTGGCGTATCACACCGCATGTGCACGCGGTACCGACGTCGACAAGCCGCGCAATCTGGCGAAGTCGGTGACGGTGGAATAAGGAAATCGGCAAGGCGTTGCCCTCAGCAAAAAGGGCGCTGCGGCACCGGCCGCAGCGCCCTTTTTCATTTGCCCGTCAGCTGGTCCGCGGCGGTCAGCACTCGGTCAGTCCTCGGTCAGTCCTCGGTCAGTCCTCGGTCAGTCCTCGGTCAGTCCTCGGTCAGTCCTCGGTCAGTCCTCGGTCAGTCCTCGGCCCATCATCCATCCGCTTCGGAAACCGCAACGCAAACCGCGTCTTCCCCCGCTCGGACCGCACCGCGATATCCCCGCCGTGCGCCAGCATGATGGCCTTGGTGATCGACAGTCCCAATCCCACGCTGTCCGATTCCGGCCTCGTGCGCGACTTGTCCCCACGCGAGAAGCGGTCGAAGATCGAGGGCAGCAGGCTCGGGTCGATCCCGGCGCCGTCGTTCTCCACCGCGACCTCGACGTGTTGGCCGACACTGGCCACGTCGACGACGATCGTGCCGCCCGGCGGCGTATAGCGCAGCGCATTCGAAATCAGATTGCTCAGCGCCCGCCGCAGCATCAGCCGGTCGCCCTGGATGCGGCCGTCGCCCCGCAGATCCAGTCGCACCGCCTTGTCCTCGGCCAGCGCCTCGTAGAAGTCGAACAGCGCGCGCACCTCGTCGGCGATGCGGATCGCCTCGGTGTTCGGCAGATCGAGCCCGTGTTCCATCTTGGCCAGGTACAGCATGTCGGACACCATGCGGGCGAGGCGCTGCAGTTCCTCGGCGTTCGACGCCAGGATGTCGCGGTAATTGCCGGCATCGCGTGGCTGCGACAGCGCGACCTGGGTCTGCGTCATCAGGTTGGTGATCGGCGTGCGCAGCTCGTGCGCCAGGTCGGACGAGAATTCGGACAGCCGGCGGAAATCGTCCTGCAGCCGCGCCAGCATCGCGTTCAGGTTCGCCGCCAGGTCCGCCATTTCGACCGGCACCGCTTCGACGGGCATCCGCTCGTACAGCTTGCTGCCCGTCACGGTCTGCGCGCGCGAGGCCATCGTGCGCAGCGGCGACAGCCCGCGGCGCGCCGCCCACCAGCCGAGCACGCCGCTGGCCAGCGCGGCCAGCGCGATATAGAACACCAGCGACTGGCGGAACGCGTGAATGAAGTGATCGTGGATCTCTGTGTCCATGCCGACCAGCATGCGCAGCGGCTCTCCCGTGCCCGGATCGCGCACCGTGCGGACCATGCCGCGATACAGCTGGCCGTTCTGCCGCCATTCGAGCCCATTGCCCTGCGAGCCGTCCGCGCCATCGGCACCGTCCGCAGCGTTCGCACCGGCCGCGCCGTCCGCATCGAGGCGCGCCCCCGCATCCGTCCGCGCCGCCGCCTCGAGCGCCGCGCCGAAATCGAAGCCGGGGCTCGCAAACAGCGGCTCGCCTCGCTTGCCTTGCACATGGATCAGCAGGCCGCCGTGGTGCTTCTGCGCGTCGGCCAGCCGCGCCGCGATGCCGTCGGACGGGCCCGTCGCCACGATCCGTTCGACCATCCGCAGATTGTCTCCGAGCAGCGCGTAGTCCTGATCGGCGAAGTGCCGGTCCATCGCCCAGAAGATCAGCCACCCCAGGCCCAGCAGCACGCAGGCGGAGGTCAGCGAGAACAACGCGGTCAGCCGGGCCGTCAGCGAGAGGCGCGGCATCAGTCGCCGTCCTCCGGGTTCTCGAGCACGTAGCCCATGCCGCGCACCGTCTGGATCAGCTTGATGTCGAAGTCGTCGTCGATCTTGGCGCGCAGCCGGCGGATGGCGACGTCGATCACATTGCTGTCGCTGTCGAAGTTCATGTCCCAGACCTGCGAGGCGATCAGCGAGCGCGGCAGCACCTCGCCCCGCCGGCGCGCCAGCAGTTCGAGCAGCGAGAATTCCTTGTTGGTCAGCACGATGCGGCGGCCGGCGCGGGTGGCGCGGCGGCGGGCCAGGTCGAGCACCAGGTCGGCGATCTGGATGCGGTCCAGCGCCATCTGCGTGGCGCCGCGGCGCAGCAGCGTGCGGACGCGCGCCAGCAGCTCGGCAAAGGCAAAGGGTTTGACCAGATAGTCGTCGGCGCCGAGCTCCAGGCCCTTGACGCGATCGGCCACGCTGTCGCGCGCCGTCAGGAACAGCACCGGGACCCGGTTGTCGGCGGCCCGCAGCGTCTGCACGATGCGCCAGCCGTCGACGTCGGGCAGCATCACGTCGAGCACGATCAGGTCGTACGGCTCGGTCATGGCCAGATGCTGGCCATCCAGGCCGTTGGCGGCGAGGTCCACCACGAACCCCGCCTCGGTCAGCCCCTGCCGCAGGTATTCCCCGGTCTTGGCCTCGTCTTCGACTACCAGCAATTTCATCGGCGCTTCCTGCTTGCTACTCTCTGCTTCCCGCTTCCCGCTTCCCGCTTCCCGCTTCCCGCTTCCCGCTTCCTGTGCCGCGCGTCGGGCTTCGGCTTCCTGTTTTCCGCGCCCCGCTGTGGGCTGTGCCCTGCGCGCGCCGCCGGCCATCGGCGCCTGGCGCAACCGTCGCGATAGTGTAGGGCGAGGCGGCCCAACATGACGCCAACATTACCGGAATGTAATGTCGGGGTAATTGGTTGGTTACTGCCCGGTCCTTATCCTGCCGAGGCCATTTGCGATTGACGATCACCGATTGAAGCGTCTCCGACGCCGATCGTACGATCGGCGACGCGGGTGGTCGACGCCGATCACAGACGCCGAGTTCGGGCGCCGATCGACAATCGTCGACAGACCACAGGACCGTCTCCATGCCCCGCATTGCCCCAACCACCCTGGCCCTGCCGCCTCATCTGTCCCGCCGGCGCTTCGTGCAAGGGCTGGTCGCGGGCGGCGTGCTCGGCGCACTGTCCGGCGTGCCCGGCGCGGCATGGGCGCAGCACGCGGACCGCCCGCGGCGGGCGGGCAGCGGCAGCGCGCCGGTGCTGACCGGCACCGAGTTCGACCTGTTCATCGAAGAGGCGGTCGTCAACTTCACCGGCAAGCCCGCCATCGCCCACACCATCAACGGCATGCTGCCGGGCCCGACGCTGCGCTGGCGCAAGGGCGATACGGTGACCATCCGCGTGACCAACCGCCTGCGCGAGCCGACCTCGATTCACTGGCACGGCATCATCCTGCCGTTCGAGATGGACGGCGTGCCCGGCATCAGCTTCCCCGGCATCGCGCCGGGCGAGACCTTCACCTACCGCTTCAAGGTCGTGCAGAGCGGCAGCTACTGGTACCACTCGCACTCGGGCTTCCAGGAGATGACCGGCGTCTACGGCGGCCTGATCATCGACGGCGACGACGATCCGATCCGCGCGGACCGCGACCATACCGTGCTGCTGTCCGACTGGACCGACGAGGACGGCATGCGCGTGCTGTCCAAGCTCAAGACCCAGAGCGACTACTACAACTACAACCAGCCCACCGTCGTCGACTTCTTCCGCGATGTCGCCAACGACGGCATCAAGGCCGCCGTCGACAAGCGCCGCATGTGGAACCAGATGCGGATGAGCCCCACCGATCTGGCCGACCTGTCCGCGCATACGCTGACCTATCTGACCAATGGCGTGACGCCGGCCGGCAACTGGACGGGCCTGTTCAAGCCGGGCGACAAGGTTCGGCTGCGCTTCATCAATGGCAGCGGCAATACCTTCTATGACGTGCGCATTCCGGGGCTGAAGCTCAAGGTCGTGCAGGTCGACGGCCAGAACATCGAGCCGGTGACGGTCGACGAATTCCGCTTCGGTCCCGGCGAGACCTGCGATGTCCTGGTCGAGCCGCGCGACGAGGCCTACACGATCTTCTCGCAGTCGATGGACCGCACCGGCTACGCGCGCGGCACGCTGGCGACGCGCGAGGGGCTGCAGGCCGCCGTGCCCGCGCTGGACAAGGCCCAGTGGCTGACCATGACGGACATGATGGGCGACATGGGGGCGATGGGTGGGATGGCTGGGATGAGCCATGGCGGCGGGCACAACCACGGCGCCATGCATGGCACGCACGGGACGAACAGCGAGCGCGGCATGCACAGCACGCATGGCGCGCATGGTACGCACGGCACGCATGGCATGTACAGCATGCACGACACGCACGGGGCGCACGGCATGCACCACGGCGGCATGGCGATGGACCACGGCCAGCACGCCATGCCGACGGCGCCGGCAAACGGCTCGCTGAAGATCCCCAGCAGGACCGCCCGCCACGCGCGCACCGAATACGGCCCGAGCACCGATATGCGGGTCGACATGGCACGGACCAACCTCGACGACCCCGGCATCGGGCTGCGCAACAACGGACGCCGCGTGCTGACGCTGGCCGACATGCGCACGGTCGGCGGTCCGATGGACCCGCGCGGGCCGAACAGGGAAGTGGAACTGCACCTGACCGGCAATATGGAGCGCTACACCTGGTCCTTCGACGGCCTGGAGTTCGGCAAGTCCACGCCGGTCCATTTCCGCCACGGCGAGCGGCTGCGCGTGATCCTGCATAACGACACGATGATGACCCACCCGATGCATCTGCACGGCATGTGGAGCGAGCTGGAGGCGCCGGACGGCTCCTTCCAGGCGCGGCGGCACACGATTCCGGTGCAGCCGGCCCAGCGCATCAGCTTCCTCGTCACGGCCGATGCGCTCGGCCGCTGGGCCTGGCATTGCCATCTGATGATGCATATGGACGCAGGCATGTTCCGCGAAGTGCTGGTGGCCTGACTGGCCCGATGTTCCATCCAAATTCCAAGACGCACGGGGCCCGAGCCATGCCATCGAACATACTTCTTGCCATCCTGCTGGCAGCCGCCGGCATCGGGGCTGCTTGGGGGCAGCAGCCGCACCAGCACGATCACGGTGACCACCAGCAGCATCAGCAGCACCAGCAGCACCCGCAGCACCAGCAGCACCCGCAGCACCAGCAGCACCCGCAGCACCCGCAGCACCAGGAGCATCAGCAAGACCAGCAGCACCGACAGGACCAGCAGCACCAGGAGCATCAGCAAGACCAGCAGCACCGGGAGCATCAGCAACACCAGGAGCATCAGCAGCATCAGCACGGCAGCGCCGCGAAGCCGGCAATGGACCACGGCGACATGAAGATGCAGGGCGGCAGCGCGCCGCCCGATGCCCGCGATCCGCACGCCTATTCCGGCGGCCATCGCCTCGGCGTCGGGCAGTACGCGCTCGGTCCCCATCGGCAGCTGCATATGGCCGACGAGCACCTGTTCGGCTCGGTGCTGGTGGACCGCCTCGAATGGGCGCGCGGCAGCGACACCAACGCGGCCGCCTACGAGGCGCAGGCCTGGTTCGGCGGCACCTATGACCGGCTGGTCATCAAGGCCGAGGGCGAGGTCGAGCGCGGCAAGGTCCACGAGGCCCGCACCGAACTGCTGTGGGGCCACGCCATCGCCAGCTATTGGGACACGCAGCTCGGCATCCGCAACGACGCCGGCCACGGTCGCCCCGCACGCAACTGGCTCGCATTCGGCGTGCAGGGGCTGGCGCCCTACTGGTTCGAGCTCGACGCCACCGGCTACCTCGGCACCGAAGGGCGGACGGCGCTGCGGCTGTCCGCCGAGTACGAGCTGCTGGTCACGCAGCGCCTGATCCTGCAGCCGCGCGTCGAGGCCAATTTCTACGGCAAGAACGACCGCGAGGTCGGTGTCGGCAGCGGCCTGTCCAACGGCGCGGTCGGCGTGCGGCTACGCTACGAGTTCAGCCGCCAGTTCGCGCCGTACATCGGCGTCGAGCGCTACCAGACGTTCGGCAATACCGCCGACATGGTGCGCGCCTCCGGCGGCCGCAGCGGCGAGACGCGCTTTGTCGCCGGCGTGCGCGTCTGGTTCTGAGCCGCCCGCCGACAACGGTCCGCGGCCTGCTGCGCGGCCCCCAGAGGTCCGCCGAACAGGTCCGGTAGAGGTTCCGTTTGCAGCATTGACAATACCTCGTGCAGATTCTGCGACATCGACTGCCTTACCGAAGCGGATGACGCCTACGCTGCGCACGATAGGTCTCCCCACGCCGGTATCACGCCCGATCGGCGCGCTGGCACGCTCGATGCATCGGTTCGAGTCCGGACGTCTTGTCCGCACATCCGGAGACCATCATGACTCAGCAACAGCAAGGCCAAGGCCAGAAGAGCGGCAGCAAGCAGCAGCAACAACAGCAGCAAAGCAAGGGCGGCCAGCAGCAGCAAGGCGGCCAACAGCGCGAGCGCAAGCAGCAGCAACAGAAGTAAGGCAGTGCGGGAGGATGCGGCGGCGAATGCCCGGAGGGGCTTCGCCGCCTGCTTTTTTTTGCGGGCGGCAAGAAGAAACCTGCCGTCGCCGCTAGCCTTTCGCCCCCAGCTGCTCCGCCAGGAACGCCTTCATCGCGGCCCAGGAGCGCCTGTCGGCCCGCGGGTCATGGACGATGCCGCGCTCGGGGAAATTCGCGCCGGCGAAGGTGAAGGCGTGGCGGGCGTGGCCGTAGGCGTGCAACTGCCAGTCCGCTCCCGCGTCGGTCAGTTCCCTGGCAATGGCCAGCACATCGGCCGGCGGCGCGACCGGGTCTTCCCAGCCGTGCAGCAGCAGGACGCTCGCGGAGATTGGCCGCTGCGCGCCGATCCGTGGCGGCTGCAGAACGCCGTGGATGCTGATGGCGGCGACCAGGTTCGGCGGCGCCGCGCGTGCCAGGTCCAGCGCGCACAAGCCGCCGAAGCAGTAGCCGACCGCGGCGATGCGGCGCGGGTCGACGCCGGGAAGCGCCGTGGCGGCATCGAGTCCCGCCAGCAGCCGCCGCTGCAACAGGGCACGGTCGGCCAGCATCGGATTCATCAGATGCGAGTTGTCGCCCATCGGGTCGCCGCGCACGCCCTTGCCATAGACGTCGGCGGCGAAGCAGACGTAGCCCAATGCGGCGAGCCGGTCGGCGCTGCGCTTGATGGGCTCGCTCAGGCCGCTCCACTCGTGGGCCAGCAGCACGCATGGCGCGGATGGCCCGAGGCCGGCGGGCCGGGCGACGTAACCCTCGAAGGTTGTCGCGCCGTCGGTGTAGTCGACGAGCGTTCGTTCCAGCGCAATCTCTTCAACGTCCATACGTACCTCCTGTCGAGTGCCGCAGGATGCCGCGGCGCGGACGCGCCGTATTGAACGTTTGGGACCGTTTTGAACCGCCTGGACCGCCTGGGACGACTCGGGACTTGGGACTTGGGACTTGGGACTTGGGACTTGGGACTTGGGACGGCCGGAGACGGCTTGGGACGGCTTGGGACGGCTGGGGACGGATTGGGACGGATTGGGACGGATTGGGACGGATTGGGACGGATTGGGACGGCTTGGGGCGGCTTGGGGCGGCTTGGGGCGGCTTGGGACGGCTAGGGACAGCTTGGGACCGTTCGCGACGCTTCGACCCCGCCCCGTCAGAGATAGAAGGCCGGGCCCTGTCCCGGTTGCCGGCCGAAGTATTCGGCCAGTGGCGAAGGCCCGCCGCGGGCGTAGCCGCCCGGCGTCTGGGCCAGACGCCGCCGCCAGTTGCGGATCTGGTGCGCCTGGTCGCTGTAGCCGGACAGCGCGTCCCCATCGCCGCGTTGCACCGCCTGGATACTCGACTGCAGCCGTTCCAGGTCCATCAGCTGCTTGGGGCTGACGCCGAGATGCCGCTCGAACCATCGATGCAGTTGGCGCCGATTGACGGCGGTCAGCCGGGCGATGTCCTGCACCTGCTGGCCCTGGCGCAACAGCGCGTGGGCCGCGGCGAGCGTCGGCAGCTCGATCGGCGCGCGGGTGGCGTCGAGGCGCCGCAGCAGCCAGGCGTCCAGCTGGCCGGCGATCCGGCGCGGCGCCCAGGCGGCGCTCAGGTCGGCCGCGAGCGAGCAGGCCGCTCCATCGCCCAGATAGGCGGCGAGGTCCATCAGGCGATCCTTGCAGTCCGCGCCAATGCCGGGGAACAGCCGCGCCAGCCCGATGCCGCTGAGCATCGCCATGACGAAATATGTGTCCGACCACGAGCGCCAGCGGCGGCTGCTCGACTGGAAGCCCAGCAGCGAGACCCTCGGGACCGTCGGGCCGCCCTCCATCGCATTGGGACGGCCGAAGTTGACCGACAGCACCGCGCCCGGGTAAGGGCAAGTCTCGATCGGCTGCCCTTCGTACACGCCCTCCAGGTCCTGGACGAACCAGTAGCCGTTGACGTAGGGCGCCAACGCGGGGCAAGGGGCGATCACCTGGAACATGGCGGCGTGGTCGGGAAGGCGGTACGCAGGCGGAGGACAGGCGACGAGTGATGGCTCGCGCAAGCGATGACGCCGAACATACCAGAAGCCGGGCTCGGGGCGTTGCCCACGACAGGGCCACGGACTGCTTCCGGCAGCCGCACGACCCATTCGCGTCGTCACACCCAATCGCGTCGTCGCGCCCGATCACGTCGTCACACCCAATCGCGTCGTCGCGCCCAATCACGTCGTCACACCCAATCGCGTCGTCGCGCCCAATCACGTCGTCACACCCGATCGCGTCGTCGCGCCCAAACGCGTGGTCGCACGCAATCGCGTCGTCGCGCCCAAACGCGTGGTCGCACGCCATCGTGTCGTTACGCCTCGATCGCGCGCCACGCTCCTATCGCGTCTCGACGTACCGACTGCGTCGTCACGCCTCTATCGCGTGATCACGCCCCCACCGCGTCGCCACGCCCCTACCGCGTCGCGACGCTGGTGCCGTGCAAATACGGCAGGATCACGGCCTTCCAGCGCGCATAGCCCTCGCCGTTCAGATGCACGCCGTCATAGGTATAGGCGCGATCCAGGTTGCCGTCCCGGTCCGCCAGCGCGCGGGCGACATCGATCCATTCGACCCGATCGTCGCTGGCCGCCAGCCCGGCCAGCAGCGCATTGAACTGCGCGACGCGGCCATTGTCGCGGCCGGTGTCGCGTACCTCGCGATTGACCGGCAGCGTGCTCTGCAGATAGATCCGCGTGCCGGGCGACACGCGCCTGACCGTGTCGACGATCTGCCGATAGCGGTCGAACACCTCGCGCTCGTCGAACGCGCCGAGATCGTTGATGCCCGCCATCAGGAACAGCTTGGACGGCCGCGTCTTTGCCACCGACTCGATGCGATCGAGGATGCGTGCCGTCGAATCGCCGCCGATGCCGCGATTGACCACATCGTGGTGGCCGAGAAACTCGCCCCATTCCCCGGCTTCGGTGATCGAGTCGCCGACGAAGACGATCTTGCCGGCGGGCAGCGCGGCATCGAGCGAGCGCAGATGCTGCAGCCGTCCGGCGCTGTAGCCGGAGCCGTCGTCGCGGTGCTTGAGCTTGAAGGCGAGATAGCCGATGCCGCCGAGGCGGTGGATCGCCATCACGGTGGCGCTGACGAACGCCAGGTTCAGCAGCAGCGACGCCACCAACAGCAGTCTGATCGGACGCATGGCCGACTCTCCCGATGAGCGGAGGCTGGGCGGCCGATCTCCCTTCGGCACCGGGCGGCCGCGGCCATGGAAAGCTCCGCGAAAGCCGATCTTCGGACGGCCCATGGGCTCTCGTCCGTGCGACAGCAAACGCATCTCATTTCAAAGGCGGGTTACGTTGGCACGCCAAGACGCCTGAAGTGCACATCGATATACATCTAATTCATATAGATGAGTTGGTTGACCTTTATGATTTGACCACCTATGATCCGATGCACGCACCAACCCACAGAGGAGACACAACGATGATTCACGTCGTATTGCACGACGCCAAGGACACGGTGGCCGTGGCCGTGGTGGAAGGGATCGAGGCGGGCACCGAGCTGAACGCCTGGATCATGGACGAGGACCGCACCATCACGGTGACCGCGCGCCAGCCGATTCCGATCGGCCACAAGGTGGCGCTGCGCGACATGGCGCCGAACGACACGGTCTACAAGTACGGCGTCGACATCGGCAAGGTGGTCGCGCCGATCAAGGCCGGCGAGCACGCTCACGTGCACAACATCAAGACCAAGCGCTGGTAAGCGGCGCCGTCCGGCAGTCCGTGAGGAAAAGCCTTTCGGTCCAGCCATCCCCGCCATCGCCGCTCTGGCAGCCATCGCAGCCCATCGAGGCGATTCCAGTCATTCGAGAACCGAACACCACGCCATGTCCATCATCGATCAAAACACCACCTTCTGGGGCTACCGCCGCGACAACGGCCGGGTCGGCGTCCGCAACCACGTCATCATCCTGCCGCTGGACGACCTGTCCAACGCCGCCGCCGAGGCGGTCGCGCATGCGATCAAGGGCACGATGGCGATTCCCCATCCCTATGGCCGCCTGCAGTTCGGTCCGGACCTGGATCTGCATTTCCGCACGCTGATCGGCGCGGGCAGCAATCCGAACGTCGCCGCCGTGGTGGTGATCGGCATCGAGGACGGCTGGACCAAGCGCGTGGTCGACGGCATCGCGAAGACCGGCAAGCCGGTGGTCGGCTTCGGCATCGAGGGCCACGGCGACCACGAGACCATCAAGCGCGCATCGAAGGCCGCCAAGGAATTCGTGCAGTACGCCACCGCGCTGCATCGCGTCGAATGCCCGATCGCCGACCTGTGGGTGTCGACCAAGTGCGGCGAGTCGGATACGACGTCGGGCTGCGGCGCCAATCCGACCGTCGGCAATGCCTTCGACAAGCTGCATCCGCTCGGCACCACGCTGGTGTTTGGCGAAACCTCGGAGCTGACCGGCGGCGAGCATATCGTCGCCGCACGCTGCGCCAACGACGAGGTGCGCCACCAGTTCATGGCGATGTTCGAGCGCTATCAGGCCATGATCGACCGCTGGAAGACCACCGATCTGTCGGAATCGCAGCCGACCAAGGGCAATATCGCGGGCGGCCTGACCACCATCGAGGAGAAGGCGCTCGGCAACATCCAGAAGATCGGCAAGAAATGCACGGTCGACGGCGTGCTCGACAAGGCCGAGGAGCCGACCCATCCCGGCCTGTGGTTCATGGACTCGTCGTCGGCCGCGGCCGAGATGGTGACGCTGTGCGCGGCATCCGGCTTCGTCGTGCATTTCTTCCCGACCGGGCAGGGCAACGTGATCGGCAACCCGATCGTGCCGGTGATCAAGCTGTGCGCGAACCCGCGCACCGTGCGCCTGATGAGCGAGCACATGGACGTCGATTGCTCCGGCCTGCTGCAGCGCGAGCTGAACCTGGACCAGACCGGCGACAAGCTGCTCGAGTGCATGCTGGCGACCGCCAACGGCCGCTGGACCGCGGCCGAGGCGCTGGGCCACCGCGAGTTCGTGCTGACCCGCATCCACGAGTCGGCCTGATGAAGCGGATCTGCATCAGCGAGTTCATGGACCCGGACGCGGTGGCCGCGCTGACGCCCGGGTTCGAACTGCGCTACGAGCCCGACTGGGTCGATCGGCGCGCCGAGCTGCTGGCGGCGCTGCCTTCGGCGGACGCGCTGATCGTGCGCAACCGTACGCAGGTCGATGTGGCGCTGCTCGACAGCGCGCCGCGCCTGCGCGTGGTGGGGCGGCTCGGCGTCGGCCTGGACAACATCGATGTCGAATCGTGCAAGGCGCGCGGCATCCGCGTGATCCCGGCCACCGGCGCCAATGCGCGTTCGGTCGCCGAGTACGTGGTCACCACGGTGGCGATGCTGCTGCGCGGCGCCTATCAGGGCAGCGGCGAGGTGATGCAGGGCAAATGGCCGCGCGCGCGTCTTTCGGAGGGGCGCGAGGCGCTGGGCAAGACGCTGGGCCTGATCGGCTTCGGCGATATCGGCCGGCAGACCGCGGCGCTCGCCCAGGCCTTCGGCATGCGCGTGGTTGCGCACGATCCGATGCTGCGCGATGACGATCCCGTCTGGCAACGCAGCGGCGTCGCGCCGCGCGGCCTCGATGCGCTGCTCGCGGAAGCCGATGCGGTCAGCCTGCACGTGCCGCTGGTGCCGGCGACCCGGCATCTGCTCGACGCGCGGCGGCTCGCCGCGATGCGGCCGGGCGCGGTGCTGGTCAACACCGCGCGCGGCGGCGTGGTCGACGAGGGCGCGTTGGCTGCGGCGCTGCGCGAGGGCCATCTGGCCGGCGCCGCGCTCGACGTGTTCGAGCGCGAGCCGCTGCCGGCCGGCTCGCCGCTGGAGGGCGTGCCCAATCTGGTGTTGACGCCGCATATCGGCGGAGTCACGCGCGAAGCCAATGCGCGCGTGTCGATGCTGATCGCGCAGCAGGTGCGGCAGGCGCTGGAGGAGGGAACTGCATGAGCGCTGCCAATACGAGCGCCAACGCAAGCGGCAACGCACGCGTCAACCCGGGCGCCGATGCCGGCGCCAATTCCGGGGCCACCGCAAACGCCAACGCAAGCGCCACCGCAAACGCCAACGCAAGCGGCAACGCCAACGCAAGCGCCAACGCAAGCGCCAACGCCAGCACGGTCGATGCCGCACGCCTGACGCGTTTGGCCGAAGCCGCGCTGCGCCGCGCCGGCGCGAGCGCGCTGCAGGCCGAAGCCACTGCCGCCGCGCTGGTGCGCGCCGATGCCGTCGGCCTCGCCTCGCACGGCGTGTCCCGGGTGCCGATGTATGTCGCGCATCTGCGGCGCGATCGCGTCGATGGCGCGGCGGTGCCGGTACTGCGCACGCCCGGCGAGCCGGAGAGACAGAGCGGTCAGAGCGGTCAGGGCGGACAGGGCGGACAGGGCGGACAGAGCGGACAGGGCCGGCACGGCCGACAACAGCGTGCCGCGCTGCTGGTCGACGCCCAATGCGGCTTCGCCTTCCCGGCCTGTGCGATGGCGATCGAGCACGCGATCGCCCGCGCGCGCGAGCTCGGCGTCTGCGTGGCCGCGGTCACCAACAGCCATCACTTCGGCGCCGCGGCCTCCCATCTGGAGCCCGTCGCCGCCGCCGGCATGATCGGCATCGCGCTGGGCAACTCGCCGGCCGCGATGCCGGCGTGGGGCGGGCGCAAGCCGCTGTTCGGCACCAATCCGATCGCCGCGGTGTTTCCGCGCCGCGGCGCCGCGCCGGTGGTGATCGACCTGTCGCTGTCCGAGGTCGCGCGCGGCAAGATCATGGTCGCCGCCAAGGCCGGCCAGCCGATTCCGCTGGGCTGGGCGCTCGACGAGGCCGGGGAGCCGACCACCGACGCGAAGGCCGCGCTGCGCGGCTCGATGCTGCCCGCGGGCGGCGTCAAGGGCGCGATGCTGGCGCTGCTGGTCGAGCTGCTGGTGGTGTCGCTGGCCGGGGCGCAGTTCGGCGCCGAGGCCGATTCCTTCTTCGAGGATGCCGGCGGCCGGCCGCGCATCGGCCAGGTCTTCCTGGTGCTGGACCCCGCCGCGTTCAGCGGCGAGCAGGTCTATCACGATCGCGTCGAGGCGCTGCTGGCGGCGATGTTGGCCGACCCGGGCACGCGCCTGCCGGGCGCGCGCCGCCAGGCATCGCAACGACGCGCCAGCAGCGAGGGCATCGCCGTGCCCGCCGCGCTGCTGGCCGAACTGGAGGCGCTGGCCGGGGAGGGTAGTCCGGCCTAGCAAGCGTCAGCTCATGCCGGCCCCGGGGCAGCGTCGTCCAGGCGATGCCCCCAGGGGCCGCCCCACAAGCCGAGGTCCGCAAAGTACGGATGGCGGCAAACAAAGGAGACAAACCATGCATCGCCTGTTGATTCGCTCCATGCTGCGGCATGTGGCCGCGTTGTCCGTTGCATTGTCCGCCGTCGTTGCTGTCACCGCGCCCGCGGCGGCCCAGGGTCCCGCCGACTATCCGAGCAAGCCGATCCGCTATGTGGTGCCGTTCGCGCCCGGCGGCCTGACCGACATCATGGCGCGCATGGTCGGCCATCAGCTGTCGGAGGAGTGGGGCAAGCCGATCGTCATCGACAACAAGCCGGGCGGCAATGCCAATATCGGCGCCGACCAGGTGGCCAAGGCCCCGGCGGACGGCTATACCTGGCTGGCCGTCACGCTGACGCACGCGTCCAACGTCACGCTGTTTCCGAAGCTGCCGTTCAACATGCAGAAGGACCTGGTGCCGGTGGCGCGCATCGCCTCGTCGCCGATGACCGTGGTGGTGCCGGCCAATTCGCCGATCCATTCGATGAAGGACCTGGTCGAGGCCGCGCGCAAGGGCAAGCTCAATGCGGGCTCGAGCGGCAACGGCACGCCGCCGCACCTGACGCTTGCACTGTTCGAGAGCCTGACCGGCACCAAATTGACGCACGTGCCGTACAAGGGTGGTGCACCGTCGATGACCGACCTGATCGGCGGGCAGATCGACGTGGTGTTCTCCAACTTCCCCGAGTCGCTGGCCTACGTCAAGGGCGGCAAGCTGCGCGCGCTGGCGGTGACCACGCGCGAGCGCCATCCGCTGCTGCCGGATGTGCCCACGGTCGGCGAGGTCGGCTTTCCCGACCTGCTGGTCGAGAACTGGACCGGCCTGATGATGCCGGCCGGCACGCCCAAGCCGGTGATCGACAAGGTCGGCACGGCGGTGGCGAAGATGGTCGAGATCAAGTCGGTGCGCGACCGTATCGTGGCCGCCGGTTTCTCGCCCGCGCCGCAGGCGAGCGCGCCCTTTACCGACTACTTCCAGGGCGAGGTCGCGCGCTGGGCCAAGCTGATCGACCAGAAGGGCATCCGGGCCGAGTAGGTCGATTCGAGCGTCGATCGCCTGCGCCGGCCGTATGCGCCGACCGCAGGCGTTGATCGCAGGGGGCGACGCGCGGGGGTGCGAGCGCGGGCACCGAACCGAAGGGCCCGGCCCAGGCGTTCGAAACGATTTTCAACACGGCGGAGGGCGGGTGACGGCAGTCATCCATGTTATATAGACGTTCCGTTCCAGCGCCGCCGGGCCGGCGGCGCTGCGGAACCGGCATCGTGCCAATCCATCCGTCCAGGGAGATCGTTGAAGGTGGGCGCAGAATTCGAAGCAGGCGCGGCAATCGGCGGCGTGCTGTACAAGGACGTCAAGCGGGCCATCCTGGCCGCGCTCGCCGCGGGCGAGTGGAAGCCGGGCGAGGCGATTCCGGCCGAACGCCGGCTGGTGGAGCGCTTCGGCGTGTCGATCGGCACGCTGCGCAAGGCGATCGACGAACTGGTGGCGGAGAACATCATGATCCGCCATCAGGGACGCGGCACCTTCGTCGCGACCCACCGCCAGGAGGACCATTTCTTCCGCTTCTTCCGCGTGGTGCGCGAGGACGGGCATCGCGCCTTTCCCAGCGTGCGGCTGGCCAAATTCCGGCGCGGCAAGGCCAGCAAGGAGGAGGCACTGGCGCTGGGCATCGCGCCGGGCGAGCGGGTCTTCCATTTCACCAACGTGCTGTCGCTGGACGGCAGGCCGGTGATGACCGATGCGATCACGGTGCCCGAGGCGCTGTTCGAAGGGCTGACCGAGACCATGCTGCGCGAGCGGCCCAACACGCTGTACAACTTCTATCAGGACGCCTTCGGCATCAACGTGATCCGCACCGAGGAGCGCCTGCGCGCAGTGCTGGCCGACGAGGACGACCATCGGCTGCTGGAGGTGCCGGTGGGCGGCCCGCTGCTGCAGATCACGCGGATCGCCTCGTCCTATCACGACCGGCGCGTCGAGCGTCGCGTCTCGCGGCTCGACACCACCGCGCACGAGTTCGCGATCTCGCAGCCGTAGCAGGCGCGGCGGCCGCAGCAGCCGCAGCAGGCGTCAACACACCACCACGTCGTTCCCGCGCCCGCGGGCATTCAGCGACTCCGACCCTGCAAGCCGCCGGGTCCCCGCCTTCACGGGGACAACGCCTTTTCCTGCCGCTCAGTTCGTCCGGCGCTTGCCCGTCTTCTTCGTCGCGCATTCGATGCAGCGGCCGCGCAGCGTCAGCTCGTGCTGCTCGACCACGAAGCCGGGCGGCGTGATCTCTTCCAGGTGCCCGGGGCACCCTTCCAGCGGAAACACGCGGTCGCAGGTCAGGCACTGGAAGTAGTGCTTGTGCACGACCGCGTCGGGCGCGGCCGCGACCTCGTAGCGGTCGGCCTGGCCCGGCAGCGGCACCGCCACCAGGCCGCCTTCCTGCAGCATGGCGCGGATATTGCGGTAGACCGTCGCGAGTCCGAGCGTCGGCACCGTGCGCTGCGCGGCGGCCAGGATCTCGGCAGGGCTTAGCGGCCGGGCGGCCTCGCGCAGCGCGCCCAGCACGGCCTCGCGTTGACGGGTCATGCGTTCCATAGCTAGAATGATAATGAAAATTCGTTCTCAATAAGGCGCGCCGTCGCTCGGCAGCGTCACCGCAGACCGTATTGTCGCCGCTTCTTGTCTTGCTTGCGGCTTCCCTTGCCGGCCGCGCACGTAGCGGGGCATGGCGGTCGTGGTGGTCGCGCGTCGTTGTTCACCCTTCGTCCAATCATGTCCACGCCGACTTCATCGCCCGCGCGGCTGCCCGTGCGTTTGCCTGCGCGTTTGCCCGCGAACCTGCCTGCGCGCCTGTCCATGCGGCCATTGCGCGGGGTCCATCCCCTGCCGCCGCTCGCCGCCGCCCTGTTCGCCGTGGCGGCGCTCGCAGACGCTGCAGAGGCCGCCGAGCGCGAGGAAGCCATGCTGCCCGAGGTCGCGGTGGTCACCTCCGGCGCCGCATCGTACAACCCCGACGAGGCCAGCGGCGCGACCCGCACCGACACGCCGCTGCGCGAGGTGCCGCAGGCGGTGCGCGTGGTGCCGCGCGCGATGATCGACGATATCGGCGCGACGCGGCTGGAACAGACCTTTGACTACGTCAGCGGCATCGCGCGCCAGGACAGCTTCGGCGGACTGTGGGACAACTTCGCGGTGCGGGGCTTTGCCGGCAACGAGAACACCGGCACTGGCTATCTGGTCAACGGCTTCGTCGCCAATCGCGGCTTCACCGCGCCGCGCGACGTCGCCACCATCGAGCGCGTCGAAGTGCTGAAGGGTCCGACCTCGTCGCTGTATGGCAGCGGCGAGCCAGGCGGCACGCTGAACCTGGTCACCAAGCAGCCGCAGTTCAAGCCGGCGCAGAACTACGAGCTGGAGGTCGGCAACCGCGACCGCTACCGTGCCGCGGCCGATATCACCGGACCGCTGGGCGAAAACGTCGCCGGCCGGCTGATTGTGGTGGGCGACCATCAGGGCAGCCAGCGCGCCTTCGTCGACAGCCAGCGCGATCTGCTGGCGCCCTCGCTGACGTGGACGCTGGGCGCCGATACAGTTATCCAGTACGCCGGCGAATGGCAGCGCTTCTCGACGCCGCTGGACCGCGGCATCGTCGCGGTCGACGGCCGGCTCGATGCGGTGGGTCGCAAGACCTTCCTCGGCGAACCGAGCGATGGCGACATTCGCCTGGACAGCCAGTCGCATCAGCTCGGCATCGAGCACCAGTTCTCGCCGGGCTGGAAGGGCCGGCTGTCGCTGGCCTATCGCGGCGGTTCGCTTGAAGGGTATTCGACCGAGCCGTTCGCGCTGGCCGCCGACGATCGCACGCTGCGGCGCCAGCGCCGATACCGCGACTACCAGTCCGACGACACCGCGCTGCAGGCCGACCTGACCGGCCGCATCGACACCGGGCCGCTGTCGCACACGCTGCTGGTGGGCTTCGACGCCTATCGCTTCAGCAGCAGCCAGGTGCAGTTGCGCGGCAACCCGACCGCCGCGACGCCGTACCCGATCGACATCTACGAGCCGGTCTACGGGTCGGCGCCGCCGCCGCTGCTGCCGAACACCGATGCCCACGAGCGGCAGACCAATATCGGCCTGTACGCGCAGGACCAGATCGCCATCGGCGAGCGCTGGCGCGTGCTTGGCGGGCTGCGGGTCGACTCGTATCGCCAGACGCTGGACAACCGCCTGCGCGGCACCCGCGTCGAGCAGGACCAGACCGCGGTGTCGCCGCGCCTTGGCCTGGCCTACCTGGCCAGCAACAACGTGACGCTGTTCGCCAATGCCAGCCGCTCGTTCCGTCCCAATCCCGGCAGCAGCGCCGCCGGCGAGCCCTTTACGCCCGAGCGCGGCCGCGCCGTCGAGGCCGGCCTGAAGTTCGAGACCGACGATCGCCGCCTCGGCGCGACGCTGAGTGCGTTCTCGATCCACAAGCGCAATGTGCTGACCGCCGATCCGGCCGATCCCTCGTTCTCGACCACCGCCGGCGAAGCGCGCAGCCGCGGCCTCGAACTCGATGTGGCCGGCCGCGTCGGCCAGCATTGGCGCGTGTCGGGCAGCGTGGCGCTGACCGATGCCGAGATCACCGCCGATACCCGGCTGCCGGCCGGCACGCCGCTGCGCAATATCCCGCGCACCAGCGCCAGCGCGCTCGCGGTCTACGAGGATGCGGCGCCGTGGGGCCAACGCTATGGTGTCGGCGCCGGCGTGCGCTACATCGGCAAACGCTCGGGCGATGCCGCCGACAGCTTCACGCTGCCGTCGTACACGCTGGTCGATCTGCTCGCCTACTGGCAGCTCAGCAAGCAGGCCCGGCTGACGCTGAACGTGCACAACCTGTTCGACCGCGACTACTACGCCAGCTCCTACAGCGCGCTGTGGATCGCGCCCGGGGCAGGGCGCACGGTGCGGCTCGGGCTGCGGCTGAGCTATTGACGCGATGCGACGGCCTGCTGCGATGCTCCCGATCGAATCGACGCCACCCGGTTCACCGCGTTCGCCACGCCGCCGCCGGCTGCTGGGCGCCGGCGCGGCCGCGCTGCTGTCGCCAGCGCTGGCGCAAGGCGCCGGCACGGGCTCTGGCTCTGGCTCGCGCTCAGGCTCAGGCTCAGGCTCAGGCTCAGGCTCTGGCTCGGCCACGAAGACCGCAGCCGACCGCACCGTGCGCGTGATCGGCCCGTGGGAGCTGTCGAGCCTGGACCCGCTGCGCGGCGGCTATCTGTTCGCCCGCATGCAGGTCGCCGAGACGCTGGTCGACTATGACGCGCAGGCGCGGCCCATTGCCGGGCTGGCATCGCGCTGGCAGGTGTCCGGCGACGGGCTCGCATGGCGCTTTGCACTGCGCGAGGGCGCGCTTTTTCATGACGGCTCGCCGGTGCGCGCCACGGACGTCGTGAACGCGCTGCGACGCGCCCTGCATCCGGCCGGCGTACTGGGCCAGGCGCCGATCGCCGCGATCGATGCAGTGTCCGATGCCGCGACCAATGCCGCGATCGATGCCCAGTCCGGCGCGGTGGTGCGGATCCGCCTGCGCCGGCCGTTTCCGGCCCTGCCGGCCCTGCTGTCGCACAGCAGCACGCAGATCCTCGCGCCCGCGTCCTTTGGCGCCGATGGCGCGGTGCGCGCGATCGTCGGCTCGGGGCCGTACCGCATCGTCACGCTGGAGCCGCCGCAGCGCTTCTCGGTGGCGGCCTTCGATGGCTGGCAGGGGCCGGCCCCGGCGGTGCGCCGCGCCAGCTATCTGGCGGTCGGCCGCGCGGAGATGCGGGCCCTGATGGCCGAGGCCGGCCAGGCCGAACTGGCCTACGGCCTCGACCCGGGCAGCGTGGCGCGGCTGCGGCGCGGCGACGCGGTGCGCGTGCACCAGCAGCCGATTCCGCGCACCACCGCCCTGAAGCTCAACGCCAGCCATCCGCTGCTCGCCGACCCGCGCGCGCGGCAGGCGCTGTCGCTGGCGCTGGATCGGCGCGGCATCGCGCAGGCGGTGCTGCGCGAGCCGTCGCTCGCCGCCACGCAACTGTTTCCGCCGGCGCTGGCCGGCTGGCATCGCGCCGATCTGCCCGCGCTCGCGCACGATCCCGTACGCGCCCGTGCGCTGCTCGCCGAACTCGGCTGGCGGCGCGGCACCGACGGCGTGCTCGCGCGCGACGGCAAGCGTTTCGCGCTGACGCTGCAGACCTTCCCCGATCGTCCCGAACTGCCGGTGATCGCCGCCGCGATCCAGGAGCAGCTGCGCCTGGTCGGCGTGCAGATCCGCGTAGCGGTGGGCAACTCCAGCGAGATTCCGCTTGGCCATCGCGACGGCTCGCTGGAGATGGGCCTGATCGCGCGCAACTATGGCGCGGTGCCCGACGCGTTCGGCGCGATCGCGCAGGACTTCGGCGCGGCGGAGGGGAAGGCCGGCGAGGAAGGCGATAAGGGCGGCGATAAGGGCGGCGGCAAGAGCGGCGGCGAGGGCGGTGACAAGCGCGGCGGCGATTGGGGCGCGATGGGCTGGTCGTCGCCGACGCTGACGCGAGCCCTGGCCGCGATGTCGTCGACCGCCGACGCCGCGCGTGCGCAGGCGCTGCGCGAGCAGATCGCCGGCGCGCTGCATGACGGCCTGCCGCTGGTGCCGGTGCTCTGGTACCAGCAGACGCTGGCTGCCAGCCCGCAGCTGGCCGGCGTGTCGATCGACCCCTTCGAACGCAGCTACCGGCTCACCGACTTGCAATGGACCCGATGACGCCACCGAACCCCCAGGCCACCCGACTCGCCGCGGCAAGCGTCGGCGAATCCGTATCGGCATCGCGCGATGCGCAGCGCCCACCGCGGGCCAACCCCGCCGCACGGCTGATCGCCCGCGTGCTGCTGCAACGCGGCCTGCAGGCCGCGGTCGTCGCCGCGCTGGTCGGCAGCCTCAGCTTCCTGATGATGCGGCTGCTGCCGGGCGACATGGCCTTCCGCATCGCCGCCGGCCGCTATGGCTACGACATGGTGACCGCACAGGCCGCCGATGCGGTGCGCGCGGAACTGGCGCTCGACGGCCCCTGGCTCGACGGCCTGCTGGCGTGGTGGTCGCGGCTGCTGCATCTGGACCTGGGCACCTCGACCGTGACCGGCGCGCCGGTCGCCGCCGAGATCGCGCATCAGCTCGGCCACACGCTGTGGCTGGCGCTCGCCGCGCTGGCCGTGTCGACGCTGATCGCGCTGCCGCTGGGCTTTGCCGCCGGCAGGCACGCCGGCGGCCACACCGATCGCGCCACGCTGGCGCTGTCGGTGCTGCTGCGCGCGCTGCCGCCGTTCGTGCTGGGCATCCTGTTGGTGCTGGCCTTCGCGGTCGAACTCGACTGGCTGCCCGCCGGTGGCCACGGCGAACACGGCAGCTGGGTCGCGCCGGCGCTGACGCTGGGACTGGGCCTGGCCGCCACCGCGATGCGCGTCGCGCGCGATGCGATGGCCGGCGTGGTGGCCGCGCCGTACTGGTTGTTCGCCCGCACCAAGGGCCTGTCGGACCGCGTCGCGATGGCGCGGCACGGGGTGCGCAATGCCGCGGTGCCGGTGGTCGCCTATCTGGGCGTGCAGCTGGTCTATCTGCTCGAGGGCGTGGTGGTGGTCGAGACGCTGTTCGCCTGGCCCGGCATCGGCCATGCGCTGGTGCACGCGATCTTCGGCCGCGATGTGCCGATGATCCAGGGCACCGCGCTGACGATGGGCCTGCTGTTCGTCGCCTTGAACGCCGCGGTCGACCTGGCCTGCATGGCGATCGATCCGCGCCTGCGCGCGAGGGTCGGGCGATGAGCGAGATGGCAAGCCCGACCTGGAAGGGCGCATTGACGGTCGCCACGCCGCGCCGGCGCATCGCCTTGCTGCTGATCGTGCTGCTGGCCCTGTTCGCCATCGCCGGCCCGTTGGCCGCGCCGCGCCAGCCCTTCGAGCAGGACCTGTACGCCGTGCTGCAGGCGCCGACGATGGCCGAGCCGCTGGGCACCGACCATCTGGGCCGCAGCGTGCTGGCCCGCACCGCGCATGCCACGCGGCTGTCGCTTGGCCTCGCGCTGCTGTGCGTGCTGTCGGCCGCGCTGCCCGGCACGCTGCTGGGCCTGTTTGCCGCGTGGCGCGGCGGCTGGGCCGATCGCGTGGCCGGTGCACTGGCCGACGCGGTGCTGGCGCTGCCGGGTTTGCTGCTGGTGCTGCTGCTGGCGGCGCTGGCGCCGGGCGCGATGTGGCCGCTGTATCTGGGGCTGTCGCTGGTGCTGTGGGTCGAGTATTTCCGCGTCGCGCGGGCGAGCGCGCAGATCGTGCTGCAGAGCCACCATGTCGAGGCCGCGCGCCTGCTCGGCTTCGGTCCGCTCCATATCGCGCGCCGGCACCTGCTGCCGGAGCTGGCGCCGGTGCTCGGCACGCTGAGCAGCTTCGGCCTCGGCGCGGCGGTGCTGGCGCTGGCCGCGATGGGTTTCGTCGGCATGGGCGTGCAGCCGCCGATGGCCGAGCTCGGCCTGATGATGACCGAGCTGCTGCCGTATGCGGCGGAGGCGCCGTGGGCGATCGCCAGCCCGATCGCGGTGCTGGCGATCGCCATCCTCGCGCTGGCGCTGCTGAACGAACGCCCGCGTGCGGGGGTGTCGCCATGAACGCGCGCAACGACCTCGTCATCGAGGACCTGCATGGCGAGCGCGTCGGCCGCCTGCTCGGCGTGCGGGACCTGTCGGTCGCCAGCGCCGACGGCGTGCTGCTGCAGCCGGTGTCGTTCGAGCTGCAGGCCGGCCGCGCGCTGACGCTGCTGGGCGAGACCGGTTCGGGCAAGAGCCTGCTGGCCCATGCGGTGATGGGTTCGCTGCCGCCGGGCCTGCGCGCGAGCGGCCGCCTTGCCGGGCACGGCTGGGATTGCGAGGCCAACGACATGCGCGCGCGCCGGCCGCTATGGGGCCGCGAGCTGGCGCTGCTGCCGCAGGAGCCGTGGTTCGCGCTGGACCCGCTGATGCGCGTCGATGCGCAATTGGCGGAGACCTATCGCTGGGTCGCCGGCGAATCGCGGCAGCGCGCCGCGCACCACGCCGCGCAGGCGCTGCGTGCGGTCGGGCTGGGGCACGCCGCGCGTGCCTGGCCGACCGCCTTGTCCGGCGGCATGGCGCAGCGCGCGGCGTTCGCGATCACCCGGGCCGGCGATGCGCCGATCCTGATCGTCGACGAACCGACCAAGGGCCTGGACCGGATCTGGCGCGACGACCTGGTGGCGCGCCTGCGCGCGGCGCTGGAGCAGGGCTGCGCGGTGCTGACCATCACGCACGATATCGGCGTGGCGCGGGCGCTGGGCGGCGACACGATGGTGATGCTCGATGGCCGCGTGGTCGAGCGCGGCCAGACCCACGCGGTGCTGGGCGCGCCGTCGCACGACTACACGCGCGCGCTGATCGCCGCCGAGCCCGCGGCATGGCCGCGCCGGGCGATGCCTGCCACGGGTGGTGAAGTGCTGCGCGCCAGCGGCCTGAGCAAGCGTTTCGGCGACCATCTGCTGTTCGACGGACTCGACTTGACGCTGCACGCCAGCGAACGCGTGGCGGTCACCGGACCGAGCGGCAGCGGCAAATCGACGCTGGGCAATGTGCTGCTCGGCCTTGCGCGGCCGGATCGCGGCAGCGTGCGCCGGGCCGACGGCATCGCGCGGGTTCGCTACCAGAAGCTCTACCAGGACCCGGCCGGCGCGTTCGCGCCGCACGTACCGCTGGGCCGCGCGCTGCACGATCTGATCGCGCTGCACCGGCTCGAACGCGCGCCGCTGCGGCCCTGGATGGAGCGGCTCGGACTTTCCCCCGATCTGCTGGAACGGTTGCCGGGCGCGGTGTCCGGCGGCGAACTGCAGCGCTTCGCCTTGCTGCGCGCGCTGCTGCTGCGGCCCGCCTTCCTGTTCGCCGACGAGCCGACCTCGCGGCTCGATCCGGTCACGCAGCGCAATACCATCGACCTGATCGTCGAGGCGGCGCAGGAGTCGGACTGCGCGCTGATGCTGGTCACGCACGATCCCGATCTCGCCGCCAACGTGGCGGCGCGCACGCTGGCGTTCTGACGGGCATTCCGACGCGCGTCTTGACGAATACGGCGCCCCGAGGGGCGCCGTGCGGTCACATCTGCGTCGAGGATCGTCTATCGAAGCGGTCGATCGAAGCGGGTCGATCTACGCGGTCATTCGAAGCGGGCGATCGAAGCCGGTTACTCGAAGCCGGTCACTCGAAGCCGGTCACTCGAAGCCGGTCAATCGAAGCCGGTCAATCGAAGATCTCGTGCCAGATGCTCTTCTTGCGATAGTGCTTCTGCTCGCGGTAGCGGTCGTCGGCGCGGTAGCCGCGCTGGTCATAACCGCGGTCGTAGCCGCGCGGATCGACCGGCCGTTGCGGCGCGGCGGCCTGGGGCGCCTGCGCGACCGGCGCCTGTTCGGCCGCGGCACGCTCCAGGATCTTGTCGAGCTCGCCGCGATCGAGCCACACGCCGCGGCATTTCGGGCAGTAGTCGATCTCGACGCCCTGGCGTTCGGCCATCACCAGCGTGGTCTCGGTACAGACGGGACATTGCATCGCAGCTCTCCTTGATTGCGTGTTCAACGGCTAACGGCTGTCAGACCGTCGCCCGGCGGCTTGGTTCGGCAGCACGGATTCCCGCTGCCCGCTTGACGGGCAGTATCGGGCTCATCTGAATCTTCAAGATAGGCTTGATGATTCGTACAGAACTTTTCGTTTCCGGAAGGCCCGGCCGCTGGGCGATAGTTTGCGCTGCTTGACGATCACATACAGGAGCGCGGCATGTCAGCCGAATCGAAGTCACACATTGCCCACCTCGACGGCCGGCCCGCCTCGGCGGCGGACTTGGCGCCGCTTGCCTTCGCCGGTTATGCCCACTTCACCGCCATGCAGGTGCGAAGCGGCCGGATTCGCGGCCTGGACCTGCATCTGTCCCGCCTGCGAGCGGCATCGATGGCGCTGTTCGGCACGGCGCTGTCCGACGAAGCGGTGCGTGACCGCTTGCGGGCGGCGCTGCAGGCGAGCCCCGCCGATCTGTCGTTGACCGCGACGGTGTATTCGCCGGAAGGGGAATTCACGGCGCGCGGCATCGGCGCGCCCCGATTGCTGATCCGGACCGGTCCGCCTTCGTCGGGACCGACAGGGCCGCTCGCGCTGGATACGGTCGAGCATGAGCGGGTTCTTGCCGGCATCAAGCACGTCGGCGAAATCGCCAAGACGTACTACCTGCGGCAGGCCGTCGAACAGGGCTTCGACGATGCGGCCTTCGTCGACCGCAAAGGGCGGCTCAGCGAGGGCACCATCTGGAACCTCGCGTTCTGGGATGGCGAGGCGGTGGTGTGGCCGGAAGCGCAGATGCTGACCGGCACCACCATGGGCATTCTTCGGCGTCAGCTGGACCGCCTCGGCATCGCGCAGCGCACGCGCGAGGTCAGGCTCGCCGACCTGCCTTCGCTCGGCGGCGCGGTCGTGATGAACTCATGGACGCCCGGCGTGCCGGTACGGCGCATCGGCGAGGTGCCGCTCGCCGCTGCGCCGGAATTCGTCGCGCTGCTGCATCGGGCCTACGAGATGGAGCACGCGGTGGCGCCGTGAGGCGTCTCACCGCTTCGGCCTGTGCCTCGGGCCGTTGCAGCAGCCACACTGCTCCGGCTCACCGCTCCGCCGACGCCCTTGTTCAATGCGCCGGTCCAATGCACCGGCTCAATGCCTCAGCTCAATGCATCGGCTCACTGCTTCGGAATCCCCGCCAGCGTGGCGGCCGCCGACCAGCGCTTGATCTCGTCGAGCTGGAACTTGCGCAACACGTCGGCGCCGCCGGCGAAGATCTGGCCGTTGGTGCGGCCGATGAACTCCGCGGCCTCCTTGCTGTTGAAGATCTCGACCGCGGCGCGGCTGAGCTTGTCGACGATCGGCTTGGGCGTATGGGCCGGCGCGAACAGCGAGACCCAGTTGATCATGTAGTAGTCCTTGAAGCCCAGTTCCTGCAGCGTCGGCACATTGGGCTGCACGTCCAGCCGCTTGTCGCCGGTGACCGCCAGGATGCGCGTCTTGCCGGTCTGCGCCAGCGCCGCCGCGGCGGTGTAGTCCGACAGCGCGAAGTCGACCTGGCCGCCGGCGAGGTCCGCCACCGCCGGTGCCGCGCCCTTGTACGGAATCGCCACCGCCTTGACGCCGGCCTGCTTCAGGAACAGCTCGGTGGCGATCTGGTACGAGGCCGAGCCCGAGCCGTAGCTCAGCTTCCCCGGCCGCGCCTTGCCGTCGCGGATCAGGTCCTGCACCGTGCGGTACGGCGAACTGGCCGGCACCGACAGCACCATCGCGCCGTAATAGAGCCGCGCCACCGGCGCGAAGTCCTTGACCGGATCGTAGGGCAGCGATTTGAACTGCACCGCGTTGGTCGCCATCGGCGAGTTGCTGGCGACGAACAGCGTGTAACCGTCCGGGTCCGCGCGCGCCACCGCCTGCGCCGCGATGAAGCTGTTGGCGCCCGGCCGGTTCTCGACCACGAAGGGCTGGCCGAAGCGCGCCTCGAGCTTCTGCGCGAGGAAGCGCGCGGTGCTGTCCGAACCGGTGCCCGGCGGGAAGGACACCACGATCTTGACCGGCTTGGCGGGATAGCCGGCGGCATCGGTCGCCGCATCGGCGGCCCGCGCCGGCGAGGGCAACAGCATCGCCAGCACGGCCATCGAGCCCGTGGCCAGCGACACCAGCCGCGCAACGGTCCATTTGTTCATCGAATCATCACGCATCGCTCTGTCTCCTTGCGGACGGTGTGACCCCGCCCTGTCCAACCAGGCCACAGCCTAAGCGCCGAGCGGCAGCGAGGGCAACTGTCCCGCGGACATATCGCTTATGCGCGGGACGTATGGAACGCTTCTCCGCTTGCGAACGCGCGGGCGTGCACAAGGGCCCACCGGATTTTTGTTATGCCGCCGCCGCGATGGGCGGCCCGTGTCCGCGTCGCTAAGCTGCCTCCCATCGCTGCATCGACGAACGCAGCACACCAATCGACAGGAGGGGAAATGGACACGGCCAGCCAGATCGTGATTCGACCGGCGCAGCCCGATGGGGACCTGGCGCCATTGCGGGCGCAGGTGCGCGCCTTTCTCGCCGAGACCGTCGGCGACCGGCCGCCGCAGAAGCGCGCGCAGAGCTGGTCCGGCTATGACCCCGCGTTCAGCCTCGCGCTGGGCGCCAAGGGGTGGATCGGCATGACGTGGCCGAAGGCCTTCGGCGGTCAGGAGCGCTCGATGCTGGAGCGCTATGTCGTGCTGGAGGAACTGCTGGCGGCGGGCGCGCCGGTGGGCGGCCACTGGGTCGCCGAGCGGCAGAGCGGTCCGCTGCTGATGCGCTACGCGGACCCGGAAGTGGCGCACGAGATCGTGCCCCGCATCACGCGCGGCGAGGTGCGCTTCTGCATCGGCATGAGCGAACCCGATTCGGGCTCGGACCTGGCATCGATCCGCACGCGCGGCGATCGCGTCGACGGCGGCTGGGTCGTCAACGGCACCAAGCTGTGGACCTCTAACGCGCATCGCTCGCACTACATGATCGCGCTGGTGCGCACCGACCGCAGCGCCGACGACAAGCACAAGGGCCTGTCGCAGCTGCTGATCGACATGCGCTCCGAAGGGCTGCAGGTGCGGCCGATCCGCAATCTGGCCGGCGAGGAGCATTTCAACGAAGTGGTGTTCGACAACGTCTTCGTGCCCGACCGCATGGTGATCGGCGAGCCGGGGCAGGGCTGGGCGCAGGTCACCGCCGAGCTGACCTTCGAGCGCAGCGGCCCGGAGCGCTATCTGAGCAGCTATGCGCTGCTGGCCGAGATGGTGGATCACGCCGATGCCGACGACGCGCGGCACGCGGTCGAGCTCGGCTACCTGGTGGCCGAGCTGAGCAATCTGCGGCAGATGTCGCGCGGCATCGCGGCGATGCTTCATCGCGGCGAGAACCCGCAGCTGGCGGCGGCCAACGTCAAGGATCTCGGCGCGCTGTTCGAGCAGCGCATTCCCGAGGTCGCGCACCAGCTGTTCGGCCACGAGCTGCGGCCGGACGGCTCGCCCTTCGTCGCGACCCATTGCCATCTGACCCAGACCGTGCCCTCGTTCTCCCTGCGGGGCGGCACGCGCGAAATCCTGCGGGGAATCATTGCGAGAGGCCTGGGGGTCCGATGAACGAACGCGAACTGGAGCTCGAACTCGAGCAGATGCTGGCCGACAGCGCACAACGGCTGTTCGGCAACGAAGTGACCACCGCGCAGCTGGAAGCGGCCGAGCGCGGCGAATGGCAGGCAGACCTGTGGCGCACCGTCGAGGACAGCGGCCTGACGCGGCTGTTCGCCGGCGAGGACGACGGCGGCGCCGCGGCCGACTGGCAGCAGGGCCTGCCGGCGCTGCTGGCGGCCAGCCGCACGCTGGCGCCGATTCCCTTCGTCGATACCGCCGCGTGCGGATGGGTGCTGGCGCGCCTGGGCATCGCGATGCCGGACGGACCGATGGCACTGGCCGCGCACGCCGGCACCGAGTCGGAGCGGGCGGTGGCGCGCTCGAGCGCCGAAGGCTGGCGTCTCGATGGCACGGTGGACGTGCCCTGGGGCCGGCACGTGCGCCATGTGGTGGTGCGTGCGGTGGACCGGCAGCCGTTCGGACGTGCGGTATGGCTGCTGGTGCCGACCGCCGGCTGCCGCATCGAGACCGGCGCCAATCTGGCCGGCGAACCGCGCGACCGGCTGCGCTTCGACGACGCGCCGGCCGCCGCCGCGGTGGTGGTCGAGAGCCCGGCCGACGAGGCGATGCTTGGCGCCGGCGCGGCAACGTCGCAGCCCTCGTCACCTTCCCCGCTCGGCGCGCTGATGCGTTCGATCCAGATCGCCGGCGTGCTCGAGCGCGTGCTGAACCAGACCGTGCAATACGCCACCGAGCGCATCCAGTTCGGCCGCCCGATTGCCAAGTTCCAGGCGATCCAGCAGCAACTGGCGATGCTGGCCAACGAGGTGGTGGCGGCGCGCATGGCGGTGGCCAGCGCCTGCGCGGCGATGCGCGCGCCCGGCTGGGACAGCCAGGCGATGGTGGCGAAGGTGATCTGCGGCAATGCCGCCGGCCGCGCCGCCGCGATCGCGCACCAGGTCCATGGCGCGATCGGTTTCACGCACGAGCACTCGCTGCACTGGTCCACCCGTCGGCTATGGAGCTGGCGCGCCGAGTACGGCAGCGAGGCGCACTGGGCGCGCGAGATCGGCACGCGCGCGATCCGCGAGGGCGGCGCCGCGCTTTGGCCGCGGGTCACCGCGCCGCAGGCCGCCTGAGGCGCGTGGCGAGCACGCACGCGGCCACCGTGCACGTGACCACCGCGCGCGCGACCACCACGTGCGCGACCACCACGTGCGCGACCACCACGTGACCACCACGTGCGCGGCGTATCGCGCAGGAACACAGGGATAACAAGGGCAAACGAGCCCTCCCACGACAGGAGACATCGATGCGAGTACCGGGTTTGTTTCGGGCGCTGCTGCTGGCCAGCGCCGCCTTCACCAGCGCCGTCGCGAGCGGCATTGCCGCCGCCGAATCGGCCAGCGAGTTTCCTTCGCGGCCGCTGCGGATCATCGTGCCGTTCACCGCGGGCAGCGGCTCCGATTCGTCGGCCCGCTACTACGGCGAAGCGCTCGGCCGCGCGCTGGGCCAGCCGGTGGTGGTCGAGAACCGCCCCGGCGCCAACGGCGTGATCGGCATCCAGGCGTTGAAGAACGCGCCGGCCGACGGCTACACGATCCTGCTGGCGAGCAATTCGCCGCTGTCGGTCAATCCGATCGTGCTGAAGAACCTGCCCTACGATCCGCTGGCCGATCTGCGTCCGATCGCGGGCCTGAGCCGGAACATGAATGTCTTCCTCGTGCCGATCGATTCGCCCTGGAAGACGCTGGCCGATGTGGTCGCCGCGGGCAAGGCCAAGCCGCTCAGCGTGGGCACCTATTCGGCGGGCTACCGGCTCGCGGCCGCCTGGTTCGGCAATCTGGCCGGCATCAAGGTGGTCAATATTCCCTACAAGGGCCAGGCGCAGATCATGACCGACATCATCGGCAGGCAGCTCGATCTGGCGGTGGTCGACACCAGCGGCGCGCTGACGCTGATCCGGCAGGGCAAGGTGCGCGCGCTGGCGGTGTCCGGCGAGAAGCGCCATCACGAACTGCCCGAGGTGCCGTCCGTGCGCGAGCTCGGCTATCCCGATTACGTGCAGTACAGCTGGGTGTCGTTCTACGTGCGGGCGCAGACGCCGGACGACATCGCCGGCAAGCTCGCGACCGCGATGCAGTCGATCCTGAAGACGCCCGAGTCGACCGCCTTCCTGGCGACCAAGGGCAGCGACCCGATGCCCTATCCCCCGCAGACCATGCGCTCCTTCCACCAGGCCGAAATCGCGCGCTTCCGGCGCGTGGCGCAGGCGGCCGGCATCCAGCCGGAATGATGGCGTGAAGCTACACCGGCAGGCCGCGCGCGACCTCGGTCAGCAGCGCGCGCAGCAGGGAGACGAAGGGATGGGTATGGACATTGTTGTGCCAGCACAGATGGACCGGAATGGCCAGCGCCGGGTCGTCGATCGGAATGAAGCGCACGCCCGGATGCCGGCACAGTACCGGCGCCAGATAGCGCGGCACCATCGCATACATGTCGGTACCGGTGATCGCGTCGGCGACGGCCAGATAGCTGGTCATCGTGCAGGCGACATGGCGCTGCTCGCCGTGCTTGGCGAAGTAGCGGTCGACCATGCGCGTGACCACGCCGAACTGCGAGATGTCCAGGCAGGGCAGCGGCGCCAGTTCGGCCGCGCCCGGCGTGTTGCCGAGATGGGCATTGCCGGCATCGCACAGGCAGCCGAACGGCGCCGAGAACAGCAGTTCGGAACGCAGCGCCTCGGATTCGACCGGATAGAAGGCCACCATCACGTCGATCGCGCCGCTGGTCATCGCGCTCAGTCCGCTGGGCATCGGCACCGGATGCATGCGCACCCGCGCGCGCGGCGCGACCTCGCGCAGCCGGGCCAGGAAGGCCGGGGCGATCAGCGCCTGCAGCGAGTCGTTGATGCCGATCGCGTAGGAGCCGGTCTCCTGCGCGGGATCGTAGCGCTCGCTCTGCGTGTAGATGCTCTCGATGGTGCGCAGCGCGGCGTCGAGCGCCTGCTGCAATTCCTGCGCGCGGCGCGTCGGCAGCATCCTGGCCGCGCTCTTGATCAGCAGCGGATCGCCGAACTCCTCGCGCAGCCGCTCCAGCATGCGGCTGGTCGACGGCTGGCTGCTGTCGAGCCGCCGCGCCGCCTCGCTGACGCTGCGGCTCTCCAGCAGCGCGGCCAGCACGACCAGCAGGTTCAGGTCCTTGTGCCGCAGTTCGGCCAGCGGCAGCCGCCGCCGGTCGTTGGCGGGCGTCGGCTCGCCCTCTCGATGGTCTCCGCTATGCATCGTCGATTCGCGTTGCGCTCCTGGTGAGCGGGTATTGCCGGCCAGATGCCGGCGCCCGCTTTCGATTGGCCGATGAATCCGTCCGGCGAGGTGCCGGACACACGGGCTCCATTATCCGGGCGCGGCTCCCGGCGATCCATCGGCAATTTCCCACGCCGCCCATTTACGCCGCTTGTTCGCGCCGCTGCTTCTGTCACCGCTACCACCACCGACCTTCTACCGCCATGGATACTTCATCCCCTGTCTCGCTGCGCCGGATGCCGCAGGACCACGTCGCGCACGTGGTGCTGCAGCGCCCGCCCCATAATCATGTCGACGCCGATTGCATGGCGGCGCTCGCCGATGCCCTCGAACAGCTCGATCGCGACGACGAATGCCGCGCCATCGTGCTCGCGGCCGACGGCAAGTCGTTCTGCGCCGGCGCCGACTTCGGCGCCAGCGATCCGTCGATCCGGCGCGATCCCAGCCCCTTCTACCGGCAGGCGATGCGGCTGTTCCGCACGCGCAAGCCGATCGTGGCGGCGGTGCATGGCGCGGCGATCGGTGCCGGCGTGGGGCTGGCCCTGGTCGCGGACTTTCGCGTGACCTGCCGCGAGGCGCGCTTCAGCGTCAATTTCAACCGGCTGGGCTTCCATCCGGGCTTCGGCCTGAGCCTGACGTTGCCGCGGCTGATCGGCGAGCAGCGTGCGGCGCTGCTGTTCTACACCGGCCGCCGCATCGACGGCGCGACCGCGGTCGAGATGGGGCTGGCCGACGAGCTGGTCGAACAGGCCGACGTGCGGGCTCGCGCCCACGCGCTCGCCTGCGAAATCGCGCTGTCCGCGCCGCTGGCCGTCGAAAGCACGCGCGCCACGCTGCGCGCCGGACTTGCCGACCGCGTCGCCGAGATCAACCGGCACGAGCTGCAGGTCCAGCTGACGCAGTTCCCGACCGAGGATTTCCGCGAAGGCGTGGCCGCGATGGCCGAGCGCCGCCTACCCAATTTCCAGCGCCGCTGATGCGGCATCACAGGAGTGCGTCAGTGAACGAACACAAGCAGAGCGGCGGCAGGACCGCCGTGGCGGGGCCGCTGGACGGCGTGCGGGTACTGGACCTGTCGTCGGTGGTGCTTGGGCCGATGGGCACGCAGGTGCTGGCCGACATGGGCGCCGACGTGATCAAGATCGAGGCGCCAGAGGGCGACCTGATGCGCGCCAATGGCGTGGTCCAGCACGCGGGCATGAGCTCGATCTTCCTCGCGCTGAACCGCAACAAGCGCTCGGTGGTGCTGGACCTGAAGGACGAGCAGGGCGCGGCCGCGCTGCGCGCGCTGATCCCGACCTGCGACGTGCTGGTCCACAACATGCGGATCGGCGCGATCGAACGGCTGGGCTTCGGCTACGACGCGGTCGCGCGCCTGCGGCCCGATATCGTCTATTGCGCCGCGCCCGGTTTCGGCCAGGACGGTCCGGACCGCGACAAGCCCGCGTTCGACGACATCATCCAGGCGGCCTGCGGCTTCGTCGGCGCGGCGAGCGCGGCCGGTGCCGAGCCCGACTACCTGCCCAGCCTGATCGCCGACAAGACCACCGGGCTCGCGGTGGCCAACGCGGTGCTGGCCGCGCTGTTCCGGCGCGAGCGGCACGGCGAGGGCCAGTACGTCGAGGTGCCGATGCTGGAGACGATGGCGGCCTTCGTGCTGACCGAGCACATGGGCGGCATGATGTTCCCGTCTTCTACCGCCAAGGCAGGCTATGCGCGCCTGCTCGAAGGCGGCCGCAAGCCGGTGCGCACCGCCGATGGCTGGATCAGCATGCTGCCCTATACCGAACGGCACTGGAAGGCGTTCTTCCACGACCTCGGACGCGACGACCTGGGCGAGCGCTATCAGATCGCCAGCCGGCGCGAGCGCAACGCGAACATCAAGGCGCTGTACGGCCATCTGGCCGAGCTGGCGCCGCTGCGGACCACCGCGCAATGGATGGCGCTGTGCGAGCGGCTCGATATTCCCGCCACGCCGATCTACCGGCTCGAGGACCTGCCGGGCCATCCGCATCTGTCGGCGGTGGGACTGTTCGAGGAATCGGTGCATCCGGCGGTCGGGCCGATCCGCCAGGTCCGCCCGACCACGCGCTTTGCCCGCACGCCGACCGCGATCCGCCGGCCCGCGCCATCGCTGGGCGAGCATACCGAGGAGGTGTTGCGCGAGGCCGGCGTCGCGCCGGAGCGGATCGCCGCGCTGCTGGAGCCCATTAAGCCAAAACCCCGCTGAATCCATCGAGATTATCCATTTCTCCTGAATCAATTCGCTTCCTAGACTTGGCGCCAACGCTCCGTCAGTGGGCGTGAAGACAAGCGACCCGAAGAAGAACCACCAGGGCAGGAGAAGACATGGAGATCAGGCACGCTCGCCGCGTCGGCACGGCGCGGGCGATGGGATGGCGATTGGCTGCGGTGACCGCGGTCGCCGCGGCAACGCTGCTGGCCGGTTGCGGCGGCGACGACGATGATGGTCCGTCGACCGGCGGCCCGCCCGGAGGCGGCGGGCAGGCGGCGACCCCGGCGATCACGCTGACGATTTCCGCGCGCGAGGACTTTCCCGGCAGCTTCGGCAGCGTCGGCGCCTACGAGAAGCTGACCGGCTCGCTGCACGGCGAGGTCGATCCGAAGGACCCGCGCAACGCGGTGATCCAGGACCTCGAGCTCGCGCCGGTCAATGCGCGCGGCATGGTCGAGTACACCACCGAGTTCGTGATGCTCAAGCCGAAGGACATCGGCAAGGCCGGCGGCGTGCTGCGCTATGACGCCCCCAATCGCGGCAATATCCTGACCATGCCGAACCCGGCCGCGGTGCCGGGCGATGCGGTCTATTTCGAGCGCGGCTATGTGTTCCTGTACGCCGCGTGGCAGGGCGACGTGCCCAAGAGCTCGCCGGCGCGGCTGACGCTTAGCGTGCCGGTGGCGCGCAACAAGGACGGCAGCAGCATCACCGGCCCATACGCCGCGGAGCTGGTGCCCAGCGTGGCGACCTCGACCATGAGCCTGCCCGGCGGCGTCTTCAACGGCTCGATGATTCCCTACGCGCCGGCCAGCCTCGACAACACCCAGCCCGGCTACACGCTGACGCGCCGCGTCAACGAGACCGATCCGCGCGTGCCGATCGCGCCGTCGGAATGGAAGTTCGCCGACTGCGGCCCCGGCGGCGCGCCGTTTCCCGGCAAGCCCGACGGCAGCAAGGTCTGCCTGAAGGACGGCTTCCAGCCGGGCTATCTGTACGAGATCACCTACGTGGCCAAGGATCCGAAGGTGATGGGCGTGGGCCTGGCGGCGCTGCGCGACACCGTGACCTTCTTCCGCCATCGCAGCGCCGACGCGGCCGGCACGCCCAATCCGATCGCCGGCGCGATCCGCTACGCGATCGGGCAGGGCACCTCGCAGTCGGGCAATGCGATGAAGACCTTCCTGCATCTGGGCTTCAACGCGGCGCTGGACGGCGGCAAGGTGTTCGACGGCATCTTCGCGCATGTGGCCGCGCGCCAGACCAATATCAACACGCGCTTCGCGGTGCCGGGCGGCGGCGGTGGCCTGCGCACCGACCATCGCGCCTTCGGCCAGACCGCGCCGCGCGGGCTGGCGGCCGACTACGTGGACGCGGTCGCGGGCCGCACCGGCGGCGTGATGAAGCGCTGCAGCGAGACGCGGACCTGCCCGCGCTTCTTCCTCGGCCTGTCGGGCACCGAGTTCTGGCAACTGCAGGGCTCGCCGGTGCTGACCGACGCCTACGGCTTCACCGATCTGAAGCAGCCGGACAATGCGCGCATCTACTACTACGCCAGCACGCAGCACGGCGGCCGCTCCGCGCAGATCAACTACAACCCCGCGCAGACGGTCTATCCCGCCGGCTCGATGATCGACTTCGCCGATACCTTCCGCGCGCTGTTCATCGCGCTGGAGGACTGGGTCGCGCGCGACATCGCGCCGCCGGACAGCCAGGTGCCGCGCATCGCCGACGGCACGCTGGTGCGGCCCGACCAGTTGCAGGTGCCGGTGATCAAGGGCGTCGGTTTCGCCGGCCCGAGCGGAACGGTGCCGATCCCCGACTTCCAGTACCTCGGCCGCTACAACGGCTTCCCGCTGCTCGACTACGGCCCGCAGTACCGGCCGCAGGACGAGTCCGGCATCGCTTCCGTACTGCCGCCCGCCTATCTGGGCCGCGACTACGCGATCCTGGTGCCGCAACTCGATCCCTCCACCGGCCTGGCGAAGGCGGGCATCCGCGCGCTCGACGTGCAGGTGCCGGTCGGCACCAGCCTCGAGTTCAACTACGTGGCCACGCCCGGCATCGTCGATCTCGTCAATCTGGGCGGCAGCTACATCCCCTTCCACAAGACCGAGGCCGCGCGCACCGCGGCCGGCGACCAGCGGCCCTCGCTGGAGGCGCTGTATGGCGACCAGGCCGGCTATCTGGCGAAGCTGCGCACGGCCGCCGACGCGCTGGTGTCGCAGCGCTTCCTGCTGCCCGCCGACGCACAGCGCGCGATCGCGCGCGCCCAGGCCAATCCGGTGCTGCCGTGAAGCGGCACCGGCGCAACGGAAGGAGAGACATCATGACCAAGCCAGGACCCTGGCGTGTCCATGCGGCCGCGCTGGCCGCGGCAGCCGCGGCGGCCGTGACGCTGGCTGCCTGCGGCGGGGGCGACGATCCGCCGCCTGAGCCGCCTGAGCCGCCGCTGGCCGGCAATCCGCAGCCCAGATCGTGCGCGCAGATGGCGGCAGCGGTGCTCGACGGCGCCGCCGTGCAGTCGGCCACCGAGGTCGCCGCCGGCAGCTTCTCGCCCAATGCCGGCACCACGCTGACCGTGCCCGCCTTCTGCCGCGTGCAGGCGGTGGCGCGGCCCAGCAGCGATTCGGAGATCCGCTTCGAAGTGTGGATTCCGGCCGCCGCGCAATGGAACGGCAAGCTGCTGGTGACCGGCAATGGCGGCTACAGCCCGGCGCTGGGCTACCGTGCGATGGCGATGGGGCTCGCGCGCGGCTACGCCACCGTCGGCGGCGATACCGGCCACCAGTCGGCCAATCCGAACGACATGCTGTTCGGCGTCAACCATCCGGAGAAGATCGTCGACTGGGGCACGCGCTCGATCCATGCCATCACGGTGCCGAGCAAACGGCTGGTCGCCGACATGCACGCGCGCGGCATCGAGCGCGCGTACTTCTACGGCTGCTCGACCGGCGGCCACCAGGGCTATGCCGAGGCGCAGCGCTATCCGGACGATTTCGACGGCATCATCGCCGGCGCGCCGGGCAACAACCGGGTGCGGCTCAATGCCGGCTTCCTGTGGCAATTCCTCGCCAACCACCGTCCCAACGACAATCTGTCGCCAATCATCCCGGCGGCCAAGCTGACGATGGTGACGCGCGCCGCGGTGGCGGCCTGCGATGCCGACGATGGCGTCACCGACGGCGTGGTCGACGATCCGCGGCAATGCGGCTTCGATCCGGCAACGCTGCAATGCAGCGGCGCCGATGCGGACAATTGCCTGACCGCCGAACAGGTGTCGGCGCTGAAGGCCATGTACGCAGGGCCGCGCAATCCGCGCACCGGGGAGCAGGTCTATCCCGGCTGGCCAAAGACCAGCGAGGCGCTGTTCACGGTGGCCGGCGCACCGGTAGGCTGGAACACCTACTGGGGCACGACCGAGCCCACGCGCGCCGATTTCTGGCGCTACTGGGTCTTCGACAATCCGCAATGGAACTGGTGGACCTTCGATTTCGATCGCGACCTGGCCTATGCCGACGCCAAGGTCGGCACGATGGTCGATCAGACCAACGCCGATCTGTCGGCCTTCAAGGCCGGCGGCGGCAAGCTGCTGGTCTACAACGGCTGGCAGGACCCGGTGGTCAACGCGGTCGATACCATCGCCTACTACGATCGCGTCAAGGCGGCGCAAGGCTCGCAAGCCGCCACCGACGCGTTCTTCCGGCTCTTCATGGTGCCCGGCATGGGGCACTGCTCGGGCGGGCCGGGTACCACGCAGTTCGGCAACGGCGATACGCCGGCGCCGGTGGTCGATGCGCAGCATGACATCCTGGAGGCGCTCGATGCCTGGGTCACGCGCGGGACGGCGCCGGAGCGCATCGTCGCTTCCGCGGTCAGCGGCGGCGCGGTGACGCGCACCCGGCCCCTGTGCCCGTATCCGCGCAAGGCGGTCTATCAGGGCAGCGGCAGCACCGACGATGCGGCCAATTTCACGTGCCGCTAGCGGGCAGCGTCCGCTGGAAGGGAGGCAGAAGTTGCAAGGCATGTAAGACCGTTCCGGGCCGGGACAAGGCACGGATCGCGACCGGCGGGGTCGACAACGCCCCGCCGCCGTGGTCCGCGCCTTGCTGCATGTCGGCTGGCGCCGATCCGGCGTCGACCGACCGAGGAGGGATGTCATGCCTCACGAGCAATATCAAGCCTGTATCGATGCCTGCACGCGCTGCGCTCAGGCCTGCCGTCACTGTGCGGCGTCCTGCCTGCAGGAACACGATGTGCAGAAGATGACCGAGTGCATCCGGCTGGACCTGGACTGTGCCGGCATTTGCGAACTTTCGGTGGCCTATATGTCGCGCGGCAGCGAGCATTCGCGCCAGCTATGTACGCTGTGCGCGCAGATCTGCGAGCGCTGCGCCGAGGAGTGCGCGCGCCATCAGGCCCAGCATTGCCAGCAATGCGCACAGGCCTGCCGCGATTGCGCGCAGGCGTGCCGGCAGATGGCGGCGTGACGGCGGCTTGCCGTTTGCGGTTTGCGGTTTGCGGGGCTGCGGGACCTTGCAGGGCCGGCGGAACCTGCCGCCAGGGAGTGGAGCGATGGCCGATGTCACCCATGATGCGGCACTGTGTCACATAGTGCACCGGCGCGTGGCGGTATATCGTCGCGCACCGGTTTCGCGTCCGCGACTCGCCATTCCGTCAGAACCTCATGCCCCGCGCCGCTCCGCCTTGCCCTGGACCGACCTCGCGCTACCGCGCATCCCATGCCGTTTCCGCGGCGCTGACGGCAGCGTCGCTGGCGTGGACATTCCCGCTGCTGGCGCAGACGGCCGACCGGGCCACTGACGGTGCCGCCGACAGCGCCACCGGCGGCGCCACCGGCCGCGCCACTGAGGGGGCGCCCGACGGCACCGTCACGCTGCCCACCGCGACCGTCACGGCGGCCGCTCCCGGCTCGCCGACGGTGCCGGCGGTGGTCCGGCAGCGCGCCACGCTGTTCGGCACCGTCGGCTCGGTCGGCTTCGTCGATGCGCAGTCCCATGCGGACAGCTATGCCAGCAATGTGCGCGATGTCCTGAAGGACACGCCGGGCGTCTACGTGCAGGAGCGCTATGGCCAGGAGCTGCGGCTGTCGATTCGCGGCTCGGGCATCGCGCGTGGCTATCACGTCCGCGGCATCGACGTGCTGCAGGACGGCGTGCCGACCAACTTCGCCGACGGCAGCGGCGACTTCTATCAGATCGATCCGCTCGCGCTGCAGGCCACCGAGGTGTACAAGGGCGGCAACGGCCTGGCCTATGGCAGCACCACGCTGGGCGGCGCGATCAATTTCACCACGCCCACCGCGCTGACCGCGCCGGCGCCGAACCAGCTGCGGCTCGAGGGCGGCAGCTTCGGCACCGCCCGCGCCAGCGCGCAGGTGTCGCGCCAGTTCGGCGCCTTCGATTTCCTCGCCAACCTGAGCGTCAATCGCGCCGACGGCTATCGCGAGCACCAGCGCGGCCAGTACCAGCAGTTCAATGCCAACTTCGGCTATCGCCTCAGCCCGGATGTCGAGACGCGCTTCTATCTCGGCGTCTATGTGGTCGACCAGGACCTGCCGGGCACGCTGTCGCTGGCCGACGCCCTGAACCAGCCTCGCCGCGCCTCGGCCGGCGCGCTGGCGCTCGATCAGGCCCGCGACACGCGCACCGAGCGCCTGGCCAACGTGACGACCATCCGGCTGGGGGAAGGGCAGCAGCTGGACCTGCGCAGCTGGGTGATCCACAAGGACCTGCATCACCCGATCTTCCAGGTGATCGACCAGGACAGCTGGACCTATGGCTTCGCGCCGCGCTATACCGGGCGCGGCAGCGTCGGCGGCATGCGCAACGAGCTGATCGTCGGCGGCCGTTTCTTCGGCGGCACCGGCGATTCCCGCCACTACCTGAACCAGGGCGGAAGCCGGGGCGCGCAGACGCTGAACGCACGCCAGCAGGCGGCCAACTACGAGGCGTATCTGGAAAACCGGCTCTATCTGCTGCCCAAGGTGGCGCTGATGGCCGGGGCCAAGGCCTATCGCGCCGAGCGGCGCTATACCGACCACGGTGGCCTGGCGGCCAATCCGGTGGCCAAGTCCGACCGCGATACCTTCAGCGGCATCAACCCCAAGATCGGCGTGCTGTGGGAACCGGCCCCCGAGGTGCAGGCCTTCGTCGATATCACGCGCAGCGCCGACGTGCCGGACTTTTCGGATCTGCTGCAGACCATCGGCAGCGCCCAGCGCTTCGTGCCGCTGGCGGTGCAGCGCGGCTGGACGCTGGAGATCGGCACGCGGGGGCGGCGCGAGCGCTTCGGCTGGGATGTCGCCGCCTACCGCGCGCTGGTGCGCGAGCAGATGCTGCAGTTCGCCACCGGCCCGGACATCCCGGCCTCGACGTTCAACGCCGGCCGCACCACGCTGCAGGGCGTGGAGCTGGGCGTCGATGCCGACCTGCTGCGCGGCGTGCTGACCCCGGGCGATCGCCTCAACGTGGCGCAGCTGTGGAACTACAGCGATTTCCGCTTCGACCACGACCGGCGCTACGGCAACAACCGCATCGCCGGCGTGCCGGAGCATGTCCTGCGTACCACGCTGACGTACGGCGTGGGCGAGCGCTGGCGCATTGCCGGCACGCTCGACTGGGTGCCGAGCGGCGCCTGGGTCGACTATGCCAATACGATGCGCGCGCCGGGCTACGCGCTGTTCGGCCTGCAGGCGTCCTACCGCTTCGGCGGCGGCGTGACGCTGTTCGTCGATGCCCGCAATCTGGGCGACAAGCGCTATGTCAGCGACTTCGGCACGGTGGCCGACGCGCGCAGCGCGAACACCGCGGTGTTCTACCCGGGCAGCGGGCGGGCCATCTACGCCGGGCTGCAATATCGCTTCTGAAGCGGCGGCGCGCAGGCAGCGCGACGCCGTTCCCGCGCGGGCACCCCAGCGGCCCGGCAGGCCGCGTGGTCGCCGCCGTGCCGCCGGGGCGACGGCCTGCTCAGTGTTCGTGATGCAGGTACTTGGCCTGGCGCGGCAGCCGCAGGCTGACCAGGAAGGCCACCACCATCATCGCGGTCACGTACCAGTAGAAGGCGGACTCGTGGCCGACCGACTTCAGGCCGAGCGCGACGTATTCCGCCGAGCCGCCGAAGATCGCGTTGGCGATCGCATAGGCCAGGCCGACGCCGAGCGCGCGCACTTCGGGCGGGAACATCTCGGCCTTGACGATGCCGCTGATTGACGTATAGAGGCTGACCACCGCCATCGACAGCGTGATCAGCACGAAGGCGACCGCCGGATTGGTGATGGTATGTAGAGCGGTCAGCACCGGCACCGTGATCAGCGCGCCGAGCGCGCCGAACAGCATCATGTTGGTACGCCGGCCGATGCGGTCCGACAGCGCGCCGAACACGGGCTGCATGCACATGTAGACGAACAGCGCGCCCGTCATCACGTAGCTGGCGGTCTTGATCGGCATGCCGGCGGTGTTCACCAGGTACTTCTGCATGTAGGTGGTGAACGTATAGAAGATCAGCGAGCCGCCGGCGGTATAGCCAAGCACCGTGAAGAAGGCCGCCTTGTGGTCGCGCAGCAGCGCGACCACGCTGCCGGCGTCCTGGGTGTTGCGCGTGTCGGCGCTGGACGTTTCATGCAGCGTCCGGCGCAGCAGCAGCGCCACCACCGCGGTGATCGCGCCGATCACGAAGGGAATGCGCCAGGCCCAGGTCCTGAGCTCCTGCTCGGTGTACAGCTGCTGCAGCACGACGACCACCAGCACCGCCAGCAACTGGCCGCCGATCAGCGTCACGTACTGAAACGACGAGAAGAAGCCGCGCCGGCCCTTGAGCGCGACCTCGCTCATGTAGGTGGCGGTGGTGCCGTATTCCCCGCCGACCGACAGGCCCTGCAGCAGGCGCGCCAGCAGCAGCAGGGCGGGCGCCCACATGCCGATGCTGTCGTAGGTCGGCAGGCAGGCGATCATCAGCGAGCCGGTGCACATCATCACCACCGAGATCAGCAGCGAACTCTTGCGCCCGTGGCGGTCGGCGATGCGGCCGAACACCCAGCCGCCGATCGGCCGCATCAGAAAGCCCGCGGCGAATACGCCCGCGGTATTGAGCAGCTGCACGGTGGGATCGGACTGCGGGAAGAAGGAGTGCGCGAAATAGATCGCGCAGAACGCGTAGATATAGAAGTCGAACCATTCGACGAGATTGCCGGACGACGCGGCGACGATCGCGAACACGCGGCGGCGGCTGTCATGTTCCCGGTCATGGTCCGTCTTGCCGGCCGGAATGGTGGTGCTGGTCAGTTCTGTCATGGGAGATCGCTGAGTAGGACGCCGGCGCTCAGGCGTGGACACGCGTGCGCCGGCGTCGGGCGAAGCGCGCGGCGGGGCACCGCCGCTGCAACAGAGGCCGCCCGCGGCCAGGGAGCTGACGGGCGGACGGCAGGGCGGTATAAGGGTAACCCCTAGGGCGTGATCCTGCACGGCACGGCGGTGCGGCCGTCGGAAAGGGGCGATGGCGAGCCCAGGCATGGCGCGGGATGGCGCGCGATTGTTCGGGATCGCGAACACAGTGTCTGGTGGAGCGTCTGCGCAAGGGCGGGCGCTGGCCCTCTCCCCCGGCCTTCTCCCGCGCGCGGGAGAGGGCCGGGGGAGAGGGTAAAGGGCAGGGCCCCGCTACACCGCTACGAGCCCACCATGACCCGGCTCTGTCCGCCCGAGAGCCTGCGCACCTCGATGCGCGTGCCGATGCGCTCGGTCATCTCGTGCACGTGCGAGATCACGCCGACCTTGCGGCCCTGGGCCTGCAGGCTGTCGAGCGCGTCCATGGCGACGCGCAGCGTGTCCGCGTCGAGGCTGCCGAAGCCCTCGTCGATGAACAGCGATTCGACCCGCACGCGATGCGAGGACAGCGATGCCAGCCCCAGCGCGAGCGCGAGCGACACCAGGAACGACTCGCCGCCGGACAGCGAATGCACCGAGCGGGCCTCGTCGGCCATGTCCTGGTCGATCACCAGCAGCGCCAGGCTCTGGCGCACGCGTTCGAGCCGGTAGCGGCGCGACAGCGTGGCCAGGTGCCGGTTGGCGTAGCCGAGCAGGATGTCCAGCGTCATTTGCTGGGCATGGTTGCGGAATTTCTTGCCGTCGGCCGAGCCGATCAGTTCGTTGAGCACCTGCCAGGTGTGCGCGGCGGCCTGCTGCCGGTCGATGCGCGCGATCAGGTCGCTGGCCTGCGCGCGCCGCTCGTCGTCGCGGCGCAGCGTGAAATCGGCCTCGGCCAGCGCCTGCTTGGCGCGTTCGAGTTCGGCGCGGGCCGCCGTCAGCGCGGCCTGGACGGTGGCCGCGTCGCCTTCGCCGAGCCGGCGTGCCAGATGGCGTTCGCGTTCGGCGCGGCGCGTCTGCACCACGGCGCGGGCTTCATCGACCTCGCGTTGCAGCGCGTGCAGCGCCTCTTCCTCGCGCGCCAGCCAGTCGGCATCGAGCGCCAGCAGCGCGCGCAGGGCGGCTTCGTCGAACGGCGCGGTGGCGGCGGGGCCGATGTGTCGGACGTCTGCGTCGAGGCCGTCATGCCCGTCGTGTCCGTCGCGTCCATCGCGCCTGTCGCGGCAGTCGTGCCCGTCGTGCCCATCGTGTCCGACGTGCCCATCGTGTCCGACGTGCCCGTCGCCCCAGGCCTGCAACCACGCATCGAGCCGCGTCGCGGCGTCGCGCGCCTGCTGCTCCAGCGCCTGGGCTTGGGCCTGCGCCTGTTCGGCGCGCGCGGTCTGCCGCGCCAGCTGCTCGCTGGCAGCCTGGCTCGCCCGCTGCGCCGCGTCGACGCGCGCCGTGGCCTCCGCCCCGGCTTGCGCCAGACGGGCGGCGATGGCCTCGACCGCCAGGCCCGCATCGGGCGTGCCGGCAAACAGCGCATCGCGGCGGGCGCTTTGCTGGGACAGGCGCGCGTCGGCGAACGCCAGCGACTCGGCGGCCTTGCGATGCGCTTCGACGGCATGCTCGTGCGCCTGCGTGGCGGCGGCCAGTACGCCATCGAGCTGCACGATGCGCTGGCGCTGCGCGTCGCGTTGGTCGCGATGCCGCGTCCATGCGCCGGCGTCAGCCTCGCAGCGCGCACGGAATGCCGCCGGATCGTCGTGCCACTGCCGGCGCCAGTCGAGGCCCGCGGCGCGCTCCAGCGCGCCCGCGTCCAGTTCGCGCAGGGCCTGGTCGCGCTGCGCCGCCGTTGCCGCGGCCGACTCGACCGCCGCGCCGTGACGCAGCGCGAGTTCGGCGGCCGCGGCCTGCGCGCGTTGCAGCGCGCTGTCGGCCGCCATCTGCTCGGCCTGCGCGGCGTCCAGGCGGACGCGCGCGGCCTGCAGCTGCTTGTCGAGCGCGCGCAGGTCGGCGTCGAGTTCGGCCGCGCTGCGCAGCTGCGCGTCGGCGTCGGCCAATTGCTGCGCGAACCAGTCGGCGCGCTGGTCGGCATCGACGGTCTCGACCTGCGCAGTGTGCCCGGCCTGCACGGCCTGGGCCCGCCAGGCTTGCACGGCCTGCCCGGCCTGCCCGGCCTGCACGGCCTGCACGGCCTGCACGGCCTGCACGGCCTGCACGGCCTGCACGGCCTGCACGGCCTGCGCGACTTGCCCGGCCTGCACGGCTTGCCCGGTCCGCGGCACCTGCCCCACGTCCACGCGCTGCGGGAGCTGCGCGGCCAGCGCATCGGCCTGCCACTCGCGTTCGGCGCGGTCGCGCTGCTGCCGTGCGGCGGCCAGGCGCGTGTCGAGCTGCGCCAGCGCTTCGTCGTGGCTGTGCGCCAGCGTGGCGGCGCTGCGTTCGTCGGCGTCGATCCGGGCCAGCGCCTGCTGGCAACGGCGGTACTCGTCCTCCAGCGCGCCCAGCGTGGCCTGCAGCGCCGCGCGCAGCGGCGAGTCGTCATGCGCGTACGGGTGTTCGCTGGCGCCGCACACCGGGCAGGGTTCGCCCGGCTCCAGCGTCTCGCGCAATTGCTCGACGCTCTGCTGGCACGCCGCGAGCGCGCGTTGCCAGGAGCGTTCCGCCTGCGTGGCGGCCTGCTGCGCGGCAGGCCGCGCGGCGCGGGCCGCATCGATGTCTTGCTGGCACTGCTGCCGTTGCGCCTGCAGCGTGTCGCGCTGCTGGATCAGCTCGGCCATCCGCGCTTCGGCCGCAAGCCGTTCGCGCCAGCGCGCCGCGGCCTGCTGCAGCGCGTCGCGATGCCGCTGCAATTCGACGGCGCGCGCCGCGATGGCATCGCGATCATGGCCGGCCAGCGCCTGCTGCGCCGTCGCGACCTGCCGCTGTGCGCCTTGCAGCGACTCGGCGGCGGAGGCGAGCCGCGCCTGTGCCTCGGACTGGTCGCGCCGGGCCGTGGCCAGCCGCTCGGCCAATAGCGCGACCTCCTGCGTGGCGGCGACGTGCCGGCCGTGCCAATCGTCGGCCTGCGCGAACAGCGCCTCCCAGCGCGGCCATTGCGCGCCGAGCGCCTCGCGGCCGGCATGCCGCGCGAGCCAGTCTTCGGCGGCGGCCAGCGCCGCGCCCGCGGAGTCGCGCTCCGTCCGCAGTCGGGCCTGTTCGCGGCGTGCCTCGTCCAGTGCCTGCGCGGCTTGCCGATGCGCCTGCGCCGCGCGCTCGCGGTCCGGCGTCAGCGTTGCGATCACGGCGTCGAACTCGCGCGCCTGCGCCAGGCGCGGTGCCATCTCGGCCTCGGCGTGGCGCGCCGCCTCCAGGTCGGTGGCAGCGCGCTGCCGTTCGGCCTGTGCGTGCTGTGCCGCGCGTTCGGCCGCCGCCTGCGCCTCGGCGGCGCGCGCGAGTTCCTGGCGCTGCGCCTCGCGCTGAGCGGCCAGGCGGTCGATCTCGGCCACCAGCGGCCGCGCGACCTGGGCCGCGTGTGCGTCCGCCAGCCGGGCGCGCCGCGGTGCGGCGGCATCGTGCGCGGCGACGGCCGCCCGATGCTGCTCAATCGCCTGCTGTTCGAGCTTGGCGAGTTCCGCCGCGTCGGCGTGCCAGCGCAATTGGGCCTCGTGTTGCCGCAGCCGTTCGTCCAGCGCCGTCACCGCGTCCTGCTGCTGGCGCCGTTGCAGCTCGCACTGCACGCGCGTCTCGGCGTCCAGCGGCTGGTGCTGCGCGGCCTGCTCGCGCAGCTGGCGCAGCGCTTCCTGCTCGGCCTTGTTGCGTTCGAACGCGCGCCGCGAGATCGCCTCGAAGCGGCCGGTGCCGGTCAGCGCCTGCAGCAGCGCCGCGCGTTCGTCGTCGCCGGCCTTCAGGAAGGCGAAGAACTCGTTCTGCGCCAGCAGCACCGCGCGCGTGAACTGCTCGAAGGTCAGCCCGACGCGCTCGACGATCGCGGCCTGGACCTCGGTCTTCAGCCCGCCGCCGACCGGCTCCTCGCCGGGCAGCCGCGCCAGCGACATCTGCGTCTGCTGCAGCTTGCCGCCGGCCTTGGAGCGCGCGCGGCGCACGCTCCAGCGGGCGCGGTAGGCCTGCCCGTCGCCGCCGACGAAGTCCACCTCGGCGTGGCCCTCGGCGGCGCCGCGGCGCAGCAGCGTGCGCGTGTCGTGCGCGCCGATGGTCTCGCCCGCGACATCGGGCAGCACCGTGGCGCGGCCACCGACGCGGGCGACGCGCGGGGTCTCGTCGTACAGCGCGAGGCACAGGGCATCGAGCAGCGTGCTCTTGCCCGCGCCGGTGGGGCCGCAGATCGCGAACAGGCCGGCCGAGGCCAGCGGTTCGGCGGTGAAGTCGATGGCGAACTCGCCCGACAGCGAGGCCAGGTTGCGGCCGCGAATGGCGAGGATCTTCATGGCGCTGCCACCTCGTCCGGCGCGTGCAGCAGTTCGGCCAGCGCGGCCGCCAGCGTGGCGGGCGCCTCGGCGCCATGCCGCTCGCGATACAGCGAGGCGAACACCGCGGCCGGGTCGAGCCGGTTCAGGTCGTCGAGCGACAGCATCGGCGCGGGCGCCTCGCCGGCCGCGGCGGCGGTGCTGACCTCGATGCGCGCGAGGCGCACCGGCTTGCCGTCGAGCGCGGCTTCCACCTTGGCGCGCAGCGTCGGCTCGGGGCCGTCCAGCGCGACGCGCACCTGCAGATACGGCTGCAGCGCGTCGGGCAACGGCGGCAGCTCGAGCGCGCGCAGCGCGTCCAGCGCCTGTTCGAGCGGCCGGGGCGTCAGGGGCACGCGCATCAGGTCGACGGGTCTGGGCACCGGAATCGCGCGCCACTCGGCCAGGGCCTCGCCCTCGAGCCGCGCGCTGACGACCTGGTGCGGATAGTGGATCTCGGAGAACGACATCGGCAGCGGACTGCCGCTGTAGCGGATGTGCTCGTGGCGGCCGACCTTCTGCGGCCGATGCAGATGCCCCAGCGCGACATAGGCGATGGCCGGGTCGAAGATGCCGGCCGGCAGCGCCTCGGCGCCGCCGATCACGATGCGCCGTTCCGAGTCCTCCGAGACCTCGCCGTCGCGCATATGGCAGTGGCCCAGCGCGACGATGGGCTGGCCGGGTTGCCGGCGGGACAGCGCCAGTTCGAGCGCGCTGCGATAGAGCGCGGCGACGCCGGCCTGGTAGGGGTCGGTGCCGGTGCCGGTCTCGGTATCGATGCCGGTATGGATGCCGGTATCCGCGTTGTCCCGCGCGGCCTCGACCCGCGGCACGTCGCTGGGGCGCAGGAACGGGATGGCCAGGCACCACGCCGCGATCCGGCCGCCCGCATCGCGCACGGGCACCACCAGCTTCTCCACGTCGATGGTGCCGTCGGGCAAGCGATGGACCTGGCCGACGCAGGCCGCGCCGAACCAGTCGAGGAAGGGCGCCGGGGCCTCCAGCCGCGCCGGCGAGTCGTGGTTGCCGGCGATCATCACGATCGCCAGATGGGGGCGCCGGCGCCGTGCCTCGGTCAGGAAGCGGTACAGCTGGCGCTGCGCCGCGGCCGACGGGTTGGCGGTGTCGAAGATGTCGCCGGCGACCAGCAGCAGGTCGGTGGCCTCGGCGTCCAGCGTATCGAGCAGCCAGTCGAGGAAGTGCTGATGTTCGTGGGTACGGTCGTAGTGATGCAGGGTCTGGCCGAGATGCCAGTCCGAGGTGTGCAGCAGTCGCATGCTGGGGGAGGGCCTTTCAACGTTGGCCGAGACGATAGCAGAGATCGGTGGGGGGCCGGCTCGGCCGCACGTTGGCTCGGGCTCGGGCCCGGGCTCACGCTCGGGCTCGGGCTCGGCTCAGGCTCAGGCTCAGGCTCAGGCTCAGGCTCAGGCTCAGGCTCAGGCTCAGGCTCAGGCTCAGGCTCAGGCTCAGGCTCAGGCTCAGGCTCAGGCTCAGGCTCAGGCTCAGGTTCAGGCTCCGATCGGCTCGGGGCGGGCTCGGGCCGGGCTCGGGCCGGGCTCGGCCGCGATGCGGCGGCCTTCTGCACGATCGGGCGAATCGGGCTACACTTCGGCCCGCGCTGTCCGCAGCGCACCGCTTCAAGACAGCGGCGGGGTGGCAGAGTGGCATGCCACGGCCTGCAAAGCCGTGTACGACGGTTCGATTCCGTTCCCCCGCCTCCAGGTTTCCTGCCCGCGCCAATGCAATCGGCGCGAGCGGCGTGGTTCAGCCGGCCTTCTTCATCGCGCCATCGTCGCAGCGCGCGATTTCCACCGTCACATGCGCCAGTTCCTCGTGCACGCCGAGGGCGGTACGCACGCGCGCCGGCGTCAGCGTCGGGTCGTGCGTGACCAGCGCGACGATGCAGGCGAACTTGTCCTTGCCGACCCGCCAGACATGCAGGTCGGTCACGCGGGTGCCATCGCGGCCCTGGTCGAAGCCGGCCAGCACCTCGCGCACCTCGTCGACCACCGGATGGTCCATCTCGCGATCGAGCAGCACCGCGGAGGTCTGGCGGATCAGGCCGAGCGCCCAGTGTCCGACCAGCACCGCGCCGACGATGCCCATCACCGGATCGAGCCAGTTCCAGCCGAGCCACCAGCCGCCCGCGAGCGCCAGCAGCGCCAGCACCGAGGTGGCGGCGTCGGCCAGCACGTGCAGGTAGGCCGAACGCAGGTTCAGGTCGTGGCCATGCGCGTGGCCATGCGCGTGGTCATGGCCGTGCCCGTGGTAGTGGCCGTGATGATGATCGTCGTGGTGATGGTGGTGGTGATCGTGCCCGTGCCCGTGGTGATGGTGGTGCGCGCCGCCCAGCAGCCAGGCGCTCGCCAGGTTGACCAGCAGGCCCAGGCAGGTGACCGCCATCGCTTCCGGATAGCGGATCGCCGCCGGGGCGAACAGCCGCTCGATCGAGGCGAAGCCCATCAGCGCGGCCACCCCCATCAGGAAGACCGCGCTGGCGAAGCCGGCCAGCACCTCGATCTTCCAGGTGCCGAAGGCGAAGCGGCGGTCGTTGGCGAAGCGGCGGGCGGCCGCATACGCGAACACCGACAGGCCGATCGCCAGCGCGTGCGAACTCATGTGCCAGCCGTCGGCCAGCAGCGCCATCGAGCCGAACCACCAGCCGGCGGCGATCTCCGCCACCATCGCCGCGGCCGTCAGCAGCAGCACCAGGCGCGTACCGCGTTCGCCGGCGGCGTTGCCGCGGTCGAAGACATGCGAGTGGGTCCAGGGGGAGAGATCGTGGGTATGCATGGCTTGGCCTCTTTTCGATGGCCGCAAGGGTAGCAGCATGCATGCGTGGGCAGGCGCAAATCCCTGCTGCAAGTGCGCCGACTCCCGGTCGGCAGTGGCAGTCGGGACCCGGTCAGGACTCGCAGTCGGGCCTCGCCGCCGCGGCTTGGGGCGGCACCCGCGGTTGGAACCGCCAGCAGCCGGCGCCCTCAAGTTTCCCGGATGGCCGATCGTTTACCCCCAGACGCAAAATGGATTTGTCGCCGCTTAACATACATTCATGAATGCATGTATCATCGCGATCACGATTTTGCGTAATTTCGCTCTTTGCTTGCCAAAAGTACGATGACTTATCGATTCATTGCCGGTTGCATGGCGGCGTGGCTCGGCTTGTGCGCCACCGCCGGTTGGCTGATCGAACGGCTCTGGGCCTGACCTCCAGCCCGTTCGCGCGGCGCCGATGCGGGTGGCGTCTCCTGCCTGGCACGGACTGTGCCAGTGCCTTCGCCGGCATCTTTCAACTCCTCCTCTCCCCTCGACCATGACACAACAACAAGAACGCACGGCGCGTTCGCTGCGCCGCTCGGCCGCCCTTTGCTGCGCCGCAGCAGCGCTGATCGCCGCGGCGCCCGCCCAGGCCGACCCCGCCGTCCATGTGGCCTACGGCCGCGACCCCGGCCACGGCCTGAACAAGTACGAGGTGGGCCTGAACTGGGATTCGGGCTTCGCCTACGGCAATCCGCAGGGCTGGCTGGCCAAGCTGCAATGGGAAGTCGAACTGGCGCGCTGGAACGCGCGCAGCGGCAACAACCGCCGCGACGTGACCGAACTCGGCTTCTCGCCGATCCTGCGCGTCGAGAAGCACGGCTGGAGCGTGGTGCCGTTCGCCGAGCTGTCGGTGGGCCTGCGCCTGATGAGCGCCACCTCGACCTCGGACTCGCACGACTACAGCACCGCCTTCCAGTTCTCGGACATGGTCGGCGTGGGCGTGGCCTTCGGTCCGCAGAAGCGTGCCGAGGCCGGTTTCCGCTTCCAGCACATCTCGAATGCCAGCATCAAGCGGCCGAATCCGGGTACCAACTTCTACACCGGTTACGTGCGTTACCGCTTCTGAGCGCTGCCTCCGGGCGCCCGCGTCCGGGCCCCGACCTCTCCGCGGGCCCATTCCCGGCCGGACTCGGCCGGTCCCGGCCTCTCCCGGGCCCACTGCCTGGGGCTTGCTTGGAGACCCGCTTCGGGGCCGCTCCGGGCCTGCCGGGCGCCAAAGCGTGCGCGGCTAGCTGCCGCCGCGCACGCCATCGAAGAACTCCCACAGCGCCGGCGCATCGCTGGTCGCGACATTGAAGCGGATCCACGGCGAATCGGTCTCGTCCGGCGCGAAATAGCTGCCGGGCGCCAGCCATACGCCGTGCGACAGCGCGCGCGTCGCCAGCTGGCCGCCGGACAGCCCCTGCGCGGCCGCGGCCGCGCCGTCGGGCGCCCCACGTACCCGTGCCCAGGCGAACATGCCGCCTTCCGGGCGCAGCAGCACTTCGAGGCCGTGCGCCTCCATCTTCTCGGTGACGCGGTCCTGCTGCGCGCGCAGCCGCGCGGCCAGCGCGTCGACGTGGCGCGCGTAGTGGCCGCCGGTCAGCACCGCATAGACCAGCCGCTCGGTGACCTCCGAGGAAGTGAGCCCCACCGCCATCTTGGTGCGGGCGAAGGCCTTGGCCAGTTCCGGGCTGGCCGCCAGATAGCCGACCCGCAGCGACGGCGTGATGGTCTTCGAGAAGCCGTTGACGTAGACCACATGCGACAGCCCGTCCATCGCCGCCAGCATCGGCGCGCCGGCGGGAGCCAGCTCGCGATAGATATCGTCCTCGACCACCAGCAGCCGGTGCTGCTCGGCCAGCTGCAGCACGCGGTGCGCGTTCATGCTGGTCAGCGTGCCGCCGGTCGGGTTCTGCAGCACCGTGTTGACGAACAGCGCGCGCGGCCCGTGCCGGCGGATGGCCGCGTCGAGCGCGTCGGTATCCAGCCCCGCCGCGCCACGCGGTACGCCCACCACCTTCAGCCCGGCCAGCCGCAGGATCTGCAGCAGATTGCAGTAGCACGGGTCCTCGACCAGCACCGTATCGCCGGCGCGCAGCAGCGTGCGCACCACCAGGTCCAGCGCCTGGGTCGCGCCCTGCGTCAGCACCACCTGCTGCGCCTGCATCGGCATGCCGTATTGCGCGAGCCGCGTGGCGATGTGCTCGCGCAGCGCGGCGAAGCCGTAGGGATGGCCGTAGCCCGACACCTGGCCGGCCGGCACGCGGGCGGCGGCGCGGATGGCCTGGTGCAGCCCTTCCTCGTTGAGCCAGTCGCCGGGCAGCCAGCCGGCGCCGGCCTTGATCGGCACCGAATGGTCGGCGAACACGTCCGACAGCAGCCACGCGGCGTTCAGGGCAGGGGTCTCCCAGCGTGGGCTCGGCGCCTGCTCGGTGCTGGCCTGGCGATGCGCGACCGTATAGCCCGAGCCCGCGCGCGCGGCCAGGTAGCCGAGAGCGGTCAGCCGGCCGTAGGCTTCGGCCACCGTAAAGGTGCTGACGCCATGCTGGGCGGCGAAACGCCGCACCGAGGGCACCGCGATGCCGGGGCGCAGGGCGCGCCGGTCGACCAGCGCCGCGATGCCGGCGACGATCTGTTCGGTCAGCGTGTCGCCGCCGCGGCGGCTGCGGGTCAATTCGAGCTGGATCATGCGACCGCATTGTGCGGGGGATGCCTGTACAGTTCAAGCGCGGCGAGGGGCGCTGCCGGCCACCCCGGCCATGCCGCGATGCCGCATGCTCTCGGCGGATACGGGCGCATCGCGATGATGCCGCGGCGCCGGGACTGGGATTGACCTGTACGGTTCGAGCCGCAAAATCAGTACGGTAAGGCGAGCATTTCGCAACCGTATATTTTTAGGGAGCGCCGGGCTCGCTACAGTGGCCGGATCGCTATCCCGCGCCATCGGCCGCTGTTGCCCGGCGGCGCGACATCCCGAACCGACCGGACCAGGCCCTGCACAAGGCCCCGGACCCAGCCCGACCAAGCCAGGACGAACCCAAGGAGGAAGTAATGGACGCCGCCAAGACCGTGATTCCCGATCTCGATGCGCTGTGGATGCCGTTCACCGCGAACCGCCAGTACAAGGCGGCGCCGCGGCTGCTGGCCTCGGCCAGCGGCATGTATTACACGACCCACGACGGCCGCAAGATCCTCGACGGCTGCGCCGGCCTGTGGTGCGTGGCGGCCGGGCACTGCCGCAAGGAGATCGCCGACGCGATCGCGCACCAGGTGCAGACGCTGGACTATGCGCCGCCGTTCCAGATGGGCCATCCGCTGTCGTTCGAGGCGGCCAGCAAGGTCGCGGCGATCATGCCCTCGGGCCTGGACCGCATCTTCTTCACCAACTCCGGCTCCGAATCGGTCGATACCGCGCTGAAGATCGCGCTGGCCTATCACCGCGCCCGCGGCGAGGGGCAGCGCACCCGCTTCATCGGCCGCGAGCGCGGCTATCACGGCGTCGGCTTCGGCGGCATGGCGGTCGGCGGCATCGGCCCGAACCGCAAGGCCTTCTCGGCCAACCTGATGCCGGGCACCGACCATCTGCCGGCCACGCTCAATATCGCCGAGGCGGCCTTCTCCAAGGGCCAGCCGACCTGGGGCGCGCATCTGGCCGACGATCTCGAGCGGATCATCGCGCTGCACGATCCGTCCAACGTCGCCGCCGTCATCGTCGAGCCGCTGGCGGGCTCGGCCGGCGTGCTGGTGCCGCCGGTCGGCTACCTGGAGCGGCTGCGCGAGATCACCAGCAAGCACGGCATCCTGCTGATCTTCGACGAGGTGATCACCGCCTTCGGCCGGCTGGGCGCGGCCACCGCGGCCGAGCGCTTCAAGGTCACGCCGGACCTGATCACGATGGCCAAGGCGATCAACAACGCGGCCGTGCCGATGGGCGCGGTGGCGGTCCGGCGCGAGGTCCACGACACGGTGATCGACGCCGCCGCCGCCGGCGCGATCGAGCTGCCGCACGGCTATACCTATTCGGGCCACCCGCTGGCGGCCGCCGCGGCGATCGCCACGCTGGACCTGTATCGCAGCGAGGACCTGTTCGGGCGCGCCGCGAAGCTGGCGCCGCTGTTCGAGGAGGCCGCGCACGGCGTGCGCGGCGCTCCGCACGTCAAGGACATCCGCAACCTGGGCCTGGTGGCCGGCATCGAGCTCGAGCCGCGGCCGGGACAGCCGGGCGCGCGCGGCTACGAGGTCTTCCTCAAGTGCCTGGAGCGCGGCGTGCTGGTGCGGTACACCGGCGACATCCTGGCCTTCTCGCCGCCGCTGATCGTCACCGAGGCGCAGATCGCCGAGCTGTTCGACACGGTGCGGCAGGTGCTGAAGGACGTGCAGTAAGGCAGCGCCGGCGCGGACGCCCCGCGCCGATCCCTCTCCTCTCCCCGCTGCGGGAGAGGGGAGCGAAAACTCCCACCCCGCCTCCCGCTCCCTTCTTCTGCTCCGAACCCCGAAGCCCGCCTCCATAAGTGACGGTTTGGCCAGAGCGGTTCGATAAACTAGGCGCTTTTTTGCCCCGGCCGGCCCACCTGGCCGAGCCGCGGGCGGCCCTGCGCGTCCACCCAGGCGGTGGCGCCCGCGGGCATTGGCGACCGGTCATCCACAGGCCGGCCAAACTCGATCCTGGCGACACCGCCCGGCCGACCCCGGGCGGATGCCGCCAATGCAGGAGATCCCTTCATGAGCTTGTTCCGCACCAAGGACATCGAAACGATGCTGGCCGCGAGCCGCGACGATGGCTTGAAAAAGGTGCTCGGCCCGGTCGACCTGGTGATGATGGGCATCGGCGCCATCATCGGCACCGGCATCTTCGTGCTGACCGGTACCGGCGCGCTGACCGCGGGCCCGGCGCTGACGCTGTCCTTCGTGATCGCCGCGCTCGCCTGCGGTTTCGCCGCGCTGTGCTACGCCGAATTCGCGACCGCGATCCCGGTGTCCGGCTCGATCTACACCTACAGCTACGCCACGCTGGGCGAGATCGTCGCCTGGATGATCGGCTGGGACCTGCTGCTCGAATACGGGCTGGCGACCTCGGCGGTGTCGGTCGGCTGGTCGGGCTACTTCCAGTCCCTGCTGTCGGGCTTCGGCGTGCAACTGCCGGCGGCGCTGACCGCCGCGCCCGGCGCGGTGCCGGGCGTGCAGACCGTGCTGAACCTGCCGGCGGTGCTGATCATGCTGGCGATCACCTGGGTGGTGTCGTATGGCGTGCGGGAGTCGGCACGGGTCAACAACATCATGGTGGCGATCAAGGTCGCGGTGGTGCTGCTGTTCATCGCGGTCGGCGTCTGGCACGTCAAGCCGGTCAACTGGCAGCCCTACGCGCCGTTCGGCTTCGCCGGCATCGTCAATGCCGCCGCGCTGGTGTTCTTCGCCTTCATCGGCTTCGATGCGGTGACCTCGGCGGCCGAGGAGGTGCGCAATCCGCGCCGCGACCTGCCGATCGGCATCATTGGGTCGCTGGCGGTCTGCACGCTGCTGTATGTCGCGGTGGCGGCGATCATGACCGGCATCGTGCCGTTCCCGAAGTTCGAGGGCATCGACCATCCGGTCTCGCTGGCGCTGCAGTACGCGGGCGAGAACTGGGTCGCGGGTTTTGTCGACCTCGGCGCGATCCTCGGCATGACGACGGTGATCCTGGTGATGACCTACGGCCAGACCCGCATCCTGTTCGCGATGTCGCGCGACGGGCTGCTGCCGGCCCGGCTGTCGCGGGTGCATCCGGTGCACGCGACGCCGTTCCAGGCGACGTGGGCGGTCGGCATCGTGTTCTCGTCGATCGCCGGCCTGGTGCCGCTGAACGTGCTGGCCGAGCTGATCAATATCGGCACGCTGTCGGCGTTCGCGCTGATCTCGATCGCGGTGCTGGTGCTGCGCAAGACCCGGCCGGACCTGCCGCGCACCTTCCGCTGCCCGGGCGTGCCGGTGGTACCGCTGCTGTCGGTCGGCTTCTGCCTGTTCCTGATGGCGCATCTGCAGCCGTTCACCTGGGTAGCCTTCCTGCTGTGGCTGGCGCTGGGCCTGGTGATCTATTTCGGCTATGCGCGGCGCAACGCCGTGCTGCATCGGTAGGGCTCGCCAGGGCCTCGTCGGCCGGGCGCCGTCAGGGGCTCGTCAGGGCGTCGTGGGTCCGGCCTCGTCGGGGCCTCGACAGGGCGTCGCGGGTCCAGCCTCGTCACCGCCTCGTCGGTAGGGCCTCCGCCGCCCAGCGCCCCAACTGTCAGAAAAAACGCCGGAACAGTACCTGGGAAACTGTTCGGAACTGTCCCTTTGATGGCCGCGCCGGCCGTCCATAATGAAATCGTGCATCGAAGCACGCCGTGGCGCGGCCGTCCGTGCGGTCGCCCACATTGGCAAGAGGCCCGGCGCAGCGGGCAAAAACCGCCGCGAAATACCGAAAGGCTTCAGGACCATCGGCGCCGACCATGCCCGCCTGGACAACATCCGGTCCCGCCGTTGCGCGACCGGCAGGCGGCGGGCCGGACGAGCCGGCTCCGCTCGATGCCCATCGACAGGAGCAGCACCATGCAGGAACTCAGGGATTTCGAACTGGACCAGGCCGGCACGCCGGTCAGCTGGCGCGCGCGGCTGGGCCAGCGCATCGTCGCGCGCGACGGGAACATCTGGTTGACGGTGGAAGGGCAGCGCGGCGATGTCTGGCTGGCGCCGGGCCAGTCGTTCGACCTGCCCGAGGGCGCCTGGGTATGGATCTCGGCCGACGCGCCGGGGGCGCGCTTCACGGTGGCCCAGCAGTCGGCGCCGCTGTCATGGCGCGGGCTGCTCGCCCTGCTGCGCCCGCGGCCGCGGCCCGACCCGATACGGCTGCCGGAGCCGTCCGCCGGCTGGTGGCCGGCACGGCATCTGTCGCGCTAGCGGGAATGGGTCGAAGCGATTGAAGCGTTCGAAGCGTTCCAAGCGCTCGAAGCGCTCGAAGCGCTCGAAGCCCTCGAAGCCCTCGAAGCCCTCGAAGCCCTTGAAGCGCTCGAAGCCCTCGCAGCGTTTGGAACGTTTGAACGTTTGGAGCGTATGGGCCGGAAGGATGGAGCGCGGCCCGGCGGCGCTCAGCGCGCCGGCGTCGCGGACGACAGCGTGGCGGCGACCGCCTGCCACAACGGCTCCAGCCGCTGCCGCTCGTTGTCGGCGGCCTGCGGCGCCAGCGACGGCGTGCGGCACAGCAGCACCGCGGTCTGGCCGGCCTCCGGCAGCGGTACCCACCAGACGCGGCCGTACTGCAGGCGGCCACCGTCGCTGGCGATGGAAAAGCTGGCCCAGTTGGCGCGGTGATTCGCCAACCGTACGGTGCCCTGGGCGATCACCTTGGCGCTGGCGCCGGTCAGCGCCTTCAGTTCCTCGGCCGCGCGCGCGGCGGCCACAGCGCCCGAGCCTTCCTTCCCGCCTTCCTTTGCGCCTTCCTTCGATCCTTCCCTGGCCGCGTCCTTCGGCAGCGGGCGCGCCAGCAGATCGATGGTCGACAGGCCGTTGCCGCCCTGGCTGGTGAAGGCAAAGATGGCGTTGTCCGGCAGCAGCTTTTCCCGGGCCGCATCGCGCTCCCAGGACAGCGGCATGCGCAACATCAGGTCGATCGCGCCGGCCTGCCGGACGCCCCTGGTGGTGTAGGTCCTGGCCATCGGCGAGGCCAGTTCGGCGGCGGGTTTGTCCTCGTAGACCGCGGCCAGCAGCAGTTGCAGCGAGGCCTTTTCCATGTCGCCCTGGGCGCTTTCGCGCACGCGCTGCAGATAGGCCTGCATCGCGGGCTCGGAGGCCAGCGCCGACTGCATCGCCTCGCGGTCCATTTCCAGCACCTTGGTCGCCAGCCGGGCACGGTCGGTGGCGGGCAGCGGAATGTCCTGGAACAGCCGGGTCACCGTGGCCAGCGCATCGGGATACTGGCGGTCGAACGCGTTGCGCACCTGCTGGATGTCGTTGCGCAGCGACGGGTATTTGGCCGCGGCGCGCTCGAGCGTGGCGTTCTGGTTGGTCAGGTAGCCGTACAGGCTGGTCAGACCCGAGATGGCCGCGGGCGTGTAGTCCCACGCGATGGCACTGGCGGGCAGGCCGATCAGACCTGCGAGCAGCGCAAGGCGCGGCAGCCACGGCACGCAATGCCGCATAGGAATCCCCTTCAATAGGTCGACACGGCCGGCTGTGCGTGTCCTTTGTTGTGCCGACCGGAGGTCCGAGTCCCGGCGGATGTTCTCGATTGTAGCCGAAGGCAGGGGGCGTCACGTGCCGTTTGCTGCCCGCTGGTCACGCCCGGCGGGATGGGCCTACAATCGACTGGCCCACCGGCGGCACCGCCGGCGCGGGCAACCCCAGACAATATGGCCAGCAATGGCCGCACAACGCGATGGCCGGTGCTTCGGCGGCGCAGTCTGTCCGCCGCTCCCGGCCTCACCGGGTGGAGACCATGACCGATCTGTCCGACCTGCGCAAGGCAGGCGCCGAAGCCGAGGCCGCCACCGTGGCGCCGGCACCCGCGCCCGCCGGCGCGCCGACCCACAAGGTCCGTTTCGTGACGGCCGCATCCTTGTTCGACGGCCACGATGCTTCGATCAACATCATGCGCCGCATCCTGCAGGCGCAGGGCTGCGAGGTGATCCACCTCGGCCACAACCGCTCCGTCGAGGAGGTCGTCGCCGCCGCGCTGCAGGAGGACGTGCAGGGCATCGCCGTCTCGAGCTACCAGGGCGGCCACGTCGAATACTTCAAGTACATGGTCGACCTGCTGCGCGAGCGCGGCGGCGCCCATATCCAGGTGTTCGGCGGCGGCGGCGGCGTGATCGTGCCGGCGGAGATCCGCGAGCTGCAGGACTATGGCGTGGCGCGCATCTACAGCCCCGAGGACGGCCAGCGCATGGGCCTGGCCGGCATGATCGCCGACATGGTGCGGCGCTGCGACTTCGACCTGTCGCGCCATGCGCCCGCGACGCTGGACTCGCTGCGCGCGGGCGATCGCCGCGCGCTGGCGCAATGGATCACCGTGCTGGAGAACGGCAAGGCCGATCCGGCCCTGGCCGCCGCGCTGCATGCGGATGCCGCCGGCATCGTGACCCCGGTGCTCGGCGTGACCGGTACCGGCGGGGCCGGCAAATCGTCGCTGACCGACGAGCTGATCCGCCGCTTCCGGCTCGACCAGCAGGACAGCCTGCGCATCGCCGTGATCTCGATCGATCCCTCGCGCCGGCGTACCGGCGGCGCGCTGCTGGGCGACCGGATCCGCATGAACGCGATCCACCATCCGCAGATCTACATGCGCTCGCTGGCCACGCGCGATGCCGCCAGCGAGGTGTCGCGCGCGCTGCCGGACGCGCTGGCGGCCTGCAAGGTCGCCGGCTTCGACCTGATCGTGGTCGAGACCTCGGGCATCGGCCAGGGCGACGCGGCGATCGTGCCCCATGTCGACCTGTCGCTGTACGTGATGACGCCCGAGTTCGGCGCCGCCAGCCAGCTCGAGAAGATCGACATGCTGGACTTCGCCGACTTCGTCGCGATCAACAAGTTCGACCGCAAGGGCGCGCAGGACGCGTGGCGCGACGTCGCCAAGCAGATGCAGCGCAACCGCGAGCAATGGCACGCGCGCGCCGAGGACATGCCGGTCTACGGCACCCAGGCCTCGCGCTTCAACGACGACGGCGTGACGATGCTGTACCTGGGCCTGCGCGAGGCGCTGGCCCAGCGCGGCCTGGTGCTGCGCGACGGCACGCTGCCGCGGCTGGCGGGACGGCAGAGCACCGGCCGCAACGCGATCGTGCCGCCGGCGCGCAGCCGCTATCTGGCCGAGCTCGCCGATACCGTGCGGGCGTATCACAAGCGGGTTGCGGCGCAGAGCGCGATCGCGCGCGAGCGGCAGCAGTTGCGCGAGGCACGGCGGATGCTGGCGGAGGCCTCGGCTGCCGCGGGCGCCGATGCGCGGCACGCACCGCAGGCCTTGCAGGCATTGGAGACGCTCGAAGCCGCGCGCGACGGCGCGCTGGGCGAGACCGAGCGCGCGCTGCTGGCCGGCTGGCCCGCGCTGCGCGAAGCCTACAGCGGCGACGAGCACGTGGTGACGATCCGCGGCAGGGACCTGCGCACCGGGCTCGTCACCACCACGCTGTCGGGCACGCGGCTGCGCAAGGTCGTGCTGCCGCGCTTTACCGACGAGGGCGAGCTGCTGCGCTGGCTGATGCGCGAGAACCTGCCGGGCTATTTCCCCTACACCGCGGGCGTGTTCCCCTTCAAGCGCGAGAACGAGGACCCGACGCGGATGTTCGCCGGCGAGGGCGATGCCTTCCGCACCAACCGCCGCTTCAAGCTGGTTTCCGAGGGCATGCCGGCCAAGCGGCTGTCGACGGCCTTCGATTCGGTCACGCTGTACGGCGAGGACCCGGACCTGCGACCCGACATCTACGGCAAGGTCGGCAATTCGGGCGTCTCGATCGCGACGCTCGACGACATGAAGGTGCTGTACGACGGCTTCGACCTCATAGATCCGCAGACCTCGGTGTCGATGACGATCAACGGCCCGGCGCCGGCGATCCTGGCGATGTTCATGAACACCGCGATCGATCAGCAGCTCGACCGCTTCCGCCGCGAGCAGGGCCGCGAGCCCGATGCCGGCGAGGCGGCGAAGATCCGCGCGATGGTGCTGCAGAACGTGCGCGGCACCGTGCAGGCCGACATCCTGAAGGAGGACCAGGGCCAGAACACCTGCATCTTCTCGACCGAGTTCTCGCTGAAGGTGATGGGCGACATCCAGCAGTACTTCGTCGATCATCAGGTGCGCAACTTCTACTCGGTGTCGATCTCCGGCTATCACATCGCCGAGGCCGGCGCGAATCCGATCTCGCAGCTGGCCTTCACGCTGGCCAACGGCTTCACCTATGTCGAGGCCTATCTGGCGCGCGGCATGCATATCGACGACTTCGCGCCCAACCTGTCGTTCTTCTTCTCGAACGGCATGGACCCCGAGTACAGCGTGCTGGGCCGCGTCGCGCGCCGCATCTGGGCCGTCACGCTGCGCGACAAGTACGGCGCCAACGAGCGCAGCCAGAAGCTGAAGTACCACATCCAGACCTCGGGCCGCTCGCTGCACGCGCAGGAGATCGACTTCAACGACATCCGCACCACGCTGCAGGCGCTGATCGCGATCTACGACAACTGCAATTCGCTGCACACCAACGCCTACGACGAGGCGATCACCACGCCGACGGCGGAGTCGGTGCGGCGCGCGCTGGCGATCCAGCTGATCATCAATCGCGAATGGGGCGTCGCCAAGTGCGAGAACCCGAACCAGGGCAGTTTCCTGATCGAGGAACTGACCGACCTGGTGGAGGAGGCGGTGCTGCAGGAGTTCGAGCGGATCGCCGAGCGCGGCGGCGTGCTCGGCGCGATGGAGACCGGCTACCAGCGCGCCAAGATCCAGGAAGAGTCGATGCTCTACGAGCAGCGCAAGCACGATGGCTCGCTGCCGATCATCGGCGTCAATACCTTCCGCAATCCCGACGGCGATCCGACCCCGGCCACGCTCGAACTGGCACGCTCCAGCGAGGACGAGAAGCAGAGCCAGCTGCGGCGGCTGCAGGCATTCCACGCCCGCCATGCCGACGCGGCGCCGGCGATGCTGGCGCGGCTGCGCCAGGCGGTGATCGACGACGAGAACGTGTTCGCGGTGCTGATGGACGCGGTGCGGGTCTGCTCGCTGGGGCAGATTACGCATGCGCTGTTCGAGGTTGGCGGACAGTATCGGCGGAACATGTAGCGTCCGCCGAACAGGCGGCGACTGCGGGGAGGGGAGCGACCGCGCGGGACCGCCACGTCCCGCGCGGTCGTTTGCTTCGGCCGCTTGCTGCGGTGGCCTGCTGTTGCCTCGCCCTTGGACGGCGATTCGCACGACCGTGCGTTAAACTCGCAAGCGGCGCTGCCTTGCCGCCGGGCTGTCGATCCATCGCAGCCAGTCCAGCGGACCCCGGCGCGATTCCGGCGCAGTCGCGCATTCCCGAACCGGAGCTCACGGTGTACGACCCGAACAATATCTTTGCCCGAATCCTGCGAGGCGAGCTGCCTTGCCACAAGGTCTACGAAGACGCCGACACGCTGGCCTTCATGGACATCATGCCGCAGTCGGACGGCCACGTGCTGGTGCTGCCCAAGGAGGCCGCCGCCGAGCTGTTCGACCTGTCCGAAGCCGCCGCGCAGGCCGCGATCCGCACCACCCAGCGCATCGCCCGCGCGGTGCGCGACGCGTTCGGCCCGGACGGCCTGTCGATCGGCCAGTTCAATGGCGCCGCCGCCGGCCAGACCGTACCGCACGTGCACTTCCATATCGTGCCGCGCTACGCCGACCGCCCGCTGCGCGGCCACGCCAGCGAGCCGCAGGACCCGGCGGTGCTGCAGCAGCATGCGGCGCGCATCGTCGCGGCGCTGGGCTGACGCCCGTCCGCATTCACGCGATCCGCATTCACGCGATCCGCATCCATACCCATTCCATTTCCATTCCATCCGCAAGCAGGGAGACAGCATGACAATCCACACCGTCGGCATCATCGGCGCAGGCACCATGGGCAACGGCATCGCGCAGGCGTGCGCGGTGGTCGGGCTCGATGTCGTGATGGTCGATATCAGCCAGGCCGCGGTCGACAAGGGCATCGCCACCATCGCCGGCAGCCTGGACCGCCTGATCAAGAAGGACAAGATCACCGAGGCCGACAAGAACGCGGCGCTCGCGCGCGTGCGCGGCTCGACCGCCTACGAGGACCTGAAGGCCGCCCAGATCGTGATCGAGGCCGCCACCGAGAACTACGAGCTCAAGCTCAAGATCCTGAAGCAGGTCGATGCGCTGGTCGGCGAGGACACCATCGTCGCGTCCAACACCTCGTCGATCTCGATCACCAAGCTGGCCGCGGCGATCAGCCGCCCCGAACGCTTCATCGGCATGCACTTCTTCAACCCGGTGCCGATGATGGCGCTGGTCGAGCTGATCCGCGGCCTGCAGACCAGCGACGCCACGCACGCGGCGGTCGAGCAGCTGTCGAAGCAGCTCGGCAAGTATCCGATCACGGTGAAGAACAGCCCGGGCTTCGTCGTCAACCGCATCCTGTGCCCGATGATCAACGAGGCCTTCTGCGTGCTCGGCGAGGGCCTGGCCTCGCCGGAGGAAATCGACGAAGGGATGAAGCTCGGCTGCAATCATCCGATCGGCCCGCTGGCGCTGGCGGACATGATCGGGCTCGACACCATGCTGGCCGTGATGGAGGTGCTGTACGCCGAGTTCGCCGATCCGAAGTACCGCCCCGCCATGCTGATGCGCGAGATGGTGGCCGCCGGCTACCTCGGCCGCAAGACGGGCAGGGGAGTCTACGTCTACAGCGCGGCGAAATAGCGATCCGCTGCCGGCATGACGGACACCGCGCCGTGCGACGGAATGCGTAACGGAGTGCGTAACGGAACGCGTAACGGAACGCGTAAGCGGCCACCGACTCCGACGCGAGGCAGGTCCTTCATGCCGGCCAAACCCGATACCTTCGCAACGCCGCCTCGGGCGACCTGTTCCAGCGCCATGCGGTGATGTTGCGACAACCACATGCACACCGCGGTGGTGCCGGCCGTGCGGCATGCCGTCGATGATGGACGCATGACGCACGGCGCAAGCCGAATGCGAAGGTCGCGCGACGACGCGTTCGGCGAGGCCGGACGGCATGGGAAAGGATCGTTCGCTTTCCGAAAAGTGGTCTGGCCTTGATCCGTACGATGACCGCCTCATTCACTCTATGAGGATTGAAAGTCATGGCGACCTTTATCGGAACGGTGAAGAAGACGGACTACGAGCAGTTCTACAACGAGGTGCGGAACAATCCAGGCGACTTCGTGAAGCGCGTCCTGGGGCAGAACGCCGCCGGGGCGGAGCCGAGTGGCAGGTTTCAGATCGGCGAGAACATCTTCACGCTGACGTGGGCCACAAAGGGGAAAACACGGCAACTGTGCATCCGGCGCGAGTTCGAGAACGGCGAGTCGTTGGTGCAGACGCGACTGATGCAGTTGTTGGACTTTCTGTTCTTCCGCAGCAGCACGCGCACCATGGAGCGGGCGCTGCGCAGCGGGTCCACCATCACGACTGGCCTGGTCAAGGACATGCGCGCGCATGTCGATCGCATCGTCGACGAACTGTGGCCCGACATCGAGGCGCGGAACGCCGAAGCCGGCCAGGGCCCCTCCGACCGGCGCGGCAACGCGGTGCCGACGAACCGGGCGATATCGGAACGCACGCTGGGATCACTGGCGCCGCTGAACCCCGGGGAAATCGATGCGTGGATCCGCTGTGCCGAGGGCGGTCCGGTGGGCCTGGCGCATATCGACCGAAGCAAGACCAGAATCGAGGGCGACATCCTGGTGCTGTCCTTCAAGAGCGGGGGCGATGCCATCGAGTTTCGCCTTCACGCGCCGAGCGTCGCAACGCACGGGAAGGAGCGCGTCCAGCGCGACATGGAGCGGTTGCTGCGTATTGCCAAGGGCCAGAGACAGGGCTGCGATTATCGGAACATGGCCGAATTGATGGGTCGTTTCATGGTGGCGACGATCGAAGACGAAGCGCCCCGGCTGCTGGAAGCGTCGGCCAGCGCGATCGTCCGGGATGACCAGGATAACGACGTCAGGCCGCTGATGATCTGCACGGTGAAGAAGGGCAGGCCGGAGCCGACCCGGACAACGCGGCGCGCCCTTGCCCGCGCGGTCGACAAAGCCATGGCATCCTGCCGTGCGTCCGCGGCACAGCGCTTTCAGACCATCCTGAATGGCGTGTGTCGCGACAAGGGCGATCCCGTGGTATCGACGGTGCTGGATGCGCGCGAGAGGCTGATCGAGAAAGTCCAGCAGAAGGTCAAGCCCCATCTCGCCGGAAAGCGGCTCGCCGCCTTCGTGCGCGAGGTCGTGCGGCAATGCGGTGTGAATGGCGAGGCGGCGCAGGCCCTGCATGCCGATCGCGCGGCGGGCTCCGCCTTGCCGGCGCGCGTACGGCTGGTGCACTTCACACGCAAGCCGGGACTGCTGGAGCGCCTGTCCGGCGACGCGCCTGGCGAGGAAGTGCTCGCGGTCGCATCGCGCGAGGATGGCGAGGCCTTGCGCTTCGTGCCGCTGGGACAGCGCAACATGGCGAAGTGGGCCTGGAAGACCATCAAGCTGGCCGAGGTGCCGAAGGATGTCGAAAGCGATGCCAGGGCACTGCATCAGACGGTTTTCGACAGCTCGCTCGGGCGGTTCTACCAGAACGAAATCCTGCCGCTTGTCATGGAAAGCGTCCAGGCGCTCCGCGAGGATTTGCGTTTCCAGGACACGCCCGAAGGCGACGCGGCGAAAGATCTGTTGCTCAAGCTGACCGGCAATCTGCGGATCGGCAATACGACCTTCGCCTACCTCCATCGCTGGGCAGGCGATGCGGACCGGGCAGCCCGTGTCGCACCGGGCCAGAACGACTTCTCCGCGGACCGCGTCATCATGCGGGACGAGGACGCGGCGCGTTCGGGCCCGGTGGCAGCGGATCCGGTCTCGCAGCGCCAGGCTGCGGCGTACGCGCTCAGGCAGGATCTCAAGAACGTGTTCCCGCGGCTTGCCAATGTGACGGAGGCCGACTGCAACAAGCCCGTCACCCTCTATAAGGACGGCAAATTCGAATCCTTGCCCGTGTTTCAACCGACCGGGCCAAACCAGCAGGGCGATCAGCGGCAGTGGCGTTCGCTCGGCAACGGCAGCGCACCGAACCAGCAGTCGGAGCCGTCCTCCTCCGCAAGCAAGGTGCCGACCGAAAAGGTGCCGGCCGAAAAGGTGCCGACCGAAAAGGTGCCAACGGAAAAGGTGCCCACCGAAAAGGTGCCGGTCTGAATCCGATGCCTCATTCGCCGTACTGGCGCAGTCCCTCGAGATCGAGCACTTCGATCTCGCCATAGTCGACCCGAACCAGGCCCTGCTGCTCCAGCACCTTCAGGGCCTGGTTCGCCCGCTGGCGCGAAATGCCGGCCAGCAGTCCGATCTCCTCCTGCGAAATCTCCAGCTTGGTGCCGATGCCCGGATAGAGGTGCTCGTTGAACAGCGACGACACCGCGCGCGCCACGCGCGAGTCGATATCGAGCAGCCGCTCGTATTCGACCGCGGCAATGAACTGGCCGAGCCGCTCGTTCAGCTGGGTCAGCAGAAAGCGCGTGAAGGGCAGGCTGGTATCGAGCAGCCATTGGAAGGTCTCGCGCGGCAGGAAGGCGATGCGCGAATGGCGCAGCGCCATCACGTCGTACTTGCGGATCTCCTGCTTCAGCGCGGCCCCTTCGCCGAACCATCCGCCGGTCGGCACGCCGGTGAAGGTCACCGACTTGCCCGATGGCGACACCGTGGTGATCTTGACGATCCCCTCCAGCACGCCCAGCCAGTGCTCGGCCATTTCGCCCTTGTGGCAGACGTAATCGCCGGGGTTGTATTCGCGCACGAACATGGCCTGCCGCACCCGCTGGCGCTGTTCGTCGCTGAGGTCGGCGGCCCAGATGCACCGGTCGAGAAAGTCGTTGAGCATGCCTGCTTGGCTCCGGTCGGGAGTCCGGCGGGGACTCCGCTAGGGATTAACCCGGAATTGTCACCGACGTGACAACCGGGGGGAGGGGCATCGGCTATCTTACGTTCACCACGGACCGACCCGCGCTCAAGGCGCGGCCACGATATCCCTGGCGCGCGGCGGCCTGCCGGCCTTCGGACGACCAGGGGCAAGTATAACGATCGGCACCGGTGCTTGGCACCGGCGGGAACCCACCCGTCGGAGGGACAGGAGACAGCGATGCAGGACAGGTCGGCAACGACCTTCCCGCGACTGCTGCTGGCGCACGCGCAGCAGCGGCCGGATCATCCGGCCTATCGCGAGAAGGATCTCGGTATCTGGCAGACGAGCAGCTGGTCGCAGGCGGCGCAAGAGGTACGTGCGTTGGCCTGCGGACTGGCCGCGCTGGGCTTCGGCCGCGGCATGAACCTGGCGGTGGTCGGCGACAACCGTCCCCGGCTGTACTGGGCCATGACCGCCGCGCAGGCGCTGGGCGGCGTGCCGGTGCCGCTGTACCAGGACGCGATCGCCAGCGAGATGGTCTACGTGCTGCGCGATGCCGAAATCGCCTTCGCGGTGGTCGAGGACCAGGAGCAGGTCGACAAGCTGCTCGAGGTCGAGGAAGAGCTGGCAGCCCAGGGCGGCGCGGTGCGCCATCTGGTCTACGAAGACCCGCGCGGGCTGCGCGATTACGACCATCGGTCGCTGATGTCGTACGAGCGCCTGCAGGAGATCGGCCGCGAATACGACCGCGCGCATCCGGGCTTCTTCGACGAGGCCGTGACGGCCGGCGACCCGGACGATACCGCGATCATCCTGTACACCTCGGGCACCACCGGCAAGCCCAAGGGCGTCTGCCATTCGCACCGCGGCCTGATCGGCGCGGCGATGCACGGCTGCGAGTTCGACCGGCTCGGTCCCGACGACGACGTACTGTCGTACCTGCCGATGGCCTGGGTCGGCGACAACCTGTTCTCGTACGCGCAGGCGCTGGCCGCCGGCTTCACCGTCAACTGCCCCGAGTCGCGCGAGACCGTGATGACCGATCTGCGCGAGATCGGCCCGACCTACTACTTCGCGCCGCCGCGCATCTACGAAAGCCTGCTGACGCAGGTGATGATCCGCATGGAGGACGCCGGCTGGCTCAAGCGCAAGCTGTTCGGCTGGGCCATGGACGTGGCGCGCCGCTGCGGCGCCGACATCCTCGATCGCCGCCCGGTGCCGCTGCTCGAGCGCATGCGCTACGCGCTGGGCGAATCGCTGGTCTACGGCCCGCTGCGCAACGTGCTCGGCATGAGCCGCATCCGCGTGGCCTATACCGCGGGCGAGGCGATCGGTCCGGACCTGTTCCGCTTCTATCGCTCGATCGGCATCAACCTGAAGCAGTTCTACGGCCAGACCGAGACCTGCGCCTATGTCTGCCTGCAGCCCGACGGCCAGGTCAAGTTCGACTCGGTCGGCCCGGCCGCGCCCGGCATGGAGATCCGCATCGCCGAGAACGGCGAGGTGCTGGTGCGCGGCGTCGGCCTGCTGAAGGCGTATTACAAGCGCGACGACGCGACACGAGAGGCGATCAACGACGAGGGCTACTTCATGACCGGCGACGCCGGCGTGATCGACGCCGACGGCCATCTGAAGATCATCGATCGCGCCAAGGACGTCGGCAAGCTGGTGGACGGCTCGATGTTCGCGCCCAAGTACATCGAGAACAAGCTCAAGTTCTTCCCGTACATCAAGGAAGCGGTGGCCTTCGGCACCGGCCGCGACCGCGTCTGCGCCTTCGTCAACATCGACTTCGAGGCGGTCGGCAACTGGGCCGAACGGCGCCACCTGCCCTACGCCGGCTATATCGACCTGGCCGCGCAGCCGCAGGTGATCGACCTGATCGCCGAATGCGTGGAGCAGGTCAATGCCGATCTGGCCAAGGATCCGGCGCTGTCCGGCTCGCAGATCGCGCGTTTCCTGATCCTGCACAAGGAGCTCGATCCCGACGACGACGAGCTGACCCGCACCCGCAAGGTGCGCCGCGGCTTCATCGCGGAGAAGTATGGGGTCCTGATCGACGCGCTGTACGCCGGACGCCCGGAGCAGTTCATCGAGACGCGCGTCAAGTTCGAGGACGGGCGCGAAGGCAGCGTCAGCGCGACGCTGAAGCTGGTGGATGCCAAACGCTTCCCGCCGGCCGGATCGGCGCAGGCCGCGCAGGCAACGCAGGCCGGCGCGGCAACGCCCGCCGAGCAAGCGGCATAGCAGGGGCAGGAGGATGACGCAGATGGCGTGGCAAGGCGTGGAGCGGCGGGCCGACGGCTCACCGGAGTGGGCGGGCGCAGGGACCAGCGCAGGCACGAGCGCCGGCACCGGCGCGGCCGGCGAGCCGCTGGCCGAGGGCGGCGTGGCGATCGCGGCGGAGTCGGTGCCGGGCCGGCGCGCGGCATCGACGCGGCATGGCGAGGTGATTCTCGATCTGCAGCATATCTCGCTGGCGTTCGGCGGCGTCAAGGCGCTGACCGATATCTCGTTCGATGTGCGCGAGCACGAGATCCGCGCGATCATCGGCCCGAACGGCGCCGGCAAGAGTTCGATGCTGAACGTGATCAACGGCGTCTATCACCCGCAGCAGGGACGCATCGTGTTCCGCGGCGAGGAACGGCGCAAGATGAATCCGACCGCCGCCGCGCGCCAGGGCATCGCCCGCACCTTCCAGAACATCGCGCTGTTCAAGGGCATGACCGTGCTCGACAACATCATGACCGGTCGCAACACGCGCTTCCGCTCCGGCCTGCTGGCCAATGCGCTGTGGTGGGGACCGGCCCGCAACGAGGAGATCGCGCACCGGCGCAAGGTCGAGGAGGTGATCGACTTCCTGGAGATCCAGTCGATCCGCAAGACGCCGGTGGGGCGCCTGCCCTACGGGCTGCAGAAGCGCGTCGAGCTGGCGCGCGCGCTGGCCGCCGAGCCCTCGCTGCTGCTGCTCGACGAGCCGATGGCCGGCATGAACGTCGAGGAAAAGCAGGACATGTGCCGCTTCATCCTGGACGTCAACCAGCAGTTCGGCACCACCATCGTGCTGATCGAGCACGACATGGGCGTGGTGATGGACATCTCCGACCGCGTGGTGGTGCTCGACTACGGCAAGAAGATCGGCGACGGCACGCCCGAGCAGGTCAAGTCCAACCCCGAGGTGATCCGCGCCTACCTGGGCGCGTCGCACTGAACGGCCCGCCCGCCCGCCAGCTCGCTCGCTTGCCCAACGCCGACCCCCGTCCTTCACCGAGGCCACGCCGATGACCTTCTTCTTCGAAATCCTGCTCGGCGGACTGCTGTCCGGGCTGATGTACTCGCTGGTAGCGCTCGGCTTCGTGCTGATCTACAAGGCCTCCGGCGTGTTCAACTTCGCGCAGGGCGCGATGGTCTATTTCGCCGCGCTGGCCGTGGTGGGCCTGATGGACAAGGGCATGCCGATGTGGGCGGCCGTGATCGGCGCCTTCTTCGTGATGACGCTGGTCGGCATCGGCACCGAACGATTCGTGCTGCGCAAGCTGGTCAACCAGCCGCCGATCACGCTGTTCATGGCGACCATCGGCCTGTCGTTCTTCCTCGAAGGGCTGGGGCCGCTGCTGTTCGGCAACGAGGTGCGCCCGATCCAGCTGGGCATCGTCGACGAACCGATCGAGGCGATCCTGACTCGCTTCAATATCGTGATCTCGAAGTTCGACCTGGCCGCGGCGGCGATCGCCGGCGTGCTGGTCGCCACGCTGGCGCTGTTCTTCCAGTACACCAAGGTCGGCCGGGCGCTGCGCGCGGTCGCCGACGACCACCAGGCCGCGCTGTCGCTGGGCATTCCGCTGCAGCATATCTGGGCGATCGTCTGGGGCGTCGCCGGCTTCGTCGCGCTGGTGGCCGGCATGCTGTGGGGCTCGCGCAATGGCGTGCAGTTCGCGCTGACGCTGACCGCGCTGAAGGCGCTGCCGGTGCTGATCCTCGGCGGCTTCACCTCGGTGCCGGGCGCGATCGTCGGCGGGCTGATCATCGGCGCCTCGGAGAAGCTGGCGGAGATCTACATCCCGCCGGTGTTCCAGTCGATGTTCGGCGGCAACTTCGGCGGCATCGAAGGCTGGTTCCCCTATGTGTTCGCGCTGCTGTTCCTGCTGGTGCGGCCCGAGGGGCTGTTCGGCGAAAAACATATCGACCGCGTATGACGGTCCGTCAGGTGGCACGACGCCAAGGAGTCGCCCATGTTCTATCGTGAAGCCGGCCAGTTCAAGACCGACTATGTCGCCGACAGCCAGATCTTTCCGATCCGGCAGGACCGCATCGGCTTCGCCGTGCTGCTCGCGCTGGCCTTCGTCGGCGTGCCGCTGATCGGCAGCGAGTACTGGTTCTCGGCGATCCTGATCCCATTCCTGATCTTCTCGCTCGCCGCGCTCGGGCTCAATATCCTGACCGGCTACGCGGGGCAGCTGTCGCTGGGCACCGCGGCCTTCATGGCGGTGGGCGCCTACGCGGCCTACAACTTCCAGCTGCGCATCGACGGGCTGCCGGTGCTGCTGACCTTCGTGCTGGCCGGGCTGTCGGCCGCGGTGGTCGGCGTCGCCTTCGGTCTGCCCTCGCTGCGGATCAAGGGCTTCTACCTGGCGGTGGCGACGCTGGCGGCGCAGTTCTTCGTGGTGTGGGCGCTGACCAAGTTCCCCTGGTTCTCGAACAACAGCTCGTCGGGCGTGATCACCGCGCAGCAGCTGGACCTGTTCGGCCTGCCGATCGACACGCCGATGCGCAAGTACCTGTTCGTGCTGGCGATCGTCACGGTGCTGGCGCTGGTCGCCAAGAACCTGGTGCGCTCGTCGACCGGACGCGCGTGGATGTCGGTGCGCGACATGGACGTGGCCGCCGAGGTGATCGGCATTCCGCTGATGCGCACCAAGCTGCTGGCGTTTGCCGTCAGCTCGTTCTACTGCGGCGTGGCCGGCGCGCTGTATGCGTTCTGCTACCTGGGCTCGGTCGAGCCGGACGGCTTCTCGCTGGACCTGTCGTTCCGCGTGCTGTTCATGATCATCATCGGCGGGGTCGGCAGCATCCTCGGCTCCTTCCTCGGCGCCGCGTTCATCCTGCTGCTGCCGATCCTGCTCGACAACATGCTGCCGCCGCTGGCCGCGCTGCTGCATCTGCCGTTCACCAACGCGACGGTGTCGCACATCCAGATGATGGTGTTCGGCGGCCTGATCATCTTCTTCCTGATCGTCGAGCCGCACGGCCTGGCTCGGCTTTGGCAGATCGGCAAGGAGAAGCTGCGGCTGTGGCCGTTCCCGCATTGACGCCGTGTCGACGGGGCACGCGCCGATGTCATGCAAACGGGTCGTTGGACAACAACGCCATAACAATGCACCTGCCAAGGTGAAGGAGACAGTGATGAGCAACCTGATTCGCAATGCCCAGCGCGTCGCGCTGGCAGTCGGCGCGGCCGCCGCGCTGCTGGTGCCGGCGCTGCCGGCGCAGGCCCAGAGCGGCGAGCAGTTCATCGCGCTGCCCAGCTACCGGGTCGGGCCGTATGGCGCCAACGGGCAGTCCTGGTACGGCGGCTTTATCGACTATCTGAACTACGTCAATCTGAAGGAAGGCGGGGTCAACGGCGTCAAGCTGACCTGGGAAGAGTGCGAGACCGAGTACAACAACGCCAAGGGCGTCGAGTGCTACGAGCGCCTGAAGGGCAAGAACCCGACCACCAGGGGCACCGCCTACCATTCGATGTCGACCGGCATCTCGTACGCGCTGGTCGACAAGACGGCGGCCGACAAGGTGCCGCTGGTGATGATGGGCTATGGCCGCACCGACGCGGTGGACGGCTCGGTGTTCCCCTACGCCTTCCCGCTCGTGACCACCTACCAGATGCAGGTGTCGGCGATCGTCAAGTACCTGGCCGGCAAGAGCGGCGGTTCGCTGGCCGGCAAGAAGATCGTCTACCTGTACCACGACTCGGCCTACGGCAAGGAGCCCATCGTCGCGCTGCAGGCCGAGGCCAAGCTGAACAAGTTCGACCTGATCGAGATCCCGGTCGCGCATCCCGGCAACGAGCAGGGCGCGCAGTGGCTGCGGATCCGGCAGGAGCGTCCCGACTACGTGATCTTCTGGGGCTGGGGCGTGATGAACCAGACCGCGCTGAAGGCCGCGCAGAAGGTCGGCTATCCGCGCGACAAGATGATCGGCTCGTGGTGGGCCGGCTCCGAGGAGGACACCGTGCCCGCGGGCGATGCCGCCAAGGGCTACATGAGCGCGACCTGGAACGTCGCGGGCAAGGGCGTGCCGCTGATCGCCGATATCGAGAAGGTGGTCTACGGCGGCGGCAAGGGCAATATGCAGGACCGCAACAAGATCGGCTCGGTGCTGTACAACCGCGGCGTGTCGGCGGCGGTGGTCACGGTCGAGGCGATCCGCGTGGCGCAGAACAAGTTCGGCAAGGGCAAGCCGATGAGCGGCGAGCAGATGCGCTGGGCCTTCGAGAACCTGAACCTGACCAATGCGCGGCTGCAGCAGCTGGGCGCCACCGGCCTGCTGCCGGAGATCAAGACCAGCTGCGAAAACCACGAGGGCTCGGGCAAGGTCAAGATCCAGCAATGGGACGGCGCCAAGTGGACCGTGGTGTCGGACTGGATCGAAGGCAACAAGAGCCTGATCCACCCGCTGTTCAAGGCCAACGCGGCGCAGTACGCGAAGGAGAAGGGCATCACGCCGGCCTGCGCGAAGTCGTGATGCGCATATTGATGCTTGCGTAAGGCGTTCTCCCTCTCCCCAACCTCTCCCCCGCTTTCCCCCGGACGGGAGATGGAGAACACCACCGCGCCCCGCTATCCCTACCGAGGTCCACCATGACCCTGCTGTCCATCAACAACATCGAAGTGATCTACGACCACGTGATCCTGGTGCTCAAGGGCGTGTCGCTCGACGTGCCCGAGGGCGGCATCGTGGCGCTGCTGGGGGCCAACGGAGCGGGCAAGACCACCACGCTGAAGGCGATCTCGAACCTGCTGCGCGCCGAGCGCGGCGACGTGACCAAGGGTTCGATCGAATACCGCGGCGCGCGCGTCGACCAGCTGACGCCGAACGATCTGGTCAAGCGCGGCGTGATCCAGGTGATGGAGGGCCGCCACTGCTTCGCCCACCTGACCATCGAGGAAAACCTGCTGACCGGCGCCTATACGCGCGGGCTCTCGCGCGGCGAGACGCGCGACGAGCTCGACAAGATCTACACCTACTTCCCGCGCCTGAAGACCCGGCGCAAGTCGCAGGCCGGCTATACCTCCGGCGGCGAGCAGCAGATGTGCGCGATCGGCCGGGCCATGATGGCCAAGCCCAGCATGGTGCTGCTCGACGAACCGTCGATGGGACTGGCGCCGCAGATTGTCGAGGAGATCTTCGAGATCGTGCGCGACCTGAACCAGCGCGAGCGCGTCAGCTTCCTGCTGGCCGAGCAGAACACGATGGTCGCGCTGCGCTATGCCGACTACGGCTACATCCTCGAGAACGGCCGCGTGGTGATGGATGGTGCCGCCGAGGCGCTCCGTACCAACGAGGACGTCAAGGAGTTCTACCTCGGCGTGGCGGCCAACGATGCCGACGGCGGCGGCCGCAAGTCGTTCCGCGACGTCAAGAGCTACCGCCGGCGCAAACGCTGGCTCGCCTGAGCGGCGCACGGACCAGCGCGTGGACCGGCCGGCCCGCGCGGCGATCGGCGCCGACATCATGCCTTGGCCCGCCGCGGCCGTAACCCGTATCGCCCGGCACCCCATCCTCACCGACATCCGTACCATGTCCGAATACTTCGACGCTCTCGAGACGCGCGACCCCGCCGCGCGCGAACAGGCCCTGCTGGCCGCGCTGTCGCGCCAGGTCGCGCATGCCAGGACGCACGCGCCTTACTTTGCCGAGGCGCTGCGCGATGTCGATCCGCAGGCGCTGACCTCGCGCGAGGCGCTGGCCGCGTTGCCGGTCACGCGCAAGGCGCAGCTGAGCGCGCTGCAGCAGGCCAATGCCCCGCTCGGCGGGCTGAACGCGACGCCGCTGGGCGCGCTGCGCCATATCTTCCAGTCGCCCGGACCGCTGCACGAGCCCGACGGCCACGGGCCGGACTGGTGGCGCACCGCACGCGCGATGTACGCGGCGGGCTTTCGCCGCGGCGAGCTGGTCTACAACACCTTCTCCTACCACTTCACGCCGGCCGGCATGATGATGGAAACCGGCGCGCACCGGCTGGGCTGCTGCGTGTTTCCGGCCGGCGTCGGCCAGACCGAATCGCAGGTGCAGGCGCTGTCGATGCTGCGGCCGGCCGCCTACGCCGGCACGCCGTCCTTCCTGAAGATCCTGCTCGAACGCGGTGCCGAACTCGGCCAGCCGTGCAGCCTGGCCAAGGCGCTGGTGTCGGGCGAGGCCATGCCGCCTTCGCTGCGCGCCTGGTTCGTCGAGCGCGGCATCAAGGTGCACCAGATGTACGGCACCGCCGATGTCGGCCTGATCGCCTATGAGAGCGAGGGTGCCGACGGCTGGGTGGTCGACGAGGGCGTGCTGGTCGAGATCGTCGAACCGGGCGGCACGCGCCCGATGCCGGAGGGCGAGGTCGGCGAGGTGGTGGTCACGGTGCTGGGCAACGAGGACTATCCGCTGATCCGCTTCGGCACCGGCGACCTGTCCGCCGTCGTGCCGGGCTCGTCGTCAACGCCCAGCCCCTGCGGGCGCACCAATATCCGGCTGCGCGGCTGGCTCGGCCGCGCCGACCAGACCACCAAGGTCAAGGGGATGTTCGTCCATCCGGGCCAGATCGGCGAGGTGATGCGCCGCCATCCCGAGCTGCGCGCGGCGCGCCTGGTCGTGACCGGCGCGCCGGGCGCCGACGTGATGACGCTGCATTGCGACGCCACGCGGCAGGACGCGGGGCTGGCCGATGCGATCGCGGTGTCGATGCGCGACGTGATGCGGCTCAAGGGCGAGGTCCGGTTCGTGCCGGCCGGTTCGTTGCCGCAGGACGGCAAGGTCATCGAGGACGCGCGCAGCTACGACTGAGCGCGTTCACGAGCGCGTTCACAGGGCGCGTTCACAGGGCGCGTTCACAGGGCGCGTTCGCAGGGCGCGTTCGCAGGGCGCGTTCACAGGGCGCGTTCGCAGGGCGCGTTCGCAGGGCGCGTTCACAGGGCGCGTTCACAGGGCGCGTTCGCAGGGCGTTCGCGACAGCGCGCGTTCAGCCCTGCCGCGGCGGCTCCGGCTCGGACGGCGGCGCGGTGCTTGCCGGTCCGTGGCCGCCGCGCGGCCGCGTCGGCAGGTACAGCAGATAGGCGGTGGCCACGGCGCCCAGCACCAGCAGCGCGATCGACAGCGCGGGCCGGGCGCGCAGCACCCAGGCGGTGGTCGGCAGCGAGATCCACATCGTCGCGATCGCCACGATCTTGGCGCGCAGCGGGATGCTGCGATGGCGCTGCCAGTCGTGCACGATCGGGCCGAGCCGGGGATGGCGCATCAGCCAGTCATGGAAGCGTTCGGAGCCGCGCGCGAAGCAGGCCGCCGCGAGCAGCACGAAGGGCGTGGCCGGCAGCACCGGCAGGAAGACGCCGAGCACCGCCAGCACCATGCAGACGATGCCGAGCGTGGCCCAGGCCGCGCGCACCAGGCGTTCGCGGCGGCTGCGCCGGACCTCGGCAATGACGACAGGGGGCTTATCCAGCGGGGAATCTCCAGCGGTCTGCAGCGGCGACCGCGGCGGCTATGGCAGCGGCTACGGCGGCTGCTGCGGCTGCGGTCAGTTGACGGCGCACAGGCGCGCCTTGGCCGCATCGTACTCGGCCTTCATGCGCGCGACAATCTCGCCGGCCGACTGGATCGCGTCGATCTGCCCGACGCCCTGGCCCGCGCCCCAGATGTCCTTCCACGCCTTGGCCTTGGAGCTGCCGCTGGAGAAATCCATCTTGCTCTTGTCGGCCTGCGGCAGGTTCTCCGGATCGAGCCCCGAATTGAGGATGCTCTCGCGGATGTAGTTGCCGTGCACGCCGGTGAACAGGTTGGTGTAGACGATGTCGGCGGCCGCCGCATCGGTGATCGAGCGCTTGTAGGCTTCGCTGGCATGCGCTTCCTGGGAGGCGATGAAGCGCGTGCCGACATAGGCGAAATCCGCGCCCATCGCCTGCGCCGCCAGCACGGCGTCACCGGTGGCGATCGAGCCCGACAGCGCGATCGGGCCATCGAAGATGCGGCGCACCTCGCCGACCAGCGCGAACGGCGACAGCGTGCCGGCATGGCCGCCGGCGCCCGCGGCGACCAGGATCAGGCCGTCGACGCCGGCCTCGAGGGCCTTCTCGGCATGGCGCAGGTTGATCACATCGTGCAGCACGATGCCGCCGTAGCTGTGCACCGCGTCGATCATCTCCTTGACCGGCGCGCGCAGCGAGGTGATGAAGATCGGCACCTTGTGCTCGACGCAGACGCGCACGTCCTGCTCCAGCCGCGCGTTCGACGCGTGCACGATCTGGTTGACCGCGATCGGGCCAATCGTGGCATCGGGATTGGCGGCGCGGAAGGCCGCCAGCTCCTGCTGCATCTGCGTCAGCCATTCGTCGAGCAGTTCGGCGGGGCGCGCGTTCAGCGCCGGAAACGAACCGACGATGCCGGCCTTGCATTGCGCCAGCACCAGTTCCGGATAGCTGACGATGAACATCGGCGACGCGATCACGGGCAGCGTCAGCTTCTGCAGGGCGGCGGGGATATGTTTGGCGGCGGGCATGGTGTCTCCTTGACCCACGGCAAGCGTGGCGCTGCGTGGCATCGATGTTCTGAACGATCGTTCGATTATAGGGACTTCCCTTGTTGGGGCGTTATCGCGGCATTAGAAGCGCGGGTCTAGCCGAAGTGCAATTCCGATCCAGCCCCACCAATCTAGCGCGAATCCGGCCCTGCCCCGCGGTCGGCGCCCTTGCGGAACACGCGAGGCAAAAAAAAGCCCCGCGTCCGGGGCGGGGCAATTACCACGAAGACTGATACATCGACGGCGGGCACCTGCCAATGCCGAAGCCGTCAACGGCATGGTAGAGGGGCAATATGACGATCCGGGGACGAGGCGGTGACGTCTCGATGAAGCGGCCGGCGGCGCGCGCAACGCGGCGCGCTCCTATGCGCTGGTACGCGGTCCCATGCGTTCCTGCACGGCTCCTGCGCGGCGCATGCGTGCCCATGCGTGCCCATGCGCGCCCATTGCGTCCGTCGGTGCTTACACACGCTGCAGCAGCAGCCCCTTCAGATATTCGCCCTCGGGGAAGGCCGCCAGCATCGGATGGTCGGTGCCGGCCGACAGCCGCCGCAGGATGCGCGCATCGACGCGGGCGTCGGTGGCCGCGCCGGCCACGATCTTGTGGAACAGCTCCATGCCGATCGCGCCCGAGCACGAGTAGGTGAACAGCAGCCCGCCCGGGCGCAGCAGCTGCATGCCGACCAGGTTGATTTCCTTGTAGGCGCGCGCGGCGCGGTCGATATGCTGGGCCGACGGCGCGAACTTCGGCGGGTCCAGCACGATCAGGTCGAACTGCCGGCCCTCGGCGCGGAACTGGCGCAGCGACTTGAACACGTCCGCGTCGAGCCAGGTCGCACGTCCCGCATCGAAGCCGTTCAGCGCGACATTGCCCTCGGCAATCTTCAGCGCCTCGCCCGACGAGTCGATCGACACCACCGAGGCCGCGCCGCCGCGCAGCGCCGCCAGCGAAAAGCCGCCGGTATAGCAGAAGCAGTTCAGCACCTCGCGCCCTTCGGCGAGATCGCCGACCAGCTTGCGGTTGTCGCGCTGGTCGACATAGAAGCCGGTCTTGTGGCCGTTGCGCACGTCGACGTAGTAGCGCACGCCGTGTTCGGTGACCGACAGCTCGGGGTCGGGCTCGGCGCCGGCCAGCACGCCGGTCACCAGCGCCAGCCCCTCGCGCTCGCGCACCGCGGCGTCGGAGCGCTCGTAGACGTTGGGGCAGCCGGTCTCCCGGATCAGCGCCTGCACGATCGCGTCCTTCCACTGCTCGACGCCGGCGGCGTTGAACTGGCAGACCAGCTGCGCGTGCTCGGCGCCGCGGCCGGCGCCGTAGTAATCGACCACCAGCCCGGGCAGCCGGTCGGCCTCGCCGAACACCAGCCGCACCGCGTCGCTGTCGCTGACCCATTGGCGGCGATGCGCCACCGCGGTGGCGACGCGGCGCTTGATCAGCGCATGGTCGACCGGCTCGTTCTCGTCGAAGGTCCACACGCGCGCGCGGATCTGCGAGTGCGGGCTGTAGGCCGCCTTGGCGAGGAAGCGGCCGTCGGCGGCGCGCACCGTGATGGTGGCGCCGGGCTCGGCACGGCCCTCGACGCGGTCGATGCCGGTCGCATAGATCCAGGGATGGCGGCGCAGCAGGGACTTTTCCTTGCCGGGCTTCAGGGTCAGGGTATTCATGATTCAGGGAAGGGAGGCCGCGCAGCGGCGGCCTTCTGGTTCACCGCGCGGTTCGCTTTCCTCTCCGGCCTGCGGGACAGGGCCTGGAGGGAACGGTAAAGCGGCACGGTAAGAGCGGCGCGGTGGAAAAGGACAGGCACCGCCGGCCGAAGCGGGCGCCATCGTCGCGTTACAGCACCACCTTGACCATCGGATGCGCGGTCAGCGCGCGATACAGGTCGTCCAGCTGCTCGCGGCTGGTGACCCAGACCGTCACGGTCAGGCCCAGGTAGTTGCCGTTGCGCGAGGGGCGCATCTCCATCTTGCCGGCATGAAAGCCGGGGTCGAATTCCTGCACCAGCGTGACGATGGCCTCGGCAAAGCCGTCCTGCATCGCGCCCATCACCTTGATGGGGAAATCGCTCGGGTATTCGATCAGCGAAGGCTGGTCGCGCCCGTTGTCGGTGTTGTCGGCGCTCATGGCGGCGGCCTCCTTGTTGCGTGTTACTTGCGCTTGAACCACAGGCGGATGGTGTCCCAGATGCGGCCGAAGAAGCCGGCTTCCTGCACCTCCTCCAGCGCGACCACCGGGAACTCGGCCACCTTGGTGGTGCCGTCCATCAGCTTGACGGTGCCGACCTGCTGGCCGGCCGTGATCGGCGCCACCAGCAGCTCCTGGCGCTCCAGCACCGGCTTCAGACGGCCCGCGGTGCCCTTGGGCACGGTCACGTAGGTCTCGTCGCGGACGCCGATCTTGATGGTGTCGTTGCTGCCCTTGTAGATGTCCGGCGTGGCCAGCACCTGGCCCTTGTCGTAGAGGCGCAGCGTGTCGAAGAACTGGAAGCCGTAGTTCAGCACCTTCAGGCTTTCCTGCGTGCGGACCTGTTCGCTGGTGGTGCCGATCACGATCGAGATCAGGCGGCGCGAGCCGTTCGGCACGTTGGCCAGCGGGCGCTTGGCCGAGGAGATCAGGCAGTAGCCCGCCGACCGGGTGTGGCCGGTCTTGACGCCGTCCACGGTCGAATCGATGTACAGCAGGCGGTTGCGGTTGGGCTGCTTGATCTTGTTATAGGTGAACTCCTTTTGCGAGTACATGCCGTAGTACTCGGGGAAGTCCTGGATCAGGCGCGTGGTCAGGATCGCCAGGTCCGCCGCGGTGGTGTAGTGGTTCGGGTCGGGAATGCCGTCGGTATTCGTGAAGTGCGTGCTCTTCATGCCCATGCGCTGGGCCTCGCGGTTCATCATCGCGACGAAGCCTTCCTCCGAGCCGCCGACCGCCTCGGCCAGCGCCAGCGCGGCATCGTTGCCCGACTGCACGATCAGGCCCATCAGCAGGTCCTGCACCGTGACCGGCTTGTTCGGCTCGATGAACATGCGCGACTCGTCGCTCTTGACCTTCAGCACCAGATTGGTCGGCACCACGGCCTGGTCCAGCGTCAGGCGCTTTTCCTTCAGCGCCTGGAAGGCCAGGTAGGCGGTCATGATCTTGGTCAGCGAAGCCGGCTCGATGCGGGCATCGGCATTCTGCGAGCCGAGCGCCTGGCCGCTGGTGACGTCGTAGAGCATCCACGCCTTGGCCGCCACCTGCGGCATCGGCACGGCCTGCGCGCGCACCGTCAGCGGTGCGCTGGCGAGCGCGAGCACGGCGGCGCTGGCCAGCAGGGTGTGGGCGATGCGGTGGGAGAACAGCGGCGAAGCTTGATTGGACATGTTTTCAGGTTCCGACAAGAGAGAAAGGGCAGCGTCGCGCCGCCACGCGGGCGTGGCGGCAGGGCAAGGAACGGCGGCCACGGATTGCCATGGCCGCCCGCTCAATGCCCGGGCTCAGCGCTGCCACGCATTGACGACGAGCTGCTTGATCAGATGCAGCTTGCGATGGAAGAAATGGTCGGCGCCGGGAATCACCGTGACCGGCAGTTCCTGCGGCCGCGCCCAGTCGAGCACGCTGGCGAGCGGCACGGTCTCGTCCTGCTCGCCGTGAATCACGATGGTATCGGCCGGCACCGGCGCGACCTGCCAGCGCGAGGCCGCGGTGCCGACCATCGCCAGCCGCTCGGCGGGCGTGCCGGCCTCGGCCAGGCGCCGCGCCACATGGCTGACGACGAAGCTGCCGAACGAGAAGCCGGCCAGCGCCAGCGGCAGCGTTGCCGCGTCGGCGGACCAGTCGCGCTGCTGGCGCATCCAGTCGATCACCGCCAGCAGATCGTCCTGCTCGCCCTGGCCGTTGTCATGCTCGCCGGCGGTGCCGCCGACCCCGCGGAAGTTCGGCCGCACGGTGGCGTAGCCCAGCTGCACGAAGGCGCGCGCCAGCGTCTGCGCGACCTTGTTGTCCTTGGTGCCGCCGAACAGCGGATGCGGATGGCCGACCAGCGCGAGGCCGCGCACCGGGGCGGCCTGCGGCAGGTCGACCGAGACGTCGATCGCGCCGGCGGGACCGGCAACGGTGAGTACCTGGGTATGCGCGTTCATGGCAGGAAGGGCGGAAATCCGGGGTCGAAACGAAAGTGGGCGTGGGCGGCGGATGGATGCGGATGCGCCTGCGCGCGCGGCGCTCAGCGATCCACCATCAGGCGTTCGACCGGCTTGCCGTGGATCAGATGGCTGTCGATGATCTCGTCGATGTCCTGCTCGTCGACGAATGTGTACCAAACGGCCTCCGGGTAGACCACCAGTACCGGACCGAGTTCACAGCGGTTCAGGCAGCCCGCCTTGTTGATCCGCACCCGTCCCTCGCCGCCGGCGATGCCCAGCTCCTTGCAACGCTTCTTGGCGTATTCCTGCATCGCCTTCGCGTTGTGGTTGGCGCAGCAGTTTTCGCCCGGCTCGCGCTGATTCAGGCAGAAGAAGACGTGGTGCTGGTAGTAGCTGCTCATGCGTGGGAGGGCGCGGCGCGCTCGGCTGGGCCGCGCGCGCGGCTTGGCGCCGGTCGGAACGGTGGGAAGCTCGGAATTATACGGCGAGCCGGGGGCCGTTTCGACCGCACGGCGGCGTCTGCAGCGCCACGCCGCGGTGGGTGTTAGCTATGGCGCACAGGAGGCGCTGGTTTGAGGCCCTCGTCGCGAGCGCAGCATAACGGGCACGGCGGCTACGGCCTACGGCCCCTATGGTTGCTGCGGACGCCATGGCGGCTACGTCGCCTATGGCAACTACGGCCGGCGCGGCAACTACGGCTGCTACGGTCCTACGACCACTACGCCCGGCTCACCGCCACATATTGCGCATCCGCGCGGCCAGGTCGACCGCCGGCAGCGACGCGCGCTGCGGCGCCGCGTCGACCGGCGGAGGCGGCGGCCACGCGCGGCTGTGGAAATGCGGCATCACGCGATTGGGCAGGAAGCGCGTGCGCGACGCGTACACGTGGCGGTCGCCCATGCCGGGCTGCTGATGCACGTAGAAGCGCTGCGGCACGACGATGTCGAGATGGTCGCGTGCGCGGGTCATCGCGACATAGAGCAGCCGGCGCTCCTCCTCGATCTCCTCGGTGGTGCCGGTGGCCAGGTCGGACGGCAGGCAGCCGTCCACGGCGTTCAGCACGTAGACCGCCTTCCATTCCTGGCCCTTGGCCGAATGGATGGTCGACAGGATCAGGTAGTCCTCGTCGCGCAGCGGCACGCCCGATTCGTCGCTGGAGGCGTCCGGCGGATCCAGCGTCAGCTCCGTCAGGAAGCATTCGCGCGAGCCGTAGGTCGCGGCGATGCGCGCCAGCTGCTGCAGGTCGGCGGCGCGTGCGGCGGCATCGTCGTGCAGGCGTTCCAGATGCGGCTCGTACCAGCGCAGCACGCGCTCGAAGTCGACCGGCCATGCCGCCGCGGGCGCCATCGCCTCGCGCGCCAGCGCAACGAGTTCCGACCATGCCTCGGCCGCGGCCGGCGGCGCCTCGAACGATTCGAGCGCGAACAGCGGATCGCTGGCGAGCTGCAGGCCGTCGAGCACGCGCGCGGCGGTCTTGGGCCCGACGCCCGGCATCAGCTGCAGCGTGCGGAAGCCCGCCATGCGGTCGCGCGGATTCTCCAGCCAGCGCAGCGCCGCCAGCATGTCCTTGACGTGGGTCGACTCGAGGAATTTGAGCCCGCCGAACTTGACGAAGGGGATGTTGCGGCGGACCAGTTCCAGTTCGAGCTGCGCGCTGTGGTCGGCGGCGCGGAACAGCACCGCCTGCGCCATCAGCGCCAGCCCTTCCTCGCGCCGCGCGAGGATGCGCTCGACCACGAAGCGCGCCTGCTCGGTCTCGTCTCCCACCACCACCACGCCGGGCTTCTCGGCACTGGCGCGGTCGGACCACAGGTCCTTGGTGAAGCGCTCGGCCGCCAGCCCGATCACCGCGTTGGCGGCGGCCAGGATCGGCTGCGTCGAGCGATAGTTGCGCGACAGCGTGACCTGTCCCGCCGGCGGCGAGAAGCGGTGCGGGAAGTCGAGGATGTTGCGCACGGTGGCGCCACGGAACGCGTAGATCGACTGCGCGTCGTCGCCGACCACGGTCAGGCCGCGGCCGTCGGGCTTGAGCGACAGCAGGACCGCGGCCTGCAGCGCATTGGTGTCCTGGTATTCGTCGACCAGCACATGGTCGAAGCGCTCGCCCATGTCGCGCGCCAGCGCCGGCTCGGCCAGCGCCTGCGCCCAGTACAGCAGCAGGTCGTCGTAGTCGAGCACCTGCTGCTTCTGCTTGGCCTCGACATAGCCGGCAAACAGCGCCCGCAGCGCGTCCACCCACATCGCGTAGCGCGGAAACTGGCGCTGCAGCACCTCTTCGAGCGGCAACTGGGTGTTGACCACGCGCGAATAGATCGCCAGGCACGTTTCCTTGCGCGGGAAGCGCGCGTTCTGCGCCGACAGGCCGAGGTCGTGCCGCACCACGTTCATCAGGTCGGCCGAATCGCCGCGGTCGCTGATGGTGAAGGAGGGCGACAGCCCCAGCGTCTCCGCGTATTCGCGCAGCAGGCGCGCGCCGATCGCGTGGAAGGTGCCGGCCCATTGCAGCGCGGCGCGGCCGGGATTGGCCGACGAGGTGGTGCCGTTGCGGGCCGCGAAGGCCTGGTCGACGATGCGCTCGACGCGCCGGCCCATCTCGACCGCGGCGCGCCGCGAGAACGTCAGCAGCAGAATGCGGCGCGGATCGGCGCCGCCCAGCAGCAGATGCGCGACGCGGTGCGCCAGCGTATTGGTCTTGCCCGAGCCCGCGCCGGCGATGATCAGCAGCGGCCGGTCGGTGGCGTGCTCGACCGCTTCACGCTGCTCGGGGTTGAGCGCGGCGAGATAGTCGGCCGGAGCGGCCGGGTCGGCCGGAACGCTCGGAGCGATCGGATCGGACAGTGCTGCGGCGGGAGCGAGGGCGAGATCGGCGGACACAGGGGCGGGCGAGGGCGAAAACCGGAAATGTTCGCCGCAGACTGTATATCCATACAGATGTGTTGGGCAAGCGGGGGATGGTTGAAGGGACTTGAAGGGCGCTTTTGGTGGAGCTTGCGCCGGGAATGTCCTCTCCCCGATCCTCTTCCGCCCGCGGGAGAGGGCGAACCCAATCGCCGTTGGGACGCTGCGGGTTTGCGCCCCTCTCCCGCTTGCGGGAGAGGCTGGGCGAGAGGGCAGCCCCTCCCCCGTCAGCGCATCAGACCGCCTTGGCCAGCGCCTCGTCCAGCAACCGGTGCAGGCTGTCCCATTCCGGCTCGCCGACGTAGCGCTTCAGGATGCGGCCGTCCTTGTCCACCACGAAGGTGGTCGGCGTCAGCTGCACGTCGCCGAAGGCCTTGGCCGCCGAGCCGTCCGAATCGAGCGCGACCTTGAACGGCAGCTTGCGCGTCTCGGTGAAATTGGTCACGTACATCGGCGGGTCGTAGCTCATCGCCACCGCGACGAACTCCAGGCCCTTGTCCTTGAACTGCTGGTAGGTGCGCACCATGTCCGGCATCTCCTTGACGCAGGTGGTGCAGCTGGTGGCCCAGAAATTGACCATATAGACCTTGCCCTGCAGCTGCGCGGTGCTGACGCGCTCGCCGGACAGCAGCACGAAGGTCGCCTGCGGCGCATGCGGGGCCGGAGTCAGCGCCCGGTAGCCGAACCAGCCGAGCAGGACCAGCACCAGCAGGCCCACGATCAGCGGCCAGCGCTTGCGGGGGGAGGCGGGACGTTCCGGTTGGGAGGCGGACGAAGTCATGATGGGCCGACCGAAGGAGGGGAAAACGCCATTCTAGCGCCGAGGTGGCCGAGGGCGCCGATCCCGAGCTCCAGCCCGAACTCGAGCCTGCGCGCGCGCCCGAACCCGAACCCCAGCCCCAGCCCCAGCCGAGCCGAGCCGAGCCGAGCCGAGCCGAGCCGAGCCGAGCCCGAGGACGGGCACGGGCTCGGGCTCCGGGCTCGGGCTCGGGCGTGGCGTGGGTGGCGTGGCGTGGTGGCCCCTGGCGGGTCAGCGCCCGCGGGCCGCGGCCGCCATCGCGGCGCGGGCGGTGTCGAGCGACTGTTCCAGATAGGCGCCGTAGAAGTCCGGCTGCATGCCGCGCAGCGGCGGCGCGGCCGGTCGCCCCTTGCCGTCGAGAAACAGCACCGTCGGCGCGAAGCGGATGCCATGCTCGCGCGCCCAGGCGCGTGCGGTGGTGGCACGGCCGTCGGCATCGCGGATCGGCGTGGCGGCGCTCATGTCGAGCTCGCGCGCCGCGAGCTGCCCGGCGGCGGCCTGCGGGCCCAGGTAGTTGCGCCGTACCGCTTCGCAATAGCCGCAGTTCGGCAGCGTCACCAGCACCACCAGCGGTTCGCCGCGCAGGCTGGCCGAGCGCGTCTCCGCCGCCAGGTCGGCGACCGCCGGAAGGTGCGCGGGGCTGGCCGCCTGGACCGATGGCGCGGCAAGGGCGAGCGACAGGCCGGCGACGGGCAGGGCGACAAACGGGGCGACGAACAGCGCGGCCGATAGCGCGGCAGATCGCGCGACCGATCGGGCGGCCGTCAGGGCAGCCGACAGGGCAGCCGACAGCGCCAGGGCGGCGCCCCGGAGCCATGCCGAACCCATGCGGCGACCTGCGAAGTCCAAAACCATAATGAAATATCGAGATCAGAAAGACACTGCGTCAGTGCCTGATCCCCGATAATAGCGGCTTGGCCGCACCCCTGCCGGTGCGGCGCTTCGTTCCCTTTATCGGCCGTCTTCTTCCACCCGTCGTTCAGGCTTCCCGATGTCTCGCCTTTCGTTCCTCCGCCGGCCGGCCCGGTATTGCGCCGGCCTGGCGGTGGCCGCGCTGCTCGCCTGCTCGCCGCGCTACGACTGGCGGACCATCCAGTCCAACGAGGGCGGCTATGCCGCGCTCTATCCCGGCAAGCCGACCAGCGCCGCGCGCGATGTCGCGATCGCCGGCCGCAAGCTGCCGATGACGATGGAGGCGGCACGCGTCGACGAGACGCTGTTCGCGGTCGGCGTGGTCAGCCTGCCCAGCGACGACGCCGCGCTGCGCGCGGAGGCGCTGTCGGCGATGCAGTCCGGCCTGCTGGCCAATCTGGGCAACGCGCCGACCGAGCCGGTGCAGACGCGCGCGGTCACGGTGATGTCGTCGGCCCAGCCGCCGGTGGCGCTGCAGGGCATCGAGATCCGCGTGGCCGGCGTCTCGCCGCAGGACAAGGCGCCGCGCCGGCTGACCGCGCGGCTGGTCGCCAAAGGCACCAAGGTCTACCAGGCGGTCGTGCTCGAGGCCGGCGATGCCGCGCGCGACCACCGCCAGGCCGAGCAGGTCGAGCAGTTCCTGGCCGGCTTCCACCCGTTCTGATGCGTCCCCGTACCGGCTCGCGCAGCAACCGCATCGGACTGTCCATGCGGCCGTCCTCGCTGCTGCGGCGTAGCGAGGGCGCGCTGGTGTTCGCCTGCTTCGCCGCGGCCTATGTGCTGTCGTACGCGCTGCGCACCATCAACGCGGTGATCGCGCCCGAGCTGATCGCCGACATGCGGCTGTCGAACGCCGACCTGGGCCTGCTGTCGTCAGCCTATTTCCTCGCCTTCGCCGCGATGCAGCTGCCGGTCGGCCAGTGGCTGGACCGGCGCGGCGTGCGGCGCGTCGAAACCGTGCTGCTGCTGATCGCCGCGGCGGGCGCGCTGGTGTTCGCGCTGGCCGGTTCGGCGGCGACCTTGTGGCTGGGGCGGGCGCTGATCGGCGCCGGCGTCTCGGCCTGCCTGATGGCGTCCTACACCGCCTATCGCCGCTGGTTTCCGACCGCGCGGCAGAGCCAGCTGTCGGTCTGGATGCTGGTCGCCGGCAGCGGCGGCGCGCTGATGACGACGCTGCCGGTGCAGGCGGTGCTGCCGTGGCTGGGCTGGCGCGGCGTGTTCCTGGTGATGGCGGGCCTGCTGCTGGTGTCGGCGCTGGCGCTGTATCGGGGGCTGGCGCGGGTCGAGCGGCGCAGCGTGCGGCTGGCGCGCGGGGCGGAACGGGGGAGGACCGTCGCTGATCCTGCCGATATCGCAGCCGATATCGCTACTGCTAGCGCGACCGTTAGTGCAACTGGCAGCGGGGCAGGAAGCGCGACGGACGGCATGACGGACGGCGCGACGAACAGCGTGGGCAGCCCGACGAACGGCGTGGATCGCGCGACCGCCGCTGCGAAGGTCCCGGCGGCCACGATGGCCGGCGGTTATCGGGCGCTGCTGCGCCATCCGGCCTTCGTCCGCGTGCTGCCCTTCGGCCTGCTGAACCAGGCCGGCTTCATGGCCGTGCAGACGCTGTGGGTCGGCCCGTGGCTGGTCGACGTGCTCGGCTTCGGGCCGGACCGCACCGCGCAAATCCTGTTCCTGTTCAATATCGCGCTGCTGGCCGGCTATCTGCTGCTAGGCTGGCTGGCGCCGCGGCGCGCGCGCGATCCGGTCGAGTCGGCGCGGCTGGTGATGGTCGGCGCCGGGCTGACGCTGGTGCTGCAGGCGGCGATCGTCGCCTGGACCGCGCCGGCGGCGTGGCTGCTGTGGCCGCTGCTGGCGATGTGCGCGAGCACGCTGTCGCTGATCCTCAGCACGCTGAGCCTGTCGTTTCCGGCGGCGGTCGCCGGGCGCGCCAATACCACCTACAACCTGCTGGTGTTCGGCGGCAGCTTCCTGATCCAGTGGGGTCTGGGGGTGGCGATCGACCTGTTCCGCGACGCCGGGCTGCCGCAGGCCGACGCGTTCCGCGCGGCGCTTGGCGGACTGCTGGGGCTGCAGCTCGTCGGCTATCTCTGGTATGCGCTGGTGCCGCGGCTTTGGCGGCGGGTGGCGGGTTGAACGCCGCCGGCGTTTGGAACGATCCGGGGGGCTGAAAAGGACCGGGGGTTTGGATACGTCCGCGGAAACGTCCGGGGATCTGAAAAGGTCCGGGGTTTGGATACGTCCGCGGATTGGAAAGGTCCGGGGATTGGAAAAGTCCGCGGATTGGAGAAGTCCGGGGAATGGAAGGTCCCAGGGTCCGACAAGGTTCCGGGGTTGAAAAGGTTCGAGCTTAGGCAAAAACAAGAAGGAGCAAATCATGCGTTGGGAAATCTGGCTCGCCTATTTCGCGGCCTGCTGGGCGATCGCCGTCTCGCCGGGCTCGGGGGCCGTGCTGTCGATGAGCCACGGGCTGTCCTATGGGCTGCGCAAGACCACCACCACGATTCTCGGCCTGCAGACCGGGCTGCTGATCGTGCTGCTGGTCGCCGGCGGCGGACTCGGTGCTCTGCTGATTGCATCCGAGCATGCGTTCGCGGCGGTCAAGACGGTCGGCGCGCTGTACCTGATCTATCTGGGCGTGCAGCAGTGGCGGGCGCGGGTCGAGCAGGAGCCGGGCGATGCAAATGGCGAGGGCAAGTCCCAGGGCGGCATCCGCGTGGCCGCGATGAGTCCGCGCCGGCGTTTCGCCACCGGCCTGCTGACCAATGTCACCAATCCCAAGGGCATCGTCTTCATGGTGGCGGTGCTGCCGCAGTTCATCGATGCGGCGCGGCCCCTGGCGCCGCAGCTGGCGATCCTGGCCGTGACGATGTGCGCGGTCGACCTGATCGTGATGCACGGCTACGCGCTGCTGGCCTCGCGTATGCAGGGGCTGTTTCGCGACGCGCGCGCGATGCGCTGGCAGAACCGCGTGTTCGGCAGCGTGCTGATGGCGGTCGGCGCCGCGCTGTTCTTCGTGCGGCGACAGCCGGGCTGAGCGCGATCGGACCGGACCGGACAGGACCGCGCCGGCTGGCGATCCCCCGGCCGGTTTGCTTCAATGGTGGTTACCCGCCCCTTGGAGCCGACCGATGCCGCGCCGCGCCGACCACACCGTTCCGCCGATAGAAGATCCGCCGCCGCCCGGCGTGCCACCGGATCATCCGCCGATCGAGGAGGAGCCGGAACCGCCGGGCGAGCCGCCGGAAGCTGGCATCAGCCTCAATTGACGGCCAGGCCCCGCCACCGCGCCCGGTTTGCTCCCCTCGCGCACTGGTCGGAGAGGGGTGGGGGGAGAGGGCAGGGGCGATTGAACGGCCGGCACCGTCGGTGTGGCGAGCGCCGTTCCCCTCCTCCAACCCTTCCCGCCAGCGGGAGAATGGACCCGGAGCGATAAGCCGATCGGCCGATGCGTGCCGTGCATCGCTAAACCGGCCGCAACACCCGCCGATACTGCACCGCCTCGGCCGCATGCGCCGCGCCGATGGTGTCGGCGCCGCCCAGATCCGCGATGGTCCGCGCGACCTTCAGCACGCGAAAGTACGAGCGCGCCGACCAGCCCAGGCGCGCCATCGCCGCGCGCAACAGCCCCTGCGCCTGCTCGTCCAGCGGGCAATGCCGGTCGATCTCCTCCCCCGCCAGTTCTCCATTCGGTTTGCCCTGCCGCTCGAGCTGCCGCGCCCGGGCGGCCAGCACGCGCACGCGGATCGCCGCGCTGTCCTCGCCGGGCGGGCCGTCCAGCGTCTCCTGCTGGCTTTGCGCCGGCACCTCGATCTGCAGGTCGATGCGGTCCAGCAGCGGCCCGGACAATCGCGACTGGTAGCGCAGCACCTGGTCGGGCGTGCAGCGGCAGGCCCGGGCCGGATGTCCCAGGTAGCCGCACGGACAGGGGTTCATCGATCTCTTTTGTGACAAAAATTGGTTGAGGGAGTTAGGTCTAGGTTCCAATAATGGGCCCATACCAAGGGAAAGGGGCAGGCGTGTGGGCAAAGTGGATAGCAGGGCAGGTAGAAGGGATACAGGTCATAGGGACGACGCCCCAGCGGATGTCGTTGACCTCGAGGAGGGATACCTAACGATTGCCAATGCGGCCAAGGAGTCTGGCAGGACCGTCGTTGATTTCACCGGCTTCGCGGCATGGCTGACTGCAGAATCACGAGTAATCGCGTGGCGCGCTCTTCGGCGGTTTTCAGCCCGCTATTCGACTGCGACACAGACGTACGCCGTGCGCGCCGTACTCGAGTTGTGGCGAGAAGAAGTGAGCCGTCACGGCGCGCAAGCGCCAGGGCCAGGCCGGTGCCCAGACGACCTGGTACTGGAGCTGGCACGGCTACGGGAAGCTCTCTATCGTCAAGGCATAGGTGCCGGGAACATGGTGGCGACAGTAAGCTTCAAGTGGGGCTGCTTTCTGCAATTCTTGAAAGATGCCAGAGCCGTTGGCTTCCTACCAAAATTCAATCTGCACGCGAGCGCACTACGCCCCTTGCCACAGCGGTTTGTCCGATCCAGCAGAGAGGCGGCCGCGCAATATCCGGATCAGCATCACGGCCGGATTCCCCGCACCTTAAACTTCAAGAAAGATTCTTACAACGAAGAACTCTTGGAGCCAATCTCCATCAGTGCCGCGGACGATCAGTATCTTAAGGACTATGAGCATCGTCTCAGGCAGGCGATCCAAGTTTTCAAGCAGTGCGCTCTCCGCGAGTTCTCGGCGTTCGAGAGGGCCAGAAACGATGGGCATGCGTTGATCCGAGGCGGCGATTATGGCCGGCTGAAAACGCTCTTGGAGACAAGGACGGGACCGCAAAAATATGTGGATCCTATCTGCGGGAAGCATCTGTTCCGGCCAGAGGGAGGGCATCCAAATTCGCTAGAACACCTCCTACTGGTCGTTCATCACGAAATGGGCGGAATCCCGCGGCCGTACGCCCAGTATGTCCTCCGGGATGGGAAGCAGTCCGCGCGCACAGTGCCTGGGACTCCGCCGCATTGGCGGTTCGTTCAGCTGTCTGGCAAGAACACGCTGCTACCGCATTTAGGCCTGATGAGCAGCGGCATTGCCGCCGTGTGTTTTGTCTTGCTCCTTCTCGAGCATCCGAACATCAACGTAACCTCGCTCGCTCGAGCTACCGTATTTGACGATCAGGGCAGGATGAGTTTGTTACTTGATGCCACTGAGGACGATGGATCTGCAACAAGACTCGTTTTGCAAAAACCCCGCGCAGGTACAGAGCGTGCTGTGCTTCTTACTCCCCTGTCGAGACGCGTTATCAAGTGTGTTATCCAATGTACCGAAGTCCTTCGTAAGGAGCTTCGAAAAAATGGTAAAGCGCGCGCTGCCAATCGTCTGTGGCTCGGCGTCAATACCCTTACTTACGATGTAATTGATATTTCGGAAAAGACGCTCTCCACTGCGTTCAGAGGACAGCGAGGCGAAAGAGACTGGGGGAAGTCAAGCAACCAATCTCGCAGAACTCCCTTCGTAGAGCGGCATCCCGAACTGGAGCGATGGCGGGAGTGTGCCACTCTGAAGGCTCTAAGGGTGAGCGTTGGTGTCCTGGAATATCTTCAGTCCGGAGGTGACTTGGTCGCGGCTGCTCGTGCATTCGGCCATCGAAACATCAGAACCACGATCGCACACTACATTCCAGAGGCACTTCGTCTAGCAATTCACGAAAGACAGATCCGTCGCCACCAAAATATCCTCATCACTTCAGCAGTATCCGACAGTGATTCTTTACTGAAGATGACCGACTTTCGCACTCTGGAAGAATTGCATCTGTTCCTCAATTCTGGCATTCCTGATGCATATCGACAGAACGATGCAATGGCCGCGTTTGTATCGAGCCCGTCGGAAGCCGACGCAAGCATTCCGCCTCTTGTTCTTTGCAAAGATGTGCGCGCGCTTGCCGTCCTGGTGCTATATCGCGAGCATTTGCGCGGCATTCCGGAGGCGACGCTGGAGCAACCTGACGTGCTAACCAATATGACACCAAGATTCTGGTGTGAGTTCATGGACTCTCTGAAGGCGCCATTGCCAACGGTCTTTCAGGAGGTCAGATCGTTGATACAGAGCGCAGAGGTATTGGCCTCAGAACTAAGCGAACAGATTCGCTTTCCAAGGCTCCAATGACATCCCTCCCCCAGGATCTCGAAGACTTTTTCGCCGCTGCAGCGATTGCCGCAAATAGCGAACGGCGGCCTCACTGGTTGCACAGCGCTCTTGCGGATCCAGTGTGGAAAGTAGCAAGCAGCGCGCGAGCTCGCAAGGTAAATGGCGTATGGAGGAATCTGACGGAGTTGCGTTGGGATCTTAGACTGCCGACGGGAAGACTGTCTGACGCAACACATCGAATACTGTTGGAGGACGGCAAAGCGCTACTGCTTTCTGCCTTCACTGGACCAGAGTCGCTTCCGCCGAGTCGGCTTGCGGCCTTTCATCACCGCTTAATCAGCACGCTTGAATTCTTGGCGGTACAGCACTATGAGGCGGCAATCCGGTCTGGAGTACGGGCAATGAGCTGGGACGTTTGCAGGGAGTATGTCGTTCAGTTCAAGGAAGGAGGCGTCTCGGCTACCGCTGGGATGAACGCTCGCTGGGAGGCTTTCATGGTCAATCTAATGAAGGATGATCGTTTAGCGTGCGGTCGACCCTCGCAAGCGCAAGATTCCCTCAGGGCAGCAAAGGACGCCTTGGCCCGCATCGGCTTTTATGATCGCCACGGGCGTTTGATTGCCGCCAAGGTAGCGGAAGCCGTTTCCACCTCGCCACGGCGATACGCTCGATTGATCGCCTTTCGGACGTATCTTGAAAGATACCAACTCCGTGATGAAGCGAAGGGGTCGAGCCCCAAGTGGCGCGCCGTGGATCAAGAGTATTGGAATACCGACGGCGTAGTGGCGTGGGTCCTCCGATGTGGAATAGCGGCCCGCTCCACGCATTTGCAAGATTGGGAGCTGTGCGACGTCGCTGCCGTACGGGAACACCTGACGTTCTTGAAAGTAAGCAGTCGGACACGAACGAAAACCATCCCACCGAGTGTGGCAAAGCAGCTGGTAAGTGGATGCGTCGATTGGTTGATGTGTCATGGGGAAGCGCTGACGTGCTTTGTCGAACATCTTTTAGACCACATGTCGTCCGTGCCACCGTCCTCGAACTCCGCCGTTGCTCGGATGGAAGCGGCGTTCGCATCCATACCACTGCCAACGGGCTTGAAAGATTTGAACGTGGACGGTGTTTGGCGTACCGGACGGCTTGGGTGGCACGACCAGTACGCAAACGGTGACGCCCTTACTGTGTGCGACCTGCTCGATATTCACACTGCAGTTTGCTTCGCTGTGATAGCTCTTTTCACCTGCTCAAGAAAGAGCGAGGTGCTTGAGCTGGAGGATGATGACGTGTGGCAGCGCGCCGGCAGATGGCACGTAGAGGTTGCACTTCGCAAAACAGGCCGACAAGGGATGCGACGCCACGTGTCAAAGCCAGCTCCTCCGTTAGTAGGCGCGGCTGTGAATTCCCTCGTTCGCATCCGACGTGCTCTCCTGGCAGTAGCATCGATCGACGACACACTATTGGCACGTCGGCTGTTTTTTTCGGTGGTGCGAACGGAGCGGCTAATCGACACGCTGGTGCCAGCTTCGATATATAGCAAGCTCGCTCTCTTATCCGGTTGGTTGGATCTTCGAGACCGCAACGGAAAACGATGGCATATCCGTCCTCATCAGCTGAGGCGCCTTTTCGCCATGAGTTTTTTCCACTTTGGCGGACTGGAGAACTCTCTTCCAGCGCTTTCTTGGATGATGGGACATGAGGAGATGTACCGGACATGGACTTACATCCAAGAAGACCTCACGGGCTCTGAAATTTCTTCCGTGGAGGCGTCGCTGGCCGCCAATGCGGTTCGAAGCGACGATGACAGGATCGCCCTCGAGCAGCTTCGTAACTTGTTGCGAAGGCACTTTGGAGTAAGCGATTTGGCGGTCCTCGATGAGAGCGAACTACACGACTATCTCGAGCTCCTACAGTCGCAAGGCGTATATACGGCTCGGCCAGGTCAAATCAGAACCTCCGAAGGTGTTCGATATACGGTTTTCATCCACCTAAAACTCGAGGAGCTATGATGCCGCGGCTACGTGCAGGGCAAACAGCGGAAAGCGTCAGATCACTCGCGGAGAAAAATCGTTTCAGTGCGCTCGCTCGACTAGAGCAACTTGAATCGTTCCTCCAGGGGGACCATCGGAATGCCGAGCACTTCCGAAGTTTCGAGCGGCTGGCGGCTTGGCATGATCCCCAATTAGGTATCTACCGCATGACCCCAAAAACTCTACGTGGGCATATCAATCATTGCTTCGAGGGAGGGCAAGACCGACTTCTTTCTCTGCTACCAGGGGCGCGCAATCGAGCGAAGACCACCGGGCACGCACCGCATGGCAAGCAATCGGCATCTGATCGGGCCGGGGCAGTCATGGAAATGACGGGACGTTACCTCGATTTGCTGGAGCGATTGAAGCGTCTCGCGAGCACATCCGACACAGCGGCCCAAGAATTAAAGCATCACTTGAGACTGCACGGCGCCTCTAAGCCACAGCTGCATCTGGTGAAGTGATGTCAAAACTGTGGGAGTTGACCGATCCGACATTCCGTCTTCGGCAGCATGGTGGCAGCGGGCCATCAAGCTTCTTGTCCGCGGGCAAGATTGCAGCGGTGTATTGGCCCAGCGGCTTATCTTGCTGGCCGGTCAACGCCTACTTGATCGCTCTGCTGCGAGCGAACAGCGCGCCCTCGTCAGTGGCGACGTACGCTGCACAGCTGTCTCATCTGGTCAGATTTGTGGCAAAGTTAAATATTGAGTTCGAACAACTGACCGATGATCGCCTATTGGAGCTAGCGGGGTGGCTGCGTGAACGCCCCTCGTCAAAGACTAGTTCTCGGCAAGTCAATCGGATCATCCTGCGTGTAATCGACTTCCTTCTGTGGTTCCAACAGCGGTTGGTACTGGAACGTCCGATCATTGGGGAGGATGGCGATGGCGCGGCAATTACGATTGAATTCAAGTCCACGCGGGTCCGTGGGCGACTTGTCCAGCGTCGATCTCATCCCGCTGTTGGGCCACCGAACGTTGCAAGAGTCGTGCGTCCGATTTCGTCCAACAACATCGCAACCTTGATGGCCCAAGCTTCATCGATGCCAACGTCGTCGTTCGTGCGTGCCAGAGATCTTGCCATGTTGAAGCTGCTGATGGATAGTGGCATTCGCCGCCAGGAACTGGTTTGGGTTACTGTCGCGGCGCTGAGGGCCGCTCGTGAAAACGGCGGGAGGCTGGATATTCGATCTGCAAAGCGACGGGGCAATCCGACACGCCAAGTCGTGGTACCGCTGGACACAATTGCGGCGGTGAACAGGTTCATTGATATCCAGCGCGCTTTGCTCTTTGATCGCCGCCGGACGCTAAAGCGCGGATCTGACGATGCCGGCTGGGCGTTTTGTTCGGTATCCGGAGAACAGTTGGCTCCAGTCACAGTCACGCAGACGATAGGCCGCCTACGACGGAGCGCGGGTATCAAGGAGCGCGCCACAGCACACATGTTTCGCCATCGGTGGATAACACTGCAGGTGGCAAAGAGGCTAGATAGTGTTCGATCTGACGTTCCTCTCGGGCTCGATGCCCTAACGACGATTCTTAGTCGACTGGCCAGCATGACAGGCCATTCCAGCATCAACAGCCTATGGACGTACGTGGATTGGGCATTCGATGAAATCGAGCGGGCGAGTAGTGCAACTCAAACACCGGGTGGAGAGATCGTGGCGGCGCTCGAAGAGTTGGCCAGCGAGTTGAAGCGGCAAGGAGTGCAGGACGAGACGCTACGCGCCCTGAATAGGATCCGGATGAAGCTATCCCCTTGTATCTTTGAAGTGCGTGTCCGGCAGTGCCGTCACGCCCGGACCTGTCAGGGTTCGGGGTTGGCCGCAGCATGTAGCCCGTCATCCCTCGGTGCCCATGGAGCCCGTGCGTGAGTCTTGGGCGCATGCATGCGCCCGATCTCTGAAAGCCCGAACAGTTGCGTGAACGCCGTTCGCATTTGCAAGGAAGGGACGCAGGGATCATGGCCAATCAAATTGCAGTCGGTATCGACATCTCCAAGAAGACCATGGATGTAGCCATGGGGCACGAGCAGCCTACGGCCATATTCAGCAACGATGGTGCCGGGCATCAAGCGTTGATCGAAGAGCTGAAAAACCATCAGGTCTCGCTGATCGTGATGGAGGCGACCGGACAGTACCAACTGGCCTGCGCCTGCGCACTTCAAGCTGCGGGATTCGCTGTCGTCGTCATCAACCCTCGGCAGGCACGGGACTTCGCCAAGGCCATGGGGCGCCTAGTCAAGACCGACAGCGTGGATGCCCGCATGCTGGCTGAGCTGGCCCAGGTGCTGAATCTGCGGCCGGATCGAGACCGCTTCATCAAGCCGATGCCAGACCAGGCGCAGCAATACCTTCATGCACTGGTGCTTCGACGCCGGCAACTGGTGCGCCTTCTGGTCAGTGAGCGCCAGCGCAAGCACATGGCGCATGCCGAGGTGGTGCAGGACATTGTGGAACTGATGGATGTGCTGTCGAGACAGCTTGAAGCGCTGGATCGGAGGATTGCGGAACACTTGGCGTACCATCAGCCCGATCTGGCCGCCTTGCTCAAGAGCGTCAAAGGGGTTGGTCCGGCAACGGCTGCGACGCTGATGTCCGAGCTGCCAGAGCTTGGCCGGCTCAAGGCCAGGCAGATCTCTGCGCTGGTAGGCGTCGCTCCGATGAACCGGGACTCGGGCCAGGCCCGCGGCAAACGCTTCATCTGCGGCGGACGTGCCGCGGTCAGGAGCGCTTTGTACATGGCCGCCATCGTCGCCATGCGTCACAACGCCGTGATACGGCGTTGCTATGAGCGTCTGCTGGCGGCAGGCAAGCCGAAGAAGGTGGCCATCGTGGCCTGCATGCGCAAGCTGCTGATTATCCTGAATGCCATGGTCAAAAGCGGGCGGCCATGGAATGACCAGCTTGCACAGGCCTGAAATTGCTGGAGAGTGTCCCCATGTCCGGCCGGCCGCTGCGCCGGCGAATGGGCTTCAGATACCCATCGCCATGACCCAGCCCGCCAGCCCGGCCAGCAGCACCACGAGCGCTGGCGGCACGCGTCCCACCGTCAGCAGCCCGAACGAGAGCAGCGCCAGCCCAAAATCCGCCTTGCTGTGGATGGCACTCGTCCATAGCGGGTCATAGAGGGCGGACACCAGAATACCGACCACGCCGGCGTTGATGCCGGCCATGGCCGTCTGGATGCCCGCGCGGTGGCGCAGCCCTTCCCAGAACGGCAGTGCACCGACCAGCATGAAAAAAGCGGGGAGGAAGATCGTGCCCAGGAGTGCCAGCCCGCCGATCCAGCCATGCAGCGGTCCGTGGGCGACCGCGCCGAGGTAGGCCGAGAAAGTGAACAGCGGCCCCGGCACGGCCTGCGCCGCACCGTAGCCGGCCAGGAAGTCGGCATTGCTCACGACGCCGCTGGGCACCACCGAGGCCTGCAGCAGCGGCAGCACAACGTGTCCACCGCCGAAGACCAGTGCACCGGAGCGGTACACCCCTTCCAGCAGGGCTATCGTGGACGAGTCCGTGGCTGCCGCCCACAGGGGCAGCCCGACGAGCGGTGCGGCAAACAGCAGCAGCGCCACGATGCCCAGCTTGCGCGAGACGGGGTAGCTGTGGGCGTGGCCGCCGCCGGGTTGCGCGATCTTCAATGTCCACCAGCCCAGCAGCCCTGCCACCGCGATGGCGGCAAGCTGTCCCGCGGCCGAGGGCAGGACCATGGTCAGCAGCGCCGCCAGAATGGCCAGCGCGGCGCGCGGCCGGTCCGGGCACAACGACTTGGCCATCCCCAGACCGCTTGCGCCACGATGGCCACGGCGACGACCTTGAGCCCGTGCACCCAGCCGGACTGGGCCAGCCCCTGGTACTCGGCGATGCCAAAGGCGAACAGGATCAGCGCAATCGCCGATGGCAAGGTGAATCCGGCCCAGGCCGCCAGCAGCCCCAGCCAGCCCGCGCGGCCCAACCCCAGCGCCATACCGACCTGGCTGCTGGCCGGCCCGGCAGGAACTGGCACAGGGCGACCAGATCGGAGTAGCTGCGGTCATCCAGCCAGCGGCGACGCTCGACGAACTCCGAGCGGAAATAGCCCAGGTGCGCGATCGGCCCGCCGAAGGAGGTCAGCCCCAGCTTGAGAAAGGCGCCGAAGACTTCGACGGGTGAGCCGCGCGCGGCTGCGGACTCATGCTGCAAGGTGTTGGTTGAATCTGTCATTTGTGCATCGCCTCCCCGGTGAACTCCCGGATGCGTTCCTTGGCCAGTGCCAAGCCTTCCTTGCCCTTGGGCGTGATCGTGTAGAGCTTGCGCACGGTGCGCCCTTCACGCTCCTGGCGGGAGACGAGGTAGCCGTCGCGCTCCATCTTGTGCAACATCGGGTACAGCGTTCCGGGAGAGAGGCGGTAGCCGTGGTGGGCCAGCTCGTCGATCATCCATTGCCCGTAGATCTCCTGCTCGGCCGCGTGGTGCAGCACATGCAGGCGGATCAGTCCCGACAGCAAGTCGTGGTGCTCCATAGCGCGCGGTGTCGATTGTTCTTTCATATCGAATATCGATAACGAAATTCGATAATATCAGCTTCAGATCACCCGACTGCGCACGCAGAGGTATTTAGACCTTGCGACCCTCAGCATCCACCACGGCCTCACCATCCTCTTTGTTGAACGCGCCGCGCTGCGGCTGCGGCAAGATGTCCAGCACGGCCTCCGATGGCCGGCACAGGCGCGTGCCCAGCGGCGTGACCACGATGGGCCGGTTGATGAGGACGGGGTGCTGGAGCATGAAGTCGATCAACTGCACGTCGCTCCACTGCGGGTCATCCAGGCCCAGCTCGGCATAGGGCGTGCCTTTCTCGCGCAGCACGGCGCGCGCCGATACGCCCATCGCGGCGATCAGTGCCGTCAGCGTCGCCCGGTCGGGCGGCGTCTTCAGGTACTCGATGACCGTGGGCTCCTCGCCGCTGTTGCGGATCAGGGCCAGCACGTTGCGCGACGTGCCGCAGGCGGGGTTGTGGTAGATGGTGATGTTGCTCATGGTGGCTTGCCTGGGTTAGCGGGAGGAAGGGTTCGGGCCGCATTCGTACCAGCCGCGCGAGCGGTTGACCACGCGCACGACCAGCAGCATCACGGGTACCTCGATCAGCACGCCGACCACGGTGGCCAGCGCCGCGCCGGACTGGAAGCCGAACAGGCTGATGGCGGCGGCCACCGCCAATTCGAAGAAATTGGAAGCGCCGATCAGTGCCGACGGGCAGGCGATGCGGTGCTGCTCGCCCACCTGGCGGTTGAGCCAGTAGGCCAGCCCCGAGTTGAACAGCACCTGGATCAGGATGGGCACGGCCAGCATGGCGATCACCAGCGGTTGGCGCAGGATGGCCTCGCCCTGGAAGGCGAACAGCAGCACCAGCGTGAGCAGCAGCGCGGCCATGGACAGCGGGCCGATGCGGGCCAGCGCGGCATCGAAGGCGGCCTGGCCCTGGCGCAGCAGCGCGCGGCGCCAGAGTTGCGCGAGGATGACCGGGATCACGATGTAGAGCAGCACCGACACCATCAGCGTGCTCCAGGGCACGCTGATGGACGACAGGCCCAGCAGCAGGCCGACGATGGGCGCAAAGGCGAAGACCATGATGGTGTCGTTCAGCGCCACCTGCGACAGCGTGAACGCCGGGTCGCCGCCGGTCAGCCGGCTCCAGACGAAGACCATGGCCGTGCAGGGCGCGGCGGCCAGCAGGATCAGGCCGGCAACATAGCTGTCGAGCTGGTCGGCCGGCAGCCACTGGGCGAAGATCTGGCGCACGAAGATCCAGGCCAGCAGCGCCATCGAAAACGGCTTGACGGCCCAGTTGATGAACAGCGTCACGCCAATGCCGCGCCAATGCTGCCTGACCTGGCCCAACGCACCGAAGTCCACCTTGAGCAGCATGGGAATGACCATGACCCAGATCAACAGGCCCACCGGCAGGTTGACCTGCGCGACCTCGAGGCGGCCGATGGCCTGGAACACGCCGGGTGCGAACTGGCCCAGGGCCACGCCCAGCACGATGCACAGGAACACCCACAGCGTCAGGTAGCGCTCGAAGAGGCTCATGGGCTGCGGCGCTTGTTCAGGCCGCAGCGCTTCAGGGATTGCATTCATTGCCCCGGCCTCACTTCGTACCGATATTGCGCAGCTCATGCTGCAACGACATGGCGTCCAGCCGCTGCAGCGGCAGCGACAGGAACAGCTCGATGCGTCGGCGCAGCGTCAGCGCCGCATCCGTGAATGCCTTGCGCTTCTGCTCATCGGTGCCTTTGACGGCTGCGGGGTCAGGAACGCCCCAATGCGCCGACATTGGCCGTCCCGGCCACACCGGGCAGACCTCGCCGGCGGCGTTGTCGCAGACCGTGAATATGAAATCCAGCTCCGGTGCACCGGGCGCCGCGAACTCATCCCAGTTCTTGCTGCGGTAGCCAGCGGTCGGCATGTGCAGCCGCTCCAGCGTGGCGAGCGCCAGTGGGTGGACTTCGCCCTTGGGGTGGCTGCCCGCCGAGTAGGCGCGAAAGCGCCCCTGGCCCAATTCATTGAGGATGCCTTCGGCCAGGATGGAGCGAGCCGAGTTACCCGTGCAGATGAACAGGGCGCTGTAGATCTTGTCGGTGGTCATGGGTATCTCACATCAGCAGCAGGAGGAGGCCGGCTTCACCGCAACGCCCATCGGCTTGCCGCGCACCGGGGTACAGCACGCTGCGGCGGAAGTCGCTGCAGGCGCCGCTTCGTTAAAGACCGGAATATTGCCCAGCGTGTGAAAGTGCTCCCAGGCCACGCCCTGCGGGTCGGTGATCCAGTGCTTCTCGCTGCGCGCGTAGCAGCAGGTCGTGGTGCCCTCGTCCAGCAGCGTCATGTCGGCCGCCTCGGCGCGGGCCTTCAGCACCGCCAATTCCTCGGCATCGTCGGTCTGGATACCCAGGTGGTCAATGCCCGGCTTGTTGCCACGTGTGGAGATGGCGAAGTTGACCGGCGGGTCTTCGAGCATCCATTTGGCGTAGTCGCTTTCGACGCGCGCGGGCTGCGCGGCGAACAGTTGGGAATAGAAGCCGATGCTGCGGTTCAGGTCATCGACGTGCAGGTGGACGTGGAAGCGCTTCATGGGGAGATCCTTTCAGCAGGAGGTACAGGCAGAGGAGGAATCACTGACCTCGCACGTGCTGCCTTGGCAGCAGTGCTCGGTCAGGTAGCCGAGCAGCCCATTCATCTGGCTGAAGTCGGCGCGGTAGATCAGGTTGCGGCCTTGCTGTTCGATGGTGACGAGGCCAGCATGAGCCAGTTCCTTCAGGTGGAAGGACAGCGCGTTGCGGGCCACGTCGAGCTGATCGGCCAGAACGCTGGGCGTGAGCCCTTCGGGGCCGGCGACGACTAGGGATCGGAACACGCGCAGGCGCTGGGCATGGGCCAGGGCACCGAGGGCGGAAACGGCTTGGGCTTCATTCATTATTCAATAATACATCAATTATTGAATCAATGGCAATGCCGCTTATGCTGGATCAAGCCTGCGTGGCTTGACTTTCAAGACAGTTGCTCACGCCACTGGTCCAACGAAGATGAGCGTGAGCGCGCACTCTATGCGCGAAACTGGGGGCACGCTAGCGCGCTCGTAAGCCGCCGCGACTACAGGACCCATGGGTTCTGAGCTGCTGTTAGAAGAGCGTCAATAACTTCGACGACGTCCAACGTCGTGTCGACATGCTATGTCAAGAGAGCGTCCAAATGCGCATGGTGATTAAGAAATGGGGCAATAGCGCGTCGGTCCGCATCCCGGCCGCGATCATGGAAGCAGCCAAATTGAGCGTGGATGCGGTTGTTGATGTGCGCGAGGAAAACGGTCGGATTGTGATCGAACCGCTGCCGGATGCGGAATCTGAACTAGATGTCCTTATCGCCGGCATCACAGCGGAAAACCTCCACGAGGAAGTTGACTTTGGCCCGCGAGTCGGCAAGGAGCTTCTCTAATGGCGGCGGCCGAGAAGTCGCGGCGAGCTTAAGCAGACGGGCCGTCATGCACGCGAACCGCCCTCTCCGCCCAAACTCAATATTCGGATGAAGCCCGCGCGCTTGTCTCGGCCACCGCGCAAGGCAGCGCTTGGGAATGGTTCCCCAGCCCGTAATCTCGGCTTGTTCGATAACAACCGGATCCTGATTCATGGCCCCTTTCTTCATTTCAATTAGTACTCGGGGACTATATCCAGCCCGAACGGATCGGCTAGGTGGGGAAACCATGCACTCCGCCCCTCTGCGCCCCGCGCTGTGCGTGGGGTGACCGTGATCACCTTACGGCTCGGCAGACAGCGTACGCCGAATGGACCCGCGGCGCGGTCGACGGTAGAGCCGGCCAAGATACTAGCCCGAGTCCATTAGCGCAGGCCAACCCGCGAGCCGGCGGCTTTGGCAACTGACAACCAGCCGACTCAGGTTGCGCCAGAGTGGTTTCATGGGGACGCCGTGGTGCTGCGCCGTTTCCTCGATCGCTAGCACCAGAAGCGATAGGGGAGCCTCGTCCAGCAAGTAACCAAGGTGTGCACACCACGGATCCGACGTTTCGCCGGTAAGCAGCATGGCGCGTAGTACATCGGTGGGAAGCCGTCCCCGATAGCTCACGCTGGACGTTCGCGCCGCCATGTCAACCCATGGCCGTGACGCCAGCGGTTGTAGCGTGCTGACGTCTAATCCCAATACGCGCAAGATCGAAAGTGAATCATCTGCGGCGCCGGCGCTGGCCAGATACACCGCCTGGGCAAGGGAGAGTTGCAAGACCGACAGGCGCCCTTCGATAGCCTGGCGTTGGAGGCGGGCGCGCTCGGCATCGGACTCTGCCAAGCGCGGTTGTGGTCGGTCAGTGGCTGACGGTTCTCGAGGCATGGTGGCAAAGGTTCAGTGTTGCCCAAGGGCTCTCGCAGTTTCCCGGAGTCTCCAACACCGCGAGCGTATATCAGGAGGATTGACCTTCCCACAGTGGGAAGGTGCATCCTATTCCACTATGTGGCTACCGCGGGCCTGCCGCAAGCTATGCGCCGAGGCGCGGTTTTCATCTCGAAGCGTGAATTGCGAAGGAGAGGGAGTATGGAGAGTAGCAATCACCAGCATCGGAGCGGAGATGCCCATAAGGATACCCGTGCGAACAGGGACGGCGCGGTCTCATTAGACCAGCATCATGCGCATGCCGATCATGCTTCACCACATCACCATCCGCATCAGCACGGCGCCGTATCGTTTGGCAGCAGCGCAACGAGCGCCAAGGACCCGGTCTGCGGCATGTCAGTCAGTACGGCCTCTTCATTTCGCGCAGAGCACGAGGACATCGCCTATTACTTCTGCAGCCAGTCCTGCCAGAGCAAGTTCTTGGCGGAGCCAGCGAAGTACGTCGCGCCGCAGGACGCCTACACCGAGCAAGCGCCGCCCGGCACGATCTATACCTGCCCGATGCATCCCGAGATCCGCCAGGATCATCCCGGCAACTGTCCGAAGTGCGGCATGGCGCTGGAGCCGATGCTGCCGGCACTGGACGACCGGGAGAACCCCGAGCTCATCGATTTTCGCCGGCGGTTCTGGTGGACATTGCCGTTGACGGTGGTGACCTTTGTCCTGGCAATGTTCGGGCATCGGCTGGGTTGGTTCCAGGCATCCACGCAAAGCGGGATTGAACTGATCGTCGCAACTCCCGTGGTGCTCTGGGCAGGCTGGCCGTTCTTCGAGCGCTGCGTCCAGTCGTTCATCAATCGCAGCCCGAACATGTGGACGCTGATAGGACTTGGCACGGGCGCTGCCTACCTGTACAGCGTGATCGCCACCGTGGCCCCGCAGGCGTTCCCGTCGACCTTTGCGGAACATGGCCGCATCGGCGTCTACTTCGAGGCGGCGGCCGTCATCATCTCCCTGACCTTGATGGGACAGTTGCTGGAGCTCAAAGCGCGCTCGCAGACATCCGCGGCCATCAAATCGTTGCTTGGGCTGGCGCCGAAGACCGCTCGACGCATCCGGGAAGACGGAACCGAAGAAGACGTGCCGCTGACGCATGTTCATGTCGGCGACCTGCTTCGCGTGCGACCCGGCGAGAAGGTGCCGGTGGACGGCGTGGTAATGGAAGGCGCGAGCTCGCTGGACGAGTCCATGATCACCGGGGAGCCAATCCCGGTGACCAAGCGGGTCGGCGACAAGGTCATCGGGGCCACGATGAACACCAGTGGCAGTCTGGTCATCCGCTCGGAGAAGGTCGGAACTCAAACCGTCCTGGCGCAGATCGTCCAGATGGTGGCGCAAGCGCAGCGCTCCCGAGCGCCGATGCAGCGTATGGCCGATAAGGTGTCGGGTGTTTTTGTTCTGGCTGTCATCGCGATTGCGGTGCTCACCTTTCTTGCGTGGGGCGTGTTTGGACCCGAGCCGAGCTGGGTCTATGGCCTGATCAATGCCGTTGCCGTGCTGATCATTGCGTGCCCATGCGCGCTCGGACTGGCCACCCCGATGTCGATCATGGTAGCAAGCGGCAAGGGCGCTTCGAGCGGCGTGCTGTTCCGCGACGCGGCGGCCATCGAAAATCTGCGCAAGGTCGATACGTTGATCGTCGACAAGACCGGAACGCTGACTCAGGGGAAGCCGAAGTTCGATCGCGCCATCGCATCGGACGGCTTTGTCGAGGAAGAGGTGCTACGTCTTGCCGCCAGCCTGGACCAGGGCAGCGAGCATCCACTGGCAATGACGATCGTGGAGGCGGCGCGCGAGCGCGGCCTGACCCTGGAGAAGGCCGAAGCATTCGATTCGGAAAGCGGTATCGGCGTGCGAGGGATGGTGGCTGGCAGGAAGCTGGCGCTGGGCAACACCGCGCTGATGGAGGCCGAAGGCATTGCAACCCAAGCGCTGGCCAGCGACGCTGATGCGTTGCGCGCTCAGGGTGCCAGCGTGATGTATCTCGCCGTGGATGGCGCATTGGCGGGCATCCTTGCCGTCTCGGATCCCATCAAGGAAACCACGCCACAGGCGCTGGCGCAGCTCAAGGAGGACGGGGTTCGCGTCATCATGGCAACCGGCGATGGCGTAAAGACCGCCAACGCGGTTGCCACCAGGCTGGGTATCGAGGAGGCACACGGCGAGGTCAAGCCCGCGGACAAGCTCGCATTGGTCTCTCGCCTGCAAGAGCAAGGCCGGGTGGTGGCGATGGCAGGCGACGGCATCAACGATGCGCCGGCCTTGGCAAAGGCCGACGTAGGCATCGCGATGGGGACCGGTACCGATGTCGCGATGAACAGCGCGCAGGTGACGCTGGTCAAGGGCGACCTGGTCGGCATTGCACGGGCGCGACTGCTGTCGGAAGCGACCATCCGCAACATGAAGCAGAACCTTGGCTTCGCTTTCGTCTACAACGCATTGGGCGTTCCGCTGGCGGCCGGCATTCTGTATGGCTCCACCGGCTTGCTGCTGTCGCCGATGATCGCGGCGCTGGCGATGAGCCTGAGCTCTGCTTCGGTCGTATTCAATGCCCTGAGGTTACGCCAAGCGAAGGTGTAATCGATTCAAACACTACGGGGTCCGGCTCGCTAGCGCGCATCAGCCGTGCGTCGTCGCTTGCATGTTTTCCACCGTCCTTGTAACGGTGGACCGCGCTTGAGGTAGGTTCAGAGCGAGCGTATGCGGTCGGGGCGGGATGCCAGATGACGGCGTCATGACGAGCCGGTTAACCGAGCAGCGCAGTAGTTGCGGATGCGCACGTTGCTAAGCCAGGAAGTCCGCCATGGCGTGCCCCTCACTGCCATACGATTGCCATCCGGTCGAATAGCGCGACGCGGCGTTCACGGCTGGCCTGGCCTTTGCTCCGGTGGAGTCGGCGCCTGACATTCGGCGTCTCCCGACTTAAGGAGTATTGCCATGCCACATGAAAGATTCAATGCGTGTATTGAGGCTTGCAACGCCTGTGCCGTCGCCTGCGACCATTGCGCGGCGTCGTGCCTGCAAGAGTCGAATGTGCAGCAAATGGCCGACTGCATACGGCTTGACGTGGATTGCGCACAGGTCTGCCGCCTGGCTGCGGCGGTGATGTCACGAGGCAGCCAGTTCGCCAGCGACGTCTGCCAGCTTTGCGCTCGCATCTGCGAAGCGTGCGCAGCGGAATGTGCAAAGCACGCGCCGCAGCATTGCCAGGACTGCGCGAAGGCGTGTCAGCGCTGCGCGGAGGCCTGCCGCGCCATGGCGTGACCGCGACGGGTGTGGTGAACGCACGCGACCAGAATCGATCGATCGCGTGCGCCACAGTCCTACTTGCGCTGCATATCGAGAACGGCTGGCGCACCATCGATCTTGCCGAAGGTTACCGAAACGGCATCGCCCTCCTTGAAGCGGCTCAGGGACGCGCGGTCCTTGACCGGAAATGCCATCGTCATGGCGGGCATGCCGAGGTTCTCGATCGGACCATGCTTGAGCGTGACCTTGCCGGCCTGGGCATCGATCTTCCTGATTTCCGCCGGGACGGGACGGGCAGCCTGGCTGGAAGCCGAGGGCGCCTTCATGTCCATGCCCTCCATTGCGCCGGCCGCGAAGGCGATGGGCGCGGCGGCAAGAGCGAGGACGGCAGCGAGGGTCTTGATGGATGATGTCATTGCGATTCCTTCTGAAGTGAGGGGGTGGCGGAAGGGGTAGCGTGTGCGGCCTGGCGTCGGCGCAGCAGCAGGTACACCGCCGGCACGACGAACATCGACAGCAATGGGGCGGTCACCATGCCGCCGACCATCGGCGCGGCAATGCGCTGCATCACCTCGGAGCCGGTGCCATGCGACCACATGATGGGAATCAGGCCGGCCAGAATGACCGCGACCGTCATGGCTTTCGGGCGCACGCGCAGCACGGCGCCTTGCTGGATGGCGTCGAGCAGGGAGTGGACATCGGACTGGCCCGCTTCCAACCGCTCGTTCCACGCATGCTTGAGATAGAGCAGCATGATCACGCCGAACTCCGCCGCGACGCCGGCCAGCGCGATGAAGCCGACAATCCCTGCCACGGACAGGTTGTAGCCCAGCAGGTAGAGCAGCCAGAACCCCCCGATCAGCGCCAGCGGCAGCGTTCCCATGATCAGCATCGCTTCGTCGAGGCGCCCGAATACCACGTACAGCAGCACGAAGATGATCAGCAGCGTGAACGGCACCACCACCTTCAGCTTGGCGCTGGCGCGCTCCAGGTATTCGAACTGCCCGGACCAACTGACCGAATAGCCCGCAGGCATCGGTACCGCCTCGGCCACCGCGGATTGCATGGCCTGCACGGCGGAGCGCAGGTCCCGTCCCCGGATATCGACGTAAATCCAGCCCGACAGGCGCGCATTTTCGCTGCGGAGCATGGGCGGGCCCTGCACCAGTTGAATGCGTGCAACGTCGGACAGCGTGATCTGCAGACCCTTGTCTGTCACGATCGGCAGGCTGCGCAATTGCTCGATCGAGTCGCGATAGTCGCGGGGATACCGTACGTTGATGGGGAAGCGCGCCAAGCCATCGACCACCTCGCCGACGTTCTCGCCGCCGATGGCCGAGGACACGATGCTCTGCACGTCGGCGATATTGAGGCCATAACGGCCAGCGGCCACGCGGTCGATATCGACGTCGATATAGCGGCCGCCGGTCAGCCGCTCGGCCAGCGCGGACGTAACACCCGGCACCGTCTTGACCGCCGCCTCGATGCGCATGGCAAGCCGGTCGATCTCCTGCAGGTCGGTGCCGGCGACCTTGATGCCGACCGGGCTCTTGATCCCTGTGGCCAGCATGTCGATCCGGTTGCGAATCGGCGGGACCCAGATATTCGACAAGCCGGGCACCTTGACGACCCGATCCAGCTCCTCGACCAGCTTCTCGGTGGTCATGCCGGGGCGCCATTGGTCGCGCGGCTTGAACTGGATCGTTGTCTCGAACATCTCGATCGGCGCGGGGTCCGTCGCCGTATCGGCCCGGCCTGCTTTGCCGAACACGGTCGCCACCTCCGGCACGGTCTTGATCAGCCTGTCCGTCTGCTGCAACAGTTGGGCCGCCTTGCCGGCGGACAGCCCCGGCAGGGCGGACGGCATGTACAGCAGGTCCCCTTCGTCGAGCGGCGGCATGAATTCGCCGCCGATCCGCATGATCGGCCAGGCGGTGGCCACCAGCAGGGTCGCGGCGATGGCCAGCGTGGTCTTGGGGTAGGTCAACACCTTGGCCAAGGCTGGCTGGTAGGCGCGGATCAGCCACCGATTGAGCGGGTTGGCCTGTTCCGAGGGAATCCGGCCGCGGATCATATAGCCCATCAGGACCGGTACCAGCGTCACCGACAGTCCCGCCGCCGCCGCCATGGAGTAGGTCTTGGTGAACGCCAATGGCGAGAACAGGCGTCCTTCCTGCGCCTCCAGTGCGAATACCGGAACGAACGACAGCGTGATGATCAGCAGCGAGAAGAACAGCGCCGGCCCCACCTCGGCGGCCGATTCCCCAATGATCTGCCAGCGCTCACCAGCTGACGGTTCCCGCCCGCCATTGTCCGCATGCCAGCGTTCCAGGTGCTTGTGCGCGTTCTCGATCATGACGACCGCCGCATCGACCATGGCGCCGATCGCGATGGCGATGCCGCCGAGCGACATGATGTTGGCGTTCACGCCCTGGTAGCGCATCACCAGGAAGGCGGCCAGCACGCCAAGCGGCAGCGATACGATCGCCACCAGCGCCGAGCGCAGATGGAACAGGAATGCCAGGCACACCAGCGCGACCACGACAAACTCCTCGATCAGTTTCGTGGTCAGGTTGTCGACCGCGCGCTTGATCAGGCTGGAGCGGTCATAAGTCGTCACGACCTCCACGCCGGCGGGCAGACTCTGTTGCAGCGTGGCGAGTTTGGTCTTGACCGAGTCGATGGTCTCGAGCGCGTTCTTGCCCGAGCGAAGCACGATGATGCCGCCCGCGACTTCGCCCTGGCCGTCGAGTTCGGCGATGCCGCGCCGCATCTCCGGGCCCAGCTGGATGGTGGCGACGTCGCCCAACCGCACCGGAATGCCGGTGTCGCTGGTGACCAGCGGAATCTGCCGGAAGTCCTCCAGCGTCTTCAGATAGCCCGACGCGCGCACCATGTATTCGGCCTCGCCCAGTTCCAGCACCGAGCCGCCGGTTTCCTGGTTGGCCCCCTTGAGCGCCGCCAGCACCTTCGATTGCGATAGCCCGTAAGCGCGCAGCCGATCCGGCATCAGGACCACCTGGTATTGCTTGACCATGCCGCCGAGCGAGGCGACCTCCGCGACGTTGGGCAACGACTTGAGTTCGAAGCGCAGGAACCAGTCCTGCAAGGCGCGCAGCTGGCTCAGGTCGTGCTGTCCCGTCCGGTCGACCAGCGCATACTCGTAGATCCAGCCCACGCCGGTCGCATCGGGGCCGAGCGCAGGCTTGGCCGCGGCGGGCAGACGCGATTGCGCCTGGTTCAGGTATTCGAGCACCCGCGAGCGCGCCCAGTAGAGGTCGGTGCCATCCTCGAACAGCACGTAGACATAGGAATCGCCGAAGAAGGAATAGCCCCGCACCGTCCTTGCGCCCGGCACCGACAGCATGGTGGTGGTCAGTGGATAGGTGACCTGATTCTCGACGATCTGCGGCGCCTGGCCGGGGAACGGCGTGCGGATGATCACTTGCACATCGGAAAGGTCCGGCAAGGCATCGAGCGGCGTACCTTTGACCGCCCACAGTCCCCACGCGGTCAGCATCACGGTCGCCAGCAACACCAGGAAGCGATTCCGGATGGAGGCAAGGATGAGCCGGGCGATCATGGCTTGCCCCCTGGCGCAGTTGCCGCCGGTTCGACCGAAGACAGGACAGCCACGCCGTCGCTGTTGAGGTGGAAGCGGAAGCGGATGCGGTCGCCGGGCTTGAGCGCTCGCGGCAGCCCGACCGGCGGAGCCGCAAAGTCCATCGTCATGGCGCCCCACTGCGCCGACGGGATCGGCCCGTGGGAGATCGTCAAACCTTGGGCGGTCACCGCCTCGATGCGTCCGACGCCTTCATGCTCGGGGCTCGGCGCGGCTGGCGATGCAGGCGCGGAGGCGCCGGGCGCGGCCGCCATGCGCTGTGCGGTGCCGCGCAGGCTGGCTTCGGAGTCGATCAGGAACTGCCCGGACACGACGACGTTCTGGCCAGCCTTCAGCCCTTCGATGACCTCGGTCTGTCCGCCCGCCGTCGCGCCAATCCTCACCTCGACGGGGCTGAATCCGCCTTGCTCGGTCTGTACCATGACGACGGTGCGCGTGCCCGTACGAATCAACGCCTCGCTCGGTACCAGTAGCCGATCCGGGCCCGGGGCTGGCGCAAAGCGAACGGACACGAACATGCCGGGCAGCAATTGCCGGCCCTTGTTGTTCAGCTCGATGCGAACCCTGGCCGTACGCGTTGCCGTGCTGACATCGGGCAGGATGGCATCGACCTTGCCGTCCAGTGATTGCCCGGGCAGCGCTGCCGCGACGGCGGTGACCGATTGTCCGGGCCGCAACGGGGCGGCCTGGCTTTCCGGCACTTCGGCGATCACCCAAACCGTCGCGAGACTGGCGATCCGAAACAGGGTCATGCCAGGCGACAGGGTCATGCCATCTCGCGCGCCGATTTCGGTCAGAACGCCATCGATCGAGCTTGTGATGGCCAGGCGCGGCTGCAGCTTGCCGCTCTTCTGCACCAGCCGTATGTGGCTCTCGCTCATGCCGACCTGCCGCATGCGCGCGATGGCGGCCTCCCGCAGATCGTGCTGCAGGCCGGCGCTCATGCGGCTGACAGCGAGGTATTCCTCCTGTGCGGCCACCCATTCGGGCGCGTAGATCAACGCCAGCGCCTGGCCCTTGCTGACCGGGTCGAGGGTTGTCCTGGCATAGGTTCGCTCCACGAAGCCGGTGGTACGCGCTTGCAGTACCTCGATGCCGCGCTCGTCGATCGCGACATTGCCCGGCACCTCGAGCGTCGATTCGAGTCGGCCCATCTTGACCTGCGCGGTGCGAATGCCAAGGTTCTGCATGACGCGGCTGTCGATGGTGACAGCGGCGCCGCCGCCCGCGTCTTCATAGACGGGAGACAACGGCATGTCCATGAAGGGAGACTTGCCCGGCTTGTCGAAGCGCTGGCCCGGCACCATCGGATCGTGCCAATAGAGGATGCGCTTGCCTGTCTTCGGGTCGATATCCCCGGCCTTCAGTTCGGATCCGGCCGACGCGCCAATGGACGGTGGGGCGGCCGGCGTGATGTTGCGCCCATGCTGTTGGCCCAGGTAATAAGCCGTGCCTACGCTGGCGGCGACGAGCAGGCCAGCCGCTGCGCGACCGATCGCGGTCCTGTTCATTCCCATCCCCCATGAACGCGCGTTGCACGCGCCGGCCCCTGCGCGGCGGTCGGCAGCGGCAGCAGAAAGGTGAGCTCCGTCCACAGGCGCGCGGTGGCGGCCTCCAGTTGAAGGTGCTGCAACGAGATGTCCAGCGCCTTGCGGTTCGCGTCCGCCACCGCGGTCAACGTTCCGGCGCCGGTACGATAGGCGGTCAGTGCTGCATCGATGCGAGCCTTGGCCAGCGGCAGTATCGTGTCGGCATAGCGCGCCAGGCGGGATTGATTGAGCTGCCATTGCGCCTGCTTGCCGCGGACCTGGCCGAGCACGCCTCTGCGTATCGACTCGGCCTGTGCCCGCACCGCGTCGGCTTGCGCCAGCTTCGCCGCCAGTTCGCGGTCTTGACGATGCTTCCGGTCCCACGGCAAGGGGAGGGAAACATTGACGGACACCATATTGGAATACGCCGGACCCCGCTGGCTGTACATCAACTCCACGCTGACGTCCGGCACCTTGTTCTCGCTTGCGATCCGGCTGTCGGCTTCGGCGACGCCGACCTGCGCCTGGGCGGCGGCCACGTCCGGCAGTCGCATCGCGGTATCGGCGTCCAAATTGCCCAGCCAGGTGGGCAACTCAAGGGCAGGGGGCTCGGCAAGCGGCAGGTCCGCGGCATCGCCGACCCATCGGCGCAACATCGCCCGGGATGCAGCCACAACCGCGCGCGCCTCGTCTTCGCGGTTCCGGAGCTGCTGAAGTTCGAGCTGAGCGGTCAGAATCTCGGCCCGGGTGCCGCGGTCGGCGCGGTAGGCGGCTTCGGCGGCCTGCACCATCAAGTCGATGGACTGCGCCTGTTCGGCGAACACATCGAGCATTCGCTCGGCGTACTGCCGCTCGAGCCAGGCGCTGGCCGTGCCGCGCTGCACGGCGGCCAGCGCCACCGTGCGCTGCGCCTCCGCGGAGGTGGCTTCGGCCTCGAAACGTTGGGCGCGAGCCTGGCGCTTTGCCGCTCGGGTGAACTCCTGCATCACGCTGATCGACCGCATCGTCATGGCTTCGGTGCCGAGCGAAAACCGGTCGCGGCCGTCGACCGGGACGTTGTTGACACCGACTTTGAGCACCGGGTCCGGCAGTTGGCCGCCTGCAACCGCCATTTCGATGGCGGACTGCACCGCGGACGAGGATGTTTCTGCGTCGCTCGACCGGGATGATGCGAGCGCGACCGCTTCCTGCAACGAGAGCCGGCTCGCCGGCTGCGCCCATGGCGTATGACTGGCGCCGAGCAGCGTGATGGCGAACGCCAGCCGGCGTCCGCACAATGGGGGGAAACGCAAATGCATAAAGCCTCCGCAAAGCAACGACCGCCCTCAGACGACGTGTCGGGGCGCGATAGGTGGCGTTGCGGCGGAGGCTACGTTCGGAAACAGCAGTGCAGGATGGAGAGCGGGCGAGGAGGGCCGCGTGGCGTGGCTCCCGCAGCCGCCGCGCTCGGGCGCGCGAGCAGCGGCTCCGGCACCAGCATCACGGGATGGACCAGGCTTGCATGAAACACCGGAAGCTGCGGGCTGGCATGGTCGAGGGACTTGGATCCCAGCTGGCAGTGTTCGAGGCACAGCCCATCGTGCGAATCCGGCTCGACGGCCTTCTGCGCCATGTCGGGACACGACTCGGTCATGCCAATCATGCCCGTCATGCCCGTCATGTCCCGGTCGGTACTGACGGCGTACCGGCTGCCCGCGCAAGCGTACGCCGCCGCTGCCAGCTGGACTGTCAGGAAAGCGGTCAGCAGGAATGCGGCCAGCCAAAGCCGCCGGAGGGACGTGCGCACGTGTGGGCCCATATTGGCCGAATGGTACCAGCGTTTGACGTTGGCAAGGGTTGGGCAGGTGTTGCGCTGCGAAATGCTCCTTGACCGAAAAATTGCCTCTTATCCTCGGCACCTTACCTGGATGTAATAGTCGGGTAATGGCTCGGTGAGGGGCGGATTCATACCATTGAAGTCGAGAGGCCAATACCTCGTAACTCAATGGAGAGAATCATGAAAATCAACAAGAACGCGGCAGCTGTATTGAGCCTGGCGGCGCTGTCCGTGGCGCCCGCATGGGGCGCGGACAAGGCAAGAACTAACGCGGGCGATGATTGGGCCAAGCACGTGCAGCAGGCCGCCGAGCCCGCATCTCCAACGATGGCAAACACGACGTCGGGCACGCGTCTCGGTCCTCACGCAGCCCTTTTTGGCAGCGTTGTCCCGGCTGGCACGGCGTCCCGCACTATCACGCTTCGGCCTGGTATGAAAACCATCAACGTAGCCTCCGGGGAAGCGGTGGCATTCGCAGACGGCGATCAATCCGTAGCTTGGCAGTTTGCCGAGTTCGTGCACGGCAGCACAGTTGACTTGGGCGACCTTTTCCCCGGCATGCCGATCGCTCGGGGCGTGCGCGTGAACATCGATCGCAGCCAGATTTTCACCGGTGGCTGACAAGCGGAATTGTTGCTGGGCACGTCCATCCACGACTCGGCGATTTGAGATGACGGCTTTGTAATCGCAGTGTCATGCCTCGGTGGGGAGCCCCTCCCTACACTGATCATGCAGGCTCACAGCGAGCCAATCACCCTTAAAAGGAGAAACAAAATGCGTACGTTGAAGAAGGCTGCTCTCTTGGTATTGACGATTGCGTCGCTGGGCAGCGCAGCAGGACTGGCGAATGCCGGCGTAACATCGTCGCGCGATATCTTCACTACCGGTGGCCACACGATGGGCACGCGCGATCCCTTCACCGATGGCAGTCATACTACAGGTACGCGCGACCTGTTCTCCGATGGCGCCCATACTACAGGCACGCGGGACACCTTCACGGACGGTAGCCACGCGGCCGGAACGCGCGACGCTTTCACCGACGGCATCTGATCGCGGGACGTTGGCATTTTCTATGTGCCGGGCTTCCTAATACCGTCGCAAGGCCCAGCGGCCGAGACCTCTCGGACGTTGGGCTCTTTCACATCGGGCCACTACGATAAGTTGTTTGCCTCGTCCGATGCGTCGGCGCAGTGAACGGTAAGCTCTGATGCTTGTCAAAGCAAGCCTGAACGGCCCCCGGTGATACACCGATCATGCGGGTCCGGGCTAACATAGCCACGAAAACTGAAGTCCAATCTCTCGGGAATTTTCGATGAAGCCTCTTCTTGGTGTTGCCCTTCTCGCTGTCGGTACGCTTGCGTATGCGGCTCCCCCGCGCTGGTCGTCTACAAGGATGCCAATTGCGGATGCTGTGAAGGCTGGGTGGAGCATTTGAACGAGGCTGGCATCCAGACCAAGGTCATCAATACGCCGGATGTCGCCGCAATCAAGACGAAGCTTGGCGTTCCCGAGAAGATGGGCTCCTGCCATACCGCGGTCATGCAAGGCAGTGGCCAAATTATCGAAGGGCACGTTCCCGCGGTAGCGGTGAGAAAACTGGCTGCCAATCCGGGCGTGAAAGGGATCGCCGTGCCGGGCATGCCGGCAAATTCTCCCGGCATGGGTCCCATGGATGGCAACTTGGTGACCGTGGATTTCAACGGAAAGCCGTTCTCCAGGAATTAATGGCGCCTCGGCTCGGACAGCGAAGCTGCAACCGAGCCTTGCCGGCTACGAATGGAAAGCTCGAACAAGTCTCGTTGGCTGATTGCCGGCCTGTTGGTGCTCGCAGCCGTGGCCGCGACCGCGGTCGCGCTGAAGACGAAGCGCTTTCTTGAGACGCCCGTCGACGGTGGGAACGGAGCGTCGGCGGCTAGGCAGCTGCGCATCGACACCAGTGATGCGCGGCGTATTGCCAGAGGCAAGCAGCTTTACGCGCAGCAATGCGCGTCCTGCCATGGCGCCAATCTCGAGGGTCAACCAAACTGGCGGGAACGGCTTCCGAGCGGCCGGATGCCGGCGCCGCCGCACGATGCCACAGGCCATACATGGCATCATCCCGACGCCGTGCTGTTTGCCATTACCAAGAATGGTCTGGTGCCGGGCATCACGGCTCCGGCCGGGTATGTCAGCGACATGCCGGCATTCGGCCAATTGCTGTCCGACGAGGACATCATTGCTGTCCTCGCGTATATCAAGAGCACTTGGCCGCCAAGGGCGTCGGCGGCGCAGCGTGAAGCGACGGAGCAATACGCCAATCCGCGTTAGCGCGGAAGCGCGCTCTACATGCCCGCCGGTGACAGAATGCCCAGTGACGCCACAAGAGCCAGGATCAGCGTTGCCGCGCTGGTTTCGACGATCAGGCTGCGTCGAAACGTTCGGACGGCTGCTGCGTGATTGCCGCTCTTCACCGCATGCTCCAGTTGCGGACTCAGAAAGTAGCGATTGGTTGCCGCAAGGGCCAGCATCGTACCGAACAGTCCGAGCTTGATGGCAAGCAGGCCGCCATACGACGTTAGCGACAGCTCTGGCAGCGTCAGGCCGACAATCAAGAGGTAGTTGATCACCCCGGTCACCGTCAAAGTGGCGACCACAATAGTGCCAACCTGAGCGAAGCCATTGGACGTGCGGCTCAGCAGTGCGACGGTCTCCGGTGTGGACGCAGCTCTTGCCAGCAGCACGAAAGCGATCAGCGCGCCAACCCAGGCCCCGGCCGCGGCGAGATGTCCAATATCGGAGGCCAGGTGAACATAGCGGCGGACGCCATCGTCCATCGCGCCATGCCCGCCCCAGGCGAGGGTCGATAGCGCAACGCCGCCTGCGGCAGCCAATACACCAATTTGCAGCGCCGGCCACCGGCGTGCGAAAAGAGCGACCAGCAAGCAAAGGACCAGCGCAACCAGACGAACGGCCCAAGCCGCACCGAAATCCGTACCCGTCACGATCATCTCGAAAACGTGGCTCTGCAGTTCGGCGTATTCGGATGCGCCGGTCATGGCCTTGGCCATGACGGCGATATTTGCCAACGACAGTCCGATGCCGACCGCAGCCAGCGCGGACGTAATGGCGACATACCGCGAGCCGATGCCCGACGATATCTCCTCACGGCGAAGCGCATAAAGACCGAATAGCGGCAAACCGAAAAGCGCCGTCAGGTCGAGATAGAGTGCAAAGCGCACCGATACAGTCGCCCAGTCCATCGGCGGATCACTTGACCGTGAAGGCGATATTTCCGTTGATCGGATGCGTGTCCGACGAAACGGCGCGCCAATCCACACGGTAGCTGCCCGGAACGAGCGGTTGGGCCGGCGTGATTACCATCGTCTTCGGGTCATCGCTGCCTAATACCTTGGCGGCAATCTTCATCGGGGCATGATTGGCCATGCCAGGCATGCCGGTCATTACCAGGTTGGCACCGGAAAACTGGGCGACCAGGTTTTCGGAGAACTTCAGTTCGATCTTCTGAGGGGCGGAAACCTCGGCCTTGTCAGCCGGGGTCGAAGAGACCAGCTTGGGATGTGCGAAAGCCGCCGAACTGATCAATGCCGCAGTGGCGGCGAGCATGGCTCGGATGGCGAAACGGTGCGTCTGCATGATGAACTCCCAGATTGAAAGGGGGTTAGAGAACGTGGTCAGAACCAAATACGAACACCGGCCACAAAGCGGGTCTCGCCACGACGACCGCCTGCCGTGCGAATCATGTCGGCGGTATTGCCGAATGTCTGATATCGCTCGACGCCGATATACGGTGCGAACTGCCGGTTAATCTCATAGCGCAGGCGCACGCCCACGGCGCCATTGGCCAGGCCGCTGCCGATACCGATTTCAGGGTCGTTCTTGCCGTAGAAGTTGGCTTCGATTCGCGGCTGCAGGATCAGACGCTGCGTAATCAGAAGCTCGTATTCGGCGGAGAGTCGAAGCGCGGTCCTGCCTTCGGTGCCGACGTAGCCGGTCGCATCGACTTCGAACCAGTAGGGCGCCAGGCCTTGCACACCGAACGCCAGCCAGTTCCGAGCCGGTCTGCCGTAGCCAGCATCGTTTCGAATACCGACCTGGGTATCCCAGAACGTCGCAATGGAATGGCCCCACAGCAGTTCGGTGCGAGCCTCGTGCACCTTGCCTTCTTCGGCCTCCCCTTCAGCCTTGATCACCAGCTTGTCGTAGGAGTTGCCGAACCAGGCCTGCGCCTCGTAGGACGCTGCATTACTGTCTCGGCCCTTGGTCCATTCCAGGCGATCCACCAGCACGGAAGCAAACAGATGTTCGTCCGCCATATGGAGCGTTCGGGTCGGCCCGAGCGCATACTTGCCGACCCCGAGTTGATAGCCACCGGAATAGCCATGCGGATCGCGCGCGTCGGGCGGAGCGCTGCCGCCTTGCATTTTCATGTCGCCGTGATCCATGCCCTGCATCGAGCCGTGATCCATGCCCTGCATCGAGCGGTGGTCCATACCCTGCATCGAGCCATGGTCCATGCCTTTCATTGAGCCGTGGTCCATGCCCGGCATCGAGCCATGGTCCTTGCCACCCTTACCATTTGCCTTGCCGACGGACTTCGATTGCGCGGCAGCGTTGGCCTTCCTGGTCGGATCCGCGGCCGAAGTGCCCGCGTGGGCCTCCGGGGAATGGGCGGCTTGCGCCCACGTCGTGCCGATGCCGGCGGACGTCAGGACCGCGGCAGCAAGAATCGTTGTTGTTCGCTTATGCATGGAATTTCTATCCAGTTGACGGTCAGGCCACTATCACTTCACGGAACATGCCCGCGTCCATATGCAGCATCAGATGGCAATGCCATGCCCATCGTCCCAATGCGTCCGCGGTAACCAGAAAGCTGATGCGCTGGGCCGGCTGAACGGGAATCGTGTGCCGCCGCGCCTGGAAGGATCCGTCCGCCGACTCCAGCTCGCTCCACATGCCGTGCAGGTGCATCGGATGCGTCATCATCGTGTCGTTGTGGAGGATCACGCGCAGGCGCTCGCCATGCTTGAAATAGACCGGTGTCGACTTGCCGAACTCCACACCGTCAAACGACCAGGTATAGCGCTCCATATTGCCGGTCAGGTGCAGCTCAACCTCGCGTCCAGGGCCCCGCTTGTCCAACGGACCACCGATGGTGTGCTGGTCAGCCAGCGTCAGCACACGACGACCGTTGTTGCGCAGGCCAATGCCGGGATCGTCGAGGTTGGTGCGCGCCATGTCCACGCGCATATCGGTGCTGGCCCCGTACTCGGTTCGGGCGTGCCGCGCCTTTGTGCTGGGAACCTTCAGCGGATTTCCCGCCGCCATGTTGCCCATGTTGTGCTGGCTATGGTCCATCGCCATTGCGGTGCCCGCCATGCCCTGCATGCTCATGCCATCATGGTTCATGCCTTGCATGCTGCCGTGGTCCATGCCCTGCATTGCCATGCCACCATGGTCCATGGCACCCATCATGTCCGCCATCGTCAGCCATTCGGCCTTGTCGAGCGCGGGCACCGGCGCGGTCAGACCTTCACGAACAGCCAGCGTGCCTCGGGCATAGCCGGTCCTGTCCATGGATTGGGAGAAAATCGTGTAGGCCTCATCTCGGGGTTCGACGACGACGTCATAGGTTTCGCCGGGACCGAACCGGAACTCATCGACGGTCACCGGTTCCAAGTTCTGCCCGTCGGCCTGTATCACCTTCAGCTTCAGCCCAGGGATGCGCACGTCATAGAACGTGTTGCCCGTGCCGTTGATGAAGCGCAGCCTGACCTTCTCACCTGGCCGGAACATGCCCGTCCAGTTGCCGGCTGGCGTGACACCATTGGTTAGATACGTCAGCGTGGCGCCCGACAGATCGGCCAGATCCGTCGGATTCATCCGCATCTCGTTCCACATCTTCCGCTTGGCCAGCGCGCTTTTCATGCCGTCGTTGGCCACATCGCGGAAGAAGTCGATGACGGTCGGCTGATTGAAGTTGTAGTAGTCGCTCTGGACCTTGAGCTTCGACAGGACCCGCATCGGATCTTCATCGGTCCAGTCGGACAGCAGAATCGTATAGTCGCGGTCAGCTTGAACGGCGTCGTAGCCGGAAGCCGGGTCGATCACGATGCCGCCATACACGCCCGTCATCTCCTGGAATCCCGAATGCGAGTGGTACCAGTAGCTGCCGGTCTGGTCGACCTTGAAGCGATAGGTGAACGTTTCGCCCGGCGCAATGCCGGGAAAGCTGATCCCCGGCACGCCGTCCATTTCGAACGGCAGGATGATCCCGTGCCAATGGATCGAAGTTGGCTCGCGCAGCCGGTTCGTGACGCGGATGGTGACGGTGTCGCCCTGACGCCACCGCAGCGTCGGGCCGGGCAGCATCCCGTTGATCGTGGTCGCCACGCGCGGCGTGCCGGTGAAGTTGACCACCGATTCGCCGATGACCAGGTCGAATTCGGTGCCACGCAGCACGGGGGCGGTGCCGGACAGCGTCTGGGCGGGACGGTCAGTCGCCTGCGCCCAAACGGTTCCGCCAAGGCCCGACAATCCCGCCATGACACCCCCTGCGGCCAGGCCTTGAACGAAGCGGCGGCGCGTTGGGTTGGGCAGCACAATACCGGCCGGTCGATCACGTCGCATGAATAGTCCCTTTTTGCTTGAATGGCCGCATAGAAGTCGGCATGCAGAGAGTAACGAGCAGGAGGCTACCGTCAACTTACCTGCACATTACATTCCGGTAATGTTGAGGTCACCCGCAAGTCGTCTCGCTAGACTAGCCGCACCGAGGCTCCCTTCCGGGAGCCGCTAGCCAATCCAATCGGACGCTCTAAATGAAACTGCTGGTGGTGGAGGACGAATCCAAGACAGGCGACTACCTTCGCCAGGGACTGACCGAAGCCGGCTTCGTCGTCGACCTGGTCGGCAACGGGCTCGATGGGCAGCACCTGGCGCTCAACGAATCGTATGACCTGATCATTCTCGACGTGATGTTGCCGGACCTGGATGGCTGGCACATATTGCAGTCCATCCGTGCCGCGGAGAATGCCGTCCCTGTCTTGTTCCTGACCGCGCGTGACAGCGTGACAGACCGCGTCAAGGGGCTGGAACTGGGTGCAGACGACTATCTTGTCAAGCCGTTCGCCTTCTCGGAGTTGCTCGCTCGGGTCCGCACGCTGTTGCGCCGGGGATCTGTGCTGGCCATTGACCGCATCCAGGTCGCTGATCTGGTCCTGGATTTGGGACGCAGGCGCGCATCCCGTGCCGGTCGCCGCATCCCGCTGACCAGTAAGGAATTCGCACTGCTCGAACTGCTCGCGCGCAGGCGTGGCGAGGTCTTGCCGCGCTCTCTGATCGCCTCGCAGGTGTGGGACATGAATTTCGACAGTGACAGCAATGTGATCGACGTGGCTATTCGTCGCCTGAGGGCCAAGATCGACGACGACTTCGAACCAAAACTGATCCAGACAGTGCGCGGGATGGGATACGTACTGGAAGCGCCAGAGGGAACGGAATGAGGCGACGGCTTTCGCTGACGATGCGGTTGACGCTGCTGTTCTCGCTGTCGTCAGCGGCGGTGCTGCTGGGTCTCGGTGTATTGATCTGGCTGGCCATGGACCGCCACTTTGCCAACGAGGACTACGTCATCCTCGGTGACAACATCCGCTTGATTCAGAAGATCACGCAGGAACGACCGACAGCACAGCTGCCCGCGCGCTTGGCCGAGATGGTGGAGCACCACCCCGGGTTCGTGGCGCACGTCCAAACCGCGCAAGGCCAGCTCGTCTATGCGACCAAGGGATACGACTTCGCGCCGACCTTGGCCGCCATCGCCCGGCTGAAGCCGAACGAAGACACCCTGGTGTGGCAGCAGAACGGGAAACAGTACCGCGGCATGCGAGCGCTGGCGAAAATGTCGGACCCGGCAGCGGCGCCATTGCGCGTCGTCGTGGGCATGGACACGGACATTCATGCGCATTTCATGCAGGCATTCCGGCAATCGCTGGCGTTCTATACCGCGCTGGCGGCGCTCGCCAGCGGCTTGTTCGGGTGGTGGGCGGCAAGGCGTGGCCTGGCGCCCTTACGGATGATGGCCTCACGCGCGAGCGGCGTGACCTCCAACAAGCTGGATGCACGCATGCCGGTGGAGGCAGTCCCAGTCGAAATGGCGGATTTGGCCGCCACCTTGAATGCCATGCTGGAGCGGTTGCAGGACGATTTCCGGCGGTTATCCGAGTTTTCGTCGGATCTGGCACACGAGCTGCGCACGCCGATCACCAACCTGATGACGCAGACGCATGTCGTGCTATCGCAACCACGGGATGCAGAGAAATACCGGGAGGTTCTGGCGTCCAACGCCGAGGAACTGCAACGCCTTGGCCGCATGGTTTCCGACATGCTCTATCTGGCAAAGATGGAGCACGGCATCACGCTGCCCAGCGAAGAGGAGATCAACGTAAGCGACGAAGTACGTGCGCTGTTCGATTTCTACGATGCGCTGGCGGAGGACAAGAGGGTGCATCTGCGGCTTGAAGGTCAGGCGCGGATCTTCGGTGATCGTCTGATGCTGCGCAGGGCGCTGAGTAACCTGCTTTCCAACGCGCTGCGCTATACGCCGGAGGGAAAGGCCATCCTGGTCAAGGCGAAGGAACAAGCCGGTGCCGCAACGATCGTCGTGGAGAACGAGGGCAAGGAAATCAGTGCGGACCTGTTGCCCTCGATCTTCGACCGGTTCTTTCGCGCCGACAAGTCCCGCAACCGGGCCGATTCCGACAGTGTTGGGCTTGGGCTGTCGATTACGCAGGCCATCATGTCGGCGCACGGAGGTCGAATTTCCGTGGAGTCGTCGGCGGGAAGAACTCGGTTCATCTTGACGTTCCCACGTCTCGCCAAGTAAATGCGGTGCTTCCGCGCCGGTCGACTCTTTACTGCTGCAGCGGACGCTCGCCGCGGAACGGCTGATAGTCGACGATGCCGAAGCGAGTTTCCAGCAGCTCGCGCATTTCGTCGATACCAGATGTCTGCTCATGCCACATCAATTTGCACAGGCGTATCAGCCTCTGATGGAGGCGATCTGCGCCGGTGATGCAAGCGTTCATCGGCTGCAGCAACGAAAAGTGATGGCGGCTGAAGGTTTCAAGGAAAGCGCGATCAAAGCTCGCGCCGGGCTGGGCCTGCTCCAGAGCCGTGAGCATCTGTTGCGCATCCTCTCTGATGCGGGGCTCGTGGGCAACGCCATACCAATCGCGCAGCAACATCTGCAGGTGCATGATCTGCTCTCTCTGCGCGCGATTCTCCATCCGGGCCATGGATTTGATTTCATCGAGAGCGGCCTTGGCAGGCGTAGCCGAAAATCCCGGCGTGGGCGACGTCCCTTCGTTTGATGAAAGATGTCCGCTGCGCTGCGGATCTGTGCCGGCGGCCAGCTCGGTCATCCTGAGCGCTGAAAAATGATGGTCAATGACCAACCGCATCAAACGAACCTCGAAGCCGGCAGTGTGGCCTCTGCCTGGCTGGGCGGCATAAGCAGCTGGCAAGACAAGCATGGCCATCAGGCCGGTCGTCATGAGATGTCGGACTGTCCGGGGCATCCACCGACAGGCCCCTGTCGACAGCGGCGATGGAAAGACGCGAGCAGGGTCGCGTGTAGCAGTCAATTGCATGGTGAGCTCCCAAGGTTGGGCGGGTTGCGATAGACCGGCGGAACACACGACTTCGCCGATGGGAATAATCAGCGACTCGGACGGTGCAACAGACGTGCCAGAGGTAGAACGTTTCAGGGGTCTGTCAGATTCGTAATGGGCCAGTAATCTGAACGTGGGGAAAGCACTCTTGCGTATCGCGATGTCGACTTGCCGCTGCGTTGCGCATCGGCTTCCTGAGAGTGTGGCCGCCAGCCAGAATTGCCATATTGCAAGAAATGCATTACGTCCGCTCGTGCCGGACGCCGTGTCGGGATTCGCAATCTGAGGTGGTCTGGGCTAGCAATGAAGATCGGTGTTGCGATGCCATGTGGACCCCAGTTGACTCTGGAGCGAGCCGAGGTACTCGTGGATTTTTGCGATGGCCAGCCCGCCGTCCTGGAAACGGGACCGGATGGCAATGCGCCGATGATGATGCGAATGATGGGCGGCGGCAATCGCCTGCGTGGTGAACGGCAGGCGATCATCAGGTTTGAGCTTCGGGGAACAGGCACGCGCAGCGCTCAGCAGCCCGACAAGCTCGTGACGCACCAGCGCTAGTCCGCGTCGAACGCCTTTGGTCGGCGGCGCATTGCCATGACCATGGGGACGCGCGGGATGAGAGGTGGCACGGAATGGGAGTGTTCGGCGTCAATGGCCGCCCGTTCGACATGGAGCCAATCGATGCAGAAATCAGGCGCGGCGACACAGAAGTCTGGCAGGTGTCCCCAGAGATGATGGCACACCCGTTCCATATCCACTGTGTTCACTTCGAAGTTCTCAGCCGAAACGGTTCACCGCCGGGTGTTCGCGATAAAGGGCTTTGCGACACGAACATGGTCGAGAACTCCGTCGAACTGCTTGTTCGGTTTTGCCATACCGCGGTAACGGCCCCGTACATGTACGACCGCCATATTCTCGAGCACGAAGATAACGGGAGGATGGGACAGTTCATCGTTCGCTGATCGGGTCCACATCAGGTCACCATGCCGCGGGCACTGTAAGGCACTTTCTACCGTTTGCACGTGTTCTCGCGCCCGGCACCTGGCAAATGCGTCGGCGTCGACTTGCAAGCCTACCCCGACCCCGCTCGTATTCAGATCTACGTCGCCAGGCCAGCTTGCTTGCGTCGCTTTTCCGTGGCGTTCTTGTTCTCATCGATCAACGTCAGCGCCGCCGCAAGCTGTTCCACGTCGGCAAGAAACTCCTCTGGTCCTGGCAGTGCCGGTGGCGCTTCGGCGCCGCCTTCGTGCGTGAAGTTCGAGCACCGCGTCATGCCGTTGTATACAGCAGCGGCTTCCGGATCGCCGACGGAAACGCACCGTAGCTTCGAGGTCTCAATGGAACGTCTGAAGCGCTTCACGGTGCCTGCGAACAGATGCTCCTCGATGAGCAGCTCCCAGGTGTCTCGCATCCTTCGGTAGCCGTTGCGCACCATGTCGTTGTACAGCTCATGGTTGTGCTGCTCTTCCAGTGCTTTCCTTGCTCGTTGAGCGTGGTCTCGAAGCTCATTGATTCTCGCGCTAAGCTTCTTTCCTTCGAAGGGGAGGCCGTCGCCGCAGAACCCTTTTTTCGCGCCCGCCGAGAAGACGTGACGATCCACGTGGGCAACGCCGTGCTTATCGGCGAAGTCCTTTAATGTCCAGGCAAAGGCTAGGTCGTGCGTAAACACAATGATCTGGCGCTTCTTGCCTTCGAGAACAAGGCGCTTCGCGATTCTCTCGCGACGCACATGGTCCAGCGACGACACGGGGTCGTCAAAGATGAGGCCCGACTTGCCGGGCTCAATGCCGATCTCCGCCAGGAACAGAGCCATGGCGATGACTCGCTGCTCGCCCTCACTGAGGATATCTGAGACCTTCGCGCGTGCGTGCTGTGGTGCGGTACGGAGCCTGAGCTGTTGCATGCGGGCACCTTTTTGCCCCGTCATCTCTAGGATGACATCTAGCCCGCCGAGGCCGAGATTCGCGAGCTCTTGCGTAAAGGCTGAGCGAAGTTCCTCCGTGACATGCGCTTCGTATAGCTCGGTCGTCTTGCCAGTGATAGAGCGAGTACTACATCCTTTTATGGCCTCGCCAAATGCATGATCACGCCTGTGCCACTCTATTGCTTCTAGCACCTTGGGGAGAAGCCCCGCAAGCTTCGTCCTAGCATCCAGATCGGCAAGCACCTTGCTCTTTTGCTCGCGCTCCTCAGGCGTCATCGCCTTCATAAGCTGCCCGGCCTCGTTAACATACCTGCCGTGCAATTCCTTTATGGTTGGTACCGGGGACGCAGGCAGCGGTTCCAGACGATCCAATTTTCGGTTCGGCGCCATTGCGACCACCCTCGCCTGACGAGCCTTCAGAGCGGTTGTGTATTCATCGATGGCGGCTGCCAATGTCGGTTCGCTTTCGTGGAGTTCGTCCAAGAACGCGCGATCAGATGGAAATGTGTCGAAGTTGAGTGATGAAATCGCTCGATACAGCTTCTTGGTGAGCTCGCGGGCCTCTGTGGCTTTTTTCTGCGCATCGGCCTCCAGAAACGCAACGAAGGACTTCAGCCTTTCCGTAGCTTCGTCGGCAAGCGGCTGCTGGCAGAGCACGCAGTACGCGTCGCGGTCTGGTCCCGGAAATTCGTGACCCGGGTACGCAACCTCTGTTGCATACTTCATCGCGCTGCGTAGCAAGGTCTCCCATAGCACAGTACCAGTCCCGACGACTTTTGCGCCCTGAGCCTGAAGTGTATCTGCTGCCAGCTTCGATGCAGCCTCTGCCGCAGCCATGGCAACGAAGGCAGCCGCTAGCTGGCCGATGGCCTCATCCAAAAGAGGGGCCTCCAAGGCTGCGAGCTCATTGCACAGGGTGTCAACGCGCGTTGCTTTGCGGCGGACGACTGCGGCGAGCTTGATCGGGTCTTCGTCTCCGAAAAGCTTGCTGAGCACGTTTCGCTCTGCCTCCTCTTCTTCCGACAACACGGCGAGTTTCTTAAATGCCTCCGGATCGCTTTTTCTTCCGAGTTGGGCGTGCAGCCGACCAACGACGGTCGAACCTGCGAGCGGTGAAAGTTGGGTCTGATCGAAGGTGTTTGCGGTTCTGTCGGCTTCAATCAGACGCTGGACGGCGCCGAAAGCATCGGAGAGTCCGTGAAGAATCTCCATGCCGTTGGGCACGAACAGGACCTTTGCCTGGTTGTCCACAAACACGCGTGCACAGTGGGCATCGAAGACGGACATCTGCGAAAGCGGGGCCGGCGGAACGGTTCCGACCGTCCACTTCTGCGACTGAGCTGCCTGCCCCTCGCTCCAGTCAAAGATTGCGCTGGTGGGCGCCGGACCCTTCAACTCAACATATACATCAGAAAGGAGGTCCTCGACGTTGCGTGCGCGACAGGCCTTTTTTAATATCCTTGCGTAGCCTGACTTCCCTGCGCCGTTGTGGCCATACACGATGGTCAGTCCCGCCGCCTGAAACGTCAACGCTTGCCCGGGATCAATCGCATTCAGGTACTCGGGCGAGCGCAGCGCGATCAAGCTGACGTCCGCGCCGGCGTGGGCATCCACAGGTAATGTCCTCGGGTCAAGCCGTACCGCGACGCGGCCCTCAGGGTCGGGCAACCCGTGCGCGGACTTTGCTAGGGCAGCCAAGTCCTGCAGGTCCTTAGAAGTCAGATTGCCGGCAATAAGCCGCCGCACTGCGTCATCGACCCACGCCGGCTGCTCTGCAGCCCAAGCCGCAATCTTCTGAATTATTTGCATCGGCCCGTCCCTGTTTCTTATTAGGACTCAATGTTGCCACAGGCGGAGGACTGACGACTTGGAGAACCATATCGACCGCGAATTCGCCTATGCCCTCACGCCACGATTGCAAAGCTCCTAGATCGCGGGACAAATCCGACGAAACGACACTTTCGACTCAAGGGAGCCGTCTCCGCCGACGCCCATCTATCGAACACGGACGTATGAAGCAGGGAGCCATACGACCTAACTCCTTAACAACTGACGCTTGTCACAAAAGCCGCGACGAACTGGAAGCGCGCCGGGAAGTCGGCCTGCCGGCCCGCACGCGAGATCGTGATGCGGCCGGATTCGAGCGGCTCGCGCAGGACCTCCAGCACGCGCCGGTCGAACTCGGGCAACTCGTCGAGGAACAGCACGCCGTGATGCGCCAGCGAGATCTCGCCCGGGCGCGGATCGCCGCCACCGCCGACCATCGCGGCCGCCGAGGCGGTATGGTGCGGCGCCCGGAACGGCCGGCGGCCCCAGCGCTCGCTCTGGAAGCCGGCGCCGGTCAGGCTCAGCACCGCGGCGGACTCGAGCGCCTCCTGCAGCGTCATCGGCGGCAGCAGCCCGGGAAAGCGCTGCGCCAGCATCGACTTGCCGGTGCCTGGCGGGCCGATCAGCAGGGCCGAGTGCTGCCCGGCCGCCGCCACCTCCATCGCGCGGCGCGCCTGCCCCTGGCCGCGCACGTCGCGCATGTCCGGCATGCCCGCGGACGAGCCATCGACGGGCGCCGCCGTCACGGGCCTGGCCCGCGCCAGCGGCGGGCCGGTGCGGGCCAGGTGCGCGCAGACCTCGGGCAGCGAAGCGGCCGCCAGCACGGTGATCGACTCCACCAGCGCGGCCTCGGCGCCGTTGCCGGCCGCGACCACGAAGGCGCGTGCCGGTCCGCCGGTTGTGTTGCCCGCCAAGCCGCACTCTGTGCCGCCCGCTGAGCCACCCGCTGAGCCACCCGCCAAGCCGCCGCTGAGCCACCCGCCAAGCCGCCCGCTGTGCCACTCGCCAAGCCGCTCGCCGACCCGCGCACCGTGCCACTCGCCGAGCCGCGCACCGTGCCGGCCTGCTCGCGCGCCAGCCCCATCGCCATCGCCAGCGCGCCGCGCACCGGCCGCAGCGCGCCCGACAGCGACAGCTCCGCCGCGAACTCGTAGCCGTCCAGCGCCGCCGCCGGAATCTGTCCGCTGGCCGCCAGGATGCCCAACGCGATGGCCAGGTCGAAGCGGCCCGATTCCTTGGGCAGATCGGCCGGGGCCAGATTGACGGTGATGCGGCGGTTCGGGAATTCGAAGCCGCAGTTCAGGATCGCGGCGCGCACGCGCTCGCGGCTCTCGCGCACCTCGGTCTCGGCCAGCCCGACGATGGCGAAGGCGGGCAGGCCGTTGGCCAGATGGATTTCGACCGAGACCGGCGGCGCGTCGATGCCGGTCAGGGCGCGGCTGCGCAGGACGGCGAGGTGCATGGGGGCGACCAGGGGAAAGAAGAAGAGGTGGAGGAAAGATGGACGAGGGTGATGGGCCTGGGCGACGGACCAAGGCGGTGGACGAATGCGGTAGACGAATGCGGTAGACGAATGCGGTAGACGAATGCGGTAGACGAATGCGGTAGACGAATGCGGTGGACGAAGGCGGTGGAAGGGCGATCCGGCATGTCACCGATTTATTAACGCCGCCGTAAACGCAGAAGGCCGCCGGTTGCCCGGCGGCCTTCGCATGACGTGAGGTCTGGCGCGTTCAGCCGGCCAGCCCCGGGTTTGCCGGCCCGGTGCCCGGCTCGGGCGTGGTCGAGCCCGGTACCGAGGTGGCCGAGGCCGTGGTGCCGGCGCCGGCGGTGCCGACCGTGGCCGGGCCCACACCCGCCGCGCCCGCCATGCCGGCGCGCCGTTCCAGGTCCGCGACTCGCATCTCCAGCTCCTCGAGCCGTGCGCGCGTGCGGGCGAGCACCTGCGACTGCACGTCGAATTCCTCGCGCGTGACCAGATCGAGCTTGGCAAAGCCCTGGGTCATCATGCTGCGGACGTTCTTCTCGATGTCCTTGGCGGGCGAATTGCGCAGGACCTCGCTGACCTTGCTCTGCAGGTCGTTGAAGAGATCGGTGGGTTTCATCGTTTCTCCTTCTGCACCGTGGGGGTGCATCGATCGGGGGCGGCGGGAGCGGCCGGATGGGCGCATCTGCACGGTATCGGTGCAGCGCGCGCCCGTGGCGGCGGCCGGCACCAGCCGGTGGCATGGGCGGATTATGGCCCGTGAAGCGCGCCGGGAAAAGCGGCTTCGCCCCGCCGGACACAGCATTTAACCCGGCGCGGCGCGCCCAGCCCCGTGTTGCGGGCTTTTCGAAGGCAGATGGAAACCGGCTTGCATACGAGGCGTTCAGCGTGCCGTCAGGGCTGTCCATGCGCGCCCGCGCCACGCCGGACCCTGGCATGGCAGTTGCAGTATCCGCCCTGACAGAGAAGTCCCGAGCCCAAGGAAAAGGAGAAGAAATCCATGAAGACGCTGGCCCTCGCCATCGGCGCGCTGACGCTGTGCGGTTCCGCCACCACCGCACTGGCGCAGAGCGCGCCCGCGACCGCCGAAGCGGCCTCGCCGCATACGTTCACGGCGAACGTGACGCTGGCCTCCGAATACCGCTACCGCGGGATCATGCAGACCAATCGCCGGCCGGCGATCCAGGGCGGCTTCGACTACAGCCATGCGAGCGGCTTCTACGCGGGCAACTGGAACTCGAGCATCAGCTGGCTGAACGACAGCAACGACGAGGTGTCGGCCCCGATCGAGATGGACTTCTACGCCGGCTTCAAGAACACCTTCGGCGACGGCAAGTGGAACTACGACGTCGGCGTGCTGCAGTACTACTACCCCGGCGACTATCCGGCCAACTTCACCCGCCCGTACACCACCGAGCTGTACGCGGGCATCGGCTACGGCCCGGTGTTCCTCAAGTATTCGTACGCGCCGACCAACCTGTTCGGCTTCTACGACAGCAAGAACAGCTGGTACGTCGACCTGTCGGCCAACGTGCCGCTCGAGTTCTGGGGCCTGACGCTGAACGCGCACGTCGGCTACCAGAAGGTGCAGAACGTGTCGGACGCCTCGTACACCGACTGGAAGCTCGGCCTGACCAAGGACCTGGGCAACGGTTTCTCGGCCGCGGTCTCGTATGTCGACACCAATGCCAAGCGCGGCGTCTACACCAACACCTCGGGCCGCTACATGGGCAAGGCCACGGTGGTTGCCACGCTCACCAAGACTTTCTAATTCACGGTCAGCACGAGCGGGCCCCGGCTGGAACGGGGCCGCGCTCTCAGGAGAACACGGATGAAACTGATCATCGCCGTCATCAAGCCGTTCAAGCTCGACGAAGTGCGTGAAGCGCTGTCGGACGTGGGCGTGTCCGGCATCACCGTTACCGAGGTCAAGGGCTTCGGCCGGCAGAAGGGCCATACCGAGCTGTACCGCGGCGCCGAATACATCGTCGACTTTCTGCCCAAGGTCAAGATCGAGGTGGCGGTGCCCGACGACGTGGTCGACCGCGCCATCGAGGCGATCGAGAAGTCGGCCCGCACCGGCAAGATCGGCGACGGCAAGATCTTCGTCGCACCGATCGAGCAGGTCATCCGGATCCGTACCGGGGAGACCGGCGGCGACGCCCTGTAACGGCACGCCGGACGCAAACACACACGCGATACAAGCCACAAGCGCGACAAAAGCGACAAGAGGGTATTCAGATGACTAGCTGGTTCAAACGATTCCTGACGGCCGGCGCGATGGCGCTGGCCCTGGGCACGGCGGGCATGGCGCTGTCCGGCCCGGCCGCGGCCCAGGACAAGCCCGCCGCCGAGGCTTCGGCCGCCGCCACGGCGCCTGCCGCCCCGGCTGCCGCGCCTGCTGCGCCTGCCGCCGCAACGGCCCCGGCTCCCGCAGCCGCGGAAGCCGCGGCGCCCGCCGCCGCGCCGACCCCCAACAAGGGCGACGTGGCCTGGCTGCTGATGTGCACGGCCTTCGTGATCCTGATGACGCTGCCCGGCCTGGCGCTGTTCTACGGCGGCCTGGTCCGCTCGAAGAACATGCTGTCGGTGCTGATGCAGTGCCTGGTGATCTTCTCGCTGGTGGCGCTACTGTGGGCCATCTACGGCTACAGCTTCGCCTTCACCGAGGGCAACGCCTTCTTCGGCGGCACCGACCGGCTGTTCATGAAGGGCCTGACGCCGGAAGCGGTGACGGCGACCTTCAGCAAGGGCGTGGTGATTCCGGAGCTGGGCTTCTTCGCCTTCCAGTGCGCGTTCGCGGCGATCACCTGCAGCCTGATCATTGGCGCCTTCGCCGAGCGCGCCCGCTTCTCCGCGGTCCTGGTGTTCATCGTGCTGTGGTTCACCTTCGCCTATATCCCGATGGCCCATATGGTCTGGTTCTGGCCCGGTCCGGATGCCTACACCGACGCGGCGGCCGCCGAGGCGGCGACGGCCAAGGCCGGCTGGCTGTTCCAGAAGGGCGCGCTCGACTACGCCGGCGGCACCGTGGTGCATATCAACGCCGCGGTGGCGGGCCTGGTCGGTGCCTACATGTTCGGCAAGCGGATCGGCTTCGGCCGCGAGGCGCTGCGCCCGCACAGCCTGACCTTCACCATGGTCGGCGCCTCGCTGCTGTGGTTCGGCTGGTTCGGCTTCAACGCCGGCTCGGGCCTGGAAGCGAGCGGCGGCGCGGCGCTGGCCTTCGTCAACACGCTGCTGGCGACCTGCGCGGCGGTGCTGGCGTGGACCTTCGGCGAGTGGATCACCAAGGGCAAGCCGTCGATGCTGGGCGGCGCGTCCGGCGCGGTGGCCGGCCTGGTGGCGATTACCCCGGCCGCCGGCTTCGTCGGCCCGATGGGCTCGATCGTGATGGGCCTGGTGGCGGGCCTGCTGTGCCTGTGGGGCGTGACCGGCCTGAAGCGGCTGCTGGGCGCGGACGACTCGCTGGACGTGTTCGGCGTGCATGGCGTCGGCGGCATCGCCGGGGCGATCCTGACCGGCGTGTTCGCGGCGCCGAGCCTGGGCGGCGTGGGCATCTACGACTACGTGGCCAACAAGGTCTCGGACAACTATTCGATCGCGAGCCAGGTCTGGGTGCAGACCGAGGGCGTGCTGACCACCGTGGTGTGGTCGGCGGTGGTGGCCTTCGTCGCCTTCAAGCTGGTGGACCTGCTGATCGGCCTGCGCGTGCCCGAGGACGAGGAGCGCGAAGGCCTGGACATCACCTCGCACGGCGAGACCGCCTACGAGGCCTGATGCCGGCGAAACATGCGATGCGGGGACCCACGGCTTGCCGCCCCCGCAGCGCCCACGGTGTTGTGCTGGAGAGCTGATTGGGAATCTTCTCTCAGGAGTTTTGCCCGGCCGCGTGCCGGGCTTTTTTATTGGCGGACCGCCGGCAAAGCCAGCACTGGCGCGGCTTGCCGCCAGGTTGGCAAGCACTGTTCGCCATCCGCTTAAATCCGAATTCAATATCCTTCATTTGTGTTAAGGACAGCACCCGCATAGAGTGCAGGTGAGGCAGTTTCCTCCACCTGCAGAACGCTCCCCGTATCTGTCAGGCCACTTGAAACGCGGCGAAGCCGCGTTTTTTTTTGCCCTCGCGACGGCGCTCCCCGCGCTCTTTGAATTCCGCGGCCCATCCCCATATTGTTAGCCCAAGGCGGAAACGATCGGACATTTTCCCGTTTCGCCGGCATTGGCATGCCATCTGCATGCAATTGGCCGTTCCTCTACAATCGGGGCGGACGATAAAGACGATCAATAGGATGGATATGGTCCCGCACCTCATCACCGCGCTGAACGGCCCCCTGCTCGAACTGGAAAAGAAGATACTGGACGCGACCCCGTCCATCGAGCGGTGGTTCCGTCTGGAATGGCAGGAGCATACCCCTCCGTTCTACTGTTCGGTCGATCTGCGCAACGCCGGCTTCAAGCTGGCCCCGGTCGATACCAATCTGTTCCCCGGCGGTTTCAACAATCTGGCGCCCGAAATGCTGCCGCTGGCGGTGCAGGCGGCGATGGCGGCGATCGAGAAGATCTGTCCGGACGCCAAGAACCTGCTGCTGATCCCCGAGCGCCATACCCGCAATATGTTCTATCTGCAGAACGTGGCGCGGCTGTCGCTGATCATGCGCCAGGCGGGGCTCAATGTCCGGCTGGGCTCGCTGTCCGAGGACATTACCGAACCGACCCCGATCGAGCTGCCCGACGGCCAGACCCTGGTGGTCGAGCCGCTGACCCGGCTGGGCACCAAGGACCGCCGGCTGGGGCTCAAGGACTTCGATCCCTGTTCGATCCTGCTGAACAACGACCTGTCGGCCGGCGTGCCGCCGATCCTCGAGAACATCAACGAGCAGTACGTGCTGCCGCCCCTGCACGCGGGCTGGTCGACGCGGCGCAAGTCCTCGCACTTCTCGGCCTATGACGAGGTCGCCAAGAAATTCGCCAAGCTGATCGATATCGACCAGTGGATGATCAACCCGTACTTCGCCAAGGTCGGCGGCATCGACTTCCATGAGCGGGTCGGCGAGGACGCGCTGGCCGACGCGGTCGAGGGCGTGCTCAAGAAGATCGCCAAGAAGTACCGCGAGTACGGCATCAAGGAAACGCCGTACGTGGTGGTCAAGGCCGATGCCGGCACCTACGGCATGGGCGTGATGACGGTGCGCGATCCGGCCGAGGTCAAGGGCCTGAACCGCAAGGAACGCAACAAGATGAGCGTCGTCAAGGAAGGCCTCGAGGTCAACGACGTGATCATCCAGGAAGGCGTGCATACCTTCGAGAAGGTCAACGAGGCGGTGGCCGAGCCGGTGGTCTACATGATCGACCGGTACGTGGTCGGGGGCTTCTACCGCGTCCATACCGGCCGCGGCGTCGACGAGAACCTGAACGCGCCGGGCATGCATTTCGTGCCGCTGGCGTTCGCGCCCAACAGCATTCCGGACACGCATGCCAAGCCGGGCGCGGCGGTGCCCAACCGGTTCTACATGTATGGCGTGGTGGCGCGGCTCGCGCTGCTGGCGGCCTCGCTGGAACTGGAAAAGACCGACCCCAACCCGATCCTGTAACGGGGCAACGGGCACAACGGGCACAACGGGCACGACCACGACCGACAACGGGCACGACAACCGGAACTCGCCAGCATGCGCATTCTGTTCATTACCGATCCGCTCGAGACCTTCAAGACCTACAAGGACTCCACCTACGCGATGATGGTCGAGGCCGCCTCGCGCGGCCACGAGCTGTTCTTCTGCCTGCAGTCGCAGCTGTCGCTGGTCGGCGGCGCGGTGGAGGCGGTCGCGCAGCGGCTGCATCTGCTGGAGGCCGGGCAGGGCAACGATGACGGTCACGATCACGCCCATGACCACGGCCATGGCCACGCCGCCTGGTTCCGCCTCGATGCCCCGGCGGCGATGCCGGTGCCGGCCTTCGACGCGGTGCTGATGCGCAAGGACCCGCCGTTCGACATGGAGTACGTGACCAGCACCTGGCTGCTGGAGCTGGCCGAGTCGCAGGGCGCCAACGTCTTCAACAAGCCGCAGGCGATCCGCGACCATTCCGAGAAGGTGGCGATCGCGCAGTTCCCGCAGTTCATCACGCCGACGCTGGTCACGCGCGATGCGGCCCGCATCCGCGCCTTCCATGCCGAGCATCGCGACATCATCGTCAAGCCGCTGGACGGCATGGGCGGCATGGGCGTGTTCCGCGTCGGCGCGGACGGCATGAACCTGGGCGCGATCATCGAGACGCTCGGGGCGAACGGCGCGCGCACGCTGATGGCGCAGCGCTATATCCCCGCGATCAAGGACGGCGACAAGCGCATCCTGCTGATCGGCGGCGAGCCGGTGCCGTACGCGCTGGCGCGCGTGCCGATGGCCGGCGAGGTGCGCGGCAATCTGGCGGCGGGCGGCACCGGCCGCGCGCAGCCGCTGTCGGAGCGCGACCGCGAGATCGCGCAGACGCTGGCGCCGGTGCTGTGGCAGCGCGGCCTGCTGCTGGTGGGACTCGACGCGATCGGCGACTACCTGACCGAGGTCAACGTGACCAGCCCGACTTGCTTCCAGGAGATCATGCAGCAGACCGGTTTCCCGGTGGCCGGCATGTTCATCGACGCGCTGGAGCGGGCGGTCGCGGCGCGGGCGGCCGCGAAGGGCGCCTGAGCGCGGGCGCCGGACTGCTTTCACGCGACGGCGCCGTTACCCCGCCTGCTACAATCGCGGCAATCCACAGGATTCACCATCATGGCAGGCATTCTGATCATCGCGCACGCGCCGCTCGCTTCCGCGCTGCGGGACTGCGCCGCGCATGTCTATTGCGGCGAGCCCAAGCGGCTCGAGGCGATCGACGTCGCTCCGGATGCGGAGCCCGCGGCCGTGCTGGCCGAGGCGCGCCGATGCCTGGCCTCGGTGATCGAAGACAATGGGGCGCTGGTGCTGACCGACATCTTCGGCGCCACCCCCGCCAATATCGCCGCCCGGCTCGCCGAGCCGGGCCGGATCAAGGTGCTCGCCGGCGTCAATCTGCCGATGCTCGTGCGGGCGATCTGCTACCGCTCCGAAAAGCTGGACCAGCTCGCCACCAAGGCGCTCGCCGGCGGCTCGCAAGGCGTGCTGCAGATCGGCTCGACCACCGTACAGAACCAGATCGCCAATCACCCCGACAAGTATGCTGCAGAGGGACATCACCATCATCAATAAGCTCGGGCTGCATGCCCGCGCCTCCGCCAAGCTCACGCAACTGGCGGGCAGTTTTGTCAGCCAGGTCAGGATGTCGCGCAACGGGCGCCAGGTCGACGCCAAGAGCATCATGGGTGTGATGATGCTGGCCGCGGGCATCGGCTCGACGGTCACGATCGAAACCGAGGGACCCGACGAGCAGGAGGCGATGGATGCGCTGACCGCGCTGATCGCCAACCGCTTCGGCGAGGGAGAGTGAGGGCGCAGGCCCTGTCCGGATTTCATCAACGTTCCTGAACGGAGCGGTTCATGCCATTCGCCCTGCACGGCATCCCAGTCTCGCGCGGCGTTGCGATCGGGCGCGCCCACCTGCTGGCGCCGGCCGCGCTCGACGTGTCCCATTACCTGGTCGACGAAGACCGGCTCGAGGACGAGGTGCTGCGGCTGCGCAACGCGCGGACCGCGGTGCGGGCCGAACTGGCGGCGCTCAAGCGCGACCTGCCGCGCGATGCGCCGGAGGAGATGGGCGCCTTCCTCGACGTGCACGCGATGATCCTCGACGACGAGATGCTGTCGCGCGAGGCCGAAAGGCTGATCCGCGAGCGCCGCTACAACGCCGAATGGGCGCTGACGACGCGGCTCGAGGACCTGATGCGCCAGTTCGACGAGATCGAGGACGAATACCTGCGCGAGCGCAAGGCCGATATCGAGCAGGTGGTCGAACGGATCCTGAAGGTGCTGGCCGGCGCGCCGGTGCTGACGCCGGCGCCGGTGCCCGCGGTGGCGGCCGACGGCCAGCCCACCCCCGGCGTGATCGTGGTCGCCCACGACATCTCGCCGGCCGACATGCTGCAGTTCCGCCATACCGTGTTCCACGGCTTCGTCACCGACCTGGGCGGGCGCACCTCGCATACCGCGATCGTCGCGCGCAGCCTCGACATTCCGGCCGCGGTCGGCGTGCAGAACGCGAGCGAGCTGATCCGCCAGGATGACTGGATCATCATCGACGGCGATGCCGGGCTGGTGATCGTCGACCCGACGCCGATCATCCTCGAGGAATACCGTCATCGGCAGAGCGAGCGGGCGCTCGAGAACAAGCGGCTGCAGCGGCTGCGGCATACGCCCGCGGTGACGCTGGACGGCATCGAGATCGATCTGCTGGCCAATATCGAGATGGCCGAGGACGCGTCCGCCGCGCTGGCCGCCGGCGCGGTCGGCGTGGGCCTGTTCCGCTCCGAATTCCTGTTCATGAACCGGCGCGGCGAACTGCCCGGCGAGGACGAACAGTTCGAGGCCTACCGCCGCGCGGTCGAGGCGATGCGCGGGCTGCCGGTCACCATCCGCACCATCGACATCGGCGCCGACAAGCCGCTGCTGGATTTCCGCGACGGGCGCGACGGCCGTGCCGAGGAATACGAGACCGCGCTCAATCCCGCGCTGGGCTTGCGCGCGATCCGCTGGTCGCTGTCCGAGCCGGCGATGTTCCTGACCCAGCTGCGCGCGCTGCTGCGCGCCTCGGCCTTCGGGCCGGTGCGGCTGCTGTTCCCGATGCTGGCGCATGCGCGCGAGATCGACCAGACGCTGGAACTGGTGGCGCGCGCCAAGCACGAGCTCGATCAGCGCGGGGTCGCCTACGATCCCAACCTGAAGGTCGGCGCGATGATCGAGATCCCGGCCGCGGTGCTGCTGCTGCCGCTGTTCCTGCGGCGCATGGACTTCCTGTCGATCGGCACCAACGACCTGATCCAGTACACGCTGGCGATCGACCGCGCCGACAACGCCGTCGCGCATCTGTACGACCCGCTGCATCCCGCGGTGCTGCAACTGATCGCGCGCACCATCCGCGAGGCAAATCACGCCGGCGTGCCGGTCGCCGTCTGCGGCGAGATGGCGGGCGACCCGGCGATGACCCGGCTGCTGCTCGGCATGGGCCTGCGCGAGTTCTCGATGCACCCCGCCCAGCTGCTGCGCGTCAAGCAGGAGATCCTGCATGCGGACTGCACCCGGCTGGAGGGCCTGGTCGAACAGGTGCTGTGCGCCTACGAGCCGGAAGAGGCCGCCGCCGCGCTGGCGCGACTGTCACAACCCTGAAACTCGCGGGGTTATAGCGGCCCTTCCTTGTGCTCCATAAGTGCTTCTTGGACCGCGTGGCGAGCCGCCACGTGACGGCCTAAGCCCTTGATTTGGAAGGAAGTGATTCCAATTCCCCTATGATGTTTCTGTTTCTTAATGGGAATTGTTATCATTTTTGATCTCTGTTATTCTGCCTCCAACAGTCAGGACATGCCGGTGTCCGCGCTGCCCCAAGGAGGCTTTGTGTACGTCTGCATCTGCAACCAGGTAACCGATCGCGAGATCCATGGCGCCGTCCAGCTGGGCGTGTCCACGCTCGACGAGCTGGCTGAAACGCTCGGCGTCGGCACTTGCTGCGGCCGCTGCCGCGATTGCGCGCAGCAGGTTCTCGCCGAGGGCGTTGCAGCGTCCTGCCACGGCGCTTCCACCACGGTGACGGCCCAGACCGTTCACGTCGTCCAGTTTTCCTCCTGTTCCTCGTCGGGACCGCGTGCCATAATGGACACACGGGACCCGGCAGTCGCGAACGACCAGCAAACCGAGCTGGTTGCCTGAACACGCCTCCCGATCGCAGACCGGCGATCGGCGCGTGTCTTCGTCGTTTTCCTCTGACTGCACGCGGCGCAACCAGCGCCGCGTCGCGTTTTTGCGGGCCCGTAGCAACAGGAGCCCCCGATGAAAGGTGACAAGAAGGTCATCCAGTATCTGAATGCGCAGCTCACCAACGAGCTGACCGCGGTCAACCAGTATTTCCTGCACGCCCGTATGTATCGCCACTGGGGCCTCAAGAAGCTCGGCGACGTGGAGTACAAGGAATCGATCGGCGAAATGAAGCATGCCGACCGGCTGATCGAACGCATTCTGATGCTCGACGGACTGCCCAACCTGCAGGACCTGCACAAGCTGCTGATCGGCGAAGACACGCCCGAGATGCTCAAGTGCGACCTGAAGCTGGAGCAGACCGCTCACGTGACGGTCAAGGAAGGCATCGCCTACTGTGAATCGGTCGGCGACTATGTCAGCCGCGAGATTCTGGTCGACATCCTGACCGATACCGAAGAGCACATCGAGTATCTGGAAACGCAGCTGGACCTGATCGACAAGGTCGGCCTGCAGAACTATCTGCAATCGCAGATGGAGCCGGGCGAGCAGTAAAGCCCGGCCGCGGCAGGACCCGCAAGGCCCCGCAACGCCAGTTTCCGGGCCAGGCGGTCGTCAGCGGCGCCTCACCGAGCCGCCCGCCGCCGCGCGCTTCGCAGCTTGAATCCCTCTCATTCCCATTCGGTTTCTCATCTCCGGTCCCATCTACCGGTCGACTCCATCCCGACTCCGATCTCCAGCGCTGCCGCCACCTCCGCGGTCCGATTTCCCAGAGAGGACATCCCCATGCCGGAACCCATCCGATTGACGCAATACAGCCACGGCGCCGGCTGCGGCTGCAAGATTTCGCCGCAGGTGCTCGACGTGATCCTGGCCGGCAGCGGGCCGCAGCACCTGGACCCGCGGCTGTGGGTCGGCAACGCCTCACGCGATGACGCAGCGGTCTACGCGATCGATGGCAGCGACGAGGGCCGCGCGCTGGTCTCGACCACCGACTTCTTCATGCCGGTGGTCGACGATCCCTTCGACTTCGGCCGTATCGCGGCCACCAATGCGATCAGCGACGTCTATGCGATGGGCGGCGATCCACTGCTCGCCATCGCGATCCTGGGCTGGCCGGTCAATGTGCTGCCGCCCGAGGTCGCGCGCGAAGTGGTGGCCGGCGGGCGGCGCGCCTGCGACGAGGCCGGCATCGCACTGGCCGGCGGGCATTCGATCGATGCGCCCGAGCCGATCTTCGGCCTGGCCGTGACCGGCATGGTCGAGCGCGCGCATCTGAAGCGCAACGACACCGCGCGCGCCGGCTGCCGGCTGTATCTGACCAAGCCGCTGGGCATCGGCGTGCTGACCACCGCCGGCAAGCAGGGCAAGCTGCGCGACGAACACAGCCGCCTGGCGACCGACTGGATGTGCCGGCTGAACCGTCCCGGCAGCCGCTTCGGCCGGCTCGAGGCGGTGCGCGCGATGACCGACGTGACCGGCTTCGGCCTGCTCGGCCATCTGGTCGAAATGGCCGACGGCAGCGGGCTGACCGCGCGGCTGGACCACGCTGCGGTGCCGTTGCTGCCGGGCGTGCGCGAGTACGTCGCCGCCGGCTGCGTGCCCGGCGGCACCCAGCGCAACTTCGCCAGCTACGGACACCGGATCGCCTGTGCCGACGGCGAACTGGACGCGGCACGGCGCGCGGTGCTGTGCGATCCGCAGACCAGCGGGGGGCTGCTGGTCGCGGTCGAGCCCGCGGGCGAACAGGAATTCCTCGCCGTGGCGGCCGAATGCGGCCTCGCGCTCGAATGCATCGGGGAAATGACCGAGCGCGCCGATCACGCCGTGGTGGTGTGCTGATGGACCGCATGCCCGGGTCATCGCTCACCGCAAGGCCGGACAGCGCCGACTATCGGGCGCTGCTGCTGTCCGGCGTGCCGATGCTGGACGTGCGCGCGCCGACCGAGTTCGCGCGCGGCGCCTTCCCGGGCGCGGTCAATCTGCCGTTGATGGACGACGACGAACGCCACCAGGTCGGCTGCCGCTACAAGGAGGAAGGCCAGCAGGCGGCGATCGCGCTCGGCCATGCGCTGGTCAGCGGCGAGCGCAAGGCGATGAGGGTGGCGGCCTGGGCCGAATTCGCACGGTGCCATCCCGACGGCTATCTGTACTGCTTCCGCGGCGGCCTGCGCTCGCAGATCTCGCAGCAATGGCTGCGCGAGGCCGGCATCGACTATCCGCGCGTCACCGGCGGCTACAAGGCGATGCGGACGTTCCTGATCGAATCGCTGGACGCCGCCGTCACGGAATGCGACTGGCTGGTGCTCGGCGGCCTGACGGGCAGCGGCAAGACCGCGCTGCTGGCCGAGCTCGACAGCGGGGTCGATCTCGAAGGCCATGCCGCGCATCGGGGCTCCAGCTTCGGCCGGCGCGCACGTCCGCAGCCGACGCAGATCAACTTCGAGAACGGGCTGGCGATCGATCTGCTGCGGCGGCGCGCCGCCGGCGCCGGCACGCTGGTGGTGGAAGACGAGGGCCGCTTCATCGGCAGCCGCGACGTGCCGCCGCGGCTGTACGCCCGCATGCAGGCGAGTCCGCTGGTGTGGCTGGACGAACCGTTCGAGGCGCGCGTCGAACGCGTGCTGCACGATTATGTGGTCGATCTGGCGGCCGAATATGTCGCCGCGCATGGGCCGGACAAGGGCTTCGACGCCTTCTCGGAACGGATGCGCGACGCGCTGGCCGGCATCTCGCGCCGACTCGGCGGCCAGCGCTACGAGCGCCTGGCCGCGCTGCTCGCCCATGCGCTGCAACGCCAGGCGCAGAGCGGCGAGGTCGACGAGCACCGCGTCTGGATCGCGGTGCTGCTGCGCCATTACTACGACCCGATGTACGACTACCAGCGCGAGGCGAGGGAGAGCCGCATCGTGTTCCGCGGCGATCGGCAGGCAGTGCGCGAATATCTGCGCAATCAGGCGACCGTACAGCGGCAGATCGCTCGCTGAACAACGGAGCCGGCCGGCCGGTGGGTTTTTCCGCTCCGCGGGCGGAAGAGGAGTAGGGGAGAGAGCGGGACCGCGGCGCCTTCAATGCCCGCCGCAAACCTCGCAGTCGGGCGTGCGCGCCAGCGCCATCGTGGTCCATTCCATGCGGAACGCATCCACCATTAGCAGTCGTCCGGCCAGCGTCTCGCCCACGCCGGCGATCAGCTTCAGCGCCTCGGCGGCCTGCACGGTGCCGACCATGCCGACCAGCGGCGCGAACACGCCCATGGTCGCGCAGGCGGCCTCCGGCGCGTTCTCCGACGGCGGAAACAGGCAGGCGTAGCACGGCGCATCGTCGCGCCGGCGATCGAACACGCTGATCTGCCCGTCGAAGCGCAGCGCCGCGCCGGAGACCAGCGGCACGCGATGCGCGACGCAGGCGCGGTTGACCGCATGGCGCGTGGCGAAGTTGTCGCAGCAGTCCAGCACCACGTCGGCGTCGCGCACCAGCACATCCAGTTCGCTGTCGCCGACGCGCGCCGGCACCAGCCGCACATCGATCTCGGGATTGATCCGCAGCATGCCTTCGCGCGCCGACTCGACCTTGGGCCGGCCGACATTGGCGGTGGTGTGCAGGATCTGGCGTTGCAGATTGGTCAGGTCGACGTCGTCGTTGTCGACCACGACGATGGTGCCGACGCCGGCCGAGGCCAGATAGGGCAGCGCCGCGGCGCCCAGGCCGCCGGCGCCGATCACCAGCGCGCGGCCGGCCAGCAGCCGGCCCTGGCCTTCGATGCCCAGCTCATCGAGCAGGATGTGCCGCGAGTAGCGCAGCAGTTGGTCGTCGTTCATCGGGCGGGCGGCGGGACCGGGGTCCCGCCGCGATGCGTCGGTCTACGCGTTCAGGCTTCGTTCGCGAACGTGGTCAGGGCGCCTTGCCGGTCGGCGTGCCGAGCGGCTTGCCCATCGGCGCGCTCGCCGGCGGCTTGCTGTCCGGCTTCACTTCGGGCGCGGCGGGCTTGGCGTCCGGAGCGGGTGCGCGCTTGGACGGATCGGCCTTGACCGGGCCCTTCGGCACCTTGCTGTCGGACACCGGCGTCGCCTCGAGCTTGGAGCGCGAGCGCTTGATCGGCTCGCCCTTGAGCTGGTGGATCGCCTGCTGCAGCATGAAGTCCTCGGCGGTGCCGAACTCGATCGGCTTCTTGCGCCGTTCCTTCTCGCGCTCCTCCGGCGACTTCTTCGCGTTCTCTTCCTCGAGCCGTCGCAGTTCCTCGACGCGGCGCTGCTCGCGCTCGGTCATCTCGGCTTCTTCCGATTCCTGCTTGTTGTGCAGATGGCGCTCGGTGTCGATCTCGCGCGTGATCAGCGCGTCGTCCGGATCGCCTTCCGGATTCTGGTCGACCGGGATGTCCGGACGGATGCCCTTGGCCTGGATCGACTTGCCCGACGGCGTGTAGTAGTACGCGATGGTCAGCTTGATGCCGGTGTCGTTCGTCAGCGGCCGCACGGTCTGCACCGAGCCCTTGCCGAACGTGGTCTTGCCCATGATCAGCGCGCGCTTGTGGTCCTGCAGCGCGCCCGCGACGATTTCCGAGGCCGACGCCGAATAGGCGTTGGTCAGCACCACCATCGGGATCTTCTTGAACAGCGGCGGCAGATCCTTCAGCGGATCGTCCTCGACCGACGACAGCCGGTAGTTGTTGAAGTTGGTCTTGTAGACCCGCTTGGCGTCGGGCACCTGGCCGTTGGTCGAGACCACGGTCACGTCCTCCGGCAGGAAGGCCGCGGACACGCCGACCGCGCCCTGCAGCACGCCGCCGCCGTTGTTGCGCAGGTCCAGCACCAGGCCCTTCATGTTCGGATTCTTCTGCGCCAGCTCGGCCAGGCGTCGGCCCAGGTCGGCCACGGTGCGTTCCTGGAAGCTGGTCAGGCGGACCCAGCCGATGGCCGGATCGACCATCTTGGCCTTGACCGACTGCACGCGGATCTCGGCGCGCGTGATCGACACCGGGAAGGTGCGTTCCTCGCTCTTGCGGTAGATCGTCAGCGTGACCTTGGTGCCCGGCTCGCCGCGCATGCGCTTGACCGCCTGTTCCAGCGGCAGGCCGCGCACCGGCTTGTCGTCGATGCGGGTGATCAGGTCGCCGGGCTGGATGCCGGCGCGAAAGGCGGGCGTGTCCTCGATCGGATTGATGACCTTGACCAGGCCCTCTTCCTGCGAGATCTCGATGCCCAGGCCCGCGAAACGGCCGCGCGTGCCTTCCTGCAGTTCCTTGAAGTCCTTGGCGTCCAGATACGACGAATGCGGGTCGAGGCTGGCGACCATGCCCTTGATGGCTTCGGTCAGCAGCTTCTTGTCGTCGACCGGCTCGACGTACTCGCGCTTGATCTGCCCGAATATGTCCGCCATCAGCCGCAACTGCTCCAGGGGCAGCGGCCCCGAGGAGTTCTGCGCGGTCGCGGACAGCTGCAGCGTGGCGAGCACGCCGGCAACGAGTCCCGCGGAGACAAGGCTGATGTTCTTGAGCGTCTTACGCATGTGGGCTGCCTGAACGTTGATTGGCGCCGGCCAGGGCGCCGTGGATTGCGCCGGTTGCGGCGTGGCGCAAGGGGCGCTGCCGGTCCGGTCTGACCGACAGTATAAGAGCGGGCGGAAAAAAAGGCCGCGCCGCGATGCGGCGCAGGCCTTGATGCGCCAAGGCTGGCGGGTCCGGCTCAGCGGGCCTTGCCCTGGCTGGCGACAGCGGCCAGCGAGGCGGCGATCGCTTCCTGGTCGCCCAGGTAGTAATGCCGGATCGGCCGCAGTTCGGCGTCGAGTTCGTACACGAGCGGCGTGCCGTTCGGGATATTGAGGCCCACGATATCGTCATCGGAAATCTGGTCGAGGTACTTCACCAGCGCGCGGATGCTGTTGCCATGGGCCGCGATCACCACGCGCTTTCCGGCTTTGATGTCCGGTGCGATCGATTCGTTCCAGAGCGGCAGCACGCGGGCGACCGTGTCCTTCAGGCATTCGGTCAGCGGAATCAGTTCGCGCGGCACGTTGGCATAGCGCGGATCGTCATACGAGGCGCGCGGATCGGTCGGCTCGAGCGCGGGGGGCGGGGTGTCGTAGCTGCGGCGCCAGACCAGCACCTGCTCGTCGCCGAACTTGGCGGCCGTCTCGGCCTTGTTCAGGCCCGCCAGCGCACCGTAGTGGCGCTCGTTGAGGCGCCATTCGTTGCGCACCGGGATCCACATCAGGTCCATCTCGTCCTGCACATGCCACAGCGTGCGGATCGCGCGCTTGAGCACCGAGGTATAGGCCACGTCGAAGGCGAAGCCGGCGTCCTTCAGCAGTTGGCCGGCCTGGCGGGCCTGCTGCGCGCCGGTTTCGGTCAGGTCCACGTCGACCCAGCCGGTGAAGCGGTTTTCCAGATTCCAGGTCGATTCGCCGTGGCGGATGAGAACGAGTTTGTACATGCTGCTTCCAAAGAGTGAGAATGCTGCGCGCGCCGCTCGCGGGCCACTTGCCGGCCGCGGTGAACGCCACGCGAACCGGCCCAACGGACAGGGCCTGGGCGCGAAACCGGCTATTTTATAATGCCGCCGACACAACCCACCGGAAACCCAACGTGAATTTCTTCGCCGACTACAACAACCTTGCCCTGATCGCCCTCGCGGTGGTGTCGGGCGGCCTGCTGGCCTGGCCCACCATTTCGCGCAGCGCGGGCGGCAAGACGGTCAATGCGACCACGGCGACGCAGCTGATCAACAAGCGCGGCGCCGTCGTGGTCGATATCCGCGAACCGGCCGAATATGCCAAGGGCCACCTGCCGCAGGCCAGGAGCGCGCCGCTGGCCGAGCTGGCCAATCGCGCGGCCAGCCTTGCGAAGGACAAGTCCGCCCCCATCATCGTCGTATGCCAGACCGGCCAGCGTTCGTCCAAGGCGCACGCGGCACTGAAGCAGGCCGGCTTCGGCGAGGTCTATTCCCTGGAAGGCGGCGTGGCCGCCTGGCAGCAGGCCGGTCTGCCGCTGGTCAAGTAAGTCCCCAGCCGGGCCGATGCCGTGCTCGGGCGGGCCGTCAGCAGGCCCCGCCCGACGCTGGTACAGTCCGGAAGTCGACCGGCCGCCGCTGCCACCGCAGCGGCGGCGCCGGTCCGAACCGCAAGATGCAAGGAGATAAGCGCATGGCCCGCGTCGTCATGTACAGCACGATGGTGTGTCCGTATTGCCAGATGGCCGAGCGCCTGCTGCGCTCGAAGGGGGTCGAGACGATCGAGAAGATCATGATCGACCGCGAGCCCGGCAAGCGCGAGGAAATGATGAGCCGCACCGGTCGCCGCACCGTGCCGCAGATCTATATCGACGACCGCCACGTCGGCGGCTTCGACGATCTGTCCGCGCTCGATCGCCAAGGGGGCCTGGCGCCGCTGCTGGCTGCCTGATCCGCCCCCCACGCGGATGAATTCGTCATCCGCGTCATGTACCATATGCGTTTTCCAACCGGACCACGCGGTTGGCCGCCGCCTGGCGCGCGGCCGTCCGCAGCCCGTCCCCTTCCCGCCACGTTTCATTCCCGCCATTCGGGCAGCCATCCATGAGCGACCAGCAAACCAATCAGCAGCAGGACGATCAACCGTACTTCAATATCCAGCGCGTCTACCTGAAGGACATGTCGCTGGAGCAGCCGAATTCGCCGCAGATCTTCCTCGAAACCGAAGCGCCTTCGGTCGAAGTGCAGGTCAACGTCGGCGCCTCGCAGCTGACGGACGGCATCTTCGAGGTCGTCGTGACCGGCACGGTCACCACCAAGGTGCAGGACAAGGTCGCCTTCCTGGTCGAGGCCCATCAGGCCGGCATCTTCGATATCCGCAACGTGCCGGACGAACAGCTCGATCCGCTGCTGGGCATCGCCTGCCCGACCATCCTGTATCCGTACCTGCGCAGCAATATCGCCGACGTGATCACCCGCGCGGGCTTCCAGGCCATCCATCTGTCGGAAATCAACTTCCAGGCGCTGTACGAGCAGCGCCTGCAGGCGGCGATGGAGCAGGCACAGGCGGAAGGCGGCGGCGCCGGCATCGTGATGCCCGATGGCACGCAGGCACGTCACTGATCGTCGAAATATCTGCCGGCGGAACGGGGCTGCGGCCCCGTTCCGCCTTTTTGCGTCTATAGCTTCAATCGATGACATCGACGCCATCGACGCCATAGCCGACATCGCCGACATCGCCGACATCGCCGACATCGCCGACATCGCCGACATCGCCGACATCGCCGACATCGCTGCGACCGCTGACTTCGCTATGACCACGGACATCGCTGCGATGCTGTCATCGCTGACATCGCGTCCACCGTCGGGCATGCAGCGGGCTGATCTCTCGACCGCCATCGACCAACGCCACGACCAACGCTACCGACCAACGCCACGACCATGAACCTCGCCTTTCTCGGAGCCGGCGCCTGGGGCACCGCGCTGGCCAGCCATGCCGCCGCCGCGCACGCGGTCGTGCTGTGGGGCCGGGACGCCGGCCAGCTCGCCGCGATGGCGGCCTCCGGCGTCAATGCGGACTATCTGCCGGGCGTGCCGCTGTCCGAGCGACTCGGCTTCGAGGCCGATTTCGCCCGTGCGGCCGCGCACGCGCTGTGCGCGCCTGACGGGCTGGTGATCGTCGCCACGCCGGTGTCGGGTTTGCGCGAGATGACGCGGCGCCTGGCCACCGAGGCCTCCGCGCACGGCGTGCCGCTGCGCATGCTGTGGCTGTGCAAGGGCTTCGAGGCCGGCACGCACGCGATGCCGCATCAGATGGTGGCCGAGGAACTGGCGGCGGCCGGCGCCTCGGTGCCGGTCGAGTACGGCGTGCTGACGGGACCGAGCTTCGCGCGCGAGGTCGCGCTGGGGCTGCCGTGCGCGCTGACCGTGGCCGGCAATGCGCCGGCGATCGCGGAACTCGCGCAGCGCGCCTTCCACCATCGCGCGATGCGGATCTACGGCAGCGACGATCTGGTTGGCGTCGAGGTCGGCGGCGCGGTCAAGAACGTGCTGGCGATCGCCACCGGCGCCAGCGATGGGCTCGGCCTCGGGCTCAATGCCCGCGCCGCGCTGGTCACGCGCGGCCTTGCCGAGATGACGCGGCTGGGGCTGGCGCTGGGCGGACGTGCCGAGACCTTCATGGGCCTGGCCGGCATGGGCGACCTGATCCTGACCGCCACCGGCGATCTGTCGCGCAACCGCAAGGTCGGCCAGCAGCTGGCCGGCGGCCGGACGCTGGAGCAGGTGCTGGCCGAACTGGGCCACGTCGCCGAGGGCGTGCGCTGCGCGCAGGCCGTGGCGGCACTGGCGGACCAGCATGGCGTCGAGATGCCGATCACGCGCGCCGTTTGCGCGGTGCTGTTCGAGGGCTTGGCGGTGGCCGACGCGGTCACGCAGCTGCTGCAACGCGACGCGCGCGACGAATGACCGCACCGGATCGCCTGAAATCACGCCGGCATTGGCTGGGCGCGCTGGCCGCCTGCGGCGGGGCGCTGGCGCTGCCGCGCTCTCTGTTGGCGGCCGGCAAGGACTGGCCCTCGCGGCCGCTGCGCATGGTGGTGCCGTTTCCGCCCGGATCGTCCCCGGACCTGATCGCGCGCTTGATTTCCGACCCGCTGGCGCAGGCGCTGGGCCAGCCGGTGGTGATCGAGAACCGGCCGGGCGCCGGCGGCAATATCGGCACCGGGCAGGTCGCCCGCGCCGCGCCGGACGGCTACACGCTGCTGTTCACCATCAACGGTCCGCTGGTCACGGCGCCGACGCTGTCGCGCCATCTGCCCTACGATCCGGTGCGCCAGCTGGCGCCGATCACGCTGGTCGCGACCTCGCCCAACGTGCTGGTGGTCGACCCGCGCACCGGCGTGCGCGATCTGCGCGAGTTCGTCGCGCTGGCGCGCGAGCGGCCCGGTGCGCTCAATTACGGCTCGGTCGGCAACGGCAGCGCCGCGCATCTGGCGATGGAGCAGCTGAAGGCGCGGGCCGGAATCTCGCTCGAACACATCCCGTATCCCGGCTTTCCGCAGATCGCGGCGGCGATGATCGCCGGGCAGATCCAGGCCGCCTTCATGGTGCCGGCGATCGCTATGCCGCAGGTCAATGCGGGCAGGCTGCGCGTGCTCGCGGTCACGACCAGCGGTCGCACCAGCCTGCTGCCGTCGGTGCCAACCGTGGCCGAATCCGGCTATCCGGGCTTCGAGGCGATCTCGTGGCAGGCGGTGCTGGCCCCGGCCGGCACGCCGGCGCCCATCGTCGACCGGCTCTATCGCGAACTGGTGAAGATCATCGGCAGCGACAGCGTGCGCGCGCAGATGCGGGCGCAGTACTTCATGCCGGCCGGCACCGCGCCGGCCTCGCTGCGCCAGACCATGGCCAGCGAGAAGGCGCGCTGGGACCAGGTCATCCGCGCGGCCGGCGTGCAGCCGGAATAGCCGAACGTTCGGCGTTCAGGCGCCGCCGGCAAAACCCTGCTGGCGCCAGGCCCCGGACATCACCACGGCGACGGTGTTCGACAGGCGTTCAGGCGCCGCCGGCAAAACCCTGCTGGCGCCAGGCCTCGAACACCACCACGGCGACGGTGTTCGACAGATTCAGGCTGCGGTTGTTGGGGCGCATCGGCAGGCGGATGCGCTGCGACGGCGCGAACCATTCGCGGCGCTCCGGCGCCAGCCCGCGCGTTTCCGAACCGAACACGAACCAGTCCCGGGGGGCGAAGGCGACCTGGCCGAACGGCGTCGAGCCGTGCGTGGTCAGCGCAAACATCCGCGCGGGGTCGGGACGTTCGCCGGCGAGGAAGGCGTCCCAGCTGTTGTGCACCTTCATGCTGGCGTACTCGTGGTAATCGAGGCCGGCGCGGCGCATGCGCGCGTCGTCCAGCGGAAAGCCGAGCGGCTTGACCAGGTGCAGTTGGGCGCCGGTGTTGGCGCACAGGCGGATCACGTTGCCGGTGTTCGGCGGGATCTCGGGTTCGACTAGGACGACATGGAACATGGCGCGCGCAGCTTACCGTGCCGGGGCGCCGCTGTCATCCCACGTGCCATCGCGGGCTCCATCGGCGGCATCACGGCGTGCATCTCCGCGGGACCATCGCGCGTATCACGGCGGGGCATCACAGCAGGCATCACGGCAGGCATCACGGCAGGCATCACGGCAGGCATCACGGCAGGCATCACTGCGGTGCCGGCGTGCGCAGCGCCACCAGCGCGGTGACGCGCGCCGCGCCGTGGCGCTTGAGGACGGCGGCCGCCTCGGCCAGCGTGGCGCCGGTGGTCATCACATCGTCGACCAGCGCGATATGCCGTCCCCGCAGGCGATCAGCGTCGGCATGGCGCGCCAGCGCGAAGGCGCCCGCGATATTGAGATGCCGGCGGTCGGCCGCCAGCGCGGTTTGCGGCGCGGTGTCGCGCGCCCGCACCAGCAGATCGGCACGGGCCGCCGCGCCGAGTCGAGGCGCGAGGCTGCGGGCGATTTCCCACGATTGATTGAAGCCGCGCTCGGCGAGCCGCGCCGGGGCCAAGGGAATCGGCACGACCAGGCAGGGCTTGTCGTCCGGATCGCTCGATGACGGCGAGGGCCGGGCGGCCCAGGCCGACGCCAGTTCGCACGCCAGCCAGTTGGCCAGCGGCAGCACGCCGCCGAACTTCAGGGCCAGCACCAGCGCCTCGCGCGGCGGCGCGTAGTCGCCCAGGGCGATGGTGGCGTCGAAGGGCGGCGGCGCGCAGCGGCACATATTGCAGAGGCCGGCGGCCCGATGCGGCAGGGCGCAGCGCGGACAGCGCGGCGTCGGCTTCAGCAGGTCGTCCGCGCAGCCGGCGCAGACGACGTCCGCCTGCACCTGTCCGCACAGCACGCAGGCACACGGCAGCCACCACCGCGCCAGCCGCTCGCGGGCGCCGCCGGCAAGCCGGGCGAGGCGCGCGTATACTGTCGGCCCGGCGCCACCGCGCGGACCCGCCGCGCCTTCGCGCCGCGCGCCGCCGTGCCGATCCTCGTCCTTGCCGCCGCTTCCGTGTCCACGCCTCACGCCGACTCCCCCGATACCTATTTGCCGCCCGCGCGGCTGACCCGGCTCGCCTTCGACCGGCGCAGCCCCGGCTTCGCCCAGCTGGATTTCCTGCTCGGCGAGATCGGCCGGCGCATGCAGGAGCGCATGCAGCTGATCCGCATCCAGCCCGAGCGCGCGCTCGATATCGGCTGCGGCCAGGGCCAGGGCCTCGCCGCGCTGCGGGCGCAGTATCCCGACGCGCAGATCGCCGGGCTCGATATTTCGGGCGCGATGCTGGCGCAGGCGGCGCAGCGCGATCCGCAGCGCCAGCCCGGCTGGCTCGGCCGCCTGCTCGGCAAGCGGCCGACCTTCGACCTGGTGCAGGGCGATCTTGCCACGCTTCCCTTTGCCGAGGGCGCCTTCGACCTGCTGTGGTCGAACCTGGCGCTGCACTGGCATCCCGAGCCGCATCGCGTGTTTCCCGAATGGCATCGCGTGACACGGACCGACGGCCTGGCGCTGTTCTCGCTGTTCGGCCCGGACACCTTGCGCGAACTGCGCGATGCCTTCGCCGAGGTCGATGCCGAGCCGCACACGCTGCGCTTCGTCGACATGCACGATATCGGCGACATGCTGGTCCACAGCGGCTGGTCGACGCCGGTGATGGACATGGAAACGCTGACGGTCACCTACGAGACGCCCGAACGGCTGCTGCGCGACGTGCATGCCTTCGGCGGCCTGCGCCGGCCCGCGGGCGCGGGCGGTGCGCAGGGCGTGCGCGGACTGAAGGGCCGCCGCTGGCACCAGGCGCTGCTCGCCGCGCTGGAGCGCCGCCGCAATCGCGACGGCGTGATCGCGCTGACCTTCGAGATCGTCTACGGCCATGCGTGGAAGCTGCCGCCCAAGGGCGGCCAGGCCCGCGACGAACAGGGCCGTACCGTGGTGCCGATCGACCGCATCGGCCGCGGCCGCCCGCGCGGCTGAGTCGCCCCAGCCTCGCCCCGACCGCGCGCCCGCTGCGCGGCAGATCTCGCGCAAGACCGCGCACCTACGTCGCGCGGGACCTTGCATCAAGCCCCCTCCGACACCGCCGCGACCCGGCGTACATCGCGCCGCTGCACTGCCGCTGTGCACCGCCGCGCTGTGGCGCGGGCGCCGTGCCGCGCCGGACTTGGCTTGTTACGGTTGACGAAGCGCCCTATAATGCGCCAGTTTGTCGCAGTGGTCCCCTGGCACAGAAGATCGGCGTTTTAGCACCGAAGCAGTGCAGCAGTGCGGTGAAGCCGGCAGAATTCCAGGCGTGCAACCGATGCAGCGATGCAGAGTGGTTGGCGATGCAGGAACTCGGTATCGCACTCCAGACGGCGCGTGACGGGCCCGGTGATAGTCCCAACGGAGCCCATGCCGTGCCGAACAACGACTGGCTGATGAAGCGGAATTGTTCGCTGTCTCCACGCCAGGTCGGCTGGTTTTACCTCTCCATCGTCAGTATTTCCCTTGCCATCGCCTTGTTCTTCGCGTGGCGAGGGGCTTGGCTCGTGCTGCCCTTTGCGGGGCTCGAACTGGCCGGGCTGGGCGTGGCCCTGCTCGCCTATGCACAGCACGCGACAGACTACGAGCGCGTCACGCTCAGCGAGGGCAGGTTGGTGGTCGAGAAGGCCAGCGCCGGTGAGGTGACCCGCGAGGAATTCAATCCGCACTGGGTGCGGGTCGAACTGGGCGAATCGTTCCCGGCGCTGGTGGTGGTGCGCTCTGGAACGCACGCTGTGCAGGTGGGGTGTTTTCTGGACCCGTACAAGCGACGAAAGTTCGCGCAGGAACTCGTTTCAGCATTGCGCGCCTTGTAAAAGGCGGCACCGTTGGGAGCGAGGGGCAGATTCGAATCTGTAATTTGGGTAGAGACAACAAATGAAAATGTGGAAGAAGGCATCCGCAGCGTGTCTGGCAGGCGCGTCCCTGCTCGCCAGCCAGGCAGCCCTCGCTGTCGAAGACATGCCGGGCGGTCCCGCCGTGCGCCAGCTGAACCTGACCGAGCCGGTCACCAAGATCGCCGAGCAGATTCACTGGCTGAACTGGATGATGCTGATCATCTGCACGGTGATCTTCATCGCGGTGTTCAGCGTGATGTTCTATTCCATCTTCACGCACCGCAAGGCCAAGGGCTCCAAGCCGGCCTCCTTCCACGAAAGCATCACCGTCGAAGTCGTCTGGACCATCATCCCGTTCCTGATCGTGATCGGCATGGCGCTGCCCGCGACCAAGACCGTGGTCGCGATGAAGGACACCACCAACTCCGACATCACGATCAAGGCCACCGGCTACCAGTGGAAGTGGGGCTACGACTATCTGAAGGGTGAGGGCGAGGGCATCTCCTTCGTGTCCACCCTGACCACCCCGCGCGAGCAGATCAACAACGAGGCGCCCAAGTCGAACACCTACCTGATGGAGGTGGACAACGAGATGGTGGTGCCGGTCAACAAGAAGATCCGCATCGTCACGACTGCCAACGACGTGATCCACGCCTGGATGATCCCGGCCTTCGGCGTCAAGCAGGATGCGATTCCCGGCTTCGTGCGCGACACCTGGTTCCGCGCCGAGAAGACCGGCGTCTACCGCGGCCAGTGCGCCGAGCTGTGCGGCAAGGAACACGCCTTCATGCCGATCGTGGTGCGCGTGGTGACCGACGCCGAGTACACCAAGTGGGTCGAGGAGAAGAAGAAGGCGATGGCCGCCGCGGCCGACGATCCCAACAAGACCTGGACCCTGGACGAGCTGAAGGTGCGCGGCGAGAAGGTCTACGCCGCCAACTGCGCGGTGTGCCACCAGCCCAACGGCAAGGGCGCCGGCGCCTTCCCGGCGCTGGACGGCTCGAAGGTGGTCAACGGCCCGCAGGCCGACCAGATGCACATCCTGCTCGAGGGCAAGGGCGGCATGCCGTCGTGGAAGCAGCTGTCCGATACCGAGCTCGCCGCGGTGATGACCTACACCCGCAACGTCTGGAGCAACAAGACCGGCGAGGTCATCCAGCCGGCGGACTTCGTCAATGCGCGTGCAGGCAAGTTCCCCGAGGGCGGCGGCGCCAAGTCGGCGCAGGGCGCACCGGCGGACGCCAAGCCCGCCGCAGAGCAAGCCAGCGCGGGCGCCCAGGGCGCCGCGAGCTGAGCGCGTGGACGTTAGAACAGGATTTCAGGAGTTTTCGCGATGAGTACTGCTACCCCGGACGCACTCGCCCATCCGCACGACCACGCGCATGACGAACACCACGATCATCCGCATGGCTGGCGCCGCTGGCTGTTTGCCACCAACCACAAGGACATCGGCACGCTGTACCTGCTGTTCTCCTTCACGATGCTGATCTCGGGCGGCGTGCTCGCGCTGCTGATCCGCCTGGAGCTGTTCGAGCCGGGCCTGCAGTTCTTCCGCCCCGAACTGTTCAACCAGTTCACCACGATGCACGGCCTGGTGATGGTGTTCGGCGCCATCATGCCGGCCTTCGTCGGCTTCGCGAACTGGATGATCCCGCTGCAGATCGGCGCTTCCGACATGGCGTTCGCGCGGATGAACAACTTCAGCTTCTGGCTGATGCCGCCCGCCGCGCTGCTGCTGGCGCTGTCGTTCTTCGTGCCGGGCGGCGCCACCGCCGCAGGCTGGACGCTGTACGCGCCGCTGTCGGTGCAGATGGGCCCGGGCATGGACATGGCGATCTTCGCCATGCACATCATGGGCGCGTCCTCGATCATGGGTTCGATCAACATCATCGTCACCATCCTGAACATGCGCGCGCCGGGCATGACGCTGATGAAGATGCCGATGTTCTGCTGGACCTGGCTGATCACCGCCTACCTGCTGATCGCCGTGATGCCGGTGCTGGCGGGCGCCATCACCATGGTCCTGACCGACCGCCACTTCGGCACCAGCTTCTTCTCGGCGGCCGGCGGCGGCGACCCGGTGATGTACCAGCATATCTTCTGGTTCTTCGGCCACCCCGAGGTCTACATCATGATCCTGCCGGCATTCGGGATCATCTCGCAGGTGGTGCCGGCCTTCTCGCGCAAGCGCCTGTTCGGCTACAGCTCGATGGTCTACGCGACCGCCTCGATCGCGATCCTGTCGTTCATCGTCTGGGCGCACCACATGTTCACCACCGGCATGCCGGTGACCGGCCAGCTGTTCTTCATGTACGCGACGATGCTGATCGCGGTGCCGACGGCCGTGAAGATCTTCAACTGGATCGCCACCATGTGGAAGGGCTCGATGACCTTCGAGACCCCGATGCTGTTCGCGATCGGCTTCATCTTCGTGTTCACCATCGGCGGCTTCACCGGCCTGATCCCGGCGGTGGCACCGATCGACATCCAGATCCAGGACACCTACTTCATCGTGGCGCACTTCCACTATGTGCTGGTGGCGGGCTCGCTGTTCGCGCTGTTCGCGGGCTTCTACTACTGGGGTCCGAAGTGGAGCGGGTTCATGTACAACGAGGCCCGCGGCAAGGTCCACTTCTGGGGTTCGATCATCTTCTTCAACATCGCCTTCTTCCCGATGCACTTCCTCGGGCTGGCGGGCATGCCGCGCCGCTATGCGGACTACGCGATCCAGTTCGCGGACTTCAACGCGATCTCGTCGCTGGGCGCGCTGGGCTTCGGCCTGATGCAGGTGTATTTCTTCTTCTTCGTGGTGCTGCCGTCGTACCGCGGAGGCGAAGTGGCCACCGACAAGCCGTGGGAAGGCGCCGAAGGCCTGGAGTGGACCGTGCCGTCGCCGGCGCCGTTCCACACCTTCGAGGTGCCGCCGCAGGTCCGGTAACGGCATCCGACGAGGCGGGGCGGCGGGCCGCAGGGTCCGCCGCCCCGCCCCGCGGTGCCGGGCCGCACCGGCAAGCTCCGGCCTGCACCGGCCATCACCGGCCACCACCTACCCGAGAATTCGATGCAGCATCCAAACGAAAGCCCATCGCCGACCGAACGCAAGGCCGCCAATCGCCGTCTCGGCCTGATCCTGCTGTCGATCGTGCTGGTCTTCTTTTTGGGTTTCTTCGCCAAGATGATGTGGCTTGGCTGAACGGGCTGAATTGGCTGAGCCCCGCTGCAAGGTAACGAGATGAGCACGAAGCAGCCGGTTCCGACCGGCGACGTCGAGGACAAGCGCTACAACCGCGGCATGATGCTGCGGCTTCTGGTGATCGTGGGCGTGATGTTCGCCTTCGGCTATGCGCTGGTGCCGCTGTACAAGAAGATCTGCGAGATCACCGGCATCAACGTCGTCACCACGCGCGAGCTCTACGGCGCCAGCGCCGGCAAGGTCAGCCAGAACACGCAGGTCGACACCAGCCGCACGATCACGGTGGAGTTCGATTCCAACGCCCGCGGCCCCTTCGCGTTCCGTCCGGTCAAGAGCAGCATGCAGGTCCATCCCGGCGAGATGGCGACCATCGTCTACGAGGTCGCCAACGGGCAGACCCGCGATATCTCGGCGCAGGCCATTCCGAGCTACGCGCCGAAGCAGGCCACCCAGTATTTCAAGAAGCTCGAGTGCTTCTGCTTCCAGCAGCAGACGCTGAAGGCGAAGGAATCGCGCGAGATGCCGGTGGTGTTCGTGATCGACCCGGACTTGCCCAAGGACGTCGAGAACATCACCTTGTCGTACACATTCTTCGAGATCGGCACGCCGATGGCGCCCGCGCCGCAGGGCCATCTCGACCAGCCGCCGGCCAGCGCCGGCAGCTGACGCAGTAGAGGAGGGTTGCCATGGACGAACTGAAGGACGCGGTCAAACGCAAGATGTCGTTCTGGCAGACGCTGCGCGCGGTGTTCTGGTCGTTCATCGGCCTGCGCAAGGGCGCGGAACACGATCGCGACATGGCGAACCTGAACCCGATCCATGTGATCGTCGCCGGCGTACTCGGTGCCGCGATCCTGGTGGTGGTGCTGATCGGCATCGTCCGCCTGGTGGTGGGTGGATAGGTGGGCGGATAGCCGGGCGGACAGGTCGGCAAGGAACGCCGTGCGGCAGCAGGCAGCAATGGCAGGTCGGTCGAACAGGCAACACAAGACAGAAGACAGAGCGTCGTCCGCCCTCGGGCAGCCGGCGTATAACGATGAATCAGAGATCTGAGCTGGAGAAAACAGAATGAGTGCGAATCGCGCAAACGCTCCGTACTACTTCGTACCGGGCCCGTCGCGCCATCCGGTCACGGCGGCCCTGGGGCTGCTGCTGACCGCCGCCGGGGCGGCCGGGTGGGTCAACGGCCAGCCGTGGGCGCCCTATGTCTGCGTGCTGGGCATCCTGTGGTTCCTGTTCGTGCTCAAGAGCTGGTTCGGCGACGCGATCGGCGAGTCGGAAGGGGGCATGTACGGCCGCCGCATCGACATCTCGTACCGCTGGTCGATGGGCTGGTTCATCTTCTCCGAGGTGATGTTCTTCGGCGCCTTCTTCGGCGCGCTTTTCTACGCCCGCGTCTACACGATGCCGTGGCTGGGCGACCTGAACAACAAGATCCTGTGGCCCGATTTCGCCGCGGTGTGGCCGAATGCAGGTCCGGCCGGCACCGTCGAGCCGTACGAGGCGATGGGCCCGTGGCCGATCCCGACCATCAACACGGCGCTGCTGCTGATGTCGGGCGTCACGCTGACCTGGGCGCACCACGCGCTGCTGGCCGGCAAGCGCAGCCAGGTGGTGCAGGGCCTGGTGCTCACCATCCTGCTGGGCGCGGTCTTCATGGGCTTCCAGGTCTATGAATACATGCACGCCTACAGCGACCTGAACCTGAAGCTGACCTCGGGCATCTACGGCTCGACCTTCTTCCTGCTGACCGGCTTCCACGGCTTCCACGTGACGATGGGCGCCATCATGCTGACGGTGGTGCTGATCCGCGTGCTCAAGGGCCATTTCACGCCGGACCACCACTTCGCCTTCGAAGGCGCCGCCTGGTACTGGCACTTCGTCGACGTGGTCTGGCTGTTCCTCTACGTCGTGGTGTACTGGCTGTAAGCAGGCACCGGCTCGAAGGAACGGAAAACGGGGGCGCATCGCGCCCCCGTTTCATTTGCCGGGGCCGTTTCGATTCAGGCGGCGCCGACCCGATCCTTTAGAATGCGGACATCGCCGTGCGTTGCCTGCCAGTCCAAAAGCAAGCGCCGCAGGAATCCCATCCCTGCGGCGCTTGCTTTTTGTCCGGCTGTCGAAGGTGCCCGGTGCTACGGTCCCGTGCGGATGCCCGTGCTTTCGATCCACCCCATCCAGTACGAGAACAGGATGAACAGGAACAGCGCGATCGACAGGCCGACACGAACCGTCAGCGAACGGACCATATGCGCGCTCGACTTGCCGCGGTCGCGCATCATGAAGAACAGGGCGGAGGCCAGGCTGGAGACGATCAGGATGAAGGCAATGACGATGACGATGCGCATGGCGGCGGTCGGGACAAGGGTGCGTCATTATCGCACCGCGTTCCCGCGGCCGTTTCCGCCGTTCCGGCTGTTCCCGCCGCTGCGGCCCATCCAGCAGCTCGCGCCGCTCCAGCGATGAAGCTGCTGCGCGCCCTGAGCCCGGTGCCGACGGTGGCGGCGCTGGTCGTCATCGCGGTGACCTGTGCGCTCGGCAACTGGCAGCTGGGCCGGGCCCACGACAAGATCGCCCGCGCCGAGCGGCTGCGCGCGCTGGCCGAGGCGCCGCCGCTGCGGATCGGCACGGCGCCGCCGCCGCTGCCCGCGTCTGATCTGGTCTCGCGCAAGGTGGTCGTGCGCGGCCGGTTCGACCCGGCCCACACCGTGCTGCTGGAAAACCGTCCGCACGGCAACGGGCAGGACAGCCGCTCCGGTTTCCTGGTGCTGACGCCGCTGCGGCCCGACGATGCCGCGGGCCCCAACGGCACGCATGCCGGCACCGGCACCGGCACCGGCACCGGCACCGGCACCGGCACCGGCACTGAGGCCCCCCGCGCCGTGCTGGTGCTGCGCGGCTGGCTGCCGCGCGACGCGCAGGATCGCAACCGCATCGCGCCGTTTCCGACGCCCGAGGGCACGGTGACGCTGCAGGGCGTGGCACTGGCCGATGTGCCCAGGGTCTATCAGCTCGGCGGCGCCGAGGCCCAGCGCGGCGAACGCATCCGGCAGAACCTGGACCTGGACGCCTTCGCCGCCGAACTGGGTACGCCCCTGCAGCCCTTCGTGCTGCAGCAGCGCAGCGACACCGGCGATGGCCTGGCGCGCGACTGGGCCAGCGCCGACCTCGGCGTCGAGCGCCACTACGGCTATGCCTTTCAGTGGTATGGTCTGGCCGCGCTGACGCTGGTATTGCTGGTGGCGCTGACCTGGCGGCGTGCCCGGCGGCTCGCGATGCCGGCGGATGCCGGCGGGGCCACGGCCGCGGCCCCCGCGGGCGGTGCCCGCCACGACGATTAATCACTCCAACGACTATCCATGCCTTCCGATCCCGCCACGGCCAAGCCGGCCGCGCCGCAAGACTCCCGCAGCGATCCGCGCATCGATGCCCGCACGCGCCGCGGCCGGATCCAGATGCTGTTGCTGCTGCTGGTCTGCGCCTCGCCGGTCATCGCCTCGTATCTGACCTACTACGTGTTCCGGCCGGCCGGCGGGCAGACCAACTACGGCACGCTGATCGAGCCGCAGCGCCCGGCGCCGGCCGTGCGCGTGACCGACGAACGCGGCCAAGCGGTGCCGCTGCAGGACTTCAAGGGCAAATGGCTGCTGGTGTCGACCGACAGCGCTGCCTGCGACGAGGCCTGCGCGAAGCGGCTGTTCACGATCCGGCAGATCCGGGCCGGCCAGGGCAAGGAGCGTGAACGCATCGTGCCGGTCTGGCTGGTCAGCGACGACGGTCCGATCGATCCGCGCCTGACGGCGGCCTACAACGAGCCCTATGCCGGCGTGCGCTTCCTGCGCATGGACCGCGAGCAGATCCGCGGCTGGCTGCCGCCCGCGGAAGGGCAGGCCGTCGAGGCGACGCTGTATCTGGTCGATCCGCTCGGCAATCTGATGATGCGGTTCCCGAAGGACCCGGACCCGAAGAAAGTGCATTCGGACCTCAGCCGCCTGCTCAAGTACAACCGCATCGGCTGATGGAGGGCCCATGCTGACTCAACTCGCCCTGATCGGCCTGCTGCTGGCGCTGCTGCCGCTCAGCTACGTGCTGGCCCGCGGCAGCCGCGACAAATACCGCAAGCTGGTCTGGATCACCGCCTTCCTGACGCTGGACCTGATCATGTTCGGCAGCTTCACCCGGCTGACCGACTCGGGCCTGGGCTGCCCGGACTGGCCCGGCTGCTACGGCCATTCGAACCCGTATGCCGCCGTCGAGCACATTCGCGCGGCGGAAACCGCGCTGCCGAGCGGGCCGGTGACCTGGGCCAAGGCCTGGATCGAGATGCTGCACCGCTACTTCGCCATGGCGGTCGGCGTGCTGATCATCGCGCTGGTGGTGCTGGCCTGGAGCAAGCGCCGCGAGCTGAAGCAGTCGCCCTGGTTCGCCACCGGCGTGCTGCTGCTGGTCTGCGTGCAGGGCGCGTTCGGCGCCTTCACGGTGACCATGAAGCTGCAGCCGATCATCGTGGTGACCCATCTGCTGCTGGGCATGGCGCTGCTGGCGGCGCTGATCTGGCTGGGATCGCGCAGCGACCCGCCGCGCACGATCGCGCCGGCCGCGGCCGGCCTGCGCTGGCCCGGGCGGATCGCGCTGGCGCTGCTGGTGATCCAGATCTTCCTCGGCGGCTGGGTCAGCACCAATTACGCGGTGCTGGCGTGCACCGACTTCCCGCTGTGCAACGGGCAATGGATTCCGGAGATGGATTTCCGCCACGGCTTCACGCTGTGGCGGCAGCTTGGCATGACGGCCGACGGCGATTACATCCCGCATTCGGCCCTGGTGGCGATCCACTGGGTGCACCGCGGCTTTGCGGTCGTTGTGCTGGGCTATCTGGCCTGGTTCGCGCTGCGCACGCGCCGCTTTGCGCCGCTGGCGCGGGCCTCGCACTGGCTGCTGGCGGTGCTGGTACTGCAGTTGGCGACGGGTTTGTCGAACATCGTGCTGGATTGGCCGCTTTTGCCGGCAGTCGCCCACAATGGCGGCGCGGCGGTGCTGCTGATGCTGTTGGTCAGGCTCAATTACAATATAGGGCTCGCGACCCGTGCCGCCACCGCCGCGGCCCCCGGTTCATTCGATCGCGCCCCCGCTGCCGCCCCTGACGCCCCGGCTCCCGATGCCGCCGGCGCAAATCGCCCGGCCGACACGGCGCGCGCCTCATGAAAGACAAGACTCCCGTGGCCACCACCGCTACCCAGACCCAGCAACCGCCCAGCCGGCTGCGCCACCTCGCCCGCCAGTACGCCGCGCTGACCAAGCCGCGCGTGACGCAGCTGGCGGTCTTCTGCGCCATCATCGGCATGTTCCTCGCCACGCCCGGCATGGTGCCGTGGCGCGTGCTGATCGGCGGCGCGGCGGGCATCTGGCTGCTGGCGGCCGGCGCCTTCGCGATCAACTGCCTGGTCGAGCAGAAGGTGGACGCGCTGATGCGCCGCACCGCGTGGCGCCCGTCGGCGACCGGCGAAATCGGCACCAGCCAGATCCTGGTGTTCTCGCTGGTGCTGGGCGGCGCCGGCATGTGGCTGCTGCACGTGTTCACCAACGACCTGACGATGTGGCTGACCTTTGCCACCTTTGTCGGCTACGCGGTGGTCTACACGATCCTGCTCAAGCCGGCCACGCCGCAGAACATCGTGATCGGCGGCCTGTCGGGCGCGATGCCGCCCGCGCTGGGCTGGGCCGCCGTCGCCGGAGACGTGCCCGCCGAGGCCTGGTTCCTGGTGCTGATCATCTTCACCTGGACCCCGCCGCACTTCTGGGCGCTGGCGCTGTACCGCCGCGCCGACTATGCGAAGTCGGGCCTGCCGATGCTGCCGATCACGCATGGCGAGCGCTTCACGCTGCTGCATATCCTGCTGTACACGCTGGTGATGATCGCGGCCACGCTGCTGCCCTTCGTCTACGGCATGAGCGGCTACATCTATCTGGCGGCGGCGCTGGTGCTCGGCGGCATCTTCCTGGCCTACGCGTGGAAGCTGTACCGCCAGTACTCGGACGCGCTGGCGCAGCGCACCTTCCGTTTCTCGATCTTCTATCTGTCGCTGCTGTTCGCCGCGCTGCTGATCGACCACTACTTCAAGTTCGTGCCGCAGCCGTGATGGCGGCCCGGCCGCGACAAGATGTCGCGGCCAACGCCCGGTGCGCCGCGATCGGCGATACTAGCCGCTGCTGGCGGCGCGCCTGCCGCGCCACCTCAGGCGCCGGCACACGCGGACAAGCGCGAACAAGACGCGAACACGCCGCCAACAAAGCCGCCAACAAAGCCGCCAACAAAGCCGCCGACAAGCGGCCGACATGTCCCCGGACAAGCCCAATCGAACCGATACCATGCGCACCGCCTCGTTTTCCTCGTCCGTCTTCCCCTTCCTGGCCAAGCTGCGGCGCTTTCTGCTGGTCGCGCTGCTGGCGCTGGGCCTGGCCGCCTGCGGCCAGCAGAAGCCGACCTTTCAGAATATCGATGTGACCGGCGGCAGCGAATTCGGCAAGGACTTCAAGCTGACCGACCACACCGGCAAGCAGCGCACGCTGGCGGACTTCAAGGGCAAGGCGGTGGTGATGTTCTTCGGCTACACCCATTGCCCGGACGTCTGCCCGACCACGATGGTCGAGTGGAAGACCGTGATGGAGCAGCTCGGCCCCGACGCCGACCGCGTGCAGGTGCTGTTCATCACCGTCGACCCGGAGCGGGACACGCAGGCGCTGCTGGCCCAGTACGTGCCGGCCTTCGATCCGCGCTTCCTGGGCATGCGGCCCGCCGACGAGGCGGCGCTGCGCCAGCTCACCAAGGACTTCAAGGTGTTCTACGCCAAGGTGCCGGGCAGTTCGCCGGGCAACTACACGGTCGACCATTCCGCCGGCAGCTATGTGTTCGATCCGGAAGGGCGGCTGCGGCTGTTCATTCGCCACGGCCAGGGCACCGAGCCGATCGTCAAGGACATGAAGCAGCTGCTGTCCTGAGCGTCTCGATCGACCCCCCAAGGACATGGGTCCGGAGTCCTCTGGTCCCGTGTCCTCAGTCCCGAACCCTCAGTCCCGAGTCCTCAGTCCCGAACCCTCAGTCCCGAGTCCTCAGTCCCGAGTCCTCAGTCCTGAACCCTCAGTCTGTCCTGAGTCCTCGGTCCTCAGTGCTCGGTACTGCGCGGCTCAGCCCTTGTTGAAGATGCTGTAGAAGTCCGGCGCCCCGACTTCGGTCACGGTCAGGTCCAGCGACCCTTCGATGTGCTCCAGATGCTCGCGCATCACCGCGCGCGCCGCGCCCTCGTCGCGCTTCTCGATCGCCGCGATCAGCTCGCGGTGCTCGTGCTCCGGGCAGGCCGGCGCGCCGGGCCGGTCATACAGCGTGATGATCAGGCAGGTCAGCGAGACCATCTCGCGGATGACCTTCTCCAGGATGGCGTTGCCCGCCATTTCCGCCAGCAGGATATGGAATTCCCCCGATAGCCGGATCACCGCGGCGCGGTCGCCGCGCGCGCGCGCCGCGTCTTCTTCCTGCACGTGCCGCTGCAGGCTGCGGACCTTGGCCGGCGTCGCGTGGCGCGCCAGCGTGGCGGCCAGCTCCGGCTCGATGACCTGGCGCGTCTGGAAAACCTGGTGCGCTTCCTCGACCGTCGGGCTGGCGATGAAGGCGCCGCGGTTCGGCACCAGCGTGACCAGCTTCTCGTGCGCGAGCCGGGCGAACACCTGGCGGATGCGGGCGCGGCTCGCCCCGGTCACCTCGCACAGCCGCTCCTCGACCAGCTTGGTACCGGCCAGCAGCCGGTGTTCCATGATGGCGGACAGCAGGCTCAGATAGATCGCCTCGGTGGCCGACGCCTCGGCGGTGCCGTTCTCCGGGCTGTCGGCGGCATTGGCGGCAGCGGCCTCGGCGGCGTTCATGGTGTGGGCGTCCTCAGCCGGCGAGGCAGCGCCGCGGGCGGACGTCCGGCGGGCGGCGGGTTTGCCGGCGGCCGTCTTGCGCCCGGCCGGCGTGGGCGCCGAGGCGGCAGCGGTCTTGCCGCCGGTCGGCTTGCGAAGAGAAGACATTGTGACGATGCGCGGTGGACTTTGTCACCGCGATTGGCGACGAACGATCCGCATATCGTACACAAAGCGCGCGGCACCGGTCCGAAACGTCGCCGGGCGCGCGCGCCGATGGAAGGATCGGGCCCGGCACCGCGACGATGCGCGCAGCGTGCCGTGGAGCCATCCGCGCAACAGCGTGCCATCCAGTCGTCCGCGCAGCGTGCCATCCAGCCATCCGCGCCGCCCCTTCAGAGTGCCAGCGACAGATCGCCCTGTACGGCCGTCGCCATCGGCGCACGTACCGATCCCGGATGGGGATGGGTCTCGATCCAGTGCCGCGCAATATCGATCCGGCGCGCGATCCAGACCTTGTCGTGCGACTGCACGTAGTCCAGGAAACGCTGCAGCGCGCGAAAGCGCCCAGGCCGCCCGAGCAGCCGGCAATGCATGCCGATCGACAGCATCTTCGGCTGGTTCAGCCCCTGGGGATCGCCCTCGGCGTACAGCACGTCGAAGGCGTCCTTCAGGTACTGGAAGAACTGCTCGCCGGTGTTGAAGCCCTGCGGCGTGGCAAAGCGCATGTCGTTCGAGTCCAGCGTGTAGGGCACCACCAGATGCGGCTTCGTCTCGCCGTTGCTCGTCCGCACCTCGGTCCAGAACGGCAGGTCGTCGCCGTAGTAGTCCGAGTCGTAGACGAAGCCGCCGTGCTCGACCACCAGGCGCCGCGTATTGGGGCTGTCGCGGCCGGTGTACCAGCCCAGCGGCGCGCTGCCGGTCAGCTCGCGGATGATCTGCATCGCGATGCGCATGTGCTCGCGCTCGGTGGCCTCGTCGATGTTCTGGTAATGGATCCAGCGCCAGCCGTGGCAGGCGATCTCGTGGCCCAGCTCGACGAAGGCGCGGGTCAGCTCGGGATGGCGCTGCAGCGCCATCGACACCCCGAAGATGGTCAGCGGCAGGCCGCGCTGCTCGAACTCGCGCAGGATGCGCCAGACGCCGGCGCGCGAACCGTATTCGTAGATGCTCTCCATGCTCATGTGGCGGTCGGGGTAGGCCGCCGCGCCGACGATCTCGGAGAGGAACTGCTCGGACGCCGCGTCGCCATGCAGCACGCAGTTCTCGCCGCCTTCCTCGTAATTGAGCACGAACTGCAGCGCCACGCGCGCGCCGCCCGGCCAGTGAGCATGCGGCGGCCGCGCGCCGTAGCCGATCAGGTCGCGGGGATAGGGTTGGCCGGCATCGGCACCGGCCGGCGAGCGGGAAGCAGTGAGCGGAGTGGACATGATCTGCGGTATGCGGAAATCGATGAAGGCGGTAAGCGATGAAGGCCGCGCCTCAATTGATCGCGAACGGTGCCAGCATGCCGGCGTAGGCCTTCGGCAAGGGCCTGGCCCAGTCGCCGCGCTTGCTGGTGCGCAGCCGGATCGCGACCAGCGACTCGACCATCTTGACCGCCGACACCACGCCGTCGATGACCGGCGCGCCGATCGCCTCGGATATCTCCTCGCACAGGTCGGTCATGCCGGCGCAGCCGAGCACGATGCAGTCGCTGCGGTCCTGCGCCAGCGCCTGGCGGCACGACTCGGTGATGATGCGGCGCGCGTCGGAGCCTGGCCGCTCGAGCTCCAGCACCGGCAGATCGCAGGCGTGCACGTTGCGGCAGAACCGTTCCATGCCGTAGCGCTCGGCCAGATGCCACGCGATATTGCAGGTGCGCGCCAGCGTGGTGACGACGCTGAAGCTGGTGCCGATCAGGCTGGCCATGTGCATGGCGGCCTCGGCGATGCCGATCACCGGCCCGCGCGCCATCTCCCGTGCCGCGTACAGCCCCGGATCGCCGAAGCAGGCGATCACGTAGCCGTCGACGCCGTCGGCCTCGCCCAGCCGGATCTCCTCGAGGATGCCCGGCACCGACAGCGCCTCGTCATAGTGGCTCTCGATGGAAGCGGGTCCCATGCGTGGGCTGACCGCAATGATGCGCGTGTCGGGCGAGGCCACGGTGCGGGCGCACTGGCCGATCTTGTCGGTCATGCTTTGCGTGGTATTGGGATTGATGATCTTCAGCTTCATGGCAAACGTCGGGTGGTCGGATCGTCGGGGTCGTGGAGTCGTCGAGGTCGTCGTGGCGTCGGGTCGTTGTGGCCGGTCAGGCGGCCGCGAAGAAATGCGGCATCATGCGGCGCGCCAGCACGCGGTACAGCACCAGCGCAATGCCCATGCCGATGAACCAGCTGTAGTTGGCCAGGCCCTGCCAGGCCGGCACCACCACGCACAGGATCGGGATGATCGCGGCCGGGATCATGGTGGCGATCGCCACCGGGTTGTAGCCGCGGGTGTACCAGTACTTGCCCTGCGGGCGCATCGTGTACAGGTCGTCGACGTCGACCTGCTGGCGGCGCACCAGGTAGTAGTCGGAGATCAGGATGCCGAACAGCGGCCCGATGAAGGCGCCCAGCACGTCCAGCGTGTAGTGGATGACCTGCGGGTTGTTGTACAGATTCCAGGGCGTGATGAAGATCGAGCCGACCGCGGCGATCATGCCGCCGGTGCGCCAGCTGATGTGCCTGGGCGAGACGTTGGAGAAGTCGAACGCCGGCGAGACGAAGTTGGCGACGATGTTGATGCCGATGGTGGCGGTCATGAAGGTCAGCGCGCCCAGCACCATCGCGAAGGTGCTGTCGATATGGCTGACGGTCTCGACCGGATCGGTGATCAGCTTGCCGAACACCGGCAGCGTGGCCGAGGTGGTGATCACGGTCAGCAGGGAGAAGCCGAGGAAGTTGATCGGCAGCCCCCAGAAGTTGCCCTTGCGGACCGCGCCGAAGTTCTTCGCGTAGCGGGAGAAGTCACCGAAATTCAGCATCGGGCCGGAGAAGTACGAGACCACCAGCGCGATCGCGGTCAGCATCACCGGCACCGCTTCCCAGCCGCTGTACTTGACGAAGCTCAGCGTGAAGCTGACGTTGCTCCAGCCTGCCTTGTTCACCAGCCAGATCGCCAGCAGGATCATCACCACATAGACCGCGGGGCCGGCCCAGTCGATGAACTTGCGGATGGTTTCCATGCCGGTCCAGAACACCAGGGCCTGCAGCACCCACAGCGTCATGAACGCGGCCCAGCCCAGGGTCGACAGTCCGGCGAAGCCATGCAGCTTGACGTCGGCATAGGGCGCCAGCGACGGGAAGAAATGCAGCGCCAGGATCAGGAAGGCCGAGGAGGCCAGATAGGTCTGGATGCCGTACCACGCCACCGCGATCAGGCCGCGGATCACCGCCGGGATATTGGCGCCGAGCACGCCGAACGAGGCCCGGCAGATCACCGGATACGGCGTGCCGGTGACCTGGCTGGGCTTGGCCACCAGGTTGCAGAAGAACTGCACGATGACGATGCCGACCAGCAGCGCCACCAGCACCTGCCAGCTTGTCAGGCCCAAGGCGAACAGGCTGCCGGCCGTGATATAGCCGCCGACGCTGTGCACGTCCGACATCCAGAAGGCGAAGATGTTGTAGGTGCTCCAGGTCTGCTTCTTCAGCGGCGCCAGGTCTTCGTTGGTCAGGCGCTCGTCGTACGACGGCTTGATCAGCGCGTTGCCATGGTGGACGGACGCGCTGTCCTGCAGCTCGGCGGCGGCAGGCGCGGTGGTGTGCATCATGCTTGTCTCCTCAAGGCGATGCCATGCGGTGGCCGGCGCGCGGGCGCGCCGGGCGGGCGGTGTGGATCGAATGGATCGGGAATCCGCTCTCAGGATTTGTTTGTAGACAAGATTGTCTACAAAATCGTTTGTAGTTGTGTACGGATTTGTAGATCACGCCTTGGTGATTGTCAACATCACGGCGGGCGGATGCGGGCAAACCCCGAGGAGGAGGAGGCGCGTGGGGGCGGGGCGGGGAGGCGCAGGTGGCGTTGGCGGCCTCGGGAGCGGTGGCAGGAGGCGCCGTCAGGAGGCGGTGGTGGCGCGAGGCGGCGTCGGAAGGCGGTGGCGGAAAGGGGTGGCGAGAGGCGGCGTCGGAAGGCGGTGGCGGAAAGGGGTGGCGAGAGGCGGCGTCGGAAGGCGGTGGCCGAAAGGGGTGGCGAGAGGCGGTGGCGAGGGGCGATGGCGAGGGGCGGTGGCGAGGGGCGATGGCGATGGGCGATGGCGAGGGGCGGTGCGGGAGGCAAAGGAAAAGGGCCGGGTCCTTGCGGAACCCGGCCCTTCACCCCGCCGTCCCCGCGTATGCGGGGGCCCGGCGGCTTACGGCTTGCTGCTTGCCTCGGCGTCCATCATGCGAAGGCCTGCAGCGCGCCCTTCATCTTCTTCATCGCGGCGGACTCGATCTGGCGGATCCGCTCGGCCGAAACGCCGAACTCGTCGGCCAGCTCATGCAGCGTGGCGCCGCCCGAGCCGTCGTCGTTGACCTGCAGCCAGCGCGCCTCGATGATGCGGCGGCTGCGCGGATCGAGCTTGGTGAGCGCCTGCTCCAGGCCTTCCACCTGCATCCGGTCCTGGCGCTTGGCCTCGAGCACGCGGGTCGGCTCGTTGTGGTTGTCGGCCAGGTAGGCGATCGGAGCGAACTCCTCCTCGCCGTCGTCGACCTGGCCTTCCAGCGCCAGATCGCCGCCCGACAGACGGGTTTCCATCTCCATCACTTCTTCCGGCTTGACGTTCAGCTCGCGCGCGACCGCGTCGATCTCGTCCGGCGTGAAGGTATGGGCGCTTTGCTTGTGGCTGCGCAGGTTGAAGAACAGCTTGCGCTGGGCCTTGGTCGTCGCGACCTTGACCATGCGCCAGTTGCGCAGCACGTACTCGTGGATCTCCGCCTTGATCCAGTGGATCGCGTACGACACCAGGCGCACGCCCTGGTCCGGGTCGAAGCGCTTGACGGCCTTCATCAGGCCGATATTGCCTTCCTGGATCAGGTCCGCGTGCGGCAGGCCGTAGCCCAGGTACTGGCGCGCGATCGATACGACCAGGCGCAGGTGCGACATCACCAGCCGGCGGGCGGCCTCGACCGAGTCGTGGTCGCGCAGCTCGCGCGCGAGCCGCTGCTCCTCCTCGGCGGTGAGCATCGGAATACGGTGGACAGCCTGGATATAGCTGTCGAGATTGCCCAGCCCGGCGGGCAGGGTCAGGGCCATGCTGTTGGCGCGCTGGGGCACCATCGGCAGGGTGTTGTTCATGGTGATCGAATCGGCAGACAGGACTGCGTTCACTCAGGGCTCCTTTCGCATCCGGCGGGCGGCGTGCCCGCGTGTCGGAAGCATCAACGGCGTCGTCGCCGGCGCTTCCCACACTGCAATGCAACGCATATTAGCACTCCAGCCGGGTGAGTGCTAATTGGAGTCCGGTCCGCCGTGATAGTTCCAGAGTATCGGAGAAAATATTCCATAGCGGTTTAGGCTCGCCGGAAGGCCTCCTGCGTAACGTCGGCGGGCGCGGACATGAGTTCGTTAGAGCGTCGGCTCCGCTGCCGGTTCTGCTGCAGGGTCCATGCCATGGAGCCGCAGGGGCTACACTTGCCAGCACTGCCTCGATCCGCTCACGTCTCTGGAGTGTCAGTCATGTCCGCCATTGAACATTTGTTGAAACCGCATGTAAGAGATATCGGCGACTTCTCGGTGCGGCGTGTGCTGCCCTCCGCCGCCGCCCAGACCGTGGGGCCGTTCATCTTCTTCGACCATATGGGTCCGGTCGAACTGCCGCCCGGCCACGGTATGGATGTGCGCCCTCATCCGCATATTGGCCTTGCCACCGTGACCTATCTGTTCGAAGGCGAAATCGTCCATCGCGACAGCGTCGGCAGCGAACAGACGATCCGGCCTGGCGACGTCAACTGGATGACCGCCGGCAGCGGCATCGTCCATTCGGAGCGCTCGCCCCAGGCCGCCCGGGACGCCGGCCCGCGCCTGCACGGCATCCAGACCTGGGTCGCGCTGCCGCGCGAGCATGAGACCGTCGCGCCGTCGTTCTTCCACCATCCGGCGGCGACGCTGCCGCAACTGGTCCATGGCGGCGCCCGCATCACGGTGATCGCCGGCGATGCCTTCGGCGCGCGCTCGCCGGTGCAGGTGTTCAGCCGCACGCTCTATGCGGCGCTGGAACTGGACGCCGGCGCCAGCCTGGCGATTCCGCCCGAGCACGAACAGCGCGGCCTGTATCTGGTCGACGGCGCCGCCGCGATCGACGGCACCGCGCTGCCGGCCGAGCATCTGGCAGTGCTGACGCCGGGCGCCGAGGCCACGGTCACCGCGCTGGAGCCGTCGCGGCTGATGCTGCTCGGCGGCGAACCGGTGGACGGCCGGCGGCATATCTTCTGGAATTTCGTCGCCAGCAGCCGCGAGGCGATCGAGGAAGCGGCGCGGCGCTGGGAGAACGACGAATTCCCGCACGTGCCGGGCGAGACCGAACGGATTCCGCTGCCGCCGCGGCGGGTTTGAAAGGCGGGCGTCGTGGTTTGCGCCCTTCTCCCGCGGGCGAGAGAGGGGCGGGGAGAGGGGGGGAGTGGGAAAGGCCTTGCTACAGCGGGCTGACCCAGCTGACCCGCGCGCTCTCCCGCAGGCAGCCGCGGATCGTCTCGATCTGCGTCGCGATCGGCGCCGGCACCGGCACGGCGCCGGACAGCACCTGGCGGATCCACGCCGCCGTCAGCGCCACGTCCGTGCCCGGCGGCAGCGCCGGCACGTCGGCGACCGAGCCCGACATCGGATCGACCAGCGTGCGCTGATGGCCGTCGTGCAGCCAGTCGATACGGCTGCCGCGGCGGGCGTCGGCCACCACCTCGCCCTCGGTGCCGCGCGCCAGCAGCACGTTGGCCGGCTCGTGCGAGAAGTAGTCCGTCAGCGTTTCGCGGTATTCCGGGTGGGTGTAGCTGTAGAGCCGCAGCGCCTCGGCCGGCGTATGCGCCCCGACCGGCTGCAGCATCTTGACGATGGTGTGCGAGGAATTGCGCAGCCCGATCACGGTGCGCTTGTCGAGCAGCGCCGACAGGGCCGGCGACAGCACGTCGATCGGCAGCACGGCCAGCGGGCCGGGATCGGCATCGCCGCCGGCACCGGGCTGCGCGAGCCGCCGCGCGGCTTCGTCCACCGTCGCGCACGGCGGGATCCCCAAGGCCTCGAACAGCATGATGCTGGTGACCCGCTGATTGAATTCGCGCGTGCCATGCACCAGCACCGGGATGCCTTCCCGTGCGAGCAGCAGCGCCAGCAGCGGCACCAGATTGGGCTGCTTGCGGGCGCCGTTGTAGCTGGGAATGACCACCACCTGGCGCTCCGGCGCCGGCAGCGGCAGGCAATGCGCGTGCGCGGCCTCCAGCATGCCGGCGAGCTCGTGCGGCGCCTCGCCCTTGATCCGGTACGCCATCAGCACGGCGCCCAGCTCGAGGTCCGAGACGCGTCCGGACAGCATCGCGTCGAACAGCAGGCGGGCATCGTCGCGCGGCAGGGCGCGCGCCCCGGCGACGCCGCGGCCGATTTCCTTGATATAGGGCGCCGCGGAAAAGGCGGGCGAGGTGTCGTGGCGGTCAGCGGGCATGTCGGTGCGCTAGGGGTAGGGCAATACGGTAAGGGCGGTGCGCCAGGGGCATTGCGCGGCCATGCGCGCACAATGCGGTAGCGGCGGTGCCGCGAGGGCGGCGTGGTCAGCGCGCTTTCGGCCGATGATAGCGCGATACGCGCAGGCGGCTGCAGGCGGCGTGCAGGCGGCGCGCGGGTGCCCTCATGCCTGGATCGCGAAGCCGTCGGCATAGGCCTTCGGGTCCCGGCTGGCGTCCCACACCACGCCGTCCATCAGCTTCGCCGTGCGGAAGTCGCTGGCGGGCAGCGGCACCTGCGCGGCCGCGGCGGCCTGCCGGTAGACATCGATCCGGTTGACCTTGCGTGCCACCGCCAGATAGTCCGGGTGTTCCTTCAGCAGCCCCCAGCGCTTGTGCTGCGTCAGGAACCACATGCCGTCGGACAGGTAGGGATAGTTCGCCTCGCCGTCCCGATGGAACTGCATCGCATGGGCGTCGTCCCAGGTCCTGCCCAGGCCGTTGGCATAGCGGCCCAGCATGCGGTCGAGGATCAGGTCCATGTCGCTGTCGACATAGGACGGCGCGGCGATGGTCTCCGCGGTCCGGCGCCGGTTCGACGCCGACGCGTCGATGAAGCGCGAGGCCTCCAGCACCGCCGCCACCATCGCCCGCGCGGTGTTCGGATACTTCTGCACGAACTCGGCGGTGGTGGCCAGCGTCTTCTCCGGATGGTCGCGCCAGATGCCCTGCGTGGTCTCGGCGGTGAAGCCGATGCGATCCGCGATCGCGCGCGCGTGCCACGGCTCGCCGGCGCAGAAGCCGTCCATATGGCCGACCCGCATAGTGGCCACCATCTGCGGCGGCGGCACGGTGATCGTGCGTGCCTCCCGCAGCGGATCGATGCCGTTGGCCGCCAGCCAGTAGTACAGCCACATCGCATGCGTGCCGGTGGGGAAGGTCTGCGCGAAGGTGTACTGGCGCGGCTCGCGCGTCATGTAGGCACGCAGGCTGGCGCCGTCCCTGACGCCCTTGTCGGCCAGCTTCGCCGACAGCGAGATCGCCTGTCCGTTGTGGTTCAGGTTCATCAGCACCGCCATGTCCTTCCTCGGCCCGCCGATGCCCAGCTGCACGCCGTAGACGAGGCCGTACAGCACGTGCGCGGCATCGAGCTCGCCGTTGACCAGCTTGTCGCGCACGCCGGCCCACGAGGCCTCGCGGGTCGGCGTGATGCGGATGCCGTGCTTGCGGTCCAGCCCGAGCGCGGCGGCCATCACCACCGAGGCGCAATCGGTCAGCGGGATGAAGCCGATGCGGACCTCGGGCTTCTCGGGCGCATCCGAGCCGGCCGCCCAGGCACCGGCGCGCACCATCGGATCGACCAGCGTCATCACGCTGGCGCCCGCGGCGGTGGTCGGTGCGCGGCGACGGCGCTGACTGGCGGGCGGCGCGTCGGCGCCGTGGCGCACGGCGTCGGCAGCGAGGGCCGGGCGCCCGGGTTTGTCGGGACTGGGGCGAGAGGGCATGCAGGCTCCTGAAGAAAAGCGGCCACGGGCGTCCTAGCCCATCACGTCGATCACGCGCTGGGCGGCGTCGACCAGCTTGAGGCCGCGCTCCATCGCCATCGTGCGCAGGCGCTTGTAGGCTTCGTCCTCGCTGAGGCCGCGCGCCTGCATCAGCAGGCCCTTGGCGCGCTCGACCAGCTTGCGCTCGGTCAGCTTCAGCCGGGTCGCGTCGAGCTCCGCGCGCAGCGCCTGGTCGAGCTGGAAGCGCGCGTAGGCGACGTCGAGCACGGTCTTGACGCGCTCGGCGCGCAGGCCGTCGACGATATAGGCGGTGATGCCGGCCGTCAGCGCGGACTTGATGCGCTCGGCGTCGTCGTTGTCGGTAAACAGCACGATCGGGCGCGGCGCATGCTGGGTCGATACGCAGACGTGCTCGACCGTATCGCGCGCGGCCGACTCCGACGCGATGATGATCAGGTCCGGCTGCCGCGTGGCGATGGCGTCGGGCAGTGCCAGGTCCGCGTCCACCGTCTCGACCTCGCTGAAGCCGGCCGCCGCCAGCCCCGCGCGGATCGTGTCGACGTTCAGCGGATCCGCGTCGAGCGGATCGCGCACCAGCAGGATGCGCAGCGGCCGCCCGGCCGTAGTGGGCACGGCCGCTGCCGAGGCCGGCGGTGCGGCCGAAGGAGCAGCCGATGATGCGGCCGACGATACGGAACGCACGGGCGGGGGAGGGGACGGGCGGCGATTCATGGTTCGGTCAGGCGGTGGCCGACGTTCGGTGGCCGGCTGGTTCGCCGGCTTTCTGTGGCCGCTTCGGCGGCCGATGTCTGCTCCTTGCTTCATGCAAGAATCACGCCGGGTTTTGGGGCGTAGCCTTGCCCCGCGATGGGGCGGCCGGTGTATGCTGATGCCCTGCCGCGAGGCCCAGGGCGCCCCCGACGCGACCCGCAGGCCTTGGCCGCGCACCCTCGCGGGCAGGTCCCGCGCCGCGCTCGCCGCGCCGACCGGACCGCCCTCCGAAACCCATTCCAGAATCCATCCAGTGGAGAGATGCATGACCGAGGAGTTCGTATTCCAACCCCCCGCGCCCACCGGCGTGCCGGTGCGCGGCAGCAGCGCGCGTTTCCCGGTGCGGCGGGTCTACTGCGTCGGGCGCAACTACGCCGCCCACGCGCGCGAGATGGGATCGGACCCGGACCGCGAACCGCCGTTCTTCTTCTGCAAGCCCAGCGATGCGGTCAGCCCGGTGGCCGACGGCGCCGAGGGCACGTTCCCGTATCCGCCGGGCTCGAACAACGTCCACTATGAAGTCGAGCTGGTGGTCGCGATCGGCAAGGGCGGCCGCGACATCCCGGTCGAGCAGGCCGCCTCGCACGTGTTCGGCTATGCGGTGGGCCTGGACATGACGCGCCGCGACCTGCAGAACGAATCGAAGAAGACCGGCCGCCCCTGGGAGACCGGCAAGGCGTTCGACCATTCGGCGCCGATCGGCCCGATCGTGCCGGTGCAGGCCATCGGCCATCCCGAGCGCGGCGCGGTGACGCTGGCAGTCAACGGCGCGGAGAAGCAGCGCGGCGACCTGTCGGACCTGATCTGGTCGGTGCCGGAGATGGTGTCGTATCTGTCGAAGCTGTTCGAGCTGCAGCCGGGCGACCTGATCTATAGCGGCACCCCCGAGGGCGTGGGCCCGGTGGTCAAGGGCGATCGCATGCAATGCGCGATCGAAGGCGTCGGCGAACTGTCGGTCAAGGTGGTCTGAAGCAATGCTCAAGCTCTACAGCTATTTCCGCAGTTCGGCGGCGTTCCGCGTGCGCATCGCGCTGGCGCTCAAGGGCCTGCCCTTCGAATACGTGCCGGTGCATCTGCTCAAGGATGGCGGCCAGCAGCTGAGCGAGCAGTACCGCGCGCTGAACGCCAATGCGCTGGTGCCGACGCTGCTCGACGACGACCACGCGCTGTCGCAGTCGATGGCGATCGTCGAATATCTCGACGAGACCCATCCCGAGCCGGCGCTGCTGCCCGGCACGGCGCTGGACCGCGCCTACGTGCGCGCGCTGGCGCAGTCGATCGCCTGCGAGATCCACCCGCTGAACAACCTGCGCGTGCTCAAGTACCTGAAGCACACGCTCGGCGTCAGCGAGGAAGCCAAGGACGCCTGGTATCGCCACTGGATCGAGATCGGCTTCGACGGCCTCGAGGCCACGTTGACGCGCGAGGGCAAGGCCGGCCGCTTCTGCTTCGGCGATACGCCGACGCTGGCCGATATCTGCCTGGTGCCGCAGGTCTTCAACGCGCAGCGATTCCAGGTCGGTCTGGAACCCTATCCGACCATCGTGCGGATCTTCGACGCCTGCATGGAGCTGCCGGCGTTCCAGCAGGCAGCGCCGAAGGCGCAGCCAGACGCGGAGTAGCCGACGCCAGCAAGCGAAGGGCCGTCAATGAAGAACGGGCGCCGCTGTTTCCCAGCGGCGCCCGTTTTTATTTGCCGTCGCGCTCGACGCGCGATCAATCGCCGAGCAGGGCCCGCGCGAACTCGTCGGCCTTGAACGGCTGCAGGTCCTCGACCTTTTCGCCGACGCCGATGAAGTAGACCGGCACCGGACGCTGGCGCGCGATCGCGGCCAGGATGCCGCCCTTGGCGGTGCCGTCGAGCTTGGTCACGATCAGGCCGGTCAGCTGCAGCGCATCGTCGAAGGCCTTCACCTGCGCCAGCGCGTTCTGGCCGGTGTTGGCATCGATCACCAGCAGCGCTTCGTGCGGCGCGGTGGGCATCGCCTTGCCGATCACGCGCTTGACCTTCTTCAGCTCTTCCATCAGATGCAGCTGCGTCGGCAGGCGGCCGGCGGTGTCGGCCATCACGATATCGACGCGGCGCGCGCGGGCCGCATTGACGGCGTCGAAGATCACCGCGGCCGGGTCGCCGCTCTCCTGCGAGACCACGGTGACGTTGTTGCGCTCGCCCCAGATCGTCAGCTGCTCGCGCGCCGCCGCGCGGAACGTGTCGCCCGCGGCCAGCAGCACCGACTGGCCGTAGTGCTGGAAGTGCTTGCACAGCTTGCCGATGCTGGTCGTCTTGCCGGCGCCGTTGACGCCCGCGATCATCATCACCATCGGCTGCTCGCGGCCGAGCTCCATGGTCTTTTCGAGCGGACGCAGCAGTTCGGTCAGCAGATCGCGCAGCGCGACCCGCACGCCCTCGGCGGTGTCGATGCGCTCGCTCTTGATGCGGCGGCGCAGTTCGCCGAGCAGGTATTCGGTGGCCTCGACGCCGGCATCGGCCATCAGGAGCGCCGTCTCCAATTCCTCGAACAGCGCCTCGTCGACCTTGACGCCGACGAACAGCGTGCTGATGCCGCGGCTGGTCTTCGACAGGCCGGTGCGCAGCCGCTGCATCCAGCCGCGCTTGGCTTCCTCGCTCGGCGGCGGCACCGGGACCAGCACCATCTCGCCGTCATCGTCGCCATCGTCGCTCTCCGTGGCGACGGGCACGGGCACGGACAGCGGCGCGGCCTGGGGCTGCGTGGCCGGGACGGGCTCGGGCGCGAGGTTGCGTGCCGGTTGTGCCGGTTGTTGTGCGGGTTGTGGTGTCGGCTGCGGTGCGGCCTGTGGTGCGGCCTGTGGCTGGGGCCGTGGTTCGGGTTGTGGCTCCGGCTCAGGCTCTCGCTGCGGCTCCGCCTGCGGAGCGGCTTCCGCCGCCGGCCGCGAGGAACGCGTGAACCAGGACAGTGGAGACAGTCGGGACGGTGCGGGCTTGGCTTCGGCGGCCGCCGGGGTGGTCTCGATCGTCGTGCCGATCGATGCGGACGGGGCCGCCGTTTCCGGCTGCGGCGGTGCGGCGCTGACCGGCGGCGCTTCGGCGGCCGGTGCCTGCGCCGCCGGGGCCGATGGTGCCTCGGTCGGCGCCTCGGTGGGCGCGCCGGTGGGCTCGGCCTTGCGCTTCTTCCAGAAACTAAACATTGGGAAAGGGGTCCATACCCCGGTAGAATCAATCGGCAAAATTCTAGCAGACGGGGTCGCATGAACCATCGCGCAGGGTCGACCGCGGCGTCGACGTGGCAGGGCGCAATGCCCGCCCATCAGCATGTCACCAGAGGCGCCGATCGGCGCCGGCATTCCGCTTCGCCATCCTCTCCGCCATCGTGGCGGCCTGATTCCCGGTCCCTTCCGGCCCGTCTGGCCTCGCTTGCGCTGCTCGCCGCTGCCGCCTGGATGCCGCTTGCACATGCGCAGGGCGTGGCGGTCGATGCGCCGCCAGCCCCCGGCGCGGCGGTACAGGCGGCGGTGCCCGACGGCGGCACCACCGAATTCAAGCTCGCCAACGGCATGCGCGTGATCGTCAAGGAAGACCACCGCGCGCCCACGGTCGCCCATCAGGTCTGGTATCGCGTCGGCGGCATCGACGAGGTCAGCGGTACCACGGGCGTCGCCCACATGCTCGAACACATGATGTTCAAGGGCACGCCCAAGGTCGGACCGGGCGAGTTCTCGCGGCAGATCGCCGCGCTCGGCGGCCGCGAGAACGCAATGACCAACCGCGACTTCACCATGTACTTCCAGCAGATCGCCAAGCAGCATCTGCCGCGGATGATGGAGCTCGAAGCGGACCGCATGGCGAACCTGGTGATCCGCGCCGAGGACTTCGAACGCGAGATGAAGGTCGTGATGGAAGAGCGCCGGCTGCGCACCGACGACTCGCCGCGCGGCACCGTCTACGAACAGCTGCTGGCCACGGTCTACACCAGCGCGGGTTATCGCCATCCGGTGATCGGCTGGATGAACGATCTGGTCAATATGCGCGTCGACGATGTCAGCGCCTGGTATCGCGAGTGGTACGTGCCCAACAACGCGATCCTGGTGGTCGCGGGCGACGTCAATCCGGCCGAGGGGCGCGCGCTGGCCGAGCGCACCTACGGCAGGCTCAAGCCGCGTCCGCTGCCGGTACGCAAGCCGCAGATCGAGCCGCCGCAGAAGGGCGTCAAGCGGATCTGGGTCAAGGCACCCGCGGAGAATCCCTATCTGGTGCTGGCCTACAAGGTGCCGCGCCTGCGCGACGTCGAGAAGGACATCGATCCGTATGCGCTCGAGGTGCTGGCCGCCGTGCTCAACGGCTACGACAATGCGCGGCTGACGCGCGATCTGGTTCGCACGCAGCGGCTGGCAGACGATGTCAATGTCGGCTATGACGGCATCAATCGTGGCGAGTCGCTGTTCGTGCTCGACGGCACGCCCGCCAACGGCCATACCACCGACGAGATCGAGCGCGCCCTGCGGCAGCAGATCGAGCGGATCGCGCGCGAGGGCGTGTCCGACGAAGAGCTGCGGCGCGTCAAGGCGCAGGTCGTGGCCGGCCAGATCTACAAGCGCGATTCGGTGTTCGGGCAGGGCATGGAGATCGGCGTCGCGGAGATCGCCGGCATCTCGTGGCAGCAGCTGGACCGCATTCTCGAGCGGATCAAGCAGGTCACGCCGGAGCAGGTCAAGACGGTGGCGGGCAAGTACTTCAGCGACGACAACCTGACCGTGGCAACGCTGCTGCCGCAGCCGATCGATCCCAACCAGCCCAAGCCCCAGGCCCCGTCCGGCCTGCGCCACTGAGGACCGCCGATGTTCGCCATGGATTCGCTCTCGTTTTCCCGTCCCTCGGCGCGGCTGCGCCGGGCGCTGGCGGTGGCCGCCGGCCTGCTGGCCGGCCTGGGCGCCGCCACCGCGCAGGCCGCCATTCCGATCGAACACTGGACCGCGTCGACCGGCGCCCGCGTCTATTTCGTGCGCAGCCCGTCGATTCCGATGCTCGACATCAATGTCGATTTCGACGCCGGCAGCCGCTATGACCCGCCGGGCAAGGCCGGGCTCGCAACGCTGACGGCCGCGCTGCTCGACAAGGGCACCGGCGCGGTGGAAGGCCAGCCGGCGCGCGACGAGGCGCAGATCGCCGACGCCTTCGCCGATACCGGTGCCAGCTTCGGCGGCGCGGCCGGCGGCGACCGCGGCGGCATCGGCCTGCGGACGCTGACCTCGAACCCCGAACTGACGCAGTCGGTGACGCTGGCCGCGCAGCTGATCAAGGCGCCGACCTTCCCCGAGGCCGTGGTCGCCCGCGAGAAGGAGCGGATGATCGCTGCCATCCGCGAGGGCGATACGCGTCCGGGCGTGATCGCCGACAAGCTGCTGTCCAAGGCCATCTACCCGAACCATCCCTACGGCATGTCGGCGACCGCGGAGTCGGTCGCCTCGGTCACGCGCGCCGACCTGGAGCGCTTCTGGCGCGCCAATTACGCGGCCTCGCGCGCGGTGGTCACGCTGATCGGCGCGATCGACCGCCGCCAGGCCGAGCAGATCGCCGAGCTGCTGACGCGCGGGCTGCCCAACGGCGCCGCACCGCCGGCGATGCCGCCGGTCAAGATGGACATCGGCGCCAGCGTGCAGCGCGTTCCGCATCCGGCCCAGCAGGCCACCGTGGTGCTGGGCCAGCCCGCCATCGCGCGCGGCGATCCCGACTATTTCGCGCTGCTGGTCGGCAACTATGTGCTCGGCGGCGGCGGCTTCAGCTCCCGGCTGACCGAGGAGGTGCGCGAGAAGCGCGGGCTGACCTACGGCGTCGACAGCTATTTCGCCCCGTCCAAGCAGCCGGGACCGTTCGGCATCGGCCTGCAGACCAGCAAGGCGCAGACCGACGAGGCCCTGGCGCTGGTGCGGCAGGTGCTCAAGCGCTTCGTCGAGGAAGGGCCGACCGAGGCCGAGCTGAAGGCGGCCAAGGACAATCTGATCAACGGCTTCCCGCTGCGGATCGACAGCAATCGCAAGCTGCTGACCAATGTCGCCAATATCGGCTGGTACGGGCTGCCGCTGGACTACCTCGATACCTGGACCGCGCAGATCGCCAAGGTCGATCGCCAGCACGTCAGGCAGGCCTTCCAGCGCCATGTGCGCCCCGACGCGATGGCGACTGTAATCGTCGGCGGGCCTGCCGGCGGCGCGCCGACGGCGGCCGCCCGCTGAGCCCGGGCCAGCGAAGCATCGCGCGAGCGCCGATTCGTCGCCCCTTCGTGGGCTGGACTCGGTGCGCTGGCGCGCATAGCGTTCCGGCGCCGCCTGCGCGCCGGCGCCAGCCGCCCGCCCGCCAGGCTCTACAATCACGGAATGAGTCCGCGTTCCCCCTCTCCGCAGCCCGCCGCCGGCGGGCGCACCCAGACCGCCCCCCGTGGGCGCGTTCCCTCGTTCTCCTCCCGTCAGACCCCGGCGCAGGTGCGCATCATCGGGGGCCGCTGGAAGCGCACCCCGCTGCCGGTGCTCGATGCGGAAGGCCTGCGGCCTACGCCGGACCGCGTCCGCGAGACGCTGTTCAACTGGCTGGGCCAGGACCTCAGCGGCCAGCGCTGCCTGGATCTGTTCGCCGGCTCGGGCGCGCTGGGCTTCGAGGCCGCCTCGCGCGGCGCCGCCCATGTGGCGATGGTCGAGGCCAATCCGCGCGTGGTGCGTCAGCTGCGCGAGAACCAGGACCGGCTCGGCGCCGAGCAGATCCAGATCCTCCAGGGTGATGCCTTCGCCATCGCGGCGCAGATGCCGGCCGCCAGCTTCGATGTGGTCTTTCTCGATCCGCCGTTCGCAGAAGACTGGATCGGACCGGCGCTGGCCCATGCCGAGCGGCTGACCCATGCGGCGGGGCTGGTCTATGTCGAATCGGAAAACCCCCTGAACGGCGCCGATGCGCCGGTGCCCGCATCGCTGGAAATCGTGCGCCACGCGCGTGCCGGCGCAGTCCATTTCCACCTGCTGCGCCATCGCGGCGCGGCCGACTGAATCCGGCCGCTGGCGCTTCGCGCGCCGGTGCGCGATGATCGCCCAGGGCCCTCGCGCCCGCTCCCCGCGGCGGCTTTCAAGCCGCGCATTTAGGGGTACACTACGCCGCTGTCGCCAACGCTCGCCTGGCGGCATCGGCGCAAGCCGGCTGCAAAGCCGGTGCCGGTGCGGCTTGCCGATTCACGGCAGCGGGCAGAACAAGGAGGAAGCATGGTCGTCGCGGTCTATCCCGGCACGTTCGATCCATTGACCCGGGGACACGAGGATCTGGTGCGCAGGGCGTCCAATATCTTCGATGAGCTGGTGGTCGGAGTCGCCCATAGTCCCAACAAGCGCCCCTTCTTTTCGCTGGAGGAGCGCATCGGCATCGCCAAGGAAGTGCTGGGCCACTATCCGAACGTGCGCGTCGACGGCTTTTCCGGCCTGCTGAAGGACTTCGTGCGCAAGAACAATGCGCGCGTGATCGTGCGCGGCCTGCGCGCCGTGTCGGACTTCGAGTACGAGTTCCAGATGGCCGGCATGAACCGCTATCTGCTGCCGGACGTCGAAACGATGTTCCTGACCCCGTCCGACCAATACCAGTTCATCTCCGGCACCTTCGTGCGCGAGATCGCGGTGCTGGGCGGCGACGTCAGCAAGTTCGTTTTCCCCTCCGTCGAGCGCTGGCTCAAGGAAAAGATCGGCAAGGGCGACTGAGCCCTCGATCGGCCGCCGCCTGCCGTCCGCCGTCCGCCGCCGCGGGTCGGCGCCAAGGCCAGGGCCGGCTCGGCGGGCCGGCCCGAAAACGCCTAGAATACGGGGTTCGGAAACCGTCAGGACGCGGCCAGTCGGGCGCGGGCGGACTCCGGCGGCGTATCGCGCGGCGATGGCCGGATAGCAGAAGGAACCACCATGGCGCTGATCATCACCGACGATTGCATCAATTGCGACGTTTGTGAGCCCGAGTGCCCGAACGAAGCCATTTCGATGGGGCCGGAAATCTACGAGATCGACCCCAACAAATGCACCGAATGCGTCGGCCACTTCGACGAGCCGCAATGCCAGCAGGTGTGCCCGGTCGCGTGCATTCCGCGCGACCCGAACCGGGTCGAGACCCATGAGGTGCTGATGCAGCGCTACCGGCTGCTGACCGCCGCCAAGCACGCCGCCTGAGGCGGCCCCGCCACGCGCCGGGACTCTACTGGCCCACTGCATCACGACTGCAGCAAAAACCCCGGCATCGACGATGGCGGGGTTTTTTTCTTTGTCGATCCTCCTTTCGGTTGCCTAGGCCGCACAAGGCTGTATTTCTCGCGTCGGCCGCAATCAAAAGTTGTCGAACACCAATCCTTTGTTAAGCGCAGGCGCCTGTCACTATGCAAATGTGCATGGCATTCCTACAGCTCGGGAGAGCGCCATGCCGCAAGTCTGCACCGAGGGTTATCCAAGCCCGGCGTTGCCGGGTACCAGCACCTATGAAATGGCGTCGTTCGGCCGGTCCGAGGGCCAGCTTGGGGTGGGTGGGTCGGCCATCGCCTTGCGTGACAATTCGCATGGCGTCATGGCGGTTCTGACGAAGGCTTTTTTGCGGACGGAGGGCACGCGACGCACACCGGAAGGCGAAAACAAGCATATCGCTGCGTTGCCGAAAGTGGCTACCGACAGGATCGTCACTTATCTTGCCGATCCCTTCGAACGGGCGACGCTTGCTATGACGTGCCGCCTTCTTCATCAGCAACTCAAACCTTATTGGCCAGAGTTTCAGTTGTTCCGGGACTTGATTGCGAGCAAGAAGAGCCTGGATTTCCGGTCGCAGTCGCCATGCATGAAGGACGTATCGCTTCTGCTGAACTTCTTCACCGGATACCGATGGAATCGTTGGCGTGCGAGGACGATATTCGAGGAGACCTTCAGGCGGCTCGGGAAAATGTACCCTCGTATCCCGGAACGGGTGTTCCACGAGGTCTGGCCGTTGTTCCACAAACTGTCGGAGAGCGCCAAGCTAGAGGTTCTACACACCGTGTTCCAACATGCTATGGCCCGTTCCCCATATTGGGCCATCACGGTATTGACCGAATTTGCATGCCGCGTACCTTGCGAAGGTGTAGGAGCAGACTTCCACGACACGCTGCTTCGCCTCGCAACGCCGCTACTGCTCAACGCCGAGCCGCTGCTTGGCGCGATCGCACAGGCGCAGCGGCTAGGTGGCGATACGAGGATACATGATCAGGCGAGATGGAAACGTATCCTCGAGTTGATCCCGCCCTCGACGTCCATCAAATCCGCCGCCGTGCTTGGTTTGGCTGTTACTGCTGTCGTTATTCAACGACGCTGGGAAAAACATGGCAAGGATCCCAAATATGGTTTCCCAGCCATAGAGATGATGCGGAATCGCTTTAATGGATTTCCTTCTGGTGTTGCGATTAGCGAATCCACAATCCCTATATACGCCCCGGATGAGAAGGAAATAGATAACCGGCGCCTATTGCGATACATGGCAAGTCCGCGGTACGCGACAGAACGGACGAGGAGGCAGCGCCGGCACCAGGAGATTGTCGGCACCATGTATTCGCGTAACGTTGTTCCGTGGTGCGAGACCGCCGGCGGTGGTGGCTCTTAAGACCAAAGAAAGCGTTCCAACGGCGTCGTAGCTAAACAAATGCCGGATAGAAGTCCAGGTTCGACAGGTGCTCGTCGCGCTTGGCAGACTCAGGAGGAGACGATCCATGGGAAGCGTGTGCGGCCATGTTACCTATGTGAGTTGGGTTGCCCACCGGCGCGGAATTTTGCCGGGAGAGCGGCAGGTTGCCGTGGCCAATACGGGTTTATATTGGGGCTGGAGCAGCATTGCCCTATGCAGGGTCGGTGCATTTGTAGAGTCCATCACGACCTTCTTCCGCGCAAATCCAACCTCAGCGCTCCTTACTACCCGATTTACCGCTGAGGGGGCCAGACATACCGTTTCGCAAGCCGGAGTTGCGCTCGGCAGCGTCGCATCATTGGCCGAAATGATCATAACGTCCGTTGTATTTGGAAGGCACGCTCACAGACATCAGCGCACTGGGCAGCAGATGGACGACAACGGGGACAGGCATCAAGCGTTTGCAAACTACATTCGAGGCCAGAAATCCGAAGCCCAGAGTGGAAAGCTAAAAGATGGACTTGCAAACGAAGGCATAGCGTTCGGTCCCGAAGTTCCCCCTGCATATTCTCGAGACGGCAGCACTTCTGTCGCACAGTCTTCAACACACGGCAAGGTCGATGGAAAGCCGATGCCTGAGTTGGCGCTAAGCTACCTTGAGTATGAAGCTGCGCAAATAGGCCATCGCGATGCCACAAATACCTTGAAGCACTCCTCCGTCATGTTCGCGCGCGACGGCATCTTGCAGGGTGGTGGCGTTGGCTGCAACTTGGCGTTGCTATGGGATGGCTTGAAGGTCAGCGAGCTATTGCACCTTGCGGCAGTGCCGATCAACGCTACAGCGACCGCCATTTGCGGGTTTGCATTTAGCCTCGGTTGCGGCGCACTCCATATCGTTGCGGGCGCACTGCGTTGGCATGACGGCCTGAGAAAGCTGGCGGCGGCGAGCCGCGCCTTGGAAGCAATCGAAGACGCCAAAGAAGGACTCAAGGAGGCAAAAGGCAGCCAGCAAGCCGAACTCGCGGATGCCGGCCGGCTTGCAGAGTCTTTGCTTACGCATGCCGAGCGCAACGAAGCTAAGGCCCAGGACGACGCCAAAAACCAAATCCGCGTGGGTAAGTGGCGGATCACCTATGGCGCTGCGGCGATGGCGGTCGGCGGGATTTCCCTGGCCCTGTTCCTGGTAGTGGGCGGAGTGTCGACCGGCGGTATTCTGTTCGGCATCATCGGTGGCCTGGCATTGGCGGGTTGGACGCTTTATGCCGGAATTCGCAATCGCAATTCTGCCAAATCCATCCAGGCCGCGATCGATAAGGCCAACAATAACGCTGTTGCATCGGGGGCGGGCGCGCCGAGCGACAACGAGTTGCCACCGCTTGATGAGATCATCGACCGAACAGTCCAACTGCTCGACAGGGCCGACGGATCTGATGCCGAGGCGCGACGGCTGATCAAGCACACCCTGAAACAGATTGGCTTGACCCGCGAAGATCTTTGGCCGCTGCGCTTTTGCTCTCCTGATCCGGCTGTCAGAGGCCCCGTTGTCGAGGAATTGAAGATAAAAATTCGCAATCTCGTGGATGGCGATGGTGCCCGCTGCGCCGCAGAAATTAGGGCGACTCCCCGCACCGAGACAAAGCTGACCGCGGAAGCAGCGCCGGTCACAGTAATAGTGTGAACCGCGCTACGGCACGCCGCAGAGGGACGCCGCGGCGGCTCGGCGCAGGCCAGCAAAGCATCATTTGGCCGAATGCAACTGCATCATCGCGCGTTCGGCCTCGCCCTTGGCGAGCAGCGACACGGGCGCAATACTGCGGTCGATCGCCTCGTCGATCGCCTGCTGCTCCTCGCGGCGCGGGGGCTTGAGCACGAAGTTGACGACGTCCTCGCGATCGCCCGCACCGCCGGCGTTGCGCGGATGCCCCACGCCGATGCGCAGGCGCCAGTAATCCGGCGTCGACAGATGCGCGGAGATGTCCTTCAGGCCGTTGTGCCCGCCCGAGCCACCGCCGCGCTTGAGCTTGACCGCGCCGGCCGGCAAATCCATCTCGTCATGCGCGACCAGGATCTCGTCGGGCAGGATCTTGTAGAAGCGAGCGAGCGACACCACGGCCAGGCCGGAGCGGTTCATGAAGGTCGACGGCTTCAGCAGCCAGATATCCTGATCCCACAGGCGCGCGCGCGCCGCCAGCCCATGGAAGCGGCCTTCCACGCGTGGCGTGGCACCGCCCATGCGGGCCAGCTGGTCGATCAGCCAGAAGCCGGCATTGTGCCGGGTGGCTTCGTATTCCGCCCCGGGATTACCGAGGCCGACGATGAGCTTGATCATGGTGCAAACGGGTTCGGTGACGGACACGCACGGCATCCGGGACGCGGCGCAGCAGGAAAGCATACGCGAAAAAAAACCGCCGGACGAACCGGCGGTCTTTGTGGCGGCGCCTGTCGATACGACAGTGCCGCCGGGTCAGCCAAGGGCTGGCGCCGATCAGGCAGCCGGCGTCTCGCCTTCGCCTTCGCTGGCCGCTTCCGACACGCCGCCGGCCGGCAGGGCGATGCTCGCCACGGCAGGGTTGTCGTCGCCGTGCGTGATCGGGGTCACGCCCTTCGGCAGCTTCAGGTCCGACAGGTGAACGGTCTGGCCCAGTTCGACGGCGCCCATGTCCACTTCGATGAATTCCGGCAGGTCGCCCGGCAGGCACGACACTTCCAGTTCATTCAGGATGTGGTTGATGATGCCGTGGCCCAGCTTCACGCCAGGAGCGGTTTCCTGGTTCATGAAGTGCAGCGGCACCTTGACGTGGATCTTCTCGGTGGCCGACACGCGCTGGAAGTCGACGTGCAGCACCAGCGGCTTGAACGGGTGCATCTGGAAGGCGCGCAGCAGGGCCTTCTCGGTCGTGCCGCCCACTTCCAGGTCGAGGATCGACGAGTGGAAGGCTTCCTTCTTCAGCGCGTGGAACAGCGCGTTGTGATCGAGCTCGATCATCTTCGGTTCGGCGGTGCCGCCGTAGATGATGCCGGGGGTCTTGCCGGCGTTGCGCAGGCGGCGGCTCGCACCCGTTCCCTGTACGCTACGCTCGAAAGCGATGACTTTCATTGTGGACTCCAAAAAGTAAGAGGGCTGCCCGCGACCAGACAGCCCGATGAACCGGCGCCAGGTACGGTGACCGGGCGCCTCTGCGTCGCATCGCCGCTTGCGGACAAGCCGGCGGACGCGACAAAGCCTTGAATTCTAACAGGAAGCTCAGGAATCGGCGAACAGCGACATGATCGAGTCGCCCTTGACGATCCGGGTGAACGTCTCGGCCAGCAGCGAGGCGGTCGACAGCTGGCGGATCTTGCCGGTCTGGCGGGCGTCGTCGCGCAGCGGAATGGTGTCGCAGACGACCACTTCGTCCAGCGCCGAGTCCGCGATGCGGGCGGCCGCGCCGCCGGACAGCACCGGGTGGGTACAGTAGGCGAACACCTTTTGTGCCCCGCGTTCCTTCAGCACCTGGGCCGCCTTGCACAGCGTGCCGCCGGTGTCGATCATGTCGTCCATGATCACGCAGTTGCGGCCGTCGACCTCACCGATGATGTTCATCACCTCGGCCACATTGGCCTTGGGACGGCGCTTGTCGATGATGGCCAGGTCGCAGTTCAGCTGCTTGGCCAGTGCGCGGGCGCGCACCACGCCGCCCACGTCGGGCGAGACCACCAGCAGATCGCCGTAGTTCTTTTCGCGCAGATCGCCCAGCAGCACCGGCGAGGCGTAGATGTTGTCGACCGGGATATCGAAGAAGCCCTGGATCTGGTCGGCGTGCAGGTCCATCGTCAGCACGCGCTCGACACCGGCCACTTCCAGCATGTTGGCAACCACCTTGGCCGAGATCGCGACGCGCGCCGAGCGCGGGCGGCGGTCCTGGCGGGCATAGCCGAAGTAGGGCATGGCGGCGGTGATGCTGCGTGCCGAGGCGCGCTTGAGCGCGTCGACCATCACCATCAGTTCCATCAGGTTGTCGTTGGTCGGCTGGCAGGTGGACTGCAGCACGATCACGTGCTTGCCGCGGACATTTTCCTGAATTTCGACCTGGACTTCGCCATCGGAGAATCGGCCCACCAGCGCCTTGCCCAACGGAATGCCGAGGTGCTGCACGACAGCCTCCGCGAGTTTGGGGTTGGCGTTGCCGGTGAATACCATCAAGCCGTCGCTACTCATGAGGGGCACCTGTCTTGCTGCTGGGGGAGGGTCGCCGGCGCTGCCGGCGACGGATTCTGCAGATCTGCGAGGAATGTAATGGCAGGGGAGGAAGGATTCGAACCCTCGAATGCCGGAATCAAAATCCGGTGCCTTAACCGACTTGGCGACTCCCCTACACAACCGGGACCGTTCTTCGTTGCGCCGACTGCCACAACGCCGAACGAAAACTTGCTATGCGAACGCTGCGAGCGGATGGCGCGACAAACTTCTCACGCATCTGCCATCCCATTCGGATGGCAACCGGTCGAGCACCTGTTGCGCAGTTTGCTCGTCACGATAACGTGCAAACACACAGGCACCGGAACCGGTCATCCTCGCCTCCGGACTGAATTGTTTCAGCCAGGCAAGGGCTCGGGCAACTTCGCCGAACTTCGCTGTCGCTATCGCTTCCAGATCGTTGCGACCGAAACCGAATTTGTTTGTGCAAGCAGCGAAGTCCGCAATTATGGAGATGGGCGTATCCCTTGTCAAGCGTTCGTCGGAAAAAATTGCTGCGGTCGGCACATGCTGGCGTGGATGGATGACCACGAACCAGCTGTCCGGCAGGTCGACGGCGGTCAGCTCCTCGCCGATCCCCTGCGCGAAGGCGTTCTGGCCGAACACGAAGAAGGGCACGTCGGCGCCCAGGCCCAGGCCGATCCGCATCAATTGCTCGCGCCCCAGGCCCAGGCCCCACAGCCGGTTCAGCGCCAGCAGCGTGGTGGCGGCGTCCGAGGAGCCGCCGCCGATGCCGCCGCCCATCGGCAGCGCCTTGTCCAGCGCGATCTCGACGCCGTACCGGGTTCCCGTGGCGGTCTGCAGCGCCCTGGCCGCGCGCACCACCAGGTCGCTGTCGGCCGGCACGCCGGGTACGTCGGTCACGCGCAGTACCGCGCCGTCGTCGCGGCGTTCGAAATGCAGCGTGTCGCTCCAGTCGATCAGCTGGAACACCGTCTGCAGCGTGTGATAGCCGTCGGGGCGGCGCCCGGTCACATGCAGGAACAGGTTCAGCTTGGCCGGGGCGGGGCAGTCGCGCAGTTGCGCGGGGGGCAAGGGGGCCGACATCGGGCGATCAATGCGAAGCCGGGGCGTCGATCACCAGCTTGACCGACATCGGTCCGCCGGCGCCGTCGCGCGCCAGGTCGATCCGGCGCGGCAGCGTTTCGGCGCCGTTCGGCGCGGCCTGCCAGGCCGCGTAGCGCACGGTCCAGCCGTTTTGCGACAGCGTCTCGAGCCGGCCCTGGGCGTCGCGCGTGGCGCTGGCCGGGGCACCGGGTGCCGGCCGGGCGCGCAGCCAGTCGCGCATGCCGGCCACCGGCAGCGCGAAGCCGAGGCTCTGCTCCAGCAGCGCATCGACCTGGGGCGCGTTGCGCGGCGGTTCGTTGGGCAGGTCGAGCGTCGCGCCCGAGGGCGTCGCCGTGACCACCGCCAGCGTCTGGCCCAGCGGCGAAATCAGGTCCAGCCGCACGTTCTCGCCCTGCTCGCGCCAGTGGAAGCTGCCCTGCACGCCTTCGTCACGCCCATAGCGGACGTAGTTGGCGGCAAAGCGCCCGGTCAATTCGCTGGCGCGGGCGCCGGCGGCGGCATCGAACTGGCGCGACGGCGTGACGCTGGCACAGGCGGCGAGCCACAGCGGCGCGGACAGGCAAAGCAGGGTCAGGGTACGGCGGGATCGGTCCATGCGGAAAACGCAGATCGGTACCGGGTCACGGCGCGCGCGTTGGCGCGGACCGTGCCGGCGATGAATGTCGATGGAGGGCGATGAATCTCGATGAAGGCACAGCCTGCCGGGTACGGGCGGCACGCCGGCGACGCTACTGCGCCAATCGCACGTTGTAGCGCCGCAGCGTTTCGACCAGCGTCTCATTGTTCGGGTCCAGCTTGACGCCTTCCTCCCAGGTCTTGCGGGCCTCGTCGCGCTCGCCGAGCTGCCACAGCACCTCGCCCAGATGCGCGGCGATCTCGGCCTCGGGCGCCTTGGCGTAGGCGTCGCGCAGCAGCTTGGCGGCCGGTTGCAACTGCCCCAGGCGGAATTTGACCCAGCCCAGGCTGTCCATGATGTACGGATCGTCGGGGCCCAGCTCGGTCGCCTTCTCCAGCAGCTTCAGCGCTTCCTGCAGGCGGATGTTGCGATCGGCCAGCGAATAGCCCAGCGCGTTGTAGCCCTGCTTCTGGTCCGGCTGCATCGCGATGAACTGGCGCAGCCGGCGTTCCATGCTGTCGTAGCGCTTCTCGCGCTCGTCGAGCATCGCCAGCTCGTACAGCCATTCGGCATTCCTGGGCTCGGCCTTGACGCGTTCGTCCAGTACCTTGCGGGCGCGGTCGTAGGCCTTGACTTCCATCAGCATGCCGACCTCGGCCTGGCGTACCGCCATCATCCGCTGCGCGCGCTGGTCGGGATCGGGGATGTCCTCGGCATCGGCCAGCATGTCGCCGAAGATCGCCTGCGCATCGTCGAGCCGGCCCATGCGGCCCAGCATCTGCGCGCGCTTGACCGATGCCGCCCCCACCATGCGCTGGTCCTCGATCCGGTCCAGCCACTGCACCGCGCCCGCGTAGTCCTTGCGCTCCTCGGCGATCTGCGCGAGGTATTGGTACGCGACGTCGGGGTTGGAACTCGGGGCCTTTTCGGCCAGCCGCAGATATTCGTGCAGATAGCGCTCGGCCTCGTCGTAGCGGCGCGCCTGCAGCCCGGTCAGACCCAGCGCCAGCGGCACGCGCGGATCGTCGGGCGCGACCTTGCGCAGCGCCTCGAACTCGCGCCGGGCCGCGTCCATCTCGTTGCGCTGCAGATAGACGCGCGCCAGCGTGATGCGGCCGTTCACCGAGGCCGGCGCCTTGTCGAGGAAGCGCTTCAGGCCGGCGATCGCCTGTTCGGGCGAGTTGTCGGCGCGCAGCTCGGCCGCCATCAGCGCCGCGGCTTCGTAGTCGGGACGCAGGCGCTGCGCTTCGTCGAGCTCGGCCAGCGCGCCCGGCACGTCGCCGGCGGTTTCCTTGGCCCGTGCCAGCGCGAGCCGCGTCTCGGCCGACTGCATGTCGTTGGCGACCAGCCGCTGCAGCAGCGCCGCCGCGCCGGCCGGATCGCTGGTGCGTGACAGTTGCTGCTGCAATTGCAGGATGGCCTCGGGCCGATGGCTCGGCGGCACGCCGTTCAACTGCAGCGACAGCAGCGGTTCGGCTTCTTCCCAGCGTGCGTTGAGCACCAGCAAGGTCGACAGCACCTGGCGCGCGGCCGGCGAAGTCGGGGCCAGGTCGGTCCACAGGCGGGCGCCGTCGAGGGCCTGCTGCGGGACGCGCGCATTGAAGGCGATTTCGGTGGCGCGCTGCGCGAAGCGTGGGTCGCGGGTCGAGCGGGCCAGTTCCACGTAGGTGCGATAGGCCGGGCCCGTCAGGCCGCGCTGCATCGAGATCTCGGCGGCCAGCACGCGGTACATGATGTCGGCCGTCAGCGGCAGCTCCGGCAGCGGCATCTTCGGCGGCAGCGGCGTCGCCGGGGTCGGCTCGAGCTCGCCGTCGCTGCCCAGCGTGAACATCGGCCGGCCGGTTTCGGCGCCGTCGGACTTCGCCTCCGCGCGTGCGGCATCGGCCTGGGCCGACCGGGCATTGCGCGCACTGGCGCAGCCGGTCAGCGCGCCGGCGCCGACCAGGGCCGCCACCAGCAGCGGCAGCAGGCGCCGGCCCGGTGCCGCGCGGCGCGCGGCGGTCTGCGCGGGCGGCTCGTCAAGCGGTACGTGGGAAGGGAGCAGAGCGGAGATGCGGTCCAGGCGGTCCGGCATGGGTGGGACTCCGGCACGCGTGGTGCCATATGACAAGTTAGGGCCATTGTAACGTGCCGCTACAATGCCCGGCTGCGGTGCACCATGGCTGGCATGGCGTCTGCCGCTTGGAGTCGTGCGCAAAGGAGAGGTTCGATGCCGGAATTGCCCGAGGTCGAGGTGACCCGACGGGGACTGCTGCCACATCTGGAGGGCAGCCGCATCGCCGGGGTGGCGGTGCGCCATCGCGGCCTGCGCTGGCCGGTGCCCGAGGAACTGGAGGCCTGCCTGCCGGGGCGGGTCATCCGGCGTGTCGAGCGGCGCGGCAAATATCTGCTGCTTGAGTGCGTGCGCGAGGCGGAGGTGGTGGCCGACGGCGTTGCTGGTGGCGTGACCGGGAGCGTGGCTGATGGCGATGACGCCGGCTGGCTGCTGATCCACCTCGGCATGACCGGCACGCTGCGCGTCTGGCACGAGCCGCCCGCGCCGGGCACGCACGACCATATCGACCTGCTTCTGCGCGATGCGGCCGGCCGCCCGCTGACGCTGCGTTTCCGCGACCCGCGCCGCTTTGGCGCGGTGCTGTGGACCACGCTGCCAGAGGCGCTGCTGCCCACCCATCCGTTGCTGCGCAATCTCGGCATCGAGCCGTTCGACCCGGCCTTCGACGGCGACTGGCTGTATCGCCATACGCGCGGGCGCAGCGCGGCGATCAAGACGGTGCTGCTGTCGGGCGATATCGTGGTCGGCGTCGGCAACATCTATTGCTCGGAGAGCCTGTTCCGCGCCGGCATCCGGCCGACCACCGCCGCGGGCCGGCTGTCGCGTGCGCGTTGCGAACGGCTCGCCGCCGCGGTGCGCGAGACGCTGGCGCTGGCGATCGAGCGCGGCGGCAGCACGCTGCGCGATTTCGTCGGCAGCGACGGCGCCAGCGGCTATTTCCAGCTCGACTGCCTGGTCTACGATCGCACCGGCAAGCCCTGCCGGCACTGCGCCACGCCGATCCGGCAGATCGTGCAGGGGCAGCGCTCGACCTTCTATTGCCCGCAATGCCAGCGCTGAGCGGAGCGACACGCCGCGCCTGACTCGAAAAACACCGCCGACCCTCGCTACTTATCGATGCCTCGCCGCTCTACCACTCGATCCACCATTCGCGCCACCACGGATTCCGCTGCCGATCCCGCCGCCGCCGAGGTGCCGTCCGCCGAGGTGCCGTCCGATTTTGGCGCCCGGGTCGTGCAATGGCAGCGCCGGCACGGGCGCCACGACCTGCCCTGGCAGAACACGCGCGATCCCTACCGGATCTGGCTGTCGGAGATCATGCTGCAGCAGACCCAGGTCAGCGCGGTGATCGACTACTACCAGCGCTTTCTGGCGCGGCTGCCGACCGTGCAGGCGCTCGCCGAGGCGCCGGCCGACGAGGTGATGGCGCTGTGGGCCGGGCTGGGCTACTACTCGCGGGCGCGCAATCTGCACCGCTGCGCGAAGCTGGTGGTCGAGCAGTACGGCGGCCGGTTTCCCGGCGATCCGGCCCTGCTGGCGGAGCTGCCCGGCATCGGCCGCTCGACCGCGGCGGCGATCGCGGCGTTCAGCGCGGGCGTGCGTGCGCCGATTCTCGACGGCAACGTCAAGCGGGTCTTCGCGCGCTGCTTCGGCGTGCACGGCCATCCCGGGGAGAAGGCGATCGAGAACAGGATGTGGGCGATGGCCGAGGCCGCGCTGCCCGCGCCGGGCCCGCGCCAGTCCGAGGACATGGTGGCCTACACGCAGGGGCTGATGGATCTGGGCGCGACCGTCTGCTCGCGCGGCAAGCCCGCCTGTCTCGAAGACGCGGCGCGCTGTCCGCTGTCGGACCTGTGCGTCGCGCGGCGAGAGGGGCTGACCGCGGTGCTGCCGACGCCGAAGGCGCGTGCGCCGATACCGGAGCGCAGCACGGTGATGGTGGTATTGCGGCATGGCCGCGAGGTGCTGCTGCGGCTGCGCGCGGACAGCGGCATCTGGGGCGGATTGTGGAGCCTGCCGGAGCTGCCCGTGCCGGCGCTGCCGTTCGATGCCGAACAGGCCGAGGACGATGCGCTTGCCTTCGGGCGGGCCTTCGGCACGCCGGCGCGCGCCGCGATGGTTGCCGAGATGACGCACGTTTTCACCCACTTCCGGCTGCTGATCCGCGCGGTGCGGGTCGACATGGCGGCATTGGGGTTGCGCGATGGAAGCGGTGTTGGCGGTGTTGGCGGTGTGGTCGGTGTGGTCGGTGTGGGGCCGGGCGATGCAAGCGATGCGGGCGCGGCGGCGGAGCAATGGCGCTGGCTGTCGCTGGACCGGCTCGGTGAGCTGGGCATGCCGGCACCAGTGCGCAAGCTGCTGGCCGGCGAGGGACTGCCGCAATTGTTCTGAAGCAAGGAGTGGTACTGGTCGGCGCCTGCCTGCAGCGGGGCGCACGGGCTCGCACCGGCCGCTGGGGGCGGCCGCGCGCTACAGCATGTGGTGCTGGCGCATGAAGCGATGCACGATCTCGATCCGCATGCCGGCGTCGGGCAGCGCCATCAGCATCTGCCTGGCCTTCATCGGCACCGGCAGCAGTTCGCATAGCCGGTTGGCGACCCAGCTCGGGTCTTCCCACTGCATCGGTTCGGCGAATGGCAGCTTGTGCGGCGGCGCATGCAGCGAGGCCACGATGCGGCGCAGTGCCGCCAGGCATTCACCCAGCAATTCCAGCTTGCAGTCGATCACGTCGTCGGGCAGCAGCTCGGCGCGCGCGACCAGCAGGCCGTCGTCGCGGGTATGGTGCTCGAGCACGCGGAAGCGCTGCCTGCCGCGCGTCTCGATCAGCAGCACGCCCAGCTGCTCCATATTGCAGTCGACGATTTCGGCCAGGCAACCGACCGCTTCCGGCACCGTGGCGCTGCCTTCCTGCGCGACCTCGGGGCCGCTGGCGATCAGGCAGACGCCGAACGCCGCGTTGTCGCGCAGGCAATTGCGGACCATGTCGACATAGCGGGGTTCGAATACGCGCAGCGGCAACCGGCCGCCGGGAAACAGCACGGTATGGAGGGGAAACAGCGGCAGGCTGTCGACTTCGACGTGGAGCGGTGCCGCGTGATTGGACGCTGGGGAACTGGAAGACATGCGATCCCGAGAAGACTTTCGCTCACGGGGCGAGGGCACGCAGGTGGCGCCGCCGCCGGGATCCACCGCCTTGGCGCTGCCCGGTTCAGCCTACCGGCACCAGCTCGCGGTGTCTGACCAGCACATTACCATGCGCGCGGAAGTAGTTGGCAAGTCTTTCCGCGATGTACACGGAGCGGTGCTGGCCGCCGGTGCAACCGATCGCGACCGTCAGATAGCTGCGGTTGTCCGCGACGAAGCTCGGCAGCCATTTCTCCACGTAGGCGCGAATGTCCTCGGCCATCGCCAGCACCATCGGCTGGCTCTGCAGGAAATCGATGACGGGCGCATCGCGTCCGGTCAGGGGCCGCAGTTGCAGGTCGTAATACGGATTGGGCAGCGAGCGCACGTCGAACACCATGTCGGCATCGCTCGGCACGCCGTGCTTGAAGCCGAACGACGTGAAGAGCAGCGTCAGCTCCAGATTGTCGTCGCGGATGAAATCCTTGATCCATGCGCGCAGCGTATTGGTGCGCACATTGCTGGTGTCGATGCGATGCGCCGATTCGGCCAGCGGGCTCAGCAGCTCGCGTTCCATCTCGATCGCTTCGACCAGCGGGGTCTCGTTCGGTACGGGCGCGCCGTCCGCCTCGCGCGCAGCCAGCCGCACCGACAGCGGATGGCGCCGCCGCGTTTCGGAATAGCGCTGCACCAGCGAATCGGTATTGGCGGTCAGGAAGACCACGCGGACCTCGTGATCGGCCGACAGGCTCCGCAGCGTCTCCGGCAGCCTGGCCAGCGATTCGCGGCTGCGGATATCGGTGGCGATACCCAGATGCGTGTAGCCCTCGGCCGCAAGGTAGCGGGCGAGTTCGGGGATGAACTGCGCGGGCAGGTTGTCGACGCAGTAGTAGCCTGCGTCTTCGAGCACGTTCAATGCAACCGATTTGCCGGAGCCGGAAATGCCGGTGATGAGGACGATGCGCATAACGCTTGAAGGATAGCATCGCGTGATGATTGCGTCATGACGGTCCGATGAAATCCGCGGCTCGTGAGGCGGCCATCGGCGGAAATGGCGGCGAAAGCGTGCGAAAGCCGCGCAATGGGTAGTGAGCCGGCAAAGAAAAAGGCGAACCGCCGTGTGCCGCGCGATTCGCCTTTATTTCTTTCCGACTCTTGTTTCGCCGTCTATTTCGCTTTCCGGCGCTCCGGAACAATGCCGGCTCGGTGTGCCGTCATGCGGACAGGCATTCCTTCATGAACGCCTTGCGTTCGTCGCCCTTCTTGCCGCTCGCCTGCGCATTGCACGCCTTCATCTTTTGCTGCTGCGAGTTGCCGGCGGTGGCGGGTTTGGCCGACAGGCATTCCTTCATGAAGGCCTTGCGCTCGTCGCCCGTCTTGCCGGCCGCCTGCGTGTTGCACGTCTTCATCTTGCTCTGCTGGCTGTTGCCGGAGGCGGTCTGGGCAAAGGCGCCCGTGGCGACCAGAGGGCACAGCAGCACGCAGGTTGCGATCAGTGTCTTCATGCTGAAATCTCCTGACTGAGGATCGGGTCGCCAAGCGCAGGATGCGCAACGGCGCAGGCTGGGCGTGATGCCCATTACAGCACAAAACGCTGAAAACCCCAATCAGGTTGACGCTGTCGGCGTGTCCGGCACGCCGATGCGTCAAGGCGCAGTTGCGGCGCGGCCCGGGCTGCCGAAGGAATCGGGCTCGGTCAGACGCTCAAAGCAGGCGGCCCTGGCCGCGCGACGCCGCATCGGCCTGCATCGCCGCACGCTGGCGGTCCATGAAATCGCGCAGCGTGTCGATGCCGCGCAGGCGCAGGATGGTATTGCGCACCGCCGCCTCCACCAGCACCGCAAGGTTGCGGCCGGCCGCCACCTGGATCTTCACCATATGGATCGGCAGGCCGAGCACGTCGAGATATTGCGAATCGAGCGGCAGCCGCTCGAATTCGCCGTCGTTGCGGCGAACCAGCTGGACCACGAGCTTGAGCTTCATCTTCCGGCGCACAGCGGTTTCGCCGAAGATCGTCTTGATGTCGAGCAGGCCCAGGCCGCGCACTTCCAGCAGGTTCTGCAGCAGCGGCGGGCAGCGGCCCTCGACGAAATCGGGGCCAAGACGCACGAAATCGACCGCATCGTCGGCGACCAGGCCGTGTCCGCGCGAGATCAATTCGAGGCCCAGCTCGCTCTTGCCAAGGCCCGATTCGCCCATGATCAGCACGCCCATGCCGAGGATATCGAGGAACACCCCGTGCATGGTCACGCGCGGCGCGGAAATGCGCGACAGATACAGCCGCAGGTGGTCGATGACCGCGGCCGAGGATACCGGCGTCGTGAACAGCGGCGTGGAAGAGCGCGTGCAGCGCAGTTCCAGGTCCGGCGGCGGCTCCATGCCGTCGGCCACCACCAGGAAGGGCGGCTCGAGCAGGATCAGCTCGCCCATCTGGCGCTTGCGCGTTTCGTCGTCGAGCCGCTGGTAGTAGGTGATCTCCGGCTTGCCGAGCACCTGGATCCGGTTCGGGTGAATCAGGTTCAAGTGGCCGACCAGGTCGGCCGCCGAGGTCGCCTCGCGTGCGAAGTCGAGATCGAAGGCGCGATCGGCGCCCTCCAGCCCGGCCACCCAGGACAATTTGAGGTCGGCTGCGTTGTCGTCGAAGATCGACTGGGAGGTAACGCCGGTGAGTTCCATGCGGGATGAGGCGGGGCGCTGGGGCGGTGGTGAATGCGGGTGGCGCGGCGGTGGGCCGCTTACGCCGAGAGGGTCAAGGATGCCATTGCACCAGCAACTGGTGAACCGCATCGGGCGTCGGCAAAGCGGCGAGGCCTTCACGCATATCGCGATCGGACAATAGCTGAGCGATTTCCGACAGGATTTCGAGATGCTGCTGCGTGGCCTGTTCGGGGACCAGCAGGAAGATCAACAGCGAAACGGGCTTGCCATCGGGCGATTCGAACGGAATCGGCTCGGCAAGCCGCATGAAGGCGGCCAGCGGCTGCTTCAGGCCCTTGATGCGGCCATGCGGAATGGCCACGCCGGCGCCAAGGCCGGTCGAGCCGAGCGATTCGCGGGCGAACAGATTGTCGGTCACCGTGGCGCGCGCCACGCCATGGTTGTTCTCGAACAGCAGCCCGGCCTGTTCGAACACGCGTTTTTTGCTGGTGACGCTGACGTCGAGCGAGATATTGCCGGGCGGCAGCAGTTTGGCCAAACGGTTCATTTGAAATGCGCGGAATTCCTGATACTGGCGCCGCCATGCGGTTTCTTGCCGGCGTGGGCCGGTCTGCCGTTGCTGGGCGGTGCGTTCGTTGCCGCCGCTTCCCGACTATCAGCGTGCGGCACATTATAGTGCAGGGGGGCTCCCTGCCGTCCGATGCCGATCGCCCCGAGCGGCATTGCGCAAGGAAACGGGGCGGGCATTCTCTATATGTATTGCACAGCATACACCGGGAAGCCGGCCAGACGGAACCCCATCCCGGTTTCATCCTATAGGTTGCACGGCGAGGCGGCACCGCGGCCTCGCTCGAACGTCCACGCGGGGCGCAAAAAAGCCGTGCTCCTGGCACGGCTTCTTTCCTCACTTCAAGGCCGGCCGGCGTTGTGGCCGAGCCGAATCTTCAAGCTACTGCTGGGCCTGACTGGCCACGAAGCTGTGGTACTTCAGCGATTCGCGGTCGTGGCTCTGCACCTTGTCCTTGTAGCGGATCACTTGCCGGTCCAGCTTGTCGACCAGCATGTCGATCGCCGCATAGAGATCTTCGTGGTGCGCCTCGACAAAGATGTCCTTGCCCTTCAGATGCACATTGATTTCCGCGCGTTGACGGCGATCCTTTTCCTTTTGATTGTCGACCGATAGCAGCACGCTGACGTCAATAACCTGATCGAAATGCCTGAGGATTCGCTCCAGTTTCGTTTCCACGTACTCACGCAGCGAAGGCGTGATGTCCAAGTGGTGTCCACTGATCTTGAAGTTCATAGCGCTTCTCCTTCTGAAAGAGCCGCACCAGGCAGGCGATGCGACTCGGCTACAAAGACTTGCGAAGGTTCACGGCGGGGATCTTCAAGGCTTCACGGTATTTGGCGACGGTACGTCGCGCCACGACGAAGCCTTGTTCCCCCAGCAGTTCGGCAATCCGGCTGTCGGACAACGGGTTTCTGGGGTCTTCGGCTCCTATCAACTGCTTGATCAGCGCACGGATTGCGGTGGAAGAGGCGGCACCGCCGGTTTCGGTCGATACATGGCTGCCAAAGAAATATTTCAGCTCGAATGTCCCCATCGGGGTGGCCATGTACTTATTGGTAGTCACACGAGAAATGGTCGACTCGTGTAGACCCAGTGTATCGGCTATCTCCCTCAAAACCAAGGGGCGCATCGCAATTTCACCGTGCGTGAAGAAATTCTTTTGCCGCTCCACGATGGCTTGTGCGACGCGCAAAATGGTGTCGAAACGCTGCTGGATATTCTTGATGAGCCAGCGCGCCTCCTGCAGTTTCTGCTGCAATCCCGCGGCGCCGGTATCGCCTTTTGCACCGCGCAAGATTTGCGCATACATGTCGTTGATGCGCAGCCGCGGCATCACATCGGGATTGAGCTGGGCGATCCAGTTATGGCCGCTCTTGCGCACGAACACGTCGGGCACGACGAAATCCGCTTCCGGCCGGCTGTAGGCGTGGCCGGGATAGGGCGCGAGCGAGCGGATCAGCTCGTGCGCGGCCTTCAGCTGCATGTCGTCGACCTGCAGCGCCTTCTTCAGGCGGGTGTAATCGCGCGCGGCCAGCAGTTCGAGGTGATGGCGCACGATCGTCATCGCCAGCTCGCGCTGCGGATGTTCGATGCGGCGCAGTTGCAGCGACAGGCATTCGGCCGCGTTGCGCGCCCCGACCCCGGGCGGGTCGAAGCTTTGCAGCAGCGTCAGCATCGCATGCACTTCGTCGAGCTCGAATTCGAGCTCTTCAGGCAATTCGGAAAGGATTTCCTCGAGCGAGGCGCTCAGGTAGCCGTCGTCGTCGAGCGATTCGATCAGGAAAATCGCCAGGCCCTTGTCGCGCGTGGAGATTTTCAGCGGCGCCAATTGCTCCATCAGATATTCGCGCAGCGTGGGCTCGGCATCGCGCAATTGCAGCGGCGTTTTCTCGTCCTCGTCGCTTTGCGGACGGCGGGCGAAATCGTCCAGGCTCCAGTCGCCGCCATAATCGTCGCCCGCGCCGTCGGCATAGCCGTCGTCGGCGGACGCGGCGCCATCCGCGCGCGAATCGGCGGGGGCCGTCGGCTCGGAAGACGGGGTCGTGGTGGTGGTCTGGACATTGACCGACCCGTCGGCGGCGACCCGCAGCGGGCTTTCGATCCAGTCGTTTTCGCGTTCGAGCAGGGGATTCTCGGTCAGCGCCTGCTCGACTTCCTGTTGCAGTTCCAGCGTGGAGAGCTGCAACAGCCGGATCGACTGCTGCAGCTGCGGCGTCAGGGCCAGATGCTGGGAGAGGCGTAGCTGTAGCGACGGTTTCATGCGGCCTATTTTATGCGCAACTTCGGCCGCGATGGAACGGAATTTGCTATCGGAAGTTTCGATTGCGTGGTCAGAAGCGATTGCCTGATGGATCACCAGGGAAGGAACGGTACATGAACCGCGCACGAACGAAAACGGCCGCCCTCTGTACGAGGGCGGCCGCGCGCCAAACCGCCATTACATGCGGAAGTTTTCGCCCAGATAGACGCGCCGCACCGATTCATTGGCGATGATGTCCTTGGGCTCGCCGGCCGCGAGCACCGCGCCTTCGCTGATGATGTACGCGTGGTCGCAGATGCCCAGCGTCTCGCGCACGTTGTGGTCGGTGATCAGCACGCCGATATTGCGTGCCTTCAGGAAGCTGACGATGCGCTGGATCTCGCCGACCGCGATCGGATCGACGCCGGCGAACGGCTCGTCGAGCAGGATGAAGCGCGGCGCCGAGGCAAGCGCCCGTGCGATCTCGACGCGGCGGCGCTCGCCGCCCGACAGCGACAGCGCGGGGTTGTTGCGCAGGTGCGCGATCTGCAGATCGTCGAGCAGGCTGTCCAGCCGCCGCTCGATCTCGGCGCCGGACAGCGCCTTGCCGTTGTCTCGCTGCAGTTCCAGCACCGCGCGGATGTTCTGCTCGACATTGAGCTTGCGGAACACCGACGCTTCCTGCGGCAGGTACGACAGGCCCATGCGCGCGCGCTCGTGGATCGGCAGGCCGCTGATGTGCTGGCCGTCGAGCACGATGTCGCCTTCGTCGAGCGCGACCAGGCCCACGATCATGTAGAACGAGGTGGTCTTGCCCGCGCCATTGGGGCCGAGCAGGCCGACGACCTCGCCGCTCTTGACGTCCAGCGACACGTCCTTGACCACGGTGCGCGAGCCGTAGCGCTTCTTCAGATGACGCACCACCAGGTTGCTGGTGGCCGGCATCGTGCCCGCGCCGGCACCGGCTGCGGTGTTGGCGTTGGCGGCGGGAGCGGTGGCGGTAGCGGTGTCGGCAACGGACATGTGGGCAATCCTTTGATACTGCGTCATGCGAAGCGGGCGTGGCGAAGCGTACGTGGCGGAGCGTGCGCGGCGTGCGGGTACGTCAGGCCCGGGAAGCGATCAGGGCTTGGCCGTCGGCGAGCCTTTCAGGTCCACGCCGGCGCCACTGCCGCCGGTCCCCTGGCTCTGGCGCGGCGACAGCACGGCGCGTACGCGGCCGGACGGGTTCGCCGGCGCCGCGTTGCCGCTGCCACCGGCCGCGGTGTAGAACTCGTTGCGGCTGTCGTAGGTCAGCACCGCGCCGCGGATCTCGTCGACCACCTTGGCGCCCGCCAGCCGCGCCATGCGCGCATTGCCGATCAGCTTGGCCACTTCCTGCTTGCCGTCGTATTCGATGCGGTCGCCCCAGCCGTCGATGTACTCGTCGACGTTGTCGCGCTTCTGCCGGATATAGGCCTGCTTGCCGCCCTTGGACGTGGCCACCGCGTACTGGTAGCCCTCGGGATCGGTGCGGACCTCGGCGGCATCGGACTTGAGCACCATGGTCCCCTTGGTCAGCACCACGTTGCCGGTCAGCGTATAGATCTGCTTGACGTCGTCGTAGCTGGCGTTGTCGGCCTCGAGCACCAGCGGCTTGTCGCGGTCGGCGCGTTCGGCGAGCGCCGGCAGGGCGAGCGTCATGCCGGCGGCGAAGGCGAGCAGCACGGCGGTGGCGCGGCGGCGGGTCCAGGTCGTCAGGGTCAGGGTCATGTTGGCCACGATGGCGTTGATTGGCGTTGTCCGGGAATCGTCCAGACGGGGCGGGTGGCCCGGACTGGCGCGGAGATCGTTCGAATGGTGCGCGCCTGGCGCGGGGGCGCGATGCGTCATGGCTGTTTCGCGCCGCCGCCGCGCGGCGCCATCACGATGGTGCCGCGCACATTGCCGAGCAGATTGACCTCGCGCGTGACATTGTTGAAGACCAGGCCGTTGGCCGTCATCACCGACGGTCCGCGGGTCAGCTTGACCGGCTTGTCGGTCTTCACGATGTCGTCGTTGATCAGGATCTGGAAGTAGCTCGAGGTCGCGCTCATCTGCGGGTCCTGCGATGGATCGGCGCCCTGCACGCGAACGATATGGGCGTTGCCGAACAGGTCGATCACGCTGGCGTCGGCGTTCATCTTGCCCAGGTCCGCGGTACCGGTCACCGGCGGCCGGTCCGGTTCGTAGGCGCGCATCGCCGGCCGCGTGACCTCGTAGGTCTGGTCGTCCTCGTAATGGATCATCCGCTCGCCGGTGAAGCGCATCTTGGTGCTGCCGTCCTCGGCCAGTTCGGTCGCGGTGAAGCGCTCCATCCAGTAGTCGGGCACATGGCGCTTCTGGCGTTCGGTATCGCTGACCTGGCGCGGCGTGTTGATCTGCACCAGCCAGAACGTACTGCCGGCAACGAGCGCCATCAGCAGCAGCGGCATCAGCCGCAGCGCGAGGCGGGACAGGGAAGGGAACAGATCCCGCATGGCGTTCGTCAGATGACCTTGGCCCGGGTCAGGTCATGGATATGCAGCGCGCCCACCAGGCGCTGGTCGGCGTCGACCACCAGCAGCTGGTTGATGCGGTTTGCTTCCATGACCTGCACCGCCTCGACCGCGAGCTGGTCCGGCCCGACGGTGAAGGGGTTGGCATGCATGACCTCGCCGATCGGCACGGTCTTCCAGTCGCGCGGCGTTTCCAGCAGCCGGCGCAGGTCGCCGTCGGTGAAGACGCCGATCGCGCGGCCCTCGGCATCGACGATGGCGGTCATGGCCATGCCCTTGCGGGTGATCTCCATCAGGGCCTGTGCCAGCGGCGTGCTTTCGCGGACTTCGGGCACCGCATTGCCTGTGCGCATCACGTCCCGCACATGGGTCAGCAGCTTGCGGCCGAGCGCACCGCCGGGGTGCGAGCGGGCGAAGTCCTCTTCGCCGAAACCGCGCGCGTCGAGCACCGCCACCGCCAGCGCGTCGCCCAGCGCCAGCGCCGCCGTCGTGCTGGCGGTCGGGGCGAGATTCAGCGGGCAGGCTTCCTTCTCGACGCGGGCGTCCAGATGCGCGTCGGCCAGCTGCGCCAGGTTCGATTCGACATTGCCGGTCACCGAGATCAGCTTGGCGCCGATGCGCTTGACGATCGGCACGATCGACAGCAGCTCGGATGTTTCGCCCGAATTGGAGAAGGCGATCAGCACGTCGTCGCGCGTGACCATGCCGAGGTCGCCATGCGAGGCCTCGGCGGGATGGACGAAGAAGGCGGGCGTGCCGGTCGAGGCCAGCGTGGCCGCGACCTTGCGGCCGATATGGCCGGACTTGCCGATGCCGGAAACGACCACGCGGCCCGAGCACTCCAGCACCAGCTGCACCGCCCGCGCGAAGTCCGGCGTCAGCCGCGACGACAACGCGGCGACCGCATCGGCTTCGATCTGCAGGGTATGGCGTGCGAGCTCGAGTGCTCTTTCCGCATTGAAATTGGCTATCATGGCGACGAAGTATACCAATGAATGCGATGACGCCCGGGCCGGTCGCGGCGCGTCCGGCCCGGCGTCTGCCTCCGCGTCCGGGTTCGGTCTGCGCCGGCTGGCCGCCCCCGGCAACATGCCGCCGTGCCGGGCAGGCCGTTCCTGGTCCACCGCTTGCTTTACCGCCGGCGCAACCGCTGCACTGCTGCACCGCTATTCGGACCACAGCTCGCACCACAACCAGTACCGCACGAGCACCGCTCGCACCACCGCTCGCACCACCACCGGCCCGCCCGAATGCATTCTCCGCTGGACTTGACCCTTGTGCTGCTGGCCGCCGCCGTGCTCGGCGTGGTTGCTTTCCGCATGCTGCAGCTGCCGCCGATGCTCGGCTATCTGGCGGTCGGCATCCTGATCGGACCGCACGCGCTTGGCCTGGCCAGCGATTCGGGGCAAACCAAGTACCTGGCCGAGTTCGGCGTGGTCTTTTTGATGTTCTCGATCGGGCTGGAGTTCAATCTGGCCAAGCTGCGCTCGATGCGGCGGCTGGTGTTCGGCCTGGGCGGCAGCCAGGTGGTGCTGACCATGCTGGCGGTGGCGCCGGTCGGCTGGCTGTTCAGCGCGGTGTTCGACCTGAGCTGGCAGGCCTCGATCGCGCTGGGCGGCGCGCTGGCGATGTCGTCGACCGCGATCGTCTCCAAGATGCTGTCCGAACGGCTGGAGCTGGAGACCGAGCACGGCCGCAACATCTTCAGCGTGCTGCTGTTCCAGGATCTGGCGGTGGTGCCGCTCTTGATCGTGATTCCCGCGCTGTCGCGCGACCCCGGCGAGCTGCCGATGGCGCTGGGCCTGGCCATCATCAAGATCGTGGTGGCGCTGACGCTGATCTTCGTGCTCGGCAAGGAAGTGGTCAGCCGCTGGTTCCATGTGGTGGCCGCCCGCCGCTCGCAGGAACTGTTCATGCTGAACCTGCTGCTGGTCACGCTGGGCATGGCGGCGCTGACCGAGCGGCTGGGGCTGTCGATGGCGCTCGGCGCCTTCATGGCCGGCATGCTGATCGCGGAAACGCCGTACCGGCATCAGGTCGAGGAGGACATCAAGCCGTTCCGCGACGTGCTGCTCGGGCTGTTCTTCGTCACCATCGGCATGCTGCTCAATGTCCGCGTGGTGATCGACAACCTGTGGCTGGTGCTGACGCTGCTGATCGTGCCGGTGCTGTTCAAGTTTCTGCTGATCGCGGGCCTGGCGCGGCTGTTCGGCTCGCGTCCCGGGGTGGCGATCCGCACCGGCCTGGGGCTGGCGCAGGCCGGCGAGTTCGGCTTCGTGCTGCTGAACCAGATCGACGGGCTGGGCCTGGTCGATCCGGTGCTGACGCAGGTGATTCTCGCGTCGATGCTGCTGTCGATGCTGGTGGCGCCGTTCCTGATCCAGTACAGCGACGCGATCGCGATGCGCTTTGCCGCGAACGAATGGCTGCTGCAATCGCTGAACATGACGCGCATCGCGGCGCAGAGCCTGCAGACCGAGAAGCACGCAATCATTTGCGGCTACGGCCGCAGCGGCCAGAACCTGGCGCGCATGCTCGAGCGCGAGGGCATCGGCTATGTCGCGCTGGACCTGGACCCTGACCGCGTGCGCGAGGCCGCCGCGGCCGGCGATACGGTGGTCTACGGCGATGCCGGCCGGCGCGAGGCGCTGATCGCCGCCGGCATCCACCGCGCCGCGGCGGTGATCATCACCTATGCCAACACGCCGTCGGCGCTGAAGGTCCTGCACCATGTGCACGAACTCGAGCCGGCCCTGCCGGTGATCGTGCGCACGGTCGACGATTCGGAGCTGGAGGCGCTGCAGCGCGCCGGCGCCACCGAGGTCGTGCCCGAGATCATCGAGGGCAGCCTGATGCTGGCCTCGCATGCGCTGGTGCTGCTGGGCGTGCCGATGCGGCGCGTGGTGCGCGGCGTGCAGCAGGCGCGCGATGCGCGCTACAGCCTGCTGCGCGGCTACTTCCACGGCCGCGACGACGAGGAGGACATGATCGAGCGCGACTCGGTGCGTCTGCATTCGCTGTCGCTGGGCCCGGACGCCACCGCGGTCGGCCGGCGCCTGGGCACGCTGGGGCTCGAGCATATCGGCGTCGAGGTCACCGCCGTGCGGCGGCGCGGCATCCGCGCCTTCGATCCGCAGCCCGATACCGTGCTCGAGCCCGGCGACATCCTGGTGCTGCGCGGCACGCCCGAGGCGCTCGAGGCGGCCGAGCAGCGCCTGACCGAACGCTGACGGAGCACGCCCCCTCTCCGCGGCCCCCACGCGCAAGTGGGAGCGGGGCGAAATAGACAGCAAGCACAGCGACGGACGCAAACCGATCTCCTCTCCCACCGCGGGAGAGGGGTAGGGGACAGGAAGCCGTTATCCTAGATGGCTGGCGCTTCAGCCACCCCTTTCATCCGCAGTTTCAGACCATGCCCGCTCCCACCATCCAGTCCCCGCCCCTGGGCGACGTCACCACCTATCTGCGCGACCGCATCCGCACCGTGCCCGACTGGCCGCAGCCCGGCGTGATGTTCCGCGACATCACGCCGCTGCTGCAGGACCCGAAGACGCTGCGCGTGCTGATCGACGTGTTCGTGCACCGCTACATGGATGCCGGCCTCGACGTGGTGGCCGGTATCGACGCGCGCGGCTTCATCCTCGGCGCGATCGTCGCCTACGAGCTGAACCTGGGCTTCGTGCCAATCCGCAAGAAGGGCAAGCTGCCGTTCCAGACCGTGGCCGAGGAATACGAGCTCGAATACGGCAGCGCCACCGTCGAGATCCACGCCGATGCCTGCAAGCCGGGCGACCGCGTGCTGCTGGTGGACGACCTGATCGCCACCGGCGGCACCATGATGGCCGGACGCCGGTTGCTGGAGCGGCTCGGCGCGACCGTAGTGGAGGGCGCGGCGATCGTCGACCTGCCGGAGCTTGGCGGCTCGCGCCATCTGCTCGACAGCGGGCTGCCGCTGTTTACCGTGTGCCGATTCGAAGGCCACTGAACCGCAAAGTCGCAACGCCGCAGCGCCGCGAAGCGTTGCAAAGCCCACCATCGCTGGCGCCCCGCGTTGCCCTTGCCCGCGGCGCGGGCGCATAATGGCCGTTCATTCACAACAAGGGCCGGGCGGCCCCTGCCTCTGACCGCCGCACCGGCCGCAATGGGTGCCACACCATGGGCGTTCTGCTTCATCTGCTCTCCGGGGTCGCGCTGCTGGTCTGGGGCACGAATATCGTCAAGGTCGGCATTCTGCGCGTCTACGGCGCGAATCTGCGCCACGTGCTCTCGGCCAGCGTTGCCAATCGCTTCACCGCCTTTGCCGCCGGCCTCGGCGTGACCGGCCTGGTGCAAAGCAGCAATGCGACCGCCGTCATCGTCAGTTCCTTCGTCAGCCAGGGCCTGATCGCGGTCGCCCCCGCGCTGGCCATCATGCTTGGCGCCAACGTCGGCACCGCGCTGATGGTGCAGGTGTTCTCGCTGGACCTGTCGTGGCTGTCGCCGCTGCTGATCTTCGTCGGCGTGATCGCGCATCTGAGCTGGAAGGGCAGCCGGCCCGGCCACGTCGGCCGCGTGCTGATCGGCCTGGGGCTGATCACGCTGGCGCTGGAGCTGATCTCCAATGCGACCCGTCCGGTGGTCGAGGCCGCCGGCGTCAAGGTGCTGTTCGCCAGCCTGACCGGCGATACCGCGCTCGACATGCTGGTCGGCGCCTTCCTGACCGTGCTGTCCTATTCGAGCCTCGCGGTGGTGCTGTTCTGCGGCGCGCTGGCCTCGGCCGGCGTGGTGTCGATCCCCGTCGCGCTGGCGCTGGTGCTGGGCGCCAACCTCGGCTCGGGCATCTCGGCGTTCCTGACCACCTCCGGCAACAACCAGCCCGGCAAGCGGGTGACGCTGGGCAATCTGCTGTCGCGCCTGCTCGGCTGCGTGGTGGCGCTGCCGCTGCTGGACGAAGCCCAGACGCTGTTGCGCGCGCTCGATGCGGACCCGCAGCGGCTGATCGTCAATTTCCACCTGCTGTTCAACGTGGTGCTGGCGGTCGCGCTGATCGGCCTGACCGCGCCGCTGGCGCGGCTGTGCGAAACCATCCTGCCGGGCCGCAACACCGGCGAGAGCCAGGTCACGCCGCGCCATCTCGACCCGGCCGCGCTGTCCACGCCGACGCTGGCGCTGGCCAACGCGGCGCGCGAGGTGCTGCGCATCGGCGACCGCGTCGAGCAGATGCTGGACAACATGCTGCGCGTGCTGCGGACCAACGATGCCAAGCTGGCCGCCGCCACCTGCCGCATCGACGACGAGATCGACGATCTCTACACCGCGATCAAGCTGTACCTGACGCGCATCAGCGTCGAGGCGCTCGACGAGCGCGACGGCCGCCGCTGGACCGAAATCATCTCGCTCAATATCAACCTGGAGCATGCGGCGGACATCATCGAGCGGATCCTGCTCGACGCGCGCGACAAGAAGATCGCGCACAACCTAGTGTTCTCCGAGGCCGGCATGCAGGAGATCACCGAGATGCACGCCCGGCTGATCAGCAATCTGCGGCTGGGGCTGTCGGTGTTCCTGAACGGCGACCTGAAGAGCGCGCGGCAGCTGATGCGCGAGAAGGCGACCTTCCGCGAGCTGGAGCGCAAGTATTCGCATACCCACCTGCGCCGCGTGGCCACGCAGACCATCGAGAGCATCGACACCAGCTCGCTGCACCTGGACGTGATCAGCGACCTGAAGCGCCTGAACTCGCTGTTCTGCGCCACCGCCTATCCGGTGCTGGAGGAAGCCGGCGCCCTCGATCGCAGCCGGATGCGGGAAGAGGACGGCCAGCCGCAGGAGGAGGGCATCCCTGCGCCCGCGGCCGCCGGCGGCACGCCTGCCCCGGCGCGCGCACCGATGGTGCCCGCCGACGAGGGCAGGGCGCCGCCGCGCGTCAGCGGCGCCTGACCCGCGCCGGGGCCCGTGCCGCGGCCTGCGCTGCGGCCGCTTCCACGGGCCGCTTCAGCAGCGGCGCCAGATACTTCCCGGTAAAGCTCGCCTTGCTGGCGGCGATGTCCTCCGGCGTGCCCCGCGCGATGATCTGCCCGCCCCCGGCGCCGCCCTCGGGGCCGAGGTCCAGCACCCAGTCCGCGGTCTTGATCACATCGAGGTTGTGTTCGATGATGACCACGGTATTGCCCTGGTCGCGCAGCTTGTGGATGACCTTGAGCAGCAGCGCGATATCGTGGAAGTGCAGGCCGGTGGTGGGCTCGTCGAGGATGTACAGCGTGCGGCCGGTATCGCGCTTGGACAGCTCCAGCGACAGCTTGACGCGCTGCGCCTCGCCCCCCGACAGCGTGGTCGCCGCCTGCCCCAGGCGGATATAGCCCAGCCCCACGTCGAGCAGCGTCTGCAGCTTGCGCCGGACCACCGGCACCGCGCTGAAGAACTCGTAGGCCTGCTCGACCGTCAGCTCCAGCACCTCCGAGATGTTCTTGCCCTTGTACAGCACCTCCAGCGTCTCGCGGTTGTAGCGCTTGCCGTGGCAGACGTCGCAGGGCACGTAGACATCGGGCAGGAAGTGCATCTCCACCTTGAGCACGCCGTCGCCCTGGCAGGCCTCGCAGCGCCCGCCCTTGACGTTGAACGAGAAGCGGCCCGGATCGTAGCCGCGCTCCTTGGCCGACGGCACGCCGGCGAACAGCTCGCGGATCGGCGTGAACAGCCCCGTATAGGTGGCCGGATTCGAGCGCGGCGTGCGCCCGATCGGGCTCTGGTCGACGTTGATGACCTTGTCGAAGTGCTCCAGCCCGTCGATGCGGTCGTGCGGGGCCGGCTCCGGCGTCGAGCCGTACAGATGGCGCGCCACCGCCGGATACAGCGTGTCGTTGATCAGCGTCGACTTGCCCGAGCCCGACACGCCCGTCACGCAGGTCAGCAGGCCGACCGGAATCTCGGCATTGACCTGCTTCAGGTTGTTGCCGCTGGCGTTCAGGATGCGCAGCATCCGTTCCGGGTCCGGCGGCGTGCGCGTGGCCGGCACCTCGATGCTGAGCTCGCCCGACAGGTACTGCCCGGTCAGCGAGGCCGGCGAGGCCTCGATCTGCGGCGGCGTGCCCTCGGCGACGATCTGCCCGCCATGCACGCCCGCGCCGGGGCCGATGTCGACCACATAGTCGCTGGCGCGGATCATGTCCTCGTCGTGCTCGACCACCAGCACCGAATTGCCGATGTCGCGCAGATGCTTGAGCGTGCCGATCAGCCGGTCGTTGTCGCGCTGGTGCAGCCCGATCGACGGTTCGTCCAGCACGTACATCACGCCGGTCAGGCCCGAGCCGATCTGCGAGGCCAGCCGGATGCGCTGGGCCTCGCCGCCCGACAGCGTGTCGGCGCTGCGCTCCAGCGACAGATAGTCGAGCCCGACGTTGTTCAGGAAGTTCAGCCGCGCCGAGATCTCGCGCACGATCTTGTCGGCGATCTCGCGCTTGGCGCCCTGCAGCTGCAGCGTCAGGAACCAGGTCAGCGCGTCGCGCAGCGGCCAGCCGCTGATCTCGTAGATCGCGCGCGCCTGTTCGCCGTCGCCGACCTTGACGTGGCGCGCTTCGGTGCGCAGCCGCGTGCCATGGCAGGCGGGGCAGGGCTGGTTGTTCTGGTACTTGGCCAGCTCCTCGCGCACCGCCACGGAATCGGTCTCGCGATAGCGGCGCTCCAGATTGGGGATGATCCCCTCGAACACATGCGAGCGCGTCGTGGTGCGGCCGCGTTCGTTCATGTAGGTAAACGGGATCTCGGTCTCGCCCGAGCCATGCAGCACCACCTGCTGCACCTCGGCCGGCAGGTCCTCGAAGGCGGTGTCCAGGTCGAAGTCGTAGAACGCCGCCAGGCTCTGCAGCATCTGGAAATAGAACTGGTTGCGGCGGTCCCAGCCCTTGATCGCGCCCGAGGCCAGCGACAGGTTCGGGAAGGCCACCACCCGCTTCGGATCGAAGAAGGTGATCTGGCCCAGGCCGTCGCAGCTCGGGCAGGCGCCCATCGGGTTGTTGAACGAGAACAGCCGCGGCTCGAGCTCGGGCAGCGAGTACGAGCAGATCGGGCAGGCGAACTTCGAGCTGAACAGATGCTCGGCGCCGCTGTCCAGCTCGAGCGCGATGGCGCGGCCGTCCGCCAGCCGCAGCGCGGTCTCGAACGATTCGGCCAGGCGCTGCTTGATGTCGGCGCGCACCTTGACGCGGTCGACCACCACTTCGATGCTGTGCTTCTCGGTCTTCTTCAGCTTGGGCAGCGCATCGACCTCGTAGACCTTGGCCTGCGCCTCGTGCGCGGCCCCGCCGCCCGAACGGATGCGAAAGCGCACGAAGCCCTGCGCCTGCATCGTCTCGAACAGGTCGGTGTGCTCGCCCTTGCGGTCGGCCACCACCGGCGCCAGGATCATCAGCTTGGTGTCCTCCGGCAGCGCCAGCACCGCGTCGACCATCTGCGACACGCTCTGGGCCTGCAGCGGCAGGTCGTGGTTGGGGCAATACGGCGTGCCGGCGCGCGCGTACAGCAGACGCAGGTAGTCGTGGATCTCGGTGACGGTGCCGACCGTCGAGCGCGGGTTGTGGCTGGTGGCCTTCTGCTCGATCGAGATCGCCGGCGACAGGCCTTCGATCAGGTCGACGTCCGGCTTTTCCATCAGCTGCAGGAACTGGCGCGCATAGGCCGACAGCGACTCGACGTAGCGGCGCTGGCCTTCGGCATAGAGCGTGTCGAAGGCGAGCGAGGACTTGCCCGAGCCCGACAGGCCGGTGATCACGATCAGCTTGTTGCGCGGCAGATCGAGATTGATGTTCTTGAGATTGTGGGTGCGGGCCCCACGGATTCTGATTTCTTCCATATACCGTTTGTCTTCGCCAGGCGGGGCCGCCAGTCGGGGTCGACAGGCCGGTCTCACGGAGCGCCCGCGCCATGGCTGGCGGCAGGCGTACGCTCAAAGCAGGAAGCAGGCCGGGGCCTCGGCGCGGGCCGGCGGGGAAGGGGTGCCGGCGGCCGTCTTGGCGCGGCTTCGGCCGCGGCTTTTGCCTTTGCCTGCCGGCCTCTGCGGCGATCTGCCGCTGCCTCGGCCGCTGCCTGCCGCAACCTGTCCACCGCTGGCCGCCACGTCCGTGCCGCTGGCCGATTTTCCTCGCCAGCCCGGGCCACTTCCCGCCGATCCGGCGTCTGGCGCCGGGAGCAAACCTGCTAATATACCGAACTTCGGTTTCCGGGGTTGCCCCTGCCTCTGCCCCCTGCCGGCGAGGGGGCGCGGCTCCGGCGCCCGGCACGGTGGCCACGGTGGCGGTTCGCATGGCGCCCCGGCATGGCCGCGCACCGCGGCGCGGGGCCCGGCGCATGGCCGGCCACCCGTCTCCCCCGAGTCCCCACGAGCGCAATGCCGTCGACCCAGTCTTCTTCCCCAGCCGCGGCCGATGGTGCCGAACGAACAGCCGGCACGGTCTCCGCACGGATGAGCCGTATCGAACTGCGCGCCAGCGTGTCGCTGGCCAGCATCTTCGCGCTGCGCATGCTGGGCCTGTTCCTGATCCTGCCGGTCTTCGCCGAATACGCCCGTACGTTGCCCGATGGCCATGACGCCCAGCGCATCGGCCTGGCGATGGGCATCTACGGCCTGATGCAGGCCTTCCTGCATATCCCGCTCGGCTGGCTGTCCGACCGCATCGGCCGCAAGCCCGTGATGGTCGGGGGCCTGCTGCTGTTCGTCGCCGGCGGGCTGGTGGCGGCGTTCTCCGACACGCTGACCGGCATCATCGCCGGCCGCGCGCTGCAGGGCATGGGCGCGATCTCGGCCGCGATCACCGCCTGCATCGCCGACCTGACCAGCGAGCGCCATCGCACCAAGGCGATGGCGATGGTCGGCGGCAGCATCGGCCTGACCTTCGCGCTGTCGCTGGTGATTGCCTCGCCGCTGCTGCGCACCATCGGCATGCCGGGCATCTTCACGCTGATGTCGGTGCTCGGCCTGCTGGCGATCGCCGTCACGCTGTTCCTGGTGCCGACTCCGCCGCCGCCCCACCCGGACCAGCTGCCGCTGCACCGGGTATTGCCGAAGGTGCTGCTCAATCCCGATCTGGCCCGCATGAACGTCGGCGTGCTGGCGCTGCATGCCTCCCAGGTGGCGATGTTCATGGTGGTGCCGGGCATGCTGGCCGATGCCGGCATGCCGGTCGACTCGCACTGGAAGGTCTATCTGCCGGTCGTGCTGGTGTCGTTCCTGCTGATGCTGGCGCCGATGATGGCGGCCGAGCGCTACGGCCGGATCCGCCCGGTGCTGCTCGGCGCGGTCGCGCTGATGACGGCGGTGCAGCTGCTGTTCGCCGCGGTGCATGGCCTGTGGCCGATCGTCGGGGTGCTGCTGCTGTTTTTTGTCGCCTTCAACGTGCTGGAGGCGATGCAGCCCTCGCTGGTGTCGCGCTACGCGGCGGCCTCGCGCGGCGCCGCGCTCGGGGTCTACAACACCACCCAGGCGATCGGGCTGTTTCTCGGCGGCGCCGTCGGGGGCTGGCTGCTGCAGCACGCCGGCCGCAGCGCGGTCTTCCATGGCTGCGCGGCCGTGCTGGTGCTCTGGCTTATAATCGCCTGGGGCATGAAGCCGCCGCCCGCCAGGGTCCGCCACGGCGGCCCGGACAGCGAGCCGCAGCCGGCGCACTGACGCGGCGGCCTGCCGGGCACGACGTCTCCAGCGCGGTCCACGGCGGTCCACGGCAACGGCCGCATCACGCGGAAACGCTTTCCGGCGCCGGGCCGCACTACCATCGGCGCGCCGGGCGCAAATCAGTCGAAAGAGTCAAATCAGTCAGCACATTGCCGCGCCGCCCATCGGGGCGCGGTTCTCGGAGAACACCTCATGGCATCCGTCAACAAAGTCATCCTCGTCGGCAACCTCGGCGCGGACCCCGAAACGCGCTATATGCCCAGTGGCGATGCCGTGACCAATATCCGGCTGGCCACCACGGACCGCTACAAGGACAAGCAGAGCGGCGACATGAAGGAGCTGACCGAATGGCACCGCGTGGCCTTCTTCGGCAAGCTCGCCGAGATCGCCGGCCAGTACCTGCGCAAGGGCTCCCAGGTCTATATCGAGGGCCGCATCCGTACCCGCAAGTGGCAGGACCAGTCCGGCCAGGACAAGTACAGCACCGAGATCGTCGCCGAGCAGATGCAGATGCTGGGCTCGCGCCAGGGCGGCGGCGGCGGCGAGGAAGGCGGCGGCTACGCGCGCGAATCGTCGGGCGGCGGCTATGGCGGTGGCGGCGGCCGTGGCGGTGCGCAGGGCGGTGGTGGCGGCCAGGGCGGCGCACGCCGGCCGCAGCAGTCGCCGTCGAACGGCTTCGAGGATATGGACGACGATATTCCGTTCTGAGTCCAGGTTCCGCGCTTCACCGGCATCCGATCGAGCCCGCTTCATGCGGGCTCTTTTCATTGGGTGGCGTTCATCGGCGGATGGCATTTCGGCGGCGCGACTGTGCGCGCTCCTATCCAAAGAACGTCGCCGCGGATATCGATATCCCGTTTCCTTCGTTCCCCTCCGCAGGTCCCGTCCCTATCCTCTCAGGCTCGTATTGCAGACGAGAGGACCCGCCAATGAATGCCCCGTTGGACTTCGATGCGCGCCATGCCCTGCGCGCGGCGCTGGAGTCGCTGCCCGAGCTCGCGCAGAAGATCGGTACCGATGCCGCGGCGCGCGAGGCCCGGCGCCTGCTGCCCTATGAGGGCTTCGCGCTGTTCCGGCAGTCGGGCCTGGGCCTGTTGCGGATTCCGGTGGAGCAGGGCGGGCTGGGCGGCTCGCTGGTCGATCTGTTCGAGGTGATCGCGACCATCGCGGCGCACGAGTCCAACGTCGCGCATGCCTTGCGCATCCATTTCGATCAGACCGAGGCGCTGCGCCTGTCGCCGCGCTCGGCCTTCAACGACCTGCAGGTGCGGCGCGTCGTCGGCGGCGCGATCTTCGGCGGGGCGTCGACGGAGGTCGGCACCGCCCGGCCCGGCGAAATCACCACGGCGCTGCGCCGCGACGGCGACCATTACCGGCTGTCGGGCCGCAAGTACTACTCGACCGGCACGGCCTTCGCCGACTACGCGCGCATCAACGTCAAGGATGCCGACGGCGCCGATGCGTCGATCGTGATTCCGACCGATCGCCCCGGCTTCGGCGTGGTCGACGATTGGGACGGCATGGGCCAGCGCATGACGGCCAGCGGCAGCCTGGTGCTCGACAACGTGCAGGTATTTGCCGACGAGGTGACCCGGCGCGGCAACAGCACGCTGGTCGGCCGCCATTGCGGCGCGTTGCGGCAGCTGCATCTGGTCGCGGTGGCCGCCGGCATCGTGCGCAACGCGTGGGCCGATGCGCGGGACTACGTGCAGCGGCATGGCCGTCCCGCGCTGCACAGTCCCGCGCCGTCCGCGCGCGAGGACCATGTCATCCAGCAGGTCATCGGCGACCTGGCCGCGCACAGCCACGCGATCGACGCGCTGGTCCGGGAGAACGCGCGCGTGCTGGACCGCTCGGCCGACGCGCTGCAGGCGGGCGCCGACGATGCCGAGGCGCTGGTGCTGCAGGGCGCGCTGGCCACCGCGCAGACGCAGCTGGTGGTCAGCAAGCTGGCGCTGCACGTCGGCGAGCGGATGTTCGAGGCGGGCGGGGCGTCGTTCACGGCGAAGCGCTACAACTTCGACCGCCACTGGCGCAATCTGCGCACGATCTCCAGCCACAACCCGCTGCTGCACAAGGCGCGCGTTATCGGCGCCTACCACCTGAACGGCGAGACCACGCATCTGACCGAGGGCCGGGTGTTCTGAACACCGGCAGATGAGCCATGGCAACGACAATCAAACCGACAACGACCTCGACAGCGCCCTCGCGCCAGCTGCACCTGAACATCAACGCGCTGCATTCCGGCTTCGTGCCTTCGGCATGGCGCCTGCCCGCCAGCGATCCGGGCGCCTTCGTCGACGTGCAGCACTACGTCCGCGTCGCGCGCATCGCCGAGGCCGCGAAGTTCGATGCGATCTTCCTCGCCGACAACGCCTCGATCGCGGACCAGATCCATTTCCGTCCGATCACCGCGCTGGAGCCGACGCTGCTGCTGGCCTGCGTCGCCGCCGCGACCACGCACATCGGCCTCGTCGCCACGGTATCGACCAGCTACAACGAGCCCTACAACATCGCGCGGCGCTTCGCGACGCTGGACCATGTCAGCGGCGGCCGCGCCGGCTGGAATGTGGTGACCACCGCCGATGCGGGCTCGGCGCGCAATTTCGGCCGCGGCGCACCGCCCGACCACGGCCAGCGCTATGCGCGCGCCGACGAATTCACGGCGCTGGTCAAGGCGCTGTGGGACAGCTGGGAGGACGATGCCTTCATCGGTGACAAGGCCGGCGGGCGCTTCGTCGATACCGGCAGGCTGCAGCCGGTGGCCCATCACGGCGCGTTCTTCGACGTACACGGACCGCTGAACCTGCCGCGGCCGCCGCAGGGCCATCCCGTGCTGTTCCAGGCCGGCGGTTCCGACGATGGACGCGAGCTGGCGGCGCGCCACGCCGAGGCCGTGTTCTCGGCGGCGCAGTCATTCGAGGAGGCGCTGGCCTACCGGCGTGCGATCAATACGCGGGCGGAAGCGCTCGGGCGCGGCCCGAATGCCGTCAAGGTGCTGCCGGGCCTGACCACGATCATCGGCGCCACGGAGGCCGAGGCCCGGCAACGGCGCGATGCGCTGGTCGATCTGATTCCGTGGGACTACAGCCTGAACCGCCTGGCCGGCACGCTGGGCATCGAGGTGGGGCGGCTCGAACTCGATGCGCCCTTGCCGGACGATCTGGCGGTGCCGGCCAATGGCAACCACACGTTCTTCCGCGCGACGCTGGCCGCGGCGAAAGGGCGCAACCTGACGGTGCGCGCGTTGATCCGCGAGCTGGCGGGCGGCGGCGGGCACCGCGTGATCGTCGGCACGCCCGAGCAGATCGCCGACGACATCGAGCACTGGTTCCGCGATGGCGCCGCCGACGGCTTCAACCTGATGCCCGATGCACTGCCCGACGGCCTGCAGGACTTCGTCGACGGCGTGGTGCCGATCCTGCAGCGGCGCGGCATCTTCCGCACCGAGTACACGGGCGCGACGCTGCGCGACCATCTGCAGCTGGCGCGTCCCGCCGGCAGGGCACCGGCGCGCGCGGCTGCCTGATCGAAGGCGCGCCGCGGTCTTGTCATCCTCCCACCTATTGACGCGGTAGCCGGCCCAGGCCCTACACTGTGGCGTATCCGGCTGCCGCGGCCATTCCCGTTCCGTGCGCAGCGTCCCCCCTTGCTCCTTCCCCACGCGACGATGCCCACATGGAATGGCTGACTGACCCCACGATCTGGATAGGCCTGGCGACGCTGATCGTGCTCGAGATCGTGCTGGGCATCGACAACCTGGTGTTCATCGCGATCCTGGCGGACAAGCTGCCGCCGGAGCAGCGCGACAAGGCACGCATCATCGGCCTGTCGCTGGCGCTGTTCATGCGGCTGGGTCTGCTGTCGGTGATGTCGTGGCTGGTCACGCTGACGCGGCCGCTGTTCGCGCTCGGGCCGCTGGAATTCTCGGGGCGGGACCTGATCCTGCTGGGCGGGGGCATCTTCCTGCTGGTCAAGGCCACGCTGGAGCTCCACGAGCGGATCGAGGGCAAGTCCCACCATGAGACCGAGAAGCCTGCCTATGCCGGCTTCTGGCTGGTGGTGACGCAGATCGTCATCCTGGACGCGGTGTTCTCGCTGGACTCGGTGATCACCGCGGTCGGCATGGTCGACCATCTGAGCGTGATGATGGTCGCGGTGGTGTTCGCCATCGCGGTGATGCTGTTTGCATCCAAGCCGCTGACGCGCTTCGTCAATGCGCACCCTACCGTGGTCGTGCTTTGCCTGAGCTTTCTGCTGATGATCGGCCTGAGCCTGGTCGCCGACGGCTTCGGCTTCCATATCCCCAAGGGCTATCTGTACGCGGCGATCGGCTTCTCGGTCGGCATCGAGGCGCTGAACCAGCTGGCACGCCGCAATCTGCTGCGCTACGAGGCGCGCCGCCCGATGCGGCAGCGCACCGCCGATGCGGTGCTGCGCCTGCTGGGCGCGCGCCGGGCCGCCGAGGGCGAGGCCGGCGAGCCGATCAGGCGCGACACCGCCGCGCCACCGGCCTTCGCGCCGGAGGAGCGCACCATGGTCAGCGGCGTGCTGTCGCTGGCCGAACGCTCGGTGCGCTCGATCATGACGCCGCGCTCGGAACTGTCGTGGATCGATATCGAGCAGGACGCCGACACGCTGCGCCGCCAGATCCTCGCCACGCCGCACAGCTTCTTTCCGGTCTGCCGCGGGCAGCTGGACGATATCCTCGGCGTCGCGCGCGGCAAGGACCTGATCGGCACGCTGGCCGAGCAAGGCCGCATCGACGAAGCCAGCCTGCGGCCGCCGATCGTGGTGCCGGAATCGATCCGCATCCTGCCGCTGATGGAGACGCTGCGCGCGTCGCGCGGCCAGCTGGTGCTGGTGACCGACGAATACGGCGCGGTGCTGGGCGTGGTGACGCCGGTCGATGTGCTGGAAGCGATCGCGGGCGAATTCCCCGACGAGGACGAACTTCCGACCATCGCGGCGGCGGGGGAGGGGCGCTGGCTGATCGACGGCAGTGCCGATCTGCATGCGGTCGCCCACGTGCTGGAGCTGGGCGAACCGTGGACGCAATCCCAGGGGCGCTATGCGTCGCTGGGCGGCCTGCTGCTGGACCGTTTCGGCATCGTGCCGCCGGTGGGCAGCGCGATCGATCTGGACGGCTATCGCTTCACGGTGGTCGAGGCGACCGAACGGCGCATCGATCGGATCGAAGTGGTGCGCCTGGGCGCCGAATCGGTGCAGGCGGGCGCCGATGCCGAGCAGCGGGAGCGCTGAACGAGATCGACGGTGCGGGCGGTGATACGCGGAACCGTACGCGCTGGTCCTTCTATCCCGGTTCCTTTACCCGCCCCTTACACGCCGAACGACTGCAGCCGCGAACGGGCCGGCCGGCTGGCGTCGCGCGATCGTACCGGGCGCAGTTCCCCTTGCCACGGGGCGGCCAGCGCGTCGAGCAGATGATCGCCGGCGAGGGTCTTGTCGTGCAGCGCGTCGCGCAGCGCCTGGCCGATCGCCAGCCGGCACAGCGCCTCGCCGTCGCGGGTCAGCGTGCCGCGGGCCGCAACCGTATCCGCATCCGCATCGGCGCGGATCGTGAACGAGCGCCGGCCCACGCCGACGAAACTGGTGAATCGAACGCAATCGCATTCGCCGGAACCGGCGAAATTGACGCTGACATGGTAGGCGAGGCTGGTACCGGCCCATGGCAACGTACAGAGGTAACTGACGGCTTCGCTCATGGCGGGCTCGCTTTGGCGCTTCAGGCCGTAGGCAGCGTTTCGGTCGGGACCAGGCCGTCGATGATGGCGCGGCCGTAGTCGACGGCGGCGCGTCGGGCGGTGCCGACGTTCTCGCACGAGCCGCTGGTCAGGCGGTACAGGCGTGATTGCTCGTTGCCCGGGGGCTGGCCTTCGATGCAGATCATCACCGAGACGTCAAAAGCAAGTTCGGGTTTGGTACGCGGCCATGTCTGCACCGGGGTGCGCCGGTAGACCAGCGGGTAGAGCTCGTAGCCCTTGTAGCTGGCGGTAGGAAGGGAGTCCATGCATCGCTCCTGTTGAACAACGTGGACGCCGGCTGGCTGCGACAGGCAGAAAAAGAGGCCGGCAATAAAAAACCCCGCAAGCGCGGGGTTTTCGTGGCAAGCGTCAGACCGGTTCGATCTTCGTGGCGGCCGGGCCCTTCTGGCCGACGCCGCGCACGTAGCGCACCTTCTGTCCTTCCTGCAGCGACTTGAAACCGCTGCCCTGAATTTCCGAAAAATGCGCGAACAGATCGTCGCCGCCGGCGTCCGGCGTAATGAAGCCGAAGCCCTTCGAATCGTTAAACCACTTTACGGTACCGGTATCCATGTATATCTCCTGGATTGTTCCCATCGGACGAATGTCCCGAGGGGCATGACGATCAAGAAGAAACATGGAGAAGAAGTGGCGGAGCCGGGGGCGGCCAACTCGGTAATCGACGTGCTTGCTTGAAGATCCTGCGGTTCCCGTTATACAGGTCATGTGCCGGGCTGTCAAAACAATGCGGCAAATCCATTGACGGATGCCCTCTGCCGCATCTTTATACCTTCTTTACGGCACCCCTCCACCTTTCTACCCCGTTTTTAGCCGCCCCTCCCTAATCTGCAAGCCGGTATCACTCTCGGTATTTGCCATGGACGGGATTTTCCTGATCGTACTGTTCGGCTTCGCCGGACTCTGTGCCGTGCTGCTGCAGCTGTGCGTCGTGCTGGCGCCGCGCGCGCCGGCGAATGTGCGCCCGCACGGGCCGGCCAACGACACGCCGCCGCAGTGCGGTGCCACCCCGGGCAGGGGGCAACGATGAACTGGACCGATCTGCTGGCCGCGGCGATGGCCGCGGCCATGTTCGTCTATCTGCTGATCGCGCTGCTGCGCCCGGAGAAATTCTGATGACCACGCAGTTCATGGGCCTGCTGGCCCTGTTTCTCGCCATCCTGCTGACGATGGCGCCGCTGCTGGGGCGCTATCTGCGCCGCGCCGTCGAGGACGGCCAATACGCCTTGACCGCATGGGGTCGGCCCGTCGAGCGTCTGCTCTATCGCGTTGCCGGCGTACGCGCCGATGCCGAGATGGGCTGGAAGCGGTATGCCGTCGCCGTGCTCGCGTTCAACGTGCTGGGCGTGCTGGTGGTCTATGGCCTGCAGCGGCTGCAGGGCGTGCTGCCGCTCAATCCCCAGGGCTTCGGCCCGGTGTCGCCCGATTCCGCGTTCAACACGGCGATCAGCTTCGTCGCGAACACCAACTGGCAGGGCTATGCCGGCGAATCGACGATGGCCTATCTGACGCAGATGCTGGGCCTGACCGTGCAGAACTTCGTGTCGGCGGCGACCGGTATCGCGGTGGTATTCGCGCTGATCCGCGGCTTCGCGCGCCAGAGCGCGGCGACCATCGGCAACTTCTGGGTCGACATGACCCGCACCACGCTCTATGTGCTGATGCCCATCGCGACCGTCATCGCGCTGGCCCTGGTCAGCCAGGGCGTGATCCAGAACTTCGACGCCTACAAGCCGGTGTCGATGGTGTCCGCGGTCGAGTACACCATGCCGAAGACCGATGCCGCCGGGCAGCCGGTACTGGACGCCGAGGGCAGGCCCGTCGCGGAGCCGGTCCGCACGGACCGGCAGACGCTGGCGATGGGTCCGGTCGCGTCGCAGGAGGCGATCAAGATGCTGGGCACCAACGGCGGCGGCTTCTTCAACGCCAACTCGGCGCATCCCTTCGAGAACCCGACCGCGCTGGCGAACCTGATCGAGATGCTGGCGATCTTCCTGATTCCCGCCGCGCTGTGCTTCACCTTCGGCGAGATGGTCGGTGATCGCCGCCAGGGCATCGCGGTGCTGGCGTCGATGGCCGCGATCTTCGTCGCGATGGCCTGCGTGGCCGCGCTGGCCGAGCAGCAGCCCAACCCCGCGCTGGCGGGATTGCCGGTGGACAGCCTCGCGTCGGCCTGGCAGGACGGCGGCAACATGGAAGGCAAGGAAACGCGCTTCGGCCTGGCCGCATCGGCGCTGTTCGCCACGGTCACGACCGCGGCGTCGTGCGGCGCGGTCAATGCGATGCACGACTCCTTCACGGCCCTCGGCGGACTGGTGCCGATGCTGCTGATGCAGCTCGGCGAGGTCGTGTTCGGCGGGGTCGGCTCGGGCCTGTACGGCATGCTGGTGTATGCGGTGCTGGCCGTGTTCATCGCCGGCCTGATGATCGGCCGCACGCCCGAATATCTCGGCAAGAAGATCGAGGCCTACGAGATGAAGATGGCCGCCGTGGTGATCCTCGTCACGCCGTTGCTGGTGCTGCTGGGCACGGCGGCGGCGGTGTCGATGGAGGCCGGCCGCGCCGGCGTGCTCAATCCCGGCACGCACGGCTTCTCCGAGATCCTGTACGCGCTGTCCTCGGCCGCGAACAACAACGGCAGTGCCTTCGCCGGCCTGTCGGCCAACACGCCCTTCTACAACACGCTGCTGGCCGCCGCGATGTGGTTCGGCCGCTTCTGGGTCATCATCCCGGTCCTCGCGATGGCCGGCGCCCTCGCCGCGAAGAAGCGCGTGCCGGCCAGCGGCGGCACCATGCCCACGCACGGGCCGCTGTTCGTGGTGCTGCTGGTGGGCACCGTGCTTCTGGTCGGTGCGCTGACCTATGTGCCCGCGCTCGCGCTCGGTCCCGTGGCCGAGCAGCTGCAGGGCGCCGCCGTTCGATGAGCCGGTTCGGTTCGATGAGCCGGTTCGATGAGGCAGTTCGATGAGCCAGTTCGATGAGCCGGGCGTTCCCCTGATGACATCGGACGCCGCGCGTGTTCCGACCGCGTCGGCGTTCCTCCCTCCTCTCTAGCGCACTGCGGAGATCCCATGCAACAAGAATCCACGGCCAATGCGGCCGAGATCGGCGGCAATCCGGGCGAAGTGTCGGCCGGCACGCCCGTGACCGATCGCCAACCCGCGCTTTCCGATCGCGCCCCGGCGCGCGGCATGTTCGCGCCGCAGCTGCTCAAGCCGGCGCTGGTGGCGGCCTGGCGCAAGTTGTCGCCGCGCCAGCAGCTGCGCAATCCGGTGATGTTCGCGGTCTATGCCGGCAGCATCCTGACCACGATCCTGTTCCTGCGCGCGGCCTTCGCGCCCGAAACCTCCGCCGGCGGCGAGAGCGCCGGCTTCATCCTGGCCGTGTCGGTCTGGCTGTGGTTCACGGTGCTGTTCGCCAACTTTGCCGAAGCGCTGGCCGAAGGGCGCAGCAAGCAGCAGGCGGCGGCGCTGCGCGGACTGCGCACCACGGTGACGGCGCGTGTGCTGAAGGACGGCCGGCGCGGCGGCCCGACCGAGCCGCGCGCGGCCACGGCGCTGCGCCGCGGCGATGTGGTGCTGGTCGAGGCGGGCGACATGATTCCCGGCGACGGCGAGGTGATCGAAGGGGTCGCCTCGGTCGACGAAAGCGCGATCACCGGCGAATCGGCGCCGGTGATCCGCGAATCGGGCGGCGACTTCTCGTCGGTGACCGGCGGCACGCGCGTGCTGTCCGACTGGCTCGTGGTGCGCATCACCGCCAACCCGGGCCAGAGCTTCATCGACCGGATGATCGCGATGGTCGAGGGCGCGAAGCGCCAGAAGACGCCAAACGAGCTGGCGCTGACCATCCTGCTGGTGGGCCTGACCATCGTGCTGCTGCTGGCCACCGCGACGCTGCAGCCGTTCTCGGTCTACAGCGTGCTGGTCGCCAAGGCCGGCGTGCCAGTGACCGTCACGGTGCTGGTGGCGCTGCTGGTCTGCCTGATTCCGACCACCATCGGCGGCCTGCTGTCCGCGATCGGCGTGGCCGGCATGAGCCGCATGATGGCGGCCAACGTGATCGCCACCTCGGGCCGCGCGGTCGAAGCGGCCGGCGACGTCGACGTGCTGCTGCTCGACAAGACCGGCACCATCACGCACGGCAACCGCCAGGCCTCGCGCTTCATCGCCGCGCCCGGCGTGGCGCCGTCGCGCCTGGCCGAAGCCGCGTGGCTGTCCTCGCTGGCGGACGACACGCCGGAAGGGCGCAGCATCGTCGCGCTGGCCCGCCGGCAGGCGGACCCGCGCACCCCCGAGGTGGCGCCGCGCCATGCCGAGTTCGTGCCCTTCACCGCGCAGACGCGGATGAGCGGCGTCGACGTTCACGAGGACGGCGAACGAGGGCACGTGCGGCACGTGCGCAAGGGCGCGGCCGACGCGGTGCGCCGCTACGTCGCCGAGCGCGCCGGCAAGTTTCCCGATGCGGTGGCGCAAGCGGTCGAGGAGGTCGCCCGCGCCGGCGGCACGCCGCTGGTGGTGGCCGACGAGCAGGGTATCCAGCAAGGCGGCGAGCAGGGCAGCGACATCCGCGTGCTGGGCGTGATCGAGCTCAAGGACATCGTCAAGACCGGCATCCGCGAGCGCTTCGGCGAGCTGCGCCGGATGGGCATCAGGATCGTGATGATCACCGGCGACAACCGGCTGACCGCGGCCTCGATCGCCGCCGAGGCGGGCGTCGACGACTACCTGGCCGAGGCCACGCCCGAGGCCAAGCTCAAGCTGATCCGCCAGTACCAGGCCGAAGGGCGGCTGGTGGCGATGACCGGCGACGGCACCAACGACGCGCCGGCGCTGGCCCAGGCCGACGTGGCGGTGGCGATGAACACCGGCACGCAGGCGGCCAAGGAGGCCGGCAACATGGTCGACCTCGACAGCAACCCGACCAAGCTGATCGAGATCGTCGAGATCGGCAAGCAGATGCTGATGACGCGCGGCTCGCTGACCACCTTCAGCGTCGCCAACGATATCGCCAAGTACTTCGCGATCATTCCGGCGGCCTTCGCCACGACCTATCCGCAGCTGGCATTGCTGAACGTGATGGGGCTGTCCACGCCGGCGTCGGCGATCCTGTCCGCGGTGATCTTCAACGCGCTGATCATCGTCGTGCTGATTCCGCTGGCGTTGAAGGGGGTCGCCTACCGGCCGCTGGGCGCCGCGGCGCTGCTGCGGCGGAACCTGCTGGTCTACGGGCTCGGCGGCATCCTGGTGCCGTTCGTGGGCATCAAGCTGATCGACATGCTGCTGACCTTGCTGGGCTGGGCCTGAGCGCCGGGTCGCGCAGTTACCGAGTCACCGGATCGCCGGATCACCGGATCACCGGATCACCGAACCACACAAGGACATCGATCCATGATGAACACCAACGCATCGCTGCAGCCCGCGTCCGTCCCCGCACCGCAGGCGGCCCTGCTGCGCCCGCTGCTGACCGTCTTCGCCGCGCTGTCGGTGCTGACGGGCCTGCTTTACCCGGCCGTCGTCACCGGCCTCGCCCAGGGCCTGTTTCCCCATCAGGCGGCCGGCTCGCTGATCGTCAGGGACGGCACGACGATCGGCTCGGCGCTGATCGGGCAGCCGTTTTCCGAGCCGCGCTATTTCTGGGGCCGGCTGTCCGCCACGGCGCCGATGCCCTACAACGCGGCGGCCTCGGGCGGCTCGAACCTCGGCCCGAGCAATCCCGCGCTGGCGGATGCGGCGCGCGCGCGCATCGAGGCGCTGCGCACGGCAGACCCCGGCAACACGGCCCCGGTGCCGGTGGACCTGGTCACCGCCTCGGGCAGCGGCCTCGATCCGCATATCAGCCCGGCAGCGGCCGAGTATCAGGCGGCGCGGGTTGCCCGCGCCCGCGGCCTGCCGCTGGAGCAGGTACGCCAGCTGATCGCTGCCCACACCGACCGGCCTGCCCTGGCGGTGCTGGGCGCTGCCGGCGTCAACGTGCTGCGGCTGAACCTGGCGCTCGACGCGCTCGGCCCGAAGTAGTGCCGCGCGGGCCGTGGCAGAATGGCCTTCGCCTTGCCCTCCCTTGTTCTGCCATTGTTCTGCCATAGTCCAGCCCGGTTGCATTGCCGATGACCGAAGCCGAATTGCGCGATGCCGGTGCGCGCGCCGATCCCGATGCCCTGCTGCAGATGGTCCAGCAGGAGGGCGAGCGGGCCGCACGCGGCAAGCTGCGCGTGTATTTCGGCGCCTCGGCCGGCGTGGGCAAGACCTTCGCGATGCTGACCGCGGCGAGGGCGGCGATGGCAGAGGGCGCCGATGTGGCGATCGGCGTGGTCGAGACCCACGGCCGCGCCGAGACCGAGGCGCTGCTGGCCGGCATGGAGCGGCTGCCGATGCGCGAGGTGCCCTATCGCGGCCGCGTGCTGCACGAATTCGATCTCGACGGCGCGCTGGCGCGCCAACCCGCGCTGATCCTGGTGGACGAGCTCGCGCATTCGAATGCGCCGGGCAGCCGCCACCCGAAGCGCTGGCAGGACATCCAGGAGCTGCGCGCGGGCGGCATCGATGTCTGGACCACCGTCAACGTCCAGCACCTGGACAGCCTGAACGAGGCGGTGGGCGGCATCACCGGCATCCGCGTCTGGGAAACGGTGCCCGACGCGGTGTTCGACGGCGCCGACGAGGTCGTGCTGGTGGACCTGCCGGCCGACGAGCTGCTGCGCCGGCTGAAGGAGGGCAGGGTCTACTTACCCGAGCAGGCGCGCCATGCCGCGCGCCATTTCTTCCGCAAGGGCAACCTGATCGCGTTGCGCGAGCTGGCGCTGCGCCGCACCGCCGAGCGTGTCGATGACGACGTGCGTGCGTGGCGGCAGTCCGAACCGGTGCAGCCGGTATGGCGCACGCGCGAGGCGGTGCTCGCCTGCATCGGCAGCGGCGACGATGCCGAGCAGGTCGTCAGGAGCGCGCGCCGCCTGGCGGGCCAGCTCGATTGCGACTGGCATGTGGTGACGGTCGCCACGCCGCGGCTGGCGCCGCCTTCTGAGCGCGCCAGGGCCCGGCTCGAGGATGCGATGCGGATGGCCGAGCAGCTCGGCGCACGCACCGAGACGCTGGCCGGCGCGGACATGGTGCAGGCGGTCGCCGGCTATGTGCGGCGCCACAACCTGACCAAGGTGGTGATCGGGCGCGCGCCGGGCGATTGGCGGCGCGGCGGCGCGTCGCTCGCCGATCGCGCGCGTTCGCTGTTGGCGCTGGGCCTGTCGCCGCTGGTCGGCGCGCCGGCGGCCTGGTTCGGCAGGCGCAGCTTTGCCGACGCGCTGGCGAGGGGCTGTCCCGAGATCGACATCATCCGCGTGGCCGCCGATACCATTCACAACCCCGCTCGCAACCCCGCGCGCACCGATCCGCGGCCGGGCCACGACGCCGCCGAGGGGCAGCCCGACGCCGGCACCGCAGGCGCGGGGCGGGGCGACTACCTGTGGGCCGTGGTCTGGTGCGCCGGCGCCTCGGCGCTGTCGGCGCTGGCCACGCCGTGGTTCGACGTGGTCAATATCGCGATGCTGTTCCTCGCTGCCGTGATGGGCGTCGCGCTGCGGCACGGCCGCGGGCCGGCGGCATTGGCCTCGGTGCTGTCGGTGGCCGCGTTCGATTTCTTCTTCGTGCCGCCGCGGCTGTCGTTCGCCGTCACCGACGTGCAGTACCTGCTGACCTTCGTGGTTCTGTTGTCGGTGGGCCTGGTGATCGGCCAGCTGACCGCGGGGCTGCGCGAGCAGGCGCAGGTCGCGGTGCGGCGCGAGACCGATGCGCGCACGCTGTACGAGCTCGCGCGCGAACTGTCGTCGGCGCTGACGCTGGAGCAGATCGTGCCGATCGGCAGCCGCTTCCTGCGGGCGGCGTTCGATGCCAATTCGGCGTTCTTCCTGACGTCCCCCGACGGCAAGCTGCTGCCGCCGGTGATGGACGCCGAGCAGCAGGACACCGCCGCGCGCACCGATTCGATCGACCGCGTGCTGGCGCAATGGGTGTTTGACCACGGCCAGCCCGCCGGCACGGGCACGCACACGCTGCCCGGCAGCACCGTGCTCTATCTGCCGCTGAAGGCGCCGATGCGGACGCGCGGCGTGCTGGCGGTGGAGCCGGCCGCGTGGCGCGCGTTCGCGCAGCCTGCGCTGCGGCGCCAGGTGGATGGCTTCTGCACGCTGATCGCGATCGCCATCGAGCGGCTGCACTATGTCGAGGTTGCGCAACAGGCGCTGCTGTCGATGGAGTCGGAGCGGTTGCGCAGTTCGCTGCTGGCCGCCGTATCGCACGATCTGCGCACGCCGCTGACCGGCCTGATCGGCATGGCCGAGACGCTGCGGCGTGCCGACCCGCCGCTGGCGCCTTCGGTGGCCGATACCGTCGACGCGATGCTCGAGCAGGCGCAGCGGATGCGCACGATGGTGGTCAACCTGCTCGACATGGCGCGGCTGCAAAGCCGCGACGTGCGGATGACGCGGGCGTGGCAGTCGGTCGAGGAGCTGGTCGGCTCGAGCCTGGCCGCGATGCGCGAGTCGTTGTCGCGGCACCGCGTCGAGGTGGCCGACCTGTCGCGCGTGCCGCTGGTCGAGTGCGACGCGGTGCTGATCGAGCGCGTGCTGTGCAATCTGCTGGAGAATGCGGGCAAATACACGCCGGCGGGAACGACGATCCGCGTGTCTGCCGAGGCCGTCGAGGCTGGCGAGGCCGTCGAGGCTGGCGAGGACGGCAAGGCCAGCGAGGGCCGCGAGGACGGGGAGGACAGCGAAGACGGCAAGGGCAGCGTGGGAGGCGAGGGCGAGATCCGCATCGCCGTGGAGGACGAGGGCCCCGGCGTGCCGGCCGGCAGCGAGCGGCAGATCTTCGAGAAGTTCACGCGCGGGCAGCGCGAGTCGGCCACGGCCGGTGTCGGCCTCGGGCTCGCCGTCTGCGAGGCGATCGTGCAGGCCCACGGGGGACGGATCTGGGTCGAACCGGCGCGGTCCGCGGCGCGCCGGGCCGTGCACGGGCCCGGCGCCCGCTTCGTGGTCGCGTTGCCGCGCGGCAACCCGCCGGCGGTGGAGGCCGAGTCCGACATGCCGCCCGCTTGAGCCGGCGGACTGTTCGTTCGAATCCGCGCACCGCCATCCGCAACACATTCGGCCCACGTCCGCACCACGTCCTCGCTACGTCCGCACCACGTCCGCACCACGTCGATCCCAAGGAAACCACTACCGTCATGCCATTCGAATTCTCTCCCACGGTGTTGCTGGTCGAAGACGAGCCGCATATCCGCCGCTTCGTACGCGCGACGCTCGAGGCCGAGGGCTGCACCGTGCATGAGGCCGAGACGCTGAAACGAGGGCTGATCGACGCCGGCACGCGTCAGCCCGATCTGGTGATCCTCGATCTCGGCCTGCCCGACGGCGATGGGGTCCAGCTGATCCGCGAGATGCGCAGCTGGACCCAGGTGCCGATCCTGGTGCTGTCCGCGCGCAGCGACGAAGCCGACAAGATCGTCGCGCTCGACGGCGGCGCCGACGACTATCTGACCAAGCCCTTCGGCGTGGGCGAGATGGTGGCGCGCGTGCGCGTGCTGCTGCGCCGGCACGCCAGGACCAATCCGCAGGGCACCCACCTGATCGCCTTCGGCGACGTGCAGGTGGACCTCGCCAGTCGCGTGATCACGCGCGCGGGGCAGCCCGTACATCTGACGCCGATCGAGTATCGCCTGCTGTCGGTGCTGATCGCCCACCGGGGCAAGGTGATGACCCATCGCGAACTGCTGCGCGAGGTATGGGGGCCGTCGCAGTCGGAGAGCAGCCAGTATCTGCGCGTCTACATGGGTCATCTGCGGCACAAGCTCGAGCGCGATCCCGCGCAGCCCGTTCACCTGCTGACCGAGACCGGCATCGGCTATCGCTTCGCGGGGTGAGCGACCCCGGGGCATGAACGCCCGGCGTGCGCCTTTACGCGGTTCGCATGCCGCGCCTCGCACTCTTGACACCGTTTTTACGCGCCGATGCCTATCGTGGCGAAGGTCCCCAACGGGACTGTCCCTTCTACTTCGCCACGATTCTCATGATCCGAATCACGCTACCGCGCCATCCCGCCGCGGCGCTGCTCGCCGCTTCCCTGCCCGCCGCTTCTCTGCTCTCCATCACGCTGCTGTCCGCGATGCCGGCGGCCGCGCAGACCGCGCCGCACACGTTGACGGCTAATCTGTCGCTGGCCACCGACTACCGCTATCGCGGCATCACGCAGACCGATCGCCGGCCCGCGATCCAGGGCGGCTTCGACTACAGCCATGCCAGCGGCTTCTATCTGGGCAACTGGAACTCGAGCATCAGCTGGCTGGGCGACAGCAACGACGAGGTGTCGGCGCCGATCGAGATGGACTTCTACGCGGGCTTCAGGAACACCTTCGGCACCGAGGGCAAATGGAGCTACGACGTCGGCGTGCTGCAGTACTACTACCCCGGTGCTTACCCGGGCGGCTTCACCCGTCCCCATACCACCGAAGCCTATGCCGGCGTCGGCTACGGTCCGGTGTCCCTCAAGGTCTCGTATGCGCCGACCAAGCTGTTCGGCCTCGCCGACAGCCGGCACAGCTGGTATGCGGACCTGTCGGCCAACGTGCCGCTGCAGGTCTGGGGCCTGACGCTGAACACGCATGTCGGCTACCAGAAGGTGCAGGCGGCCGACGCCTCGTATGCCGACTGGAAGCTCGGCCTGACCAGGGACCTGGGCAACGGCTTCGCGCTGGCCGTGGCCTATGTCGACACCAACGCGGACCGGACCGTCTACACCAACGCCAGCGGACGCTACATGGGCCGCGGCACGGCTTGGGCCTCGCTGACGAAGACGTTCTGAGGCCGCGCCGCCATCGCCCACCGCCGCCCGGCGGCGCTACTGCGCGGCGACCTGCGCGTGCACGTCGTGCGCCAGCTCGAGCAGCCGCTGGCGGTCGATGCCGCCCGACACCGCGTAGCCGAACTTGCCGTCGATCCAGTAGAAGACATTGACCGGACCGTCCTGATACAGCCGGAACGCGGTCACGTCGGCGGCGAGGTCGCGGTGCGAGATGCACAGCGTGATGCGCTCGCCGTTGGCGTCGTGGTACATGAACTGCGCGACCGGGCCGTGGTTGCTCGGCAGCAGGCGTCCGCCCATCAGCGAGAAGCCGGTGCGCGTCAGGATCGGCGGGCGGACATCGGCCCCCAGCCGGTTCGATACCCATTTGACCAGCTCCTGCTCGCGGTCCGCGCCGACCTCCACCGGCCGGCGTACCTCGGGGGCATAGATCACGTGGGCGATCGCCGATTGGCGCGCGAACGATTCGCCGGTATCGAGCCCCGTCGGCGCGCGCCGGGCCAGCTCGCCGCCGAAGGACGGCACCGCGCGGCGCCACGCATCGGCATTGGCGCCGATGCCGATGCCCACCACCAGCGCCGCGGCCATGCCGCCCAGCAGCTTCCAGTCCAGCCGGCGCAGCCATGCGCCGCGCCGGCCGGGGTCGCGCAGCCGCGACGGCAGCGGTTCGTTCAGCACGCGGTCGTAGCGCGCGTGCAGCATGTGGTTCAGCGCGTAGTACTGGCTGATCCGCTGGGCGAGCTGGGGGTCGTGCTCGAGCCGCTGCTCGATTTCGGCGCGCCGCGCGTCGGGCAGCATGCCGTCGACGTAGGCGTGGATCTCTTCCTCGCTGATCGCGAATGCTTCGTTGCTCATCGCACCACCCTCAGTCGGGCTTTGGGTTTGACACCGGCCATCAGGCTGCGCAGGCGCTCGCGCCCGCGCGACAGCCGGGACATCACGGTGCCGACCGGGATGCCGAGCGCCAGCGCGACCTCGGCATAGCTCATCGATTCGAGGCCGACCAGCAGCACCACCTCGCGCTGTTCGGCCGGCAGCCGCTGCAGCGCGTAATCGAGGTCGCGCACTTCCAGCGAGCCCGCCGGATTGGCCGCCTTGCTGTGCCACTCCGCGCCGGACAGGCCGTCGGACAGCGTGTCGTCGTCCATCGGCACATGCGTCGCGCGCATGCCGGCGCCGCGCATCTGGTTGACGAAGGCGTTATGCATGATCGTGAATAGCCAGGCCCGCAGATCGGTGCCGTCGTGGTATTGCCGCGCATGGCGCAGCGCGCGCTCGAGCGTGTCCTGCACCAGGTCGTCGGCCAGCTCGCGGTTGTGGACCAGCGCGCGCGCATAGCGGCGCAGCCGCGGCACGTGGTCGATCAGTTCTTCACGAACCCCCATCGCTGTTCCTTTGTCGGTCGGCGGGCCGCGCCGGGTTTCCCCTGCGCTGTGCCCTTGCAGCGTGAACACCATCGGGGCGATTTTATTCCGGCCAATGCCGGCCACCGTCCGGATTTTTTTGCCGCTCGGCGGGAATAAGCGGGGCGGGAGCGCTGTTCACCTGTGGGTACGGACCTCGAGGAGTGCAGCATGCCAGTCTGTTTTCGATGGCGCGGCCGCGACCGCGGCGCCGCGCGGGTGGCGTCCGCCATGCCGTTTGCCATGCCGTTGGTCATACCCGTGGCCATGTCCGTGGCCATGTCCGTGACCCTGGTCGGGGCGCTGGCGATATTCGTTGCGCCGGCAGCCGGGGCCGAGCCCTCGGCGGCCACGGGTGCGGCCTCCACCGAAGCCGCCAACCACGCCGCCTTCCTCGCCGAGAACGACCGTGCGATGGAGCGGATGATGAACGAGATGGCGATCACGCCGAGCGGCGACGTCGACCGCGACTTCGTCCACATGATGGTGCCGCACCACCGCGGCGCGATCGAGATGGCGATGGCGCAGCTGCGGTACGGGCGCAATCCGCAACTGCGCCGGCTGGCGCAGGAAATCATCGCCACGCAGCAGCAGGAGATTGCGGCGATGTATCTGGCGATCGGGCTGGCGCCGCCCGGTGCCGATACATCCGCCGATACATCCGCCGATACGTCGGCCACTACGGCGGCCACGACGTCCCCCACTACGTCGGCCACCAGGTCGGTCACAACGTCGGCCACAACGCCGGCCGATATGTCCTCCGATCCCGCCGCGGCCGCCGGCGGCGGCCACCGCCACCGCACCGTCCACCATTCGCACAAGGAGCCACGATGAAGCCCACCCCGACCGCCGCCGTCGTCGCCGCCATCGCGGCCCTGGCGCTGGCCTTGCCGGCCGCCACGCAGGCCGGGCAGCCGCCCCGCGCCGCCACCGATCCGGATCGGCCCATCAGCCATCGCGACCGCATCTATGCCGCGGAGCAGTTCTCCAACACGGTGTCCGTCACCGACCCCGCCTCCAACGAGGTGCTCGGCATGATCCGGCTGGGCGAGCCGACGCCGGCGAACTTCAGCCCCTTGTACAAGGGGCAATTGCTTGTGCATGGCCTCGGCTTCTCGCCGGACGGCCGCACGCTGGCGGTGGTGTCGATCGGCTCGAACTCGGTGTCCTTCATCGACACGCAGACCAATGCGGTCAGGCACGTGACGTATCTCGGCCGCTCGCCGCACGAGGCGTTCTACACGCCGGACGGCAAGGAGGTCTGGGTCACCGTGCGCGGCGAGGACTATGTTGCCGTGATCGACGCGGCCACCTATCGGGAGAAGACGCGCATCACGGTGCCTGCGGGTCCCGGCATGCAGATCTTCTCGCCGGACGGCAAGTACGGCTATGTCTGCTCGTCGTTCCAGCCGCGCACCAGCGTGGTCTCGGTGGCCGAGCACAAGGTGATCGCCACCATCGAGCAGGCCAGCGCCTTCTGCCCGAACATCGCGGCGACGCCCGACGGCAAGCAGGTCTGGTTCACGCTGAAGGACATCGGCAAGGTGCAGGTGTTCGATGCGCGTCCGCCGTTCGCACCAATCCGCACCATCGATACCGGGCCGATCACCAACCACGTCAATTTCGTCCGCAACCGCAACGGCCAGTTCGCCTACGTGACGGTGGGCGGGACCAACGAGGTCACGGTGTTCCGCACCGACGACTTCGCGGCGGTCGCCACCATTCCGGTCGGCAAGCTGCCGCACGGCCTGTGGCCGTCGGGCGACGGCAGCCGCATCTATGTCGGGCTGGAGAACGAGGACGCGCTGGCGGCGATCGACACGCTGAGCCAGCGCGTGGTCGCGACGATCCCCGTCGGTCAGGCGCCGCAGGCGGTGGTCTACGTGCCGGACGCGGTCAGGCAGGGAGATGGGCGGCAGAACCTGCAGCCTGCGGGAACGATCGCCCGGGCCACGCAACTGTCGCTGGTGCCGGTCGCTGCCGGCGGACAGCCGCTTGCGCAACAACCACCTTCCCAGCAGGCGCCGACCAGCGTCGCGCTGTTCGATCAGGGGCTGGTGCAGGTGCTGCAGGCCTCGGTCACCGGACTGCAGCCGAAGCAGGCCTATGTGCTGGGCCTGGCGGAGCGGGCCGACGGCGGCGGCCGCATCGAGCCGCTGGCGCGCTTCATGGCGAATCCGGCGGGATCGGCGATCGTCAATACGGTCGGACCGATCCGGCAGGTGGTCGCCGGCGGCGGCGAGCGCCAGGAGGCGCGGCGCTATCTGGTGATCGCGCCCGTGACGGACGCCGGCATCGGGGCGCCGGTGCAGCGGCAGACACCGTAGCGGCTGGCGTGCTGGGGCTGACCTATGGCTCCCTATGGCCCCGTATGGCTGCCTGTGGCCCCATGGCCCCCATGGCCCCATGGGCCCCCAATGACCCGCCAATGGCCCCCCCCCAATGGCCCCCCCAATGGCCCCCTATGGCATCTCCGCGAAGCACTCGGCGAGCCAGTCGGCGACGGCGCGAAAGCGCGGCTGGCGCCGGTATTCGGACGGATAGGCCAGCCAGACCTCGCGCCTTACGTCGGGGCAGTCCTGCAGCCGATGCAGCGATGGCTGCGTCCGCGCGGCAAAGTGCGGCAGCAGCGCGGCCCCGGTGCCGGCCGCGGCGGCCATCAGCAGCGTGTCGACGCTGTTGCTCGACAGCACGATGGCGTCGCGCGCGATCTGCCGGTCGACCCAGCGAATCTCGGGCAGCGCCACGCCGGGGGCAAGCGACAGCGTGAGCTGGCAGAACGGGAGCGCGGCCAGGCCCTCGTCGGCGTAGCGGCGGCGCATGGCCGCGTTGCCGTAGACGCCGTAGTGGATCGTGCCGACGCGGCGCGCTACCACCTGCTCCTCGACCGGGCGATTGAGCCGGATGGCCAGATGCGCCTCGCGGCGTGCCAGGCTGGCGCGGCGCGCCTCGACGATCAGTTCCACCGTCAGCCCGGGATGGCGCTCGCGCAGCGCCGGCAGCCGCTCCGCGATGAACAGCGTCGCCACGCCCTCGGTGGCGGTCAGCTTGACGGTGCCCGAAACGCTGCCGGGACTGGCGCGGCGCGCTTCGAGTTCGCGGCCGATGCGCGCGGCATGCCGCTCCATCTGCTCGGCGGCGGCCAGCGCGATGCGCCCGGCTGGCGACAGTTCGATCCGGCCCTGCATCGATTCGGCCACCGATGCGCCCAGCGCCGTCTCCAGCCGCCGCAGCCGGCGAATCACGGTGGCGTGCGTCAGTCCGAGCTCGCGCGCGCAGGCGGCGTAGCTGCCCGAACGGGCCAGCACGGCCAGGGTCAGCAGATCGTCCCAATGGGTGGTCCCGGCTGTTCGTTTTTGCACAGTGCCTCGTCGGAATTTGGCATGGTGAATCGGCAAGCCGAACCCTATCATGGCGGCACCGCACGATGTCGTGCATTCGACGAGGAAGAGACCCCATGCCGCAAGCCAAGACCCTGATGGATTTCGCCGGCGCGACCCGCCAGCCGGCCGACTGGCAGCAAGCCAGCCTGGTGCTGATCGACCACCAGCGCGAGTATGTCGACGGCAGCCTGCCGCTGTCCGGCATGGCCGAGGCCGTCGCCGAGTGCCAGCGCCTGCTGGCCGCCGCCCGCAAGGCGGGCGCACCGGTGGTGCACATCCAGCATCACGGCAAGCCCGGCGGGGCGATCTTCGATCCGCAGGGGCCCTATGTCGAGCTGATTGCCGAACTGGCGCCTGCGCAGGGCGAGGCGGTGATCGCCAAATCCCTGCCGAACGCGTTCGCCGGCACGGGCCTGGCCGACGCACTGGCCAGGACCGGCCGCAAGCAGCTGGTGGTGGCGGGCTTCATGACCCATATGTGCGTCAGCGCAACGGCGCGCGCCGCGCTCGATCTGGGCTTCACCACCACGGTAGTCGCGGCCGCCTGCGCGACGCGCGATCTGCCCGATCCCGTCAACGGCGAGGTGGTACCCGCCGCGGTCGTGCATCGCACCGCCCTGACGGAACTGAACGACCTGGTGGCGCTGGTGGTGCCGGATGCGGGAGCGTTGGGGGCGTAAGCGAGAACGCAGCCGTCTCCGCGGACGCGGGGATCCAGCGACGTTGGAAAGACGTTGGGATTCCCGTTCGGCTTCGCGGGAAGGATGTGCGCGCTGGTGGTGCTTCGCCAGAGCCCATGGCAGAAGAGGCCGCTCGCGCGGCCTCTTCTGCTTCTTCTGCTGTCTGGGGATCGAGCGGGGCTATGCCACTGCCCCGCGCACCACCCTCGGCCCGACCTCGTTGGCCGCGACCGCCGCGGTGCGCGCCAGCACCGGCACCAGCGCCGCCCCGGTATGGCTGCCCGGCGTGCGCGCCAGGACGTCCGGCGGTGCCGCCGCGACGATGGTGCCGCCGCCGTCGCCGCCTTCCGGACCGAGGTCGATGACCCAGTCGGCTTCGGCGATCACGTCGAGGTCGTGCTCGATCACCACCACGCTGTGGCCGCCGTCGACCAGCCGGTGCAGCACGCGGATCAGCTTGGCGACGTCCGCCATATGCAGGCCCACGGTCGGCTCGTCCAGCACGTACAGCGTATGCGGCGGCTTCTGGCCGCGGCGCGTGATGTCGTCGCGCACCTTGGCCAGTTCGGTGACCAGCTTGATCCGCTGTGCCTCGCCGCCCGACAGCGTCGGCGACGGCTGGCCCAGCGTCAGGTAGCCGAGTCCCACGTCCTTGAGCAGCTGCAGCGGATGCGCGATGTTCGACTGCGCGGCAAAGAACTCCACCGCCTCGTCGATCTCCATCGTCAGCACCTCGCCGATATTGCGGCGGCGCCAGGACACCGCCAGCGTCTCCGCGTTGAAGCGCTGGCCGTGGCAGACGTCGCACAGCACCTTGACGTCCGGCAGGAAACTCATGCCGATGGTGCGCACGCCCTGGCCCTCGCAGGCCGGGCAGCGGCCGTCGCCGGTGTTGAACGAGAAGCGCGACGCGGTATAGCCACGCGCGCGCGCCTCCAGCGTATCGGCGAAGAGCCGCCGGATCGCGTCCCAGACGCCGATGTAGGTGGCCGGGCACGAGCGCGGCGTCTTGCCGATCGGGGTCTGGTCGACCTCGAGCACGCGGTCGATCGCCTCCCAGCCGGTCACCGACTCGCAGCCCTGCCAGACATGCTGGACGTCGAGCTTCCTCACGCCCTTGCTGGCGCCCGCGGTGCCCGCCGCCGTCTCGCTTGCCTGCGCCGACTTGCGCGCGCGGCGCGTGGCCGGCGACGACAGCACCGAGCGGCCGACCGCATCGAGCAGGTTGGTCATCAGCACATCGCGCGCCAGCGTGGACTTGCCCGAGCCGCTGACGCCGGTGATCGCCACCAGCCGCGACAGCGGCAGGCTGGCGGTGACGTTGCGCAGGTTGTGCAGCGTGGCGCCGTGCACGGTCAGCCAGCGCTCGGGCACGGCCGCGTCGGCAGTGCTCGCCTTGCCTCGCGCTGCCGCCACCGACACGGGCCGGCGCGCCTGCAGCGGATGGACGATCGGCCGGGCCAGGAACTGCCCGGTCAGCGACGACGGCTGCGCCGCCAGATCGGCGACGCCGCCTTGCGCGACCACATGGCCGCCGCGCTTGCCGGCGCCGGGGCCGATGTCGATGATGTGGTCGGCGCGGCGGATGGTGTCCTCGTCGTGCTCGACCACCACCAGCGTGTTGCCCTTGTCGCCGAGCTTGCGCAGCGCGTCGAGCAGGATGCGGTTGTCGCGCGGATGCAGGCCGATGGTCGGTTCGTCCAGCACATAGCAGACGCCCTGCAGATTGCTGCCGAGCTGCGCCGCCAGCCGGATCCGCTGCGCCTCGCCGCCCGACAGGCTGGGCGCGGCGCGGTCCAGGCTCAGGTAGCCCAGGCCGACCTCCTCGAGGAATTCGAGCCGGCTGCGGATCTCGCTGACCACGTCGCGCGCGATCTCGGCGTCGCGGCCGCCCAGCGTCAGCTGCTCGATCCACGCGCGGGTCTGCGACACGGTCCACTGCGCGATGTCGACGATCGAGCGGCCGGCGAAGCTGACCGCGCGCGCGGCCGCGTTCAGCCGCGTGCCGTGGCACGAGGGGCAGGCCGCATGGCCGACCCCTTCGGGCTCGAGCTCCTCCGACGGCAGCGTCTGCTCGCGGCCGCGTTCGTCGCCGCCGATCACGCTGTCGTCATAGGCGGCGCGCTGCTCGCCCGTCAGCGCCAGGCCCGTGCCGACGCAGCTCTCGCACCAGCCATGCTTGCTGTTGTACGAGAACATGCGCGGGTCCAGCTCGGGATAGCTGGTGCCGCATTGCGGGCAGGCGCGCTTGGTCGAGAAGACCTTGGTCTGGCCGACGCCATCGCCGTTGTGGCCGTTGCCGAACGCTTCGCGCAGGCCGTCCAGCGGCGCCAGCAGATGCATCACGCCCTTGCCGTGCTCGAGCGCCTGCTCCAGCAGCGCGCGCAGCGCCGCCTCGTTGTCGGGAGAGACCACCACGTCGCCGACCGGCAGCTCGATCGTGTGTTCGCGGAAGCGGTCCAGCCGCGGCCACGGATCGACCGGCAGGAAGGCACCGTCGACGCGCAGGTGCGTATGGCCGCGCGCCTTGGCCCATTTGGCGAGATCGGTATAGACGCCCTTGCGGTTGACCACCAGCGGCGCCAGCAGGCCGACGTGCTGGCCGCGGTATTCCCGCAGCAGCTGCGCGACGATCGATTCGGGGCTCTGCGCGCTGACCGGCGTGCCGTCGTGCACGCAGTGCTGCAAGCCGAGCTTCACGTACAGCAGCCGCAGGAAGTGCCAGACCTCGGAGGTGGTCGCCACCGTGCTCTTGCGGCCGCCGCGCGACAGGCGCTGCTCGATCGCCACGGTCGGCGGAATGCCGAACACCGCGTCGACCTCGGGCCGGCCCGCGGGCTGCACGATCGAGCGCGCGTAGGCGTTCAGCGATTCGAGATAGCGCCGCTGGCCCTCGTGGAACAGGATGTCGAAGGCCAGCGTCGACTTGCCCGAGCCCGACACGCCGGTCACCACGTTGAACTTGTTGTGCGGGATATCGACGTTCAGCGACTTCAGGTTGTGCTCGTGCGCGTTGACGATGCGCACCACGTTCTCGCCCTGGATTTCGGCCAGCGCGCGCCGCGCGCGGCGGGCCGCCGGCGAGCCGTGCGCCGACTGCAGCCGCAGCGCGTCGTGCTCGGCCTGCGCGTCGCTGCGCCCGATCTGGTTCTCGTACTGCACCAGCGCCGCGCCGGTATGCGAAGCCGCGCACCGCTTGACGTCGTCCGGCGTGCCCGCGCAGACCAGCTGCCCGCCGGCGTCGCCGCCTTCGGGGCCGAGATCGATCAGCCAGTCGGCGGCGCGGATCACGTCGAGGTTGTGCTCGATCACGATCAGCGAATGGCCGCCGTCCAGCAGCTTGCCGAAGGCGCGCATCAGCTTGGCGATGTCGTCGAAGTGCAGGCCGGTGGTCGGCTCGTCGAACATGAAGAGCCGCCCTTCGCTGGCGTCCGGCGCGACCCGCTTGCGCGCGGCCTGCGCGGTCTCGGCCAGGAAGCCGGCCAGCTTCAGGCGCTGCGCCTCGCCGCCCGACAGTGTCGGCACCGGCTGGCCCAGCTTCACGTATTCGAGGCCGACGTCGACGATCGGCTGCAGCACGCGCAGCACCTCGGCGTCGGCGGCGAACAGCGCCACCGCCTCGCTGACGGTCAGCTCCAGCACGTCGGCGATGCCCAGCGCGCGGCCGCCGCGCTCGATCCTGACCTCGAGGATTTCGGCGCGATAGCGCGTGCCGTCGCAGTCCGGGCAGCGCAGGTAGACGTCGGACAGGAACTGCATCTCGACGTGCTCGAAGCCCGAGCCGCCGCAGGTCGGGCAGCGTCCGTCGCCCGAGTTGAAGCTGAAGGTGCCGGCGGTATAGCCGCGCTGCCTGGCCAGCGGTGCCTTGGCGAACAGCTTGCGGATCTCGTCGAAGGCGCCCACATAGCTGGCCGGATTGGAGCGCGCGGTCTTGCCGATCGGCGACTGGTCGACGAACACCGCATCGCCGATCTGCTCGGCGCCGACCAGTGCGCGATGCGCGCCGGGGCTTTCGGTGGCGCGGCCGAAATGGCGGGCCAGCGCGGGGTGCAGCACGTCCTGGATCAGCGTCGACTTGCCCGAGCCCGACACGCCGGTCACGCAGACCAGGCGCTGCAGCGGGATCGACACGGTGACGTCCTGCAGGTTGTGCTCGCTGGCGCCTTCGAGCACCAGCCGCGGCGTGGTGTCGTCGACCGGCCGGCGGACCCAGTCCGACGCATCGGCGACGCGGCGCTGGCCGCTCAGGTACTGGCCGGTCAGCGTGCCGGCGTGGCGGATCTCGGCCGGCGTGCCGTCGTAGACGATCTCGCCGCCGCGCTCGCCGGGGCCCGGGCCCATGTCGATCAGGCGGTCGGCGGCCAGCATCACCGACGGATCGTGCTCGACCACCACCAGCGTGTTGCCGGCATCGCGCAGCCGCCGCATCGCCTCGACGATCCGGTTCAGGTCGCGCGGATGCAGGCCGATGCTGGGCTCGTCCAGCACGAACAGCGTGTTGACCAGCGAGGTGCCGAGCGCGGTGGTCAGGTTGATCCGCTGCACCTCGCCGCCGGACAGCGTGCGGCTCTGGCGGTCCAGCGTCAGGTAGCCGATGCCGACGTCGCACAGGTACTTCAGGCGCGTGCGGACTTCGGTCAGCAGCAGCTTCAGCGCGTCGTCGAGCAGCGCGCTCGGCAGCGTCAGCGTGTCGAAGAAGCGGCGGATGCGCTCGATCGGCAGCAGCATCAGGTCGTGCACGGTCAGGCCGGGCAGCGCCTCGAGCTGGTCGCGCCGCCAGGCCACGCCACGCGGCATCACGCGGCGGGCGGGATCGAGCACGGCATCGGCGTTCTCGCGCGAGCCCAGGCGCCACAGCATCGCCTCGGTCTTCAGGCGTGCGCCGCCGCAGGTCTCGCACAGCGTGTAGCTGCGGTACTTCGACAGCAGCACGCGGATATGCATCTTGTAGGCCTTCGACTCCAGATAGTCGAAGAAGCGGCGCACGCCGTACCACTGGCTGTTCCACTTGCCGTTCCAGGCGGGATCGCCGTCGATGACCCAGTCGCGCTGCGCCTGGGTCAGTTCGGCCCACGGCGTGTCGCGCGGAATGCCGGCGCGCGCGGCGTAGCGCATCAGGTCGTCCTGGCACTCCTTCCATGCCGGCGTCTGCATCGGCTTGATCGCGCCCTCGCGCAGCGTCTTGCGCCGGTCGGGAATCACCAGGCCCAGATCGACGCCGATCACGCGGCCGAAGCCGCGGCAGGCCTCGCAGGCGCCGTAGGCCGAGTTGAACGAGAACAGCGCCGGCTGCGGGTCTGCATAGCGCAGGTCGCTTTCAGGACAGTGCAGGCCGGTGGAGAAGCGCCAGATGGTGGCTTCGGCGTCGGCGGCTTCCCCGGAAGCCGCTTCGCCCTCCGGCAGCACGTAGATATTGACCCTTCCGGCGCCGCGCTTGAGCGAGGACTCGATCGCCTCGACCACGCGCGCCTTGTCGGCGCGCTGCAGGCGGAAGCGGTCGGCCACCACGTCGAGCATCTTGCGCGGGCCTGTCGGCGAGTTCACCACGCGCTGCGCCTGCACGCGGGTGTAGCCGCTGACCGACAGCCATTGCGCGATCTCGTCCTCGGTCGCGGACTCCGGCAGCTCGACGGGGAAGGTCACCGCCAGGCGCGGATCGCCGTCGCGGGTGCGTTCGAGCAGCTCGGCGTAGATCGTCTCGGGGGTGTCGTGGCGCACCGGCAGCGCGGTCTCGCGGTCGAACAGCTGGGCCGCGCGCGCGAACAGCAGCTTCAGGTGGTCGTTCAGCTCGGTCATGGTGCCGACCGTCGAGCGCGAGCTGCGCACCGGATTGGTCTGGTCGATCGCGATCGCCGGCGGCACGCCCTCGACGCGCTCGACCTGCGGGCGGTCCATGCGATCGAGGAACTGGCGGGCGTAGGCGCTGAAGGTCTCGACATAGCGCCGCTGCCCTTCGGCATAGAGGGTGTCGAAGACCAGGCTGGATTTGCCGGAGCCGGACGGACCCGTGACCACCGTCATTTCGCCGGTGCGCAGGTCCAGATCGACTTGCTTGAGATTGTGCTGACGCGCGCCGCGGATGCGGATGACGCCGGAAGACATGGGGGAATCCTTTCGATGGCCGCACCGCGCCCAAGGCCGGGGGCGGTGGAAAGTCGGGCGTAAACTTTAGCAAAAGTCCCGCGGACGCGTCCGAATGCCACCCGGACGCCGCCTGGCGGCCCGCCGATGGCCGCCGGACGCGGGACGCCGCACCGACTGCCGCCGATTCTCCCGGCGCGCTCCTTTGCACAGATTCCGGGTGTTTTCAATAGATTCCGCCAGCCGGCACCCATAGCATGGCGGCGCCGGCGGTGGGCGCGTCCGGTCGAGCGGCATACCGCTCCGGCTGCCGGAATCGCCGCCGGCAGTCTCCGCAGTCCCCCGGCCGCCGCTGGCAACGACAAGCCGCCACCGGCGGCCGCCGGCAGCTACCCGATTCCACAGGCAGCCGCCTGCTCCCACCAGCAAGTCCACCGCCGTCCTTACGCCGCCAGCCCGCCATCCCGGCGCTCGGCTGGCAACCGGCGCCGCCACCTTCCGCGGCGCCCATCCCCAACGCCAGGAGAACACGCATGGTGCTAACAACCAGGAGTCTCGTCGACGCCAAACCTGCCGGTGCGGCGGGCGGCGCACCCACCGTGGAAGGGGCGGAGGTCGCCGCCCTGCATGCCGCCCTGCATGCCGCCATCACGCGCGGCGACGCCGCGGCGATCGACACGCTCGCCGCCGGCCAGCCCGCGCTGCTGCGGGCGCCGGACCGCGATGGCAATACCGCGCTGCACCTGGCGATGCTCGCCGGCGGCGATCTGAAGACCGTCGAACGTCTGCTGCAGCATGGCGCCGATCCGGCGCTGACCAACGTCAATGGCGATACCGCGCTGCATCTGGCCTTCCTGGTCCGGCCGCCCGCGCCGCAGCTGGTACGCGCGCTGCTGCGCCAGCTGGAGTACCAGGGCACCCATGCCGCGAAACTGGCGCTGTCGGCCCGCAATGGCGACCATCAGCCGCCGGTGGCGCTGGCGGCGGACACGCTGGCAGACGACGGCGCGCTGTCGGCCACCATCGGCGAACTGGTCTCGGACTATCTCGGCTGGCTCGCACGCAGCGGTACCGGCGAACTGGCCCACGCCGCCGGCAGCGGAGACGTGGCGCAACTGGCGCCGTGGCTGGCGCGCGCCGAATCCTTGTCGCTGCCGCTGTCGCCGCGCGGACACGGGGCGCTGGCCATCGCCGCCGGGCGCGGCCATCTGGCGGCAATGCGCGAGCTGATCGCGGCTGCGCAGCCGCACGGCGCCTGGCTGATAGACCTGGCCTCCTTTCCCGACGGCGAGACGCCGCTGGCGCGCGCGGCGTCCTTCGGCCGGCGCGACGCGGTGGCGCTGCTGCTCGAACATGGCGCCGCGGTCGACGGGCGCGACGCTGCGCGGCGTACGCCGCTGATGCGCGCCGCGGTCTACGGCCATGCGGACGTGGCCGCGACGCTGCTGGCCGCGGGCGCCGATCCGCGGGCGTGCCAGGCCGAAGGCTGGACGCCGCTCGGCTACGCGGCAGCGGCGCTGCACCCGGAGGTGGTGGCGATGCTGCTGATGCATGGCGCCGGCGATAGCCTGCAGCAGCGCAATGCGGCGCTGCGCACGCCGTTGCTGCTGGCGGCGGCGAGCGACGAGCTGGGGCGGTCCCCGGCGGTGCGGGCGCGCACAGTGGCCCTGCTGCTGCAGGCCGGTGCCGGCGTCGATGCGGCCGATCAGCACGGCACGACGCCGTTGATGTTCGCCGCACGGTCCGGCGACGTCGCCGTGGTCAGGCTGCTGCTCGAGGGCGGCGCCAATGCGCTGCTGCGCAATGCCAAGGGGCACACCGCGCTGACGCTGGCGCAGGCCGCGGGACAGCACGAAGTCGCCGCGCTGCTGGCCGCGGCGGCGAACGCGCCGGTCTGAGGCGGAGCCGAGCTTGGACGCCGGGCCGACGCTTCAGCGCAAGGCCGTGGTTCCGTGGCGCCGCCGGTCCCGCCCCGCCACCAGCCTCCGCCGAGGCTCAGTGCGAGGCCGTCGTCGCGGGGCCGCCGGCGAGTTCCCGCGGCGCGCCGTCGGCCTCGGCCTGCCACCAGCCGCCGCGGAGGTTCAGCGCGAGGCCGTGGTCGCGGGGTTGGCGGCCCGGTGCGGCGGCGGGGCCCCGGCATTGGCCTCGGCCTCGGTCTGCCACCCGCCGCCGCCGAGTGCCTGCAGCAGGGCCGCCGAATCGGCCAGCCGATCGGCGCTGGCCCGCGTCAGCGCCAGCGTGGTTTCGCGATGCTGGCGTTGCGCGTCGATCAGCGCCAGCTGGCTGACGCCGCCGAGCCGATATTGCTCGGTGACGATGGCAAGCGTGGCGGCGGCGCGCCGGGCCGCTTCGGCCCGCGCGCGCAGCGTGGCGGCATCGCTGTGCACCGCCTGCAGCGCATCGGCAACCTCGCGCAGCCCCTGCAGCACCGCCTGCCGGTGCGCCGCCAGCGCCTGGCGATAGGCCGCCTCCGCCGCGCGTTGCCGCGCCCGCAGCGCGCCGCCGCGAAACACCGGCTGCACCAGTCCCGCGGCGATATTCCATACATTGAGGTGATCGAACAGGTCGCCGCCGCTGCGCGACTGCGTGCCCGCGCTCGCCGACAGCGTCAGGCTCGGATACAGGTTGGCGGTGGCGACGCCGATATCGGCGCTGGCCCGGTGCAGCAGCGCCTCGGCCGCGCGGATATCGGGACGCCGGCGCGCCAGCGTCGAGGGCAGGCTGACCGGCAAGGTGTCGGGCAGCCGCAGTTCGGCAAGGCGGAATACCGGCACGGCGGTGGCCGGCGCGTTGGAAGCGGCCTGTCCCGCCTCGCTGTCCGCCCCAGGTTCGGCCGCCGGTCCGCCCGTCGGGGCGCTCGCCGCTTTGTTCGACCGCTCGCTCGACGGTTGGCGCGCGCGTTCGCTCGCCGGTCCACTGGTCGGAGCGCTCGCCGCCTTGTGCGCCGGTTCGCCCGCGAGTTCGCTCACCGGCTCCGCCGCCGCTGCCGGCGGCAATCCCAGATAGACCGCCAGCTGATGGCGCGTCGCCGCCAACTGCCGCGTCAGGCCCGGCAGCAGCGTCTCGGTCTGCGCCAGTTCGCCGCGTTGGCGCTCCGCTTCGACCCTCGCGGTCCCGCCGAGCGTGACCCCTTGCTCGACGATCGCCAGCTGCCGCCGCTGCGCGTCGACCAGCGCCTCGGTGTCCTCGATCTGCGCGCGCAGGCTGGCCTCGCGGATGGCGGCGGTGGCGACATTGGCCGCCAGCGACAGCCGCGCGGCCTCGAGCTCGAAGCGCTGGAAATCCACCGCCGCGCGCAGGCCTTCCAGTTCACGCCGCTGGGCGCCGAACAGGTCCAGCACGTAAGAGACCCGCACCGACGCGCCGTACAGCGTGAAGGGCGGGGGACTGGGGAACGCCGTGATCCCCATCGACTCGATATTGACCTGCTGGCGCGCGGCGTCGAGGCGCGCGTCGATGGCGGGCCACTGCGCGATGCCCGCCGCCGCCGCGTAGTCGTGCTGCGCGCGCTCGAGGCTGGCCTGCGCCTGCGCCAGCGTCGGACTGTTGGCGAGCGCGGTGCGGATGGCGCCATCGAGCGCGGCGCTGCCGAACAGCGTCCACCACTGCGCCGGCACGTCGGCTCCATCGAGCAGACGCTGCGCATCACCGTGCCGCACTGGCGCGGAGGTCGTCGTCGAAGGCGAGGACCCGGCGCCGTAGCGGGTGTCGTCGGGCGCGGGCGGTGCGACGAAGTCCGGGCCGACGGCGCAGCCGGCGAGCAGCGTGGCGGCACCGACGAGCGGTGCCAGCCGTTTGCATCGGAACGCGGACAGGGTCATCGCAATCTCCTTGCTGGCATCGAGGTTTGGCGAACGCATCGGTCGATCGTCACAGCCCGATCGGTCTTCACCGTCGCTTCGGCAGTCGCAGTCGCATCGGCCATCACGGTCGCATCGGCACCACAATCTCACCGCCCTCAATCCAGCGTCCGTCGATAGAAGCGCACCGCGATCGCCATCACCACCGCGGTAAACAGCAGCAACGGCCAGACATTGGGCCAGAGCTCTGTCCAGCCGCTGCCCTTGAGCAGGATGCCGCGGATCATCCGGTGGAAATACGTCATCGGCAGCAGGTTGCCGATCGCCTGCGCCCACTGCGGCATGCCCTGGAACGGGAACATGAAGCCCGACAGCAGGATGCCCGGCAGGAAGTAGAAGAAGGTCAGCTGCATCGCCTGCAGCTGGTTCTGCGCCAGCGATGACAGCGTGATGCCGACCGTCAGGTTGGCGGCGATGAACAGCAGCGCGGCCAGATAGACCGCGACCACCGAGCCGACGAAGGGCACGCCGAAGACCCAGCGCGCCGCCAGCAGGATGATGGTGCTCTGGATCAGCCCGATGAAGACATAGGGCACGATCTTGCCGCTCATCACCTCGAGCGGGCGCACCGGCGTGGCGAGCAGGTTCTCCATCGTGCCGCGCTCGCGTTCGCGCGTCATCGCCAGCCCGGTCATCATCACCATCGTCATCGACAGGATCACGCCCATCAGGCCCGGCACGATGTTGTACTGGGTCAGGCCCTCGGGGTTGTAGAGCCGGTGCACCTGCACGTCGAAGGCCGGCTTGCCGCCGGCGAGCGGCGCCAGTGGGCCCTTCAGGTCCTTGTCGGCGACCGCGACCGGCATCTGCGCCAGCGCGGCCAGCGCGGCGCCGGTCGCCGAAGGATCGGTGGCGTCGGCCTCGACCAGCACCGCGGGCCGTTCGCCGCGCAGCAGCCGGCGCGTGAAATCGGGCGGGATGGTGACGACGAACTGCAGCTCGCCGCGCATCAGCGCCTCGCGTCCCGCGGCCTCGTCCGGCAGCGTGCCGATTACGCGGAAATAGCGCGAAGCCTGCATGCTGGCCACGAGCGAGCGCGTGAATTCGCTGTGGTCGGCGGCGATCACGCCGGTGGGCAACTGGCGCGGATCGGTATTGATGGCGAAGCCGAACAGCAGCAGCTGCAGCACCGGCAGCCCGACGATCATGCCGAACGTCACGCGGTCGCGGCGCAGCTGCAGGAATTCCTTCAGCACGATGCTCCACCAGCGCCGCAGCGAGAAGCCGAGGGGCGCTTCGCCGGCGTGCCCGCCGGCTCTCATATCGCCTCCCGCATCTCCTCTCGCATGGCCTCGCGCATCGCGCCTCACGGTCCGGCCCTCCGTGCATGCCCGGCGGCCCGCCGGTCCGCGCGCGCACTGTTGTCGGCCCGCATGTTGTCGTCCGCCCGGTTCATCATGTGGATGAACACGTCCTCCAGGCTGGTGTCCACCGGTGCGATCCGGTGCCGGCCCTCGCCGGCCAGCCGCCGCAGCGTGGCTTCCAGCGCGGCGGCGTCGCGGCCGGTCACATGCAGCGCGTTGCCGAACACCACGGTCTGCTCGACCGCCGCTTCGTCGGCGAGCTGGCGCGACAGCGCGTTCAGGTCGCCGCCCTCGACCGACAAGGTCGACAGGCCCTGCGCCGCCACCACCTGCTCGGCGGTGCCCTGCGCCAGCAACTTGCCGTAGGCGATATAGGCGAGCTTGTGGCAGCGCTCGGCCTCGTCCATGTAGTGCGTGCTGACCAGCACCGAGATGCCGCGCGCGGCGAGCCGATGCAGTTGCTCCCAGAAATCGCGCCGCGCCTTCGGATCGACGCCGGCGGTGGGCTCGTCGAGCAGCAGCAGCTCCGGTTCGTGCAGCAGGCAGGCGGCCAGCGCCAGCCGCTGCTTCCAGCCGCCCGACAGCGCGCCGGCGAGCTGGCGCGCGCGGCTGGCCAGCCCCAGTCCGTCGAGCGCGCGCTCGACCGCCGCCTTGCGATCGGGCACGCCGTAGACGCGCGCGACGAAGTCGAGATTCTCGCGGATCGACAGGTCTTCCCAGTACGAGAACTTCTGCGTCATATAGCCGACGCGGCGCTTGATCTGCGCGCTGTCGCGCAGGATGTCGAAGCCCAGGCAGGTGCCGTGGCCGGCGTCGGGCGTCAGCAGCCCGCACATCATGCGGATCGACGTGGTCTTGCCGCTGCCGTTGGGGCCGAGGAAGCCGAAGATCTCGCCGCGGCGCACCTGCAGCGTCAGGCCGTCGACCACCTGCTTGTCGCCGAAGCGCTTGCCCAGGTCGTGCACGTCGATCGCCAGTTCGGGGGCATCGCGCTCCATCGTCGGGGTGTCGGCTGGCGCGCTGCCGTTCATGGCCGCGCTCCACTTGCGGGGGCCGTTGGGGCCGATTCGTTCGTTGCCGCCGCAGCCGGCTCGACCTCCACCGGCTGGCCCGGGTGCAGCCGCACCGCGTCGGCCGGCGCCGGACGCGCCTCGACCAGGAAGACCAGCTTGCGCCGCGTCTCGTTGCTGTAGATCACCGGCGGCGTGTATTCGGCCTGGCTGGAGACGTAGCGGATCGTGGCCGGGATCGCGGCGCCGCAGCCGTCGCAGGTCAGCCGTACGGTTTGTCCGGCCCGCAGCGTGCCGACCGCCGCTTCGGGCACGAAGAAGCGGACCTTGACGTTGCCCGGCGGCAGCAGCCGCACCACCGGGCTGCCGGCCGGCACCCATTCGCCCTGCCGGTAGAGCGTGTCGTAGACCAGGCTGCCCGCGGGCGCGGCGATGGCCTTGCGCGAGAGCCGCCAGTCCGCCTGCGCCAGCGCGGCGCGCGCGGCTTCGACCTGGGCCTGTTGCGCGCCGCGGCGCGCTTCGCGTCCGGGCAGTCGGGCCACCGCCAGATCGCTGCGCAGCTCGCGCACCCGAGCGGCGTCGGCCTGGGCGGTGGCGCGGCTCTGTTCGAGCTGGGCCTGCGGGATCGCGCCGATGCGCAACTGCGCCTCGTCGCGCGCCAGCGCGGCGGCGCTGCGCTGCGCGGCGGCCTCGGCCTGCGCCAGTTGCGCGCGGACGGCGTCGATTTCCGGGGGGCGCCGGCCCGTCTGCAGATCGGCGAGCTCCGCTTGCGCGGCTTCGAGCTGCGCGACCGCCTGTGCGCGGGCGGTCGATTCTTCCTCGGTCTCCAGCGCGAACAGCGGCGCGCCGGCGGCGACCTGCTGGCCGCGCTCGACGCTCAGGCGCTCCAGCCGGCCGGGGAAGGGGGAGGCCAGGTGGACGAACTCGCCTTCGACATAGCCTTGCCAGCGGGCGGGGGGCGCGTCGCCGCAGCCGGACAGGACCAGCGCCGCCGCCAGCGCGCCGGCCCCCGCCGGGTTCGGCGCCCAGGCCCGGGCCAGCGCCGCCAGCGCCCAGGCCCGAGCCAGCGCCGCCAGCGCCCCAATCCGTAACCATGCGCTCCGTCGACCTGCCGGAGGCGATGACGCGGGTGGGTGGCAATCGATCTGCGGAAGGTCGGCGGCGGGCATGGCGGCGGTGCGGGTCGGTGGTGGTCAGCGGCGATCGGCGGCGCGGCCCTTGCGGCGATCGGTGGGCCGCACCTCAGGGCGGGCAGAGGAGACGGCAGAGGGCACGGCATCGGGCGCGGCACCGGGCACGGCAGAGGGCACGGCAGAGGGGACGGCAGAGGGCACGGCAGAGGGGACGGCAGAGGGGACGGCACGTTCCGCGGGACGGATGCCATGCGTCAGCAGCGCGCGCGCATGCGCGACCATGGCGTCGACATCGACGGCGTCGGCCCCCGGCAGGCGCCGCCAGATATGGCCGGTGGCCAGCGGCAGCAGCGCCAGGCCGATCACCGAGACCATCAGCAGCGGCGGGGCCAGCGCGGCGTCGATCCGGCCGCGCTCGCGCGCCTCGCTCAGCGCGGCGACCACGACGCCCAGGCGCTGCAGCCCGAAGCGCTGCATCACGCGTTCGCGCAGCTGGCCCTCGCCGGTGACGATCTCGCGCACCCAGAGGGCCGGAAACCATGGCGTGGCCACCGCCGCGCGGATCAGCCGTTCGGCGATGCCGGCCAGCAGCGCGGCGGGGTCGGCAACCGCGCCCGAAGCATCGATATCGGCTCCTGCCCTTGAACCGGCTCCGGCCCTGTCCCCGGCTTTGGCGGCGGCCTTCGCACCAGCACCGCCCCCGGCGCCAGCACCAGCACCAGCGCCAGCACCAACGTCAGCACCAGCACCAACGCCAGCACCAGCACCAGCACCAGCACCAGCACCAGCACCAGCACCAGCAGCAGCACCAGCACCAGCACCAGCACCGGCACCAGGCGCGGCGTCGCCCGGCTCAGCCTGCGCAAAGACCCGGTCCACCAGCGGCCCGAGGCGTTCCTCGGCCACCGCGTCCAGCAGACGGCCCCGGTCGCCGAAGTAGTAGTGGACCAGCGCCGGCGTCACGCCGGCGCGGGCCGCGATGGCCTTGACCTGGGTCGCGGCAATGCCGTGCTCGGCAAACAGCGTCACGGCGGCGTCCAGCAGGCGCTCGCGCTGGTCCTCGGCGGCAAGCGTACGGCCCGGGCCGCGCGGCGGCGCGCTGCCGAGGCCCTTGCCCGCCGGGGCGCTGCGCCCGGGACGGCCGGGGCGCCGTAACGGCGCGGGCTGCTGCGGCGAAGCAGGGAGGGCGGCGGGAGAAGCGGCGGAAGAGCGGGAGCGGCGGGCGGTCATGGTCGGAAGGATCTGGTGTGCTGGATATTAATTGGCGCATTAATTAATTCAAGCCCTGTTACAAAGAAGGCCGGCGCAGCGCTGTCGCGCCGACGCCGGCCCGGCCTTGTCTTCGGAGAGGGGCCTTATTGCCGCGCGTTGCGCCGGTTATCCGGCCACGGCGTGTTGAAGTTGGTGCGGAATGGATTGATGTCCAGGCCGCCGCGCCGCGTATAGCGCGCGTAGACGGCCAGCTTGACCGGCTTGCACTGGCGCAGCACGTCCATGAAGATGCGCTCGACGCACTGCTCGTGGAACTCGTTGTGATTGCGGAACGAGATCAGGTACTTCAGCAGCCCTTCCTGGTCGATCGGCGCGCCGACATAGCGGATCTGCACGCTGCCCCAGTCCGGCTGCCCGGTGACCAGGCAGTTCGACTTGAGCAGATGCGAGACCAGCGTCTCCTCGACCGGCGTCTCTTCCTGGTCGGCGCGCAGCAGCTGCGGCGCCGGCTCGTAGATGTCGGTCTCGATGTCGAGGCGGTCCAGCAGCAGGCCGTCGAGCTCGCCCATCTGCTGGCGGCCGAAGTCCGGCTCGGCCGTCAGGCGCACCTGCACCGCGCCGCCGGTCGCTTCGGACAGGTCGTTGCGCAGCAGCTGCTGCAGCGCCTCCGGCGATTCCAGCCGGGTCTGGTTGAAGCTGTTCAGATACAGCTTGAACGACTTCGATTCGACGATGTTCGGCGTGTCGGCCGGGATGATGAAGCTCGCCAGCGCGACCTGCGGCTTGCCCTTCGGATTGAGCCACGACAGCTCGTAGGCATTCCAGATGTCCACGCCGAAGAACGGCACCGCGCGGCCGTCGGGCAGGCCGATCTCGGCGCGCTTGGGCGCGCGCGGGATCGGAAACAGCAGGCTGGCGTCGTACTCGGTCTTGTAGGCCGAGACTTTGCCCAGCGGCGAATGTTCGGGCACGGTCATGAGGACTCCTGTCGGGGTTCCGCCATTCAGCGGTTCAGCGGTTCAGCGGTTCGGCGGTTCAGCGGTTCAGCGGTTCAGCGGTTCGGCGGTTCAGCGGTTCGGCGGTTCAGCGGTTCGGCGGTTCGGCGGGTCGGCGGTTCGGCGATCCGTCGATCAAGCGATTTCCGCAATCCGGCGGTTCGGCCACCCGGCGTGACGGCGGCGGACGGCAGCCGCCGTCACGCCAGGAACAGCTTGTAGACCGGATTGTCGGTTTCTTCCCAGTGTAAGTAACCGAGCGTGGCAAGGAAGGCCCGGAATTCGCGCTTCTCGTTCTTCGGCACCTGGATGCCGACCAGGATGTTGGACGTGTCGGCGCCCTGGTTGCGGTAGTGGAACAGGCTGATGTTCCAGTTCGGGCTCATGCTCGACAGGAACTTCATCAGCGCGCCCGGACGCTCGGGAAATTCGAAGCGGTACAGCAGCTCGTCCTGGGCCAGCGCGGAGTGCCCGCCGACCATATAGCGGATGTGCTGCTTGGCCAGTTCGTCGTTGGACAGGTCCAGCGCCGCGAAACCATGGCGGCGGAAGCTCGCGGCGATCTTGTCGCTCTCGGCGCGGCTGCCGATCTGCACGCCGACGAAGATGTGGGCGAGCTGGTTGTCGGCGATGCGGTAGTTGAACTCGGTCACGTTGCGCGTGCCCAGCTGCTCGCAGAAGCGGCGGAAGCTGCCGCGCTCCTCGGGGATGGTCACCGCGAACACCGCCTCGCGCGCCTCGCCGACCTCGGCCCGCTCGGCCACGAAGCGCAGGCGGTCGAAGTTCATGTTGGCGCCCGAGGCGATCGCCACCAGGTTCTTGCCCTTGAGCTTCTCGCGCTCGGCATAGGCCTTCAGGCCGGCGACGGCCAGCGCGCCCGAGGGCTCCAGGATGCTGCGGGTGTCCTGGAACACGTCCTTGACGCCCGCGCACAGCGCGTCGGTGTCGACCAGCACGATCTCGTCGACCAGTTCGCGCGCGATGCGGAAGGTTTCCTTGCCGGCCAGCTTGACCGCGGTGCCGTCCGAGAACAGGCCCACGTCCTTGAGTTCGACGCGCTTGCCGGCCTCGATCGAGCGCTTCATCGCGTCGGAGTCGACCGTCTGCACGCCGATCACCTTGATTTCGGGCCGCACGGCCTTGATGTACGACGCCACGCCGGCGATCAGCCCGCCGCCGCCGATGGCGACGAACACCGCGTGCAGCGGGCCCGGGTGCTGGCGCAGGATTTCCATCGCCACGGTACCCTGGCCGGCGATCACCTCGGGATCGTCGAACGGATGGATGAAGGTCAGCTTGTGCTTGCGCTGCAGTTCGGCGGCGTGCTGGTAGGCGTCGCTGTACGACTCGCCGTGCAGCACGACCTGCACCCATTTGCCGCCGTGCTTGCGCACCGCGTCGATCTTGACCTGGGGCGTCGTCACCGGCATCGCGATGATGGCCTTGCACTCCATCCGCGCCGCGGCCAGCGCGACGCCCTGCGCGTGATTGCCGGCCGAGGCGGCGATCACGCCGCGCTTGAGTTCGTCGGCGCTCAGCGAGGCCATCTTGTTGTAGGCGCCGCGCAGCTTGAACGAAAACACCGGCTGGGTGTCCTCGCGCTTGAACCAGACCCCGTTGCCAATTCGCGCCGACAGTTCGCGGGCGTAGGTCAGCTCGGTCTCCTGCGCCACGTCGTACACCTTGGCGGTCAGGATCTTCTTCAGGTAGTCGGGTTTGCTGGCTGTCTTGCGGGTCATGTCGACGACCGGCGCGGGGCCGGATTGGATGGACGGAGGAAGGCGGAGGGCCGGCGCCGGGGGCGGGGCGCAGGGCGGCTCGGGGTCGCGGCGCGCGATGCTTGCGCCGCCCCGGCATCGGCCTTGGCGTTCGGGAAACCGCTAATGATAAAGGATCGGGCGGCGTCGGGTCCGCATGGCGCCCGGTGCTACGCCATGGTGCAGGCCCCCTGGCGTGCCGCACCGCCGCGGTGCTCGCGGGGCGTCGCGGCCGGCGGCGTGCGTGCGCCGGTGACCCATCCGCCTTGTAGGACGCCATCCGGTGGACGCTCGTCAAGCTAACGTGATACGGTGTGCGGCGATGTCATCCCTTCCGCTGATCGATCCCGATAACGCGCTATTCCTCGACTTCGACGGCACGCTGGCCGACCTGGCGCCACGCCCGGAGCTCGTGCAGGTCGAAGCGGGACTGGTGGGAACGCTGCGCACGCTGCACCGGCAGCTGGGCGGCGCGGTCGCGATCGTATCGGGGCGCACCATCGCCGAACTTGACGCCTTCCTGGCCCCGCTGCAACTGCCCACCGCGGGCGTGCATGGCGCCGAACTGCGCGACGCCGAGGGCCGGCGGCTCGAAGTCCCCGCCCCCGACCTGGACCGGCTGCACCGGCGGCTCGAGGATTTCGCGCAGGCCCATCCCGGCCTGCGGCTCGAACGCAAGCCGATGGCGCTGGCGGTCCACTACCGCGCCGCGCCGGAGCTCGAGACGCTGGTGCGCGAACAGGTCGCCCAGGCGCTGGGCGATGTCAGCGGACTCGAAATGCTCCACGGCAAGATGGTGGTCGAGGTCAAGCCGGCCGGCGTCACCAAGGGCAGCGCGGTCGAGCTGATCATGCGCTCGCCGCCGTTTGCCGGCCGCATGCCGATCTTCGCCGGCGACGACGTGACGGACGAGGACGGCTTCGCGATGGTCGCCCATCTGGGCGGGGTCGGCGTGCTGGTCGGCCAGCGGCCGAGCGCCGCCACCGTCAGCGTGCCGGCGCCCGCGGACCTGCGCGCCTGGCTGCATCGCAGCGCGAAGGCGCTCGATGGCGGTGCGGCCGGTGGTGCCGGTGCCGCCGGCGAGGGCGGCGAGGCTGGCGGGCCATCTTCCGCGCATGCCGCCGGCGCCGACACCCATGCCGGCACCGATGCCGGCACCGATATCGACGCCGCTCCCGCCGCTGCCGCGGCAGCGGCGCCGTCCGGCAGCGGCACCAATCCATCCGCGTCCACCACCTCATCCTGACAAGGGGGAAGTTTGTGAGTCAGCCTGAATCCGGGGTAGCACGCAACCGCGCCGACGAGATCAACAGCGACGGCACACAGCAGGGCGGGCGATATTGCCCGCCTTCGCTATCGCTGGGCATGATCGGCAACTGCGCCTTCTCGGCGCTGGTCGATTCGCGCGGCCGCATCGTCTGGTGCTGCCTGCCGCGCTTCGACGGCGATCCGGTCTTCAACGCGCTGCTGGATCCGAGCGAGAACGCCGGCCACTTCTCGATCGAGATCGAGGACTTCGCCGAATCGCGCCAATGGTACGAGCCGAATACCGCGGTGCTGCGCACGCGCCTGACGGACCGTCACGGCAATTGCCTCGAGATCACCGATTTCGCGCCGCGTTTTTTCCGCCTCGGCCGCTATTTCCGTCCGCTGACGCTGGTGCGGCGCATCCGCCCGGTCAAGGGCGCGCCGCGCGTGCGGGTCTGCATCGCGCCGCGCTTCAACTGGGGCCGCACGGTGCCGCAGACCTCGCGCGGCAGCAGCCACGTCCGCTTCGTCGGCGACGACATGACGCTGCGCATGACCACCGACGCGCCGCTGACCTATGTGATGGCCAACACGCCGTTCCTCGTCACGCAGGGCATGAACTTCATCCTCGGCCCCGACGAGACGCTGCAGCACGGCGTCGACGAGACCGCGCGCGACTTCGAGCAGGAGACCATCTCGTACTGGAAGCTGTGGACGCGCCGGCTGGCGGTGCCGCGCGAATGGCAGGACGCGGTGATCCGGGCCGCCATCACGCTGAAGATGTCGCTGTACGAGGAGACCGGCGCGATCGTCGCCGCGATGACCACCAGCATTCCCGAGGCCCCGCACAGCGGCCGCAACTGGGACTATCGCTTCTGCTGGCTGCGCGACGCCTTCTTCGTGATCCGCGCGCTCAACAGCCTGTCCGAAGTCGGCACCATGGAGGACTATCTGCGCTGGATGTCCAATGTGGTGATGCAGTCCAAGGACGGCCATATCCAGCCGCTGTACGGCATCGGCCTCGAACGCGAGCTGCCCGAGAGCGTGCTCGAACATGTCGCCGGCTACCGCGGCATGGGGCCGGTGCGGGTCGGCAACCAGGCGCAGGAACACTTCCAGCACGACGTCTACGGCAACGTGGTGCTCGGCGCCGCGCAGGCCTTCCACGACCACCGGCTGCTGCATCGCGGCGGCCCGGCCGAATACCGCGTGCTGGAGCAGGTCGGCGAACAGGCGGTGCGCGTGTTCGGCACGCCCGATGCCGGCATGTGGGAGCTGCGCACGCGCGCCCGGGTGCATACCTCGTCCGCGCTGATGAGCTGGGCGGCCTGCGACCGGCTCGCCAAGATCGGCGACGAGCTGCGGCTGCCGGCGCGCGCGGCCTACTGGCGCAAGCATGCGGACACGATGCGCGAGCGCATCCTGCGCGAATCGTGGAGCGAGGAACGCCAGGCCTTCGCCGAGAGCTTCGGCGGACGCGAGCTCGACGCCAGCGTGCTGCTGATGGCCGAGGTCGGCTTCATCGATCCGCGCGACGCGCGCTTCGTCGCGACCCTCGAACGGCTGGAAGAGGTGCTGTGCGACGGCCCCTACATGCGCCGCTACGAGGCGCCCGACGATTTCGGCAAGCCCGAGACCGCCTTCAACATCTGCACCTTCTGGCGGATCGATGCGCTCGCGCGCATCGGCCGCAAGGAACAGGCACGCGAGATCTTCGAGGCGATGCTGGCCGCGCGCAATCCGCTCGGCCTGCTGTCCGAGGACACGCATCCGGTCACCGGCGAAATGTGGGGCAACTTCCCGCAGACCTATTCGATGGTCGGCCTGATCAACGGCGCGATGCGCCTGTCGTCGCCATGGGACGCGGTGATCTGAGCCGGCCCCGATTCACCGGGCGGCGCGCGCCGGCGCGCCGCCACACAGGAGGCCTATGTCAAGACTGGTAGCGGTATCCAACCGCGTCGCCGACCCCCGCAATGCCGCCGCCGGCGGTTTGGCGGTGGCGCTCGGCGAAACGCTGAATGCCACCGGCGGGCTCTGGTTCGGCTGGAGCGGCCGGGTCGTCGAGACCGCGCAGGGTGGCACGCCCGGAGAAGGCGAACTGCATCTGCAGCATGCCGGCGACGTAACGCTGGCCACGGTCGACCTGAGCCGCGAGGACCACGACGCCTACTACCTCGGCTACAGCAACGGCGTGCTATGGCCGGTGTTCCACTACCGCGTCGATCTGGCCGATTTCGACGCCGGCCATCTGAACGTCTACCGCCGCGTCAACCAGCTGTTCGCGCGCAAGCTGGCGCCGCTGCTGCGGCCGGACGACATGATCTGGATCCACGACTATCACCTGATTCCGCTGGCCGCGGAACTGCGGGCGATGGGATGCGGCCAGCGCATCGGTTTCTTCCTCCATATCCCGCTGCCGCCACCGCCAATCCTGACCACCATTCCGCAGCACGAATGGCTGATGCGCGCGCTGTTCGCCTACGACCTGATCGGCTTCCAGAGCCAGGCCGACCTCGAGCACTTCGCGCGCTACGCGCAGTCCGAGGCCGGCGCCGAGCCGATGGGCGACCACCGCTACCGCGCCTTCCATCGCACCGTGCGGGCGCAGGCGTTTCCGATCGGCATCGACGTCGACGAATTCGTCTCGCTGGGCAAGGGCCACGAGGCCCAGGAAACCTACGAGATGATGATGGCCCAGTACGCGCGCCGGCGGCTGCTGCTGGGCGTGGACCGGATGGACTATTCGAAGGGGCTGCCGGAGCGGCTGAAGGCGTTCCAGGCGCTGCTGGCGCAGTATCCCGAGAACCGTTCGAGCGCCACGCTGATCCAGATCGCGGCGCCCTCGCGCGAGTCCGTCGACGCCTATGCCGATCTGCGCCGCCAGCTGGAGGGCATGTCCGGGGCGATCAACGGCGAGTATGGCGAGCTCGACTGGATGCCGATCCGCTATATCCACCGCACCACGTCGCGCCGGCGCCTGCCCGGGCTGTGCCGCGCGGCGCGCGTCGCGCTGGTGACGCCGCTGCGCGACGGCATGAACCTGGTCGCCAAGGAATATATCGCCGCGCAGGACCCGGACGATCCCGGCGTGCTGGTGCTGTCGCGCTTCGCCGGCGCTGCCGAGCAGCTCAAGGAAGCGCTGCTGGTCAATCCCTACGACATCCAGGGCACCGCGCAGGCGATCCAGCAGGCGCTGCACATGCCGCTGGCAGAGCGGCAGAGCCGCCATCAGAAGCTGCTCGAGAACATCCGCGCCCAGGACGTGCACTGGTGGAGCCGCGAATACCTGCGCAGTCTTGCGGAGAGCGATCAGGGGTGATGGGGCACTCCATCTTTTTTCCGTCGCCCCAACCCTCTCCCCCTGAGGAGGAGAGGGAGAACGCAATCAGCTAGCGGGCCGCGCCCGCAGCCGTCAGCGCAGGTCCTCGGGCGTATCGATATCCCTGAAGGCGCCGTCGTGATCGGTCAGGATGCGTGTCACCGCCCGGCCCTGCAGCAGCGCGCGGGCGCCCTCGTCGCCGTCCAGCCGCAGCAGCGCGTCGCGCCACGCGCGGCCGAACGCCACCGGGTGGCCGCGCCGGCCGTCGCGCCACGGCGCGGCAATCGCTTCGGCGCTGGCCTCCGGCGTGACGATGCTCAGCGCCACCGCGCGCACCAGTTCGACCGGTAGCCACGGCATGTCGGCCAGCGCCACCAGCCAGCCGGCCGCCTGTTCGCTGGCCGTGACCGCCGCCGCCAGCGCGGCACCCATGCCGGCCTCGGCGCGCGCCGAGGCAACGACCTTGCAGCCGCCCTCGCTCAGTTCCCGTTCCAGTTCGGGTTGTCCCGGCCGCACGACGGCGATCGCGCCAGGCAGCGCGGTGGCCAGCGTGCGGGCGCTGTGCCAGGCCACCGTGCGTCCGTCCGGCAGCGCCTGCAGCAGCTTGTTGCGCGCGCCGCTGGCATCGAAGCGGCGGCCGTAGCCGGCGGCCAGCAGGATGCCGGCCGGCAGATCGGAATCGATCAGCGGCCCGGACTGCATGCGCTCGCCTCGTTGGCGGCCAGTTCGCGCGCGGCCTTGGCGCCCTCGACCTGCAGGATGTCGGGCAGCGACACGTGGTTCTTCGCCGCCACCACCTCGGCCAGGATCGAGATCGCGATCTCCGGCGGGGTGCGGCTGCCGATATAGATGCCGACCGGCCCATGCAGCCGCGCCAGCTGCGCGTCGTTCAGGTCGAATTCCTTCAAGCGCTCGCGCCGCGCCTGGTTGTTGCGGCGCGAGCCCAGCGCGCCGACATAGAACGCGCGCGTGCGCAGCGCCTCCATCAGCGCGAGATCGTCGAGCTTGGGGTCGTGCGTCAGCGCGATCACCGCGCAGCGCTCGTCCAGCTTCATCTCGATCACGGTGTCGTCCGGCATGGTGCGCACCATGGTGACGCCGGGAATGTCCCAAGTCTCGGTGTATTCCTCGCGCGGATCGCAGACGGTGACCTGGAAGCCGAGGCCGACCGCGATCTGGCACAGGTACTTCGAAAGCTGGCCGGCGCCGATCACCAGCATCCGGTAGCGCGGCCCGTGGATCGTCGCCAGCGTGCGGCCGTCGAAGGTCAGGCCGTCGGTGGCCTCGGCAGGGCCCAGCGTGGCCTTGCCGGTCTCCATGTCGAGCGTGCGGGTCACCAGCCTGCCGTTCTCGACCGCGTCCAGCAGCTCGGCCAGTCCGCTGTCGGCGCTGACCGGCTCGGCGACCAGCTCGATCGTGCCGCCGCAGGGCAGGCCGAAGCGGTGCGCCTCCTCGGCGCTGATGCCGTACTTGATCGCCTCCGGCGCGCGGGCCGCGATGCCCTCGCGCCGGACCCGGTCGATGATGTCGTCCTCGATGCAGCCGCCCGACACCGAGCCGACCACCAGCCCGTCGTCGCGCACCGCCAGCATCGCACCCTCGGGGCGGGGCGACGAGCCCCAGGTCCTGACCACCGTGACGAGCAGCGTGCGGTGGCCCTCGGCGGTCCAGCGCACGCTGCTTTTCAGGACTTCGAGATCCACGCTGTCCATGATCGCTTCCGTTTGGTTTGTTCGCCTGCTTGTTTGTCAGCCGGTTCGCCGGCGGCAGTGGCTTGGTTCGATTCGCCCGCCAAAGGTTCACCGGCTTCGCCTGCCTGTCCGTCGGCCGGCTGCTGGCCGCCGCTGACCGCCTCGGAAAAGCGCGTGAAGAAGGTGTCCGCCATCTTGCGCGCGGCGCCGTCGACCAGCCGCGAGCCGATCTGCGCGATCTTGCCGCCGACCTGCGCCTGCACCGTGTACGACAGCACGGTCTCGTCGCCGTCGGGGTCCAGCCGCACCTTCGCGGTGCCCTTGCCGAAGCCGGCCGCGCCGCCCTGGCCGTCGAACGCGATGGTATAGCTGTCCGGCGCCTGGATGTCCTGCAGCGCCATCCGGCCCTTGAACTTCGCCTTCACCGGCCCGATCGCGGCCGTCATGCTGAGCAGATAGGCGTTGTCGCCATCGGGCTCGATACTCTCACATCCCGGAATGCAATGCTGGAGCAGGGCCGTGTCGTTCAACGCCTCCCAGGCGACCTGCTGCGGCACCGGCAGCCGGTGGGTTTGGGTCATTTCCATGGTGCGGTGTTCTCCTTGTCGTTGGGGGCTCGCCGGCCCGGGGCCGGACCGGGGCGCTGTTGCGCCACGGAATGCGATGCGGAATGCGATGCGGAAGGCGGCGCCGCCAGCAGCGAATCCAGCGCGAACAGGCTGGCCAGGTTGTGGGCGGGGCGCAGCGCGTCGACATGCGGCAGGATCGCCTGCACGCCGCGCGCCTGCGGCGTGAAGCCCGCGTAGCGCAGCAGCGGATTCAGCCAGACGATGCGATGGGCGAAACGCCGCAGGCGCGCCATCTCGTCGCCGAGCAGGTCGATCCGTTCGTGATCGAGGCCGTCGGTGACCAGCAGCACAGTGGCGCGGCCGCCCAGCGTGCGGCGCGCCCACTGGCGGTTGAAAGTCGCCAGCGCGGCGCCGATGCGCGTGCCGCCGGCCCAGTCTCTCACCTGCTGCGAGATGGCCTCGACCGCGTCGTCCGGATCGCGCTCGCGCAGCGCCCGGCTGACATTGGTCAGCCGCGTGCCGAACAGGAAGACCGACAGCCGCTCGCGCGATTGCATCAAGGCATGGCAGAAGTACAGCACCGCACGCGAATACTGGCTCATCGATCCCGAGATATCGAGCAGCAGCACCAGCGGCGGGCGGCGCTCGGCGTGGCGGCGATATTTCCAGCGCATCCATTCGCCGTGCTGGCGCACCGCCAGACGCGCGCTGGCGCGCAGGTCGGCATGGGTGCCGTGCGCGGCGGCGCGCAGCCGGCGCGTGCGCTCGGTGGCCAGATGCGTGCGGCGCGAGCGGATCAGGTGCTGCAGCGCGCGCCATTCGTCGGCCGACAGCGTGTCGAAGTCGCGCTGCGCCAGCCGCTCCTGCGCCGAGAAGGTCAGCACCGCACCGATGCGCTCCTCGGCAGGCGAGGGCACCGGTGCGGGTTGTGCGCCAGGCGGCTCGCGCGCGGCCAGCGCATCGGCGAGCCGATTGCTGCGGCGGGGCGGCGGTGCGCCGGCCTCGACGCGCGGCAGCAGCAGCGCGCGCAGCTTGCCCTCCCAGTCGGGGTCGCGCCAGAACAGGTCGAAGGCGGCGTCGAACAGCGGGCGTTGATCTGGGCCGGACAGCATCAGCGCCGCCAGCGTGGCGTGCACCTCGTCGCGCCGGCCCAGGTCGACATGCCGCAGCGCCTGCAGCGCGTCGACCGCCTGCGCCGGCGACAGCGGCAGGCCGGCCGCGCGCAGCAGCCGTACGAAATGGGTGATATTGCGGGCCAGCACCGGCAGGGGCGGCGGCAGCGCCGCCGGCGCGACCGGCGTGGCGTGCCCGACCGGTGGACCCGGCGGCTCCGGCGGGACCGGCGCCGCCGCCGCGTCCGGCGCTGTCCCCGAACGAGGCTCGGGCGGAGTCGCGTCGGCTGGCTGGCGCGGCGTCATTCAGCGCTCCCCGGCCGGCTCCGTCGGCGTGCCGGCCAGCAGTTCGGCTACCGTCGGCCCGTCGACGCGCGCGAGATCGTCCTGGTACTTGAGCAGGACCCCGAGCGTGTCGCGCACCGAATCGGGATCCAGCTCGGTCACGCCGAGCGCCGCCAGCGCGCGGCACCAGTCGATCGCCTCGGCGATGCCGGGCGCCTTGAACAGATCGATGCCGCGCAGGCGGTGCACGAAGTCGATCGCCTGTGTCTGCAAGGCGGCCGCGGCCTCTGGTGCGCGGGCGGCGACGATGTCGAGCTCGCGCTGGCGCTCGGGATAGCCGATCCAGCGATAGAGGCAGCGGCGCTTGAGCGCGTCGTGCACCTCGCGCGTGCGGTTCGACGTGATCACGATCAGCGGCGGGCGTTGCGCGGCGATGCGGCCGATCTCCGGGATCGACACCTGGTATTCGGACAGCACCTCGAGCAGGAAGGCCTCGAACGGTTCGTCGGCGCGGTCGATCTCGTCGATCAGCAGCACGCGCGGCACCGCAGGAGCGGCCGGGTCGGGCAGCAGCGCCTCCAGCAGCGGGCGCTTGAGCAGGAATTCGTCGCGGTACAGCGATTGCGCCTCGGGCCGCTCGCCGCGCGCCTCGGCCAGCCGCAGCGCCATGATCTGGCGCGGATAGTCCCATTCGTACAGCGCGCTGGCGGCGTCGAGCCCTTCGTAGCACTGCAGGCGCAACAGCCTGGTGCCGAGGCCCGCGGCGATCGCCTGCGCCAGCGCGGTCTTGCCGACGCCGGGTTCGCCTTCCAGGAACAGCGGGCGCTGCATCTTCAGCGCGAGGAACAGCACGGTCGCGGTCTCGCGGTCGGCGAAATATTGCTCGCGCTGGAGCAGCGTCAGGGTCTGGTCGATCGAATCGGGCAGCATGAAGGCGAGGTCGGGCGATGGCTGGCGATGGCTATGGCTGGCAGGCGGGCGGCGCGCTGATAAACGAAATCAGGTTCGCAGGGGGAAAGACTGCGGCGGGACGGCGGACCGGCGAGCCGCTGTCCTTCACGGCCCGCCGCGCCGCTTCACGTCCCGCCCCGCCCCGCTTCAGGGCGATGGCGTGGACGACTGCGAGGAGGCCTGCATGGACGATTGCCCCAGCGCCTGCTCGACCGCCCGCGCCGCCAGCACCGGAATCAGATGCGCCCGGTACTCGGCGGACCCATGCAGGTCGTCGTTCAGGCCCTCGGCCGGGATCGTCACCGCGCGGGCGGCCGCCGCGCTGAAGTCGGCCGACAGCGCCCGCTCCAGCGGCTCGCAGCGGAACACCGCGTCGGCGGCGCCGGTCACGGCAACGCGCACGTCGCCGCCGTTGCCACCGCTACCACCGTTGCCACCGCCGCTGCCGTTCGCAGCGCCGCCGCCGACGCCACGCGCCACCATCACGCCGACCAGCGCAAAGCGCGAGGCCGGGTTGCGGAACTTGACGTAGGCCGCCTGCCGCGGACAGGGGAAGCGCACCGCGGTGATCAGCTCGTCCGGCTCGAGCGCGGTCTCGTACATGCCGACGAAGAAATCGTCGGCGGCGATGCTGCGCCGGTCGGTCACCACGGTGGCGTTTAGCCCGAGCACCGCTGCCGGATAGCAGGCGGCCGGATCGTTGTTGGCGATCGAGCCGCCCAGCGTGCCGAGCGCGCGCACCTGGCGGTCGCCGATGCCGCCGGCCAGCGCGGCCAGCGCCGGCAGCCGGCGTTTGACCTCGGGGTGCGCCTCGACATCGGCGTGTCGCGCGCCGGCGCCGATCACCAGCGTGTCGCCCTCGACGCGGATATCGCGGATGCCGGGAATGCGGTTGATATCGACCAGCGTCGATGGCGCGGCCAGCCGCAGCTTCATCGCGGCGATCAGGCTCTGTCCGCCCGCCACGATCTTGGCGTCGGGGTCGTTGCGCAGCAGCGCGGCCGCGGCCTGGGCATCGGTCGCGCGTTGGAACTCGAATGCGTACATGGAAGTCTCCTCGCGCGTCAGATGGTCCGGGCCGCGGTGGCGGTCTGGCCGGTGGTCTGGTTCGCGGCCTGGCCCGCGGCCGGGGAAGCCCCCTGCGTGCCGCCGCCCTGCCTGGCCGCGTGGATCGCCTGCCAGACCCGGTGCGGGGTCGCGGGCATCTGCAGGTCGCGCACGCCCAGCGGCGACAGCGCGTCGATCAGCGCGTTGATGAAGGCCGGCGGCGAGCCGATCGCGCCGGCCTCGCCGCAGCCCTTGACGCCCAGCGGGTTGTGCGTGCACGGCGTGCCCTGCGCGGTCTCGACGGTGAAGTCGGGCAGATCGGCCGCGCGCGGCATCGCGTAGTCCATGTACGAGCCGGTCAGCAGCTGGCCGCTGTCGCCGTCGTAGACGCACTGCTCGAGCATCGCCTGCCCCAGCCCCTGGCCGATGCCGCCGTGCACCTGCCCCTCGACGATCATCGGATTGATGATGTTGCCGAAGTCGTCGACAGCGGTGAACTTGACCACCTGGGTCTCGCCGGTGTCCGGGTCGACCTCGACCTCGCAGACATAGGCGCCCGACGGATAGGTGAAGTTGGTCGGGTCGTAGAACGCGTTCTCGTTCAGGCCCGGCTCCAGCCGGTCGAGCGGGTAATTGTGCGGCACGTAGGCCGACAGCGCGACCTCGCCGAAGGTCTTGCTGCGGTCGGTGCCGGCCACGCGGAACACGCCGTTGCTGAACTCGATGTCGTCGGCCGACGCTTCGAGCAGGTGCGCGGCGATCTGCTTGGCCTTGGCCTCGATCTTGTCGAGCGCCTTGACGATGGCCGAGCCGCCCACCGCCAGCGAACGCGAGCCGTAGGTGCCCATGCCGAACGGCACGCGGCCGGTGTCGCCGTGCACCACCTCGACGGCGTCGAGCGGGATGCCGAGCCGGTCGGCCACCACCTGCGCGAAGGTGGTCTCGTGGCCTTGCCCGTGGCTGTGCGAGCCGGTGAAGACGGTCACGGTGCCGGTCGGATGGACGCGGATCTCGCCGACCTCGAACAGGCCGGCGCGCGCGCCGAGCGCCCCGGCGATATTGGACGGCGCCAGCCCGCATGCCTCGATGTAGCAGGAATAGCCGAGACCGCGCAGCTTGCCCCGGCGCTGGGCTTCGTCGCGGCGCGCCGGGAAGCCGGCCACGTCGGCCAGTTCCTGCGCGCGCTGCAGGCAGGGCTCGTAGTCGCCGGTGTCGTAGGTCAGGCCGACCGGCGTGGCATAGGGAAAGCTGCGGATGAAGTTGCGGCGGCGCAGTTCGGCCGGATCGATGCCGAGCTCGCGCGCCGCGGTCTCGACCAGGCGCTCGACCACATAGGTCGCCTCGGGCCGGCCCGCGCCGCGATAGGCGTCGACCGGCGCGGTATTGGTGAACACCGCCGTGACCTCGGCGTAGATCGCCGGGGTCGCGTACTGGCCGGCCAGCAGCGTCGCGTACAGGATCGTCGGCACGCTGGAGGCGAAGGTCGACAGGTAGGCGCCCATGTTGGCGGTCGTGTGGACCCGCATCGCCAGGAACTTGCCGTCGGCATCGAGCGCCAGTTCGGCGCGCGTGACATGGTCGCGGCCGTGGGCGTCGGTCAGGAAGGACTCCGAACGCTCGGCGGTCCACTTGATCGGCCGCTTGACTTTCTTCGACGCCCAGGTCAGCGCGACGTCCTCCGGATACAGGAAGATCTTCGAGCCGAAGCCGCCGCCCACGTCGGGCGCGATCACGCGCAGCCGCGATTCCGGCAGGCCCAGCACGAAGGCGCCCATCAGCAGCCGCTCGACGTGCGGGTTCTGGCTGGCGACGTACAGCGTATAGCTGTCGTCCATGCGGTTGTAGCTGGCGTTGACCGCGCGTGGCTCGATCGCGTTGGGGACCAGCCGGTTGTTGACGATCTCCAGCGTGGTCACGTGCGCGGCCTTGGCAAACGCCGCATCGGTGGCCGCGCGATCGCCATGGCCCCAGACGTAGCAGGTGTTGGCCGGCACGTCGTCGTGCACCAGCGCGGTGGCCGAGGTCGCGTCGGCGGTGCGCACCACCGCCGGCAGCTCCTCGTAATCGACCTCGATCTTCTCGGCGGCGTCGCGCGCCTGCTGCAGCGTCTCGGCCACCACCAGCGCGACCTGGTCGCCGACATGGCGGACCTTGCCCTGGGCCAGCACCGGATGCGGGGGCTCCTTCATCGGCGAGCCGTCGATGCTGTGGATCAGCCAGCCGCAAGGCAGGCCGCCGACCTTGTCGGCCGCCATGTCCTCGCCGGTGAAGACGCCGATCACGCCCGGCGAGGCCATCGCCTCGCGCGTGTCGATCGAACGGATGCGCGCATGCGCGTAGGGCGAGCGGACGAAATAGCCGTAGCTCTGCTGCGGCTGCACGATGTCGTCGGTGTACTGGCCGATGCCGGTCAGGTAGCGGTAGTCTTCCTTGCGCTTGACGGAGGCGCCGACCAGCCGTTGGGTCTCGGGTGCGTTCATGGCGGGCTCCTCCTTACTCGGCCGCTGCGGTGGCCGCTGCGTTGGTCGGTGCCGTGGCCGATGCGTTGGCCGATGCGTTGGCCGATGCAGCGCCGCCGGTCATCGCGGCCTGGCCCTGCTGCACCGCGCGCACGATGTTGTGATAGCCGGTGCAGCGGCACAGGTTGCCGTCCAGATGCGCGCGGATCGTCGCGGCGTCCGCGTTCGGGTGCTCCTGCACCAGCGCGGTCGCGCTCATCACCATGCCGGGCGTGCAGAAGCCGCATTGCAGGCCGTGGCAGTCGCGGAAGGCGGCCTGCATCGGATGCAGTTCGCCGTCGGGGGCCAGCCCCTCGATGGTGGTCACCTGGCTACCGTCCGCCTGCACCGCCAGCAGGTTGCACGACTTCACCGCCCGCCCGTCCAGATGCACGGTGCAGGCGCCGCATTGCGCGGTGTCGCAGCCGACATGGGTGCCGGTCAGGCGCAGCTGTTCACGCAGGAATTGGACGAGAAGGGTGTGGGGTTCGACCTGGGCGTCGACGGTCTTGCCGTTGACGGTCAGGCGGATGGGAATCGCCATGCTGGTCTCCATGTGGGTGGACGCACATGGCCGGCCCCGGACATCCCGCGTGTATCCCGAAAATGCGCGATGACTGCCCGGAACAGGCTACGGCGCGGTGCTGCCGCTTGTTGGAACGCGGCTATTTCGTGATGGTGGTGCAGCGAGTGTTACAGCAACGATGCAGCTAACGATGCAGCGGTCAATCCGGGCGACGGGCGATCCGCCGCGGTCCATCGGCCGGTGAACGTTCGGGCCGAAAAGGCTCTAACAGTAAATCACAAATCCCTGGGGTGTGCCATGCGGGTTGCCCCGTTCGGCGCTTGCTAGAATGGCCGGCCGCGTGGGCGGGGCAGGTCCGGCATGACCTTGTCGCCGACGGCCACCGTACCCCTCTTCGAACCCTGCACCGAACCACCGCATTCATCGATGGAAGGCCTGATCGACTGGCTGTTCGACACCGCCGCGCTGCCCAAGGTTGGACTGAGCGCGATCTTTCTCGTCAGCCTGCTGTCGGCGACGTTGCTGCCGGTCGGCTCGGAGCCCGCAGTATTCGGCTATATCAAGCTCAATCCGGACATGTACTGGCCCGCGCTGCTGGTGGCCACCGCCGGCAACACGCTCGGCGGCGCGATCGACTGGTGGCTGGGCTATGCGGCCAAGCTGGCGCTGGTGCGCTACCACCTGCGGCGCCAGCATCGCGAACACGAGCGCGAGCATGCCGAGCACCGCAAGCATCCGCGCAAGCCCCGCAAGCCGCCGCTGGACGCGCGCTACTTCCGCTGGATGCGCCGGCTCGGCCCGAAGACGCTGCTGCTGTCCTGGCTGCCGATGTTGGGTGATCCATTGTGCACATTGGCCGGATGGCTGCGCCTGCCGTTCTGGCCGAGCCTGGGCTACATGGCGATCGGCAAGCTGCTGCGCTATCTGGCGATGACCAGCGCGCTGCTGTGGATTCCGGACAGCTTCTGGCAGCGGCTCGGCGACACCATGCGGGCCTGGTTCTAGACGGTCCGCCGATTCCCGCCGCCAGCCGGAGTGCCCATCGCCCCAGCGCGGGTATGGAATTGCTGCGCCGCGGAAAAACGGGGCGTTGCAGTACAATCGCGCTTTAGTTGACGACAGGCGCACCGTCCCCGTGCGCCGCATGCCGCGGTCCCGCCCATGAATGCCCCACTCGTGCTCGACGCCAAGCTCGCCGCGCAGGACGCCCCTCCGCGCCTGCGCGAGATCCCCTATAACTACACCTCCTTTTCCGACCGCGAGATCGTGATCCGCCTGCTGGGCGAGGAGGCCTGGCGGATCCTGGACGAACTGCGGGGCGAGCGCCGCACCGGCCGTTCGGCGCGGATGCTCTACGAGGTGCTGGGCGACATCTGGGTGGTCCGCCGCAATCCGTATCTGCAGGACGACCTGCTGGAGAACCCGAAGCGCCGCGAGATGCTGATCTCCGCGCTGCACCACCGGCTCGCCGAGATCGAGAAGCGCCGCGCCGCCGATCGCGCGGAGCATGCCGAGCCGGCCGCCGAGGACCGCTCGCACCGGGTCGAGCAGCTGGTCACCTTCGCCCGGCAGGCCATCGAGGAATTCAAGCGCGAGTTCACCGACGCCTACGACCTGCGCAAGCGCGCGTTGCGCGTGCTGGGCCGCGTCACGCAGAAGGACAACATCAAGTTCGACGGGCTCTCGCGCGTGTCGCACGTGACCGACGCCACCGACTGGCGCGTCGAATATCCGTTCGTGGTGCTGACCCCCGACAGCGAGGAAGAGATCGCCGGGCTGGTCAAGGGCTGCTTCGAACTGGGCCTGACCATCATTCCGCGCGGAGGCGGCACCGGCTATACCGGCGGCGCCGTGCCGCTGACACCGTTGTCGGCCGTCATCAATACCGAGAAGCTCGAACAGCTGGGTCCGGTCGAGGAGACCGACCTGCCGGGCGTGCAGGGCAAGGTCGCGACGATCTTCTCCGGCGCCGGCGTGGTGACGCGCCGCGTCGCCGACGCGGCCGACAAGGCGGGCCTCGTCTTCGCGGTCGATCCGACCTCGATCGACGCGTCGTGCATCGGCGGCAACGTCGCGATGAACGCCGGCGGCAAGAAGGCCGTGCTGTGGGGCACCGCGCTGGACAACCTGGCCTGGTGGCGCATGGTGGATCCGGAGGGCAACTGGCTCGAGGTCACGCGCCTGGACCACAACCTGGGCAAGATCCACGACGTGCCGGTGGCCACCTTCGAGCTCAAGTGGTTCGACGGCAATCGCGCCCCGGGCGAGAAGCTGCTGCGCAGCGAGACGCTGGCGATCGAGGGCCGCAAGTTCCGCAAGGAAGGGCTGGGCAAGGACGTCACCGACAAGTTCCTGGCCGGCCTGCCGGGCGTGCAGAAGGAAGGCTGCGACGGCATCATCACCAGCGCGCGCTGGATCCTGCATCGGATGCCGCGCCATATCCGCACGGTCTGCCTGGAGTTCTTCGGCCAGGCGCGCGACGCGATCCCGAGCATCGTCGAGATCAAGGACTTCCTCGATATCGAGTCGAAGACGCCGGGCGGCGCGATCCTCGCCGGCCTCGAGCATCTGGACGAGCGCTATCTGCGCGCGGTCGGCTACGCCACCAAGAGCAAGCGCAATGCCTTCCCGAAGATGGTGCTGATCGGCGACATCGTCGGCGACGACGAGAACGCGGTCGCGCGGGCCACCTCGGAAGTCATCCGCATGGCCAACGGCAAGAGCGGCGAGGGCTTCGTCGCGATCAGCCCGGAGGCGCGCAAGAAGTTCTGGCTCGACCGTTCGCGCACCGCCGCCATCGCGCGCCATACCAACGCCTTCAAGATCAACGAAGACGTGGTGATCCCGCTGAACCGGATGGGCGAATACACCGACGGCATCGAGCGCATCAATATCGAGCTGTCGATCAAGAACAAGCTCAAGCTCGCCGACGAGCTGGAGAGCTTCTTCGCGCGCGGCAACCTGCCGCTGGGCCGCAGCGACGACGCCAACGAAATCCCCAGCGCCGAACTGCTGGAGGACCGCGTGCAGCAGGCGCTGACGCTGCTGCGCGACGTGCGCGCGCGCTGGATGTACCTGCGCGACAACCTCGACACGCCGCTGACGCAGGCGCGCGCCGCGCTGATCGGCCATGGCCTGGGCCTGCTGGGCCAGGCCTTCGAGGCGCGCCTGGCGCAGCAGCCCGATGCCGCGGTGTTCCACCTGCTGCAGGACCGCACCATCCGCCTATCGTGGAAGAACGAGCTGCGCGCCGAGCTGCGCAAGATCTTCAACGGCGGCGAGTTCAAGCCGATCCTCGACGAGGCGCAGAAGATCCACAAGCAGGTGCTGCGCGGCCGTGTCTTCGTCGCGCTGCACATGCACGCCGGCGACGGCAACGTGCACACCAACATCCCGGTCAACTCCGACGACTACGACATGCTGCAGGACGCCCACAAGGCGGTGGCCCGCATCATGGCGCTGGCGCGCTCGCTGGACGGCGTGATTTCCGGCGAGCACGGCATCGGCATCACCAAGCTCGAATTCCTGACCGAGGAAGAGATCGGCGACTTCCGCCAGTACAAGCAGCGCGTCGATCCGCAGGGCCGCTTCAACAAGGGCAAGCTGCTGCCGGGCGCCGATCTGCGCAATGCCTACACGCCGTCGTTCGGCCTGATGGGGCACGAGTCGCTGATCATGCAGCAGAGCGACATCGGCGCGATCGCCGACAGCGTCAAGGACTGTCTGCGCTGCGGCAAGTGCAAGCCGGTGTGCGCCACGCACGTGCCGCGCGCCAACCTGCTGTACAGCCCGCGCAACAAGATCCTGGCCACCTCGCTGCTGATCGAGGCCTTCCTGTACGAGGAGCAGACCCGCCGCGGCGTGTCGATCAAGCACTGGGACGAGTTCTCCGACGTGGCCGACCACTGCACCGTCTGCCACAAGTGCGTGACGCCGTGCCCGGTCAAGATCGACTTCGGCGACGTGTCGATGAACATGCGCAACCTGCTGCGCAAGATGGGGCAGAAGAAGTTCAACCCCGGCACCGCGGCGGCGATGTTCTTCCTGAACGCGACCAACCCGCAGACCATCAACATGACCCGCAAGGTCATGATGGACTGGGGCTACAAGGCCCAGCGCGCCGGCAACGAGCTGATGAAGACGCTGGCGCGCAAGCAGACCGCGCATCCGCCCGCCACGGTCGGCAAGCCGCCGGTGCGCGAGCAGGTGATCCACTTCGTCAACAAGAAGATGCCGGGCAACCTGCCCAAGAAGACCGCGCGCGCGCTGCTCGATATCGAAGACAACGAGATCGTGCCGATCATCCGCAATCCGAAGGCCACCTCGGTCGAGAGCGAGGCGGTGTTCTACTTCCCGGGCTGCGGTTCCGAACGGCTGTTCTCGCAGGTGGGTCTGGCCACGCAGGCGATGCTGTGGCACGTCGGCGTGCAGACCGTGCTGCCGCCGGGCTATCTGTGCTGCGGCTATCCGCAGCGCGGCACCGGCCAGTTCGACAAGGCCGAGAAGATCGTCACCGACAACCGCGTGCTGTTCCACCGGGTCGCCAATACGCTGAACTACCTCGACATCAAGACGGTGGTGGTCAGCTGCGGCACCTGCTATGACCAGCTCGCCGGCTATGAATTCGAGAAGATCTTCCCGGGCTGCCGCATCATCGACATCCACGAATACCTGCTCGAGAAGGGCGTCAAGCTCGAGGGCGTGACCGGGGCGCGCTACATGTACCACGACCCCTGCCACACGCCGATCAAGACGATGGACCCGACCAGGCTGGTCAACCAGCTGATGGGCGGCAATGGCGAGGCCGGCAGCATCGAGAAGAACGAGCGCTGCTGCGGGGAATCGGGCACGCTGGCGGTGACCCGTCCGGACGTGTCGACGCAGGTCCGCTTCCGCAAGGAAGAGGAAATGCGCAAGGGCGCCGGCAAGCTGCGCGCCGACGGCTTCGACGGCGACGTCAAGATCCTGACCAGCTGCCCGTCGTGCCTGCAGGGCCTGTCGCGCTACAACGAGGACGCCTCGGTGCAGGCCGACTACATCGTGGTCGAGATGGCGCGCCATCTGCTGGGCGAGAACTGGATGCCCGACTACGTCGCCGCGGCCAACGCGGGCGGCATCGAGCGGGTCCTGGTGTGAGGGCCCGGCCATGAGCGCGGCGGAGCAGGGCGCGGCCCGCGCGGCGGGCTGCCCGCTTTGCGAAGGGGAGGGAGGCGAGCTGGCCTGGCAGGACCCGGGCCGGCGCGCCCGCGTGATCCTCGTCGAGCACGAGCGCTTTCCGGGCTTCTGCCGCGTGGTCTGGCAGGACCACGTGGCCGAGCAGACCGATCTGTCCGAGGCGGACCAGGCCTGGCTGATGCGGCTGGTGGCCCGCGTCGAACGCACCGTGCGCGACGTAATGGCGCCCGACAAGGTCAACCTGGCCGCCTTCGGCAACATGGTGCCGCACCTGCACTGGCACATCATCCCGCGCTATCGCTGGGATACCCACTTCCCCGAGGCGGTCTGGGCCGCGCCGCAGCGCGAGGGCGACGCGAGCCGCATCGAGGCGCTGCAGGCGCGGCTGCCGGCCTTGCGCGCGGCGCTGGCCGCGTTGCGAGCCGACTGACGCCGATCCCGACTGACGCCGATCCCGCATCGCGCTCCGGTCGCCCCGGCCGTCAACCCGGCTGTCAACCCGACGCGCCGCCAATGCGCTCAATAGGGATGTCTGCCCCGCGGGCGTGGAACCCGGCCGGGGCGGGCGCCGTCTGATGCCTGATCCGGCTGGATAGGCCGATGACGCCGTTTCCGCCAATTCCGCCGCTCCCGTTTTCCCCTTCGCCGACCCGACTTCATGTCCACGCCCACCACCGCTACCGTGCCCGGTCCGGCCGTTCCGGCCCGCGAGCTGCAGATCCAGAGCCGCCTGCGCTTTCGCGCGACCTGGGCGCTGATCAAGCCCTACTGGAAATCCGAGGACCGCAAGGCCGGCCTCGGGCTGTTGCTGCTGCTGGTCGCGCTGAACCTGGGCATCGTCTACATCAACGTGCTGCTCAACGAGTGGAACCGCGTGTTCTACAACGCGCTGGAGCAGCGCGACTACGCCTCGTTCAAGGATCTGCTGCTTCGGTTCAGCATGATCGCGGCCTGCTTCATCGTCGCCGCGATCTTCCGCCAGTACTACACGATGATGCTGCAGATGCGCTGGCGGACCTGGATGACCAACCAGTTCCTCGGCAAGTGGCTGGCCTGGCAGGCCTACTACCGCATCGAGCAGACCCACGCCACCGACAACCCCGACCAGCGGCTGGCCGATGACCTGCGGCTGTTTACCGACGGCGCGCTGTCGCTGTCGCTCGGCCTGCTCAATTCGGTGGTCACGCTGGTGTCCTTCGTCGGCATCCTGTGGGCGGTGTCCGGGCCGATCAGCTTCGCGCTGGGCGGCACGACGATGACGATCCCCGGCTACATGGTCTGGTTCGCCGGCGGCTACGCGGTGCTCGGCTCGCTGCTGACGCACTGGATCGGCCGGCCGCTGATCGGCCTGAATTTCCAGCAGGAGCAATACGAAGCGAACTTCCGTTTCTCGCTGGTGCGGCTGCGCGAAAACGCGGAGCCGGTCGCGCTCTATCGCGGCGAGCCCACCGAGCAGGCCGGGCTGCGCGCGCGCTTCGAGCAGATCCGCGTCAACTGGAACCAGCTGATGTTCTATACGCGGCGGCTGACCTTCATCAGCTCGGGCTACGGCCAGTTCGCCATCATCTTCCCGATCCTGGTGGCCGCGCCGCGCTATTTCGCCGGCAAGATGACGCTGGGCGGGCTGATGCAGATGTCGACCGCCTTCGGCCAGGTGCAGGGCGCGCTGTCGTGGTTCGTCGACAACTACGCGACGCTGGTCGGCTGGAAGGCCGCGTCGAACCGCCTGATCGATTTCCAGCACGCGATTCGCGAGGCCCAGCGGCAGGAGCGCCTGCACGACGGCGAGCACGACATCCAGGTCAACGTCGGCGAGGCGCACGCGGGCGGGCGCGACCGCATCGAGATCGACGCGCTGGCGCTGGCCCTTCCGGTCCTGTCCGGCCCCGGCCTGCCGGTGGTCAAGCGGCCGCTGGTGTCGGCGTTCTCGCTGACGATCGAGCGCGGCGAGCGCTGGCTGGTGACCGGTCCGTCGGGCTGCGGCAAGAGCGTGCTGTTCCGCGCGCTGGCCGGCATCTGGCCATACGGCAGCGGCTCGGTGGCGATGCCGGCGGCGTCGCGCACGTTGTTCCTGCCCCAGCGCAGTTATCTGCCGGTCGGCACGCTGGCCGACGCGCTGGCCTATCCGCAGGCCGGCGACGCGCATCCGGCCGAGGCGCTGCGCGACGCGCTGCGCCAGGCCCAGCTCGGCGCGCTCGCCAACCAGCTGGACGTGTTCGACAACTGGGCGCTGCGGCTGTCGCCCGGCGAGCAGCAGCGGCTGGCGTTCGCCCGCGCGCTGCTGTGCAAGCCCGATTTCCTGTTCCTCGACGAGGCCACCAGCGCGCTCGACGAGGAAACCGAGCGTGCCATGTACCAGCTGATGGTCGACGCGCTGCCCGGCGCGGCAATCGTCAGCATCGCGCACCGCAGCACGGTCGCGGCCTTCCACAATCGCCGCCTGCGCTATCTGCCGGAGCGCGAGACCTTGCAGTCCGATGGCGCGGCCGATGGCGTGGCGACCGAGGCCGGCGTGCCCCGGCCGGCGCTGGAAGATGGGCAAGGCGGGTCGCGTGCGGTAAGCTATCGGGTCGTACAAGAAGCGTGAACTCGGCGTGAGTCCCGACCCGGGGCCCGGGTTCGCGCCAACACGGCTGGCGCCGACAATCATGGCAGGACTGGAAAAAGATACCCCGCACCCCACCGCGCTGACGGTCCATACGCAATCGCGCGTGCTGGAAATCGGCTTCGACAATGGCGCCAGCTTCCGGCTGCCGTTCGAGTACCTGCGGGTCTATTCGCCGTCCGCCGAGGTGCAGGGCCACGGCCCGGGCCAGGAAGTGCTGCAGACCGGCAAGCGCGACGTCAACGTGACCGCGGTCGAGCCGGTCGGCAACTACGCGATCCTGATCCGCTTCTCCGACGGCCACGACAGCGGCATCTATTCCTGGGATCTGCTGTACCGCCTCGGCGCCGAGCAGGAGGCGCTGTGGCAGGACTACCTGCGGCGGCTCGAGGCCGCCGGCGCCGATCGCGACACGCCGATGCCGCCCGCCGCGGCGCACGGCCACGGCTGCGGCCACCACTGAGCCGGCCGGTCCCCACCGACTCCCCTGGATTTCTGGAGCCAGCGATGAGCGAAACCCACTTCGGGTTCGAGAAGGTCGACGAGACCGAGAAGGCCGGCAAGGTTGCCGGCGTGTTCCATTCGGTCGCGTCGAAGTACGACCTGATGAACGACCTGATGTCGGGCGGCATGCACCGTCTGTGGAAGCTGTTCACGATCGCCCAGGCCGGCGTGCGGCCGGGCCACAAGGTGCTCGACATCGCCGGCGGCACCGGCGACCTGGCCAAGGCATTCGCCCGCCAGGCCGGCCCGACCGGCGAGGTCTGGCTGACCGACATCAACGAATCGATGCTGCGCGTCGGCCGCGACCGGCTGCTGAACGACGGCATCGTGACGCCGACCTGCCTGTGCGACGCCGAGCGGATCCCGTTCCCGGACAATCACTTCGACCTGGTCACCGTGGCCTTCGGCCTGCGCAACATGACCCACAAGGACCGGGCGCTGGCCGAGATGCGGCGCGTGACGAAGCCTGGCGGCAAGGTCATGGTGCTGGAGTTCTCCAAGGTCTGGAAGCCGCTGGAAAAGGCGTACGATGTCTATTCGTTCAAGGTGCTGCCCTGGCTGGGCCAGCGCGTCGCGGGCGACGCCCACAGCTACCGGTATCTCGCCGAGTCGATCCGCATGCACCCCGACCAGGGGTCGCTTGTGCGGTTGATGGAACAAGCGGGCCTCGAGAACGTCGAATACTTCAACCTGACGGCAGGCGTGGTCGCCTTGCATGTCGGCCGTAAGTACTGAATCAGCGCCGATTGCGGCGCAATAAAAGGGGATAACAAATCATGTCCACGATTCGCGGAAAATTCCTGGCGGGGTCGCTGGCCGGCATGCTGGCCTTCGGGATGGTGTTCGATGCGGAGGCCAAGCGCATGGGCGGCTCCCGCAGCTTCGGCAAGCAGTCGTCCAACGTGACCCAGCAGCGCCAGCAGGCGCCGCAGACGCCGGCCCAGCAGCAGGCTCAGCAACCGGCCCAGCAGGCGGCGCCGGCGACCGCCGGAGCCGGCGCCGCGACGGCCGCCGCGCCCCGCCGCAACTGGGGCGGCATCCTCGGCGGCATCGCCGCCGGCCTGGGTATCGGCTGGCTGCTGTCGCACTTCGGCCTGGGCGGCGCCGCGCTGACCTTCCTGTCCAACCTGATCCTGATCGCGCTGATCGCCATGGTCGCCATCTGGCTGATCCGCAAGTTCCGCGGCGGCGCCAAGCGCCCGCAGCCGGCCTACGCCGGCGCTGGCGCTGCACCCGGTGCAGGCCGTACCGACCTGAACCGCGGCGCCTTCGATCGCGGCCAGGAGCCGATGATGCGCGAGCCCGTGCTGCAGCCCTCGGCGCAGCCTGCCGCGCAACCGGCCCTGCAACCGGCCGGGGTGGCGCAGTCGCAAGGCGTGCAGCCCTGGGGCGTGCCGGCGGACTTCGATACCGAAGCCTTCCTGCGCAACGCCAAGGTCTACTTCGTGCGCCTGCAGGCCGCCTGGGACGCCGGCAATCTCGACGACATCCGCGAATTCACCACGCCGGAAATGTTTGCCGAGATCAAGATGGACCTGGGCGATCGCGGCGCGCAAAGCAACCACACCGACGTGGTCACGCTGGACGCGACGCTGCTCGGCATCGAGTCCACCGACAACCAGCATGTGGCGAGCGTGCGCTTCAGCGGCATGATCCGCGAGAACGAGGGCGAGGCGGCCCAGCCGTTCGCCGAAGTGTGGAACCTGGCCAAGCCGGCCAGCGGCGCCGGCGGCTGGGTGCTGGCCGGGATCCAGCAGGAATCCTGAGTCCGCGGCTGAGCCGCTGGTCGAGCCAGTCTCCGGGCGCGGCGTGATGTGCCCGGCGCTGGCTTAGAATGGAGGCCCACGCGCCAACGCGCGTGGGCCTTTTTCATTGGCGCCGGCCTGGCCGGCGTGGTCCGCCCCATCACGCCATGAACACTCTTCCGTCCGCGCTGGCCGGCCCCATCGTCGCCGCGCTCAATCATCTGCTGGAACAGGAACCGTGGGCGCGCAAGCTGCTGACGCCCTATGCCGGCCGCGTGATCGGCTTCGATGCCGCCGCCTTTGCGATGGCCCTGCGGATCGACGCGCAGGGCCTGGTGGCGCTGGCCGCCGCCGACGCGCCGCCGCCCGCGGTGACCATCACCGTGCCGCTGCAGCAATGGCCGCTGGTGGTGGCCGACGTCGCCGCCGGCGGGCAGGCCGCCGCGATGCGCCATGTGCGTCTGGAAGGCGATGCCGAGCTGGCCAATACCGTGTCGACGCTGGCGCGCAGCCTGCGCTGGGATGCCGCGGAGGATCTGGCGCGGGCCTTGCGTGCCGTGATGGGCGGCACCGTCGGCGACAGCGTCGCGCAGCGGCTGGTGGACGGCGCGCAGCAGGCCCATGCCGGCGCGCTGCGGGTCGGGCGGGCGCTGGTCGAGAACGTGACCGAATACCTGCTGGACGAACAGCCGACGCTGGTCCGCCATGCCGCGCTGGACGATTTCCGCGCCGACGTGGCCGCGTTGCGCGACGATCTGGCCCGGCTGGAAAAGCGCCTGGAGCGGCTGGAGCGCGGCACGGGTGCTGGCTCCGGCGCTGGCACCGGTACCGGCCCCGCCCGGCTGCCGTCCGCGCATCGCTGAACCGGAGCCACCGGGCCAACCGCGCCGACCGCGGAACCGCTGACGAGAATCCCGCCTGCCGGCGGCAAGGACGCGCAACAGCGCGCCCCGATCCGGCCGGCTTACCAACAAGACCTGCATGACCCGTTTCCTGCGCCTCTGCAAGATCGCCTTTGTCATCTTCTATTACGGCCTGGACGAGCTGGTGCTGTCCGGTTTCCAGAACCGGCATATCCGCCTGCTGGTCAGGGTCATCACGATCGGCCGCCGGCTCGATACCGTGCCGCGCGGCGTGCGGCTGCGGCTGGCGCTGACGCGGCTGGGGCCGATCTTCGTCAAGTTCGGCCAGGTGCTGTCGACCCGGCGCGACCTGCTGCCGGCCGACATCGCCGATGAACTGGCGCTGCTGCAGGACCAGGTGCCGCCGTTCGATCCGGCCGTCGCGGTCGCCATCATCGAGCGCTCGCTGGGCCGGCCGCTGACGCAGCTGTTCGAGACCTTCGAATACCAGCCGGTCGCCAGCGCGTCGATCGCGCAGGTGCACTTCGCCACGCTGAAGGCCGGCACGCACCGCGGCCGCGAGGTCGCGGTCAAGGTGCTGCGCCCCGGCATGCTGCCGGTGATCGACAGCGACCTGGCGCTGATGCGCGACGTCGCGATCTGGATCGAGCGGGTCTCGGCCGACGGCAAGCGGCTCAAGCCGCGCGAGGTGGTCGCCGAGTTCGACAAGTACCTGCACGACGAGCTGGACCTGATGATCGAGGCGGCCAACGCCAGCCAGCTGCGCCGCAATTTCCAGGACACCGAACTGCTGCTGGTGCCCGAAGTGTTCTGGGACTTCTGCAGCAGCGAGGTGTTCGTGATGGAGCGGATGCACGGCATCCCGATCTCGCGCACGGAATCGCTGAAGGCCGCCGGGGTCGACCTGCACCGGCTGGCGGAGGAGGGCGTCGAGATCTTCTTCACCCAGGTGTTCCGCGACGGCTTCTTCCACGCCGACATGCACCCCGGCAACATCCTGGTATCGGTGCAGCCCGAGACCTTCGGCCGCTATATCGCGCTGGACTTCGGCATCGTCGGCGCGCTGTCGGAGTTCGACAAGAACTACCTGGCGCAGAACTTCATTGCCTTCTTCCGCCGCGACTACCACCGCGTCGCGCTGCTGCACGTGGAATCGGGCTGGGTGCCGCCGCAGACCCGGGTCGAGGAGCTCGAGAGCGCGGTGCGCGCCTGCTGCGAGCCGTACTTCGACAAGCCGCTGAAGGAAATCTCGCTGGGCATGGTGCTGATGCGGCTGTTCCAGACCTCGCGCCGCTTCAACGTCGAGATCCAGCCGCAGCTGGTGCTGCTGCAGAAGACGCTGCTCAATATCGAGGGGCTCGGCCGGCAATTGGATCCGGACCTGGACCTGTGGAAGACCGCCAAGCCCTACCTGGAACGCTGGATGCACGAGCAGGTCGGCTGGCGCGGCGCCTGGGAACGCATCCAGGTCGAGGCGCCGCAGTGGGCCAAGATGCTGCCCGACTTTCCCCGCCTGGCCCACCAGTTCCTGGAGCGCCGCGCGCTGGTCAACAACAGCCAGCAGGACCGCCTGCTGGCCGCGCTGGTGGTCGAGCAGCGCCGCACCAACCGGATGCTGGCGATCGGGCTGCTGCTGGGCGGCGCGGTGACCATCGCGCTGGTGCTGACGCAGCTGGCGGACTGGTTCGGTTGAGGGTTTGGCCGGGGTTGGTCTGGCTGCCGGCTGGCCCGATGTTGACCCGATGCTGACCCGATGGTGGCCCGATGTTGACCCGCCGTTGGCCGACGGTTTGGCCTATATCGGCCGCTGACCCTGTGCGGGCCGATGCCCCGCCCGGCTGCCAATTTTTTTGGCACAACGGGCTTGTATCGTCGCTTGCATCGCTATAATCCGCGTCTTGATTCGGCTACGACCGCAGGCCAGTGCTCCTCCCAGGGCACCCGATCCGCCACCCACGCGGCCCCGACCGATGAATTGGACTGCGGACGCGCGCACCTTGCCGCCGTCCGCCATTCGGTTTCTTGGCCCCTGGGCTCTTTGGGATAGGGCAGCAGCATGCTGATCTGGTTTGTCATCATCTACTGGGTAATCTCGGTCGGCATCGGCCTGTGGGCCGCGCTGCGCGTGCGCAACACGACCGATTTCGCCGTGGCCGGCCGCAGCCTGCCGTTCTACGTGGTCACCGCGACCGTGTTCGCGACCTGGTTCGGCTCCGAGACGGTGCTCGGCATTCCGGCGGTATTCCTGAAGGAGGGGCTGTCCGGCGTCGTCTCCGACCCGTTCGGCTCGTCGCTGTGCCTGATCCTGGTCGGCCTGTTCTTCGCCCGTCCGCTGTACCGGATGAACCTGCTGACGATCGGCGACTACTATCACAACCGCTATGGTCGCCTGGCCGAGATCCTGACCACGCTGTGCATCGTGGTGTCCTACCTGGGCTGGGTCGCGGCGCAGATCAAGGCGCTGGGGCTGGTGTTCTATACGGTGTCGGACGGCGCCCTGTCGCAGGACGCCGGCATGATGATCGGCGCCGCCAGCGTGCTGGTCTACACGCTGTTCGGCGGCATGTGGTCGGTGGCGATCACCGACTTCATCCAGATGATCATCATCGTGATCGGCATGCTGTATATCGGCTACGAGGTCAGCGGCCAGGCCGGCGGCGTGTCGGCGGTGGTGTCGCACGCGGCCGCGGCGGGCAAGTTCGAGTTCCTGCCGGAGCTCGACCTGATCCAGATCATCGGCTTTGCCGCCGCGCTGTCGACGATGATGCTCGGCTCGATCCCGCAGCAGGACGTGTTCCAGCGCGTCACGTCGTCGCGCACCGAGCAGATCGCCGGCCGCGCCTCGGTGCTGGGCGGCGTGCTGTACTTCTGCTTCGCCTTCATCCCGATGTTCCTGGCGTACTCGGCCACGCTGATCGATCCGGCGATGGTGCAGCGCTATATCAATACCGATTCGCAGCTGATCCTGCCGACGCTGATCCTGGACCACGCGCCGCTGTTCGCCCAGGTGATGTTCTTCGGCGCGCTGCTGTCGGCGATCAAGAGCTGCGCGTCGGCCACGCTGCTGGCGCCGTCGGTGACGTTCGCCGAGAACATCCTGCGGCCGTATTTCCGCCATCTCGACGACAGGCGCTTCCTGCGGGTGATGCAGGCGGTCGTGCTGGTGTTTACCGTCCTGGTCACGCTGTTCGCGCTGAACTCGCACCTGTCGATCTTCCACATGGTCGAGAATGCCTACAAGGTCACGCTGGTGTCGTCGTTCGTGCCGCTGGCCTTCGGCCTGTTCTGGAAGCGCGCCACGCGCCAGGGCGGCCTGGCGGCGATCCTGCTGGGCCTGAGCTCGTGGCTGGTCTGCGAGATCCTGTTCTCCGAGGCCGCGGTGCCGCCGCAGATGGTCGGCCTGCTGTTCTCGCTGGGCGGCATGCTGGTCGGCTCGCTGCTGCCGCAATGGATAGGCGACCGCCCGCCGGTCAAGGAAGTGCACATCGCGTGATTTCCGGCCGGGAAGGGCTGGCGCACGCCAATCCGGGGCTGAAGCGAGGCGCTGAACCCGGGCGATTCCGGAGCGGATTCGCGGCAAATCCGGGGCCGATCCGAGTCGAATCCGGGCCCCATCTGCCGCCAATCCGGCGTCGATCCGGCCGAATCCCCTCAATCGGCCGGTCTGCGCCCCAGGCAGGCCGCTTTTCCGGCGGCAACGGCGCCCAAACGGTTTATAATTCAAGGCTTTGCATGGCCGGACGGTGGCGGGCGACAGCCCGGAACGCCGCGCCGGCCGCGCGCGTTGATTTCCTTTGATTTTTTGTTGACCCCTTTGTTGACCCCCGTTGTTGACCCAATGGGGATCTCCCGGAGAGCCACGATGCCGATCTATGCCTACCGTTGCGACGCCTGCGGCCATGGGCGCGATGTGCTGCAGAAAATGAGCGATGCCCCGCTCACCGACTGCCCATCCTGCAATACGGCGGGGGCCTTCAAGAAACAGCTGACCGCGGCCGGTTTCCAGCTCAAGGGTTCGGGCTGGTATGTGACCGACTTCCGCGGCGGCAACACCAACAACGGCGCCAGCACCGGCGCCAGCTCGGGCGCGGGCAGCACCGGCGACGCCGGCGCCGCCAAGCCGGCCGAGACGTCGGCGTCCGCCAGCGCGGCGCCCGCGGCCGGCGGCTGCGGCAGCGCCTGCGCCTGCCACTGAACCAGGAAGGAACGTGGCAACCAACAAGAAAACTTCCGCACTGAAGACCTGGTTCCTGACCGGCCTGCTGGTGCTGGTCCCGCTGGGCATCACGCTGTGGGTGCTCAGCCTGATCATCGGCACGATGGACCAGAGCCTCGCGCTGCTGCCCGAGGCCTGGCAGTTTGACCGCCAGCTGTTCGGCATGCGCGTGCCCGGCCTGGGCGCGATCCTGACGCTGCTGTTCATCCTGCTGGTCGGCGTGCTGACGCACAACTTCATCGGCCAGCGCCTGGTGCGCTGGTGGGAAGCGCTGCTGCACCATATCCCGGTGGTGGGACCGATCTATTCCAGCGTCAAGCAGGTCTCGGACACGCTGCTGTCCTCGTCCGGCAACGCCTTCCGCAAGGCGCTGCTGGTGCAGTACCCGCGCGAGGGCTCGTGGACCATCGCCTTCCTGACCGGCCGGCCCGGCGGCGACGTGCAGAACCACCTGCAGGGCGAATACGTCAGCGTCTACGTGCCCACCACGCCGAATCCGACCTCGGGCTTCTTCCTGATGATGCCCAAGGCCGACACCATCGAGCTCGACATGACCGTCGATGCCGCCCTGAAGTACATCGTGTCGATGGGCGTGGTCGCGCCGGCCGAGCTGCCGCGCAAGGCCGCGCCGAGCCGAGCCCCCGCCGCCGCTGCCGCCGGCGCCTCCGCCGCCGACCCATCGCACTCCAATTGACCGCGGGCCGCCCGAGCGCGGCCGCGCCTTACCGGGAATTTCTCCTATGTCCTCCATGCGAACTCACTACTGCGGTCTCGTGACCGAACAACTGACCGGCCAGGAAGTGGCCCTGACCGGCTGGGTGCAACGGCGCCGCGACCACGGCGGCGTGATCTTCATCGACCTGCGCGATCGCGAGGGCCTGGTGCAGGTCGTCTGCGATCCGGACCGCCCCGAAATGTTCAAGGTCGCCGAGGACATCCGCAACGAGTTCTGCATCCGCGTGACCGGCAAGGTGCGCGCGCGTCCGGCCGGCACCGAGAACGCCAACCTGACCTCGGGCAAGATCGAGGTGCTGTGCCATGAGCTGACCGTGCTGAACCCGTCGGTCACGCCCCCGTTCCAGCTCGACGACGACAACCTGTCGGAGACCACCCGCCTGACGCACCGCGTGCTGGACCTGCGCCGCCCGCAGATGCAATACAACCTGCGCCTGCGCTACAAGGTCGCGATGGAAGTGCGCAAGTACCTGGACGAGCAGGGCTTCATCGACATCGAGACGCCGATGCTGGGCAAGAGCACGCCCGAGGGCGCGCGCGACTACCTGGTGCCGTCGCGGGTCAACCCGGGCCACTTCTTCGCGCTGCCGCAGTCGCCGCAGCTGTTCAAGCAGATGCTGATGGTGTCGGGGTTCGACCGCTACTACCAGATCACCAAGTGCTTCCGCGACGAGGACCTGCGCGCCGACCGCCAGCCCGAATTCACGCAGATCGACTGCGAGACCTCGTTCCTGACCGAGCAGGACATCCGCGACCTGTTCGAGAACATGATCCGCACGGTGTTCAAGAACACCATCGGCGTGGCGCTGGACGACCGCTTCCCGGTGATGGAATTCCGCGAGGCGATGGCCCGCTTCGGCTCGGACAAGCCGGACCTGCGCGTCAAGCTCGAGTTCACCGAGCTGACCGAGGTCATGAAGGACGTCGACTTCAAGGTGTTCTCGGGCCCGGCCAACAGCGACAACGGCCGCGTGGTCGCGCTGCGCGTGCCCGGCGGCGGCCAGATCTCGCGCGGCGAGATCGATGCCTATACGCAGTTCGTCGCCATCTACGGCGCCAAGGGCCTGGCCTGGATCAAGGTCAACGAAGTGGCCAAGGGCCGCGACGGCCTGCAATCGCCGATCGTCAAGAACCTGCATGACGCCGCCATCGCCGAGATCCTGAAGCGCTCGGGCGCGCAGGATGGCGACATCCTGTTCTTCGGCGCCGACAAGGCCAAGGTCGTCAACGACGCGATGGGCGCGCTGCGCCTGAAGATCGGCCACTCGGAATTCGGCAAGGCCAACGGCCTGTTCGAGGACGCGTGGAAGCCGCTGTGGGTGGTGGACTTCCCGATGTTCGAGTACGACGAGGAAGACGCCCGCTGGGTCGCGATGCACCACCCGTTCACCAGCCCCAAGGACGAGCACCTGGAGTACCTGGCCACCGATCCGGGCAAGTGCATCGCCAAGGCCTACGACATGGTGCTGAACGGCTGGGAAATCGGCGGCGGCTCGGTGCGTATCTATCGCGAGGACGTGCAGAGCAAGGTGTTCCGCGCGCTGAAGATCAACGAGGAAGAGGCGCGCGTCAAGTTCGGCTACCTGCTGGATGCGCTGCAGTACGGCGCGCCCCCGCATGGCGGCATCGCCTTCGGCCTGGACCGTATCGTCACGATGATGGCCGGCGCCGATTCGATCCGCGACGTGATCGCCTTCCCGAAGACGCAGCGCGCGCAGGACCTGCTGACGCAGGCGCCGAGCTCGGTCGACGAGAAGCAGCTGCGCGAGCTGCATATCCGCCTGCGCACGCCCGAGCCGAAGGCTTCGGCGTGATGCCGCTGGCGAGGTAGCGAGAGACGACGGCCGTGCGCGAGCGCGGCCGTTTTTTGTTTGTGTAGGCTGGGGAGGGCGATCGAGGTTTCCAATTGTTTCCCATGGGAACGATCGGCCACCCCGCGAGGTCATCCATCGGGCTGCCGCGGGCAGCCGCACCTGACAAGGGGAGAACAAAGGTGACACTGGATATCGAACTGATCCGCCAATTCCTGCTGCAGCACGCGGAGACGATCCTGACCTGGCTGGTCGCCGGGCTGGTGATGATGCTGCTGGCGCGCTTCGAGCTGCGCCGGGCGGTGCGCAAGTCCGCGCAGGCGATGTCGGAATCGGTGGCGACCACGGTGGCCGCCTGCGTCCCCGATATCGCGCACGCCGCGCAGGTGGGCAGCGCGGCGGCCGAAGGCGGCGCCGTGCAGATGCAGCGCGCCGAGGCGCTGCGGCGCGTGGCGCTCGATACGGTTGCCGCGGTGATGGCGCGCGGGCGCTGGCTGGAGGAAGTCGGCAACCTGCGCCTGCCGGAGGATGCCCTGCTGACGGGCCGCCGCGGCAGCGGCGCCGATCCGCTGCTGGTGGTCGCGCCGCAGCCGGTGGTGCAGGCCTATCTGGCCGCGCAGCGCACCTTCGAGACGATGGCCGCGCAACTGCAGGCGCGTCGCCGCGACGCGCTGGCGCTGCAGGATGCGGCGCAGGCGCTGGTCGCCGAGGCCGCGCAGATCGAGCAGGAGACCGCCAGCATCGTGCTGCGCTTCGAGCAGGTGAACGCGCAGGCCGCGCAGGCCCCGCATGGCGAGGGCGGCGACTACCAGCGCTTCCTGATCCAGAAGTACCACGCGCTGGGCCAGCGCGAGAAGGAGGTCGCGCAGGCGCGCACCGAGATGCAGGCGCGCGCCAACCAGGCCGCCGAAGCGCTGGCGACCGAGGCGCACGCCGCCGCCGCGCGCTACACCGAATCGCTGGCGCCGCTGATGCAGCAACTGCGCGCCGCCTGGGGCCACGGCGACTCGCCGGAAGTGTTCGACAGCTGGGTGCGCGAAGCGGGCGTCCGGGAAGAGCGCGCCTGACCGCGGATTTTCTCCCCTCTCCCGCAAGCGGCAGAGGGGCGGCGGAGAGGGTAGCGGCAGGTGGTCGGGCCACGGCGCATTGGAACCATCCCCCCTCCGCAATCCTCGTCCCCGAGGAAGAGAGGAAGAACATCCTGGGTCGAGAGCGCCGCGGCCGCAGCGCGTCCTCAGTGCCCATGCCATCACATCATCCCCACGGCTTCCGGGCTTGTCGGACTAACGCCGGTGGCGCCGGCGGGCAACTGCGTTAAGCTTGTCAGCCTGTTCTCGTCCGATCCCATGCCCTACAAGATTCCCGAATCCGTGCTGGTCGTGATCCATACGACCGATCTGCAGGTCCTCTTGCTGGAGCGCGCCGACCGTCCCGGCTTCTGGCAATCCGTCACCGGCAGCCTCGATACCCCCGACGAACCCCTGGCATTGACGGCCGCCCGCGAGGTGGCCGAGGAAACCGGCATCGTCGCGAGCGAGCACCGCCTGCAGGACTGGGGCCACCACATCGAATACGAGATCTATCCCGAATGGCGCCATCGCTACGCGCCCGGGGTCACGCGCAATGTCGAGCACTGGTTCGGCCTGTGCGTCGAGCGGCCGCTGCCGGTCACGCTGTCGCCGCGCGAGCATCTGCAATCGGTCTGGCTGCCGTGGGAGCAGGCGGCCGCGCGCTGCTTCTCGTCGAGCAACGCCGAAGCGGTGCGCCAGCTGGCGTGGCGAGCGGCGGCCGGGGCGACTGCTTGCGGCGCGGGCGCCATGAACGCTGGGGGCGCCGCCGTGGACGCAGCAGGCGCCGGCCAAGCCGGAGGGCCGCGATGAAGCTGCGCGTGGTCACCTACAACATTCACAAGGGGCTGACCGGCTTCGCGCGTCGTCCGCGCATCCAGCATGTCCGCGACGGGCTGCAGACGGTCGACGCCGACATCGTCTTCCTGCAGGAAGTGCAGGACCGCAACGATCGCCTGGTGGCCGCCTCCCTGTTCGATTCCGACTACACGCAGCTGAACTACCTGGCAACCGACGCCTATCCGCACTCGGTCTATGGCCGCAACGCGGTCTACGACCACGGCCACCATGGCAACGCGATCCTGTCGCGCCATCCGATCCTGATGTCGGAGAACCTCGATATCTCGGACCACCGCTTCGAGCAGCGTGGCCTGTTGCATGCGGTCGCCGACGTCCACGGCATCGAGGCGCATCTGATCTGCGTGCATTTCGGCCTGTTCGCGCGCAGCCGCGCGCGCCAGGCCGAGGCGCTGGTCGAACGCGTGCGCAATGTGGTGCCGGCGGACGCGCCGCTGGTGATCGCCGGCGACTTCAACGACTGGAACCACCGGCTCGATGCGCTGATCTGCAACACGCTGGGCGCGCTGGAGGCCTCGCAGGCGCGCGGCTCGCGGCTGCATACCTTTCCGAGCCATATGCCGTGGTGGCAGCTCGACCGGATCTACGTGCGCGGTTTCGAGATCGAGCGCGCCCGCGTGCTGACCGGGCGCGACTGGGCGCAGCGCTCGGACCATGTGCCGCTGGTCGCCGAACTGGCGCGGCCGCAGGTGCCCGAGGCCAATCCGCGGCACAGCGATGAGACGGCGGGCGCGGCCGGCTAGTCGCCCGGGGGCCGCCGGCCCGGCGGCGAGGCCGCGCCAAGGCGTCCGCTTCCGCTACAGCCCGGCCCGTTCCCGCACGAAGGCCTCGATGGCGTCGATCCGGTTCAGGTCGAGCACCGGCAGCCGGGTCAGCGCGGCCACTTCGTCCGGCGCATCGGTGGCGACGCCGACGATGCCGGGCACCTCCGGCCACAGCGGCGCCCGGCCGTGGCCGGGACGATAGACCTCGAGCTTTGGCACGTCGCTGTGCTTGTATCCCTCGACCAGCACCAGGTCGGTATCGGCGGGCAGCACGGCCAGCGCGTCGGCCAGTTCGGGCGGCGGCGCGCCTTCTTCGTATCGGCGCATCAGCGTCAGATGGCGCGCACCGACCAGCACCACATTGGCGCAGCCCGCCTCGCGCATCCGCCACGAATCCTTGCCCGGCGTGTCCGGGTCGAACCCGTGATGGGTATGTTTGACGCCGGCCACGCGTAGCCCGGCGGCGACGAAGCGGGGAATCAACTGGTCCAGCAAGGTGGTCTTGCCGCTGCCGGAAGTGCCGGCGATACCGAATACCTTCACGATCGAATCAGTTCAATGCGCAACGCGGTGCGCACCTGAGTGCGCGGGGCGACGGTGGGGACGATGTCAGCAACAACGTCGGGAAGAAAGCGCGACGATAGCAGAGTCGGCGCGGGCCCGTCCCTCCGGCCACGAAGTCCTGCCCGAGGTCCGGCCCGAGGTCTGGCCCGAAGTCTGGCCCGAAGTCTGGCCCGAGGTCTGGCCCGAGGTCTGGCCCGAGGTCTGGCCCGAGGTCTGGCCCGAAGTCCGGCCCGAGGTCTGGCCCGAAGTCTGGTCCGAAGTCTGGTCCGAAGTCCGGCCCAAGGTCTGGCCCGACTTCGGGCGCCAATGCCCGCCGGGTGGCGTTCCCGCCGCGAGGTGACCGATAATGCCGCCATGCCCTTGTCCGAGAGCCCACGCGAACCCACCCGGTCCTCCAGGATCGCCGCCCATGCGGTGGAAGGCGAGACGGCTGCCACGGCGGCCACGGCCGCCGAAGGGCGGCACGGCCCCCGCCTGCTGCACACCGGGCCCGGCCGGCCGGTGGGCGGCAACCGCGTCGAGCTGCTGCGCGGCGGCGGCGAATATTTCCCGGCGCTGATCGCGGCGATCGACCAGGCGGTGCTGTCGGTCTCGCTGGAGACCTATATCTATGCCGACGACCAGGTCGGCCAGGCGGTCGCCGACGCGCTGGTGCGCGCGGTCGAGCGCGGCGTGCGCGTCCATCTGCTGGTCGATGGCTTCGGCGCCGGCGACATGCCCGCGCCACTGGTCGAGCGGCTGCAGCAGGGCGGCGTCAGGCTCGGCGTGTACCGGCCGCTGCGGGGCTTTCGCCTGGCGCGCCGGCATCTGCGCCGGCTGCACCGCAAGCTCGCGGTGATCGACCGGCGCATCGCCTTCGTCGGCGGCATCAACATCATCGACGACCACAATCACGGCCCCTTCGACGAGGCCCAGCTCGGTCCCCGCTACGACTTCGCGGTGCGCGTCACCGGCCCGCTGGCCGGCCAGGTCGCACTGACCGCCGAGCGGCTGTGGTGGCGGCTCGCGCTGCGCGGCGAGATGCAGGGCGGCGGGATCGCTGGCGGCTTGTCCGGCCTGGCCGGCGAGTTTCCGCTTGCGCAGGCCCCGGTGCCCGCGCCGGCCGCGGGGGGCGGCGTGCGGGCGGCGCTGCTGCTGCGCGACAACCTGCGCAATCGCCGCACCATCGAGCGAGCCTATCTGCAGGCGCTGGGCGCGGCGCGGCACGACGTGATCATCGCCAACGCCTATTTCCTGCCGGGCGCGAAGATGCGGCGCGCGCTGCTGGCCTGCCGCCGCCGCGGCGTGCGCGTGCGGCTGCTGCTGCAGGGGATGGTCGAGTACAGGCTGCAGCATTACGCGACCCACGCGCTGTACGCCACGCTGCTCGAGGCCGGCGTCGAGATCCACGAGTACGCCGAGAGCTTCCTGCACGCCAAGGTTGCGGTGGTCGACGACAGCTGGGCGACGGTCGGCTCCAGCAACATGGATCCGTTCAGCCTGCTGCTGGCGCGCGAGGCCAATGTGGCGGTCTACGACGAGGCCTTCGCCGCCGAGCTGCGCCGCGAACTGGAGCGTGCGATCGCGCTGCGCAGCGCGCCGGTCGTGCCGGAGGATCATGCCCGCCGCGGCCGCCTGCGCCGCTGCCTGGACTGGACCGCCTACATGCTGTTGCGCTTCGGCGTCATGGTGGCCGGCGCGGCCGGCCGCTATTGAACGTGGCATGCCGGTGCTGCCTTGCGGCAAAATGCGGCGCGCATCCGCACATCGGCCTCGCCGCTGACGCCGGCCGGCGGATGTTGCACCGCAGTTCGGTGCAAGTTCGGTTTAGAAACGAAGGTCTAATTAAAAACTTGATAGCGGCAGGCGCGGCCAGAATAATCTGAACGACCGTTCTTTTTTGGCTTAGACTGCGTGCATTCGCCACCCGGCGCCGCCTTGTCCGGCGGGGCCGCGGCGATCGACATCACAGGCCAGGGCCAAGCGCGGCATCGCGAACCGATGCCGCAAAAAGTACGGAGAAAAATCATGCGACACCAGTCAGCCCGTCTCGAATCCGCCGCCAACGCTTCTCCCACCCCGATGCGCAAGGGGGAGATGACGCGGGTGGCGATTCTCGACGCCGCACTGGAATTGTCGTCCCGCGACGGACTCGAAGGTTTGACCATCGGTCTGCTCGCGGAACGCATGCAAATGAGCAAGAGCGGCGTGTTCGCGCATTTCGGTTCGCGCGAAGACCTGCAGGTGGAGGTGGTGCGCGAGTATCACCGCCGGTTCGAGCAGGAGGTCTTCTATCCCTCGCTGAATGAGCCGCGCGGTCTGCCGCGCCTGTGGTCGATGGTGCGGCGCTGGATGGAAAAACGGATCCAGGAAGTCACCACCGGTTGCATCTACATCAGCGGGGCGGTCGAATACGATGACCGCGCGGAAAGCCCGGTGCGCGACGAGCTGATCAAGAGCGTCACGATCTGGCGGGCCGCGCTGACACGCGCGATCGAACAGGCCAAGGAAGAAGGCCATCTGCGCGCGGATTGCGATCCGCGGCTGATGCTGTTCGAGATGTACAGCCTCGAGCTGGGGCTGCATCACGATGCCCGCTTCCTGCGCCTGCCCGACAGCGCCGAGCTTGCCATGGTCGCGCTCAACAAGCTGATTCAGTCCTACCGTACCTGATGCCGTCGCGGGCATGGCGTGCTTGACAGCACCAGCGGCGCGGCGGCTTCGCCAACTCCAAGGAGATCTTGATGGGCCAGTACACCGCTCCGCTGCGCGACATGCAATTCGTGCTGCACGAACTGCTCGGCGTCGAGGCCGAGCTCAAGGCGATGCCGCCGCATGCCGACGTCGATGCGGACACCATCAACCAGGTCATCGAGGAAGCCGGCAAGTTTTGCTCGGAAGTCATTTTCCCGCTGAACCAGAGCGGCGACCGCGAGGGCTGCACCCACCACGGCGACGGCGTCGTGACCGCGCCGGCGGGCTTCAAGGAAGCCTACCGGCAGTACGTCGAGGCCGGCTGGCCGGCGCTGGCGTGCGATCCCGAATTCGGCGGCCAGGGCCTGCCGATCCTGGTCAACAACGCGCTGTTCGAGATGCTGAACTCGGCGAACCAGGCCTGGACGATGTACCCGGGCCTGTCGCACGGCGCCTACGAGGCGCTGCACGCGCACGGCACGCCCGAGCTGCAGCAGCGCTACCTGCCCAAGCTGGTGTCGGGCGAGTGGACCGGCACCATGTGCCTGACCGAGCCGCACTGCGGCACCGACCTGGGCATCCTGCGCACCAGGGCCGAACCGCTGGACGACGGCTCGTACAGCCTGACCGGCACCAAGATCTTCATCTCGGCAGGCGAGCACGACCTGTCGGCCAACATCATCCATCTGGTGCTGGCGCGCCTGCCTGACGCGCCGCAGGGCACCAAGGGCATCTCGCTGTTCGTGGTGCCGAAGTTCATTCCCGATGCCGACGGCAATCCGGGCGAGCGCAACGGCATCGTCTGCGGCTCGATCGAGCACAAGATGGGCATCCACGGCAACGCCACCTGCGTGATGAACCTGGACGGCGCGCGCGGCTGGCTGGTCGGCGAGCCCAACAAGGGCCTGAACGCGATGTTCGTGATGATGAACGCCGCGCGCCTTGGCGTCGGCATGCAGGGCCTGGGCCTGACCGAGGTCGCCTACCAGAACTCGGTGGCCTACGCGAAGGAGCGGCTGCAGATGCGTTCGCTGACCGGGCCCAAGGCGCCGGACAAGCCGGCCGATCCGATCATCGTGCATCCCGACGTGCGCCGCATGCTGCTGACGCAGAGGGCCTTCGCAGAAGGCGGCCGCGCCTTCAGCTACTGGACCGCGCTGCAGATCGACCGCGAGCTGTCGCACCCGGACGAGGCCGTGCGCAAGCAGGCCGGCGACCTGGTCGCGCTGCTGACGCCGGTGATCAAGGCCTTCCTGACCGACAACGCCTTCATCGCCACCAACGAGGGCATGCAGGTGTTCGGCGGCCACGGCTATATCTCCGAATGGGGCATGGAGCAGTACGTGCGCGATGCCCGCATCAACATGATCTACGAGGGCACCAACACGATCCAGGCGCTGGACCTGCTGGGCCGCAAGATCCTCGGCGACATGGGCGCGAAGATGAAGGCGTTCGGCAAGATCGTGCAGGAGTTCGTCGAGGCCGAGGGCACCAACGAGGCGATGCAGGAGTTCATCAATCCGCTGGCGGACCTCGGCGACAAGGTGCAGAAGCTGACGATGGAGATCGGCATGAAGGCGATGGCCAATCCCGACGAGATCGGCGCCGCCGCGGTGCCCTACCTGCGCGTGGTCGGCCACCTGGTGTTCGCCTACTTCTGGGCCCGCATGGCCAAGATCGCGCTGGAGAAGCAGGGCAGCGGCGACAAGTTCTACACCGCCAAGCTGGCCACCGCGCGCTTCTATTTCGCCAAGCTGCTGCCGGAGACCGCCGCGCAGATCCGCATGGCGCGCGCCGGCGCCAGCACGCTGATGGCGCTGGACGCCGAGCTGTTCTGAGGCACCGCCGAGACACCGAGACCATCCTCCCGGTTTTCCCTCTCCCGCAGGCGGGGGAGGGAAGGCAACCGAGGACATCCATCATTTCAACGCTCACCTCCGAGGAGCGCGCATGTCCAATTTCATCGTCAAGAAAGTCGCCGTGCTGGGTGCCGGCGTCATGGGCGCGCAGATCGCGGCCCACCTCGTCAATGCCCGCGTGCCGGTGGTGCTGTTCGATCTGCCGGCCAGGGAAGGCCCGAAGAACGGCATCGTGCTGCGGGCCATCGAGAACCTGAAGAAGCTGTCGCCCGCGCCGCTCGGTCTCAAGGACGACGCCGGCCTGATCCGCGCCGCCAACTACGAGGACGACCTCGCGCTGCTGAAGGAATGCGACCTGGTGATCGAGGCGATCGCCGAGCGCATGGACTGGAAGCACGACCTGTACCGGAAGGTCGCCCCGCATCTGGGCACCGATGCGATCTTCGCCACCAACACCTCCGGCCTGTCGATCACCGCGCTGTCCGAGGGCTTCGACGCCGAGCTGAAGGCGCGCTTCTGCGGCGTGCACTTCTTCAATCCGCCGCGCTACATGCATCTGGTCGAGCTGATCCCGACCGAGGCCACGCAGCCGGCCATCCTCGACCGCCTGGAAGCGTTCCTGACCACGACCCTGGGCAAGGGCGTGGTGCGCGCCAAGGACACGCCGAACTTCATCGCCAACCGGGTCGGCATCTTCTCGATCCTGGCGGTGTTCGCCGAGGCCGAGAAGTACGGCATTCCGTTCGACGTGGTCGACGACCTGACCGGCAGCAAGCTGGGCCGCGCCAAGTCGGCGACCTTCCGCACCGCCGACGTGGTGGGCCTGGACACCATGGCCCACGTGATCAAGACCATGAAGGACAACCTGCAGGACGATCCGTTCGCGCCGGTGTACCAGACGCCCGCGGTGCTCAAGTCGCTGGTCGATGCCGGCGCGCTGGGCCAGAAGACCGGCGCCGGCTTCTACCGCAAGGAAGGCAAGCAGATCAAGGTGCTGGACGCGAAGACCGGCCAGTACGTCGACGCCGGCGGCAAGGCCGACGAGATCGTCGCGCGCATGCTGAAGAAGGAGCCGGCCGAGCGCATCAAGCTGCTGCGCGAGTCGGGCAATCCGCAGGCGCAGTTCCTGTGGGCGATCTTCCGCGACGTGTTCCACTACATCGCCGTCTATCTCGACCAGATCGCAGGTTCGGCGGCCGACGTCGACCTGGCGATCCGCTGGGGCTTCGGCTGGAACTCCGGTCCGTTCGAGGACTGGCAGGCCGCGGGCTGGCAGCAGGTCGCGCAATGGGTCAAGGAAGACATCGAGGCCGGCAAGGCGCTGTCGAAGGCGCCGCTGCCCGAGTGGGTCTTCGCCGGCCCGGTGGCGGACAACCAGGGCGTGCATTCGGCGCAGGGCTCGTGGTCGCCGGCCACGCAGTCGTTCGTCGGCCGCAGCGCGCTGCCGGTCTATCGCCGCCAGGCCTTCCGCGCCGCGTTGAAGGGCAGCGACGCGGTCGATCCGCGCAAGGCCGGCCGCACCGTCGAGCAGAACGACGCGGTGCGGATCTGGGTCTGCGAGGGCCAGGACGACGTGCTGGTGATCTCGTTCAACAGCAAGATGAACACGATCGGGCCGGACACCATCGACGGGCTGATCCGCGCGATCGATCTGGCCGAGAGCGCCTACAAGGGCCTGGTGGTGTGGCAGCCGACCTCGCTGCAGCTCGGCGCGCCGGGCGGTCCGTTCTCGGCCGGCGCGAACCTCGAGGCGGCGATGCCGGCCTTCATGATGGGCGGCGCCAAGGGCGTCGAGCCCTTCGTCAAGAAGTTCCAGGACGGCATGATGCGCGTCAAGTACGCCGCGGTGCCGGTGGTGTCGGCGGCGTCCGGCATCGCGCTGGGCGGCGGTTGCGAGCTGATGCTGCATTCGGCGCGGCGCGTGGCGGCGCTGGAGACCTATGTGGGCCTGGTCGAGGTCGGGGTGGGCCTGGTGCCCGCTGGCGGCGGATTGAAGGAGGCCGCGCTGGCGGCCGCGCGCGCCGCGCAGGCGGCGGGCAGCACCAACTATCTGCAGTTCCTGACGCAGCGCTTCCAGAACGCGGCGATGGCCAAGGTCTCGGCCTCGGCGCTCGAGGCGCGGCAGATGGGCTATCTGCAGGCGGGCGATCCGATCGTCTTCAACGTGCACGAGTTGCTGCATGTCGCCTGCAGCGAAGTGCGCGCGCTGCACGAGGCCGGCTACCGTCCGCCCGCGCAGGGCGAGCTGGTGCCGGTGGCGGGCCGCTCGGGCATCGCCACCATCAAGGCGTCGCTGGTCAACATGCGCGACGGCGGCTTCATCTCCGCGCACGACTTCCTGATCGCCTCGCGCATCGCCGAGGCGGTCTGCGGCGGCGACGTCGAAGCGGGCGCGCTGGTCAGCGAGGAATGGCTGCTGGCGCTGGAGCGCCGCGCCTTTATCGAACTGCTCGGCAACCCCAAGACGCAGGAACGCATCATGGGCATGCTGCAGACCGGCAAGCCGGTGCGCAACTAATCGGCACGCGAGGAAATCGATCATGAAACAACTGCAAGACGCCTATATCGTTGCCGCGACCCGCACGCCGATCGGCAAGGCGCCCAAGGGCGCGTTCAAGCACTACCGGCCCGACGATCTGCTGGCCACCACGCTGCGCGCCGCGCTGGCGCAGGTGCCGAACCTGGACCCGGCGCTGATCGAGGACGCCATCGTCGGCTGCGCGATTCCCGAAGCGCAGCAGGGCCTGAACGTCGCGCGCATCGGCGCGCTGCTGTCGGGCCTGCCGACCTCGGTCGGCGGCATCACGGTGAACCGCTTCTGCGCCTCGGGCCTGAGCGCCGTCGCGATGGCGGCCGACCGCATCCGCGTCGGCGAGGCCGACGTGATGATCGCCGCCGGCGTCGAGTCGATGAGCATGGTGCCGATGATGGGCAATACGCCGTCGATGTCGCCGTCGATCTTCGCGCGCGACGAGAACGTCGGCATCGCCTACGGCATGGGCCTGACGGCCGAGCAGGTCGCGCGCAAGTGGCAGGTCAGCCGCGAGGACCAGGACGCCTTCGCGCTGGCCTCGCACCAGAAGGCGCTGGCCGCGCAGCAGGCCGGCGAGTTCGCCGACGAGATCACGCCGGTCGAGATCGTCGAGAAGCTGCCGAACCTGGCCAGCGGCGAGGTCGAACTGAAGACCCGCACGCTGTCGCTGGACGAGGGCCCGCGTCCCGATACCTCGCTGGAGGGGCTGGCGAAGCTGCGCCCGGTGTTCGCCAACAAGGGCAGCGTGACCGCCGGCAACAGCTCGCAGACCTCGGACGGCGCCGGCGCGCTGATCCTGGTCTCCGAGAAGATCCTGAAGGCCTGCAACCTGATGCCGCTGGCCCGCTTCGTGTCGTTCGCGGTGCGCGGCGTGCCGCCGGAGATCATGGGCATCGGTCCGAAGGAGGCCATTCCGGCCGCGCTGAAGGCCGCCGGCATGACGCAGGACCAGCTCGACTGGATCGAACTGAACGAGGCCTTCGCCGCGCAGGCGCTGGCGGTGATCCGCGATCTGGGCCTCGATCCGGCAAAGCTGAACCGGATGGGCGGCGCGATCGCGCTGGGCCACCCGCTCGGCGCGACCGGCGCGATCCGCTCGGCCACCGTGGTGCATGCGCTGCGCCGGCACAACCTGAAGTACGGCATGGTGACCATGTGCGTCGGCACGGGCATGGGCGCCGCCGGCATCTTCGAACGGGTTTGACGAGAGGGCGAGCCCAGGGATTGCCCCGGGAAGCCGCTCCGGGGAACCGCGTTTCCCCCGGGGCGGTTCCCGTCGCGGCGGCACAGAGGGGAACATCGCCGGGAACACGGCCAAGAACATCGACGAGAACACCGACCACCAAGGAGACACCATGAGCATCCTGACCCGCATCGAGCAAGGCGTGCTGACCATCGAGTTCGACCGCCTGGACAAGAAGAACGCGATCACCGCGGCGATGTACCAGCAGATGGCCGACGCGCTGCGCGCGGCGGCCACCGACGACGCCGTGCGGGCGATCGTGATCCGCGGCAAGGACGAGATCTTCACCGCCGGCAACGATCTGGAAGACTTCCTGAAGCGGCCGCCGAGCAGCGAGGAGGATGCCGCCAAGGCGCCGGTGTTCCAGTTCCTGCACGAGATCAGCCATGCCGCCAAGCCGCTGGTGGCGGCGGTCAGCGGGCCGGCGGTGGGCATCGGCACCACGCTGCTGCTGCATTGCGACCTGGTCTATGCGGCCGAGGGCGCGCGCTTCTCGCTGCCGTTCGTGCAGCTGGGGCTGTGCCCGGAAGCCGCGTCGAGCCTGCTGCTGCCGCGCCTGGCCGGCTACCAGCGCGCGGCCGAGAAGCTGCTGCTGGGCGAGCCGTTCAGTGCGCAGGAGGCGCAGCAGATCGGGCTGGTGACCCGCGTGGTGGCCGGCGCCGAGCTGCACGACTTCGCGCTGGCGCAGGCGCGCAAGCTGGCGGCGCTGCCGGCGTCGTCGCTGCGGGAAACCAAGCGGCTGATGAAGGGCGCGGATACCGCGCAGATGGAGACGCAGATGGCGCAGGAGGGCGCGGTGTTCCGCCGGCTGCTGCAGTCGCCCGAAGCGAAGGAGGCCTTCACGGCCTTCTTCGAGAAGCGCAAGCCGGACTTCTCGCGGTTCAATTGATCGGGGAAGGGGGCAGGCCACCCCTTCTCCCTGCCCTTCTCCCAGAGGAGCTGGAGGAGAGGGCGGGGTGCACGCGATGCGGCGGCGCCCGTCCTAGACCTTCGGCAGCACCCGCGGCTGCCGTTCCTCGTCGGTCGCCACATAGGTCAGCGTGGCCTCGGTGACCTTGACGATCTCGTTGCTATGGCGCATCCGCTGCGCATAGACCTCGACCTCGACGGTGATCGAGGTCCGCCCTGTCCTGACGATGTCGGCATAGAAGCTGACCAGGTCGCCGACGAACACCGGATGCTTGAACAGGAAGGAATTGACCGCCACCGTGGCGACGCGGCCCTGCGCGCGCTCGACCGCGGGAATCGAGCCGGCGATGTCGACCTGCGCCATGATCCAGCCGCCGAACACGTCGCCGTGCACGTTGGCATCGGCGGGCATCGGCACCACGCGCAGCGCGGGGTTCTTGCCGGGAGGCAGGGACGACAGGGTCTGGGGTTCGCTCATGGTCAATCCGGAAGGCAGCAGGGGCAGCAAGGGCAGTAGGGGCCGATTCACAGGCCGAGTTCATGGGCCAGATCCATAGGCCCCTTCAACAAGCCCGGTTCATGGGCCCGAATCAGGGCCGGTCCAAAACGGGCGGGGCAGAAGGAAAAGCCGGGCGCGTGCAGGGGCAATACTGGGGCAATACTGGGGCAATACAGCGGAAACACAGGCGGAAAACCCCTCGCCCCGAACTCTGCGACAATCGCATATTCGCCCGAATTCTAACGTATGCGACGCTACTCCACGACGGACGAGCCTGCCCCCACGGCGCCGTCCTCGCCGCTGTTCTCCGGCGCGCGCGGCCAGCGCAGCGACTGGCAGACCGTGCGCAACCTGCTTCCCTATCTGTGGCATTACAAGTGGCGCGTGATGCTGGCGCTCACCTGCCTCGTGGCCGCCAAGGCCGCCAACCTGGGCGTGCCCGTGCTGATGAAGCGCCTGATCGACGCGATGAACATCGCGCCCGGCGATCCGCGCGCGCTGCTGGCGGTGCCGGCCGGGCTGATCGTCGCCTACGGCCTGCTGCGGCTGTCGACCACGCTGTTTACCGAGCTGCGCGAGATCCTGTTCTCCAAGGTCACGCAGAGCGCGGTGCGCGAGATCGCGCTGCAGGTGTTCCGCCATCTGCACAGCCTGTCGCTGCGCTTCCATCTGGACCGGCAGACCGGCGGCATGAGCCGCGACATCGAGCGCGGCACGCGCGGCATCCAGTCGCTGATCTCGTATTCGCTGTACAGCATCCTTCCCACGCTGGTCGAGATGGCGCTGGTGATGGGCTTCTTCCTGCTGCACTACGACATCTGGTTCGCCGCGATCACCGGCGGCGCGCTGCTGGCCTATATCGTCTTCACGGTGGTGGTGACCGAATGGCGCACGCACTTCCGCCGCAAGATGAACGAGCTGGATTCGCGCGCCAACCAGAAGGCGATCGACTCGCTGCTGAACTTCGAGACCGTCAAGTACTTCGGCAACGAGGCCTACGAGGCCGCGCGCTACGACGAGAACCTGCGTACGTACAGGACCGCCGCGATCCGCTCGCAGAACTCGCTGTCGCTGCTGAACTTCGGCCAGCAGGCCATCATCGCGATCGGCTTGATCCTGATCCTGTGGCGCGCCACCGTCGGCGTGGCCGAGGGCGTGCTGACGCTGGGCGACCTGGTGCTGGTCAATACGCTGATGATCCAGCTGTACATCCCGCTCAATTTCCTCGGCGTGATCTACCGCGAGATCAAGCAGGCCACCACGGACATGGATCGGATGTTCGTGCTGCTCGGCACCAACCGCGAGGTCGCGGATTCGCCCGATGCCCGCCCGCTGGCCGTGCAGGGCGCCGAGGTGCGCTTCAGCCATGTCGGCTTCGGCTACGACAGCAACCGGCGCATCCTTGACGATGTCGATTTCACGATCGCCGCCGGTACCACCACCGCGGTGGTCGGCCATAGCGGCTCGGGCAAATCGACGCTGGCGCGGCTGCTGTTCCGCTTCTACGACGTCGGCAGCGGCGCGGTGCTGGTCGATGGCCAGGACATCCGCACCGTGACGCAGGACAGCCTGCGCCGCGCGATCGGCATCGTGCCGCAGGACACGGTGCTGTTCAACGACAGCATCTACTACAACATCGCCTACGGCCGCCCGGGCGCGAGCCGCGAGGAGGTCATCGAGGCCGCGCGCGCCGCGCAGATCGACGCCTTCATCCGCGAGCTGCCGCAGGGCTACGACACGCCGGTCGGCGAGCGCGGGCTGAAGCTGTCGGGCGGCGAGAAGCAGCGCGTGGCGATCGCGCGCACGCTGCTGAAGAACCCGCCGATCCTGATCTTCGACGAAGCCACCTCGGCGCTGGACTCGCGCACCGAGCAGGCGATCCAGGCCGAACTGATGCGGCTCGCGCAGAACCGCACCACGCTGCTGATCGCGCACCGCCTGTCCACCGTGGTGCATGCCGACCAGATCCTGGTGATGGACCGCGGCCGCATCGTCGAGCGCGGCACGCATGCCGAGCTGATGCGTGCCGACGGACGCTATGCCGAGATGTGGCGCATCCAGGCGCGCAGCGCGGCGCAGGGCGCGACGTCGGCGGACGGGACGGCCGATGGGGCGGCTGATGCCAACGGCGGCGAACTGGCCCGCATCGAAGGCGCCGCCGCGGTCGCGGCGGACCTCGGCGACGCGACGCAGGACGCCTGAGGTCGAGCCGCAGGCCACTTGAGATCGGCCGAGATCGCCTGACATCGCCCATGGCCGCCTGAGACCGCGTCAGGCGGCCGCCCTCGCATTGTCGACAATGGCCGCGTGCAATCACGCGTGGCCAGGCGCGATGCACAAGTTTGGTTGGACAAACGGACGCGGCCATGCCCCGCTTTGGGGCCGCCTTGATGCGGTTTGGGCTGGCATATCGCTTGCAGACACTGTTCGCGCAAAACAGGCACGAACAGGAGAGCAAACATGCCGCACCACAGGTCGCAACACCAGGATCCGCAGCAGCAAACGCAGCCGCAGGCGCCGCAGGACATGCATCGGGGCGAGGGCGCACGCGGGGCGCAGGCCGGCACGGCGCCATCGCCGCTGCGGCGCCGGATGCTGCGGCTCGGCACGCTGCTCGGCACGCTGCTCGGCACCGCGATGGTGCTGTCGACACAATGGGCCACGCCGGCCCATGCACAGGCGGCGACCAAGGTCCGCTTCCAGCTCGACTGGCGCTTCGAGGGGCCATCGGCGCTGTTCCTGCTCGGCGAGCAGAAGGGCTACTACAAGGCCGAGAAGCTCGATGTGTCGATCGACGCCGGAAATGGCTCGGGCAATGTAGTCAACCGCGTGGCCTCCGGCACCTATGACATGGGCTTCGCCGACCTCGCCTCGGTGATGGAGTTCTACGGCAACAACCCGGACGCGAAGAACAAGCCGGTCGCCGTGATGATGGTCTACAACAACACGCCGGCCGCCGTGCTGGCGTTGAAGAAGTCCGGCATCAAGGCGCCGAAGGACCTCGCCGGCAAGAAGCTCGGTGCGCCGGTATTCGACGCCGGCCGCCGCGCCTTCCCGATCTTCGCCAAGGCCAACGGCCTGCAGGCATCGAGCTTCAACTGGCAGGCGATGGACCCGACGCTGCGCGAGACCATGCTGACGCGCGGCGATCTCGATGCGATCACCGGCTTCTCGTTCACCTCGATCCTGAACCTCAATGCGCGCGGCGTGAAGGACGAGGACATCGTGGTGCTGCCGTACCCGCAATACGGCGTCAAGCTGTACGGCAACGCGGTGATCGCGTCGGAGGACTTCCTGAAGAAGAACCCCGAGGCGGTCAAGGCCTTCCTGCGGGCCTTCGCCAAGTCAGCGCGCGACGTGATCGCCAGGCCGGAGGAGGGCATCAAGGCGGTCAAGGCGCGCGACGGCATCATCGACGAAAAGCTCGAGGTCCGGCGCCTGAAGCTCGCGCTCGACAGCGTGGTCAAGTCGCCCGATGCCCGCGCCGACGGCTTCGGCCGCGTCAACAAGCCGCGCCTGTCGCTGATGGCCTCGCAGGTGGCCGATGCGTTCGGCACCAAGGGCCGGATCAATCCGGATGCGCTGTGGACCGACGCCTATCTGCCGTCGGCGGCGGAACTGGACGTGCTGCGATGACGGCCGACCTTGCTGCATCGGTTGCTGCATCGACTACAGCATCGGCCGCGGTATCCACCACAGTCTGCGGCGGCGTGCCGGGGGCACCGGCCGCACCGCCCGCCGCCGACGCCGAAGCTCCCTTCGTCGACTTCAATCGCGTCTGGCTCGCCTACAACGACGAGCTGGCCCGCCAGGGCGAGTTTGCGGTCGAGGACATCTCGCTGCAGGTGCGGCCGGGCGAGTTCATCGCGATCGTCGGCCCGTCGGGCTGCGGCAAGTCGACCTTCATGAAGCTGGCGACGGGGCTGAAGCCGGCCACGCGCGGCGTCGTGAAGATCGCAGGCGAGAAGGTGACCGGCCCGCTGAAGATGGTCGGCATGGCCTTCCAGGCGCCGACGCTGCTGCCGTGGCGCACCACGCTGCAGAACGTGATGCTGCCGCTGGAGATCGTCGAGCCCTACCGCTCCACGCTGCGGGCCCGCCGCGACGAATACGTCGAGCGCGCCCGCACGCTGCTGCGCACCGTTGGGCTGGCGGGCTACGAGGACAAGTACCCGTGGCAGCTGTCGGGCGGCATGCAGCAGCGCGCGTCGATCTGCCGCGCGCTGATCCACGAGCCGCGCATGCTGCTGCTGGACGAACCGTTCGGCGCCCTCGACGCCTTCACCCGCGAAGAACTGTGGTGCGTGCTGCGCGACCTGTGGCAGGCGCAACGCTTCAACGTGATCCTGGTCACCCACGACCTGCGCGAGGCGGTGTTCCTCGCCGACACGGTCTACGTGATGAGCCAGCGGCCGGGCCGCATCCTGATGCGCAAGCCGATCGAGCTGCCGCGTCCGCGCGATCTCGAACTGACCTATACCGAACCCTTCGCCGATCTGGTGCACATGCTGCGCGAGAAGATCGGCCATGTCCGCCAGCACTGAGATGACCACGCTGACCGATTCGACCCAGCGGCGCGTGGAGCGCGTCGCCCCCTGGCTGCTGCTGGCCGCCTGCCTGCTGCTGTGGCAGGGCGCCTGCATGATCTTCGACGTGTCCGACTTCATCCTGCCCAGCCCGGCAGCCATCGTGGTGTCGCTGGTCGACTACTGGGACGTGATCGCCGTCCATGCGTGGCGCACCTTCTGGACGACGATGGTGGGCTTCGGCATCGCCATCGCGGTCGGCGTGGTGCTGGGCCTGCTGATGGGCTCGTCGCGGCTCGCGTATGCGGCCGGCTATCCCTTGATGACCGCGTTCAACGCGCTGCCCAAGGCGGCCTTCGTGCCGATCCTGGTGGTGTGGTTCGGCCTCGGCGCCGGGCCCGCGATCCTGACGGCGTTCCTGATCTCGTTCTTTCCGGTGATGGTCAATATCGCCACCGGGCTGGCGACGCTGGAGCCGGAGCTGGAGGACGTGCTGCGCGTGCTGGGCGCCCGGCGCACCGACGTGCTGTTCAAGGTCGGCCTGCCGCGCGCGCTGCCGTATTTCTTCGCCTCGCTGAAGGTGGCCATCACGCTCGCCTTCGTCGGCACCACGGTGTCGGAGATGAACGCGGCCAACGAGGGCATCGGCTATCTGCTGGTATCGGCCGGCTCGGCGATGAAGATGCCGCTGGCCTTCGCCGGCCTGGTGGTGATCGCGGTGATGGCGATGGCGATGTACGAGCTGTTTGCCGTGCTGGAGAAGCGGATGACCGGGTGGGCACATCGGGGCTGAGGCCCCGGGGCGATGCTCAAACGTACTCCAGCGGCAGCGCCGTCGTGTACTTGATCTGCTCCATCGCGAAGCTCGAGCTGACGTCGGCCAGCTCGGCGCCCTGGATCAGCCGCTTGTAGACGCGGTCGTAGGCGGCGATGTCGGGCACCACCACGCGCAGCAGGTAGTCGGTGTCGCCGGCCATCCGGTAGAACTCGGTGACCTCCGGGATCGATGCCACCAGCCCGTGAAAGGTCTTGAGCCACTTCGCGCTGTGCTGGTTGGTGCGGACCGACACGAACACGGTGACGCCGACGTTCAGCTTGGCGGGGTCGAGCAGCGCCACGCGCTTGCGGATCACGCCGCTCTCCTGCAGCTTCTGCACGCGGCGCCAGCAGGGCGTCGAGGTCAGGCCGACCCGTTCGGCCAGTTCGGCCACCGGCAGGTCGGCGTTCTGTTGCAGCTCGGCCAGGATCTGGCGGTCGTATCGGTCAAATCGGTCCATCGTGCTGGCTCCATCGGTATGGCGGGATTCGTTGGATCGCGAACGGGCGGCGCCACCGCGCCCAACCACGGCCATCGCGCCTCGCTGCGCCCTCACCGCGCCGCACCGCGCCTCACCGCCTGATGCTGCGCTAGCCCGTCGCCACCAGCAGATTGATGCCGGTGGCGATCTGCGCGGCCTCGACGCCGTACAGATGCAGCGAGACGGCGATGTCGCCGGCCTCGCCGTCGTGCTGGTCCATGTCCTGGGCCATGCCCCTGTCCATGCCCCGGCCCGCATGGCCGAGCGAGTGGATATGGCCAAGCCCCGCCGGCACGCTGAACACCGCGCCCGGCTCCCGCACGACGCCGCCGCTCGGCCGCGCAACTTGCGCCGCCTCGTCCCAGCGGTAGTGCCGCTCGTACAGCGAGCCCTGCAGCACGCGGTAGGCGCACCAGGTGCGGTGCCCGTGCACGGGACTCGCCTGGCCCGGGCGCCAGACCAGCAGCATCGCCGAGAAGCGCGCCATCGGGTCGGCATAGATCAGGTGGCGCGTATAGCCGTCCGGGCTGCCGGCACGCGCGGCCGCGGGCAACAGCGCCAGCAGCGCGTCGGCATCGTCGCCGAGGCAGGCCTGGACCTGCGCCGCCACGCTGCGCGCGCTGTCGTCGAACACCCGTGCCAGCGCCGGCGACAGCGCGGACAGTGCGGACGGTTCGCACGAGGACGGCAGGCCGGCTTGCGGGCCGGCGGCTTGGGGCGACGACAGGCGCGACTGCGGTTCGGCGTGCAGGCTTGGCATGGAAACTCCGAAGGGCAAGAGAGCGGATGGGTCCGATCATAGCCAGCCGGGCCGAGCAAGCCGATCTAAAATGTGGTGCCGAAGCGATCCAGTGGGGAATCATATTCCGCTTCGATCGAGCGTTCTAGAATATTTTTGCGCCGGCGGCCGCCGGGAGATAATGCGCCATGGAAATCAAATGGCTTGAAGACTTCGTCAGCCTGGCGGAGACGCACAGCTTCTCGCGCTCGGCCGAGCTGCGGCACGTGACCCAGCCCGCCTTCTCGCGCCGCATCCAGTCGCTCGAGGCCTGGCTCGGCACCGAGCTGATCGACCGCTCCAGCTATCCAACCAATCTGACCCCGGCCGGCAAGGTGTTCTACGAGCAGGCGCTGGCGATGCTGGCCCAGGTCAGCGAGACCCGTGCGCTGATGCGCGGCCAGCGCTCGGCCAACGCGCAGATGCTCGAATTCGCGGTGCCGCACACGCTATCGCTGACGTTCTTCCCCGAATGGCTGAAGGCGCTGGAGCGGCAGGTCGGCACGCTGGCCTGCCGGCTGCGCGCGCTGAACGTGCACGACGCGGTGCTGATGCTGGTCGAGGGCGGCTGCGACCTGGTGATGGTCTACCACCATCCGCGCCAGGCGATCCAGCTCGATCCCTCGCACTACGACATGCTGGTGCTCGGCGTCGAGCGGATGTCGCCGTTCAGCGTGCCCGATGCCAGCGGCAAGCCGCTGTACCGGCTGCCGGGCACCGACCGCAAGCCGGTGTCCTTCCTCAGCTATACGCCCAACGCTTTCCTCGGCCGGATGGTCGAGATGCTGCTGTCGGACACCAGCGAGTCGTTCAAGCTCGACAAATGCTACGAGACCGATATGGCCGAGGCCCTGAAGGTGATGGCGCTGGCCGGCCATGGCCTGGCCTTCCTGCCCGAGAGCGCGGTGCGGGAGGAGGTCGCGCAGGGCCGGCTGGTGCGGGCAGAGGGCCCGCGCGCGGCGCCGCTGTCGATCGAGATGGAGATCCGGCTGTACCGGGCGCGGCCCGGCGAGCATGGCAACGACCGGCGCGGCAGCCAGCTGCGCCGCAAGCGGGAGCTGGTCGACCGCATCTGGGCCAGCCTGTCGGCCGGCGCGGCGCCGATCGAGGGCGGGGCGGGCTGAGACCTGGGACGGGGCGGGCGGAGTTCGGAGAAGGGGCGGGCTGAGCGCGGGGACGCGCCGCCCACATGGCGTCCCGGCAACGCCCGGCAACGCCCGGCACCCCACTTCGGCGGAGTGGATCGCGCTCTCGCAAGGTTATGCATTTCCGGCATGACCGAATGAACAAACGGCATTGGATTTCCGCGGCGCGGCGCCCCTAAGCTTGTCGCCATTCCATTTCCGGATAACCACGATGTCTTCCGATTCGCCGATCATCACCGCTTCCGCGCATTCCGTCCCCTCCTATCTGAACGCCGACAACCTCGGCCCCTGGGGCATCTACCTGCAACAGGTCGACCGCGTGACTCCCTACCTGGGCTCGCTGGCCCGCTGGGTCGAAACGCTCAAGCGCCCCAAGCGCGCGCTGGTGGTCGACGTGCCGATCGAGATGGATGACGGCACCATCGCCCACTTCGAGGGCTATCGCGTCCAGCACAACACCTCGCGCGGCCCGGGCAAGGGCGGCGTGCGCTTCCACCAGGACGTGACCCTGTCCGAGGTGATGGCGCTGTCGGCCTGGATGTCGATCAAGAACGCCGCCGTCAACGTGCCGTACGGCGGCGCCAAGGGCGGTATCCGCGTCGACCCGCGCAAGCTGTCGCGCGCCGAGCTCGAACGCGTGACGCGCCGCTATACCAGCGAGATCAACATCATCATCGGGCCGAACAAGGACATCCCGGCCCCGGACGTCAACACCAACGAACAGGTGATGGCGTGGATGATGGACACCTATTCGATGAACGAGGGCAGCACGTCGACCGGCGTGGTCACCGGCAAGCCGATCTCGCTGGGCGGCTCGCTGGGCCGCCGCGAGGCGACCGGTCGCGGCGTGTTCGTCGTGGGCGCCGAGGCCGCGCGCAACCTGGGCTTGGAAATCAAGGGCGCGCGCATCGTCGTGCAGGGCTTCGGCAATGTCGGCAGCGTCGCCGCCAAGCTGTTCCACGAGGCCGGCGCCAAGGTCATCGCGGTGCAGGACCACAAGACCGCGCTGTTCGACCCGGCCGGCCTGGACGTGCCGGCGCTGATCGAACACGTCGCGCACAACGGCACCATCGACGGCTTCCGCGCCGAGACCATCAGCGCCGAGCAGTTCTGGCAGACCGAGAGCGAGATCCTGATCCCGGCCGCGCTGGAAGGCCAGATCACCGCCGCCAACGCGCCCCACATCAAGACCCGCATGGTCATCGAGGGCGCCAACGGCCCGACCACGCCCGAGGCCGACGATATCCTGCGCGAGCGCAATATCCTGGTGGCGCCGGACGTGATCGCCAACGCCGGCGGCGTCACGGTGTCGTACTTCGAATGGGTGCAGGACTTCTCCAGCTTCTTCTGGACCGAAGAGGAAATCAACCAACGGCTGGTACGGATCATGCAAGAGGCGTTCCGCTCCATCTGGCAGGTCGCGCAGGAGAACAAGGTCACGCTGCGGACCGCGGCGTTCATCATTGCCTGTACCCGTATCCTGCAGGCGCGCGAAATGCGCGGCCTGTATCCCTGATCGCCCAGCGCGAAATCGGGGCAATCGGACCCGCGCCGGGGCATGCGCCATGCTGCGATGCACCAAGGCGGGGTCCGGACGACAAGCGAGGCGGCAGCCGGAGATTCCGGCTGCCGCTTTTTTTATTACAGCCGCGTGGCGCAGCCGATTGCCGGACAGCGGCGGCTAGGGAAATACCCGTTGTATTGCAGCGTCGGCTTGCGCAATACTATTTCGTCGGCGGCACGTTTCTTGTTAGAGTCCCGCCTTTCTCTCATGGTCAAGGAGATGTTATGAAGGTTGCCAAACTGGCTGCGCTGATGATTGCGGCAGGCGTGCTGTGCGGTACCGCACAAGCGGCCGAGCAATTGACCGGCACGCTGAAGAAGATCAAAGACACGGGTGTCATTACGCTGGGCGTGCGGGAATCGTCGATTCCCTTCAGCTATAACCTCGGCGGCGTCCGCACCGTCGGCTATTCCTATGACATCAACGTCAAGATCGTCGAGGCGATCAAGGACCAGCTGAAGCTGCCGAATCTGCAGGTCAAGGAAATTCCGATCACCTCGCAGAACCGCATTTCGCTGCTGCAGAACGGCACCATCGATATCGAGTGCGGCTCGACCACCAATAACCTCGACCGCCAGAAGCAGGTTGCCTTCAGCAATACCATCTTCATCATCGGCACCCGCTTCATGACCAAGAAGGACAGCGGGATCAAGGACTGGGCCGACCTGAAGGGCAAGAACGTCGTCACCACCGCCGGCACCACGTCCGAGCGCCTGCTGCGCACGATGAACGACCAGCAGAAGCTGGGCATGAACATCATCAGCACCAAGGACCACGGCCAGTCGTTCCTGACGCTGGAGTCGGGCCGCGCCGCCGCCTTCATGATGGACGACGCGCTGCTGTACGGCGAGCGCGCCAAGGCACGCAACCCGGCCGACTGGGTCGTCACCGGCAAGCCGCAGTCGCGCGAATCGTACGGCTGCATGCTGCGCAAGGACGATGCCCCGTTCAAGAAGGTCGCCGACACGGTGATCGCCAATCTGATGAAGAGCGGCGAGATCAACAACCTCTACGCCAAGTGGTTCACCCAGCCGGTGCCGCCGAAGGGCCTGAACCTGGACTTCCCGATGTCCGACGACATGAAGGCACTCATCAAGAACCCGAACGACAAGGCGCTCGACTGATTCGGCTCCAGTCACGCGTGTGAAACGGAAGGCGTGCGCGAAGGCATGTCCTTCCGTTTCTTTTTGAGGACGCATCATGAATTACAACTGGCATTGGGGTGTTTTCCTCGAAGAAGCCGCGATGAACGAGACCTATCTCGACTGGATGATTTCCGGTCTGAAGGTCACCATCGCGCTCGGCCTGACTTCGTGGGTAATCGCCCTGATCATCGGCTCGATTCTCGGCGTATTGCGCACGGTTCCGAATAAATTCCTGTCGGGTATCGCGGCCACCTACGTCGAAATCTTCCGCAATATTCCGCTGCTGGTGCAGCTGTTCATCTGGTATTTCGTCGTTCCCGAATTGCTGCCGTTCGGCGAATCGATCAAGCAGATGAATCCGTTCACCCAGCAATTCCTGGCCGCGATGTTCTGCCTCGGCACCTTTACCGCCGCGCGGATCTGCGAACAGGTGCGCTCGGGCATCAACTCGCTGCCGCCGGGACAGCGCAACGCCGGCCTGGCGATGGGCTTCACGCTGCCGCAGACCTATCGCTACGTGCTGCTGCCGATGTCGTTCCGCGTCATCGTGCCGCCGCTGACCTCCGAATTCCTGAACATCTTCAAGAACTCGGCGGTGGCGTCGACGATCGGCCTGCTGGAACTGGCGGCGCAGGGGCGCCAGCTGGTCGACTACACGGCGCGGCCGTACGAGTCCTTCATCGCGGTCACGCTGATGTACGCGCTGATCAATATCGTCGTCATGCTGGGAATGCGCTGGGTGGAAAAGCGCACGCGCGTGCCGGGCTTCATCGGCAGCAAGTAAGGGGAACGCGATGGCTTATTCATTCGATTTCACCTCGATCAACGCCGATACGCTGCACGTGCTCGGCGAGGGCATGATGGTGTCGCTCAAGATCACCGCCACCGCGGTGGTGGTCGGCATCGTCTGGGGCACCATCCTGGCGATGATGCGCCTGTCCTCGGTCAAGCCGCTGAACTGGTTTGCGCAGGGCTACGTCACCGTGTTCCGCTCGATACCGCTGGTGATGGTGCTGCTCTGGTTCTTCCTGATCATTCCGCAGGTGCTGCAGGGCATCTTCAATCTGTCGCCCGCGACCGATCTGCGCATGACGTCCGCGCTGGTCGCGTTCGCGCTGTTCGAGGCGGCCTATTACTCGGAGATCATCCGTGCCGGCATCCAGAGCGTGTCGCGCGGGCAGATGTACGCGGCGCAGGCGCTCGGCATGACCTATGGGCAGACCATGCGGCTGGTGGTGCTGCCGCAGGCGTTCCGCAACATGGTGCCGCTGCTGCTGACGCAGGGCATCATCCTGTTCCAGGATACCTCGCTGGTCTACGTCAGCGCGCTGGCCGATTTCTTCGGGCAGGCGTATGGCATCGGCGAACGCGATGGCCGCATCGTCGAGATGCTGCTGTTCGCGGGTCTGGTCTATTTCGTGATCTGTTTTTCCGCATCGTTGCTGGTCAAGCGATACCAGAAAAAGGTGGCTGTATGATCGAAATCAATAACGTTTCCAAGTGGTACGGCTCCTTCCAGGTGCTGACCGATTGCACCACCCGCGTGGCCAAGGGTGAAGTGGTGGTGGTGTGCGGCCCGTCCGGTTCGGGCAAGTCCACGCTGATCAAGACCGTCAATGCGCTCGAGCCCTTCCAGAAGGGCGAGATCTTTGTCGACGGCACCCCCGTTGGCGGACCGAAGACCGATCTGCCGAAGCTGCGTTCGCGCGTCGGCATGGTGTTCCAGAACTTCGAGCTGTTTCCGCACCTGTCGATCACCGAGAACCTGACCATCGCGCAGATCAAGGTGCTGGGCCGCTCGCGCGACGAGGCGATGGCCAAGGGCATGAAGTACCTGGAGCGCGTGGGCCTGAAGAACCAGGCCAACAAGTTTCCGGGTCAGCTGTCGGGCGGCCAGCAGCAGCGCGTGGCGATCGCGCGCGCGCTGTCGATGGATCCGATCTGCATGCTGTTCGACGAGCCGACCTCGGCGCTGGACCCCGAGATGGTCAATGAAGTGCTGGACGTGATGGTGCAGCTGGCCCACGAGGGCATGACGATGATGTGCGTGACCCACGAGATGGGCTTTGCCCGCAAGGTGGCGAACCGCGTGATCTTCATGGACCAGGGCCGCATCGTCGAGGACACGCCGAAGGAGGAGTTCTTCGGCAATATCGAGGCGCGTTCGGAGCGGGCGCGCCAGTTCCTGTCGAAGATCCTGCAGCACTGAGCAGAGGGCTCCCTCTCCCCCGGCCCCTCTCCCGCTTGCGGGAGAGGGGCGTCACCCCCCTTCAAGTACAGGCCGAATTGGCCGCGTTGCGCGCCTGCACCTCGGGCGGAATCGGCACCGTCAGCGTCATCGTCGGCTGGCCGGCCTCGAACATCATCAATTCCCCCGGCGCGAACGGCGTCCACACTTCATCGTCGGTCAGCGGCGCGGTGGCGATCACCGCCACGCGGTCTTCCGGCGTGGTCACCTGGGCGAAGTCGATCGACAGGTCCGCATCGATCAGATGCGCGGTCGAGAACGGCCACTGGCGCACCAGGTAATACAGCCGCGTCGAACAGTGCGCGAACAGCGCCTGCCCATTGCTCAGCAGATAGTTGAAGACACCGTACAGCGTGATCTCGCGCGTGATGTCGGCCAGCGCGTGGCACAGCTCGTTCAGCGGCGGCTGCGAGCCGGGGAAACGCTTGCGCAGGCCCTGCATCAGCGCGCAAAACGCCAGCTCGCTGTCGGTGTCGCCGACCGGCTGATAGACCCCAGACAGGAACGGCGCGAAGCCCTTCAGGTCGCCGTTGTGGGCGAAGATCCAGTGGCGGCCCCACAGCTCGCGCATGAACGGATGGCAGTTCTCCAGCCGCACCGTGCCCTGCGTGGCCTTGCGGATATGGGAGATGACGTTCTTCGACTTGATCGGGTAGTTCTTGATCAGTTCGGCCACCGGCGAGGTACCCGCCGACTGGTTGTCGATGAACAGGCGGCAGGCCTTGTCCTCGAAGAAGGCCACGCCAAAGCCGTCGGCATGATGATCCGTGACGCCGCCGCGCGCGGCGAAGCCGGTGAAGGAGAACGTCACGTCGGTCGGCGTGGCGCAGTTCATGCCGAGCAGCTGGCACATGGCGTGGGACCGGGACGGCGTGAGGGCCGGCCGATTGCAATAGAATTGCGACATTATCCCGCCGGGCCGGGCGTTCTGCCAAGCACGGCCGCGGCCGCCGGCGCGGTGCGCTGGCGTGGCAGCCCGAGGCAGCCGAATCGCCCGGCGATCCGCTTCCACCAGCCGCTACTTCGCTGCAACGAGCTTCAACCAGCCTCAACCAGCCTCAACCAGCCTCAACCAGCCTCCACATCGAGCCCTCCGCCATGAGCCAATACAAGATTGCCGTGATCCCTGGAGACGGGATCGGCACCGAAGTGATGCCCGAAGGCGTCCGCGTGATGGACGCCGCCGCGCGTCGCTTCGGCATCGACCTGCAGTGGGACCATTTCGATTTTTCCAGCTGCGACTACTACGCCCGCCACGGCAAGATGCTGCCGGACGACTGGTTCGATACGCTGTCGCGCTATGACGCGATCTATTTCGGCGCGGTGGGCTGGCCGGCCACGGTACCCGACCATGTGTCGCTGTGGGGCTCGCTGCTGCAGTTCCGCCGCGCCTTCGACCAGTACGTGAACCTGCGCCCGGTCCGGCTGATGCCCGGCATCCGCAGCCCGCTGGCCGACCGCAAGCCCGGCGACATCGACTTCTACGTGGTGCGCGAGAACACCGAGGGCGAGTATTCCAGCATCGGCGGCCGCATGTTCCCGGGCACCGAGCGCGAGGTCGTGATCCAGGAAACGGTGATGAGCCGGATCGGCGTCGACCGCATCCTGAAGTTCGCCTTCGAGCTGGCCAGCAAGCGTCCGAAGAAGCATCTGACCTCGGCCACCAAGTCCAACGGCATCTCGATCACGATGCCCTACTGGGACGAGCGGGTCGAGGCGATGGCGGCGAACTATCCGGACCTGAAGGTCGACAAGTACCACATCGACATCCTGACCGCGAACTTCGTGCTGCATCCGGACTGGTTCGACGTGGTGGTGGCCAGCAACCTGTTCGGCGACATCCTGTCGGACCTTGGCCCCGCGTGTACCGGCACCATCGGCGTCGCGCCGTCGGCCAATATCAATCCGGAGCGAACCTATCCCAGCCTGTTCGAGCCGGTGCACGGCTCCGCGCCCGATATTGCCGGCCGCGGCATCGCCAATCCGATCGGTCAGATCTGGTGCGGGGCGATGATGCTCGAACACCTGGGCCATGCGGATGCCGGCGCGGCGGTGCTGGGCGCGATCGAATCGGTGCTGGCCGCCGGGCCCGCGCACGCGCCGCTGACGCGCGATATCGGCGGCAACGCCGGCACCGCCGACCTCGGCCGCGCGATCGCGGAAGCGCTGTGAGCGAGACCACCAAGCCGGGCATGGACCCGCGCGCGCTGCTGCGCGCGAGCTTCGATGCGGCGGTCGCGGCCGCCGATCCGCTGCGCATCGTCGACGCGTACCTGCCGCCGCCGAGCCGCCAGGGCCGCACGCTGGTGGTCGGCGCCGGCAAGGCCGCGGCGTCGATGGCGCTGGCGGTCGAGCGCGCCTATGCCGGTGCCGGCGTCGCGCTCGAAGGGCTGGTCGTCACGCGCTACGCGCATGGCCTGCCGACCGAACATGTGAAAGTCATCGAGGCCGGCCACCCGGTGCCGGACGAGGCGGGCGAGCGCGCCGCGGCGGAAATCCTGGCCCGCGTGCAGGCGCTCGGGCCCGAGGACCGGCTGATCGTGCTGGTCTCCGGCGGCGGCTCCAGCCTGCTGTCGCTGCCCGCCGAGGGCGTGTCGATGGCCGATCTGCGCGCCACCACGCAGGAGCTGCTGCGCTGCGGGGCGCCGATCACCGAGATGAACGTGGTGCGCAAGCATCTGTCGCGCATCCAGGGTGGGCGCCTGGCCCAGGCCAGCCGCGCGCCGGTGACCACGCTGATCGTCTCGGACGTCGCCGGCGACGATCCCAGCGCCATCGCGTCGGGTCCGACCGTCGCCGATCCCAGCACCTACGACGATGCGCTGGCGATCCTGCGCCGCTACGAGGCCCGCGTGCCGCCCGCGGTGCAGGCCTATCTCGAGGCCGGCGCGCGCGGCGAGCATGCCGAGACGCCGAAGCCCGGCGATCCGCTGTTCGCGCGCGTCGACAACCGCATGATCGCCACCGCGCACGGCAGCCTGGCGGCCGCCGCCGAGGTGTTCCGCGCGCACGGCGTGACCCCGGTGATCCTCGGCGATACCGTCACGGGCGAGGCCCGCGAGGTAGCGCGCGTCTACGCGGCGCTGGTGCGCGAAATCCGCGCGTACAATGCGCCGTTTGCCGCGCCGGTGGCGCTGATCTCCGGCGGCGAATGCACCGTGACGCTGCCCAAGGCCGGCGCCGGACGCGCCCGCGGCGGCCGCTGCTCCGAATTCCTGCTGTCACTGGCGATCGAACTGGAGGGCGTGGCCGACGTGCATGCGATCGCCGCCGATACCGACGGCATCGACGGCTCGGAGGACAATGCCGGCGCGCTGGCCGACCCGGGCACGCTGGCCCGCGCCGAGGCGGCCGGCATGCCGGCGCGCCGCCAGCTGGAGGCGCACGATGCCTGGGGCCTGTTCGATGCGATCGGCGACCTGGTCGTGACCGGGCCGACCCGCACCAACGTCAACGACTACCGTGCCATCCTGATCCTGTAATCGCCAATCGTCCACGCCGCCCGCCGCCGCCGCTGCGGACCGCTGCCGACCGCTCAATCCCACGCTTTCGATTTGCCGAAGTCATGACCCAGACCCTGACCATCACCCGCCCCGACGACTGGCACCTGCATCTGCGCGACGGCGCCGCCCTCGCTGCCGTGTTGCCCGATACCGCGCGCCAGTTCGCCCGCGCCATCGTGATGCCGAACCTGAAGCCGCCGGTCACCACGGTGGCGCAGGCGCAGGCCTATCGCGCCCGCATCCTGGCGGCGCTGCCGGCCGGCCTGTCGTTCGAGCCGCTGATGACGCTGTACCTGACCGACAACACGCAGGCCGACGAGATCGTCGCCGCCAGGGCGAGCGGCTTCGTCCATGGGGTCAAGCTGTATCCGGCTGGCGCGACCACCAACAGCGATGCCGGCGTGACCGACATCCGCCGCTGCAGCGCGGCGCTGGAGGCGATGCAGCGCGTCGGCCTGCCGCTGTTGGTGCACGGCGAGGTCACCGACAGCGAGATCGACCTGTTCGATCGCGAGGCGGTCTTCATCGAGCGCGTGATGACGCCGCTGCGCCGCGATTTCCCGGGGCTGAAGGTCGTGTTCGAACACATCACGACCAAGGACGCGGCCGACTACGTGCGCGAGGCCGAAGGGCCGATCGGCGCGACCATCACCGCGCATCACCTGCTGTACAACCGCAACGCGATCTTCATCGGCGGCATCCGCCCGCATTACTACTGCCTGCCGGTGCTCAAGCGCGAGACGCATCGCCAGGCGCTGGTGGCCGCGGCGGTATCGGGCAACCCGCGCTTCTTCCTCGGCACCGACAGCGCGCCGCACGCGCGCGGCCTGAAGGAGCACGCCTGCGGCTGCGCGGGCTGCTATACCGCGCTGCATGCGATGGAGTTGTATGCCGAGGCCTTCGATGCCGCCGGCGCGCTCGACAAGCTGGAAGGCTTCGCCAGTTTCCACGGGCCCGACTTCTACGGCCTGCCGCGCAATACCGGCACGCTGACGCTGCGGCGCGAGCCGTGGCAGCTGCCCGAAGCGCTGCCGTACGGCGAGACGGAGCTGGTGCCGCTGCGGGGCGGCGAGACGCTGCAATGGAAGGCCGCGCTGGCCGCCTGAGCGGTGGGCGGTCCCAGCGCTGAGCGGGCCGTCGAGGGCCTGCAGCCTGCTGTCCAGGGCCTCACGCCTGCCGTCGACCTGGCGCAGCGGCTGGCCCGGGTCGATTGGTCCCGGCCCTGGTTTGCACCGTTCGCGCGGGCGGGCGCCGCGATCGCGGCCGAGGTCGGCCAGGGCCGGCCGGTTCATGCGGCGCTCGATGCCTTTGCCGCCGCACAGGGGCTGACCAATGCCGCCGGTCTGCCGCTGCGCTTCGTCCCGCAGCACACGCTGCCGCCCGGCAGCGCCTACGAGGCCCATATCCACGCGCACGGCGAGGTGCCGACCCGCGAGAACCTGCACGACTTTTTCAACGGCCTGATCTGGCTGCATTTCCCGCGCACGAAGGCGATGCTGAACCGGCTGCAGGCCACGGCCATCGCCGCGCACGGCGTGCAGCCCACGCGCGGGCCGTTGCGCGACGCGGCGACGCTGTTCGACGAGAACGCGGTGCTGTTCGTCTGCGCCGAGCCGCGGCTGGAGGCGGCGCTAAGGGGATTTCGCTGGCGCGAACTGTTCGTCGACGGCCGCGGCGCGTGGGCTGATCGCTGCGCCGTGGTGCCGTTCGGCCATGCGCTGCTGGAAAAACTGGTCGCACCCTACAAGTCCATCACGGCGCACGCCTGGCCGATCGCCCGTTCGCTCGCCGATCCGCATCCGGCCACGGCGCAGACGCTGGATGGGCCGCTGGCCGAGATGCTCGCGCAGGCGCAGCTGCGGGGCCGAAGCAGCTTCGCGCCGCTGCCGGTGCTCGGCATTCCGCACTGGTGGCCGGCCAATGCCGATCCCGCTTTCTACGACGACACCACGGTGTTCCGCCCCGGCCGCCGCGGTCCCGGCGGTCCCAGTGGTCCCAGTGGTCCCAGTGGTCCCGGCGGTATCAGCGGTCCCGGCGGTATCAACGATATCGGCGATGCAAGCGGTACTGGCGAGGCCGGCGCGACCGGCGGGATCGACCCAAAGGTGCTAGACTGCGGCCCGCGAAGCAGGACAGACAACCGCTGCTTGCCCGGCAACGGGCGAGGGGAGGAAAGTCCGGACTCCACAGGGCAGGGTGGTGGCTAACAGCCATCCACGGCAACGTGCGGAATAGGGCCACAGAGACGAGTCTTCGCGCCGGGTTTTGCCCGGTGCGAAGGGTGAAACGCGGTAACCTCCACCCGGAGCAATCCCAAATAGGCAGACGATGAAGCGGCCCGCCGAGTCTGCGGGTAGGGAGCTGGAGCCGGCCGGTAACGGTCGGCCTAGAGGAATGGTTGTCACGCGCGCGCGGATCGCAAGGCCCGTGCGTCGCGCACAGAATCCGGCTTATCGGCCTGCTTCGCTTCGAATTCGCTTCCCGGTGCGGCGCGCCGGGAACGCCTCAAAGGCGCCGACGCGCCGGTATCAAGCTTTCCGGTCTTACACCTCGACCAGTTCGACGCTGTGGCTGATCTCGGCCGTCTTGGCCAGCATGATCGACGCCGAGCAGTACTTGTCGTGCGACAGCTGCACCGCGCGTTCGACGGTCGCCGGGTTCAGGTTGCGGCCGGTCACCGTGAACTTGAAGTGGATGCGGGTGAACACCTTCGGATCCTCGGCGGCCCGGTCTGCCTGCAGCGTGACGGAGCAGCCGCGCACGTCGTGGCGTCCGCGCTTCAGGATCAGCACCACGTCATAGGCGGTGCAGCCGCCGGTGCCGAGCAGCACCATCTCCATCGGCCGCGGCGCCAGGTTGTGGCCGCCGCCCTCCGGGGCACCGTCCATCGCGACGAGGTGACCGCTGCCGGTCTGCGCCACGAAGCTCATGCCGTCGTTGCCCATCCAGGTGACCTTGCATTCCATTTCGTTCGTTCCTGCTCTCAATGTTTCGTTTCGATGCTGCGATGCGCGTGCATCGAGCGCTTGCATTTTCCTCAAATTTTCCGTGCGCCGTGTGGTGTCTTTGCCGCTCAAACGGGCGGAAAACCGAGGGAAACCTCTAAGATGTCAGTTTGATGACATCTCGGCCTATCCGTAAGTTGTTGAATTTTAAGCTTTTCTGCTGGCTGTCGTCGCCGTGACAATTTTTTGCATTACGAAATGCCATTTCGCACTGCAAATTTTCTTGCATCGCACAAGCCGTCATGTATAATTTCAACCATTGAACGACGGCGCGCCGATGGCCCGCCAGAGTGCGAAAGCGAAGGGTGGTCGAAGCGACCGAGGCAGTTTCCCGACGCCAGCCCGCACCGCCGGCCCCGTCCCGTTGTTCTCCCAGTGTCTCCTCCACCCTCCTCCTTTGGTGGATTCAAACCCAAGCCTCAGCGGCTTGGGTTTTTTTTCGCCCCTGCGCCGCTTCCTTTCCTGGAAAAAGCGGTCCGCGAGACACTGCATGCCCCGATCTCTTGACGGCAAACGCATTGTTTGCTTGTGCCGGGCGGCGAACCGCAAGTATAATCGAGGGCTTTTCCGTCATGCCCGCGGAAGAAGAACTCAGGGAGAGCCTGCACACACAAGCAGGAAGGTCAGGTCCAAAGGGCCGGCCGACGACGAAAGTCATGTTACGGGCAGGTTCTACAAGTCTCAGGAAAGATCATGAAAACCTTTTCCGCCAAGCCTCATGAGGTAAAGCGCGACTGGTTCGTGATTGACGCGACGGACAAAGTCCTCGGCCGTGTCGCCAGCGAAGTGGCACGCCGTCTGCGCGGCAAACACAAGCCGGAATTTACTCCGCACGTCGACACGGGCGATTACATCATCGTCGTCAACGCGGCCAAACTGCGTGTCACCGGCACGAAGGAAACCGACAAGAAGTACTACCGCCACTCGGGCTACCCGGGCGGTATCTACGAAACCACGTTTGGCAAGATGCAACAGCGCTTCCCGGGCCGCGCCCTGGAGAAGGCTGTCAAGGGCATGCTGCCGAAGGGTCCGCTGGGCTATGCGATGATCAAGAAGCTGAAGGTGTACGCCGAAGCCGAGCATCCGCATGAAGCGCAGCAGCCCAAGGCGCTGGAAATCTAAGGGGGCCATCCATGATCGGAAATTGGAACTACGGTACTGGCCGCCGCAAGAGCGCTGTGGCTCGTGTCTTCATCAAGTCGGGCAAGGGCGACATCGTCGTCAATGGCAAGCCCATCAACGAGTACTTCGCTCGCGAAACCTCGCTGATGATCGTGCGCCAGCCGCTCGAACTGACCGCCCACGCACAGACCTTCGACATCAAGGTCAACGTGACCGGCGGCGGCGAAACCGGCCAGGCCGGTGCGGTGCGCCACGGCATCACCCGCGCGCTGATCGACTATGACGCCACGCTGAAGTCCGCGCTGTCCAAGGCCGGCTTCGTCACCCGCGATGCGCGTGAAGTCGAGCGCAAGAAGGTCGGTCTGCACAAGGCACGTCGTCGCAAGCAGTTCTCGAAGCGTTGATGCGCCGGGCAAGCCGGGATCCTGTCCCGGATTGCGCAGCCAGCAAGAACCGCACGCCTGTCGTGCGGTTTTTGTTTTGGTAGCGTCGCCGTCTGGAGCGTCGTTGCCTGGTGCGCCTTTGCTTTGGAGCATCGTTGCCAGCAGCGTTGTTGCCGCATCACGGTGGTACGGGCAGTTGGCCGCACAATGCATCGTCATGGATACAATGGCGCTTTCCCAAGTTTCCCAGTGAGGCCGCGATGCTGTTTTCGAAGAAGAAAGGGTTGACGATCGACACCCTGATCGGTCGCCAGACCGTCGTCGAAGGCGACCTCCACTTCTCGGGCGGCCTGCGGCTCGACGGCCGCGTGCGCGGCAACGTTCTGGCCGTGGCCGATCAGCCCAGCATGCTGGTGGTCAGCGAGACCGGCGTGGTCGAGGGCGAGGTCAAGGTCGGCCATCTGGTGCTGAACGGCACGGTGACCGGTCCGGTCCATGCGGCCGAGTTGCTGGAACTGCAGCCGCAGGCCCGTGTGCAGGGCGAAGTGCATTACGCGGCTCTGGAAATGCACCAGGGCGCGATTGTCGAGGGCCGTCTGGTTCCGCTCGGGAACACCGAGCCCAAGCAGTTGCCCAACTTGAAACTGGCCGCAGGCAGCGAAGAAAGCGCCTGAGGCCGCGCGCCCGGAAATGCGCGTGAACCATGCCCCTTGAATCGATGGGGGATCGGCACGATCTTTCCAGTGCGCTTAGAATACCGGCGTATCTAAATAGGAGAACCCCATGAACGCAGTCGCAGAGGCACCCGTTACCGAGGACGTGCCGGCCCCGTTCGTCTTTACCGACAGCGCCGCCGACAAGGTCAAGCAGTTGATCGAGGAAGAGGGCAATGCCGATCTGAAACTGCGCGTCTTCGTGCAGGGCGGCGGTTGTTCCGGCTTCCAGTACGGCTTCACGTTCGACGAGGAAGTGAATGAGGACGACACCACGATGGTCAAGAACGGCGTCACCCTGTTGATCGACTCGATGAGCTACCAGTATCTGGTTGGCGCGGAGATCGACTACAAGGAAGACATCAACGGCGCCCAGTTCGTGATCAAGAACCCGAACGCCACGACCACCTGCGGTTGCGGCTCGTCGTTCTCGGTCTGACGCCAGTCCGCCTCGGCAAAGAAAAAGCGCACCAGCCGGTGCGCTTTTTTGTTGCCCTCTTTATTGCTCCATCGGTTGCTCCATCGGTTGCTCGGTCGGTTGCCGCTTCGGTTGCCGCTTCGGTTGCCCCCTCCTGTCAGCCCCTGCTGTTACCCCCAATTTCCGGCGGCGGCCGCGGGTCTTACTGCGTCGCCCGCCAGACCACCGGAAACCAGTCCTCGCGCATGCGCTCTCCGTCGGCGAGCCCGATGCCCGGGAAGGGCGGCGAGGTGCGGCCCGGGCGGGCGATGTAGCGCACATCGTCGCCGAGAAAGCGCGCGGAAAACGCGCGCCGGCGTCCGGTGCCGGTATTGCCGGCGGCGCCATGGACGGTGCGGAAATCGAACACCACCGCGTCGCCCGGCTCCAGCTCCGGCGTCAGGATCCGGTGCGAACCGTCCTCGACGTCGGGCATCTCCATGAAGGCGTCGTCGCCGGCATAGAAGTTGTCGTTGCTGGCCCAGCGCTTGGGCCGTACCAGCCTGGGCCAGCGATGCGAGCCGAGCACCACGCGCAGCGTGTTGGCGGTAGTGACCGGGTCCAGCGGAATCCAGTAGCTGGCGGTCTGCCAGCCGTCGACGCAGTAATAGGGCAGGTCCTGATGCCAGGGCGTCGGCTTGGCCGTGCCGGGTTCCTTGACCAGGATGTGCTCGTGGAAGACCTGGGCCGCCTGCGAGCGCATCAGTTGCCCCGCGATCGCGGCCGCCGGCGACTCCCGCATGAAGGCCGCGAAGGCGGGAATGCGCTGCCAGTTGCAGTAGTCCTCGAAGAAGCGGCCGCTCTCGCCGCTGCGCACGTTCTCGATGGCAAACGGCCCCGGCGACGCCAGGTTCTGCTCGAAGCCTTCGCGCAACCGCTCGACCCAGCCGCTGAAGGCACCCCGTAGGACCAGCGCGCCGTCGCGCTGGTAGGTCTCGATCTGCGTGGCGCTGATTTCCATGGCTCCCCCTGAGTGATATCGGTCCGCGACGACAGTATCGAGGGCCCCTCTGAATAGGGAAAGCATATATTTTCTATGCTTCAATATAGCCTCTCTCTATAAAGCGGCCCCGACCCCTATCTCGACCCCGACCCCGACCCCGACCCCGACCCCGACCCCGACCCCGACCCCGACCCCGACCCCGACCCCGACCCCGACCCCGCCCCCCGGGCCCGTCCCGGGTTCCGGCTCCCTGGCCCCCAGGCCCAGCCCGCCACGCTCGCGATGATCGCCTTCTCCTTCCGCCAACTCGAATACTTTGTCGCCGTCGCCGAGCAGGGCAGCATCAGCGGCGCGGCGCGCGTGCGGCATGTGTCGCAGCCCTCGGTGTCGCTGGCGATCGGCCAGCTCGAACAGATCCTAGGTACGCCGCTGTTCCGCCGGCAGGTCAGCCGCGGACTGGCGCTGACCCCGGCGGGCCAAAGGCTGCTGGCGCGCGCCCGCGACATCCTGGCGCTGGCGGCAGGCATCGGCGCCGACGAGGGCGAGGCGGCGACGCTGAGCGGCCAGCTGTCGCTGGTCTGCTTCCAGGACCTCGGTCCCTACCATGTGCCGGCGCTGCTGGCCGGTTTTCGCGCCCGCCATCCCGGCGTCGCCGTGACGCTGTTCGAGGCGGATCTGGCCACGGTTGCGCGCACGCTGCACGCCGGCAAGGCCGAGCTTGCGCTGACCTACGACCTCGGCTTCGACCACCGCGTGCTGCGCTGGCGCCTTGCCGAGCTGGCCCCCTATGCGCTGCTGCCGGCCGAGCATCCGCTGGCCGCGCAGCCGGACGTCAGCCTTGCCGAGCTGGCCGGCGAGCGCCTGATCCTCGAGGACATCGCGCAGACGCGCGAGTATTTCCTGTCCTTGTTCTGGGCCCACGGCCTGTACCCGCAGCTGCATCAGTACACGCAGACCTTCGAGATGCAGCGCGGCCTGGTCGCGCACGGCTATGGCGTGGCGCTGTCCTGCACGCGACCGGCCGGCGATCGCAGCTACGACGGTACGCCGATCGCCTGCCGCCCATTGCGCGAGACCGTGACGCCGCAGCGCGTGGTGCTGGCGCGGGCGGAATCGATCCGGCCCTCGCCGGTGGCGGAGGCCTTCATTCGGTGGGTCGAGCTGGAACGGGGTGCCGTGGCGTTGCACGAGGAGGGGCAGGCCGGCGCGGCCCGCTGAGACCGGTCCGCCGGTCCGCCGGTCGGCCAATCCGCCAGTCCACGGTACGCGAGAAGCGTGAGGCCGACCGCGCCGCGTCGCCGGCGCGATCAGCGCGGGTAAATCGCGCCCAGTACGCGCGGACCGGCGGCGCCGGTCACGGTCGGCATATTGCCCGGCACGCGGCGCAGGCATTGGCGCGCCAGCCAGGCAAAGGCGAGCGCCTCGACCTGCAGGACCGGCACGCCGAAATCGTCGGAGGTTTGCACGGTGACGCCGGGCAGGGCGGCCGCCAGGCGCGCCATCACAAAGCCGTTGCGGGCCCCGCCGCCGCAGACAATCAGGCGCCGCGCGTCCGGCGCATGGCGGCGGATATCCCGGGCGATCGCTTCGGCGGTCAGCGCCGCCAGCGTGGCCTGCACGTGCTGCGGGTCGCGTTCGGCGTCCTGCAGTTGCGCGTCCAGCCAGGCCGGATGGAACAGGTCGCGGCCGGTGCTCTTCGGCGGGGTTTGCTTGAAATAGGGCTCGTCGAGCAGCCGCGCCAGCAGCGCCTCGTCGATGCGGCCGCCGGCCGCCCAGTCGCCGTTGCCGTCGAAGGGCTGGCCGCGATGGCGCGCGATCCAGTGGTCCAGCAGCGCATTGCCCGGGCCGCAGTCGAAGCCGATCACCGGCCCGCCATCGCCGGGCAGCACGCTGATATTGGAGATGCCGCCGATATTGCAGACCACGCGGGTCTCGCCGGCCAGGCCGAACAGCGCCTGGTGCACGGCCGGCACCAGCGGCGCGCCCTGTCCGCCCGCGGCGACATCGCGGCTGCGGAAATCGGCAATGACGTCGATGCCGGTCAGCTCGGCGAGCAGCGCCGGATGCTGGCTCTGGCGCGTATAGCCGATGCCGTCGTAGCGGCCGGGACGGTGGCGGATGGTCTGGCCATGCGCGCCGATCGCCGCGACGGCGTCGGGCTGCACGGCGGCGTCGCGCAACAGTGCGGCCACGCAGTCGGCATAGACGCGCGCCAGCGCATTGGCGGCCAGCGCCTCGCGATGGATCTCGTCGTCGCCGGGCTGCTGCAGCGCGCCGAAGGCGGCGCGCAGGTCGTCGGGGAAGGGCTGGTGGCTGGCCGCAAGGACCCGGGGCTGCGCCCCGGCGAAGTCCACCAGCACGCCGTCGGCCCCGTCCATGCTGGTGCCGGACATCAGGCCGATCAGGAGTTCGGGGCGCGTGGCGGGCATCGCGGCGTGGGGCGGTGCGCTCGGTGCCGCGTCAGTTGCCGTTGGAGGCGACGTTGTAGGTGCGCAGCGCGTTGATCCGGCTCAGCATGTCGCTGGTGTAGCTCAGGAACTGCTGGCGCGCGCGACCGGTCAGCGCCGGCGATTCCATCAGCGTGATCGTCAACGGGTTCTGCGGCACGTCGTTGTGGCGGAACTCGTAGTGCAGGTGCGGACCGGTGGCCCAGCCGGTCGAGCCGACGTAGCCGATCAGCTGCCCCTGCATCACGCGCTGCCCTTGCTGGATGCCGGCAAAGCGCGACAGATGCGCGTAGTAGGTCGAGTAGCCGTTGTGGTGCCTGATGACGACGATGTTGCCGTAACCGTTCTGCTGCCCGACGAAATCGACTTCGCCATCGCCGGTGGCGAACACCTTGGTGCCGGTCGGCGCGGCGAAGTCCACGCCCTTGTGCTGCTGCCACTGATGGTGCAGCGGGTGGTCGCGGCCGCCGAAACCGGACGACATCCGCGAGAACTCGACCGGCGAACGCAGGAACGGCCGCTTCATGCTGCGTCCGTCGAAGGTGTAGTAGGCGCCGTTCTTGCCGTCCGGCGCGTACCACAGCGCCTGGTGCAGCTGGTTGCGATTGATCAGTTCGATGGCGACCACGCGGCCGTTGCGCACGAAGGCCCCGTCGCGATAGCCCGATTCGTAGACGATGCGGAAGCGGTCGCCCTTGACGATGTCGTGGTGGAAGTCGATCACGCCCGAGAAGATCGAGATCATCTGGTCGACCACCTCATCGGGCACGTTGGCCGCGTCCATCGCCTTGAAGAAGCCGCCCGTGCCGATCGTGCCCGAGCCCATCTCGTAGTGCAGCTCGTTCTTGACGACCTCGATGCGGGCCTTGTACTCCGGATCGGCCAGGTCGCCGGCGCGCTCGATCACCAGCTGGCGCGAGATCGAGACGTCGCCGCCCATGTTGGCCTGCAGCGAGACCAGCAGATTGCTCTGGTCGACTTCCGCCTGCACGATCTGGCCCGGTTCGAGCTTGAACAGGCCGCGCGCGGTCGGGTTCTTGTGGATGAAGGCCTGCGCGTCGGGGTCGTCCACGCCGAGCCGCTTGAGCAGCGTGGCGATGGTGTCGCCGCGCTGCATGCGCTCCTGGCGTACGAAGGTGGCGCTGGTATCGGTCAGGCGCTCGAGCTGGTCGCGCAGGTCGGGCAGGCGCATGCCCTGGACCACGCGGGGCGCGTCGGGATCGTCGTAGGCGGTGCGCGGTGCCACGCCCATGGCGGCGGCCATGCCGAGCGTAAAGACGGTCGCGACCGACGCCGTCAATTGCTTGCGGCGGCGCGCATGCAGCGCATGGGTCGGATCGACGAGCACCACGAGCTCACGCGCGAAAACTTCGCGGAGTCTGGACCACATCACGTAAAATTCTGCCTTGGTTCGGGCTCCGCTGCCGCGACGATCTGTGCGTGTCTGCCTTCCTCCCCCGAGGTGCGGCGCGGGCTGTCTTTCGTTTGCCGCCTACAATGGCGGTTGGCCTACGGGATGGCTCCCGGCCGGCCGAATCGGCGGATTATACCAAAAACTTCCCCGGTGTCCGCCCGAATGTTCATGTATTTCAACGACTTAAGTCATGACCGACGTATCCTCCGGCGCCGCGACCTCCTACCCCCTGACACCGTCCGTGATGCACGCGCTGGAAGTGTCCAAGCGCGGCTGCGACGAACTGCTGATCGAATCCGAATGGCTGCAGAAGCTGGCGCGTAGCGAAGCGACCGGCGTGCCGTTGCGGATCAAGCTGGGCCTGGATCCGACCGCGCCGGACATCCACATCGGCCACACGGTCGTGCTCAACAAGATGCGCCAGCTGCAGGACCTCGGCCATCACGTGATCTTCCTGATCGGCGACTTCACTTCGACCATCGGCGATCCGTCCGGCCGCAACAGCACCCGGCCGCCGCTGACGCGCGAACAGATCGAAGCCAACGCGCAGACCTACTACCGCCAGGCCAGCCTGGTGCTCGACCCGTCCAGGACCGAGATCCGCTACAACAGCGAGTGGTGCGACCCGTTGGGCGCGCGCGGCATGATCCAGCTGGCCGCGAAGTACACCGTCGCCCGCATGATGGAGCGCGACGACTTCACCAAGCGCTACCGGTCTGGGATTCCGATTTCGGTCCATGAGTTCCTTTACCCGCTGATGCAGGGCTACGACTCAGTTGCATTGAAGTCCGATCTGGAGCTCGGCGGTACCGACCAGAAGTTCAATCTGCTGGTCGGCCGCGAGCTGCAGAAGGAATACGGCCAGGAGCCGCAGTGCATCCTGACCATGCCGCTGCTGGTCGGCCTGGACGGCGTCGAGAAGATGTCCAAGTCCAAGGGCAACTACGTCGGCGTGACCGAGCCGCCCAGCGAGATGTTCGGCAAGCTGATGAGTATCTCGGACGACCTGATGTGGCGCTACTACGAATTGCTGTCGTTCCGCCCGATGTCCGAGATCGACCTGATGAAGCAGGAAGTGGCGCTCGGCCGCAACCCGCGCGACTGCAAGGTGATGCTGGCGCAGGAGATCGTCACGCGCTTCCACAGCGCGGCCGATGCCGGCAAGGCGCTGGAGGACTTCAACCACCGCGCCCGCGGCGGCGTGCCCGACGACATCCCCGAAGTCAGCCTGTCCGGCGCGCCGCTGGGCATCGCGCAGCTGCTCAAGCAGGCCAACCTGGTGCCGTCGTCGTCCGAGGCCAACCGCAATATCGAGCAGGGCGGCGTGCGCATCGATGGCACCCAGATCAGCGACAAGGCGCTGAAGGTCGAGGCCGGCACCTATGTGGTCCAGGTCGGCAAGCGCCGTTTCGCGCGCGTGACGCTGTCCTGAGGCGGCCCCGATGATTGCGTTGATCCAGCGCGTGGCGCGAGCCAGCGTGACGGTCGATGGCCGGGTCACCGGCGAGATCGGTGCCGGCCTGCTGGCGCTGGTCTGCGCCGAACGCGGCGACACCGAGAGCGAGGCCGAGCGCCTGCTGGCCAAGCTGCTCGGCTATCGGGTGTTCTCGGACGCCGCCGGCAAGATGAACCTGCCGGTGCGCGACATCGACGGCAAGGGCACGCCAGGCGGCCTGCTGGTGGTGTCGCAGTTCACGCTGGCCGCCGATACCAACAGCGGCACGCGGCCCAGCTTCACGCCGGCGGCCTCGCCCGAGGACGGCCGCCGCCTGTACGAGCATTTCGTCGCCCGCGCGCGCGCCGCGCATCCCGAGGTGCAGACCGGGGAGTTCGGCGCGATGATGCAGGTCAGCCTGGTCAACGACGGCCCGGTCACGTTCTGGCTGCGGGTGCCGCCACCGTCGCCGCCGTCCCCGTCATCCACGCCGCCCCGCGCGGCCAACCCTTGAGCGCAAGGAGACAAGCATGAGACTCTGGAGCAACGCCTTTGCCGACATGGCGCCGATTCCCGGCGAGTTCGCCTTTGCCGTGCCGGATGCCGCCAACCACATCACGCTGTCCGGCAACCGCAATCCGGACCTGCACTGGGAAGGCGCGCCCTCGGGCACGCGCTCGTTCGTGCTGATCTGCCACGATCGCGACGTGCCCAGCCGCGGCGACGACGTCAACCAGGAAGGCCGCGAAGTCCCGGCCAGCCTGCCGCGCGTGGACTTCTTCCACTGGGTGCTGGTCGACATTCCGCCGGGCCTGACGACGATCTCGGCCGGCTCGCACAGCGACGGCGTGATCGCGCGCGGCAAGCCAGGTCCGGAAGCGACCGGCGGCACCGCGGCCGCGGGCGGCCTGCGCCACGGCGTCAACGACTACACCAGCTGGTTCGCCGGCGACAAGGACATGGCGGGCGACTACTACGGCTACGACGGCCCGTGCCCGCCGTGGAACGACGCGATCGTGCACCACTACGTGTTCACGATCTATGCGCTGGATCTGGACCGCCTGCCGCTCGAGGGCCGCTTCACCGGCGCGCAGGTGCGCGAGGCGATCGAAGGCCACGTGCTCGACCAGGCCAGCCTGACCGGCACCTATACCCTGAACCCCAAACTGGCGGCGAAGCAGTCGGCCGGCTGACGCCGCCGCAGCCCCAACACCAAGAAAAAGCGCGCACCCGGCGCGCGCGAAGGAAACGGCATGACGTTCACGCCCGGGCCGCAGTCGCTGCTGGCCATCACCCATCTGATCGTGATCCGACACGGCGAAACGGCCTGGAACCGCGAACGGCGGCTGCAGGGGCAGCTCGATATCCCGCTGAACGATACCGGCCACGCGCAGGCACGCGCGCTGGCCAGTTCGCTGGCGGGCGAACCGGTCGACGCGATCTATTCGAGCGACCTGTCGCGCGCGATGCAGACCGCGGCGCCGCTGTCCGAAGCGCTGGGCGTGCCGGTACAGTCCGAGCCGCGCCTGCGCGAGCGCTGCTACGGCACGCTCGAGGGCATGACCTATGCCGAGGTCGCGCAGCAGCGGCCGGAGGACTTCGCCCGCTGGCAGGCGCGCGTGCCGGACTACGCGCCGCCGCAGGGCGAGTCGCTGCGCGATTTCCACGAGCGCGCCGTCGAGGTCGTGCTGACGCTGGTGCGCCGTCATCCGGGCGAGCGCATCGCGCTGGTCGCGCACGGTGGCGTGCTCGACTGCCTGTATCGCGAGGCCACCGGCATGACGCTGGAAGCGCCGCGCGAGCACGAGCTGCTCAATGCCAGCGTCAATCGCCTGCGCAGCGACAGCCATCGGCTGACCGTGGCGCAGTGGGCCGACGTCAGCCACCTGGCCACGCTGACGCTGGACGAGGTCGATCGGCGCGTGCCGTGACTTACGGCAGCGCCGATTCCGGTCGGCGCTATCCTCCGGCGCTATTCCCCGGCGTTATTCCGCGGCGCTATTCCGGAGCGCAACTTCCAGCGCTGTGCCGCGGCGTTATTGCCGAGCGCAATCTCCCACGCTATACCCGCAACCGGAACGGCGTGAAGTCGGTATCGCGGTCGTACCAGTCCTCGTCCTCGGCACGCTTCAGGAAGGCCACCACGCGATAGGTGACCGGCGTCATCACGACCTCCCAGCCGGTCTTCAGCACGTACTGCGCGACCGCCACCTGCACCACCTTCTCCAGCGGCCAGATGCCGTAGAACGCGATCACGTAGAACAGCGACGAGTCGACCAGCTCGCCGGCCAGCGTCGAGCCGATCGTGCGCGTCCACAGCCAGCGGCCGCGCGTCCACAGCTTCATCTTGGCCAGCACGTAGCTGTTGGTGAAGCTGCCGCAGCAGAAGGCGATCAGCGAGCCCAGCGCGATGCGCCACGTGTTGCCGAACACGTCCTCCAGGCTCTTCTGATAGTCGGCCATGAACGGCGCCACCGGCATCGACAGCACCACCAGGCTCATGAAGGTCGCGAAGGCCAGCGCCGCGAAGCCGGCCCACACCACGCGCCGGTCGCGGCCATAGCCGTAGACCTCGGTCAGCACGTCGCCGAAGATGTACGAGACCGGGAAGAACAGCACGCCGGCGCCGAAGGTCACCGGGCCGATCCAGGGCAGCGTGACCTGCGCCGCCTTGGCCGCGCCGATCAGGTTCGAGCACAACAGCACGGTGACGAAGGCCACCATCACCAGATCGTAGTAGCGGTAAACGCGTCCGGTACGGGGCGCGGCGCGGGTTGTGGTCATGGTGTTCCCTGGTTTTTTGCTGGCGATTATGCCAGCAGCGGGCAGGGCGGGCTGGCGGGGGGCCTGGAGGCCCCTGGTGCTTTGGGGCTTTGGGCCATTGGGGCTCCGGCGAGGCCGCCGTCCCCGCTGGCGCCGCATGCGAACGCGAGGCGCCAGGTGTATCGTTGCGGCATTCTCGACCGCCAAGCCACACGGAGCCCGCCGCCATGACATGGTCCTCCAGCCAATACCTGCAATTCGAAGACGAGAGAACGCGCCCGGCGCGCGAGCTGATCGCCGCCGTGCCGACGCAAACCGTTCGCAGCGCGATCGACTTGGGCTGCGGCCCCGGCAATTCGACCGAGGTGCTGGCCGCGCGCTATCCCGACGCGCGGATCGTCGGCCTCGACAGCTCGCAGGACATGATCGAGGCCGCCCGCAAGCGGCTGCCGCAGTTCCAGTTCGAGCTCGGCGATATCAGCGCCTGGCGCGATCCGGGGCCGTACGATCTGGTGCTCGCCAACGCCGCGCTGCAATGGGTGCCCGACCATGCCGGGCTGTTCCCGTCGCTGGCCCAGCGCCTTGCGCCGGGCGGCAGCCTGGCCGTGCAGATGCCCGACAACCTCGATCAGCCGACCCATCGGCTGATGCGCGAGGTCGCGGGGGACGGTCCGTGGGCGCAGGCGCTGTCGCAGGCCGCGGCCGCGCGCACCACGCTGCCGCCGGCGGGCTGGTACTACGACCTGCTGCGGCCGCACTGTGCCCGCGTCGATATCTGGCGCACGACGTATCACCACACGCTGGCGGGCGCGCCGGCCGTGGTCGAATGGCTGAAGGGAACAGGTCTGCGGCCTTTCCTGGAGCCGCTGGACGCCGGGCAGCGGGAGGCGTTTCTCGCGCGCTACACGGCGGCGATCGCCGAAGCCTATCCGGCGCAGGTCGATGGGGTGGTGCTGCTGCCGTTTCCGCGGCTGTTCATCGTGGCGACGCGATGATGCCGCGGCGTCAATTCTTGCCGGCGGAGGGGTTGGTGGACGCGTCGGCGGGACCGTCGGCGCAATCGCCGGCGGAGGCGTTGGCGGAATCGCTGGCGGTATCGTTGGCAGAACCATCGCCCGCCGCGCCGGCGAGCGCAGCCGCGCAATAGGCGGCGATCGCGTCGAGCACGCTGTCGGCCTCGCCGACCGCCGCGGCGCTGCGGATCCGGATGCCGGGCAGCCGCGCGCGGCAATCGTCGAGCAGCGCCGGCAGGTCGCGGCGCAGATGGCCGCCCTGGCCGAAAAACACCGGCACCACCAGGATGTCGTCGATCTGCTGCGCGGCCAGTTGCGTCAGCGTGTCGGGCAGGTCCGGCGTCATCAGTTCAAGAAAGGCCAGCCGGACCGCGCAATCGGGCAGCATCGCGGTCAGCCGCGCATGCAGCCTGTCGAACGGCTCGCGCCAGCGCGCATCGCGCGCGCCGTGGGCGAACAGCACCAGCGCCTGGCGGGCCGGCTTGTCGCTGGGCAGGTCGGCGCGCGAGGCCATCGCTCAATGCCGGTCGACCCAGCGCAGCGCGGTCAGCGCGACCAGCAGGTACAGCGTGCCGGGCAGCAGCGCGGAAACGATCGGCGGCCAGGTGTGCAGCAGGCCCACGTGCGAGAACAGCGTGTTGGACAGGTGGAAGGACAGCCCCAGCATGATGCCGCCGAACACCTTGATGCCGACCGCGCCGGCGCGTGCGTGCAGATAGGCGAACGGCAGCGCCAGCGCCATCATCACGAACAGCGTCAGCGGATAGACCACCTTCTTCCAGAACGCGATCTCGTAGCGCTGGGTGTCCTGCTTGTTGTCGCGCAGATGGCGGATATAGCGGAACAGGTCCAGCGTCGACATGCGCTCCGGCGTCACCAGCAGCACCGACAGGATCTGCGGCGTCAGCTCCGAATGCATCGTCATGTCGGGAAAGCTCTTGCGCTCGGCCCGGAACGCCGGCGCCAGCCCGTCGCGCTGCGCGCCGGCCGGCGGCGGCGCTTCGGCGAAGCGGGTTTCCGTGACCTTCGACAGCTGCCATGACTGGTCGCCGCGGTAGCGCCCTTCCTCGGCCACGCGGATCACGCTGAGGCGATAGTCGCCGTCGAATTCGTAGATCGTCACGCCGTTGATGGTCTGGTCCGGCTTCAGGCCGGCCACGTTGACGAAGCGGGTCAGCTCGCCGCCGGTGGCCGGATCCTTGCCGCGGTCCTTGACCCAGACGCCCGAGCGGAAGCCCGACGACACCGTCGCACCCAGCGAATCGAGCTTGACCTTCTGCGCGTACTGCTCGGTCTTGGGTCCGATGAACTCGCCGAACAGGAACGTCGCGATCGCCAGCGGAACCGCCAGCTTGAACAGCGAGAACAGCGCCTGCCGCGTATTGAGACCGGCCACGCGGAAGATCGTGTATTCGGACTGGCTCGCCAGCTGCGAGAACACATAGATCGCGCTGATCAGCGCCGCGATCGGCAGCACCTCGTAGATTCGGGTCGGCGCCTGCAGCACGACGTGGAAGAAGGCGACCAGCGAGGTGTAGCCGGCCGTCACGTTCTCCAGCTCGTTGAGCATGTCGAAGAACACGAACAGCGCCAGCACCGCGAACAGGATGAACGCGAAGACGCCATAGATCAGCCGGCCGAAGTAGCGCTCGTAGACGTGCAGCAACCTCATGCCGGGTCTCCCTGCGGGGTGCGGCGGCGCAGCCCGAACACCGCGCGCCAGCCACCGAGGCTGTAACGCTGGCGGTAGCGGAACAGCATCACCGCGCCGAGGAAGGCGAGCAGGTGGAACGGCCACCAGGCGAGCCCGAAGGGCAGCGAGCCGGAGCGGACCCAGGCCTGCGACAGGTTGATCAGGTTGCTGTAGGTCAGGTAGATCAGCACGGCGAACACCAGCGGCGTATAGCGGCCCAGGCGCGGGTTGACATAGGCCAGCGGGATCGCGATCAGCACGAAGTTGAAGGCCAGGATCGGCAGCGACAGCCGCCAGATCAGCTCGCCCAGGTTTTCATTGGTCGGATTGCGCAGCAGCTCGATGGTGTCGCGGCTCTTGACCGGCAGGTTGGCATCGCTCTCGGGCGGCTTGCTGTCGACTTTGACCGCATAACGGTCGAACTCGACGATGCGGTAATCCAGCTTGCCCGGGGTGCCGGCATAGCGGCGGCCGTCCTCCATCACCACCAGCCGGTCGCCGTTGGGCATGGTCTCGAACTGGCCCTGATGGGCCAGCGCCACGCCGACCTTGCCGGCCTCGGCATTGGCCACGAAGACATTGCGCGCATGGCGCATATCGCCGTCGATGCTCTCGATGAACAGCACGTAGTTGCCGTTGGCCGGCTCGATGAAGCGGCCGGCGGCGATCATCGACAGCACGCCGCGCTGCTGGAAGCGGTCGCGGAACAGTGCGCTCTGCTGGTTGGCCCAGGGCCAGGCGAAGGCGCCCAGGAACAGCGCCAATATCACGAAGGGCGCCGCGAACTGCAGCACGGGCTTGATGAAGTCGCGCAGGGACAGGCCGGCCGAGAACCAGACTACCATCTCGGAGTCCTTGTACCAGCGCGTCAGCACGATCAGCGTGGAGATGAACAACGTCGCGCACAGCAGGATCGCCAGGTAGCCGAGCGCGGCCAGGCCGATCAGCATCAGCACGTCGTTGGGGCTGGCACGGCCGGTGGCGGCCATGCCGAGAATACGGATCACGAGCGAGGTCAGCATGAAGGTCAGCATGACCAGGAACACCGCGCCGGCGGTGTAGGCGAGCTCGCGTCGCAAGGCTTGTTGAAAAATCATGCGATGTCGGTTCCGGGCTGCCGGCCAGCGCGGCGGCGGCGCACGCCGGCGGCTGACGGAGGGTACGGCGTCAGCGCTGCAGGCCAGCGGCGGCCAGTCGCTGCGGAAGTGACTGCCAAAAGTTCGCGAAGCAAAATCGCGGATAATGGAGGCTTTCGTTCTACACGAGCCCCTGGAAGGAAGCGCGATGGAATTTAGCACAAAAGCCCTGGATTTGAGCAAAGCGGGCCAGAATGGTTTCCTGGCGACCAAGACCGACTGCCTGGTGGTCGGTGTGTTCGAGGGCCAGAGCCTGGACGGCGTCGCCAAGGCGCTGGACGCCGCGACCCGGGGCCTGGTGGCTAGATTGATCAAGCTCGGCGACTTCGAAGGCAAGCGCAATTCGCAGCTGATGCTGCACGAGGTTGCCGGCATCGGCGCCGCCCGCGTGCTGCTGGTGGGCCTGGGCAAGGAGGCGGAGTTCGGCGACAAGGCATTCGCCGATGCGGTGCGTACCGCGTTGCGTGCGTTGAGCGGCACGCGTGCCGCCAATGTCCTGTGGTGCCTCGCGCAGCCGGCGCCGCGCGCCGCCGGGCAGGGCGCGGAGGGCGCGACCCGCGACATCGCCTGGCGCGTGATCACCACCGTCACGCTGATCCGCGAGGCGGGCTACCGGCTGCTGGAGCGCCATCCCGAACTCAAGCGCAACGGCGCCAAGAACAACGACAAGGCCCTGGGCCTGCGCAAGGTAGTGCTGGCGGTCGATGCGGCCGAGGCCAAGGCCGCGAACCAGGCCGTGGTGCGCGGCGTGGCGATCGCCAACGGCATGGAGCTGACCAAGGACCTGGGCAACCTGCCTTCCAATATCTGCACGCCGACCTATCTGGCCGACACCGCGCGCTCGATCGCGCGCCGCTTCAAGCTGAAGGTCGAGGTGCTGGGCCGCAAGCAGATCGAGGCGCTGAAGATGGGCGCCTTCCTCGCGGTCACCAAGGGCACCGCCGAGCCGCCGCAGTTCATCGTGCTGCGCTACGACGGCGGCGCGCGCCAGGCGCCGGTGGTGCTGGTGGGCAAGGGCATCACCTTCGATACCGGCGGCATCTCGCTGAAGCCGGGCGAGGGCATGGACGAAATGAAGTACGACATGTGCGGCGCCGCCTCGGTGCTCGGCACGCTGCAGGCGGTGGCCGAGATGGGGCTGAAGCTCAATGTCATCGCCGTGGTTCCGACCTGCGAGAACATGCCGAGCGGCACCGCCACCAAGCCGGGCGACGTGGTGACCAGCATGTCGGGCCAGACCATCGAGATCCTGAATACCGATGCCGAGGGCCGCCTGATCCTGTGCGACGCGCTGACCTATGTCGAGCGCTTCAAGCCGGCCGCGGTGATCGACGTCGCCACGCTGACCGGGGCCTGCATCATCGCGCTCGGCCACGTCAACAGCGGCCTGTACGCGCGCAGCGACGCGCTGGCCGACCAGCTGGTGCAGGCCGGCCGCAAAGCGATGGACGGCGCGTGGCGCATGCCGCTGGACGACGAGTACCAGGAGCAGCTCAAGTCCAACTTCGCCGACATGGCGAACATCGGCGGCCGTCCGGCCGGCAGCGTCACGGCGGCCTGCTTCCTGGCGCGCTTTGCCGACAAGTACGACTGGGCCCACCTGGACATCGCGGGCACCGCGTGGAAGAGCGGCGCGGCCAAGGGCGCCACGGGCCGCCCGGTGCCGCTGCTGACGCAATTCCTGATGGACCGCGCAGGCTGATCTCCCAACTCCCATGACGCGCATCGACTTCCACAGCAACGTGCCGGACAAGCTCGGCTATGTCTGCCGGCTGATCCGCAAGGCCTACGGGGCCGGGCAAAAGATCGTGGTGCATGCCGAGCCAGCGATGCTGGCGCGGCTCGATGCGCAGCTGTGGACCTTCTCGGCGCTGGATTTCCTGCCGCACTGCGGGCTCGACAGCCCGCACGCGGCGGAAACGCCGATCGTGCTGGCCGCCGCGCTCGACGCGGTGCCGCACCACGAACTGCTGATCAATCTGGATACGAGGATCCCGCTGCAGTTCGCCAGCTTCGAACGCATGATCGAAGTGGTCGGCGGCGACGCCGACGATCGCGCCGCCGGGCGCGAACGCTATCGCCAATATCGCGAGCGGGGCTATCCGCTGATGCACCACGATATCGGGCAACGCAATCAGGGCGAGGCCGCCGGCGCCTAGCGTCGGCTTCCCTCGGGGCAGCGTAGCGCGGTCCCTCCAACGCTCGCTCCGAACGCTTCGCTTCGAGCGCTCCGTTCGAACGCTTCGCTTCGAGCGCTCCCTTCGAACGCTTCGCTTCGTGCGCTCCCTTCGAACGCTCGCCTTCGAGCGCTTCCCTTCGAGCGCTTCCTATAGTGGTCTCCGCCAGTTAACTTCGCAGCATTTCAGGCAAGCACCGTAGCCCATAGGCTGGCAACTTACGGCATCGGCTTCCGCCGTGTTCCGTTGTCCTTCCTTCAGGTGTCCTTGCCCTATGCTCGACTACTCTGCTCGCCAGCCGCGGCCGCGTCCGCCGCGCCATTCAGGCCGAAACCCGGTCGATCGCCATGTTGCCGATCATGCCGGCCGCTATCCGCTGTACGGTCCTCTGCGCTATCCCACCGGCCATTCCCGCATCCCGCCCGGGCATGACGGTCACGACTTCCACTTGCCGTGCCGCCTGCCGGGGCCGACCTGCCTCGACGTACGCGAGCCCGTCGACGAGGCGAATGGGGACGGGCTGCGAACGCTCGGCCGTCATCACGACGCCTCATACAAGCTGGTGTTCGCGTTTCGCGAGGTCGTCCGCGACCTGATCCGCGACTTCATCTCGGATCCGTGGCTGCAGACGGCAGACTTCGATTCCATGGAGATGGTGCCGACGCACCATGTATCGGACGGGCTGCGCGTGGGCCTGAACGATGTGGTCTGGCGGGTGCGCGTGCCGGGACAGCAGCAGCCGGTCCACCTGCTGATCGAGTTTCAAAGCAGCCACGACCCGCATATGGCCGCGCGCATGCTGGCCTACGTCGGCATGTTCTATCGCGATGTCAGCCGACGCTGCCGCGGCCGGGGCCGGCACCGGCACCGCTATCCGTTGGTATTCCCGATCGTGCTTTACAACGGCACCGAGCGATGGCGTGCGCCGACGGACATTGGCGCAATGATTCCGGTCGTACCGGGCCGCGTCGCAGATCATCAGCCCAGTCTGCAGTACTGCCTGATCGACCGTAGCGCCTATACCCAATCGGAACTGGCAACACAGCGCAATCTTGTCGCCGTGCTGATGCGACTCGAACAGGCGACGACGGTGGATGCCGTGTTTGCGCCGTTGCGGCTTGCCAGGGAACTGGCGCAAGGCAATGCCGCGCTCGACACCGCGCTGGCCGCATGGGTCGTGGCGCGAGCCGCCAACTTCAGCGCCGCCGCGCTGGATCTCAACGAAGTGCACAACCTGATGGAGCTGGATATGGAACTGTCGCAAGGCTATGGAAAGTGGGCGCGCCGGTTGGAGCGCGACATCACGCGGAAGGTCAAGGCCAAGCTCGAGGCCGAAGTAAGGGCAGAGCTATTGATCAAACTGCTCGACCATCGCTTCGGTCCCTTGCCCGAGGACATCGCCGCCAAGGTGCTTTCCGCGTCGGTGCAGCAGATCGAGGACTGGGCGCGTCGCGTGCTATACGCGCAACGCCTGGATGACGTGTTTCTCTGCTAGCCGGAGGCCGCCCCGCCGGCGCCTGGGTCGCGGCGCACGTCTCGCGAACGCGACCCCCAACTCCCCGAGGCTTCACTGGCGTATCAGCGTCGATTTCCCGAACAGGCTCTCGAGAAAATCCACCATCAGCCTGGCGGTCTGGTTGCGCACGTCGCAAGCCGGATTGAGTTCGAGCACGTCGAGCGATCCGAGCCGGCCGGTGTCCGCGATCATCTCCATGCAAAGCTGCGTTTCGCGATAGGTCGGGCCGCCCATCACGGTTGTGCCGACGCCCGGTGCGATGCTGCAGTCGAGGAAGTCCACGTCGAAGCTGGCGTGTAGATGGGTGTTGTCGCCGATGCCGGCGAGCGCGTTCTGCATGGTATGGCGCATGCCGTTCTCGTCGATGTAGCGCATGTCGAAGACCGCGAGGTTCAGGTCTCGCAGCCGCCGTTTCTCTTCGGCGTCGACGCTGCGAATGCCGACCTGCCGGATGTGCTCGGGCTTGACCGCCGGCACCGTGCCGCTCAGCGAGATCAAGGGCGCGGGGCCATCGCCGCACAGGCACGCCACCGGCATGCCGTGGATATTGCCTGTCGGACTGGTGGAGCCGGTATTGGCGTCGGCGTGCGCGTCCAGCCAAAGCACCAGCAGCTTCTTGCCGGTGTCGCGACAATGGCGCGCGGCCGCACTGATCGACCCGATCGCCAGGCAATGGTCGCCGCCCAGCAGCAGCGGAAAGCGTCCGTCCTGCAGGCAGCCGTAGCAGGCATCGAACACGCCGCGGTTCCACGCCACCACTTCGTCGAGGTGCCGCATGCCGTCGATCGGCTGATGCCACGGATTGGCCGGGCCGGACAGATTGCCGCCATCGACGACGTCGAGCCCATTGCGCAGCAGGGCACCGGCGATATCGGCGACGCGCATCGCCTCCGGTCCCATCGATGCGCCGCGCGTGCTGGCGCCGACATCGGTAGGCGCGCCAATCAACATCACTGTCTTCATGGTCCCTCCTTGCGGTATCCAGGGCCGCCGGTGCCCGCGCGTTGTCCGGGGCCGCCGATCACCGGGCCATGATACCGCCCGGAGGACAGCTCAGTCCGGCATGGCCTGCGGGTCGTATTGCGCGGCGAACTCGGGCGAGGGCGGAATCGGCTTGATGATGTCGATCAGTACGCCGTTGGGATCGGCGGTGATGAAGTGCCGCTGGCCGAAGGGCTCGTCGCGCAGCGCCAGCCGGATCGGCAGGCCGGCCTGCTGCAGCCGCGCGTACAGCGTGTCGACGTCCTCGACCTCGAAGTTCAGGATGGTGCCCGCAACCGGCGCGCGGCTGCCCACGGGGATCGTCTCGTGCCGGTAGTCGAGCACGGCGAGGTTGACGCCGGCATCGTCCGCCGACTGCAGATGCCAGTACCAGTCGCTCGAGAACAGCGCCTTGAAGCCGAAATGCCGCTGATAGAAGGCCGCCGTGGCTGCCACATCGGTGGTCTGGATGACGGGGTAGAAGCTGGTGATCTTCATGACGGACTCCGTTCGGTGCGGCCGCTTGGGGAAATGGCCAGATGACATTAACATGCAGTCTGTATCTTTTTCGTCGTTATAACATACAGGCTGTATGTATGCAAAGAAAAATGCCACGGACCAACCGTGAACGCACCGAGGCCACGCGCGGCGCCTTGCTGGCGGCCGCGCGCGCCCTGTTCGTCGACAAGGGGTATGCCGATACCTCGACCCCGGAAATCGTCGCGGCCGCCGGCATCACGCGCGGCGCGCTCTATCACCACTTCGATGACAAGCGCGCGCTGTTCCGCGCGGTGCTGGAGGAGGAGGCAAGGGCGGTGGCCGACGAGATCGAGCGCGCGGCGCCCGCCACGCGCTCGGCGCGCAAGGCGCTGATCGCCGGCAGCGAGGCCTATCTCGATGCGATGACGGTGGCCGGACGCACGCGGCTGCTGCTGGTGGACGGTCCGGCGGTGCTGGGCGCCGGCGAAAGCCTGGCGCTGGACCAGGCCCACGCCGGCCGCACGCTGCGGGAGGGGCTGGCGGCGGCCCTCGGCCCGCGCCTGCCGCCGCCGCTGACGGTCGATGCGCTCGCGACGCTGCTGTCGGCGGCATTCGACCGGGCCGCGCTTGCCATCGATGCCGGCGACGACCCGGCCGCGATCCGCGCCGCGATGGTCCGGCTGATCGAGCGGACCGTGGCGGCGGGCTGAGCGGGGGGTGAACCGACGCGCTGATCCGCGCGCGGCGATCCCACAAACAGAAAAGCCTGCGATCGCTCGCAGGCTTTGGCATGGCGCCCGCAGGCGCCGACCTACTGGACGATGTCGCTCAGTCCGTGACCGCGCCCTTGCTGGCCGTCGACGCCAGCTTCGAGAACTTGGCCAGCACGCCGCGCGTATAGCGGGGCGTCGGCTGCTTCCAGGCGGCACGGCGGCGCGCCAGTTCCTCGTCGCTGACGTTCAGCTGCAGCAGCAGCTTGTGCGCGTCGATCGTGATCGAATCGCCTTCCTGGACCAGGGCGATGGTGCCGCCGACAAAGGCTTCAGGCGCGACGTGGCCGACCACCATGCCCCAGGTACCGCCCGAGAAGCGGCCGTCGGTGATGAAGCCCACGGACTCGCCCAGGCCCTTGCCGATGATCGCCGAGGTCGGCGCCAGCATTTCCGGCATGCCCGGGCCGCCCTTCGGTCCGAGATAGCGCAGCACCAGCACGTCGCCGGCCTGGATCTTGTCGGCCAGGATCGCGTCCATCGCGCTCTGCTCGTCGTCGAACACGCGCGCCGGGCCGGTGATGACTGGGTTCTTCAGCCCGGTGATCTTGGCCACCGCGCCTTCCTCGGCCAGGTTGCCCTTCAGGATGGCCAGATGGCCTTCCTTGTACAGCGCCTTGTCGATCGGCAGGATCACGTCCTGGTCGGCGCGCGGCTGGTCGGCCACGTGCTCCAGTTCCTCGGCCAGCGTGCGGCCGGTGATGGTCAGGCTGTCGCCGTGCAGCAGGCCGGCGTTCAGCAGGATCTTCATCACCTGCGGAATGCCGCCGGCGCGATGCAGGTCGGTGGCGACGTACTGGCCCGACGGCTTCAGGTTGCAGATCACCGGCACCTTGCGGCGGATGCGCTCGAAATCGTCGATGGTCCATTCGACCTCGGCCGCATGCGCGATCGCCAGGTAGTGCAGCACCGCATTGGTCGAGCCGCCGGTCGCCATGATCAGGCTGACGGCGTTCTCGATTGACTTGCGCGTGATGATGTCGCGCGGCTTGATGTCCTTCTTGATCGCCTCGACCAGCACGCGCGCCGATTCGGCGGCGCTGTCGACCTTTTCCTGGTCCGGATTGGCCATCGTCGACGAATACAGCAGCGACATGCCCAGCGCCTCGAACGACGAGCTCATCGTGTTGGCGGTGTACATGCCGCCGCAGGAGCCGGTCGACGGGCAGGCGTTCTTCTCCACGCCCTCGAAGTCCTCCTGGCTCATCCGGCCGGCGGTGAACTCGCCCACGGCCTCGAACGAGGACACGATGGTCAGGTCCTTGCCCTTCCAGTTGCCCGGCTTGATGGTGCCGCCATAGACATAGATGCCCGGCACATTGGTGCGCGCCAGCGCGATCATGCCGCCCGGCATGTTCTTGTCGCAGCCACCGATGACGACCACGCCGTCCATCCATTGGCCCTGCGCGGCGGTCTCGATGCAATCGGCGATTACCTCGCGCGAGATCAGCGAGTACTTCATGCCCTCGGTGCCCATCGACATGCCGTCCGAGATGGTCGGCGTGCCGAAGATCTGCGGATTGGCGCCGGAGGCCTTGATCGCATCGACGGCGGCATCGGCCAGGCGCTGCAGGCCGGCGTTGCACGGCGTGATGGTCGAGTGGCCGTTGGCGATGCCGACCATCGGCTTGTCGAAGTCTTCCTTCTGGTAGCCCAGCGCGTAGTACATCGAGCGGTTGGGCGAGCGCGCCACGCCTTGCGTGATGTTCTGCGAGCGTTTGTTGTATGCCATGCGTATCTCTCCGGGGACTGGCGTGGCGCCCGGCCGGGCGCCGCTGTAGTTGTGGCCGACAGCATGCCGTTTGCGTTTTGCAGTGTCAAATATATTATTCGTGCTGTATTGAGTCGTTTTTCCTATCACAGAACATGTCACAGAAGCGGGCGATCGCCGGGAATCGATGGCGGTCGCCGGCCTCGCCGCACCGGGAGTCCGCGTGGATCTGCGCCAATTGCGCTATTTCGTCACCGTCGCCGAGGAACTGCACTTCGGCCGCGCCGCCGCGCGCCTGGCCATGACGCAGCCGCCGCTGTCGCAGCAGATCCAGGCGCTGGAGGACGAGATCGGCGTGCCGTTGTTCGTGCGGACGCGCCGCTCGGTGGCGCTGACCCCGGCCGGACAGCAGTGGCTGCCCGAAGTGCGCCGGGTGCTGGCCGACGCCGCCAACCTGCCCGCGCTGGCGCAGCGGCTGGCCCGCGGCGAGGTCGGCACGCTGTCGCTGGCCTTCGTCAGCACCGCGGACTACGGCATCCTGCCCGACCTGCTGCGGCGCTTTCGCGCGCGGCATCCCGAGGTCCAGCTGCAGCTGCGCGAGGCCACCAGCGATATCCAGCTCGATGCGCTGGCCGACGGGCAGATCGACGCGGGGCTGGTGATCCGCCCGCAGATGCCCGCCTTGCCCCATGGCATGTCGTACCTGCCGCTGGTGCGCGAGCCGCTGGTGCTGGCGGTCCCGCAGGACTGGCGCGCGCCGGGCCGGCGCGGCGGCGCGAAGCAGCCGGATGCCGTCGCGCTGGCCGATTTCGCGCACGAACCGCTGATCCTGTTTCCCCGCCGAAGCGCGCCGGCGTTTCATGACATCATTACCGGTTACTATGCGCGCGACGGCTTCGCCCCGGTGATCGCGCAGGAAGCGATCCAGATGCAGACCATCGTCAGCCTGGTGTCGGCCGGCATCGGCGTCGCGCTGGTGCCGGCCTCGCTATGCAACCTGCGGCGCACCGGCGTGTCGTATCTGTCGTTGCGCGGCGCGGTGCCGGAGATCGAGACGGGCCTGGCGTGGCGCGACAACGGCGCGGCCGGACCCAGTCCGGTGCTGCGCTCGTTCATCGAGATTGCGTCGGCGCTGGCGCCGGCGGCCCGCCCGGGCAGCGGCACATCGAAGGGCCGCGCCACCGTGCCCGGGCCGAATCCGGGGCCGAATCCGGGGCCGAATCCCGGGCCGAATCCCGGGCCGAAGCCGAAGCATTGAGCCCGATGCCGATCCCGATCCTGAATTCGATCCCGTCCATCCCACCAACCCCATCCGACAACGCCAAGCGATAGACCCGCATGCTGATCCATCCGAACTTCGATCCCATCGCCATCCATCTGGGCCCGCTGGCGATCCGCTGGTACGGGCTGATGTACCTCGCCGGCTTCATCATGTTTATGTGGTTCGGCCGCATCCGGCTGCGCCAGCCGCAGGTGGCGGCGCAGGGCTGGACCGCGCGCGATATCGACGACCTGCTGTTCTACGGCGTGCTCGGCGTGATCCTCGGCGGCCGACTCGGCTACGTGCTGTTCTACAAGCCGTCCTTCTACCTGTCGCACCCGCTGGATATCTTCAAGGTGTGGGAGGGCGGCATGGCCTTCCACGGCGGCTTCCTCGGCGTGGTGATCGCGATGTGGGTGTTCTCGAAGGTGCGCGGCCGGCATTGGATGGAAGTGACCGACTTCATCGCGCCGATGATTCCCTGCGGCCTCGCCGCCGGGCGGCTCGGCAACTTCATCAATGGCGAGCTGTGGGGCCGTCCCACCGATCTGCCGTGGGGCATGGTCTTCCCGCAGGCCGGCGACAATATCGCGCGCCATCCGTCGCAGCTGTACCAGTTCGCCGGCGAGGGCGTCGCGCTGTTCGTGATCCTGTGGCTGTTTGCCCGCCATCCGCGGCCGACGGGCGCGGTGTCCGGCGCCTTCCTGCTGGGCTACGGCGTGTTCCGCTTTCTCGCCGAATTCGCGCGCGAGCCGGACAACTTCCTCGGCCTGCTGGCGCTGAACTTTTCGATGGGTCAGTGGCTGAGCCTGCCGATGATCGTGGCGGGCGCGGCGATGATGTGGTGGGCGTATCGGCGCCAGCCGCAGCTGTCGGCCTGAAATCGGGCGATATCAGGGCCTGACGGCGCCTGATATCGCCCGGCAGCCGTCCCGCGTCAGCCCAGTTTCCACTTCCAGCGTACCCAGCCTTTCGAGGCCGCCCTGGCACGCCCGCCCCGGTCGCCGCCCTCGCCCGACAGCAGCGACGGGGCGAACCGCTCCAGATGCGATCGCATCATCTGCTCGATGATCGGGTCCTTGCGCCCCTCGGCATTCATCCGTCGAATCAACCGCCACGCCGGTTTCAGCAGATAGACGCAGGCTTGCGGCGGCAGCAGCGGGAACACCTTGGCGAAATTGCCGATGGTGCTCAGATCCTTGTTCCGCACGGCCACCTCCAGGCCCGTTTCGTTGTCGGCCGAACGCGCGCACATCAGCGAAGCGAGAAGCAGGGGCGGCAACGACGACAAGGCGGCGGCATACGCCGGCGGCGTATGGCAATACCCGTGCTTGCAGGCGTGATAGAGCGCGGAGGTTCCGTCCGGCATGGCGGCCACCAGCATGGCGTAGTGATGGTCGCTGGGCACCAGCGCCTGCAGCAGTTCCAGAAATGGCCGGAACATCTCGGTGCGGCCGGCCTTCACGGCATAACCGAATGCCGTCGTGCCGCAGTCCGCCTGCGACCGCAGCAGGCGAATCCGCTGCTCCAGCGGAAGGTCGGCGATCAGCTCCCCGAACAGCCTCGCCGACGATGGCAGCCCGTGCGACATGATGTCGTAGAACAGCTGGGTCGAGCGGTTCGTGCTTAGCCGCTGGATGCGCTCATGTAGGGGCAGCGCGCGCAGTGCCGGTGCCACCTGACGGACCGCGTCCTCGCAGCCATAACGCAGCAGATACCACAACGCATCGGCAGTCAGAGGCGGCAGCGCACCCGACAATTGCCGCGGCTGCTCGGGCAGGGTCACGTCGATCTCGCGCAGCTGCCGCAGCGTCGCCATGTCGAGCTCGACCATCAGCATGGCGTCCACCGTGTTCAGCGTCCGGTGCTGCCGAAGGAATGGATCGTAGTCGCGCGCGAACTCGGTGAAGCATCGCGCCTCCAGCTCACGTACCCCTTCCATGTCGTCGAAGCACGCTTCCAGATGCGTGGCGGTGATATTGGGATCGTAGAAGGCGACGACGTAGCGGGTTCGATGCGGGTGGGGCACGACGCGCAGCCCGACGGCCATTGCGTGATCGGGTGTCAGGATCAGCAGGGTCGTGGCCGTTTCGTCGCGGCCCTCGAGTTCGGCCAGGCGCGCGGCGAACTCCTCGCCCCAGTCTCCGATCATCACCACCCGCAGCTTGCCGAGCTGCACGGCGTTCGGTACCACCCTGTAGTCGTAGTGCAGCGGGATGTTGTCCCGCAGCGCCTGTGCGGTCCCCAGCCTGGAGTAGTCGGGGCCGTGCGGCAGGCCATCGATGAACAGGCCAAGCCAGAAGACGGCCAGATGGCGGCAGGCAATCGGCCCGGACGGGCGTCCACGCGCGAAGGAGACCTCGCCATTGAGCCGCACGCGCGGGTTGGTCCCGCGTGGCCAGTGGAACCGATCCTCGAACAGTTCACTGTATCTGTCGGCCAGCAGCGCCGCCAGCGCCTGCCGTTGCGGCTCCGCAGCCGTTTTGCTGCGGACATGGAGCCGCCCATTTTCCCAACGGATCCGGAAGCGATCGCTTCCACATTGGAGCCACCCGCCATGGGCTTGCAATAGCCGCCGCATGTCACGGTTGCGCAGCGCCTCCGGCACTGCGCATCGCACCACGACGGGTTGTTTCGTGGGGGGAGGGGCGAGGAACATGATGTTCTCCGGAAAAGAGCGGTCGAACAGCATGCGGCCACGGCATGGCATGGCTCAAGAGACATGTGTCACTTATCGCGAGTTGCCTGTCGATTTATGAAAGCCTTTGCACATTACTTGCGCCATCCTGCCGCATCGGCGATCGCTTCCCCCGACGATGCGACCCGTGCCGACATCGATCGGCATTGGTCCGCGCCTTCGTTCCTGCGGCCGTCGCCACATTCGCTTCCCTTCGTTCAGCCCGCTTCCGGATTCATCATGCCGCCCCTGTCCGCTCCCGCCATCGCTACCGTCCTCTTTCCATCGCTGACTCCTGGCATCCGAGACGATGTCGGCAGGCGGACCGGCCGGTCCGCCGAGGCGCCCGTCGACGCTGTCCCGCAGGCGGAAGGCGCGATCGGGGACACAGTGGCAGCGAGCTGCGCACAGCATCTGCATCAACTGAAAAGGACGATTGACGCGCTGGCCATTCCGGCCAGCCAGAAGCAGCCTTTGAGACAGGAACTCGATGCGTGCGACAAGGACCTGACGGCGCTGCTGAACACGGCACGGGACATCGCGCAGCTCGAGCATCGTGCCACCATGCCATGGGAGGCCGGCCCACACGCGCGGGAGCGACACATCGCCGTGGTGATGGCACGCAACCTGAAGCTCGCGACGCAATGCCAGGCGCTGATGCAAAGGCTTCAGTCGCTGCAGGACGACATCGCGCCCCACGTGCAAAAGCGCAGCGTCGGCAAGGCCATCGCGCTCGCCGTGGGCGCACTGCTCGGCATTGCCGGTGCCGTCACGCTGGCGGTGATCCTGTGGCCGGTGGCCGTGACCGGCGTTGCGCTGGGCGGCTCCTTCCTGCTGACGGCGGCGTGTGCGGCGGGAACCGGTGCATCGGCCGCCGTGGGCGTGCTTGCCACGATCTTCGGCGCAGGGGAAGTGTTCGCCAAGCCCGAGGCCTACCGCCATTTTCCTGACCGGCAACCCGATCTCGCCGGCCTGATACACGAGATTGGCGAGCAGATGAGCCGTTGGCTCCAGGCCAATTCGGATTTCTCGCAGCCGCTCGCGTGGGACGTGCTGTCGGAGCTTTGTGGCGGTGAGATCAGGGCGGCTCACTTTTGCGCGGAAGTGCAGGGCATCAAGCTGTGCGAGGCCGCCAAGCGCCTGGTCGACCAATTTGGCGAGCGCGCGCCGGCGCAGAGCGGCCTGGCCCGCACCGTATCGTCGCGGCCGATCGTCCCCGACCGGAGCGCGGCCGACGTGCCTGACAACGTGCCTGACAACGTGCCTGACAACGTGCCGGCCAACGTGTCGGCCAACGTTCGCGCCAACGCGCCTGAGGACGTGGCCGGCAGCCACGACAGCGACTGGGACGAAGTCCTGGAAAACGACCAGATGATCGAACAGCTCTGGCGCCGCCTGGGCTTTGAGCGGAAGAGTCCACCGAACGCGGCGGGTTGCACCGCGGAGGCGGCGTCGGCGGACACACCGGTCGACAATGCAGGCGATACCGCCAGCGATCGCACATTGAGCCGAACCGTATCCACCTCGAGCATTGGGTCGTACAACTCGGTGTACATGGAAGAGGGCCCGGACGGGTTGGACGATGCGTCGGCCTATGGTCTTGGGAAGAGCGGGAGTGCCTCGCAGCCTCTTCCCGCCGCGGCGGCCACCCCGACGGCCGCTCCCGCCGCCGCCGATGCCGACGCGGGCCCCGATGCCGGGGCGGCCGCGGCAGGTACCTCCACAGTGCAGTCGGCGCAGGCGGTGCAGGCGCCCGCGGTTGACGTGCAGGCACAGTGGGAGGAGAGCCTGGCCTGGGCGCAGGGCCGGATCCGCACCGCGACGCGATACTTGCAACACCTTTCGACCGCGCTTGCGCAGCCCCTTCCGGACCGTATCGACGGGGCCGAGCACAAGAAGGACATCATGGTCGAATATCTCTGCGCCTTCCAGCTTCTGGAAAAGGTACGCAGCGAGATGCTCGCGCTGGAGGAGATGGGGGGCCTCCATGCCGACCGCTTTGCCACGGCCGGTGCGATGAATCAGCTCGCGGTCACGATGTATATGGAACGCGGCCGGTTTCTGGGCAATAACGTGACCGGACTGCGCGCGCTGTTCGACGACCACAACAGCATCGGCTTCGACGAATTGCCGGATGCTTCCGGGCGCGCCGCGGCAAGCCAGGCCTGGAACGCCGTCATTGCCCAGGCGGCGGCGCTCGCCCGCCAATTGGACGACGTGTGCGCTTCCGTTTTCCAGCGAACTTTCCGGAACCTGGCGCTCGAGCGAGCCATGCACTTCTTCGCCCAATCCATCGCCGCACGCATCGCGACGATGGAGCGGCAATTGAGGCGGGATCCGCCGAAAGGGCAGTAGGGCGGCGCTACGCGCGAGCCGGCTTCAACGAGCTGCCTTCCGCAATCTTCGCGGCGACGATCTCGCGCAAGGCCTCGGCCACCGCGTCGGCGGCGGCCGTCCGCGGCAGCGCACGCGGCCAGCAAAGCGACAGCGTGCGGTCGAGCTCGGGGAGAATCAGCCGTGTCGGCAGGGCATCGTCATCCGGCTCGCGGCTCAGTGACGACGCGGGCAGGATCGTGCAGGCCAGCCCTTCCCGGGCGGTCTGCAGCAGGATCGGCAGCGAGTCGAGGTCGGCCACGACCTGCAGCCGAATGCCGGCGCCGCTGGCATGCCGCTCCAGCACTTCGCGCAGCCCTTGCGCCCCGCTCGGCAACACCAGCGGGACATCGGCCAGCGCCTTCAGGGCAATGGTTCCTTCCTTGCCCGACCTGGCGCGATGCCGCTTCGAGGCCGCGGAGACAGGCGGCGTGCCGACCAGGTACAGCGCCTCGCTGGCCAACGGCTCCAGTTCCACCGCCCGCGATGGGGTATCGCGAAACAGAATGGCGAAGTCGAGCCGGTTGTTGTTCAGCAGTTCGGCGATATAGCCGCTCATGCTCTCGAACAGCTGCAGCCGGACGCCCGGATAGCGCTGGCGCACCGCGCGCACCAGCGGCATGCCGAATGCCGCGGCGGCGGTGGTCGGCAGGCCGATCGCCACGGTGCCGGCGATGTCCGCGCCGGCCACTTTCACGTCGGCGCGCGCCACGTCGATCTGCTTGAGGATCGCGCGCGCATGCCGGTACAGCGTGCGGCCCGCCTCCGTGGGTTTGACGCCCTTGGCGCCGCGATGCACCAGCGCCACGCCCAGCTCCGCTTCGAGCGCCGCAAGCTGCTGGCTCAGGGCGGGCTGGGCCACGTGGGCGACCTCGGCGGCGCGGGTCAGGCTGCCGTGCTCCACGATCGCGACGAAATAGCGCATGCCCCGGATATCCATGTCCCGCCCCAATGACCCAGTGAAAGCCGAAGGTATTGATTGTACTTATGGCTGGCTCGCGAATCCGTATTTCCGCGCGGCGGCGATCGCGGCTAGATTGATGCCATCGCCCGCCATCCCGGCCCTCCCATTCCCTTCGCCAAGCCACTGCCATGACCCGACCGCTTGAAGGCATCACCGTCATCTCCCTCGAACAGGCCATCGCCGCCCCGTTCTGCACGCGCCAGCTGGCGGACCTCGGTGCCCGCGTGGTCAAGATCGAGCGTCCGGGCGCCGGCGATTTCGCGCGCGCCTACGACGATCGCGTGCACGGCCTGTCCTCGCACTTCGTCTGGACCAATCGCGGCAAGGAGAGCCTGACGCTGGACGTCAAGCACGAGGGCGCGGGTCCGGTGCTCGACGCGCTGCTGGCGCGCGCCGACGTGCTGGTGCAGAACCTCGCCCCGGGTGCGGCGGCGCGGCTGGGGCTCGATCATGCCGCGCTGTCCGAGCGCTTTCCGCGGCTGATCGTCTGCGATATCTCGGGCTACGGCGCCGACGGTCCCTATCGCGACAAGAAGGCCTACGACCTGCTGGTGCAGAGCGAGTCGGGCTTCGTCTCGGTGACCGGCACGCCGGAGGAGGGCGTCAAGGCCGGCGCATCGATCGCCGATATCGCCGCGGGCATGTACGCCTACAGCAATATCCTGGCCGCGCTGCTCGAGCGCGGGCAGACCGGCCGCGGCAAGCGCATCGATATCTCGATGCTGGAGTCGATGGTCGAGTGGATGAGTTTCCCGCTGTACTACGCCTTCGATGGCGCCTCGCCGCCGCCTCGCGCGGGCGCCTCGCATGCCACCATCTATCCCTACGGGCCGTTCCCGACCGGCGACGGCAAGACCGTGATGCTCGGCCTGCAGAACGAACGCGAGTGGGCGGTGTTCTGCGAATCGGTGCTGCAGCAGCCTGAGCTGATCTCGCATCCCGACTACGCCAGCAACAGCCTGCGCAGCGCCAATCGTGGCGCGCTGCGCGAGCGCATCGTCGCGGCGTTCTCGCAGTGGAGCGCCGAGGAGGTCGGCGCGCGGCTCGACGCCGCGAAGATCGCCAACGCGCAGGTCAATACGATGGCCGACGTCTGGGCGCATCCGCAGCTGGCCGCGCGGCAGCGCTGGCGCCAGGTCGACACGCCGGCGGGCGCCATCCCGGCGCTGCTGCCGCCCGGCATGACGGACGCGCGCATGGACCCGGTGCCGGCCCTGGGCCAGCATACCGACGCGATCCTGGCCGAGCTGGGCATCGCGGGCGAGCAGATCGCCGCGATGCGCGCGGCCGGCGCGGTATGACGGCGGAGAACGCGATGACGACTCCGGGTACGCGGCTGCCGCGCAGCTATCTGTTCGTTCCGGCCAACCGGCCGGATCGCGTCGGCAAGGCGCTCGCCGCCGGGGCCGACGCGGTGATCGTCGATTTCGAGGACGCGGTGGCGCCGGCCGACAAGGCCGCCGCGCGCGAGGGCCTGCGCGCGCCCTGGCCCGCGCTGGCGCGGCAGGCCGTCGATGCCGGCGTGCTGCTGCTGGTGCGCGTGAACGCCGCCGGCACGCCGTACCACGACGACGATATCGCCTGGTGCCACGCGCTCGGCGTCGACACGCTGGTGTTGCCCAAGGCCGATGCCGAAGCGATGCGGGCGCTGCGGCAGGCGCTGCCGGCGGTGCAATGCCACGCGCTGCTGGAAACCGCGGCGGGCTTCGCCCAGCTTGCGGAGCTGGCCGCGCAGCCCGGCGTGGTGCGGCTGCTGTTCGGCAGCATCGACCTGATGGGCGACCTGGGCGTGGGCGATGAAGGCGAGCCGCTGCATGCCTTTCGCAGCCTGCTGGTGCTGCATTCGCGCGCGGCGGGGCTACCTGCGCCGGTGGACGGCGTCTGCACCGCGCTCGGCGATACCGCGGTGCTGGCCGCCGAAACGGCGCGTGCGCGCGCCTTCGGCTTCGGCGCCAAGCTGCTGATCCACCCGGCGCAGGTGGACCCTGTCCACGCCGGTCTCGCGCCGACCGAAGCGGAGCTGGCCTGGGCCAGGCGCGTGGTCGAAGCGGCCGCCTCGGCCGATGGCGCCGCCGTGGCGGTGGACGGAAAGATGGTCGATCGCCCGGTGCTGGAGCGGGCGCGGCGCATTCTGGCGGACGGCTGAAGCGGCGGACCGTCCTTCGGCGCCTGCCCAGGGCGCCGCCTGCAAGGCAAGCGCCCTACGAGGCGAGGCCCCACAGGCGCTCCCAGCCGCCTCAAGCCTTCGGCAAGCCGCTCAGAGCCGCTCAGAGCCGCCGGGGGCCACCCTGCAACCCTTACAGCACTTGCCGCTCTGCAACATCGAAACGCCTTGCCATTCCCTCGTCGTTATTCATAATTATGAATTATTGCGAGGGCCTCCCAAGGGGCTCCGGCCTTCGCGATGTCCATGCATCGCACCGGGAGGCCTCCATGCGCATCGTCCAGCAGGCGCTGTATCTCGAAGTCGCCGATCGCCTGCGCGCCATGATCGACGAGCACACGCTCGTGCCGGGCGCCTGGATCGACGAGGCGGCCCTGGCGACCACGCTGGGCATCTCGCGCACCCCGCTGCGCGAGGCGCTGAAGGTGCTGGCCGCCGAAGGGCTGGTGCGGCTGGAGCCGCGCCGCGGCTGCTTCGTCAACGAGTTGTCCGAACAGGACCTCGACGAGATCTTTCCGCTGATGGCGCTGCTCGAAGGGCGCTGCGCCTACGAGGCGGCCCGCAACGCCACCGCCGCCGACCTCGACGCGCTCGAGGACCTGCATCGCGATCTGGCGCGCTACGCCCGCGCCGGCCAGATCGACGCCTACTACGAGGCGAACTACCAGATCCACGAGGCGATCCAGCGGCTCGCCGGCAATCGCTGGCTGTCCGGGCTGATCGGCGACCTGCGCAAGGTGCTGCGCCTGTCGCGGCACAAGAGCCTGCAGTTGCCGGGCCGCATCGACGAATCCTGTGCCGAGCACCTGTCGGTCTTTGCCGCGCTGAAGGCGCGCGATCCCGAAGGCGCCGAGGCGATGATGAAGACCCACCTGCTGCGCCAGCGCGCCGCGTTGAAGGCGCTGGACGCGGATGCGCAAGCGGCAGCGCCCGAACCCGCGGCCCCGGCGCGACGGCGCCACAGCCGGCTTCGCCTCGCCGCCAAGGCCGCCTCCGACCGCTAGACCGAGCGCTGACCGAGCGCTGACCGACGGCTAACCGACCCCGCTGACACGACCGCTAACCGACCGCTGATCCGACCATCGACGACTCTCACTCACCCTCGCCACGCAGCACCGTAACGTTTCGAGTTCCGCTTCCATCCTTTGCCCGACAGGTAGTTCGATGACTTCTTTCGAGACCGGAGACAAGACCGTCAGCGCGCCGCTCGGCGCCAGCGAAACCCTGGGGGACGCCCGTCCCGACGCCGCCGGCGGCACGCTGCTGGCGCGCTTCGGCCGCTGGTGGAACCGCAAGGGGACCCCGGCCGAGGCCAACGCGGCCAACGATGGCAAGACCCGCACGGCCGCGCCCGCCACGCTGAGCGCGCGTGTGCAGCGCCGCCAGCGCGAGGAACTGCGCTTGTGCTTCGATGCCCGCCTGACCGACAGCGCCGCCAACGCCGCCGCGCAGGCCTGGCGCAACGAATACGAGGCCGCCGACGAGCCGACCCGCCAGGCCATGCTGACGCTGCTGGCCGAGGTCGCCAACAGCGGTGCGCAGGGCGACGGCGCCGCGGAAGGGGCGACAGGGGGCACGACTACGGGCACGGCCTCCGGCACGGCGGGCGAGGGCGGCAAGCCGGGGCGCAACGGCTCGGGACTCTCCCATGCGCTGTCGAGCGCCCGCATCCGCTTCTTCAAGCGGCTGGCCGGGCTGCACGGCCCGAGCGCGACGTCGGCCTGCGGCCTGCATTTCATCATTCACCTGCGCGCGGACATGCTGCGCTGGTACAAGAAGATCCCGGGCCTGCGCGTGCTCGACGAAGACCTGGAGGGCCTGCTGTCGAACTGGTTCGACGTCGGCCTGCTGGAGCTGCAGCCAATCACCTGGGATTCGCCGGCGTCGCTGCTGGAAAAGCTGATCCGCTACGAGGCGGTGCATGAGATCGCCTCCTGGGCCGACCTGCGCAACCGGCTCGATTCGGACCGCCGCTGCTACGCCTTCTTCCATCCGCGGATTCCGCGCGAGCCGTTGATCTTCGTCGAGGTGGCATTCGTGCCGGAAATGGCCGCCAACGTGCAGAGCCTGCTCGACGAGGCGGCGCCGCAGGAAGACCTGCGCCGCGTCAAATGGGCGATCTTCTATTCGATCTCGAATACGCAGCCGGGCCTGCGCGGCGTCAGCTTCGGCAATTTCCTGCTCAAGCGCGTCATCGAGGAATTGCAGCGCGAATTCCCCAAGGTCAAGCAGTTCGCCACGCTGTCGCCGATACCGGGTTTCGCCGACTGGCTGCGCAAGCAGGACGGCGATACCGTCGCCAAGGTGCTGGGCGGCAAGTGCATGCAGCGCTGGAGCGCACGTGCGCCGGCTGCCGGGGAAGCCAGGCCGCCGGCGGTGCCGGCGACCGGCGCCGAATGGCTGGCCGCGCTGAACGCCGGTTCGGACGACGCGCTGGTGCGCGACAGCGGCCTGGCGCTGGCCGCGCACTTCCTCGTGCACGCCCGCAACGGCGCGCTGCCTGCCGATCCGGTGGCGCGTTTCCACCTCGGCAACGGCGCCTGCGTCGAGCGGCTGAACTGGGGCGCGGACCTGTCGAGCAAGGGACGCGCGCAGTCGTGCGGCATGATGGTCAATTACCTGTACGTGCCGGAGGCGCTCGACGACAATCTGGCCAAGCTCGGCGAGGGCAATCCGCGCATCAGCCGGTCGGTCGCCAAGCTGCTGGCGCGCTCCTGAGGGAGCACGGCCGGCAGGGCTCGCATCACCGGATGGCATTACCGGATGGCATTACCGGATGGCATCACCGGATCGCATCACCGCATCACCGCATCACCGCATCACCAAGTTTCGCAGTGCTTTTTCGACGGGAAGTTCCAACGCGGTTCACACCAGCAGTTCACATCGCATTTTCATAAGACAAAGCGAGGAGACACACCATGGAACGTAGTCAGTTCAAGCGGACGGCGCGGATGCTGGCAGTGGCCGGCGGCATCGCCATGATGGCGCTCGGCCCGGCGGCGGCGCAGGAGCCCTGGCCGTCGCGGCCGGTCACCATCGTCGTGCCGTTCCCGGCCGGCGGCGGCACCGACGCCTTTGCGCGCCCGCTGGCGGCGCAATTGTCCAAGCAGCTGGGCAAGCAGTTCGTCATCGACAACCGCGGCGGCGCGGGCGGCACGGTCGGCGCCAGCCTCGCCTCGAAGGCCGCGCCCGATGGCTACACGATCTTCATCGGCGGCGCGCATCACGTGATCGCGCCCTCGTTCTACAAGAAGCTCGACTACGACATCGAGAAGGACTTCGTGCCGATCACCGTGATCGCGCAGCCGCCGCAGGTGGTGGTGGTCAACCCGACCAAGGTCCAGGCCAGGACGCTGCAGGAGCTGATCGCCTACGCGCGCCAGAATCCCGGCAAGCTGAACTACGGTTCGGCCGGCAACGGGTCGTCGCACCATCTGGCGGGCGAGCTGTTCAAGATCCAGACCAAGACCTTCATCACGCATATCCCGTACAAGGGCGCGGGCCCGGCGCTGTCCGACCTGATCGCCGGCCAGGTCGACATGGTGTTCGATGGCCTCGGTTCGTCGGCCCAGCATATCCGCGGCGGCCGCATCCGGGCGCTGGCGGTGGCCGCGCCCAAGCGCTCGCCGGCCTTCCCCGACGTGCCGACCGCGGCCGAAGCCGGCGTGCCGAACTACGAGGTGTCGACCTGGTATGCGCTGTGGGTACCGAAGAACACGCCCAAGGAGATCAGCGACAAGCTCTACGCCGAGGTCAACAAGGCCCTCAATACGCCGGAGCTCAAGCAGATCTGGCTGAACAACGGCTCAGAGACGCCGTCGTACACGCCGGACCAGTTCGCCCAGTTCCAGCGCGCCGAGATCAAGCGCTGGGCCCAGGTGGTGCAGCAGTCCGGCGCCAAGATGGATTGATGGCGATGATGCCGACAATGACGTCGACGGCCGCGTTGAATCCGCGGGGGGTACTGTGAGCGGCGCGGTCAGATTCGAGCGCGATGGCGACATCGCGCTGGTCACGCTGTCGAATCCGGGCAAGCTCAACGCGATCTCGGAAGCGATGTGGCGCGCGCTGACGGATGGCTTTGCGCGCCTGTCGGCCGACCGCACGCTGCGCTGCGTGGTGCTGCGCGGCGCCGACGGCAACTTCGCCGCCGGCGCCGATATCGCGGAGTTTCCGCGGCTGCGCGGCGATCCCGCTTCGGTGCGCGCCTACCACGTCGACCTGCTGGCGCCGGCGCTGGCCGCGATCGCGGGCTGCCTGCATCCGACCGTGGCCTGCATCGAGGGCGTCTGCGTCGGCGGCGGGCTGGAGATCGCCTGCCATTGCGATCTGCGCATCGCGGCAACGGACAGCCGCTTCGGTGTGCCGATCAACAAGCTGGGTTTCCCGATGGCGCCCGGCGAGTTGCGGGGCCTGCTGGCACTGGCCGGGCGCGCGGCGACGCTGGAAATCCTGCTGGAAGGCCGCGTGTTCGATGCCGCCGAGGCGCAGGCCAAGGGCTTGCTGACGCGCGTGGTGCCGCGCGGCGACGTCGCCGCCGAGGCGATGGCCACCGCCCGCCGCATCGCCGCCGGCGCACCGCTGGCCGCGCGCATCAACAAGGCCACCATCGCGCGCCTGTCGCCGCAGCCCGCGCCGCTGTCGGCGAGCGAGCTCGATGCCCATTTCTCTTACGCGGCGAGCCGCGACCATGCCGAGGGCGTCGCCGCCTTCCTGGCGCGCCGGCCGCCCCGTTTCGACGGACAGGAGGGCGCCTAGCGCCGTCGCTGCCGTTCCCCGTTTTCTTCTTATTCCTCCAAGCTTTTATCCGCTGATCGCATGAACGCCAATCTGTTCGCCCTGTTCGAATCCCGCTTCCCCGCCAAGCGCGAGGCCTGCTGCATCGAGACGCACGACGGCCTGTACTACAGCTGGGACGATCTCGATCGCGCCACCGCCAAGCTCGCCAACCTGCTCGCCTCGCTCGACCTGCCGGAAGGCGCGCGCGTCGCGGTGCAGGTCGAGAAGTCGCCCGAAGCGCTGTTTCTGTACCTGGCCACGCTGCGCGCCGGCTATGTCTATCTGCCGCTGAACACGGCCTATCAGGAAGCGGAGATCGACTACTTCATCGGCAATGCCGAGCCGGCCGTGGTGGTCTGCAGCAGCGCCAATTTCGGCTGGGTGTCGAAGCTGGCGTTCCGCCACGGCACCGGCCATGTGTTTACGCTCGACGACGATCGTGGCGGCACGCTGCTGGCGCGCGCCGCGGCGCAGCCGGACCGCTTCGACACGGTGCAGCGCGAGCCCGACGATCTGGCGGCGATCCTCTATACCTCGGGCACCACCGGCCGCAGCAAGGGCGCGATGCTGACCCATCGCAACCTGTCGTCGAACGCGGAGACGCTGCACAAGGCCTGGGGCTGGCGCAGCGACGACGTGCTGCTGCACATGCTGCCGATCTTCCATGTGCACGGGCTGTTCGTCGCCTCGCATGGCGCGCTGCTGGCGGGCGCCAAGATGATCTGGGCGCCGAAGTTCGACATCGAGCAGGTGCTGCGCTTCCTGCCGCGCTCGACCGTGATGATGGGCGTGCCGACCTACTACGTGCGGATGCTGCAGGACCAGCGCTTCGACGAGGACACCTGCCGCCGCATGCGCCTGTTCGTGTCGGGCTCGGCGCCGCTGCTGCTGGAGACCTTCGAGGCGTTCCGCGAGCGCACCGGCCATACGATCCTCGAGCGCTATGGCATGAGCGAGACGGTGATGCTGGTGTCGAATCCCTATGACGCCAGCGAGGGCGAACGGATCGGCGGCACCGTGGGCCGTCCGCTGCCGGGCGTGTCGGTGCGCGTGGTCGATGGCGAGGGCAAGCCTTGCCCCGCCGGCGAAATCGGCGCGGTCGAGGTCAAGGGTCCCAATGTGTTCAAGGGCTACTGGCGCATGCCGGAGAAGACCCGCGAGGAATTCACGGCGGACGGCTGGTTCAAGACCGGCGACATGGGACGCTTCGGCGGCGCCATCGTCGGCATGTCCGGGGAGCGGAAGGTGCCGGACGACTACCTGACCATCGTCGGCCGCAGCAAGGACCTGATCATCTCCGGCGGCTACAACGTCTATCCGAAGGAGATCGAGAGCTTCCTCGACGAGATGCCGGGGGTGCAGGAGAGCGCGGTGATCGGCGTGCCGCATCCGGATTTCGGCGAGGCGGTGGTGGCCGTGGTGGTCGGCAAGCCCGGGGCGGAGCTGAACGAGCAGGCGATGATCGGCACGCTGAAGCACCGCATCGCCAACTTCAAGGTGCCCAAGCGGATTCACCTGGTCAGCGAATTGCCGCGCAATACGATGGGCAAGGTGCAGAAGAACCTGCTGCGGGAGCGGTTCAGCGGGTGATTGGGTCTGGGGGAGTCTGGCGCCCCTCTCCCGCGCGTGGGAGAGGAGCGGGGGGAGGGCACGCGCTGGTCGTTGCGCCGCGCGCCGTTTGAAACCACCTCCCTCTCCCCGACCCTCTCCCCTCACAGGGGAGAGGGAGTACGCATCAGGCAGCGCAGGGCCTGCCGCGCCTTACTTCAGCATCTGCACCGAGCCGTTCACCGTCACGGTGACCTGGGCCTTGCCGCCCTCCATCGGCACCGGCGCCGCCTCCGCGGCCATCGCGGCCTTGGCGTACATGCGCGGCATCGGCGTCACGGTGCCGGCCTCGCCGACCTGCACGCTGCGGATCGTGTAGCTGCCGTAGCCGAACAGCTTGGTCGTGGTCTGCGCCTTGTCGCGGAACGCGGCGACCGCCTGCTCGGTCAGCTTGCTCTCGGCCGCGAGTCGCGCCTCGCGCGACAGCGAGAAGCTGATGTTCTGCACCTGCATCTGGCTGGCCAGCTCGCCGGCGAGCTTCGAGGCCGCGCTGAAATCGCGCGACTGCAGGATGACCTCGGCGCGTCCGCGCCAGGTGCTGATGCGGCCGTTGCGGTCGGTGCTCGGATAGATCGTGAAGCCGCCCGATTCCGCCTGGATGCCGGATTCGCGCTTGGCGCGCGCGATCACCTGCTGCGCCTTGGCCGACAGCGCCGACGAGATAGCGGCCGGCTCGGCGCCTTCCTGCTCCGCGGCCAGCGTCACGCGCACCACGTCGGTCGGCACTTCCGCCGCGGCCTCGGCCGACAGCGACAGCACGCCCGCGGGCGGCTGCCATCCCTCGGGCGGCGTCGGTCCGCCCTGTGCGGAGGCGGCCAGTGCGGTGGTACCGAGCAGGGTAGCGGCGAGCAATTGCTTCATCGAGTTCTCCATGACAATGTGATGGTGATCAGACGGTCACTGGCAGCGCCGGGTTCCCTTGCGTAGCCGGGCGCTTGTATCGGCGTATTACCGGGCCGACGCGGGCCGACGCGGGGCCGACACGGGCGGACGTGGCCGACACGGGCCAACGCGGACCGACGCGGACTGGCGCGGACCGGCGCGGACCTCACGCCCTGGCCAGCTTGCTCAGAACGTCTGCCAGGCCTTCCACAGCATGTAGGTGGCCAGGCAGAACAGCATGCCGGCGAAGATGCGCTTGAGCTTGCGCACCTCCATCCGGTGCGCGGTGCGCGCGCCCAGCGGCGCGGTCAGCACGCTGGCGATCGCGATCACGGCCAGCGCGGGCAGATAGACATAGCCGAGCGAACCGGCCGGCAGGCCGGTCATCTGGTAGCCGCTCCAGACATAGCCGATCACGCTGGCCGCGGCGATCGGGAAGCCCAGCGCGGCCGACGTGGCCACCGCGTGGTGGATCGGCACGTTGCACCAGGTCATGAACGGCACCGAGACAAAGCCGCCGCCGGCGCCGACCAGGCTGGACAGGAAGCCGATTGCCGAACCCGCGCCGAACATGCCGGGGAAGCCAGGGAGCTGCCGGGTCGCCGACGGCTTGCGATTGCGCAGCATCTGCGAGGCCGAGAAGCCGACGAACAACGCAAACAGCAGCGACAGCCAGCCGGTCTTCAGCGCGGCGAACACCTTGCCGCCGCCGATCATGCCGCCCAGCAGGATGCCTGGCGCCAGCGCCAATACGATCTTCCAGCGCACCGCGCCCTGCTTGTGGTGGGCGCGCACCGACGACAGCGAGGTGAACAGGATGGTGGACATCGAGGTGGCGATCGCCATGTGGACGATCGCTTCTTCGGGAAAGGCCAGCCAGCTGAAGGTCAGCGTCAGGAACGGCACCATCATCATGCCGCCGCCGACGCCGAGCAGGCCGGCGCAGAAGCCGGTGAACGCGCCGAGCAGCAGCAGCGCGGGAATCAGGGAGAGAGTCATGCGTGGATCGCTTCGTGATGTTTTTCGTTATGGTTATCTCGCGGGCGGTGGATGTACCGCCCACGCGCATCGCACGCGGTTCAGCGGCGTCCCATCAGCCGCGTGGTGATGAACTGCCATTCCTGCGGCGTGACCGGCGTGATCGACAGCCGGTTGCCCCGGCGCAGCACGATCATGTCGGCCAGCTCTTCATGCTCGCGCAATTGCGCCAGCGAGATCAGCTCGCACTTGTCGACGAACTTGACGTCGACCAGCTCCCAGCGGGGATGCTCCGGCTTCGAGGCCGGGTCGTGGTACTTGCTGTGGGGATCGAACTGGGTGGGATCGGGGTAGGGCGTCGAGCAGACCTCGGCCAATCCCGCGATGCCGGGCTGCGGGCACGACGAGTGGTAGAACAGCACGCCGTCGCCGATGCGCATCGCGTCGCGCATGAAATTGCGCGCCTGGTAGTTGCGCACGCCGGTCCAGGGCAGCCGTCCCTGCTCGGCCAGCGTATCGATGCTGGCCTCGTCGGGCTCGGACTTCATCAGCCAGTACTGGCGCGCGCGGGACGCACCCGCGGCCGGCTTGTCGGCGGCCTTCGTTGCGGACCTTGGGGCCGATTTGGAAGCCGATTTGGCAGCCGATTCAGCAGCCGATTTTGCAGCCGATTTTGCAGCCGATTTTGCGGTGGACTCGGTGGCCGCCTTCTTGTCGGAGGGACTCATGCTCGCACGTCGTGGATGGTCGGAACGGCATCGCGAAGACGCGGCAAGGGCCTTGCAGCGGCGGCGCGACGCGGCAAGCATACCGTGAAAGCGCCTTCGTCGCCCGCATTGGCATCGTAGGCATAAACGCGCGCAACAGGGCAGGGGACTGCGCCGGCAACGGAGCTCTGCGGCTGCGCGGCAGAAATGGGGGGAAATGCGGGGGAAATGCGGGGGAAATGCGGGGGGAAAACGCGGGCAAAAACGCCGGCAAAAAAAGAGGCGATGGTCCAAAGACCATCGCCTCTTGCTGTAGGGTCCCCGCCTCGGCCGTTGGGTCGGCATCCTGAACCCAAGTGAGGTTCAGTGTGGCTGCGGAAGCCGTATTTCGGGTACATCACCTATTCAGGGAGCCCAGGTTCGAGACCTACGCTATGAACACTGTGACGCGCTCGCCCACACGGCATCATCCCGCACCATGCAATGCATATCGGTTCAAGGAGTTTATGACCTTCGCGAACCAGGCAGGGAAACTGTCAAACGTCTGACTATCCAATTGGGCCCGGACATCGAAGTCCGGGGGAGGTCAGACGTTTGCCGTTTCAAACTGGGATGGGAGGAAAACGGCGGCCGGGCGCGATAACCCGACCATGTTTCTGCACCTTGGTACCCCCGTGCAGTGGCTCCACTATACACCGGGCTTTCTCGCATACCAAGCGCGTCTTGGCTTGTCGTTACATTTTGCGTGGCAGCCGCGGCACGGTCTTCACATGCCCTTCATATCCGGTCCATTTGCCCTATATCGCTATGGTGAAGGGCCTTGCACAAGGGCCCATATGCGGGCCCCTGCGTGCAATTCAAGGGGTCAGGACTGCGCCGGCGAAACGGTATGGGCAGGGCCGGTATGGGTATGGCCCACACTGCCGCCGCCCATGCTGGTGCCGACATGCGCGTACTGGCGCAGCGCCTCGTCGGCGCGCTCGTTCAGCTCGCGGATGCGGGCGCGCACGGCGTCCACCGGAATCGCGCCGTCCTCCTGCTGCTTGCGCTTGAGCGCGAGCAGATCCGAGGCGATGCTGATCGCGGCCATCACCGCGACCCGTTCGACGCCCTTGGTCGAGGCGCCGGACTTGATGCGCGTCATCTGGTCGTCGACCAGGGCCACCGCTTCGAGCAGCGCGGCCTCGTTCTCGGGGGCGATCGCGAAGCGGTAGGGCTGCCCCGCGATATGGACTTCGACTTGCTTGTTGCCGCTCATGCGTGTTCTCCGGAAGGCTGGGCGCCGCGCGGCTCGCCCTGGATGCGCTCGGCGGGAAGCTCCCCTTCCTCGAGCAGATCCAGCTGGCGCGCATCGGTGGCCGTGGGCAGCTTGTCCAGGATCGACTGGATGCGCAATTGCGCTTCCTCGATCTTGATGTTCAGCAGTTCGCGATCGGCGGCCATCGCCTCGCGATCGCTGCGCAGCTGCGCGGCCTCCGCCTGCAGGCGTTCGATCTCCTCGCGCAGCCGCTGGTTTTCTGCCGCCAGCGTGTCCGCGTGGTGCAGCACGCGGCCGATCTTGGCGGCCAGTTGTTCGAGTTCGGTCAGCATGGGCCTGTCGTGTTCTCAGGGTGTCAGGTAACGGGATTCTAGCCGATGCATGGTCCGCGTCATCACTGCGGGAAGCGATTGTGACCGTGCATTCCCCTCGAAGTTGCATCGATCGTCGGCCAATGGCCTCAATGAGCGCACCCCAGGGGCACGCTGCAGCGCAATGGGCCGAGGGCGCCGCCAATTTGACGGGGGCCGCCAAACTGCCTACACTCACGCGCGTTTTCAGGTGCTCGCGATCCGGTCCCCATCGGATTGCAGTTAAACGGGAAACAGGGAGTCCGCCACGCCGCCGCGCTATGCCGGGCCAACCTGTGCTGCCCCCGCAACGGTAAGCGATTGCGATCGCCGCCGCGCCCCGAGCCGATCGGCACGATCGGCTCCACGCCCGCCGGCTTCGCCTCACCGCCCCACATGCCACTGGACCGATGGTCCGGGAAGGCGGGCGGTGCCGATCGCCAGCCCGGATACCGGCCTGGATGCGGGCATGCCGGTCGCCATCGCGCTCGCGCAGCCTCACCGCCAGACGGTCCGCGGGGGAACGGGCCAGGCTATCACTTCCGCTCGAGCACCATGCTTTCATCGTCTTCGAGGTCGCGTCGCCTGGCACTGCCAGGCCCGCGCCCCGCTGCGCGCGTCCGCGCCCATGCCATCGTCCGCCGTCTTGTCGGGGATATTGCCCGCAGTCCTGCCGCCGATATTGCCCGCAATCTTGCCGGCGATATTGCGCGCGCCGCCCCCGGCTCGCCCGCGCAGGCCGCGCTGTTGTCCGCCGCCACGCTGTGCGCATGGCCCGCGCTGGCGCAGCAGCCCGCGCCGTCGGCGGACACCACGCTGGCGCCGGTCGTCGTCAGCGCCACGCGCACCGCGCAGCCGCTGGACGAGGCGCTGCCCCATACCACCGTGATCACGCAGCAGGAGATCGCCAACAGCCAGGCGCCCGACCTGCGTTCGCTGCTGCGCACGCAGGCCGGCCTGGAACTGGCCGCCACCGGCGGCATGGGCGCCAACACGACGCTGTTCATGCGGGGCGCCAATTCGAACCAGACGCTGATCCTGATCGACGGCGTGCGCATCGCCTCGGCCAGCAGCGGCACCGCGCAACTGGCCAACATCCTGCCCGACGAGATCGACCGGATCGAGGTGGTGCGCGGCAACGTCTCGGCGCTGTACGGCTCCGACGCGATCGGCGGCGTGGTGCAGATCTTCACCAAGAGCGGCGCCGGCAAGCCGCCCGCGGCCAACGCCCAGGTCGAATACGGCAGCGACAATACGCGCCGCGCGACGGTGGGGTACGGCGGCCAGGTCGGCGACACCTCGTTCAACCTGACCGGCTCGATCTTCAAGACCGACGGCTTCTCCGCGGTGAACACGCGCCTGCAGCCGCGCGCCAATCCGAACGACAACCCGTACGAGAACAAGAGCGTATCGGGCCAGATCAAGCATCGCTTCAGCGCGGACTGGGAGGCGGGCGTCGCGGCCTACTACAGCAAGAGCAAGCTGTCGTACGACAGCACCTTCGGGCGGCCCACCGACGACTGGCGCAGCGACAGCGAGCTCTATACGCTGTCGGCCTTCGTCAACGGCAAGCTGGCTCCGGACTGGACCACGCGCTTCAAGGTCGCGCAAAGCGAGGACGACAGCGACAACACGCTCAACGGCGTGTTCGACAGCCGCTTCAAGACCCGCACGCGCCAGTTCACCTGGCAGAACGAATACGCGCTGGCCAAGGGCCATCAGCTGATGTTCGGCACCGAATATCTGCAGCAGCAGTTCGACTCGAACTCGTACGCCGCGCCGAGCCGCAACGTGGTGTCGGTGTTCGGCGGCTACGACGGCCGCATCGGCAAGCACCAGCTGCAGCTGAACCTGCGCAACGACCACTATTCGGACTTCGGCGACAAGGGCAGCTATTTCGCCGGCTACGGCTACTACGTGACCGAGCAGTTCAAGCTGCTTGCGAACGCGAGCAACGCGTTCCGTGCGCCGACCTTCAACGAGCTGTACTACCCGAACTATGGCCAGCCGAACCTGCAGCCGGAGCGGGCGCGCTCGGTCGAGATCGGCGCGCAGTACGACAGCAAGGGCGCCGGCCTGCTGCGCGTGACGGCCTTCCGCACGCAATACGACAACCTGATCACGTCCGCGCTGCAGCCCAATGGCATGTTCCTGGCGCAGAACGTCAGCAGCGCCAAGGTCGAGGGCGTCGAGGCGTCATGGCGCGCGCGCCTGCTCGGCACCGACGTAACCGCCAGCGTCACGATGCAGAATCCGGTCGACGAGCAGACCGGCACGCAGCTGATGCGCCGCGCGCGCCGGCATGCGGCGCTGGACCTGGGCCGCGATATCGGCAACTGGCGCTTCGGCGGACAGTGGATCGTGTCGTCGTCGCGCCGGGACAGCGGCTCGCGCACGCTGGGCGGATACGGTATCGTCAACCTCAACGCGCGCTACAACATCGACAAGCAATGGTTCATCGCCGCCCGCGTCGAGAATCTGTTCGACAAGGACTACCAGCTGGCCTATCCCTACAACACGCAGGGCCGGGCAGGCTTCATCACGCTCGGCTGGCGCCAGCGCTAAGCGGCATCGCCGGAACCAGGGACCATGATGCGGACCGCGGCGTCGGCGGGTACGACGGCAGGCAGTTCGATGCGCGGCGCGGCTGAGATGCGGCGCGCGCTGGCCGTGTGCGCGCTGCTGGCCGGTGCCGCCGTGGCGGTGTTCCTGCTGTCGCTGGCGGTCGGCAGCGTCGGCCTGTCGCCGAGCGAGGTCTGGCACGCGCTGTTCGGGCTGACCGATGCATCGGGCGATTCCGACGGGGCCAGCCAGACCGCCGTGGCCATCGTGCGCGAGCTGCGGCTGCCGCGCGCCGCGGCCGCGTTCGCCTGCGGCGGTCTGCTCGCGCTGTCCGGCGCGCTGATGCAGGTGCTGCTGCGCAATCCGCTGGCCGAGCCCTATGTGCTCGGCGTGTCGGGCGGCGCGGCCACCGGTGCGTTGCTGGCGATGCTGGCGCTGGCGCCGCTGTGGACCGTGCAGGCCGGCGCCGCCGGCGGCGCGCTGGTGTCGATGGTGCTGGTCGCCACGCTGGCGCGGCGCGATCTGCTGCATCCCCAGGTCCAGGGCGGCCATCATGAGGCGGGCTCGCGGCTGCTGCTGACCGGCGTGATCCTGGCCGCGGGCTGGGGGGCGGTCATCACGCTGATCCTGAGCATCGCGCCCGAGGGCCGGCTGCGCGGCATGCTGTTCTGGCTGACCGGCGATCTGGGCGGCACCGCCAGCTACGGGCTCGCGCTCGGCACGCTGGTGCTGGCGCTGCTGCTGACGCTGCCGATGGCGCGCGCGCTGAACGTGATGCTGCTCGGCGAGACCGTGGCCCAGTCGCTGGGCGTGCGCGTCGGCCGGGTACGCCTGTCGGCCTACCTGGTGGCCTCGCTGTCGATTGCGGCGGCCATCACCACGGCCGGCTCGATCGGCTTCGTCGGGCTGGTGGTGCCGCATCTGGTGCGGCTCGCCTGGGGCAACGACCAGCGCCTGCTGTTGCCCGCCGCGGCGCTGCTGGGCGGCACGCTGCTGATGGCGGCGGACCTGATCGCGCGGACCGTGATCGCGCCGGCGCAATTGCCGGTCGGCGTCATCACGGCGCTGCTCGGCGTGCCGACCTTCCTGTTCCTGCTGCTGCGCCGGCCCCGATGAAGGATCCGCAATGACGACCGCCGCCGACTGGACCGTCCCCACCGTGCCTTGCCCGCGGCTGTCGCTGCACGGCCTGGGCTTGCGCGCGGGCGGCAAGACGCTGTTCGACGCGCTCGACTTCACCATGCGCCCGGGCGAGCTGTGGTGCGTGCTCGGCCCCAACGGCGTCGGCAAATCGACGCTGATGGCGGTGCTCGCCGGGCTGCGCCCTGCCGAGCGCGGCGAGGTGCGTCTCGACGGCGAGCCGCTCGCCACGCTGGCACGCCAGCGGCCCGAGGTCCTGGCCAGGCAGCGCGCCTACCTGCCGCAGGCCATTCACGACACCTTCTCGATGACCGTGCACGACGCGGTCGCCGTCGGCCGCCACCCGCATCTGTCGGGATGGGGCTGGAGCGGCCGCGACGACGACGCGGTGGTGGCCGCGCTGCTCGAAGCGCTCGACCTGTCCGGCCTGGCCGGCCGCGACGTGCTGACGCTGTCCGGCGGCGAGCGCCAACGGGTGTCGCTGGCCGCGGTGATGGCGCAGCAGGCGCCGCTGCTGCTGCTCGACGAACCGCTGGCGCATCTGGACCTGCGCCATCAGATCCTGGTGCTGGACACGCTCGCGCGCCTGACGCGCGCCGGCCGCCAAGCCGCCATGCTGATCCTGCATGACCTGAACCTGGCGCGCCGCTATGCCACGCACGCGCTGCTGATGGCCGAGGACGGCAGCTGCCTGCACGGCCCGGCCGACGAGATTCTGACGCCCGCCCACTGCTCGCGCGCGCTGCGCACGCCGATCATCGCCGTCGCGCAGGGCGCGCATACGGCGTTGATCGCCAATGGTCCGGCCTGAGGCACGGCCGCGCCGCTTACCGCTTACCGCCATGACAACCGACCACGACGACAACGAGAACCACGGCAATAACGACAACAACGGCAGCAGCGGCGGCAACGCGATCGATGGCCGCAACGACATCGACGGCCGCGACGAACGCCACAAGGCCCGCATGGTCCGCAAGAAGGCGGTGGTCGACGCGAAGATCGCCGCCGCGCAGGACGAACGGGGCGTGATCGTGATCACCACCGGCAACGGCAAGGGCAAGTCGAGCTCGGGCTTCGGCATGGTGATCCGCGCGCTCGGCCACGGCATGCAGGCCGGCGTGGTGCAGTTCATCAAGGGCGCGTTTCCCAGCGGCGAGGAGATGTTCCTGCGGCGTTTTCCCGAGCAATGCCGCTTCCACGTGATGGGCGAGGGTTATACCTGGGAGACCCAGGACCGCGCGCGCGATGTGGCCAAGGCCGAGGCCGCGTGGGAGGTCGCGCGCGGGCTGCTGCGCGACCCGTCGATCGGGCTGGTGCTGCTCGACGAACTGAATATCGCGCTGAAGCTGCACTATCTGGACGTCGATACCGTGATCGCCGATCTGCGCGCGCGTCCGCCCATGCAGCATGTGGTGATCACCGGCCGCGGCGCGCCGCCCGCGCTGATCGAGGCGGCCGATACCGTCACCGAGATGGCGCCGGTCAAGCATGCGTTCCAGCAGGGCATCAAGGCCCAGCGCGGCATCGAGATGTAAGCCATGACGTCCGTATCCAACACCGTGCCGAACACCGCATCGAACACCGCATCGAACACCGCCTTGAACACCGATTCGCACTTCGCGCTCCCTACGATCGCACCGCTGGACGAGGCGCTGCGTCCGACGCTGCAGGCGGCCATCGACGACAAGACCAAGCCGCTCGGCGCGCTCGGCCGGCTGGAATCGCTGGCCCTGCAGATCGGGCTGATCCAGCGCAGCGCACGTCCCGAACTGCGGCGCCCGGCGATGATCGTGTTTGCCGCCGACCATGGCATCGCCGATGCCGGCGTCAGCGCCTATCCGGCCGACGTCACCGTGCAGATGGTCCGCAATTTTGCCGCCGGCGGCGCGGCGATCAATGTGTTCGCGCGCCAGCACGGCATGGCGCTCGAGGTGGTCGATGCCGGCGTGCGCGTGCCGCCGGGCATGGCACAGGGTCTGGTGGACTGCCGCATCGATGCGGGCACGCGCAACTTCGTCGACGAACCGGCGATGCGGCGCGAGCAGGCCGAGGCCGCGCTGGCGGCGGGCGTCGCGCGCGTGATGCACCATGCCGCGCAGGGCACCAATGTGATCGGCTTTGGCGAGATGGGCATCGGCAATACCTCGGCCGCCGCCTGTCTGGTCAGCCGGCTGACCGGCCTGCCGATCGCCGCCTGCGTCGGGCGCGGCACCGGCCTGGACGATGCCGGGCTCGCGCGCAAGCTGGCGCTGCTCGAGCGCGCGCTGGCGCGGCATGCCGATGCGGTGGAACCACTCGATGCTCTGGCCGCCCTGGGCGGCTTCGAGATCGCGATGATGGCGGGCGCCTTCCTCGCCGCGGCGTCGCAGCGCATGGTGATCCTCGTCGACGGCTTCATCGCGTCGGCGGCGCTGCTGGTTGCCAGCCGCCTCGATCCCAAGGTGTTGCCGTACTGCGTGTTCTCGCACTGCTCGCACGAGCAGGGCCATCGCGCGCTGCTCGAGCACTTCGGCGCGCGGCCGCTGCTGGCGCTGGACCTGCGGCTGGGCGAGGGTAGCGGCGCCGCGCTGGCGTATCCGCTGGTGGTATCGGCGGTGGCCTTCCTGCGCGAGATGGCGACCTTCGGCGCGGCGGGTGTCAGCACGGCCAGCGCGACCGCGGACGCGAACGACGGCGCCGACGCGTCCGCGCGATAGACTGGCGCCATCCTCTCCGCCATCCGCCCATGACGACGATGCCGACCGAGCCCACGCCCGCGCCGCCGCGGCGGCCGGCCCACCCACTGCTGCACCGCGCCTGCGAAGAGCTGCGCTACCTGCTGACCGCGGTCGGCTATTTCACCCGCGTGCCGGTGCCGGCCTGGGTCGGCTTCGCCCCGCACTACCTGCATGCCGCCGCCCGCTATTTCCCGCTGGTCGGCCTGATGGTCGGCGCCATTGGCGCGCTGGCGACGCTGGCCGCGTGGCTGCTGTGGCCGCCCGCGGTCGCGGTACTGATCGGCATCGGCGCCACGCTGCTGCTGACCGGGGCCTTCCACGAGGACGGCCTGGCCGACTGCGTCGATGCCTTCGGCGGCGGCTACCGGCGCGAGGACGTGCTGCGCATCATGCACGACTCGCGCATCGGTACCTTCGGTGCGCTGGCGCTGGTGCTGGCCCTGCTGCTGAAATGGCAACTGCTGCTGGCGCTCGGCCAGCGCGGCGGGCTGCGCGAATTGCTGCTGGTGCTGGTGGCCGCGCATGCCGCCAGCCGTGCGATGGCGGTCAGCTATCTGGCGACGCTCGACTACGTGCGTCCCGAGGGCAAGGCCAAGCCGGTCGCGCAGCGGCTGTCGCCGCGCGGCCTGGCGCTGGTGCTCGCCTGCGGCGCGCTGCCGCTGCTGGCCGTCGCGCCCGGCTTCGGTGTCGCGGCTATCGCCGCGCTGGCGCTGCTGCGGCTGGTTCTTGGGCGCTATTTCGTGCGCCGCATCGGCGGCTATACCGGCGACTGTCTCGGCATGGCGCAGCAGCTCGGCGAACTGCTGATCTATCTGCTGGCGGCGGCATGGATCTGGTCCTGATCCGGCACGCGCATCCCGCGGTTGACGATGGGGTCTGCTATGGGCGGCTGGATCTGCCGCTGGTCGAGCCGATGTCGCCGCCGGCCGATGCGATCCTGAATGCCGCATCGGCGGCGGCTCGCGCCAACGGTGTGCCGCCACCGGCGCGGATCGTCTGCAGCCCCGCGCAGCGCGCTCGCGCTACCGCGCAGCGCATCGCACAGGCGTTCATGACGCAAGCCGGTGGAACGGCGCCGACGATCGACAGCGATGCCCGGCTGCACGAGTTGGACTTCGGCGCTTGGGAGGGCCAGCGCTGGGACGCGGTGCCGCGGGAGGGGCTCGATCAGTGGGCGGCAGACCTGATGGATGCCTGCCCGCATGGCGGCGAATCGGCGCGCAGGGCATACGCCCGCGTGGCCGGGTGGGCGGATTCGCTGCAAGCGTCTCCGTCCGTGCTCGCGCCCGCGCCCGCGTCCGTGTCCGTGTCCGAGCCCGAGCCCGAGCCCGAGCCTGAATCATGCCTGTGGGTGGTCGGCCACGCCGGGCCGATGCGGATGCTTGCCGCGCATTGCCTAGGTCTGCCGCTGTCGGTCACGCTCGACTGGCAACTGGGCTGGGGCGCCAGCTGCGGCTTCCGGCTCGATCCGGGCGCGGCGCGGCCGGGGCGCCTGTTGTGGTGGAACCGTACGGTCGGCTGAGGGACGATGCACAGCCCTACGCACAAAGCCGACGCACAAAGCCGACACAAAGGTCGACGCATAACCGCGCATAGCCGTCGCAAGCCGACCCACAGGTAGACCGCAGAGACCGACGCAGCGGGGGACGCAGAGCGGGCCGGGCGGCGGCCGCCCCGGCGCCGCGCTACTGCGCAGGCCGCCGGCTTCGCGCCACCTCCAGCTGGCGGCACAGGATCTCCGCCGCATCGATGGCGCGCGGTCCGGCCCGATTGATGAGATCGCCGTCGATCGTGAAGAGATTGCCCCGCGCCACTGCGGTCAGCTGCTGCCAGCGCTGCCATTGCGCGAAATCCGCCAGCGGGCGGTCCGCCTGCGTCGCGCCCATGCTGGCCGTGATCATCGCCTCGGGATTGCGCGCGAGCACCGCTTCGACCGAAATCGTCGGCACCAGCGGCGTCTCGTCGGCGAACACATTGCGGCCGCCGCACAGCGCCAGCATGTCGCTGACCATATGCTGGCCGTTCAGCGTCATCAGCGGCTGCTGCCAGACCTGATAGAACACCGACACCGGCGGACGCGCAGCGTGGGCCTTGCCCAGCGCGGCAATGCGCGCGCGCAGCCGTTCGGCCGCGGCGTGCGCGGTCGGGCCGGTGCCGAGCAGCACGCCCAGCTTCTCGATGTTGTCGGGCACCGCCATCAAGCGCCGCGGCTCGCTGTGGAACAGCGGCAGGCCCAGCGCGCGCAGCCGTTCGGTCTGCTTCTGCGCGTTGCCATGCCGCCAGACCACGATCAGGTCGGGCTTCAGTGCCGCGATGCGTTCGAGATCGAGCGCCTTGTTGTCGCCGACCCGCACGATTGCGCGCGCCTCGGGCGGGTAGTCGCTGTAGTTCACGGTGCCGACGATGCGGTCGCCGCCCCCCGCAGCGAACAGCATCTCCGTGACATGCGGGGCCAGCGACACGATGCGGCGCGCCGGCTGCGCCAGCGTGATGGTCTGGCCGGCATCGTCGACGACGGAGACCGCGGCGCGCGCATCGATGGGCACGGCGGCCGCTAACGCCGTGGCAAGGCATGCGATGGCGGCAAGACCGTGGGCGGCAGAACGCGTGGCAAAACGCGTGGCTGAAGGCCCGGCGGAACGCGTGGCGGCAGAACACGTGGCGGCGGAACGCGTGGCGGCGTGCGGCCGACGTCGGCGGGACAGGAACGGCAACAGGGGCATGTCAGAGCGGAAGAATGGTGGCGAGGGCATCGGCCAGCCGCTGCCAGCAGGCCTCGCGATCGGGCGGCAGGCCGAGGCGCAGGCTCGGGAGCCTGGCGGTATTGTCGGTGGTATCGCTGGGGGACTTGGCCGTGGAATCGCCGGATGAATCCCCGGGGCGACCGCCAGCGAAATCCCCGGCGCGACCGCCGGCGGCCTCCCGCGAAGCCAAGGACGCCACCGGTGCATCGAACAGCCGGGTCCAGACGCCGGCATGCGCCAGCGCCTGATGCAGCCGCACGGCATCGGCATGCGGTACCCACGCGAACAGCGGCAAGGTGACCGGCGCCAGGCCATGCCGGCGCAGCAGCGCATCGAGCCGGGCGCTCGCCACGCGCAGCCGCGCCCGTGTGGCGGCCTGCCAATCGGTGTCGCACAGCGCCAGCCGTGCCACCGCGCGTGCCGGGCCGGACACGGTCCAATGCCCAAGACGCTCGCCCAGCGCCTGCAGCAGATCCCGTTGCGCCAGCACGAAGCCGCAGCGCACCCCGGCGAGCCCATAGAACTTGCCCAGCGAGCGCAGCACGATCAGGCCGGCACGGTTGCTGTCCGCCGCCAGCGAGCCACCGCCTTCATCGGTAACCCACGCATCGGCGAAGGCCTCGTCGACCAGCAGCGTGCCGCCGCGCGCGGCCAGCGCGGCATGCCAGCCCAGCAGGCGCTCGCGCGGCACGATGCGGCCGGTCGGATTGTTCGGATTGACGACCACCAGATGGTCGAGGCCATCGGCAAGGGCCAGATCCGAGAAGTCAGCCTCGTCCAGCGGCACCACGCGATGGCCGGCGGCGGCAAACGCCGGCGCGTACTCGCTGTACCCGAGCGCGGCGATGCCGACGCGGCCCGGCGGCAGCAGCGCGGGCAGCGTGCGGATCGCGGCCTGCGAACCGGCGACCGGCAGGGCATGCGGCGAGCCGTAGGCGCGGGCGGCGATCTCCGCGAGGCCATCGTCGTCCTGCGGCAGCCGCTGCCAGCAGTCGGCCGGCAACGGCGGCACCGGATAGCCGTCCGGATTGATGCCGGTCGACAGGTCGAGCCAGTCGGCCGGGTCGCGGCCGTAGCGGCGCACCGCGGCCAGCAGATTGCCGCCGTGGCGGATCGGAGGGGGCAGGGAATGCGGGTGGTTCATCGCGACAGCGCCAGCCGTTGGGCGACGATGCCGCAGGCGAGCGTCAGCGCCAGCAGATTGCCGCCGTGGCGGATCGGAGGGGGCAAGGGATGCGGATGGTTCATCGCGACAGCGCCAAACACTGGGCGACGATGCCGTACGCGACGGCCAGGGCCAGCCAAAGCCACAGCGTTCGCCGCACCAGCCGCAGGCTGGCCAGTACGTCGGCGGCGCCCGGCGGCTGGCCTTCGCCCAGCGGCGGACGCGCTTCCCACTGGCCGTGGTAGCGGGCCGGACCGCCGAGCGCGACACCGAGGGCACCGGCGCCCGCCGCCATCACGGGGCCGGCGTTCGGACTGGACCACGCCGGGGCCTGCACGCGCCAGCAGCGCAGGGCGCGCGCGGTCGAGCCGAGCAGCGCATAGGACAGCGCGGTCAGCCGCGCGGGAATCAGATTCAGCAGATCGTCGAGGCGGGCCGCGGCCCAGCCGAAATGCAGCAGGCGCTCGGTCCGGTAGCCCCACATCGCATCGAGCGTATTGGCGAGCCGATAGGCGATCGCCGCCGGGGCGCCGCCGATCAGGAACCAGAACAGCGCGCCGAAGATCGCGTCGTTGCCGTTCTCGAGTGCCGATTCGCAGGCCGCGCGGGCCAGTGCGGGCGCATCGGCGTCCGCGGTGTCGCGCGAGACGATGCGCGCGGTCAGCTGGCGTGCTTGCGGCAGGTTCCCGTCGGCCAGTGCGCTGGCGATCGGTTCGATATGCTGGCACAGGCTGCGCGCGCCCAGCGTGGCATACAGGCCCAGCGCATGCAGCAGCCAGCCCAGCCAGGCACCGGCAAGTTCGGTGGCGGCAGCGATCAGCAGCGCGGCCAGCGCCGCGGGTCCGAGCACCAGCACGGACCAGGCCATCAATCCGATGCCACGTTGGCGCCAGCGAGGTCCCGGCCGGTTCAGCGCGCGCTCGGCGGCATTGGCCAGTCGCCCGAAGCCGACCAGCGGATGCCAGCGGCGCGGCTCGCCGAGCCAGCGGTCGAGTCCCGCCCCTGCGAGGGCCGTCAGCGCAATGGCGGCGCCCGGCGCCAGCGGCGCCGCGGGCCACAGCGAACTCACCATGCCGGGTCCGGTCCCTTGATCGCGACCGGCAGGCCGGCGACCAGCAGGCGCACGCGGTCCGCGGCGGCGGCCAGCTTCTGGTTCAGGCGGCCGAGTTCGTCGACGTAGAAGCGGGTGATCGCGCCCATCGGCACCACGCCGAAGCCGATCTCGTTGGAAACCAGGATCACGTGGCCGGGCAGCGTCGGCAGCGCGGCCAGCAGCGCGTCCATCTCCTCGGTGAAGGCCGGCGGCGGCGTGATGACGCCGTGCTCGGGATAGGCACGCTTGTCGAGGAAGATCAGGTTGTTGAGCCAGACCGTCATGCAGTCGACCAGGATGCAGCCCTCGCGGCGGGCATGCGCGTACAGCGCGTCGGCCAGATGCAGCGGCTCCTCGACCAGGTTCCAGTCGGCGGGGCGCCGCGCGCGATGCAGCGCGATGCGCAGCTGCATCTCCTCGTCGGTGTCGTCCGGGTCCTCGCGCGCGGTGGCGATATAGGTCACCGGACCGCCGGTGGCCAGGGCGTGATCGGTGGCCAGCTGCTCGGCGAAGTGGCTCTTGCCGGAGCGCGCGCCACCCAGCACCAGCGTCAGCTCGCGCGGCCCGGGCCTGGGCAGGCCGACGGCCGTCTGGGTGGCCACCGCGATGGCCGCTTCGCCGGTGGGCAGCGCGACGTCGGACGGCGTGTCGGCGGGGCCGGTGCCGGCGTGAGGAGGGGCCTTGGGTTCCATCCGGGTATTGTAGCGGGCGCATCGCGTGCTGCCAGGGCGGATCGGCGCGGGGCTCGGTGTGGTGCGGGGACCGAGGCGAGGGATCGATGCGGCAGAACGATGTGGCGGATCGATGTGACGGATCGATGTGGCGGATCGATGCGGCGGATCGATGTGGCGGATCGATGCGGCGGATCGGTGTGGGGACCGGTGCGGCGGTCGGCCCCAGGGCCAGGCGCAGGATGGCGATGGCCGGGCATGGGCCGATGCGATAATCGCCGCGATGCAAGCCTATCCCGATCCGACCGATCCCCCCGAAGCAGCAGGCTCAGCCGACGCCGCCTACCACGCACCGGCCGTCCCCATTCCCTACGCCTCGCTGTTGCGCGGCACGCTGATGATCCAGGGCACGACCTCCGACGCCGGCAAGAGCACCGTGGTGGCGGGCCTGTGCCGGCTGCTGGCGCGTGCCGGGGTACGGGTGGCCCCGTTCAAGCCGCAGAACATGGCGCTGAACAGCGCCGTCACCGCCGACGGCGGCGAAATCGGCCGCGCGCAGGCGCTGCAGGCCCAGGCGGCCGGGCTGGCGCCGCACACCGACATGAACCCGGTGCTGCTCAAGCCGAGCAGCGACACCGGTGCGCAGATCATCATCCATGGCCGCGCCCGGCTGGACCTCGATGCCCGCGCCTATCACGCGTACAAGCCGGTCGCGATGCAGGCCGTGCTGGCCTCGCACCGGCGCCTGCGCGAGGGCTACGACGTGGTGCTGGTCGAAGGCGCGGGCAGCCCGGCCGAGGTCAATCTGCGCGAGCGCGACATCGCCAACATGGGCTTTGCCGAGGCGGTCGATTGCCCGGTGGTGCTGGTCGCCGATATCGACCGCGGCGGCGTGTTCGCGCATCTGGTCGGCACGCTGGACTGCCTGTCGGCCAGCGAGCGCGCGCGCGTCAAGGGCTTCATCATCAATCGCTTCCGCGGCGATATCGGGCTGCTGGAACCGGGGCTGGACTGGCTGCGTGCGCGCACCGGCAAGCCCGTGCTGGGCGTGCTGCCCTATCTGCATGGCCTGCATCTGGATGCCGAGGACGCGGTGGCCGCCACGCAGTCGGCCAAGGATGAGGGCGCGCCGCGCCTGCGCGTGATCGTGCCGGTGCTGCCGCGCATTTCGAACCATACCGATTTCGACGCGCTGCGCGCCCATCCACGCGTGGACCTGCGCTGGATCGGCCCTGGCATGCCGATCCCGCCTGCCGATCTGATCGTGCTGCCGGGCAGCAAGAGCGTGCGCGCCGATCTGGCGTTCCTGCGCGAGCAGGGCTGGGACCGCGCGCTGCTGCGGCATCTGCGCTATGGCGGCAAGGTCGTCGGCATCTGCGGCGGCATGCAGATGCTGGGGCGCCGCATCGAGGATCCGGACGGAAGGGAGGGTGCGCCCGGCGGCAGCGACGGGCTGGGCCTGCTCGACTACGCCACCGTGCTGGCCGCCGACAAGCAGTTGCGCCAGGCGCGCGGCACGCTGGCCCTGCCGCAGGCGGACGCCAGCGTTGCCGGCTACGAGATCCATCTGGGCGTCACCGAAGGCCCGGCGCTGGCGCGGCCCGCGCTGCGGCTTGACGACGGCCGCGCCGACGGTGCGCTGTCCGACGATGGCCAGGTGCTGGCCACCTATCTGCATGGGCTGTTCGACGATCCGGCGGGCTGTGCAGCGTTGCTGCGCTGGGCCGGTCTGGATGGCGCCGACGGAGTCGACCTGGCCGCGCTGCGCGAAGCATCGCTCGAACGCCTCGCCGATACGATGGCCGCGCATCTGGACCTGAGCGCCTTGCTGGCGCCGCTGCGGCCGGCTGCAAGCTGAGGTCGGCCCGAGGCCTGAAGCGCGCCGCGCGGTGAAGCGGCCACCGACAGGCAAGCCGCGAGCAGAAGCCGGCGGCCGGCCGAGGCCAGCCGTTACCTGAGGCGGCCAACTGAGACCAGCCGCCGGCCGAAGCCACGGGCGCGGTCCGAGCGCGGCGCCGGCATCGCCCAGATCGAGGCGCCGGCCGACGTCCCGCAAGACCGGCCTGCTACACTTGTCGGCTTTGTCAGCCTCGTAGTGCGCGCCGGTATCGGCCGGCCGCGCCATCGTTCCACACCATGGTTACCGGCCGCCTGCGCGTCCTGCTCGTCAAACTCCATCTGTATATCGGCCTGTGGCTCGGCGTGCTGTTCGTGCTGCTGGGCCTGACGGGCACCGTGCTGTCGTGGCGCCACGAGATCGACGCCGCGCTCAATCCCGAGCTGCTGGTGGCCTCCGCGCCGGTGTCGCTGCCGCTGCGTGCCGACGCCGTGCAGGAAGTCGTCGCGAAGCTGAAGGCCGATCCGCAATACGGCAAGCCGAGGATGCTGATGCTGCCGGTGTCGGAGCGCGACGTCTTCATCGCCTGGTATCACGTCAAGGAGCCGGGCAAGGCCGCCCCGGTGCCGGGCCGCTCGCGCCAGGTGATGATCGATCCGGCCACGCTGGCGATCAAGGGCGAACGCGTCTGGGGCGAGCCCGGGCTGTCGCGCCCGTTGCTGATGCCCACGCTCTTCCATCTGCATCACTATCTGCTCGCCGGCGATACCGGCAAGACCGTGGCCGGCGTGGGCGGCATGCTGCTGCTGTTCACGGTGCTGGCCGGCATCGCGCTGTGGTGGCCCAAGCTGAAGGCGCGCGCGATCCTGCAGGCGTTTCGCATCACGCACGGCGGCTCGTGGTGGCGGCTGAACTATTCGCTGCATCGCGCCGGCGGCATCCTGGCCGCGCCGGTGCTGGCGACGATCGCGTTTTCCGGCTGGTATCTGAATCTGCCGAAGTGGGTCACGCCGCTGGTCGGCAGCGTGATGACGGTCACCGCGCCGGCACGGCCGGCGTCCACGCCGCCCTACGAGGGGGCCATGCCGATGGGCACGCAGCAGGCCGTGCAGGCAGCCCAGGCGCTGTACCCGGAGGCGATCGTGTCGCGCGTGACCTTCCCGCGCCAGCCGACCGATGTCTACGAGATCCGGCTGCGCCAGCGGGGCGAGGTGCGCCAGGGCAGCGGCGCGACCCGGCTGTGGCTCGATGCCTATACCGGTGCCCGCCTCGGCGTGCGCGATCCGCTCGCCGCGCCGGCCGGCGACACCGTGCTGAACTGGATGTATCCGCTGCATACCGGCGAGGCGTTCGGCATGCCGGGCCGCATCTTCATCTCCGCGTTCGGGCTGGCGCCGCTGCTGTTTGCGCTGACCGGCGTGCTGATCTGGTGGAAGCGCCAGCGCGGCCACCGGCGCCATCTGAAGAAGACCGAGCAGCGGCAGGCAGTACGCCGCTGACGCCGTGCAGCGCCCTTGCGATTTCGCCCGGGCGCGGCCGGCAGCAGCCGTGCCGGTCCCTGCGCGCGCGGGACGGGCGCTGACACGGAGTCGGGAAAGCGGGAGCGGGGAAGGCGGGAAAGGGGGAAAGGCGGAAAGGGGGACAGGGCCGGCGGGCCTGGCGCCGCCGGCCTCGCCCGCTAGATTTCCAGATTGTCGATCAGGCGCGTGGCGCCGAGCTTGGCGGCGGCCAGCACCACCAGCGGTTCGCCGGCCGCGTATTCATCGCGGCTCGGTGCCTGCAGATTGCTGCGCTTGCGGATCGACACGTAGTCGGGCTTCCAGCCGCGGGCCTTCAGCGCATCGAGCGCCTGCGCCTCGACCGCGGTCAGTTCGAGACCGCGGCCGGCGTTGGCCAGCACCTGGTCGCGCACCTGATGCAGCGTGCGGTAGAGCATCGGCGCCTCGGCCCGCTCGTCCGGCGACAGATAGCGGTTGCGCGACGACAGTGCCAGGCCGTCCTCGGCCCGCACGGTCTCGGCCGGCACGATGTCGATCGGCAGCGCGAACTGGTTTGCCATGCGCCGCACGATCATCAGCTGCTGGTAGTCCTTCTTGCCGAACACCGCGACGCGCGGCTGCGCGCACGAGAACAGCTTCATCACCACCGTGCAGACGCCATTGAAGAAGCCCGGGCGGAACTCGCCCTCCAGGATGTCGCCCAGGTCGTGCGGCGGATCGACGCGGTATTCCTGCGGTTCCGGGTACATGTCGCGCTCGGTGGGCGCGAACAGCACGTAGACGCCTTCCTTCTGCAGCTTCTCGATGTCGTCCTGCAGCGTGCGCGGATACTTGTCGAAATCCTCGTTGGGACCGAACTGCAGCCGATTGACGAAGATCGAGGCCACCACCGGATCGCCATGCTGGCGCGCCAGCCGCATCAGCGACAGATGGCCTTCGTGCAGATTGCCCATGGTCGGGACGAAGGCGATCCGGTTCTGGCCGCGCAACTGGTCGCGCAGCTCGTGAATGGAGGAAATGACTTTCATGGATGCGGTGTACTGCTCGTCAGGAAAAGCGCGCGGCGATGCCGGGGCTATGCGGGGGTATAGGCCAGGCGCACGTAGATCGGCGCATAGGGCTCGGCCTGGGTGATTTCGACCAGGGACTCGCGCGACAGCTCGAGCATCGCGATGAAATTGACCACCACCACCGGCACGCCCTTGCCCGAGCGGATCGCATCCTCGAACAGCTCGGTGAACTCCATGAAGCGGGCATGCTGCAGCCGGCGCAGGATCTGGCTCATGTGCTCGCGCACGGACAGTTCCTCGCGCGAGATCTTGTGGTGCTGGTTCAGCTTGGCGCGCTTGAGCACGTCGGCCCAGGCGGCCTGCAGGTCGGTGGTGTCGACGTCGGGGAAGCGCGGCGCCAGGCTCTGCTCGATGTAGACCTGCGAGCGCAGGAAATCGCGGCCCAGCTGCGGCACCTGATCGAGCTTCTGCGCGGCGAGCTTCATCTGCTCGTATTCGAGCAGCCGGCGCACCAGCTCGGCGCGCGGGTCTTCGGCGTCCTCGTCGCTGTCGGCCTTCTTGACCGGCAGCAGCATGCGCGACTTGATCTCGATCAGCATCGCGGCCATCAGCAGGTATTCGGCCGCCAGCTCCAGATTGCTCTTGCGGATCTGCTCGACATACGCCAGGTACTGGTGCGTGACCTGCGACATCGGAATGTCGAGCACATTGAAGTTCTGCTTGCGAATCAGGTACAGCAGCAGGTCCAGCGGCCCTTCGAACGCTTCGAGGAAGATCTCGAGCGCGTCGGGCGGGATATACAGATCCTGCGGCAGCTGGAACAGCGGCTCGCCGTACAGGCGCGCGAACGCCATGCCGTCGACCGTGTCCGGCGAGGCGCCCTCGGGCGCCACGCTGGGCAGCTCGAGCGCGAGCGCGAGCTTGTCCTGTTCGCTATGGTTCATGAGTGGGGCGGTTGCGCACGCATCGCGGCGGTCGGCCGGGGCCGCGGCGCCGGGATGCGTGCCGGCATCAGTCCAGCGAGTAGACGTAGGGCTTCTGCGGGACCCGCGATGCCTCGGCGCGCTGGCGCTCCTCGAGGTCGATCGGGGCCTTGTCCCACAGCAGGGCGCGGCCTTGGCGCTGTTCCGCCTCCAGCGACGGGCGCTCCTGCTTGAGCGCCTTCAGGAACTGGGTGATCTCGGATTCGTACATGGCCATGGCAGGAAAGCTATACAGAATGCTATAGGGGAATGGAAAACTGCCGCGATTCTACCGTATTGCCATGCCGGGGCGGGCTTTGCCGGCCTGGGGCGCTCGGGGTTTGGGGATCGGGCCGTGGGGTGTGGTCAAATAGCGACTTTGTCGGATCGCAACGACGGATGATATTGGACCTCGGGATCATGCGCATCGGATTCCGCCGCCCCCGGGGCAGCGGCGCGGTGGCGTCCGCGCAGGCGTCGCGGTGGTTTGCCCGGCGGTTGGCCGCGCAGCCGGCACCCTCCCTGGCTCCCCACCTGCCTCCCCCGCCGGCTCGCCCGCCGACTCCTCTGCTCGCCCCGCTGCTGGCCCCGCTGCTCGTGCTGCTGTTCGTCCTGCTGCCGGCGCCGGTCCAGGCGGCCTACCGGGTCCAGGTGGAGGCGCCCGAGCCGCTGAAGGACATCCTCGAAGAGCATCTGGACCTGGTCCGCTATCGCGAACGGGCCGACCTGGGCGAGGACCAGATCGCGTACATGATCGAAACGGTTGGCGACCAGGTCCGGGCCTTCGCCGCCACCGAAGGCTGGTTCGATCCGCAGACCACCACCCGTGTCGAGGGCAGCGGCGACAGCCGCGTGATCCACGTGACGGTCGACCCGGGCGCCCGCACGCTGATCCGCCACGTCGATGTCGATGTGCGCGGGCCCGCCGCCACGCGATCGCCCGAGCAGGTCGAGGCGATGCGCAAGAAGTGGGGCCTGCCGGTCGGCGATCCGTTTCGCCAGTCCGACTGGGACAAGGCCAAGGAAGACGCGCTGGTCGAGCTGCAGAGCAACGCCTACTACGGCGCGAAGCTGGCCGCCTCGCAGGCGCGCATCGAGCCCGAGGAGCGCGCCGCCGATCTGAGCGCGACCTACGACAGCGGCCCGGCCTACCGCATGGGCGCGCTGGTGGTCAGCGGCACGCGGCGCTATCCCGAGCAGATCGTGCGCAACGTCAATCCGCTGTACGTCGGCGAGCCCTATCGCGTCGAGCGGCTGCTGGAGTTGCAGCGGGCGATCCAGAACCAGCCGTACTTCTCCAATGTGCTGGTCGAGCTCGGCGATCCGGTGCCGGACGCCGACGGCAATGGCGACACGGTGACTGCGCCGGTCAATGTGCGGGTGCGCGAGTATCCGGTGCATCGGATCGTCTCCGGCGTCGGCTACAACACCGATACCGGCGCGCAGGTCGAGGGGCGCTACGCGTACTACAACCTGTTCAACCGCGCCTGGATCTTCGATTCGCAGGCCCGCATCGAGCAGAAGCGGCAATACGCCTTCGCCGAGGTGGCGATGCCGCCCGACAGCAAGACCTACCGCAACAGCGTCTACGCCAGCTACGAGCGCACGCTGGATATCGAGAATACCGACACCCGGAGCTGGCGTACCGGCGTGCGCCGCGCCCGCACGCGCGAGCGCTACGACACCGCGCTGTCGCTCGATTTCTTCTACGACGACCTGCAGCCGTACGACCAGCCGCGCCAGCTGAGCAAGGCGCTGGTGCCGCAATACGCGTGGACCCGCCGCGATGTCGACAATCCGGTGTTCCCGCGCCGCGGCAATATCATCAACACCCAGATCGGCGCGGCGGTGGAGGGCTTGCTGACCGACCAGAGCTTCGTCCGCCTGTACGGCCGCATCCGGCAATACATCCCGGTGCGCACCCGCGACCTGATCGTCGCCCGGCTCGAGCTTGGCGCGGACCTGACCAGCGGCAGCGCCGACAAGATTCCCGCCACGCTGCGCTTCCGCGCCGGCGGCACCGATTCGATCCGCGGCTACGGCTTCCAGTCCATCGGCACGCGGCGGGGCACCAGCGTGCTGCCGGCCAAGTACCTGGCCACCACCAGCCTGGAGTACCAGTACTGGTTCAAGCCGGACTGGGGCGCGGCGATCTTCTGGGACGCCGGCACGGCCACCAACAACCTCGACGGCGTGCGGATCTACCACGGCGTCGGCATCGGCGCGCGCTGGCGCAGTCCGGTGGGACCGGTCCAGCTCGACGTGGGCTACGGCATCCAGGAGCGGCAATTCCGCCCGCATATCTCGCTGGGAGTGGCATTCTGATGGCGATGCGTCCTTCGTGCCGGCCGGCACCGGCGCATGAGGCGATTGTCGGGGGCGCCTGGATCGCTTCGATAGCTCCGGTTGCATCGATGGCTTCGATGCCTCTGATGGCGCCGATGGCTCCGATGGTTTCGGCCGCTGCGATCGCCCCCGTCCCCGCCGATTTCCCGAGTCCCGGCGCATGAGCACGCCCGACCTGCCTTCCGTTCCCGCCCGCGGCAGCGAGACGCCGCGCGCGCCGCAGCCGCGCCGCCGGCGCTGGCTGCGCGTGTTCGGCATCGTGCTGCTCGCGCTGGTGGCGCTGATCGTGCTGCTGGCGGTCGTGCTCGGCGCGGCGCTGCGCACGGAGCGCGGCTCGCGCGAGCTGTGGTCGCTGGCGACCCGGCTGTCGGCCGGCGTACTGGTCGGCCAGTACCAGGGCGGCACCTTCGCGCGCGGCCTGCAGCTGCGCGACGTGGTGTTCGCGCAGGGCGACACCCGCGTCAGCGTGGACCGCCTCGACGGCAGCTGGTCGCTGGCCTGGCATCTCGGCCCCGGCCGGACGCGGCTGCACGTGGCCGCGCTGCGGCTGGGCAACGTCGACGTGCGGCTGCCGCCGTCCGAGGACAAGCCCGACCAGCCGCCGCCGACCTTGCCCGAGTCGCTGTCGCTGCCGCTGGCGATCGATGTCGATGCGCTGACGCTGGCGCGGTTGTCGATCCTGCGCGGGCCGGAGGCCACCGCGTCGCCGTTGGTGTTTTCCGATCTGTCGGCGGCCCTGCATACGGACGGCACCCGGCACCGGCTGACCGTCGATCGGCTGGTCACGCCCTACGGCAAGCTGTCGGCCAACGCGCAGATCGCCGGCGAGGCGCCGTTCGCGCTGAACGGCGAGGCGCTGCTCGAAGGCGAGTGGGAGAAGGAGGCCTACAACGTCAGCGCGCGCGCCGACGGCACGCTGGAGGCGCTGCGGGCGGACGTCGAGGCGAGCGGCGACCGCCTGCGCGGCCGCGGCGAGATCGAACTGACGCCGTTCGGGCAGGTGCCGTTCACGCGCCTGCGGGTAGACGGCGAGCGCATCAATCCGCGGCTGTTCAACCCTGCCGCGCCGCAGGCGAACCTGTCGGTGCATGCGGAGTTGCGGCCGGTGGACGGCAGCGGTGGCGCGGCGGCGCCCGCTGCGCCGGAGGCCGCGTCCGCGCCGGCCAGTGTTCCGGCGGCGCCGGCGCCCTCGGCTCCTCCGGCGAGTGTTCCGAGTGTTCCGGCAGCGTCGACGCCATCGGCTCCCGCGGCCAGTGTTCCGGCCACGTCGGCGCGATCGACCCCTGCGGCCAGCGTTCCGGCGGCGTCGGCCCCGCAACCATCGCCCTCGGCGGCACCGGCCGCCGCGCCGCTGACCGTGGCCGGCGAAGTCTCCATCCGCAATCACGAGCCCGGACCGCTCGACGCGGAGCGGCTGCCGGTGCAGTCGCTGCGCGCCACGGTCGAGCTGAGCGAGGCCGCCCAGCATGTCCGCGACCTGCGCGTGGCGCTGGCCGGCAATGGCGAGATCGTCGGCAGCGGTTCGCTGCGCGAGGGCCGCGGCGGCTTCGATCTGGACGTGCGCCGGCTCGATCCGCATGCGCTGCACGGCAAGCTGCGCAGCGCGAAGCTGTCGGGCCCCGTAATCGTGCGGCTGGAGCCGGGCCGCCAGAGCGTCGCGCTGGACCTCGGCGGCGGCGAGCTGAAGCTGTTCGCCGACGCGCGCATCGATGCCGACGCCGTCACGCTGGCCGCGCTGCGCCTGGGCGTCGCGCAGGGCAGCCTGCACGCCGAGGGCAGGCTCGGGCTGAAGGACCAGCAGCCGTTCAGCTTCAAGGGCCGCATCAGCGATCTGGACCCGGCGCGGCTGGCGAGCGTCGCCAAGGGCCGCATCAACGCGAACTTCGACGCCTCCGGCACGCTGGCCGGCGAGCCGCGCGTGGCGGCGGACTTCTCGATCGGCGACAGCGAATACGCGGGGCTGCCGATGACCGGCGGCGGCAAGGTCCGGCTGGCCGGACAGCGTCTGCTGCCGAGCGAGGCGACGCTGTCGATGGCCGGCAACCGCGCCGACCTGCGCGGCAGCTTCGGCGCGCGCGGCGACCGCATGACAGTGGCCGTCGACGCGCCGCAGCTCGATCGGCTCAAGTTCGGCGTCGGCGGCACGCTCAAGCTCGACGCCCAGGTCAGCGGCACCTGGCAACGGCCGGAAATCACGGCAACCTACGATGCCCGCACGCTGTCGATGGGTCCGCACCGCGTCGAGAGCGCCAGCGGCAACGCCGATCTGCGCGGCGGCATCGACGGTCCGCTGCGGCTGCGGCTGGACGCGCGCGGCTATCGCGGTCCGCAATTGTCGATGAGCACGCTGCAGGCGAGCCTCGACGGCACGCAGGCCAGGCACAGCTTCAACGTCGAAGGCGAGGGCCGCATGCGGCGCCGGCCGCTGCAATTGCAGGCCGCGGGGCAGGGCAGCTGGAAGAACGGCACCTGGACCGGCACGGTCAGCACGCTGGAGGAGCGCGGCACCGTCGAACTGAAGCTGCTGACGCCGGTCGCCGTCAGCGCCGGCGCGCAGAAGCTGACCCTGGGGCAGACGCGGCTGCAGCTGGCCCGCGGCACCATTGCCCTGGACCGCCTGGATTGGGACCGCGGCCGCATCCGGACCCAGGGCGCGCTCAATGGCCTGCAGGTCGGCCATCTGCTCGCGCTGGCGGAGGCCTTCACCGGCGATGCGCCACCGCTGCGCTCGGATCTGATACTGGACGGCCAGTGGAACCTGAACCTGGCCGAGACCGCATCCGGCTTTGCCGAGCTACGGCGCCGCAGCGGCGACCTGTCGGTCAACGCCGGCCGGGGCTACACCACGCTGGGGCTGGGCGACACCGTGCTGCGCGCCGAAGCCGCCGGCACCCGCCTGCAGCTGCGCGGCAACGTGGTGTCGTCGCGCCTGGGTACCGCCAGGGTCGACGCCTTCGCCGGCCTGATGCCCGAGCAGGGCGTGCTGACGGTGACGCCGGCCTCGGCGCTGGGCGGCCAGGTCGCCTTCGATGTGCCGCGGCTCAAGGCGCTGGAGGCCCTGACCGGTCCGCAATACGCGTTCGACGGCCGGCTGGCGGCCGCGATGCAGCTGGCCGGCACGATCGGCGCGCCGGTGCTGACCGGCACCATCAACGGCGACGGCCTGGCCATCACGCTGTACGACCAGGGCATCCGCCTGACTGACGGCATCGTGCGCATCGTGCTCGACCGCAACGTGATCGAGCTGCGCCAGGTCCTGTTCCGCGGCGGCGACGGGACGCTGACCGCCAGCGGCAACGTGCGGCTCGGCGAAACCGATCCGACGCTGCGTGCCCGCATCGTCGCCGACCGGCTGGAGCTGTTCGCCAGTCCCGAGCGCACGCTGGTGGTGTCCGGCAACGCCGACATGGCCAACGAGAACCGGCAGTTCGTGATCCGCGGCAAGTTCCGCGTCGATCGCGGGTTGTTCGACCTGCCAAAGGCTGGCGCGCCGGTGCTGGGCGACGACGTGGTGATCGTGCGCAAGTCGGACCGGCGCGCCGAGCGCGAGGTGCGCACCGCCGCCACGCCGGCGGTGCCGGAGTCGCAGCCGACCAGCCGCTTCGCCCCGGTCATCGACCTGTCGGTGGACCTGGGGGACCGCTTCCGCTTCCGCGGCGCGGGAGCGGATCTGCTGCTGGCCGGGCGCCTGGGCGTCAACAGCGAGCCCTTGACGCCGATGCGGGTCACCGGCACCGTGCGGGTGGTCGACGGCACCTACGAGGCCTTCGGCCGGCGGCTGCAGATCACGCGCGGCATCGTCAATTTCAATGGCCCGGTCGGCAATCCGAATCTGAATATCCGCGCGATGCGGCTGAACCAGGAGGTCGAGGCGGGCGTCGAGGTCACCGGCACGGTACGGCTGCCGCGCGTGCGGCTGGTGTCCGAGCCCAACGTGCCGGACGAGGACAAGCTGTCGTGGCTGATGTTCGGCTACGGCGCCGACAGCAGCACGGCCGGGCAGCAACAACAACTGAGCGGGGCGGCGCTGGGCGGTGCGGCGCTGGGCGGCGCGGCGCTGGGCATGCTGGGCTCGAAGGCCGGCAAGGGCGTGGTGCAGCGCTTCGGCATCGACGAATTCTCGATCGGTCCGAGCACCGCGGGTTTGAACGAGCAGCAGGTGGTCAGCGTCGGCAAGGCGGTCAGCGAGAAGATTTCGGTCGGCTACGAGCAGAGCCTGACGTCGGCGGCCAACGTCGCCAAGGTGACCTGGGCCTTCTCGCGGCGCTGGTCGCTGATCGCGCGCGGCGGCACCATCAACGGGCTGTCGCTGCTGTTCAACCGGCGTTTCGACAGCTGGAGCCAGCTATTTTCAGGATCGTCACCACGGCGCGAGGGCGCCAGGAGAGAGCAGGATGCAAGTACGGGAAGCACCGGCGGCGACGTCGACAATCCGCCCACGCCACCGGAGGGGCCTGCCGAGGCCATCAAGCGATGAGCGAGGCAACGGCGTGGGTGCGGGCCGCCGGTCCGCGCGCGGAGTGGCAGCGATGGGACTGATCGCTTCGGTGCTGGCGCTGTTCGGCTGCGACCAGCGCAAGGTCGACGAGGCGCTGAACAAGGCGGGCGACGCCGCGCGCTCGGCCTGGCAGTCGGTCCAGCCCGACAGCCAGCTGTTCAAGGGGATCGAGCCGGGCGTCTCCAGCGAGGACGACGTGCGCCGCCAGGCCGGCCGGCCCGAGATCGTCTGGGAAGAGGAGAACGGTGCGCGCCGCCTCGAATATCCGCGCGGGCCCGAGGGCGCCACCACCTGGATGGTGACGATCGGCGCCGACGGCAAGGTCGGCGCGATCGAACAGGTGCTGACGGCGGAGAACTTCCAGCGCGTGCGTGCCGGCATGAGCCAGGACAGCGTCCGCCGCATGCTGGGCAAGCCCACGAAGATCGAGGCCTTCCGCCTGAAGCAGGAAACCGTGTGGGGCTACCGCTGGTGGGAGACCTCGCAGGACAAGGCCTTCTTCAACGTGCACTTCGGCACGGACGGGCTCGTCACGCATACCTCGCGCAGCGACGATCCGTCGAAGGTGCAGGGCGGCTGACGCCGCCCTCGCACGCGCGAGGCGATCAGCGAATGCGCATGCCGGGCACCGCGCCGGCATGCGGTTCGAGGATGTAGAGGCCCGGCGCCGCCTTCTCGTCGGCCGCCGAGGCCGCCAGCACCATGCCTTCGGACAGGCCGAACTTCATCTTGCGCGGTGCCAGGTTGGCGACCACCACGGTCAGCTTGCCGACCAGCTGCTCCGGCTGGTAGGCCGACTGGATGCCCGAGAAGACGTTGCGCGTCTTGCCCTCGCCCAGGTCCAGCGTCAGCTGCAGCAGCTTGTTCGAGCCCTCGACCTTCCTGCATTCGACGATGCGCGCCACGCGCAGGTCGACCTTGGCGAAATCGTCGATCGTGATGGTGTCGGCGATGGGCTCGATGCCGGCGGGGGCGGCATTGCCGGCCTCGGCTCCGGCCGCGCCGGCCGCCGGCGCGGCCTGCAGCGAGTCGCGGTTGGCGGCCAGCAGCGCCTCGATCTGCTTGGCGTCCACGCGTGTCATCAGGTGCGAGTACGGCTTGATCGGGCTGGCGCTGCTCAGCTGCCGGTCGATCGCGCGCCAGTCCAGCGGCTCGACATTGAGGAAGGCCTCGACGCCGGCCGCGACGTTGGGCACCACGGGCTTCAGGTAGACCGTCAGCAGGCGGAACGCTTCCAGCGACACCGAGCAGGCGGCATGCAGGGCCGGGCGTTTCGCCTCGTCCTTGGCCAGTTCCCACGGCTTCTCGGCATCGACGAAGGCGTTGACGGCGTCGGTCAGCTCCATCACCAGGCGCAGCGCCTTGCTGTATTCGCGGCCCTCGTACAGCTGCGCGATCTGCGGCGCGGCCTGGCGCAGCTGCTCAAGCAGCGGGTGCGACAGCGCGGCGTCGTCGACGCGGCCGTCGAAGCGCTTGACCAGGAACCCCGCCGCCCGGCTGGCGATGTTGACGTACTTGCCGATCAGGTCGCTGTTGACCCGCGAGACGAAGTCGTCCAGGTTCAGGTCCAGGTCTTCCATGCTGGCGTTCAGCTTGGCGGCGAAGTAGTAGCGCAGCCATTCCGGGTTCATGCCGGTGTCGATATAGCTCTGCGCGGTGATGAAGGTGCCGCGCGACTTGCTCATCTTGGCGCCGTCGACGGTCAGGAAGCCGTGCGCGAACACATTGGTGGGCGTGCGGTAGCCCGAGAAACGCAGCATCGCCGGCCAGAACAGCGTGTGGAAGTACAGGATGTCCTTGCCGATGAAGTGGTATTGCTCGGCGGTCGAATGCGGGCCGACCCAGGCGTCGAAGTCGATGCCCTTGCGCTCGCACAGGTTCTTGAAGCTGGCGTAGTAGCCGATCGGCGCGTCCAGCCAGACGTAGAAGAACTTGCCCGGCGCGCCGGGGATCTCGAAGCCGAAATAGGGCGCGTCGCGCGAGATGTCCCAGTCCGACAGCGTCGAAGCCTCGCCGTCGCCGCCCAGCCATTCCTGCATCTTGTTGCTGGCTTCCGGCTGGGCCAGGTCGGCCACCCACTCGCGCAGGAAGCTCTCGCAGCGCGGATCGGACAGCTTGAAGAAATAGTGGGTCGAGGACTTGCGCACCGGCGTGGCGCCCGACACCACCGAGTACGGGTTCTTCAGGTCGGTCGGCACATAGGTGGTGCCGCAGACCTCGCAGGAGTCGCCGTACTGGTCCTTGGCGCCGCACTTGGGGCACTCGCCCTTGATGAAGCGGTCCGGCAGGAACATGTTCTTGACCGGATCGTAGAACTGCTCGACGTCGCGCTCGGCGATCAGGTCCTCCGCCTTCAGCGCCAGGTAGATCTTCTCGCACAGCAGCCGGTTCTCCTCGGAGTCGGTGCTGTAGTAGTTGTCGAACGAGACCAGGAAGCTGTCGAAGTCGCGCTTGTGCTCGTTCCACACCCGGTCGATCAGTTGCTTCGGCGTGATGCCTTCCTTTTCCGCGCGCAGCATCACGGGCGTGCCGTGCGTATCGTCGGCGCCCACGTAATAAACCTCGTTGCCCATCATGCGCTGGAAGCGGACCCAGATATCGGTCTGGATGTATTCCACCAGGTGGCCGATATGGATCTGGCCGTTGGCGTAAGGCAGGGCAGATGTGACGAGGATGCGACGTGCTGTCATGGGGATGCCGGTCGGGAAGCGGTTGGATATCGGTGTTCCGCGGCGCGGGCGGGGCCGGCGCGGAAAACCGACATTCTAGCAAGCGGGGGAGGCGGCCACCGGCCGCGGCGCCGGCGCGGACCGCGCGGCCACGCGTGCGGGCAAACGCGCGGCCCGGTGCGTGACCAGGTGCGGCCCAAAAAAAAGCGCCGGTCTGAGCCGGCGCAGCTTTCCACAACGGAAAAGGAGGAGAAATCAGGTACCGCCCGGGAGGTCAGCCACCCATCGCGAGCCAGCAACGGTGGCAAGCGGTACCTGTTTCTATGACTCCATCACCCTTGAATTGGTTTCAAAAAAATTTCGACCCGGCGATTTTGGGCCCGGCCGGCCTCGGTGGCGTTGTCCGCGATGGGCTGGGACTGGCCCCGGCCCTCGGCGCTCAGGCGGTTGCGCGCGACCCCGCGGTCGCCCAGGTAGCCGGCCACGCTCTGGGCGCGGCGCTGGGACAGCTGCATGTTGTAGGTCGGGTTGCCGGTGCTGTCGGTATGGCCGATCACCGTGGCGTTGACGTCCTGATGCTGGCTCAGCGTCTGTGCGACCTGGTCGAGCACCGAGCGGAACGACGGCTTGATGGTCGCGCTGTCGGTATCGAACGTCACCTGGCTGGGGATATTGACCTTCAGCGAGCCGTCCGGCTGCTCGGTGATCTGGGTGCCGGTGCCGGCGGTATCGCGGCTCAGCTTGCCCCGGATCGCGTTCCAGTTGTAGCCCAGCGCACCGCCCGCGGCGGCGCCGACGGCCGCGCCGATCACGGTGCCCTTGGTGTTGCCGCCGATCAGGTTGCCCAGGCCGGCGCCCACGGCGGCGCCCGCACCGGTACCCACGGCGGTGTGCGTACCCTGCTCGGTCGCACAGCCGGCGGCCAGTGCGGCGACGATCGAAAGGCTGACGAGCTTGAGTTTCATGCTTTCTCCTTCTGTCGATTGTTGTGCTTCAACTGCGGCTGCCTGCGCCTCGGGTTGAGGCATTGTGACGCACTGGCCTAATTGCGCCAGCAGCTTCCAAAAAATGCAAGCGCCAAGTGGCGATTCAGGCTGCTTTCGGGCACCGCCGAAGTCTCGGGCGGGATCCGGGGCGAGCCGACGTTTCGGGGCACTACAATAGGGAGATGGCGCCCCGTGCACAAGCGCCACGCTGTGAAAGTTGTAAGCACGTGTAATCCCTTGTGCACCACAGGGATAATCGAAGCCTTCCTGGCCCTCGCCGAGCCGCGGGGCCACTCTTTGATACAGTACGCGCCTTCCCCCACATATCAAGTAGCGGAGATTGTCTTGAGCCTTACCGTTGACCAGGTTACCGAAGCCTTGCGTACCGTGATCGATCCCAACACGGGCAAGGATCTGGTGAGCACGCGCTCCGCCCGCAATATCCGTGTCGATGGCGGCGATGTCTCGCTCGACGTCGAACTCGGCTATCCGGCCAAGAGCCAGCTCGACCCGATTCGCAAGCTGGTGATCGCGGCGCTGCGCGCCCTGCCTGGCGTCACCAATGTCAGCGTGACGGTGACCATGCACATCGTCGCCCATGCCGTGCAGCGCGGCGTCAAGCTGCTGCCGGGCGTCAAGAACGTGATCGCGGTCGCCTCCGGCAAGGGCGGCGTCGGCAAGTCCACCACCGCCGTCAACCTCGCGCTGGCGCTGGCCGCCGAAGGCGCGCGCGTCGGCATGCTGGACGCCGACATCTACGGCCCGAGCCTGCCGATGATGCTGGGCATCGACGGCCGTCCCGAGTCCGCCGACGGCCAGACCATGGAGCCGCTGGAGGGCCACGGGCTGCAGGCCAACTCGATCGGCTTCCTGATCGAGCAGGACAACCCGATGGTATGGCGCGGGCCGATGGTGACCTCGGCGCTGGAGCAGCTGCTGCGCCAGACCAACTGGCACGAACTGGATTACCTGATCGTCGACATGCCGCCGGGCACCGGCGACATCCAGCTGACGCTGTCGCAGAAGGTGCCCGTGACCGGCGCGGTGATCGTCACCACGCCGCAGGACATCGCGCTGCTGGACGCGCGCAAGGGCCTGAAGATGTTCGAGAAGGTCGGCATCCCGATCCTCGGCATCGTCGAGAACATGGCGGTCTATTGCTGCCCGAACTGCGGCCACGTCGAGCATATCTTCGGCGAGGGCGGCGGCGAGCGGATGTGCGAGCAATATGGCGTCGACCTGCTGGGCAGCCTGCCGCTGAACCTGTCGATCCGCCAGCAGGCCGATTCCGGCCGGCCCACGGTGGTCGCCGAGCCCGACAGCCCGATCGCCGAGCTCTACCGCGGCATCGCGCGCAAGGTGGCGATCAAGGTCGCCGACAAGGCGCGCGACATGACCAGCAAGTTCCCCAGCATCGTCGTGCAGAACACCTGACCATGGAACCGATGCAGTCCGAGGCTCCGCCGCCGGCCGGCGGCCGCCCCGCCGTCACGATGGCGGTGGTGATGCGCAGAATCGCGCTGGCGAGCCGCTGGCAGCCCTGGAAGTGGGAGCTCGAAGCGGTGGTGCCGGACCTTGGCGCGTTCGGTACCGAGCCGCACTGCCTGCACGAGGACGAGCAGGGCGCCCGCTGGCTCTATCCCGGCTACCCCGTCGAGCTGTTCCGCGACGAAGCCGAGGGCTACTATCTGAACCTGAGCTCCACGGCGCCGTGCTGGTTCGTGCTGTGGCGCATGGACGAGACCCAGCCGGAAGACGGGCGCCGGCCGCTGCCGGTGACCGTCTCGCTGTCGTACAACGAGGCGGGGCGCTGGCTCGATGCCGGCGAGACGGTCGAGAACGTGCCGCTCGCACCCGAACAGCTGGCCTGGCTGCAGGCCTATGTGGCCGAGCACTACCGGCCCGAGCCGAAGAAGCGCCGGCGGCCGGAGTCGTTCAAGTCGCCGCAGGACCGGGCGCGCTATTGAGCGCACGGCCGAACGCACCACTCCACTGAACGCGTTGCTGAGCACGCCATTGAAATCCGCGGCAGGGATGTCGTTACCCGTCTCTTTGCCGCCTGACTTTCCATCATGAGCGATTCGACCGAAACGTCCTTCCTGTCCCGCTGGTCACGCCGCAAGGCCGCCGTGCGCGAGGGCAAGGCCGTGGCAGCCGAACCCGTATCGCCGCCTGCCGCGTCGCCCGCCGCGCCGGTCGCCGTTCCGGCAAAGGCCGATGTGAAGGCCGACGCAACGGCCGGTGCCGTCGCGCCCGAGGCCGAAGCCCCGCCCGCGCCGACGCTGGCCGACGTGGCGATGCTCAAGCCCGGCGACAGCGTGGCCCGCTTCGTCGCCCGGGGCGTCGACGAAACCGTCAAGCGCGCCGCGCTGAAGACGCTGTTCGCCGACCCGCATTTCAATGTGATGGACGGGCTCGATATCTATATCGACGACTACAGCAAGCCGGACCCGATTCCGCCCGACGTGCTGCGGCGCCTGCGCCAGTCCGAGACGCTGGGCCTGTTCGATCCGATCGAGGAAGTGGAAGAGCCCGGCACCGCTGCCGGCCGTCAGGGCTCGGCTCCGGACGACGAAGCGCAAGCTCAAGCCGGGGCCGAATCGTCCGTTGATGTCCCCGAGGACGGTACCGGCGAGCCGGATGGCACCGCACAGGCCGGCGCGCACATCGCCCCGGACGACGGCGCCGATGCCGGCGTGAAGGCGCAAACCACGCCCGCGCCGGGGGGCGATGCCACCCCCGCCGTGCCGCATACCGAACCAGCTACGGACAAACCTGCGTAGCCCCGGCCCCGCGTCGGGCCTACAATGTCACTCCCCCACAAACCGCCGGCGCGGACCCGCTCGAAAGAAGCGGGCTGGCAAGCCGGCCAGCTGTACCGACCATGCCGACGCTGATCTGCAATTGCAACGACACCATGCCGCTTGACGGGGCGGCACTGTCGGATGCCTCCACCCAGCCGGGCGCCGCCCCGCTGAAAGTCCACCGCCTGTTGTGCCGCCGCGAGGTCGGCGCCTTCACCGCCGCGCTCGACGGCACCGAAGACGTGATCGTCGCCTGCACGCAGGAACGCCCGCTGTTTACCGAACTGGCCGCGAAGACGCAGGCCGACGGCGTCGTCACCGCGCCGGTGCGCTTCGTCAATATCCGCGAGACCGGCGGCTGGTCGCGCGGCGCGCGCAAGGACCCGCGCACGGTCAATGCCAAGATCGCCGCGCTGCTGGCCGCCGCGGCGCTGCCCGACCCGGACCCGGTGCCGGTGGTCGACTACCGCTCGGCCGGCAGCGTGCTGGTGTTCGGCCCGGCCGCGCGCGCGCTGCCGTGGGCTGACCGCCTCGGCGAGGCGGGCCTGCAGGTGACGGTTCTGCTCGGCGGGTCCAAGGGCACCCGCCCTGGCACCGGCGCCGTCGATGGCGCGACGCCGCCCGCGACGCGCGACTATCCGGTCCACAGCGGCCGGCTCGACAAGTTGAGCGGCTGGCTCGGCGCCTTCGAGGCCAGCTGGGAGACCGGCGCGGGCCGCGCCAATCCGATCGATCTGGACCTGTGCACGCGCTGCAATGCCTGTATCGAGGCCTGCCCGGAAGGCGCGATCGACTTCAGCTACCAGATCGACCTGAGCCGCTGCACCGCCCATCGCGATTGCGTGAAGGCCTGCGGCGCCGCCGCGGCGATCGATTTCGACCGGCCCGCCGCCACGGTCAGCGAGCGTTTCGACCTGGTCTTCGACTTGAACGACAGCCCCTTCTTCGGCCGGCACGCGCCGCCGCAGGGCTATCTGCACGCGGGCGCGGACCCGCTGCGCCAGGAACGGATGGCGCTCGCCGCGACGCAGCGGGTCGGCGAATTCGAGAAGCCCAAGTTCTTCCAGTACAAGGAATCGCTGTGCGCGCACGGCCGCAACCGGACCACGGGCTGCTCGGCGTGTATCGACGTCTGCTCGGCCGAGGCGATCGGCTCGCGCTGGCAGGACGGCAAGGGCCGCATCGAGGTCGCGCCGAACCTGTGCGTGGGCTGCGGGGCCTGCACCACGGTCTGCCCGACCGGCGCGATCAGCTATGCCTATCCGAAGCCCGATCATCAGGGCCGGCGCCTGCGCACGCTGCTGTCGACCTACCGGCAGGCGGGCGGGCGTGATGCCGTGCTGCTGCTGCATGGGCAGGAGCATGGCGATGCGCGCATCCTGGCGCTCGGCAGGGAGGCCCGCGCGGGCCGGCTCGACGGCATCGCACCGAACGTGATTCCGGTCGGCCTGTTCCATCCGGCCTCGGTCGGCCTGGAGTTGTGGCTGGCGGCGATCGCCTGGGGCGCGGACCGCGTCGCGGTGATGCTGACCGGCGACGAAGCGCCGCAATATCGCACCGCGCTGGCCGAGCAGATGGCGGTGGCGCAGGCCATCCTTACTGGCCTGGGCTATCGCGGCGAATTCCTTACGCTGATCGACGCGCCCGATGCCGGCTCGCTCGATCGCGCGCTGGCGCGCTTGTCGCCCAATGTTGCTGCCAAGGGCGCCGCGCTGCCGCCGGCTGCCTTCCATGCCGCCGCGGCCAAGCGGGAAACGCTGGGCTTCGCGCTCGATCACCTGGCCGCGCATGCGCCGCTGCCGGCCGAGACCGTGCCGCTGCCGGCCGGCGCGCCGCTGGGCGCGGTGCAGGTCGACACCGGCCGCTGCACGCTGTGCATGGCCTGCGTCGGCTCCTGTCCGTCGCAGGCGCTGCGCGACAACAGCGAGCGCCCGGTGCTGTCCTTCCTCGAGCGCAACTGCGTGCAGTGCGGCCTGTGCGAGCGGACCTGCCCGGAAGACGCGATCACGCTGGTGCCGCGCCTGCTGACCGGCGATGTCGTGCGCCAGCCCGTCACGCTGCACGAGACCAGGCCGTTCCACTGCATCCGCTGCGCCAAGCCCTTCGGCACCGCGCAGATGGTCGAGGCCATGCTGGGACGGCTGGCCGGCCATCCGGCCTTTGCCGGCGCCGCCGCCGATCGCCTGAAGATGTGCAGCGACTGCCGGGTCGTCGACATGATCGAGAAGGACACCGGGGCCGCGACCGGCGCGACGCTGCAATGAGCAGGGCGCCGGCGGCAGCCGGCGCCGCTTTCCGATGCCGCAGGCCGATGCCACGAGCCGATGCCACGAGCCGATGCGACAGGCCATTGCCACGAGCCAATGCCGCAGGCCGATGCGGCCCTTGACGTAGTACTGCCACCTCTCACCGCGATCCGATGACCGATTTCCAGCCTATCCAGCTGACCCAGGCCGCCCCCGCGGACCAGGCCGAAGACACCGCCCGCGCCGACCTCTACGGCCTGCTGGCCACGCTGTTCTATCGCGCCCCCGACGCGGCGTTGCTGCACCATATCGCCGCCAATCGCGCCCATGCCGACGATGCCGCCAGCCCGCTGGGCCAGGCGTGGAACGCGCTGGGCGAAGCGGCGGCGGGCACCACCGAGGCGGAGGCCGCCGACGAGTACCAGCAACTGTTCGTCGGCATCGGCAAGCCCGATGTATTCCTGTACGGCTCGTACTACCAGACCGGCTTCCTGCATGAACGCCCGCTGGTGGCGGTGCGCGAAGATCTGGCGCGCTACGGGCTCGAACGTCATGAAGGCGTCAGCGAACCCGAGGACCATATCGCGACGCTATGCGAGGTGATGCGCTTCCTGATTGCCGGCGACGATGTCGCGGTGTCCAACCTCGGCGAGCAGCAGCGCTTCTTCGCGCGCCATCTGCAACCGTGGGTCGAATCGCTGTGCGATACGGTCATCGCCCATCCGGGCGCGCGCTTCTATGCGCGCGCGGCGGAACTGCTGAAGTCGTTCGCGGCCGTCGAGGCGGTCGCGATGGAGATGCATTGATTGCTTGAATTGCGTGAATTCCCTGAATTGCCTGAATTGCGCGGATTGCCTGGATTGCGTGGCAGCGCTAAAGCCCACGGCCCGGTGAGCCGATAAACGCAGTTGGCGTGCAGAACGAGATGTCGCGATGCGGGTTCGCGTGGCGTGCAAAGACATGTCTCAAGACATTTGATGCACAGCGCCATGATTACGGAAAATCAGGATAAACCCGCGGTCAGCATGGCCATTGCGTACAGATCGATCTACAATACGCAAAAGAATGCATAACTAGATTGGTAATCGGTAAATATTACCGAGGAGCCCCCCATGAAAGAGAAGGAAACCCGGGTCGCACGTCGCCATTTCCTCGCCGGTGCTGGCATCGTGACTGCCGCCGCGGGTGCCGCGGCCCTGACCGCGCGCACTCCCGCCGCCCCCGCCGGTGCGATCCCCGCGCCGGAACCCACTCCTGCCGACAGCAACGGTTACCGTGTCTCTGAACACGTACGGAAGTATTACCGGACGACGCTGGTATAAGCCGCGCGATTGCCGGCCCGCCGCGATGCCGGCGCGGCCGTCTCTCGCGATATCGCCTTTGCCTGCTTCGTACCTTTCCCGAGGTGACACATGATTCTGACCCGCAAGCACGCGGCCCAGGGCGGCGCCCCTGCGCAGCGCGTTGATCGACTCGCGTCCGCTCAGCCGGCCGCCGCTTCGTCCGCACGCCTGTCGGCGCGGCTGGCCACGAGCCTCGCCGGCGCGATGCCGACCATGGACCGCCGCAGCTTCCTGAAGCGCTCGGGCATCGGCGTGGGCGCGGGCCTGGCTGCCTCGCAACTGTCGCTGATCCGCAAGGCCGATGCCGCCGACGGCAAGGCCGCCGGCAACGGCAAGGGCGATATCGTCGTGCGCCGCACGGTCTGCGGCCACTGCTCGGTCGGCTGCGCGGTCGACGCGGTGGTGCAGAACGGCGTCTGGGTCCGCCAGGAGCCGGTGTTCGATTCGCCGATCAACATGGGCGCGCACTGCGCCAAGGGTGCGGCGCTGCGCGAGCACGGCCACGGCGAGTACCGCCTGAAATATCCGATGAAGCTCGTCAACGGCAAGTACCAGCGCATCAGCTGGGACCAGGCCCTGGACGAGATCACCGCGAAGATGAAGCAGATCCGCCAGGAGACCGGCCCGGATTCGATGTTCTTCATCGGCTCGTCCAAGCACAGCAACGAGCAGTCCTACCTGCTGCGCAAGTGGGTGTCGTTCTTCGGCACCAACAACACCGACCACCAGGCGCGCATCTGCCACTCGACCACTGTCGCGGGCGTGGCCAATACCTGGGGCTACGGTGCGATGACGAACTCGTACAACGATATGCAGAACAGCAAGGCTGCGCTGTATATCGGCTCGAACGCGGCCGAGGCGCATCCGGTGTCGATGCTGCATCTGCTGCATGCCAAGGAAAACGGCTGCAAGGTGATCGTGGTCGATCCGCGCTACACCCGCACCGCGGCCAAGGCCGAGCAGTATGTCCGCATCCGTTCGGGCACCGACATCCCGTTCCTGTTCGGCGTGCTGTACCACATCTTCAACAACGGCTGGGAAGACAAGGAATACATCCGCACCCGCGTCTACGGCATGGACAAGGTGCGCGAGGAAGTCCTCGCCAAGTGGACCCCCGACAAGGTCGAAGAGGCCTGCGGCGTGCCCGAGGCCGAGGTCTACAAGGTCGCCGAGACCATGGCCAAGAACCGGCCGAGCACGCTGGTCTGGTGCATGGGCCAGACCCAGCACACGATCGGCAACGCGATGGTGCGCGCCTCCTGCATCGTGCAGCTGGCGCTGGGCAATATCGGCGTGTCGGGCGGCGGCGCCAACATCTTCCGCGGCCACGACAACGTGCAGGGCGCGACCGACGTCGGCCCGAACCCGGACTCGCTGCCGGGCTACTACGGCCTGGCCACCGGCGCGTGGAAGCACTACGCCGCGGTGTGGAACGTCGATTACGAGTGGATCAAGTCGCAGTTCCCCTCGCAGGCGATGATGGAGAAGTCCGGCACCACGGTGTCGCGCTGGATCGATATCGTCACCGAGAAGAGCGATCTGATCGACCAGGACAACAACGTCCGCGGCGTGTTCTTCTGGGGCCATGCGCCGAACTCGCAGACGCGCGGCCTGGAAATGAAGAAGGCGCTCGACAAGCTGGACCTGCTGGTGGTGATCGACCCGTATCCGTCGGCCACCGCGGCGATGGCCAACATGCCGCCCGCCGAGGGCGACAAGGTCAATCCGAACCGCGCCGTCTACCTGCTGCCGGCCGCCACGCAGTTCGAGACCTCGGGCTCCTGCACGGCGTCGAACCGCTCGCTGCAATGGCGCGAGAAGGTCATCGAGCCGCTGTTCGAATCGATGCCCGACCACACGATCATGCAGGCCTTCGCCGACAAGCTCGGCTTCGGCAAGGAGCTGTCGCGCAACTTCAAGATGATCGAGGTCAAGCGCGCCGGCCGTACCTGGATGGAGCCGGAGCCCGAGTCGATCCTGCGCGAGATCAACAGGTCGAACTGGACCATCGGCTACACCGGCCAGTCGCCGGAACGGCTGAAGGCGCATATGAAGAATATGCAGATGTTCGACGTCAAGACGCTGCGCTGCAAGGGCGGCAAGGACGCGGCCACCGGCTACGACCTGACCGGCGACTACTTCGGCCTGCCGTGGCCGTGCTACGGCACGCCGGAGCTCAAGCACCCGGGCTCGCCGAACCTGTACGACACCACGCGCCACGTGATGGACGGCGGCGGCAACTTCCGCGCCAACTTCGGCGTGGAGCGCGACGGCGTCAACTTGCTGGCCGAGGACGGCTCGCACTCCCTGGGCGCGGAGATCACGACCGGCTATCCCGAGTTCGACCACGTGCTGCTCAAGAAGCTGGGCTGGTGGGACGACCTGACCGACGCCGAGAAGCAGGCGGCCGAGGGCAAGAACTGGAAGACCGACCTGTCGGGCGGCATCCAGCGCGTCGTGCTGAAGGTGCACGGCTGCCATCCGTTCGGCAACGCCAAGGCGCGTGCCGTGGTGTGGAACTTCCCGGATCCGATTCCGCAGCACCGCGAGCCGCTGTACTCGACGCGTCCGGACATGGTCGCCAAGTATCCGACCCACGACGACAAGATGGCGTTCTGGCGTCTGCCCACGCTGTACAAGACCGTGCAGCAGCGCAACGTCGAGAACAAGATCCACGAGAAGTTCCCGATCATCCTGACCTCCGGCCGCCTGGTCGAGTACGAGGGCGGGGGCGAGGAAACGCGTTCGAACCCGTGGCTGGCCGAGCTGCAGCAGGAGAACTTCGTCGAGATCAATCCGCGCGCGGCCTCCGCACGCGGCATCCGCAACGGCGACTACTGCTGGGTCAAGACGCCGACCGGCGCCACGCTGAAGGTGCGCGCGCTGGTCACCGAGCGGGTCGGCCCGGATACCGCGTTCATCCCGTTCCACTTCTCGGGCTGGTGGCAGGGCAAGGACATGCTGGACTACTACCCGGACGGTGCGCATCCGATCGTGCGGGGCGAGGCGGTCAACACCGCGACAACCTACGGCTATGACGCGGTGACGATGATGCAGGAAACCAAGACCACGGTCTGCCAGATCGAGCGCTTCGCGTAAGGGGAACACAATGGCACGCATGAAATTCATCTGTGACGCCGAGCGCTGCATCGAGTGCAACAGCTGCGTCACCGCTTGCAAGAACGAGCACGAGGTACCGTGGGGCGTCAACCGGCGCCGCGTGGTGACGGTCAACGACGGCGTGCAGGGCGCGGAGAAATCGATCTCGGTGGCCTGCATGCACTGCTCGGACGCGCCCTGCATGGCGGTCTGCCCGGTCGACTGCTTCTACCGCACCGACGACGGCGTGGTGCTGCACGACAAGGATGTCTGCATCGGCTGCGGCTACTGCTCGTATGCGTGCCCGTTCGGCGCGCCGCAGTTCCCGTCGACCGGCACCTTCGGCGTGCGCGGCAAGATGGACAAGTGCACGTTCTGCGCGGGCGGTCCGGAAGCCAACGGCAGCGAGGCCGAGTTCGAGAAGTACGGCCGCAACCGCCTGTCCGAAGGCAAGCTGCCGCTGTGCGCGGAGATGTGCTCGACCAAGGCGCTGCTCGGCGGCGACGGCGACGTGATCGCCGACATCCTGCGCAACCGCGTGATCAAGCGCGGCACCGGCGGCGATGTGTTCGGCTGGGGCACCGCCTACGGCACCAACGGCAAGGCTGCCCAGACCGCGCCGGCCGCGCCGGCCGGCACCCCGGCTCCGGCCCAGCAGACGCCGGCCGGTCCGTCCACTCCCGCGGGACAGGCATCATGAAGATGAACAAGCTGATGTGGATGGCGGCGGGCGCCGCCGCGCTGATCGGGCTGGCGGGCTGCGGCGAGGAGCCGCAAACCGCCAGGCCGAGCCCGAAGAAGACCGACACGGCGGCCTGGAAGGGCGCGCCCGGCGATCCGTTCGTCGCCACCGGCTGGACGCAGGGCGACCAGACCAGCTGGCAGAAGCAGATCCGCCAGCGCAATCAGCTGCAGAACGAGTACACGCGCGTCCAATGAGTGGGGCGTGCATGGGCGGCCGCCGTTGCCGCCGACTTCAAGCCGATCCGAAGGAGGCCCTATGAGCGCCAAGCTGATTTCCGCGCTGGCCGGCAAGGCCCGTGCCGCCGCGGCAACGGCCGCATGCGCGCTGGCCCTGGCCGTGCCGCTGCTGCATGCCGGCGCGGCGCAGGCGCAGACCACGCCCGCGCAAGCGCCCGCGCAGGCAGCGGCGCAGGGCCAGAGCCCGGCCGCGACGCCGGCGCCGGGCGATGCCGACACCAACAACCCGGCGCTGCATCCGCAGCAGCCGTTCTCGGGCATCGCCTCGCAGAACATCTTCGACGTGCCCGAGCGCGACATCGCCGCCGAGGCGCGCGAGCAGCAGAGCCGCACGCGCACGCAGCCGGGCAACAACGCCCCGGTCTGGCGCGAGATCAACTCTGACCAGCGCCACTACAGCAGCCTGCCCGACAAGGAAGCCGGCGTGCTGATCCTGCGTACCGGCCAGGAATGGCGGCTGTTGCGCAATGGCGTGATCACGGCCTGGGGCGGCTGGCTGCTGGTGCTGGTGCCGGCCGTGATCCTGGCCTTCTTCGTCTGGCGCGGCACCATTCCGCTGAAGTCGGCGCCGACGGGCCGCATGATCGAGCGCTTCACGCCGCTGGAGCGCATCGTCCACTGGACCATGGCGATCGCCTTCGTGGTGCTGGCGGTGTCGGGCATCGTGATGCTGTTCGGCAAGCATTTCCTGCTGCCGATCATGGGCCATACGCTGTTCGGCTGGCTGACCTATCTGCTGAAGAACGTCCACAACATCGTCGGACCGGTCTTCACGCTGTCGCTGATCGTCGGCTTCGTGATCTTCGTGCGCGACAACCTGCCGTCGCGCGACGACATCCGCTGGCTGACCAGCCTGGGCGGCATCGCCAGCGGCAAGCATGTGCCGAGCGGCCGCTTCAATGCCGGCGAGAAGGGCTGGTTCTGGGTCGGCGTGTTCTTCCTTGGGCTGCTGATCTCGGCCTCGGGCTTCGTGCTCGACAAGATCGTGCCGGGCCTGGACTACTACCGCACCACGATGCAGCTGGCCCATATCGTCCACTCGATCGCCGCGATCGTGATGATGGCGATGGCGTTCGGCCATATCTACATGGGCACGATCGGCATGGAAGGCGCCTACCGCGCGATGCGCGACGGCTATGTCGACGAGGCCTGGGCGAAGGAGCACCACGAGCACTGGTACGACGACGTCCGCTCGGGCAAGATCCCGGCGCAGCGTTCCACGCCTTCGCGCCGCCAGCCGGAACGGCGGCCCGCGCCTGGCGAGGCGTAAGCGCTGCCGTACCGGCGTTGTCGGGGAAAGGGCCGGGATGAGCGCTACAATGCATGCTCGACATCACCGTGACAGGAGGTTCGGCATGAAGCGTATTCTTTTCGGTCTGGTGGCAAGCGCTGCGTTGGCAGCGTGTTCGCAGATGGAGCATCTGGGACACAAGATGGGCGGCGGAGCGACGGCGGAACGCGCGGTCGCCCCGCTGACCGCCAAGAGCGGCACCAATACCCAGGGCACCGTCACCTTCACCCAGCATGGCGATCATGTGATGGTGCTGGCGGACGTGACCGGCCTGCCGCCGAATTCGGTGCATGGCTTCCACGTCCACGAGAAGGGCGACTGCTCGGCCCCCGACGCGATGAGCGCCGGCGGCCATTTCAACCCGACCGGGAAGCCGCACGGCTCCGTCAATACGTCGGACCACCATGTCGGCGACATGCCGAACCTGACCGCCGACGCCAACGGCCGCGCGCGGGCAAGCTTCCAGCTGACCAGCATGACCGTCGCGCCCGGCCCCAACAGCATCGTCGGCCGTGCCGTGGTCGTGCACAAGGACCCCGACGACTACAAGACCCAGCCCACCGGCAATTCGGGCGGCCGCATCGCCTGCGGCGTGGTGGTCAAGTCCTGACTGACCTGACCTGACCGGCGCGGCCGGCGCCGTGGTCCGCCGTGGCTCACCACGCGGGCCAGCCAGGGGCCGGTCCCGCCTCGATGTTTTCGATTTCCCCGTACCCATGTCCCTGCGTCCCGAACTGAGCCAAGCCGCCGTCCCGCTGATCGAGGAGGTCGAGGTGGTCGACGAGCAGGGCCGCGTGCGCTCCGCCTTCCTGCCGGGCGAGCGGCCGCTGACGGTCTATCTGGACAAGCGCGAGCTGGTCACGCTGATGACGCTGGGCGGCGCCCCGGAGGCGCTGGTGCTGGGCTATCTGCGCAACCAGCGCCTGGTCGAATCGATCGAGGACATCGCCGCGATCCAGGTCGACTGGGAGACCGAGTCGGCCGCGGTGACCACGCGCGGCGGGGTCGACCGGATCGAGGAGCGCACCGCGCGCAAGATCGTCACGACCGGCTGCGGCCAGGGCACGGTATTCGGCTCGCTGCTCGACGAGGTCGACCAGATCCGGCTGCCCGACGACGCAGTGCTGGACCAGCAGACCCTCTACAGCATCATCGACACGATCCGGCTGCAGCAGTCGGTCTACAAGCAGGCCGGCTCGGTGCACGGCTGCGCGCTGTTCCAGGGGCGCGAGCTGCTGATGTTCATCGAGGACGTGGGCCGCCACAACGCGGTCGACGCGATCGCCGGACGGATGTGGCTGGAGGGAATGGACGGCGCCGACAAGGTGTTCTACACCACCGGCCGCCTGACCTCGGAGATGGTCATCAAGGGCGCGCAGATGGGCATCCCGTTCCTGCTGTCGCGCTCGGGTGTCACGCAGATGGGCTACCAGATGGCCAGGCGCGTCAACATGACGCTGTTCGCGCGCTGCACCGGCAAGCATTTCCTGCTCTATACGGGCCGCCAGCGCTTCCGCCACAGCGAGCCGCAGGCCGCGGTGGCGTAAGGCCGCTCTCCTCGCGCGCTCCCTTCCGCTCTCGCGTCCGCTGTCCTTCCGGCTTGCCCTTCGATACCCCGGCCTGCCTTGCCGGGCCGGCCGCGCTTTGGTTGTACAATGCGGCCCATTGCGCGCCATGTCGCCGGTTGCGGCGTTCCACTTCGCGGCGCTTCCCCCGTTTACCGCTACCTTATGAGCATCAAATCCGACAAGTGGATCCGCCGCATGGCGGAGCAGCATGGCATGATCGAGCCGTTCGAGCCGGGCCAGGTCCGGGAAATGGATGGCCGCAAGATCGTCTCCTATGGCACCTCCAGCTACGGCTACGACATCCGCTGCGCCGACGAATTCAAGATCTTCACCAACATCAACAGCACCATCGTCGACCCGAAGAACTTCGACGAAAAGTCGTTCGTCGACTTCAAGGGCGATGTCTGCATCATCCCGCCGAACTCGTTCGCGCTGGCCCGCACCGTCGAGTATTTCCGCATCCCGCGCAGCGTGCTGACGATCTGCCTGGGCAAGAGCACCTATGCGCGCTGCGGCATCATCGTCAACGTGACGCCGTTCGAGCCCGAGTGGGAGGGCTACGTGACGCTGGAATTCTCGAACACCACGCCGCTGCCCGCGAAGATCTACGCCGGCGAGGGCTGCGCGCAGGTGCTGTTCTTCGAGAGCGACGAGGTCTGCGAGACCTCGTACCGCGACCGTGGCGGCAAATACCAGGGCCAGCACGGTGTCACGCTGCCGAAAACCTGATTGCCCTACAATGCGGGCCAATGGCCCCGGGAACGCACCACCCCCCGATTGCCGACGACCGACGGAGCGGCCCGACCGCTCCGCATGAATCTCCGAGCCACATGCCGCCGCGCGCCTGAACGCGGCCATGTGGCTCAAGTCCTTTTGCCTCTCTCTCCTTTCCGCGAGGACGCCCGATGAAATTCCGCTTCCCCGTCATCATCATCGATGAAGACTTCCGCTCCGAGAACATCTCCGGCTCGGGCATCCGTGCGCTGGCCCAGGCCATCGAGGCCGAGGGCATGGAGGTGATGGGCCTGACCAGCTATGGCGATCTGACCTCGTTCGCGCAGCAGTCCAGCCGCGCCTCGACCTTCATCGTGTCGATCGACGACGACGAGTTCGCCAGCGGCACCGACGAGCCGGAAGCGGCGGCGATCGAGAAGCTGCGCGCCTTCGTCACCGAGGTGCGCCGGCGCAACGCCAACCTGCCGATCTTCCTGTACGGCGAGACCCGTACCTCGCGCCATATCCCGAACGACATCCTGCGCGAGCTGCACGGCTTCATCCACATGTTCGAGGACACGCCCGAGTTCGTGGCCCGGCATATCATCCGCGAAGCCAAGGTCTACCTCGAATCGCTGGCGCCGCCGTTCTTCAAGGCGCTGATCGACTACGCGCAGGACAGTTCGTACTCGTGGCACTGCCCGGGCCACTCGGGCGGCGTCGCCTTCCTGAAGAGCCCGGTCGGCCAGGTGTTCCACCAGTTCTTCGGCGAGAACATGCTGCGCGCCGACGTCTGCAACGCGGTCGACGAGCTGGGCCAGCTGCTGGACCACACCGGACCGGTGGCGGCGTCCGAGCGCAATGCCGCGCGGATCTTCAACTCCGACCACATGTTCTTCGTCACCAACGGCACCTCGACGTCGAACAAGATGGTGTGGCACGCCAACGTGGCGCCCGGCGACATCGTGGTGGTCGACCGCAACTGCCACAAGTCGATCCTGCACGCGATCATGATGACCGGCGCGATTCCGGTGTTCCTGATGCCGACGCGCAACCACTACGGCATCATCGGTCCGATTCCGAAGAGCGAATTCGACCCGGAGACCATCCGCAGGAAGATCGCCGCGCATCCGTTCGCCAGCCAGGCGAAGAACCAGAAGCCGCGCATCCTGACGATCACGCAGGGCACCTACGACGGCGTGCTCTACAACGCCGAGCAGATCAAGGAGATGCTGGCGGCCGAGATCGACACGCTGCATTTCGACGAGGCCTGGCTGCCGCACGCGGCGTTCCACGATTTCTATCGCAACATGCATGCGATCGGGCGCGATCGTCCGCGCAGCAAGGACGCGCTGGTGTTCGCCACGCAGTCGACCCACAAGCTGCTGGCGGGCCTGTCGCAGGCCTCGCAGATCCTCGTGCAGGACTCGGAGACGCGCAAGCTCGACCGGTACCGCTTCAACGAGGCGTACCTGATGCATACGTCGACCAGCCCGCAGTATTCGATCATCGCCTCGTGCGATGTGGCCGCGGCGATGATGGAAGCGCCGGGCGGCACCGCGCTGGTCGAGGAGAGCATCCAGGAGGCGCTGGACTTCCGCCGCGCGATGCGCAAGGTCGAGGGCGACTACGACGCCGGCAACAACGGCGACTGGTGGTTCAAGGTCTGGGGTCCGGAAGATCTGAACGAGGACGGCATCGGCGACCGCGAGGACTGGATGCTGAAGGCCAACGACCGCTGGCACGGCTTCGGCGACCTGGCCGACGGCTTCAACCTGCTCGACCCGATCAAGGCCACCATCATCACGCCGGGGCTCGACGTCGACGGCGAGTTCAGCGAGCGCGGCATCCCGGCGGCGATCGTCACCAAGTACCTGGCCGAGCACGGCATCATCATCGAGAAGACCGGGCTGTACTCGTTCTTCATCATGTTCACCATCGGCATCACCAAGGGCCGCTGGAACTCGCTGGTGACCGAGCTGCAGCAGTTCAAGGACGACTATGACCAGAACCAGCCGCTGTGGCGCGTGCTGCCGGAGTTCGTCGCGCGCTTCCCGCAGTACGAGCGGATGGGCCTGCGCGACCTGTGCGATGCCATCCACAGCGTCTACAAGGCCAACGACGTCGCGCGCGTGACCACCGAGATGTATCTGTCGGACATGGAGCCGGCGATGAAGCCGTCGGACGCCTGGGCGATGATGGCGCACCGCGAGATCGAGCGGGTGCCGGTCGACGATCTGGAGGGCCGCGTCACCGCGATCCTGCTGACGCCGTACCCGCCGGGCATTCCGCTGCTGATCCCGGGCGAGCGTTTCAACCGGACCATCGTCCAGTACCTGAAGTTCGCCCGCGAGTTCAACCAGCTGTTCCCGGGCTTCGAGACCGATATCCACGGCCTGGTGGCCGAGGAGATCGACGGCAAGCGCGTGTATTTCGTCGATTGCGTGAAGCAGACGGCTTGACGGCGGCGAGGCGGCAAGAAAAAAACGGCCGGCATCATGTTGATGCCGGCCGTTTTTCCTGGGGCCGTCGTTCGAGCGATTTCGACCCGAACGATCCCGGCTTGAAGTACTTCTTCCCGAACTACTTCTTCTCGAACTCGAACACCGGTGCCGCCGGGCCGCTGTCGTTCGACTGGGCCGGCGCGCCCGGCGTCTCGAGCTGCGCGCCGCCCGGCAGCGTCGGCGCCTCGGGCGCCTCCGATGGACCGGAAGGAGCGGGGCCGCCCGGTGCCGGCTGGGAGGGCTTGCCCAGGTCGATGTCAAGGCTGCGCGTGATGCTGCGGTCCTGCGCCTTCGCCTTGTCCGTGCTGACCAGGCCCGGGAAGATGATGATCAGGGCCACCATGATCAGCTGGATCACCACGAAGGGCACCGAGCCCCAGTAGATGTCCGAGGTCTTGACCGAGCGCGGCGCGACCGAGCGCAAGTAGAACAGCGAGAAGCCGAACGGCGGGTGCATGAACGAGGTCTGCATGTTGACCGCCAGCAGCACGCCGAACCAGATCAGGTCGATGCCCAGCTTGTCCGCCACCGGGCCGACCAGCGGCACCAGGATGAAGGCCAGCTCGAAGAAGTCCAGGAAGAAGGCCAGCAGGAAGAACAGGATGTTGACCGCGATCAGGAAGCCGGTCTGGCCGCCGGGCAGCGCCGTCAGCAGATGCTCGACCCACAGGTGGCCGTCGACGCCGTAGAACGTCAGCGAGAACACCCGGGCGCCGATCAGGATGAAGATCACGAAGGCCGACAGCTTCAGCGTCGATTCCATCGCCTGCCTGGTCAGGCCCAGGTTCAGCCGGCCCTTGATCAGCGCCAGCACCAGCGCACCGAGGGCGCCCATGCCGCCGCCTTCCGTCGGCGTGGCCACGCCGATGAAGATCGTGCCCAGCACCAGGAAGATCAGCGCCAGCGGCGGGATCAGCACGAAGGTCACCTTCTCGGCCATCTGCGACAGCAGATTGAGCTTGAGCACGCGGTTGATCACCGCCAGCACAAAGGCGAACGAGATCGCCGCGCCGATCGACACCACCAGCCGCTCGTCCAGCGGTCCGCCGGGGTTGTAGTTCAGGTCGACCACCACGCCGACCACCACGGCCAGCGCGGTGAGCACCAGCACCGAGGTCGAGCCGCTCTTGCCGCTGGGCTCGCGGAAGGTGCGCGCCTCCAGCGGCAGGGCTGGCGCCGAGGCCGGCTTGACCAGCGTCATCAGCAGCACGTACAGCATGTACAGGCCGGTCAGCACCATGCCGGGCACGAAGGCGCCCTTGTACATGTCGCCGACGGAACGGCCCAGCTGGTCGGCCAGCACGATCAGCACCAGCGAGGGCGGGATGATCTGCGCCAGCGTGCCCGACGCGGCGATCACGCCGGTCGCCAGCCGCTTGTCGTAGTTGTACTTGAGCATCAGGGGCAGCGAGATCAGCCCCATCGAGATCACCGAGGCCGCCACCACGCCGGTGGTCGCCGCCAGCAGCGCGCCGACGAAGATCACGGCATAGGCCAGGCCGCCGCGGATCGGGCCGAACAGCTGGCCGATGGTATCGAGCAGATCCTCGGCCATGCCGGATCGCTCCAGTATCAGCCCCATGAAGGTGAAGAACGGGATCGCCAGCAGCGTGTCGTTCTCGATGATGCCGAACAGCCGGCTCGGCAGCGCCTGCAGCAGTTCGGGCGCCAGCAGGCCCAGCTCGATGCCGATGAAGGCGAACAGCAGCCCGTTGGCCGCCAGCGCGAAAGCGATCGGAAAGCCCGACAGCAGGAAGACCACCAGGGAGCCGAACATGATCGGCGCCATGTTGTCGATCAGGAATTGCGTCATTGCGCGCCTCGCTTACGGGGTTGCCGGGGGACCGGAGCGGCCGCCATCGGCCAGCGCGGCGGCGTTTTCCGCGGGGCTGTGGCCGTGCTTGCGGAAGGCTTCGAACGGCAGTTCCCCCCTCAGGTAGGCGAAGCGCTTGATCAGCTCGGACAGGCCCTGCAGGATCAGCAGGAAGAAGCCGGCGACGATCAGGAACTTGGCCGGCCAGCGGATCAGGCCGCCGGCATTGCCCGACATTTCATGGCCGACGAAGGACAGCCAGAAGTAGGGGATCGACAGCCACAGGATGATCAGCGAGATCGGCAGCAGGAACAGCAGGATGCCGAAGATGTCGATCCAGACCTGGGTCCGCTCGGAGAAGCGTCCGGCGACCACGTCGATGCGCACATGCTCGTCCTTGCGCAGGGCGTACGGCGCGCCGAGCAGGAACACGGCGGCGAACATGTACCACTGCATTTCGAGCCTGGCGTTGGAGCTGATGCTGAAGGTGTAGCGAATGATGGCGTTGCCCGCGCAGACCAGTACGGCCAGCAGGATCAGCCATTTCGCCCACCTCCCGATGACATCGTTCACGGCGTCGATAAGCCGTGAGATCCTCATGAGGAGAGACATGTGAACGTCCTAGGGATGGGGAAAAACCGGGGTGGCGCGTCAGTTTACGGTTGAACCCCACGGCAAATCGCTAGGGTTAATCCCCAATTCGTCACTTTGTCTGCGTGGTTGTCTGCGTAGTCCGCACCAGAAGAGGGCGGGTGGAGGGAGAGGCGGGGAGAGGCGGGAGAGGGAGATTCCCCACCAAGGTGGGGAGCGTCCCCGCGGGAAACGGGGACGCCATGGTGCGCGGCGGACCGGCAGCCGATCCGCAAATCAGCAAATCAGCAAATCGTCAGCTCAGCGGATCAACAGGTCTGCGGATCGGCAGATCCGCCGATCAGCCAAGTCATCGATCAGCCGGCCTTGCGCGCGGCCGCGATCGCGGCGCGCACCTGGTCCGGCGCGGTGCCGCCGATATGGTTGCGGGCGGCGACCGAGCCTTCCAGGGTCAGCACGCCGTGGACATCGTCGCCGATCAGGGCGGCCTTGTCGCCCAGGCCGGTGGCCTCGCGCAGCTCCGCCACGGTCAGGTCGGCCAGATCGCACTGGCGCGCGTCGCAGGCGCGCACGGCGTGGGCGACCGCCTCGTGCGCGTCACGGAAGGGCAGGCCCTTCTTGACCAGGTAGTCGGCCAGGTCGGTCGCGGTCGCATAGCCCTGCAGCGCGGCGGCGCGCATCGCCTCCGGCTTGACCGTGATGCCCGGCACCATGTCCGCGAAGATCCGCAGCGTGTCGACCACGGTATCGACCGTGTCGAACAGCGGCTCCTTGTCTTCCTGATTGTCCTTGTTGTACGCCAGCGGCTGGCCCTTCATCAGCGTCAGCAGGCCGATCAGGTGGCCGTTGACGCGGCCGGTCTTGCCGCGCGCCAGCTCCGGCACGTCCGGGTTTTTCTTCTGCGGCATGATCGAGCTGCCGGTGCAGAAGCGGTCGGCGATATCGATGAAGCCGACGCGCGGGCTCATCCACAGCACCAGCTCTTCCGAGAAGCGCGATACGTGGGTCATCACCAGCGCCGAGGCCGCGCAGAATTCGATGGCGAAGTCGCGGTCGGACACCGCGTCCAGCGAATTGCGGCACACGCCGTCGAAGCCCAGCTGCTGCGCGACGAATTCACGGTCGATCGGATAGCTGGTGCCGGCCAGCGCGGCGGCGCCCAGCGGCAGGCGGTTGACGCGCTTGCGGGCGTCCTGCATCCGCTCGGCATCGCGCGTGAACATCTCGACGTAGGCCAGCAGATGGTGGCCGAAGGTCACCGGCTGCGCGACCTGCAGGTGCGTGAAGCCAGGCAGGATCGTGCCGGCGTGCTGTTCGGCCAGATCGAGCAGCGCGTGGCGCAGGTCGCCCAGCAGGCCGACGATGTTGTCGATCTCGCTGCGCAGCCACAGGCGGATGTCGGTGGCCACCTGGTCGTTGCGCGAGCGGCCGGTATGCAGCCGCTTGCCGGCATCGCCGACCAGCGCGGTCAGCCGCGCCTCGATATTCAGGTGGACGTCTTCCAGGTCCAGCTTCCATTCGAAGCTGCCGGCCTCGATTTCGCCGCGGATCTGCGCCATGCCGCGCTCGATCTCGGCGCGGTCGGCGTCGCTGATGATGCCCTGCCGGGCCAGCATCGCCGCATGCGCCAGCGAGCCCTGGATGTCGAACAGCGCGAGGCGCTTGTCGAAGAACACCGAAGCGGTGTAGCGCTTCACCAGGTCGGACATCGGTTCGGAGAAGCGGGCGGACCAGGCTTCGCCTTTCTTGGCAAGTTGGGAGGTCATGGCGGTAGGGAACTGGACAGTGCCCACGCACCGAGGCGTGCCGGGCAACGGAAAGGAGGATAGGAAAAACGGGAATTATATCGTTGCCGGGCACCGTTGACGGACGGGAACACTTTCATCGTGCCACCCAGCCTACGCTCGAGCGTCATTCCAGCGCGGCAGCACGCCGCCACCGAAGGCAGGGCCGCCGAGACATGCGACCACCGCATGCGGCCGCAGCGAGCCTCAAGGCGGCGCCTTCCCTCTGCAATTCGGTTGACCTCGATTCGTCTTTAAACGAAAATGACCCTGTACTTGATCGAACACTACGTCACGGCCGACGGGCAGCGGGATATCTACGTGGATTGGCTGAGCCGCTTGCGCGACCGCGAGGCCAAAGTGGCCGTGATTCGCCGCGTGGCTCGCATGGAGGGCGCCAATTTTGGCGACCACAGGCACTGCCGCGAAGGGGTGTGCGAATTGCGCATCGACGTGGGGCCCGGTTATCGGGTGTACTACGCGTTGCACGGACACCGCATTGTGGTGCTGCTATGCGGGGGCGACAAGCGCACTCAGCAGGCCGATATCGATCGAGCGGTAGCTTATTGGCAAGACTGGCAACAACGAGGCGACGATGAGAAGCAGACCGCATGATGAGGCGATGGCCGAGCTGTACCGCAGCGATCCGTCGCTCGCGCTCGATGTCATCAACGGCATTCTCGAAGATGGCGACCAGGGCGAATTGCTGACGGTGCTGCGGCAACTGGCGCAGGCGTTCGGCGGCGTGCAAGCGGTAGCGGAGCAGGCCGATCTCAATCCCACCCAGCTTTACCGCACGCTCTCGCCAAAGGGAAACCCGGCGCTCAGCAGCCTGACTGCCATCCTGAAGGCGATGGGATTGTGCCTGGCGGTGCGGCCGCTGAATTCATCCGCGCCGCGTCACGCGGCTTGAGTGGGAACGGGCCGGAGGGCCGGGCTACCCTCCAGCCCCCGCACCTCAACCCGTATTGCGCAGCCCCGCCGCAATCCCGTTGATGGTCAGATGGATGCCGCGCCGCACGCGCACGTCGTCGCCGTCCTTGCCGGCCCGGTAGCGCTTGAGCAATTCCACCTGCAGGTGGTTCAGCGGGTCCAGGTAGGCGAAGCGGTTCTTGATCGAGCGGGCCAGCAGCGGGTTGTCCGCCAGCCGCTCGTGCTTGCCGGTGACCAGTCCCAGCATCTCGCCGGTCAGATGCCACTCGGTGCTGATCCGGTTGAACACGGCCTTGCGCAGCGCCGCGTCTTCGCACAGTTGGGCGTAGCGCGAGGCAACCGCCAGGTCTGTCTTGGCCAGCACCATGTCCATGTTGGACAGCAGCGTCGAGAAGAACGGCCACGTCTTGACCATGCGTCGCAGCGTCGCCACCAACGCCTTGCGGGCCTTGTCGTCACCGGCCTCGTCGAGCAGCGCGCGCACGGCGCTGCCGAAGCCGAACCAGCCCGGCAGCAGCAGGCGGCACTGGCCCCACGAAAAGCCCCAGGGAATCGCCCGCAGATCCTCGATGCGGCGGTTCTTCTTGTCCATCAGCTTGCGCGAGGCCGGGCGCGAACCCAGGTTCAGATCGGCGATCTCGGTGATCGGCGTGGTCGCGAAGAAATAGTCCTTGAAGCCCGGCGTCTCGTAGACCAGGTCCCGGTAGGCGACGAAGGCGCGGTCCGACAGCTTCTGCATGATGCTCTCGAACGCCGCCAGGTCTTTCGGCGCGTTCGCCGTCGGCAGCAGCGACGCCTCCAGCGTGGCGGCGATCACCGTTTCCAGGTTGCGGCGCCCGATCTCGGCGTTGGCGAACTTGCTGTTGATGATCTCGCCCTGCTCGGTCAGCCGGATCTGGCCGTTCACCGTGCCCGGCGGCTGCGACAGGATGGCCTGGTAGGTCGGACCGCCGCCGCGTCCGACCGTGCCGCCGCGGCCGTGGAACAGCCGCAGCTTGATCTTGCGCTGCGCGAACAGCTGCACCAGCGCCAGTTCCGCCTTGTACAGCTCCCAGTTCGAGGTCAGGAAGCCGCCGTCCTTGTTCGAATCCGAATAGCCGAGCATCACCTCCTGCTCGCCGCCCTGGTTCGCCAGCACCGCGGCGAAGCCGGGCAGATCGAGCAGCGCCTGCATGATGCCGCTGGCGTTGCGCAAGTCCTCGATGGTCTCGAACAGCGGAATCACCATCAGCTCCATGCGCGCCGGATCGCTCCTGCTGCCCAGCGTGCCGCGCAGCATGCCGGTCTCCTTCTGCAGCAGCATGACCTCGACCAGGTCCGACAGCGTCTCGGTGTGCGAGATGATGTAGTTGCGCGCCACGCGGGCGCCGTAGCGGGCGCGCAGCTCGCGGGCCGCCGTCAGCACGCGCAGCTCGCTGCGGGTTTGCTCCGAATAGGTATGCCAGGGCAGCGTCAGCAGCCGCGGCTGGCGCAGCTCGGCCAGCAGCAGCTCGAGCTTGCGCTCCTCCGGCAGCGCGGCGTAGTCCGCCTCGACGCCCGCGGCCGCGAACAGCTCGGCGATCACGGCCTCGTGCACGTCGGACACCTGGCGCATGTCGATCGACGCCAGATGGAAGCCGAACACGCCGATCGCGCGGTGCAGCGCATCGATGCGGGCGCGTGCCAGCGCCTCGCCGTGATGCTCGCGCAGCGAGTCGATGACCACCTCGATGTCGGCGGCGAAGGCCTCCGCATTGGCGTAGGGCTCGGCGTCGGCGACCGGATGGCGCGGCGCCGCGCGGCCGGTCAGCGCATGGCAGGTCGCGGCCAGCCGCGCGTAGATGCCGATCAGCGCGCGCCGGTACGGCTCGTCGGCGCGGTGCTCGGAGCGGTCGGGCGAGGCCTCGGCCAGCGCCAGCAGCGCGGGGCTGGCCTCGACCATCAGCGTCGACATCGACAGCTCGGCGCCCAGCGCGTGGACCTCGTCCAGATACCACTCGAGGATCAGCAGCGCCTGCTGGCAGGCCGCGTGCTCCAGCGTGTCGGCGGTGACGTTGGGATTGCCGTCGCGATCGCCCCCGATCCACGAGCCCATCTGGAAGAAGGGCGGCAGCGGGCCCGGCTCGGTCTTGGCGCGGCGCGAGGCCGGGTAGACCGCGGCGATGTCCTCCTCCAGCTCGGTCATCAGTTGCGGAATGCCGCGCAGGAAGGTGGTGCGGTAGTACGACAGCGCGTTTTCGATCTCGTCGACCACCATCAGCCGGGTATTGCGCAGCATCCGGGTCTGCCACAGCGTGGTGACCTTGGCGCGCAGCTGGGCGGTGTTGTGCGCCAGTTCGCGCGCCGTCATCGGCAGGTCGCGCTCGGCCAGCAGGCGGGCGATCTCGCGCTCGGCGTCCAGGATGCTCTTGCGCTGGACCTCGGTCGGGTGCGCGGTCAGCACCGGCACGATCAGCGCCTCGTCGAAGAACTTGCGCAGCTGCTTGCCTGTGACCCCGGCGGCGTCGATCGCCTGCAGCGCGCGGGCCATGCTGCCCGGCTGCGGCGGCGAGCCGGCCAGCGCATGGACGCGCCGGCGGCGGTTGTGGTGCTGATCCTCGGCGATATTGGCCAGATGCGAGAAATAGCTGAAGGCGCGCACCACCTGGTTGGTCTGGTCGCGCGACAGCCGCTTGAGCAGCCGGTCGAGCTCGGCCGCGGCGGCTCGGTCGTTCTCGCGGCGAAAGCGCACCGCGGTCTGGCGGATGGTTTCGACGATCTGGAAGGCCGCCTCCCCTTCCTGCTCGCGCAGCACGTCGCCGAGCAGGCGGCCGAGGAAGCGGATGTCCTCGCGCAGCGGCAGGTCCTTGTCGTTGGCCGACTTGCGGGCCGGTGCGGCCGGCACCACTTCGAGGTGGGAGGCCGGTTTGGCGGCGGCGCGGCGAGCGGTTCGCGCGGAAGGGGCGGGGGCGGAGCGGGCGGTGGAGGGCGCGGTGGAGGGCGCGGTGGGCGGTGCCGACCCAGCCGATGCCAGGTGATCGGCATGATCGGCATTCTCGGCGTGCTCTGGCGAAGCGGCTGGTGTCCCCGCCTCGGCTGGCCGATTCGGCTCGTTCCCGGCGGTTTCCGATCGGCCTCGGACAGCGCGGATCCGGCGGCCGGCCGGGCGCGCAGCTGGCTGCGTCATGCAATCTCCTCTGCGTTTGGTTCTGATGTGGCTGGTGTTTCCGATCGTTCCGATCGCCTTCCGGACCCGCTTTCGCCCCGGCTCTGCGGCCGTCGGGCGCCACGCCGCCAGCGTCCGGGGCGGCGGCCGGAGCGGCAGGGGGTGCGTGCTACCATTCGCGGCATGCAAGCTTCCGTCCCTTCCGCATCCTCATCCGCCGCGCCGGGCAGGCTCGTGATCGCGTCACGCGAAAGCCGACTGGCCATGTGGCAGGCCGAACATGTGCGTGCTGCGTTGCAACAATACTATCCCGCGTGCGATGTGTCCATTCTGGGTATGACTACCCGGGGCGACCAGATTCTGGACCGCAGCCTCTCCAAGGTCGGCGGCAAGGGCCTGTTCGTCAAGGAGCTGGAAGTGGCGATGGCCGAGGGCCGGGCCGACCTGGCGGTGCATTCGCTGAAGGACGTGCCGATGGAGCTGCCAGAGGGCTTCGCGCTGGCCGCCGTGATGGAGCGTGAAGATCCGCGCGATGCGCTGGTGTCGACGCGCTTCGCCTCGCTCGACGAGATGCCGCCCGGCACCGTGGTCGGCACCTCGAGCCTGCGCCGCGAGGCCGCCCTGCGCAGCCGCTACCCGCATCTGGTGGTGCAGCCGCTGCGCGGCAATCTGGATACCCGGCTGGCCAAGCTCGATCGCGGCGACTACGGCGCGATCATCCTCGCCGCGGCCGGCCTGAAGCGTCTGGGCCTGGCCGGCCGCATCCGCGCGCTGCTGGACCCGGCGACGTCGCTGCCGGCGGCCGGGCAGGGCGCGCTCGGCATCGAGATCCGCTCGGATCGGCCCGAGCTGGCCGCCTGGCTGGCACCGCTCAATCATGTTCCCACCGCGCTGGCGGTCGGCGCCGAACGCGCGGTATCGCGCCGGCTCGGCGGCTCCTGCCAGGTGCCGCTGGCCGCCCATGCTTATTGGAATAGCAGCGGGGATGGCAGCCGGGATGGCAGCCGCCTCCAACTGGACGCCTTCGTCGCCACGCCCGACGGCTCCCGCAGCGTGCATGCGCAGCGCGCGGCCGAAGTCGGCAGCGCCGCCGATGCCGAAGCGCTGGGCAACGCCGTCGCCGACGCGCTGCTGGCCCAGGGCGCCGACGCGCTGCTGGCCGTCGCGCTGCGGAACGACGGCGCGCCGGCGGGCCCCGGCGGCCACTGAGGGGAAGCGATGCCCCGCCCGACCGTCGTTGTCACACGACCCGCCGGGCAGTCCCGGCAACTGACCGAGGCGCTGCAGGCCGCGGGTCTGGACGTACTGAGCTTTCCGCTGCTGGCGATCGGGCCCGCGGCCGATGACGGCCCGCTGCGCGCGGCGCTGGCGCGGCTGCCCGAGTTCGCGCTGGTCGTGTTCGTCAGCCCCAACGCGATCGCCTATGCGCTCGATGCGCTCGCGCTGGCGCAGGGCGGCGCCGCGGCCTGGCCGGAATCGGTGCCGGTCGCGGTGGTCGGGCCCGCCAGCGTGGCGGCGCTTGCCGAGCGCGGCATCGCCGCGCCGCGCCACCGCGTGATCTCGCCGGCCGGCGCCGATGGCGCCGCAGCCGACATCGATCCTGCCGAGGCGCGTTTCGATTCCGAGGCGCTGTGGGCCCAGCTCGACGTGCCGTCGCTGGCCGGCCGCGAGGTGCTGATCGTCCGCGGCAACGGCGGCCGCGACTGGCTCGGCGACAAGCTGCGCGAGGCCGGTGCCACCGTGCTGGCGGTCGAGGCCTATCGACGCACGATGCCCGTGCCAGGCTCGATGCAATGGCAGGCCGTGCGTGACGGCCTGAAGCCGGGCGCGGCGCCGCAGGCGTGGCTGCTGACCAGTTCCGAAGCCGTGCGCAACCTCGACCAGCTGGTGCGCGACAACCTGTCGCCGCAGGAAGACGCCGCGCTGCGCGAGGTGCAGTGCATTGCCCCGCATGCGAGAATTGCCGAGCAGGCGGCGGCCCTGGGCTTCACGCGCGTGCTGCTGGCCGCGCCGGGGGACGAGGGCCTGCGGGCGGCCTGCCTGCGTTGGGCGGAGCTGTATCGGAGTCAATTGCAGGCGACGGCGCAATCGGCTTCACAGCCGGTGTCGCAATCGGCGTCGCAATCGGCTTCACAGCCGGCGTCGCAACCGGTGTCGCAACCGGCGTCGCAACCGGCGTCGGAATTGGCGTCGCCCGCGGTGTCGCAACCTGTGCCGCCATCGATGTCGCCGTCGGTCTCCCAGTCGGAGCCTGGCCCGACTGCCGCGCCCGCCCCTGCGGCCGCTTCGACCGCGCCGGCTCCGGCGCCGGCACCCGCAGCGCAACCGCAGGCGCCATCGCTCGCCGCATCGGCGGCACCGGCGAGCCCGCCCGCCGCGCCGCCCCCAATCCCGCCCACCGAATCACCGCAATCCACGTCAACGAAGGTCGATCGCGTGACGCAACAGCAAACCTCCACCGCTTCCTCCTCTTCTCCACCGGCCGGCATGCCGCCCGGCCCGGCGCCCGCTGGCGCCTCGCCCGGCGAGCGGCCCGCTTCACGGGGCCGCGGCGCCCTGGCCTGGCTGCTGCTGGCGATCTTCGTGCTGGTCGCCGGCGGCGCGTTCTGGTGGCTGCAGCAACGGGTCGACCGGCTGACCGAGGAACTGGCCCGCCGCCAGCAGAACAACGACGCGCTGGTACAGGAGTCTCGCGTGCTGACCCGCGAGGCGCAGACCACCGTCAAGGAAATGCAGGCGAAGGTCGGCGCGCTGGAGGCCCAGGTCGGCGAGACCCGCGACAAGCAGGCCACGCTCGAGCAGGTCTACCAGGACCTGATGCGCAACCGCGACGACTGGGAGATCGCCGAGATCCAGCAGTTGCTGACCAACGCCGGCCAGCAACTGCAACTGACCGGCAACGTGCAGGTCGCGCTGTCCGCGCTGCAGAGCGCCGACGTTCGCCTGGCCCGCTCCGACAAGCCCGAATACAACCAGCTGCGCCGGGCGATCGCGCGCGACATCGGCCGGCTCAAGGCGATGCCCGACACCGACCTGACCGGCGCCGCCATCAAGCTCGACGAAGCCATCAACCAGATCGACGCCTTGCCGCTGCTGTCGAGCGAACGGATGCTCGAACGCAGCGAAGGCACGCCGCGCGGCACGGCGGCCGCGTCCCAGCCCGGCGTGGCCTCGGCCGTTGCCGCAGGCAATGGCGACGGCACCGGCAATCGCGTGACGCAGTGGTTCGCCGGCGTCTGGGGGACGGTGCGCGACGAGCTGATGCGCGTGATCCGCGTGCGCCGGGTCGACGATACCGAGGCGCTGCTGCTGACCGGCGACCAGGGCTGGTTCCTGCGCGAGAACGTCAAGCTGCGGCTGCTCAACGCGCGGCTCGCGCTGCTGTCGCGCAATGAGCAGGTGTTCCGCAACGATCTGGCCGCGGCGCACGGCATGATCGAGCGCTATTTCGATACCAAGAGCCGCCGCGTGCAGGCCGTGCAGACCCTGCTGAAGCAGGCGCAGGCGGGCGCGGTGGCCGTGCAGCTGCCGACGATGTCCGACAGCCTCGGCGCGCTGCGTTCCCTGAAGAAGGAGTAGCGCATGCGACTTCTATTCTGGGTGGCGATCCTGTTTGGCGGCGCCGTCGGCCTGGCGCTGTTCACGCAGTTCAATCAAAGCAATGTGGTGCTGTTCTACCCGCCGTATCGGGTCGAGCTGTCGCTCAATCTGGCGCTGGCGCTGCTGTTGCTGCTGTTCTTCATAGCCTGGACCGTGCTGTCGGCGATCCGGCATCTGTCCGAGATGCCCCGGCGCGCCGCGGCCTATCGCGAGCGCAACCGCATGCTGAAGGCCCAGGCCGCGTTGCGCGAGGCGATCGAGAACCTGTTCGCCGGCCGCTTCGCCCGCGCCGAGCGCACCGCGCGCGAGGCCCAGGTCTGGCCCGAGCAGGCGCAGACCGCGGCGCTGATCGGCGCCCGCGCCGCGCACCAGATGCAGGAGGCCGATCGGCGCGACGGCTGGCTGGCCCAGGTCACCGCACCCGAGCGCGAGCAGGCCCGGCTGGTGTCGCTGGCCGAGATGCTGGTCGACGCGCGCGATGCCGATGGCGCGCTGGAAACCATCGCCCAGCTGCAGGCGCAGGGCGGGCGGCAGATCCATGTGCAACGGATCGCGCTGCGTGCGCATCAGCATCTGAAGAACTGGAGCGAGGTGCTGCGGCTCGCGCGTTCGCTGGAGAAGCGCAACGCGCTGCATCCGGTGCTGGCACTGCGTCTGAAGCAGCTGGCCTGCGAGGCCATGCTGGAGGAACGCCGCCACGACGCCGACGCGTTGCAGGACTTCTGGCGTTCGCTGTCGAACGACGAGCGCCGCGCCGCCCGCATCGCCGAGCCGGCCGCGCGCTATTTCTCGGCGCTGGGCCGCCAGCAGGAAGCGCGCCGGATCGTCGAGGACGCGTTGAAGGTCAACTGGGACAGCCGGCTGGTGCTGCGCTACGCCGACTGCGCCGAGCCCGGCCAGGCGCTGCCGCAGATCCAGCAGGCCGAGAAATGGCTGGCCCAGCATCCGAACGATGCCGAGCTGCATTTCACGCTGGGCGTGCTTTGCCTGGGCGAACAGCTGTGGGGCAAGGCGCAGTCCAATTTCGAGCGCGCGCTGAAGTACGCCACCAGCGAGGAACAGCGCCGCCTGCGCGTGCGCGCGCATCTGGCGCTGGCGCGGCTGTTCGAGCAGACCGAACGGCCGGAGGACGCGCAGCGGCATTATCGGGAAAGCGCGCTGCTGGCGGCGTAACGCTTGCTGGTGGTGTGACACCGCGCGTGGTGTAACACCGCTGGTGGTGTGGCACTGCTGGTGGCGTACCCCAGCCTGAGGGCGTAACACGCCTTGGGGCCCGACACGGCTGAGGAGTAACAGGGCTGGTCGCGTCACGCGAATACCCGGGCAGCCGTGGTTTGCTCCCTCTCTCCCGCGCCGGAGAGGGGCGGGGAGAGGGCAAGGTGTCAGCTATCCCGATCGCTCGCTCGCGGCCGCTGCCGCGGGCGCTCCCACTCCCGCCTTCACCACCGCATACCGCTCCAGTGTCTCCTGCCGCGCCACGTCGTGCTGCACGATCGGGCGCGGATAATCCTTCCCCAGCGAGATTCCGGCCGCCGCCAGCACCGCTTCCGGCGCGGTCCACGGCGCGTGCAGATACTTGTCCGGCAGGCCGGCGAGCTGCGGCAGGTAACGCCGGATGAAGCGGCCCTCGGGATCGAACTTGCGCGACTGCGTGACGGGATTGAAGATCCGGAACCACGGCTGCGCATCGCATCCCGTCGATGCGGCCCATTGCCACCCGCCGTTGTTGGCCGCGAAGTCGTAATCGTTCAGCAGGTCGGCGAATACCGCTTCGCCGCGGCGCCAGTCGATGCCCAGGTCCTTGACCAGGAAGCTGGCGCTGACCATGCGCAGGCGGTTGTGCATATAGCCGCTCTGACGCAGCTGGAGCATCGCCGCATCGATCAGCGGATAGCCGGTCCGCGCCTCGCACCACGCGGCGAAGTACTGCTCCGCCACGGGGCCCGTGCGCCAGCGGATCGCGTCATAGGCCGCGTGGTACGAGCGGCCATCGGCCAGGTCCGGGCGATGGTGCAGCACCATGAAATAGAAGTCGCGCCAGATCAGTTCCGACAGCCACGTTGCCGCGCCGTTGGCGTCCGCCCCGCCCCGCAGCATCGCGGCATGCGCGGCGCGCGCCAGCGTACGGATCGAGATGGTGCCGAAGCGCAGATGCACCGACAGATAGCTGGGCCCGCGCACCGCGGGGAAATCGCGCCGGCGCGCATAGTCGCCCAGCCGGTCGAGGAAGGCATCGAACAGCGCGTGCGCGCCCGGACTGCCCGGAGCGAGCGGCACTGCCCCCGGATCGGCCGGGGCGAAGCCGAGCGCTTCCAGTGTCGGCAGCGGCCGGTCGTGCCCCGGCGGCAGCGGCGCCAGCGCGGGCAGATAGGGCGCGACCGGGTAGGGCCGCAGATCGAAGGGCTGCAACGCCTTCAGCCATGCGTTCTTGTACGGCGTGAAGACCGAGAAGGGCTTGCCCTGGCCGTTCAGGATCTCGTCGCGCTCGAACACCACCTGATCCTTGAAGCTGAAATAGACCCGCGCATCGGCGGCCAGCGCGTCCGCCACGGCGCGGTCGCGCTCGATGGCCGCGGGCTCGTAGTCATGGTTGGCGAAGACGGCCTGCGCGTCGAGTTCGCGGGCGAGCGCGGGGATCGCCGTGCGGGCCGCGGCGTGCAGCACGATCAGGCCGCCGCCGGCCTCGCGCAAGGCCTTGTCCAGCGGGGCCAGCGACGCGAGGATGAAGGCCACGCGACGATCGCTGGCTTTGCCGCGCGCCAAGCTGCGCGCCAGCAGCGGGTCGAGGATTTCCCGATCGAATACGAACACGCACCACACCTGGCGGGCATGCTTGAGGGCATAATGCAGCGCCGCGTGGTCGTCCACGCGCAGGTCGCGGCGAAACCAGACCAGCGCGCGGGCGAACGAACGGCCGACGCGGTACGGTTCGCGATGGGGGGATGGGTTCAAGCTCGATTCTCCGTGAGCACCGCGCCGCCGGTCGCGCGATCGTTTACCGTAGCATGACCCCCTGCGCCATTCCCCTGCAAAGCGCCGCTTCGCCGCTGACCGCCCTCACTCCCTTCACTCCCTCACTCCCTCCTTACCGCCGATGAACGCGAAGACCGCCAAACCGCCCAAGACCACGCCGCTGGACCGCATCCTGCAATCGCAGGGCTTCGGCACGCGCCGCTATTGCGGGCATCTGGTGGCGGCCGGCATGGTCGAGGTCGAGGGCGAGCTGTGCGAGGACCCGCGCGCCGAATTCGTGCTCGAAGGGCTGCGGCTGACCGTCGATGGCGAGGACTGGGTCTGCCACGACAAGGCCTATCTGATGCTGCACAAGCCGACCGGATACGAATGCTCGCAGCGGCCGCTGCATCATCCCAGCGTCTACACGCTGCTGCCGGTGCCGCTGCGCGAGCGCAGCGTGCAGGCGGTCGGCCGGCTCGACCAGGACACCACCGGGCTGCTGCTGCTCAGTGACGACGGCCAGTTCATCCACGCGCAGACCTCGCCCAAGCGCAAGGTGCCCAAGATCTACGAGGTGACGACGGCCGAGCCGGTCACCGAGGCCCAGGCCGCGGCGCTGCGCGAAGGCGTGCAATTGGAGGACGAACCGGCCCCGATTGCCGCGCTGGCCTGCGAGATCGTCGGCGAACGCGCGCTGCGGCTGACGCTGGCCGAAGGCAAGTATCATCAGGTCAAGCGGATGGTCGCCGCGGCCGGCAACCATGTCGCCGCGCTGCACCGCAGCCGCATCGGCGGACTGGCGCTGGACCCGGCGCTGGCGCCCGGGGAATGGCGCTGGCTGACGCCGGCGGATCTGGCCGAACTGGCGCGCAAGGACTGAGGCGGGGGCCAACCGCGGCCGCGATGCTGCGGCGCAACGGCTGTGGGGCGGCGCGCACCGTCCAGCTCCCTGCGCGGGCCCGGACGAGGGAATCTTTTCCGGAACATTGGCGCTGATTTGATAAAATGCAACGCATGGCGACGTCCGCAGCCCCCATCAATCTGACGAATCAATTCCTGATCGCCATGCCCGGCATGGCGGATCCGACTTTTACCGGCGCCGTCGTCTACATCTGCGAACACAACGAGCGTGGCGCGCTCGGCCTGGTGATCAACCGGCCGATCGACATCGACATGGCCACGCTGTTCGACAAGATCGATCTCAAGCTCGAAATCCAGCCCGTCGCGCAGCAGCCCGTCTATTTCGGCGGCCCCGTGCAGACCGAGCGCGGCTTCGTGCTGCATGACCCGGTCGGCGTCTATGTGTCCTCGCTGACCGTGCCCGGCGGCCTGGAGATGACCACCTCCAAGGATGTGCTCGAGGCCGTCGCCAACGGCAGCGGCCCGCATCGCTTCCTGCTGACGCTGGGCTATGCCGGCTGGGGCGCAGGCCAGCTGGAGGAAGAGCTGAGCCGCAACGGCTGGCTGACCGTGCAGGCCGACCCCGAGATCGTGTTCAGCGTGCCTCCCGAGGAACGCTTCGCCGCCGCCATTCGCCTTTTGGGCATCGACATCACCATGCTCTCCGGCGAGGCGGGGCATGCCTAGCGCGGACGCGGCCACGCCGCTCCACAAGCCGGCGCCGCAAGGCGCGCCCGTGTCTGCCGTGCCAACCGACGGCACCGTATTGGGTTTCGACTACGGCGAGCGCAAGATCGGCGTGGCGCTGGGCAACTTCATCACGCGCGAGGCGCGGCCGCTGACCATCCTGCCGAACATCACCGTCGAAGGGCGCTTTGAGGCCGTCGCCGCGCTGATCGCCGAATGGGCGCCGGTGCATCTAGTGGTGGGCCTGCCGCTGACCCCGGAAGGCGGCGAACAGCCCGCGACCAAGCTGGCGCGTCGCTTCGGCAATCAGCTCAATGGCCGCTTCAATCTGCCGGTGACCTGGGTCGACGAGCGCTACAGTTCGCTGGAGGCCCAGGCCGCCGGCGCCAGGCCGGGGGCGCTCGATCACGAAGCCGCCCGCATCATCCTGCAACAGTATTTCGACCAACTCCCGCTATGATCTCCAACGTCACCCTCGACGCCGAGGCGCTCTACCGCGCGCTGCGCGACCACGTGCAAGGGATGCTGTCCGCGGCATCGGGCTCGGCCTCGGGCTCTGCCTCGGGCGGCGCGCCCTGGTCGATCGCCGGCATCTATTCGGGTGGCGCGTGGATCGCCGAGCGGCTGGCGGCCGATCTGCAGCTGCCGCATTACGGCGTGATCAATGTGGCCTTCCACCGCGACGATTACGCGAAGAAGGGCCTGCACAGCCAGGCGCAACCGAGCACGCTGCCGTTTTCCGTGCAGGACAGCCATGTGCTGCTGATCGACGATGTGCTGGCCACCGGCCGCACCATCCGCGCCGCGGTCAACGAACTGTTCGACTACGGTCGGCCCGCGCGCGTCGCGCTGGCCACGCTGGTCGATCGCGGCGGCCGCGAGCTCCCGATCGGGGCGGACTTCGTCGGCGAGCGGATCACGCTGCCGCGCGGCACGAACCTGGTGTTGTCGCGCGAAGGCGAGGGGGCCGGCATCCGTTTTTCCTTTGCCACCGAAACGCTGAACGGCAACCACGATTCCGCCGCCGGCTGACCGGCACGCATTACCGCAGTAGAGAACGAGCACACAAGCCCGAGCCAGGGCAAGCACCAGCACAAGTACCAGCACCCGCGCACCCGTACCGAGCCAAACCGCACCCGCCCACGCCTCACCCATGACCAAGACGTTCCGCAACCCGCAGCTCACCAGGAACGGCGAGCTCAAGCATCTGCTGTCCATCGAGGGGCTGTCGCGCGACATGATCACGCACATCCTCGACACGGCCAGCCAGTTCGTGTCGCTGTCGGACTCCGACCGCGACGTCAAGAAGGTGCCGCTGCTGCGCGGCAAGAGCGTGTTCAACCTGTTCTTCGAGAACTCCACGCGCACCCGCACCACCTTCGAGATCGCCGCCAAGCGGTTGTCCGCGGACGTGCTGAACCTGAACATCAATGCCTCGTCGACCAGCAAGGGCGAATCGCTGCTCGACACCATCAACAACCTGTCGGCGATGTCTGCCGACATGTTCGTGGTGCGGCATGCCAGCTCGGGCGCCCCCTATCTGATCGCCGAGCACGTCGCCCCGCACGTGCACGTGATCAACGCCGGCGACGGCCGCCATGCGCACCCGACCCAGGGCCTGCTGGACATGTACACGATCCGGCATTACAAGCAGGACTTCACCAAGCTGACCGTCGCGATCGTCGGCGACATCCTGCACTCGCGGGTGGCGCGCTCGGACATCCACGCGTTGACCACGCTTGGTGTGCCCGAGGTGCGCGCGATCGGTCCGCGCACGCTGCTGCCGTCGGGCCTCGAGCAGATGGGCGTGCGGGTCTTCCACAACATGGAAGAGGGGCTCAAGGGCGTCGACGTGATCATCATGCTGCGGCTGCAGAACGAGCGCATGAGCGGCGCGCTGCTGCCGTCGGCGCAGGAATACTTCAAGGCCTTCGGCCTGACTCCGGAGCGGCTCGCGCTGGCCAGGCCCGACGCCATCGTGATGCACCCGGGGCCGATGAACCGTGGCGTCGAGATCGATTCGGCCGTGGCCGACGGTCCGCAGTCGGTGATCCTGAATCAGGTCACCTTCGGCATCGCGGTGCGGATGGCAGTGATGGGCATCGTCGCCGGCAACAACGACTGAAACGACAAAAGCGCGATCCGCCAGGCAATCGTCGGCCTGACGACGGCCGCCAGGCACCAAAACAAGCCGCAATGGCAAGCGATAGCAAGCGACACGATATGAAGATCCACATCAAGGGTGGCCGCCTGATCGACCCGGCCGGCAATATCGATGCCCAGCAGGACCTGTTCCTGGCCGCCGGCAAGATCGTCGGCATCGGCAACGCGCCGGCCGACTTCCAGGCCAACAAGACCATCGACGCCCGCGGGCTGATCGTCTGCCCCGGCCTGGTCGACCTGTCGGCCCGGCTGCGCGAGCCGGGCTACGAGTACAAGGCCACGCTCGAATCCGAAGTGGCCGCGGCCACCGCCGGCGGCGTCACCAGCCTGGTGTGCCCGCCCGATACCGACCCGGTGCTCGACGAACCGGGCCTGGTCGAAATGCTGAAGTACCGCGCCCGCACGCTGAACCAGACCCATGTGTACCCGCTCGGTGCGCTGACGCTGGGGCTGAAGGGCGAGGTGCTGACCGAGATGTCCCAGCTGACGGAAGCCGGCTGCGTCGGCTTCTCGCAGGCCGAGGCGCCGATCCGCAACACGCAGGTGCTGCTGCGCTCGCTGCAGTACGCGCAGACCTTCGGCTTCACCGTCTGGCTGCGGCCGGAAGACCCGTATCTCGGCGGCGGCGTCGCGGCCAGCGGCGCGGTCGCGTCGCGGCTGGGTCTGTCGGGCGTCTCGGTGATCGCCGAGACCGTGCGGCTGCATACGATCTTCGAACTGATGCGCTCCACCGGCGCGCGCGTCCATCTGTGCCGGCTGTCTTCGGCGGCGGGCATCGAGCTGGTGCGCCAGGCCAAGCGCGAAGGGCTGGCGGTCACCTGCGACGTCAACATCCACCATGTCGGCCTGACCGACATGGACATCGGCTACTTCAACTCGCAGATGCGCTTCTCGCCGCCGCTGCGCAGCGGGCGCGATCGCGACGCCATCGTCGCCGCGCTGGCCGACGGCACCATCGACGCGCTGTGCTCGGACCATACGCCGGTCGACGACGACGAGAAGCTGCTGCCGTTCGCCGAGGCCTCGCCGGGCGCGACCGGCCTGGAACTGCTGCTGCCGCTGACGCTGCGCTGGGCCGACGAGCACAAGGTGCCGTTGGTCAAGGCGCTCGGTCGCATCACCAGCGAGCCGGCGCGCGTGATTGGCCTGCCGGCCGGTCGCCTGACGGTCGGCGGTGCGGCCGACGTCTGCCTGTTCGATCCGGAGGCGGTGTGGAAGGTCGAGCGGCGCACGCTGAAGAGCCAGGGCAAGAACTCGCCATGGCTGGGGTACGAGATGCGCGGCCGGGTCACGGCCACGCTGGTCGGCGGCCAGCTGGTCTACGAGCTGGCCGGCCAGTCGCGCAACGGCGAGGCCGTGGCCGCCCGCTGATCCCGCGGCTATGCGCCGGCCCTCGCAGACCGACACTCGCCTCGCCCGCTTGCGGGAGAGGGGCCGGGGGGGAGGGCAGCAGCCCTTGACCCACCGCGACGGTTTCGACGCCCGCTAATTCCATCGACCCCATGATCGCCCTGCGCAAGCTCGCCCTCTGCCTGCACCTGCTGCGCGGCCTGCTGACCTGCGCGGTCCTGTTCCCGTGGCTTGGCAAGGCGGCGCGCCAATGGCATATCCGCCGCTGGTCGCGCCGGCTGCTGCGCATCTGCGGCGTCGACATCCAACTGATCGGGCCGGTGCCGGAGACCGGGCGCGGCGCCATGGTGGTCGCCAACCATATCTCCTGGCTCGATATCTTCGTGATCCACAGCTGGGAGCCGTCCCGCTTCGTCGCCAAGTCGGAGATCCGCGACTGGCCGTTGATCGGCTGGCTGTGCGCGCAGACCGGCACGCTGTTCATCGAACGCGGCCGCAAGCGCGACGCACATCGGGTGCTGCATGACATCACCGACTGCATGCTGCAGGGCGACCGCGTCTGCGTGTTCCCCGAAGGCACTACCACCGATGGCACGGACGTGCTGCCGTTCCACGCCAATCTGATGCAGGCGCCGATTTCTGCCGGCCTGCCGGTGCTGCCGGTGGCGCTGCGCTATTGCGACGCCGCCACCGGCGAGCGCACGGTGGCACCGGCCTATATCGGCGACCTCACGTTGCTGCAGACGCTCGACGCGATCCTGCAGGCGCCGCCGATCACCGCGCAGGTCGCATTCGGCCCGCCGCTGCAGGCAGACGAGTGCGAGCGGCGTGCCCTGGCCGAACAGTCGCGCGAAGCGGTGCTCGCGCTGTGCCGGCAACTGCAGGGTGAACCGCAGGGCGAATCGGAGAGCGAATCGGAGAGCGAATCGGTGTTGCCCGCCGGCGAGCCGTCCGATACGCCGGCGCGAAGCACGGCCACCGGCAATCCAGCCTGATCGTCGGTACGCCAGCGCACCGACATCCCCGGCAAGGGGATGACAATATCAGCCTAAAGGATCACAATATTGGGGGCAATCGACCTGGATGACCTCACGGTCTGCCGGGTCCGGTGCCAGGCGGGCCGCGGTCAGCCGGCCGCCCCAGACGCAGCCGGTATCGAGCGCCATCAGGTCGGGCCGCATCACCAGGCCCAGCGTCGACCAGTGGCCACAGACGATCGTGGTGTCCCGTGTGCGGCGTGTCGGCACATCGAACCACGGCAGGAGGCCGTCGGGCGCCTTGCCCAATCCCTCCTTGGTCTTGAGGTCCATCACTCCGTCAACGGTACAGAAGCGCAAACGGGTCAAGGCGTTGATCACGACCCGGTGCCGCTCGATGCCACGCAGCCCCTCGTGCCACCGGTTCGCCGCATTGCCAAAAATATCCGCGAGAAATGCTTTCCATCCCGGCCCCCGCAATTCCCGCTCGACTTCGCCGGCCAGTTCCAGCGTCTGTTCGACGGTCCATTGCGGCAGCACCCCGGCGTGGATCAGCAGGAAACCGCCCCGGTGAAGGGCCAGCGGCCGATGGCGCAGCCAGTGCAGCAGCTCCTCCCGGTCCGGCGCCTGCAGGACGTCGTCCAGCGTGTCAGACGAACCCGGATTGCGCACACCCGCGGCGACCGCTAATAGATGGATATCGTGGTTGCCCAGCACCGACTCGGCCCGCACGCCCATCGTGCGGACCCTGCGCAATGTCGCCAGCGATGCCGGCCCACGGTTTACCAGATCCCCGACGAAGCAAAGTGGCGCATCGTCGGGGATTTTGGTGACAAGTTGTTCCAGGGAAGGGTCGCAACCTTGCAGGTCGCCGACGGCGTAGGGGTAGGGCGATGGCACCGAGGGATGGGGCATAGAGGTAAAAAAGAGAGCCGAAGGCGGCTTTTTGTCGATTGTAAAGAGGGGGGACGTGAGCCGTTACAACAGGCTACAAAAAGATGACCGGCCCGGGTAATCCCGGGGGGGCGGTCGGATAGAATACCGCCACTTCTGAGAACACTGATGATCCTGCCGTCCCACCCACGGATCAAGGCGGGCGCCGGGCTATTGTCCCGTTTTCGAAACATATCGATAGTTAGGGAGAAAGGGGTTTGCCGCACATTCTCGTGACTGGCGGCGCTGGTTTCATTGGCGCCAATTTCGTTCTGAACTGGCTGGGCAACGCCGACGCCGACAGCGTCGTCAATGTCGACAAGCTGACCTACGCGGGCAACCTGAAGACGCTTGCATCGCTTGATGGCGACCCGCGCCACGTTTTCTCGCGCACCGACATCTGCGACCGCGCCGCGCTGGACCGGCTGCTGGCCGAGTACCAGCCCCGCGCAGTCCTGCACTTCGCCGCCGAAAGCCACGTCGACCGCTCGATCCATGGCCCCGGCGAATTCATCCAGACCAATATCGTCGGCACCTTCACGCTGCTCGAGGCCGTGCGCGCCTACTGGAGCGGACTCGACGACGCACGCAAGGCTTCCTTCCGCTTCCTGCACGTGTCGACCGACGAGGTCTTCGGCTCGCTCGGCCCGAACGATCCGCCGTTCTCCGAAACGACGGCCTACGCGCCCAACAGCCCGTACTCGGCCTCGAAGGCCGGTTCCGACCATCTGGTCCGTGCCTACCATCACACCTACGGCCTGCCGGCCCTGACGACCAACTGTTCGAACAACTACGGGCCGTACCACTTCCCCGAAAAGCTGATCCCGCTGATGATCGCCAACGCGCTCGGCGGCAAGCCGCTGCCCGTCTACGGCGATGGCCTGAACGTGCGCGACTGGCTGTATGTGGGCGACCACTGCTCCGCAATCCGCGAAGTGCTCGCGCGCGGGCGGCTCGGCGAAACGTACAACGTCGGCGGCTGGAACGAGAAGACGAATCTGGACGTGGTCCACACGCTGTGCGACCTGCTCGACGAACTGAAGCCGAAGGCCTCGGGGTCCTATCGCGACCAGATCACTTTCGTCAAGGACCGGCCCGGACACGACCGGCGCTATGCGATCGACGCCCGCAAGCTGGAACGCGAGCTGGGCTGGAAGCCGGCTGAAACGTTCGAGACTGGGCTGCGCAAGACGGTGCAGTGGTATCTGGACAATCAGACCTGGGTGCAGGATGTGATGTCCGGGGAATATCGGAATTGGGTGGCGAAGCAGTATGCGGCGTAAATCGTCCGATGTACCGATTTTTCTCGTGACTGGAAGCAACGGACAAGTTGGCTTCGAGCTGCGACGCAGCCTTGCGCCTTTGGGGCGTGTCGTCGCCCTAGACCGCGCGGTATGTGACCTGTCGCGGCCTGAGCAATTGCGCAGGGTCGTTCGAGAGATAAGGCCGAATGTGGTGCTCAATGCGGCGGCCTATACGGCCGTCGACAGGGCGGAGAGTGAGCCAGAGATGGCGTTGGCCATCAACGGGGAGGCTGTTGGGGTTCTGGCCGAAGAAGTGAAGACGCTTGGTTCTTTGCTGGTTCACTATTCGACGGATTATGTATTTGACGGCACTAAAGATGGTGCCTATGTCGAAACCGACTCCGTAAATCCGCAATCAGTCTATGGCAAGAGCAAGCTCGCTGGAGAGCGAGCCGTCGAGGCTTCAGGGGCGGCGACCCTGGTACTACGTACCTGCTGGGTTGCCGGAGCACACGGCGGCAATTTTGCTAAGACAATATTGAGGCTGGCACGAGAACGCGACAGTCTCCGTGTCATTGCCGATCAATTCGGCGCGCCGACGACCGCACCCCTGATTGCCGATGTGACAGCGCAAATCTTGTCGCGACACTGGCTGGTCCGCGAACGTGAGCGCTTCCCTTGTGGCACGTACCATCTTGCTGCCAGCGGGCAAACCACTTGGCATGGTTATGCGACGTATCTCTTGGCATATGCAGAATCGATTGGCGTCACATTGAAGACCCGTGCGAGTGGCGTGGTAGCGATTTCCGCCAGTGAATATCCGTTGCCTGCCCGACGTCCAGCGAACTCCCGCTTGGATACGACCAAGCTGCGTCACACCTTTGGTGTTCATCTCCCAGATTGGAAGCAGGGAGTGGACTTTCTGCTGGACCAGATATATTCCTGAAGCAAATCACTATGCGTAAAGGCATTATCCTTGCCGGAGGATCCGGCACGCGTCTCTATCCTATCACGCGGTCTGTCTCAAAGCAGTTGCTGCCAGTATACGACAAGCCGATGATCTACTATCCCCTGTCGACGCTGATGCTGGCAGGAATGCGGGACATCTTGATTATTTCCACGCCCGACGATACTCCTCGCTTCTCTGAAATGCTGGGCGATGGGAGGAACTGGGGGATCAATATCCAGTATGCGGTGCAGCCCTCGCCAGACGGCCTCGCGCAAGCGTTCACTATCGGGAAAAACTTCGTAGGAAGAGATCCATCGGCGCTGATCCTAGGTGACAATATTTTTTATGGACACGATCTGGTTAGTCAGCTTCACCGTGCGTCAAATGTAGAACAGGGTGCCACCGTTTTTGCGTACCACGTCCAGGATCCGGAGCGCTACGGAGTCGTAGAGTTCGATGACGATTTTCGGGCTGTTTCGTTAGAGGAGAAACCCGCTAAGCCCCGCTCGCATTACGCAGTAACAGGATTGTACTTCTATGATAATCAAGTATGCGATATTGCTGCCGACATCCAACCCTCAGCTCGCGGCGAACTGGAGATAACAGACGTCAATAAGGCTTATCTCTCGATGTCTCGACTCAACGTGGAAATAATGGGTCGAGGGTACGCGTGGCTGGATACCGGCACGCACGACTCGCTTCTTGATGCGGCCATGTTTATTGCCACGCTTCAGAAGCGTCAGGGTTTAATCGTTGCCTGTCCAGAAGAGATTGCATATCGCAACAATTGGATTGACGCTGAGACCGTAGCCGCACTCGCGGCTCCCCTAGCGAAAAACGGCTACGGAAAATATCTTCAGCAGATCATTTCGGAGTCAGTTAAGTGAGCCTACGCAGCCTACCGACAGTGCTTCCAGAGGTGCTCATCCTCGAGCCAAAGGTCTTCGGTGACAATCGAGGGTTTTTTTTTGAAAGCTTTAACGCGGCCAGCTTCACTAAGGCCACTGGCATTGAACGTACATTCGTTCAGGACAATCATTCCCGGTCTTCGCGCAATGTACTCCGTGGGTTGCACTATCAAGTCAGACGGCCCCAGGGCAAGTTGGTACGCGTGACCTGCGGCGAGGTGCTTGATGTTGCCGTGGACATCCGGCGCAGTTCTCCGAACTTCGGTAAATGGGTTGCAGTGCATCTCTCGGCGGAGAACAAGCGCCAATTGTGGATTCCGGAAGGATTCGCTCATGGCTTCCTGGTGCTGACTGAGTTTGCCGATTTTCTGTACAAGACTACGGATTACTGGGCGCCCGAACACGAGCGATGTATCGTCTGGGATGACCCGGATCTTGCCATCGATTGGTGCGGTATCAAAGATCCGATCGTGTCGGAGAAGGACAGCCTAGGTGTTCCTCTTAACGCCGCCGAGGTCTTCGCCTGATGCAGAAGTTCTCTGTCGTGCCCCGCGAGGTCTTCGCTACTATTTGGCGAAATAGGCACCTAATTGGTAACCTTATTCGCCGCGAAATAATGGGTCGCTACCGAGGCTCAATGCTCGGAATACTTTGGTCGCTTTTTCACCCGTTGTTGATGCTTGCTGTTTACACTTTCGTGTTCAGCGTCGTTTTTAAAGCGAGATGGAGTGGTGGAAGCGAATCAAAAGGTGAATTCGCTCTAGTGCTATTTTCCGGCCTAATGATTTTTACGGTGTTCGCTGAATGCGTAAGTAAGGCGCCAAGTTTGATCGTTGGCAACGCGAACTACGTGAAGAAGGTTATCTTTCCGCTCGAGATTCTTCCCGTTGTTGCTTTTGGCGCTGCCTGTTTTCATGCGGCAATTAGCTTTGTCGTCTGGATAGTTTTCTACATTGCAATTGTAGGCATGCCGAGCGCCACGATCTTATACTTACCATTAGTGCTGCTACCGCTGGCATTTTTCACCTTAGGGATTTCTTGGTTTCTGGCATCGCTTGGCGTGTACTTGCGGGACGTAACGCATATCACCAGCATTCTCACATCGGTCTTGATGTTTTTGACGCCAATTTTCTACCCGATCTCAGTGCTACCTGAGCAATTTCAGCGCGTTCTATATATCAACCCGCTGTCGGGTATCGTAGAGCAGGCGCGCAACGTCATGATGTGGGGTCAAGCGCCTCAGTGGCATAACCTCGGCATATTGGCGGTATCGGGTGCTGCAGTCGGGTGGCTGGGCTTTGCATGGTTCCAAAGAACGAGAAAAGGCTTCTCCGATGTCCTCTGACAACGCCACGATTCAGGTGGAAACCCTGAGTAAAAGCTACCAAATCTACGAAACTCCTCGTGATCGACTGAAGCAGTTTTTCCTCCCTAGAATTCGACGTGGGCTCAGCATGGCACCGCGTCACTATTTTAGAGAGTTTTGGGCACTGAAGGAGGTGTCGTTTTCCATCGCTAAAGGCGAGACCGTCGGTATCATAGGTCGGAATGGCGCAGGGAAATCGACGCTGTTGCAAATTATCTGCGGTACGTTGGCGCCGACAACAGGTACTGTTCGTACTACCGGGCGTGTCGCTGCCCTACTGGAGTTGGGCGCGGGCTTTAATCCCGAGTTCTCCGGGAGAGATAACGTTTATTTGAACGGCATGCTCCTTGGAATGGAAAAGGAGGAGATTGATGCATGCTATAAAAAGATCGTCGATTTTTCCGGTGTTCACGCCTTTATCGACCAGCCGGTCAAAACATACTCAAGTGGGATGTTTGCTCGACTTGCGTTCTCTGTCGCTGTGCATGCGACACCCGACCTGCTGATTGTAGACGAGGCGTTGAGTGTTGGCGATCTGGCATTCCAAGAGAAGTCGATTACCCGGATGAAAGAGATCCGTGAGCGGGGTACGTCAATCCTCTTTGTATCGCATTCGTTGCCGGCTGTCCGAAATTTTTGTGAGACAGCAATTTGGCTCGACAAGGGTAAGGTACGCGCGATGGGCGAACGTCTTTCGATCTGTGAAGAGTATCAACGCGAGATCGATGATGAGTTGCAACGGGAGATGGTCAGGGCGTCACCAAACGTTATTGAGTCGACATCGGATAATGAATGCCATCCGCTCGAGAAGTCTATCGAGATAAGGAGCTCGAATATCTCCGGGGATGTATTTGAGATGGGTGACGATATTACTTTTGAACTGGACCTCGGCTTTCACCGCGCTGTACCTGGCTACGGCGTCGGACTGATTTTCAACGACAACCTCGGCAACCTTGTAACTGTCCTCAATACACTTCGAGACGATATTTTCCTTACCGAACCTAAGGACAAAATCTCTGTCACGATCCGAGATCATCGGTTCACGCCTGGCACATATATGGTGTCTATAGTGATTTCCGACCTTGACGCGATGTTCTCGTATGACCGCCGCGACCACTGTCACGTCTTTCGCGTCGAGAATCGGTACAGCTCCAAGGGGCTTCCCGTTGCAAGCGGATTTATTAGGTGCGAGCATGAGTGGTCATGGTAATTGGACACTGGGCCGGGATGAACGCTTTGTCAGCAAGATTACGGGCGAACGCCGCCCTCGTGGTTTTGTTGTTGCTTTGCTGCGCGTACGGAATGAATCTCTGATCTTGCAAGATACTCTCAATCACTTGGCAGATATTGCCGACTATATCGTCGCCTATGATGATGCTAGCGAGGATGACACCCGCAGCATTCTTTTAGGCCATCCGGCAGTAACAGGGGTAATTTGTAATGACTCATGGAAGCCCGCAGTAGAAGAGAGGCTGCTCGCGGAAACTCGCCATCGCGGCCTATTGCTTCGATTTGCGCAGCTTTTACACGATTTTGAATGGTGCCTATGTGCGGACGCGGACGAACGTTACGTTGGTGCTATTCGGCGCGTATTGCGCGATGATATTCCACCCGATTGCAAAGGCATTCGAGTGCAGCTTTTCGACGCCTATATGACGCCCGATGACTGTAAAGCATTTGGAGCTGGAGACCGGCTATTCAATTTTCGGAAACATTTCGGTCCAGAGAGACGAGATATACTCATGTTGTGGCGTAACAATGCGGGCGCGGTCTATCAAGGATTGGACGCGCGGGAGCCCTCAGTGGATGGCCTGGTGCTGACTCGTTTCTACTGTCAACATTATGGGAAAAGTTTATCCGTAAAACACTGGGAAGATACATGCTCATACTATATTCGGCATTTCCCCTATGAGCCCTATGGAAGAAAATGGGAGGGCCGCCGAGGTAAAGCCGTTCATGTGCAGTCCGATTTTGGTCGTCCGCTTTTTCATTGGGGTGATAAGTTGTTCCGCCATGCTGTAACAGCGTTTTGACCATGAAGCTTAATCGTGTGCTTCTGGGAAACTCTCGTTTTTCCGACCTTGCAGGCTCCGAGATTGCTACTCTGGAGCTTGCAGAATCATTGCGCGCCCGTGGGATAGCCGTCACCATTGCGTCATTCGAAATTGGTGGCGATGTTGCACGAACTGCTCAAAATATTGGCTGTGAATTACTGAACTTAAGCCAACCTCCTGCGGTGATGCACGAGTATGATCTCGCTTGGGTGCATCACGCCTTGACCTACTATGCCCTATTTTTTAAGTTCGGGATACGTGCGTCGCAAGTGGTTTTCTCATCGTTGTCACATTATGAGCCCCTTGAGTGTCCGCCGATCCCGGTGGCAGGTGTTACTCTCTATCTGGTAAATTCGGACGAGAATGCGGAGTATTTTCGCTCCGCATACCCGGCACTCGCCGACCGAATGACGATATTTCCGAATGCAGCACCGCTCCGATTCTGGCTCATGCCCCCCTCGGCATCCCGATCGAAGGATGCACTAAGCCGGTTGGCTATTGTATCCAACCACCCGCCAAGGGAAGTCGTCGAGGCGATGAGCATGGCGCGAGAGCGAGGCGTCGAAGTAGACCATTTTGGCCATGGTGGGACATCGGTGCGAATTGAACCGGAAATCCTCACCAAGTATGACGCGGTGGTGACGATTGGCAAGACTGTTCAGTATTGTCTTGCCATGCATATTCCCGTTTACTGCTATGACCACTTCGGTGGGCCGGGATGGCTGTCACCGGAAAATGTCAGCGCGGCGGCCTGGCACAATTTCTCCGGCCGTTCGGATATGCGGCGATTGACAGCATCCGATCTCGTGGACGAATGGGTGGGGGGATTCGAACAGGCAAAAATCGCCGTTCAGTCGCTCTCCGACTATGCCAAATGCTGCTTCGATCTAGAGACCAATCTCGAGCGCGTACTTAGCGTCTTGGACACGTCCATGTCGTCCATTTCGTTGGAGCCTATATGGCAGCGTACCGTTAAAGCGATTCTCGAGCGACACACCGCAGTTGTGGTGCGCGCGCGTGCCACCGAAGTGGAATTGCGCGAGGCCTTTGCCCAGTCCACGCAACGCTGTGCTGAGCTTGGACGACATGGTGGGGAACTGGAGAGCCGCTGCCGTGAACTTGAACGCGATGTGGCTAGGCTCGAGGCAGAACTGACGAATCGGACAAATGACATGGCGCAGCGTGCGGAAGCGTATCACGGCCAATTAAACGAGCTCAAAGAAGAGAATCAACGGCTTAGGGCGGATAATGCCGGCCTTTGCCTCAAAATCGATACCCTTACGCAAAGTTTTAGTTGGCGGATCACCGCACCGTTCAGAGCCATCAAAGCACGATGGGATCGACGTACAAATCTATGAGCTCTCTTCGATGATCAAGGCATCGGTAATTATTCCAACGAAGAATCCTGGTCCGGTTTTTAAGTCAGTATTGGACGCGGTTCGCATGCAGGATGTCGGCTTCGACTACGAAATCCTGGTGATTGATTCTGGCTCTCGAGATGGCACCGTAGAGTACTTGCGTCGCCTTAGCGATGCGCGTTTGCGCCTTCTCGAAATCCTACCGTCTGAGTTTGGCCACGGCCGTACAAGAAATCTCGGTGTGGCAAGAACAACGGGCGAATATGCAGTTTTGCTCACCCATGACGCTAGGCCTGCGTCCAATAAATGGCTCGCCAACTTGGTCGCAGTAGCCGATTCGGACCCCCACATTGCCGGCGTCTTTGGTCGTCATGTGGCGTATCCGAATGCAAGCCCGTTTACTGCGGCTGAATTGACGATGCATTTCGCTGGCTTTGAAGCGGCCAATGTAGTTCAAATCGACGATCGCGAACGATACGATCGAGATGAGGGCTACCGCCAGTACCTCCATTTCTTTTCGGACAATAACGCCCTAATTCGTCGCAGCGTGTGGGAGTCTATTCCGTACCCGGACGTTGACTTTGCCGAGGACCAGATGTGGGCACAGAAAATCATAGAAGCTGGTTACAAGAAAGGCTATGCGAAAGATGCTGTGGTAGAGCACTCACATGATTATGCCTGGTTTGAACGCTTGCAGCGGAGCTTCGACGAAAGCTATGCCTTTCGGAGGCTGTTTGGCTACAAGCTGTGTTCGGGACCGAGAGCCATGTTGCGCTCATGGTGCGCGTTGACGCTTCGCGACCTGGGCTACGCTCAGCAGCACAACCTTTGGCGGACCAACTTCCGAGCCGTGGTAGGAATGCCATGGGATCATCTGATGCGATTACTAGGCCACTATTTGGGCGCGCGGGGCGATTCTCTGCCCAACTCCTTGCGGACAAGGCTTTCGAGAGATAAGCGCATGCTGTTGGGTCTTCTTAATACCGGTACAAGGGAGTCCAAGTGACGCTGCATAGAAATATCGCTCGCTTAAAAACTGCCGTGCGCTACGGTCGCTCCTATGGGGTCGGTGCACTCGCGCGATTGGTAAAGCACAAGGTGCTAAGTCGTATCGAACGTCAAGGAACGCCTTCTAAGATAGATGTGCTTTCATTTTATTCATTTGTCCGACAACCGGTGGCCGCGCCGATCTCCAAACCGCTCGGGGTAGCGAAGAACACCGTAAATTGGGTAATACCCCCATTTGGCATTGGCTCAGGTGGCCATTTGAACATTTTTAGATTCGTCCGCAATTTAGAGGAGTTGGGTTATGATTGTCGCATCGTGATCGTGGGCGATCCCACTCCCACTTCTGCCGATTTTGTTGCCGCTCAAATTAATAAACATTTCTTTCCTCTGAAAGCCCAGGTTTACATTGGCATGGAGAACGTACCGGCTGCCCATATTTCCATTGCGACTGCGTGGCAAACGGCATATTACGTACGGGCCTTCCCGCATACCAATTATCGTTGCTATTTCGTTCAGGACTTCGAGCCTTCGTTTTATGCCGCAGGTTCTGAAAGTGCTTTAGCGGAGGAATCGTACCGGTTTGGTTTCGTGGGCCTAACAGCTGGGGGTTGGCTTGCCGAGAAGCTGGCTCGCGAGTATGGGATGACGACCCATGCGATAGGATTTTCATATGATCGGGAGCTCTACAAACCGTTACCGCGCCGACGGCCAGAGTGCCGGCACGTCTTCTTCTATGCTAGGCCTCCAACACAACGACGTGCATTCGAGTTGGGTCTATTGGTTTTGGACGAGGTGGTGAAGCGTCTTCCCGACGTAAAAGTTATTTTTGCTGGGTGGGACGTATCTAGCTATGCCATTCCGTTCGAACATTTGAACGCTGGTTTGGTTCCGGTGCCCGAGCTTGCAGACCTCTATAGCCAATGCGATGCTGCGCTCGTGTTGTCGTTTTCGAATCTTTCCTTGCTGCCGCTCGAGCTGATGGCATGTGGTACACCGGTTATCAGTAATACCGGCCCTTGGGTTGAATGGATGCTGAATCCTGAAAATGCTCGATTGGCCCCACCGACGGTTGATCGGCTAGCCGCCGCCCTTGTAGATGTATTGCAATCTCCAACAGAAAGGAAGCGTTTGCGCGAAGCCGGGTTGCGCACCGTGGCTGCGACAGACTGGAGGAAAGAAGCTATTCGTGTCGCTGAGGTCTTGAAGGAGCTTGGATAATGAGGTCTCTGGAGTCCATGCGTTGCGTAATTTTGGGCGCCGGTGGGTTCATTGGCACAAATCTCACCCTAGCGTTACGAGGGAGGGCCGACTATGTTCGCGCGTATGGACGGCGTCAAGCATTTCCCGCCGCAGTCAAGGGGGTGGACTGGTATCCTGCTGATTTTTGCGACGCGACATCAATCCCTAGTGCGATCGCCGGGTGCGATACAGTCTTCCACCTTCTCAATGCGTCTACACCGTCGAGTGCGAACGTCGATAAGGTCGCTGATTTGCAGGCAAATGTGGTCAGTACTTTGCACCTTTTGGAGGCCTGCCGTGCCGAGGGAGTTAAGCGCATCGTGTTTGCATCTTCGGGTGGCACCGTTTATGGCATTCCACAGCAGGTTCCAACTTCTGAAGCGGCCGAAACGTATCCTATTACAGCGTACGGCATATCGAAACTGGCCATTGAGAAATATCTATCTTTGTATCGTCATCTATATGGCTTGGATTATCGTGTGCTTCGCGTGGCCAACCCGTTTGGCCCGTATCAGCTTGCCACTAAGAGCCAGGGTGTAATTAGTGCTTTTTTGGCCCGAGCTCTCGCAGGCGATCCGGTGGAGGTATGGGGAGATGGCAGTGTAGTGCGCGACTATGTGTACATCGAGGACGTCGTCCAGGCTTTTATCCGGGCGGCGTTGCACGATGGCGAAGAGAGGATATTCAATATTGGCAGCGGTGAAGGACGGTCTATACGGGACGTGATTCGCGCAATAGAAGTCGTCTTGGCTAGGCCAATAGAGGTGGCTTGGAGACCAGGGCGTACAGTGGACGTACCCATCAGCATTTTGGATGTTCGTCGTGCCGAGAAAGAATTAGGCTGGGCACCAACTACGGATTTTCTCGTCGGACTGCGGCGAACAGCAGCTTGGTTCGACCAGCAATGTGTTCGCTGAGGCGATATGTTCACTCGCGTTCGTAACGAAAATCATCACGTAATTGAACGAGTCATATTGCCATACATTTGCGTAGGCATCTGTTTATCGGAATGCGCATGAATTCACGAATGACATGCGGTGTTGCGATGTGTACATACAACGCCGGAGTCTATCTTTCCGCTCAACTGGACTCGATCACAAGACAGACGCAGATGCCGGACCAAGTGGTCGTCTGCGACGACGGTTCAACTGACGGCACGTGGTGCGCTCTGAATCAATGGGCGAAACAGGCTCGTTCTATTTACGGCATTGATGTCATCCTTCGGCGTAACGCGGAAAGCCTTGGCGTAGCTCGCAACTTCGAGCAGGCCGTAATGTTGCTCCGCACCGACTTGATTTTTCTAGCCGATCAAGACGACGTATGGCATGACGACAAGATTGAGGTGCTCGCGGCGTGTCTGGCGACAAACCGCGACACGATGCTTGCTCATGCTGATGTTCGCCTCGTAGATGGGAACGGCGCGCCGTTGGGACGGACGATGTTTGAGGCGATGAGACTGAGCCGTTCGGAATTGGAGCTTCTGCGTGGTGATAAGATGTTTGAGGTGCTGTGTCGGCGCAACGTGGTAACCGGCATGTCGAGTGCGTTTCGACGAGAGTTGCTTTCTATTGCGCTACCTTTCCCGGAGGACTGGCTGCACGACGAATGGATTGGAGTTTGTGCGGCTGCCTTTGCAAAAATTGCCACCCTGCCACGGCTCCTAGCTGACTATCGGCAGCACGATCGAAATGTTATTGGTGTGCCTCCAACGGAATTCCTTAGGTACGTGCGCGGAATCAAGAAATTAATTCGCACCGACAGACATCTGTATTTGGCAACCCGTCTCCGGAGACTTCGTGCTCTCCGGGGGCGACTAATGAAGTATGGAGTGATCGCACCGGACAAGCTGTATCTTGTCGACGGGGCGATAGAGCACCTCCAACGAAGGATTCGGTTTCCAAGAAACTCGATGGCGCGTGCGTTGGCTGTTATGGCAGAGCATCGAACTGGCGGGTACCAGCGCTTTTCGAGCGGAATCGCAGAATCCGTACGCGATCTATTCCGACCGTAGTTGATTGTATGCCTATGGTTATGGCAGAAAAGTCTTTGACAGTATCTATTGTGAGCCACGGGCAAGGGGAATTGGTAAGGACTCTTCTCCTAACTCTGCGTGAGCACGCGGAGTGGGTTCCGATGACGGTGATTGTCACTTACAATACCCAGGAGGTCCCGTGTGCGGTTCGACCAACTGAGCATTTCGACGTGATAAGCGTGTGCAACCGGAAGCAGAAGGGTTTCGCAGAAAATCACAACGCCGCTTTCGCACTATGCAAAACGCGTTTTTTTTGCGTCCTTAATCCCGATATCCAGATTGACGCTAACGGCTTTATTATATTAATGGAGCAGGTGCTTCGTCATCCGGGTGTAGCGGGTCCACGTGTGATCAATCCTTCCGGCAATTTCGAGGATAATGCACGCCGCGTGCCTTCCGTTTGGCGTCTCGCACAACGCTGGATTCTGGGTAAGTTCTTGCTTGATTATTCAGCCGATGTGCCGCATGCCATCGAAGTGGATTGGCTGGCAGGCATGTGTCTCATGTTTGATGCTGAAACGTTTCGCCTGGTCGGTGGATTTGATAGCCGCTATCGGCTTTATTGCGAAGACATCGATATCTGTCTCCGTATCCATTTATTGCGCCGTTGTGTGACTTGGGTATGTGCAGGTGTCGTTATCCATGACGCCCGGCGCGATAGTCATCGGAACTTTCGCTTTTTTTTATGGCATGTGAGCAGTCTCGCAAAATTGTTGACATCGTTTGTCTACTGGCGATTCCGCATAAGCCATAGAATGTAGGTACGCGACCTCATCATGTTCCAATTTTTCTGGGTTCCCGCGGCGGCCTTCCTCTTTTGTGTGATGTTAGTTTTTGCACTTCGTCCGCTTGCGGTCCGTATCGGCCTTATCGATAGACCTGATTTTCGTAAACGCCATGAAGGGAATGTACCGTTAATCGGTGGTATCGCCATTACACTCGCTATTTGGGTTTGCATGCTTTTGTTCTTGCAGCGACAGGGATATTACTCTGCTCTATTAGGAGGATTGACTTTGCTGGCCATCATTGGGGTGGCCGATGATCTACAGAATCTGTCGCCTGTTACAAAGCTGGTGATGCAGCTAGTGGCAGCGATCCTCATGACCTCTTGGGGCGGCGTCTATCTTATATCCTTAGGAGATCTGCTTGGGCACCGTGAGATAGTTTTGGGGAACTGGGGAATTCCGCTAACATTATTCGCTGTTGTATCTGTCGTCAATGCAATGAATATGTGCGATGGACTCGATGGTCTTTGCGGTGGGCTTGCGCTTATTGCTTTTGGGTGGTTCGCCTATCTGGCTGGAGAGGTCGGTAACTTACCTGCTCAGCGTATTTGCGTGATCTTTGTAGGCGCGCTGCTTGGCTTTCTGATATTCAACACGCGAAATCCATTGCGGCGTGGCGCCAAGGTATTCCTTGGTGATGCCGGAAGCCTCATGCTCGGATTTGCGATAGTTTGGTTTTCGGTTGAGTTGTCGCAGGATCGCTATAACCTAAAGGCCGGCGTGCCGCCAGTGGTTATGCTTTGGATTTTGGGATTCATCTTGATAGACCTACTGGCGGTCGTGATGCGCCGGACTCTTAAAGGAAAGAATCCACTATCGGCGGACCGCACTCACCTGCATCATATGCTATTGCGGCTAAATCTCACCCCTAACTGTATTGTCTGGCTGATACTCATGTGCAATGCGCTGATGGGCGCAATCGGGATAATCGGGTGGAAATTGGGTGCCTCGCAGCAATTGTTGTTTGCTCTATTTCTCTTCATCGCACTAACGCATTTGCTATTTATGCGGAATGCGTGGCGACTGATTCGGGTCTGTCGCAAGATGTTGCGGCGGTGACGGCTGTGCCATTGGCGCCGGTGGAGTTCAGTTGTTGGCTCGTTTGTGCCGAAGGGCCGAACCCCGCAGCGTCTCTCGTACCCAGGGTACGCGTCGCTTGAAGCAATAAATATTGACTAGCGACGCACAGCTTCCGCCATTGTCGCTTGCAGCAGTGCAGTTGTCGCCTTGCGAAAATGTGGCCCGCAGAATGGGGCTTATGCCGACGTTTATGATACAACCAAGGGGATTCGTGGGTCCCGGTGCCGCTAAATGGCGAAATCACATTTCGGCGATGATTCGCAGATCAAGTGATCCGCGAAGTCTTGACGTGTTGCGCATCGCAAGCTGTGCGGTCCACGTATGCTACACCCTCAAATTGAGTTGGCGAACATCTCGATATGGTTGGGGTACGAGGGCCGCCGTCGCTTTACCATCTACTAATTCGAGCTCCGTCTCACGGTTTGTTGTCGCCACCGGTAGCCGGAACGGGATCACCGTGGACAAGAGCAGTTACAATCCCCATAACGGGTGAAGAGCAAAAGCAACGAGCCTCGCCGATACACGTTTTCGGACGGGTTCTGGCCGGCTTGTAGCAACCGCCCTTCCGACGAAGTGAATCTCGCGGCGCTATCAGTTGATTGCACATTTGCCGTCGCGGCCAATAGCCAGGTGCCAGTCGGAAAGGGACGCCGACCAGACACGGATCCAACGCTGCTTCGGATAACCGTCAAATCCCGAGGACGGTAGGCAAACACCACCTTGTGGACGGCGGCGCGCTGCGCGGAGCGCGCACGGTCGCTCATTACCAGGTTCTAGTTCGAAGCAGCTCGTAGCGTCCCACAGCCTAAGGGTTTGCATTGTCGACTCGCGCCGTGCGAGGTTGCTGGACGCTCATGCCAACTCGACGCATCGCACCACGCGACAACCCCACAGCGGGAGCCCGATCGTCATCGCACTGGTTTCGCCAGCACGGTACCGCGAACGCTCTTGGGGTGCAATCGCGGCGTACTGCGCACACCTTGGCCGGCGCCGCGCACAGCCATCATCGTCTGAATTTCGCCAAGAACAGCATGCCGGTACGCAGCAGGCGCGCCCCGAAGCTCGTAGACACGCAATGACTCGATCGGTAAGGCCGCTCTTTACCACGCAACGTCCGTGAAGCATTTGCGCTTCAGCGACGGCAAGCCTGGCTTGTGATCTGATGACGTATCCACGTAGCACTAAGAAGGGCGGCGTTCAAGCAATGGTATTCTTGGAGAGCTAGGTCGGCGGCCGATGGCGGAGCCCAAGTTGCTACAAGGCGCCACAAGCTCTACTGCCAGTCTGGGGGGAAACCGCAAGCGGGAAAGGTTAGGGCGTCGAAATCCCATCGGGCTAACGCTGGTATAGCTCATATCGAACGATCGATCGTCCAAGTTGGCAGCATCCTAGCGCGCGCACACCATCGGTCGAGTTCCGCGGGGCAAGCACCTGAAAGAGGGGGAATGCATCGCATCCGCCGGCGCAATGTTGGTGCATCGTTTCCCACCTTTGGCGGATGGGCCAACATTGTTCTTCCAACGAGAATCGAAGCCAGCGATTTCGGCCAATCTCCATAGCAAGTTCACAGTGTACGTGTGGTTGGTGCTGCCCAACCAAGGCCAAGCGCGGATGACACGTATCGCAGTTGGCTGGCGGATTCCGCACTGATGACATGCGCCCTGGACTGGCGTAGCGGCTGAGCAGCGGCCGAGCGCCGGAGGGACGTCGCGAATAGGGGGAGCGCCGCATGAATCCACACGTTTCAAACGCCACAAGCCCGCTTCACCTTCTCCGCGGCCTGTACCGGAACCGCGATCTGATCCTGCAGATGACCAAACGCGAGGTCCTTGGCCGCTACAAGGGCTCCGTGATGGGCTTGGCATGGTCATTCTTCAACCCAGTGCTGATGCTCGCGGTATATACCTTCGTATTCTCGGAAGTGTTCAATGCGCGTTGGGGATCGGCGGTGGACGCCCAAAGCAAAGGTGACTTCGCCATCATGCTGTTTGTGGGCATGATTGTGCACGGCTTGTTCGCCGAGTGCATTACACGGTCACCGAGCGTCATCACCTCGAACATCAACTACGTCAAGAAAGTGGTGTTCCCGCTCGAGATCCTGCCGCTGGTCGCGTTCTGCGCATCGCTGTTCCACTCCTTGATCGGGCTGCTGGTCCTGCTGGTCGCGCAGCTCCTGATCAATCGAGCGTTCCCATGGACCGCGGTCTACTATCCCCTGGTGGCACTACCGCTCGCGCTCGGATCGATGGGATTCGCCTGGTTTCTGTCCTCCCTTGGTGTTTTCGTCCGGGATGTTGCGCAAGTCACGGGCATCGCGGCTACGGTACTGCTATTCCTGTCACCCGTCTTCTTTCCAGTCTCCGCGCTACCGCCCAAATACCAGTTCTGGATGCAGCTCAATCCCCTGACCTCCATCATCGAAGAGAGCCGAAAGGTGCTGGTGCTGGGGCAGCCTCCGGACTGGTCGGTTCTGCTGCTGTATGCCGCAATCAGCATCGCCGTTGCGTGGCTCGGCTTCTGGTGGTTCCAGAAGACGCGCAAGGGGTTCGCCGATGTCCTCTAACGTCGAAGTGCTCGACGCGATCGACAGTCCGGCGTCACGAACGATTGCGGCGGAAACCAGGCCGTTCGCCATCCGGGCGATGGGTCTGGGGAAGCGCTATGAAATCTACGAGTCCGGGCGTGCCCGCTTGAAGCAGTTCATCTTGCCAAAGTTGAGGCGGCTGGTCGGCATGCGCGCCATCGACTACTTCCGGGAGTTCTGGGCGCTTCACGATGTGTCGTTTGGGATTCGCAAGGGCGAAACGGTAGGCGTGATCGGGCGCAACGGGTCGGGCAAGTCCACGCTGCTGCAGATCATCTGCGGGACGTTGACCCCAACACTGGGCACCGTGGAAACCCAGGGACGAGTTTCGGCGTTGCTGGAGCTGGGCGCCGGCTTCAATCCCGAGTTCACCGGGCGGGAGAACGTCTATCTCAACGGCGCAATCCAGGGCTTCACCAGGTCCGAAATGGATGCCCGCTTCGACGACATCGCGTCCTTCGCCGATATCGGCAGTTTCATCGAACAGCCGGTCAAGACTTACTCCAGCGGCATGTACGTCCGCCTCGCCTTCGCCGTAGCGATCAACGTCGATCCCGACATCCTGATCGTCGATGAAGCGCTGTCCGTCGGCGACGTGCGCTTTCAGGCCAAATGCATGAAGCGCATCAAGACCCTGCAGCAGAACGGTACGACGATCCTCTTCGTCAGCCACGATGTCGGCTCGGTGCGGACCTTGTGCGACCGCGCCATCTGGCTGGACGAGGGCAGGCTACGCATGGACGGCGATGTGTTCCCCGTGACGGGCAGTTTCATGGCGCACCTGTTCGAGGGAGACATTGCGGAACTCGAAGAAGCAACATTGGGCGCGGCGGTCGGGTCGCCTCACGACCATGCGGAAGCCGAGAAGGGCTACGACACCAAGCCGGTCACGCACTGGGGCTCGCATATCGGCTGTATTCGCAACGCCGGCATTTACCGGCAGGACGGACAGCGAGCCGATGTCTTCGAGCTGGGCGAGGAAATGGAAGTGCGCATCGAGTTCCGGCCGCCGCAAGTCGTGGAAAGAGACGATCTCAGCGTGGCTTTCTCGATCAAGGACCTGAAGGGGAGCGACCTCATTGTCTCTTCCACGCACGACCAGAAGCGCATGCGTTTCGAGTCGGACAACGGCATCTATCGCGTTGCCTTCCGCTTCCGCAATCCGCTAGTCACGGGGCGGTATCTGCTCGTCGCGGCGGTCGAGAACCGTGCCAGTCCTGCCATTCACTATTACGAGTACCTGGAGGGAGCGCATTACTTCTCGTCCTCGGCCGCGGCGCGCCTGTTCGGCGTGTTCCAACCGGAAATCACCCAGGAGCTGACCCGTGTATAGGGATGACATCGAGATCAACGACAAGCAGTACTGGGACCTGCGCTTCGAGACGGATTGGGACGAAAGCCAGGGGCGTCAGCAATCCCGCTATTTCGCGCGGCTGGCCATCGATCATCTGCCCTCTTGGTTTCTTCAACTGGCCCGGTCGCAGCGCATGACGATATGCGACTGGGGCTGCGCCGAAGGCGATGGCACCGACGTCCTGGCGGGCTACTTCGGAGCGGGAAGCGTCACCGGCGTTGATTTTTCCGATGCGGCCATCAGGAAGGCCGCTTCCTTTTACCCGCAACTCAAATTCCTGGTGGAGGACTGGGTAACGGCGGCCGCGCCATCGCAGCAGTACGACGTCGTCTTTTCGTCCAATACCCTGGAGCATTTCCATGACCCGCATTCGACATTGCAGCGCTTGATGTCGGCGGCCAGCAAATGCGTGGTCCTGCTTCTGCCGTACCGGGAGTTCGAGCGGCATCCCGAGCATCACCATACCTTCGAGGCATCGAACCTGGCCGTTGCGCCGTCGCGCGAATACGCGCTCGTTCATTCCATCGTGATCGACGCCAGCCGGCATCAACCCTGCTACTGGCCGGGCCTTCAAATCCTGCTGGTCTACGCACGCACCAGCTTTCTGGCTGATAGCGGGGTCGTTCTCAAGGACCTTAGCATCACCGATGAACACGCTACCGCGCTGCGTGACCGCCTGCTCGATACGGAGCAGGAACTCGCCAGGCGCGATGCCAGCATTGCGCAGTTGAACGATGCCGTGGGTGAACGTGAGAGGCGGATCTTGGGGCTTGTGGGTGACCTGGAAGCGGAGAAGAAGCGATCGTCCCGGCTTTACGCGCAGGTAGCCGAGGGGCGGACCGAACTCCAGCGGATCCGCGATGTGCTGGCAACCCGCGACCAGGAACTTCAGGGAGTGGCGCGGGAATTGGCGACCATCAAGGCTACCAGGGGATGGAAGTACCTCACGGCACTGCACCTTGTGCGCAAGCGGGTACTGCCTGAAGGGTCGTTGCGTTACCGCGGTGTCCGCACCGTCTATCGCGGCGGACGGTTCCTCGCCCGCTGCGCGCGAAATGCGAACCGCCGCAATATCGGACTGTTCCTGAACTACATGCGGCTATACGGCCCACGGGTCGCGCTGGAAAGGACCAGGACATACCTGTCTCGCGCGCAGAGCTTTGCGCCGACGGAGCAGGCGGTGGCGCGCGTGGATGTACGTGCGAACGGTCGTGCCGACGAGTTGCTCGCGTATCTGCGCGACAGGCAATACGCGGGGGTCTTTGTCATGGGCTCTTGCTGCATGGGGTGGCATGAGGTCTTCAAGCAGCGGCCGCACCATATTGCCGATTACCTGATGTCCGCCGGCTATCTGGTGCTTTGCGCAATGAACCCGGTTTACCAGGATGACTTCACGGACTGCATCAAGCGCGACGGCGAGCATCTCTTTCTGGTCAATTTCGACGATCGTGCCATCTGGCGTGAGTTCATCGAGTTGCTGGCGGTGGAGAGCCGGGCGCCGCTGTTCTATCACCTGGTTGGGACGGAGCCCGGGACTTCGCTGCAGGATATCGAGCGGCTGAAGCGGCTGGGCTACACGTTCATGTACGACTTCATCGATGAAATCTCGAAGGACATCAATCCGGGGATTTCCGATTTCTGTCTGCTGCGGCACGAGTATCTGTTGCGCGACGAGGACGTGCTGGTAGTGGCGTCGGCTACAATCTCTATCGGCAGTGTGCCCGTTACCGCAAGCGGAACCTGATTTGCGCGCCGAACGGCGTGCGCCTCGAGGACTGGACGCTGGAAGACAACCCTCCGGTTCCGGAGGAGATCCAGGCGATCGTCGACGAAGGCAAGCCGATCGTGGGCTACTACGGCAGCTTTGCCGCCTGGATGAACTATGACCTGATCAAGGTGCTGTCCGAGGCCCGTCCCGATGTCAACATCGTGATGATCGGCTACGACTACGAATGGGGAAAGGGCGCCTTTGCCCAGAGCCGTATTTCCGAGCTTCCCAACGTCCACATTCTGCCCGCCCAGAAATATCACCGGCTCAAGTATTTCTCGCGGTTCTTCGATGCCGGGATCGTACCGTTCCGTGAGTACGAGCTGACCACGTCCGTCTCGCCATTGAAGATGTTCGAGTACATGGCGCAGGGCATTCCCGTGGTGACCAGTGGCATGGACGAGTGTCGCAAGTACGAATCCTGCCTGGTCGCCGACGACGAGCAGGACTTCGTGGCCAAGGTTGGCCACGCCCTCACGCTGAAGAACGATCCGGAGCATCGCGCGAGGCTGCGCAGGGACGCAGAGGCCAATACCTGGGCATCCCGGGCCAAGGCAATCGAAACGTCCATGCTGTCGATGGTCCAGGCCACGGACGGAACATTGCTTACGGTCGTGGTTCCGACCTACAACATGGAGGCGCTGCTGCCACGGTGCATGGAAAGCATGGTGGCGCCCTCCCAGTTTGGCCGGCTGGAGGTGATTGTCGTCAATGACGGTTCGACGGATGGCTCGTTGGAATTGGCGCGGAAGTACGAAAGAAAGTACCCGGGCACCGTCAGGGTCATCGACAAGGAGAACGGCGGACACGGCTCATGCATCAACGCCGGCATTCGCGAAGCAACCGGCAAGTATTTCAAGGTTGTCGACGCCGACGATTGGCTCGATCCGGTCGACCTCACCGAGCACATGCACTATCTGGCAAAGGTGGACACCGACATGGTGGTCACCAACTACCTGCGAAGCTTCGACGGTGGCCGCAGTGAGTTGGTCTCCTATGCCGAACGGCTGGAGGAGAAGGTCTATGAGTTGGCCGACTTCTACAGGCAGGTGATGGTCGACAACTCGAGCCTGTCCTACGCGCACATGCACGCCATCACGTACCGCACGAGTTTGTTGAAGGACAACGACATCCGCATCACGGAAAAGTCGTTCTATGTGGACCAGGAATATATCGCCTTCCCGCAGAAATTCATCCGGAAGGTCTCTTACGAGAATCTGGCGCTCTACCGCTACTACATAGGTAGGCCGGGACAGTCGGTGGCGCCGGACGTGGCACGCAAGCGCGCGCCAGACAACCACAAGATCCTGCGAAACATCATCTCGCTGTACGAGTCATTGCCCGAGAGTTCGGAGCGGCGGCCTTATCTGCTGAACATCGCTTTTCATCACGCCTGGTTCTACCTGACCTACAGCGATGACGACACCGCGAAGCGGGAATTGATGCAGTGGTGGCAACGCACCAACTGGGCGATCAGCAACGAGCTGAATCGGAACTTTCGCATCCTTTGAAGGAGCGGCCATGAAGAGGATCGCTGTTGCGGGTGCCGGTCTGTCGGGCGCAGTGATCGCGCATGAACTGGCACTGACAGGGGAGTACGAGATCGAGGTCTTCGAGGCAAGGAACCATGTCGCGGGGAATTGCCACGCGGTACGCGATTCCGAGACCGGCATCATGATCCACCAGTACGGCCCGCACATCTTCCATACGAGCAACGAACGGGTCTGGAAATACATCCAGCAGTTTGCGGTGGTTCAATTTCCTCAGACAGGTCGATAAGTGGAAAATCACGATCGACGAGGAAAAAGACCGAACCATGAAGCAACGCCGCAAATTTGACCCTGCCTTCAAGCTGGAGGTGGTCCGGATGATCCGGGATCAAGGCCTGTCGGTGGCCGAGGTGTGCCACTCGATGGCCATTGGCGAGACGGCCGTACGGCGCTGGCTGGCCCAGTACGACGCCGAGCTCAAGGGCGAGAAGGGGATTGGTAGGCCGCTGACGCCGGAGCAGCAACGCATCCGTCAGCTGGAGGAAGAGAACCGGCGCCTGAAGGAGGACAACCTGATCCTAAGAGACCGTTTCAAAAAGAGCCCCGGGGGGCTGTTAACCTTTTCGGCAAGCTGTTAACCTTGGCCATCTGAACAACTGGAACCGAGGGGATGAGCGCGCCGATCATTGATGATGAACTGTGGGCACTGATCGAACCTTTGCTGCCGCCGCCGAAACCGCGACGCAAGAAATATCCAGGGCGGCTCCCGGTTTCGAACCGGGCTGCACTGAACGGCATCCTGTTCGTGTTCAAGACTGGCATACGCTGGTGCGACCTGTCGACCAAGTTGGGATTCGGGTCGGGGCCGACCTGCTGGAGGCGCTTGCGCGATTGGCAGAAGGCCGGCGTTTGGAAGCGATTGCACGAGCTACTGCTGGCGAAGTTACGCGAGGCCGGCGAACTCGACTTCTCCCGAGCAGCCGTCGATTCATCGTCTGTGCGAGCCGTTGGGGCGGGCGAAAAACTGGTCCGAACCCCACGGATCGCTCGCGACCAGGTTCCAAGCATCACATCCTCGTCGACGCAAATGGCGTCCCCATCAGCGCAATCCTGACCGGGGCGAACCGCAACGACGTCACCCAACTGCTGCCGCTCGTCGACGCGATCCCGCCAATTCGCGGCGTGCGCGGTCGCCCGCTTCAAAAGCCCAAAGTCATCTACGCAGACCGTGGCTACGACTCCGAGCCGCATCGTCAGCGGCTTCGCGAGCGCGGCATCAAACCGGTGCTCGCCAAGCGCCGGACAGAACACGGCAGTGGCTTGGGCAAATTCCGCTGGGTTGTCGAACGTACTCACGCGTGGCTTCACAACTTTCGTCGTCTTCGCATTCGCTTCGAACGTCGAGCCGACATTCACGAAGCGTTCCTAAAACTCGGCTGCTCTCTCGTCTGCTGGAACATCTTCAGGCGCGCTGAGCCGTCTTTTTGAAACAGTCTCTAAAAAAGGCATCGGCCTTCTTCGCCCGCGAACTGAAGTGATGTATCACGCAGTCAGTGGTTTGCAGAAGGAGGCCATTCCCCTGAGCCGCGCCTGCCTGGCGCTGGGTGTCAGCCGCGCTGGCTATTATGCGTTCTTGCGCCGCCCCGGTGGCGACGCCAAGCGGACCAGACAGATGGTGTACGTGCGCGCCGCATTCGAGGCCAGCGGGCGCACCTATGGCAGCCGGCGGGTGGCGCGGGATGTGAGCCGGCAAGGGGTCAAGATCGGCCGGTATCGCGCTCGCACGCTGATGCGTCAGGCCCATCTGCGTCCGGTGTGGAAACGCAAATTTGTGGCAACGACCAACAGCCGGCACGACCGGCCGGTCGCGCGCAACGTGCTGGATCGACAGTTCAGACCCGCGGCGCCCAACCAGGCGTGGGTGTCGGATATCACGTATATCCGCACGCTAGAGGGCTGGCTGTACCTGGCGGTGGTGCTGGACCTGTACTCCCGCAAGGTCGTGGGCTGGTCCATGGCCGCGGCCATGCCGTCCACCCTGGTGGTAAGCGCGTTGCAGATGGCCATTGCGCACCGCAAGCCGGGGCCGGGTCTGATCGTGCATTCGGATCGTGGCAGCCAGTACGCCAGCGACGAGTACCAGAGCTTGCTGGCGCGTCACGGGATGGTCTGCAGCATGAGCCGCCTGGGCGACTGCTGGGACAACGCGGTGGCCGAACGCTTCTTCCTGAACTTGAAAATGGAGCGCGTGTGGCAGCGCCGCTACGCCGACCGGGCCGAAGCCCGGCGCGACATCATGCAGTACATCGTTGGCTTCTATAACCCCATGCGTCTGCATTCGACACTGGGGTATGAGTCGCCGCAGGATTACGAGGACAAGTTCAACCAGACCACCTTAACGACTGTCTGATAAAACTTGACCACCGCAGTTCGACGAATTCATGCCATTCACGAACCGGGTGAAGGCCATCACGCAGGGGCGTGTCTATTCCCTACCGGTCAACTTGCTCACCATCAATCAGTTTTTTGGCAAGACGTTCTCCCCGGCGCAGGCGCAGGCATTTCTCGAATCCCAGGCCGACACCACCATTGTCGAGCCGAAGACCTTCGAGGAGCAGGCGCTGCGCTTCGTGGGGCGCGAGCTGTATGAGGCCTTCTTCAAGGGATACACCATGAAGCAATGGGGAATGCATCCGTCCGAACTGCCGGCCAGCATTCTCAAGCGGCTGCCGGTCCGGTTCAACTACGACGACAACTACTACGCGAGCAATTTCCAGGGCATGCCTCGAAACGGGTACACCTACATCGTGGAGAAGATGCTCGACCATCCCGCCATCACGGTGCACCTGAATACCCCCTTGTCGCGCGACATGGGAGGGGGATACAGCCACCTGTTCTACAGCGGACCAATCGATGGCTGGTTCGGCTATTCGGAAGGGCGGCTCGGATACCGAACCCTGGATTTTGCCGAAGAGCGCCATCACGGCGATTACCAGGGCAATGCGGTCATCAACTACGGCGATATCGAGGTGCCGTGGACACGCATCTCCGAACACAAGCATTTTGCGCCGTGGGAAAGCCACGAGCCCACCGTGATCTTCAAGGAGTACAGCCGCTTGTGCGAGGAGGGCGATACGCCTTACTACCCGATCCGCCTGGTCAACGAAAAGGCGCAGCTGGCCCGATACATCGGGAGAGCACAAGCAGAAAGAAACGTGACGTTCGTGGGCCGGCTGGGCACCTATCGGTATCTGGATATGCACGTGACCATCGCCGAAGCGCTCGACGTGGTGGAGAAATATCTCGCCACCACGACCACGGGCGAGGCGATGCCGGCGTTCGTGGTCGACCCGATCTGATCGACCGGCGTTCGCTCCACTATCCATCCCTCTCGTATCGGACCTGCCATGAAACGAAAGATCCTTTGTGCGGTGGGTACCCGTCCCGAGGCCATCAAGATGGCCCCAGTCATTCGGGCCCTCGCGAGGGAGCCCTGGGCCGAGGTGCGGGTATTGGCGACCGCGCAGCATCGCCACATGCTGGATCAGGTTCTGAAGATCTTCAATATCGAGCCCAATATCGACCTCGACATCATGCGGCCCAACCAGGCGCTGACTACGCTGACCGCCAGACTGTTGCTCGATCTGGACGATGCACTGCAAGCCGAAAAGCCCGAGGCCGTCCTGGTGCAAGGCGATACGACTACCGTGATGGCTGTCGCGCTTACCTGCTTTTATCACCGGATTCCAATTGGACATGTCGAAGCCGGGCTTCGAACCGGGGACATGGCAAATCCCTTCCCGGAAGAGATGAACCGTGTGGTGGCGGGGCGGCTCGCGCAATGGCACTTCTGCCCGACCACCAGTTCCAGCGAAAACCTCAGGAGAGAAGGGATACCGGAGAATGCGATTTACGTCACCGGCAATACGGTGATCGACGCCCTGCTCGATGTCTCTGCCCGCTGCGATAGCGCAATGCCGGCGGTCGGCGAAGGGCGTCGCCTGATCCTTGTCACTTCGCACCGCCGGGAGAACTTCGGCGAGGCGATGAAACAAACCTTCTGCGCGGTGCGCGATATCGCCAACAGCAACCCGGATGTGGAGATTCTGTATCCGGTGCATCCGAATCCGAACGTCCATACGCTCGCACACCAGATTCTCGGCGGGCATCCACGCATCACGCTGTGCGAGCCGCTCGATTATTTGCCGTTCGTGGCGGCAATGAAGAAGGCTTATCTGATACTGACCGACTCCGGCGGCGTTCAGGAGGAAGCTCCGGCCCTGGGCAAGCCGGTGCTGGTGATGCGCAGGGAAACCGAACGCCCGGAGGCGGTGGTCCAGGGTGTCGTCAAGCTGGTGGGCGCCGACTACGAGGCAATCGTGTCGAACACGCAGCGGCTGCTCGACGACTCCACTGCGTATGCGGCAATGGCGCGCGGTGTCTCGCCATACGGGGACGGGCGCGCCGCCGAGCGCATCGTCAACGTACTGCGCGAGCGCTATGCCGGATAACATGCGCCTGCTCTATTTCGCTCCGGTTCCGATGGCCAGCTACTGGCAGCGGCCCCATTATTTCGTCCACCACATGGTGACGAACGTGGACGCCGAAGTGCTGTGGGTCGATCCTTATCCGACACGGTTGCCGCGACTTGCCGACTTTGCGCTGTTGGGCAAGGCATCCGTTGCGCGGCATGTCCCTGTGAGTCGCGTTGCGACACAGCGGGCAGGCGGGCTTCCTATCGAGCCCCTTGCGGGTTCGGAGCTGATCAATCAATTCTTCTGGAGGGCGGCCTGGCGGCGATGCGAGCAGTTTTGCTTGCGAGGACCGACTGTCGTCGGTGTCGGCCGGCCATCCAAACTGGCAGTGCGCGCTTTGCGAACCTTCGACGCGAAATGCCGTTTTCTTGATGCCATGGACGACTATCCGCTGTTCTACCAGGGGATATCGCGTCGAAGCATGTCCCGGGTGGAGCGGCAGATCGCCGATATGGTCGATGTGGTGATCTGCTCGGCCACCGGCCTGAAACAGAAATTTCTAAGGATGACGGCGGGAAAAGCCGCGGTGGACGTGGTTCCGAACGGCTACGACATGAGCAGACTCCCGCCCGCCGACGCCTGTACGCGCCGGGCCGGCGCCGCGATCGGATTTGTCGGCACCATGGGGGAGTGGTTCGATTGGGACCTTGTCGTGGAACTCGCGCGGGCCCTGCCGGAGCAACAGGTGCAGTTGATCGGCCCGGTACGCAGCCGGGTTCCGTCCCTGCCCCCGAACGTTCGCGTCTCTCCGGAATGCACGATGCATGAAGCAATCGAACATTGCCGGACCTTTGCGGCCGGTTTGATCCCATTCAAGATCAACGCGCTGACTGCATCGGTCGATCCCATCAAGTTCTACGAACTGCGGGCCCTTGGGGTGCCCGTGTGGACATCCGCCTTCGGAGAAATGCGGCGTCGTATCGAGGGCGGGCAGGCCGAACGGATCGAAAAGGGCATGGATTGGCGCTCGCTGTGGGCGCGAACCACCCGTCAGTCGCCCTCGGCAAGCGACATCGCGCAGTTCCGCGAGCAGCACGATTGGCAGGGCCGCTTCAACCACGCGGTCACGCTGCTTAGATCGAGGACGCGGGGCTGATACTCCGGCCCTTCGCGTCTGGCCCCGCAAGAAGTGTTGCCCATCGCTTGCCGATCTCGCGTCCATCGTACCCCGCGGCGAATGCCCGGCCCGCTTGCCCCATTGCCATGGCGCGATTCGGCTCGCGAATGAGCGTGCAAACCGCGGTACCGAAGGCCGCGGCATCGTCCGGAGGGACGACGATCGCCACCTCGCGGCCGCTCAACAACTCCCTGGGCCCCGTTTCGCAATCGGTCGACACGACGGGCAATCCGAACGCCATGGCCTCCAGCAACACGAGCCCGAAGCCTTCATAACGAGACGGAAGGCAAAACAGGGACGCCTGCCGATACAGGGGTTCGAGCTCCTTTCGTGCGGGCAGGAAGCGGACGCATTGCTGCAGACCCAGTCCATCCCGCAGCCTCACCAGTTCATCGCGCAGCTCTCCATCGCCGACGATATCGAGCCGCCAATCGGGACAATGTCGATGGACGAGCGCCCATGCATGCAGCAGGACGTCGAAGCCTTTGGCATGGGTGAGGCGCCCGACCGCCAGGGCCACATTCGACGTCGCCGGCACCGTCTCGCGTGGCATGGGAAGCGGCAACGCGTTCGGAATGACCACGACGTTCCGGCACCGAAGCGCGGTTTCCCATTTGCGGCGATCACGATGGGTCAGGACGACGACATGCTCGCAGGTGCCGACGGCCAGCCGCCGCGCCAGCCGTCGTGCCCGTCGCCCGAGATCCTGGTCGAAATTGCAATGTTCCCAGGCGATGCGCCGCACGCCGAGGCCCATGCATGCCGGCAGCGTAAACAACGTCAGCATCGTATCGACCTCGATCAACACCTCGATCTCATGCCGCTTCAGATACCGACGAATGCCGAGGACGGTCGTCATGTACCGCGTCTTGAACGAAGGCCGCTGCGCGAACAGCGCATCGTGTCGCACCGCCGGTTCGAGTTCGAAGCAGCTCGCGGCGTCCCACAGGCTCAGGATATGCACCGTGTACCCGCGCCGCGCCAGCTCGTTGGCGATCACTGCGGTCATGCGCTCGGCGCCGGCGAATGCGTTCAGCGTCCCGGTCAGGAAGCAGAGGGTCGGCTTAGTGCTCATGCGCTGCCCTTGCCGTCCGCAGCGACGTGGCCGTCCGGCAGCGCCACCACAGCGCGAGCCCGATCAGGACCGCGAATCCGTTGGCCAACGCATACCCTGCGACCGCACCCCAGATGCCATAACGCGGCACCGCGATCAGGTCGAAAATCAGGATCATCGCCAGCGTGCCGGCCCATTTCAGCGCGACCCATTCGGGCTTGCGCAGATACACCGGCAGCAGGGTCAGGCCGACATCGACGAACACCAGCGCGGTCGCGAATGCCGCGACGCGCAGCAGCCCGACGGCCGCGCCGAACTGTTCGCCGTAGAGCAGATGGATGATCCAGTCGGCGGCAGCGGCAATCACCGCCGCGCCGGCCAGGCCCACCGCGCCGAGCAGCAGCGCCAGGCGTCCGACATTGCGTCGTGCCAGCACGGGATCCGCTTGCCCGTAGACATAGACCGGCGCGGCGCCTGCCGCGATGATGGTCGCCGCGGCCGCGTAGTTGTCGAGGATCTGCATCGTCGCGGCATAGGCGCCGAAGTCTGCGAGCGGCACCAGCGGCTGCAGGATCAGCTGATCGACGCGGCGCGCGGCCATCATCATCATGAAGCTGGCCCAGAACAGCGTGCCGCCGCGCAGCAGTTGACCCGCCAGCGCGGAATCGACCGCGATGCGTCGGTGCGGCACGCGGCTCAGGTAGTAGCCGGCGAGCAGCAGCGCCAGCACCACCGCCTCGACCGCGAAGGCGCTGGCGAAGGCCGGTGCGGCGCGGCTGCCGGCGGTGAACAGCAGCGCCACCATGCCGGCCTTGATGGTCAGCGAAATCAGGCTGAACACGGTGGCCGGCCGGTTGTTGGTATGCGCCTGCATCCAGGCGCCGACCACGCCAAACGGTTCGCGCAGCAGGATGGCGATGCCGAGCAGCAGCGCCACGGCCCAGACCTCGGCGGCGGCGCCTGCCACGGCCAGGTAGCCGCACATCAGCGCATAGCCGAGCAGGCCGCCGAACGCGCGCAGCACGAAGGCGTGCGCCAGCAGGCGATGCTGCGCCGTGCTGCCGGAATCGGCGACCAGCCGCGGCACCACCACTTCGCTGCCGCAGATCAGCGCGACCGACGCCGCGATCGTGACCACGGCCTGGGCATACTGGAAATGCGCGAAGCCTTCGGGGCCGAGCGCGCGCGCCAGCATCGCGACGATGGCGATGCCGGTGACCACCTGCAGCCCGCGCTCGGTCAGCATCCACAGCAGGTTGCCGGCGACGCGTCTGCGCATCAGGCGGTCCCCATGCGTGCGTGGGCCTTTGCAGCGGCAAGCGCGGCGTAGCGGGCCAGCCATTGGTCCGCGATGGCCTCGAGGCCGAGCGAATCCGCGATATGCCGATGCCTTGCCGCTTGCTGTGCGATGTCGCCGCGTCCGTCGCGCAGGGCGCGAGCGAGGGCGGCTGCCAGCGCGTCGGCATCGCCGCGCGGTACGACCTGGCCAAAGCCGTCGACCATCTGCGCGACACCGGCCGCATCGGTCGCCACTACGGGGCAGCCGCAGGCCATCGCTTCGCCGACGACCAGCGGCATGCCCTCGATGTCGGACGACAGCGCAAACACGTCCGCCGCATTGAGCAGGGCCGGGATATCGGCGCGCGTGCCGAGCAGACGGACGCGGTCGCCGATCGAGAGGGCGGCAATGCGGCGTTCCAGCGCGGCGCGTTCGGGGCCGTCGCCCGCGATCAGCAGTTGTGCGGAGGCAAGCGACGACGGCAGGCGGGCAAATGCCTCCAGCAGCAAAGCCTGGTTCTTCTCGGGGACGAGTCGTCCGACATGAAGCAGCAGCGGGGTGGCCGCATCGAGGCCCAGCGCCGAGCGCGTCTGCGCCCGCGCCGTGCCATCGGGCCGGAACCGTGCGGTATCGATGCCATTGGGCATCACCGCGATGCGCCCCGCCGGCACCGCACCAGCCGTGATCATTCTTTCCCGGCCCTCGGCGCTGACATGCGTCGTCAGGCCGGCCCAGCGATCGGTCAGCCGATAGGCCAGCATGCGCGCCGTGCCGCCCTCGCGGGCACTGTGCGCGGTGCAGATCAGCGGCGGCATCGCGCGCGCCGGACCGGTCGCGATCAAGGCGCGGCCGAACAGGTTGGCATGGACCATATGCGCGTGGATGACGTCCGGCCGCCAGTGCTGGACGAAACGGCGCATCTGCCGCAGGGCCCGCGCCATCGACCACGGCGTCTTGCGCATGGCGAGATCCAACGTCTCGATGCCCGGCGGCAATGCGACCTCGCATCCCGGCGTCAGGCTGGCCACCGCCACCGCGTGGCCGAGTGCATCGAAGCGGCGCGCAAGCGCGGCGACCTGCTGCTCTGCGCCGCCAAGGCGCAGGCCGGTGGTCAGCAGCAGAATGCGCATCGGCGATCGCGACAACTGCGGCGATTCCGTGGAGGCGGACGAGGCGGACGAGGCGGACGAAGCCGGCGCGAACGGCGAGCCAGTCGAGCCCAACGAACGGGCCGCATCCGGCGACAGCCCCGGCACCGGCGCCACGCCTTGCTCACGCGCCCGCATCAACGCGCCCCGTATCCGGTCAGCAGCGTCCGCACCGTCTTCACCGCCACCAGCAGGTCCAGCGCGAAGCTGCAATGCTTGACGTAGTACAGGTCGTAGCTGAGCTTGGTGACGGTCTCCTCGTGCGTGCCCGCATAGCCCTGCTGGACCTGCGCCCAGCCGGACAGCCCCGGCCGCACCAGATGCCGGTACGGGTAGTAAGGGATCGTGTCGGCGAAGCGCTCGACCATCGGCACCTGCTCGGGACGCGGTCCGATCAGGCTCATGTCGCCCGTCAGCACGTTCCATAGCTGCGGAATCTCGTCGAGCCGGTATTTGCGGATCACGCGGCCGACGCGCGTCACGCGCGGATCGCGCCGGGCGGCAAAGCGCGCGGTGTCCTGCGGCGCAGTTTCCATGCTGCGGAACTTCAGCATCGTGAACGGCTTGCCGAGCAGTCCGACGCGGCTCTGCCGGAACAGCGCCGGGCCGGGGGAGTCCAGGCGGATCGCCAGCGCCACCACCAGCGCCGCGGGCAGCGCCAGCGGCGCCAGGCACAGTACCGTGGCCACATCGATCAGGCGCTTCAGATAGCCGTAGAAATAGTGCGCGGCATGATCGTCGAGGAAGTTCTCGTCGATATGGTCGAGCCCGAGCCGGCCGGTCAGCATCTCGCCCACGCGCTCGACCGAGTAGATCCGCACGTGGCTCATCTTGTAGCGCGCCAGCAGCCGGGTCCGTTCCGGATCGGCGGCGGCACTGCGGTCGAGCATCAGGCCGTCGCAATGCACCGCTTCCTCGATCGAGCCGATCGGCTCGAAGCGGGTGCGTCCCGGCGGCAGCGCGCCGGGCATCGCCAGCAGCTGCTGCAGTTGCGCGAGGGCGGCGGGGTCGGTGTAGCCGAACACCGGCACGTAGTTCTGCACATAGCGCCGGTAGCCGGCCCAGATCCACGCCAGCGTGGTCAGGTAGCCGAGCAGCAGCGCGCCGCGCGAGTACGGGATCTGGAAGGCGGCGAAGGCGAACAGCAGCGCGACGAAGGGCAGCGTCGCCGCCAGGCCGACCAGGCTGTTGCCTTCCATCGCCGGCAGATGCAGCGAGCGGTGCAGCAGCACGAAGGCGAGCAGGTAAGGCGCGATCGACCACAGCAGCGTGCGCGGGAACACGTGCGTCACGTAGCCGGCCTGATGCGCCGCCTCGGCCAGTCCCATGTTGAGCGCGAACGGCAGCAGGCCGAGCAGGGCCCAGCCGAGCATACGGCTGGCGCGGCGCATCGTTTCGGAGCCGCGGGCGCGGATGGCCAGGGCGGGGCGGGCGGTGCCCGATGCCTTGTTCATACGCATCGCCTCAGGCCCTGTCCCGCGCGAGCGGCGCGTTGGCCGGCGTGGCGCTGGGCAGGTGTTCGCGGTAGATCGACCAGGTCGCATCGGCCATCGCCGCCACGCCATAATGCAGCGCCCAGCGTTCGCGTGCGGCCGTGCCGAGTGACGTGCGCAGCGTGGCATCGCCGGCCAGGCGGGTCAGCGCATCGGCCAGCGCCGTCACGCTGCCCGGCGCGCACAGCAGCCCGCAACGGCCCTCGTCGAGTTGTTCGCGAATGCCGGGCAGATCGGTGGCGACCACCGGCAGGCCGGCGCGCATCGCCTCGAGAATGGACAGCGGAAAGCCCTCGTGGTCGGAGGCCAGCACGAAGGCCTGCGCCGAGGCCAGCAGCGCGGGCACCGCGGCGACGTTGCCGGTGAACACCACGCGGCCCGGAGCGAGACGCTGCGCGAGCGCACGCATGGCCGGCAATTGCGGGCCATCGCCGGCGATCACCAGCTCGCAGCGGGCCAGCGCGCCATCGCCAGGTTCGGCGCGTTCGGCGGACTCGGCCATCTCGGCGAGTTTGGCGAAGGCGCGGATCAGCAGATCGGGCCGTTTCGGGGCGGCAAAGCGCGCAACCATCACGATGCGATGCATCGGCGCGCCAGGTTCGGCCCGCTCGGGGACATCGCCAATGCCGTTGTGGATCACCGCGATCCGCCGCGCGGGCAGCGGCAGGCTGCGTGCCAGTTCGCGCTCGGCCTCGGACACGCAGATCAGCCGTGCGGTCAGCGGGGCCAGCAACCATTCCGCGACGCGGGCGGCGAGCCGTTGCCGGCGCGGCGCGGCCGGCTTGAAGCCGAAGCCGTGCACGGTATAGACGACCGGGATGCCGAGCAGCCAGCCGGCGATGCGGCCCAGGGCGCCGGCCTTGGCGCTGTGCGCGTGGATCAGATCCGGATCGGCCTGCCGCAGCGCCTTCATCAGCTCGCGCAGCGCCGCGATCGCGCGCAGCGGCGACAACGCGTTGTCGAGCCGGGACAGCCGGACCGTGCGCGCGCCCAATGCCTCGGCGGCCGGCAGCAGCGGACCGTCGCCGCCGGCCAGCACGATCGCTTCCACGCGCTCGCCCAATGCCTCCAGCAGCGTGGCCACATGGGCCTGCGCGCCGCCGATCTCCGAATTGGTGATCAGGTAGGCGATGCGGGCCCGCTCGGCCTGTCCCAGGTCCGCCGCCGAGGCGGAGGCAGGCAAGCGCTCGGGTTCGGCGCAACGCGGGGACCAACGCAAGGACCAACGCAAGGACCAACGCAGGGACCGGCGCTGCGACCGGCGCGCCGGAGAATGGGGAAACGAGCGCGGCGACAGGGGCACGGTGGCAGGAGGGCGCGATATCGGAATGGCGGCGGGAATGGCGGCGGGCGGCGCAGCAAATCGAGCGTGCGATGGCGTGTGTCAGGACACCGAACTGCCCGGCCGAACCGATTATAACTGCCGTGCCTGATCGCAATCCGGCAAAATACAGGTTTTGGCGCGCCGTTCTGGGCACATGGCGGGATCACGAAGTCCCGCGGTTCCATGCCCGCGGCGGGGCGCCCGCTCCCTTCACTTCCAGGAAGCTGCATGCAAATCGACTCCTCCATCTTCAAGGCTTACGACATCCGCGGCATCGTCGGCAAGACCCTGACTCGCGACGTCGCCCGTGCCATTGGCCTGTCCTTCGGTTCCGCTGCCGCCGAGGCCGGCGAGACCGCGGTAGTCGTCGGCCGCGACGGGCGCCTGTCCGGACCGGATCTGCTGTCGGCGCTGGTCGAGGGCCTGCGCGCCGCCGGCATGGACGTGATCGACCTCGGCATGGTCGCCACGCCGATGGTGTACTTCGGCACCAATATCGAACTCGCCGGCCGCCGGGCGACCTCGGGCATCATGGTCACCGGCAGCCATAACCCGCCCGACTACAACGGCTTCAAGATGGTGCTGGCCGGCAAGGCGATCTACGGCGAGCAGATCCAGGGGCTGCGCCAGCGCATCGTCGACGAGCGCTTTGCCAGCGGCGCGGGGGCCTATCAGCAGGTCGACATCCGCCAGCTGTATCTGGACCGCATCGCCAGCGACGTCAAGCTGGCGCGGCCGATGAAGATCGCGCTCGATGCGGGCAACGGCGTGGCCGGCGCCTTCGTCGGCGACCTGTTCCGCGCGCTGGGCTGCGAAGTGACCGAGCTGTTCTGCGACGTGGATGGCACCTTCCCCAACCACCATCCGGACCCGGCCCATCTGGAAAACCTGCAGGACCTGATGCGCTGCCTGCGCGAGACCGACAACGAGCTGGGCCTGGCCTTCGATGGCGACGGTGACCGGCTCGGCGTGGTCACCAAGGACGGCCAGGTCATCTTCCCCGACCGCCAGCTGATGCTGTTCGCGCAGGAGATCCTGTCGCGCCATCCGGGCCAGCAGATCATCTACGACGTCAAGTGCACCGGCAAGCTGGCCCCGTGGATCCGCGAGCATGGCGGCGAGCCGCTGATGTGGAAGACCGGCCATTCGCTGGTCAAGGCCAAGCTGAAGGAAACCGGCGCGCCGATCGCCGGCGAGATGAGCGGCCACGTGTTCTTCAAGGATCGCTGGTACGGCTTCGACGACGGCCTCTATACCGGCGCGCGCCTGCTGGAGATCCTGTCGCGGCACGACGATCCCAGCGCGGTGCTGAACGCGCTGCCCAATTCGATCTGCACGCCCGAGCTGCAGCTCAAGTGCGCCGAGGGCGAGCCCTTCACGCTGCTCGACAAGATCCGCGCCAATGCGAAGTTCGAGGGCGCGCGCGAGGTCATCACGATCGACGGCGTGCGCGTCGAATACCCCGACGGTTTCGGGCTGGCCCGCCCGTCGAACACCACGCCCGTGGTGGTGATGCGCTTCGAGGCCGATAACGACGCCGCGCTGGCCCGCATCCAGGCGGAGTTCAAGCGCGTGATCCTGGCCGAGAAGCCGGATGCCCAGCTGCCGTTCTGAGCGGATGCCGGTCGATCCGGCAGTACCGTTGCAGGACAGCGCCGCCCCCGAGGCGATCGAGACCGCCGGCATGCCGCGCCCGCTGGGCGTGCGCATGCCGGAGCGGCCGCGCATCCTGGTGGTCAAGGTGTCCTCCCTCGGCGACGTCGTGCACAACATGCCGCTGATCCACGATCTGCGCGCGCGCTGGCCCGGTTGCGAGATCGACTGGGTGGTCGAGGAGGGCTATGTCGAACTGGTGCGCCTGCTGCCGCAGGTGCGGCGCGTGATTCCGTTCGCGCTGCGGCGCTGGCGCAAGGGCCTGTTCTCGGGCGCGGTGTGGACCGAGCTGGGCGCGTTCCGCCGCGCGCTGCGCGAGGACGCCTACGACGCGGTGATCGAGACGCAGGGGCTGCTGAAGACCGCGGTGGTCTCGCGCATCGCGCGCCGCCATGCGGGCGCGCCGGTGATCGGACTCGCCAATGCGACGCAGGGCTCGGGGTACGAGCCGGCGGCGCGGCTGTTCTACACCGATCCGATCCAGGTCCCGCTGCAGACCCATTCCGTTCGTCGCTCGCGCCTGCTCGGTGCCGCGCTGACCGGCGTCGCCCCGGCCGAGCCGCCGCGTTTCTTCGGCGACGAGGCGCGCGTGCTGCATGCCAACGACCCGCTGTGGTCCGATCTGCCGACCCGCTACGCGGTCTGCTTCCATGCGACCGCCGGCGCGAAGAAGCGCTGGCCGCTGGAGCACTGGCATGAGCTGGGCCGGCGCCTGTTCGCCGAGGGGCTGGCGGTGATGCTGCCCTGGGGCAACGAGGCCGAGCGGCATGCCGCCGAGCGCATCGCCGCGGGCGTGCCGGGCTCGCGCGTGCTGCCGCGCTTCACGGTGATGCAGGGCTTCGGCCTGATCAATCGCGCCGAACTGGTGGTCGGCGTCGACACGGGGCTGGTGCATATCGCCGCGGCGCTGTGCCGGCCGACCGTTGAAATCTATACCGCGACCTGGCGCTGGAAGACCGAGGGCTATTGGTCGCCACGCATCGCCAATGTCGGCGACGACGGCGAGGCGCCGACGGTCGAGGAAGTCCACGCGGCGGCGCGCCGCGTGCGTGGGCTCGGACGGGAAGGCTGATGCTGTTGCGTGTTCTGTACAACCTGGCCTGGGGTTTGATCCTGCCGGCCGCGCTGGCGCGGCTGGCGTGGCGCGCGCGCAAGGAGCCCGGCTATCTGCGGCATGTCGGCGAACGGCTCGGACGCTACGACGCGCTGCCGAGGCAAGGCCCCTGGATCTGGGTCCATGCGGTCTCCGTTGGCGAGACGCGCGCCGCGCAGCCGCTGATCGCGCGGCTGCTGGCGGCCTATCCCGGCCATCGCATCGTGCTGACCCATATGACCCCGACCGGCCGGCAGACCGGCGCCGAGCTGTTCGGCAAGGAGCTGCGGCTGGTGCAGTGCTACCTGCCGTACGACGTGCCGGCGCTGGTGCGGCGTTTCCTGGCGCATTTCCGGCCGGAGGCCGGCATGCTGATGGAGACCGAGGTCTGGCCGAATCTTGTGCGCGGCGCGCGCCTGGCCGGCGTGCCGCTGTATCTGGTCAATGCCCGGCTGTCGCCGCGCAGCTTTCGCCGTACCGCCCGCTTCGGGCGCGCTGCGGCGGCGATGTATGCGGACTTCACCGAGGTACTGGCGCAGACCCAGGCCGATGCCGAGCGCTTTCGCGCGCTGGGCGTGGCGGCGGTGCGCGTGACCGGCAACCTGAAGTTCGACATGCAGCCATCGGACGAGCAGATCGAACGCGGACGACGGCTGCGCCGGGCCTTCGGCACGCGGCCGGTGCTGGCGGCGGCGAGCACGCGCGAGGGCGAGGAGGCGATGCTGCTCGACGCGCTGTCGCGCTGGCGCAAGCTGTGCGGCGAGGTGTGGGACCAGGGTTCGGACACGGCGCGTCCGCCGGCGCTGCTGCTGGTGCCGCGCCATCCGCAACGCTTCGATGCGGTGGCGGCGATGGTCACGCAGACCGGCTTCACATTGCAGCGCCGCAGTGCACTGGGCGAGGACGGGCTCGATCAGCCCATCGAGGCCGACGTGCTGCTGGGCGATTCGATGGGCGAAATGGCCATGTATTTTGCGGCATCGGATGTCGCCTTTATCGGCGGCAGCCTGCTGCCGCTGGGCGGCCAGAACCTGATCGAGGCCTGCGCCGTCGGCACGCCGGTGCTGATCGGCCCGCATACCTTCAACTTTGCCCAGGCCACCGACGATGCGATTGCCGCGGGCGCCTGCCTGCGCGTCGACAGCGCCGAGCAGCTGATGCATACCGCCGCGGTGCTGCTGTCCGATCGCGAACGGCTCGCCCGCATGCAGACGCAGGCCCGCGCCTTCGCCGGCGAGCATCGCGGCGCCACCGCGCGCACGGTCGAGGCGCTGGTGCCCGCGCTGCCTGCGCCGGCCGCCCCGGGCAAGGCCGGCGACGCCGCCGATGGGCCGGCCCCGGCGGAAAGCCGGGGCACTCGCTGATCCCGGCTGCGTCAAATCGATTGCGTACACTTGCCGGGCGTCCCCCTGTGGCGTCCCTGTGGCGTCCCTGTGGCGTCCTCCGTGGCGTCACCTTGTGGGTGCGTCCGGCACTCTCTTTGCTTCGGGACGCATCATCGTCGTCGATGCATCCCGCCAACTCGAGGAGCGAACCGATGTCCCTGTCCTTCCGCATGGGTACCGCAGCCGCGGCCGCAGCGCTGCTTGGTGCCGCGATGTCCGGCTGCGTCACCGCGCCGGCGCCCGATTCGCCGTCGGCGACGCCGACCCTGAGCGAGACCCGGCCCGGCGGCCCCAGCCGCTGGGAGCTGGTGCGCTGGCAGATGCCGGACGGCTCGCTGAAACAGATCCCGCATGGCGATAACGGCGAGCCGGTGCTGTTCGAGTTCAACGCCGGCATCGACGCGGCGCAGGGCACGGTCACCGGCAACACCGGCTGCAATCGCATGACGGGCAGCTATGGCAAGACCGACAGCGGCATGCGCTTCGATCGCGTCGCCAGCACGCGCCGCGCCTGTCCGCCGCCGTTGATGGAGGTGGAGAACAGCCTGCTGAAGGCGATGCAGTCGCCGTTTACGACGGTCGGCACGCAGCCGTCGGCGGGCTCCACTGGCCGCCAGATCATCTGGAAGACCGCCGATGGCGATCTGCTGCATTTCGTCGAACGCGAGGGCGTGGGCCGCCGCGGCGATCGGCTCGATGGGCAGCAAGGGCAGGGCCAGCAAGGCCAGTCGGGGCAGACGGGCCAGGGCCAGGCCGCCGCGTCGGGCGTCGAGAAGACCGTCTATGTGGATTCGCAGCGCGTCGAATGCACCGGCGTCGGCAAGCAGACCTGCTATCGCGTCCGCGACGATCCCAACGCCCCCTGGCAGCTGTGGTACGGGCCGATCGAAGGGCTCGATTTCGAGCCCGGCATCGCCTACACGCTGCGCGTGCGCGAGTACCGCGTGCCCAATCCCCCGGCCGATGCGTCCGCGATCCGCTGGGAGCTGCTGGAGGTACAGCGGCGTACGCGGGTGAATTGAAGGCAAGCAGGATTTACCGATGGGGAGAACCCCCTCTCCCCGGCGGCGCGCACGCCCATGGCGGATTGAATCGCGAGAGGGAGGGGATCGCCCCTTTGCCGATGCGGCGCGAACGGAAGGAATTCGGCCATCGGCATTGCACCGATGGCCGTGGATCGATTTGCGCTAGCCGCGCTTTGCCGTCCGCGCCGGCTTCGCGCCCGGCGCGGCGGCCTTCGGCGGCTCGGGCAGCTTGTACATCGAGCCCGGCGGCAGCGTCAGCAGCGTATTGATCTGCACCAGGTCGTCTTCGCTGAGAGAGCCGGTGGCGGCCTTCAGGCGCAGGCCGTTCATGATGGTGTCGTAGCGGGCGCGGGCGAGATCGCGGCGGGTCGAGAACAGCTGCGCCTCGGCGTTCAGCACGTCGATGTTGATGCGTACGCCCACCTCGTAGCCGAGCCGGTTCGACTCGACCGCAGTCTGCGCCGAGCGTTCGGCCGCTTCCAGCGCGCGCACCTGGGCCAGTCCGTTGGACACGCCGGAGAAGGTCTGCCGCGCGTTCTGCGCGGCGGTGCGGCGCGCGAATTCGAGATCGCTGGCGGCGCGGTCGGCCAGCGCCAGCGTTTCGCGCGCACGGGACTGGATCTGGCCGCCGGCGTAGATCGGAATGGTCAGCTGCACGCCGATCTGCGCGCTGTTGTAGCGGCTGGCGACGTTGACCTGCTGCTGGATCAGGCCCGACGAGTCCTGATAGCCGTAGGAGGCGACCAGGTCGACCGACGGCAGGTGGCCGGCGCGCGCCTTGTTGTATTCGCGCTGCGCCGTTTCCAGGTTGTAGCGGGCGAGGCTGACCTGCGGGTTGGTCTGTTCGGCCTGCTGGGCCCAGAGGTTGACGTCGGCCGGCTGCGGACCCGGGATATCGGCGGCGGGGCGCAGCCCCATCAGTTCGTCGACCGGCCTGCCGGTGATCTGCTGCAGCGTCGCGCGCCGGACTTCGAGCTCGTTCTGCGCGGCGATCTCGGTCGAGACCGCGAGGTCGTAGCGGGCCTGCGCGTCGTTGGTATCGGTGATGGTGGCGGTGCCGACCTCGAAATTGCGCTTGGCCTGTTCGAGCTGCTCGGCGATCGCGCGCTTCTGCGCGCCGGCCAGATACAGGTTGTCCTGCGCCGCCAGCACGTCGAAATATGCCTGCGCAGTGCGCGTGATCAGGTCCAGCTGCGCCTGGCTGAAGGTGACTTCCCCCGCCAGCGCGGCCAGTTCGCCCTGCTTGTAGGTTTCCCAGCGATCCCAGCGGAACAGCGGCTGGGTCAGCTGCAGCGCCCAGTTCTTGTTGTTCAGGAAGCGGTTGGCGTCGATCGGCGCGCTCTGGTCGATCTTGGTACGGGTGACACCGGCCACGCCGTTGATCTGGGGCAGCAGGCCGGCGCGGCCCTGCGGCAGGCGTTCCTGCGAGGCGGCAAGCTGGGCGCGCGCGCTGGCGAACTGGGCGTCGTTGGACTGCGCTTCGCGATAGACCTGCAGCAGGTCGGCCGCGCTGGCCGGAAGCGGCAGCAGGGCGGCCAGGCACAGCGCCAGCGCCACGCCGGAGGCGGCGCGCGAAGGCGCGTGCGGAAGGCGGCCGCGCCGACCCTCGCTCAGAGCATCCGACACACCGATCGGCACACCATTCGACGCAACATTCGACGCAACAGCATGCGCGGCACTCCGCGCGGGACACAGCGCAAACCTCATGACGTCTCCAGGTTGTCGGACGCGGCGCGGCCGACGGTTAGCGTCCGCTCAGTACTTCGGCATCGCGGGATCGACCTGCTCGGCCCACGCATGCACGCCGCCGCTCAGGTTGTAGACCTTGCCGAAGCCGTGCTGCCGCTCCAGGAAGTTGGCCACCTGCATGCTGCGGCCGCCGTGATGGCAGACGCAGACGACCTCGGTGTCCGGGTCCAGCTCCGCCGCGCGCGCGACGATCTGTCCCATCGGGATATGCGTGATGCCGGGCAGCGCGCAGGTCTGGACTTCCCAGTCCTCGCGCACGTCCAGCAGCACCGGCTTGGCGCGGCTGGCGTCGCCCAGCCATTGGGACAACTCGGTGGCGGTAATCTGCTGCATGGTGGTTTCCGGCTCAGAACTGGAAGCGCGACGGCGCCTTGGCGCCGGTCAGCGGGGCGACCGCGGTCTCGAACAGATTGACGGTCTGGTATTCGGTGTCGGACACGCGCGTGATCAGCTGCGCCTCCATCACCGGCAGCGTGCCGACGAAGGCGGCGATGCGGCCGCCGACCTTGATCTGCGACAGGATCGCTTCGGGCACCACCGGCAGCGAGCCGGAGATGCAGATCACGTCGTAGGGGGCGCCGGCGGGCCAGCCTTCGGCGGCGTTGCCCTCGGCGACCTCGACATTGACGATGCCGGCCTTGGCCAGGTTGTCGCGGGCCAGCGCGGCCAGCTCGGGGCGGATGTCGACCGTCAGCACATGGCGGGCGCGATGGGCCAGCAGCGCCGCCATGTAGCCGGAACCTGCGCCGATCTCCAGCACGTTCTCGTGCTTGCGCACGCCCAGCTCCTGCAGCACGCGGGCCTCGACGCGCGGGGCCAGCATGTTCTGGCCGCCCGGCAGCGGGATTTCCGTATCGACGAAGGCCAGCGCCTGGTACGCCGTGGGCACGAACTGCTCGCGCTTGACCACGGCCAGCAGGTCGAGGATTTCCTGATCCAGCACGTCCCAGGGCCGGATCTGCTGTTCGATCATGTTGAATCGGGCTTTTTCGAGGTCCATCTTGCCTTCCTTGCTATGCCAACCGCTATCTGTTTCGTGTTCCGGCCGCGCGGTGCCAGGGGCCGGGGAATTCCGTCAAACCCGACATTTTAACTCCCCGGCGTGACGCCGGGGCATCCGACCGGAGCGGGGGGCCGGGCGCCTGTGGCCGACAGGTCGGGCCGTCATTCCGCGCGTCATTCCGCGCTCGCCGGTCGGCCGGGGGCAGGCCGGGCGGGGTTGGCGGGCTCGTGGCCTTGGACGTGGCCTTGGCCGTGGCCTCGCTCGTGGTCCTGCCGGGGGTCCGCCGGGGCCACTGCCTCGGCCCCGCCCTGCGTCCCCTCCGCCGCGGCCTTGCCCCGCCAGCGCCGTGCCAGCCAGCCGCCAAGATCGTCCAGGTAGGTGTAGATCACCGGCACCACCACCAGCGTCAGGATCGACGAGGTGATGATGCCGCCGATCACGGTCTGCCCCATCGGCGCGCGCTGTTCGGCGCCCTCGCCGAGGCTGAAGGCCAGCGGGACCATGCCGAAGATCATCGCCAGCGTGGTCATCAGGATCGGGCGCAGCCGTACGCGCGCCGCCTCGACCAGCGCGGCCTCGCGCGACAGCGGGGCCTTGCCGTGCTCGCCGCGCCGCGCCTGGTTGGCGAAGTCGACCAGCAGGATCGCGTTCTTGGTCACCAGCCCCATCAGCATGATGAAGCCGATGATCGAGAACATGTTCAGCGTCGAGCCGAACAGCAGCAGCGCCGCGAACACGCCGATCAGCGTCAGCGGCAGCGAGGTCATGATGGCGATCGGCTGGAAGAAGCTGGCGAACTGCGAGGCCAGGATCATGTAGATGAAGATCACCGCCAGCGCGAGCGCCGACACCGCATAGCCGAACGATTCGTTCATCGACTTGGTCGAGCCGCCGAAGCGGTACTTGTAGCCGACCGGCCACGTCATGCCGTCGAGCGCCTGCTTGATGTCGCGCGCGACCTCGCCCTGCGAGCGGCCCGCGGTATTGGCGGTCAGCTCGACCTCGCGGTTCAGGTCGCGGCGGCTGATCTGGTTGGCGCCGGTGGTGGGCACCAGCTCGGCGATCTGGCGCAGCGGCACCATCCGGGGCGAACCGTCGGGGTTGGTCTGCGTGCTGGCGATCATCAGCGCCGACAGGTCCGCCATGCCGGTGCGCGCGTCCTTCGGCAGCCGCACGCGCACGTCGTAGTTCTCGTCGTCCGGCGCGCGCCAGCTGCTGATGGCGTCGCCCGCCAGCAGCGGCCGCAGCGCGTTGCCGATCTGCGTGATGCCGATGCCCAGGTCCGAGGCGAGCTCGCGGCGGATGCGCACTTCCACCGTCGGGCGATCGTCCTTCATGCTCGAATCCAGATCGACCAGGCCCGGAATCGCCCGCATCCGGCGCGACGCTTCCTCCGACAGCCGCTTCAGCTCGCCCAGGTCGTCGCCCTGCAGCGAGACCTGGATCGCCTTCTGCCCGCCGGCGCCATCGGGCATGCCGACCATCGTCAGCGTGATGCCGGCGATGCGGTTCATCCGCTCGCGGATCAGCGGATTGAGCTGCGTGGTGGTCCGCGCGCGCTGCTTGCGGTCGACCAGCCGCACCGACACCAGCGCGTTGTTGCGGCCCGAGGTATTGCCGGCGTTGATGGTGGCGTAGGTGTAGGCCACTTCCGGGAATTCGCGCAGCGCGGCCTCGACCTGCCGCACCTTGGCCTCGGTGACCTCGAGCGCCGTGCCGACCGGCGTGGTGAAGCCGATCTGCGTCTCGCCCAGGTCCGCGTTGGGCACGAACTCGGTGCCGATCAGCGGCACCAGCGCGAAGCTGCCGAAGAAGGTCACCACGGCGATCAGCGCGGTGGCCAGCCGGTGTTTCAGCGCCCAGCCGAGCATCGCGCCATAGCCGTGGCCGAGCGCGTCCATCCGCGCCGAGAACCAGTCCAGCAGCCGGCCGATGCTGCGCCCGTACCAGCTGCGCTTGTTGCCGGTGCCGTGCAGGTCGGGATCGTGCCAGACCGACGACAGCATCGGGTCCAGCGTGAACGACACGAACATCGAGATCATCACCGCGGCCACCACGGTGATGCCGAACTGATGGAAGAAGCGCCCGATGATGCCGCCCATGAAGCCGACCGGCAGGAACACCGCGACGATCGAGAAGGTCGTCGCCAGCACCGCCAGACCGATTTCCTCGGTGCCATCCAGCGCCGCGGCGCGGTGGTTCTTGCCCATCAGGTTGTGCCGCACGATGTTCTCGCGCACGACGATCGCGTCGTCGATCAGCAGGCCGACGCACAGCGACAGCGCCATCAGCGTGATCACGTTCAGCGTGAAGCCGAACAGGTACATCACGCCGAAGGTGCCGATCAGCGCGATCGGCAGCGTCAGGCCGGTGATCACCGTGCTGCGCCACGAGCCGAGGAACAGGAAGACGATCGCCACCGTCAGGAAGGCGCCTTCGAGCAGCGTCGAGCGGACCTCGTCGACGCTGCGCCGGATGCCGCGCGCGCTGTCGTTGATCACGGTCAGCTGCACGCCGGCCGGCACCAGCTTGCGCACCTCGTCGGTCATGCGGACCAGGCCGTCCACCGTATCGACGGTGTTCTGCCCCTGCGCCTTGACCACCGACAGGAACAGCGCGCGCTTGCCGCCGAGCAGGGCCAGGCTCTCCTGCTCCTGCTCGCCGTCGCGCACCTCGGCCACCTGCTCGAGCGTGACGGGCTGATTGCCGCGCCGCGCGACGATGATCTGCCTGAACGCGGCCGGATCGACCACCCGGCCCTTGATCTGCACCACGGTCTCGGTCGCCGAGGAACGCAGCTCGCCCGCCGGCAGCTCCTGGTTCTCGTTGCGGATCGCGGTCATCACCTGGTCGACGCCGATGCCCAGCGCCTCCAGCTGGGCCGGCCGGATGCGGATCTCGATCTCGCGCTTGGTGCCGCCGACGATGCTGATCGCGCCGACGCCGCGCACCGTCTCCAGCCGCTTGCGCACGATCTGGTCGGCGATGGTGGTCAGCTCGCGCTGGCTGCGCGCGGAGCCGGGGGCGTTCGATACCGACAGATGGAAGATCGGCGCGTCGGACGGGTCGTAGCGCAGCACGCGCGGTTCCTCGACCTCGTCGCGGAACTGCGGCCGGATCAGCGCGATCTTGTCGCGCACGTCCTGCGCGGCCTGGGCCACGTCGACGCTCAGGTCGAACTTGATCACGACCACCGAGGTGCCCTGGTACGAGTGCGAGAAGATCTCGTCGATGCCGGAGATCGTATTGACGATCTCCTCGACCTTGCGCGTGACATCGGACTCGACCGACTCGGGCGGCGCGCCCGGGTACTCGGTCTGCACCACGACGATCGGGAAGGTGATGTCGGGAAACTGGTCGACCGGCAGCCGCTGGTAGGAGAACAGCCCGATCACGATGAAGGCCAGCATCATCATGGTGGCCATCACCGGGTTGCGGATCGACAGACGCGTGAACCACATATCGGGCGCTCCGCTCGTTCAGGCCTTGATCAGGCGAACCTGACTGCCGACCCGCAAGGTGCCGAGATTGCTGCGCACGACCTGTGCGCCGCTCGCCAGGCCGCCGGCGATCTCGACCAGCCCGGTGCTGTCGTCGCGAATGCCCAGTTCCACCGGACGCTCGGCCAGCACGCCGTTCTCGATCACATAGACGAAGGCGCGCTCGCCCTCGGTGCGCACCGCGGTGATCGGCACCGACACCACGCCGGCGCGCTGTCCCAGCACCAGTCCGCCTTGCGCGAACATGCCGGCGCGCAGCCGGTGCTCGGGGTTGTCGACGCGGACATAGACCATGATGCTGCGCGTGCCCTGCGTGACGGCCGGATTGATCCGCACCAGCTTGCCCTCGAACTGGCCCGCGCCCTCGACGTCGAGCTGTACCGGCTGGCCGATCGCCACGCGGCCGACATCGGCCATCGGCACCGGCGCCTCCAGCTCGAGGATGCGCAGGTCCACCACCTCCAGCAGCGCGGTGTCGGGTGAAACCTTCTCGCCGGGCTGCACCGAGCGCACAGCGACCATGCCGTCCAGCGGCGACTTGACCACGGTGTCGGCCAGCGCCTTCTGCGCGACCGCAAGCCCGCCCTCGGCCGCATCGAGGTTGGCCTTGGCCACGTCGAGCTCGGACTGGAACTTGTCGAAGGCGGTCTTCGAGATGAAGCCGCGGCCCACCAGGTCGCGATTGCGCTCCCAGGTCTGGCGCGCGTTCTCGTACTGGCCGCGCTGCGCCAGCATCTGCCCGCGGGCCTGCGTGACCTTGGCCTGGTATTCGGTCGGATCGATGCGCACGATCACCTGGCCGGCGCGCACCGGTTCGCCCTCGCGCACCAGCACGTCGCGCACCTCGCCCGAAACCTTGGCCTTGACGGCGGCCTGGTTCAGCGCGCGCAGGCTGCCGGACAAGGGCAGGGTCACGCGCAGGTCGTGCGCCGCGGCGGCGACCACATCGGTCTGCAGCAGCTCGATGACGTTGGCCGCCGGGGCAGCGGCCACTGTGGCGGGCTGCTTGCTGCCGCTGGCCTTGCGCACCATCGCGCCGGCGCCGGCCAGTACGGCCAGGCCCAGCACCACGAGCAGCAGCTTGTTACGCGAGATCTTCATCGTCAGGGGCGCGGCCGGTGCGGCGGCGCTTCGGTTTCGGTTCGGGAGTGGCCGCCGGGGCAGGGCGGCCATTTGCGCGTGCGGTGGGCCGGGGGTGGGTGCGTACCTTGGCGCTGGCTTTGGTGCCGGCTTTGGTGCTGACTTTGCTGCGTACGGTGCTGTGACCGGCGGTACGTCCGGCGCCATGTACCGTGATGGGCGTCGTGCCGTCGGCGGGCGCGTCGCCCTGCAAGCGGGCCTGCTGCTGCATCTCGTCGCGGATCTGTTCCCAGACGTAGGGGCCGGCCTGCGGCGGCAGCGGGGTATCGCGCGCGGCCCCGGCGGTCAGGCCGAACAGCAGCACCTGAAGCAGGTTGTCGAGAAACGCCTCGGGGTCGATGTCGACGTCCGAGCCGATGCGGAACGCACGCTGCCACAGCATCAGGAAGACCAGCGGGGCGCAGATCAGCGTGGTGGTCGGATTGGCCGGCAGCGCGCGGAACTCGCCCCGTGCGACGCCGCGCGCCAGCACGCGCGCGAACAGCTCGTCGCCGGGCACCATCACTTCCTCGTGGTAGAAGCGCGCGATATCGGGGAAGTTGGCCGATTCGGCCATGATCAGCTTGGTCAGGCCCGCCACCGGCGTCGCGCCGATCAGGCCCCACCAGCCGCGCAGCAGTTCGCGCAGCAGCTCAGGGGTCGAACCCTCGTAGCTGTCGACCAGATCGGTGCCGCGCACCAGCGCCGGCACCAGGTTCTCGCGCACCACGGTCTTGAACAGTTCCTTCTTGTTGGCGAAGTACAGATAGACCGTGCCCTTCGACACGCCGGCCGCCGCGGCGACGTCCTCCAGCCGCGTGGCCGCGTAGCCGCGCTCGACGAAGAGGTCGAGCGCGGCCGCCACCAGCTCCTGCGGGCGGGCGGACTTGCGGCGCGACCAGCGTCGCGCTTCGGGGGCGCCGTCGTTGGCACCGTCGTTCGCACCTTCGTTGGCGCCAACGCGGGCATCGAGGCGTGGGACTTGGGGTGGATTCACTGCAGGGGGAGCGCCGGGCCAGGACGGGCGGCGAAATAAATAACCGATGGGTCAGTAATGTAGTGTGCGCCTCCGGAGCGGTCAAGCGCGCCGCCCGGATGTGGGCGGGAACACAGGCCATGGCGGTGCGGTGGTGCACAATGGCGCCAAAGCCGTTCTGAACCATTGCGATGTCCTGCCAGTCTGACGTTTCCTGCCGTGCCGGTTGCGGCGCTTGCTGTATCGCGCCGTCGATCGCCTCGCCGCTGCCGGGCATGCCGCACGGCAAGCCGGCCGGCGTGCCGTGCGCGCAGTTGCTGCCCGACATGCGCTGCGCGGTGTTCGGCCGCCCCGAGCGGCCCGCCTTCTGCGGCGGCCTGCGGCCGTCGGCCGAGATGTGCGGCGAATCGCGCGAGGCGGCGCTGCACTGGCTGACGCAACTTGAGGTCGCGACCGCGCCGGCATCGGCCCGCGGCGCCTGACCGAATCTGGAGACCTGTGGATGGCCACGATTTCTCGCCGGCGCTGGCTGGCGGCCTGCGGCACCGCCGCACTCACCGTGTCCGTGACGGCCTGGCTGGCCGGCTGCGGCTGGGTGGGCAATGAATACACCTTTTCGCAGAGCCAGCTGCAGGCGGCGCTCGAGCGCAAGTTCCCGTTCAGCCAGCGCTACATGCTGTTCGACATCCAGCTGGCCAACCCGCAGCTGCTGCTCGATCCGCAGCGCAATCGCGTCAGCATCACGTTCGACGCCACACTGGACAACCGGCTGTTCTTCCGCGAGGCGATGAAGGGACGGTTCGCGCTGGACAGCGCGCTGCGCTACGACCCGTCGACCCGTTCGCTGGTGCTGCAGGACCCCGAGGTCAAGCAGTTCGACGTGGCCGGTCTGCCGCAGCAGTACTCGCGCCAGTTGAACGCGCTCGGCGGCATTCTGGCCGAGCAGTTGCTGCAGGACTATCCGCTCTACACGTTCAAGCCCGACGAGCTCAAGTTCGGGGGCACGCGTGTCGAGCCCGGTACAATCACCGTGCTGCCGGACGGCATCAACGTCAAGATCAATCGTCCGTAGCAGCGCAGAACAATCCATGGCGAGGCCGGCGTTCGCCCGGCCATCGCGGGGCGGCATGGTCGTGCCGCCCAGGGTCGTCCCCCGGTATCAACGCAATTTGCCAATTACGCGTGCTCGTGTGGCTGCGCCAATGCGCCGGCCGGCGAGCGCCTTGTCCCTGAATCGCTCCAATCGTCCGCCATCGCATGGATATTGCCATCGCCCTCAAAGCCCTGATCCTCGGCATCGTCGAAGGACTGACCGAGTTTCTCCCGATCTCCAGCACCGGACACCTGATCCTGGCTGGCGAGTTGCTGAACTTCAACGACGAGAAGGGCAAGATCTTCGAGATCGTGATCCAGTTCGGCGCGATCCTGGCCGTCTGCTGGGAATTCCGCCGGCGCATCGTCGACGTGGTCGGCGGGCTCGCCACCGAGCCGCGCGCGCAGCGTTTCGCGATGAACGTGATCATCGCCACGGTGCCGGCGATCGTGCTCGCCTTCCTGCTCGGCCCCTGGATCAAGGCCTATCTGTTCAACCCGATCACCGTGGCGACCGCATTTATCGTCGGCGGGCTGGTGATCCTGCTGGCCGAATGGCGCGAGAGCCGGCGCGGGCAGGTCTCGCATCCGCAGGGCAATGCGCTGCTGGAAGCGGCCAAGGCGAGCGCTCCGCGCATCGAATCGGTCGACGACATGAACTGGCGCGACGCGCTGAAGGTCGGCATCGCGCAGTGTTTCGCGCTGGTGCCGGGCACTTCGCGCTCGGGCGCCACCATCATCGGCGGCATGCTGTTCGGCCTGTCGCGCCAGGTGGCGACCGAATTCTCGTTCTTTCTGGCGATCCCGGTGATCTTCGGCGCCAGCGTCTACGAACTGTACAAGGCGCGCAACCTGCTGTCGGCCGACGACATCGGCGTGTTCGCGGTCGGCTTCGTGTTCGCCTTCCTGTCGGCCTTCCTGTGCGTGCGCTGGCTGCTGCGATTCGTGGCGACGCACGACTTCAAGCCGTTCGCCTGGTATCGGATCGTGTTCGGGGTGCTGGTGCTGGCGACGGCGCAGCTGGGCATCGTGGCCTGGCACGGTTGAAGATTCTCTCCTCTCTCCGCTTGCGAGGGAGGGGAGTGCAATCTCATCCCCGCTTGCGGAACACCACGTCCCACACGCCGTGCCCGAGCCGCAGCCCGCGCCGCTCGAACTTGGTCACCGGCCGGTAGTCCGGCCGCTGCGCGAAGCCGCCGGGCGCCTCCGAGGTATTGGCCAGCGTCGGCTCGCCCGACAGCACCTCGACCATCTGGTGCGCGTATTCCTCCCAGTCGGTCGCACAGTGCAGATAGCCGCCGGGCTTGAGCCGGCTCGCCAGCAGCTTGACCAGAGGCGGCTGCACCAGCCGGCGCTTGTTGTGGCGCTTCTTGTGCCAGGGATCGGGGAAGAAGATATGCACCCCATCCAGGCTTTCCTCGGTCAGCATGTGGGCGACCACTTCGACCGCGTCGTGCTGCAGGATGCGGATATTGTCGATGCCCCGTTCGCCGATCAGCTTCAGCAACGCGCCTACGCCGGGCTCGTGCACCTCGCAGCCCAGGAAGTTGTCCTGCGGCCGCAGCTGCGCGATATGCGCGGTCGTCTCTCCCATGCCGAAGCCGATCTCCAGGATCGAAGGCGCCGCGCGCCCGAACGCGGCCTGCCAGTCCAGCGGCTGGCCGGTGTAGGGCAGCACGAAGCGGGGCCCGAGCTCGTCGATGGCGCGCTGCTGGCCGGTCGAGGTCCGTCCCGCACGGCGCACGAAGGAACGGATGCGGCGGGGATGGGCGACGTTGGCGGCGGGATCGCCAGCCGTGCCGGCCGGCTCGTCGTCGGGCACGGTGGCCTCGGTCGGAATGGGATCGTCGGGAAACATGGCAACAAAAAGGCCGCCGGGCGATTCACCGTTCGGAATGACCCGGTGTCGGAGGGGCGGCCAGAGAATGATGGGTTCCGTGGGCCAGTGGCCGGTGCCTGGTGGAGCCGGGCGGCCAGCGGCAAGCGCGTATTCTAGCGCAGTGCCTCCCCATACGGAGCCGCGCCGCGGGTCGCCATTAGTTGTGACGATGTGGGCGCTTCCAGGCAGGCAACGCCCAATCCCTTAGCGGTCCTGGTATTGCGCATCGCTGACCTTCTCCATCCACTCGACGTTCTTGCCGTCCCTGGTGCCGCTGACCGCAAGATGCGTCATCGCGGTCGTCGGGGACGCGCCGTGCCAGTGCTTGACCCCGGGCGGGCACCAGACCACGTCGCCGGGCCGGATCCCCTGCACCGGCTTGCCCCACTCCTGCGTCAGCCCGACACCCGAGACCACCACCAGGCGCTGCCCGGCCGGATGCGTGTGCCAGGCCGAGCGCGCGCCGGGCTCGAAGGTCACCATTGCGCCGGAGGCATGGATGTCGTCGCCGGCTGGCCATAGCGGGTCGATACGCGCGCGCCCCGTGAAGTACTCGGCCGGACCGGCGGCCGAGGCCTGGCTGCCGACGCGGGTGATGCGCTGCCCGTCCGCCGCCTTCGGCTCGGACGCGCCGGCGACCGCGGCCTGAAGCGCGGCGGCGCACAGGGCCGTTCGTGTCAGGGATCTCTTCATTGCGATGCTCCTCGGTCATTGATCGACGGGCGCCACCGCTCAGGCGTCCGCCACCGTCCGCGCCGACTTTACGCGCCTGCCGTTGACCGAAAAAGATGCTAGATTCGCACGCGGTTATAAGGAGGGCTTATCAATGCCGCGCACGACCTTCGACGATCTCGCCGCCTTTATCGCCGTCGCGCGGGCGCGCAGCTTTACCCGTGCGGCGGCGCAACTGGGCGTATCGCAGTCCGCCTTGAGCCAGGCGGTCCGCGGTCTGGAGACGCGGCTCGGCGTCCGTTTGCTGACGCGCACGACGCGCAGCGTCTCGGCCACCGAGGCCGGCGAGCGCCTGCTGGCGACCGTGGCGCCTCGCCTCGAGGAGGTCGAGGCCGAGCTGGGCGCCATCGCGGAATTGCGCGACCAGCCGCGCGGGACCATTCGCATCACCGCCACCGAGCACGCCGCCAATTCGGTGCTGTGGCCGCGTCTGGGTGATTTCATGCGGACGTATCCCGATGTCCGCGTCGAACTGATCCTCGATAACGGGCTGTCGGACATCGCCGCCGACCGCTATGACATGGGCGTGCGATTGGGCGACCTGGTCGCGCAAGACATGGTCGCGGTGCGCATCGGTCCCGACGTGCGCTTCGCCGTCGTCGGCTCGCCCGCCTACCTTGCCGGCAAGCCACACCCCAGGACGCCGCAGGAGCTGGCCGGGCATCGCTGCATCAATCTGTATTTGCCGACCTACGGCGGGCTGTACGCGTGGGAGTTCAGGAAGGGCAAGCGCGAACTGAATATCCGCGTGGATGGGCAATTCGTGGCCAACGACAGCGACCAGATGGTGACCGCCGCCCTGGCCGGCATGGGACTGGCCTTCGTTCCGGAAAACATGATCCTGCCCCACGTCGAGCGGGGCGACCTGGTGCCATTGCTCGAGGACTGGTGCCCGGTTTTTCCTGGCTACCATCTCTACTACCCGAGCCGCCGGCATTCGTCGCGGGCGATGACCTTGCTGATCGAGACGCTGCGTTATTCGGGGAAGCCGCCCGCGGACCGTAGCGCAAGACGAGCGCGGCCTTGACCGTTCGCATGCTTACGGACAGCGCTTTCGGATCGGACCAGGGGATGGACTGCAGGGGAGGGTGGAGCGGGCGATGGGAACATCATCGTGTTCCCAACTCGTTGATTGATAACGAGTTTTCCGCACTCGGCGAACCGAGATGGACATAATTATGGACTGAAAAACCACGCTTGGTCAACGTGCGCTCCGAGCAAGTGTCGCGAGTTCTTGAGTTGTCCGGATTTGTAGCACGCGATCTGTCCGGTCGTCATAGTTGCCTCAGGGAGGTGACTGATGAGGCCGACGGAGCTGCTACAGGAGATCCGGAAGATGAGGTTTGGAGAGGCTTATGAGGGATGGAACGCTGGCCGGCTGACGCAAGCGGAGGCGGCCCGGCTGCTGGGGATGTGCGAGCGCAGTTTCCGCCGCTACCTGGTGCGATTCGAATCCGAGGGGTTGGATGGCTTGATTGATCGGCGCCTGGAGCAGGTGTCGAACCGGCGCGCTCCGGTGGATGAAGTGGTGGCGCTGACCGATCGGTACCGCAGCCGCCATCGTGGCTGGAACGTTCGGCACTTTCACGCCTGGTACCGGCGCGAGGGCGGCACGCGCAGCTACAGCTGGGTCAAAAAGCGCCTGCAGGAGGCGGGGCTGGTCGAGGTGGGCAAGCGTAAAGGCGCGCACCGCAAGAAGCGCGAACGCATGCCGCTGGCGGGCATGATGATCCATCAGGACGGCAGCCGGCATGAATGGGTGGCCGGGCACCTGTGGGATCTGATCGTGACGATGGATGATGCGACCAACGAGCACTACTCGATGTTCTTCGTCGAGGAGGAAGGCACGGCAAGCAGCTTTCGCGGGGTGGGCGAGGTCATCGGCGCCCGGGGGCTGTTCTGCTCGTTCTACAGTGACCGGGGCAGTCATTATTGGACCACCCCGAGGCGGGCGGCAAGGTCGACAAAGATCACCCCACGCAGTTCGGGCGGGCGATGAAGCAATTGGGCATCGAGATGATTGCGGCCTATTCGCCCGAGGCGCGGGGACGCTCCGAGCGCGCCTTCGCCACCCATCAGGACCGGCTGCCCAAGGAGTTGGCCTTGGCGGGCATCACCGACATGGCGCAGGCCAACCGCTACCTGGCTGAGGTCTATCTGCCGGCGTTCAATGCCGAGTTTGCCGTGCCGGCCCGCGAGGAAGGCAGCGCATTCGTACCCTGGATCGGCGCCAATCTGCAGGACATTCTATGCGAGCAGATCGAGCGCACCGTAGGCAACGATAACTGCGTGCGCCTGGACAACCTGTCATTGCAGATTCCCGCCGACCGGCACCGGTGCAACTACGTCAAGGCGAGAGTACGGGTGCATCGTTATGCCGATCGCAATCTGGCGGTGTTTCACGGGCCGCGCAAGCTCGCCGCGTATTCCCCCGACGGCAAGCTGATCGCCAAGGAGCTGAAACAGGCCGCCTGAACCGTCCGCCAGGCGCGCCGCCGGGTGGCGGGAACCGGCTCCGGGCTACGCCCTCCGCCGCTCCCCGCCACCCGGCAAAAAAGCGGACAATTCATGTGCTACAAAACCGGACAGATCTAAAAACCCGCGACACGTGCGCTCCGAGCAAGTCCAGTGCGAGCCATGGACAGCCAGCAGTAGCCAATGTACCCGAGCGCTCAACGTCACGAGGCCGGTTCATCTCCCTTTGGCAGGAACTCCTCGCGGGCGCGCTGCAGAAACCGCTTCATGGGCTCAGAGGGTTCGGCGCTGCGGCGCAGCAGGTAGGTGGACAGCATGGGCGGCGTGCCGGCCAAGGGGCGAACGGTTATGTCGGGGCGGTTCAGGGTCTGCAACTGCGAGGCAATGGCGAAACCTAGGCCATAACCGGCACCGACCAGAGTCAGCATCACGCCTAGGCTCGTCACCTGATCTACCAGCTTGAGCGGCTCGGACGCACCTTGAAGCACCGCCTGGATCTGGTGGTGGCAGCCCGATCCCGCGTCCGGATGGCACAGTACCAACGGAAACTTCAAGGCTTCATCCAATGGCACTTCCGCGTGCGCCAACAAGGGGTGGCGCACGGGCACGATCACCGACAGAGGATCGGTCCACACGGGCTCGGCGACAAGGCCTTCGCTCACCGCGTCCGACAGCGCAAAGCCGATGTCCAGCAGATCGTTGTGCAGGCCCTTGAGCTGCTGCGCGAAAGGCAGCTCGAAGACGCGAATCTCCAGTTCGGGCTCTTCCTCGCGGCTGCGCGCCAGCAAGGTGGCAATGTGGGGCTGCGCCAAGCTGGCGCAGATGGCGATGCGCAGATAACCCTGATAGCCCTGCGCCGCCGCCTTTGCGGCACTCACCGCCTGCTCCACGGTGGCCAGCACACGCCGGCACTCACCGAGGAACACTTGACCGGCCCAGGTCAGTCGCGTCTGGTGCGCGCTGCGGTCGAACAACTGCACGCCGAGCGTGGCTTCGAGATTGCGCATTGCGCGCGACACAGGCGATTGTTCTACGCCAAGGCGCTCGGCCGCTCGCGCGAAATGCAGTTCTTCCGCGACCGCAACGAAATAGCGCAGTAGTCTGAGTTCCAATGCGGCCTCCTGTTTGCCTCGTTCCTGGCCTGCGTCCACCTCATGCGGATTGCGCCTCGCTTTCTCCTTCGATGATTGGCAAGAGGTTCCGGCGTTGCATGCTTGCCTATTCGGATAGGCAGATCGCATCCGAAAATTACGGAGGTTGAGGCGGAACGCTACCTGGCCGAAGACCTGAGAACCTCAATCGCCGCGACGCTGCACTACCGCCTGATCCACAGGTTCAGTTCAATCAATTCCCGGGTTGCAGCTCCACACGCACCTCGCGCGATTTGCCGGCCCGTTCCACTGACAAGACCACCACATCGCCGACCTTCCTGTCGTCTAGCCGCGCGAGCAGCTTGGCCACATCGTCCGTCGCCTTGCCATCAACATCGATGATGCGGTCGCCCGGCACGATGCCTTGCGGCGTGACTTCGACACCCGCGAGCCCGGCTTTGTGCGCTGCAGAGCCGGGGGTGACACGCAGCACGAACACGCCCTTGCTTCCGGTCAGTGCAAGCAGGCGCTGATTGAGCTGTTCGTCCACCTCGATGCCAAGCGCCGGGCGGATGTATTTGCCGGACTTGATGAGTTGCGGCACTACCCGCATGACGGTGTCCACCGGCACGGCAAAACCGATCCCGGCCGAGGCGCCGGAGGGACTGTAGATCGCCGTGTTGATGCCGATAAGCCGCCCGGCCGAATCGAGCAGGGGGCCGCCCGAGTTGCCGGGGTTAATGGCGGCGTCGGTCTGGACCAGGTGATCAATTGTCGGGCCGCCCGCTTCTCCCGGTAACGAGCGGTCGAGCGCGGAGACGATGCCGGTGGTGAGCGTCCAGTCCAGGCCAAAGGGGTTGCCGATAGCAAACACCTTCTGTCCCACCTTGAGGTCGGTGCTGGTGCCGACAGGCACAGTAGGCGGGCGTTTGAAGCCGACGCCGATCTTGAGTACGGCGATGTCGTGCGCTGGGCTCGCCCCCACCAGCGCGGCCTGGTAGTCGCGGCCGTCGGCAAGCTTGACGGTGGCTTCGGACGCGCCCTGGATGACGTGGAAGTTGGTGACGACATGGCCGGCGTCGTCCCAAATGAAGCCCGATCCCGTGCCACGGGGCACGGAGAAGACATTGCGCGTCCAGACGTCGCGCACCAGCTGCGCGGTGGTTATGTAGACCACCGAGGCGCGTGATTTTTCGAACAGTTCGATGGTGGCCTTTTCGTCCGCCGCCAAGTCGCCGCGCGCCGTCACGGTGCGCTCTGCCGCCTCGCGCGGACTGAACCATGCCTCGATGGCGGGCAGGAACTGCCACAGCAGCATGAGCGCAGCAATGCAGGCGGTGATGAAGAGCCACCGCCGGATGAAGGGATCCGGTGCGGGGCGTGGATACGGGTTAGGGTAGGCCATGAGAAGTCTCCTGTTGATAGGCAATCAGCGCCATAGCCCGCTCGGGCGCCAGCGCGGCGGGCGCGGCGTCACAGCGGATTCCGGCAAGAAATGGGGCGCGTGAAACGGCAAGGCTGTTGCTGGTCCAGGCGCCAACGTCAGCAGGCGTGAGATGCGATCTTGCGTTGCCGGATGCGTGCGCAACCAGGAAGGCTCGGGATTGCCCCATCCCGGCCACAGCCAGGCACGCCAGGAGCGGCTGACCCGCTCGATCTTCGCCAGTGCGGACGCCAGCCCTTGCGGGTCGCCGGTCAGTTCCGCCGCGAGGCGGTCGGCGTCGAACTCACGCACGCGAGACAAACCGAGCTGTGCGAGCAGGGCCAGCTGGGGCGAGGCGGCCAGCAGAAGCAGTCCAGGCCAGTTGACCGCCACCGCGCCGGCCAGCAGTGCGGGCAAGCTGAACACAATAGCGATCTGTCCGACCATCGCCAGCAGGCTCGTGAGGCGACTGACGGAATCCGCCATCCCCATGACACGCAGATCCTCATTAGCGATGTGCGCGAGCACACCCGCCAGTTCGCGCGGACTCAGGTTGCGCAGCAGGCCATCGGTGAGGGCGATCGATGCATGCTGCTTCGAGCCGATAGCGAAGGCGTTGACGACGGCACTGGGCACGTAGTGCGGCACCGGCGTGGCGGACAAACCGGCACGGGCGGACAGTTCGCGCAACATGGCCCAAATCTTGGGCGCTTCGTGCGGGTGCAGGGCCCGCGCGCGGTACAGGCGCAAGGTCAGCGCCGACGCGGCTGTCGGCTCCAGCAGCAGCGCGCCAGCAACGGCAAACAGCGCGAGCCAAAAGCCGCCTTCGCCGAACAACAGGCTCCCCGCAGCGGTCGCAATCCCGACCAGGGTCAGGACCAGCAACCCCGTCTGCAGGCGGTTGAGCCGGCGATGTTGCAACAACGCAGCACGCAGGTCACTGGGATGATGACGGTTCATGCCCAGATGTCTCGGCTGCGCGGTTGTCGCGATCGCGCAGCAGCCAGTAAGTGATACTAAGCGCCAGCGTGGCGCCTGCCAGCGCGGCGATTTTGGCGGGACTCGTGTCGGGGTCGAGGACCACGAACTTGCGTGCCAGCGCGATCAGGCCGATGACGATCACGGTCTTGACCTGGATGATGCTGTCCCGACGCAGCGCCACGCGCACGATGGAATGCTTGAACTCCATCGCGATCAAGAGCGTCATGATCATGCCAAACACGCTCTGGAATACCTTGTGGTCCATGGGATTGAAGGCATCGAGGATCAGCAGTGTGAAGACTATAGAGATGAGCTGGAGAAGCGACACCACGATGATGACGGCAATCACCGCCGACAGAACGAGGGCGACGACCTGCTCGAAGCGCTCGTAAACCGTCATCAACCGCCACTGGGAGCGCATCTCGTCAAGGGCCGTGTGGCCAGATTCTTTATGCATAAGCGTTGCTCTCTCTTTCAATGAAACGTTAATGGAACGGGGAGTCCGAGAAGACGACTCGATTACACCTGGATTGCCGAGGCAATTGCGAAGCCACCCAGCGCATAATGTCCTGCGCGCCCGTGGCGCCGCCGATGGGTGGATCAGCCTCTTGCACGTCAACCCTTTGTCCCATGCATGGCATCAATCCGGCTTCTGGTCTGGCGGCAGCAATCCCAGCAGATCCGCCTGCAAATGTTGCAACCTGTCGATGCCAGCCCTCAATGCCTCGACACGGCCGGCATTTTTCATTTCACTCAGGGTGTGAGCCAACTGCTGGATGCTCTGATGCAGGACATCGACCTGATCATTGGGATCCTTGCCGAAGAACGTAGGGCGACCACTTTGATCCCGCCAGTATTGGAGTGTTTCGGATTGAGGAGGCACTTGGGTCTTGCCTGACAGATAGTCGATCATCTGGGAAATCCAGACCCGGTGGTCGGCGTATGTGAACGGCACGGGCAGCGCGGCGCGACTGTCAGGTTTGAAACCCATCCAGGATACGGGTACCTGCCAGGTGTGTAGCCATTGCTCGAATTCATGCACCGGCATCGGATGCCCGATGGCATAACCCTGGCCCCACTCGCATCCCAGACGCAGCAGAATTTCACCATGCTTAATGGATTCGACTCCCTCCGCGATGCAGTTCCTGCCAAACGACCTTGCCAGTGCCAGTAGCGCATCCAGGATGGCGATATCGTCCGGATCCTCGAGCATGTCGCGTATAAAACCTTGGTCGATCTTGAGCAGGTACGCGGGCAGGCGCTTCAGATAGGTCAGCGATGAATAGCCGCTGCCGAAATCGTCGATGGCAAAACGCAATCCCATCCTCTCGCACAGCGCCATCAACTGAGACACTTGAACGAAGTCCTCCACGGCGCTGGTTTCGAGGATTTCCAGTTCAAGGTCTTGCGGCTGGGCGCCGGGATGTCGTGACAACATACCCCGTAGATGCATGATGAAGTCCGGTTGCAGCAAGTGCTCGGCACCGATATTCACGCTGATCGGGACATGTAGGCCGGCCTTGCGCCAAATTTCGATCTGGGTCAGCGCAGCCTCGATGGTCCATTTCCCCACGTCAATCCCGAGCGGATGATTCTCAATGAGGGGTATGAAGGAGGCAGGAGATAACAAGCCACGCGCCGGATGTTGCCAGCGGATCAAGGCTTCGGCGCCCAGCACCTCACCGGTGCGCATGTTGACCTTAGGTTGGAAGTAAAGCAGAAACTGCCCATTGGCAAGTGCATTCTTTATGCTGTCCAATCCTTCGTGACGGGTGCGCAGCGTACGATCCTTCTCCGTATCGAAAACGTGATACCGATTCTTGCCAGCTTGCTTGGCGAAATGCATGGCCTGATCTGCCTGCCGCAGTAGTTGGTCGGCGTCGATGTCTTCGACTTGCGGGTAGTAGCTCACACCGATACTCGCGCTCACCTCGCACAGTGCGTCACCAATCGGTACGGGCTGCGCAGCTACCTCGATCAGGCGATCAAGAATCGGTACGCTGATGGAAATATCCGGCAGGTCGACCAGAACAGCGACAAACTCATCACCACCAAGACGGGCCAAGGTATCGCCTTCGCGCAACACTTGCGTCATACGCCTGGACAGGACGGACAGCAATTTGTCGCCGACTGCGTGGCCGTGCTGGTCGTTGACCTTCTTGAATCCATCCGGATCGATGAAGACAACCGCCAGGTGCATGCCACGCCGACGTGTCTGACGAATGGCCTGCTTAAGGCGGTCTCCAAGCAATAGTCGGTTGGGCAAGCCGGTGAGCAGGTCGTAATGAGCAACGCGTTCAAGCTGTTGCTGGTTCTCCTTCAGCGCTGTGATGTCGGAGAACATGGCTGCGTAATGCTCGATATGGCCCTGCATATCCGGGACTGCACTGATCGTCAGCAGCGCGGCAAACTGGCTGCCGTTCTTGCGTCGGCACCAGAGCTCTCCGTGCCAGTAGTCGTGCTCACGCAGAGCCTGCCAAACGGTCTGATAGAACTCATCGTCATAGCGATCGGACTGGAGCAGACGGGGTGTCTGGCCCAATACTTCCTCCCGCGCATAACCAGTGATCACGGTAAACGCCCGGTTGACGTTGACAATGTGGGCCTGAGCGTCGGTAACGAGGATGCCCTCTCCTGCGTGCGCAAAAACTTTAGCCGCAAGGCGAAGCTCTTCCGCGGATCTTCTGCGTGAGGTGACATCATGGATATAGCCGTGCCAGAGGATGCTCCCATCAGGCATGGCTTCAGGCGACGCCTCGCCTTCGACCCAGATCACCCGACCGTCTGGAAACTGCACCCGGTACTCGTCATGCCAAAGCGCGAGTGACCTCCCCGACGCCTGTATGGTTTCATGCACACGGTTGCGGTCTTCAGGATGGAGCGCCGCGAACACAGGAGTGGCATCTTCGACAACATCCTCCGGTGCAACCCCGTATATTTCCCGTATCTTCGCGCTGGCATAAGGGAAGTGCGAGCTGCCGTCCGGACGAAGACGGTATTGGTAAAGCATACCGGGAACGTGGCTGGCCAACTCTTCTCGCTGTAGGCGCATAGAGTTCAGCGCCTGCTCGACCCTCTTGAGATCGGTGATGTCCTCTACCGTCGCTGTGGTCAGCTCGATGGGTTCTCCGGCGAACAGCGGGTACTGGCACCGCCCGCAATTGGGCTGCTCAGCCAGTTTGTTGGCTGGAACGCGATTGATGGATTGGCAGTGTGGGCAGACGATATGAAGGCTGTCACTCATGAGGTGGCTCTTTGGGACACAGAGGAAGTAATGGCTCCGGCAGTTGGGCCGCTGTGACATGGGGATTCGAGCAGTAGCCCTTGCGTCAGTTGTCGGATGCTGTGTTCATCCAGCGTTTCCCGTGCGAGCAGTTCGCGCGCGCACCGCTCCAGCACTTCTCGGTTAATTTCGAGAATTCGGTATGCACGATCAAACACACCCATCACGATGTCACGGATGGCTTGGTCGATGCGTGCCTGAGTCGATTCGGCTACCCGGCAGCCACCCTGTACCAGTTCAGGCGCATCAAGAAAACGCGGCCTCTGTGCCTCAAAAGCGACGTACCCCAAGCCCTCATCCATGCCGAAGCGCGTAATCATGTCGCGGGCGATGTCGGTGGCCCGCGCGAGATCGTCTGCCGCGCCCGTGGACAGTTCGCCGAACACCAGTTTCTCGGCGGCGCGCCCGCCCAGCAGCACGGCGATCTTGTGCTGCAGGTCGGCCCGTGTCATCAGGAAACGGTCTTCGGTTGGGCGTTGCAGCGTGTAGCCGAGCGCGCCGATGCCACGCGGAACGATCGACACCTTGTGCACGGGATCGGTCCCCGGCAGGGCCAGTGCCACCAGCGCATGGCCCATTTCGTGGTAGGCCACGGTTTCCCGCTCCTTCGTGCTGAGCACGCGGCTCTTCTTTTCGAGCCCGGCCACAATGCGTTCGATGGCGGCGGTGAAGTCCTGCAATTCCACCGCCTGCGCGCGGCGCCGTGTCGCGGCCAGCGCCGCCTCATTCACCAGATTGGCCAGGTCGGCGCCGGAAAAGCCGGTGGTCAGCGCCGCGACCTGCTCCAGGTCCACATCGCGCGCGAGGGTGACCTTCTTGACATGGACCTTCAGGATGTCGAGACGCCCTTTCTTGTCGGGCCGGTCCACCAGCACCTGGCGATCGAAACGGCCGGCGCGCAGCAGCGCCTGGTCGAGAATTTCCGGGCGATTGGTGGCAGCCAAGATGATGAGTCCCACCGAACTGTCGAAGCCATCCATCTCGGTGAGCAACTGGTTGAGCGTCTGCTCGCGCTCGTCGTGGCCGCCGATCGGCCCACCCGCACCGCGCGCGCGGCCGAGAGCGTCGAGTTCGTCGATGAAGATAATGGCGGGCGCCTGGGTGCGGGCCTGCTCGAACAAGTCGCGCACGCGCGCGGCCCCCACGCCGACGAACATCTCGACGAACTCCGAGCCGGAGATGGAAAAGAACGGCACCCCGGCTTCGCCGGCCACCGCCTTGGCCAGCAAGGTCTTGCCCGTGCCCGGCGGGCCCACCAACAGCACGCCTTTGGGGATGTGCGCACCGAGGCGGCCATAGTCCTGCGGGTTCTTCAGGAAATCGACGATCTCGACGAGTTCAGCCTTGGCCTCGTCCACGCCCGCCACATCCGCGAAGGTCACGCCCGTGTTTTTCTCCATGAACACTTTGGCGCGGCTCTTGCCAATGCTCAGGAAACCGCCCATGCCCTGCTTCTCGGCAAAGCGGCGGAAGAGGAAAAACCAGACGCCAAAGAATGCCACTGCCGGCAGAATCCATGACAGCAGATCGCGCAGCCAGGTGCTTTCCACCACCCGTGCATAAGGAACCTCGTATTTGGACAGGCGCTCCGCCAGATCAGGTTCGACGCGGGTCGCAACGATGGTGGTCTTGCCACGGGCGTCCGGTGATTTAAGGCGCCCGGTGACGGTACGGTCCGATACCAGGACTTCGGCAACACGGCCCTCGGCCAGCGCCTTCTCGAATTCGCTGTACGGCACCGGCTCGACGGTCTGCGCCGCTTGCCAGTAGTTCTGGAGCATCAGCAGCATCAGGCCGGCAACGATCCAGTAGCCGACGTTCCATTGATCTTTCTTTTCCATCAGCGTTGTTCTCCGAAAGTCGTTTCTCTATAGAACCGGTGTGAACAGGCGGGCGACACCGTCGCGCACCTTTACGGCAAGCGGACGCATGCGCACGGCCGTGGGTGTGACAAGGGCCGACGCGTCGCGTGTGGTATCGAAAAGTGCTTCGAGACGGTCACACAGAGCAGCGTCGTAGACCTCGACGTTGAACTCGAAGTTGAGCCGCAGGCTGCGTGCGTCCCAGTTGGCCGACCCCAGGCAGCACCAGGCGCCATCGACCAGCATCAGCTTGGTGTGGTCGAAGGGGCCGGGCCGCTCGAAGATCCGTACGCCATGCTCCATCACCTGCCAGTAATGGGCGCGGGCCGCCCATTGCACGGACGGGTGATCGCCGTTGGCAGGCGTGAGCACCTCGATCCGTACGCCGCGCAAGGCGGCCGTGCTCAGCGCGGCGATCATCGGTTGATCGGGCACGAAGTAGGGCGTCCAGATGCGAACCGACTGCCGTGCCGCACTCAAGGCCCCCATGAATGTCCAACGCATCCGGTCCAGGGTTTCGTCAGGGCCGGCCTCAATGCCTCTGGCCCAGCTTGTACCCAGCTCGGCAGCCGGCGCAGGCCGCCCACCCCAGAAGCGCTCGTCGAGCCGCTCGTCCGAGGTGTCACACCAATCCTCGGTGAAGCAACGCTTGAGATCGGCGACGACCGGGCCCTGCAGGCGGAAATGCAAGTCATGGCAGGCCTGCTCGGGCGCATCCGGCCGCCAGTAGGGGCTGAAGATGTTCATGCCGCCGGTAAAGCCTGTTTCGCCGTCGACCACCAGCAGCTTGCGGTGATTGCGCAGGTGCGCGGCATGCAGCCGTGCGGGGATCAGCGTCGGATTGAACGGCGCCACCATTAATCCGCTGCGCTTCAGCCGTCGATAGGCGCTCTGGCGTACCCATCGTGCGGAGACATCGTCGATCAGCACCCGCACCTGCACGCCGCGCGCATGGGCACGCTGCAGGGCTTCGACAAACTGCGTACCGATGCCCTGGCCATCGAAGATGTAGGATGTCAGGGCAACGCTGTGACGGGCCGAGTCGATCGCGGCGAGCATGGCCGGGTAGGCCTGCTCGCCATCGACCAGTGGCTCGATGCGATTGCCACCGGTCAGCGGCTGACCGGTGGCTCGCCCCACCAGATGCGCTAGGCCGGCGAACGCCGAGGGCAGCGTGGCGGGGACCTCCATACAGTCTGTGGTCGGCGATGCGCGACCAGCGCCCGGGTACAGCCTCCGCGCCCGCCGCTGATAGCGGTTGATACCGAACAACAGGTACAGCAGCGAACCGCCAAGCGGTAGCAGGGCGATCAGCAGCACCCAAAGCGCGGCCGATCGCGGGTCACGCTTGTAGACGACCGCGTGCCCCGCAGCGGCGAGCGCCGCCGCGAGTGAGACCAGGGTGGCTGCCGATGCCAGGCCATGGGAAGCAGACATGACAGCCCCCGATGCATCAGGATGGATCGCTCGCCGGTTTCTTCTTCCGGGAACCCTTGCCGTCGTCGCTCTTCGGCGCATCGGTTGACTTGGCTTCGGCCGGCTTGTCGGCCTCGACCTCGCTCTTGGGCGGCTCCGTGCGCTCGAAGCCGACCCGATCCGCCTTGTCGTCCCAGCGGGCGACGACGTGATCGCCCTTGCCGATGCCGCCGCCCAGCATCTCGCGCGCCAGCGCCGTTTCCAGCTCGCTGCGGATCACGCGCTTGAGCGCACGGGCGCCGAACTCGGGCTTGTAGCCTTCTTCGGCAAAGTGGTCGATCAAGGTCTGGTCGAAGGTCAGCGTCACGCCCTGGCTGGCCGCGTTACGCGCCACGCGATCGAGTTGCAGCCCGACGATGTGACGGATCTCCTCCTTGCCCAGGGCATGGAAGACGATGATTTCTTCGATCCGGTTGAGGAACTCGGGCCGGAAGTGCCCGCGCAGCACGTCCATGACCTCGTTTTTTGTCTTCTCGTACTCCTCGCCAGCCGCACCGCGCGCCTTCAGGCGCCGCTGGATGATGTCCGAGCCCAGGTTGGACGTGGCGATGATGATGGTGTTGGTGAAGTCCACCACGCGCCCCTTGCCGTCGGTCAGGCGGCCGTCGTCGAATACCTGCAGCAGGATGTTGTAGACGTCGGGGTGGGCCTTCTCGATCTCGTCGAGCAGCAGCACGCTGTAGGGCTTGCGACGCACTTTCTCGGTCAGCTGACCGCCCTCGTCGTAGCCGACGTAGCCCGGGGGCGCGCCCACCAGTCTCGCCACGGTGTGGCGTTCGCCATACTCCGACATGTCGATGCGCAACAGTGCGCCCTCGTCGCCGTAGATGGCTTCGGCCAGGGCCTTGGCCAGCTCAGTCTTGCCGACGCCGGTGGGCCCGAGGAACAGGAACGTGGCTACCGGCTTGCTGCCCTCGCGCAGGCCGGCGCGCGACAGCCGCACCGCATCGGCGACGGCGCGCACCGCTTCGTCCTGCCCGACCAGGCGCTCGTGCAGACGCTGCTCCAGGTGCAGCAGCTTCTCGCGCTCCTCCACCGTCAGCTCGTTCACCGGAATGCCGGTCAGGCGCGAGACGATCTGGGCCACGTGCTCGGCCTTGACCTCGGCGCTGCCCGAGGCGCGCTCGCGCTCCCATTCCTCGACGCGCTTCTTGAGCTCGGCCTCCTTGGCTTCGATCCGCTTGCCGATCTCTGCCGCCTTGTCGTATTGCTTGCGGGCTGCCACGTAGTCCTGCTCACGGCGCAGCTGGTGCAGTTCCGCCTCCAGCTCCTGCACGGCGATCGGACGTGCCGTCGCAGACAGCTTCACCCGGGCGGCGGCCTGATCAAGCAGGTCGATGGCCTTGTCCGGCAAGAAGCGCGCGGTGATGTAACGGTCGGAGAGCTCGGCGGCGGCGATGATCGCTTCCTCCGAGATGCTGACCTTGTGGTGCGCCTCGAAGGTGTCGCGCAGGCCGCGCAGGATCATGATGGCCTGCGCAACGGTCGGCTCCGGCACCGTCACCGGCTGGAAGCGGCGCTCCAGCGCGGCGTCCTTCTCGATGTATTTCTGGTATTCGTTGAGCGTGGTGGCGCCGATCAGGTTCAGCTCGCCACGCGCCATCATGGGCTTGAACACGTTGGCCACGTCCAGGCCGCCTTCGCCGCCCCCCTGACCCGCACCGACGATGGTGTGCACCTCGTCGATGAACAGGATCAGCTCACCCTGGTGCTCGGAGATCTCCTTGAGCACCTTCTGCACGCGCTCCTCGAACTCGCCCCGGTACTTGGCACCCGCGACCATCGCATTGATGTTCAGCTCCACCAGGCGCTTGTCGCGCAACGTCTCGGGCACCTCGCCGGCCACCATGCGCTGTGCCAGCCCCTCGACGATGGCGGTCTTGCCCACGCCGGGCTCGCCGATCAGCACCGGGTTGTTCTTCTTGCGCCGCGCCAGCACCTCGATCGTGGTCTCGATCTCCTGGGCCCGGCCGATGACCGGGTCCAGCTTGCCGTCACGCGCCATCTTCGTCAGGTCGCGGGAGTACTTGTCGAGCTCGGGGGTGTTGGTGGGCGTCTCGGCGCGGCCGTCCTCGGCGCCCTTGCCGACCACCTTGTTGACCTGCTGGCGCAGCGCCTGCGGCGTGAGGCCATAGCGGCGCAGCAGGTTGGCCGCCAACCCTTCGCCTTCTTCGGCCAGTCCCACCAGAAAATGCTCGGGGCCGACATAGGAATGACCAAGTTCGTTGGAGGCCACGAAGGCGCGGCTGAGTGCGTCCTTGACGCGCGGCGACACACCGATTTCGCCCTCGAAGGGCTTGTCGCCCCGCTTGGCCTCGGATTCGATCTGGCGCTTGAGGTCGTCGACCTTGATCTTGAACTGACCCAGAATGGTCTTGACCACGTCACTGTCAGTCAGCGACAGCAGCAGGTGTTCGGTATCCACCTCGGGACGGCCAAACTCGGCGGCGTGCTTGGCGGCCTCCTGCAGCAGGGTCTCTGATTGTTCGCTGATGCGGCTGGCCAGCCCGCCACCGCGACGGCGCGGTGCTCCGGCCCCTGCGGACGCCGGTTCGCCGAACGAGGCATCGACCACTTCATCGTCGGCATCGGCTGTCACCGGCGCCGAGTCGTCACCGAGGCGGAAGAAGTCGCTGCCCAGGAAATCCTCGAACAGCCCGCTGCGCGAGCCGAACAAGGCTTCCAGCGGGGAAACGGTACGCTTTTGCTGGCGTACCAGCTGGCGGTAGTGGTCGTCGCACAGCAGCATGGTGCTGTGGCGACCATTCAGATTGGCTTCTACCCGCACGGTGGCGGGCTGGCCGCAGACTTGGCATTGTTTTCTGGCCATGCTGGCACTCCTGGAGTGATTGGGACGACGAGGTGCCGCGTGTCATGGCACCTCGTCTGCGAGTTGATTCATCAAGTACGCAAGCGGCAGTCGATTTCAGCTGTTGATGGGAATGGAGCGCCCCTGCTTCGGTGCACTGGCCTCGCGCTTGTCGATCGTGATGGTGAGCACACCGTTCTTGAAATTGGCCTTGATGGAGTCCTGATTGGCATCGCCGGGCAGGTTCAGCGCACGCTGAAAACTGCCGTAGGACCGCTCGATCCGATGGAAGCCACCCTCCTTCTTCTCCTGCTCCTGCCGCTTTTCACCGCGCACCACCAGCACGTCGTTGTCGAGCGTGATCTGAATGTCCTTCTCCTCGACACCTGGAACTTCCACAGCAATCCTGTACTGCGTATCGGTTTCCTGGATGTCCACGGCCGGCTTCAGCATGCCTGGCCACTCTGCCGGCCAACGCGGCATGGCCAAAGCCGGAACACCAAACCCGCGAAATGCGTCATCAAAGAGGCGGTCGATCTCGCGATGCAATTGCAGGATCGGACTGACTGCACCGCCTGCCACAGGCTGGTCATTGCGCTGCACAGGCAGCGAGGCCGCCGCCTGTTGCTCTTCCTGTTCGTTCTTGAACCAGTTCCAGGGAGCCAATTTTTTCAGATCGAAACTCATGTCACACCTCCAGAAATAGTCAGGGAATCTCTCAATCCGTTTGCCTGCTGATCCAGGCCAAGGCACACAGGCCATACGGCGTACGTGTCGGAGTCAAGCTGTTCACCTTCGCGCATCACCTCCTTTCCGTGCCTCGGTTGGCGATCGATCTTCAATCCAGCGATCGATGTCGCTTCGCCGAAACCGCCATGTCCCACCCACTTTGAACGCCGGGATATCCTCTTGCGCGGCCAGTCGGTATAGCGTGCGCTTGCCAACCTTCAAGTACGCCGCCAGCTCGTCGAGCGTGAAGATTTCATCCGGACCAGCTTTCATGGTTCCACCACGCAACTCTTTGGCCTTGTTCATCAATTGCCGATTCTTGCAACCATTTGCAATGGTGCGCGCTTTCTTGCAAATTTCGAGGGGAATAGCACGTAACATTGATCTATGTCAATGGCGCCCGCCGTTTTTGCCTAGGGTCTGTTGCCGTTTCGATCTAAGCCATTGATATATAAGAGCAATCGCGTGTCGTTGTAGCTCTCACACAACACCAATACGAGCTTGCAATGCCCCGATTACTGCTCAGTGACGAGCACTGGTCGAAGCTGCGGGAAATTCTGCTGCACAAGGCCATCTACTGATCTACGAATGACCGTGGAAGGCATGCTGTACCGCATGCTCCCAGCGGCTTCCCGCCCTCGCGGCGGGAAGCCTCTCTTCCTGCCTCTCTGGAGATCACACCCATGTCTGTGTGATTCAAAGGTACCGACCTGCGGCCCGTACCTGCCGAGGCCGTGGTCAACCAATGCCGCATCATCCTGGTCAAGGATCAGGGCGTGTACTTCCTGGCCGAGCGCGGCGAGCGCCGACCCGATGGTCGTCTGAAGACCATCGCCTATGCCGCCGGCTGCAACCCGGATGTCGATGCGTTCGATGACTGGTGGGAGCTGGCGCGCGCCGCGTTCGGTGGCGACGACTTCGGCGAGTTCTTCGATCCGCAGGAGAGCGTGTTTGCGCGCATCCTGCACAGCGAGGACGACCTCGACGTGTCCACCACCGCGACACACCTGTCGCTGCAGGCGGTTCCTTCCACGCCCAGCGGCAACTGACTGCCCATCCCTGGCCCCCGCTCCGGGGGCCTCTTTCTTCCCGGCAATGCGGACAGCCGCGAGTGCCGATTGCCGCTCGCCTGCGCGCTGCCCTGGCGCCACGCTTCCGGCCATGTTCCGCTGACGTCCGTCAGCGACATGCCCAGGCAGCCACGATCTTCAAGGCTGCGACGCGGTTCCGACCGCGTTGATCACTCCAGTTCGCACCGGCATCCATGCGCGAACGGCCATCGGTTCTCGATGGCGATGCCACCAAGCTGTTCCATCAACCCACGCGGGGGGTTCACACCTTCCCCGCCTTGGGTCGGGTGTGTCTCCGCCTCTTTTTTCTTCAGGAGATTCACCATGACCACTTCCACCGAAAAGTCCTACTTCGATCTGCCAGGCAAGCGCCTGACCGAACCTCGGCGCGACCCTGGCTTGATCAATCTCCGGCCGTCGCTTCGGCGGCATCGGCAGCGACGGCTTCGCGCACCAGCCGCTGCACGCTTTGCCGGACCGGCTCAGGGAACTCGGTCGTCACGACTGGCTCGCTCGCCTGCGTGCACTGTGCGGCCACCAGCCGCGCGGCAAGGTGCAGGTTCGTTGGGTTGACGGCTTCGATGGCCGGCCGTGTCCCGAGCGCCTCGTACGAGCGCAGGAGTGCGTGGTAGATGTCCCAGGTGTCGATGCCCCGTGGCAGTTGCTTCAGGACGGACTGGACCAGCCTGCGCTTGAGCGGATCGAGTTGCCAGTCCGGCACCCGCTGCCCGCGATGCCCCATGTGGATCGACAGCAGGTTGCCGGCCTGGATCTCGTAGGTGATCCAGCGGCGCGACTTGCCCGCGAGCTTGGCGTAGTCCGCCACCGAGAGGTTGTGTGGTGCCTCGAAGGTCTCCAGCACTTGCAGGCGTTCGCGCTGCGCCTCCGACAGGCGCGGCCGTGCGTACTCGGGCATGCGCACGGCCGACAGCCGCTGCACCGATGCCGGCGCTTCAAGTTGGTCGGGCGTTGGCGCGGTCACGATCAGTTGCGGCGCAGTGAGGTCGACCACCGGAGGCTGCACGGCCGCCTGGCCGGCGATGGTCGGCAGGCCCTGAAGCGTGATGGTCAGATGCCGGCTGGCAACCTCGACCTGGTTCTGCTCGAACAGGTCCAGGCGATCGGCCCAGTCCTGCATCATGACGCGGCGCTGCTCGACGTATTCGGCATGGTTGTAGGTCGCGCTGATCCTGTCTGGATCGGCATGCGAGAGCTGGGCGTCCACCCACTTCTTCGGGTAGCCGAGTTCGTTCAGCGCCGTCGAGATCGTTGCCCGGATGCCATGCCCCGTGAGTTGGTCCTCGTAGCCCATGCGCTTGAGCGCGGCGTTGAGCGTGTTCTCGCTGATCGGGTTCTTCAGACACCAGTCGCCGGGGATGAGATAAACCTGGGCCGGCTTGAAGTTGTCGAGCAGGTGGCGAACGATCTCCTGCGCCTGCACCGACAGCGGCACGATGTAGGGTGGGATGTCGATCAGGCGCTTGCGCTTCTTCCTGGTGAGCAGCTTGCGCTGTTTGAGCCTGGCTACGGGGATGATCCACAGGCCCCGGTCGAGATCGAGCTGATCGGGCGTGGCGAAGCGCAACTCGCCAGTGCGCACACCGGTGAGCATCAGCAGCCGCAAGCCCAATTGCGTGTTCAGGCGACCGCGGTACTTGCGCAGCGTCTGCAGCATGACCGGCAACTCGTGCATGCGCAGGAACGGGTTGTGTTCGACCGGCGGCAAGGGCAGTGCGACCACTTCCAGGTCCCTGGACGGGTTCTCGCCCATGTTGGGAATCGCCACCGTGGCGTAGGTGAACAACTGGGTGAACCAGGTCCGCAGCTTCTCGGCCACCGACAGCGAGCCGCGCTTTTCCACCTTGCCGATGATGTCCAGCAGGTGCGCGCGGGTGATCTCGTAGATGGTCAGGTGCCGCAGCGACGGGAACACGTCCTTCTTGAAGACGCGCCCGATCTGCTCCAGGCTGGTCTGCCGTCCTTCCTCCAGCGAGAGACGGCGATGGGCCAGCCATTGCTCGTAGACGGCCATGAAGGTGTGCTCGCCGGCCAGGACGATCGCGTGCCGCTTGCGCTTGCGTTCGCTGTGGGGATTGACGCCCTTGGCGAGCAGCGAGCGGGCTTCATCGCGCAGCGCGCGGGCGTCCTTCAGGGAAAGCGCCGGGTAGTTACCGAGGGTGATGCGCTCGCGCTTGCCAAACCACGAATAGCGGAAGTGCCAGGCCTTGGTGCCGATGGCGGAAACGTAGAGATAGAGGCCGTCGAAGTCGGCCAGCGCGTATGGCTTGCCGGTGCACTTGGCCTGCCGTGCCATGAGGTCCGAAAGCATGATCCCAACTCCTTGAAAGCGAGTTGAGTGCCATGTTTCCCGTCGGGTCCCGGCTCCTCCAGCAACAATGCGGCAAGGGAAGCTCGCGCATTGTTTGGGCCACTTTTTGTACCAGTTTGGACCGGCTGTCAGTGGATTTCGCTGGACGTCACTGGATCGAAGATTCTGAAAAAGTCGAATAGTGACAATGACTTGCAACACTCCATGGACGTCCTTGGAACGCCCTGGAAAGTCGAAGTGGAGCGGGCGATGGGAATCGAACCCACGTCTTTAGCTTGGGAAGCTAAGGTAATAGCCATTATACGACGCCCGCGTGAGGCGGCCATTTTATGCGCGATCCGGCTGCGCGCGCAAGGCGGCTAGGTCGGAAGCAGCCGGCAAACGGCTTCGGTGCTGTCGCCAGGCGCGACCCATCGCGTTTCTCCTGGCCGATGAATCGCATCGGGCAGGGCCAGCCACGGCTCGACGCAATAGAAGTCCGAATCCTCGCGTTCGCTCCAGGTCGTGACGGCCTCCCAGGGGACGGCCCCACGGTTGGCCTCGAGATCGATGCGGATCGTGCGGCCCGTGCCGCTGCCCTCGCCCGATGGAATCGCCAGCTCGCACGTTCCGGCAACGGGCGCATGCAAGCGGTGGAAGGTGTCCTGCAAGCGCGGGTCGTCGAGCGCGTAGACCCCTTCGCCGGGCTCGGTCGCGGTCAGGCTGCCGTCGGCGCGCTGGCGCAACCGTTCGGCCGGCGGCATCGCCAATCGGCACCGGCCTCGCAGGGCGTGCGGCACGGCGAAATAGAAGTGGTGTCCCGCATAGACGGGCAGCGGCTCGGTGCCGGTATTGCGCGCTACCAGCGCGACCTCGAGTCCGTCTTCCAGCAGCCGGTAGCTCGCTTCAAAGCGGAACGAAAACGGATAGGCGTCGCGGGTCGCGTCCGAATCGGTCAACGCCATCGTGATCGAACGCGCCGGATCGCACGCTGCGATCTCGAACGGCAGGTCGCGCGCGAAGCCGTGCTGCGGCATGGCACGGACCACGCCGTTGCGATCGCGCCATTGGCCCGGTTGGCCGTCGACGAAATGGCGGCCGATAAAGGGAAACAGCAGCGGATTGCCGCCACGGATCTTCGCCGGGCGCGACCAGTCGGCGTCGTCGGGCCAGTACAGGATGTCGGTGCCGCGATGGATCCAGCGCACCAGGCGGCCGCCGGCCCAAGGCGCGAGCAGCAGGGCGTTGTGCTCGTGGCCGATGCGGATCAGGTCCTGGTCCTGGTAGCGAAACCTCGGAGTGCTGGGCATGGTCGTGCGATAAAACGGGCGGGGCGATGGCGCATGATACCGGCACGGCAGGGCACGGCCACGAAAGGGCTCGGCGCTGCAGGCGCGGCGCGGCGGGGCTGGCCAGGGCAGGGTGCGGGAGGGCGCGGCAAGGCACGGCCCGCCCGCCCTCGATGCGCTAGGCCGTCGCGGCGCTGGTCTCGCTCAGGTAACGCCGCGCGTAATCGAAGTACCAGTCCAGCGTGTCCGGATTGGCCATCGCGTCGCGGTTGGCGATTCTGTCCGGGTCGTGGCCCAGCAGCAGCTTCTTGATCGGCACCTCCATCTTCTTGCCCGACAGCGTGCGCGGAATGCCCGGCACCTGCAGGATCGCGTTGGGCACGTGCCGCGACGACAGCGCCTCGCGGATGCGCGCGCGGATCGTGTCGACCAGCCTGTCGTCGAGCGCGATGCCTTCGCGCAGCACGACGAACAGCGGCATGTACGAATCGCGGCCGAGATATTCGAGGTCGACCACCATGCTGTCGAGCACCTCGGGCAGTTCCTCGACCACGCGGTACAGCTCGCTGGTGCCCATGCGGATGCCGTGCCGGTTGATGGTCGCATCCGAGCGGCCGTAGATGATGGCGCCGCCGCGCGAGGTGATCTTGATCCAGTCGCCGTGGCGCCAGACGCCGGGGTAGGTATCGAAATAGCTGTCGCGGTAGCGCTTGCCGTCGGAGTCGCCCCACAGGTAGAGCGGCATCGAGGGCATCGGCTCGGTGCAGACCAGTTCGCCGACCTCGTCGATCCGCGCCTGGCCGGCCTCGTCGAAGGCCTCGACCTTCGCGCCGAGGCAGCGGCATTGCATCTCGCCGGCGTAGACCGGCAGCAGTGGGCAGCCGGCGACGAAGGAGCCCGCGAAGTCGGTGCCGCCGGACATCGGCGCCAGCCAGATGTCGTCGCGAACGTTGCGGTAGATCCAGTCGTAGGCTTCCGCGGGCAGCGGCGAGCCGGTCGAGCCGATGCCGCGCAGGCGGCTCAGGTCGGCCTCGCGGGACGGCACCACGCCGGCCTTGATGCCGCCGGTAAAGAACGCCGCGCCGGCGCCGAAGACCGTGATGCCGGCGGCTTCCGCAAAGCGCCACAGCACGCCGGCGTCGGGCCAGGCCGGATTGCCGTCATAGATCGCGATGGTGCTGCCGAGCAGCAGCCCGGCCACCTGCGCATTCCACATGATCCAGCCGCTGCTGCTGTACCAGTGGAAGACATCGTCCGGGCCGAGGTCGTTGTGGAACGCCATCAGCTTGAGCTGCTCGATCACGATGCCGCCGTGGCCGTGCACGATGGGTTTGGGCATGCCGGTGGTGCCGGACGAATAGACGATCCACAGCGGATGGTCGAACGGCACGCTGTCGATCTGCAGCGGCACGTCGTGCGCCAGTGCGTCCTGCCAGCGATGGCGGCGCAGCGCGCTCGCCTTGCCCGGGGCGCTTTCCGGCGCAGTTTCCAGCGCAGTTTCCAGCGTAGTTGCCCGCGCAGTTTCCAGCGCGGTGGTCGGTATCTCGTCCGGCGTTCCCAGCAGCGGCACCACGATCAGGTCGGTCAGCGACGGCAGCGCGTCGACCAGCTGCGCCACCACCGGCGCGCGGTCGTAGGCCTTGCCGCCGTAGCGGTAGCCGTCCACGGCGATCAGCACCTTCGGTTCGATCTGGCGGAAGCGGTCGGCCACCGCGACCTGCCCCATGTCCGGCGCGCAGCCGGACCAGACCGCGCCGACGCTGGCGGTGGCGAGGAAGGCGACGATGGTCTGCGGGATGTTGGGCAGATAGCCCGCCACGCGGTCGCCGCGGCCGACGCCCAGCCGACGCAGCGTATGCGCCAATGCCGCGACCTGCGACTCCAGCGCGTCCCAGCTCAGTTCGGCCAGCGGCTGCGCTTCGCCGGCATGGCGGATCGCGGCGCGCTGGCGCGCCGCGCCTTCGCCCGCATGGCGGAAGACCTGCTGCACATAGTTCAGGCTGGCGCCCTCGAACCAGCGCGCGCCCGGCATCTCGCGGCGCGCCAGCACCTGGCGGGCCGGCGTGTCGAAGCGGACATCGAAGTAGGCGCGGATCGCGTCCCAGAAGGCCTCGATGTCGGTGACCGACCAGCGCCACAGGCTGTCGTAATCGTCGAACGCGAGGCCGCGCGTTTCGCGCAGCCATCGCATGAAGGCCGTCAGCCGCGCGCGCTCGCGCACCGCGGGCGACGGCGTCCAGACCAGCTTGCCTTCTTCCAGCGTCGTCATGTCTCCTCCTCTGCCTTGTTGTTTGCGCCCGCGTGCCGATGGCTGCGCGGGACCGGGATGGCTCAAGGGGTGGGGGCGGGCGCCGTCGGCGCCCGCGAGGCGGTCGGACGGGTCAGATGCCGCCGAGGCAAAGGTACTTCAGTTCCAGGTACTCGTCGATGCCGTAGGTCGAGCCCTCGCGGCCGAGGCCCGACTGCTTGACGCCGCCGAACGGGGCCACCTCGTTCGAGATCAGGCCGGTGTTGATGCCGACCATGCCGTATTCGAGCTGCTCGGCCACGCGCCAGACGCGGCCGATATCGCGGCTGTAGAAATACGAGGCGAGGCCGAACTCGCTGGCGTTGGCCAGCGCCACGGCTTCCTGCTCGTCGCGGAACTTGAACACGGCCGCCACGGGGCCGAAGGTTTCCTCGCGCGAGATCAGCATCTCGGGGGTGGCGTCGGCCAGCACGGTCGGCGCGATGAAGCGGCCCGAGCCCAGGCCTTCCACCAGCTTGCCGCCGGTCAGCAGGCGGGCGCCGCGCGAGGTCGCGTCGTCGATATGCTGGCGCACCTTCTGCACCGCCTGGTCGTCGATCAGCGGACCCTGCGCCACGCCGGCGTCGAAGCCGTTGCCCACGCGCAGGCCTTCGGCCTGCCGCGCCAGCTTGGCGACGAACTCGTCGTAGATCGACTCGTGCGCATAGAAGCGGTTGGTGCAGACGCAGGTCTGGCCGGCATTGCGGTACTTGGACGCGATCGCGCCTTCGACAGCGGCATCGATATCGGCATCGTCGAACACGATGAAGGGCGCGTGGCCGCCGAGCTCCAGTGCGATCTTCTTGACCGTCGGCGCGCATTGCCCCATCAGGATGCGGCCCACCGGCGTCGAGCCGGTGAAGGACAGATGGCGCACCACCGGCGACGCGCACAGCGTCTTGCCGATCGCGATCGACTGGTCGGCATCGCCGGTGACGATATTGATCACGCCGGCCGGGATGCCGGCGCGGTGCGCCAGTTCGGCCATCGCCAGCGCGCACAGCGGCGTCTGCTCGGCCGGCTTGACCACGATGGTGCAGCCGGCGGCCAGCGCGGGCGCGCACTTGCGCGTGATCATCGCGATCGGGAAGTTCCACGGCGTGATCGACGCGCACACGCCGATCGGCTGCTTCAGCACCACCATCCGCTTGTCTGCCCAGGTCGAGGCCGGCACGTCGCCGCTGACGCGCTTGGCTTCCTCGGCGAACCACTCGATGAAGGACGCGCCGTAGACGACCTCGCCCTTCGATTCGGCCAGCGGCTTGCCCTGTTCGGCGGTCATCAGCGCGGCCAGGTCGTCGGCGTGGGCGATCAGCAGATCGAACCAGCGGCGCATCAGGTTGGCACGCTCCTTGGCGGTCTTCGCGCGCCAGGCCGGCCAGGCGGCCTCGGCGGCGGCGATCGCGCGCTCGGTTTCGGCGGCGCCCAGGTTGGCGACCTGCAGCAGTTCCTGGTTGTTGGCCGGGTCGATCACCGGGAAGGTGGTGCCGTTGTCGGCCCCGACCCATTCGCCGTTGACATAGGACTGGCTGCGGACCAGGGCACGGTCCTGGATTCGGTCTAGCGCATTGGCCATCGTGGTCTCCTGTAATCGGTTCTGGTTGCAGATGATAGCGGGGGATGGCGGCGGCCGCGTCCAGGACGCCGGAGGGCGCCGGACGCTCAGGGTCTCGGGCACCTCAAGCCCTCACGCCCTGAAGCCCTCAGCCCTCGGCCCTCGGCCCTCGGCCCTCGGCCCTCGGCCCTCGGCCCTCGGCCCTCGGCCCTCGGCCCTCAACCGCCGGGCGGCCGTTCGAACAGCGTCTCCCACATGCCGTCGACACGGGTCTTGATCGCCGCATCCATCTGAATGGGACGTCCCCATTCGCGCGTGGTTTCGCCGGGCCACTTGTCGGTGGCGTCGATGCCCATCTTGGAGCCGAGCCCCGACACCGGCGAGGCGAAATCGAGGTAGTCGATCGGCGTGTTGTCGACCAGCACCGTATCGCGCGTCGGGTCGACCCGCGTGGTGATCGCCCAGATCACCTCCTTCCAGTCGCGCACGTCGACGTCGTCGTCGACCACCACGATGAACTTCGTATACATGAACTGCCGCAGGAAGCTCCAGACGCCGAACATCACCCGCTTGGCGTGGCCGGCGTACTGCTTCTTCATGCGCACCACCGCCATCCGGTAGCTGCAGCCCTCGGGCGGCAGATAGAAGTCGGTGATCTCGGGAAACTGCTTCTGCAGCAGCGGCACGAACACCTCGTTGAGCGCGACGCCGAGCACGGCCGGCTCGTCGGGTGGCTTGCCGGTGTAGGTCGAGTGATAGATCGGATCGCGCCGCATCGTGATGCGGTCGATGGTGAAGACGGGGAACCAGTCCTGCTCGTTGTAGTAGCCGGTGTGGTCGCCGAACGGACCTTCCAGCGCGTGCTGGTAGCCGGACGGATGCGTCGGGTCGGGCTGAATATGGCCTTCGAGCACGATCTCGGCCGAGGCCGGCACGCTCAGCTCGGACAGCGTCGGCGTCAGGCAGCCGGCCAGCGCGGTACGGCTGCCGCGCAGCAGGCCGGCGAACTGGTATTCGGACAGCGTATCGGGCACCGGCGTCACCGCGCCGAGCATCGTGGCCGGATCCGCGCCCAGCGCGACCGCGATCGGAAACGGCTTGCCCGGATTGGCCAATGCGTGCTCGCGGAAGTCCAGCGCGCCGCCGCGGTGCGCCAGCCAGCGCATGATGACCTGGTTGCGGCCGATCACCTGCTGGCGGTAGATGCCCAGGTTCTGCCGCTTCTTGTGCGGGCCCTTGGTCACCACCAGGCCCCAGGTGATCAGCGGCGCGGCGTCGCCGGGCCAGCACTTCTGGATCGGCAGGCGCGCCAGGTCGACGTCATTGCCCTCCCAGACGATCTCCTGGCAGGCCGGGCTCGACACCTTCTTCGGTGCCATGTCCCAGACCGACTTGACCAGCGTGAACAGCTTGCCGGCCTCGCGCAGGCCGCGCGGCGGCTCGGGCTCCTTCAGCGCAGACAGCACGCGCCCGATGTCGCGCAGATCGGCCAGCGATTCCGCGCCCATGCCCAATGCGACCCTGCGTGGCGTGCCGAACAGATTGGCCAGCACCGGCATGTCGAAAATCGCCTCACCGGCTGCCGTGGCGGCGCGCGCGGGCTTCTCGAACAGCACGGCGGGCCCTTCGGCACGCAGCAGGCGATCGCAGATCTCGGTCATTTCGAGGTCGGGCGACACCGGCGCCGCGATGCGCCGCAACTCGCCCTGCTGTTCGAGTTGACCGATGAAATCGCGCAAGTCTTTGTATTGCATCAGGAATTTGTGGTTGGGCGAGGGGCGCGGCGAGAGCGCCACGCTCGTCGGAGCGTCAATCTGAGTGAAGTGCGGTCCATATTCGACCGCTTCGGAAGAAAAATTTTGCGGCACAGCGTACCGGCAAATTGTAAGTTTTTTTGAAAGACAGGCGGACGAGCAGGGCCGGACAGCCTAGGCCAGCACTACGATTGCGGCCAGCTGAGTGATTCTTTCACCCCACCGTAGCGGGGATCCGTTATAACAAAAAGGAATTGTTTTTCGTTCTTTAATTCTTGACTCGATATAAAACGGTTTTTACAATCGCGTCTGCTCAAAGGTGTGCTGCGTTGCAACAACGAACTTTTCGATCCTGTCAAGGGGTGTAACGCAGATCACCACGTTGGATCAACCAGAGCGGACCGCTACAAGGGAGGTCCCTCCGATCACCGCCGGCAATGACCGGCGCGTCTTGAGTCTTCGCAGCAGGGCAGGCTACCCCAAGAGCCTCCTCTGCTAATCGCTGGGCGCTTGGGGAGCGCCCACCAACAACAGATGCCGATCGCCCCTGCAAGGCGGTGCGACATCCTTACTTGACTACGTTGCCAGTGGACGGCCATGCGTGGGCGAATGCCCTGCAGGACCGGGAGCCGGCGGCGCATGGAGGTAAGCATGAGTGGTTGGAAAACCCTTCATCTTCCCGGTGTCGGGCGGGCGTTGCAGGTCCGCTTCAGGCAACCGGTTCCCGGTGTGCGGCGTGCCCTGCAGGTTCGTCTCGCGCATCCGGTCGCGGGCCGCGCACTGCGCAGCGGTCGCGCAACGTTGAAATACGCGCTGAACAGCGCGGGTCTGATCGCGGTAGTGGCCGGTATTTCGCTGTCGGTCAGCCAGGAATGGCGCACCGCGCTGGCCGGCATGCTGGCCGGCAACGAGGCGCCCGCCATCCTGCTGGAGGCGGCGACCGCGTCGGCGCCGGTGCATGCCAGCACGGCCGACGTGGCGGCCGCCAAGCTGCTGCCGGCGGTGAAGGTGCCAGCGGTGCCGGCAGGCGGCGCCGCAGTGCCGGCCGTGGCGGGGGTGGGTCTGCCGAGCGTGTCGGGCGTCGGCGAGTGGGCCAATGCCAGCCAGTCGAAGGTGCCGTCGGTCGCCCATCTGGCGGCCCGTATCCCGGCCCAGCGCGTGGCCCTGGACGCGCGCTACAGCAGCGCGCTGGCCAGCGCGCGCGAACAGGCCGCGGTGGCCGAGTACATCGCGCGCAAGTACCGCGTGGCCGCGCAGGCGACCGCGCAACTGGTCAAGGCCGCCTATCTGACCGGCCGCGAGGTCGGTATTGATCCGCTGCTGATCCTGGGCGTGATCGCGATCGAGTCCAGCTTCAATCCGTACGCGGAGAGCGGCGTGGGCGCGCAGGGCCTGATGCAGGTCATGACCAAGGTCCACCAGGACAAGTACGAGCACGTCGGCGGCGTCGCGGCCGCGCTCAATCCTTACGCCAACATCAAGATCGGTGCGCTGGTGCTGAAGGATTGCATCGCCCGCGCCGGTTCGATCGAAGGCGGCCTGAAGTACTACGTGGGCGCCACCACGGCCACCGATGGCGGCTACGGCGCCAAGGTGCTGGCCGAGCGCGCGAAGCTGCGCCAGGTGCTGGGCATCCGCGGCAACGCGCCGGCGGCGACGCCGGACGCGACCGAGTCGCTGCCGGGTCCGTCGTCGACCAAGACGCAGGCCGAGCATACGCCCGAGCCGGAGAAGTTCGAGCTGGAGGCGGCGCAGACGCCCCGTAAGGCCTGATGCCGGCGCGGCGGGTCCGCGCATGGTAGAAGGCGCGCGGTCGAAAGCGCGCGGTCAAGAAAAGCGGCGCAGCCTGGTTGGCTGCGCCGCTTTCGTTTTGGCGGGCTGTTTTGGCGGGCTCGATGGCCCGCCGTCGCGATTGCCCTATCGCTATCGCTGTCTCTATTTCCCGAACAGCTTGCCGAGCCGCCGCATCGCTTCCTCGATGTGGGCCATCGATGTCGCGTACGAGATGCGGATGTACTCGCGCGCGGTATGCGGGCCGAAGTCCAGGCCGGGTACCAGCACCACGCCGGCATCGTGCAGCATCGCCTGCGTCAGCCGGTCCGCATCGCCGGCGGCCGGGTGCTGGACGCCGCGGCAGTCGGCGTAGACATAGAAGGCGCCATCGGGCTTGACCGGCACGCCGAAGCCCAGCGTTTCGAGCGCGGGCACGATGGCGTCGCGGCGGCGCTGGAATTCGGCCTTGCGCTCGTCGTAGATCGCCAGCGCCTCGGGCGTGAAGCAGGCCAGCGCCGCGTGCTGGGCTACCGCCGACGCGCAAATGAACAGGTTCTGCGCGACTTTCTCGAAGTCGGCGACCAGCGCGTCCGGCACCACCAGCCAGCCCAGCCGCCAGCCCGTCATGTTGAAGTACTTGGAGAAGCTGTTGACCGTGACGGCATTGTCGTCGAGCGACAGCGCCGACACCGGCCGGCCGTCGTACGACAGCCCCTGATAGATCTCGTCGACGATGGCAAAGCCCCGGCGCTGGCGTACCTCGGCAAGGATGCGCTCCAGCTCGTCGGGCAGGATCGAGGTGCCGGTCGGGTTCGATGGCGAGGCCAGCAGCACGCCGCGGGTGGCTTCGCCCCAGTGTTCGCGCACCTGGTCGGCGGTCAGCTGGAAGCGCGCCTCCGGGCCGCTCGGGATCATCCGGGCGACGCCGTCGAAGGCCGCGACGAAATGCCGGTTGCAGGGATAGCTCGGGTCCGGCATCAGCACCTCGGCGCCGATCTCCACCAGCACCGCGCAGGCGAGCAGCAGCGCGCCGGAGGCACCGGCGGTGACGATCACCCGGCGGGCCGGGATATCGAGCCCGTAGGCGGTCTTGTAGTAGCCCGCGATCGCCTCGCGCAGCGCGTGGATGCCCAGCGCGCCGGTGTATTGCGTCACGCCGCGACGCATCGCCGCTTCCGCCGCCCGTATCACCGGCTCGGCCGCGGTGAAGTCGGGCTCGCCGATGCCCATATGGATGATGTGCCGGCCGGCACGTTCGAGCTCGGCGGCCTGCTTGGCCAGTTCCATCACGTGGAAGGCGCGGATATTGGCGAGGCGGGAGGCAGTGGCGAGGCGCTGTGGGTCCATGGCGGTAACTTGGAATCGGTGGGTAAGGCGGTGCGCCGTCGTGGCGCGGGGCGGTGCGGTCCGGCGCGGTGTGGCGCACTCCCGCGATCATCGCCGGAAATGAAAACACCCGCCTGGGCGGGTGTCGGTCCGGCGCATGCCGCGGGGCGGGGCGCCGGTCAGCGTCGGGCGGCGACCTCGGTGGCGCGCACCTGCGCGGCAACCTTGTCGAGCACGCCGTTGACGTACTTGTAGCCCTCGACGCCGCCGAAGGTCTTGGTCAGCTCGACGGCCTCGTTGATGACGACCTTGTACGGGATGTCGATGCAATGCACCAGCTCGTAGCTGCCGATCAGCAGCGCGGCGCGCTCGACCGGCGACAGTTCCTCGACGGTGCGGTCCAGGAACGGCGAGAAGGCGGCGGTCAGCCGCTCTTCCTCGCGCACGGCGCCATTGAGCAGCGCGTCGAAATGCTCGCGGTCGGCCTTGTTGAAGCCCTGGGCGTCGTGCAGATGGGCCTGGATCGCGCCGATGTCGTTGCGGTTCAGCAGCCACTGGTACAGGCCCTGCAGCGCCAGTTCGCGCGAACGGCGGCGCGCGCTCTTGGGCGGCGCCTTGGCGTCGGAGCGGCCGGACTTGGCGGCAGGCTTGCCGCCCTGTGCTGCATCACTCATCGTCGTCCTCGTCCTCGTCGTCCTGGCCGCGCAGCGAATCGAGCGCCGCCACCAGGTTCGCCATCTCGACCGCGGCACGGGCGCAGTCGCGGCCCTTCTCGCGGGTGCGTGCATGGGCCTGGGCGTCGGTATCGACGGTCAGGATGCCGTTGGCGATCGGCAGGTTGAAGTCCAGGCCGACGCGGGTGATGCCCGCGCCCGACTCGTTCGAAACCAGCTCGAAGTGGTAGGTTTCGCCGCGCACCACGGCGCCCAGCGCGATCAGCGCATCGAACTGGCCGCTCTCGGCCATCTTCTGCAGCGCCAGCGGGATTTCCAGTGCGCCGGGCACCGTCACCACCAGCGTGTCTTCGCCTTCGATGCCCAGCTTTTCCAGCTCGGCCACGCAGGCCTCGCGCAGCTCGTCGCAGACCGGCTCGTTGAAACGCGCCTGCACGATGCCGATGCGCAGGCCTTCGCCGTCGAGGTTGCTCGGGTAGAAACCGTAATCCATATCGTTCTCCAGGGTTCGGTGGGCGGCCGCGCCCGGGATGGGCCGGCCGCCGGTATTGGGGGGACGCTCAGTCGTCGTCGCCGTTCATCGGCTGGTAGCCGGTCACTTCGAGATCGTAGCCCGTCATGCTGGGCATCTTGCGCGGCGAGGCCAGCACGCGCATCTTGCCGACGCCGACATCGCGCAGGATCTGCGCGCCGATGCCGTAGGTGCGCAGGTCGGGCTTGCGCGGGGCGCGGGTCTGCGGCTCGTCCAGCGCGCTGAATTGCGCGAACAGCCGCTCGGCGCTGTCGCCGCAGTTCAGCAGCACCATCACGCCGCTGTCGGCCGCGCCGATCGCCTCCAGCGAGGCCGGCACGGTCCACGAGTGGGTGGTGCGGGAGACTTCGAGCAGGTCCAGCACCGACAGCGGCTCGTGCACGCGCACCAGGGTCTCGCGGTCGCGCTGCGGGTCGCCCTTGATCAGCGCCAGATGGGCGTGGCCGCTGGGCTTGTCGCGGTAGGCGATGCTGCGGAAGGTGCCGTACGGGGTCTGCATGGTGCGCTCGCCGACGCGGTCGACGATGCATTCGGTGCGGCTGCGGTAGTGGATCAGGTCGGCGATGGTGCCGATCTTCAGGCCGTGCAGCTCGGCGAATTCGATCAGGTCCGGCAGGCGCGCCATGGTGCCGTCGTCCTTCATGATTTCGCAGATCACCGCGGCCGGGGTCACGCCGGCCAGCGCGGCCAGGTCGCAGCCCGCCTCGGTATGGCCGGCGCGCATCAGCACGCCGCCGGGCTGGGCCGTCAGCGGGAAGATGTGGCCCGGCTGGACCAGATCGCTGGGCTTGGCGTCGCGGGCGACGGCGGCCTGCACGGTGCGGGCGCGGTCGGCCGCCGAAATGCCGGTGGTGACGCCCTCGGCCGCCTCGATCGACACCGTGAACGCGGTGCCGTGCGGGGTGCCGTTGCGGCTGACCATCGGGTGCAGTTCCAGCTGGCGGCAGCGCTCGGGTGTCAGCGTCAGGCAGATCAGGCCGCGGCCGTACTTGGCCATGAAGTTGATGGCCTCGGGCGTGACGAAATCGGCCGCCAGCACCAGATCCCCCTCGTTCTCGCGGTCTTCCTCGTCGACCAGGATAACCATGCGGCCGGCACGGATCTCGGCAATGATGTCTTCGGTTGGGGCGATCGTCATGAGGTAGGCAAAGGAAAGTCTGGCGGGGCGGCCCCGGGCGAGGCCCGTGAGCGACTGCGGCGCGCCGGGGCGGCGCGCGGTTTAACCCGGCATTGTACGCGATGCGGGCCGGGGGCAAGGGGCGCCGGGGGCTGGGTTGGCCCGAGGCGCCCGGTCGGAGCCGGCCCGGGAATGGCCCTCGGGGATGGCTCCGGGGGATGGCGGCGGGGATGGCGGCGGGGATGGCCGCGGGGATGGCCCGGGGGATGGCCGCGGGGATAGCCAGGAGATGGACGAGGGATGGGCCCGCCGATGGACGGGGCAATCCGGCCGCGGCAGCCCTGCGTGAGCCCGCCAGCGGGCGTTCAGCCCAGCTTGCCCTCGGCGCTCAGCATCCGCTCCACATAGCGGGCGATCAGGTCGATCTCCAGATTGACCTTGGCGCCGGGCCGCAGGTCCTGCAGCGTGGTCACCTCGATCGTATGGGGAATCAGGTTGATCGAGAACTCGCAGCCGTCGGCGTGGTCGGTCACGCGGTTGACCGTCAGCGAGACGCCATTGACGACCACCGAGCCCTTGTAGGCCAGATAGCGCGCCAGCTCGCGCGGCGCGCGCACGCGCAGCTCGTGCGATTCGCCGACCGGCGCGAAATGGGTGACCTCGCCGAGTCCGTCGACATGGCCGGAGACCAGGTGGCCGCCGAGCCGGTCGGCCAGGCGCAGCGCCTTTTCCAGATTGACCCGGCCGGGCTGCGCGAGGCCGGTGGTCTTGTCCAGCGACTCGCGCGAGACCTCGACATCGAACCGGCCCGGCTGCAGCGCCACCACGGTCATGCAGGCGCCCTGGATGGCGATGCTGTCGCCGATCTGCACGTCGGACAGGTCGAGGCCCCCGGCGTCGATCCGCAGGCGGACGCCGGCGTTGTCGGTGTTCTGGTCGCCCAGCGGCGTCACGGAGTCGATGCGGCCGACGGCCGCCACAATGCCAGTAAACATGGTCTGGTCAGCAGGGAGGGAAAGCGAAGGGGAAAGCAAGGAGAGAGCAAGGACAAAGCGGCATGCTAGCAGCCCGCAGCGAGACGTGCCGTTCAGCCCGCCGGATGGCGGCGCGCGATCAGCCGCAAATCGTCGCCGATCTGCCGCACATCGTGCCAGCGGAAGGCCGGCGCGTCCTGCAGGCGGGCGAGCGGCGGCAGGTTGAACATGCCCTGCGCGTCGCCGAGCAGCCGGGGCGCCAGATAGACCAGCAGTTCGTCGGCGCAGCCTTCGCGGATCAGCGAACCGTTGAGCTTGAAGCCCGCCTCGACATGGAGCTCGTTGATGCCGCGCCGGCCCAGCTCCTCGAGCATGCGGCGCAGCTCGACCTTGCCGTGCGCGTTGGGCAGCACCACCACTTCGGCGCCGCGCGCCTCCAGCGCGGTGCGGCGCGCGCGATCGTCGATCGCACAGAACACCAGCACGGGCTTGGCGAATTCGCCGGTGTCAGGCGTCAGCATGCGCGCGTCCAGCGGCACCTCCAGGCGCGAGTCGATCAGCACGCGCTGCGGCTGGCGCGGCGTGTCGATGGCGCGCACGGTCAGCTGCGGGTCGTCGTCGCGCACGGTGCCGATGCCGGTCAGGATCGCGCAGGCGCGTGCGCGCCAGGCATGGCCGTCGTCGCGCGCGGCCTGGCCGGTGATCCACTGGCTGGTGCCGTCGTGCAGCGCGGTGCCGCCATCGAGCGAGGCCGCCACCTTGACGCGGACCCACGGCAGGCCGCGGGTCATGCGCGAGACGAAGCCGATGTTCAGGTCGCGCGCCTCCTTCTCCAGCAGGCCGCAGCGCACGTCGATGCCGGCATCGCGCAGCCGCTGCAGGCCCCGTCCCGATACCGTGGGGTTCGGATCTTCCATCGCCGCGACCACGCGCTTGACGCCGGCGCGCACCAGCGCATCGGCGCACGGCGGCGTGCGGCCGAAATGGCTGCAGGGCTCCAGCGTGACGTAGGCGGTCGCGCCGGCGGGATCGATGCCGCGCGCGGCGGCGTTCTTCAGCGCCTGGATCTCCGCGTGGTCCTGGCCCGCGGGCTGCGTGTAGCCTTCGCCGATCACCTTGCCGCCCTTGGTCAGCACACAGCCCACGCGCGGATTCGGCGTGGTGATGAACATGCCGCGCGCGGCGAGCGCGAGGGCCTGCTGCATGGCGGCGTGATCGGTTTCGGAGAACATGAGTAAGCGGTTTTCCTGCCGGTTGTCTTGACTGGCGTGGCTGGCGTGGTCGGGCTGGCTGACTCGGTTGGGACCAAGTCGGCCGGGCCAAGTCGGTCGGGCCAAGTCGGTCGGGCCAAGTCGGTCGGCCAAGTCGGTCGGGCCAAGTCGGTCGGCCAAGTCGGTCGGGCTAAATCGGCCCGGCATGCCGGGCCGAGGTCGTGGCCGGTCTGCGGCTCAGGGCTCGCTGTCGATGCGGCTGTCGCAGTCGGCGTCGTGCCCGGGCGTACAGATGCGCAAGCGGCCCAGCGCGCCGAGCCTGACCTGACGCTGCGCATGGCCGCAGCGCAGGGTAAAGGTGGCTGCATAGAAGCCGCCACGTTCCGACCGAGAGTATCCCACAGGAGCCAGCCGCAGCGCGCGGCCGCCGTCGGTGGCGCGCAGCGCGACGCGCAGGCAGGCGGCGGCCAGGCCCACCGATGACAGCACCGGGGCGTCGGGGGCTTGGCTGGTCCTTGTGGCCTCGCTGGCCCTGGTGGCTCCGATGGCCCTGGTGGCTCCGATGGCCCCGGTGGCCCCGGTGGCCCCGGTGGCCCCGGTGGCCCCGTCCGCCACCCGGGCCTCCCTCGCGACGATATGCCATCCGCGCGAGAAGTCGGAGAAGCCGGGCTGCGGCGCCAGCAGAACCGTGCTGCGCCTGGCCAGCGCGAATTCGCGCGCCATCTCGATCGAGGCGGCCAGCAGGTCGGCGGCCAGGCGCACCTGCTGCCGCTCCAGCGCGTCGCGATAGGACGGGTAGCCGGCAGCGGCCAGCGTTGCCGTGATCGCCATCGCGGCGAGCCATTCGATCAGTGTGGCGCCCGCCGAGCGTGCGGGGTGCCGCCCGCGCTCGCCGCCGCGGACGCTCAGCAGCCCTCCGGCCATGGTACGGGTCCCGCCTGGTCCTGCGATTCCACCAGCCACTCGCCGCTGCTGCGCAGGATCAGCGTGCCGCAAGTGACGTCGGGCCATTGCGGGAAGGCGTGCAGTTCGATGCAGCGGTCGAGGTCGGCGTCGCGCTGGCCGGCGGCGGTGCAGGGCAGCGCCGCAAGCCGGTAGTGCGGACGCGCAGGCGGCGGCGGGACCCACTGTGGCCAGCGTCCCGCGGGACCGCGACCGCTGTCGTCGGCGAAGCTGCCGCGGGCCATCGCGTGGCGCTGCAGGTCCAGCATCGCCGCGATCATCGCGGTGCGCGCCTGCGCGCGCCAGCTGCGCTGCAGGTGCCGATGCCAGCTGGTGGCCGCGATGCCGGCGACGATGGCGACGATGACGATCACGACCAGCAGCTCGATCAGCGTGAAGGCGGTGGTGCGGTTGGCGGTCATGGACGGTGGCGGCGGGGTCACGGAGGGTCATCGCGGGTGACGGCGCTCCCCGGAGGGTCACGGCACCTCATGGAGGGTCATGGGCTTCATGGCGCCTCATGGCGGCCTCATGACCCGGCATGACGTCATGAGGGATATGGCGGGACGAGTTCGCGCCAACCGATTCGCCGGACCCGGCCGCCTTCCGGCTGGCTTGCCGCTCCACGCCGTGAAGGCGGATCGATCCGTTCCGGTTCGATCCATTCGGTCTGCAGCACGACGCGCGCGGCCGGATCGCGTCCCTGACCGAGCGCGGTGATGCGATAGCGCTGCGCCGGCACGCCGGCGGGCGCCGATCCGCCGGCGCTTTTCGGCGGCAGCCGTTCGATCAGATAGCGCGGCACGGTGGTCGCGCCGGCCATCTCCGGCGGGATGAGCGGCAGGGTTGCACCGGTTACGTTTGCGACCGGCACTCCGATGCCGTCCGCGGGCAGGGCCTGGTCCATCCAAGCCCGCCACGGCGGGGGCTGCCCGGGGGCAGGGCTGCACAGGCCGCGCTGCGCCTGCGTGCCGCAATGGCCGGGCGCAGGCCATGAGGCGAGGCGATCGTTGTGGCCGGCGAGCGCTTGGCTGGCGGTAGTCGCAGCTGTGGCAGCGGTTGCAGCAGTTGCAGCAGTTGCAGTAGTCGCAGCAGTCGCGGCCGTTGCGGCAGTCGCGGTAGTCGCAGCAGTCCCAGCAATGGCGGCAGTTGCGCTGCGCAGATCGCGCTCGCCATCGCGCAGCGCGACCTCCGCGCCGCGGAACGCGATCTCGCGCTCGAGCCGCTGGCCGATCGCCTGATGTCCGGCCAGGAGCAGCACGAACAGCGCGCCGGCCAGCGCGAGGGTCATCGTCGACAGCACGACTACGGAAATGAGCGTGATGGCGCCGCGTGCGGCTTGCGGCGGCATCGCATCGTCGTCGAATCTCAGCATGTCGACTCCGCACAGAACGGCGCATTGCGCAGCCACACCGTGGTGGCGAACACTCGCCGCGAAGCGGTGGGCCGGGAGCGGGGCATAAACGCGATATCGTCGCCTTGCTCGCCGGTCGTGCGTGGCGGCAGCAGTGGCAAGGGCGTCGCGGCCGTGCCCGGCATGCCAGCCCCGCTGCGCAGCACCAGGGCGATCTGCACGGCCAACACCTTGCGCCACGCATCCGGTCCGCCGATGGCAAGTTCGCTGGCGCGCAGGAAGGTATCGACGCGGCCGTCGCCGTCGCGGTCGACGCCATAGCGCAGCTGCAGGGTCTCGACACCGCGGGCCAGTGCGCCCGTGCTCCACGTCGTGCCGCCGCTGCCCCCAATGCCGCCACTGACACCACCGCCACCACCACCGCCACCACCGCCACCACCGCCACCACCGCCACCACCGCCACCGCTACCGCTACTACTGCTGCCACTGCCACCATCGCGGCGCCCGGGATAGCGGCACAGCAATTGCGGTTCGCCGTCGGAGTCGTTGGCCACGTACAGCAGGTTGGCGGTCAGGTAGCCGGCCGCCTGCGGCGACGAGGCCCCTGCGGATTCCGTAGCGGCCACCGCGATGGAGACCGGGTAACCGCTGCAGTCGGACAGGTAGCGGTCGGGCACCGCCGGATCGCCAAACGGATGGTCGCCGCCGAAGCGGATCAGCAGCGCATCGCTGCCGGCAACGCCGGCTTTGCCGCAGCTCAGGGCGTCGCCGAGCGTCGGCTGGCCGCAGTCGTCGCGGCCGATCAGCGGCGGAGGCAGGGCGGCGGTCGGAGCCGGATGCCAGCCCGCATGGCGCAGCAGCCCGGCAATCGCCTCCAGCAGGGCGCCGCCGCGCTGCTCCAGTTCGCGTTGCTCGGCGGCCAGGACATAGGCGGATCGCATGGTGAGCCAAGCCGTCACCGCCGCGCTGCTCGCCAGCGCGCCCAGCAGCAGGCCGACCATCACCTCGACCAGCGACCATCCGGCCGTCGCCGCGGACTGCCATGGCGTACCGGCGCTGCCGCGCACGCTCGATCCGATTGCACACGGGGCGACGACCGCCGCGCTCATGGTTGCAGCCGTCGTGCTCATGGCCGCAACCGCAGCGCGATGGCGCGCAACGCGGTCCGGGGCTGGGCGGCATCGGCCCGGCTGCCTATGCGGGGCTCCGGCGGCAACGGACCGACCACGACGACGCGGTGGCCGGCCGGACAGCTCGATTGCGCCGCGTCGGCCGGCACCGAGGCGCACCAGCGTGGCGGCGGCAGGCCCGGTGTCCGCGCGAGCGCGGGGAGCCGGGCGGGATCCGGCAGGGCATCCGGTCCCGCCAGCCCCGCCAGTTCGGCGCCCTCGGCGGCGAGGCGCAGGGCCTGGCCGATCCGCAAGGGCTCGCGCCACCATTGCAGCGCCGTCGGGGCGAGCCCGGCCAGCGGCAGCAGGCCGATGCCGAGCACGGCGAGCGCGACCAGCGCTTCGAGCAGCAGGTAGCCGCGGTGGCGCAAGCGCCGGCGGTCAGTCAAACGAGGGCAAGAAGGGGGGCGGCAATCGGCGCGCCATGGAAGGGCGCCGGCAGTTGAGGTGCCGGAAGGCGCCGAAGCGGTCGATAGCCGGGAAACGGCGGACAACGCCGAAGCCGTCGATAACTCGGAAGCGGCGGACAACGCCGAAGCCGTCGAAAACGCCGAAGCGCTCGATAACGCGGAAGCCGCCGACAACGCTGAAGCGGTCGGCAACGCCGAAGCCGCCCAAGGGATCGCAACCATCGCTCTGGTCCTGTGCGTGACAAGCGGGGACCAGATTAATCGTCAGCGAGCGGGGATAAGGTTTCGAACCGTGGAGGATTCGACAAGGATTGCAACAGCGGGCGACACCGTCGGCAACGGCGGCAACCGCAACAAGCATCGACAAACACCGACTAACCGCAACACCCTCACGCCGCCGCGAGGCAACGCCTCAGCGCTTGCCGTTGGTCGAGCTGACTTCGGCCAGCACGTCCGAGAACTCCGACACGTCCTCGAAGCTGCGGTACACCGAAGCGAAACGGATATAGGCGATCTTGTCGAGCTTGCGCAGCTCGCGCATCACCAGTTCGCCGACCTGGCTGCTCGGGATTTCCTTCTGTCCCAGCGCCAGCAGCTTTTCCTCGATGCGCGCGATCGCCTCGTCGATGGCCTCTGCCGAGACCGGCCGCTTGCGCAGGGCCAGCCGCATCGAATCCTTCAGCTTGCTGCGCGCGTAATCGACGCGGCTGCCGTTCTTCTTGACGATGGCCGGAAAGAACAGCTCGATCCGCTCATAGGTGGTGAAGCGCCGATCGCAGGCCTCGCAACGGCGGCGCCGGCGCACGGTATCGCCTTCCTCGGACATGCGGGTGTCGAGCACCTGGGTATTGGAGTGACCGCAGAAGGGACATTTCATCGGACCACCTGGAGGCGGAGGTTGAGCGGCCGCGCGCCGCCCGCCGAAGCGGCCGCGCGCGGCGACGGCCGATCAGCCGTAGACCGGGAAGCGCTTGGTCAGCGCCGCAACCTGCTCGCGCACGCGCGCGATGTTGTCGGCATCGTGCGGGTTGTCCAGCACGTCGGCGATCAGGTTGGCGACCTGGCGGGCTTCCTCTTCCTTGAAGCCGCGCGTGGTCATCGCCGGCGAACCCAGGCGGATGCCCGAGGTGACAAAGGGCTTTTCCGGATCGTTGGGGATCGCGTTCTTGTTGACCGTGATATGCGCGTCGCCCAGGATCTTCTCGGCTTCCTTGCCGGTGATCTGCTTGGCGCGCAGGTCGACCAGCATCACGTGGCTCTCGGTGCGGCCCGAGACGATGCGCAGGCCGCGCGCGATCAGCGTCTCGGCCAGCGCCTGGGCGTTCCTGACGACCTGCTGCTGATAGGCCTTGAACTCCGGCGACAGCGCTTCCTTGAAGGCGACCGCCTTGCCGGCGATCACGTGCATCAGCGGGCCGCCCTGGATGCCGGGGAAGATCGCCGAGTTGATGGCCTTCTCATGCTCGGCCTTCATCAGGATCACGCCGCCGCGCGGGCCGCGCAGGCTCTTGTGCGTGGTGGTGGTGACGAAGTCCGCGTGCGGCACCGGGTTCGGGTAGACGCCCGCGGCGATCAGGCCGGCGTAGTGCGCCATGTCGACCATGAAATAGGCGCCGACCGACTTGGCCACGGCGGCGATGCGCTCGAAGTCGATGCGCAGCGAGAAGGCCGACGCGCCGGCGATGATCAGCTTCGGCTTCTTCTCCTGGGCCAGCTTTTCCAGCGCGCCGTAGTCGATGTCCTCGTCGGCGTTCAGGCCGTAGCTGACCACGTTGAACCACTTGCCGCTCATGTTCAGCGCCATGCCGTGGGTCAGGTGGCCGCCTTCGGCCAGGCTCATGCCCATGATGGTGTCGCCCGGCTTGAGCACGGCGAAGAACACGCCCTGGTTGGCCTGCGAGCCCGAGTTCGGCTGCACGTTGGCGGCCTCGGCGCCGAACAGTTGCTTGACGCGGTCGATCGCGAGCTGCTCGACGACGTCGACGTATTCGCAGCCGCCGTAGTAGCGCTTGCCGGGATAGCCCTCGGCGTACTTGTTGGTCAGCTGCGAGCCCTGCGCGGCCATCACGGCCGGCGAGGTGTAGTTCTCGGAGGCGATCAGCTCGATATGGTCTTCCTGGCGCTGATTTTCCTGCTGGATGGCGGACCAGAGTTCGGGATCGATCTGGTCGATCGTGTAGCGGCTGCGTTCGAACATGGCGAAAACTCGTCTGTAGAAGGATCGGTGAAAACCGTGCAATGACGGCGGATTGACCGAAGGATACGGGAACGGAACGACGGTAGGGCGCGCGGGGAAGACGCATGCGAACCGCGTCGCCGGCCTGGGCGGGGGCCCGGGACTGGCGGCGCAGGGCGCACCCTGCTTCCCATTCGCTGGCCCAGGCGAGCGGCAGGCGCGGCGGCTATCGCAAGGGGCCGGGGCCGGGCGTTGCGCCCTGGCTTCGGACCGCTTCCGGTGGCTTGGCGCCAGAGATCTTGCGCTTCCTCGTGGTAGTACCCACTGACTTCGCCAGTCGCGCAAGGTGGAATGGTTGGCCGGAGTTTACGCGAGGCCCCGGCTCGCCGCAAGCCGGCCAGGCCGCCTGGGACAGGGCTTGGGACGTGCTTGGGGACGGGCCTGGCGGGCGGGAAGGGGCCCGCCCGTCTGTAGGACGGCCCGGCGTTGCGTTGTCGGACGCCGTGTGACACCGAAGCCGCGCCCGCGTCCGTTACAATCGCGGCCATGACGAATTTCGTATGGCCGCTGCGCGTCTACTGGGAAGACACCGACGCCGGCGGGGTGGTGTTCTACGCCAACTACCTCAAGTTTTTCGAACGTGCGCGCACCGAATGGCTGCGCTCGCTCGGTATCGAGCAGCAGGCCCTCGCCGACGAATCGGGCGTGGTCTTTGTCGTGCGCAGCACGGCGGTGGAATACAATGCGCCCGCCCGGCTGGACGACCTGCTGGAGATCCGCACCCGTATTGAACGGGTCGGGCCGGCCTCGGTCCAATTCGCCCAGGAAGCGTGGCGCGGGCCGCTGATGCTGGCCGCGGGCACGATCCGGGTGGGATGCGTGGACCGCGACAGCTTCCGCCCGGCGCCGATTCCCGCATCCGTCCTCGCAACCATCAAGACCGCTCGATGAATCCCGTGACCGTCACGCAAGACATGTCGATCCTTACGCTGGTGATGCACGCCAGCTTCCTGGCGCAGGCCGTGATGGCCTTGCTGGTCGTCATGTCCTTGTTCTCCTGGACCTATATTTTCCGCAAGCACATGGCGCTGCGCGCCGCGCGCACCCAGACCGAGGGCTTCGAGCGCGATTTCTGGGCGGGCGGCGACCTGCAGGCGCTGTATCACAGCGCGGCCAACAACCGGCACAGCACCGGCGCGCTCGAGCGGATCTTCGAGTCCGGCATGGGCGAATACCTGAAGGCGCGCGAGCGCAGCAACGACGCCGGCGCGCTGCTCGACGCGGCCCGCCGCGCGATGCGCGCCGCCTACCAGCGCGAGATGGACGTGCTCGAGTCCCACCTGCCGTTCCTCGCCTCGGTCGGCTCGGTCAGCCCCTACATCGGCCTGTTCGGCACGGTCTGGGGCATCATGAACGCGTTCCGCGGCCTGTCCAACGTCCAGCAGGCGACGCTGGCCTCGGTCGCGCCCGGCATCGCCGAAGCGCTGGTGGCCACCGCGATCGGCCTGTTCGCGGCGATTCCGGCCGTGATCGCGTACAACCGCTACGCGACCGAGATCGACCGGCTGGCGATCCGCTTCGAGAGCTTCATGGAAGAATTCCTCAACATCCTGCAGCGGCAGACCCGCTGAAGGCCAGGCCAAGGAGAAGCGCAGCATGGCAGCCATTCAGCGCCGCGGCGGCTCGCGCCGCCGGGCCAGCGCGGACATCAACGTCGTGCCGTATATCGACGTGATGCTGGTTCTGCTCGTCATCTTCATGGTGGCGGCGCCGATCGTCAGCCCCGCCGTGGTGGACCTGCCGACCGTGGCCGACGCCACGCCGCAGCAGAAGACCCCGCCGATCGTCGTCACCGTGCACGAGGATGGCACGCTGACCGCGCGCGGCAAGAGCCCGGAGGGCGCCTCGTTCGAGCGCAAGCTCGACACCAAGGGCCTGCTGGACTTCGTGCACCAGCGCCAGAACGAGAACCCGGACCAGCCGGTGGTGATCGCCGCCGCCCGTGCGGTCAAGTACGAGGCGGTGCTCGACGTGATGTCCGAACTGAAGGCCGATGGCGTCAAGCGCGTCGGCCTGATGGTCAAGTCCAAGTAACCGCTGGATGACGACCGGATGTCGCCCGGAACCTTGCCGTTAGCCTTTCCCATGAAGACCGCCGACTCCTATCCGTATCAGCCGGTCAAGGAACGCGGCACGCTGCGCTCCTTCCTGCTGGCGCTCTTCATGCATCTGCTGCTGGCCATCGTGCTGTACTACGGTGTCAACTGGCAGATCAGCACCCCCGCCGGCGTCGAAGCCGAGCTGTGGGAGGAAGTCCCCGATACCCCCGCCCCGGAGCCGACGCCGCCGCCCCAGCCCCGGCCGACGCCGGCGCCGCCGGCGCCCGTGGCGCAGCCCAAGCCCGAAGAGGACGCCGACATCGCGCTCGAGCGCCAGAAGCGCCGCGAAGCCGAGGCGCGAGAGGCCGCGCGCAAGCAGGCCGAGCTCAAGGCGCGCCAGGAGCGCGAGGAACGCGAGGCGGCCGAGCGGCGCGAGGCGCAGCGCAAGGAAGAACAACGCAAGGAAGCCCTGCGCAAGGAAGAACAGCGCAAGGAGGCCCAGCGCAAGGAAGACCAGCAGCGCGCCGAGGAGCAGAAGCGCAAGGAACAGGCCGAGCGCAGGGAAGAGCAGGCGAAGAAGGCCAAGGCGGACGCCGAGGCCAAGGCGAAGGCGAAGGCAGACGCGGAGGCGAAGGCCAAGCGCGAGGCCGCCGCCAACGCCCAGCGCCAGGCCGAACTGGCCCGCCTGAAGGCGCTGGCCGGCGGCAGCGGCTCGGGCGGCGGCACCTCCGACAACGCCGGTTCGGGCGGCCGCGCCTCGCCGGGCTACGCCGACAAGGTGCGCCGCCGGGTCAAGCCGAACATCGTCTTTACCGAGGACGTGCAGGGCAACCCGACCGCCGTGGTGTCGGTTTCGCTGGCGCCGGACGGCTCGCTGCTGTCGGCCCGCCTGTCCAAGTCCAGCGGCAATTCGGCCTGGGACAACGCCGTGCTGCGCGCGGTCGAGCGTTCCGACCCGCTGCCGCGCGACGACAACGGCAAGGCGCCGTCCAGCTTCACGATCACTTTCCGACCCAAGGACTGAGGCAGGGAAGCGTATGATTTGCAACATAGTGCAACCGGGATCGCTGGCCGCCGGGCGGCTGGCTACCATCGACGGTTGCCTGGCGCGGCCCGGCGGCGCCTCGCTCCGCGCGCCGTTGCCGACGCGTCCGATGCATCGATTGACGATCTCGATATAGATAGAGGAGCAGCATGCGACCGCTTTTGGCCCTCCGCCAACGCACCCCAGCCAACCCCCTCGCCAACCGGCGCACCGTCCGTGCGGCCGTACTCGCCTGGATCACCATGGCGCTGGCCATGATGCTGACGATGGGCCCGGCCCACGCGCAGCTGAACGTCGAAATCTCCGGCGTCGGCTCCAGCCAGTTCCCGATTGCCGTCGCCAACTTCCAGAATGAAGGCGCGGCGCCGACCAATCTGACGGCGATCATCCGCGCCGACCTGCAGCGCAGCGGGCGCTTCCGCAACGTCGACGTGGCCGGCGCCACCGTCCCGGAAACCGCCAACGTCGACCTGGCCGGCTGGAAGACCCGCGGCGCCGACGCCTTCGTGGCCGGCAGCGTCACGCCGGCCGGCGGCGGCCGCTACGAGGTCCGCTTCCGCCTGTACGACACCGTCAAGGGCGCCAGCCTGGGCGGCCTGGCCTTTACCGTCGGCCAGGACCAGCTGCGCGTGACCGCGCACAAGATCGCCGACTATATCTACGAGAAGCTGCTGGGCGAGCGCGGCGTGTTCGCGACCCGGCTGTCCTACGTCTCGCGCGTCGGCAACCGCTTCCAGCTGCTGATCTCGGACTCCGACGGCCAGAATTCGCGCGTCGCGCTGACCAGCAACGAGCCCATCATCTCGCCGTCGTGGTCGCCGGACGGTGCCAAGGTGGCCTATGTCTCGTTCGAGGCGAAGAAGCCGGTGGTCTATGTGCATGACCTCGCCACGGGCCGCCGCACGCTGGTGTCGAACCAGAAGGGCAACAACAGCGCCCCGGCATGGTCGCCGGACGGCCGCCATCTGGCGCTGGCGCTGTCGCGCGACGGCAATACGCAGATCTATCAGGTCAATGCCGACGGTTCGGGGCTGCGCCGCCTGAGCCGCAGCAGCGCGATCGATACCGAGCCGCAGTATTCGCCGGACGGCCGCCATATCTATTTCACCAGCGACCGCGGCGGCGCGCCGCAGATCTACCGCATGCCGGCCGCCGGCGAGGAGTCGGGCGCGGCCCAGCGCGTGACCTTCAAGGGCAACTACAACGTCAGCCCGCGGGTTTCGCCGGATGGCAAGCAACTGGCGTACATTAGCCGCGGCGGCGGCTTCAAGCTGCAGCTGATGGACCTGGGCAGCGGCGATGTCACCGCGCTGACCGACACGGCCAACGACGAGGCGCCCAGCTTCGCCGCGAACGGCAAGTACATTCTCTACGCCACTCGCGTCGGCGGTCGCGCGGTGCTGGCGGCGGTGTCGACCGATGGACGTACCAAGCAGGTTTTGTCGCTCCAGTCCGGCGAGGTTCGCGAGCCGTCCTGGGGACCCTTCATGCAATAACAGAAACAGGAGCCTCCTACCATGTCCAACATGATCACCAAGTCTCTCGCCATCGCCGTTCTGCTGACCCTCGGCGCCTGCTCGTCGGGCGTCAAGCTCGACGACTCCGCCAAGGCCGGTGCCGGCACCGGCGGCACCTCGACTACCGATCCGCGCGCCGTCGCGCCGGTCGACGTCTCGCGCGATCCGCTGAACGACCCGAACAGCCCGCTGGCCCGCCGCAGCGTCTATTTCGACTTCGACAGCTACAGCGTCAAGCCGGAATACCAGGGCATGCTGAACGAGCACGCCAAGTACCTGCAGGGTAACCGCAGCCGCCGCATCCTGATCCAGGGCAACACCGACGAGCGCGGTACCAGCGAGTACAACCTGGCGCTGGGCCAGAAGCGTGCCGAGGCGGTGCGCCGTTCGCTGGCGACCATGGGCGTGCCCGAGAGCCAGATGGAGGCCGTGAGCCTGGGCAAGGAAAAGCCCAAGGCGCTGGGTCATGACGAAGCGTCGTGGGCCGAGAACCGCCGCGCCGACATCGTTTATTGATCCCCGTCTGGATTCGTTTCGATCCGTTGATCCCGCGCTGAAGAAAGTCGATCCATGAAAGCACGCGTCTCTACTCTGTCGTGGCTAGTCGCCGCAGTTTGTGCCGGCCTGTTGCCGGCCGCCCAGGCACAGGCCGGTGTCTTCGACGATGACGAGGCGCGTCGCGCCATCATCACGCTGCGAGAGCAGTTCAATGGCTTCCAGGCCACTGCCTCGCAGCGGATCGACCAGAACAGCCGGGCCCAGATCGATATCCAGAACCAGCTCGAAGGGATGCGCCAGGAAGTGGCGCGCCTGCGGGGCCAGAACGAGGTGCTGCAGAACGAGGTCGCCAATCTGCAGCGCCAGCAGAAGGACTACTACGCGGACCTGGACGCGCGGCTCAAGAAGTTCGAGCCGCAGCAGGTCACCGTGGAAGGCCAGCAGGGCCTGGCCCAGCCGGGCGAAAAGACCGAGTACGACGCCGCGCTCAAGCAGTTCCAGACCGGGGACTTCAAGGGCGCCGGCGCCAACTTCTCGGCCTTCATCAAGAAGTATCCGCAGAGCCCGTACCTGCCGCTGGCGCAGTACTGGCTGGGCAATTCGCTGTATGCCCAGCGCGACTACCGCGGCTCGATCACGGTGCTGCAGAACATGGTGCAGGCCAATCCGACGCACCCCAAGGTGCCCGACGCGATGATCGCCATCGCCAACAACCAGCTGGAATCGAACCAGAAGGCGGCGGCGCGCAAGACGCTCGAGCAGGTGGTCGCCAAGTATCCCGGCACCGAGGGCGCCCAGGCGGCCAGCAACCGGTTGAAGACGCTGAAGTAAGGCACGCCGAAGCAGCAAGGCGCGCCGAGGTAAAGCGCCGAAGTCGGGCGCCGAAGTCGAGCGATTCTCGCGGCGGCGACGCCGGCGTCCCAGGTGCCAAGGCCCGCGCAAGCGGGCCTTTTTTCGTGGTCGCGCTAAAATAACGGGTTCCCCGATATACCGCGAAGGCCTGCTGGTCCTTCGCCGCTACCCGGCACGCGCCGCCCCGAGATGACCCAACGCGCAATCGTCCTGCTTTCCGGCGGTCTGGACTCCGCCACCGTGCTCGCCATGGCCAATGCCCAGGGCTTCGAGACCTATGCGCTGTCGATGCGCTATGGCCAGCGGCATTCGTCGGAGCTCGAGGCCGCCAAGCGCGTCGCCGCGGCGCTGGGCGCGAAGCGGCACGAGATCGTCGACCTCGATCTGCGCCGCTTCGGCGGCTCGGCGCTGACCGACGACGCGCTGGATGTGCCGACCGACGGCGCGGCCGGCGGTATCCCGGTGACCTACGTGCCGGCGCGCAATACCATCATGCTGTCGCTGGCGCTCGGCTGGGCCGAGGCGATCGGCGGCCGCGACCTGTTCTTCGGTGCCAATGCGGTGGATTATTCGGGCTATCCCGACTGCCGTCCGGAATACGTCCAGGCCTACGAGGCGCTGGCCAATCTGGCCACCAAGGCCGGCGTCGAGGGCGAGCGCATCCGCGTCCACGCGCCGATCATCGACATGACCAAGGCGGAGATCATCCAGGCCGGGGTCCGGCTAGGCGTCGATTACGGCATGACCGTATCGTGCTACCAGGCCGACGAGCAGGGCCGCGCCTGCGGCGTCTGCGATTCCTGCCGGATCCGCCGCGCGGGCTTCGAGGCCGCGGGCGTGCCCGATCCGACCCGTTACCAGAACGCCGCGTGATGCTGCTCGCCGCGGTCCGGCTTTTCCGCCTGTTCCGCCCGTTCCGCCTACCCCTTACCGTCCTGCCACCGGCAATCCGCCATGCCTGAAATCGACGTCCCCGCGCTGACGCGCACCGTGCTGGTCTGCACCTTCGCCCTGACCTTCCTGTTCGGGGCAGTCCTGCAGCGCACGCACTTCTGCACCATGGGCGCCGTCTCCGACATCGTCAACATGGGCGACTGGACTCGCATGCGCATGTGGGTGCTGGCGATCGGCGTCGCCATGATCGGCACCGGCGTGCTGGCGTGGTCGGGTCTGATCGATCCGGCGCGGACCATCTACGCGGCCGACAAGCTGGCCTGGCTGTCGGCGCTGGTGGGCGGGCTGCTGTTCGGCTTCGGCATGGTGCTGGCCTCGGGCTGCGGCAGCAAGACGCTGGTGCGGATCGGCGCCGGCAACCTGAAGTCGCTGGTGGTGTTCGTGTTCCTGGGCCTGTCGGCCTATATGACGCTGCGCGGCCTGTTCGGCGTCATTCGCGTGAACACCGTCGATGCCGTCGCGATGCAGCTGCCGACCTCGCAGGACCTGCCGTCGCTGCTGGCGCAGACCGGCCTGTCGCGCGGCACGCTGCAGCTGGTGCTGGGCTTGCTGCTCGGCGGCGTGCTGTCGCTGTGGGCGCTGGCCGGCAAGGGCTTCCGCACGTTCGACAACCTGCTCGGCGGCATCGCGGTCGGCCTGATCATCGTGGCGATGTGGTACGTGTCGGGCCATCTCGGCTTCGTGCCGGAAGATCCCAATACGCTGGAAGAGGTGTTCGTCGCCACCAACAGCGGCCGCATGGAAAGCCTGAGCTTCGTCGCCCCGTACGCCTATACGCTCGACTGGCTGATGATGTTCAGCGACAAGAGCAAGGTGCTGACCGTCGGCATCGTCAGCGTGATCGGCGTGATCGCCGGCGCGGCGGCCTATGCGCTGGCCTCGCGCACCTTCCGCTGGGAAGGCTTCGGCAACGCCGAGGACGTCGCCAACCATATCGTCGGCGGCATCCTGATGGGCGCGGGCGGCGTGACCGCGCTGGGCTGCACGATCGGACAGGGCCTGTCCGGCGTGTCGACGCTGGCGATCGGTTCCTTCATCGCGCTGGCCGGCATCCTGCTCGGCGCCGTGCTGGCGTTCCGCTATCAGATGTGGCGGCTGGAGAAGATGGTCTGAACGGCCATGCCGACGCCGCCAAGGGCAGTGCCGTGTCGCGGGTTTTTAGATCTGTCCGGTTTTGTAGCACATGAATTGTCCGCTTTTTTGCCGGGTGGCGGGGAGCGGCGGAGGGCGTAGCCCGGAGCCGGTTCCCGCCACCCGGCGGCGCGCCTGGCGGACGGTTCAGGCGGCCTGTTTCAGCTCCTTGGCGATCAGCTTGCCGTCGGGGGAATACGCGGCGAGCTTGCGCGGCCCGTGAAACACCGCCAGATTGCGATCGGCATAACGATGCACCCGTACTCTCGCCTTGACGTAGTTGCACCGGTGCCGGTCGGCGGGAATCTGCAATGACAGGTTGTCCAGGCGCACGCAGTTATCGTTGCCTACGGTGCGCTCGATCTGCTCGCATAGAATGTCCTGCAGATTGGCGCCGATCCAGGGTACGAATGCGCTGCCTTCCTCGCGGGCCGGCACGGCAAACTCGGCATTGAACGCCGGCAGATAGACCTCAGCCAGGTAGCGGTTGGCCTGCGCCATGTCGGTGATGCCCGCCAAGGCCAACTCCTTGGGCAGCCGGTCCTGATGGGTGGCGAAGGCGCGCTCGGAGCGTCCCCGCGCCTCGGGCGAATAGGCCGCAATCATCTCGATGCCCAATTGCTTCATCGCCCGCCCGAACTGCGTGGGGTGATCTTTGTCGACCTTGCCGCCCGCCTCGGGGGTGGTCCAATAATGACTGCCCCGGTCACTGTAGAACGAGCAGAACAGCCCCCGGGCGCCGATGACCTCGCCCACCCCGCGAAAGCTGCTTGCCGTGCCTTCCTCCTCGACGAAGAACATCGAGTAGTGCTCGTTGGTCGCATCATCCATCGTCACGATCAGATCCCACAGGTGCCCGGCCACCCATTCATGCCGGCTGCCGTCCTGATGGATCATCATGCCCGCCAGCGGCATGCGTTCGCGCTTCTTGCGGTGCGCGCCTTTACGCTTGCCCACCTCGACCAGCCCCGCCTCCTGCAGGCGCTTTTTGACCCAGCTGTAGCTGCGCGTGCCGCCCTCGCGCCGGTACCAGGCGTGAAAGTGCCGAACGTTCCAGCCACGATGGCGGCTGCGGTACCGATCGGTCAGCGCCACCACTTCATCCACCGGAGCGCGCCGGTTCGACACCTGCTCCAGGCGCCGATCAATCAAGCCATCCAACCCCTCGGATTCGAATCGCACCAGGTAGCGGCGGAAACTGCGCTCGCACATCCCCAGCAGCCGGGCCGCCTCCGCTTGCGTCAGCCGGCCAGCGTTCCATCCCTCATAAGCCTCTCCAAACCTCATCTTCCGGATCTCCTGTAGCAGCTCCGTCGGCCTCATCAGTCACCTCCCTGAGGCAACTATGACGACCGGACAGATCGCGTGCTACAAATCCGGACAACTCAAGAACTCGCGACACGCCAAGGGCAGTGCCGTTGACATGATCAGTCAGCAATGACTATAATCGCGGCTTCGGTTTTTTCGGGTCGTTAGCTCAGCCGGTAGAGCAGCGGACTTTTAATCCGTTGGTCGCAGGTTCGAATCCTGCACGACCCACCAAGTATTGAAGAAGGGCCTGTGGCGCAAGTCACAGGCCCTTTTTGCATGGCGCATGGTGTCCCGGGCGTGCTGGTGTCCCAGCCGTGCATGGTGTCCCGGCCGCATTGCGGCCGGGCAAGGCCTTCAGCGGCCCGGCGTCGGCGGCTGCGTGGGTGGAGTCGGCGTTTTGGTCGTCGTCGTGTTCGACTCCGTCTCCCGCATCGACACGAACAGGTCCCAGCTGGCGATGAACAGCGCCGCGATCAGCGGTCCGATCACGAAGCCGTTGATGCCGAACAGCGCCATGCCGCCCAGCGTCGAGATCAGGATCACCCAGTCGGGCATCTTGGTGTCCTTGCCGACCAGGATCGGGCGCAGCACGTTGTCGACGGCGCCGATCACCAGCGCGCCGAACGCGATCACCGTGATGCCCTTCCACAGCACGCCGGTCAGCAGGAAGTAGATCGCGACCGGTCCCCAGATCAGCCCCGCGCCGACCGCCGGCAGCAGCGACAGCACCGCCATCACCACGCCCCACAGCACCGCGCCCTGGATGCCGAGCACCGCGAACAGCACGCCGCCGAGCAGGCCCTGCAGCGCGGCCACGGCGAGATTGCCCTTGATGGTCGCGCGGATCACGCCGGTGAACTTCAGCAGCAGCATCTGCTTGTGCTCCTCGCTCAGCGGCAGCGCCAGGCGAATGCGCCGGGTCAGCTTGGCGCCGTCGCGCAGCAGGAAGAACAGCAGATACAGCATCACGCCGAAGCTGATGACGAACTGGAAGGTGTTCTGGCCGATGCTGAGCGCCTGCGTGGCGAGGTACTGGCTGATCTGTCCGGCCGCGGTGGCGAGCTTTTCCTGGATCGAGGCGACGTCGTTCAGCTCGAGCCGGGTCAGCGCCGAGTTCAGGCTCGACGGCAGCGCCGCCACGGCCTGTTCGAAATAGGCGGTGAAATTGATATGGCCGGAGCGGATCTGGTGCACCACCGCGGTGGTTTCATTGAGCAGCGAGGCGGTGACCAGGAACATCGGCAGCACCACCACCAGCAGGCACAGCAGCAGCGTGATCAGCGAGGCCAGGTTGGCGCGGCCGCGCATCTTGCGCGTCAGCAGATTGTTCAGCGGGGTGAAGATGATCGCCAGGATCACGCCCCAGAATACCGCGCCGAAAAACGGCTGAAGCACCCAGAAGAAGGCGATGGTGACGATGGCCAACAGGATGTAGAAGGCCTTCTGGTGCATGGCGGCTCAATGTCGAGGTGTCGAGGTGTCGAAGACACGCGATGAATGGGCGATGCGCGGGCGAGCCCGCGCCCGGTTGCCGCGCGGATGCCAGTGCAATCGGGCTTCCCGCGGCGGGCGCGACGGCTCAGCGTACCAGCGGATCGTGAAAACCGGTATCGGTGCGCGCGGCGGCGTCGCCGCGGGCGGTGCCCGGCGCCGGGACATTCCCCTCGGGCGTCTGCGAGCGCGCCTGCTGCCAGGTCCGGTAGGCCCAATAGCCGGCGCCGGCGACGGCACCCAGCTTGGACAGCTTCCAGCCCCAGCGCAGCACCGGCACGCGGCGCATCAACGGCAGCGCCAGCGACAGGGCCGATCCCACGATCGGATAGTCCTTGGCCAGGCCCAGCAGCTTCCACATCGACTGCGGCCGCGCCATGCGCGGCAACCAGGCGCCGATTCGGCCGATGTTGCGGACGCTGGCGCGCACGTCGGCGAGCGACTGCGCGCAGTCGTAGCGCTCGAGCGCCGCGCGCGTGATCAGCAACTCCTTGCGGACCGCCAGCGGCAAGCGGACTTCGCGGGCCGTGCGCCGGCGTGCCGGCGGTTCGGAGCGCGCGGTCCGCGCGCCGACACCGGTTGGCGGCATCGGCGGCAGGCCGGCTTCGTCCAGCGCCGTGGCCGACGGCGCGGCGTAGGCGTCGGCGGACGATCCCGCGGATGGTGTTGGCGCCCGGACCGGCGCAGCGCCCGCGGTCGGGGCCGGGGAAGGGGACGGAATCGGAGTCGGAGCGGGGGTCGGGGTCATTGGCGCAGGCTCTCCCGGTCCTTGTCGATTTCGGCCAGCGTGGCTTCGAACATCGGCGGGGAATGGCGAACGATATTGCGCGCGGCGAGCAGGCAGCCGCCGCCGAGCAGCAGATAGACCACGATCACCGCGCCCAGCGCCTGCACCCGGTAGTTGTCCCAGAACAGCAGCACGACCAGGCCGGTCAGCGCGAACAGGGCGAGGCCGAAGAACACCAGGCCGACCAGGGCCAGCAGCGCCATGCGCAACAGCCGTGATTTTTCCTCGGAGAGTTCGACGCTGGCCAGTTCCAGCCGGGTCTGCGCCATCGCCGCCACCGAGCTGCCCAGCGTGCGCAGCGAGTCCAGTAACTTGGGTGAGGAGGTGTCGTCGGTCATGCGGTTCCGCTGATTGGAGTGTCGTCATGCGCCGCGTTGCGGCACCCGGCAGGAGGGGGCCTGCGCGATCGGCGCGCCGGGAGCGCCCGCGAACGGGGTGCTCCGGAAGGGCGCCGGCGCGCAGGCCGGCAAGTCGCGGTCGGGCGCGGGAACCCGCGGGTTGCGGGTCCAGCGGTCCGACCGGCTGGCTTTACTTGCGGTTCAGCAACAGGCCGATCAGCAGACCGGCGCCGGCGGCGATGCCGACCGCGCGCCAGGGATGGTCGTGTACGTAGTCGTCGGTGGCGCGGGCCGCGGCCTTGCTCTTGGTGACGACGGCGTCCTGCAGATCCTGCGCTTTTTCCTTGGCTTGCTTCAGCAGGCCCATGCCACGCTCGCGCAGTTCGGCGGCCTTCTCGCCGGTGGTCGAGGCGGCTTGCTTGAGCAGTTCCTCGGCATCGGACAGGACGGTTTTGACATCGCTCATCAGTTTCTCCTGGTTGCGGGCGGTTGTTTCGGATAGTTGCATGTTGGCCTTCCTCGCTCTCGTAGGGTGTCTTCGCCTTGCTGCGGTCCAAGCATTTCCTAGGATATGCGGCGGTCTGCAATGGTTTCAAGACAGCGAGTCCTACAAGTCATGTAGGACATCGGCGCAGCGCGATGCAAACCTGAGCGGTTTTTATCGGCCGGCACGCCGTCGGGCGTCGCGCGCCCGTCCGGCGCGTCCCCGGATCGCGAGGTGGCGGCGGGTTTCGGCGTCACGCCAAAGCCTTCGACCATCGATTCGGCAAATGACTTCGCGTGATGTTGTAGTGACTTTATATTTGTTTGTGTCTCACCGCAATCGGAATAGACTGGTCTGAGTCCGGGCGCTGGCGGCCCGGAGGCAAGCAACATCCGACAGACCACTGACGACCGACAGGCAAGGAGGCAACCATGGCACTCAGGCTAGGCGACATTGCGCCGGACTTCGAACAGGATTCCAGCGAAGGCCGCATCCGCTTTCATGAATGGCTGGGCAACAGCTGGGGCGTGCTGTTCTCCCATCCGGCGGACTTCACCCCGGTCTGCACGACCGAACTGGGACTGACGGCCAAGCTCAAGGACGAGTTCGCCAGGCGCAACGTCAAGGCGATCGCGCTGTCGGTCGACCCGGTCGAGTCCCATCAGCGCTGGATCGAGGACATCAACGACACCCAGGGCTGCCAGGTCAATTTCCCGATCCTGGCCGACGCCGACCGCAAGGTGTCCGAGCTCTACGACATGATTCATCCGAACGCCAACGAGACGCTGACGGTGCGCTCGCTGTTCGTGATCGATCCGAACAAGAAGGTGCGGCTGATCATTACCTATCCGGCCAGCACCGGCCGCAACTTCAACGAGATCCTGCGCGTCATCGATTCGCTGCAGCTGACCGACAAGCACAGCGTGGCGACGCCGGGCAACTGGCAGCAGGGCGAGGACGTGGTGATCGTGCCGTCGTTGAAGGACGAAGAGGTGATCAAGCAGAAGTTCCCGAAGGGCTACAAGGCGCTGCGCCCGTACCTGCGGATGACGCCGCAGCCGGACAAGCAGCAGTAAGCCATCGGCTGCACGAGAAACAGCGCAAGAATCGCGGCGAGAAACCGCAACGATAAACGCAGCGGGAAACCGCAGCGATAAACAGAAGCGAGAACCAGAAACGAGAAACGCCGCGCCGCCCCGCGCGATGCAAGCGGGGCCGGCGCGGCGCCAACGGTGTCGTACCGACGGGTTCGCCCGTCGTCTCCTTGGTAGTGTGCTTTGGCCCGGCGACAGCCGGGCCTTTTTATTGGGCCGTGCGCACTGGCTCGGCCGGGGTCATTCCGGAGCCGTTCAGAAGAAGGCCTGGATGCCGGTCTGCGCGCGGCCAAGGATCAGCGCGTGGATGTCATGCGTGCCCTCGTAGGTGTTGACCACCTCGAGGTTGACCACATGGCGGATCACGCCGAACTCGTCCGAGATGCCGTTGCCGCCCAGCATGTCGCGCGCCACGCGGGCGATGTCGAGCGATTTGCCGCACGAATTGCGCTTCATGATCGAGGTGATCTCGACCGCCGCGGTGCCCTCGTCCTTCATCCGGCCCAGGCGCAGGCAGCCCTGCAGGCCCAGCGTGATCTCGGTCTGCATGTCGGCCAGCTTCTTCTGCACCAGCTGGGTCGCGGCCAGCGGGCGGCCGAACTGCTTGCGGTCCAGCGTGTACTGGCGCGCGGTATGCCAGCAGAATTCGGCGGCGCCCAGCGCGCCCCAGGCGATGCCGTAGCGGGCCGAGTTCAGGCAGGTGAACGGACCCTTCAGGCCGCTGACGCCCGGCATCAGGTTCTCTTCCGGCACGAACACCTGGTCCATGACGATCTCGCCGGTGATCGAGGTGCGCAGGCCGACCTTGCCGTGAATCGCCGGCGCGCTCAGGCCCTTCCAGCCTTTTTCCAGGATGAAGCCGCGGATGGTTTCCTTGCCGCCGTTCTGCGGATCGTCGGCGAGCTTCGCCCACACCACGAACACGTCGGCGATCGGCGAGTTGGTGATCCACATCTTGGCGCCGCTCAGCTCGTAGCCGCCGTCGACCTTCTTCGCGCGCGTCACCATCGAGCCGGGGTCGGAGCCGTGGTTCGGCTCGGTCAGGCCGAAGCAGCCGATCCATTCGCCGGTGGCCAGCTTGGGCAGGTACTTCTGCTTCTGCGCCTCGCTGCCGAATTCGTGGATCGGCACCATCACCAGCGACGACTGCACGCTCATCATCGAGCGATAGCCCGAATCGACACGCTCGACCTCGCGCGCGATCAGGCCATAGCTGACGTAGTTCAGTCCGGGGCCGCCGTACTGCTCGGGAATGGTCGGGCCGAGCAGGCCGAGTTCGCCCATCTCGCGGAAGATGGTCGCGTCGGTCTTTTCATGCCGGAACGACTCCAGCACGCGCGGCATCAGCTTGTCCTGGCAGTAGGCCGCGGCGGCGTCGCGCACCATGCGCTCGTCGGCGGTCAGTTGCTGATCGAGCAGCAGCGGGTCGGCCCAGTGGAATTCGGCGTTGGCGGCCATCGAGGTCTCCTTCGGTAGAGCGGTGAACGCGGGTCAGCGTGATTGGACTTGAAACGGAATGAGTGATCGGGCGCGGCGGACCGGCTGGCGGGGCGCTGCCGGTCTCGTTTTAAGGTTCCGCATTGCGGAACCGTGTTCCGATGCGTTAGTATAGCGCAAAGCGTCCGGCCGGCAACAGCCCGCCCGGGCCTCCCGACTTCGTTCACCGCCTTTCGACCAGGAGCCCGCCGTGGCCAACTCCGACGTGCTTTCCTCCGCCGCCAGCACCGGGAATGCGGCCGCCGCAGCCACCCCGGCCGCAAAGAGCCCTCCGGCCGTGGAGGCCACCAAGGCCACCAAGGCCACCGAGCCCGGGTCGGAGCGCGCCGCGCGCGAGAGCGACCCGAACTTCGTCACCGCGCTGGCCCGCGGCCTGGAGCTGCTGCGGTGCTTTCGCACCGGCGAGTCGATGCTCGGCAACCAGGACTTCGTGCGCCGCACCGGGCTGCCGAAGGCGACCGTCAGCCGCCTCGCCGGTACGCTGGTGCAACTGGGGTATCTGCGCTACGACGACAGCCTCGGCAAGTACGCGCTGGATGCCGGCGTGCTGGCGCTGGGCTTTGCCTATCTGTCGGCCTCCGATGTGGTGGCGCTGGCGCGGCCGCATATGCTGGCGTTCGCGCAGACCCATGGCGTGTCCGTGTCGCTCGGCAAGCGCGAGCGGCTGGAGGTGATCTATCTGGAGTCGATACGTAACGACGCCGGCTCGATGCTGGGTCTGGGGGTCGGATCGCGGCTGTCGCTGGTGTCCAGTTCGATGGGGCGGGCCTATCTGGCGGCGCTGCCCGGGCCGAAGCGGGAACGGCTGCTGGCCGAATTCGCGCAGGCCTATCCCGAGCAATGGAAGGCGCAGGAGGCGCCGATGCGGGCGGCGGTGGCCGAGGCCGAGCAGCGCGGTTACGCGGCCTCGTTCCGCGACTGGCATCCCGCCATCCACGCCTGCGCGGTGCCGTTCCGGCCGATCGGCGAAAAGGACATCCACATGCTGAGCTGCAGCGCGTCGTATGGCAGCGTCGACGAGGCGGTCTTCCACGAGACGCTGGCCCCGGCGCTGCGCGCGCTCGCGGCGCGGTTGTCGGAGGGCGCCGCGCGCTGAGCGCGGCGGCGTCCCGGCCGATGTGGTTGCTCGGGCCGCTGAGGCGGCCGAGGCGGCCGAAGCCGCTGAGCTGCCGACGTGGCCGGGCCGCTGGCCGGGCCGCTGAGCCGCTGAGGTGGCCGGGCCGCCGGGCCGCTGAGGTGGCCGGGCCGGCCGGCCGCAGAGGCCGCCCCGGCCATCCGAGTCGCTCGGGTCGCCGGGGCCGCTCAGCGAGCGATCGCCATCACAGGTCCGTGCGCAGCTTCCACAGTTCGGGGAACAGCACGATGTCGAGCATCTTGCGCAGATAGCTGACCCCCTCGGTGCCGCCGGTGCCGCGCTTGAAGCCGATCACGCGTTCGACCGTGGTGACATGGCGGAAGCGCCATTGGCGGAAGGCATCCTCGAGATCGACGAACTTCTCGCCGAGCTCGTACAGCTCCCAGTGCGCCTCGGGCTTGCGATAGACCTCCAGCCAGGCGGCTTCGACCGAGGCGTTGTAGCCGGTCGGCTCGGTCCAGTCGCGCTCGAGGCAGGCCGCGTCGATCGCGAAGCCGCGCCGCGCCATCAGCCGGATCGCCTCGTCGTACAGCGACGGTGTGCGCAGCGCCTCCTCGACCAGCGCATGGTGCTGCGGACGGTGTGCGTGCGGGCGCAGCATCGCGGCGTTCTTGTTGCCGAGGATGAATTCGATCTCGCGGTACTGGAACGACTGGAAGCCGGACGACATCCCCAGATAGGGCCGCATCGCCGAATACTCCGGCGGCGTCATCGTCGCCAGCACGTTCCACGCCTGCACCAGCTGGTCCATGATGCGCGACACCCGCGTCAGCATCTTGAACGCCGGCGGCAGGTCGTCGCGCCGCACCGCCTCGCGCGCGGCGCGCAGCTCATGCAGCATCAGTTTCATCCACAGCTCGGTGGTCTGATGCTGGACGATGAACAGCATCTCGTTGTGGTCGGGCGAGAGCGGATGCTGGGCGTTCAGGATCTGGTCGAGCGCCAGATAGTCGCCGTAGCTCATCTGCTGGCGCATGTCGAGCTGCGCGCCATGCCATTTGTCCCCGGAAGCGGACTTGTCGCCGGATGGAGATTCGGATGGAGATCCACCCTCGCGCGATGTTTCCCCGTGGTGCGCCCCGCCGCCCGACATCGGGCAGCCGCCGTGCCCGGCCTTGATGTTCTTCGATTCCATGGTCATCGTTTCGCTCGCTGCTCAGGTCACCGCCGTGCGCGTCTGGAAGCGCGCCGCTTCGTAGGCGCCGCTGTCGAGCACGTCGCGCAACACTTCCACCGCATCCCAGACGTCCGCAAAACCAGTGTAGAGCGGCGTGAAGCCGAAGCGGATGATCCGCGGCTCGCGGTAGTCGCCGATCACGCCGCGCTCGATCAGCGCCTGCATCACGGCATAGCCCTGCGGATGGGCGAAGCTGACCTGGCTGCCGCGGCGCGCGTGCTCGCGCGGCGTGACCAGCGTCAGCGGATGGTGGCCGCAGCGCGCTTCCACCAGCGCGATGAACAGATCGGTCAGCTGCAGCGATTTGGCGCGCAGCGCCTGCATGTCGGTGCGGCCGAAGATTTCCAGTCCGCATTCGACCATCGCCAGCGAGGTCATCGGCTGCGTGCCGCACAGGAAGCGCGAGACGCCGCTGCGCGGGCGGTAGTCGGGCTCCATCGCGAACGGCGCGGCGTGGCCCCACCAGCCCGACAGCGGCTGCCAGAACGCGTCGCGCAGCGCCGGTGCGACCCACAGGAAGGCCGGCGAGCCCGGGCCGCCGTTCAGGTACTTGTAGGTGCAGCCGACCGCGTAGTCCGCGCCGGACTCGCGCAGCGCGACCGGCACGGCGCCAGCCGAATGCGCCAGGTCCCAGACCGTCAGCGCGCCGCGCGCATGCGCCAGTTCGGTCAGCGCCGCCATGTCGAGCATCTCGCCGGTCTTGTAGTTGACGTGGGTCAGCATCAGCACGGCGGTATCGTCGCGCACCGCCGCGTCGATCTCGTCGGGGCTGTCGACCAGGCGCAGCGAATAGCCCTGCTGCAGCAGATCGGCCAGGCCCTGGGCGATATACAGATCGGTCGGGAAATTGCTGCGCTCGGAGACGATCACCCTGCGCGCCGGGCTGCGCAGCCCCTGCACGCGCAGCGCGGCGGCCAGCACCTTGAAGAGGTTGACCGAGGTGGTGTCGGTGACGACGACCTCGTCCTCGCCGGCGCCGACCAGCGGCGCCAGCAGATTGCCCAGGCGCTGCGGCAGTTCGAACCAGCCGGCGGTATTCCAGCTGCGGATCAGGCCTTCGCCCCATTCCTGCTCGACGACCTGAGCGGCGCGGGCGGCGGCCGCGCGCGGGCGGGCGCCCAGCGAATTGCCGTCCAGATAGATCACGCCGTCGGGCAGCGCGAAGGCGTCGCGCAGCGGGCGCAAGGGGTCTTGCCGGTCCAGCGACAGGCATTGCTCGCGGGTAGTTGCGGTCATGGCTTCCTTGATGATGGTTTGGCGATCGCCGCCAGCGGCGGTCGCGATCGGTGCGCAGATGCGGAAAGGCGGGGACGCCGGGGCGGTCGGCCCTCAGGACAGGCTGCGCAGCACCGCCCGCACCGGGCTGGCGTCCAGCGCGGCAAGGCGCAGCGGCAGCGCGATCAGTTCGTAGTCGCCGGGCGCGACGGCGTCGAGCACCAGCCCTTCGAGAATCGCCATCCGATGCGTTCGCACCATCCGGTGCGCATCCATGGTCTTGGACTGCTGCGGATCCAGCGACGGCGTGTCGATGCCGATCAGGCGCACGCCGTGTTCGGCCAGCAGCGCGATGGTTTCCGGCGCCACCGCGCAGAAGTCGGGGTCCCATTCGGTCAGCGGCGCGCTGCGATAGGTGCGCAGCAGCACGCGCGGCGGCACGCCGTCGAGCGCGTCCGCGACCTGTTCCGGCCGCACCAGCGGCGCCGCGCCGATGCAATGGATCACCCGGCAGGGGCCCAGGTACGGGTCCAGATCCACCTCGCCGATCGGCGCGCCGTCGGCCGCGTAGTGCAGCGGCGCATCCGCGTGCGCGCCGGTGTGCGGCGACAGCGTGATCCGGCCGACGTTGACCGGGCATTGCTCGTCCATCTGCCAGGCGCTCTGCTGCTGGAACGGCGTGTCGCCGGGCCACACCGGCGTCGCCGGCGACAGCGGGGGGCTGATGTCCCACAGCGCGCGGGCCGTGGTCGGGGAGGTCGAAAGGGCGTCGGACATTGGGGCGCGTCGAGGGGCTTGCGATGGGCCGATAGGGCGATAGGCGATAAAGCGACAGGCCGGTAATGCGGGAGGCGGGTAAAGCCATCGGCCGGGGACAGCAAAAGGCCGGCATAGCATTAGGCGGCGGTGGCGCCGATCCCGGCATGATAGTCAAGATTTCGGGAAAGAGGCTTGCTATTTCGACGGCTGGTTGAGCCGCAATTCGCATAGAATTCGATAAATCGAACACATTGCGAAAGGATCTGCGACATGACGCTCGACCCCATCGATCTGCGCATCCTGACCTGCCTGCAGCAGAACGGCCGCATCAGCAACCAGGACCTGGCCGAGCGCGTCGCGCTGTCGCCCTCGGCCTGCCTGCGGCGGGTGCGGCTGCTGGAGGAAAGTGGCGTGATCGGCGGTTATCGCGCCTGGTTCGACGCCGAGCGGCTGGGGCTGGAGCTGGAAGCGATCGTGCAGGTGTCGATGCGGCCGGCGGTCGAGGGCTGGCATGACACGTTCAACGCGGCGGTGCAATCGTGGCCGGAAGTGCTGTCGGCCTATGTGATCACCGGCGACAGCAACTACATCCTGCGCGTGCAGGCGCGCAACCTGAAGCACTACTCCGATTTCATCGTGAACCGGCTCTATCGCACGCCGGGCGTGATGGACATCCGCTCGAACATCGTGCTGCAGCGGATCAAGACCGAGGGCTCGCCACTGGAGCTGGTGCAGCCGCGCGGGCAGGGTTAGCCCGCCCGGCGCGGCGAAGGCGCGCGCCTGCCGCCGCGCGCGCGGCGCGATCAGCCAGCCGCGTGCCTACCGCCGCGCGTGCAGCGCGATCAGGCGCCGCAGCGTTTCCTTCAGCTGGTCGCCCTGGCTGGCACCGAAGGCGGCCAGCACCTGGGCCTCGTGTTCCGCGGCCTGGGCCAGCAGCGGCCGGGCCCGTTCGCGTCCGCGCTCGGTGATCGACACCAGCGCCTGGCGCCGATCGGGCGCGCCGTCGCGGCGGCGCTCGACCAGGCCGTCGGCCGTCATGCGGTCGAGCAGCTTGGTCAGCGTCGGCTGCTTGGTCAGGGTGATATCGGCCAACGTGCCGACCGTGCAGACGTCGCGGTCGGCCAGCGTCGCCAGCACGCGCCATTCGGGCACGCTCAGGCCCGCCAGTTCGACCTTGCGGTGGAATTCACCCGAAACCAGATGGCTGGCGCGCGCCAGCAGATAGGGCAGGTAGCCGTCGACGAAGGGCATGGTCACGTTGGGCCGGGGGCGGAGAAGCGCGCGGGGCGATCAGTCGCGCAGCGGGCTGGTGGTGGAGAACGCGCCGCCCTGGAATACCAGCGGCAGGCCGCCGCTGCTGTGGATGCCGCAGCGCTCGACTTCGCCCACGAAAATCACGTGATCGCCCTCGTCGTAGCGGCTGCGGTTGTGGCATTCGAACCAGGCCAGCGCATTGGCGAGGATCGGCAGGCCATTGGCCGACAGCCGGTAGTCGACGCCGGCGAAGCGGTCGCCCTTGAGCGTGGCGAAGCGCTGGCACAGGTCCAGCTGGGTCGCGGCCAGCACGTTGATGATGTAGTGCGAGCCGCCGCGGAACATCGGCAGGCTGTTGGCGCGGTTGGCCATGCTCCACAGCACCAGCGGCGGATCGAGCGAAACCGAGTTGAACGAGCTGGCGGTGATGCCGACGAAGGGCGGATCGGCCGGGGATTGGCGCATCGCGCGCGTGGTGATGACCGTCACGCCGGTGGCGAACTGCGACAGCGCGCGGCGGAAATGCAGGGCGTCGAAGTCCGGCGCGGCGGCTTGGCCGTGCGGGCTCAGGTTCCCGTCAGGCGGGTTGGCGTCGGGAAATCCCATAGGTCGGGTACCGCTGATTTCCATGAAATTTCATATATTATTTGCCGCAGAACGCAGAATCACAAGCCAAGAAACACGGCCAAGAAACACGGCCAGGAAATTCGGGCGAAGAAGTTCGGGCGAAAAAACACAAGCGAAGAAACACGGCGCGGGATCGCAAACGGCAAGGCAGGACTTTGCTGCGAACGCCGCGGAACACCGAGGGGCAGGCCCGGCCTCAATCAGCAGCAGAGGAGGAGTGTCATGCTCGTCGAGCAGATCGAACACCGCTGGCTGGCGGCCTTTCGCCGGACGCTGGAGCTGTGCGCGCTTTCCGCGGGTGAAGTTGTCGGCATTGTAGCGGAGTCGCAATCCCGACAAGTCATCGTGGACTTGGCCGAACTGGCGGTGCAGTCCCTGGGCGCGACCCCGATCCGCGTGCGGGTGCCGACCCCCGCGCTGCAGGCGCCGGCGCCCGTGCGCTCGACCGGCGCCAGCGATGCACTGCAGCAACTGGAGCCGGTGATCGCCGCGCTGTCGCGCTGCCACCTGGTGCTGGACTGCACCGTCGAAGGGCTGCTGCACGCGCCGGAATTGCCGCGGATCCTGCAGGGCGCCGACGGCGTGGTGCCGCGGCTGCTGATGATCAGCAACGAACATCCCGAAATCCTCGAACGCTGCGTGCCCGATCCCGCGCTGGAGATCGCCGTGCGCGCGGCGATGCGCCGGCTGCGCGGTGCCGCCGAAATGCGCGTGACCTCCGGCGCCGGCACGGACCTGCGCATCGGCCTGGCCGGCGCGCGCGTCGGCGGGGTCTGGGGCTATTGCAACAAGCCGGGCCAGGTCGCGCACTGGCCGGGCGGACTGTGCCTGGCGTTCCCCGCCACGGGGCAGGTCGATGGCACGCTGGTGCTGGCGCCCGGCGACGTCAACCTGACCTTCAAGACCTATCTGCGCGATACGGTCGTCTGCCATGTCGAGCGCGACTACATCGTCGGCATCGAGGGCAACGGCGTCGATGCCGACATGATGCGCGGCTACTACGCGGCCTGGGCCGACAAGGAAGGCACGCGGGACGCCTACGCGGTCTCGCATGTCGGCTGGGGCATGAACCCGCAGGCGCGCTGGGACGCGTTGACCTTCTACGACAGGCGCGATTGCAACGGCACGGAGCTGCGCGCGTTTGCCGGCAATTTCCTCTATTCGACCGGCGCCAACGAAGTGGCCGGCCGCCATACGCTGGGCCATTTCGATCTGCCGCTGCGCGGCTGCACGGTGACGCTGGACGGCGTGGCCGAGGTCGAGCAGGGGCGGCTGGCGGAGATGGCACGCTGAACCGCTGGCGCGCGGACCCGCTGACTCGCCGACACGCTGACTTTCCGACACGCCGATACGCCGATACGCCGATACGCCGATACGCCGATACGCCGATACGCCGATACGCCGATACGCCGACACGCCGACGCGTCGATACGCCGACACCCGCAAGGAGCCTCGATGCCCCCCTCCGACTCCCATCGCGAATCCAACCGCGATTCCCTGACCCGCCACGCCAACGGCATCGCCGCCGTGGCGCGCGGCGACGGCCCCGTCGCCGTGGTGATGCTGCACGGCATCGGCGGCGGCAAGGCCGCGTGGCCCGCGCAATTCGATGCCCTGACCGAAGCCGGCTACCGCGCCGTCGCCTGGGACATGCCCGGCTACGGCGACAGCGCGACGATCGCCCCGTACGACTTCGCCGGCCTCGCCGCCGCGCTGGCACCGGTGCTGCAGGCCGAGCGCGGCGCCGGCCGCCGCGTGGTGCTGCTCGGCCACAGCATGGGCGGCATGGTCGCGCAGCAGGCCTATGCGGCGATGCCCGCGGCGATCGACGGCATGGTGCTGTCGGGCACCTCGCCGGCCTTCGGCAAGGCCGACGGCGACTGGCAGCGCGACTTCGTCGCAGCCCGCACCGCGCCGCTCGACGCGGGCCGGACCATGGCCGAGATGGCCGCCGGCCTGGTGCGGGGCATGGTTGCGCCCGATGCTCCGGCGGACGCGGTGGCCTTCGCCACGCGCGTGATGGCGCAGGTGCCGCCCGACACCTATCGTGCCGCGCTGCATGCGCTGGTGCGCTTCGACCGGCGCGCCGCGCTGGCCGGCATCGCGGTGCCGGTGCTGGCCTTGGCCGGCGAGCACGACGCCAATGCCGCGCCGGCCGTGATGGAACGGATGGCGGCGCGCATTCCCGGCGCCGAGTACCGCTGCCTGCCGGGCGTCGGCCATCTGGCCTGCATGGAGCGGCCGGCGCGCTTCAACGAGGCCGTGCTCGATTTCCTGGCGCGGCATTTCCCGGTCCGCTGACGTCGACCGGGACATCGCCGGCACGCACCATCGCACCGAACGTACCGACGTACCGACGTACCGACGTACCGACGCACCAACGCACGAACACACGAACACACGAACACACGAACACACGAACACACGAACGCACGAACGCACGAACGCACGAACGCACGAACGCACGAACGCACGAACGCACGAACGCACGAACGCACGAACGCGCCCGACGCACAACAAGCTGACCACGAGAGACACCATCATGCCCCTGGACTTCGTTCCCGCTGTCGGCGAGGCCGATTTCACCGACGATCAGGTCCGCCTGCTGACGCTGGCCAACCGGCTCGGCCGCGAACGCTTCGCGCCGCGCGCGGCGCAATGGGACCGCGAGGCGAGCTTCCCGTTCGCCAACTATGACGACCTGCGCGAGGCCGGCCTGCTGGCGCTGTGCGTGCCGCGCGCGTTCGGCGGCGAGGGCGCGGACTTCGCGACCTACTGCATGATCGGCGCGGAGATCGGCCGCTTCTGCGGCGCCACCGCGCTGACCTACAACATGCATATCTGCTCGACCATGTGGACGGGCATGCTGGCCGACGGCATCGCGATGACCGACGAACAGCGCGCCGAACACGCGGTCCGCCGCGAGCGGCATTTCTCGCGCGTGGTCAAGGACGGCGCGGTCTACGCGCAACCCTTCTCGGAAGGCTCGGCGGCCGCGGCCGGCAAGGCGCCGTTCGGCACCACCGCGCGCAAGGTCGAGGGCGGCTGGCTGTTGAACGGCCGCAAGATCTTCGCCTCGCTGTCGGGCGCGGCTGACTACTACGGCATCCTGTGCACCGAGGACCGCGGCGACCATCATCCCGACATGCGCGACACGCTCTATATCGCGGTGCCGGGCAAGGCCGAGGGACTGACCGTGACCGGCGACTGGGATCCGATGGGCATGCGCGGCACGGTCTCGCGCACGCTGCTGCTCAAGGACGTGTTCGTGCCCGACGACGAGCAGCTGATGCCGCGCGGCGTCTACTACAAGGCCGCGCAGACCTGGCCGGCGATGTTCTTCACGCTGTCGCCAACGTACCTGGGCGTGGCGCAGGCCGCCTACGACTTCACCGTGCAGTACCTGCGCGGCGAGGTGCCGGGCCAGCCGCCGGTCAAGCGCCGCATGTATCCGACCAAGCAGATCGCGGTGGCGCAGATGCGCATCCAGCTCGAGTCGATGCGCTCGCTGTTCTGGCGCGTCATTCACGAGGCGCGGCCCAATCCGTCGAAGGACCAGCGCATGCGTCTCTATGCGGCGCACTACGCGGTGATGGAGGGCGCCAACGATATCGCGCGGCTGGCGATCCGGACCTGCGGCGGCCAGTCGATGCTGAAGGACCTGCCGCTCGAACGGCTCTATCGCGATTCGCGCTGTGGCGCGCTGATGTTGCCGTGGACCGCCGAGCTGATCCTCGACCGCATGGGCCGCGAGACGCTGTACGAACCGGGCGAGCGCGACGAATGAGCGGCGCCTGCGGAGGGCGGCCGCATCTGGATGCGGCCAGCGTCGGCGCGCTGCTGCGGCCGCTGCACGCGCTGGCCGACACGCAGCCGCAACGGCCGGCGCTGCATTTTCGCGGCCGCACGATCGGCTATGCCAAGCTGTGGAGCCGCATCGAGCGCGTCGCCGCGCATCTGCTGGCCGACTGGGGCGTCGCGCGCGGCGACCGCGTGGCGACGCTGTGCCTGAACCACGATCTGCAGCTGGCGCTGCTGTTCGCCTGCGCGCGGCTGGGCGCGATCTTCGTGCCGCTGAACTACCGGCTGGCGGTGCCCGAACTCGCCGCGATCGCCGCGCATGCCGGCGTGCGGGCGATCTTTCATGACGATGCGCATGCCGATGTCGCGGCCGCGGTCGCGCGCGCCAGCGAAGGGGCGGTCGCAGATGAGGGCGCTGGTGCAATTGCGGGCGAAGTGGCCGGTCAAGTCGCCGGTCAAGTTGCCGGTGAAGTCGCCAGTGCCGTGGTGAGGGCAGTTGCGGATGAAGCCGGCGCGGCTGGCCGGCGCAGTGCCGTGCGCCACGCCCATATCGACCGCCTGATCGACAGCCCGGCGCCGCCGGAGCCCATCGACGCGCCGATCGGCCCGATGCCCGACGACACGCCGCTGCTGCTGGTCTACACCTCCGGCACCACCGGCCAGCCCAAGGGCGCGCTGCATACGCAGGCCGCACTGCTGGCCAATGCGCGCGCCAGCTGGTGGGCCCACGAGATGCGCGATACCGACCATGTCCTGTCGACGCTGCCGATGTTCCATGTCGGCGGGCTGTGCATCCAGACCGTGCCGGCGCTGCTGCTCGGCGCGCAGGTGACGCTGCACGAGCGCTTCACGCCCGACGCCTGGCTCGAGGCGCTCGCGCAGGCGCGTCCGACGCTGTCGCTGATGGTGCCGGCCACGCTGCGCGCGGTGCTCGAACATCCCGGCTGGGCTGATGCCAATCTGGGCGTGCTGCGCGGCGTGATGGCCGGCTCGTCGACGATTCCCCGCGCCTATATCGACGCCTTCCACGCGCGCGGGGTGCCGCTGGGGCAGGTCTACGGTGCCACCGAGACCGGCCCCGTCTCGATCGTGCTGCGCCTGCACGAGGCGATGGCGCGGCCCGGTTATACCGGCTGGCCGCAGCCCGAGGCGCAGGTACGGCTGCTCGGCCGCGACGGCAAGGAGGTGGCCGAAGGCGAGGTCGGCGAGATCTGCATCCGCGCCAGCAATCTGATGCAGGGCTACTGGCGCGAGCCTTTCCATCCCGGCTTCGTCGACGGCTGGTTCCGCTCGGGCGATCTCGCCCATCGCGACGCCGACGGCTGCATCGAGGTGGTAGGCCGCAGCAAGGACATGATCATCTCCGGCGGCGAGAACATCTATCCGGCCGAGATCGAGAACGCGCTGGTCGCGCTGCCCGGCGTGGCCGAATGCGCGGTGGTGGGTTTGCCCGACCCGCGCTGGGGCGAGGTGCCGGTCGCTGTCATCGTGCCGGCGCCGGGCGCCGACCGCGCCGCGCTGGCGACCGAACGGCTGCGCGAGACGCTGGCCGCCCGCATCGCCCGCTTCAAGCTGCCGCGCGAGGTGGTGCTGCTCGACGCGCTGCCCAGGAGCGCGCTCGGCAAGGTCCTGAAGCCGCAGCTGCGCGCGACGCTGGAGGCGGCGCGGGGCGCCAGCGATGGCAGTGGCGGCAGCTGCGCGAGTGCTGGCAGCGGCGGCAGTGGCGCGAGCGGTGGCAGCGCTGCCGGTGTCGGCAGTGTGGGCAGTGGCGGTGGCGGCCGCGGCGGCATGAACTGAGCGCGGCGGGTATCATCGTTCGATCGCGCCTTGCGGCGCATCCCAACGGGTAAGCATCCATGGAAGATCGAACCGAAATCGCCACGCTCGGTGGCGGCTGCTTCTGGTGCCTGGAGGCGGTCTATCAGCAGGTCGAAGGCGTGACCGCGGTGGAGTCCGGCTATACCGGCGGCCATGTCGACGATCCCAGCTATGAGCAGGTCTGCAGCGGCGATACCGGTCATGCCGAGGTGGTGCGGGTGTCGTTCGATCCGTCGGTGATCTCCTATCGCGAGATCCTGGAGATCTTCTTCGCGATCCACGATCCGACCACGCTCAATCGCCAGGGCAACGACGTCGGTACGCAGTACCGCTCGGTGATCTACACGCACTCGGACGCGCAGCGCGCGACCGCCGAACAGGTGATGGCCGACATCGCCGCGCGCCAGCTCTACGACGGGCCGCTGGTCACGCAGCTCGAGCCGGCGCAGCGCTACTGGCGCGCCGAGGCCTATCACCAGAACTACTTCCGCAATCATCCCGAACAGGGCTACTGCGCCTTCGTGATCTCGCCGAAGGTCGCCAAGTTCCGCAAGAGTTTCGCGCACCGGTTGCGGGCACAGTAAGCGCAGCAGCGGCGGCACCGCAGCGACGGCGCAGAGTCGGCAGCGACAGCGGCAGCAAAAGCGACTGCGGCGGGCCCAACGACGCCGGCAACCTTGGCAGCGACAGCGACAGCGACAGCGACAGCAAGCGCGGCAGCCGCGGCAGTGGCACAGGCGGCCGCGGCGGAGGCACAGGCGGCCGTGGCGGAGGCTAGACGTCCAGCCGCTGCGCGATCGCCTCCGCCAGCCGCGCCAGCGTCAGCGGCGCGCAGCCCTCGGCGTTGTTGCTGACGATCAGATAGGCCGGCTGCCCGGCCTGCAGCGTGCGCACCGCCAGGTCGGCGGCGGCGGCCAGCGTCTGCGGATCGAGCGCGCGCAGCCGGTCGAACGGCTCGAACGCCGCCTCGGCCTGCTCGTAGCCGTAGCCCTCATGCAGCAGCCAGCGCAGCACCAGCGGCCCCGGCTCGCCTTCGTCGCGCAGCGCCTGCGCCGCGGCCTGGCGCGCCAGCGGCGGCATGCGGTCGCGCGCCGCGCAGCCGAAACGCACGCCATGCGTACGCAGCAGCTTGATGAAGCGCGGCGTCAGCAGTTCGGGGTCGCGCAGCTCGACCGCATAGCAGGCGTTCGGCGTCTGCGCCGGGTCGAGCGCGGGCAGCGCCGACAGGAAGGCGTCGAGCCGCGACAGAAAGCCCGCGGCATCGGCCGCCATCGCGCGCAGCGGCGACAGCTGGAACAGCAGCGGCCCGCATTTGGCGCCGAGCCCCGCGGTGGCCGGCGCGATGAAATCGCGGACGGCGATCTCCACATCGAGGAACGCCGCGTTGGCGAGCCGGCCTGCGCCATTGCTCGCGCGCAGCCACGGATCGCAGACGCTGGCGGGCGCCTTGACCAGGAAGCGGAAATCGTCGGGCACCTGGGCCGCATAGGCGAGATAGTCGGCCAGCGGAATCGGCGCGTAGAAGCCCCGATCGACGCCGGCCGCGCGCAGCAGCGGATGGGCGGCGTAGGCGCTCAAGCCCTTGCGCGACAGCAGGCTGTCGCTGTAGTCGCCGTCGTAGACCAGGCCTTTCCAGCCAGGGTAGGACCAGGTCGAGGTGCCGAGGTGGAGATGGGCGGGCAGCCGGGCGGCCAGCGCCGCCAGTTCGGGAGAGGCGGCGACCGGCTGGACCGTCTTGCCGCGCCGGGCCGGTTTGGTGGCCGCCGCCGACGCGGCCGGCGCCGCGGGAGCAGGAGCGGCGGCGGGAGAAACGATGCGACCCGATGTCTTTTCGGACACCGGGTCGCCGAACAGGTCTTCAGTCAAAGGTGGTTCAGTCGAGCCTGATTGAGTCAGCGAGTCAGCGAGTCAGCGAAGGTCAGCGAAGCCAGCGCGCACAGCGAAGCCTGGCGTCATGCCGGCCGCCTCAATCCAGCGTCTTGTCGTAGATGTAATGGCGCGACCAGGGCAGCGTGCTCGACGGCTGGGTGGCCTTGTGGCAGACCACCTGGTAGATCGACATCTTCTCGCTGTCGAACGCCTGCGCGCAGCCGGCCAGATAGACGCGCCAGATGCGGTATTTCTTCTCGCCGACCATCGCGCGAATGGTCTCGCCGTGCGTCTCGAAGTTCTCGGCCCAGTGCCGCAGCGTCTGCGCATAGTGCCGGCGCAGCAGCTCCACGTCGTAGGCCTCCAGGCCGCCCTTGGCGAGCGTATGCAGCACCATGCTGATGTGCGGCAACTCGCCCTGCGGGAACACGTAGCGGTCCATGAACTGGGCACCGTCCATCGGCACCTTGCCGCTGTCCGGATCGGGCGAGGTGATGCCGTGGTTCATCGCGATACCGTCGTCGGCCAGCAGCTCGCACATGCGGCTGAAGTAGGTGACCAGGTTTTCCTTGCCGACATGCTCGAACATGCCGACGCTGGTGATGCGGTCGAAGGTGCCGCCGACATCGCGATAGTCCTGCAGGCGGATCTCGATGCGGTCCGACAGCCCGGCCTGTTTGACCCGTTCGGTGGCCAGCGCGAACTGGTTTTCCGACAGCGTGATGCCCACACAGCGCGCGCCGAACTTCTGCGCGGCGCGCAGCACCAGCGCGCCCCAGCCGCAGCCGATGTCGAGCAGTGTCTGGCCCGGCTGCAGGCGGATCTTGGTCAGGATGTGGTCGATCTTCTTGATCTGCGCGGTGGCCAGGTCCTCGGTGCCGTGCTCGAAGTACGCACAGGAGTAGACCATGTTCGGGTCCAGCCACAGCTTGTAGAAGTCGTTGGAGACGTCGTAGTGGTATTCGATCGACGCCTTGTCTTCCTGCTTGGTATGGGTGAAGCGTTGCGCGACGCGTGCCAGCGTGCTGCCGGCCAGTTGCGTGGTCGCGCGGGAGAAGCCGTAGCCGACCGCGATGATGTCGGCGAGCTTGCCCTCCAGATCGATCTTCTGCTGGACGTAGGCCTCGCCGAGGTTGTCCAGCGTCGGCGTCAGCAGCAGCGGCAGCGCGCCGGCCTCGCGCACGGTCAGCGTGACCGCCGGTTGTTCGAAGTTGCCCAGCGCGTATTCGTGGCCATTCCAGAGCCGCAGCTTGACGGGCAGGTTGGCCTTGTCGCGCAATTCCGCGACCCAGCGCTCCAGTTGCGTGTCCAGTGCTTGCTTGAAAAACATGCGGCTTTCCTCCTGATGAATGGCGGCATATTTCCGAACGAACAGCGCTCCAACCACAGCTGTGGGCGGCCTGGCCTTCCGATATATCAGGCTGTGCCATACCCAACGCCAGAGCCCGCTGCCTGGTGCGTCTGGCGTTTCACTTTATACGCCAAACCGCGCAGGTGTGCAGTGCACTGCCTAGACCCCATATCAATGACAGGGGCAAAACGGTGCGCGCCCGATGAGGACCATCGAGGCCACGCCACGGCGACGCTTCGGGTCGCCGTCGGGCGATCCTCAGGACGACCTCAGGCGATCCTCGGCGACCTCAGGCGACCTCAGGCGCCCTCAGGCGACCTCACGGCGACAGCCGCGCGATGCGCCAGCTGCCGTCGGGCTGGCGCAGATAAGCGATGCGATCGTGCAGCCGCGACGGGCGGCCCTGCCAGAATTCGACGCGCGTCGGCGCCACGCGATAGCCGCCCCAGTGCGGCGGCCGCGGCGGGTTCTCGCCGAAGCGCTGGCGGAACTCGGCCTCGCGCTGTTCGAGCAGCGCGCGGTCGCTGACCTCCTGGCTCTGCGCCGAGGCCCAGGCGCCGATGCGCGAGCCCAGCGGCCGCGAGGCAAAGTAGGCATCGCTCTCGGCGTCGCTGACTTTCTCGACGGCGCCTTCGATGCGGACCTGCCGCTCGAGCTGTACCCAGTGGAACAGCAGCGCGGCGCGCGGATTGGCCGCGAGGTCCAGCCCCTTGCGGCTCTCGTAATTGGTGAAGAAGGTGAAGCCGCGCTCGTCGATGCCCTTGAGCAGCACGATGCGGGCCGAGGGCTGGCCGCTGGCGTCGACCGTGGCCAGCGTCATCGCATTCGGCTCGGGCAGCTTGGCGGTCAGCGCTTCCTCGAACCAGCGTTCGAATTGCGCGATGGGTTGGGGCGCGACATCGGCTTCGGTGAGGGAACCGAGCACATAGGTACGACGGAGATCGGCGAGTTGCGTCATGGCGGGAAGGGCAGCGGCATGGCCGCGCCGGGGATGGCTGAAGATTCCTGAACGGGTCTCCGATTGCGTCGGCACAGCGTCTTGCGTGCGGTCGACAAGCGGATCCGGATGCCTGGAGTATAGCGAAGGCATCCCGGCCCGCGAGCCGGCCTGGACCGTGCTCCAGCCAGGCTTCAACCGCGCCCCGACCGTGTTTCAACCGCGCTTCGACCTGAAGCGGCCTCAGGCGGCGGGCGGCGGCAGCTTGCGCGTCTGTCCGCGCGAATAGTAGCCGGCCACGCCCATCGCGCCGGCCATCGACAAGAAAATCGGCAGCATGCCCAGCGCGGTGCCGACCACGCCGAAGGTCAGCGGCCATACCACCTGGCTGGTGTTCAGCACGGCCGAGCGCAGGCCCAGCGCCTCGCCGGCGCGGCCCGACGGCGACGCGCTATGCAGGATGTTCATCACGTTGGGCTGGGCGCTGCCCAGCGCCAGGCCCAGCACGAACGCCAGGCAGCACATCAGCCAGAACGTCGAGACGAAGGGATAGAGCAGGTACGCGATGCCGCCGACCAGCAGCGCGCCGCGGATGATCTTCCATTCGGACAGATGGCGCGTGACCAGCGGCATCGCGATGCGGATCGCCAGCGTGGCGATGGCGAAGGCGCCGAGCACCCAGCCGATCGACGAGGGCGACAGGCCGACGCGCGTGCCCTGGATCGGGATCAGGAAGGCATGCAGGTCCCAGGCGGCGGACAGCACCGCGCTGGCGACGAAGACGGCGCGCAGCTCGGGCACCTGCAGCAGATCCAGCGCGGAGCCGCGGCTGCCGTCGAGCGCGGCCTGGCGCGCGGCGCCGGCGCCTTGCGCGGGCAGGCGGTCATGGACGAGCCGCAGGCCGATCTGACCGATCAGCGCGACGCCGACCAGCAGCAGGAAGGCGGGGCGATAGCCGGCGTGCTCGATCACGTAGCCGACCACCACCGGGCCCAGCGTGCCCGATACCGACAGCCCCAGCGCATGCCAGGTGTAGTTGCGAAGACGGGTCTCGTCGGTCGACAGCTGCCCGATCAGCAACTGCATCGCGACCTGGACCAGCATGAAGCCGACGCCGATCAGCGCGCACGACGCGTACAGCGCGGCGACGCTCGGCCAGATCGCCGGCAGCAGCGTGCCGCCGACCACCATCAGCGAGCCCGCGGTCATCGGCCGGCGCGGCCCGATCTGGTCGATGCGGCGCCCGGCGCGGATCGCCAGCAGCATCGGCAGCAGCGCGTACAGCGACATCAGCACGCCGAGCGTGATGGTCGAGGCCTTCAGCGAAATGGCAAACAGGGAAACGACGACGCGGCTGGCGTTGAACGCCACGTGGTTGCACACCGTCAGCGCGATCAGAACACTGATCGGCATGGCGGCGGCGGAATACGGCGTCATTCGTGCAAGGACCGGAGCGGAGGGGGTGAAACGGCAGACCGGAACAACCGGGAAAAGACGAACGGGGGGCGGCATGCGCCGCGCCCCGCAACAGGCCGCGCCCTGACGGGCGCCACCTGCAAATTGCCATCCGTTTACAGCGTGGTGTTGTGCATCGAGGCGCCGCTACCGCTGGGCGTCTCCATGTAAATGGCCATTTAATTATGGGACGCTTGTTGACAGCGTGCAACGGTCTTTTAGGTTTTGGTGCACAGAAACGGGGCGTTGGTCCGCGAGTGTTGCGCTGGAGCATCGGTGGACGACGCACCAGCGGGTCGAAGTGCGTCGGGCAGCGCGTCAGCCGCCCTGGTACATCGGCGTTCTGTTGGGTCCGGGCGACGGTGCGGCCGGCGCGGCGGGATTCTGGCGGCGCGGCTCCGGCTCGTTGCCGCCCGCCGGCGCCTGGCCCGTGGGAGCCGCCGCAGCCGAAGCCGGGGCACGGCGATCGCGGTAGGTCTTGCCCGGCGGCGGCGCGGTCGGCCGCTTGCGCAGCTCCGCCAGCAGCTTGCCGCACTGGCTGTCCTCGGCCGGCGACAGATCGATCAGCGGCAGCACCGTGGCGACCGGCGCCAGTAGCGCCAGCGCCACCGCGCCGCCGGCGCGCAGCGCCAGCACGCCGATGTCCGGGCTGACGCGCGGGTCCTTCAGCGTGCCGCCGACATACAGCGGCGAGCGCAGCGAGAACACGCGCATGCCCTTGGAGTCGGGGTTGATCGTCAGGCCCAGCCGCTCGCTGGACAGGTCCACCACGCCGGTGGCCGTGATGGTCGCGTCCTGCGTGTCGATGACGAAGGTGCGAGCGCGGCCCATGCCGTTGGTGAAGGTGAAGTCCGCCACCCCGCAGTTGATCTGTACCGGCTTGTCGCCGAACAGCTTGGCGATGATCACGCTGCCGACGTTCAGCCCCATCGCCTCGAGGATGAACTTGCTGATGGTGCCGTTCTCGACCAGCAGCCGCGCCTCGCCGTTGGACGAGCCGAGCAGCGCCGCCACCGAATTGCCGGTGGCCGACAGCTTGGCGGCCCCGTTGATCTCGCCGATGCTGGCGCGCATCGATTCGAGGTTGGGGAACAGCTGCTTGATCTTCAGATGGCGCGCCGTCATGTCGATGGTCGCGCCCATCGGCGTGCGCTTGCCATTGAGCTGCAGCATCGAACTCAGGGTGCCGCCGGCCACGCCGAAGTTCAGCGGCTTCAGGTTCAGCACGCCGTCCTGCAGCACGATATGGGTCTGCAGATTGTTGATCGGCAGGTCGACGTCGCGAATGATGCGCTGGCCCGTGAAGCGCACGTCGGCATCGATATCGTCCCAGCGCTCGGTGCGGAACGGCGCCACCGGCAACGCCTTGTCGGCCGGCTGGCGCACCGGGCTGCGCGCCGCGGCCTGGCCCGGCTTGGCGTCGGCGCCGATCAGCGGCGCCAGGTCCTCGAAGCGCAACTGCCTGGACACCAGTTCGCCGGCGAGCAGCGGGCGCGGCTCGCGCTGCGTATAGGTCAGCGTGCCGCCCAGGTCGCTGCCGCCCACCCGGCCGGTGAAGTTCTGATAGCGATAGACCGACGCGCCCTTGCGCAGCGTCGCGGTCAGGCGGCCGTTGGTGCGATACGGCGGGGTTTCGGGCAGCACGACGCCGGTCAGCGAATACAGGTCGGCCATGCTCTCGCCGGACAGCTGCAGCATCAGGTCCAGCGCGGCGAGTCGGGCCGGCTCCGTCAGCGTGCCCTCGATCTGCGCGCGGGTGCTGCCGACGCGCACATCGGCCTGCAGCGGGTAGGGCCGGCTGGCGTCGCGCAGGTTCAGCACCGCGCCGGCCTTGCCGTTGGCGTTGATGGTGGCCTTGTTGTAATGGCCGACCGCGCGCCAGCGGATGCCGTAGACCGGTTCGCCCTTGCTGTTGGCCGCTGCCGCCGAGGCCGCGGCCGCCGAAGCCCCGGTCGCGGCGGGCACGCTCGCGCCGCGCGCGGGGGCCGCCGATGCGGACGGCGCGGACGAGGGTGCGGAGGTCGGTGCCGAGGTCGGTGCGGATGACGGCGCGAGGGGTCCGTCGCGGTCCTTGTCGTACAGCGCGGCATCGCCGATGGTCTCGAGCGTCGCGCGCAACTCGATCTTGCTGGCCGCATCGTTCAGCGCCAGATGGCCGCGCGTCAGCACCACCTCGCCGATTTCCAGGTGCCATTGCGATGGCTCCTTGTCTTCGCGGGTGGGGAAGGTCCAGTTGTTGCGCTTGTCGGCCAGCCGTTCGAGCGCGACGGAGGGGCCATCGATGGTGATGGTCGGCAGCGAGATCTCGCGCGCCAGCAGCGGCAGCGGGCGCAGCAGGAACACCAGCTCCCGCGCGGTGGCGAGATTGGGCTGCTGGGTCCAGTCGGGGTTGCCGATCGTGATGTCGCGGGCGGACAGCCGCGGCCACGGCACCAGGCGCCGCCAGCCGCTCTCGCCTTCGGGCCGGCGCCAGGTCAGGATCAGGTCGCCGTTGACGGCGAACGGGCGCCCGATGGCATCGCTGACCTTCTCGTTGAGCCAGGGCTTGAGGCGGTTCCAGTCGAACAGCAGCACGAAGGCCACCACCGCCGCAATCAACACCAAGGGCGTCAACACACTCCACAGCACGGCCTGGCGGCGCATCGACATGAGGGGCTCCTGGCCGGCGCACGCGCGAACCGGACCGGTGCGCTGGCGCGGCTGACGTACCACGTTGCGGCTATTGTATAGTTGCGCGCCGGGCCCTCCTGTCGGCATGCGACTGACACTGATGCCCGCGCTTTTCGCATTTTTTGCCCGCCGCCGTGCTCGCATCGCTTCGGCAGGCGGGTCCAAGCCGATGGTGAAGTCCTCGATGGCCGACGACCCTAACGCAGACTCCCGGGCCGACTTCCGGGCCGACTCCCGGGTCGATTCCCGGAGCGATTCCCGGAGCGATTCCCGGAGCGATTCCCCGGTCGATACCCGGGCCGACCCCCGGGCTGCCTCCAGCTCCGACTTCCGGGCCGACGCCAGCCCCGACCGCAACGACGATCCTGTCGCCGCGCAGGCGCTGGCGGAACTGCCTGCCGCGCTGCCGCATGACAGCGCCGAGGACGACGACTACCACCGGCGCTTCGGCGGCGTGGCTCGCCTCTACGGTGCCGATGGCCTGGCGCGGCTGGAGGCGGCCAGCATCTGCGTGGTCGGTATCGGCGGGGTCGGCAGCTGGGCCGCCGAGGCGCTGGCCCGCAACGCGGTGGGGCGCATCACGCTGATCGACCTGGACCATATCGCCCCGTCGAACACCAACCGGCAGATCCACGCGCTGGGCGACGAGTATGGGCGCGCCAAGGTCGAGGCGATGGCGCAGCGGCTGCTGCAGATCAACCCGCGCGTGCGGGTGCGGCCCGTCGACGATTTCGTCACGCCCGACAACGTCGAGGCGCTGCTGGCCGGCCATGACTACGTGATCGACGCGATCGATGCGGTCAAGGTCAAGATCGCGATGCTGGGCTGGGCCCGGCGCCAGCGGCTGCCGATCGTCACCTGCGGCGGCGCCGGCGGCCAGCTCGACCCGACCCGCGTGCGCGTGGCCGACCTGTCCCGCACCATCCAGGACCCGCTGCTGGCCAAGGTCCGCGCCGGGCTGCGCAAGCAATGGGGGCTGCCGCGCGACCCGAAGAAGCCGTTCGGCCTGCCGGCGGTGTATTCCGATGAGCCCTTGCGCTATCCCGAGCCCGAGCAGCAGGCCTGCGAAATCGACGAGGCGCCCTTTGCCGACGCCGCCCATCCGCGGCAGGGGCCGCAGGGGCTGGCCTGCGCGGGCTTCGGCTCGTCGGTGGCCGTCACCGCGGTGTTCGGCTTCGTCGCCGCATCGGTGGCGCTGAGCGCGATCGCGCAGCCTGGCTGACCGGCCCGGTTCCAACGGCTGGCGGTTTTCTCCGCTCGCCGCTTGCGGGAGAGGGGCCGGGAAGATGGCCGGGAAGAGGGCCGGGAAGATGGGCCGGGAAGATGGGCCGGGAAGATGGGCGCGGCGGCGCCGATGCCTGCGATATCGCCCTGCAACCGCCGTTGTCCCCCTTTGCGACGAGTTCGTGCGCTCAGGCCCGCAGCGCGTCGAGCAGCCGCGCCACCTCCGCCTCGCCGGGCGCAAGGTTGTCGAAGTAGATCAGTTCGGGATACTCGGCCGGATCGGGCATGAAACGCCGCTGCCGATAGTCCTCCCAGTGCGCCAGCTTGTAGGCATCGTTGGGATTGCCGCGCCGCACGATGCGCGCGTGCGCCTCGTCCTCGGGCAGATGGACCCAGACCACACGCACCGTGGTGCCGGCCGGCAGCGCGAGCCACTGCGGGTCGCTGAGGCGATGCTCGCGGATCTCGCGCGACAGCGGGCCGATCACGATCGCGCTGATGCCCAGCGCCAGGTTCTCGCGCGCGGTATCGAGCAGGCCCTGGTATTCCGGATCGCGCAGATGCTGCAGATAGAGCGGGCTGTCGCGATCGTTCGGATCGCCGGTCAGCGCGCCCATCGCGGCGGCGCTGTAGCGGCCGTACAGCGTGTCCTTGTCGAGCAGGCAGAACGGTTCGCCGGTGGCCTCCATCAGCGGGCCGATCAGGCGATGGGCCAGCGTGGTCTTGCCGGTGCCGGCATGTCCGCAGAAGAAGATCAGTCTTGGCATCGAAGGGGAGCGGGCGAGGAAGCAGGGAGGAAGATTGGCGGGCAACCAACTGGCAACTCTGCAGACGAAGCGGGGAGCCAGCGGGAACGAAGCGGGCGGCCTGCGGAGACGACGCGGGCAACCAGCGGAGTCCACGCGGGCGCCGGGCGCGGGATTCGGTATCCTTGCGCGTATCCCTGTGCCTTCGGGCATTCCGCGCAGCATAACCGATCGCCTTCATGACCGTTTCCGCTCCCGCTTCCGCTTCCCCGGCCTCCACGGCCACGCCGCCCGATCTCGACAGCAGCGCGCTGCCGGCCGACCTGCATCTGGGCGAGCCCGTCACCGACCATACCCATGCGGAGTTCGTGCTGCTGCTGCAGGCCGCCCAGCGCGCCAGCGACGAGGGCTTTCTGGCCGCGCTGGACGAGTGGATCGACCACACGCGCTACCACTTCGACATGGAGGAAGCGTGGATGGAGGCGATGAACTTCGGCCCGCGCCAATGCCATGCCGGCGAGCACCGGCAGATGCTGGAGATCGTCGGCAAGGTCCGCGCGAAGGTCGAGCAGGAAGGGGACTTCGAGACCGGGCGCCGCCTGGTGGCGGAACTGCCCGGCTGGTTCGCGCTGCACGTGCGCAAGCAGGACGCCGCGATGGTGGCCTACATGCGGCAGAACGGCTTTACGCTGGTGGAGGGGCCGGCGGGGTAAGGGGAGACGGCCGGGGGGAGAGGGCCGGGAGAGAGCGCAACCGCGCCCTCTCGGCCGCGCCACCTCAATTCAACGCCGCACTCAACTGCCGGCGCCAGCGCGACACCGCCTCGGGCGTGTCGCCCATCATCTCGAACACCGACAGCATCGTCTTGCGGCCGACATCGTCCTCGAAGCTGCGGTCGGTGCGCACGATCGCCAGCAACTGCTCCAGCGCCGGTTCGTATTGGCGGCGGGCGATCAGCAGCCGGGCCAGATCGAGGCGCGCCCGCAGATCCGCGGGGTCGGCGGCGATGCGGCCGGTCAGCGTGCCCTCGTCGGGCAGGTCGCCCAGGCCCTTCATTGCCTCGAGCCGGGTCTGCAGCGCGGCGTAGGCATCCTGCTGCGGCGCGCGCGGGGTCAGCATGCCGAACTGGGCCTCGGCTTCCTCCAGCGCATTGCCGTCGAGCAGGAAGGCAATGTAGTCGAGGCGCGCTTCGTCGAAGCCGGGATCGAAGGCCAGCGCGGCCTGGAAGGCCTCGCGCGCGATCTGGCGATTGCCGGCGGCGGCCGCATGGCGCGCCTCGCGCAGCGCGATCTGGCCCGGGTTCGGCGTGACCCGCGCGATGAACTCGCGCAGGCCCGATTCGGGCAGCACGCCGATGAACTGGTCGACCGGCTTGCCGTCGACGAAGGCCACCACATGGGGAATGCTGCGCACGCCGAAGTGGGCGGCCAGCTCCTGGTTCTCGTCGACGTTGATCTTGGCCAGCTTCCACTTGCCGCCGGCCTCGCGCTCGAGTTTCTCCAGCAGCGGGCCCAGCGTGCGGCACGGTCCGCACCATGGCGCCCAGAAGTCCACCAGCACGGGGACGCTGCGCGACAGCGCAATCACGTCGTGGTCGAAGTTCTGCAGGGTGACGTCGCTCATTCCTTGCCTCGCTGTTCGTGAATTCGCCTGATATCGCGTGGATCCGCGGGAGTCCCGGGAAATCCTTGGGAGTCGCCGGGACTCGCGGGTCGCATGATTCGGCCCAAGGCGCGGAATCGCGCCGCACGGCCGTTTCCTTGTGTGGATGTGGGGACGGCGCCGCTCATCTCAACCCCGCTTGCGGGAATCTACCCCCTTGGAAATAGAACGGTCGTTCGGTTATATTGCTTGACGATTCGCCGCCGGGGCTGCTTGCCGGCCGCGGCAGCGCCGGTGCCCGTCGTTCGACAACGATGGCTCGGCAACGACGCACGAGAACCGGTTGCAAAGACCGCTCAGGAGACAAACGCATGCAGACCCAGAAGCCCGCCGCGCGCCCGCATTTCCAGTTCTGGCCCAAGCGGGCGCCCACCGCCATCGTGCTGCCCGAGACCTCGCTGTGGGTCAATCTGGAGGTGTCGGCGCGCCGCTATGCCGACAAGGCCGCGATCCGCTATTTCGGCAAGGCCATCACCTTCCGCGAACTGGAGGCGCAGGCCACCGCGCTGGCGGGCTGGCTGCAGCGCGAGGCCGGCGTGGCCAAGGGCGACCGGGTGTTGCTGTACATGCAGAATTGCCCGCAGTTCATCGTCAGCTACTACGCGATCCTGCGCGCCGACGCGGTCGTGGTGCCGGTCAATCCGATGAACCGGGCCGAGGAATTCAAGCACTACATCACCGACGCGCAGGCCCGCGTGGCGATCTGCTCGGCCGATCTGGCCGGCGGCGCCGCGGCCGCCAACGCCGAGCTGCCGCAGGACCAGCAGCTGCAGCATCTGCTGGTGACGCAATACGCCGATGCGCTGCCCGAGCGCCACGAGCACCCCGAGGACGCGCCGCCGGCCTGGCTGACCGCCGAGCATGCGTTGCCCGCCGGCGCCGTGGCCTGGCGCGACGCGCTGGCGGCCGGCCACCAGCCCGGCCCGCATACCGCCGGTCCCGACGACATGGCGGTGATGCCCTATACCTCGGGCACCACCGGCTTCCCCAAGGGCTGCATCCATACCCATCGGTCCGTGATGCACAACGTGGTCGGCGGCTCGACCTGGTCGGGCTCGGGCGCCGAGTCGGTGATCCTGTCGGTGCTGCCGCTGTTCCACGTGACCGGCATGCAGTACGGCATGAACGGCCCGATCTACAGCGGCGCGACCGTGGTGATGCTGCCGCGCTGGGACCGCGAGGTGGCGGGCCGGCTGATCTCGCGCTACCAGGTCACGCACTGGACCAATATCCCGACCATGGTGATCGACTTCCTGGCGAGCCCCAACCTGGCCGAGTTCGACCTGTCGAGCCTGCGCTATATCGGCGGCGGCGGGGCGGCGATGCCGCAGGCGATCGCCGAGCGGCTGCGCGAGCAGTTCGGCCTGAACTATCTCGAGGGCTACGGGCTGTCCGAGACGATGGCGCCGACCCACAGCAATCCGGCGGACCGGCCCAAGCTGCAGTGCCTGGGCGTGCCGACCTTCAACACCGACGCACGCGTGGTCGACCCGGTCACGCTGAAGGAGCTGCCGCCGGGCGAGGTCGGCGAGATCATCGTCTGCGGCCCGCAGGTGTTCAAGGGCTACTGGGGCAAGCCGGACGCGACGCGCGAGGCCTTCATCGAGTTCGAGGGCAAGACCTTCTTCCGCACCGGCGACCTGGGCCGGATGGACGAGGAGGGCTATTTCTTCATCACGGACCGGCTCAAGCGGATGATCAACGCGTCGGGCTTCAAGGTCTGGCCGGCCGAGGTCGAGAACCTGCTGTACAAGCATCCGGACGTGCAGGAGGCCTGCATCATCGGCACGCGCGACGCCTATCGCGGCGAGACGGTCAAGGCGGTGGTCGTGCTGAAGGCGCACGCCAGGGGCAAGACCACGGCGGACGACATCATCGCCTGGGCCAAGGACAATATGGCCGCCTACAAGTACCCGCGCGTGGTCGAGTTCGTCGACGCGCTGCCGAAGTCGGGGACCGGCAAGGTGATGTGGCGCCAGTTGCAGGAAGCGGAGAACGCGCGCCTGGGTTGAGGGCGCGCGGCGCCAGGGCGGGGCGGCGCGTCCTGCCCGGCCGCTCAGTGCCCGCGCACCCGCATCAGCATCTTCACCATCGTCTTGTAGCCGCGCTCGCGCGCATGCCGCGTGGGGGTGACGCCGTCGCGATCGGCCAGGTTGGCGTCGGCGCCCGCATCGAGCAGCAGCTGCACCACGTGCTCGTAGCGCGCGCTGCCGTCGCCGAGCACGATGGCTTCCAGCAGCGCGGTCCATCCCAGCGCATTGACATGATCGACCGGCACGCCGGCCTGCAGCAGCAGCTTGACCACCTCGGGGTTGCCATGCTGCGAGGCCGCCGTCAGCGCGGTGCCGCGATAGCGGTCGGTGCTGTGCGGATCGGCCCCGTGTGACAGCGTCAGCCGCACCAGCTCCACTTGCCCGCTGGCGGCGGCCAGCAGGAAGGCGCTGTTGGCCTGGTCGTCCTTGTGATTGACATCGGCCCCCGCGTGGATCAGCGCGCGGGCGGCCTCGCCATGCCGTTGATAGAGCGCGAGCAGCAGCGCGGTGCGCCCGCGCTCGTCGGCGGCATGCGGCGAGGCGCCGGCGCCCAGCAGCTTGCGCACCAGCGCCGCATCGCCGAGCGAGGCGGCGGTCAGCAGATTGCGGTTCAGCGCGCTCAGCGCGTTGTGCGGCCGGCCGGCGCTGCCCGGCTGCGTGGCGGGCCGCGGCGAGGACGACGGCGAGGCCGGAGCGGAGGAACCGGGACGGGCCGCCATCGACACGCCGGCCGGCCCCGACAGCAATGCGCCGCCGAGCAGCAGCCCCGACAACCCCAGCGCTTCGGCAACCATCAGGCGGCGGGCTCGAGCGGCGGGGGCGGGCATGGCGGTCTCCGGTTCAGGCGGCGTTGGCCGGTTCGCTGTCCGCGGCCGGCTCGCCGGCCGGTTCCGCGTCGGCGGCCTGGATCTGCCGCCACAGCCGGCCGAGATAGGGATCGTCGACGCCGTGGGTGGCCAGGCCCAGCAGGGTCTGGTGCAGATAGTCGCGCGCCGGGCCGTACAGGCCGGTGGCGCGCCGCAGGCAGGTGACCACGCGCTCGTCGGGCAGGCGGCCGGCATAGGCCTCGTGGGCGCGGTTCATCACGAAGGCGAGCGCCCGCTGCGGGGCCGCCTCGCCATCGAGCTTCACGCGCAGCCAGCGCGGATGGTAGGCGCCGGTCATCATTTCGCGGCGCCACAGCACGCGGAATTCCTGCTCGACCACATGGCTGGGGATGCGGAACACCATGCCGTGGCAGCTGCCGCCACGGTCCAGGCCCAGCACCAGCCCGGGGTTGTCCCAGGTGCCGCGATTGATGCGCGAATAGAGGTAAAACCCGCGGTGATAGCCGTGCACGGTCGCGAGCCGGCGCTCGGTGTGCACCACCATCGGGTTCCAGATCAGGGAGCCGTAGCCGAACAGCCAGACGTCACCGTGCATGTCCGGCTGGTCGGGCCGGTGATCGAGCGTGGAGCGCAACGAGCGCTCGAGCGCGTCTTCCGACAGCAGCGAGGAAGCCACCGGGGTACCGCCCAGCGTGGTCCGCAGCCGGTCCGCTTCGAGATCTTGTCGGGTGATGGCCATGGTGCAAGCATAATGCAAAGCCGGGCAGCGGGAGGCTTGCTACACCACATGGCGGTGGGATGTCGGCGTGGGGCAACGGTACGGCGCCACCCGCTGCCGGCGGGGTGGCGGCCGATGTTGCGCCGTCCTTACAATGGCTGCCAACTACCAGGAGGGATGGACTATGGCGCGAACGCTTACGGTGGCCTTCGGCACCGGCAAGGAATTCGAGTTCACCATCGGCGATACCGAACTTGCGGGCATCAGCGACGATGCCGGCTGGCGCTGGTTCGATCGGGAGTATGCGGAGCTTGACTGCCAGGCTTCCAGCCCGGTGGGCAAGGTGCTGGTCATCGACAAGATCCTCAGCGTGGCGCGCTTCTCGGGCGAGCAGCGCTTCACCGGCGATCCGGACTGGGCCCGGGAGTACGCGCGGCATGCCGCGCATATCCTGGGCCGCGATCGGGTCCGCGTCGACGTCGGCAACGCGTCGATCGGCTTCTGAGCCGGCCTGCCGGCTCAGTCTTTCTGGAGCGTCAACCGCCTCAGACGGCCAGCAGTTCCACTTCAAACAGCAGCGTGGCGTTCGGCGGAATCACGCCGCCGGCGCCGCGTGCGCCATAGCCCAGGTCGGCGGGAATCACCAGCCGGCGCGTGCCGCCCACCTTCATGCCCTGCACGCCTTCGTCCCAGCCGCGGATCACATGACCGGCGCCCAGCGGGAACACGAAGGGATCGTTGCGATCCTTGCTCGAATCGAATTTGCGGCCGGCCTGGCCGTTCTCGTACAGCCAGCCGGTGTAATGGACGGTGACGTGCATGCCCGCGGTCGCTTCGGCGCCCTGGCCGGTCACGGTGTCTTCGTATTGCAGGCCGGAAGGAGTGGTGATCATCGGTCTTTCCTTTGTGTGACTGCGCGGCGCGGCCTGGGGGGCCGCGATGCGCGTGGTGATTCGGCGCACGGGCCGCGCGGCCATGGCTGGCGCGCGCGGTGCTGCCGAGCCGGCAGTGTACCCGCAAGCGTTGAGGGGTTTGGCGTCTGGCGTCTGGCGTCTGGCGTCAGACGTCAGGCGTCAGGCGTCAGGCGTCAGGCGTCGGCCCGTTGCCAGGTATCCAGGCGCAGCTGCACGCTGCGCTCGTCGTCGCTGAACCAGATCTCGCCGTCCTGGATCGTCACCGTCAGCCGCATCGCCCGGCGGGCCATGCCGGCCAGCGCGTCGACCGCCTCGCCCGGCACCGCATGCACGGTCAGGTTGCGCAGCTTGCCGGCCTTGCCGGCGATGCCCTTCCACCATTCGCGCGCGCTGGCGGGCTGGTAGGCGAACACGGTCACGCGCGCGGCGCGCGAGGCGGCGCGCTTGAGCCGCGTCTCGTCGGGCTGGCCCAGGTCGATCCAGTGTTCGATCTCGCCGGTCAGGCTGCGCTCCCACAGGTCCGGCTCGTCGGGTTCGTCGAGCCCGCGGGTCAGGCTCAGCGTCTCGCTGGCCTCGCAGGCGAACGCCAGCAGCCGCACCATCATGCGGGCGTCGTTCTCGGACGGGTGCTGCGCGACGGTCAGCGCGTGGGTGCCATAGTAATGCCGGTCCATATCGGAGATCGACAGCTCGGCTTTGCAGATGGTGGACTTCAGGGCCATGGGGGAAGAGGGAGGCGGCGCGCCGGCCGATGGCGCGGGCAGGATGCCCGGCATGGCCGGCAAAGCGCGCATGTTACCCGATCACCGCCTGCATGACGGTGCGGATGGCATGGTGAGGAAGCGGGAAGGGAAGGGTGCCGGAACCAGCAGCCGACACCGCAGCACAAACGGCAGAGAAGGCGGCAAAGGAAACCGCAGCGGGATCGACTGCGGAATCGACGGCGCCCGCGCGCGGGATGCTCCGCACGCGCGGCGCGGCGCGGCGGTCAGCGTGACTTGCGGTAATCGCTGAAGTAGAAGCGCAGCACCGCGGAGGCGATCACCAGCGCGAGGAAGGCGGCGGCGATCACCATCGCCTGCCCGGCGGGACTGTCGATCTGCCCGTTGACGCCGAGCTCGACCAGGCGGCCGACGACCAGCATCACCAGCACCGGGATCACCAGGGCGCGGCGGCCGTAGGTGCGCATCACCCAGGCGGGGAAGTTGCGCAGATGGCCGACAAAATCGCGCGGAATGCTGCAGATCAAGCACGCCCCTGCGGCAGCGAGCGAAGCCGCCACCACATCCCCCAGTCCAATCCCGATCATGATTCCCCGTCCCGTCGCACCCGGGCGAAAGAGCCGGGGCCAAATTTTGCAAAGCGCTGATTCTACAGAAGATTTCGGGATTTCAGGTGTCGCCGGGTCGACCTGTGACAGAAGTCAACGGTCTCCTTCAGGGCACCAGCACGGGGAGCAGGAAAATGCCCAGCACGCAGAGGAAGCCGAGCGTCCAGCACAGCGAACGCAGCGTGGCGCGGTCGGCCAGGTAGCAGACGGTGTAGAGCACGCGGATCACGATGAAGGCGACCGCCAGTTCGTCGATGCGCGCCTGCGGCGCCTGCAGGTGGCTGGCGCACAGCACCGCGGCGGCGAACAGCGGAAAGGCCTCGAAGTGGTTGCGGTGGGCGAGGTCCGCGCGGCGGGCGCGGCCGGTCTGCCGCTCCAGCCAGGCGCGCGGATCGTGGTTGTCGAAGCCGGGCGCGCCCCATTTGGCGATGCCCACCGTGACGATGGGCAGGATGCCGGCGATCAGCACGCACCAGAAAGCGATCGGCATGGCGTTGTCCTTTGGTTCTGTCGTCGGCGCATCGCCGGCGGTCACGTAGCGAGATAGCGCCCGATGGGGCGCTTATGTGGTGCCCGGATCCTGCTCCAGCAGCGCTCGAGTTGCCTCCGAGTGCTCCTCGAGCGGCCCTCGAGCGGCGCTCAAGCGGTCCTCGAGCGGCGCTCAAGCGGTCCTCGAGCGGCGCTCAAGCGGCCCTCGGGTGGTCTCGAGCAGCGCTCGGCTCCCAAGCAGCCCTCAGGCCGCCACCACCCGGATCGTCACGCCAGGCAACGTCACCACCTGGCCCGCGCGGATCTTGGCGGTCTTGCGCGATTCGGGCACACCGTCGACCGCAACCTCGCCGGCAGCGACCAGCGCCTTGCCGGCGCCGCCGCTGTCGGCCACGCCGGCCAGCTTGAGCAGATCGTTCAGCGCGATGTGCTCGCGGTCCAGCGGGAAGGTCAGGGTCTGCATGATGAAGTTTGGGGTTGGAGATGGCGCCGGGCGCCGATTCCTCGGCGCGCCGGCGTGGGCCGCGGCAATTACTTGCCCCAGCTGTCCTTCAGTCCGACGATGCGGTTGAAGACCGGACGGCCCGGCTGGCTGTCGACGCGGTCGGCGACGAAATAGCCGTGCCGCTCGAACTGGAAGCGGTCCTCGGCCCTGGCCTCGCGCAGGCCCGGCTCCAGATACGCTGTGACCACGCGCTTGGAGTCCGCGTTCAATGCATCGAGGAAGTTCTTGCCGCCGGCATCCGGATGCGGGTCGTTGAACAGCCGGTCGTACAGCCGCACCTCCGCCTGCAGCGCGTGCTGCGCGCTGACCCAGTGGATGTTGCCCTTGACCTTGACGCTGTCCGCGCCCGGCGTGCCGCTCTTGGTGTCCGGCAGGTAGTTCGCGTGCACGGCGACGACATTGCCGTCGGCGTCCTTGTCGACGCCGGTGCATTCGATCACGTAGCCGTAGCGCAGCCGCACCTTGTTGCCCGGGAACAGCCGGAAATAGCCCTTCGGCGGGTTCTCGTTGAAGTCCTCGCGCTCGATCCACAGCTCGCGCGACAGCGGGAACACGCGCTTGCCCAGCTCGGGCTGCTTCGGATGGACCGGCGCCGAGCACTCCTCGCTCTGGCCTTCCGGGTAGTTGTCCAGGATCAGCTTGAGCGGATCGAGCACCGCCACGCCGCGCGCCGCGCGCGCATCGAGGTCGTCGCGCACCGCGCCTTCCAGCGTGCTCATGTCGATCCAGCTGTCCGACTTGGCCACGCCCACGCGATCGCAGAACAGCTGGATCGATTCGGGCGTATAGCCGCGCCGGCGGATGCCGACGATGGTCGGCATGCGTGGATCGTCCCAGCCGTCGACGCGGCCCTCGTTGACAAGCTGCAGCAGCTTGCGCTTGCTGGTGATCGCATAGGTCAGGTTCAGCCGGGCGAATTCGTACTGATGCGGCAGCGGCTCGCGCAGCAGGCCGCAATCGCGCAGCTGGGCCAGCACCCAGTCGTACAGCGGGCGGTTGTTCTCGAACTCCAGCGTGCACAGCGAGTGCGTGATGTTCTCGATCGCATCCGAGATGCAATGCGTGAAGTCGTACATCGGATAGATGCACCACTTGTCGCCGGTGCGATGGTGGTGCGCATGGCGGATCCGGTAGAGCACCGGGTCGCGCATCACGATGTTCGGCGCGGCCATGTCGATCTTCGCGCGCAGCACGTGCTCGCCGTCGGCGTACTTGCCGGCGCGCATGTCGCGGAACAGCTGCAGGTTTTCCTCGACGCTGCGGTCGCGGTAGGGCGAAGGCGTGCCCGGCTCGGCGAAGTTGCCGCGGCTGGCGGCGATCTGCTCGGCGCTCTGGCTGTCGACATAGGCGACGCCGCGCTCGATCAGCTTCTCGGCGAAGGCGTACAGCTGATCGAAGTAGTCGCTGGCGTAGTACAGGTGGGCCTGCGGGCCGCCCTGCGCATCGTTGCTGTCCCAGCTGAAGCCGAGCCAGTGCACCGCGTCGATGATCGAATCGACGTACTCGGTGTCTTCCTTGACCGGATTGGTGTCATCGAAGCGCAGGTGGCAGCGGCCGCCGTAGTCGCGCGCCAGGCCGAAATTCAGGCAGATGCTCTTGGCGTGGCCGATGTGCAGATAGCCGTTGGGCTCCGGCGGGAAGCGCGTGATCACGGCGGGCAGCGGCCGGCCCTGCGCGTCGGTGCGGCCGGCGTAGGTGCCGGCGGCCAGATCCTGGTCGATGATGCTGCGCAGGAAGTTCGAGGCGGCGGGCGTGCTGTCTTGGGCTTTCGGGTCGTGGCTCATGGTTTGGCCAGGTTGGGCCGCGGGTCGCGCGGCCGGCTACAGGGCGGATTCGAATTCGTGGTAAGGAACGGCGCAGATTTGCGCCGGGCCAGCGCGCCGGCGCCCCGGAGGGCCCGGCAGGTTGGCGGGAACCGGTGATTTTACCGTGCCGGCGCATCCGCCGCGCGCGCAATCTCGGGCGGCGCGCTAGCATGGAGTTCCTGTGCATCCCGAAGCGGCCCGGCCGCGCGCGCCCGCGCTGCAGCCACCGATTCGATTTGCCGATTCGATTTGCCGATTCGATGTGCCGACCCCACCGTCGCCATCGCATTGCCATCCCACCCCCATCGTTCACGAGGAGCGCCATGCCATCGCCCGATCCCGCCGCCACCCTTGCCGCGCTGTGGCGCGTCACCGGCCTGCCCGAGGCCGCCCTTGCGCAGGCGCGGCTGAGCGGCGCCGAACCGGTGCTGCCGTCGTCGTTCGCGGTCGGCACCGCCGCGCAGGCCAGCCTGGCCGCTTCCGCGCTGGCCGCCGCCGCGCTGTGGCAGCATCGCACCGGCCGCTGGCAGCAGGTCGCCGTGGACATGCGCCACGCCATCGCGGAATTTCGCAGCGAACGCTATCTGCGCGTCGACGGCGGCCCCGCGCCGGAGCTGTGGGACAAGATCGCGGGCGCCTATCGCTGCGGCGACGGCCGCTGGGTCCGGCTGCACACCAACTTCCTGCATCACCGCGACGGCGTGCTGCGCCTGCTCGGCTGCGCCAACCAGAAGGACGAGGTGCAGGCTGCGCTGGGCAAATGGGACGCCGAGGCCTTCGAGACCGCCGCTTCCGATGCGGGCCTGGTGGTCGCGGCGATGCGCAGCTTCGACGAGTGGGATCGCCATCCGCAGGCGGCCGCGTTGCGCGAGCTGCCGCCGATCGTGATCGAGCGGATCGGCGACGCGCCGCCGATGCCCTTGCCGGACCTGCCGGCGCAGGATGCACGCCCGCTGTCGGGCGTGCGCGTGCTCGAATTCACGCGGATCATCGCCGGCCCGGTTGCCGGCCGTACGCTGGCCGCGCATGGCGCCGACGTGCTGCTGGTCACCGCGCCGCATCTGCCGTCGATCGCGCCGCTGGTGATCGACACCGGCCGCGGCAAGCGCTCCTGCCAGCTCGATCTGCGAGATGCCGACGACAAGCACACGCTGCACAAGCTGCTGCACGGCGCCGATGTCTTTCTGCAGGGCTACCGGCCCGGCGGGCTCGCCGCGCTGGGCTTCGGCCCGGAGGCGGCGGCGCGCGCCCGGCCGGGCATCGTCTATGTCTCGCTGTCGGCCTATGGCCATGTCGGGCCGTGGGCGGGCAAGCGCGGCTTCGATTCGCTGGTGCAGACCGCGACCGGCTTCAACGATGCCGAGGCCCGCGCCGCCGGCAGCGCCGCGCCGCGCCCGTTGCCCGCCCAGGTGCTCGACCACGCCGCCGGCTATCTGCTGGCGGTGGGAGCGATGGCGGCGCTGCATCGGCGCGCCACCGAGGGCGGCAGCTGGCACGTGCGCGTGTCGCTGGCGCAGACCGCGCAATGGGTGCGCGGTCTGGGGCGGATCGAGGAGGGGCTGCAGGCGCCGGATCAGCGCATCGACGACATCAGCGACCTGCTGGAAGCAGTGCCGTCCGGTTTCGGCATGCTGACCACGGTGCGCCACGCCGCGCAGTTGTCGGAGACGCCCGCGCGCTGGGAGCAGCCGTCCGTGCCGCTGGGCAGCGACGCGGCGGAGTGGCTGCCGCGCGGCGGGGCCAGATAGGTGGGGTCGAAATCCTGCAGACTTTTTGCGTGCGGTGGCGGTTCCGTCCGGTCCAGGCCGGTCCGCTCCCGGTCGCGGCCGCAGCCCCGCGGCCACAGTCCTTCCCTGCCGACGCTGCGCCATGCCGCGTCGGTATTTTTTTGACGCACTAAAACCTACCGAGTAGTATGTTCTCGCAACGAAGGCCGACCTTCGACAAGAACGACCAGAAGAAAGACAACAAACGACGACAAGGAGACAAAGGCATGCGGGTTCTGATCACGGGCGCGGCCGGCTTTATCGGCACCGCGCTGCAACGCGCGTTGATCGAGCGCGGAAGCCTGGCCGACGCCGGCGGCACGCCGTGCCGGATCGAGGAACTGGTGCTCGCCGACCGGGCCGATGTGCCGCTGGCCGGCGACGCGCCGTGCCGGCGCAGGGTGCTGCGCGGCGACCTGGCCGAGCCCGGCTTTGCGGCCCAATTGGCGGCCCTGGCGCCGGACAGCGTGTTCCATCTGGCGGCCAGCCTGACGCTGGAGGCCGAAGCCGACGAGCCGCGCGCCTATCGCCTGCATGTCGAGGCCCTGCGCGAGCTGATCGCCGGCTTCGGCAAGCCGCCCCGGCTGGTGCTGGCCAGCTCGATCGCGGTCTTCGGGGGCGACCTGCCCGCGACGGTCGGCGATGGCCTGCGCGCCGAGCCCGACACGACCTATGGCACGCACAAGGCCATCGCCGAACTGCTGCTGGCCGACTACAGCCGCCGCGGCCGCGTCGACGCACGCGCGCTGCGCCTGCCGATCGTGCTGATCCGCGACGGCGCGCCATCGCCGGCGGTGTCCGACCGCATCGCCGCGATCGTGCGCGAGCCGCTGGCCGGCCGCGATGTCGTCTGCGGCCTGCATCCGGACACGCGGATGCCGGTGGCGTCGGCGCAGGCCGTGGCCCGCGCCCTGATCGCCATGCACGATCTTCCGGCGGAACGACTGCCGCACGACCGGGCGCTCAACCTGCCGTCGCTGTCGATCACCGTCGCGGAGATGGTCGCCGCGCTGCGTCGCGTGGCCGGCGATGAAGCCGCGGCGCGGGTCCGCTACGAGCCCGACCCCGCGCTCCAGCGGGTGGTCGACGGGTGGCCGCGGGCCTTCACGTCGGACAGGGCCAGCGCGCTGGGCCTGCATGCCGATGCCGATTTCGACGCGATTCTCGGCGCCTACCTCGGGGCCTACCTCGGGGCCTACCTCGGGGCCTACCTCGGGGCCGACCTCGGGGCCAACCTCGGCGCCAACCTCGGCGCGTCCCTGCGCGGCAAGGGGACGGCATGAGGAACCCCGCGATCGGATTCCGCCGCAGCGGCCCGCTCTCCACCAGTGAACAGGAGCGGCAGGCCGACACCCCGATGCGCTTCGACGACCGGCTGTCGCCCGAGGTTGCCGCGCTGCCGGTCTGCATCGTCGGCGCGGGCTCGTCCGGGGTGACCGCCGCCAAGGCGCTGAAGGAGAAGGGCATCGCGTTCGATTGCTTCGAACTGGGCTCGAAGATCGGCGGCATGTGGCGCTACGAAAACGACAACGGCATGTCGTCGGCCTATCGCAGCCTGCATATCGATACCAGCCGCACCAACCTCGGCTATTCCGATTTCCCGATCCCCGACCACTATCCGGATTTCCTGTCGCACTACGAGGTCATCGAATATCTGGAAGCCTATGCCGAGCGCTTCGGCATCCCGCCGCATATCCGCTTCAACACGCGGGTCGAGCGCGTGGAGCCGGCCGGCGACGGCAGCTGGCGCGTCACGCTCGGGGATGGCAGCAGCCGGCGCTATCGCGCGGTGATCGTCGCCAACGGCCATCTGTGGGACCCGCGCTGGCCCAGCTTCGACGGCGCGTTTTCCGGCGAGCAGATCCATTCGCATCACTACCGCACCGCCGAGCCGTTCCGCGACAGGAACGTGCTGATCGTCGGCATCGGCAATTCCGCGGTCGACATCGCCGTCGACGTCTGCAAGTCGGCGAAGCAGACGTGGATCTCCACGCGGCGCAGCGCGTGGATCATGCCGAAATACATCATGGGCCATCCGACCGATCGCTGGTCGGCCTTCTTCGCGCGGCGCCTGCATCTGCCGACGCGCGTCACCCGCATGCTGGTGCGCTGGCTCGCGTATCTGGCTACCGGCGACCAGGCGCGCGTCGGCATTCCGCGGCCGCGCCACGAGATCTGGCGCGAGCATGCGACGCTGAGCCAGGAGCTGATCCCGTACTGCGGTCATGGCTGGATCCGCATCAAGCCGAACATCCGCAGGCTCGATGGCCACCATGTCGAGTTCGAGGACGGCACGCGCGAGGCCGTCGATGCGATCATCCACGCCACCGGCTATCGGGCCAGCTTTCCGTTTCTCGATCGGCAGGTGTTCGAGGTCGCGGACGGCAAGGCGGAACTCTATCGCCGCATGATGCCGCCGGGGCGGCACGGGCTGTTCCTGCTCGGGCTGGTGCAGCCGATCGGCCCGACCATTCCGCTGGTCGAGATCCAGGGCAAATGGCTGGCCGCGGTGCTCGCCAACGAGGTGCGGCTGCCGGGCCCGCACGGCATGATGGCGGAGATCGATGCCCATCGGCGCTACGTGTCGCGCCGCTTCGTCGGCTCGGCGCGCTATACGCTGGAGGTGGACTTCCGCCGCTACGCCAGAGAACTGTTTCGCGATATCGCCCGGGGAGGGGCGGCATGACCCCAAGCAAGCAGGAAATCCTGATCCAGGCCGCCGAATGCTTCATGGAACAAGGGTTCCATGCCACCAGCATCGACGACGTCGCGCGGCGGCTCGGCGCGACCAAGGGACGCATCTACCATCATTACGCGTCGAAGATCGACCTGTTCTTCGAGGTGCATCGCGAAGGCATGCGGCTGTTGTTCGAAGCGGTGGAGCCTGCCCGCAAGGTCGAGGGCGATGGCGTCACCGTGCTGGCGGCGATGCTGCGCGCGCATGCGGTTGCCGTGCTTGAACACCATACCTTCGAGAGCGTGGTGGCGCAGGGCGTGCAGATGCATCGCTTCGGCGCGACCACGCCGTCGCAACGGCAGACGCTGGACGAACTGATCGCGAGCCGCGACCGCTTCGAGCGTCTGTTCAAGGACCAGGCCGCGGCGGCGAGGCGCGATGGCTCGCTGGCCGCCGATGCCGATCTGTCGATCGCGGTGAAGACCTTGCTGGGCGGCATCCAGTGGTCGCTGATCTGGTATCGCCCCGAGGCCGATGCCGACGAGCACGCGCGCGAGCGCCTGGCCGATGCGATGGTGCGTACGCTGGTCGAGGGCATCCGGGCGCGGCCCGAGCGGGCCCCGGCCGCCGCCAAGGGCAAGGCGCGCAGCGCGGCGGGCTGAGGCCTCGCCTGAGGGCTCGTTTGAGGTCTCGCCTGAGGCCCCGCTTGGGGTCTCGCTCGAGATTTCGTTGAGGACGCTTGAAGCCTCGTTTGAGCCCCCGCACTTCCAGCATCGGTTCTCAGACCGACTCGCTCAGCAGCCGCTCCACCAGCCACAGCCGATCGACGCCCCACACCGGCTCGCCGTCGACGATAAAGAAGGGCGCGCCGAAGACGCCTTGCGCAACGGCATGGTCCACCGCCGCTTCGAGCCGTCGCTTGCCCTCGGGCGAGGCGATCTCGGCCGCCAGCCAGCCGGTATCGGCGCCGACCGCGGCGGCTTCCTCCAGCACCGCGTCGAGATCCGTGATGTCCTCCCCGCGCGCCCACAGCCTGGCGAAGACCCGCTGCGCGAAACGCTTCGCCTGCGCCGGATCGCGTTCGTCCAGTGCCAGAAAGGCCCGTGAGGCCTTGACCGAGCTGACGCCGCGCATATCGCGCTGGACGAAGGGCACGCCCAGTATCCGCGCCATGCGGGGCTTGTCGAGCCGCAGATAGTCCGACTTCAGCGGCGTCTCCATCAGCGGCTTCAGACCCATGATCTTGACCACCGTGACGCCAAGCAGGAAAGGGCGCCACAGCACGGTGCGGCCATGACGGGCCGCGAGCGCATCGATCTGCGTCGAGCCGAAGTAACCGTAGGGCGAGATGAAGTCGAAATAGAAATCGATGGGACTGGCCATCGCCGCCTCATTCCATCCTGATGTTCAGTTGCTCGATGGTCCGCCGCCAGTACGCGGATTCGCGCTGCACGCGCGCGCGGATCTGCTCGGGCGACAGGTCCGAGGCGACCATGCCCTGCGCCTGCAGCAGCGGCGCGAAGTCCGGCGCGTGGGTGACGCCGCGGATGGCGGCCGCGAGCCGTTCCACCGTCGCGCGCGGCGTGGCGGCCGGCACATAGGTCGCGATCCAGTAGCCGGGGGCGGCGATATCGGGGTAACCCGCTTCGGCCAGCGTGGGCACGTCCGGGAACAGCGTGTTGCGGCGCTCGCCCGCCACGGCCAGCACGCGGATCTTGCCGGCCTTCTGCTGCAAGATCGCCAGGCTCGCGGGCGGGAACGAGAAGCTGTAGCGGCCGGACAGCAGTTCCACCATCGCCGCGCCGGCACCCTTCATCGGCACATGCTGGGCCGATGCCTTGGCCTCGCGCTTGTACAGTTCGCCGACGACATGGCTGGGAAAGCCGGCGCCGGACGATACATAGTTGGCCTTGTCCGGCCGCTGGCGCAGCAGCGCCGCCAGTTCCTGCGCCGTCTTCGCGGGCGAATCCGCCGGCACCGCCAGCACCACGTCGCCGCCATCGCCGACGATCGCCACCGGCATCAGGTCGCGCGACGCATCGTAGGGCGTGTCCGGCATCAGCGCCGGAATGGTGGTCAGCGGCCCGTCGACCGAGAACAGCACCGTATGGCCATCGGCCTTGCTGCGCACCACCGAGTTGACCCCGATGGTGCCGTTGGCGCCGCCGCGGTTCTCGGTGACGACGCTCTGGCCGAGCGTGGTCTTCAGTTTCTCGGCCAGCGTGCGCGCCAGCGCGTCGCTCGGTCCGCCGGGCGCGGCCGGCACCACCAGCGTGACGGTGCGCGTTGGAAACTCCTCGGCCAGCGCCGAGCCGCCGCAGGCCAGCATCATGGACAGGAGCGTGACGATGGCTTTCATGCTGGGCCTCCTTTGGCTCGGGCTGGCAAATCGCGGTCGCGGTCGTCGGTCACGGTCTTGGTGCCGCAGCCGGAGCCGGTACCGGTGCTGCTGGTGCCGGTGCTGGTGTCGGTGCCGGAGCCGGTGCCGGTGCTGCTGGTGCCGGTGCTGGTGTCGGTGTCGGAGCCGGTGCCGGTGCTGCTGGTGTCGGTGTCGGTGTCGGTGTCGGTCCGAGCGGCAAGGCGGCGCAGTTGGCCCTTGGCGACCTTGTTGATGCCGACCAGCGGCAGGCTGGCCAGAAACCGGATCTCGCGCGGCACCTTGAAGCCGGCGAGCTGCGCGCGGCACGCCGCGTCGATCTCGCGGGACAACGCTTCAGTGGCAGCGTTCGGATCGGCCGGCACCACGAAGGCCACCGCGACCTCGCCCATCGCGCCATCCGCGCGGCCCACGACCGAGACGTCGGCCACGCCCGGCACCGCGCGGACCACGCGTTCGACTTCCGCCGGCGACACGCCTTCGCCGCCGCACTTGATCACATCGCGCGCCCGCTCCAGAAACTGGATCGAGCCGTCGGCGTGAACCTTCATGCGATCGCCGGTGCGGAACCAGCCGTCTGCGGTGAAGGCGGCCGCGTTGGCATCCTCGTCGTTGAAGTAGCCGGCAAACAATGTCCGCCCGCGCTCGCCGAGGATCTCGAGCTCGCCGACCTCGCCCGGCGCCAGCGACATGCTGTGGCTGTCTGCCATCCGGGCCGCATAGCCCGGTGCGACCAGGCCAATGGCGCCCGGGGCGACCGGCCGGTTCGCGCGTCCCAGGATGCCGGGCGCGACCAGTTCGGTCATGCCCCACCAGCCGAGGATCGGCACGCGGAAATGCCGCTCGTGGTCCGGCAGCCAGACCGAGTTGCACCACAGCCGGAAATGGTGGGCCGGCGGGACCGGCTGGCGGAACAGCGCCGCACTGGTGAACTGGACGTGCGGGGCAAAGGTGCAGCGCCGCGCCAGCGCCACCGGCCAGAAGCGGCTCGCCGAGAAGCGCGGCTGCAGCACGATGGCCGCGCCTGCCTGCAGGGCCGGCAGCACGCTCCAGGCCAGGCCCACGACGTGATAGAGCGGCAGCGGGATCAGGACGATATCGGAGGACAGCAGGCCGATGCCGGCGGCACACAATTGCGCCGCCCATAGCGCGTTCGCGCGCGACCAGACCACGGCCTTCGGGCGCGACGAGGTGCCGGAGGTGAACATCATGCTGCCGGGCGCAAGCGAGTCCAATCGCGCGCGTTCGATCGGGGCATCGTGCAACGACTCGAAGCCGATTGCATGGGCCGCATCGTCGGCATGGTGGGCATCGTCCGCATCGATGACGATCTGCCAGCGCAGGTGGTGAGCGCCGGAATGGAGGGAAGGAGGCGTACCGGGCAAGCCGCGCTGCGTCACGATGCCGACCGCGCCGGTGTGGTCGGCGAAGAAGGCCAGCTCGTCGCTTGCCGACTTGGGATTGAGCACCACGCACACCGCGCCCCGCCAGGCGCAGGCGAACCAGGTCAGCAGGAATTCGGGACAGTTGTTGGCATGCAGCAGCACGCGATCGCCGGGCCGCACGCCGCGCCGGGCCAGTCCGCCGGCGACGCGGCGGACGTCATCGAGGAATGCGCCGCGCGTCCATTCGCGCGCGGGGCCTTCGAATGGCTCCCAGGCCAGCAGCAGCCGATCCGGTTGTTCGCGCGCCCGGGTCTCGAGCAGGTCGACGATATCGTTCATGGGCCTCCCGCCGCGTGCCGCTCGAACGGTGGAGCGCACGGGCAAGGCCCAGTGTAAGGAGCGCCACTCCCCATGTCGTATGCCGTTTTATCGCACCGGCTTAACACGGGGTTATGGGGCAGGTGTGGTCTTGCGCCCCTCGCTCGCGCGGTCCCGCGCCCCCGAGACGCGCGCCGCCACGCCGCCGAGAACCCGCAACCCCGAGACCCCGAGACCCCGCGACCCCGAGACCCCGAGACCCCGAGACCCCGAGAACCCGAGACCCCGAGAACCTGAGACCCCGCAACCCCGAGACCCCGAGACTTCGGGGCTTCGAGCCCCCACGGCCCTCAGTACAGCGTCTGGCGGATCCGCTGCGGCAGTTCGGCGTCGTACGCGCGGCCGTCGATCGCATCGCGGCTCAGTGTCGCCAGGATGGTGCCGGTGCTCGGCAGCGCGCTGCGCGGAATCTGCGCCTCCGGCGACCACAGGCGCGAACGCACCAGCGCGCGGGCGCACTGGAAGAACACCGAGCGGATCGCGATCAGCAGCACGGTGGAGGGCGCCTTGCCGTCGACCGTGCATTGGGCGATCAGCTCGGGATCGGTCGAAATCGTCGCCGTGCCCGCCACGCGCAGCGTCTCGTCGACGCCCGGCACGAGGAACAGCAGGCCGACGCGCGGGTCGGCCAGGATGTTGCGCAGGCTGTCGATGCGGTTATTGCCGCGGCGGTCCGGCAGCAGCAGCGTGCGGTCGTCCAGCACCTTGACGAAGCCCGGCGCGTCGCCGCGCGGCGAGCATTCGGCCATGCCGTCGGCCACCGTCGACAGCAGGCAGAACGGCGAGGCCTCGACGAAGGCGCGGTAGTGCGGGTGCAGGTAATCGACTTCCTTGGCCAGCGAGGCCGGCGCGGGTTTGCCGTAGTGCGTTTCCAGGTCTGCCAGCGTGGTGATGGTGTGGTCGGTCATGGCGGATTGGCGGTCGGAGCGAGGTGGAAGAGCAGGGCGGAACGGGGTGGACCGTGCGCGTTGGGCGCAGTGCGGCGGATCGGGTGGATCGTGCGCGTTGGACGCCGTGCGCGGCAACGGCAAGTCTACAGCGTGACGGTGCCGCGGCCGATCTCGATCACGCGGCCGCCGACGCGGATCGCGCCCTCGCCATCGTCGGCATCGACCTCCAGCCGCAGCCGGCAGGGCCGCTCGACCAGGTCGCCCTGCGCGATCTCGTAGCGGGCCGGCAAGGCATGGCCGGTGGCCAGCAGCCAGCCCCCCAGGTTGGCGCAGGCCGAGCCGGTGCCCGGGTCCTCGGCCACGCCGCCGCCCTGCTTGGTGAAGAAGTAGCGCGCTACCACGCGCCCCGGCTGCTGCGGGTCGAAGGCGAACAGATAGGCGGTCTTGCGGCCGAGGCTGCTGGCTGGCCAGGCGTCCAGGCGGCTGCCGTCGGGCGCCGCGCGGCGCACGGCGTCCGGGCTGTTCAGCGGCACCAGCAGCTGGTCGGCGCCGGTATCGACCCAGATCGGCGAGCCGGCCAGATCATCGGCTCGCAGCCCGAGCAGCGCGGCCACTTCCGCATCCGGCAGTTGCGCCGGCGCGGTCCTTGGCTGGCCGCGATGCGGCGCCGTGAAGGTCCAGACATCGCCGTGCGCGCGCACCGGTACCAGGCCGGCCTTGAACTCGAGCGTCAGCGCATCGCCGGTGCCGCGCAGCGCCCGTACCGCATGCGCGGTGCCCAGCGTCGGATGGCCGGCGAAGCGCATCTCGTAGCCGGGCGTGAAGATCCGCACCATCGCGTCGGCCCGCTCCGAGGGCAGGATGAAGGTCGTCTCGGACAGATTGAACTGCAGCGCCAGCGCCTGCATGGTCGCGTCGTCCAGCCCGCGCCCGTCCTCGAACACGCACAGGGGATTGCCGCCGAAGGTCGATTCGGCAAAGACATTGAGCAGGCGGAAGGCGTAGCTGGACATGGCGGTGGCATCGGGTAGGGACAGGGTGCCAGTGTAGGACGATGGCGCGCCCGAGCCATATACAGTTCGCTAGCCCGGCATCAGGCCAGTTCCCATCCTCGCATCAGCCGCACAGACAGACGATCTGATTCAATTGCTCGCACGCCGCCGCGAAGGCATCCGGCGGTGCCTGCTTCCAGGGATGGGGCTTGGCGTGCCGGCCGCGCCAGTCGAAGGTTTTTGGCTGATGCGCGAGGATGTAGGCCGACAGCTTGCCGACACCTTCGAGCTTGATGGCAAACGGGTTGGTCTCGTTGTAGGCGGCCGTCGTCATCGGCAAGCCGATGACGAGGCCGGTTTTTTCATTGAACGCCCGTGGCGACAAGACGAGCAACGGGTGTCGGTCTTTCATTTCCCGCCCGATCTGCGGGCTGCATTCGATCCACACAATATCGCGGCGATCGGGTACCCACGCGCTCTTCGGCATCGCTACATCGCCTCCGCACCGACCGGTGGCGCCACCATGACTTCTCCGCCGTGGACGGCCGGGTCAAACAAGGCCAGCTTCTCGTCAAGCGTCATGGCCCGCTTTCCCACAGGCTTGACGGTCACTCCCACCTCTTCCACCTGCACCTCGACCTCCTGTCCTTCTACAAAGCGCGCCGACCTCGCTACCGCGGAGGGGATCCTGACGGCAAGGCTATTTCCCCATTTCTGGATGGTCAGTCTGGCTGCTTTGGCCATTTGAGCCTCCTGTGGCGCAAGTATCGGGTCGTGGTGGGAATGTTTCAACATCGTTTATACATGGAGAGATTTGAATACACAAGGCATTGTCGGGAAGCAAAAAAAACGCCGGCATGGAGCCGGCGCAATGAGTGTCCAGGGGACAGCGAGAGCGGGGGACCGTCAGAAGCCCACCGCCTGCCCGTCCCGGCGGCTGTCGCTGGCGGCGACATAGCCGTGCTCGGGGTCTTCCGACAGGCGCCAGATGAACTGGCCCGAGCCGAAGTCCATGTACGGGTCGGCCACCGACTTGAGCTGGTGGCCGCGGTCCTTCAAGCCGGCGACGGTGGCAGCGTTCATGGTGGCCTCGACGTCCAGCGTGAAGTCGCGGTTGACCTTCCAGCGCGGCGCGCAGCAGGCCGCCTGCGGCTGCTGCTTGTAGTCGAGCATGCGCACCACCGTCTGCAGATGGCCCTGCGGCTGCATGTCGCCACCCATCACGCCGAAGCTCATCACCGGCTGGCCGTTGCGCGTCATGAAGGCCGGGATGATGGTGTGGAACGGGCGCTTGCCGCCGGCCACCACATTGGGCGACTTCGGATCCATCGAGAAGCCGACGCCGCGGTTCTGCAGGCTGATGCCGGTGCCGGGCACGACCACGCCGGAGCCGAAGCCCATGTAGTTCGACTGGATGAACGAGATCATCATGCCGTTCTCGTCGGCCGCGGTCAGGTAGATGGTGCCCCCGACCTTGGGCATGCCGAAGTCGAAATGCGTGGCGCGCTTCATGTCGATCAGCCTGGCGCGCGACTTCAGGTAGGCGTCGTCGAGCATCTGCTCCGGCGTGACTTCCATGCTGCGCGGGTCGGACACGTAGCGGTACAGGTCGGCAAACGCCAGTTTCATCGCCTCGATCTGCAGATGCTGCGAGTCGATCGAATCGACCGGCAGGTTGCCGACGTCGAAGTTGTCCAGGATGCCGAGCGCCATCAGCGCGGCGATGCCCTGGCCGTTGGGCGGAATCTCGTGGATCTCGTAGCCGCGATAGGACTTGCGGATCGGCTCCACCCAGTCCGGACGGTAGTCGCGCAGGTCGGCCAGCGTCATCGCGCCGCCGCACTCCTTGCTGAAGGCGGCGATGCGCTCGGCGATCTGGCCTTCGTAGTAGTCCCGGCCGCCGCTGGCGCCGATGCGGCGCAACGTTTCGGCGGCGGCCTTCATCACGAACTTCTCGCCGGTATGCGGCGCGCGGCCGTTCGGCATGAAGGTGTCGGCGTAGCCCGGCTGGTCCTTCAGGTCCGGCACCGCGGCGGCCCACTTGTGCGCGACGATCGGCGGCACGGCATAGCCGCGCTCGGCGATCTCGATGGCCGGCTCCATCAGGTCGGCGAACGGCAGCTTGCCGAAGCGCTCGTGCAGCGCGGCCCAGCCGGCCACCACGCCCGGCACCGTGACGCTGTCCCAGCCGCGGATCGGCCGCTTGGCGATGCCATTGCCTTCCTCGCCGTACTTGTTGCGGAAGTACTCGGGATTCCATGCGGCCGGCGCCACCCCCGACGAGTTCAGGCCGTGCAGCTGCTTGCCGTCCCACAGGATCGCGAAGGCATCGCTGCCCAGGCCGCAGGAGACCGGCTCGACGATGGTGATCGCGGCCGCGGCGGCGATTGCCGCGTCGATCGCATTGCCGCCCTTGAGCAGCATGCGCAGGCCGGCCTGCGCGGCCAGCGGGTGCGAGGTCGATACCACGTTGCGCGCGAACAGCGGAATGCGCACGGAGGGGTAGGGATTGGTCCAGTCGAAGGTCTGCATGGCGTGTCTCTTGTCTCTTGGCGTTATTCGGTCTTGGCGTTATTCCGCGGTGATGTTGCGGTCCTTGATCAGTTTGCCCCAGCGGGCGCTTTCCTTGCTGACGACCGACGCGAACTGCGCGGGCGTGCCGCCGACCGGCTCGGCGCCGAGCTTGGCCAGCCGTTCCTTGACCTCCGGCGCCTGGATCGCCTTGTTGAACTCCGCGTTCAGGCGGGTTACGAGGTCGGCCGGCAGGTTCTTCGGGCCATAGATGCCGAACCAGGTTTCGCTGACGAAGCCGGGCAGGCCCGATTCGCCGACGGTCGGCACGTCGGGCACCAGCGACGAGCGCTTCGGGCTGGTCACCGCCAGCGCCTTGAGCTTGCCGTCGCGCACGTGCGGCAGGCCGGTGACGATGCTGTCGAACAGGATATGCACCTTGCCCGAGATCAGGTCGGCGATCGACAGCGCGGTGCCCTTGTACGGAATGTGCGTCAGCTGGACACCGGCCTGCGCGCTGAAGGCTTCGGCCATCAGGTGGACCACGGTGCCGTTGCCGCTGGACGCGTAGTTCAGTTCGCCGGGATGCGCCTTCGCATAGGCGATCAGTTCCTTGACGCTGTTCACCGGCAGATGGTTCGACACCACCAGCAGATTGGTGGCGCTGGCGACCTGGCCGATCGGCGTGAAATCGGTCTGCACGTTGTACGGCAGGCGCGGATGGATATGCGGTCCGATCGAATGCGTGCTGCTGGTGGCCATCAGCAGCGTGTAGCCGTCCGCCGGGGCCTTGGCGGCCATGTCGGAGCCGATCGCGCCGCCGGCGCCAGGCCGGTTGTCGACCACCACCTGCTGGCCGAGGTTGGCGCCGACCTTCTGCGCAATGGCGCGCGCCAGCAGGTCGGTCGCGCCGCTGGCGGGGAAGGGCACGATCAGGCGGATCGGCTTGGCGGGATAGCTCTCGGCCAGGGCGGGCGCGGCGGCAAAGGCCAGCGTCGCCGCCAGGCTGGTGCCCAGCAGGCGCAGCCAGGATGTCATCTTCAATCTCCGTGAACGTTGTCGGTTCGATGCCGGCGGACCGGCCGATGGCGCATTATTCCGTGCAGCTTTACATAATGAAAGCTAATATTTCTTGCTTGCTTCTCAAGTTTTGCTTAAGGCCGTTGCGCCAGACCCGGGCTGCATCCGGCCTGCCGGCCCCGCGTTGACCTGCTTCCCTCTTACTTTATGAGCACCATCCGGTTCCTTCGTACTTTCGTCGCCGTCGCCGAGCACGGCTCCTTCGCCGCCGCCGCCGGCCATGTGGCGCTGACCCAGGCGGCGGTGAGCCTGCAGATGCGCGCGCTCGAGGGCGAACTGCGGCGCGACCTGTTCGACCGGACCGGCCGCGTGGTGGTGCTCAACGCGGGCGGGCGCGAACTGCTGCCGCGCGCACGACAGCTGTTGGCACTGTACGACGAGATGCGCGCCGCGCCGGAGACGCCCGAGGCGATGGCCGGCGCGGTCGCCGTCGGCGCCGTGGTGTCGGTGATGGGCGGCCTGTCGCATGTGGTGGCCAGCATGAAGACCGAGCATCCGGCGCTGGACGTGCGGCTGGTCGGCGCCAAGTCGATCGAGCTGGCCACGCTGGTCGAGGCAGGCGAGCTCGATGCGGCGATCGTGGTGGAGGGGCCGGGCCGGCTGGCGGGGGCGCTGCGCTGGACGCCGCTGTATCGCGAGCCGCTGGTGGCGATCGCCGCCGCTGGCAGCGCCGCCACGGACGCGCGCCAGGCGCTGGCTGGCCAGGCCTTCCTGCGCTTCGACCGGACCCAGCTGACCGGCATGCTGGTCGAGCGGGCCCTGCGGCGCGCGCACCTGCGTGTCAATGAATTCCTCGAACTCAATTCGATCGAGGCGCTGGTCGAACTGGTGCGGCAGCAGGTCGGCGTGACGGTCGTGCCGCTGCTGCAGCGGGCGCGCTGGCGCGACGACGAGGCGCTGCGGGTGCTGCCACTGGAGGCGGGCGGCGAGCCGGTATGGCGCACCATCGGCATGCTGGAGCGGCGCGATCATTCGCGCCGGCACATCACCGAGGCGATCCGGGCCGCCTGCGCGGCGCTGTTCTGCGAGCCGCGCTAGGGGGCGTTCGACCCAGCCCCCCAAAAAAAACGGGGTGCCGGCTGGCACCCCGTTTCACGTGTTGCGTGTTGCTTCTTACTCTTCCTGGAACGCTTCCTCGCGCTTGGCCTTGATCGACGGCAGGGCCACGATCAGCACCAGGATCGCGGCGGCGATCAGCAGGCTCAGCGACAGCGGACGGGTGAAGAACACCGTGAACTCGCCACGCGAGAGCAGCAGCGTGCGGCGGAAGTTCTCTTCCATCATCGGTCCGAGCACGAAGCCGAGCAGCAGCGGCGCCGGTTCGCACTTGAGCTTCAGGAACAGATAGCCCACCACGCCGAAGGCCGCGGTCTGGAACACGTCGAAGGTGGTGTTCTGGACCGAGTAGACGCCGATACAGCAGAACGTCAGGATGGCCGGGTACAGGAAGCGGTAGGGCACCTTCAGCAGCTTGACCCAGATGCCGATCAGCGGCAGGTTCAGGATGATCAGCATCAGGTTGCCGATCCACATCGAGGCGATCAGGCCCCAGAACAGCTGCGGGTTGCTGGTCATCACCTGCGGACCCGGCTGGATGTTGTGGATCGTCATCGCACCGACCATCAGCGCCATCACCGCGTTGGGCGGAATGCCCAGCGTCAGCAGCGGGATGAAGGAGGTCTGCGAAGCGGCGTTGTTGGCCGACTCGGGACCCGCCACGCCTTCGATAGCGCCCTTGCCGAACTCGTGCGGATACTTCGACGACTTCTTCTCCAGCGTGTAGGCCGCGAACGAAGCCAGCGAGGCGCCGCCGCCCGGCAGGATGCCCAGCGCGGAACCGAGCACGGTGCCGCGCAGCACCGCCGGGATCATGCGCCTGAAGTCTTCCTTGGTCGGGAACAGGTTGGTGATGCTGTCGGTGAAGGTCTCGCGCTTTTCGCGCTGCTCCAGGTTCGCGATGATTTCCGCGAAGCCGAAGATACCCATCGCCACGGCCACGAAGTTCAGGCCGTCGGTCAGTTCCGGCACGTCGAACGAGAAGCGCGCGGCGCCCGAGTTCACGTCGGTACCTACCAGGCCCAGCAGCAGGCCCAGCACGATCATCGCGATCGCCTTGACCAGCGAGCCGGAGGCCAGCACCACGGCGCCGATCAGGCCCAGCACCATCAGCGAGAAGTACTCGGCGGGGCCGAACTTGAAGGCCAGTTCCGACAGCGGCGCGGCAAAGCCGGCCAGGATCAGCGTGGCCACGCAGCCGGCGAAGAACGAACCCATGCCCGCGGTCGCCAGTGCCACCCCGGCGCGGCCACGCCGCGCCATCTGATAGCCATCGATGGTTGTCACCACCGAGGACGATTCGCCGGGCAGATTGACCAGGATCGCGGTGGTCGAGCCGCCGTACTGGGCGCCGTAGTAGATGCCCGCCAGCATGATCAGCGCGGCCACCGGCGGCAGCGTGTAGGTGATCGGCAGCAGCATCGCGATGGTCGCGAGCGGTCCCAGGCCGGGCAGCACGCCGATCAGCGTGCCGAGCAGGCAGCCGAGGAAGGCGTAGGCCAGGTTCTGGAAGGTCAGGGCGGTCGAGAAGCCGATGCCCAGGTTGGTTAGCAGTTCCATCTGGCGCTCCTTAGCCGGTAATGAAGGCCGGCCACACCGGCATCTGCAGATTGATGCCGTAGACGAAGGCGCCCATGCTGATCAGCACCAGCACGATGGTGTTCAGGATCGCGCCGCGCCAGGTGAACTCGTGGCTGGCCATCGAAGACACCAGCACCAGCACGATCACCGACAGGACCATGCCCAGCGGCTTGAGCAGCAGGCCGAACAGCACTACCGAACCGAGGATCCACAGCAACAGCTTGATATCCCAGCGGGCCAGTTCATCGCCCTCGCCCTTGCTGGACATCGATCCGATCAGCACCAGCACGCCCAGCAGGGCAAGCACGACGCCGAGCCAGAACGGGAAATACCCCGGACCCATCTTCGCGGCGGTTCCCATCGAATAGCCGCGAGCGACCCAGGAAAAGCCGAATCCGACCAGGATGAACATCAGGCCGGAGGCAAAGTCCTTTTGGCTACGTATGCGCAAAATGATTCTCCTCGATTTGACAAAACTGGCGCTTGCGGTGCTGTGAGCCGCGCGTCGATGCGCTGGTCTCATGGCGTCGCGACGGGCCGTTGCAGCGTTTGTGCGGTGCAACGAAACCACGCGCGGCACCCTCCCCGTCCGCAGGCAGGGGGAAGGTAAGGCGGCGACCTTTCAGCGACCTTTCAGATGTCTGCAAACTTGGTCAATGTGAGGGTATCTCCCTAGGTCCGCGCAGAGGCGGTCCCGCGCATCGCGCGGGACGGGGATGCGCCGGGCCAAGGGGGGCCGACATGGCCGTCGGCTATCATCGGCGGCGCGGCGGCCGTCATGCTGCGCTGTCACGCCTGTGCGCCTGTGCGCCTCTGCGCCCGCAGCGCCGCTGCACCAGTGCCCAGTGCGTCAGTGCGTCGTGCGTCAGTGCGCCAGTGCGCCAGTGCGCCAGTGCGCCAGTGCGTCGTGCGTCAGTGCGCCGGTGCGTCGCCGCGTGGTTGTCTCCGCCTCCTCCACCGTAATCGTTGCAAGGGCCAGTTTGGAAAGCATTGAACACGTGATCCTGATCGGCGCCGTGGTGATGTCCCTCGGCATCGTCGTCGGCGCCTTCTCTTCGCGCATCGGCGTGCCGTTTCTGCTGGTATTCCTGCTGGTCGGCATGCTGGCCGGTGTCGACGGCCCGGGCGGCATCCGCTTCTCCAATACCTGGCTCAGCTTTCTGGTCGGCAATCTGGCGCTGGCCGTGATCCTGCTCGACGGCGGGCTGCGTACGCAGTACGCGACCTTTCGCGTCGCGTTGCGCCCGTCGCTGGCGCTGGCGACGGTCGGCGTGCTGCTGACCACCGGGCTGGTGGGCCTGTTCGCGGCCTGGGTGCTGGAGATCGACTGGAAGCTCGGCCTGCTGCTGGGCGCCATCGTCGGCTCGACCGACGCGGCCGCGGTCTTCTCGCTGCTCAACAGCAGCGGGGTCCGGCTCAAGGAGCGGGTCGCCAGCGTGCTCGAGATCGAATCGGGCATCAACGATCCGATGGCGATCTTCCTGACGCTGACGCTGATCGAGTGGATCCATGCGCCGGAAGGGCTGAGCGGTGGCGCGCTGCTGTGGCGGCTGCTGGTGCAGTTCGGCGTCGGCGGCGCGATGGGGCTGGCGCTGGGCTATTGCCTGGCCAATGTGCTGGAGCGCATTCGGGTGGCCGAGGGCCTGCAGGCGATCCTGCTGTGTTCGGGCGGCGCCATGGTGTTTGCGATCGTGCAGACCGCAGGCGGCAGCGGATTTCTGGCCGTGTATCTGACCGGCATGCTGATCGGCAACCGCGACCGCGCCGTGAGCCCGGACGCGATGCGGGCGATGGATGGCATGGCGTGGCTGGCCCAGTCGGCGATGTTCCTGCTGCTGGGCCTGCTGGTGACGCCGCACCGGATCTGGGACGTGGCGGTGCCAGCGATGGCCGTGGCGCTGTTCCTGATGCTGGTGGCCCGCCCGCTCGCGGTCTGGATCTCGCTGCTGCCGTTCCGCTTCAACGCGCGCGAGAAGGGCTTCATTGCCTGGATGGGACTGCGCGGCGCGGTGCCGATCGTGCTGGCGCTGTTTCCGCTGCTGCAAGGCATGCCCGACGCCGGCCTGTTGTTCCGCATCGCCTTTGCCGTGGTGCTGGCCAGCCTGCTGCTGCAGGGAACCACGGTGCCGCTGGCCGCGCGGCTCGGCCGGGTGCTGCGGCCCGCGTATCCCGAGCCGCTGGCGCGCGAACGCCTGCACGGCACGCGCGCACCGGCGATGGACCTGATGCAGTTCGAGGTCGAGCCCGAGTCCGCGGTAACCGGCGTGCGCGCGGACCGCGTCGAATTGCCGCCGCGTTGTCGACTGATGACGGTGGCCCGCGGCGAGGCGCTGGTGCCGCTCGAGCAGGCCGTTCTGCAGGCCGGCGATACGGTCTCGGTGCTGGCGCCGGCGAGCAGCGTGCCGACGCTGGCCCGGCTGTTCCGCACGCCGGAGCGCGCACCGGCATGGCAGCAGGTGCCGCATGACTTCGTGCTGTCGGGCGACGCGCTGCTGCGCGATGTGGCCGGGTTGTATGGCACGCGGGATCTGACGCCGGGCGAGTATCCGTCGACGCTGGAGGCCGCGATGCTGAACGCCTTCGCCACGCCGCCGGTGGAGGGCGACACGGTGGAGATTGCGGGCCTGACCTTGACCGCGGTGCGCATGGAGGATGGCCGGATCGTGCAGGTGGGGTTGAGGTTGCCGCGGCAGGCCAGCGCAGTGCAATAGCCAGTGGGTCAGCGCAGGGCCCCTATGTTGACCAACTGCTGCACCGTCCAGCCGAGCACGGGGGGCAACTTGCCGCGATAGAGGTTGAGCACGATCTTGCTGACGGGGAGCTTGCTGCCTTGCAGTTGGAGCCTGGAGGGGTCCACCTTGCCGGCATCGCGGGCTTCGCGTGCCTCGCGATGCGGGGCCGGCGCCTCCATGCCGGCGATGCGTATCGCCGAGACCACCCATTGCAGCGAATGGGCGAGGGCATCGAGGGACCGGTGCACCGCCTGGATGTCCTCCCGGTATGGCGCGGCAACGGCGTCCGGCAGATCGCCGGTATCGACGAGCGGCTCGACATATTCGCGCCGTATCCTGTCAATCAGCGGTACAGCGCGCGCCGCCGCCTCGCGCAACGCCAGCGCTTTGCGGCGCGTGGCGTTGTTCGCCTCGATCTCGCCGTGGGGGTTCATCGCTGCCAGCCAGCGCGGCAACAGCGTGCCGGCGCGCTCGAGCACATCGCAGACCGTTTCCAGCATGCCGGCCCTGGACCTGCTGCCCTCGAGCGCGTCGCGCAGCGCCCGCTCGATATCCCGCTTGGCATCCACCATCTTCGCCACCGATCGCTGGCGCAGCTGCGCGATGTTGGCGTCCAGGCGGTTTTCCAGCGCATTGGCGGTTTCGCCGAATGTCCTCGAGGCATGCCGGTCGGCCTGGTCCCATTGCTGCAGGAAGCCGTGTTCGAGCGCCTCGGAAGGGGGCGCTACCTGGCTGTCCGCTTCGGGGTCGTCCATGCCGTGATCGGCCATCCGGGCGCGATACACGTCGCGCAGGCTGGACCATTCCTGCAGAGAGGCGTTCAGCCTGCGGGCTATCTCGACCGCGAGCCGCTCCTCTTGCTGTCCGGTGTCTTGCTGACGCCTGGCCTCCAGGCGCCGGTTGTGCGCGTTCATCAGCCGGCCGGTAACCTGGATGCTGGCCAGGTCGAGCAGCGTCGCGGCCACCGCACCGGCCGGCACGCTGGCGGTCCAGTCCGCCAGCGCGGGATACAGGCCGCGCAACTCCTCCAGCCTGGCTTCGGCCAGCAGGATTTCGCGGCGCACATGGTCCATCACCCTGTGCCGTTCGCGCAGGAACGGCTTGATCGCGGGAAAGATGGCCCCGATCACATCGGGCGGCCCGAGCTCGCCGCTGCGGATGCAGTCGCGCAGCGCATGCACGCCGGCCTGCCAGCGTGTCTCCAGGGGGATCGCTGGATGGCTGGCGCTCTGGCGCAGCGCGTGCATGTGGTCTTCCGCAAAGTCGTCCAGCAGGGCCGCGACGCTGTTGCAGATGTCCGCGATCGGCCAGCGCTGGTAGAAAAAGCGTGCGAACAGCTTGCGGGCGCCGGTCAGCATGGGCCGGTAGTCGAGCGGCACGGCATTGGTTTCGCCTGCATCGAGCGCGGCGGACAGCCATTGGAAGTCGCTGCTGTCGAGTTCGCCCCGTGTGGCCTCGTCAAAGGGGTGCCGATCGCTGGCGCGCACCAGCACGGCGATGGCTGCGGCACGATCATGGCCGTGGCCGAGGTCATGCAGATATTGCAGGTTGCGGGCCACGAGAAATTGCCGCAAATAGGCCGGCGCCGACAATTTCGCATCGACGATGCGCAACAGTCCCGACTCGTCCATGCGCTCGCCGCGCGCGGTATGGCGATCGACTTCCTGGCGTACGGCCTGGCACAGGCCCTTGACGAGATCGGCCCGGATCAGGTCGCGCTGCTTCAGCACCGCGAGGTCGCCGTCCAGCTGCGCGCGCGCCTGGGCACGGCGTTGCATCAGCGCGCGCATGTGCGGCACGTCCTGGTTGAGCGGGTTCCATGCCAGCTCGCCATCGCAGCGGCGCAGCACGTCGTACAGCTCGCGCTCCTTCAGTTCGGCGAGCAGCCTGGTGCGCGCGGCCAGCAGCCCTGACAGCGTGTCGTCGCCAGCGTCGACGGTGTTGCACGCATCCGGCGCCGCGGTGCCGTGCCGGACTGCTTCCCCCTCGGCGTTGCCGGCAGCGCTCGCCAGCCGCGACCGCTCCTGGGCGAGGCGGGCTTCGTTCTGCTTCAGGTCGCGCATCAGTTCCCCGTACCGCAGCTCGGCCAGCAGTCCCGCTACCGCGGCTTCCCGGTCGCAGGTCCTGCGTTCGCCGGAATTCATCGCCGCATGCTGGATCGGTCCGGAGCGCAGGCGGCGATCGTATTCGCGCAACCATCGGTCGCGGCCAGCGACGTTGTTCGGGCCCGCCAGTTCAGGGGCGCAGCTGGCCAGCGCGGACTTGAGCAAGGCCGGATCGCGGCGGCGCGCACGCGCGGTCTGCGCCTGCAGCCCCAGCTTCAGCTGTTCGGCGACGTAGGCGCGCGTCGCCGGAAACGGACAAGGCGCACCGGCGCCGGCGGTCTCGCTCAACCCCAGGCTGATGCCATCGAGCATCGCGTACAGCGGTGTCGCCGAGGACGAGGTGGCGGCCGGTGTCATCAGCTCGGCATAGAGCCGTTGATTGGCCCGGTCCACGGACACGGCGCGCCGGAACAGCACGAACACCTGCTGCAGCGCCGCGTGCGACAGATAGGTGCCGCGCTCGATCCGGTCGGCGATCGTCAGCCCGGGCACGCGGTCGCCAGGCAGTGCCAGGCTGGCGCGGCACAGGCGTTCGCGCACCGCGGCGCCGCCGCGCCGCTCGATGGCCGCGATCAGCGCGCGCCATGACGCCTGGTTGCGTGCCGCGTCGGCACTGGTCTTGCCGATACGGAACAGGCGGTGGAACCCGGCGCGCAGCGCCATCCCGAAGCTGCTGCCGAGCTCCAGCGTCCCATCGGCGCCGCACCGCACCTGATAGGTACAGTGCCAGGCGGCAGGGGGCAGCGGCATGTCGAAGTCGATGTGGCCGGCGTTCACGATGTCTCCCTGGTGGTTGTCTCGATGCAGGCGCGCGTCCGCGGTGGCGTGGCATCAAGGTATGGGAGAGACCGCGTCGCAGCTTGCGCAAACATTGTTAAACCGGTCCGCGCGGAAGCCCACCTGTCAAAAAAGGAAACGGCCCGCTGCCCATGACAGGCAGCGGGCCGCGATTGCGCCAGCCGGGTGAATCGACGCGGACGCGTCAGTCCAGGTCAGCCCACGTCAGTCCACCTTCGCGCCCGACGCCTTGACGATCTGCGCGTACTTCTTCAGCTCGCGCTGCACCAGCGCGCCGAACTGCTCGGGCGTGGTCGGCGCGGGCTGGGCGCCGATGCGCGCCATGCGCGCCTTCATCTCGTCGGTCTTCAGGATCGCGACGATCTCGCGATTGAGGCGGTCCACGATGTCGCGCGGCACGTTGGCCGGCGCGAACACGCCGAACCAGGTCGAGATGTCGAAGCTCTCCAGGCCCAGGCCCTTGCCCGCTTCGGCGATGGTCGGCAGCTCCGGCACGGCGCTGGCGCGCGCCGGCGTGGTCACGGCGAAGGCCTTGAGCTTGCCCGCCTTGATATTGGCGCTGGCCGAGGCCAGGTTGTCGAAGATCAGGTCGGTCTGTCCGGACAGCACCGACAGCTGGGCCGGCGCGGCGCCGTTGTAGGGGATATGGACCATGCTGACTTTCGCCAGGCTCTTGAACAGCTCGCCCGACAGATGACCGGCGCTGCCATTGCCGCCGGACGCGTAGTCGAGCTTGCCGGGGTTCTTGCGCGCATATTCGACCAGGTCGCGCACCGATTCGATATGCAGCTCGGCCGCCTTGCCCGGATGCATCACCAGCACGTTGGGCACGTCCGCGACCAGCGTGATCGGCGTGAAGTCCTTGATCGGGTCGTACGGCATCTTCGCGAACAGGGTCGGGTTGATCGCGTGCGTTGCCACCGCGCCCATCACGATGGTGTAGCCGTCGGCCGGTTGGCGCGCCACGTAGTCGGCGCCGAGGTTGCCGCCGGCGCCGGGCCGGTTCTCGATGACGACGGGCTGCCCGAGCGAGTCCTTGAGCTTGTCGCCGATCGCGCGCGCGACGGTGTCGAGCGGGCCACCGGCCGGATAGGGCACGACGAAGCGGATCGGCTTGCTCGGCCAGGCGGCGGCAGGCGGTTGCGCGGCCGCCGGGGCGGCAAACAGGGCGGCGCCGACGGACGCCACAAGGGCGGCCGCGCTCAGCGCGTTGGCGGCGAAGGTCTTGAACATGGTAGCCAGTCAGCAGGTTGGGAATCGGTGGGCGCGGCGGGTCCGCCGGCGCCTCGTATGGTCTTGGTGGTGTTGATGGTCTTCGTGACCCTGGTTGTCTTCGTGGTCCCGTGCTCGGCAGGGCGAGCGCCGGAACTCAGCCGCGGATACCCAGCCCGCGCGCCATCATCACGGCGCACAGGGGCAGCAGGATCAGCAGATGCGCTTCGACCATGACCCAGCGGCGCGCCGCCTTCAGTTCGGCGTCGGACGGCACGAAGCCGGCCTGGCCGGCGGCCTGCGCGCGCCAGCGGCGGAAGCGGAAGGTCGGCGGCAGCGAGCACAGCGCGATCAGCACGAACACCGTCATCTTGGCGTGGAACCACGGGTTGGGCAGGTAGAACTCGACGCCTTTGGCGCCATAGAACAGCCGCAGCAGGCCGGTGGCCAGCGCCGCCATCGCGGAGCCGAAGTACAGCAGATCGTAGATGCCGACCCGGCGCACCGCCGCCGGCGTGATGCCGGGCCGCAGCACCACGGCCTCGGCGACCAGGAAGGTGATCAGCGCGAAGATGGACAGGAAGTGGAGAAAAGCGAGCAAGGCATCGATCTGCATGGGTACTCCGGCTCGGTTCAGGGTGGGGAAGGGGTTGGGGAATCGGTGCGGGCGACGGCCGGCCCCTTGGCCGCCGCCTCGTCATTCATCGCAATACGTCGATCGACTTGTCGATCAACTCGCCGATCGATCCGTCGTTCTACTCGTCATTCCAAGCGTCATTCCAAGCGTCATTCCAGGCGTCATTCCAGGCGTCATTCCAGGCGACATCGGCCCGTCACAGCACGCCCTTGGCCCGCAGCTCGGCGATGCGCTCCGGCGTATAGCCGAGCATCTCGCCCAGCACCGCATCGGTGTGCTCGCCCAGCAGCGGCGGGTGGCGGACCGCCTGCGGCGGCGTGGCGCTCATCTTGATCGGGCTGCCGACCAGCTTGACCTCGCCCGCGCTCGGGTGCGGCAGGTCCACGCGCAGGCCGCGCGCCTTGACCTGGGCGTCCTCGAACACATCGTCCAGCGTATTGATCGGGCCGCACGGCACGCCGGCCGCCTCCAGATCGGCGATCCACTGCGCGCGCGTGCGCGGCTTGACCATCTCGGCCAGGATCGGCACCAGCGTGTCGCGGTTGGCCACGCGCTGCGGATTGGTGGCGAAGCGCGGATCGGCCGACAGCTCGGGCCGGCCGCCGGCCTCGACGAACTTGCGGAACTGCCCGTCGTTGCCGACTGCGACGATGATCCAGCCGTCGGCCGCCTGGAAGGTCTGGTACGGCACGATGTTCGGGTGCGCGTTGCCCCAGCGCTTCGGCGCGACGCCGCTGGCCAGGTAATTGGTGTTCATGTTGGCCAGCATGGCGACCTGCACGTCGAGCAGCGCCATGTCGATGTACTGGCCCTCGCCGGTGCGGTCGCGGTGCGCCAGCGCGGCCAGCACCGCGATGGTCGCGTACTGGCCGGTCATCAGGTCGGAGATCGCCACGCCGGCCTTCTGGGGGCCGCCGCCGGGCAGGTCGTCGCGCTCGCCGGTCAGGCTCATGAAGCCGCCCATGCCCTGGATGATGAAGTCGTAGCCGGGGCGGGCGGCGTAGGGGCCGGTCTGGCCGAAGCCGGTCACGGAGCAGTAGATCAGGTCAGGCTTGACCGCCTTCAGCGATTCATAGTCGAGCCCGTACTTCTTCAGCTGGCCGACCTTGTAGTTCTCCAGCACCACGTCGCTCTGCGCCGCCAGTTCGCGGACCAGCTGCTGCCCCTCGGGCGTGCTGATGTCGCAGGTCACCGAGCGCTTGTTGCGGTTGGCGGCGAGGTAGTAGGCCGCCTCGGCGGTGTCGCGGCCGGACTCGTCCTGCAGCCACGGCGGGCCCCAGGTGCGGGTGTCGTCGCCGGCGCCGGGCCGTTCGATCTTGATCACGTCGGCGCCGAAGTCGGCAAGGTTCTGGGCGCACCAGGGCCCGGCGAGCACGCGGGTCAGGTCGAGAACGCGGAGGTGGCTTAAAGCTCCCATGGGAATATCAGGCGGTATCGGTGAGGCGGCTGGACGGCGAATCGGGCAGGGCGGCGACATTGGCCGGCGGAACGGTCCCGCCGGACGGGCCCGCGGAACCGGGCCGGCAGCACGGGCCCTTGAAGCGGGCCGGTGAAGCGAGCCGGCGAGACGGGTCCGGCAAAACCAGAGGTCACCGGCGCGCAGGCGGGCGGGCCGCCGCCGGCCCGGACAGCCAGCACTGTACCACCGGCGGGTCGCCGGAGGCACATCCAGGGACCGCGGCAGCGGTGTCGCTTGCATGCCGCGCAGGCCGCCGGGGCGCGGCCGCAACCGCCGGTCCAGCCTGCCGTTGCGGCCGCGTTCCCCGTATAATCAACGGTTTGCAAATCCAATCCGACTGCGCCCTGCGATGTCCATGCGGGGACGCCTTGCCCCCAAACATGAAAGTCTCCGACATCCGCAGCAAGTTCCTGCAGTTCTTCGAATCGAAGGGCCATACCGTGGTCCGCTCGTCGAGCCTCGTGCCGGCCAACGATCCGACGCTGTTGTTCACCAACTCCGGCATGGTGCAGTTCAAGGACGTCTTCCTCGGCACCGACAAGCGGCCCTACTCGCGCGCGACCTCGTCGCAGCGTTCGGTGCGCGCCGGCGGCAAGCACAACGATCTGGAAAACGTCGGCTATACCGCGCGCCACCATACCTTCTTCGAGATGCTGGGCAACTTCTCGTTCGGCGACTACTTCAAGCGCGAGGCGATCCAGTACGCGTGGGAGCTGCTGACCAAGGTCTACAACCTGCCGGCCGAGAAGCTGTGGGTCACGGTCTATGCCGAGGACGACGAGGCCTATGACATCTGGGCCAGGGAAGTCGGCGTGCCGGTCGAGCGCATCGTGCGGATCGGCGACAACAAGGGCGCGCGCTATGCGTCCGACAACTTCTGGCAGATGGCCGACACCGGCCCCTGCGGCCCGTGCTCGGAAATCTTCTACGACCACGGTCCGGACGTGTGGGGCGGCCCGCCGGGATCGGCCGAAGAGGACGGCGACCGCTACATCGAGATCTGGAACCTGGTGTTCATGCAGTTCAACCGGGACGAGCAGGGCAACATGACGCCGCTGCCCAAGCCCTGCGTCGACACCGGCATGGGCCTGGAGCGCATCGCCGCGGTGCTGCAGCACGTGCACAGCAACTACGAGATCGACCTGTTCCAGGCGCTGATCCGCGCCGCCGCGCGCGAGACCGGCACCGACAATCTGGCCAACAACTCGCTGAAGGTCATCGCCGACCATATCCGTGCCTGCTCCTTCCTGATCGTCGACGGCGTGATTCCGGGCAACGAGGGTCGCGGCTACGTGCTGCGCCGGATCGTGCGCCGGGCGATCCGCCACGGCTACAAGCTGGGTCGCAAGACGCCGTTTTTCCACAAGATGGTGGCCGACCTGGTCGCGCAGATGGGCGAGGCCTATCCGGAGCTGGCCGAGGCCGAGCCGCGCGTGGTCGAGGTGCTCAAGGCCGAGGAAGAGCGGTTCTTCGAAACCATCGAGAACGGCATGAGCATTCTCGATGCGGCGCTGGCCGACCTGAAGGCCAAGGGCGGCAACATGCTGGACGGCGAGCTCGCGTTCAAGCTGCACGACACCTACGGCTTCCCGCTGGACCTGACGCAGGACGTCTGCCGCGAGCAGCAGGTCTCGGTCGACGAGGCCGCCTTCGACGCCGCGATGACGCGCCAGCGCGAGCAGGCCCGCGCCGCCGGCAAGTTCAAGATGGCCGCCGGCCTCGAATACACCGGCGCCAAGACGACCTTCCACGGCTACGAGAAGCTGGCGCTCAACGACGCCAAGGTGGTCGCGCTGTATGTCGACGGCGCCTCGGTCGATGTCATGCAACCGGGCCAGACCGGCGTGGTGGTGCTCGACCACACGCCGTTCTACGCCGAGTCGGGTGGCCAGGCGGGCGACCAGGGCGAACTGAAGGCCGGCGCCGCGGTGTTCGCGGTGGCCGATACGACCAAGGTCCAGGCCGATGTGTTCGGCCATCAGGGCACGCTCGGCGGCGCCGCGCTGAAGGTCGGCGACACCGTGACGGCCGAGGTGGACGCCCTGCGCCGCGCGCGCACGATGCGCAACCACTCGGCCACCCACCTGATGCACAAGGCGCTGCGCGAAGTGCTGGGCAGCCACGTGCAGCAGAAGGGCTCGCTGGTCGACGCCGACAAGACCCGCTTCGACTTCTCGCACAACGCACCGCTGACCGCGGCGCAGATCCGCGAGGTCGAGGAGATCGTCAACGCCGAGATCCTGCGCAACGAGGCCACCGGCGCCGAGCTGATGCCGTTCGACGATGCCGTCAAGAGCGGCGCGATGGCGCTGTTCGGCGAGAAGTACGCCGACGAGGTGCGCGTGCTGTCGATCGGCAGCTCGAAGGAGCTGTGCGGCGGCACCCACGTGGCCCGCACCGGCGATATCGGCCTGTTCAAGATCGTGGTCGAAGGCGGCGTCGCGGCCGGCATCCGCCGGGTCGAGGCGATCACCGGCGACAACGCGCTGCACTATCTGCAGTCGCTCGATTCGCGCCTGAACGAGGCCGCGGCCGCGCTGAAGGCGCAGCCGAGCGAGCTGGTGCCGCGCATCGGCCAGATGCAGGACCAGGTGCGCGCGCTGGAGAAGGAGCTGGAGCGCCTGAAGAGCAAGCTGGCCGCGTCGCAGGGCGACGAGCTGGCCAGCCAGGCGATCGAGATCAAGGGTCTGAAGGTGCTGGCGGCCCAGCTCGAAGGCGCCGACGTCAAGACGCTGCGCGAGACGATGGACAAGCTCAAGGACAAGCTCAAGAGCGCGGCGATCGTGCTCGGCGCGGTGCAGGACGGCAAGGTCAGCCTGATCGCCGGCGTCACCGCCGACGCGACCGGCAAGGTCAAGGCCGGCGAGCTGGTCAACTTCGTCGCCCAGCAGGTCGGCGGCAAGGGCGGCGGCCGCCCGGACATGGCCCAGGCCGGCGGCACCGAACCGGCGAAGCTGCCGGCGGCGCTGGCGGGCGTGGGCGAGTGGGTGGCGGCGAAGGTTTGAGGGTTCGCTTGCCGCGCCAGCACGCACACCGCGATGGCTGGCTCCCCTCTCCCACCTCAGGGAGAGGGGCTGGGGGAGAGGGTATAGGTATAGGGCGTCGGCAAGCGCTGACGGCGTTGGGCAGAACAGCTTGCCTTTCCCTCTCCCCCGATCCTGTCCCGCACACGGGGGAAGGGGAACACCTGGCTAGCCAGCCCCGCCACCTTCCGCCGTCTTTGCATACGGCGTCCTGTCGTTCAATTCATCCAGATACGCATCGATGCCCGCGCGCTCGCGTGCGAGAAAGCGTTCGACCGCATCGGCGAAGGCCGGGTGCGCGAGCCAGTGGGCCGAGCGCGTGGCGACCGGCAGGAAGCCGCGCGCCATCTTGTGTTCGCCCTGCGCGCCGCCCTCGAAGGTGCGGATCCCGTGTTCGATGCAGAAGGCCAGCGGCTGGTAGTACGCGGTCTCGAAATGCAGGCAGGGATGGTGTTCGAGCGCGCCCCAATAGCGGCCGTACAGCGTGCTGACCGCGGGATCGTCGTCATAGACGAGCAGCGAGGCGGCGATGTCGCGCCCGTCGCGCCGCGCGATCACCAGCAGCAGATGCTCGGGCATCGCCGCGCCGATGCGCTCGAAGAAATCCAGGTTCAGATATGGCGTCGATCGATGCTCGCGATAGGTCTGCCGATAGCAGCGATGGAACAGCCGCCAGTCGTCGGGGCCGATCTCCGTGCCGCGCAGATGGCGGAACGCGATGCCGGCCTCGGCGACGCGGCGCCGTTCGGCGCGGATGTTCTTGCGCTTCTTCTGCGAAAGCGTGGCGAGAAACGCGTCGAAGTCCGGATAGCCGGGATTGGTCCAGTGGAACTGCACGCCGTGGCGCATCATCATGCCGGCTTGCTGCATCAGCGCGGCCTCCGCCTCGTCGGGGAACAGCACATGCAGTGAGGACAGCTGGCTCTGCTCGGCCAGCGTCAGCGCGACCTGCAGCAACAGCTCGCGCGACACCGCGTTCTCGGCCAGCAGGCGCGTGCCCTGCACCGGCGTGAACGGAATCGCCGACAGCCACTTGGGGTAGTACTCCAGGCCGTTCTGCGCATAGGCATCGGCCCAGGCCCAGTCGAACACATACTCGCCGTACGAGTGCGCCTTGACGTAGAGCGGCATCGCGGCGGCCAGGCGCTCGCCATGGGCGACGTCCCCGCCGTCCTTCCACAAGGTCAGATAGCGCGGGCTCCAGCCGGTGTCGTCGCTGGCGCTGCCGCTCGCATGCAGCGCATGCAGGAAGGCATGGCGCAGGAAAGGCGTGCGGCCGGGCTGCCGCGCCAGCAGGCCGTCCCATTCGGCCGGCGCGATGTCGGCCAGGTTCTCGACGATACGCGTGCGATAATTCTCGGGTCGCTCCGCCTGCATGGCGGCGCTGCCTGCGTGGGATGGCATGGACTTGCTTGCTTTCACGGTGTGCCTTGCCGAGGTCCGCGGGACCGGCGGCTGGAAAGTAGATGCGGGTGGATGCGGGGCGGATGCCGACGTCGCATTATCGCCCGTGGCCGCGAATTGCATCTGTCCGGCCTGTCCGGCCTGTCCGGCGCCATGCCGGCCCTGCGCACAACAAGGGTGTTCGAGATGAGCCGATTCTTCAATCTGTATTCCCATGGCTTCGTGCGCGTGGCGGTCGGCGTGCCGCGCTGCAAGGTCGCCGATCCCGACTTCAACGCACAGCAGACGATCGCGCTGGCCCGCGAGGCGGCCGACGCCGGGGCCGCGCTGGTGGCCTTCCCGGAGCTGGGTTTGTCGGCCTACAGTTGCGACGACCTGTTCCACCAGAAGACCCTGCTCGACGCCTGCGGGCGCGCCCTCGGCGAGATCGTCGAGGCCTCGCGCACGCTGCCGTGCGCGCTGGTGGTCGGCATGCCGCTGCGCGTCCAGCATCTGCTGTTCAACTGCGCGGTCGTGGTCGCCGGCGGCCAGCTGCGCGGCGTGGTGCCCAAGAGCTTTCTGCCGAACTACTGGGAGTTCTACGAGGCGCGCCAGTTCAGCGCGGCCGACTGCGCCACGGTCGAGCAGATCGACCTGCTCGGGCAGAGCGTGCCGTTCGGCGCCGGGCTGCTGTTCGAGATCGAGAACATCCCGCTGTTTCGTTTCCATGTCGAGATCTGCGAGGACGTCTGGGTACCGATCCCCCCGTCGTCGTTCGCCTCGCTGGCCGGCGCCACGGTGCTGGTCAATCTGTCGGCATCGAATATCGTGATCGGCAAGTCCGGCTACCGCCATCAGTTGGTGTCGCAGCAATCGGCCCGTTGCCTGGCGGCCTATCTGTACAGCTCGGCCGGCAAGGGCGAATCGACCACCGACCTGGCCTGGGACGGCCAGGCGCTGGTCTACGAGAACGGCGAACTGCTGGCCGAATCGGAGCGCTTCGCCGACGACTCGCACATGATCTTCGCCGACGTCGATCTGGAGCGGCTCTCGCGCGAGCGCATGCACATGACCACGTTCGGCGACTCGGTGCGCCGCCATGCCGGCGAGGTGGCGAAGTTCCGCACGGTCGGCTTCGTTCTCGGCGTCGACGAGGACCGCAATCTGCCGCTGCAACGCCGCGTCGAGCGCTTCCCCTATGTGCCGGCCGACCGCAGGCGGCGCGACGAACGCTGCAACGAGGTCTACCAGATCCAGGTGCAGGCGCTGGTGCAGCGGCTGTCGGCCACCGGCATCTCCAAGGTGGTGATCGGCGTGTCCGGCGGTCTCGATTCGACGCATGCGCTGCTGGTCTGCGCCAAGGCGATGGACCGGCTGGGCCTGCCGCGCGCCAATATCCTCGGCTTCACGATGCCTGGCTTTGCCACCAGCGACCGCACGCTGCAGCAGGCCAGGCGGCTGATGGAAGTGGTCGGCTGCACCGCGCGCGAGATCGACATCCGGCCGAGCTGCCTGGCGATGCTCAAGGACCTCGGCCACCCGTTCGCCGACGGCAAGCCGGTCTACGACGTGACCTTCGAGAACGTGCAGGCCGGCGAGCGCACCAACCACCTGTTCCGGCTGGCCAACCACCACAACGGCATCGTGATCGGCACCGGCGACCTCAGCGAGCTGGCGCTGGGCTGGTGCACCTATGGCGTCGGCGACCACATGTCGCATTACAACGTCAATGCCAGCGTGCCGAAGACGCTGATCTCGCATCTGGTGCGCTGGGTCGCCGAAACGGGCCAGATCGGTGCGGGCGGCACCGAGGTGCTGCTCGACGTGCTGGGCACCGATATCAGCCCCGAACTGGTGCCGGGCGATTCGAACGACAAGCCGGGCCAGAAGACCGAGAGCGTGATCGGGCCCTACGAGCTGCAGGATTTCAACCTGTACTACACGCTGCGCTTCGGCTTCACGCCGTCGAAGGTGGCCTACCTGGCGCTGCACGCCTGGGGCGACCGCGAGGCAGGGCAGTGGCCCGAGGAGGCCCATGTCGCGCGCAACCAGTACGAACTGGCCGACATCAAGCGCAACCTGCGCATCTTCCTGGATCGCTTCTTCCGCACCAGCCAGTTCAAGCGCTCGTGCGTTCCGAACGCGCCGAAGGTGGGCTCGGGCGGTTCGCTGTCGCCGCGCGGCGACTGGCGCGCGCCCAGCGACAGCGAGTCGACCGCGTGGCTGGCCGAACTGGACCGCATTCCGGACACCGCGCCTGCGCGCAACGGCGTCGGCAACAGCAGCAGCAACGGCAGCAACGGCAACCGCAACGGCAAGGCGGCCGCGAAGGCCGGCAATCGACACGACAAGGGGTGATCCCCAGCCCGCTTTGGCGCGCCATCGCGCCGCGCGGGCTAGAATCTTGCATCAATCAATCACGACAGAAAGGGGGCCGACATGAAGCAAATTACCGCCATCATCAAACCGTTCAAGCTGGACGAAGTGCGTGAGGCGCTGGCCGACGTGGGCGTGACCGGCCTGACGGTCACCGAAGTCAAGGGTTTCGGCCGGCAGAAGGGCCACACCGAGCTGTATCGCGGCGCCGAGTATGTGGTCGACTTCCTGCCGAAGATCAAGATCGAGGTGGTCGTGGCCGAGAGCCAGCTCGATACCGTGCTGGACGCGATCGTCAAGGCGGCCCACACCGGCAAGATCGGCGACGGCAAGATCTTCGTCACCGAGATCGAACGCGTGATCCGGATCCGGACCGGCGAGCAGGACGAAGCGGCGGTGTAAGGCGGGAAGACTGGCTGCCTCGATGGGCTTCTCCCTCTCCCGCTGGCGGGAGGGGCGGGAAGAGGGCCGGAAGAGAGACCCGGCAGAGGGGTCCGGAAGAGAGGTCCGGGACAGGGCAGCGAGGTCAGCGTTCGATCAGGCGCGCCAGTCGGCCATCACGCATACGGCTGGCGCAGCAGCACCATCAAGGCCCCCGAGCCGCCCTCGGCGCCACGCGCCTCCACGAAGGCCAGCACTTCCTCCTTCTGCACCAGCCAGCTGCGCACCTTGCCCTTGAGCACCGGTTGCTTGTCGGGCGAGCCGTTGCCCTTGCCGTGGATCACGCGCACGCAACGCACGCCGCGCCGCACGCACCGCCGCAGGAATTCGGCCAGCGCCTCGCGCGCCTCGTCGCGGCGCAGTCCGTGCAGATCGATCCGGTCCTGCGGCACCCATTCGCCGCGCCGCAGCTTGCGAATCACGTCGTTGCCGATGCCGGGACGGCGGAACGACAGCGTGTCGTCGGTCTCCAGCAGGTTTTCCACATCGAACTGATCCGACAGCGAGGCCGCCAGCACCGCCTGGTCGTCGAGCTGGCTTTGCACCGGTACCGGCTCGGGCCGCCTGGCCGGCGGCGTCACGCGGTTGCGATCGCGCAATGTCTGGACATTGCCGATGCTGTTGCGGAACACATTGGCTTCGGCGGCCGCCTGGCGCGCGGCTTCCTCGGCGGCGAGGCGCTCGGCCTCGCGGCGCTCGGCATCGGCCTTCATCTGGTCGCGCAGGCGTGCCAGATCGTCGAGGCCAAGGCGGGTACGGGCGGGAGTGGGAGAAGAACCGGCAAGGCGGCCGGATTTGCTGGCACCGTGCTTCATGATGGGAAAAGCGGCACCGCCGCGGAGCAGCGGGCAAGACCGTGGAACCGGCAAGGTAACACGATCCGGCGCCGCGGGTGGCCCGCCTCGCGGCGAGCCGGAACGACCTTACTTCAGCGCTTCGACGTAGCGCTGCGCGTCGAGCGCGGCCATGCAGCCGGTGCCGGCGCTGGTGATGGCCTGGCGATAGACGTGGTCCTGGACGTCGCCGGCGGCGAACACGCCCGGGATGTTGGTGGCCGTGGCGTCGCCCGACAGGCCGCTCTTGGTCACGATATAGCCGTTGTTCATCTCGAGCTGGCCGACGAACAGGTCGGTGTTCGGCTTGTGGCCGATCGCGACGAACACGCCCGCGAGCTTGCGGTCCTCGGTGGCGCCGCTCTGCACATTGCGGATGCGCACGCCGGTCACGCCCGATTCGTCGCCCAGCACCTCGTCCAGCACGGTGTTCCACACGATCTCGACGCGGCCTTCCTTCTCGCGCGCCAGCAGGCGGTCGACCAGGATCGGCTCGGCGCGGAACTTGTCGCGGCGATGGATCACGGTGACCTTGCTGGCGATATGCGACAGGTACAGGGCCTCTTCGACCGCGGTATTGCCGCCGCCGATCACCGCCACTTCCTGGTTCTTGTAGAAGAAGCCGTCGCAGGTCGCGCAGGCCGACACGCCGCGGCCCATGAAATTCTCTTCGGACGGCAGGCCGAGGTACTGCGCCGAGGCGCCGGTGGCGATGATCAGCGCGTCGCAGGTGTACTCGCCGGCGTCGCCGATCAGGCGGATCGGACGCTCGGTCAGCTTGGCCGTATGGATGTGGTCGAACACGATTTCCGTGTTGAAGCGCTCGGCATGCTCCAGAAAGCGCTGCATCAGCTCGGGGCCCTGCACGCCGTTCGGATCGGCGGGCCAGTTCTCCACGTCGGTGGTCGTCATCAGCTGGCCGCCCTGGGCCAGGCCGGTGATCAGCACCGGCTCCAGGTTGGCGCGCGCCGCGTAGACGGCGGCGGTGTAGCCGGCGGGACCGGAACCGAGAATCAGCACTTTCGCGTGTTTGGCCATGATGCGTTCCTGTGGCCGGCGTGCGCGGCGCGCCGGCATGGGTAATCGAAAACCCGCATTATAAGTGGACCGGCGTGGGCGCATTGTTGCAAATTCCAATGGCGGCGATAGCCTGCGGGGGAGGTAAAATGCCGCCACCGCAATTCCGTACGGCGCCGTGCCGCGCCGCGATCCGTACCCACGCATGGCCAGAACCACCACGACCACCCGCACCGATCCCTCCGTCCTGCCTTCCCGCATCGGCAAGCTGTTGGGAGAAGTGCGCTGGTTCCTGCTGCTGGCCGCGACGCTGGCCTTCCTGTGCATCCTGGCCAGCTACAGCAAGGCCGATCCGGGCTGGTCGCACGCCAATCAGGTGGCGCAGATCCATAACCTGGGCGGCCGCGTCGGCGCCTGGATGGCCGACGTGCTGTTCTTCATCTTCGGCTTCTCGGCCTACTGGCTCGGCGTGCTGCTGGTGCGCCGCTGCTGGCGCGGCTGGCGCGTGCTGACCGCCGAGTTCCCCGACCAGGTCGGCGAGGCACGCCAGGGCGTGGTGGTCAGCTGGATCGGCTTCGGCCTGACGCTGGCCGCCAGCATGGGTCTGGAGGCGGTGCGCATGTATCCGCTGCGCGAGGCCCTGCCCCGCGCCCCCGGCGGCGTGCTGGGCGATCTGCTGGGCGGCTGGCTGCAGACCGCGCTGGGCTTTACCGGCGCCACGCTGCTGTTGCTGTTGATGCTCGCGATCGGCCTGTCGCTGTTCTTCCATTTCTCGTGGCTGTCGGTCTGCGAGAAGGTCGGCGGCTTCGTCGAGACCGCCTTCCTCGGCTTCAAGGCGCGCCGCGAAAGCAAGCAGGACCGCATCATCGGCGAGGCCGCCAAGGTTGAGCGCACCGAGACCGTCGAGGTCCAGCGCGTGCGCATCGAGGAGGCGGCGCCGGTGCAGATCGTGCGCCCGCAGGCGGTGCCCAAGCACGAGCGCGTCGAGCGCGAGAAGCAGCAGCCGCTGTTCGCCGACCTGCAGGATGCCGACCTGCCGCCGCTGTCGCTGCTGGACCCGGTGCCGGTGTCGCAGGAGACCGTCAGCGCCGAGACGCTGGAATTCACCTCGCGCCTGATCGAGAAGAAGCTCAAGGACTTCGGCGTCGAGGTCAAGGTCGTGGCCGCCTATCCGGGCCCGGTGATCACCCGCTACGAGATCGAGCCGGCCACCGGCGTCAAGGGCAGCCAGATCGTCAACCTCGCCAAGGACCTGGCGCGCTCGCTGTCGCTGGTGTCGATTCGCGTGGTCGAGACCATCCCGGGCAAGAACTACATGGGCCTGGAACTGCCGAATCCGAAGCGCCAGGCGGTGCGCCTGGGCGAGATCCTGGGCTCGCAGGTCTACAACGAGAGTGCTTCGCAGCTGACGCTGGCGCTTGGCAAGGACATCGCCGGCAAGCCGGTGGTCGCCGACCTGGCCCGCATGCCGCACTGTCTGGTCGCCGGTACCACGGGCTCGGGCAAGTCGGTCGGCATCAACGCGATGATCCTGTCGCTGCTGTACAAGGCCAAGGCCGACAGCGTGCGGCTGATCCTGATCGACCCGAAGATGCTGGAAATGAGCATCTACGAGGGCATCCCCCATCTGCTGTGTCCGGTGGTCACCGACATGCGCCAGGCCGGCAATGCGCTGAACTGGGCGGTCGGCGAAATGGAGCGCCGCTACAAGCTGATGAGCAAGATGGGCGTGCGCAATCTGGCCGGCTACAACAAGAAGATCGACGAGGCCGCGGCGCGCGAGGAAAAGATCCCGAACCCGTTCAGCCTGACGCCGGATGCGCCGGAACCGCTGGACAAGCTGCCGATGATCGTGATCGTGATCGACGAGCTGGCCGACCTGATGATGGTGGTCGGCAAGAAGGTCGAGGAGCTGATCGCGCGGATCGCGCAGAAGGCGCGCGCGGCCGGCATCCATCTGGTGCTGGCGACGCAGCGTCCCTCGGTCGACGTGATCACCGGCCTGATCAAGGCCAACGTGCCGACCCGGATCTCGTTCCAGGTCAGCAGCAAGATCGACTCGCGCACGATCCTGGACCAGCAGGGCGCCGAGGCACTGCTCGGCATGGGCGACATGCTGTACCTCGCGCCGGGCACCGGCCTGCCGGTGCGCGTGCACGGCGCCTTCGTCTCGGACGACGAGGTGCACCGCGTGGTCGACAAGCTGAAGGAAGCCGGCGAGCCGAACTATATCGAGGGCATTCTCGAGGGCGGCCTGGTCGACGGCGAGATCGGTGTCGACGGGCTGGGCGGCGGTGCCGGCATCGGCGGTGGCGGCGAGGCCGACCCGCTGTACGACCAGGCGGTCGAGGTCGTGCTGAAGAATCGCCGTGCGTCGATTTCGCTGGTGCAGCGCCATCTGCGCATCGGCTACAACCGGGCCGCGCGCCTGCTCGAGGACATGGAGAAGGCCGGCCTGGTGTCGGCGATGTCCGGCAACGGCAACCGCGACATCCTGGCACCCGGCGGCGGCGCCGCCGCGCGCGAGGAGTAGCGCGCCGGCCGGCGGGTAATATGCCGTTACGCCTGTCACGCTTGCTGACGGCCGCGGACGGAATCCACCGCCGGTCCCTCGCTCTAACCGACACATCATGCGGACAGGCCACGGCGCACGCGACGCTTCCGCGCCCGTGAACCGTAGGTCGGAAGTCGCAAGTCGTCCCGCATCAACGCGAATCAAAGCGAATCGTCGCGATTCACCAACACAAGGATCGATTGCATGCCAAATCGCGTACTGGCGTCCGCCCTTGCCACCATCGGCACCGCCGCCACCCTGGCATGGGCCACGCTGGCCCCGGCCACCGCGCAAGCCGCCGCCACCGATCAGTTGAAGACCTTCGTCACCACCGTCAAGAGCGCCCGCGGCGAATTCACGCAGCGCCAGGTCAAGGGCACCGGCGAGGCGATGCGCGTCACCGGCACCTCGAGCGGCACCTTCGTCTTCTCCCGCCCCGGCAAGTTCGCCTGGCGCTATACCAAGCCCTACGAGCAACTGCTGCAGGCCGACGGCCAGACGCTCTACATCTACGACAAGGACCTGAACCAGGTCACCGAGCGCAAGCTCGACGCCGCGCTGGGCTCGAGCCCGGCGGCGATCCTGTTCGGCAGCAACGACCTGGAGAAGAGCTTCGTCGTCAAGGACGGCCCCACCCGCGACGGCATCGAATGGCTGGAGCTGACGCCCAAGGCCAAGGACACGCAGTTCGAGCGGATCGGCATCGGCTTCAAGGCCGGCAATCTCGAAGCGATGGAATTGCGCGACGCCTTCGGCAACACCACGCTGCTGACCTTCTCGGCGATGCAGAAGAACCCGTCGCTGCCTGCCGACACCTTCCGCTTCAGCGTCCCCAAGGGCGCCGACGTGATCCGCCAATGAGGCCCGCCACCTTGCGTCGCGCGGCCCTGGTGCCGGCGCTGGCCGCGCTGCTGACGCTGGGCGCCTGCGCCGGCGGCAAGACCGCGGGCGCCAGCCGGCAGTTCGATATCGACGCCTTTCTGCGCGCCCCCGACACCACGCTGGCCGAGGTGCTGACCAACCCCGATTTCCTCGCCGCCACGGCCGCCTCCGCGCGCGACTGCGCGACCATGCTGCAGTCCGAGCGCAGCGGCGTGCTGGAGGAGTTGCCGGGCGCGGCGCGCGGCGACGCCTGGCTGCTGCGGCCGACCGGCCAGCCGGGCCGGGTCTGGCTGGTGACCCAGCGGCGCGGCGGGGAACGTGGCTGCCACGGTCCGCTGCCGGCCGATGCGGTCGGCGCGTTGGTATCTCGCGCCAGCGGCTGAGCCGTGAGCATGCCGGGGCGGGCCATTCCGGCCTGGTGATATTCCCGCCCGTGGACGCCCCTGTCGCGGCCGTTCCACGCGGGGAAACCGACATTGACGCCGAAAACGGGAATCATTATTGTTTGCGCTCGCCCGCCGGCATTCGGCCAGCGGCGCAACCGCAAAGCCCGGAGGAGTCCATGTACGTGTTTCGTCGTCTGCTGCCCGCGGCGGCAGCTCTCACCATGGCGGCCAGCGCCGCGTCGATTCCCCTGGCCGCGATGGCCCAGGGCTCTCAGGAAAAGGTGCTGAACCTCTATACGGCCCGGCACTACCAGACCGACGAGGCGCTGTACAGCAACTTCACCAAACAGACCGGCATCAAGATCAATCGCATCGAGGGGCAGGAAGACCCGCTGCTCGAGCGGATCAAGAGCGAGGGCGCCAACAGCCCCGCCGACGTCTTCATCACCGTCGATATCGGCCGCCTGTGGCGTGCCCAGCAGGCCGGCGTGTTCGCGCCGGTCAAGTCGAAGGTGCTCGAGTCGCGCATCCCCGCCAACTTCCGCGATCCCAACGGCGAATGGTTCGGCTTCTCGGCGCGCGCCCGCGTGATCGCCTACAACAAGGACACCGTCAAGCCGGGCGACATCAAGACCTACGAGGACCTGGCCGACCCGAAGTGGAAGGGCAAGCTGTGCACGCGCTCCAGCGGCCACGTCTACAACCTGTCGCTGATCTCCAGCCTGATCGCGCATGACGGCGAAGCGAAGACCGAGCGCTGGGCGCAGGGCGTGGTGGCCAATCTGGCGCGCACGCCCAAGGGCGGCGACACCGACCAGCTCAAGGCCGTGGCCGCCGGCGAATGCGATCTGGCGATCTCGAACACCTACTACATCGCGCGCCTGCTGAAGTCGACCAAGCCCGAGGACAAGGCGGTCGCGGACAAGCTCGGCGTGGTCTGGCCGAACCAGGACAGCCAGGGCGTGCACATGAACATCTCGGGCGGCGGCATGCTCAAGCACGCGCCGAACAAGGAGTCGGCGGTCAAGTTCCTGGAGTACCTGGCCAGCGACGAGGCTCAGGCCTACTTCGCCAACGGCAACAACGAATGGCCGGTGGTGCCGAGCGTCAAGGTCGCCAACCCGGCGCTGGAAGCGCTGGGCAGCTTCAAGGCGGACCGCATCAACGTGGCCGAGCTCGGCAAGTATCAGCCGGTTGCGCAGAAGCTGGCGGACAAGGCCGGCTTCAAGTAAGCGCCGGCGCAAGGGCGCGGCCGGTGCCGGTCCTCACGACGGATCGCCGCCGGCCGCGTCGTCGTTCGCGCCGCCGCCTTTAACGGAGCCGGCGGTGCTGGCGCTCTCCGCGAAGCCCGTCTTGCCGTCCGGCCCCTCGACGCGGCGGAACGTCAGCCGCGTGCTGCTCGACAGCGCCCGCCTGGCCATGCGGCGCTGCAGTTCCCGCCGCGCCAGGTTCATCTGGCCCACCGTGCCGCTGCCATACGGCTCCTGATTCAGCGCGGCGAACGTCGCCAGCGTGGCCCGCAACGCCGCCAGCGCGGCCTGCGCATCCTTCTTCAGCAAGGCATCGAGCGCCTGCCGGGCGCGCACCTGGGCCTGCAACAGCGCATCCCCGGGGTTCGACTTGGCACGCACCGCGTCCTGCGGCAATTGCACGGTGCCGGCCAACCGGCGCAGCCCTGCGCGCACCAGGCCGCCATCCATCGCTGCTTCCTGCATGACCCAGACCGCATCGTGGCGCAGCCACGGCTCGGCATCGGACAACCTGCGCAGCAGCGCCGACTGCAATCCCGGCACGTCGAAGCGGCCGGTGCGGCGGATCGCATTGATGGCGATGCGGCGCAGTTGCGGATGTTCATCGTCGAACAGTTCCTGCACCACGCGCTCGGCGATGCCTTCCTTGACCACCAGTTCGGCGAGCTCGGTGGCGAAGCCGATCTCCTGCACTGCGGTCAGCTTGTTCTGGCTGGCCAGGCGCGACATCTTGAAGACCAGCATCCGGTAACGAATTTGCATACGACTCCCGCCCTTCGTGTTCGAGGAAAGCGGGCCGCCTGCGCGGCCCAGCTTGGCATTCACGGGATATCGGCGGAAATGGCGGCGGTCTTTAATTCGGCATCGAGAGGAGGTCAGCCCACCTGCACCGATGCAGGTACGCTACCGACGGACTGCGCCCAACGGACTGCGCGCGGTTGCTCAGTCCTGCGCGCTGCGGCGGATCTGGCGCGACAGCACGATCACCGGGATCAGCCCGACCAGCACGATCACCAGCGAGGCCGTCGCGGCCTCGGCCAGCCGCTCGTCGGCGGCGAGGTTGTAGGCCTGCACGGCCAGCGTGTCGAAATTGAAGGGGCGCATCACGAACGTCGCCGGCAATTCCTTCATCACGTCGACGAAGACGATCAGCGCCGCCGTCAGCAGGCTGCCGCGCAGCATCGGCAGATGCACGCGGCGCAGCGTCGCGGCCGGCCCGTGGCCGAGGCTGCGGGCCGCGGTGTCCATGCTGGGCGTGATCTTGGCCAGCCCGGCATTGACGGTCTGCAGCGCGACGCCGAGAAAGCGCACCAGATAGGCGTAGACCAGCGCGGCGATGCCCCCGGTCAGCAGCAGTCCCGGCGACACGCCGGTCAACTGCTCGACCCAGCCGGCGATCGCATTGTCGAGCCGCGCCACCGGCACCAGCACGCCCACCGCGATCACCGAGCCCGGCAGCGCATAGCCCATGCCGCAGAGCCGCAGCAGCGCCCGCATCGGCCAGCCGCGGCCGAGCCGGCCGGCATAGCCGATCGCCAGCGCGATCAGCACCGCGGCCAGCGCGGTGACGCTGGCCAGCACGAAGCTGTTGCGCACCAGTCCGACAAAGCGCGGGCCGAACTGCGCGTCGCCGTCGGTGAACGCCATCTCGAACAGCATCAGCGCCGGCACCAGGAAGCCCAGCAACACCGGCAGCGCGCACGTGCCGAGCGCGGCCGCGCCGCGCCACCCGGTCAGCCGATACGCCGGCAGGCGGCGCTGGCCGCCATGCACGCGGGCCCGCCCGCGCGAGATGCGCTCGGCCACCAGGATGGCGATCACGAAGGCCAGCATGCACGCCGACAGCTGCGCGGCGGCGCTCTTGTCGCCGAGCGAGAACCAGGCGCGGTAGATCCCGGTCGAGAAGGTCGGGATCGCGAAATAGGCGACGGTGCCGAAGTCCGCCAGCGTCTCCATCAGCGCCAGCGCGGTGCCGGCCGCGATGCCCGGGCGCGCCAGCGGCAGCATCACGCGCAGCACGCTGCGCCAGGGGCCATGGCCGAGCAGGCGGGCCGCCTCCAGCGTGTTCAGCGTCTGCTGCAGGAAGGCGGCGCGCGCGGTCAGGTAGACGTAGGGATAGAGCACCAGCGAGAACAGCACGATGGCGCCGCCCAGCGTCCGCACGTCGGGAAACCAGTAGTCGCGCGCGCCCCAGCCGGTCAGCGCGCGCAGCCAGCTCTGCACCGGCCCGGCGAACTGCAGCGCGTCGGTATAGGCGTAGGCGATCACGTAGGCCGGCATCGCCAGCGGCAGCACCAGCGCCCATTCCATCAGGCCGCGGCCGGGAAAGCGGTACGTGCAGACGAGCCACGCGGTCGGCACGCCCAGCAGCAGCACGCCGACGGTGACGCCGGCCAGCAGCCACAGCGTGTTGGCGATGTATTCGCCCAGCACCGTGTCGGCCAGGTGATGCCAGGTCTCGGTGCTGGGCGTCAGCAGGCTGGCCGCCACCACCAGGATCGGCACCGCGATCAGCAGGGCCACCAGGCCCGCCGCGAAGGACAGCGGATGGATCGCGGTCAGCCGCCGTCCGCGCCGTGCCGCACCGGCATGGTCGCTATCGGGCAATCGGGCGGGATGGAGCAGGGACATGCGGGCGATCGGCTGGGGAGGGGTGCCGCAGGCGGCACGGCTGGGGCATTCTATCAACCGCCGGTCCGGCGTTGCTGATACTTATAATGATTCGCATGTCCGCCTTCGATCTCGATACCGACGCCGCCGCGGTCACGCCCGCAGCGACTCCCCCGGCCAGTCCAGCGTCCGCTACCTCGCCGGGGGCCGATGCCCCGCCTGCCGCGACCGCCACGCCCGCCGCGACCGCCACGCCCGCCGCGACCGCCACGCCTGCCGGGCCCGCCGCTGCCAGCCAGCCGGCCGATCTCGTACTGGAGGTCGAGCACATCCGCCACGGCTTCGACAGCCAGATCGTCATCGACGACCTGTCGTTCTCGCTGGCGCGCGGCAGCATCGGCTGCCTGCTCGGCCCCAGCGGCTGCGGCAAGACCACCGTGCTGCGTGCCATCGCCGGCTTCGAGCCGCTGCGTGCCGGACGGATCGTGCTGGACGGACAGCTGGTCTCGGCGCCGGGCGTGGCGGTGCCGCCCGAACGGCGGCGCGTCGGCATGGTGTTCCAGGACTACGCGCTGTTTCCGCATCTGAGCGTCGCCGACAACATCGCCTTTGGATTGCATCGGGAGAGCCGGCAGGCCAGGAAAGAGCGCGTCGCCGAAGTGCTGGAGCTGGTCGGCCTGGCCGGCGCCGGCGCGCGCTTTCCGCACGAGCTGTCCGGCGGCCAGCAGCAGCGCGTGGCGCTGGCCCGCGCGCTGGCACCGCGCCCGGAGCTGCTGCTGCTCGACGAGCCGTTCTCCAATCTGGACGTGGACCTGCGCGAGCGCCTGAGCCTGGAGGTGCGCGCGATCCTCAAGGCCCAGGGCGCGACGGCGATCCTGGTCACGCACGACCAGCTCGAAGCGTTCGCGATGGCCGACGAGATCGGCGTGATGCATGCCGGCGCGATCGAGCAGTGGGGCACGGCGCACCAGCTCTATCACAAGCCCGCCACGCGCTTCGTCGGCGATTTCATCGGGCAGGGCGTGCTGATGCCCGCCCGCGTGACCGCGCCGGGGCAACTCGATTGCGAACTCGGGACCCTGCATAGCCGCGATGGCCTCGCCGTGGCGCCCGGCGTGGCCGAGGTCGATGTGCTGATCCGCCCCGACGACATCCTGCACGACGATGCCAGCGCGCTGCGCGCGCAGATCCTGCACAAGGCCTTCCGCGGCGCCGAGATCCTCTACACGCTGCGGCTGGCCAGCGGCGGCAGGGTGCTGTCGCTGGCGCCGTCGCACCACGACCACGGCGTCGGCGACTGGATCGGCATCCGGGTCGAGGTCGACGACGTGGTGGCATTTCCGCGCTAGCGGCGCCGGCCTCGGCGCTGCCAGGCGGCGTTGCGTACGGATGCACTACACTGGCGCTTTGGCTGGCCGCGCGGCCCGCACAGAGCCGTGCCCGGAGACGTGCCTGGTGACGTGCCTTGGTGACGAGCACCGACACCTGCACCGACACCTGCGCCGACCTGCACGGACATCTGTACCGCAACCCGCGCGCCGCCCGCACTGAAACCCAAGCCCTGACCACCGTGCCGGACTCGCTGTTTTCCGAACCCTCCGACGCTTCCCGACAACCGCTGGCCGAACGGCTGCGCCCGCGCAATATCGACGAGGTCATTGGCCAGCAGCACCTGCTCGGCCCGGGCAAGCCGCTGCGCGTGGCCTTCGAATCGGGCGAGCCGCATTCGATGATCCTGTGGGGGCCGCCCGGGGTCGGCAAGACCACGCTGGCCCGCCTGATGGCCGATGCCTTCGATGCCGAGTTCATCGCGCTGTCGGCGGTGCTGTCGGGCGTCAAGGACATCCGCGAGGCGGTCGAGCGCGCCGAGCAATACCGCGCGCACGGGCGCCGCACGCTGGTGTTCGTCGACGAGGTCCACCGCTTCAACAAGAGCCAGCAGGATGCCTTCCTGCCGCATGTGGAAAGCGGCCTGTTCACCTTCATCGGCGCGACGACGGAGAACCCGTCGTTCGAGGTCAATGGCGCGTTGCTGTCGCGGGCCGCGGTCTATGTGCTCAAGAGCCTGGACGACGCGGAGCTGCGCCAGCTCGCACTGCGCGCCAGCGAGGCGCTGGGCGGCGTGGCGTGGGACGACGAGGCGCTGCAGCTGATCGTGTCGTCCGCCGACGGCGATGGCCGCAAGCTGCTGAACAATATCGAGATCGTCGCGCGGGCCGCGCGTACCGCCGGCGCACAGACGATCGACAAGGCGCTGCTCGGCAGCGCGCTGTCGGAGAACCTGCGCCGCTTCGACAAGGGCGGCGATGCGTTCTACGACCAGATCAGCGCGCTGCACAAGTCGGTGCGGGGCTCCGATCCCGACGCCGCGCTGTACTGGTTCTGCCGCATGCTCGACGGCGGCGCCGATCCGCGCTACCTGGCCCGCCGCATCGTGCGGATGGCGTGGGAGGACATCGGCCTGGCCGATCCGCGCGCGGCACGCATGACGCTGGACGCGGCCGAGACCTACGAGCGCCTGGGATCGCCCGAGGGTGAACTGGCGCTGGCGCAGGCGCTGATCTATCTGGCGGTCGCGCCCAAGTCGAACGCCGGCTACAACGCCTACAACGCCGCGCGCGCCTTCGTCGCCAAGGACAAGTCGCGCGCGGTGCCGGTCCATCTGCGCAATGCGCCGACCAAGCTGATGAAGGAGCTGGGCTACGGGCATGCCTACCGCTACGCGCACGACGAGCCAGAGGCCTATGCCGCCGGCGAGCACTATTTCCCCGACGACCTGAAGGCGCAGGGCTGGTACCAGCCCACGCCGCGCGGCCTGGAGGGCAAGATCTCGGACAAGCTGCGCCATCTGCGCGAGCTCGACGACGCCTGGCACCGGCGCCAGAAGAGCCAGGTGGCGGGCAAGGGCGGCAAGGCGGACGAGGCAGACGGCTAGCGCGGTCGTGGCCCGCGGGCCGCGAGCCGCAGGCCGGTACTGCGGCCGGCTCCTGTCGCGGTGCAGTAAAATGTGCGGTTCGGCGGCATGCCTGCCGCATCCCGATCGCTCCGACCGCACGCTTTTCCCGCAAACATGCTCGACATCCAGCTGCTCCGCAAAGACCTCGACGCCGTGGCGCAACGCCTCGCCACGCGCGGATTCCAACTCGACCTGGGCGCCTTCCAGGCGCTCGAAAGCGAGCGCAAGCAACTGCAGACCCGCACCGAGGAACTGCAGGCCCGCCGCAACACGCTGTCCAAGCAGATCGGCATGGCCAAGGGCAAGGGCGAGGACGCATCGGCGCTGATGGCCGAGGTCGGCGGTATCGGCGACACGCTGAAGGAATCGGCGGCGCGCCTGGACGACATCCAGGCCCAGCTGCAGCAGCTGATGCTGTCGCTGCCGAATCTGCCGCACGACAGCGTGCCGGTCGGCAAGGACGAAAACGACAACGTCGAAGTGCGCCGCGTCGGCACGCCGCGCAGCTTCGACTTCGCGGTGCGCGACCACGTCGACGTGGGCGAGCGGCTCGGCCTCGATTTCGAGAGCGCGGCCAAGATCACCGGCTCGCGCTTCGCGGTACTGCGCGGCGGCATCGCGCGCATGCATCGCGCGCTGGTCCAGCTGATGATCGACACCCATACGCTCGAGCACGGCTACACCGAGATGTACGTGCCGTATATCGTCAATGCGGCGTCGATGCGCGGCACCGGCCAGCTGCCCAAGTTCGAGGACGACCTGTTCAAGGTGCCGCGCCAGGTGGGCGGCGAGGGCGCGGACGGCGGCGAGCGGATCGAGAACTACTACCTGATTCCGACCGCCGAGGTGCCGCTGACCAATCTGATGCGCGACGCCATCGCGTCGGCCGACGAGCTGCCGCTGCGCTTCGTCGCCCATACGCCGTGCTTCCGCTCGGAGGCGGGCTCCTACGGTAAGGACACGCGCGGCATGATCCGCCAGCACCAGTTCGACAAGGTCGAGCTGGTCCATATCGTGCGCCCGGAGGATTCGTTCGACGCGCTCGAGCAGCTGACCGGCCATGCCGAGGCGATCCTGAAGAAGCTGGACCTGCCGTTCCGCACCATCGTGCTGTGCACCGGCGACATGGGCTTCGGCAGCACCAAGACCTACGACCTGGAAGTGTGGATCCCCGCGCAGAACACCTATCGCGAGATCAGCTCCTGCTCGAACATGGGCGACTTCCAGGCGCGCCGCATGCAGGCACGCTACCGCGCCGGCCAGGGCAAGCCCGAGCTCGTGCACACGCTGAACGGCTCGGGCCTGGCCGTCGGCCGCACGCTGGTGGCAATTCTGGAGAACTACCAGAACGCGGACGGTTCGGTCACGGTGCCGACCGCGCTGCAGCCGTATCTGGGCGGCCTGACGCGGCTGGAACCGGAGGCCTGAAGCCGGCGAAGCCGCGAGCAGGAAGTCATGCGCAAAAAGGCGCCGACCCTCTTGCAGTCTGTTTTTGACTTCTCTATAATCTCGGTTTCGCCGCAACGCGACCAGTTCAGGAGAGGTGGCAGAGTGGTCGAATGTACCTGACTCGAAATCAGGCGTACCGGCAACGGTACCGTGGGTTCGAATCCCACCCTCTCCGCCAGTAGTGCAAAACCCCCGAAGGTCTGCCTTCGGGGGTTTTTGTTTTTGGGCGATGCGATTTGCTTTGCCCGAGCGCTCAGCCCGAGCCCACGCCGCCTGACGAGGCATCTCACTCGTCAGACGTCTCTCGATTCGCCGTTCGGATCCTCAAAGACGTCATCGAGGCACTGCGCGGCGCCGAGACGGTCGACCCATGCTTCCAGTTGCACCGGGCTGGCGACGGCGATTCGGGACGCAATATCCGGCGGGAGCGGCCCGAAGCGCTGGACCAGGACTTTCCGCAGCACGGGCGCTTCACCTTCTTGCTTGCCTTCCTGCTTGCCCTCCAGCTTGCCTTCGAGCACGCCGGCTTGCCGGTAGTTATGCAACGATTGCACCAGGCTCATATTGACCTCCATCAGGTTGACCAATTCGGGCAGCAACAAGACACCTTCGCTCCAGCGTGTCGTAGTCAAGGCTGTGCAGCCAGTCGACCGGAATGAATCCCGTAATCAGTTCGCGCACCAATTGAGGGGCGGAAAACAGCAGCTTGTAGCAAGAGTCGTAAGTCGGAACCATGATCGGCAATGCTGGGGTTGAGACCTGCGTAGCTTGCCGATCGCGCCACATCGAAGCTTCTGAAAAATGCACGCACTTTACGTCTCGGATGGCGGCGTGCCCACAATGAGAAAAGTCCGCATCGACAGTGCGCGCCGATGCGGACTTCTTTCAGCCAGGGACCGAGACGCTTACTGGAACGCCTTGTCGTTCGGGTTCGCGAACAGGTCCTTCATCTCGGCCGACAGCGGGTAGTTCATGTTGATGCCGCGCGGCGGGATCGGCGACTGGAACCACTTCTTGTACAGCTGCTCGGCCTTGCCCGACTTCATCAGGTCGGCGATCACGCCGTCGGCGAGCGCCTTGAACTGCGGGTCGTCCTTGCGCAGCATGCAGGCGTAGTTTTCCGTCTGCAGCGGCGTGCCGGCGACGGTCCATTCGCCCGGATTCTTGGCCTTGGTCAGTTCGCCGTACAGCAGCGGCTCGTCCATCACGAACGCGACCGCGCGGCCGGACTCGAGCATCAGGAAGGCCTGGCCGTGGTCCTTGGCGCCGGTCAGGTTCATGTTCATCGCCTTCTCGCCGTTCATCTTGACCAGCAGGCGTTCACCGGTGGTGCCGGCGGTGGTCACCACGTTGCGGCCCTTCAGGTCGTCGAAGTCCTTCACGCCGGCGTCCTTGCGCACCAGCATGCGGATGCCGTAGACGAACAGGCTGTTGGTGAAGCCCACCTGCTTCTGGCGCTCGAGGTTGTTGGTGGTCGAGCCGCATTCGAGATCGATGGTGCCGTTCTGCATCAGCGAGATGCGGTTCTGCGAGGTGATCGGGATCATCCGCACCTGCAGGTTCGGCATGTTCAGCTGCGTCTTCACCTTGTCGACGATCGCCATCATGATCTCGTGCGAATACCCCATGACCTCGCGGCCATTGGTATAGGAGAACGGGATCGACGATTCGCGATGGCCCAGGGTGATCACGCCGTTCTGCTTGATCTTGGCCAGCGTGTCGTTCTGCTGGGCATGGGCGGCGCCGATGGTGCCGAACGCACCGCAAGCGAGCGCGGCGGTCAGCAGCGCGGCCAGCGCGGGTCGCAGCGAACGGCGCGCCGGTCGTGGCGCGATGCGGGTGGCGGTAGGCAGTTTCATGGTCAGGCTCTCCTTGGTTGTGGAACGGCTCTTGTTGAAACGCGACATCGATTGTGCTGCTAGCAAGGGCCGTGCAAGCGGCGGCTCCTCGTTCCGCTCTTGTGTTCGTACGCGCCGCAGCCGGGCGCTACGCCAGCGTTGCGCTGTAGTCCGCGGGATCGACCTTGGGCGGCCGCCCCGCCATCGTATCCGCCAGCAGGCCCGCGCTGCCCATCGCCAGCGTAAACCCCAATCCGCCGTGGCCGATATTGAGCCACAGGTTGCGCAGCCGCGACTGTCCGATCAGCGGCAGGCCGCTCGGCGTGGCAGGGCGCAGCCCGGCCCATGGCTGCAGGTCGGACAGGCACCGGTCGCCGGCGATGCCGCCGAACACCGAGCGGGTCTCGTCCAGCAGCGTCGCGGCGCGGCGTTCGTCGATCCGTGTATCGGGCCGCGTCAGGTCGGCCATGCCGGCCACGCGCAGCGTATTGCCGATGCGGGCATAGACGATCTTGCGCGCGAAGTCGGTGACGCTGATATGCGGCGCCTGCGCGCCGGTGCCGACGGGGACCGTGATGCTGTACCCCTTCAGCGGCCACAGCGGCGCGCGCAGTCCGAGCGGCCGCAGCAGCGTCGCGCTGCCGATGCCGCCCGCCAGAACCACTGCGTCGGCGGCCTCGAAGCCGTTGTCGGTATGTACGCCGCGGGCCGCGTCGCCCTGGCGTTCGATCGCGCGCACCGCGGTGCCGAAGCGCAGCGACACATTGGGATGCTGGCGCAGCAGATTGGCCAGCCCGACGCAGAAGCGGTGGCAATCGGCCACCTCCTCGCTGGGCGTATGGATGGCGCCGGCGATCTGGTCGCGGATGCCGGCCAGCGCCGGCTCCAGCGCGACGCAGGCGTCGCGGTCCAGCGCGTGCTGCTCGCTGCCGAGACCGGCCTGGAAGTCCAGCAGCCGGCGCGCGGCATCGAAGCTGGCGGCGTCGCGATGGACGATCAGCTTGCCGCGCCGCGCAAAATCGAAGTCGATCTGGTGCTCGTCCAGCAAGGCCCGCATGCGGTCGCGCGAATGGAAGGCCAGCCGCAGCAGCTTGCGCGTGGTGGCATCGCTGCGCGAGGCATTGCAGGCGCCGACGAAGGCCGCCAGCCAGCGCCATTGGGCGAGGTCCAGCCGCGGCCGCCAGCGCAGCGGCGCGTCGCGGCGCAGCAGCCAGCCGGGCACCTTGGACAGCACGCCCGGACCGGCCAGCGGCGCGACATAGCTGTAGCTGAGCTGGCCGCCGTTGGCGAAGCTGGTCTCCAGCCCCGGGCCGTCGCGCCGCTCCAGCACCGTGACCTCATGGCCGTCGTTGGCCAGTTGCCAGGCGGTGGCCATGCCGACCACGCCGGCGCCGGTGATCACCACCTTCATTGCCGTATCCGTCCCTACCGGTTTGCGATCCCGCAAGGGTAGAGCAGGCCGGCCCGGCTGCCCAATGCGAAGACGTGCCAGAATATGTCTTTCGGCTATACCCTGCCCGGCCCCCCGGAATTCCCATGCGCCTGCGACAGATCGAGATCTTCCGCGCCGTGATGCTGACCGGCACCGTCAGCGAGGCGGCGCGGCTGCTGCATGTCTCGCAGCCGGTGGTCACGCGCGTGCTGCAGCATGCGGAGGCCTCGCTCGGCTTCCGCCTGTTCGACCGCGCCAAGGGCCGGCTGCGGCCGACGCCCGAGGCCACCGCGCTGTACGGCGATGTCGAGCGGCTATATGGCGAGATCGACCGCGTGCGGCGGGTCTCCGAGAGCCTGCGCCACAAGGGCGCCGGCCGGCTGCGCGTGGCGGCGACGCCCAGCCTGGCCGATCCGCTGCTGGTGCCGGCGCTGCAGCGCTTCTGCGCCCGTCATCCCGACACCCAGGTGCAGGTGCTGACCCACCATACCGACGAGATCGTGCAGGGCCTGCTGCGCAACCAGATCGATATCGGCTTCGCCTTCGCGCCGCCGCCGCACGAGGCGATCGCCGCGCAGACCGTCGCCGAAGGCCGCATGCTGCTGGCGGTGCCGCGCGGCCAGCCGCTGTCCGGGGCGACGCGGCGCACGCCGTTGCCGATGGCCAGGCTGATGGACCGCGCCTTCATCGGCTACGACGATCACAGCTCGCTTGGCCTGATGGTGCGCCAGCTGCTGGCGCGCAATGCGCTGGAGCCGCGCTCGACGCTGGAAGTCCAGACCTATTCGCTGGCGCGCAAGTTGGTCGAGAGCGGGCTGGGCGTGGCGCTGCTGGACCAGTACACCGCCCTCGGCAGCGATCCGCAGGCGGTCTCGCTGCACGAGATCCAGCCGGCGATGGCCTTCGAGATCCAGATGCTGCGCGCCAGCCATCGCGGCATTCCCAGCCTGGCCGAGCAGCTGCGCGAGCGTTTTGCCGAGGCCGCGCTGGAACTGGCGGGGCAACTGGACCGGCGCCTGTCCGCGCCGGCGGTCGCCTTCGAGCACGCTCTCAAATAGCCGCCGGATCGCGCACCGACATGGCCGCGCCGATGCTGCCGCTCAGCGCAGCGTCAGGCTGGCGTAGGCGCCTTCGACGAAGCGCACCCGCAGCCGCGGACCGTGCTTGCGCAGCGCGGCGTCGGCCCAACGCTGGACCCGCTCCATGTGGGCGATATGGCTTTGCTGGGTCTGCGCGGCGGCGGTGGTATTGAACCAGAACGTGAAGGGCCGCGATTCGGCCTCCGGCGCGCGTGCCCGCTGCTCGGCGGAGCCGACGCGCGCGGCCAGCAGGGCGTCGAGCACGGTCAGCTCCGGGTTGGTATGCGCGCCGTTGCCGCAGAACAGGTAATGGTCGGCCGACACCGTGCGGCAGAACGCCGGCGACATATTGTGCTCGGAGCCGTGATGCTGGACCTTCAGCACGTCGACGTGCAGCGCGCCATCGCGCAGCAGTTCGGCCTGCTTCAGCCCGGCCAGGATCATGTCGGGATGCGCGTCGCCGGTCAGCAGCACGCGACGGTCTTCCTCTTCGACCAGCAGGATCAGCGACGCGATATTCGGCGTGGTGACGCCCTGGTATGACGGCGTGCCCTCCCACTCGCGCAGGTCGAACGGATCGTCGGCCCGGCCGCCAGCCATCGCCAGCAGCCCGCTGGCATAGCGGTCGCGGATGGCCTGGGCACGCAGCCGATTGGCGGGATCGCGCAGCCAGTGGTTCCAGCCTTCGCGCAGCCGCTTCAGTTCCGCGGCGGTGGGGCCGAGCACGCGGATGCGCAGCGAACCGAGCGACTGCGCGGCGGCATCCGGCCGCGCGATGATCAGCTTGCCGGCCGACGCCGACGCCGACGCTGACGCTGACGCTGACGCCGACGCCGACGCCGGCGTTACCACCTCGCCCAATGGCGGATTCAACGGAATATCGAGCAGGTCGGCCTTGACCAGCCGGGACACCCGCAGCGCCTGCGGCACCGAGTTGGCAATGCGGGCGTACTCGCGCCCGAGCACCTCGAGCGGCTCGACGTGGCTGGCCCGCAACGCCCGCGCGCTGCCCGCGAGCAGCGAGTGGATCGGTCCCGCGTTGGCGCCGATCTGGTCGTGGAAGGCGTTGTGCCACAGCGCGCCGATGCGCGGCACGCGGCGCGACGCCGGCTTGGCCGGCGGATCGCCGCGCTCGGCGTGGTAGTCGTAGACCTTCCATTCGAGCGCGGCCTCGAGCATCGCGAGAATGCCGCCCAGGTGGTCGTCGTCGATATGGGAGACGTAGACCAGATCGAGCATGGCGTCGTCGCGCGCGAGCCGCTCCAGCGACGGCGCGACGAAATCGCGCATCGCCGCGCCGGTGCCGCCATCGCACAGCATCCGATGGCCCGACGCCGCCTCGATGAGCAGGCAGTCGCCCTGATAGGACTGGAACAGGCGGATCTTCATGCGCGCCTCCGCGCTGGTGGGTCACGCCGCTCGCGGCGCTCGTCGAAGGCGCGCGCCTCCTCGATCGCGGCGACCGGGTCGATCAGGCCGTAGCCCGCGTCGTTGCGCCAGGCGTAGTCGTGCGAGGGCAACGGCCGCGCGGTGCGCCGCAGAATCCCCTGGCACTGCGCCGCCGTCAGCGTCGGCTTGGCGGCCAGCATCAGCCCGATGACGCCGCACACATAGGGACTGGCCATGCTGGTGCCGGTCATCGCGACCCAGCCGCCGCCCTCGACGAAGCCGTTGGCGGCAACGATGCCGGTGCCCGGCGCGCAGACATCGGGCTTGTTGCGCCCGTCGCGCGTCGGCCCCTGGCTGCTGGAGATATGGACCCGTGCCTGCTCCGCGTCGGCGTTCGCCACGCCGATCACCCAATGCGCGCAGGCGAGCGAATTGATCGAATGCGAATCGACGTTGGTCGCCTCGGCGAAGAACGACGGAAAGCGGTAGGCCGCCAGCTCGCGCCGGCGCTGCAGCTCCATCGGATCGTCGCGTTCGATCCATGCGTGAAAGCTGCCGTCGCGGATCTCGTCGCCGTGCAGCCGCACCTTCCACACGCCGGCCGTGATCGGCGTATAGGCGCGCGCATCGAGGAAGGGCGACAGATAGACGCCGATGTAGTTGTCGCCGTTGGACGGATGGTAGAGCTCGTTGTAGACCGACAGCACGGTGCCATCAGGCAGCCTGCGATTCTCGATGTACTGCCGCGGCGCGACCTCGTACCACTCGGTGGAGCCCGGCGGCTGCACCGAGACCGTGAAGCGGTCCTGCGCGCCGTACCAGATCTCCAGCTCGTTCTCGGACAGGTCCGCGATGCCGTCGCCGACCACGATCCATTCGAGTTCGACCGTCAGGCCCTTGGCCGCGATCTTGCCGCTGGTATGGATGCGGCCCATGATCCAGCCGAAGCGGTCCTCGTCGGTGGGACGCTCCTGTCCCGCATTGCCGGCCGCGATCGAGATCGCGCGGCCCGGCGTGGCGAGGAACGCGTCGAGCCAGCGGCAGGTGCCATTGGCGCCGTCGTGCGAGCCGCCGTTGGTCCCCAGGCTGATATTGATCGACAGCGGCAGGCCCTCGCGCTCCGCAACGGCCAGCAGATATTCGACCGCATGGACGATGCGCGAGGCATCGCTGAAGGTCCAGCGCCGCGCGGCATAGTCGTCGCCGGGCGGCTCGACGCTGATCAGCACGCCGGCGATCAGCGCACCGGGACACAGGCCCTGGTTGCCCGCCGCGATGCTGGCCACATGGGTCGCATGCGAGCCGGGCTCCTGCTGCGACTGGCGCTCCAGCTCGGTGGCGGGCGGTCCGCCCTTGCGCGCCGCCTGCAGCGCCGCGTTCAGGCGCTCGCGCGTCAGCTCGGCGCCATAGCCGAAGGCCTGCGGCGGCGGGCGGAAATCGCCGCCCTGATCCCAGATAGACAGGAAGCGCGTATTGCCGTCGGCATCGAGAAAATCCGGATGCGAGAAATCGAAGCCGCCCACATCGATGATGCCGATCAGCACGCCGGCGCCGCTCTGCGCCTGGCCATCGACCGCGACGCGCCGCGGCGTCGGTGCGATCGCCGCCGCTGCGGCCGGGCCGCGATCAGGGCGCGGCAGCCGCAGCGACAGCGTTTCGCTGCGGTGCACGTAGCGCACGCCCTCGAGCGCGGCCAGACCGCGCAACGTGGAGATCGGCACGGTGGCCGCGATGAAATTGCGCCGATGCAGCAGCGGCGTGGCGGGCTGCTGCCCGGGCCGGCGACGATGGCCGGCCTCCGCCAGCATGCGGTCGATCGCGCGCAGCACGTGCTCGGTATCGTCGGGCGCGCCGGGCTCGCGCGGCTCGGTCTCGACGATCACGTTGATGAAGACGTCGTCGGCCACCGGCATGGCCTGCTGCTTGGGACGCGTCACGCGGCCGCGATGCACGGTCAGGCAACTGTAGTCGCTGAGGCCGGCGGCAAAGCGGTCGCGTTCCTGCTGCTCGATCGCCAGCCGTCGCTCGGCCGGTTCGGGCAGCGCGGACTTGCGGGTCACCACGCATTGCGAATATTGCGCGCGCAGCTGGTTGACCGGCTCGCTGCCGTTGCTGACCTGGCGCAGCTTGGGATGCAGATGCTGCAGGGGTGGGGTATCGTCGCGGGGCATCGGGGTTGTCTCCTCGTCGCGCTCGCTGCATAGCCTAACGGCTTCGTGCCGGCGCGGCCACTGCAAATTTTTCAAGCGTGAGTTCAGTGCGATCGCTGCCTGATGGCGGCGCGGGCGCGAGCGACCCGGCGGCGTGGGCGCGACCCGGCGGCGCGGGCGCGATCCGCACGGCGCGCGTTCTATCATGCGGATTGACGCGGTGTTGTACCCGGCCCGGATGACACGGTCATTGCCGCGAGAATTACGAAAACACGGAACCTGCCCATGCCACCAATGGCGACGAAACGGATGACGAGATTGAGCACCAGATCGAGCACGAGATCGAGCACGAGCCAGAGGCCACGATGGACGAGCTGATCGCGGCCTGGCCTGCCTGGCTGCGCTTCGAGCAGCCCACGCCCGGCCTGCTGATCGGCGGCCTGCTGCTGTTCGTCGTGCTGGCCGTGCTGGGGCTCTGCCTGGTCCGCATCGCGCTGGTGCTGATCCATCCGGTGGTACGGCTGCTCGATTCGCTGCGGCACGTCGCGCGCGATGCGCTGCACGCGCGTGCGGGCGAGCGCTGGCCGCGGGTGCTGAAGCTGCTGGAGCGCGAGGTCGCCGAGATCCTGCTGGTCGTGCTCGCGGCCGCGGTGCTGCTTGGCAGCGGCGGCCTGCTGATCTGGCTTGCGGTGGCGGTGGCCGCGGAAACGCCGCTGGTGCGGGTCGACCAGGCGGTGTTCGCGTGGCTGCAGCAGGGCCGGCAGGACTGGCTCGACGTCGCGATGACCGCCATCACGGAATTCGGCGGCGCGCGCATCGCGGTGGCGATCGGCATCGCGGTGTTCGGCTGGCTGGCGTGGCGCCGCGCGTGGGCCGCCGCGATCTATTGGACGATCGCGCTGATCGGCGCGCGTGCCTGCGTGCTGGTGCTCAAGTACGCCCTGGCGCGCGGCCGGCCGGCCAGCATCTACGGCGGCGTCGAGTCGTTTTCATTTCCGAGCGGCCACGCGACCAGCAGCATGGTCACCTACGGCTTCCTGGCCTTCCTGCTCTGCGTGCGGCAGCCCTGGCGCGTGCGCATTCCGGTGCTGGCGGTGACGGCGACCGTGGTGGTCGCCATCGGCCTGTCGCGGCTCTATCTGGGCATGCATTGGCTGTCGGACGTGGTGGCCGGTTACGCGCTCGGCATGGCGTGGATCGTGATGCTGGCGACCGCCTATCTGACGCTGCATGTGCCGGCCAGGCTGTCGCCGGCGCCGCTGGCCGGCGTCGCCGCGGCGGCCGCGCTGGCAGCGGGCGCCTGGGTCGCGGTCTATCATCTGCCCCACAACGTGGAGCGCTATCGAGACGCCGCTAAGGCCGTGCCCGTTGTGCCGGCGCCGGGGCCGAGGCCGGAGATGGAGCGGAGTCCGGCGCGGCTGGATCGGCCGCCGGACCGGCCGGCGGCGCGACCGCCGGCGCCACGGGCTGCGGCGATGCCTGCGCCGGCTTAGGACCAGCGGCGCTGCTGGTGCCAGTACCAGTGCCAGTGCCAGTGCCAGTGCCAGTGCCAGTGCCAGTGCCACCGCCGCGCCCCGCCGGCAGCCGCGACACCAGCAGCTGGTCGATCTTGTGGTGGTCGATGTCGAGCACCTCGAAGCGGTAGCCCGCGGTCTCGATGAACTCCGACTTCTTCGGGATGCGCTTCAGCGTGTAGATCACCAGTCCGGCCGCGGTGTCGACATAGTCCTCTGCCGGCAGCGTGTCGAGATCGAGCGCCTTCTTCAGGTCGACCAGCGGCGTCACGCCATCGACGAGCCACGAGTCCTCGTCGCGCCGCACGATCTGCTCGTCCTCCGACGAATAGAGGATGTCGCCCATCAGCGCGCCGACGATATCGTCGAGCGTGACGATGCCGACCACCAGCCCGTATTCGTTCATCACCACCGCGAAGCTCTGGTGCATCTCGCGAAAGCGCGTCATCGCCTCGGACAGCGTCAGCGTGTCGGGAATCACCAGCACGTTCTTGTCGTAGTGCCGCGCCAGGTTGGCGATCGCGGAATCGGCCTCGTCGGCCAGCATCGAGCGCAGGATGTCCTGCGATTCGACGAAGCCCTGCACGTCGTCCAGGTCGTGGTCGCAGACCGGATATTGCGCGTGCGGATACTTGACCAGCTTGCGCCGCAGGCTGTCGGGGCTTTCGTCCAGCGCGAGGTACACCACCTCGTCCCGCGGCGTCATGATCGCCGTCACGCTCTTGGAGTCGAGCTCGAACACGTTCTCGATCAGATGGATCTCGTGCTTGAGCAGCACGCCGGCCTCGGCGCCGGCATCGACCATCGCCGCGATGTCTTCGGACGTGATCTGCTCCACGGCCTTGGTCGGCAGGCCGAGCAGCTTCAGCGCGGCGTCGGCGGCGGCGTTGAACAGCCAGACCAGCGGCTTGAGCACCTTCAGCAGCCACAGCATCGGACCGATCACCGCCAGCGCGCACGTTTCGGGGAAGCTCATCGCGATCCGCTTCGGAATCAGGTCGGCGAACTGGATGAACAGCAGCGTGACCAGCAGGAAGGAGCCGATATTGGCCATGCGCTGCGCGACCGTGTCGGTGAAATAGGGCGACAGCAGCGCGAAGGCGAAGTCCGACAGATGCTTCTCGCCCAGTACGCCGGCCAGGATGGCGACGGTATTGACGCCGATCTGGACGATGGTGAAGAAGTTGCCCGGCTCCTCCTTGAGCAGCATCACCTTGGTCGCGCGCCGGTCGCCACGCTCGGACAGCGTCTGCAGCTTGGTGCGGCGCGCGGCGGTCAGGGCGATCTCGGAGATCGAGAAGAAGGCGCTGATCAGGATCAGCAGCAGCAGGATCAGGACGAACATGGCGATGGCGGCGGGGGCCGGTGGCTTGAGGCCGGAGGGGCGCTTCGATGATGGTGCAGGCCGATGCGGGCTGTCAATGAGAACGGAACGCCGCCTGGATCGGTCGTTATATAGCCATAATAAATTGTTATTTTTGATTCGATAGCGGTTGACTTACTCTGTGCCGGTACGCATGGCGTGCCGAAGCGCTACCGAAACGCTGCCGAAGCGCCGTCAGGCGCATGCACTATCATGCCGTCCATCAACTTCGTTTGGAGAACTCGATGACCTGGTTTCCCGCTGGCTGGATTCGCCCACTGATCGCGGCGCCGCTGCTCGCCATGGCGATGGCCGGCGCCCATGCCGCCGATCTGCTCGACAACGTCAAGCAGGCCGGCGTCCTGAAGATCGGCCTGGAGGGCACCTATCCCCCGTTCGGCTATCGCGGCGCCAACAACCAGCTCGAGGGCTTCGACGTCGACGTCGCGCGCGCGGTGGCCGGCAAGCTGGGCGTCAAGCCGGAGTTCGTCACCACCGAATGGAGCGGCATCATCGCCGGCCTGCAGGCGGGCAAGTTCGACGTGATCGTCAATCAGGTCAACGTGACGCCGCAGCGCAAGCAGGTGCTGGATTTCTCCAAGCCCTACGTCTACTCGGCCGCGCAGCTGATCCAGCGCAAGGACGACAAGCGCGAATTCAAGTCGCTGGAGGATCTGAAGGGCAAGCGGCTGGGCGTCAGCCTCGGCAGCAACTACAACGAGCTGGCCAAGTCGGTGGCGGGCATCGACGTCAAGACGTATCCCGGCGCGCCCGAATATCTGCGCGACCTGGCCGCGCAGCGTGTCGATGCCGCGCTGAACGACCGGCTGATGGTCAACTACCTGATCAAGACGTCGAATCTGCCGCTGCGCGCCGGCGCGGTGGTGCAGGGCGGCGATACCGAGGTCGCGATCCCGTACCGCAAGGACAACCCCAAGTTCGCGCAGGCCATCGACCGCGCGCTCGACGATCTGCGCAAGGACGGCACGCTGACCAGGCTGTCGGTCAAGTGGTTCGGCGCGGACGTGACCAAGCCGGTCAAGTAAGCCGACGGATCGCCGAAAGGCAGACGGCAGTGCAATCGCACTGCCGTTTTGTTTTTTGGGGCACCACTTTATGATTCCGACTTTGCGCGCTCTCTTGCGCGGCCACTTGCGCCCCTGATCCCGCCTGCCATGCCATCCCTCCAACTGGTAATCGATTCGCTGCCCGTGCTGCTGCAAGGCATGGTGCTGACCATCAAGTTCGCGCTGTCGTCGATGGCCTTCGGGCTGGTGATCGGGCTGGTGGTCGCGCTGATGGGGATCGGCCACAACCGCGTGCTGCGGGCGATCGCGCGCGTCTATGTCAGCGTGATGCGTGGCACGCCGCTGCTGGTGCAGATCTTCGTGGTGTATTACGGCCTGCCGGGCATCGGCATCGCGCTCGAACCGACCCCGGCGGGGGTGCTGACGCTGAGCCTGAACGTCGGCGCCTATCTGTCGGAGAGCATGCGCGGCGCGATCCTGGGCATCTCGCGCGGGCAATGGCTGGCGGCCTATAGCCTCGGGCTGACGCCGGCGCAGACGCTGCGCTACGTGGTCGGTCCGCAGGCGCTGCGCATCGCGGTGCCGAGCCTGTCGAACAGCCTGATCAGCCTGATCAAGGACACCTCGCTGGTGTCGGTGATCACGGTCACCGAACTGCTGCGCACCACGCAGGAATTGATTGCCGCGACCTACCAGCCGCTGCCGCTCTACCTGGCCGCGGCGGCGATCTACTGGGTCTTGAGCACGCTGCTGTCGTTCGTGCAGCGGCTGCTGGAGCGCAGGTTGTCGTTGCCGGGGCGGCATTGAGGCGGGGTAGGGGAGACGGGGCGCAATTGCCCTCTCCCCAGCCCTCTCCCGCTTGGGGGAGAGCGTCAACCCCTCAAGCGGCTTCCGCGATCCGCTTCGCGATGTGGTCCAGCGCTTCCTCGACCTGATCGACCAGGATCAGGCACAGGTCGCCCGGCTGCAGGCGGCCCAGCGCGGTGTCGATGGCGAGGAATTCGCCGCGGATCTCTTCGACCGCGCTGGCGCGCGTGGCGCCTTCCAGCCCCTCGCGCAGCAGCGCCAGCACCTCGCCGTCGGCGCGTCCGCGCTGGCACTGGTCCTGGTACAGCACCACGTCGTCGAATACGCCGCCGAGGATCTGCGTCTGGCGGCGGATGTCCTCGTCGCGGCGGTCGCCGGCGCCGCTGATCACCACCATGCGGCGGCGCGCCGGCATCGTCTCGATCGCGTTGCACAGCGCCTGGATCGCGTCCGGGTTGTGGCCGTAGTCGGCGATCAGCGTGGCGCCGCGGTAGTCGAACAGATTGAAGCGGCCCGGCGCGCTGGCGGCGTCGCTGACGAAGGTCGCCAGGCCGCGGCGGATCACCGACCAGTCGATGCCCAGCGCCCACGCGGCCGCGGTCGCCGACATCGCGTTCTCGACCTGGAAGCCGATGCTGCCGCCGCGCGTCAGCGGGATGTCCTTCAGCGCGATGCGTACCTGCGTGTCGCCCTCGGCGGCGACCAGATCGCCGCCGTCGGTGAACACCACGCGCTTGCCCTGCGCGCGATGCGTGGCCAGCACCGGGTGCTCGGCATCGCGGGCGAAGAAGGTCACCGCGCCGGGGCAGGCGTCGGCCATGCGCGCGACCATCGGATCGGCGGCGTTGAGCACGGCCATGCCCTGCGGCGAGACGTTCTGCACGATCACGCTCTTGAGCACTGCCAGGTCTTCGACCGTGCTGATATAGGACAGCCCGAGGTGGTCGCCTTCGCCGACATTGGTCACCACCGCGACATCGCAGCGGTCGAACGCCAGCCCCTCGCGCAGCAGGCCGCCGCGCGCGGTCTCGAACACGGCCGCGTCGACGTCGGGGTGCATCAGCACGTTGCGCGCGCTGCGCGGGCCGCTGCAGTCGCCGGTGTCGATGCGCTGGCCGTTGATGTAGACGCCGTCGGTGCCGGTCATGCCCATGCGCAGGCCGCTGCCGGTCAGCAGATGGGTGATCAGCCGGACCGTGGTGGTCTTGCCGTTGGTGCCCGACACCGCGACCACCGGAATGCGGCCGTCGTCGCCGTCGGCGAACATCGTCGAGATGATCGCCTCGCCGACCGCGCGGCCCTTGCCGTAGGACGGCTGCAGATGCATGCGCAGGCCCGGCGCGGCATTGACCTCGACGATGCCGCCGGCCTGTTCCTCGAAGGGCTTTAGCACGGTCTCGCAGACCGCATCGACGCCGCAGATGTCGAGGCCGACCATCTGCGCCGCGGCCACCGCGCGCGCCGCCATCTCGGGATGCACGTCGTCGGTGACATCGGTGGCGGTGCCGCCGGTCGACAGGTTGGCGTTGTTGCGCAGGATCACGCGCGTGCCCTTGGGCGGCACCGATTCCGCGGTGAGGCCCTGCTTGGCGAGCGTGGCCAGCGCGATATCGTCGAAGCGGATCTTGGTCAGCGAGGTCGCGTGGCCCTCGCCGCGGCGCGGATCGCGATTGACCTCGTCGACCAGCTGGCGCACGGTATGCACGCCATCGCCGATGACCTGGGGCGGATCGCGCCGGGCCGCGGCGACCAGCTGATTGCCGACCACCAGCAGACGGAAATCGTGCCCCGGGATATAGCGTTCGACGATCACGTCGCTGCTGATCTCGGCCGCGACCTCATAGGCCGCCATCACTTCCTCGCGCGTGCGGATGCGCACGGCCACGCCCTTGCCCTGGTTGCCGTCGCGCGGCTTGACCACCACCGGCGCGTCGATCTCCTGCGCGACTTGCCAGGCTTCCTCGGCGCTGCACACCGAGCGGCCCTGCGGCACCGGCACGCCGGCCGCATGCAGCAGGCTCTTGGTCAGCTCCTTGTCCTGCGCGATCGATTCCGCGACCGCGCTGGTCATGTCGGTTTCCGCGGCCTGGATGCGCCGCTGGCGGCTACCCCAGCCGAACTGCACCATGCTGCCCTGCGTGAGGCGGCGATAGGGGATGCCGCGCGCGATCGCGGCATGGACGATGGAGCCGGTGCTCGGTCCGAGGCGCACGTCCTCGTCGAGCTCGCGCAGGCGGGCCAGCGCGCCGTCCAGATCGAACGGCGTGTCGTCGCGCGCGGCGCGGCACAGCTGCTGGGCGAGATCGAGCGCGAGGCGTCCGACCTCTTCCTCGCTGTACTGCACCACCACCTGATAGGTGCCGGGCTCGACGGTGGGCGAGGTACGGCTGAAGGTCACCGGGCAACCGGCGGCGGCCTGCAGCCGCAGCGTCGCGCATTCGAGCGCATGGGCCAGCGAGGCATCGCCGTGCGCATCGTCGGGGCGCAGCGGGCCGATGTCGGGGAAGCGGGCGCGCAGGCGCTCCTCGAAACCCGGCAGGTCCTCGATCGTGCCGGCTTCGTCGGGGCACGCGACGATCGCTTCGATCGCGGTGTGGCGGCACCACAGGTTCGGACCGCGCAGCGCGCGGATGCGTGAGACTTCCATCAATCAGTTTCCTATCGGTCGGCCGCCGGCCGGGCGGGGCGCGACCCCGCGGCAGGCGACCGTTCTATCCTTCAGCGCTTCAGAGTGTCGGAGCCTCGGCGCCTTGCCTCTGACCATCGATGCCGGCCGGTCAACCGCGCCGGGCCGGCTGGCCCAGCCAATGGTGGACCTGGTCCAGCGTGGTGCTGATGTCGGCCTCGTCGGCCTGCAGCACCAGCAGATCGCCCGCCACCAGCTGCGACAGCGCGGCCTCGACGGCCTCGCGCCGGCTGCCCTGGTCGATGATCTTGTTGACGCGGCGGCCTTCGTACAGTCCCTTCTTCAGCAACGCGCGCGCCTCGCTGTCGGGCAGCTTGCGCGTGACGCTGCGGTCTTCGCACAGGAACACGCGATCGAAGGCGGCGCCGAGCGCCTTGCCCTGCTCGATCAGGTCGGCGTCGCGGCGGTCGACGCCGGCGCCGAACACGGCCAGCCGGCGTTCGGACGGGAAGCGGTCCAGCGCCTTGGCCAGTGCCTCGAGCGCCGGCGCGTTGTGCGCGTCGTCGACGATCACCGTGGCGCCGTTGCGCTCGAACAGCGTGAAGCGGCCCGGCACGTCGAGCTGGCCCACATCGAAGGTCATCACGCCGGCGCGGATCAGCTCGTGCGAGATGCCCAGCGCCCACGCCGCGGCAACCGCCGCCAGCACGTTCTCGATCTGGAAGCCGACGCGGCCCGCATAGGTCAGCGGAATCGCCGCGACGTCGGCCAGCGGCAGCTCGCTGTTGCCGGTGGCCAGCACGATGCGGCCGTCGCGCACGTACACCGCGCGCTTGCCGGCGGCGCGGTGCTGGGCGATCGCGGGCAGCTCGGCGCTGGCGCCGAAGAAGATCACGTCGCCGTCGCACAGCTCGGCCATCTCGACCACCAGCGGATCGCGCGCGTTGAGCACCGCGGCGCCGTGCTTGAGCACGACGTCGACCTGCGTGCGCAACACGCTGTACATCTTCTCGGCGTCTTCGATGTAGTAGTGGCCGAGGTGGTCGGGGGTATCGATATTGGTCACCACGCCTACCAGGCAGCGATCGTAGGCCAGGCCCTCGGACAGCATCGTGCCGCTGTCGTTCTCGAACACGGCCGCCTCGACGGCGCGGTTCTTCAGCACGCGGGTGGCGGCCTCCCAGTTGGCGCGATCGCCGCCTTCGACCAGTCGTCGATCCAAATACAGGCCGTCGCTGCAGGCCAGGCCCGTATGGCGGCCGGACAGCTGCAGCAGGCGCGCGACCAGCTTGGCGACCACGGTCTTGCCGTTGGTGCCGGTGATGCCGACCACGGGAATGCGGCCGTCGTCGGCCGGGGCGTCGCCGTCGGCCGCGGGCGGGAACAGATGATCGACGATGGCGCGGCCCACAGGACGCGGCGTGCCGGCGGCGGGCTTCAGATGCATCAGCAGGCCGGGGCCGGCATTGACCTCGACGATCGCGCCGCCTTGTTCGGCGAGCGGGCGCGAGATGTCCTCGGCCACCAGGTCGATGCCGGCGATATCCAGGCCCACCACGCGCGCCGCCAGCGCGGCATGCGCGGCGACGCTCGGGTGGACGCGGTCGGTGACGTCGAACGCCACGTTGCCGTTGCGCTGGATCAGCACATGGCGGCCCTCGGGCGGCACCGACTCCGCGGTGAAGCCCTGGCGCTTCAGTTCGAGACGGGCGGCCGAATCGAGCCGCACGCGGTTCAGCGGATGATCCTCGGTGTTGCCGCGGCGCGGGTCGCAGTTGATCTGCAGTTCGATCAGCTCGTCGATGGTCGACTTGCCGTCGCCCACCACGCTCGCCGATTCGCCCATCGCCGCCGCCACCAGCCGGCCGCCGACCACCAGCAGGCGGTGTTCGTTGCCGGGGACGAAGCGCTCGACGATGACGCCGCTGCCTTCCTCGATGGCCACCGCATAGGCGGTCTGCACTTCCTCGCGGCTGATCAGGTTGGTGAACACGCCGCGGCCGTGGTTGCCGTCGTAGGGCTTGACCACCACCGGCACGCCGATCTCCTCGGCGGCCTCCCAGGCGTCGTCGGCGCTCTGCACCAGCCGGCCCTCGGGCACCGGCACGCCGCACGATTCCAGCAGCGACTTGGTCAGGTCCTTGTCGCGCGAAATGCTTTCGGCGATGGCGCTGGTGCGGTCGGTCTCGGCGGTCCAGATGCGGCGCTGGCGTGCGCCATGGCCGAGCTGGACCAGATTGCTGTCGGACAGGCGCAGCGCGGGGATACGGCGGTCGTCGGCGGCGTAGACGATGCAGGCCGTGCTCGGGCCCAGCCAGTGGCGATCGATCAGGCCGCGCAGTTCGTCCACCGCCGCGTCGACGTCGAAGGCGCGGTCCTCGATCGCGGCCATCACCAGGTCGCGCGCGAGGAACAGCGCGGCGCGCGCCACGCGTTCATCCCAGGCCGTCACGATGACCTTGTAGACGCCCACCAGCGGGGTCTCGCGCGCCTTGCCGAAGCCGCCGGGCATGCCGGCCAGGCTCAGCAGCTCCAGCGTCACGTGCTCCATGATGTGGGCGGGCCAGGTGCCTTCCTTCAGCCGCTGCAGGAAGCCGCCCCGTTCGCCGATGCTGCACCGGTGCTCGATCAGCGAAGGCAGCCAGGCCGAGAGGCGCTCGTAGAAACCGGGGATCTTGTTGGAGGGGTATTCCTCCAGTTCTCCGATATCGACCCACGCCTCCAGCACCGGCCCATATGTCCACATATTGGGGCCGCGCAGCGACATGACATCGAATATCTCAATGTCCTTTTTCTTCATTGAATTAGCTTGAGGCATGGGCGATGCGCCCGTGGGGCGGAAGTCTAACCTTTCAATAACGTTACAGCGTAGACCTGGTTGACTTCCCGACGAAAAAGCGTTTGTGCGCCGCGACAGACGCCGCCGCGCGGATGTGGCTTATGTATACTTGCGCCGCGCTTGCACCGCACTTGCGCCGAATTGTCTGCGACATATCGGCATTCCGGCAGCGCCCGCCATTTTTATTTGTATCAAGACATGTCGTTTCGACCGTCGGCCGACCGCTTGCGCCATGCTCGCGCAGCCCGACGAAACGACGCCCGCTGTGCCGACCATGACCCTTGCTGCCACCTCCGTATCATCGACCCCCACGCTGCCTGACCCCTGGCGCGTCTCGCTGGAGGCCGAACTCGCCTCCCGCCCAGGCATGCCCGCTGAAACGGTGCTGGCCTGGCTGGAGGTCGATCTCGACCGGCGGCTGCATTTTACAGAAGGCGTGGTGGTTGTCACCGATCGCCGCGTGCTGGCCAGGGACAACGCGCAGGACGCGGGGAACGGGCAGGGCGGCTGGCGGCAATGGCCGATCGGCGCCGAACTGACGCTGCACCATGGCGACCACGCCGGCGTCGGCACGCTGGAGCTGCAGGATCGCAGCGGCCGGCTGGCCGCCTGGCACTACACGCTGGGCAACAATCCGGCCGCGCTGCGCCTGCTCGACACGTTCAATGCCCAGCGCGATCGTCTGGCCGCCGGCGCGGCCGCGCGCGAGGCCATCGAAGTGGAAGGCGTCTGCCCGACCTGCCGCGCGCCGCTGCCGCCGGGCGAGGACGAATGCCCCCAATGCAGCCGCGAACTGGAGACGCCGCCGTCGACCTGGGCGCTGCTGCGGTTGTGGCGCTTCGCGCGGCCCTACCGGATGCAGCTGCTGGCCGGCTTCGTGCTGACGCTGCTGTCCACCGGCGCCACGCTGGTGCCGCCGTACCTGACCATGCCGCTGATGGACAAGGTGCTGATCCCCTACCAGAACGGCTTGCCGATCGACTACGGCCTGGTGCGGCTCTATCTGGGCGGCCTGCTGGGGGCGGCGCTGATCGCCTGGAGCCTGGGCTGGGCCCGCACCTATCTGCTGGCGCGGGTGTCCGAGCGGATCGGCGCGGACCTGCGCACCACCACCTACGAGCACCTGCTGAAGCTGTCGCTCGAGTATTTCGGCGGCAAGCGCACCGGCGACCTGATGGCGCGGATCGGCAACGAGAGTGACCGCATCTGCGTCTTCCTGTCGCTGCATCTGCTCGACTTCTTCACCGACGTGCTGATGATCGTGATGACCGCGGTCATCCTGATCTCGATCAACCCCTGGCTCGCGCTGGTCACGCTGGTGCCGCTGCCCTTCATCGCGTGGATGATCCACCAGGTGCGCGACCGGCTGCGCCATGGCTTCGAGAAGATCGACCGCAACTGGTCCGAGATCACCAACGTGCTGGCCGACACCATTCCGGGCATCCGCGTGGTCAAGGCCTTCGCGCAGGAGCGCCGCGAGGTCGAGCGCTTCCGCGAGGCGAACCGGCACAACCTGGCGATCAACGATCGCGTCAATGCGGTGTGGTCGCTGTTCACGCCGACCGTGACGCTGCTGACCGAAGTGGGCCTGCTGGTGGTCTGGATCTTCGGCATCTGGCAGGTCTCGCGCGATGCCATCACGGTGGGCGTGCTGGTCGCCTTCCTGACCTATATCAGCCGCTTCTACACGCGGCTCGACTCGATGAGCCGGATCGTGTCGGTCACGCAGAAGGCCGCGGCCGGCGCCAAGCGGATCTTCGACATCCTCGACCACGTATCGAGCGTGCCCGAGCCGGTGCGGCCCACGCAACTGCCGCAGGTCCGCGGCGCCATCGAGCTGCGCGATATCGGCTTCCGCTATGGCAGCCGCGCGGTGATCCGCGGGCTCGACCTGCAGATTCGTCCGGGCGAGATGATCGGCCTGGTTGGCCACAGCGGCTCGGGCAAGAGCACGCTGGTCAATCTGATCTGCCGCTTCTACGACGTGTCGGAGGGCGCGATCCGCGTCGACGGCGTCGATATCCGTTCGCTCGCGGTGGCCGACTATCGCCGCCATATCGGCCTGGTGCTGCAGGAGCCGTTCCTGTTCTTCGGCACCATCGCCGAGAACATCGCCTACGGGCGGCCCAATGCGACGCGCGCCGAGATCATCGCGGCCGCGCGCGCCGCCCATGCGCACGAGTTCATCCTGCGGCTGCCGCACGGCTACGACTCGCTGGTCGGCGAGCGCGGGCAGGCGCTGTCGGGCGGCGAGCGCCAGCGCATCTCGATCGCGCGCGCGCTGCTGATCGATCCGCGCATCCTGATCCTCGACGAAGCGACCTCGTCGGTCGATACCGCGACCGAGAAGGAAATCCAGAAGGCGCTCGACAACCTGGTGCAGGGCCGCACCACGATCGCCATCGCGCACCGCCTGTCGACGCTGCGCAAGGCCGACCGGCTGGTGGTGATGGACCGCGGCCGCATCGTCGAGGTCGGCCCGCACGACGAGCTGATGGCGCGCGAGGGCGCCTACTACAAGCTGTACCAGGCGCAGGCGCGCAACGTCGATACCGACCCGGACGATCCGGTCGAGGTCAATACCGTCGCGCCCCATGTCACGGCCGGCGCCGTCGTCGTGCAATAAGGAAGTCCGATCATGCAAGCAAGCCAATCGACGACTGCGGTCGCATTCCCGTTCGAACTGTCGCGCAATCCCTTCGGCCGTCTCGTGATGAGGACCGCGGACGGCGGCGTGCATGAAGGCGTGGTGGCCGTGCGCGCGTTCCCGATCACCGCGCCGGACGACGGCATCGCGCTGGTCAGCACCGATGGCCACGAACTGGCCTGGATCGAACGGCTCGAAGACCTGCCGGCGCCCGCGCGTGCGATCGTCGAGGAGGAGCTGGCCGGACGCGAGTTCATGCCCGAGATCCGCCGCATCGTCAGCGTGTCGACCTTCGCCACGCCGAGCACCTGGCAGGTCGAGACCGATCGGGGCCCGACGCGGCTGGTGCTGCGCGGCGAGGAGGACATCCGCCGGCTGGCGGGCACCACGCTGCTGATCTCGGACAGCCACGGCATCCACTATCTGATCCGCAGCCTGGATTCGCTGGACAAGGCCAGCCGCAAGCTGCTGGACCGCTTCCTGTAGCGGCTGCGGATACGGCCGACGCGGGCTTGTTGCCGCGCGTCTCTTAGGCCGCACAAGCGAAATATCCAGATACAAAGCTGCGTTGCCGCCTCGCGCCCCCGGGTGTAACTTGCCATCGCTGTCCCAACCAACAAGGAGATCTCGATGAAGAGGAACCACATGTTGATGGGTTTGCTGGTGGCCGCGGGCGTGCTCGGTTCATCGGTTGGCCTGGCGCAGTCCAGCTCCGGTGGCGGCTCGGCCGGTGCCGGCGGATACGGCACAGGCGCGGCGGACCAACCCGGGTCCCAGCGGGGTGGCTCGCAGATGGGCGGGCCGCAGACGGGCGGCTCGGAGACGGGCTCGCAGATGGGCGGTTCGCAACGGGGTAGCTCCCAGATGGGCGGTCCGTCGGGACCAGCCGCTCAACCCGGCGAGCGCGGCGGTCCGTCGGCGCGCGACGCGCGCGGCATGCCTCCCGGCATGGCGCCCGGCGGCCCGGGACCTTCGGCTTCGCCGTATGCCTATGCGCCGGGCCAATGGAAGAAGGGCGATCGCCTGCCGACCGCCTATCGGGACCGTCAGTACGTGATCGACGACTGGAAGTCGTTTCAGCTGGAGCGCCCACCGAAGGGGCACCAGTGGGTTGGCATCGGCAACGAGTTCCTGCTGGTCTCGACCCGCAACGGCACCATCGCCCGCGTCGTGACGGGGCAATGAGCGGGCAATAAGCGTGCAATAGCGCGCCACGGCGCCGACGCCAACGAAGCCACCGATCACGAGCGGTAGCGACTGATTGCAACCAACAGGCGGCCAACATATCGGCCCGCCGCAACACGACCCGCGCAGCGTGAGGACGCCGGCGCGGGTTTTTGTTTGGCGCTTCCGCAAAGAAAAAAGGACGTCCGAAGACGTCCTTTTCTTTCGGCTCGGGGCCGAGCCCCGATCCGGCTTAACGCGAGAAGCGCGAACGGCCCTGGCCTTGGCCCTGACGCTGGCCGCCGTAGCCGCCGCCGTTGCCGCCATGGCGATTGCCGTAGCTGCTGCGGTTGCCATCGCCGAAGCTGCGGGCACCGTCGCGATTGCCGCCACGATTGCCGTCGCGATCGCCGAAGCTGCGCTCGGCCGGCTTGCGGTCGCCAAACGGACGGTCGCCATATTGACGGTCGCCGAAGCTGCGCTCGCCGAACGGGCGATTGCCGTTGCCAGCGGCGCCGGCAGTGTTGCCGCCGTAGCCACGCGATTCGCCGCCGCCGAAGCTGCGGGGCGCCTGCTCGCGGTCGCCGCGATAGCCGCCCCCGTTGCCGCCGCCGTTGCCGTAACCGCGCGACTCGCCGCCGCCGAACTTGCGCTCGCCGCCGCGATAGCCGCCGCCACCGTTACCCGGACGGGCACCGCCCGGCTTGCCGCCGAAGCCGGCGCGCGGCTTGGGCGTACGGCGCGGTTCCAGGCCCTCGATCACCGAAGCGGTGATGCGGTTGTTGGTGAAGCGCTCGATCCGCTTCCACTGGAAGGCGTCGTTGTGGTTGACCAGGTTGATTGCCACGCCCGAGCGGCCCGCGCGGCCGGTACGGCCGATACGGTGCACATAGTCCTCGGCCTGCTTGGGCAGATCGAAGTTCACCACGTGGGTGATGTCGGGCACGTCGATACCACGCGCGGCCACGTCGGTGGCCACCAGCACGCGCAGATTGCCGCGGCGCAGCGCCGTCAGCGTGCGATTGCGCGCGCCCTGGGTCATGTCGCCGTGCAGCGCGCCGGCGGCAAAGCCGGTGTCCGACAGCCGCTCGGCCAGCGAATCGGCGTCGCGCTTGGTGGCGGTGAACACGATCGCCTGCTTCAGCGACGCGTCGCGCAGCAGATGGTCGAGCAGACGCTCCTTGTGCGACATGTCGTCGGTGAAGTGCAGGCGCTGTTCGATGTTGCTCTGGTCGGCACGCGCCGCCGCGATCTCGATGCGCTGCGGGTCACGCAGCTGGCGCGCGGCCAGTTGCGCGATGCGGCCGTCGACCGTCGCCGAGAACATCAGCGTCTGGCGCGTGGCCGGCGTCGCCGCGACGATCGCGTCGATGTCGTCGGAGAAGCCCATGTCCAGCATGCGATCGGCCTCGTCGAACACCAGCATGTCGAGCTGCGACAGGTCGATGCGGCCGGCGTCGATGTGGTCGAGCAGACGGCCCGGCGTTGCCACCAGGATGTCCGGCATCTTCGACAGCATCGCCAGCTGCTTCGGATAGGGCATGCCGCCCAGGATGCTCGCGCAGATGATGCGGCGCAGATGGCGGCCGTACTTGGCGGCGGCTTCGGTGACCTGCAGCGCCAGTTCGCGGGTCGGCGTCAGCACCAGCAGCGACGGCTGGGCCGGGGCCGGGCGGGGACGCTTGCCCTTCATGCGCTTGATGGGCTCGTCGGCGCGCGGGCGGTTCGGTGCCGGACGCTCCGAAATGCGCTGGATCGCCGGCAGCATGAAGGCGGCGGTCTTGCCCGAACCGGTCTGGCTCGACACCAGCAGGTCGCGGCCCGCCAGGAAGGCCGGGATGGCCTGGGCCTGCACCGGGGTCGGCACGGTGTAGTTCAGTTCGGTCAGGGCGCGCAGGATCGCGGCATCGAGGCCGAGCGCGGCGAAACCGTCGGCCGCCGAGGCGGCGGCTTCGGGCGCGTCCTGCGGCTCGAGGATCGCTTGCAGGCGGTCCAGCGGGCTCGGCGCGGTCGTATTGGAAATATCGTTGGCGGAGGCAATAGGCTGCTCCGCACGGAATTCGTGCTGGGTCATGTCGTAAGGGTCTTGATGCATGGCACCCCTGCCATCGGCAAGAGGGTGGGCGCAGTGCAAAGTCTTAAAAAGGCTTCGGCGCCAATCGGAAGGCCGTGACGACAGACTCAGCTGGCAGTACGGCGGCAGGCAGGGGGCGACCGGTGCAAGACCGGAAGCCGGGTCCCTGGCAGGCAAACAGCGACGAGGCTGTTCAACAGGATCGGAGACGAGGCGGCGTCAAGTGAGATGGCGTTCTGGCAAGCGGCGGGTGTGGTCGAAGACTTGAAACAAACGACCGGAGAACCGAGCGACAGAGCTTGAGAGCGGAAGCGGCATCGCCTCTGGCCTTGGGGGCTGGTCGGCGGGTGCACGGCTCGCATTGCGAACTCACGGGGCGCATTCTAGCAGAAGTCGAAAAATATTGCTGCGCTGCGAAAATATTGTCTGCAAGCGCCTTCCGGCGGACATCGGCACGGACGCCGGCAGGTCGCGAGTCACGTCACGAGTCCACGTCTCTTGCATCCCCGAACCCCCGCCCTATACTCGCAGTGTCGACACCAAGTGCCGGCACGGATGCGGACAACCCTCCCACCCGATGGCCGTCTTCAGCGAGTGCCTCGCTGTTCGCCATCGGCATCTCCGCAATGCACGCCAGCGCCTTCTTTCTCCGACTGTCCGGGTGGTCCGGATGGGCGGCCGCGACATCGGCGGAACCATGAGGAAGAGGACCTGCACCGTGGCTTGTGGCGATGCCGCCAGCGTCGACCTAGACTGCCCGGCCCGTCCGCAGCCAGCCCGCCAGGACATTGGCGGGCTTTTCATTTCTGCGAGGGTCGGTTCGACGACGCGGCTCCGCCGCGCGACATCGCCCCCGCGACGCGGCTCCGCGCGTGAAATCGCACCTCCGACGCGGCTCCGGGCGCGAAATCGCACATTTCCGGGTGCCGGCGAGACGCCCCCCGCCAAGTGACTTTGCTATACTCCGCCCCTGCCTCGGCCAATGGCCGCGCGCGCGGTTGCACCGGTTCAGCGGTGGCCGCATCCCAGGGCGTCGCAGCGATGCCCGGCTATCCGCTCGCCGTAGTTCAATGGATAGAACGAGCGCCTCCTAAGCGCTAGATACAGGTTCGATTCCTGTCGGCGGGACCACTCTCCCCATTCGATTTCGCATCAGCCGCGCTTCGCGATTTCCGCGCTTGGCGGTCCCCACGCGTTGCATCTCCGCGCTTGGCGGCCCCCTACACGTCGCGTCTTCGCGCTTCGCACCTGCGCCCGCGACGCCGGAAGCCGGACGCCGCTCGTGCTCCGATGGCCGAGCGGCGGCGTCCGGCACTACGAACGACTGTCGACGATCAGGCGCCGTCGAGGAAGAGACTGCGCTGGCCCAGGCGCGTGCCGAGCGCATCGGGCGGCAGGCTCATGCTGGCCGGATCGATGGCAGGGTCGGTGCTGCGCACCAGGGTGGGATCGGCGGGCGCCATGGCCGGCTGAGCAGCGGGGGCGGCAGCTTGCGCGTACGGGTCGCCGGCAACCGGTGCGGCGGCTTGAGCCGGCGACGTTGCCGCGGGCATCGCCTGCATCGGCTGAGCCGACGGCATTGCCTGCGCGGCGGGCGCGGACTGGATCGATTGGGTGGGTTGCGCGGATGGCGCGGATGGCGCGGATGGCGCGTATGGCGAGGATTGGGTGGACTGCATCGGCTGCATCGTCTGCGCGGCCGGCATCGGCTGAGTCGACTGCATCGGCTGGGACTGCTGCGCCAGCAGCGGGTACGACGCGATCATCGCGCCAGCCATCAACAGGGATTTCGCCAGATGTTGCTTCATTCGTGTACCTCCATAAAACGCCTACAGGCAAGGGAAGGTTCACTGTAGCGGCGAGGCGTCTGACATTCTGTTCGATTTTGCAACGGTGATTAACGAGCCTTGTCATCCGCGCCAATGCGGCTTACAACCACGCGCGCAACGGTGGCAACGGTGGCAACGGTAAAAAGGTCGCAATGGTGAGCGAGGTGCTTGCCTGCATGGCGGGGCAGCATGACCATGGAGGTTCGATGCGAAAGGGCCTGTAGAATCGGCGGCGCTCTTGCCGTAGCGCGGAAACAGGCCCTGGCGCCGTGGTGAAGTGCCCTCACGGAGTCGACAATATGGACGGACAACAACGAGCGATGTCCTGCATGCACGAGACCCGCACCGTCGATTCGCCAATGGCCGACCAATGAAATCCATCGCGCATCCGCCACGCGTCGTCGCGCTGGCCTTCCTGCTGGCGATCGCGGCCGGCACGCTGCTGCTGGTGCTGCCGATTTCCCAGGCGGACGGGCGGCCCGTGCCGTGGCTGACGGCCGTGTTCACCGCGGTCTCTGCCGTCTGTGTGACGGGCCTCGTGGTCGTCGACACCGGTACCTACTGGTCCGGCTTCGGCCAGGCCGTGATTCTGGTGCTGTTCCAGATCGGCGGCTTCGGCATGATGACTGCAGCCACCCTGCTGGGGCTGATGGTCAACCGCTCGCTGCGGCTGCGCACCAGGCTGATCACGCAGGTCGAGACGCGCTCGCTGGGCATGGGGGACGTGACCAGCGTGGCGCGGCTGGTGCTGGCGGTGACGCTGGCGTCCGAGGCCATCGTCGCGACGCTGCTGACGCTGCGGCTTCGCCATGCGCATGACCTGCCATGGGGCGATGCCGTGTGGAGCGGACTGTTCCATGCGGTGTCCGCCTTCAACAATGCCGGCATTTCGATCCATGCGGACAGCCTGACGCGCTATGCCGCCGATGCGCTGATCCTGATTCCGGTGATGCTGGCGACCGTGGTCGGCGGCATCGGTTTCCCGGTGCTGCACGATGTCCGGCGCAAGGCGCGCAGCCCGCATCATTGGTCCCTGCATACCAAGCTGACCCTTGCCGGCACGGCGGTACTGCTGGCGATGGGCTTCGTCGGGGTGCTGCTGTTCGAATGGACCAATCCGAATACGCTGGGCCCGATGTCCGCCGCCGACAAGCTGCTGTCCGCGGCCTTCGCCTCGGTCGCGGCACGGACAGCGGGCTTCAATACCCTGGACATCAGCCTGCTGACGCCCGAAACGTGGGCGCTGCACTACTTCCTGATGTTCGTCGGCGGCGGCAGCGCGAGCACCGCCGGCGGTGTCAAGGTGGGCACGATCGCCATCCTGGTCCTGCTGGTGATCGCAGAGATTCGCGGGCAAAGCGACTGCGAGGCATACGGCCGCAGACTCGGCGCCTCGGCCCAGCGCCAGGCCATCACGGTGCTGGTGCTCGGCAGCGCGCTGGTCACCCTCGGTACACTGGTGTTGCTGCGCACGACCGACGTGCCGACAGATCAGATCATCTTCGAGGTCATCGCCGCCTTCGGAACAACTGGCCTGTCCACGGGGATCACCGGCGATCTGCCGGTGCCGGCCCAACTGACGCTGATCCTGCTGATGTATGCCGGCCGGGTGGGCACCATCACGCTGGCGGCATCGCTGGTATTGGGCGAGCGCCGCATGCCGTTCCGCTATCCAGAGGAGCACCCAATTGTTGGCTAGATTGTTTACCGAGCAGTTCTCCTTCTCGAAGGGCGACAGCGTGGTCGTGATCGGCCTGGGCCGCTTCGGCAGCTCGGTCGCGCAGTCGCTGATGCGTCTGGGCCACGACGTGATGGGCCTCGACAAGGATGCGGAGCCCGTGCAGCTCTGGGGCAACTACCTGACGCATGCGGTGCAGGCCGATTCGACCAACGTCAACGTGATGCGCCAGCTCGGCGTGGCCGACTTCGCCCATGCCATCGTCGGCATCGGCTCGGACCTTGCGGCCAGCCTGATGACGATCATGGCGCTCACCGAACTGGACATCAAGGACATCTGGGTCAAGGCGATGTCGGCCGAGCACGGGCAGATCGCGCAGCGCATCGGCGCGCATCACGTCGTCTATCCGGAAGCCGATATGGGCGAGCGCGTCGCGCACTTGATCACCGGGCGCATGATGGATTTCATCGAGTTCGACGACGGCTTCGCCATCGCCAAGGTCCATGCGCCGGCGTCGACCCACAACCAGACGCTGGCGGAATCCGGCGTGCGCGAGAAGTCGGGCGTCACCGTGGTGGGCGTCAAGCGCGCCAACGAGGACTTCCAGCACGCCACGCCGGGCACGCGCGTGTTGCCCGGCGATCTGCTGATCGTGTCGGGCCCGACTCGGAAGATCCAGTCGTTCGCGGGCGACGTGACGAAGCGCTAGTTCGCGGCCCCAAGCACCGCCCGATTCAGCGCCTGGATCTGATCTTCGCAGGCTTCTGGATATTCCAGGCCCGCGCGCTCCGCCACTTCTCGTCCCAGGCGCCCGTACAGCCGGACCGTCGCTTCAAAGGCGCGTCGTGCGTCCGCGGCGTCGAAACGTCCGAATATCTGCTGCATGGCATGCCACGTATCGCGATGGGCCCACTGGTCCATGCGCAGGCCGTTGTGCCAGACATCGACCTGGCCCGGATGCAGCGCCTGCGCGTGCCATTGCGCCATGCGCAGCAGCAGCGTCTTCATCGTCCAGTCGCGCTGCTTGACCAGCCATGGTTCTCCACGCGCCAGATAGCGCGGGACATGAAATGCCTCGAACCAGAACTCTTCGACACTCGCCTGGAATTCCCGCTGTGAAGGCAGAGGTTCAACAGGGAAGCGGTATGGCGGAGGCGGCAGCGATGCGGCCACCCCCGCCTTGTCGAGGAGGACGTGATAGCCGCGCGCATAGAGGTCGTCCAGACCGTCTGGAGCGGTCATTCGACGCAGGCGTTCGATGCCGGCGACGGTGAAGTCGATCTTGACGCCGCCCTGGTATATCGCCAGCCGCGTCGGCCACGGTTGATCGCTGCCGGCTTCGAGACGCAACACCGTGATCAGCGGACCAATCCGGTGTAGCCAATCGTCGTCCTTGGCCAAGGTATCCGAGTCAGACGAAATGATCTCGATATCGAGGTCCGAATACTCGTCCGCGGAATCATCCTGGCGTGCCAGCGAACCGGTCTGGATCAACGCCAGCACCGCGTCCGTGGCACCTGCCCAAGCCAGGACCGATTGCAGATATTGGTCTCGTAATGTCATGCGGGGATCAGCATCCTCGCGGCAGCATTCGATGAGACTTGGCATAGGCGCGCAGCGCATCGTTGATACGGGTTTGCCAGCCTTCGCCGGTGGCCTTGAACGCCTGCAGAACGTCGGGGTCGAGCCGCAGTGTTTGACTGACCTTGCGTTCGGCAGCCGGCAGCGCAGGGCGTCCGCGCCGCTTGGTCAGTGACTCGGCCTTTTCTTCGCCAAGCACTTCGGCCAACACTTCACGAGCGGGCCGCATGCGTTTGATTCGCTCGGTAGGCAGTTCGACCGCATCTGGGTCGCCCGCGATGCCACGCGCGATCGCCGCGTCCTCGTCGGCGCTCGGCAGGGTCAGCTTAGATTTCCTGTTCATAGTCTCGCACCTCTCGGAAATTGGCCTTGCGTAGACTGATGGCCCGCAGCGTGTCGCCTCGTATGGTGAAGACCAGGCAGTGCAGGCGGGACCCGATGGGGCCGTAGGCGATGTAGCGCGTTTCGCCGCATTGCCTCCGGTCGTCTATTGCAATCAACGCCTTGTCGAAATCCATCAGCCCCGCGTTGGCCAACGATATGCCGTGCTGGCACACGTTCCTGCTGTCCTTCGCGCAGTCGAACTCGATTTCCATGGGTTATTGTAGTAGCAAAAAATACGTTGAACAAGATTTTTGCTACTACGCTAAATCGCCAAGGGATCGTGCGCTTGTGCTGAGTCGACGAAAGCTATCAAGAAGAGGGCGTGGTGGGATCGGATGCGCCGTTGTCTTACGCGTCCGGCCAGCCGTGACGTGCCACGATGGGCTTGACGTTCAACGGCCTTGCCGCGGCCGCAGCACCCACAGCGCCACGATCCCGCCCACCACGCCCCAGAACGCCGAGCCGATGCCAGCCAGCGTCATGCCCGACGCCGTGATCATGAACGTCAGCAGCGCGGCCTCGCGCTCGCCGGGGTTCTGCATCGCCGTGGTCAGGCCGCTGGCGATCGAGCCGAGCAGCGCGAACGCGGCGACGGCGATCACCAGCGCCTGCGGGAAGGCGGCGAACAGCGCCGCGATGCTGGCGGCCAGCGTGCCGGCGACCAGGTAGCCGATGCCGCAGACCACCGCCGCGGTGTAGCGCCGCGCAGGGTCCGGATGCGCCTCGCTGCCGGTGCAGATCGCCGCAGTGATCGCGGCGAGGTTGATGCCGTGGGAGCCGAACGGTGCCAGCACCGCGGAGGCCAGGCCCGTCACGGTGATCAGCGGCGACGCCTTGACGTGATAGCCGTCGGCTCGCAGCACGGCAAGGCCGGGAATGTTCTGCGATGCCAGCGCGACGATGAACAGCGGAATCGCGATGCTGACGAAGGCCTGCAGCGAAAACGCCGGGGTGGTCCACACCGGCGCAGCCACCGCGAAGTGGAACTGCTCGAAATGCAGTTGGCCCAGCACGCCGGCCAGCGCCACGCCGATCACCAGCACACCGGGCACCGCATAGCGGGGCCACCAGCGCTTGCCCAGCAGATAGGCCGCGAACATCGGCAACAGCAGCAGCGTCTGGTGCTGCGCCTGCACGAAGACGTCGATGCTGATGCGGAACAGGATGCCGGCGAGCAGCGCCGCCGCGATGCTGGCCGGCAGCGCGCGCATCAGCCGGTCGAACCAGCCGGTCAGGCCGGCGGCCGTCATCAGCAGCGCGGCCAGCAGGAAGGCGCCGATCGCCTCGGCGTACGGCACGCCCGGCAGGCTGGCGATCAGCAGCGCCGCGCCCGGCGTGGACCATGCGATCACGATCGGCACGCGCGTGAGCAGCGACAGCCCGATGGTGGTCACGCCCATGCCGATCGACAGCGCCCAGATCCACGAGGCAATTTGCGCGTCGCTCAGATGCGCGGCCTGTCCGGCCTGGATCATCAGCACCAGCGAGCTGGTGTAACCGGTCAGCATGGCGACCAGTCCGGCGACGAAAGCCGAAACGGAAAGATCGGTGAGTTTCAGCGTGGCGGAGGGCATGGCGATTCGGTTCGGTCGGTGCGGCCGGTCGCATATCGGGGTGGACAACCGGCGTCGCGGAGATCGGCAACCAGCGGCGTTGGTCACGGCAACCGGAATGCAAGGATGCGCTGGCGACCGGGCCTGCAGTGCGTTGAGGGCGACATCTTCGCACGAGCGCGGGGCATCGTCGACGCGGCGCTGCGGGCCGCCGTCGACGTGGGAAGGGGACCGCCGCCGGCCTACAGGCGTTTTCCCTTACGGATTTGTCCGACTGGAGCGAGCGCCGCCGTCCCGATACAGTGAGGCCGTGCCTTGGGAGCAGGGCACCGAGGAGAGACTCTTCAGCCCGCCTATGTCGCGGGCTGTTCTTTTTTATGGGCCGGCGATCGGCACCGGCGGAACGTCGGTAGCTTCCCGCCACACATAAACCCCACGCCGCCTTCACATTCGCCCGCGACACTGCGCTGCCTGTCACCGACGCAACAGGAGCCCGGCATGATGCCATCCCGTCCCGCAGTGTCCGTCCCGAATTCCGCTTCCGACCCCGCTGTTGGTTCCGACCCTGCTTCCGCTCGCGGCCCGGCTTCCGCCTCCGCTTCGGACTCCGCACGCACCGTCTTCCCGCTCGCATCGAGCATGACAGACTACGACGTGATCGTCGTCGGCGCCAGCTTTGCCGGCGCCGCCTGCGCGCTGGCGGCCGCGCGCGCCGGCCTGCGCGTGGCGGTGCTCGAGCGCAAGCGCGATCCGGGCGCGAAGCTCCATACCGCCGGCATCGTCGTCAAGGAGGCGGCCGAGCGCACCTGGCTGGGCCGCGCGCCGGCGCACTGCTTCCGCCGCGTCGAGCAGGTCCGGCTCTATTCGCCGGCGCTGCGCAGCCTGCGGCTGGACGCGCCCGGCTACTACTTCCTGACCACCGATACCCCGGCACTGATGCGCTGGCTGGTCGACGAACTGGTGCGGCATGGCGTGACGGTGCACCTCGGCACGCCCTTCGTGCAGGCGATGCGCGACGGCGATCGCTGGCGCATTCCTGGCATCGGCCGCACCCGCTATCTGGTCGGCGCCGACGGCGCGAAGTCGCGCGTGGCGGCCTGGCTTGGCCTGCCGGGCCCGCGCGACTTCCTGTACGGCATCGAGTACGAATTCGACGGCCTGACCCTGCCCGAGCCGGGGGCCTTGCACTGCTTCGTCGGCAAGCGCTTTGCGCCCGGCTATCTCGGCTGGGCTGCGCAGACGCCCACCGGCGTGCAGATGGGCCTGGCGCTGCGGCGCCGTCGACGCGGTCCGCGTACGCCCGATATCGAAGGCTTTCTCGCCCGCGTGCGGCATCTGCTCGACGTGCCCGACGACGCGGTGCCGGCCTCGACGCGCGCCGGCCTGATTCCCTGCGGCGGACCGGTGCTGCCGCTGGGCCGCGACGGCGTGCTGCTGGCCGGCGATGCGGCCGGTGTGGTGTCGCCGGTCACCGCGGGTGGCATCCATTCGGCGTGGGAGCACGGCGAGACGATCGGCACGGCCATCGCCGCGCATCTGCGCGAGGGCGGGCCGGCGCCCGAGCGGTCCGTGCCGCGCGCAACCCCGCGCTTTCGCGCCAAGCGCGCGCTGCGCTGGCTGTTCGACCGCTGCCAGTCCGACCGCCTGTTCGAGTGGATGCTGTATTCCCGGCCGCTGCGCTGGGCCGCGCAGCGCCTCTACTTCCACCGCCGGCGCCAGCGGCAGGGCGCGGCCGCCCTCGGCGCGCTCGACTAGAATGACGGACCCGCTTTCCGTCCCCCATTCCGCCGCAGCCGCCTGCAAGCCCGCCATGCAAGCCAACGCCACGCCCGTTCCGTCGATTCTCGTGGTCGACGACGAGTCCGCCATTGCCGATACGATCCTCTATGCGTTGCGCACCGAGGGCATGCAGGTCGAGCATTGCGCCCTGGGCAGCGAGGCGATCGCCCGCCTGCGCGCGCAGCCGGTCGACCTGGTGATCCTTGACGTGGGCCTGCCGGACCTGAACGGCTTCGAGGTCTGCCGCACGTTGCGCACCTTTTCCGATGTGCCGGTGATTTTCCTGACCGCGCGCCACGAGGAGATCGATCGCGTGGTCGGGCTGGAGATCGGCGCGGACGACTATGTGGTCAAGCCGTTCTCGCCGCGCGAACTGGCGGCGCGCGTCCGCGTGATCCTGCGTCGCATGCGCGGACGGAGCGAGGGCGCGGCGCCAGTCCCCGCGCAGAAGGCCGCGCAGGACACCGCGCCGCCGTTCGTGCACGATCGCGACGGCGCCCGGCTGGCCTACCGCGGCCAGTGGCTCGACCTGACCCGCTACGAATACCGGCTGCTCGCGCTGCTGGCCGACCATCCGGGCCGCATCTACTCGCGCGCGCAGCTGATGGACCTGGTCTGGGACGATGCGCTCGACACCAGCGACCGCACCGTGGACACCCACATCAAGACGCTGCGCGCCAAGCTGCGCGCGGCCGGCGACGACGACCCGATCCGCACCCATCGCGGCATGGGTTATTCGCTGGCGATCTGAGCGGGACCGGCACGCGTGCGGATTGGCCTGCGCATCTTCCTGGGTTTCTTCCTGATCGTCGGACTGGCGGCCTGGCTGACGCTGCGCGTGTTCGTGCAGGAGGTCAAGCCGGGCGTGCGCCAGGCGATGGAGGACACGCTGATCGATACCGCGCACGCGCTTGCCGCGCTGGCGGTCGACGACATGCGCGAGGGCCGCATCGCCGACGGCGCGTTTGCGCGCCAGCTGACCGGCCTGCGCGACGCGCCGCTGGATGCCGAACTGTGGGGCCTGCGCAAGCGCGAAATCGGCTATCGCGTCTATGTCACCGACACCGACGGCATCGTGCGCTTCGATTCGGCCGGCACCGCGGTCGGCCAGGACTATTCGCGCTGGAACGACGTCTACCTGACGCTGCGCGGCAAGTACGGCGCGCGCAGCACGCGCAGCGATCCCGACGACGACGGCAGCACGGTGATGTACGTCGCGGCGCCGATCCGCGATGGCGAGCGCCTGCTGGGCGTGCTGACGGTGGCCAAGCCCAACGCGGTGATGGCGCCGGTCATCGCGCGCAGCCAGCACCGGATCCTGCTGCACGGGCTGCTGCTGATGGGCGTGGCGGCGGCGATCGGCCTGGCCTGCACGCTGTGGCTGGCGAACGGCCTGCGCCGGCTGCGGCGCTATGCGCGCGCGGTGGCGGCCGGCGAGCGCGCCGCGATGCCGCTGTCCGGGGCCGGCGAGCTGGCCGAGCTGGGCCGGGCGATGGAAACCATGCGGCTGCGGCTCGAGGACAAGCAGTACGTCGAGCACTACATCCACACGCTGACGCACGAAATGAAGAGCCCGCTGGCGGCGATCCGCGGCGCGGCGGAACTGCTGCGCGAGGACATGCCGGCTGCCGACCGTGCCCGCTTCGTCGGCAATATCGACAGCCAGGCGCGGCGCCTGGCCGAGATGGTCGCCAAGCTGCTGGCGCTGGCCGAGGTCGAGCAGCGCCAGCAGCTGGAGGCGCCGCGGCCGGTCGCGCTGGCGCCGCTGGTGGCGGAACTGGCGGCCGAGCTGGAGCCGCGCGCGCGGCAGCGCGGCGTCGTGCTGTCGCCGCATGTGGAGGCCGATGCCGGGTCCGCCGAAGTCCTCGGCGATCCGTTCCTGCTGCGGCAGGCGCTCGCCAATCTGGTCGAGAACGCGGTCGACTTCGCGCCGGCAGGCAGTACCGTCGCGCTGGGTTTGCGCCGCGAGCGCGGCGGCCACGGCGACCATGGCGGCCACGGCCAACACGGCGACGTGCTCGCCGTGACGGTCGCCGACAGCGGTCCCGGCATCCCGGACTACGCGCTGCCGCGGGTGTTCGAGCGCTTCTACTCGCTGCCGCGGCCCGGCGGCCGCGACAAGGGCACCGGGCTGGGCCTGTGCTTCGCCCGCGAGGTGGCGCTGCTCCACCGTGGCGAGCTGACGCTGGGCAACCGGCCGGAGGGCGGCGCCCAGGCCCGCTTGCGGCTGCCGGCGATGCCGCGCTAGCCGTCCGCGCTGGCCGTCCGCGTTGGACGTCCGCGTTGGACGTCCGCACTGGTCGTCCGTCGGCGAGGGACCGCGCCGTCGCGGCGCCATGCTCTACAATGCCGGCTCGCCGCCGATCCGGCCGTATGCGCGCCGTGCCACGCTGACGCCGCGTCTTCGTGCCCGCCTCGGCGCTCGCGACCCTTCATCCCGCGCCTCTTCCTTCGCTCTTCCTTCGCAGTCATGGCCCTGTTCTCCATTTCCGATGCCCAGCTTGCCTTTGGCCACGTGGCGCTGCTCGACCACGCCGACTTTTCGCTGGAGGCCGGCGAACGTGTCGGCCTGATCGGCCGCAACGGCTCGGGCAAGTCCTCGCTGCTGAAGATCGTGGCCGGCCTGGCCGCGCCCGACGACGGGCTGATCGCGCGCCAGCAGGGCATCACCACCGCCTATGTGCCGCAGGAACCGGAGTTCGCGGCGGACATCACGGTGTTCGATGCGGTCGCGCAGGGCATGGGCGCCGCGCACGATCTGCTGGTCGCCTACGAACATGCCGCCAACCGGCTGGCCGAACATCACGACGAGGCCACGCTGGCCGAACTGCATCGGCTGCAGTCGGAGCTCGACGCGGCCGATGCCTGGCAACTGCGCACGCGCGTCGAGACGACGCTCGCGCGTCTCGGGCTCGATCCGGTGGCGCGCGTCGACGCGCTGTCCGGCGGCACGCGCAAGCGCGTGGCGCTGGCGCAGGCGCTGGTGGCCGAGCCCGACATCCTGCTGCTCGATGAGCCGACCAACCACCTGGACGTTGAAGCGATCCGCTGGCTCGAGGATCTGCTTCTGGGCTTTCGCGGCAGCGTGCTGCTGATCACCCACGATCGTGCCTTCCTCGATCGCGTCGCCACGCGCATCGTCGAGCTCGATCGCGGCAAGCTGGTGTCCTTCCCTGGCAATTTCGCCGCCTACCAGACGCGCAAGGCCGAGATGCTGGCCGCCGAGCAGGTCGAGCAGGCCAAGTTCGACAAGCTGCTGGCGCAGGAAGAGGTCTGGATCCGCAAGGGCGTCGAGGCGCGCCGCACGCGCAGCGTCGCGCGCATCCAGCGGCTGGTGACGATGCGCGCGGAACGCGCGGCGCGGCGCGAGGTGCAGGGCAATGTGAAGCTCGAGGTCTCGCAGGCGGAGCGCTCGGGCAAGATCGTCGCCGAACTGATCGACGTGACCAAGTCCTTCGGCGACCGCACCGTGGTGCGCGACTTCACCGGCACCATCATGCGCGGCGACAAGGTCGGCCTGATCGGCCCCAACGGTGCGGGCAAGACCACGCTGCTGCGGCTGATCCTGGGCGAACTGGCGCCCGACGCCGGCGTGGTCAGGAACGGCAGCAACCTGCAGGTCGCCTACTTCGACCAGATGCGCACGCAGCTGGATCTGGAGACGTCGCTGGCCGACACCATCAGCCCCGGCAGCGACTGGGTCGAGGTCAACGGCCAGCGCAAGCACGTGATGAGCTATCTGGGCGATTTCCTGTTCGCGCCGGAGCGTGCTCGTTCGCCGGTCAAGTCGCTGTCCGGCGGCGAGCGCAACCGCCTGCTGCTGGCACGGCTGTTCGCGCGGCCGGCCAATGTGCTGGTGCTCGACGAGCCGACCAACGACCTCGATATCGAGACGCTTGAGCTGCTGGAGGAACTGCTGCAGGACTACGGCGGCACCGTGTTCCTGGTGTCGCACGACCGCGCCTTCCTCGACAACGTGGTGACGTCGACGATCGCCTGGGAGGGCGAGGGCCGCTGGCGCGAATATGTCGGCGGCTATTCGGACTGGGTCCGGCAGTCCGAGCGCGGCGCGGCCGCGCAGGCGCCTGCACCGACCCAAAAGGGCGCCGAACGCAAGGGCGCTGACACCGGCAAGGCCGCCGGCGGCGACGAAGCCGTCAAGACCGCGGGCCGCGACGCGCGGGGCGCCAATCGGACCGTCAAGCTGTCGTACAAGGAGCAGCGCGAACTGGACGCGCTGCCGGAGCGCATCGCCGCGCTGGAGGCCGAGCAGAAGACCATCGGCGGACAGCTCGAGGACGGCTCGCTGTACGCCAGCGATCCGCCGCGCGCCACGCAACTGGCGGCGCGCTTCGACGAGATCGAGATGGAGCTGCTGGAAGCGCTGGAACGCTGGGAAGTGCTGGAGGCGAAGAGCCGCGGAGAAGGCTAGGGCAGGACCCAAGGGAACGCCGTCTCCGCTGATCTCTCACGCTTGCGGAACAGTGGCGAGACGGTAATCGGCGCCTCGATTGCCTACCCGCACCACGCCAGCACCATATTGGTCAGGTCGACCATGAACCCCGGCTGCAGATAGCCGACAAAGCCGAGCACCAGCGCTGCCGCCAGCGTGGCGGCGCCCATGATCCGCAGCGCGCGGGTCGTCATGATCAGGCGGCCGCCGCCCGCGGGCGCACCAGCGCCTGCTCGCGGATCGGCAGGTTGACCAGGGCGGCCACCACGCCGAGCGCGATTGCGATGCCCCAGACGATGTCGTAGGCGCCGGTGCGGTCGTACAGATAGCCGCCCAGCCACGCCCCCAGGAAGCTGCCGATCTGGTGCGAGAAGAACACCACGCCCGACAGCATCGACAGATACTGCACGCCGAACACCTGCGCGATGATGCCGTTGGTCAGCGGCACGGTCGACAGCCACAGCGCGCCCATGATCGCGGCGAATACCCAGGTGCTGAACGCCGACAGCGGCAGCAGCAGATAGGCGGCGATCACGATCGAGCGGCTCAGATAAATGAACGACAGCAGATAGCGCTTGGGCATGCGCTGGCCCAGCGCGCCGGCGGTATAGGTGCCGAACACATTGAACAGGCCGATCAGTGCCAGCGCCACCGTGGCGACCTTGGGATCGGTGAAGCCGCGGTCCTTCAGGTACGGCGCCAGGTGCACGCCGATGAAGACCACCTGGAAGCCGCAGACGAAGTAGCCCAGCGTCAGCAGCTGGAAATTGCGGTTGCCGAACGCTTCCTTCACCGCCTGGCCGATGGTCTGCTGGAAGCCCGAGGTGCCGCCGCCCTGCTGCGGCTCGCGCAGCGCGACGACCAGCGGCAGCATCATGCAGGCCATCACCGCCAGCACGAACAGCGCGTTCTGCCAGCCGATGGCCGAGATCAGGCCCTGCTCGACGGGGATCATCAGGAACTGGCCGAACGAGCCGGCCGCGGCGGCGATGCCCATCGCCCAGACCCGCTTCTCGGGGCTGGCGACGCGGCCGATCACGCCGTAGACCACGCTGTAGGTGGTGCCCGCCTGCGCGATGCCGATCATGATGCCGGCGCCCGAGGCGAAGGCCGTGCCGCTCGAGGCGAGCGCCATCACCACCAGCCCGGCGACATAGAGCGCCACGCCGACCAGCATCACCCTGACCGAGCCGAACTTGTCGGCCAGCGCGCCGGCGAAGGGCTGCGCCACGCCCCACATCAGGTTCTGCAGCGCCAGCGCGAAGGCGAAGGTTTCGCGGCTCCAGCCGTGCGCCTGCGTGATCGGCAGGTTGAACAGGCCGAAGCCGTGGCGGATGCCCATCGACAGCGTGACGAGCAGGCCGCCGCAGATCAGCACGGTGGTCAGGGAGAGTTCTTTTCTTGGCATTGTCGGGCTCGGTTCGGAGGGTATTGCTGTTGTCGTTGTTGTGCTTGTTGTGCTTGTTGTCTTGGTCGTCGCCGTCGACTTGCCCTGCCGGGCAATCGTGCTGGCGAGTGTACTCCGCATCGAAAACGCGCGTCGGCCGTCGCGAAATTCACCCGGCCGGCCAGGGTTTTATGCCGGCGGGGTGACGCGGTGGACGCGCGGGCGAGGGTCCGCCGCGGCCGCAAGCAGGCACGCCGGCCGCGCTGGAACGGGCAGAATTCCCCGCTTGATACGGGATTGGCGGCCCCGGCGTTCCATTACAATGCAGGCTGCCCGGCCTGGCCGGCCCTCCCGATGCGGATGTCCGACGGCCGCGATTCCCACTTTCGTAACGACTCCATGGCGAGCAAACCCAGTCAGTACAGCGAATCTTCCATCCGCGTCCTGAAAGGACTGGAGCCGGTCAAGCAACGACCCGGCATGTACACCCGCACCGATAACCCGCTGCACATCGTGCAGGAGGTCATCGACAACGCCTCCGACGAGGCGCTGGGCGGCTTCGGCAGCGAGATCGTCGTCACCCTGCATCGCGACGGCAGCGTCAGCGTCGAGGACGACGGCCGCGGCATTCCGGTCGGCATCCACCCCGAGGAAAAGGTGCCGGTCGTCGAGATCGTCTTCACGCGGCTGCACGCGGGCGGCAAGTTCGACAAGGGCAAGGGCGGCGCCTACGCGTTCTCGGGCGGCCTGCACGGCGTCGGCGTGTCGGTGACCAATGCGCTGTCGACGCGGCTGGACGTGTCGGTCTGGCGCGACGGCAATTTCTCCACGCTGACCTTCTCCGGCGGCGACGTGACCACGCCGCTGACCACGCGCAAGATCGAGCGCGGCGAGAAGAAGAACGGCACGCGCGTGCAGGTGTGGCCCGACGCCAAGTACTTCGATTCGGCGACGATTCCGCTGGCCGAGCTGCAGCGGCTGCTGCGCAGCAAGGCGGTGCTGCTGCCCGGGGTCAAGGTCACGCTGGTCATCGAGAAGAGCGGCGGCCAGGAGCCGACCGTGCAGACCTGGCAGTACGACCAGGGCCTGAAGGGCTATCTGATCGAGGCGCTGGCGCAAGGCAGCGGCGCCGAGCTGGTGATCCCGATGTTCGAGGGCGAGCATTTCGCCGATCCCGACGCCAATGCCGGCGAGGAAGGCTTCGCCGAGGGCGAGGGCGCCTCGTGGGTGGTGGCCTGGACCGAGGAAGGCGCGCCGGTGCGCGAATCCTATGTGAACCTGATTCCCACGCCGGCCGGCGGTACGCACGAGTCCGGCCTGCGCGAGGGCCTGTTCCAGGCCGTCAAGAGCTTTATCGAGATGCACGCGCTGCTGCCCAAGGGCGTCAAGCTGATGTCCGAGGACGTGTTCGCGCGCGCCTCGTTCGTGCTGTCGGCCAAGGTGCTGGACCCGCAGTTCCAGGGCCAGATCAAGGAACGGCTGAACAGCCGCGACGCGGTGCGGCTGGTCTCGACCTTCAGCCGCCCGGCGCTGGAGCTGTGGCTGAACCACCATGTCGACTACGGCAAGAAGCTGGCCGAGCTGGTGATTCGCCAGGCCCAGGCGCGTACGCGCGCCGCGCAGAAGGTCGAGAAGAAGAAGGGCTCCGGCGTGGCCGTGCTGCCCGGCAAGCTGACCGACTGCGAATCGACCGACGTGTCGCGCAACGAGCTGTTCCTGGTCGAGGGCGACTCCGCCGGCGGCTCGGCCAAGATGGGCCGCGACAAGGAATTCCAGGCGATCCTGCCGCTGCGCGGCAAGGTGCTGAACACCTGGGAGACCGAGCGCGACCGCCTGTTCGCCAACAACGAGGTGCACGACATCGCGGTGGCGATCGGCGTGGACCCGCACGGCCCCGACGACGAGCCCGACCTGTCGAACCTGCGCTACGGCAAGATCTGCATCCTGTCCGATGCCGACGTCGACGGCGCGCATATCCAGGTGCTGCTGCTGACGCTGTTCTTCCGCCATTTCCCCAAGCTGATCGAGCAGGGCAACGTCTATGTCGCGCGCCCGCCGCTGTATCGCGTCGACGCGCCGGCGCGCGGCAAGAAGCCCGCGCAGAAGCTGTACGCGCTCGACGACGGCGAGCTCGAGGCGATCCAGGACAAGCTGATCAAGGACGGCGTCAAGGAAGGCGCGTGGCAGATCTCGCGCTTCAAGGGCCTGGGCGAGATGAGCGCCGAGCAGCTGTGGGAGACCACGATGAACCCCGACACGCGCCGGCTGCTGCCGGTGGCGCTGGGCGAATACGACCTGCCGAAGACGGTCGGCGTGATGAACATGCTGATGGGCAAGGGCGAGGCCGCGCAGCGGCGCAACTGGCTCGAGGAACGCGGCAACGAAGTCGTGGCCGACATCTGACGGCCGCCGACGGCAGGTATTGAGCATCCATGGAACAACAAGACATTACGTTTCAACCCGACGAGCCGGCCGATTCGCTGACGCTCGCCCATTACGCCGAACGGGCCTATCTCGACTACGCGATCAGCGTGGTCAAGGGCCGCGCGCTGCCTGAAGTGGCCGACGGCCAGAAGCCGGTACAGCGCCGCATCCTGTTCGCGATGCACGAGATGGGGCTGCGCGCCGACGCCAAGCCGGTCAAGTCGGCGCGCGTAGTCGGCGACGTGCTCGGCAAATTCCACCCGCACGGCGACCAGTCGGCCTACGACGCGCTGGTGCGGCTGGCGCAGGACTTCTCTCTGCGCTATCCGCTGATCGACGGCCAGGGCAACTTCGGCTCGCGCGACGGCGACGGCGCGGCGGCGATGCGCTACACCGAGGCGCGGCTGACGCCGATCGCGCGGCTGCTGCTCGACGAGATCGACCAGGGCACCGTCGACTTCGCGCCGAACTACGACGGCTCGATGGAAGAGCCCAGGCTGCTGCCCGCGCGGCTGCCGTTCGTGCTGCTCAACGGCGCGTCCGGCATCGCGGTCGGCATGGCCACCGAAATCCCGCCGCACAACCTGCGCGAGGTCGCGGCGGCCACGGTGGCGATGATCCGCAATCCGAACATCACGCTGGCCGAGCTGCTGGCGCTGATGCCGGGCCCCGACTATCCCGGCGGCGGCCAGATCATCTCTTCGCCGGCCGATATCGCGCAGATCTACGAGAGCGGCCGCGGCAGCCTGAAGGTGCGCGCGCGCTGGATCATCGAGGACATGGCGCGCGGCCAGTGGCAGCTGGTGGTCAACGAGCTGCCGCCCGGCACCTCGGCGCAGAAGGTGCTCGAGGAAATCGAGGAGCTGACCAATCCGAAGGTGCGCGCCGGCAAGAAGTCGCTGACGCCGGAGCAGCTGCAGCTCAAGCAGACCATGCTGGGCGTGCTCGACGCGGTGCGCGACGAATCCGGCAAGGACGCACCGGTGCGGCTGGTGTTCGAGCCCAAGAGCAAGAACATCGACCAGCAGGAATTCGCGCAGACGCTGCTCGCGCATACCAGCCTGGAGTCGGGCGCGCCGATCAACCTGGTGATGATCGGTACCGACGGGCGTCCGCGGCAGAAGGGCCTGATCGAGATCCTGCGCGAATGGATCGCCTTCCGCTTCGAGACCGTGACCCGCCGCAGCCGGCATCGGCTCGCCAAGGTCGAGGACCGCATCCATATCCTCGAAGGCCGGATGCTGGTGCTGCTCAATATCGACGAGGTGATCCGCATCATCCGCGAGGGCGACGAGCCCAAGCCGGCGCTGATGCAGGCGTTCGGCCTGTCCGAGCGCCAGGCCGAGGACATCCTCGAAATCCGGCTGCGCCAGTTGGCGCGGCTCGAATCGATCCGCATCGAGCAGGAGCTGAAGGACCTGCGCGAAGAGCAGGCCGACCTGGACGTGCTGCTGAAGTCGGAGACGATGATGCGCCGTCGCATCATCAAGGAGATCGAGGCCGACGCCAGGCAATACAGCCCGGCCGACAAGGACCCGCGCCGCACGCTGATCCAGGAGGAGCGCCGCGCCGCCGCCGAGGTGCGCGTGATCGACGAACCGGTCACCGTGGTGGTCTCGCAGAAGGGCTGGGTGCGCACGCGCCAGGGCCATGGCCACGATCCGCAGCAGTTCGCCTTCAAGGCGGGCGACGCGCTGTACGGCACCTTCGAATGCCGCACCATCGACGTGCTGCTGGCGTTCGGTACCAATGGCCGCGTCTACTCGGTGCCGGTCGCGGGCCTGCCCGGCGGCCGCGGCGACGGCGTGCCGCTGACCACGCTGGTCGAGCTGCAGGCGGGCACGCAGATCGCGCATACGTTCGCCGGCACGGCCGACCAGCGCATGCTGATTGCCACGCGCGGCGGCAACGGCTTCCAGAGCAAGATCGGCGACATGATCAGCCGGCAGAAGGGCGGCAAGTCCTTCCTGACGCTCGACGATGGCGACGCGCCGCTGGCGCCCGCGCCGATCGGCGACGAGGCGACGCACGTGGCCTGCCTGTCCGGCAACGGCCGCCTGCTGCTGATCGCGCTGGACGAGATCAAGGTGCTGTCCGGCGGCGGACGCGGCGTGATCCTGATGGAGCTGGAGCCCAAGGAAACGCTGCAGCAGGTCGCCGCGGTGGGCGCCCCCGGACTGATGGTGTCCGGGCAGGGCCGAGGCGGCAAGGCGTCGTCGCAGAAGCTGGCCGGCGCGAACCTGCTGCCGTACGTCGGCAAGCGCGCGCGCAAGGGCAAGGCGGTCGAGCTAAAGCTCAAGGAGATGTCGATCGAGCCGGTCAAGGCCGATTGATGCCCGCTTGACGGGCGGGTTGATGGCCGGTTAATCGCCGGTTGATGGCCGGTTGATTTGCCGGTGGTTGATTGACCGGCCGCCCGCCCGCTCGCCGCCCGCGTCGCGACGCGGGCGGCCGCTACGAGCCGGCGGCGGCCAATGCCGCCGGCAGGCGCGACGCCGGCCCCGGCGTGCGCAGCGTGACATCGATGCCGGCGACCCGCGCCGCACGCTGGAAGTCGGTCAGTGTCTCTTCGATATCGTGGTCGATGCGCTCGCAACGGGTTGCATCGATGATCAGTTTCCCGCCGGCTTCCACCTTCGCCAGATGGCGCCGCAGCTGCGCCTTGTGGAAGAACGACACGTCCTTGTGCAGGCGAAGCAGATAGCAGTCCTCGTAGCGCGTCAGCGAGATCGCGCTCCGCGCGTGATGGCGCAGCGTGAAGGCGATCCCCACCGCCATGCCGATGGCGATGCCGAACAGCAGGTCGGTGGCCAGGATGGCCGCGATCGTGACGACGAAGGGCAGCGCCTGCGCCGGGCCCTTGCGCCAGGCCTCGACGAACAGCGCGGGCTTGGCCAGCTTGTAGCCCACGTGCAGCAGGATGGCGGACAGCGCCGCCAGCGGAATCCAGCGCAGCAGGTCGGACAGGAACAGCACGCTGGCCAGCAGCAGCACGCCATGCACGACCGCCGACACCTTGGTGCGGCCGCCCGCGCTGATATTGGCCGAGCTGCGCACGATCACCGCGGTCAGCGGCAGCGCGCCGACCAGACCGGCGACCATATTGCCGACGCCCTGCGCGTACAGCTCCCGGTTGGGCGGCGCCACGCGGCGCATCGGATCGAGCTTGTCCACCGCCTCCAGGCTCAACAGCGTCTCCAGGCTTGCGACGATCGCCAGCGTCAGCGCGACCACATACAGATCGGGATTGGCCAGCGCCGAGAAGTCGGGGCGCGCCAGTTCGGCCAGCAGAGACGCCGGACCATCGATGGCCGGCAGCTGCACCAGATGGTCGGGAGCCAGCGCGGCATCGGGGCTCGCATGCAGGGCGAAGCGCTGGTACAGCACACCCCACAGCACCGCCAGCAGCGGTGCCGGCAAAGCCCGCAGCGTGCGACGCTGCCGGATGAAATCGGTATCCCAAAGCACCAGGATCGCCAGCGCCACTGCCGCCACCGTCAGGTTGCTGCCCGACACCATGCCGAGCGCCTGCTGAGCGGCCTCCGCCAGGCCCGCCTCGTCGACCAGCCGGCTGTCCAGCGGCGCCGACGAGGGCAGGCCGAGCGCGACCGGCAGTTGCTTGATGATCAGCAGCAAGCCGATCGCGGCCAGCATGCCCTTGATCACGGCCGACGGTACCAGCGCCGCGATATCGCCGGCGCGCAGCCACGCGAAGACGATCTGCAGCGCGCCGGCCAGCATCACCGCGACCAGGAAGGCGGAGAAGCCGCCGAGCGTCGAGATTGCGCCGACGACGATCACGACGAGGCCGGCCGCGGGGCCGCTGACGCTCAACTGCGAGCCGCTCAGCATGGCGACCACCACGCCGCCGATCACGCCGGCCAGCAGGCCGGACAACAACGGAGCGCCGGAGGCCAGCGCGATGCCCAGGCACAGCGGCAGGGCAACGAGAAATACCACCACGCCGGCGGGAATGTCGCGGCCGAGGTGGCGCAGATAGGCGTCGCGCAAGGACGGGATGGAGACGGTCGGGGTAGGGGGCGCCGTGTTCATAGGGGTCGATGCGATGGAGGGTTGGACGAAAGGGTGGCTCATCGCCGCCGCGAACGCGGGCCGAGCGGCTCGATGTCAGCCGCCGGGTCCGGCGTTCGCGACGACGACGGTGGGACGACGATGCCGCCGCGGCAACAGCGAGTTGCTGCAGCGTTTCGTAGACCCCGTGTGCTCTGTATTTGGGGGCGGCGTCAGCGCGCCAATGTGTCAGGCCGCCAGCGGTTCCGGCGACGCGTCGGCGTCGGTGCCATCGAGGCACAGCCGCTCTTCCAGCAGGCCCGTTTCCAGCGAGTAGATCCACGCATGCAGGCGCAGCGCGCGGCCGCTGTCCCACACCTTGCGCACCAGCGGCATCCCGGCCAGCTTGCGCACCTGCGCGATCGCATTGAGTTCGACCAGCCGCGCGGTGCGCGCGTCGTCGTTGTCGAGGCGATCGAGTTCGCCGCAATGCGCGCGATAGACCTGCCGGATCTTGTCCAGCCGCGCATCGACGTGGGGCAGCTCCGGCACGCGCGCCAGCGACGCACGCACGCCGCCGCAGCCCTGATGCCCGCAGACGATGACGTTGCCCACGCGCAGCACCTCGAGGGCGTACTGCAGCACGCTCATCAGATTGGGGTCGTCCTCGCACACCAGGTTGGCGATGTTCCGGTGCACGAACAGATCGCCGGGCTCGGCATTGGTGATCAGCTCCGCAGGCACGCGGCTGTCCGAGCAGCCGATCCACAGCACGTCCGGCGCCTGGCGCACCGCCAGACGCTTGAAGCGGTCGGGATCGCGTGACAACACTTCGGTGGCCCAGGCGCGGTTCTCTAGCATCAGGCGTTTGGCGACTTCCATGGTGGCTCCCTGCTGGCGGACGGTTGGCATGGTGACGGCCGCCGGGGACCTCGTGCACTGCGCCAGCGTGAACTGCGGGCGAGTCGATGTCGTAGTGCACTGCATCAGTGCATTGCGATCGCGGTGCCGTACGGCGGAACAACTCTTCGTCCAGTCGCGGCGAAAGTGAGTTCCGTGTTACATCGCACAAATTTGTGCAACGCAGAATTCGGCCGCATTGAAAGCGGGGAAGCGCCTTTGCCGGTCTTGTGGTCGCCCTCGCTAGCCCAGCACCAGCGTCAACGCCAAGCCCATCATCACCGCCGCGATGGCGCCGTCGAGGCAGCGCCATGCCATCGGCCGGCGGAACAGCGGCGCCAGCAGTCCGGCGCCGTAGGCCAGCGCGAGGAACCACGACAGGCTCGCCAGCGCGGCGCCGAGGCCGAAGATCCAGCGGCCGTCGCTGCCATGCTGGCTCGCCAGCGCGCCGAGCAGCACCACGGTATCGAGATAGACGTGCGGATTCAGGAAGGTGAAGGCAAGACAGGTGGCCAGCGCGGTCGCCAGCGGCAATGGGGCCGCGGCCTGCAGCTCGACCTTGCCGGCATCCAAGGCGCGGCGTGCCGCCATCAGGCCGTAGACCGCGAGGAAGGCCGCGCCGCCATAGCGCGTCAGCGTCAGCCAGCCGGGATGCGCGTGCAGCAGCGCGCCGAGGCCGGCGATGCCGACGCCGATCAGCAGCGCATCGGAGGTGGCGCACAGCAGGGCCACCGGCAGGCGATGCTGGCGCCGGATGCCGAGCCGCAGCACGAAGGCGTTCTGCGCGCCGATCGGGATGATCAGCGCCAGGCTGGAGAGGAAGCCGGCCATCAGGGGCATGTCGATCTTCATCGGGGGGATGGGGTCGGAAGTTCGAAGTTGGAAGGGTCCAAGCGTAGCTTTGCGACCGTCAAAAGAAAAACTAAACTTCCTTGTCCTGGATTAGAAATACTAATGATGAAAATCGACAACGGCCAGCTGGCCGCCTTCGCCGCCGTGCTGCAGGAAGGGAGTTTCGAGGCCGCGGCCCGGCGCCTGCATGTCACGCCCTCGGCCATCAGCCAGCGCATGCGCCAGCTCGAGGAGCGGCTCGGCCAGGTGCTGCTGCAACGAGGCAGCCCCTGCCAGCCGACCGCGGCCGGCCGCACGCTGGCACGCTATACCGAGCAACTGGCGCTGCTCGAAGCGGAGACGCTGGCTGAACTGGGCGACGCCGATGGCAATGGCTTGCGGGGCACGAGCGGGATGCCGCTGCGCGTGCCGCTTGCCGTCAATGCCGATTCGCTCGACAGCTGGTTTCCCGCCAGCTTCGACGCCTTGCCGGCCGAGCCCGCGATGGTGTTCGATCTACGCGTCGAAGATCAGGACCATTCGGCAACGCTGCTGCGCGAGGGCGTGGTGATGGCGGCGGTCAGCGCCAGCGCCGAGCCGGTGCAGGGCTGCACGGTCGAACCGCTCGGCATCATGCGTTATCTCGCCGTGGCTTCGCCGCTGTTGATCGCGCAGGCATTTGCCAAGGGCGTCAACGCCGCCAGCCTGTCGCGCACGCCGATGCTCGCCTTCAATCGCAAGGATGCGCTGCAGGCGCGCTTCATCGCGCTGCTGATCGGGCCCGATGCCGAGCAGCCGATGCCGCCGATTCACTACGTGCCCTCGACCGCCGGCTTCGTCGCGTTTGCCCAGCGTGGGCTCGGCTGGGGCATGATGCCCGAGCCCTTCGTGCGCGAGCCGCTGGCGCACGGGACGCTCGCCGAATTTGCGCCGCGCCGGCATCTGGACGTGCCCTTGTACTGGCACCGATGGCGGCTGCGCTCGCCGGCGCTCGACGCCGTCACGCGCGCGGTGCGGCAGGCGGCGGCGTCGTCGTTGCGGCCGCTGGGAGCGCACCCGCCACGGGGGCCGTTGCGGGCGGGGAAGAAGCGCTGAACGATCCCGCTCGCGTTCGGTTCAGGAGTTGGGTCAGGCGATCGGCTTGACGACGATCGTGATCGAGCTGGCGTTCGGCGCAGGGTTTGGGTCTGGCGATCGGCTTGGCGGCGATCACGACCGAGCTTGGGTTCGGCTCAGGGGTCTGGGTCAGCCGATGGGATTGGCGACGATCGTCGAGGACGAGCGTACAAAGTTGCCGCCGCCGAGATGATGGATCGTGTGCAGGGCCTCGTTGCCCGCATCGAACTTCCACCGGCCATTGGCGAACACGCGCGGATCCGCGGCCGCGGCCACGACCTCGCCGAAGCAGGTGTCGTAGGCATCCTCGGTATGCGCCTCCGGAATCAGCCGGCACTCCATCCACGCGCTGCAGCCCGCTTCGATCAGCGGCAGCCCGAGCTCGGGACCGGTGATGCTTGCGATGCCGAACTGCGCGAACTTGTCGACGTCGCGGCCCGTGGCGCTGCCCACCGCGTAGGTCATATCGATGGCGGCCGCGCCGGGGATGCAGATGCCAAAGCTGCCGCTGGCCGCGACCAGCTCGCGCGTGAAGGTTCGCTTGTCGATCACGATCGCAATGCGCGGCGGTGTGAATTCGACCGGCATCGACCAGGCGGCGGCCATCACGTTGCGGCGGCTGCCGTCGCTGCTGGTGACCAGCACGGTCGGGCCATGGTTGATCAGGCGGCTGGCGTATTGGAGGGGGACGGGTTGGAAGGCGGTCATCGCGGTCATCGGTTTCGCTCTGCTTCGATGAAATGTGAAGAATGATTGCCGCGATAATGCCATCGCTCCGCCGATCGGGGTGGTTGGGGTCCGCAAAGCCGAAAAACAAAAACCCGCGAAGCTTGCGCTGTCGCGGGTTTCAGGACATCGATTTGCGGATGTCGTCGGACGGAATACTGGTGGAGCCGGCGGGAATCGAACCCGCGTCCGCAGATCCTCCACAGAGAGTTCTACATACTTAGTTCTGTCATTTGATTTAACCGCCGCATCGCGGACGAACACGCTCTACGACGGCGAGTCACTTGGTTTTCGTCCCTGAGGTCGTGACACCCGCAGGGCTTATCTGACGTAAATGACCTCGCGTGGTCTTGCGACCCTAGCCCGTCAGCGAGCCAGTGCGAGGACGGCGGCCCTTAGGCTGCCAGTGCGTAACGTTCGTCGTTAGCAGTTATTGCGTTCCCATTGATTTACGAGGTGACGGGTCCTCGGTATGCCCTCTACTGCTTTGCAACCCACGTCGAAACCAGGTCGGCCCCAGTAAGGAAAACGGATTGTACCCGCTTTCGACGCCGGGCGTGCGCGTCGGTTCCCTAGGCGGCGGGAACGGCCGCGGTGAGCAGCGGAATCAACTCGCTGGGATGGCGCACCAGGTGATCGCCGCCCCAGCGCTCCGGTGGCTCGCCCTCGCCGCAGTAGCCATAGGCCGCCGTGATGGTGGCCATGCCGGCCGCCTTGCCGGCCTGGATGTCGCGCAGGTCGTCGCCGACATAGGCGCATCGGCTCGGATCGACGCCGCTGACCTGCGCGGCGTGCAGCAGCGGGGCGGGGTGGGGCTTCGGATAGGGCGTGGTGTCGCCGCTGACCACGGCGGCGGCGCGCGGCGCCAGGCCAATCGCATTGACCAGCGGGGTGGTGAAGCGGGCGATCTTGTTGGTCACGATGCCCCAGCGGATGCCGGCGGCTTCGAGTGCGGCCAGAACCTCTTCCATGCCGTCGAACAGCCGGGTCTGCACCGCGATATCGGCCTCGTAGTAGTTCAGGAAGGCATCGCGCAGTGCCGGGAAATCGGGGTCTTCGGGCGTCTTGCCGAAGGCGGCGCCGATCAGGCCGCGCGCCCCATGGGACGCGACCGGGCGCAGCAGCGCATAGTCCACCGGCGGGCGGCCATGCTCGACCACCAGCCGGTTGGCGGCGGCGGCCAGGTCGGGGGCGGTGTCGGCCAGCGTGCCGTCCAGGTCGAAGAAAACAGCGTCGAAGGTCGGCATGCTCAGGCGGTGCGGCGCAGGGCCATCATGTAATTGACGTCGGTATCGCGGCTCAGCTCGTAGACCTGGGACAGCGGCCGGTAGACCATGCCGCGCAGCTCGATCAGGTCCAGGCCCGCCTGCCGGGCGAAGCGCGCAAGTTCGGCGGGTTTGATGAACTTGTCGTAGTCGTGCGTGCCGCGCGGCAGCATATTGAGCACGTATTCGGCGCCGAGCACGGCCAGCAGGTACGCCTTCAGGTTGCGGTTGATGGTCGAGAAGAACACGTGGCCGCCGGGGCGGACCAGCGTGGCGCAGGCGCGGACGATCGAGGCCGGGTCCGGCACGTGTTCGAGCATTTCCATGCAGGTGACCACGTCGAAGCTGGCCGGCATCCGCCCGGCGAGCGCTTCGGCCGCGATCTCCTCGTAGGTCACGGCCACGCCCGATTCCAGGCTGTGCAGGTCGGCGACCTTCAGCGCCTTGGTCGACAGGTCGATGCCACGCACGGTCGCGCCGGCGCGCGCCATGCTCTCGGACAGGATGCCCCCGCCGCAACCGATATCCACGACCTGCTTGCCGCGCAGGTCGGCGATGCTGTCGATCCAGCCCAGCCGCAGCGGGTTGATCTCGTGCAGCGGCTTGAATTCGCTGTTCGGATCCCACCAGCGGTGGGCCATTTCGCTGAACTTGTCGATCTCCTTCAGGTCGGCATTGCGCGCAATCTGGTGGGTTTCGACGGTGGGGTGAATCACGGGGGAAGTCGGCGTCATGAATCTGGCGCGCGCCTGGCGGCGCGGGACATTAGGAATTGGGGCAACTCTAACAAAATGCGTCCCCTGAGGCGAGCCGGGAGGAAATTGCTGACCCAGTGAACGAGTGAGGCGAGGCAGGGTGCCAAGCCAGGAGGGCGAGCAGCACGGCGCGACCGCAGGAACGGACCGGGCGCCGAACGAAAACGCAGGACGAAAAAAAGCCCAGCTTGCGCTGGGCTTTTTCGCCGTGGAGCGGGACCGATCAGCGAGCGCTGCGGGTACCGACCACTTCGACTTCCACGCGGCGGTTCGGCTGCTGGCAGGCGATCTGAGCGGTGCGGTTGCCCTTGCACGACTTCGGATCGACCTTCAGCTGGCGCTCGCCCTTGCCTTCGGTGTAGACGCGGTTGGCTTCCACGCCCTTGCTCACCAGATAGGCCTTGACGGCTTCGGCGCGGCGGATCGACAGGCGATCGTTGTAGCGATCGGTACCGAACGAGTCGGTGTGGCCGACGGCGATGATCACTTCCAGAGTGATGCCCGACAGCTTCGACACCAGGTCGTCCAGCTTGGCGCGGCCTTCCGGCTTCAGGACAGCCTTGTCGAAGTCGAACAGCGTGTCAGCGGCGAAGGTGACCTTCTCGCTCGAGACAACCGGGGGAGCGACCGGAGCCGGAGCCGGAGCCGGGGCAACAGCCGGAGCCAGCGCGCCATCGCACTGAGCATTGGCCGTGGCCGGGGTCCAGGAGCTATCGCGCCAGCAGAGCTCGTTCGTGCCATTCTTCCACACGTACTCGCTCGTACCGTTACCCCAGTTGTCGTTGACGGCCTTCTTTTCGTAGGGGACCGACGCGGTCTGGGCTTGAGCGGATGCGGCCATTACTGCGGTAGCTGCAACGAGCGCGAGCTTGGCAAATTTTTTCATATTTCTCCTCTCAGGATGAGATCACCGCAGGGTTACTGCGAGCAAATGGACGAAAACAAGTCATACATTCTTCGGAGTATAACCTTCTCGCTCGAGGTGACGAATGCTCCACTTCGAACAATGTCTGGCTCTTCGCTGGGGAATTGTGCCACAAGGCTCGTTTCCTAAGAAGTAAATATATGCGATTCAATCCATGGCTTCGGGGCCTGTGGTGTTTGTGCAACATGGCCCTTGCGATGCCCGCAAACCCTTGTGCCGCTTGGGTTCCGAGGCATCGTTGCGGATCGGCGGGGGCAGCGCGAAGGGTGGTGGGAGGGGCACGGGGAGGCGGTGCGGCGCATGTTAGAATGCCATGTTACCCGCCGCGCCGGCAGCACCGGATCATCCGGTGCCGACCTCCGCTTGCGGGCGTTTCAACCGCATAAGCCACGCCGCAATGGATCAATTCGCCAAAGAAACCCTTCCGGTCTCCCTCGAAGAGGAAATGCGTCGCTCGTACCTGGATTACGCGATGAGCGTGATCGTCGGGCGCGCGCTTCCCGATGTACGGGACGGCCTGAAGCCCGTCCATCGGCGAGTGCTGTTTGCGATGCACGAGCTGAACAACGACTGGAACCGCCCCTATAAGAAGTCGGCGCGTATCGTCGGCGATGTGATTGGTAAATATCACCCGCACGGCGATACCGCGGTCTACGAGACCATCGTCCGCATGGCGCAGGATTTTTCGCTGCGTTATATGCTGGTTGACGGCCAGGGCAATTTCGGTTCGGTCGACGGCGACAATGCCGCGGCCATGCGTTATACGGAAATCCGGTTGTCCAAGATAGCGCATGAAATGCTGCTGGACATCGACAAGGAAACCGTCGATTTCGTCCCCAACTACGACGGCTCCGAAAACGAGCCGCAAATCCTGCCGGCCCGTATCCCGAATCTGCTGATCAACGGTTCGTCGGGTATTGCGGTCGGCATGGCCACCAATATCCCGCCGCACAATCTGAACGAAGTGGTCGACGGCTGCCTGCACCTGCTGCGCAACCCGCAGGCGACGGTCGACGAGCTGATCGAACTGATTCCGGCGCCCGATTTCCCGACCGCCGGCATCATCTACGGCATCCAGGGCGTGCGCGAAGGCTACCGCACCGGCCGCGGCCGTGTGGTGATGCGAGCACGTACCCACTTCGAGGATATCGACCGCGGCCAGCGCCAGGCAATCATCATCGACGAGCTGCCCTACCAGGTGAACAAGCGCACGCTGCTGGAGCGCATCGCCGAGCTCGTCACCGAGAAGAAGATCGAAGGCATCTCGGACATCCGCGACGAATCGGACAAGTCCGGCATGCGCGTGGTGATCGAGCTCAAGCGCAACGAGGTGCCCGAGGTTGTTCTGAACAACCTATATAAGAACACCCAGCTGCAGGACACCTTCGGCATGAACATGGTGGCGCTGGTGGACGGCCAGCCGCGCCTGCTGAACCTGCGCCAGATGCTGGAGTGCTTCCTGTCGCACCGGCGCGAGGTGGTGACCCGCCGCACCGTGTTCGAACTGCGCAAGGCCCGCGAGCGCGGCCATGTGCTGGAGGGCCTGGCGGTGGCGCTGGCCAACATCGACGAGTTCATCGCGATCATCAAGGCCGCGCCGACCCCGCCGATCGCCAAGCAGGAACTGATGGCCAAATCGTGGGATTCGCAGCTGGTGCGCGAGATGCTGGCGCGCGCCGAGACCGACACCCCGGGCGGCCGCGCGGCCTACCGTCCGGATGGCCTGCCGCCGGTGTTCGGCATGCAGGACGACGGCCTGTACCGCCTGTCCGACTCCCAGGCCCAGGAAATCCTGCAGATGCGCCTGCAGCGCCTGACCGGCCTGGAGCAGGACAAGATCGTGCAGGAGTACCGCGACGTGATGGACGCCATCACCGACCTGCTCGACATCCTGGCCCGTCCGGAGCGCATTACCACCATCATCACCGACGAACTGACCGCGATCCGCGCCGAATTCGGCGACGACCGCCGTTCGCAGATCGAGCTGAACGCGACCGAGCTCGATACCGAGGACCTGATCACCCCGCAGGACATGGTGGTCACGCTGTCGCACAGCGGCTATATGAAGAGCCAGCCGATCTCGGAATACCGCGCGCAGAAGCGTGGCGGCCGGGGCAAGCAGGCGATGGCGACCAAGGACGACGACTGGATCGATACGCTGTTCGTCGCCAACACGCACGACTACATCCTGTGCTTCTCGAACCGCGGCCGGCTCTACTGGCTGAAGGTCTATGAGGTCCCGCAGGGCTCGCGCACCTCGCGCGGCCGGCCGATCGTCAACATGTTCCCGCTGCAGGAAGGCGAGAAGATCACGGTGATCCTGCCGGTGCGCCAGTTCGACGCCGAGCACTTCATCTTCATGGCGACCGCCCGCGGCACCGTCAAGAAGACCGCGCTGACCGAATTCTCGAATCCGCGCAAGGCCGGCATCATCGCGGTCGACCTCGACGAGGGCGACTACCTGATCGGCGCGGCGATCACCGACGGCCAGCACGACGTGATGTTGTTCTCGGACGCCGGCAAGGCGGTGCGCTTCGACGAGAACGACGTGCGTCCGATGGGCCGGCAGGCCCGCGGCGTGCGCGGCATGAACCTGGACGACGGTCAGACCGTGATCGCGATGCTGGTCGCGCCGGCCGAGAATGCCGAGGATGCCGGCTCGGTCGGCAGCGTGTTGACCGCGACGGAGAACGGCTACGGCAAGCGCACGCCGATCACGGAATACACTCGGCATGGCCGCGGCACCAAGGGCATGATCGCGATCCAGACCAGCGAGCGTAATGGCCGCGTGGTGGCCGCCGCGCTGGTCGCGCCGGAGCACGAGATCATGCTGATCACCACCGGCGGCGTGCTGATCCGCACCCGGGTGGCCGAAATCCGCGAGATGGGCCGCGCCACCCAGGGCGTCACGCTGATCAACGTCGACGAGGGCACCAAGCTCTCGGGCCTGCAGCGCATCGTCGAAAGCGATGCCGATAATGGCGACAACGGCGACGGCGGCGACAACGGCGAGATCGACGCGGAAGGCGAGGGCGCCGGTGCCGAAACCAATGCCGGCACCAACGGCGACGACAATGGTGCCAGCAACGGCGCCGATGATGTCGCAAATGGTGACAATGGCGCTCAATCGTAATCAGATGCAACAATGGCGCGGCCGCTGGAACTAGGCCAGTCGCTACCGGACTAAACCGGACGAATTCATCAGGGAGTCATAATGCTCAACACCACTCGACGTATTGCTGTGCTGGCTGCTTTTGTTCCGGCCTTGATGGTCGCGCAGCATGCGCGCGCGCAGGACGCGGACAAGACCGCGGCGATCAAGGAACTGCTGTCCGTGATGCAGGCCGACCAGGCCGTCAAGGGCCAGGCCGAGAACTGGCAGGCCGGCGCCAAGCAGGAAGCGCCGCTGGTGCTCGAACAGGTGCTGGTCGAGAACAAGACGCTGAGCGACGCGCAGAAGCAGGCCGCCGTCGAGAAGCTGAAGAAGAACGGCGCGGTGCAGCGCATGGTCGATGGCGCCGGCAAGCAGTTCGGCACCGAAGCGTTCAAGAACGACGCCATCAAGGCGCACTATGACGCCTTCGGCAAGTACTACACCGCCCAGGAAATCCGCGACCTGACCACCTTCCTGAAGTCGCCGACCGGCCAGAAGTTCATGGCCAACCAGGGCAAGGCGACCCAGGAAATCTGGGGCTCGATGATGCAGAAGTACGGCCCGCAGGTTGGCAAGTCGATGCGCGACGCCGCCGAGAAGGAAGTCACCGCGGCGTCGAAGTAAGCCGGGCGCCGGCGTCCGGTGCGCCACCTCGGCGACGCCGGGGCGCCAACGAAATGCGTCTTTAGGTAATAATGGCTGCTTGGGCTATCCCAAGCAGCCATTTTTCTTTCCGTTCATGAACGATCCCCAGAATCCCGCCCTTGCCGCCATGATGCAGCGCGCCATGGCCGAACGTGTCTACAACTTCTCCCCGGGCCCCGCGACGCTGCCGGCCGAGGTGCTCCAGCAGGCAGCAGAAGAAATGCTCTCCTGGCACGGCACCGGCATCTCGGTGATGGAGATGAGCCACCGCAGCAAGGAGTTCGAGGGGATCCACAACGAGGCGCTGGCCGATCTGCGCGAGCTGCTGCGCGTTCCCAAGGAATTCCGCATCCTGTTCCTGCAGGGCGGGGCCATCGGCGAGAACGCCATCGTCCCGCTGAACCTGATCGGACGCCTGAACCCCGAGCGGCCCAAGGCCGATTTCGTCGTGACGGGCACCTGGTCGGTCAAGACCGAGCAGGAAACCCGCCGCTACGGCGCCAGCCATATCGCCGCCAGCAGCGTGGACCAGCGCTTCGCGCGCATCCCCGATCCGGCGAGCTGGCAGCTGTCCGACGATGCCGCCTACGTGCACCTGTGCACCAACGAGACCGTCGTCGGCGTCGAATTCCAGGAAGTGCCCGATATCGGCCAGAACCAAGGCCGCGTGGTGGTCGCCGACGCGTCGAGCCATATCCTGTCGCGGCCGGTCGACTGGTCGCGCGTGCAGGTGGTCTATGGCGGCGCGCAGAAGAATATCGGCCCGGCCGGCGTCACCATCGTGATCGTGCGCGAGGACCTGCTCGGCCACGCGCATCCGCTGTGCCCGTCGGCGTTCAATTGGCGCATCGTCAACGACAACAATTCGATGTACAACACGCCGCCGACCTACGCGATCTATATCGCCGGGCTGGTGTTCAAATGGCTGAAGCGGCAGGGCGGCGTGGACGGCATCGAGCAGCGCAATATCGCCAAGGCGCGCGCGCTCTACGACTTCCTCGACCAGAGCGCCTTCTATCGCAACGAGATCGATCCGAGCTGCCGTTCGCGCATGAATGTGCCGTTCTTCCTGGCCGACGAGTCCCGCAACGAGGCCTTCCTGGCCGGCGCGCGCGCCAACGGGCTGGTCCAGCTCAAGGGCCACAAGTCGGTGGGCGGCATGCGCGCCAGCCTGTATAACGCGATGCCGCTGGAGGGTGTCACCGCGCTGATCGACTATATGCGCGAGTTCGAGCGCAGCGCCGCCTGAGCGGCGGCCATTGCGCCATCGGCGGCGAGACGGTCCTGCGTGGGCGTGGCTTGCCGATCGATGGCGAATCGGGATTTCCATCATGACGAACCAAGATAAAAACGCTGCGGCCGCTGCCCAGGGCCAGCAGCCTGCCATGCCGACCGAGGAGCAGGAGCGCGCGCTGTCCGTGGAACTGGCGCCGCTGCGCGAGCAGATCGACGCCGTCGATCGCGAGCTGCTGGCGATGCTGAACCGCCGCGCGCAGCTGGCGCTGGACGTCGGCGAGGTGAAGAAGAAATTCGGCGCGCCGGTGTTCCGGCCGGAGCGCGAGCTGCAGGTCATTCGCAAGGTCCAGGGCAACAACCCCGGGCCGCTGCGCGGCGACAGCGTCGCGGCGATCTGGCGCGAGGTGATGTCCGCCTGCCGCGGCCTGGAGAAGCCGCTGGAAGTCGCGTTCCTCGGCCCGGCCGGCACCTTCTCCGAGCAGGCGCTGTACGCCCACTTCGGCCACGAGGTCGCCGGCGTGCCGTGCCCGAGCATCGACGAGGTGTTCCGGGCGGTCGAGGCCGGCACCGTCGAGTACGGCGTGGTGCCGGTCGAGAATTCGACCGAGGGCGCGGTGTCGCGCACGCTCGATCTGTTCCTGCAGACCTCGCTGAAGATCAGCGGCGAGATCGCGCTCAAGGTCCATCACAACCTGATGGCGTCGTCGCCCGACATGAAGGGCGTGACCGTGGTGCGCGCCCATCCGCAGGCGCTGGCGCAGTGCCAGCACTGGCTGACGGCCAACTATCCGCACCTGGAGCGGCAGGCGGTGTCGAGCAACGGCGAGGCGGCCCGCATGGCCAGCGAGGACCCGACGGTGGCGGCGATCGCCGCCGAGACCGCGGCCAATCGCTATCACCTGCACATCATCCGCTCGCATATCCAGGACGATCCGCACAATCGCACGCGCTTCGCGGTGATCGGCCGCTACGAGACCGAGCCGTCGGGCAGCGACCAGACCTCGCTGATCCTGTCGGTGCCGAACAAGGCCGGCGCGGTCTACCAGCTGCTGGCGCCGCTGGCCGACAACGGCGTGTCGATGTGCCGCTTCGAATCGCGGCCGGCGCGCAGCGGGGCCTGGGAGTACTACTTCTACGTCGATATCGAGGGCCACCAGCGCGATGCCGCGGTCGAGCGCGCGCTGCAGCAGCTGCGCGCCAACGCGGCGTACTTCAAGGTGCTGGGCTCGTATCCGTCCAGCAAGTAGCACGCACGCAGGCAGGCAGCGCACTGCGGACAGAACAACCCAAGGTGGAACACCGGGCCCGCGGCGGGCCGAGGCAAGGCAATCAGGAGTCGATATGGCAGAGCAGGGCAGGCAGTTCGGTCCGGAATATGTGCGGGCGATTTCCCCTTACGTCGCGGGCCGGCCGATCGCCGAGGTCGCGCGCGAATTCGGCCTCGACGAGGCAACCATCGTCAAGCTGGCCTCCAACGAGAACCCGCTCGGCATGCCGGAGTCGGCCAAGGCCGCGATGGCGGCCGCGGTGGCCGAGCTGGGCCGCTATCCCGATTCCAACGGCTTCGAGCTGAAGGCCGCGCTGTCGGCCCGCTACGACGTGCCGGCCGACTGGCTGACCCTGGGCAACGGCAGCAACGACATCCTCGAGCTGGCCGCGCATGCGCTGGTCAAGCCGGGCGAATCGATCGTCTACGCGCAGTACTCGTTCGCGGTCTACGCGCTGGCGACGCAGGAAATCGGCGCCCGTGCGATCGAGGTGCCGGCGCGCGACTATGGCCACGATCTCGACGCGATGGCGGCGGCGATCGCGCCCGATACCCGGCTGGTCTTCATCGCCAACCCGAATAATCCGACCGGGACCTTCCTGCCGGCCCCGCAGATCGAAGCCTTCCTGGCGAAGGTGCCGGCCGACGTGGTGGTGGTGCTCGACGAGGCCTACAACGAGTACCTGGACCCCGAGGACCAGTACGAGTCGGTGCAGTGGGTGCGCAGGTATCCGAACCTGATGGTCTCGCGCACGTTCTCGAAGGCCTATGGCCTGGCCGGGCTGCGGGTCGGCTATGCGGTCGCGCAGCCTGCGCTGACCGATCTGCTGAACCGCATCCGCCAGCCGTTCAACGTCAACAGCCTGGCGCAGGCGGCCGCGGTGGCCGCGCTCGGCGACGAGGCCTTCCTGCGCAAGAGTGCGACGCTCAATCGCGAGGGCAAGGCGCAGCTGGTGGCGGCATTCGATCGGCTCGGCCTCGAATATGTGCCTTCGTACGGCAACTTCGTGCTGGTCCGTGTCGGCGACGACAATGAGGCGGGCGCGCGTGTCAATCTGGCGCTGCTCAAGCAGGGCGTGATCGTGCGGCCGGTCGGCAGCTATGGGCTGCCGCAGTGGTTGCGCGTGACGATCGGGCTGCCGCAGGAGAACGCGGCCTTTATCGCAGCGCTGGAGCGCGCGCTGCAGTAGGGGCGCCGCGGTCCAACTCCCGACAGGGCGCCGCTGGCGCCCTGTCTGCCATATCGGCACCACCGGCGCCCGCCTGCGCGCAGCGACCGGCTACAATGCCGGTTTTCCTCCTTTCCGCCGCCGATCTCGGCGTACTGTCGTGAGTGCCCTGCATTTTTCCCGTGTCGTGATCGTCGGCGTCGGCCTGATCGGCGGTTCCCTGGCCCGAGCCCTGAAACGTGCCGGTGTCGTCGGCGAAGTGGTCGGCGTCGGCCGTTCTCCCGCCTCGCTGGAACGCGCGCTGGCGCTTGGCGTGATCGACCGCGCCGCCTCGCTCGAAGATGCCGCGCAGGGCGCCAGCATGATCGTGCTGTGCGCGCCTGTGGCGCAGACCTTCGCGCTGCTGCATGCGCTCGAGCCCCATCTGCAGCCCGGCACCATCGTCACCGACGCGGGCAGCACCAAGTCCGACGTGATCATGGCGGCCAAGACCGCGCTCGGCGACAAGGTCGCGCAGTTCGTGCCGGCCCATCCGATCGCGGGACGCGAGCTCAACGGCGTCGAGGCCGCTCTCGACGATCTCTACGACGGCAAGAAGGTCGTGCTGTGCCCGCTGCAGGAGAACAGCCGGGCCGATGTCGCGGCGGTGCGCGCGATGTGGGAGACCGCCGGCGGTGTCTGCGAGATCATGTCCGCCGTGCAGCACGACGCGGTGTTCGCGGCGGTCAGCCACCTGCCGCATCTGCTGTCCTATGCGCTGGTCGCGCAGGTCGCCAATGCCGAGGACGCGGCGCTCAAGCTGGCCTGCGCGGGCGGCGGCTTTCGCGACTTCACGCGGATCGCCGCGTCGTCGCCCGAGATGTGGCGCGACATCTGCCTGGCCAATCGCGAGGCGCTGCTGCGCGAACTCAATACCTATCAGTCGGTGCTGGCCCATCTGAAGGCGCAGATCGAGGCCGGCAATGGCGACGCGCTCGAACGCGTGTTCGCCCGCGCCAGCCAGGCCCGGCTGCAGTGGGGCGCCGAGCGCGCCGCCGCGGCGGACGTCGAGCCGTGATGTCGGCCGATCCTGCCGCCAACCCGCGCTGCCTTGTTGCCCTTCGTATGCCGTCCCGACCGTAGCCCGACCATGGAACATCTGACGCTTGGCCCCTTCACCCGTGCCGCCGGCACGGTTCGCCTTCCCGGCTCGAAGAGCATCTCCAACCGCGTGCTGCTGCTGGCCGCGCTCAGCGAGGGCGAGACCCGGGTGCGCGACCTGCTCGATTCCGACGACACGCGCGTAATGCTCGGCGCGCTGAAGACGCTGGGCGTGGCATGGCGCAAGGACGGCGACGATCATCTGGTCACCGGCGTCGGCGGCAAGTTTCCGGTCAAGGCGGCCGAGCTGTTCATGGGCAATGCCGGCACCGCGATCCGTCCGCTGACCGCGGCGCTGGCGCTGCAGGGCGGCGACTATCGGTTGTCGGGCGTGCCGCGCATGCACGAGCGGCCGATCGGCGATCTGGTCGACGGCCTGCGCCAGGTCGGCGCGCGCATCGACTACCTCGGCAACGAGGGCTATCCGCCGTTGCACCTGCAGCCGTCCCAGATCCGTATCGACGGGCCGATCCGCGTGCGCGGCGATGTGTCCAGCCAGTTCCTGACCGCGCTGCTGATGGCGTTGCCGCTGGCCGACGCGCCGGGCGGCCGCATCGAAATCGAGGTGGTGGGCGAGCTGATCTCGAAGCCCTATATCGAGATCACGCTGAATCTGCTGGCGCGCTTCGGCATCGAGGTCAAGCGCGACGGCTGGTCGCGCTTCGTGCTGCCGGCGCGGGCGCGTTACCGCTCTCCCGGTGAAATCTTCGTCGAGGGCGACGCGTCGTCGGCCTCGTACTTCCTGGCCGCCGGCGCCATCGGCGGCGGTCCGGTGCGGGTCGAAGGGGTGGGGCTGGCAAGCATCCAGGGCGACGTGCAGTTCGCCGATGCGCTGAACCGGATGGGCGCCAACGTGATGGCCGGCGCCAACTGGATCGAGGTGCGCGGCGTGGACCGCGACGACGGCCGGCTGACGGGCATCGCGCTGGACTGCAACCATATTCCCGATGCGGCGATGACGCTGGCGGTGGCGGCGCTGTTCGCCGACGGTTCCACCACGCTGACCAATATCGGCAGCTGGCGCGTCAAGGAGACCGATCGCATCGACGCGATGGCGGCCGAGCTGCGCAAGCTCGGCGCCGACATCGAGGCCGGCCAGGACTATCTGCGCATCGCGCCGCCGGCGCAGTGGCGCACGCCCGCCGACGGCATCGACACCTATGACGACCACCGGATGGCGATGTGCTTCTCGCTGGCGACCCTCGGGCCCTTGCCGATCCGCATCAACGATCCGCGCTGCGTGGCGAAGACGTTTCCCGACTATTTCGACGTGTTTGGCCAGGTGGTCCGCTGAATCCTGGTCAGGGCGGCCGGGCCGCCGGGCCGGCTGGCGCGGCCCAGGCGGGCCTATTGCGCCGGCGCCATCGCCATCCCGCTGTCACGCCCGGCATCGGCCGGCGCGTCCGCCTGTGCTGCCTTGCGCCGTTCGCGCTGCTCCCAGTAACGGTCGAAGAAGTAGTGGGCCACCGTGTTGACGGCCGGTTCGATGAAGGTGACGGCACCGCTGATGGCAATGCTGCCGGTCAGCGCATAGGTCACGCTGAACGCGATGCCGAGGTGCATGATGCCGAACGACAGGGTTTTTGCCATGGTAGATTGCCTCGTTGGTCTGCGGGAGCCGCCGATCGACGCTCCCTACCGATGGAAGAATGATAATGGTTCTCAATTAGATCGAGAAATTGATCGTTGCTTTTGTCTTGATAAGAAATGACTATCGCTGAAGTCGTCACCATCGACGGGCCAACGGCCTCCGGCAAGGGAACCGTGGCGCACAAGGTCGCCGACGCGCTGGGCTTCCATCTGCTCGACAGCGGGGCGCTGTACCGTCTGGTGGCGCTGGCCAGCGAACGCGCCGGCATCGACGCGTCCGACGTGCCGGCCCTTGCAAACCTGGCGGGTCGCCTCGATGTCAAGTTTGGTCCGGATCGGGTCTGGCTGTCGGGCGAAGAGGTGAGCCTGGCCATCCGCGCCGAGGCGATCGGCAACCGGGCTTCGGCGCTGGCGGTCCATCAGCCGGTCCGCGATGCGTTGACGGCACTGCAGCGGGGCTTCCGCAAGCTGCCCGGCCTGGTGGCCGACGGCCGCGACATGGGCACCGTGATCTTCCCGGACGCGCGCCTGAAGGTGTTCCTGACCGCAAGCGTCGAGGCACGCGCCCGCAGGCGCTATAAACAATTGATTGATAAGGGAATTTCTGCTAGTATCGAAAACCTTTTGCGTGATTTGGAAGCACGCGACGCGCGGGACCGTTCCCGTGCCGCCGCCCCGCTTCGTCCCGCGGAAGATGCGCGACTGCTCGATACCTCCGACATGACGGTGGATCAGGCGGTGGCGCAGGTGCTGGCGTGGCACGCCGAACTGGGTCCGCTGACCCAGGGGTGACCGCGCCGCGCCATCGGGCGCCGGCAGCCGGCCGCAGCGAACGCGACAACGAACGCGTCCGCAGGCGGAACGGGCCGCCGGCATGGTTCAACCTGACCCCGCTGCCCTGGCAGACTGAGCGTGATCGTCGCGCCGGCCACGGTATTGCGGATTGCTAACTTACGTTTATGTCCGACCTGCAAAACAACGAATCCTTTGCCGCACTGTTCGAGGAATCCGTCGCCCGCTCCAATATGAAGGCTGGCGAGGTGATTTCGGCCGAAGTCGTGCGCATCGACCACAATTTCGTGGTCGTCAACGCCGGCCTGAAGTCTGAAGCCTTCGTCCCGGTGGAGGAGTTCCTGAACGACCAGGGCGAACTCGAAGTGCAGGCCGGCGACTACGTTTCCGTGGCCATCGACGCGCTCGAGAACGGCTATGGCGACACCATCCTGTCCCGCGACAAGGCCAAGCGCCTGGCATCGTGGCTGAACCTCGAGAAGGCGCTGGAAGACGGCGAAATCATCTCGGGTACCGTGACCGGCAAGGTCAAGGGCGGCCTGACCGTGATGGTCAACGGCATCCGCGCGTTCCTGCCGGGTTCGCTGGTCGATGTCCGTCCGATCAAGGACACCACGCCGTACGAAGGCAAGACCCTGGAATTCAAGGTCATCAAGCTGGATCGCAAGCGCAACAACGTGGTGCTGTCGCGCCGCGCCGTGGTGGAAGCGACCCTGGGCGAAGAGCGCCAGAAGCTGATGGAAACCCTGAAGGAAGGCGCCATCGTCAACGGCATCGTCAAGAACATCACCGACTACGGTGCGTTCGTCGACCTGGGCGGCATCGACGGTCTGCTGCACATCACCGACCTGGCATGGCGCCGTGTTCGCCATCCGAGCGAAGTGCTGTCGGTTGGCCAGGAAATCACCGCCAAGATCCTCAAGTTCGACCAGGAGAAGAACCGCGTCTCGCTGGGCGTCAAGCAGCTGGGCGAAGATCCGTGGGTCGGCATCTCGCGCCGCTACCCGCAAGGCACCCGCCTGTTCGGCAAGGTCACCAACCTGACCGACTACGGCGCGTTCGTCGAGATCGAAGCCGGCATCGAAGGCCTGGTGCACGTGTCGGAAATGGACTGGACCAACAAGAACGTGGCCCCGTCCAAGGTTGTCCAGCTGGGCGACGAAGTCGAAGTCATGGTGCTGGATATCGACGAAGACAAGCGTCGTATCAGCCTGGGCATGAAGCAGTGCAAGGCCAATCCGTGGGACGACTTCAGCCGCAACCACAAGAAGGGCGACAAGCTGACCGGCCAGATCAAGTCGATCACCGACTTCGGCGTGTTCATCGGTCTGCCGGGCGGCATCGACGGCCTGGTGCACCTGTCGGACCTGTCCTGGCAAGAGTCGGGCGAAGAGGCCGTGCGCAAGTACAAGAAGGGCGACGAAGTCGAGGCCGTGGTGCTGGGCATCGATGTCGACAAGGAACGCATCTCGCTGGGCATCAAGCAGCTGTCGGGCGATCCGTTCAACAACTTCATCTCGGCCAATGACAAGGGCTCGATCGTCACCGCGACGATCAAGACCGTCGACCCGAAGGGTGCCGTGGTCCAGCTGGCCGACGACGTCGAAGGCTATCTGCGCGCCTCGGAAATCTCGGCCGACCGTGTCGAGGATGCCCGCAACGTGCTGAAGGAAGGCGAGCAGGTGACGGCGGTGATCGTCAACATCGATCGCAAGTCGCGCAACATCAACGTGTCGATCAAGGCCAAGGACTCGGCGGAGCAGCAGGAAGCCCTGCAGAAGTTCCAGGCCGACACCGGCACGGCTGGCACGACCAACCTGGGCGCGCTGCTGAAGGCCAAGCTGGGCCAGGACAACCAGTAATCGCGTCCATCGCGACCGTCCAACTCACGCGCGGATGCCATGACCAAGTCCGAGCTCGTCGAAAAGCTGGCTGCCCGCTTTCCGCAGTTGCTGCTGCGGGACGCGGACATCTCGGTGAAAACGATCCTCGACGCGATGTCCGATGCGCTGGCCGATGGCCATCGCATCGAAATCCGCGGGTTCGGCAGCTTCGGCCTGAATCGCCGGCCGCCGCGCGTGGGGCGCAATCCCAAGTCCGGCGAGCGGGTGCTGGTGCCCGAGAAACGGGTACCGCACTTCAAGGCGGGCAAGGAGTTGCGTGAGCGGGTCGATCGCAATCCGGCGGCCGGCAACGGCAGCGGTAACGGCGATCACGGTGTCAACGGCAACGGCGGCAACGGTGCCAATGGCAACGGTGTCGACGGCACCGCGCTGGGGCTGAACGGCAATGGCGGCGGCGCCGCCAATGGGCATGCCCCGCTGGGCGGCGAACGCGGTTCGTTGTCCGGTTCGTTGACCGGTTCGTTGACGCAAGGCACCGCGATGACCGGCGTCCAGCAGGAAGGCTCCGGCCTGAATCTGGCGCAGTCCTGAATTCCAGCGGCTTCGGCAACGAAGCGGCGAGGAAATCGAAAAGCGCTCCGCAAGGAGCGCTTTTTTTATGCCCGTCGCATGGCGAGGCACGGAACCGCGGCACTGGCGGGCTGGTCTGAGTGACCTTTCCGTATCGCGACGAGACGCCGAAAATTGCCCGCATCGCCAGGCCTGATCGCGCCGTGTGCGCCAATCGATTCCGCTACAATGCCGGGGAACCGCCGCCCGCGGCCGGCTGGCCATTCGGATATCGACAGCCGGCGCGCGCACGGACGCTTCTTCGCCTTCTTCGCCATTTCGCCGCCACGCCGCCGCAGACACCTCGTCAATCGCATGAAACTTGTCGCCTGGATTATCCGTATCGTCCTGTTCGCGCTGCTGTTCGTGCTCGCCCTGCGCAATACCGCCGATGTGTCGCTGCAGCTGTTCTTCGATGCGGTCTGGCGCGCGCCCCTGATTCTGATCCTGCTCGCCGCCTTCGTGCTCGGCGCGCTGGCCGCACTGATCTCGGTGGCGCCCAGCCTGATGCGCCAGCGGCTGGAGATCGCCCGGCTGCGCCGTGCGGTCGGCAATGCACGCACGCCGGTCGACGATGGCGCCGGCGCGTCGACTTCCAAGGCCGTGGCGCCTTACAACGTAATCGGCCCGAAAGTCTAAGCAATGAATTTTGAAACCTGGTGGCTGCTCGCCCTTCCGCTCGTATTCGGGCTCGGCTGGATGGCGGCCCGCCTCGACCTGCGGCAGGCGATCAGCGAGCAGGGCGCCTTGCCGCGCTCATATTTCAAGGGCCTGAACTTCCTGCTCAACGAGCAGCCGGACAAGGCCATCGATGCCTTCATCGAGGTCGCGCGGCTCGATCCCGAAACCACCGAACTGCATTTCGCGCTGGGCGCGCTGTTCCGCCGCCGCGGCGAGACCGAGCGCGCGATCCGCGTGCACCAGAACCTGGCCACGCGTCCCGATCTGCCCGACACCGAGCGCGAGCATGCGCTGTACGAACTGGGCCAGGACTATCTGCGCGCCGGCCTGCTGGACCGCGCCGAGGACGCGCTGCGCGCGCTGATGTCGGGTCCCTATGCCGCATCGGCCAAGCGCGTGCTGCTGGAGCTGTACGAGGTCGAGAAGGAATGGCGCAAGGCGATCGACGCCGCGCGCGAGCTGCAGAGTGCGACCCAGCAGGACTACAGCGTGCAGATCGCGCAGTTCTGCTGCGAGCTGGCGCAGGACGCGCTGCAGCGCAAGCAAGCCGACGAGGCGATCGGCTGGCTCGAGCAGGCGCTGCGCGAGAATCCGAAGAATGTGCGCGCACCGATCCTGCTGGGCGACGTCGCCATGGCGTCGGGCGATCTCGGCGCGGCGCTGGGTCACTGGCTCGGCATCGAGCGCCAGGACGCCAGCTACCTGCCGCTGGTGGCCGATCGCGTGGTCAAGGCGTATCGCGACCTGGGCGAACAGGGCAAGGCACTCGAATGGCTGCGCGGGCTGCTGAAGACGGGTCTTGCCCCCGAACTGCTCGATACCGCCTATCGCACCGAACTGGAACTGGCCGGCCCGGCGGCCGCCGCCGCGCTGATGCGCGAGCAGCTGCGCCGCCAGCCGTCGCTGCAGGCGCTGACCCGCTATTTCGACGCGCGTGCCGCGCTGGCCGCGCCGGCGCCCGCGACAGCGGACGTCGCCGAAGGCAATGGCGCGCCCGCCGCGGACGCGACCAACGCCAACGCCGATGCGACCACCGCCGATGCCACCACGCAGGAAGACGCCGCGATCCGCGACCTGCTGCAGCTGCGCACCCGCAACCTGGCGCGCTACACCTGCCGCGAGTGCGGCTTCCGCGCCCGCCTGTTCTACTGGCAGTGCCCCGGCTGCAACCGCTGGGAATCCTACGCGCCGCGGCGCACCGAAGCGCTCGGCTGAGTCCGCGTCCAGCCTGATCCGCCCCGTCTCACGGAGTCGTCCTCATGAAAGTCACCATCATCGGCAGCGGTTATGTCGGCCTGGTCACCGGCGCCTGTCTCGCCGAGCTGGGTAACGATGTGTTCTGCCTCGACGTCGATGAAGAGAAGATCGCGCTGCTCAACGATGGCGGCGTGCCGATCTACGAGCCCGGCCTGAAGGACCTGATCCAGCGCAACCGCGAAGCCGGACGGCTGGTGTTCTCCACCGACGTCGCCGCCGCGGTCGACCATGCCGACGTGCAGTTCATCGCGGTCGGCACGCCGCCCGACGAGGACGGCTCGGCCGACCTGCAATACGTGCTGGCGGCCGCGCGCAATATCGGCCGGCACATGACGGGCTTCAAGATCGTGGTCGACAAGTCGACCGTGCCGGTCGGCACCGGCGACCGCGTGGCGGCGGCGATCCGCGAGGAACTGGCCAAGCGCGGGCTCGAGGACCTGCAGTTCTCGGTGGTCTCCAATCCCGAATTCCTGAAGGAGGGCGCCGCGGTCGAGGACTTCATGCGCCCCGATCGCATCGTGCTCGGCTGCAACAACGACGCCGCCGGCCGCCATGCCAAGGCGATCATGCGGGCGCTGTACGCGCCGTTCAACCGCAATCACGAGCGCACCTTCTACATGGACGTGCGCTCGGCCGAGTTCACCAAGTACGCGGCCAACTCGATGCTGGCGACGCGGATCTCGTTCATGAACGAGCTGGCCAACCTGGCCGACGAGGTCGGCGCGGATATCGAGCTGGTGCGGCTCGGCATCGGCTCCGATCCGCGGATCGGCTACAGTTTCCTCTATGCCGGTGCCGGCTACGGCGGTTCGTGCTTTCCGAAGGACGTGCAGGCGCTGATGCGCACGGCGGCCGCGAGCGGCAAGCCGATGCGCGTGCTGGAGGCGGTCGAGGCGGTCAACGACGCGCAGAAGCGCGTGCTCGGCGACAAGGTCGTGCGGCGCTTCGGCGAGGACCTGAGCGGGCGCACCTTCGCGATCTGGGGCCTGGCGTTCAAGCCGAATACCGACGACATGCGCGAGGCGCCGTCGCGAGTGCTGGCGCGCGATCTGGTCTCGCGCGGCGCGTCGCTGCGGGTGCACGATCCGGTCGCGATGCAGGAGGCGCGGCGCGCGCTGGCGCAGGACCTGGCCGGGATCGAGGGCGGCTTCGACCGCGTGACCTTCTGCGACGCGCAGATGGAGACGCTGGACGGCGCCGACGCGCTGGCGATCGTCACCGAATGGAAGGTGTTCCGCAGCCCGGACTTCGCGCAGATCCGGCGGCGGCTGAAGACGCCGGTCGTGTTCGACGGGCGCAATCTGTATGAACCGGCCGCGATGCAGGAGGCCGGTATCGAATATCACGCGATCGGCCGGCCCGCGGCGGCGGCCTGACGCAACATGCCGGTGCGGCCGCCGAGCGGCGCGCCGGCCAAAAGGAAGCTCATGAACAGGAACCCGATCTCTCGCGAACAGATCCAGCAATCGCGCATCCTGGTGGTGGGCGACATGATGCTGGACCGCTACTGGTTCGGCGATGTCGAACGGATTTCGCCGGAGGCCCCGGTCCCGGTGGTGCAGGTCAAGCGCAGCGAGGAACGCCTGGGCGGCGCCGCCAACGTGGCGCGCAACGCCGCCGCGCTGGGCGCGTCGGTCGGCATGCTCGGCGTGGTCGGCGACGACGAACCCGGCAGCATGCTGGAGAACCTGCTGACCGCGGAACACGTCCAGCCGTTTCTCTACCGAGACCGCAGCGTCAATACCACCATCAAGCTGCGCGTGGTCGCGCACCAGCAGCAGCTGCTGCGCGTGGACTTCGAGAATCCGCCGGCGCACGAGGTGCTGCTGTCGGTGCAGGACCGTTTCCAGGCACTGATCGGCGACTACCAGGTGCTGGTGCTGTCCGACTACGGCAAGGGCGGCCTGACCCATGTGTCGCGCATGGTCGAAGGCGGCCGCGCCGCCGGCAAGATGGTGCTGGTCGACCCCAAGGGCGACGACTACTCGCGCTATCGCGGCGCCACGCTGATCACGCCGAACCGCGCGGAGATGCGCCATGTGGTCGGCGCCTGGAAGACCGAGGCCGACCTGACCATCCGCGCGCAGAACCTGCGCCGCGCGCTGCAACTGGAAGCGCTGCTGCTGACGCGCTCCGAGGAAGGCATGACGCTGTACACCGAGGCCGAAGTGCTGCACGTCTCCGCGCAGGCGCGCGAGGTCTACGACGTGTCGGGCGCCGGCGATACCGTGATCGCGACGCTGGCCACCATGCTGGGCGCCGGCATTCCGCTGAAGGAAGCGGTGCAGCATGCCAATCGCGCCGGCGGCATCGTGGTCGGCAAGCTGGGCACGGCCGTGGTCAGCTATCCCGAATTGTTCGGCGCGGCGCAAGGCTGACGCGCCTCCTATCACTGCTGGATTCACCATGACCATCATCGTCACCGGCGCCGCCGGTTTCGTCGGCAGCAACCTCGTCAAGGGGCTGAACGAGCGCGGCGAGAACAACGTCATCGCGGTCGACAACCTGACCCGCGCCGACAAGTTCCACAACCTGGTCGATTGCGAGATCGCCGACTACCTGGACAAGACCGACTTCCTGGACCGCTTCGCGCGCGGCGAATTCGGCAAGGTCCGCGCGATCTTCCATGAGGGCGCCTGTTCGGACACGATGGAGACCGACGGCCGCTACATGATGGAGAACAACTACCGCTACTCCAAGGCGCTGATGGAAGCGTGCCTGGAGCAGGGCGTGCAGTTTCTCTATGCCTCGTCGGCGGCCACCTACGGCGCCTCGCAAACCTTCAAGGAAGACCGCGAATACGAGAAGCCGCTGAACGTCTACGGCTACTCGAAGTTCCTGTTCGACCAGCTGGTGCGGCGCACGCTGCCAAATGCGCACTCGCAGATCGTGGGCTTCCGCTACTTCAACGTCTACGGTCCGCGCGAGGGCCACAAGGGCCGCATGGCGTCGGTGGCCTTCCACAACTTCAACCAGTTCCGCGCGGACGGCACCGTCAAGCTGTTCGGCGAATACGGCGGCTATGGCCCCGGCGGGCACAGCCGCGACTTCGTCTCGGTCGAGGACGTGGTCAAGGTCAACCTGTTCTTCCTGGACCATCCCGAGAAGTCCGGCATCTTCAATCTCGGCACCGGACGCGCGCAGCCGTTCAACGACATCGCGACCACCGTGGTCAACACGCTGCGCGGCGCCGAAGGCAAGCCGCCACTGACGCTGGAGGAGATGGAGCAGGAAGGGCTGATCGAATACATCAAGTTCCCCGACGCGCTGCGCGGCAAGTACCAGTGCTTCACGCAGTCGGATGTGTCGCGCCTGCGCGGCGCCGGCTATACCGCGCCGTTCTATACGGTCGAGGAAGGCGTGGCGCGTTATTGCCGCTGGCTGCTCGAGCGCGGCGGCTGAAGTTGGGCAAGTGAAGCCCGCACGCTGAAGCCCGCGCGGCCGCCGATCTCCCCGCGGCCGCTTCCTCCCTGTCGTATCGCCGCAAACCGGCGCCGCGCTTTCCGGCCAAATCGCGTCAACATTTGTTGCGCGGCGCGCCGACTGTTCCCCTCGCTCTTATTCTCGGCCTACCCCGTCGCGACGGCGGGGCGGCATGCCCGTCCGGGCATCGCCAACGAAGCCGAACTCCGGTTACCGGAGAAGGAGCCTGTTCATGATCAAGCAAACCTTGCTGGCGCTGGCGTGCTGTCTTGGCATGTCGATGGCGCTGGCCGGCAGCGCGCTGGCCGCTGTCGACGTCAACAGTGCCGACGAGGCGGCGCTGACCTCGGTCAAGGGAATCGGACCGGCGATGGCGCGCCGGATCGTCGAGGAGCGCGGCAAGCAGGGCGCATTCAAGGACGCCAACGATCTGGCCGAGCGGGTCAAGGGCCTGGGGCCGAAGTCGGTGGTGCGTCTGCAGAACGAGGGGCTGAACATCGGCCGGGGCGGGGCGCTGCCCGCGGCGAAGGGAGGCAAGCAGACCGCCGCCGCGCCGACGGCGGCGGCAGTCTCGCCCGCCGGCAAGGGTTCCGGCAAGACGAACAAGGCCGCGCACTGAGCGGCCTGGCGGCGCCCTCAGTCCATGCTGCCGGCCCGTGCTGGTATGGCTCGTGCTAGCGCATCAGCGGCGTGGCGATGTCGCGACGCGGCCGGTCAGCGCCACTGATCGGACGCCGTGGCGCTTCGCAGGCCCTGGGCCAGGGAGTATGATGCGGGCGCTGCGGCAGGGCGCCTCGTTCGTCTCTCCTTGGGGAGGGAAGGGGCTGGCGGCGCGCGATGCGCGGTCCGGGAGCCACCGGGGGCGCACGCCGCGGCGTGCGGCAAGCCCTGCCGGCCACAACACATCACCAACACATCACCAAGAACGGCCGGGCGCGGCGCGCCAGCGGCCACCTCAGAACGGGAGCTGAACGATGGCGAATGGCGACGAGGCGGGATTCCTGCCGCGCTGGACACTGAAGACCGAGGGCGTGATTGCGCCGGATGAACGGCTGCCCACCGGGCAGACCGTGCTGGCCGGCATCCAGCACGTGGTGGCGATGTTCGGCTCGACCGCGATCGCGCCGATCCTGATGGGCTTCAATCCCAATATCGCCATCCTGTTCTCGGGCATCGGCACGCTGATCTTCTTCCTGTGCGTGCGCGGCCGCGTGCCCAGCTATCTCGGTTCCAGCTTCGCCTTCATCGCCGTCGTGATCGCGGCCACCGGCTATGCCGGCAGCGGCCCGAATCCGAATATTCCGCTGGCGCTCGGCGGCATCATCGCCGCCGGCCTGCTCTACACCGTGATCGGCCTGGTGGTGCAGGCCGCCGGCTATGGCTGGGTCGAACGGCTGATGCCGCCGGTGGTGACCGGTGCCATCGTCGCCGCGATCGGGCTGAATCTCGCGCCGGTCGCGGTCAAGGCGGTCAGCGCGGCCGCGCTCGATACCTGGATCGGCCTGCTGACCGTGGTCGCCGTCGGGCTGGTGGCGGTGCGCGCGCCCGGCATGATCGGCCGGCTGCCGGTGCTGATCGGCGGGCTGATCGGCTATCTGGCCTACTGGGTGTGCGCCAATGCGTTCGGCCTGGGCAAGCCGATCGACTTCTCCGGCGTCGCCAGCGCCAGCTGGTTCGGCCTGCCTGCCTTTACCACGCCGGTGTTCGAACTGAACGCGATGCTGCTGATCGCGCCGGTGGCGATCGTGCTGGTGGCGGAGAACCTGGGCCATATCAAGGCGATCGGCGTGATGACCGGCCGCAATCTGGACCCGTATATCGGCCGCGCCTTTATCGGCGACGGCGTCGCGACGATGCTGTCGGCCGCCGGCGGCGGTACCGGTGTGACCACCTATGCCGAGAATATGGGCGTGATGGCGGTGACCCGGATCTACTCGACGCTGATCTTCGTGGTGGCCGCGCTGGTGGCGATCCTGCTCGGCTTCTCGCCCAAGTTCGGTGCGCTGATCCTGACCATTCCGGGCCCGGTGATCGGCGGCCTGACCATCGTGGTGTTCGGCCTGATCGCCGCTACCGCGGGCCGGATCTGGGTCGAGAACCGCGTCGACTTCTCCGATTCGCGCAACCTGATCACCGTCGGCGCCACGCTGACGGTTGCGGCCGGCGACCTGACGCTGCGCTTCGGCGGCATGACGCTGGGCGGCATCGGCACCGCCACCTTCGGCGCGATCCTGCTGTACCACCTGCTCGGCAAGGGCCGCACGCGCGTCTGAGGAACCTGGCAGCGGGGCGGGCGATCCTGCCTCGCTGCCTCGCTGCCTCGCTGCCTCGCTGCCTCGCTGCCTCGCTGCCTCGCTGCCTCGCTGCCTCGCTGCCTCCCAGCGCCGCAGCCCTTCGCCGTTCTGGCAGTGCTTGCACCGCCCGCCGCCCCGCCGGCGGCAGGGTCATGACGACTGCATTACAATGGGCGCCGACATTTGGACTCGCCCCATCATGGCCTACAAGACGATCGAAGACACCATCGGCAATACGCCGCTGGTGCAATTGCAGCGTATTCCCGGAGCCGCCAACGCCGAGCGTGGCAATGTGATTCTGGGCAAGCTCGAAGGCAACAATCCGGCTGGCTCCGTCAAGGACCGGCCCGCGCTGTCGATGATCGCGCGTGCCGAAGCGCGCGGCCGCATCAAGCCCGGCGACACGCTGATCGAAGCGACGTCCGGCAATACCGGCATCGCGCTGGCGATGGCAGCCGCGATCCGCGGCTACAAGATGGTGCTGATCATGCCGGAGGACCTGAGCGTGGAGCGCCGCCAGAGCATGGCGGCCTACGGTGCCGAGATCATCCTGACCCCGGTCAAGGGCGGCATGGAATACGCGCGCGACCTGGCCGATTCGATGGAGCGCGACGGCAAGGGCGTCATCCTCGACCAGTTCGCCAATCCCGATAATCCGCAGTCCCACTACGAGACCACCGGTCCCGAGATCTGGCGCGACACCGAAGGCCGCGTTACGCATTTCGTTTCGGCGATGGGCACCACCGGCACGATCACGGGCGTGTCGCGCTATCTGAAGGAACAGAATCCGGCGATCCAGATCATCGGCGCGCAACCGGCCGAAGGCTCGCGCATTCCGGGCATCCGCAAATGGCCGGAAGCCTATATGCCGAAGATCTACGATGCGCGCTACATCGACCGCACCGAGCCGGTCAGCCAGGCCGACGCCGAACACATGGCCCGCCGCATGGCGCGCGAGGAAGGCATCTTCTGCGGCATCTCGGCCGCCGGCGCGCTGTGCGTCGCGCTGCGGATCGCGGAAGAAGTCCGCGACGCGACCATCGTGTTCGTGGTCTGCGACCGCGGCGACCGCTATCTGTCGACCGGCGTCTTCCCCGCCTGAACCTGGGTCAATGAACCCGGGGCATGAACCCGGGGCATGAATCCCGGGCAATCATCCGGGGCAATGAACGCGGGTCAACGAACCTGCGTCATGAACCCCAGCCGATGAACGCCGGCGCTGCCTGCTGAAACCACAGCAGCGCCGGCCGGATCGATCGGTCCTTACATCATCGCGGCCTTGACGGCCTCGCCCAGCTGATAGACCGCCAGCGCGTAGAAGAAGCTGCGGTTGTAGCGCGTCAGCACATAGAAGTTGCGCAATCCGAGCATGTACTCGGTCGGCGCATCGGGCGTCGGCAGGTCCACCACCAGCACCCCGGTCTCGCCTTCGCGCGCCGCGTCGATCGGCTCGTCCAGCCGCAGCCCGGCGCGCGTCAGCTGATTGAGCGTGCGCGTCGGCCACGGTTCGCCGTCGGCCGCCGCCGCCGCGATGCCGCGGCTGCCTTCGTCCTGCGCCAGCCGCCACACCACCGGCCGGCCCGCTTCCCATCCGTGCAGCTGCAGAAAGCGGCCGACGCTGCCGATCGCGTCCACCGGGCTGTTGCGCAGGTCGATGTGGCCATCGCGATCGTAGTCGGTCGCGTATTCGCGCAGGCTGGTCGGCATGAACTGCGGAATGCCGATCGCGCCGGCGTACGAGCCCAGCACCGAGAACACATCGGTACGGGTCTCGCGGCACCACAGCAGGTAGTCCTGCAGCTGCGCGCGGAACAGTGCCGAGCGGCTGGCGCGGTTCGGCGTATCGGGATAATCGAAGGCCAGCGTCGACAGCGAGTCCAGCACGCGGAAGCTGCCCATGTCGCGTCCGTAGATCGTCTCGACGCCGATGATGCCGACGATCACCGAGGCGGGCACGCCGAACTCGGTCTCGGCGCGGCGCAGCGTGTCGCGGTGCTGCTCCCAGAAGCGAACGCCGGCGTTGATGCGGATCGGCTCGATGAAGCGCGAGCGGTAGGCGCGCCAGCTTTTGCGGCCCGGCGTGGCCGGCGGCATGATCAGGCGCGCCACCGTGGCCGAATAGACCGCCTGTCCAAACCAGTCGTTCAGGGTCGCGCGCGAGAAGCCGTGTTTCGCGACCATCTCGTCGATGAAGGCGGCCGCCTGCGGGTTGCTGCCGTTGCGATAGCGGCCGGGATCGATTTCTTCTTCCTGGAAGCTGACGCGGCGCTTGCCGGCCGCCAGCAGCGAAGGGGTGGCGCCGCACAGGCCAAGCGCCACGGAGCAGAGCGCGGCGCCCAGCAGAGGGCGGCGCAGGGTACGCGTGTGTTCGGTCATGGTGTCCTTTGCAAGTCGGACCGAGTATAGCGGACGCATCCGGCGCAAAACATCACGGAACGATACGACCGGCGCCGCGAGCGGCCATCGCGTTGCGGGCCATCCGCTGTGCTAACGTACGGGGATGGAGACAGCGGCGCACTCGACGAAGTGCCCGCCACGCGCCCAACAACGCCTCGATAAACGCGCCGAATTCCCATGCCGACCGGCTACTACACGCATCCCGAATTCCTGCTGCACGAGATGGGGCAGTTCCATCCCGAGTGCCCGGAACGCCTGACCGCCATCGAAGACCATCTGATCTCGCACGGCATCGACGGCCTGCTGGACCGCCGCGAGGCGCCCGCGGCCAGCCGCGAGCAGATCGAGCGCGTGCATCTGCCCGGCTATGTCGACGGGCTGCACGAAGCCAGTCCCGCCAGCGGCTACCATGCGATCGATCCCGATACCGCAATGAACGCGCATACGCTGGCGGCGGCCACGCATGCGGCGGGCGCCGCGGTGGCGGCCACCGACGCGGTGATCGCCGGCGAGCTGGAGAACGCCTTCTGCTGCGTGCGGCCGCCGGGCCACCACGCCGAGCCCGATCGCGCGATGGGCTTCTGCTTCTACAACAACGTCGCCATTGCCGCCCGCCATGCGCTCGACGCGCACGGACTCGAACGCGTGGCGATCATCGACTTCGATGTCCATCACGGCAACGGCACCGAGGCCGCATTTCGCGGCGACGAGCGCGTGCTGATGTGCAGCTTCTTCCAGCATCCGTTCTACCCGTACAGCGGCACCGAGCACGTGGCCAACAACATGGCCAATATTCCGCTGCCGGCCTATACCAACGGCATGGCGGTGCGCGAGGTGGTGGAGACCATCTGGATGCCGCGGCTGCAGGCCTTCCGTCCGCAGATGCTGTTCATCTCGGCAGGCTTCGACGCGCATCGCGAGGACGACCTCGGCCAGATGGGGCTGGTCGAGCAGGACTATGCGTGGATCACGGCCGAGCTGATGACGCTGGCGCGGCTGCACGCGCAGGGACGCATCGTCAGCTGCCTCGAAGGCGGCTACAACCTCAGCGCGCTGGGGCGCAGCGTGCTGGCGCATCTGAAGGTGCTGCTGGAGCGCTAGGGCGAGCCGGCCCAGCGACGGGCGGGTTTTCAACGAGCCGGTTTGAACACGGCGGTTTCGACAAGCCGGTTTCGACAAGGCGGATTCCAGCAAGCGCCACCGCAGCAGGACAACAGCAGACCAGGAGACGATCATGGCCGAATCGGAACAAGCCCAAGCCGCTAGTGCGGTGCTGGCGCAAAGCGAAGATGCCCCGGGCGTGCTGCGCCTGACGCTGCAACGTCCCGACGCCTTCAACGCGTTGTCGGAGGCGCTGATCGACGCGGTGACCGAGGCGCTGACCCGCATCGCCGCCGATCCCGCCGTGCGGGTCGTGGTGCTGGCCGGCGCGGGGCGCGCCTTCTGCGCCGGGCACGATCTGCGCGAAATGCGCGCCCAGCCCTCGCACGATTACTACCGCCGCCTGTTCGACCGCTGCACGCGCATGATGCTGGCGATCCAGCGCATGCCGCAGCCGGTGATCGCGCGCGTGCACGGCATCGCCACCGCGGCCGGCTGCCAGCTGGTGGCGATGTGCGACCTGGCGGTGGCCGCCGACGACGCGCGCTTTGCGGTGTCGGGCGTCAACCTGGGCCTGTTCTGCTCGACGCCCGGCGTGGCGCTGTCGCGCAATCTGCATCGCAAGCACGCGATGGAGATGCTGCTGACCGGCGAGATGATCGGCGCCCGCGAGGCGCAGGCGCGCGGCCTGGTCAATCGCGTGGTGCCGGCCGCCGAGCTGGATGGGAAGGTGGCGAAGCTGGCCGCCAGCATCTGCGCCAAGCCGGCGGCAGCCATCGCGGCCGGCAAGGGGCTGTTCTACCGCCAGCTCGAAATGGGCGTCGAGGCCGCCTATCAGCTTGCCGGGCAGACCATGGCATGCAACATGATGGACGAATCGGCGCTGGAGGGCGTGCAGGCATTCATCGACAAGCGGCCGCCGTCCTGGCGTTCGGGTTGATCCAGAGTTGACATCTCGGCACTCGGAAACGGGGCTTTATTCCCTTTTCGTCTAAAGACATCGGCAAAAAGTCGTTTCTGGTAAGAAGCGGATCGCTTAAAATAGCCCGTTACATCCAAAAACGATAAATGCGGCAGCAGCGCTGGAGACCCCGTCCCGGCTGTTGCCGTTTTCTTTTCGCTCTGTCTCATGATCGAACTGCAAGGTCTCTCGCAGCGATTCCCCGGTGCGACCGGGGATGTGCACGCTTTGCGGGATGTCAGCCTGTCCATCGCGGCCGGCGAAATCTTCGGCATCATCGGCCGCAGCGGCGCCGGCAAAAGTACGCTGGTGCGCGCCATCAACCTGCTGAACCGTCCGACCGCCGGCCGCGTGATCGTCGCCGGGCAGGATCTGACCGCGCTGGACTCGTCCGCGCTGCGGCTGGCGCGCCGCGACATCGGCATGATCTTCCAGCATTTCAACCTGCTGTCCTCGCGCACCGTCTATGACAACGTGGCGCTGCCGCTGGAGCTCGCCGGCAAGAGCCGCGACGAGATCGCCGCGACGGTGCTGCCGCTGCTGGACCTGGTGGGCCTGTCGGCGCTGAAGGACCGTTATCCGGCGCAGATCAGCGGCGGCCAGAAGCAGCGCGTCGGCATTGCGCGGGCCCTTGCCAGCAAGCCCAAGGTGCTGCTGTCGGACGAGGCCACCTCGGCGCTCGACCCGGAAACCACGCGGTCCATCCTCGACCTGCTCAAGCAGATCAATCGCGACCTGGGGCTGACCATCGTGATGATCACGCACCAGATGGAGGTCATCAAGCAGGTCTGCGATCGCGTCGCGGTGCTCGATGCCGGCTGCGTGGTCGAGCAGGGCCAGGTCATCGATGTCTTCCTGCGGCCGCAGCACGCGGTCACGCGCGCGATGATCGGCGACGTGATCGCGCAGGAGCTGCCGCCGAGCGTGCTCAAGCGCGTCGAGAGCCGGCTCGGCAACGGGCGCGACCATGTCTACCGTCTGGCGTTCACCGGCGAGGGCGTCGACCAGCCGGTGCTGGCGCAGGCGATCCGCCGCTACGGGCTGGATTTCAACATCCTGCACGGGCATATCGACGAGATCCAGGGACAGGCCTTCGGCTCGCTGGCCATCATGGCCACCGGCGAGACCGAGAACGTCCGGGCGGCAATGGCATTCCTGCAGGAGCAGGGCGTGGTGGTGGAGGAATACGAGCATGTGGTCTGAGCTGTTCGACCTGTTTGTGACCTCGCTGGGCGAGACCCTGGTGATGGTCGGCATCTCGGGCGTGATCGGCGCGCTGCTTGGCGTGCCGCTCGGCGTGGTGCTGCATCTGACGGACCGGGGCGGCCCGCTGGCGCACCCCTTGTTCAACCGGCTGATCGGCGTGGTCGTCAACGCGGTGCGCTCGATCCCGTTCATCATCCTGCTGGTGGTGGTGATCCCGTTCACCCGCTTCCTGGCCGGTTCGTCGATCGGCACCGCGGCGGCGGTGGTGCCGCTGACGATCGCGGCGATTCCGTTTATCGCGCGGCTGGTCGAGAGCGCGCTGCGCGAGGTCGACAAGGGCCTGGTGGAGGCGGCGCAATCGATGGGCGCGAGCACCGGCCAGATCGTCTGGAAGGTGCTGCTGCCCGAGGCCATGCCCGGCATCGTCGCCGGCCTGACCATCACCTTCGTCAGCCTGGTCGGCTATTCGGCGATGGCCGGCGCGATCGGCGGCGGCGGCCTGGGCGACCTCGGCATCCGCTATGGCTACCAGCGCTACATCACCGAGGTGATGGTGGCGGTGGTGCTGATCCTGATCGTGCTGGTGCAGGCGGTGCAGAGCTTCGGCGACTGGCTGGTCCGCCGGATCAGCCATCGCTGAGCGCCTCGTCGGCATCGGCATCGGCCGGTATCGTTTCGTTTCCCGTTTCGTTTTGCTTTATCCCAGACTCAACCCAGAACGCATCGCAAAGGAAGTCAGACATGCAACGTCGTAGCCTGCTGCAATGGATCATCGGCGCCGCGCTCGGTGCCAGCCTCGCCACCGCCGCGGTGGCGCAGGACAAGCCGATCAAGATCGGCGTGACCGGCGGTCCGCACGCCCAGATCATGGAACAGGTCAAGAAGGTCGCCGCCAAGGATGGCCTCAATATCCAGGTCGTCGAGTTCAGCGACTACATCCAGCCGAACGCCGCGCTGGCCGCCGGCGACCTCGACGCCAACAGCTATCAGCATCTGCCGTATCTCGAGGCGCAGATGAAGGACCGCGGCTACAAGTTCGCCAACGTCGGCTACACCGTCACGTTCCCGATGGGCGTCTACTCGAAGAAGATCAAGTCGCTGGACCAGCTCAAGCAGGGCGCCCGCGTCGGCGTGCCCAACGATCCGACCAACGGCGGCCGCGGCCTGCTGCTGCTGCAGAGCAAGGGCGTGATCAAGCTGCGTGCGGATGCCGGCCTGAAGGCCACGCCGCTGGACATCGTCGCGAATCCGAAGAAGATCCGCATCGTCGAACTGGACGCCGCGCAGCTGCCGCGCTCGCTGGACGACCTGGATGCCGCCGCGATCAACGGCAACTACGCAGAATCGGCCGGCCTGTCGCCGACCAAGGACGCGATCGCGATGGAAGGTCCGAAGGGTCCGTACGCCAACCTGATCGCCGTGCGCGAGGCCGACAAGAACAAGCCGTGGGTCGCCAAGCTGATCAAGGCCTACCACTCGCCGGAGATCAAGGACTACGTCACCAAGACGTTCAAGGAGTCGGTGATCACGGCCTGGTAAGCCGGCCCCGCACGTGCGGCCGGGTATCGAACAAAACCTCGAAACCGGCCGTCACGTCTGTGCCGTGAAGGGTTTTCTGCGGCACAATACCGGTCAACAAGCGGCTCAGTGATCGGCGAAGTCATCGACCGAAATCGCCTGCCGGGCTATGCCCGGCAATTCTTTGCCTATAAAATAGTACGGTCGTTCGAAAATTCCGGGCGCCGCCGACCCGGTGGTTATAATGGCGAGCGAACCAAATTTCTGACAATCAGTGGAGTGAGCGCATGAAAGTACTCGTCGCAGTCAAGCGCGTGGTTGACTACAACGTCAAGGTCCGTGTGAAGTCCGATGGCTCGGGCGTCGACCTGGCCAACGTGAAGATGAGCATGAACCCGTTCGACGAGATCGCCGTGGAAGAGGCGGTCCGCTTGAAGGAAGCCGGCGTGGCCACCGAGGTCGTGGCGGTCTCCTGCGGCGTGGCGCAATGCCAGGAAACGCTGCGCACCGCGATGGCGATCGGCGCCGACCGGGGCATCCTCGTCGAGAGCAGCGAAGACCTGCAGCCGCTGGCCGTGGCCAAGCTGCTGAAGGCGCTGATCGACAAGGAGCAGCCGCAGCTGGTGATCCTGGGCAAGCAGGCCATCGACGACGACTCCAACCAGACCGGCCAGATGGTGGCCGCGCTGGCCGGCCTGCCGCAGGCGACCTTCGCCTCGAAGGTCGTGATCGCAGACGGCAAGGCCTCGGTGACCCGCGAAGTCGACGGCGGCCTGGAAACGCTGTCGGTCAAGCTGCCGGCGGTGGTGACCACCGACCTGCGCCTGAACGAGCCGCGCTACGTCACGCTGCCGAACATCATGAAGGCCAAGAAGAAGCCGCTGGAAACCGTGAAGCCGGAAGACCTGGGCGTCGACGTGGCGCCGCGTCTGCAGACGCTGAAGGTCGTCGAGCCGCCCAAGCGCAGCGCGGGTGTGATGGTGCCGGACGTCGCGACGCTGGTGCAGAAGCTCAAGAACGAAGCCAAGGTCATCTAAGCGCGCCAGGAGATACGAACATGACTGCACTCGTCATTGCTGAACACGACAATCAATCGATCAAGGGCGCGACCCTGAACACCGTGACCGCCGCGGCCCAGTGCGGCGGCGACGTCCACGTGCTGGTTGCCGGCGCCAACGCCCAGGCCGCCGCCGAAGCCGCCGCGAAGATCGCCGGCGTCGCCAAGGTGCTGCTGGCCGATGCGCCGTACTTCGGCGAAGGCCTGGCCGAGAACGTCGCCGAGCAGGTGCTGGCGATCGCCAGCGACTACAGCCACATCCTGGCTCCGGCCACCGCCTACGGCAAGAACGTGCTGCCGCGCGTCGCCGCCAAGCTGGACGTGGCCCAGCTGTCGGACATCACCAAGGTCGACGGCCCGGACACCTTCGAGCGCCCGATCTATGCCGGCAACGCGATCGCCACGGTCAAGTCGTCGGACAAGATCAAGGTGATCACCGTGCGCGGCACCGCGTTTGATCCTGCCGCCGCGGAAGGCGGCTCGGCCTCGGTCGACACCGTGCCCGCCGTGGCCGATGCCGGCATCTCGCAATTCGTGTCGCGTGAAGTGACCAAGAGCGATCGTCCGGAACTGACCGCCGCCAAGATCATCGTGTCGGGCGGCCGGGGCGTCGGCTCGGGCGAGAACTACACCAAGGTGCTGACCCCGCTGGCCGACAAGCTGGGCGCCGCGCTGGGCGCCTCGCGTGCCGCGGTGGACGCCGGCTTCGTGCCGAACGACTACCAGGTCGGCCAGACCGGCAAGATCGTCGCGCCGCAGCTGTATATCGCCGTCGGTATCTCGGGCGCGATCCAGCATCTGGCCGGCATGAAGGACTCCAAGGTGATCGTCGCGATCAACAAGGACGCCGAGGCGCCGATCTTCTCGGTCGCCGACTACGGCCTGGTGGGCGACCTGAACACCGTGGTGCCGGAGCTGGTGGCGGCCCTGGGCTGATCGCCAGCCCTGCCGCGGCGCCGCCCGGTGCCGCGGCAGGATCGAGCCAGCCGACACAAGAAAAAGAAAAGCCAAGACAAGCCGTTCCGGGCCCGCCCGCGAGCGGCTTTTTTATACGCTGCATCGAACGGTCGCCCTCAGCCAACTGCCGCGACCCATTGCGATAACGGAGACTTCGATGACCTACCGCGCCCCGCTCAAGGACATGCTGTTCGCGATCAACGAACTGGCCGGGCTGGATGCCATCAGCCAATTGCCGGGCTTCGAGGAAGCGACGGCCGACACCGCGCAGGCGGTGCTCGAGGAGGCGGCCAAGTTCACCGAGCAGGTGATCGCGCCGCTGAACCGCACCGGCGATATCGAGCCGAGCAGCTGGAAGGACGGCGCGGTCACCACCACGCCCGGCTTCAAGGACGCGTTCCGCCAGTTCGGCGAGGGCGGCTGGCAGGGCGTGCTGCATCCGCAGGAATTCGGCGGCCAGGGCTTGCCCAAGCTGATCGCCACCGCCTGCAACGAGATGCTGAACTCGGCCAATCTGTCGTTCGCGCTGTGCCCGCTGTTGACCGACGGCGCCATCGAGGCGCTGCTGACCGCCGGCAGCGACGCGCAGCGGCAGGCCTACCTGCCCAGGCTGATCTCGGGCCAGTGGACCGGCACGATGAACCTGACCGAGCCGCAGGCCGGCTCCGACCTGGCCGCGGTGCGCACGCGCGCGGAGCCGCAGGGCGACGGCACCTACAAGCTGTTCGGCACCAAGATCTTCATCACCTACGGCGAGCACGACATGGCGGAGAACATCGTCCATCTCGTGCTGGCAAGGACGCCGAACGCGCCGGAAGGGGTCAAGGGCATCTCGCTGTTCATCGTGCCGAAGTTCCTGGTCAACGAGGACGGCTCGCTGGGCGCGCGCAACGACGTGCACTGCGTATCGATCGAGCACAAGCTCGGCATCAAGGCCAGCCCGACTGCGGTGCTGCAGTTCGGCGACCATGGCGGCGCCATCGGCACGCTGGTCGGCGAGGAGAACCGCGGCCTCGAGTACATGTTCATCATGATGAATGCGGCCCGCTTCTCGGTCGGCATGCAGGGCATCGCGGTGTCCGAGCGCGCCTATCAGCAGGCCGTGGCCTATGCGCGCGAGCGCGTGCAGAGCCGCCCCGTCGACGGGTCGGCGCGGCAGGCGGTCACCATCATTCATCATCCCGACGTCAAGCGCATGCTGATGACGATGCGCGCGCTGACCGAAGGCGCGCGCGCGCTGGCCTATGTCGGCGCGGCGGCCTGCGATACAGCGCACCAGCATCCCGACGAAGCGGTGCGCCGCGAGAACCAGGCGTTCTACGAATTCCTGGTGCCGGTGATCAAGGGCTGGAGCACCGAGCTGTCGATCGATGTGACCAGCCTGGGCGTGCAGGTCCACGGCGGCATGGGCTTCATCGAGGAGACCGGCGCCGCGCAGCACTATCGCGACGCGCGCATCCTGCCGATCTACGAGGGCACCACGGCGATCCAGGCCAACGACCTGGTCGGCCGCAAGACGGTGCGTGATGGCGGCGCCGTGGCGCGCGGCATCTGCGCGCGCATTGCCGAGACCGAGGCCGCGCTGGCCGCGCACGGCGGCGCGCCGTTCGCCGCGATGCAGGCGCAGCTGGCCAAGGGTCGCGCCGCGCTGGAGCAGGCGATCGACTTCATCGTCGCCAACGGCAAGACCGATCCCAACGCCGCCTTTGCCGGCAGCGTGCCCTATCTGAAGCTGTGCGGCATCGTATTCTCGGGCTGGCAGCTCGGACGCGCGATGCTGGCCGCCGATGCCCGCCGTGCCGAAGATCCGGCCTTCCACGAGGCCAAGATCGCGACCGCGCATTTCTTCGCCGAACACGTGCTGTCGCAGGCCGGCGGCATTCGCGATGCCATCGTGTCGGGTGCGCCGGCGGCGCTGGCGTTGAGCGAGGCGCAGTTCTGACGGCAGTGCAGGTGTAGGCAACAAAAAAGACGGCCGCCTGGCCGTCTTTTTTGTTGGGGCGTTTCGTCGGGCTTGCGCCCGGCGCGCCTCGCCCGTTACGCGTGGACGCTGACGCCCGGAGCCTTATGCCGTGGCGGGACGTGGCACCGGACGCCGATGGGGCTGCTGCAGATAGCGCGCCACCGACAGATCGTCGGCGCGGATCGCGGGCGAGGCGCCGGACACCAGATCGGCCAGCAGCTTGCCGGAGCCGCACGCCATGGTCCAGCCCAGCGTGCCGTGGCCGGTATTGAGCCACAGCCCCTTGACCGGGGTGGGGCCGACGATCGGCGTGCCGTCCGGCGTCATCGGACGCAGGCCGGTCCAGAACGAGGCACGGGCCACGTCGCCGGCACCGGGGAACAGGTCCGTCACCACATGTTCCAGCGTGCGCCGCTTGGCCGGATCGAGCGAACGGTCGTAACCGACGATCTGCGCCATGCCCCCGACGCGGATGCGGTCGTCGAAGCGCGTGATCGCCACCTTGTAGGTCTCGTCCAGCACCGTCGATACCGGGCTGCGCGCCGCGTCGGTCATCGGCACGGTGATCGAGAACCCCTTCAGCGGATAGACCGGAATCCGCACGAAGTCCTTGATGAACGGGGTCGACCAGCTGCCCAGCGCCACCACCACGGCGTCGGCGAAGATCGGCTCGCCGCCGACGATGGCACCGGTCACGGCGGTGCCCTGCGTCATCAGGCTGTCGATCGAACGGTTGTACAGGAACTGCACGCCCAGACCCTGGGCCATGGCCGCCAGCCGCTGGGTGAACAGCTGGCAGTCCCCGGTTTCGTCGTTGGGCAGGCGCAGGCCCCCGGTCAGCTTGTGGCTGACGGCGGCCAGCGCCGGTTCGCTCGCGGCGAGATCCTCGCGCGACAGCAATTGATAGGGCACGCCGGCTTCCTCGAGCACGGCGATGTCCTTGGCCGCGCCTTCGAGCTGCTCGTCGGTGCGGAAGACCTGCAGCGTGCCCTGCTGGCGGCCCTCGTAGGCGATGCCGGTTTCGGCGCGCAGCGCGCGGATGCAGTCGCGGCTGTATTCGGCCAGCCGCACCATGCGCTCCTTGTTGACGGCGTAGCGGTCGGCGCCGCAGTTCATCAGCATCTGCCACATCCACTGCAGCTGGAACAGCGTGCCATCGGGCCGGATCGACAGCGGCGCGTGCTGCTGGAACATCCATTTGATCGCCTTCAGCGGCACGCCGGGCGCCGCCCACGGCGAGGCATAGCCGGGCGAGATCTGCCCGGCATTGGCAAAGCTGGTGCCGAGCGCCGGCGCCGCTTCGCGGTCGATCACGGTGACCTCATGGCCGGCCCTGGCCAGATACCAGGCGCTGGTGACGCCGATCACGCCACTGCCAAGAACGAGAACACGCATTGCGATGGGACCCCAACCAGGATGTCGATTGTATGAAGGTATATCCGCTATGGTATTGGAATCAATCCAGTCATAATTACCGAAAATTTCCAAGAAAAAGGAAAAATTCATGAGAACGACCCGCCAACCGGTACGCGGCCTTGACCGCCTCGATCGCCGCATCCTGGCGCTGCTGCAGGCCGATGGCCGCATCTCGATGAAGGACCTCGCCGAGGCGGTCGGCCTGACCATCACGCCGTGCATCGAGCGGGTCAAGCGGATGGAGCGCGACGGTGTCATCATGGGCTACTACGCGCGCCTGAATCCGGCCCTGCTGGGCAGCGCGCTGCTGGTCTTCGTGGAGATCACGCTGAACAACAAGGCCGGCAACATGTTCGAGCAGTTCCGGCGCGAGGTGCTGCGCATTCCGGAGGTGATGGAATGCCATCTGGTGTCCGGAGACTTCGACTATCTGATCAAGGCGCGCATCCGCGAGATCGGCGAGTATCGCCGGCTGCTCGGCGACATCCTGCTGCAACTGCCGGGCGCCGCGCAGTCCAAGAGTTATGTCGTGATGGAAGAGATCAAGGAGACGCTGGCCATTCCCGTCGACGAGAAGAGCCAGCCTGCATGAGATGAGGAACATTGAGCGCAAGGGGCGCCACCTCGGCCGGCGCGAAGCGGAGCTGCCGGCGGATGACATCCCCGGCGAGCCGGCGCCGTTGCGGCCGGCGCCGCGGCCGCTGAAGGGCCGCGGCGCGGTCAGCAATCTGCAGGGGCGCTTCGAGCGCGATAGCCGCGAGCCCTTCGACGACGGCTGGGGCCCGCCGGACACCGCGGGACAGGACGATGCGGCGCGCGCAGAGGACAGGGACACGCAGGCCAGGGACATGGAGCGCAGCGAAGGCGCCGCCTTGGAGTCCGCGCCGCCGAAGCTGATCACCCGCGTCACGCAGGAGCAGGCGCGCTCCATCCTCAGCCGCAATGCCTCGCCGGATATTCCGTTCGGCGTCTCGCTGAACCCCTACCGCGGTTGCGAGCACGGCTGCATCTATTGCTTCGCCCGGCCGACGCACGCCTATCTCGACCTGTCTCCGGGGCTGGATTTCGAGACGCAACTGTTCGCCAAGGCCAATGCGGCCGAGCGGCTGCGGGAGGCGCTGTCGCGGCCGTCCTACCAATGCGAGCTGATCGCGCTTGGCGTCAACACCGACGCCTATCAGCCGATCGAACGGACCCAGCGCATCACGCGCGGCGTGCTGGAGGTGCTGCACGAATGCCACCATCCGGTGGCGCTGATCACCAAGTCGTCGCTGATCGAGCGCGACATCGATCTGCTGGCGCCGATGGCCGCCCGGCGCCTCGCGGTGGCGGCGATCACGATCACCGCGCTCGATGCCGACATCGCGCGCACGCTGGAGCCGCGCGCCGCCACGCCGTCGCGGCGGCTGCGCACGATCCGTACGCTGTCGGAAGCGGGTATTCCCGTCGCGGTCAGCGTCGCGCCGGTGATTCCCTTCATCACCGAGCCGGACCTGGAGCGGGTGCTCGAGGCCGCGCGCGAGGCGGGGGCAGTCTATGCCAACTACATCGTGCTGCGGCTGCCGTGGGAGGTGGCGCCCCTGTTCCAGCAATGGCTGGAGGCGCATTTCCCCGACCGGGCCGAGCGCGTGATGAATCGCGTTCGCGAGATGCGCGGCGGCAAGGATTACGATTCCGATTTCTCCACGCGCATGCGCGGTACCGGCGTCTGGGCCGACCTGATGCGCCAGCGCTTCCACAAGGCGGCCGATCGCCTGGGCTTTCGCTACCACCGCTTCGATCTGGACACGTCGCAATTCGTCCCGCCCGCGCCGCCGGCCGGCGTGCGACGCGGCGCGCGCGGTGCCCGCAAACCCGAGGACGACGCGCAAGGTTCGCTGTTCTGAACTTGCGGGTTTGTACAAGTCCGGCGCGCTGTCCATAATGGCGGTTCGATCCGCCGCGCACGCCGCCGCGGTTGGCGCACTCGCGCCCCCGACCGCCTCGGCGTCGCCATGGGGAAGCCATGATCCATCTGATGCAGCAGGGCGGCCGCGCAGCCTTCGATCCGGTCGTGATGTGGGGCGAACTGACCCAGCAGGCGCTCGCCGCCGGGCCATACCCGCTGGCCGCGGCGTCGCACCGCCGCCGCTTCGAGCACTACTACCGCTGGTTCCAGACCTGGCTGGGGCCGTTCGGCACGGCGCGCTTCGAGTTCGATGACATCGAGGTCGATGGCGTGCGGGTGCCGGTCAGCGAAAGCACCGTGTCGGTGACGCCGTTCTGCACGCTGCGGGCGTTCCAGAGTCCACCACGAACCCGTCGCAAGCCGCGCCCGCGCGTGCTGCTGTGCGCGCCGCTGGCCGGACATCGCGCGGTGCTGATGCGCGATACCGTGGCCACGCTGCTGCCGCATGCGGACGTCTACGTCACCGACTGGGCCGATGCGCGCGACGTACCGCGCGACGCCGGCAGCTTCGGCCTCGACGATTACGTGCTGCTGGTGGAGCGTTTCATCCGGCTGCTCGATCCGGCCGGGCTGCATGTGCTGGCGGTCTGCCAGGCGACGGTGCCGGCGCTGGCCGCGGTCTCGCGCGTGGCGCAGGCCGATCGCGCCGAGCCGGCGACGCTGACGCTGATGGGCGGGCCGATCGATCCGCGGCTCGGCCCGACCACGCTCGATCGCGTCGCGGCCACGTTGTCGCTGCCGTGGCTCGAGGCGACCGCGATCGACGTGGTACCAAGCGGTTATGCCGGCGCGGGGCGGCGCATCTATCCGGGCTTCCTGCAATATCCGGCGCTGGTCGCGGCGCAGCCGGATCGCCACGCGACGCTGATGTTCGACTGGCTATGCCGGCGCGAGGCGGCCGATGCCGATACCGCGCGCGAGATCGAGCGCGCGGTCGCGCAATACGGTGCCGTGCTCGACATGACCGCGGAATTCTTCTTCGACACGTTGCGCGTGGTGTTCCAGCAGATGCTGCTGCCCAAGGGGATGTGGCGGGTCCGCGGCGAGATGGTGCGTCCCGACTGCCTGCGGCGCACCCGGCTGCTGACGGTCGAGGGCGATCGCGACGATATTTCGGGACCTGGGCAGACGCATGCGGCGCAGGGGCTGTGCAGCTGCCTGCCGACGCGATGCCGCGAACGGCTGACGATCGAGCGCTGCGACCACTATGGTTTGTTCAGCGGCGCACGCTGGCGCGAGACGGTGCATCCCGCCGTGCGCCGCTGGCTGGAGGCGGCCTAGCCGCTTACCGGTTGGGCCGGACAGCGTTCGCCGCGGCAGGGGGCCGCACACCGCCCGGCCGCACGGGGCCTGTCGCCGGCGATCGCGGGGCCATCTCGTCGTCCATCATCCTGCAGGCCAGATCCAGCGCGGCGACGGCATCGTCGTGCGACAGGCCTGACGCGCGCATCAGTCTGACGGTCAAGGCGGCCACCCGGCCCACTTCATAGCTGGGAACGTTCATGTCCACTCCTGGAGTTCGACGGACCGGTCGCGCACTGCCGGCGAAGCGCCGCGGCGCGCGACGTTGGAAACAACCGGTTCAGTATGGTTGACGAACGCCGGAATGGGGTTGACGTGGATCAGGAAATCGAAGGGCGCACTCGCGGGGTGATCGTATCCACAGCGTACCCGTGGCGCGTCCGCGTCGTGTCGGTGGCAGCCCGCCGTTCTTGTCGCCCAGCTGAATTCGGCATCTGATTGCAACAGCGGACTTCGTGGGCGGCTTTCAGCAGATCATTGCGACAGCTCGCGTGCCGCTTCCACCTGCGACTCGAAGAAGGTCTGGAAGCTGATGGCCAGCCCCGCCATCAACAGGCCGGTGCCGATCAGCAGCGACAGGATCACCAGGATCACGACCGGCCAGCCGGAGCGGGTCGGTTCGCCATCCGGATTGAAGCGCGCGTCCCAGCGCTCGTCCGGCCGCAGCCCGTAGACGATCGCCGCCAGGAACGCACTGATCACCGAGGCGCCGCCCGCCACCGCGAAGGTCCAGTTCAGCGCGGGCGCGCCGACGTGCAGCACCATCGAGGCGATGCCCAGCGCGCCGGCCAGCGTGGCAAGCAGGTGCAGCCAGCCATAGCGGTCGCGCAGGCCGCCGAGATAGAAGCGGTGCGCGCCGAGGCTGCCGAGCAGAAAAGCCAGCGCCACGGTCAGCAGCTTCGACTTGCGCATCGGCGCGCGATCCGTGCCGGTGGCGGCGGCGGGGGAGGCTGACGAGACGGGCGAAGCAGAGGACGGAGCGGCGGACATGGGCGTGAACGTGGGAAGGGAAAACCTGCCGGAAGGCGACCGGGATCGGAACCAAACCCAGCACCGAGATCAGGATCGAAATCAGCACCGGAATCAGCACCGGAATCAGCACCGGAATCAGCACCGGAATCAGCACCGGAATCAGCACCGGAATCAGCACCGGAATCAGCACCGGAACGGCGGCCGAGACTGCGACCGGACCATACGATGGAAGCGGGCAGTGAAGCGCACATTGTACGCCGCACCGCCCGCTTCGATGACCCAGTTGAAGGCCGGCGGATCGTGGCTTTCGATCGCCGGCCGGGGGCGCTGGTGCAAAACCTGCGATGTCCTGTCTTGCAGCAGCGTCCGATTGCCGTCAGCGCGGTGCGTTCGACACGACGCCCAGCAGGACGCCGAGATTGGTTTCGCCGTACAGCACGGCGGCCAGAATTCCCATGAATAGCACGGTCAGAGTGAGCTGGCCCGCGTGTCGAGCCAGGTCGGTCAGCATGGATAGCATACGAACCTCGTCGGTTGGTTGGACGAAGGCCGCGCCCATCGCGACACGATCCGAAGGAAAGGGCATGTCAGTGTGCGTTTGCCGCCTGCGATCGACGGCACGCTGCTGAACACCGGTCAGCGCCGGGCGGCAGCCAGGTGGCGGCGCAGCTTCTGCCGCCACGAGCTATTTGACCTTGCAAAGGAGGGGAAAGTTCCGGCGCGGGCTTCTGACGCCATCGCGATCGGCGAAGGCGCTTGCCAGCCGCCGCAACGGGCGACGGCGAACGGCGGCGACGAACGGCAAAGCGCGAACGGCAAAGGGCGAACGGCAAAGGGCGAACGGCAGCGGCAAGCCTGCGACGGGGCGCGCGACAAAAACGCGCGACGGCAAGCGCCATCGCAGCGCCGTCGCCGTTTCAAACGATAAAGCGGGGAAGTATCCGGACTAGCGGGTGGTTTCCCGCCCCGAACCTTGCCAGCCCGGTCCGACATTGGCGGGGCGGTTGTCGCCGGACACGCTGCTGCCGTTCTGCGCGCTGCGCTCGGAAGTCTGGGTACGTTCGGGCGCGCCGCGGTCGCTGGGCGGGTTGGGGCGCCCGTTCAGCCGGCTGTCGGCGCGTGCTCGGGCTTCCATCCGCTCGATCTGCGCACGCACATGGTCCGGGCTCTCGGCACGCATCACGGTGCGCTCCATGCCGGTCGGCAGCAGCCGCGCCCCGAAGCCGTCCCGCATGTCGGCGCCCTGCCGCGACCAGCCGCCCTGAGCATGGCTCAGGGCCGCAAGGCCGAGCACCGACGCCACCAGCACGGTGGCGGCCGCGGCGTCGCGCAGGAGAGAGCGGAAAAGCATGCGGAATCCCAGAGCCTTCGCTTGCTGTCGTTGTCGAGAAGATTGGGATCATGGTACGCAGCGCTGCCAGCAGGCGCCTATGCCAATCCCGTTACCGGTGTAACGGATTGTTTCGCTTGCGAATGCGGTCTGTTCTCATCTTCGGCGACGCCTGCGCGAGCGTTGCCCGAGGCGGTGCGCGGGCGGTCGCCGCGCGTCGCTAGGGCGCATAGCGGATGCGGTAGATCGCGCCGGCCATATCGTCGCTGACCAGCAACGAACCGTCGGGCGCGACCTCGACATCGGCGGGTCTGCCCCACGGTTGACCGTCCTGCAGCCAGCCCTGGGCGAACACCTCCTGCCTGACCGCCTTGCCGCTGTCGTCGAGCACCACGCGCGTGATGCGATAACCGATGCGCTCGCTGCGGTTCCAGCTGCCGTGCTCCGCAATGAAGATGTTGTTGCGATATTCGGCGGGGAACTGCGTGCCGGTGTAGAAGCGCATGCCCAGCGCCGCCACGTGCGGGCCGAGCCGGGCCACCGGTGGCTCGAACGACGAGCAGGGCCGCTGCTTGCCGAATTCGGGATCGCGCAGGTCGCCGGCGTGGCAATACGGAAAGCCGAAGTGCATGCCCGCGCGCGGGGCCCGGTTCAGTTCGTCGGGCGGCTGGTCGTCGCCGAGCCAGTCGCGGCCGTTGTCGGTGAACCACAGCTCGCCTGTGGTCGGGTGCCAGTCGAAGCCGACCGTGTTGCGCACGCCCTTGGCCACGACCTGCAGGTCCGAGCCATCCGGCTTCATCTTCATCACGTTGGCGTAGCGGCCCTCGTCGCGCGCGCAGACATTGCACGGCGCGCCGATCGGCACGTACAGGTAGCCGTCGGGGCCGAAGGCGATGAAGCGTCCGCCGTGGTGGGTCTCGCTGGGCAGCTGGTTGTTGATGACGACCGGCTTGGGCGGGTTGGACAGGCGCTGTTCGATGCCGTCCAGGCGCAGGATGCGCGAGACCGAGGAGGTATAGAGCGCGCCGTCGCGCCAGGCCACGCCGATCGGCAGCGTCAGGCCGCTGGCGACGGTGTGGACCACCGGCTTGCCGCTCAGCGGCGCCTGTACCGCGTAGACCTTGCCGGCGCCGCGGCTGCCGACGTACAGTGTGCCGCCCGGCGAAAAGGTCATGCCGCGCGCTTCCGGCACGGCGTCGGTCAGCCGCTCGATGCGAAAGCCCGGCGGCAGCTGGATCTGCTCGAGCGATTCGGCGTGCGCCGCTGGCGTGATCGCCTGGGACAGCAGGGCGGCAAGCCCGGCCAGGACGGTGGAAAAGTGACTAAGGTAGCGCACGACCCCTCCTGCGTTTGGTGTTTTTGCCACGATGCCGAGGCGTGACGCGGCCGTCAATTGGCCTGCCCCGCCGTCGGCCACCCTAAGTGTTTGTTTGGCCTCAGTATTTGGGCTATACTCTTGCGTTTCGTGTTCGCACACCCCGTTTTTCGAGGAATTCACCCATGGTCGTAATCCGTCTGGCCCGTGGCGGCAGCAAGAAGCGCCCGTTCTTCAATATCGTTGCAGCCGACTCGCGCAACCGCCGCGACGGCCGTTTCATCGAGCGTATCGGCTTCTACAACCCGCTGGCTTCGCAAGGCGAAGAAGGTCTGCGCCTGGCGCAAGACCGCCTGACCTACTGGCAAGGCGTTGGCGCCCAACTGTCGCCGACCGTTGCCCGTCTGGTCAAGCAGAACGCCGCCAAGGCCGCTGCCTGATTTACGCTGCCGCTACCGTAGTCTGCCGTGACCACGTCCGCGCGCGGCGCGCAACGGCGGCCGTTGAACGTGCCGCCCGGCGCCACTGGGCCCGGAACAGGGACCGGCACGCCACGCGAGGCCCGCATCCCGGCCGCGCTGGTGTATGGGCAGGCCCTGCCCGACGACCTGATCGAGGTCGGCTATGTCGCCGCAGCCTATGGCGTGCGCGGCTGGATCAAGGTCCAGCCCCATGCGCAGGATGCCGGCGCCTTGCTGCATGCGCGGCGCTGGTGGCTGCTGCAGCCCGAGGCTCCGGCTTCGCGGCCGGTGGCCCAGTCGGCGGCCCGCGACGCGGGGCCGCTGTGCCTGAAGATCGCGCAGTCGCGCGAGCATAGCGGCACGGTGGTGGCGCAGGCGTCCGGTGTGGCGGACCGCAATCTGGCCGAGGCGCTCAAGGGGCGTCGCGTCTGGATCCGGCGCGAGGATTTCCCCGCGCCCGAAGAGAACGAGTTTTACTGGGTCGATCTGATCGGCTGCACGGTGAGCAACGAGCAGGGCGAAGCCCTGGGCGAAGTCGCCGGGCTGATCGACAACGGCGCCCACCAGATCCTGCAGGTTGCCTACGCGCTGCCGGACGGCAAGCCCGGCGAGCGTCTGATTCCCTTCGTCGACGCCTATCTGCGGCACGTCGATATCGAGGCGCGGCGCATCGTGGTGGACTGGGGGCTGGACTACTAGCCGCCGCAGCAAAAGCAGCAACCGCAGCAAGGCAAGGCAACGGCAGGCAACGGAACAGGAGTGAGACCGATGCAGTTCGACGTGATCACGCTGTTCCCGGAGATGTTCCGCGCGCTGACCGACTGGGGCATCACCAGCCGGGCCGCAAGGCAGCAGCGCTATACGCTGCGCAGCTGGAATCCGCGGGACTTCACCACGGACAACTACCGCACCATCGACGACCGTCCCTATGGGGGCGGACCGGGCATGGTGATGCTGGCCAGGCCGCTGGAGGACGCGATCGACGCCGCCGTCGCGGCGCAGGCCGATGCCTTTGCCGGTGCCGATGCAGGTACCGGCGACGGTGCCAGCGCCTCCCACGTGGTGCTGATGTCGCCGCAGGGCGCGCCGCTGACGCACGCCAAGGTGGTCGAGCTGGCGCGGCGTCCCGGTCTGGTGCTGATCTGCGGCCGCTACGAGGCGATCGACCAGCGCCTGATCGACCGTCGCGTCGACGAGGAAATCAGCCTCGGCGATTTCGTGCTGTCGGGCGGCGAGCTGCCGGCGATGGCGCTGATCGACGCGGTGGTGCGTCTGCTGCCCGGCGTGCTGGGCGACGCGCAGTCGGCGGTGCAGGACAGCTTCGTCAACGGGCTGCTCGATTGTCCGCATTACACGCGGCCCGAGGAATACGAAGGCATGCGGGTCCCCGAGATACTGCTCGGCGGCCATCATGCCGAGATCGAAAAATGGCGGCGCCACCAGGCGCTGGCCAATACGGCGCGCAAGCGGCCCGACCTGATCGAGTCCGCGCGCCGCCAAGGTTTGCTGACCAAGGCCGACGAGAAATTCCTGTCGGAGTGGGCGGCGAAGGAAGGGCGGGGGCAAGCCTCCGCCAGTTGAAACCCCATCCTCTGTCGGGGCCGCGCCAGGAGGCGAGGCATGCAACGCCGTCACGATGGCACAGGAGAAGAAACGATGAACATCATCGAGCAGATCGAGAAGGAAGAGATCGCGCGTCTGACCGCGAACAAGACCATCCCCGCATTCGCGCCGGGCGACACCGTTGTCGTCAACGTGAACGTGGTCGAAGGCAACCGCAAGCGTGTGCAGGCCTACGAAGGCGTGGTGATCGCCAAGCGCAACCGTGGCCTGAATTCGTCCTTCATCGTGCGCAAGATCTCGTCGGGTGAGGGCGTGGAGCGTACGTTCCAGCTGTACTCGCCGCTGATCGCCGGCATCGAAGTCAAGCGCCGCGGCGATGTGCGCCGCGCCAAGCTGTACTATCTGCGCCAGCGTTCGGGCAAGTCCGCTCGCATCAAGGAAAAGCTCGTCACCAAGGCCTCCAAGGTCGCGGCTGCCGAGTAAGACGCAGCGCCTGGCCGGCACGCCGGCCGGAGCGATGGACGGGGTTCGCGCTCCGTCTTCAAGGGCACCTTCGGGTGTCCTTTTTGCATGGTAGCCGCAGGGTGACGGCATGGGGCATGCGTGCGGCCAGCATGCCGAGCCCGCTTCATACGCCAAGCACGCCAGGCACGCCGAGCACGCCGAGCACGCCAAGCACGCGAAGCACGCCAAGCACGCCGAGCACGCCGAGCACGCCAAGCACGCGAAGCACGCGAAGCACGCCGAGCCCGCCGAGCCCGCCGAGCACGCCGAACATGCCGAGCACGCCGAACATGCCCGGCATGCCGGACGCGCCTCGCATGCCGCCGGCCCCCGCCGATGCGCCGCGGCGAGGTCTGTCATACTTGTGCCGCTATGCGCCCCGCCTTCGATCCCGAATCGCTGCCGATCGTCTCGGTCGACAGCCAGCACCCACCGCTTTCCGAGCCGCGCCTGCGGCCCGACTTCATCCGCCATCGCTTCCTGAGTCCGCCGGCCTGGCAGCCGGAGCTGACCGACGAGTCGCGCGCCTACGACCCCAAGCAGAGCCTGCGCGACGCCGCGGTGCTGGTGCCGCTGGTGCAGCGCGCCGACGGCCTGACCGTGCTGCTGACGCAGCGCAATGCGAACCTGAGCGCCCACGCGGGGCAGATCAGCTTTCCGGGCGGCCGCTGGGAGCCCGAGGACATCAATCGGGTCGCCACCGCGCTGCGGGAAACGGAGGAAGAGATCGGGCTGGACCGGGATTACGTCGAGGTGCTGGGCGCGCTGCCGGACTACATCACCGGCACGGGCTTCCATGTCAGTCCGGTGGTAGGCCTGGTGCGCGACGGCTTCGCGCTGCGCCCCGATGCGCGCGAGGTGGCCGATGTGTTCGAGGTGCCGCTGGCCTTCCTGATGGACCCGTCGCACCACCAGCGGCGGCTGTTCCGCTGGGTCGACGGCGAGCGGATGTTCTATGCGATGCCGTATCCGCGCGAAGGCGGGGGACATCGCTTCATCTGGGGTGCGACCGCGGGCATGCTGCGCAATCTGTACCACCTGCTGGCGGCCTAGCGCACAGCCGCATCCCTGACGACGGCGAGGCGTCGATCAGGCCTGCGCCGCTTTCCCTTCCTGCTTCGATTCGGACTCGCCCTGCGCCGCGCGCTGCGAATGGCAGTGCGGACAGCTGACGCCGACCACATAGTGCGGGCTCTGCTGCTCCTCCGGCGTGACCACCGCACGGCAGGCAAAGCACTGCTTGGGTCCGGCCGGTTGCAGCTCGGGATTGAGCGCGGTGCGGTAGTCGAAGACGAAGCAGTCGCCGCGATAGTGGCTCCCGCCGACCTCCTCGAAGTACTTCAGGATGCCGCCCTCGAGCTGATAGACGCGCTCGATGCCGGCCTGCTGCATGTGGATCGCGCCCTTCTCGCAGCGGATGCCGCCGGTGCAGAACGACACCACGGTCTTGCCGGCGAACTCGTCCTTGTGCTCCGCCACCACGGCCGGGAAGTCGCTGAACTTCTGCAGCCCGTAGTCGACCGCCTGCTCGAAGGTGCCGACCGCGACCTCGAAGGCGTTGCGCGTGTCGAGCATCACCACCGGCCGGCCTTCGTCGTCATGGCCCTGGTCGAGCCAGCGCTTGAGGTCGGCAGGGCGCACCGACGGCGCGCGGCCTTCCTCGGGCCGGATCAGCGGCATCTTCATCGTGATGATCTCGCGCTTGATCCGCACCAGCATCCGCTTGAATGGCTGGGTCTCCGACAGGCTCTCCTTCGGCTCCAGATCGGCGAAGCGCGGATCGGCGCGCAGCCAGCCCACCACATCGTCGATGCCTTCGCGGCTGCCCGCCAGGAACAGGTTGATCCCTTCCGGGGCGAGCAGCACGGTGCCCTTGAGCGCGGCCGCCTCGCAGCGCTCGCGCAAGGCGGCGCGCAGCGTCTCGATGTCGTTCAGCGTGACGAACTTGTAGGCGGAAATATTGACGATCTGCATGGACTGCGGAGCACGGCGTGGCGGGATGGGGCGCGTGCGGGGATCGGTCCGCGCGTCGCGCGGCGCCGTGGGCATCGCGTGCCGCCATGACTGCCTGATGGGAAACACGAAATTATAGCGGGTCGGCCCGGCGCGCGGGATCGCGCCCGACCACCGCCCCCAGCCACAGCCCCCAGCCACAGCCCCCAGCCACAGCACACAGCCACAGCAGCCACCCACCGCACGCAGCCACCGCACGCAGCCACCGCGCCCAGCCACCGCACCCAGCCACCGCGCCCGACACCGCGCCCGACCACCGCACCCTGCCACCGCGCCGAACCGCCGCCCCCCCTCGCACCGCCATCGCCTCGCTAACGCCTCGGCATCGCCAAGCGTGCCGCAGCGGATTTCGTCGCCCCCCGGCGGCCCGGCCGCGAGCTCGCACCGGTACAATGGCGCCCATGTCTTCGCCCCGCTTCGTACATCTCCGCCTCCATTCCGAATACTCGATCGTCGACGGCATCGTCCGCCTCGAGGATGCGGTCAAGGCCGCCGCCGCCGACGGCATGGGCGCGCTTGCGCTGACCGACCTCGCCAACGCCTTCGGCCTGATCCGCTTCTACAAGGAGGCGCGCGGCGGTGGCGTCAAGCCCATCGTCGGCGCCGACGTCTGGCTGACCAACGCCGACGATCGCGACAAGCCCGCGCGCATGCTGCTGCTGGTGCAGGACCGGCGCGGCTATCTGAACCTGTGCGTGCTGCTGTCGCGCGCCTGGCTGTCGAACCAGTACCGCGGCCGCGCCGAGCTCGAGCCGGCCTGGCTCGAGGAACCCGGCGAGGACGGCCTGCCGCTGTCGACGGGCCTGATCGCGCTGTCCGGCGCGATGGGCGGCGACGTCGGCCAGGCGCTGGCCAACGGCAACGACGCCGCCGCGCAGCGTGCCGCCCGGCACTGGGCCACGGTCTTCCCGCAGCGCTATTACATCGAGCTGCAGCGCGCCGGCCATCCGGGCACCGAGGCCTATGTGCAACGCGCGGTGCAGCTGGCCGCGGCGCTGCAGCTGCCGGTGGTCGCGACGCATCCGGTGCAGTTCATGACCCCCGACGACCATACCGCGCACGAGGCGCGCGTCTGTATCGCCGAGGGCGAGCTGCTGGCCAATCCGCGCCGCGTGCGCCGCTTCACCACCGACCAGTATTTCAAGACGCAGGACGAGATGTGCGCGCTGTTCGCCGACATCCCGTCCGCGCTCGAGAATGCGGTGCAGATCGCGCGCCGCTGCAACCTGACGCTCGAGCTCGGCAAGCCGCGCCTGCCGCTGTTCCCGACGCCGGACGGCATGTCGCTTGACGACTATCTGGTGCACATGTCGAAGGAGGGGCTGGAGCGCCGTCTGGAGGTGCTGTTCCCCGACGAGGCGACGCGCGAAGCCAGGCGCCCCGAGTACTACGCGCGGCTGGAGTTCGAGACCGGCATCATCATCAAGATGGGGTTCCCCGGCTACTTCCTGATCGTGGCGGACTTCATCAACTGGGCCAAGAACAACGGCGTGCCGGTCGGCCCCGGCCGCGGCTCGGGTGCCGGCTCGCTGGTCGCCTACGCGCTCGGCATCACCGACCTCGATCCGCTCAAGTACGCGCTGCTGTTCGAGCGTTTCCTGAATCCGGAGCGGGTGTCGATGCCCGACTTCGATATCGACTTCTGCCAGCACGGCCGCGATCGCGTGATCCAGTACGTCAAGGAGAAGTACGGCAAGGACGCGGTGTCGCAGATCGCCACCTTCGGCACCATGGCCGCCAAGGCCGCGGTGCGCGACGTCGGCCGGGTGCTCGACCTGGGCTACAACTTCGTCGATGGCGTGGCCAAGCTGATCCCGTTCAAGCCGGGCAAGCTGGTGACGATCGAGGAGGCCAAGAAGGAAGAGCCCCTGCTGACCGAGCGCGAGAACAACGAAGAGGAAGTGCGCCAGCTGCTCGAGCTGGCGCAGCGCGTCGAAGGCATGACGCGCAACGTCGGCATGCACGCCGGCGGCGTGCTGATCGCGCCGGGCAAGCTGACCGACTTCTGCCCGCTGTACACGCAGGGCGGCCAGAACGACGGCATGAGCGGGGTGGTCAGCCAGTACGACAAGGACGACGTCGAGGCGGCGGGCCTGGTCAAGTTCGACTTTCTGGGCCTGACCACGCTGACCATCCTCGACTGGGCCGAGCGCTACATCCGCCGGCTCGATCCGGGCAAGGCCGACTGGAACTGCAGCCAGATCCCGCTCGACGATCCAGCCGCCTTCGACATCCTCAAGTCAGCCAACACGGTGGCGGTGTTCCAGCTGGAAAGCCGCGGCATGCAGGGCATGCTCAAGGACGCCAAGCCCGACCGCTTCGAGGACATCATCGCGCTGGTGTCCCTGTACCGCCCCGGCCCGATGGACCTGATCCCCAGCTTCTGCGCGCGCAAGCACGGCCGCGAGAAGGTGGAATATCCGGACCCGCGCGTCGAACCCGTCCTGAAAGAGACCTACGGCATCATGGTCTATCAGGAGCAGGTGATGCAGATGGCGCAGATCATCGGCGGCTACTCGCTCGGCGGTGCCGACCTGCTGCGCCGCGCGATGGGCAAGAAGAAGCCCGAGGAGATGGCCAAGCATCGCGAGCTGTTCCGCGAGGGCGCGGCGAAGAACGGGCTGTCGGCCGACAAGGCCGACGAGATCTTCGACCTGATGGAGAAGTTCGCCGGCTACGGCTTCAACAAGTCGCACGCGGCCGCCTATGCCTTGCTGGCGTACTACACGGCCTGGCTGAAGGCGCACCATCCGGCCGAATTCATGGCGGCCAACATGTCGCTGGCGATGGACGACACCGACAAGGTCAAGATCCTCTACGAGGATTGCCGCGCCAACGGGCTGCGCGTGCTGCCGCCGGACGTCAACGCCAGCGAATACCGCTTCGCGCCGACCGATGCCAAGACGATCCGCTACGGCCTGGGCGGCATCAAGGGTTCCGGCCAGGGCGCGATCGAGGACATCCTGCGCGCGCGCGAGGAACGGCCGTTCACCGACCTGTTCGACTTCTGCGAGCGCGTCGACCGCCGCCAGGTCAACCGCCGCACGATCGAGGCGCTGATCCGCGCCGGCGCCTTCGACACGCTGCATCCGAACCGCGCCCAGCTGCTGGCCTCGGTGCCGCGCGCGATGGAGGCCGCGGAGCAGAAGGCCGAGTCGGCCAACCAGGTGTCGCTGTTCGACCTGATGGCCGACGACGGCGATGCGCACCGCCCGGAGCTGATCGACGAGCCGGCCTGGACGCCGAAGCGGATGTTGCAGGAGGAAAAGCAGGCGCTCGGCTACTACTTCTCCGGCCACCTGTTCGACGCCTATCGCGACGAGGTGCGGCGCTTCGTCAAGGGCACGCTGGCGTCGCTGGAAAAGGAAGTGCAGGGCAACGGCGGCGGCTACGGTCGCGACGTGCGCGGCAAGATGGTCGCCGGCGTGATCACCGGCATCCGCACGCAGATGACGCAGCGCGGCAAGATGCTGATCGTGCTGCTCGACGACGGCACTGGGCAGATCGAGATGACGGTGTTCAACGAGCTGTTCGACGCCAACCGGCACATGTTCCGCGAGGACGAGCTGCTGATCGCGCAGGGCAATGCCCGCCACGACACCTTCACCGGCGGGGTGCGCTTCACCGCGGAAACCGTGATGGACCTGACCACCGCGCGGATCCGCAACGCGCGCGCGCTGAAGCTGTCGCTGAACGGCAATTCGTCGACCGCGATGCTGCGCGAGCTGCTGACCCCGCATCTGGCCGCGTCGGCGGGCAGCCCCGGGCTGCCGGTCTGCATCCAGTACGCCAGCGCCTCGGCGGTCTGCGAGGCGGTGCTGGGCCAGGCGTGGCAGGTGGTGCCGTCGGACGACACGCTGGCGGCGTTGCGGGCGGCGCTGTCGCCGGAGTGTGTCAGTACGCTGTACGAGTGAGGCAGGGAGGCTTCAGTCGCCGAGCTGTCGCTGCCCTGGCTTTCGCGACAACGCCCGTTATCGGCCCCCTCTCCCGCTTGCGGGAGGGAGTAGGGGGAGAGGGCATAGGGCGGTGCGACCAGACCGCTGGTTTGGCAAGCGCCTGCTTGCCTCTCCCCCAGCCCCTCAGCCCTTCATTCCCTTCACCATATTCCCCAGCGCGAAAAACGGCGCATACACGCCCGGGCAGGCCGCATAGAGGAACATCCGCAGCCGGTGGCCCAGCCGCACGTCGCGCGCGCCGAGCAGCAGCTGCAGGCGCTCGCCGGTGCTGGTGGCGGCGAAGATGTCACGCGTGAAGGTCTCGCGCGCCAGCTTGGCCGCCTTGTGGCGGCGCATCGCGTCGCCGGCCCCGGCCAGTTCGGCGTCCTGGATGAACTGCAGCGTCTCGGCCAGCGAGCTGCGGTTGGTCAGCTGGATGCGCTCGACGAAGTCCGCCGGCGTGCGCCATTTGCGCTTGCCCGAGACGCCGCCGCGGCGATAGCGCACCAGCGGCCGGCGCAGCGTGATGGCGCCGCCGCCTAGCACCGCGCGCAGCGTGGTGATCTGGTCTTCGGAAATCATGCCTGGCGCGATCGGGCCGAAGCGCTCGAATTGCCGGCGCGTCCAGGTATGCGAGGCGCCGATGACGACCGGCGGTTCGGCCATCCAGCGCGCCACGCCGTCATAGATGCCCAGCTCGCTGTGCGCGATGGTGCCGTGGTCGGCCCCTTCGTAGTCCATGTCGATCAGGTCGGTGGCGATCAGGTCCGGCTTGCGGCCGTGCGCCAGCCACGCCTGCGCGACCTCGCGGCAGCGAGTCGGCAGCGAGATATCGTCGCCGGCGGCGACGAAGATCAGCTCGCCGTGCGACAGCTCGACCAGCTGGCTCAGATGCCCGCTGATGCCGAGGTTGACCGGATTGCGCCGCAGCGTGACCCGGTGCGGGCCGGCATAGCCCTGCAGGGCGCGCTGCGCGGCGGCGAAGGTGTCGTCGGTCGAGGCATCGTCCGAGACGATGATCTCCAGGTCCGGGTAGTCCTGCGCGAGCGCGCCGGCGATCGCGTCGGCGATGAAGCGTTGCTGGTTGTAGGTGATCAGCAGCAGGGTCGCGGACGGCCACGCGCCGTCCCGCGCATTCGCCGTGTCTGCCGCCTCCCGCACATCGCCGCCATTCGCCGTACCGCTCATCCTCGCTTCCTCTCTTGTTGCCGAATCGTTGTTGCCGAACCGTCGTTGCCGAACTGTCGTTGCCGAACTGTCGTTGCCGCTCGTTGCCGCTCGTTGCCGGACACCCGTTGCCGAACACCCGTTGCCGAACACATGCCCCCAGCGGGCACGGCCGAACGATACCATGCCGCCCTGGCACCCCTCGCAGGGAGGGGGCCCTAGGGGGCAACGGTATAATGCGCCGCGTGGCGCGCCCCCGGCGCTGCCATGGTTGCCTCAGATGGCGGCCCCTGTTTCCGGCTCATGGCCAATGTGCCCGCCAACGCCGTTCCGGCGCCGATCCGTATTTCATCCATGAGCATCGATCGTCTGTCCATCGGTGTCGCGGCGACTGCCGCGGCACTGTCCCCTGTGCTGATGCTGACCCTGCAGGGCGGCACCGGCTACTGCTTCTTCGTCGTGCTGGCCTTCAGCCTGCTGTGGCTGAGCCAGGCCGAGAATCGCCGCCAGAGCCGCGAACTGCTGCTGCGCTACAAGTGGTACGTCGTCGCGATGACGGCCTATCCGCTGGCGATCGGCCTGCAGGCGCTGCTGACCGACGAGGTGCCGTCACGCGCCTTCGATTCGCCGTCGCGGCTGCTGCTGTCCGTGCCGATCTTCCTGTTGCTGGCCGCGGTGCCGGCCGAGCGGCTGCGGCCGTTTCAATGGGGCTGCGTGATCGGCGCGCTGGGCGCGTGCTTCTGGTCCGTGCTGATCCTGTTCTCCCCCGCCGAGTGGGTGATGTCCGGCCGCGCCGGCAATCCGTTCACCAATCCGATTCCGTTCGGCGACACCGCGCTGGTGCTCGGCTTCATGGGCGCGATTCCGCTGGCCGAACGCGGCCGCCCGCGCTGGGAGCAGGTCTTCCGCCTGCTCGGCCTGGCCGCCGGCTGCTACGCCTCCTATGCGTCGGAGAGCCGCGGCGGCTGGATCGCCATTCCGGTGATGCTGTGGGTCCTGCTGTGCCGCTTCGACCTGGCGCGCATGCGCCCGCGCCGGCTGATGCTGGTGTTCGCCGCGTCGCTGACGCTGGGGGCGATGGCGGCCCTGAACACGCCGGTGGTGCAGAGCCGCATCGCCGCCGCGACGTCGGACTTCGAGCGGCTGGCGCACGGCGATGCCGATACCTCGATCGGCCTGCGGCTGCAGCTGTGGCAGGCGGCCTGGACGCTGTTCGAGCGCGAGCCGGCGCTGGGCGTCGGCAAGGGCACGCTGAAGGAGAGCCTGCAGGTGCTGGCCGAGCGCGGCGAGGCCTCGCCGGCGATCATCCATCCGCACGCGCACAACGAGCTGTTCTCGACGCTGGCGGAGATGGGGCTGCTGGGCCTGGCGGTGCTGCTGCTGCTGTACTACGGCTCGACGGTCTATTTCTGGCGCCATCGCCATTCGCCCGATCCCGACATCGCCACCGCGGCCGCGATGGGCCTGGTGCTGACGCTGGGCACGGTGGTGTTCGGGCTGACCATCGACGTCTTCACGCTGGTGATGAACACCGCCTTCTTCGGACTGACCTCGGCGACGCTGCTTGGCATCATCGCCAATCGCACGCGGCAGCTGGAACTTGCATCCGCGGCAGCAGCGCGGCCGCGCTGATCGGACGTAACGGGAAGGTCGGGTCCCGGCGATCCGCAGCAGCGCATCCAGATGCGCGGCCGCGCTGAGCGGACGTAACGGAGAAGGTCAGGCCCCGGCGAGCCGCAGCAGCGCATCCAGATGCGCGGCCGGTTCGGGGTTGTAGCGCAGATGCCGGCGCGGCTCGGCGATCCGCGCGCCGCCATCCTTCGACCAGGCCACGGCCTCGCGCATGACGGCGGCAATCGCCGCCACGTCGCTGCGCGGGAAGCGCCGCGCCACCGCATCGTCCATCACCTCGAGGCAGGCGATATTGTCGGCCAGCAGCACCGGCGTGCCGCACAGCACCGATTCGATGCCGACCAGCCCGAACGGCTCGTAGCTGGACGCCAGCACGGTGAAATCGGCGGCGGCATAGAGCTCGGCCATGTTGGCGCAATAGCCCAGTTCGCGCACGCCCGGCAGGGTCCTGCCGACCGGCCGGCCGGCGACGGCCAGCGTCGCGTCGAGGCCGCTGTCGGCCAGCGCGCGGGCCAGCACGTCGAGCCCCTTGCGGGAATGGTCCGAGGACGGAAACAGGAAGACCGGCGTGTCGCCGAAACCGAAGCGCCGGCGCAATGCCGCGCGCGCGGCATCGTCGACCGGCTGGAAGCGCGCGGTATCGACCGGCGGATAGAGCAGGGCGAGCCGGTCGGCCGGCACGCCATACAGCTCGGCCAGTTCGTCGGCCATCAACTGCGAATGCGCGACCACGTGGCGCGCGGCCGCGTAGTGGCGCGATTCCAGTTCGATCTGGCGCCGGTCCCAGAAGGTCGGCGCGCGTCCGGATGCGCGCAGGTAGCCGCGATGGGTGCCGCCGCAGATCGCCAGGTCGGCGCCGACCACGCGGTTGCAGCCGATCAGCAGATCGCAATGGCGGTGCGCGTCGCGCATGCCCCAGGAGAACGCGGTGTCGCGCATCTTGCCGGGCAGCCAGCGCACGCGCACCAGATGCCGGTCGACCTGGCCGTACTCGGGGATGTCGCCGTCGAAGCGGCGCGCGAACACCGCGGGACGCTCGCCGCGCGCGATCAGGCCGCGCGCCAGGTCCAGCGCATAGCGTTCGAAGCCGCCGCCCTTGCCGAAGCGGTTGCAGGAGATGCCGATCTTCATGGACACGGATATCGGGACGGGAGGAAAGCCACGGTCATGGGTCGCCGCCGGCCGCTCATTGGCCGCCGGCCTGCTGCCGGCCCAGGTACCACAGCTTCAGGTATTTGTAGTAGCTCGCCTGCGCGTTCATCAGCGCGACGCCGAAGCCTTCGGCGCCGTCGAGAATGCTGCGGCGGAGCAGCCAGGTCCGCAGGAAGGCCCACAGGCCGTGGCCCGCGGCGGCCAGCGGCGACGAGCGCTTGCCGCGGCTGAAGGCCTGGCGCGCGCCGGCCGACGAATAGCTGTCGATCTTGCGCAGCACGTCGGAGTAGTCGCGATAGCTGTAGTGCGTCAGCGGTTCGCGCAGCCGGCCGAGCCGGCCCTGCACGATCAGGCTCTCGTGCACCAGCGCATCGCTGAAGCGGCCTTGGCCGCGGCGCACCAGCCGCGTCACGTAATCGGGATACCAGCCGCCATGGCGGATGAAGCGGCCGCAGAACTGCGACAGCCGCGGCATCTCGTAGCCGTCGGCGCTGTCGCTGGCGATCGCGGCGAGGATCTCGTCGCGCAGCGCGGGGCTGACGCGCTCGTCCGCATCGATGCTGAGGATCCAGTCGCCGGTGGCGGCGTCCACCGCGCGGTTCTTCTGCGGACCGAAGCCGGGCCAGTCCTCGGTCTGGATCACGCGCGCGCCCATGTCCCGGGCAATTGCCGGGGTGGCGTCCGCGCTCATGCAATCCACTATAATCGCCTCGTCACACCACTTCACGCTCTCCAGACAGGCCTGGATATTGTGGGCTTCGTTGCGGGTGATGATGACGACGGAGAGTTTCATTGACGTGGTCGTATGGCCTGCTGTATTGACGCGACCGAGCCGCGATCCGACCGCAATCGGCACGGTATCGCCCCGGTCGAGCGCGGCGCCATTGTACCCCGGCCCCTGCCGGCCTCTGCGCCGGGCCGACCCCGCCGGCGCCCGCTTCCGGTCTCCGGCCCGGGCTCACCGGCGCCTCTGATTATTCCGAAGGAGTGTTCTTGTCCCGCCCATCGACGCCAGGTGTGCAAACCATGCCCGCCCGACTCTGGTCCTACCTGCGCCCGGAGTTGCGCATCTTCATCGCCGCCATCGTCGCGATGGCCGTCGTGGCCGCCAGCGAAGGGGTGATCCCCAAGGTCGTCAACGATCTGCTGGACAAGGGCTTCGGCGGCGACTACGCCGGCAAGCTGTGGCATGTGCCGGCGATCCTGACCGGCGTCGCGCTGATCCGCGGCCTGGCGCAGTTCGCCTCCGGCTACCTGCTGAGCCTGATCTCCAACCGCGTGCTGCTGAAGATGCGGCTGCAGATGTTCGAGCGCATGCTGCATGTGCCGGCGATGTTCTTCCATCGCAATACCGCGGCGTCGCTGATCAATGCGGTGATCTTCGAGGTCAACCAGGTGCTGCAGATCCTGACCAGCGTGTTCATCACGCTGGTGCGCGATTCGCTGACGGTGGTCGCGCTGTTGATCTACCTGTTCTACACGAACTGGCGGCTGACGCTGATCGTCGCGGTGATCCTGCCGGTGATCGGCTACCTGATGTCGAAGATCAACCGGCGCCTGCGCAAGCTCAACCGCGAGCACCAGACGCTGACCAACAGCGCCGCCTATGTCGTCGAGGAAGCGGCGGGCGGCTTCAAGGTGGTCAAGCTGCACGGCGGCGAGACCTACGAGCTGGCGCGCTTTCGCGCGATGGCCGAGCGGCTGAAGAACTATTCGATGCGGATGGCGGTCGCGGGCGGGCTGAACCAGCCGGTCACCGCGTTCCTGGCCGCGCTGGCGCTGTCGGTGATCATCACCATCGCGATGGTGCAGGCGCAGGGCAACCAGACCACCATCGGCGGCTTCACCGGCTTCGTGATGGCGATGCTGCTGCTGATCTCGCCGCTGAAGCACCTGACCGACATCAACCAGCCGCTGACGCGCGGCATGACCGCCGCCGAGATGATCTTCCGGCTGATCGACGAGCCGGTGGAGCCGCAGCAGGGCGGGCTGCCGCTGGACCGCGCGCGCGGCGAGCTGGTGTTCGAGCGCGTCGGCTTCCGCTATGGCGACGCCGGGCGCCCGGCGCTGCAGGACGTGTCGCTGCAGGTCAGCCCGGGCGAGGTGCTGGCGCTGGTCGGCCCGTCCGGCAGCGGCAAGACCACGCTGGTCAACCTGGTGCCGCGCTTCTTCGACCCGACCGAAGGGCGCATCCTGCTCGACGGCCAGCCGCTCGATGCGTTGGCGCTGAAGGACCTGCGCCGCCAGATCGCCTTCGTCAGCCAGGACGTGGTGCTGTTCAACGACACCGTCGCCGCCAACGTGGCCTACGGCGTGCACTCGGCCGACCAGATCGACATGGCGCGGGTCGAACGCGCGCTCGAGGCCGCCTACCTGACCGACGTGGTCAAGGGGCTGCCCGAGGGTTTGCAGACCAATATCGGCGACAACGGCATGAAGCTGTCGGGCGGACAGCGCCAGCGCCTGGCGATCGCGCGCGCGCTGTACAAGGACGCGCCGATCCTGATCCTGGACGAGGCCACCTCGGCGCTGGATTCGGAGTCCGAGCGCCAGGTCCAGGCCGCGCTGGAATCGCTGATGGTCGGCCGTACCACGCTGGTGATCGCGCACCGCCTGTCGACCATCGAGAACGCCGACCGTATCGCGGTGCTGGATCAGGGACGCATCGCCGAGCACGGCACCCATGCCGAGCTGCTGGCCGCGAACGGGCTGTACGCCGGGCTGCACCGGATCCAGTTCGCGACGCAGTAAGCCCGCCGCGGGGGGGCGCCGTGCCGCGGTGCGATTCGGTGCGGTGCGGTGCGCCACCGGCCGGCCTCGCTTGGCGTGCCGCCGTGGCTGGCCGATACTGTGGCATGCGTCGCGCGCCGCGCGACGGCCATGCCGGCGGACGGATGGACCGGAATCAACCGAGGAGACCACGATGAGCGAATCGCAGCAAGGCCGTGCCGCGCAGGGCGCGGCAGCCGGCAAGTCCGGCGGCAGTGTCGACAGCAAGCCGATCAGCCGCTATCCGGTGCCGACGCTGGAGCAGGTTCCGGACGATATCCGCGAGCGCATCCTGGCGGTGCAGGAGAAGGCCGGCTTCGTTCCCAACGTCTTTCTCGCGCTGGCGCACCGGCCAGCCGAGTTCCGCGCCTTCTTCGCCTATCACGACGCGCTGATGGACAAGGAGGGCGGGCTGACCAAGGGCGAGCGCGAGATGATCGTGGTCGCCACCTCCGGCGTCAATCAGTGCCTGTATTGCGTGGTGGCGCACGGCGCGATCCTGCGCATCTATGAGAAGAAGCCGCTGCTGGCCGACCAGGTCGCGGTCAACTACCGCAAGGCCGACCTGCCGCCGCGCCAGCGCGCGATGCTCGATTTCGCGATGAAGGTCTGCCAGGCCTCGCACGAGATCGACGAATCCGATTTCGAGGCGCTGCGCCCGCACGGCTTCTCCGACGAGGACGCGTGGGACATCGCCGCCATCACCGCCTTCTTCGGCCTGTCCAACCGGATGGCCAACACCATCGGCATGCGTCCCAACGACGAGTTCTTCCTGATGGGACGTGTGCCGAAGGCCAAGCCGTAATCCGGTGCCGGGACCGGCCGTCTCGCCCGCGGACGGCGGATGCCGTCCGCTCCCGACCTGCAAGGAGATTGCATGCCAAGGATCGTCGACCGATCGCGTCTTACCTCGCTTCTTTCCGCGCTTGTTTCCGCGCTTCGTTATCCGCTGCTGCCTCGCCTGACCCGCACGGGCCGGCTGGCTGGCGCCGCTGCCGGCGCGGCCATGCTGACCGCCTGCGCCAGCGAACCGCCGCCCGGCCCGCCGCCGCCGCCGATGGGAGGCGCCGCCACGCCGCAGGGCTGCGCCGCCGACAAGCTGACCGACGACGCGCTGGTCGGCAAGCCCGAGGCCGAGGCGATCGCGCTGCTGGATGGCTGCGCCTGGCGCATCGGCCAGCGCGACGCGCAGCAGTTCCCCGGCACCATGGACTATCGTCCGGACCGGCGCACGCTCGGCATCGCGGGCGGCCTGGTGGTCTGGGTCAAGCGCGGCTGAAATGCCGGGCGCGGGCGTGGCGGCGCGCCGGCCGGCGCCGCAGTCGTATGGCGCGTGGCGCGCCGCGCGCCGTCCGGTGTCGTCTGGTGTGTGCCTTGTGGCTTGTGACCGATGGCCAGGGGCTTGCGGCGAGCAGCGTGTAGCGTGCGGCGCGTTGTGTGGCCGGCCTACTTGACCTGCGCGCACATGCCGCTGGCCGGGTCGAACATCACCGGCCACGCTTCTTCGTAGATTCCCGGCGTGCAGCGCTTCTGGCAATTGGCATGGGCCAGCGTGACGCGCCGCGGGTCCTGCCACACCATCAGCTTGCAGCCGCTGTCGTCGCGCGCCACCAGTTCGATATGCGGGGCCTTCTGGACCTGCCTGAATTCGCTCAGATCGAAGGCGCAGGAGCCGCGTCGCCGGGGCACCCACAGCTTCCAGTTCAACGCCTGGACCTCGTTCGCGGCGACGCGCACGCGCGCCTCTTCCCGAAAGCCGTCGTCCTCGGTGCGGCTGCAATAGCCGGCGAGCTCGATCACGCGCGAGGGAATCGGTGGAGGAGGGGCGGGCGTGACCTGCCGTTCGGGCGCGGCCGGCGGCAACGAGGGCGCGCGTTTGGCCAGTTCCTGCACGGGCGTGCAGCCCGGCAAGGCCAGCAGTCCCGCGAGCAGTGCCGCCGGTAGTGCCTGCGGTAGCCTCGCTGCCGCTCGCGCCGGTAGTCCTGCCGCCAGTCCCGCCGCCAGTCCCGCCGCTAATCGCGCCGGTATTCCTGCCCGTATTCCTGCCGGTAGTCCGGCAAGCAGCGGGCCTGCCCATGGCGCGATCCGCCGCGCCGACGGCCCTTGGGCCATTGCGTCATTCCAGCGTGTCATCGTCCGCTCCCGCCGCCGCGCCAGGCGCGCGCCATCCTCCTAATCGTTATAGAAGATTGGTGCGGGGATGGCATGCGGTCTGACCCTGAGGGCGCGTTCCGGGCGGAACGCGGGCGGGCCGCGCCGACATCGACGCCGACATCAACGCCGACATCGACGCCTACATCAGGATGATGTCGTACTGCTCCTGATGGAAGGTCGATTCGACCTGCAGCGAAATCGGCTTGCCGATGAAGTCGCCGAGCATCGCCATATGCTGGCTCTCCTCTTCGAGGAAGAGGTCGATCACTTCCTGCGAGGCCAGGATGCGGAACTCGCGCGGATTGAACTGCCGCGACTCGCGCATGATCTCGCGCAGGATTTCGTAGCACACCGTGCGCGGCGTCTTGACCTGGCCCTTGCCCTGGCAGACGGGGCACTGCTCGCACAGCACGTGCGCCAGCGATTCGCGCGTGCGCTTGCGCGTCATCTCGACCAGGCCCAGCTGGGAAAAGCCGTTGACGGTGATGCGGGTGCGGTCGCGCGACAGCGCGCGCTTCAGTTCCGACAGCACCGCGTCGCGGTGCTCGGCGTTCTCCATGTCGATGAAGTCGATGATGATGATGCCGCCGAGATTGCGCAGGCGCAGCTGGCGCGCGATCGTGTGCGCCGCCTCCAGGTTGGTCTTGAAGATCGTGTCGTCGAAATTGCGCGCGCCGACATAGCCGCCGGTGTTGACATCGATCGTCGTCATCGCCTCGGTCTGGTCGATCATCAGATACCCGCCCGACTTCAGGTCGACGCGCCGCGACAGCGCACGCTCGATTTCCGCGTCGATATTGAACAGGTCGAAGATCGGCCGCTCGCCGGTGTAGTGCGACAGCCGCGGCAGCACCGCCGGCGTGTATTCCTGCGCGAACTCGACCAGCTTCTGGTAGTTCTCGCGCGAATCGACCTGGATCACGCCGGTGGCGTCATTGACGAAATCGCGCAGCACGCGCTGGGCCAGGCTCAGGTCCTGGTACAGCAGGCTCGGCGCCGGCAGCGTGGTCGCATTGAGCCGGATCGCGCCCCAGATCTTGCGCAGGTAGGCGATGTCGTTGCCCAGCTCCTCGTCGGTCGCCTCCTCGGCGATGGTCCGGACGATGAAGCCGCCGCGCTCCTCCTCCGGCACCAGCCCCTGAACGCGCGCGCGCAGCGCCTCGCGATCGACTTCGCCCTCGATCCGCTGGGAGATGCCGATATGGGGGTCCTGCGGCAGATAGACCAGCGTGCGGCCGGCGATGCTGACCTGGGTCGACAGCCGCGCGCCCTTGGTGCCGATCGGGTCCTTGATCACCTGCACCATCAGCGCCTGGCCCTCGAACAGCGTCTTCTCGATCGCCAGCTGCGTGCTGCCGTTGCGGTCCGGCTCGCGCCGGTGCCAGATATCGGCGACGTGCAGGAACGCGGCCCGCTCGAGCCCGATGTCGATGAAGGCCGATTGCATGCCGGGCAGCACGCGCACCACCTTGCCCAGATAGATATTGCCGACCAGTCCGCGCGTCAGCGTGCGCTCGACATGAAGCTCCTGCACCGCGGCCTGCTGCACGATGGCCACGCGTGTTTCCTGCGGGGTGATATTGACGAGGATGTCTTCGGTCATGTTTTGTGCGATCCGTCGCCGGCTGGCTGGCTCCGTCGACGGTTGTCCGTCGCGGCGGAGCAGGTTGGTCCCCTGGATGCCGGGCGGCGCGGTCGGCGGGGGACCGGCGCCATGTTCGGCTTGCCCGGCGTTGTGGCGTCGTGGCGTTCCGGCGCCGCGCCTCAGAAGCGCAGGCCGGCCTGTCGCAACAGCGCTGCCGTCTCGAACAGGGGCAGGCCCATGATACCCGAATAGCTCCCCGCGATCCGCTGCACGAACTCGGCGGCGCGGCCCTGGATGCCATATGCGCCGGCCTTGCCGAGCGGTTCGCCGCTGGCCACGTAGCGCGCGATCTCGTCCTCGCGCATCGCGCGGAAGCTGACCTCGGAGATCGACAGCGCATGGTGCGCGCCGAGCGTCGAGGCCACGGTCACCGCGGTCAGCACGCGGTGCGTGGTGCCGGACAGCGCAGCCAGCATCGCCGCGGCGTCGTCGGCATGCTTGGGCTTGCCGAGGATGCGGCCGTCCAGGCAGACCGTGGTGTCGGAGGTCAGGATCGGCGCATCGGGCAGCGCGCGGCGCTCGCGGCGGCGCAGCGCGGCCTCGGCCTTCAGCGCGCAGACGCGCTGCACGTAGTCGTCCGGCGTCTCGCCGGGCAGCACCGCTTCGAGCGCCTCGGCGTCTTCGTCGTCGTCGGGCAGCAGCAGCTGGTAGGACACGCCGAGCTGGGTCAGCAGTTCGCGGCGGCGGGGGCTTTGGGAGGCGAGGTAGAGGACGTCGTGGAGCACGGTGGCACGGGCGCGGCGGGCGCGCTCAGGGACAAGGGTGGGACGACGGTTCAGACCGGGCGAGCAGGGATCAGACCCGATGGTAAGGGTGGTTCTGCGTGACGGTCCAGGCGCGGTACAGCTGCTCGGCCAGCAGCACGCGCACCATGCCGTGCGGCAGCGTCAGGCTCGAGAGCCGCAGCAGCGTCTGCGCGCGCGCCTTCAGCGCGGGGTCGAGCCCGTCGGCGCCGCCGATCAGGAAGGCGACGTCGCCGCCCTCGCGCTGCCAGCCGGTCAGCTGCTCGGCCAGCTGCATCGTGGTCAGGTCGCGGCCGCGTTCGTCCAGCGCGACGATGCGGCACTGGCGCGGCAGCGCGGCCTCGATGCGCGCGGCCTCGCGCTGCATCACGGTCGCGGCGTTATTGCTGGCGGTGCGCGCCTCGGGCTTGACCTCGCGCAGCACGATGCGCAGCTCCGGCGGCATGCGCTTGGCATACTCGGCGAAGCCGGCCTCGATCCAGGCCGGCATCTTGTGTCCGACCGCGACGATCAGCAACTGCACGGCGACGCGCGGCTGCGGGATGGGGCCCGGCTCAGGCCGAGCGCGTGGCGCGCTTGCGCGGTGCCGCGGTCTTGGCGGCGGCGCTGCGCGTGGCGGTGCTCTTGGCCGCGGTACGGGTGCCGGTGCCGGTTCCCGTCCTGGCCGCCGTCTTGGCAGTGGTCTTCGTAGCAGTCTTGGTGGCGGTCTTGGCCGCGACCTTGCGCGCGCCGCCGGTACCGCTGCCGGTACCCGTGCGGGCCGGGGCCTTGCGCGCCGGCGCGGCGCCGCTGCTGCTGGTGGTGCGGGGGCGGGCGACCGGCTTGCGCTGCGTGGCGATCGCGTCCGGATCGGTGTCCTCGTGGCCCATCGGCGGCGACGGCTCCTTCATGCCTTCGGGCAGGCGGGCCAGCGCCGGGCGTTCGCCGGCGGCGCGGCGCGTGGCGCGGGCGCGCAGCGCCTTCTGGCCTGCGTCCTCGTCGTCCTCGTCGTCCATCGGCTCGCTGGCCTTGATCAGCCCCTTGCCGGTGCTGCCGAGCTTGATCCGCACCGGCTTGTCGCCCCAGATCTCTTCCAGGTTGTAGTACTGGCGCAGCTGCGGCTGCAGGATATGCACCACCGCGTCGCCGCAGTCGACCAGCACCCATTCGCCGGTCTCCATGCCTTCCACCGCGACGATGTGGCCGCCGGCTTCCTTGACGGTGTCGCGTACCGAGGCGGCCAGCGCCTTGGTCTGCCGGTTCGAGGTGCCGCTGGCGATCACCACGCGGTCGAACAGTTCGGTCAGGTGCGTGGTGTCGAACACCTTGATGTCCTGTGCCTTGACGTCCTCGAGGCCATCGACGATGGCGCGTTGCAGTTTGCGAATATCCATGGTGCCTTGGTGGTGCCCTTGTATTTTGTCAGCGAGGGATCGGTGGCCGTGGCCGCGTCCCGGGCCATTGCCAACGGCCGGCCCGGTTCCACGGTCCTGCTCAGTCCTGGCGATAGAGTCCGTGGGTGGCGATGTAGTGTGCCACGCCCGGGGGGAGTTGGTCATCCGCGCGCTGGCCGGCGGCGAGGCGCTGGCGCAGGGCGGTGGAGGAGAGGTCGACGGCGAGCGTCTGGTCGATCCACATCCGGCCGGAGGGCGTGGATTGTATCAGGTGCGCGTCGGCGCGGCGTTGGGCCAGCGCGTCGCGCACCGGGCCGTCGAGCCGGTCCAGCGCGAAGCCGGGCCGGGTCGCGACGCACAGATGGACGTAGTCGAGCAGATCCTCCCAGCCATGCCAGGTGTGCAGGCGCAGCAACTGGTCGGCGCCCATCAGCCAGGCCAGCGAGGCTTCCGGGCCGTATTGCTCGCGCAGCTGGCGCACCGTGTCGATGGTGTAGCTCGGGCCGGCACGATCGACCTCCATGCGGCTGGCGTGGACCCGCGCCGGCGCGTCGGCCAGCGCCGCGGCGGCCAGCTCGGTCATCGCCAGCCGGTCGGCGGCCGGCGTCACGTCGTTGCCTTTCTGCCACGACTGGCCGGTAGGGATCCACAGCAGCTCGTCCAGCTGCAGATGGTCGATGCACAGCCGCGCCAGCGCGAGGTGGCCGACATGGGGCGGATCGAAGGTGCCGCCGAGGATGCCGAGGCGCCAGGGGCGGCCGTGCCGGGCGGGATCCGGATCGTCGGCCTGGGCAGGCCGGTTCGGCGCGCTGGCGGCGGGGGCAGTGATGTTCATCGGTGAGGTTCAGACCCAGTCGCGCGCCGGCAGGAAATCCGTGTACAGCGCCGCTTCGGCGCTGCCCGGCTCGGGCTGCCAGTCGTAGCGCCAGGCGGCCTGCGGCGGCATCGACATCAGGATCGATTCGGTGCGGCCGCCAGATTGCAGGCCGAACAGCGTGCCGCGGTCGAACACCAGGTTGAATTCGACATAGCGGCCGCGGCGATAGGCCTGGAAGTCGCGCTCGCGCGGGCCGTAAGGGGTGTCCTTGCGCGCCTGCAGGATCGGCAGGTAGGCGTCGAGGAAGCCGTCGCCGACCGCGCGCATCATCGCGAAGCTGTCGTCGAAGCCGAGCGCGGAGAAGTCGTCGAAGAACACGCCGCCGACGCCGCGCGCCTCGCCGCGATGCTTCAGGAAGAAATACTCGTCGCACCAGCGCTTGAAGCGCGGATACAGCTCGGCGCCGAACGGATCGAGCGCGCGCTTGCAGGTGGCGTGGAAATGCCGGCAGTCGTCGGCATTGCCGTAGTAGGGCGTCAGGTCCATGCCGCCGCCGAACCACCAGACCGGCTCGGCGCCTTCCTTGACCGCCAGGAAGCAGCGCACGTTCATATGGACCGTGGGCACGTAGGGATTGCGCGGATGGAACACCAGCGAGACGCCCATCGCCTCGAAGCCGCGCCCGGCCAGTTCGGGCCGGTTGTCGCTGGCCGAGGGCGGCAGCGCGTCGCCGCGCACGTGCGAGAAGCCGACGCCGGCCCGCTCCATCACCGCGCCGCCTTCGAGGATGCGGGTGCGGCCGCTGCCGCGCAGGCGCTCGGTGGGCGGCTTTTCCCAGGCATCGGTGGCGAACGGCTGCCCGTCGATGGCGGCGACGGCATCCGTGATGCGGTCTTGCAGATCCAGCAGATAGGCGCGGACTGCCTGGGAATCGATCATGAGCATGGTCAGGATTGTAGCCGCTGCCCCGTCATGGTGCGGCGGGGCCGGCACGCGGGGGAGCGTCAGGACAGCCTCAGGGCATTACTGCCCTCTCCCGCCTGCGGGAGAGGGGCGGGGGAGGGGGTAAGGGCATCGCTATCGCCGACGTGGTTTGAGACCACTCCCTGTCCCCGGCCCTCCCCCCGTGAAGGGGGAGAGGGAGAACAAGGCGGAGCCGGCCCAAGGGACAGGGACCTCAGCGCTTGATCGCGCGATACCCGATATCCGAGCGGTACTGCATGCCGTCGAAGTGGATCTGCTGGGCCGCCGCATAGGCCGCGCGCTGCGCCGCCTTGACGGTATCGGCCAGGCCCACCACGCACAGCACGCGGCCGCCATTGGTCAGCAGCTTGCCGTCGGCCAGCGTGGTGCCGGCGTGGAAGGTTACGCTGTCGTCGGTCTCGGCCGGAATGCCGGTGATCAGGTCGCCCTTGCGCGGTGCGTCCGGATAGCCGTGCGCGGCCATCACCACGCCCAGCGCGGTGCGGCGGTCCCAGTCGAGCTCGACCGCGTCGAGCCGGCCGTTGACCGCGTGCTCCATCACGTCGAACAGGTCCGTCTTCAGACGCGCCATGATCGGCTGGGTCTCGGGATCGCCCATGCGGCAGTTGAATTCCAGCGTCTTCGGATTGCCGTCGCGGTCGATCATCAGGCCGGCGTACAGGAAGCCGGTGTACGGAATGCCGTCCTTCTCCATGCCGCGCACGGTCGGCATGATGATCTCGCGCAGCACGCGCGCATGCAGCGCGGGCGTGACCACCGGCGCCGGCGAATAGGCGCCCATGCCGCCGGTATTGGGGCCGGCGTCGCCGTCGAGCAGGCGCTTGTGGTCCTGGCTGGTGGCCAGCGCCAGCACGTTGGCGCCGTCGACCATCACGATGAAGCTGGCTTCCTCGCCCTCCAGGAATTCCTCGATGACGACGCGCGCGCCGGCATCGCCGAGCTTGTTGTCCGCCAGCATCATGTCGACCGCGGCGTGCGCCTCTTCCAGCGTGGTGGCGACCACCACGCCCTTGCCCGCGGCCAGGCCGTCGGCCTTGATCACGATCGGCGCGCCCTGCGCGTCGATGTAGGCGTGCGCCTGGCCGGCGTCGGCGAAGGTCTGGTAGGCGGCGGTCGGGATCTGGTGCCGGTGCATGAAGGCCTTGGCGAAGTCCTTCGACGACTCCAGCTGCGCGGCCGCCTTGCTCGGGCCGAAGATGCGCAGGCCCTGCGCGCGGAACACGTCGACGATGCCGGCCGCCAGCGGCGCCTCGGGACCGACCACGGTGAAATGCACGTTCTCCTGGCGGGCGAAGTCCGCCAGCGCCACCGGGTCGGTCACCGGGACGTTCTGCAGCCGCTTGTCCAGCGCCGTGCCACCGTTGCCCGGCGCCACGTAGACGACCTGCACCTTGGGCGACTGGGCCAGTTTCCAGGCCAGCGCGTGTTCACGTCCGCCCGAGCCGACAACCAATACTTTCATGATCCACTGCCAGAAGATAAAGCTTTGGGGAGGGCGGCCGCTGCATCGATGTCGCGACGGCCGCCGGGGAGAGGGGAGGGGGCGGAAGCGCCGGCTCAGTCCTCGATCACTGCGTTGGTGAAGACTTCCTGCACGTCGTCGAGGTTTTCCAGCGCGTCGAGCAGCTTCTGCATCTTGACGGCGTCGTCGCCGGTGAAGCTGACCTCGTTCTGCGGCTTCATCACGACGTCGGCGACCTCGGCCTTGAAGCCGGCCGCTTCCAGCGCCGTCTTGACGGTGCCGAAATCGTTGGGCGGGCAGGTGACCTCGATCGAGCCGTCCTCGTGGGTGACGACGTCGTCGGCACCGGCCTCGAGCGCGGCCTCCATCAGCTTGTCCTCGGGCGTGCCCGGCGCGAACAGGAACTGGCCGCAGTGCGTGAACATGAAGGCCACCGATCCCTCGGTGCCCATGTTGCCGCCGTGCTTCGAGAAGGCGTGGCGCACTTCGGCGACGGTACGGGTGCGGTTGTCGGTCAGGCAATCGACGATGATCGCGGCGCCCGACAGGCCGTAGCCCTCGTAGCGGATTTCCTCGTAGCTGGCGCCTTCCAGACCGCCCACGCCGCGCTGGATCGCGCGCTGGATGTTGTCCTTGGGCATGTTGGCGTCCATGGCCTTGTCCACGGCCAGGCGCAGGCGCGGATTCGAATCGGCATCGGCGCCGCCGAGCTTGGCGGCGACGGTGATTTCCTTGATCAGGCGGGTCCAGATCTTGCCGCGCTTGGCGTCGGCTGCGGCTTTCTTATGCTTGATATTGGCCCATTTGGAATGACCGGCCATGTTTCTCTCCGAGGCGGAACAGGTACGCGAGGCGCGTGCAGCGCGGCAAGGGCAGCATGGCCGAAGGCTGGCGGCCGGACCGGCGGGCGCTTGAGCGCGCCCACGCGGCCTGTTGCGATGCACGCGCCGGTGATGGAATCATCAGCGGCAGGCCATGACTGCTGGCAATCACTGCTGGATATAATCAGCCCGGGATTTTATCACGCGGCCCTGCGTGCCAGACCGCCGGCCCGGCCCTTGCCGCGCCGGGCCGGGCGGGCTTCGTGGCACCGCACCATCGCCGCACTATCCCGGCACCATCGCTTCATCATCGCCTCGTCATCGCGTCCTTATTCACCGGAGCCCCAGCATGGCCGACCCCATCGTTATCGCCAAGAACGCCCAGCAAGAACTGGCCCTGCTGCCACAGATGGGCAATCGCCACGGGCTGATCACCGGCGCCACCGGCACCGGCAAGACCGTGACGCTGCAAACGCTGGCGCAGGGCTTCTCGCGGCTCGGCGTGCCGGTCTTCATGGCCGACGTCAAGGGCGACCTGACCGGCATCTCGCAGCCCGGCCAGCTGTCCGACAAGCTCGCCAGGCGGCTGGCCGACCTGGGCCTGCCCGAGCCGGTCTGGGGCGCGTGCCCGACCACGCTGTGGGACGTGTTCGGCGAGAAGGGCCATCCGGTGCGCGCCACCGTGTCCGACATGGGCCCGCTGCTGCTGTCGCGCATGCTCGAGCTCAACGACACCCAGCAGGGCGTGCTGAACCTGGTGTTCCGCATCGCCGATGCCAATGGCCTGCTGCTGCTCGACGCCAAGGACCTGCGCGCGATGCTGCAGTACGTCGGCGACAACGCCTCGCAGTTCACCACCGAGTACGGCAATATCTCGGCCGCGTCGATCGGCGCGATCCAGCGCGGCCTGGTCGCGCTCGAATCGCAGGGCGCCGACGTGTTCTTCGGCGAGCCGATGCTGAACCTGGACGACTTCATGCAGACCGACAAGGGTCTGGGCATGGTCAATATCCTGGCCGCCGACAAGCTGCTGCACGCGCCGCGGCTGTACGCGACCTTCCTGCTGTGGCTGCTGTCGGAGCTGTTCGAGAAGCTGCCCGAGGCCGGCGACCTCGACAAACCCAAGCTGGTGTTCTTCTTCGACGAGGCCCACCTGCTGTTCAACGACGCACCCAAGGCCTTGCTCGAGAAGATCGAGCAGGTGGTGCGGCTGATCCGTTCCAAGGGCGTCGGCGTGTACTTCGTCACGCAGAATCCGATCGATATTCCGGACACCGTGCTGGGGCAGCTGGGCAACCGCGTCCAGCACGCGCTGCGCGCGTTCACGCCGCGCGACCAGAAGGCGGTCAAGGTGGCCGCCACCACGATGCGCGCCAATCCCGCGTTGGACGTCGAGAAGGCGATCGGCGAACTGGCGGTGGGCGAGGCGCTGATCTCGCTGCTCGACGCCAAGGGCACGCCCGGCATCACGCAGCGCGCCTGGGTGCTGGCGCCGGGCAGCCGCATCGGTCCGATCGACGAGGCCGAGCGCAAGCAGCTGCTGGCCTCGTCGCTGGTGGCGGGCACCTACGAGAAGACGGTCGATCGGGAATCGGCCTACGAGCGGCTAAAGGGCAGGGCGGCGCAGAGCGCGGATGCGCAGAACGGCGCGCAGGCCGGACAGGGCGGCGGGCAGCCGAGTGGCCAGCCCGCGCCGCAGCAGGCCGGCGAGCGCGGTTGGCTCGACGAGGCCGGCGATCTGTTCGGCGGCCTGACGCGCGGCACCGGCAAGAGCGGCCGCGGCGATTCGATCCTCGAATCGATGGCCAAGTCGGCCGCCCGCACGGTGGGCTCGCAGGTCGGCCGCGAGCTGATCCGCGGTGTGCTGGGCAGCCTGCTGGGGTCGGGGCGCAAGCGCCGCTAAGGCGCGGCGGCGGGGGCCGGCCCCGGCATCGGCCCCCGCCCCCGCATCAGTTCTTGGTGCCGAACAGCCGGTCGCCCGCATCCCCCAGGCCCGGCACGATGTAGGCGTGCTCGTCCAGATGGCTGTCGAGCGAGGCCACGTAGAGCTTCACGTTCGGGTGGGCCTTCTGGAAGACCTCGACGCCCTCGGGCGCCGCCACCAGCGCGACGAAGGTGATCGCCTCGTCCTTGACGCCGCGGCGCTTGAGCACGTCGACCGCATGTGCCGCCGAATAGCCGGTGGCGACCATCGGATCGCACAGGATGAAGCTGCGGTCCTCCAGGTCGGGCAGCCGCACCAGGTATTCGACCGGACGATGATGCTCGTCGCGATAGACGCCGATATGGCCGATCCGCGCCGACGGGATCAGCTCGACCAGGCCGTCGCTCATGCCGACGCCGGCGCGCAGCACCGGCACGATGGTCAGCTTCTTGCCGGCGATCACCGGCGCGTCCATGCTGACCAGCGGCGTGTCGATATGGCGCGTGGTCAGCGGCAGGCTGCGCGTGATCTCGTAACCCATCAGCAGCGTGATTTCGCGCAGCAGCTCGCGAAAGGTCCGCGTCGACGTGTCGCGGTCGCGCATGTGCGACAGCTTGTGCTGGATCAGCGGGTGGTCGAGGATGAACAGGTTGGGGAAACGCGGATCTTGCTTCATGGCGGGTAGCGGCTGGCGGTGAGGGCAGGGCGGAATCCGGGGGATCGCCCCGGTGGTGCCGGATTGTAATGGATGGGCTCCGGGTCGTCCCCGCGGTCCGCGCGAAAGCGGGGACACGGTGCCTGGCAACGCCACAAACGCTGCGGGTCGAACCATCGGACGCCCGGGCCCGCCTGAGGGGCGGCGACGAAGCCCCGTCCGATGCCTTTGCGCCTTTTGACATACAATCCTCGCGTCTGTCCGGCGGCATTGTCGGGCGGCAATGCCAAACAAAATTTCCCGACGTCATGCCTTGCCGCGCCCGCCTGTCGGCGACCGCGCGCGGACAGGCCGTTTGCACCATACCCGTGCCCGCTTCCCAGAAATCCCTCGCCAGCCCCGCCGGCGCGCGGCAGCGCACCGGGCTTGCCGTCGCCGCCATCGGCGCGGTGCTGTTCTCCGGCAAGGCTATCGTCGCCAAGCTGATGTACCGCTACAACGTCGACGCGGTGATGGTGATCACGCTGCGCATGCTGTTCGCGGTGCCGCTGTTCATGGCGATCGGCTGGTGGCAGTCGATGCGGCTGCCGCCGCTGTCGTGGGCCGATCGCGGCCGCGTGCTGATGCTCGGCTTCATCGGCTACTACCTGTCGAGCTTTCTCGATTTCCTCGGCCTGCAATACATCACCGCGGGGCTGGAGCGGCTGATCCTGTTCCTGACGCCGTCCTTCGTCGTGCTGGCCACCGCCTTCGGCTTCAAGCGTCATATCAGCCGCCAGCAATGGATCTCGCTGCTGCTGGCCTATGCCGGCATCGTGCTGGTGCTGGCCCACGATCTCGACGTCAGCGGCAGCCAGGTCTGGCTCGGCGCCGCGCTGGTGCTGGGCAGCGCGCTCAGCTACGCGGTCTATCTGATCGCCAGCGGCGAGCTGGTGGCGCGCATCGGCTCGCTGCGGCTGGTCGCCTATGCGATGTGCGTGTCCACCGCCTGCTGCGTGGTGCAATATCTGGTGCTGGGGCGCCCGTGGGGCGAGCTGCTGCAGCCGGCGCCGGTGATGTGGCTGTCGGTGATCAACGCGGTGTTCTGCACCGTGCTGCCGGTGTCGCTGACGATGATGGCGGTGGCGCGCATCGGCGCGCCGATGGCCTCGCAGGCCGGCATGATCGGCCCGGTGTCGACGCTGTTCCTCGGCTTCTGGCTGCTGGGCGAGCCGATCACCGTGGTGCAGCTGGCCGGCAGCGCGCTGGTGATGGGCGGCATCTATCTGCTGTCGCGCGGCAAGACCGCGCGCGGCTGAATCGACGTGATGGCGAGCGCGTGAGCCACGCAACGGCGCGCGCTCGAACAAGCTTGGACAATTGGCGAATCAAGGAGAAGGGAGCATGGATTTCGGACTGCGAGGCAAGCATGCGCTGGTGTGCGGCGCCAGCAAGGGACTGGGCTTTGCGTGCGCCGATGCGCTGGCCGCCGAGGGCGTCGACGTGGTGATCGTGGCGCGCGGCGCCGAGGCGCTGGACAAGGCCGCCGCCGACCTGCGCGCGCGCCATGGCCGCCGCGTGGTCGCGGTGGCGACCGACATCACCACGCCGGAAGGCCGCCGGCAGGCGCTCGACGCCGCGGCCAAGCTCGGCGACCTCGACATCCTGGTCAACAACGCGGGCGGCCCGCCCCCGGGCAACTTCCGCGACTGGAACCGCGAGGACTGGATCGCCGCGCTGGACGCCAACATGCTGACGCCGATCGAACTGATCAAGGCCACCGTCGACGGCATGATCGCGCGCAAGTGGGGCCGCATCATCAATATCACCAGCGGCGCGGTCAAGGCGCCGATCGACGTGCTGGGCCTGTCCAACGGCGCGCGCTCGGGCCTGACCGGCTTCGTCGCCGGCGTGGCGCGCGAGGTCGCGCAGCATGGCGTGACCATCAACAACCTGCTGCCGGGGCCGTTCAATACCGACCGCCTGTACAAGACCATGGAAGGCGCGGCGAAGAAGGCCAACCTGACGGTCGACGAGGTCGCCCAGCGCCGCGCCGCGCAGAATCCGTCGCGCCGCTTCGGCGATCCGGCCGAGTTCGGCGCCACCTGCGCCTTCCTGTGCAGCAAGCAGGCCGCGTACATCACCGCGCAGAACATCCTGCTGGACGGCGGCGCCTACCCCGGCACCTTCTGAGCGCGCGCATGACGACCACCCCTGTCGCCGCGGTACCGCCGCGCATCGCGCTGATCGCGCACGACCGCAAGAAGGACGACATCGTCGCCTTCGCCCGCCGCCACCGCGACTTCCTCGTGCACTGCGAGCTGCTGGCCACCGGCACTACCGGCGGCCGGCTGATCGACGAGGCGGGACTGCAGGTCACGCGCATGCTGTCCGGCCCGTGGGGCGGCGACCTGCAGATCGGCGCGCAGCTGGCCGAGGGCCGGGTCGCCGCGGTGATCTTCCTGCGCGACCCGATGACGCCGCAGCCGCACGAACCCGATATCAACGCGCTGGTGCGTGCCTGCGACGTGCACGACGTGCCGTGCGCGACCAATGTGGCGACCGCCGACATGCTGATCGCCGAAATGCGGCGCCGCACCGAGGCGCCGGCCGGCTGAGCCGGGCGCGGCGTCGCCGGGACCCCGCGGCGCTTCCATCCGATCATCCCCAAGGAGAACCGAACCATGAGCAAAGCCATCCGCATCTTCGAGAACGGCGGTCCTGAAGTGATGCAGTGGGTCGACGTCGAGGTCGGCGAGCCCGGCCCGGGCGAGATCCGTATCCGGCAGGAGGCGGTCGGCCTGAACTACATCGACGTCTACTTCCGCACCGGGCTGTACAAGCAGCCGCTGCCGGGCGGGATCGGCATGGAAGGCGCCGGCGTGGTCGAGGCGGTCGGGCCGGGCGTGACGCACTTGAGCGTGGGCGATCGCGTCGCCTATGCCGGCCGTCCGACCGGCGCCTATGCGCAGGTGCGCGTGATGCCGGCCGACATCGTCGTCAGGCTGCCGGACGACATCTCGTTCGAGCAGGCCGCGGCGATGATGCTGCAGGGCATGACGGTGCAATACCTGGTGCGCGACACCTACCGCGTGCAGCCGGGCGACACCGTGCTGCTGCACGCCGCCGCCGGCGGCATCGGCCTGATCGCCTCGCAATGGCTGAAGGCGCTGGGCGCCACCGTGATCGGCACGGTCGGCAACGACGACAAGGCCGCGCTGGCGCGCGCGCACGGCTGCGACCACACCATCGTCTACACGCGCGAGTCCTTCCTCGACCGCGTCAAGGAGATCACCGGCGGCAAGGGCGTCGCGGTGGTCTACGACTCGATCGGCAAGGACACCTTCAACGATTCGCTGGACTGCCTGGCGCCGCGCGGCACCATGGTCAGCTTCGGCAATGCCTCGGGCCCGGTGCCGCCGGTCGATATCTCGGTGCTGGGCGCCAAGGGCTCGCTGAAGCTGACGCGGCCGACCATCATGACCTATGTCACGCAGCGCGACCTGCTCGAGCCGATGGCGGCCGAGCTGTTCGACATCGTGCGCAGCGGCAAGGTCAAGATCGAGGTGCGCCAGCGCTATCCGCTGTCCGAGGTCGCGCAGGCGCATCGCGAACTGGAAGCGCGCAAGACCACCGGGTCGACCGTGCTGATTCCGTAAGCGCGCGGCAGGCGGCGATCAGGCGGCGATCAGGCGGCAATCAGGCCGCAGTAGGGGTCGCAGTCGGGCTGCAGTCAGGCCGCAGTAGGGCCGCAACGAGAAAGGGCGCCAGTGGCGCCCTTTTCTCTTGCTGCTTCTTTTGCTCTTATCGCGTGCTCAGCGCGGCCGGACCGTGGTCGCTGCCGACCGCATCTGCGCTTGCCGCAGGATATGCGGCGGCAGGCGCTTGAGGATCAGGTGTACCGCCAGCGGGATCAGCACCAGATCGTCGACGATGCCCAGTCCCGCCACCACGTCGGGGATCAGGTCGATCGGCGACAGCGCGTACAGCACCACGCCGATCACCGCCGGCTTGAGCCAGCCTGGCGCGTCGGGGTGCCGCAGCGCATGCCAGAGCAGGCGCCCATCGCGCCGCGCGAGCGTCCAAAGCGCCGAGAATCGTTTCCACATGAGAGGCCTCCTTCACACTGTGCACCCGCGGCTGGAAATGCGCGGCACGACAACAGGATAGCTTGGGCCGATCGGGCGGGGTTCAAGTTCCCCGCGGCGATGTGGTGAAGGCAGCAGGGGAGGGTTTGCTTCCCCTTCCCCCGCGCGCGGGAGAGGGGCTTGGGGGAGAGGGAAAGGCAGGTCGTCATGCGAGCCGCGCCAGCGTGTGCCAGCGCAGTTCGCCCTCTCCCCGACCCCTCTCCCGCCTGGCGGGAGAGGGGAGAACTACGAGGGAGAACTACGACGGCCAGCGCTGTCGATCGCCATCAACCCGGAATCTGCCCCTCCACACCCTCGACGTAGAACTTGATGCCGTGCAGGAACTTGTCGTCGGCGACCTGGCCTTCGGCGAGCTGCTCCTTGCCGGTGTTGTCCTTGATCGGGCCCTTCCAGATCGGCGAGCTGCCCTCGATGATGCCGCGGCGGCGCTCGGCGACCAGCGCCTTGACGTCCTCGGGCACGTCGGCGTTGAAGCCGGTCAGGTCGATCATGTTTTCCTTCAGGCCCCACCAGGTGGTGCCATTGGTCCACTGGCCGCCGAGCACGTCGCCGACCACCTTGTTGTAGTAGACGCCCCACGAGATCACCGACGCCGCCAGATGGGCCTTGGGACCGAACTTGCTCATGTCGCTGTCCCAGCCGAACGCGTGCACGCCCTTTTCCTGCGCGGTCTGCACCACGGCGGCCGAGTCGGTGTTTTGCATCAGCATGTCGACGCCCTGGCCGATCAGCGTGGTCGCGGCCTCGCGCTCCTTGCCCGGATCGAACCACTTGTTGACCCAGACCACCTTGACGGTTGCGTTCGGATTGACGCTGCGCGCGCCGAGCGCGAACGAGTCGATGTTGCGGATCACCTCGGGGATCGGCACCGAGGCGACCACGCCCATCTTGCCGGTCTTGCTCATCTTGCCCGCGACCACGCCGGCGAGGTACGCGCCCTCGTAGGTGCGCACGTCGTACTGGGCGAGATTCTCGGCGGTCTTGAAGCCGGTCGCGTGCTCGAAGCGGACGTCCGGGAATTCGCGGGCGACCTTCAGCATCGACTCCATGTAGCCGAAGGTCGTGCCGAAGATCAGCTTGTTGCCCTGGCTGGCCAGGTCGCGGAACACGCGCTCGGCGTCGGCGGCCGACTCGGGCACGTTCTCGACGTAGGTGGTCTTGACCTTGTCGCCGAACTTCTCCTCGACCGCCTTGCGGCCGCGGTCGTGCGCATAGGTCCAGCCGGCGTCGCCGACCGGTCCGATATAGACGAAGGCGACCTTCAGCGGCTCGCCCGCCTGGCCCGCGGCGGCCGGGGCCGAGGCGGCGCCCGGCGCGGGCTGCTCTGCCTCCTTCTTGCCGCAGCCGGCCAGCGTGGCGACCGCCAGCAGCGTGGTGGCGGCCAGCGTCGCGAGGGACTTCCTGCGCGTGACGTTCATCGATTTCTCCTTGTGTTGAATGTGCGAATGCATGCGGGACATATGCGGAAGCATGCGGGATGCCAGGCGGGTTGGCTCTGCTTGCAGACGGCGGGCGCGGCCCCGCGGCGACCCCTGTTCGCCGCGCCGCCGATCGAAACGGTTCAGGCGTTGCCGGGGCGGAACGGCCGTCCCAACGACGCCGGCATGTTCAGGCGGATCCACGCCGGATTGCGCGAGATCAGCGCCAGCACGACGATGGTGGCCGCGTACGGCAGCATCGACAGAATCTGCGACGGCACAGAGACGCCGATGCCCTGCAGATAGAACTGCAGGATCGTCACGCCGCCGAACAGCCAGGCGCCGACCAGCACGCGGCCGGGCCGCCAGGTGGCGAAGGTGGTCAGCGCCAGCGCGATCCAGCCGCGTCCGGCGACCAGGTTCTCGACCCACATCGGCGTATAGACCAGCGACAGGTAGGCGCCCGCCAGGCCGCAGCAGCCGCCGCCGAACAGCAGCGCGGCGAAACGGATCCAGCGCACCGGATAGCCGAGCGCGTGCGCCGACTCGGGCGATTCGCCGATCGCGCGCAGCGTCAGCCCGGCGCGCGTGCGGAACAGGAACCACATGATCGCCAGGCACAGCAGCACGCTGACATAGACCATCCAGTGATGCTGGAAGAAGGTCGGGCCGACGAAGGGCAGGTCGGCCAGGCCCGGCACCTTGCTGCCCTGCGCGGGCATCGCATGGCCGACGAAGCGCTGGCCCATGAAGGCCGACAGGCCGGTGCCGAAGATCGACAGCGCCAGGCCCGTGGCGACCTGATTGGTGGCCAGCACCAGCGCCAGCCAGGCGAACAGCGTGGCCATCGCCATGCCGGCCAGCGCGCCGGCGACGAAGCCGAGCAGCGGCGATTGGGTCTGGTAGCCGACCATGAAGCCGAACACCGCGGCGACCAGCATCATGCCTTCGGCGCCCAGGTTCAGCACGCCGGCACGTTCGTTGATCAAGAGGCCGAGCGCGGCCAGCAGCAGCGGGGTGCCGGCATTGATCGCGGTGGCGACAAGGGGAGCGAATTGTTCCATGGGGATATCGGTGGGGGGCCGGGGGACTATCGGACGGCCGCCGCGCGCCAGCGCAGGCGGTGGTCGATCAGGCTGTCGCAGGCGAGCAGGAAGAACAGCAGCATCCCCTGGAACACCCAGCCGATGGCCGACGGCAGGCCCAGGCGCGATTGCGCCATCTCGCCGCCGATATAGAACAGCGACATCACGATGCCGCCGAACACCGCGCCGACCGGATGCAGCCGGCCGACGAAGGCGACGATGATCGCGGTGAAGCCATAGCCCGGCGAGATCGAAGGCAGCAGCTGGCCGATCGGTCCCACCACCTCGAAGGCCCCGGCCAGCCCGGCAAAGCCGCCCGAGATCAGCAGCGCCATCCACAGCGAGGCGCGCGCCGAGAAGCCGGCGTAGCGCGCCGCGGACGGCGCGGTGCCGCCGACCTGCAGCCGGTAGCCGGCGAAGCTGCGGAACAGGAACACCGTCATCACCGCCACCAGCACCAGCATCACGACGAAGCCGGCATGCAGCCGCGAGCCCGACATCAGGTTGGGCAGCAGGAACTCGGACGAGAACACCTTGGACTGCGGGAAATTCATGCCCTGCGGATCCTTCAGCGGGCCGTTGACCACGTAGAGGATCAGCTGCTGCGCGATATAGGTCAGCATCAGCGAGACCAGGATCTCGTTGGCGTTGAAGCGGTCGCGCAGCAGCGCGGTGATGCCGGCCCACAGCATGCCGCCGGCGATGCCGGCGAGCGAGGCCAGCACCAGCACGGCCGTGCCGCTCGTGGCGCTCGCCTGGTGGCCCGGCACATCGAACCACAGCACCGTCGCCGCGGCGAAGATGCCCCCGAGGATCAGCTGTCCCTCGGCGCCGATGTTCCAGACGTTGGCCCGGTAGCAGACCGACAGCCCGAGCGCACACAGCACCAGCGGCACGGTTTTCAGCAGCACCTCGCCGAGCGCGCGCTTGTCCTTGACGGGATCGACGAGGAAGACCTTCAGCGCGGCCATCGGGTCCTTGCCGAGCAGCACGAACAGCAGCGCGCCGAAAGCGAGGGTCAGTGCCAGCGCGATCACCGGCGAGGCATAGGCCATCGGGCGCGAGGGCAGGCCGCGCGGGGCCAGCGACAGGGGAAAGACGAAGCCGAGCGATTTAGCCATGGACGCGCGCCTCCGCGACGTCATGCCGGCCTTCGTCGTGGCCGCCCGGTCCGCCTTGCCACAGCCCGCTCATCCACAGGCCGATCTGTTCGCGCGTGGCGTCTTCCACCGGAATCGACGGCGACAGCCGCCCCTTGGCGATCACGTGCAACCGGTCGCAGATCGCGAACAGCTCGTCGAGCTCCTCCGAGACGACCAGGATCGCGCAGCCGGTCGCCTTCAGCGCCAGCAGCTCGTTGTGGATCTGCGCGGCGGCGCCGACGTCGACGCCCCAGGTCGGCTGCGCGACGATCAGCACGCCGGGGCCGCTCTCGATCTCGCGGCCCACGATGAACTTCTGCAGGTTGCCGCCCGACAGGCTGCGCGCCAGCGCGTCCGGGCCGCCTGCCTTGACGCGAAAGCGCTGGATGATCGCGGCCGCGAGCCCGGCCGCCGCTTTGGGCGAGACCAGGCCGCGCCGCACATAGGGCGGGTCCTGGTGCGACAGCAGCGTATTGTCGGCCAGGCTCATGCCCGGCACCGCGCCGCGGCCCAGGCGCTCCTCGGGCACGAAGGCCAGGCCCGCGCGCCGCCGTGCGCGCGCGTCGAGCCGGCCGACCGGCTTGCCGTCGAGCGCGATCGCGTCGCGCGCGGCGCGCGTGTCCTCGCCGGACAGCGCCGCCAGCAGTTCCTGCTGGCCGTTGCCGGACACGCCGGCGATGCCGACGATCTCGCCGGCATGCAGGTCCAGCGCGATGCCGTCGAGCGCGGTGGCGAAGGCGTGCGCGCGCGGCAGCGACAGCTCGCGCACCGCCAGCCGCAGCGCGCCGCGCGGCGTGGCCACGCGCGCCTCGCGCGGCGGCTCGCCGCCGATCATCATGCGCGACAGCGAGGCCGCGCTTTCCTGGCGCGGATCGCAGACGCCGGTGACCCGGCCCATCCGCATCACGGTGGCGCGATGGCACAGCGCGCGGATCTCGTCGAGCTTGTGGCTGATGTACAGGATGCTGGTGCCTTCGTCGGCGAGCTGGCGCAGCGTGACGAACAGCGTCTGCACCGCCTGCGGCGTCAGCACCGAGGTGGGTTCGTCGAGGATCAGCAATTGCGGCCGCGCCAGCAGCGCGCGCACGATCTCGACGCGCTGGCGCTCGCCCACCGACAGCGTATGCACATGGCGCTCGGGCTCGAGCGGCAGGCCGTAGCGCGCGGCCGTCTCGCGGATGCGCTCGGCCAGCGCCTTCATCGAGGTGCCGCCGCGCTGCGCGGCCGGCAGGCCGAGCGCGATGTTCTCGGTCACAGTCAGCGTGTCGAACAGCGAGAAATGCTGGAACACCATCGCAATGCCCAGATCGCGGGCGTCGTGCGGGCTGTCGATGACCACCGGCGCGCCGTTGAAGTGCATCTGGCCGGCGTCGGGCTTGACCGCGCCGAAGATGATCTTCATCAGGGTCGACTTGCCGGCGCCGTTCTCGCCGAGCACGGCATGGATTTCACCGGGGGCGACGGTCAGCGAGACGTCGTCGTTGGCGGTCACGCCGGGATAGCGCTTGACGATATGGGCAAGCGCCAGCCTGGGGGGGAAATTGGATGTCACTGAGGCGGCTCTGGTTATGAGGCGGCTTCGTCCGTCGGCGCTGCGCGGCACCGGGCAATCCGCAGGGAAGCGGCGCCACGGCGCGGCGGCAGCGATCAGCAGTGAACAGCGGCAAGGCGTGGGCCAGCATGGCCGGCGCGCCTTGCCGCGTCATCACGGAAGCGTAATGCCTGTTATCAGGTCGGGATTATATAAGTGCGCGGGTCCCGGAACGGCCGATCTGGCCGCCGATGCAGGCCCCGCAACGGATGGCGGACGGTTGCAAGTCGCATGCCGGGTGCGGGCGCAGGGAAGGGGCCAGCGGCGGCGCGTGCTGCGCCGCGCGCGCGCAAGGCAGAGCCAGGCAAGGCCCGGCGAGCGCGGGCCGCGATGGCAGGCAGGCGCTCAGGCCGCCGAAGCCGGGGCGTTCGTGCCCTCGGCGGGCGTGGCGGCCGCCAGCGAGCCCTGCATCACCGCCTCGCGCTTCTCCAGCAGATGCTGGCGCAGGATCGCGGCGAGGCGCTTGCCGTCGCGCGCTTCCAGCGCCTGGATCATGGCCTCGTGGTCCTGCACCGCGCGGTCCCATTTCTGGGTCTGCTGGTTGGAGCGGAAGCGCAGCGCCTTGAGCCGGCGGTTGATCGACAGATAGGTCTGGCGCAGCACGCCATTGCGCGCGGCCGCGTTGATGCGGTCGTGGATCTCCTGGTTGCGGCTGTAGTAGCCGGAGAGATCGTTCTGCGCGCGGCAGGCCAGCATCGCGTAATGCAGCGCCTTGATCTGCGCCAGCTCGGCCGGCGTGATGCGCTCGCAGGCCAGTTCGCCGGCAAACGCTTCCAGTCCGGCCATCAGCTCGAAGGTCTCCCAGATCTCGGCCTCGGTCATGCGCGACACGCTGGCGCCGCGGTTCGGCGAGATCTCGATCAGGTTCTCGGCGGCCAGCACCTTGAACGCCTCGCGCAGCGGCGTGCGCGAAATCCCCAGCGTCTCGCACAGCTCGCGCTCGTTGAGCTTCATGCCGGGCTTGAGCACGCCCTCGGTGATGAACTTGCGCAGGTGCTCGACCACGGTGTCGTGCAGGCGCTGGCGCTCCAGCCGGGGCAGCAGCGGGGTGGCGCCGCTGTCGGGCAGCGGTTCCCCTTCGGCGGAATTTTGCATTCAAAGTCCTTATCCGTGATGTCCCGGCCATTCTAGCGCACAGTCGCGTGGAACTGTCCCGCAGCCCGCATGGCGCCGGCAATCCGGGTAAACGAGCGCGCTTGCGGGGCAATTTCCGCTTGGGATCGCCGGGGTCGGCTGCTAGAGTATTTTGAATTCAAAATTCAACAAGGAGGCACCCGCCCATGATCTCGCTCGATTTCCACCCCGCCGGCCGCCACTTCCTGCAGATCCCGGGACCGAGCCCGGTACCGGATCGCATCCTGCGTGCAATCAGCTATCCGACCATCGACCATCGCGGGCCGGAATTCGGGGCGCTCGGGCGCAAGGTGCTGGCCGACATCCGCAAGATCTTCAAGACCGAGCACCCGGTGATCATCTATCCCGCCTCGGGCACCGGGGCCTGGGAGGCCGCGCTGTCGAACACCACCAGCCCGGGCGACACCGTGCTGATGTACGAGACCGGGCATTTCGCCACGCTGTGGAAGTCGATGGCCGAGTCGCTGGGCCTGCAGCCGGAATTCCTCGGCCTGCCGGGCATCGAGGGATGGCGGCGGGGCGTGCAGCCCGACATGATCGAGGCGCGGCTGCGCGAGGACAGCGGCCATCGGATCCGCGCGGTCTGCGTGGTCCACAACGAGACCTCGACCGGCGTGACCTCCGACATCGCCGCGGTGCGCCGCGCGATCGATGCGGCCGGTCATCCGGCGCTGCTGATGGTCGATACGATTTCGGGCCTGGCCTCGGCCGACTATCGGCACGACGAGTGGGGCGTGGACGTGACGGTGTCGGGCTCGCAGAAGGGCCTGATGCTGCCGCCGGGCATCAGCTTCAACGCGCTGTCGCCAAAGGCCATCGCTGCCAGCAAGGCAGCGCGCATGCCGCGCAGCTTCTGGCGCTGGGACGAGATCATCGAGGCCAACAAGAACGGCTACTGGCCGTACACGCCGAACACCAACCTGCTGTACGGACTGTCCGAGGCGCTCGACATGATCCTGGAGGAGGGGCTGGACAATGTGTTCGCGCGCCATCAGCGCCTGGGCGAGGCGACCCGCCGCGCGGTGCGCGCCTGGGGCCTGGAGATCCAGTGCGCCGATCCGGCGGTCTACAGCCCGGTGCTGACCGGCGTGATGATGCCCGAGGGCGTCGACGCCGACGCGGTGCGCAAGCGCATCTACGAACGCTTCAACATGTCGCTGGGCCAGGCGCTGGGCAAGATGCGCGGCAAGATGTTCCGTATCGGCCATCTTGGCGACTGCAACGACCTGACGCTGATGGCGACGCTGTCGGGCTGCGAGATGGGACTGAAGCTGTCGGGCGTGCCGCTGCAGGGCAGCGGCGTGGCCGCGGCGATGGAGTACCTGACGTCGCATGCCGATACGCCGGCGCTGAAGGCCGCCGCCTGAGCGGATGGAGCTGCGATGACGGATCTGTCCACGCGCCTGGCCTCCACGTCGGTCCCTTCGTTGGCGTCACCATTGCCCGCGGCGCCGCTCGTCAGGCCGCTGCACTTCGTCCGCTCCGAGGGCGGGCCCGGCTCGCCGCTGGCGGCGCGGCTCAAGCGCGAGCTGCGCGGCGACGTGCTGTTCGACCGCGCCAGCCGCGGCCGCTATGCCACCGACGCGTCGATCTACCAGATCATGCCGGTCGGCGTGGTGGTGCCGCGCGACCAGCGCGATCTGCTGCTGGCGCTGGAGATCGCACGCGACGCGCATGCGCCGGTGCTGGCGCGCGGCGCCGGCACCAGCCAGTGCGGCCAGACCGTCGGCGAGGCGCTGGTGATCGACAACAGCAAGTGGCTGAACCAGGTGATCGACTTCGATCCGGTCGCGGCCACGGTCACGGTCGAGCCCGGCATCGTGCTCGACCACCTGAACGCCTGGCTCAAGCCGCACGGGCTGTGGTTCCCGGTCGACGTCTCCACCGGCGCGCAATGCACGATCGGCGGCATGGCGGGCAACAACTCCTGCGGCTCGCGCTCGCTCGCCTACGGCAACATGGTGCACAACGTGCTGGCGATCGACGCGGTGCTGGCCGACGGCGCGCAATGCCATTTCGGCTCGCTGGCGCAGGCGCCCACCGATCCGCGCGTGCAGGCGATGCTGGCGCAGCTGCGCGCGATCGCCACGCGCGAGCGCGACGAGATCGCCGAGCGCATGCCCAAGGTGCTGCGACGCGTCGCGGGCTACAACATCGACCTGTTCGACTGCCAGAATCCGCGCGCCTATACCGACGACGGACACGCCAACCTGTCGCACCTGCTGGTCGGCTCCGAAGGCACGCTGGCCTACAGCCGGCAAATCACGCTGAAGCTCGCGCCGCTGCCGACGCACAAAGTGCTGGGCGTGGTCAATTTCCCGACCTTCTACCAGGCAATGGAAATGACCCAGCATATCGTCGGGCTCTCGCCGGTCGCGGTCGAGCTGGTCGACCGCACGATGATCGACCTGTCGATGGCCAACCCGGCCTTCCGCCCGGTGATCGCGTCGGCGCTGCGGGGCGAGCCGCAGGCGATCCTGCTGGTCGAGTTCGCCGGCGAGGATGCCGCCGCGCTGCGCGCCGACCTCGATGCGCTGGGCGAGCTGATGGGCGATCTCGGCCTGCCCGGCTCGGTGGTCAAGATGCCGGACGCCGGCGCGCAGAAGGCGCTGTGGGAAGTGCGCAAGGCCGGCCTGAACATCATGATGAGCATGAAGGGCGACGGCAAGCCGGTCTCCTTCATCGAGGACTGCGCGGTGCCGCTGCCGCACCTGGCCGAGTACACGCGCCGGCTGACCGAGGTGTTCCATCGCCACGGCACCGAGGGCACCTGGTATGCGCACGCCAGCGTCGGCACGCTGCACGTGCGGCCGATCCTCGATATGCGCCGCGACGGCGCCGCGAAGATGCGCGCGATCGCCGAGGAGGCGGCCGCGCTGGTGCGCGAGTACAAGGGCGCCTATTCGGGCGAGCACGGCGACGGCCTGTGCCGCGGCGAGTGGGTGGCCTGGCAATACGGCCCGCGCATCCATGCCGCCTTCGGCGAGATCAAGGCGCTGTTCGATCCGGACAACCGCTTCAACCCCGACAAGATCGTGCGGCCGCCGAAGATGGACACGCGCGAGCTGTTCCGCTTTCCGCCGGGCTACCAGCGGCTGCCGCTGCAGCCGGCGCTCGACTGGTCGGCCTGGAACGTCAGGCGCGATCCGCTGAGCGGCGAGGAAACGCCGCCGGGCAGCGGCGACGATCGCACCGGCGGGCTCGCCGCCGCGGTCGAGATGTGCAACAACAACGGCCACTGCCGCAAGTTCGACGCCGGCACCATGTGCCCGAGCTACCGCGTCACGCGGGACGAGCAGCATGTCACGCGCGGCCGCGCCAACACGCTGCGCCTTGCGGTATCGGGCCAGCTCGGCGACGAAGGACTGGCGAGCGAGGACGTCAAGGCGGTGCTCGACCTGTGCGTGTCGTGCAAGGGCTGCAAGCGCGACTGCCCGACCGGCGTCGACATGGCGCGTCTCAAGATCGAGGCGCGACACGCGTGGGCGCAGCGCCACGGGCTGACGCTGCGCGATCGGCTGGTGGCCTTCATGCCGCGCTATGCGCCGCTGGCGAGCCGGATGCCCGCGCTGATGGCGCTGGCCGACCGGATTCCGCTGCTGTCGGCGTGGGCCAGGCGCGCGCTCGGCTTCGCGCCGCAGCGCAGTCTGCCGCGCTGGCAGCGTTCGTTTCTGTCGACGATTGCGCGTGCCGGCCGCGGCGATGCCACCCCGGCCACTGCCGGCGCCGGCGCTGCGACGGACACCGCTTCCCTGGCCGCTTCGATGCACGATCCGTTGCACGGTCGGTTGCACGACCCGGCCGCCGGGGGAAACCGGGAGGTGGTGCTGTTCGTCGACACCTTTAACAACCACATGGAGCCCGAGAACGCGCGCGCCGCGCAGGCGGTGCTCGAAGCGGCCGGCTACACCGTGCATCCGCTGATGCGGCCCGGCGAGCGTCCGCTCTGCTGCGGCCGCACCTTCCTGGCCGCGGGACTGGTCGAGCAGGCCCGCCAGGAGGCGCGGCGCCTGCTCGACGCGGTGCAGCCCTTCGTTGCGCGCGGCGTGCCCATCGTCGGGCTCGAGCCCTCGTGCCTGCTGTCGTTGCGCGACGAATTCCTTGGCTATGGCTATGGCGACGAGGCGGCGCGCCTGGCGGCGAGCGCCTTCCTGTTCGAGGAATTCCTGGTGCGCGAGCGCCAGGCGGGGCGCCTGAGCCTGAAGGAACTGGCACTGCAGCCGCTGCCGCAGCGCGAGGCGCTGGTGCACGGCCACTGCCACCAGAAGGCCTTCGACGCCTTCACGCCGGTGCAGACCGTGCTGGGCTGGATTCCCGAGCTGAAGGTGTCGCCGGTCAATTCGTCGTGCTGCGGCATGGCGGGCAGCTTCGGCTACGAGGCCGAGCACTACGAGGCCTCGATGGCGATGGCCGAGCTGTCGCTGCTGCCGGCGGTGCGGGCGCGCGCGGAGGACGCCATTGTGGTCGCCGACGGCACCAGTTGCCGGCATCAGATCGCCGATGGCGCCCACGCGCAGGCGTGGCACGTGGCGCGGGTGCTGGCGGCCGCGCTGGCGCAGCGGACGGACGGTGCAGCGCCGGGCGCGGGGAAGGACAGATAGCGCAGACCGGTCGTGCAGACGGATGGCACAGCAAGGAGCGGGACAGCAGGGAGCGGGACAGCAGGGAGAGAGTAGCAGCACAGGGAGGACAGGCCGGCACCGTTGCCGTGCCGGGGCCAGACCCGTCCGCCGCACAGACCGCGACAAGGCCGCTCGACGGCCGGCACGCGGCGGACCGATGTGACATTCCAACGAGGAGACAGGCAATGCAAAGCAAGCACAGCAAGCAGGGCAAGCGTTCGATGCTGGCGTTCGGCGCCGTCGCGCTCGCGATCGGCGGCGCGCCGGCCGCGGCGTGGGCATGGGAGCCGACCAAGCCGGTCGAGATCGTCGTGCCGTTCAGCGCGGGCGGTGCGTCCGACCAGATGGCGCGCTCGATCCAGAGCATCATCGCCAAGCACAAGCTGATGAGCCAGCCGGTCATCGTGGTCAACAAGGCCGGCGCCAGCGGTGCCGAGGGCCTGATGGACACCAAGGCGTCGCAGGGCAATCCGCACAAGCTGCTGGTGACCTCGTCCGCGCTGTACACGGTGCCGATGGTCAGCCACCTGCCGTTCAGCTGGCGCGACCTGACGCCGATCGCGATGGTCGCGCAGGACGAGTTCGTGCTGTGGACCAATGCCGAAGCGCCGTACAAGACCGTCGCCGAATTCGTCGAGGGCGCCAAGGCCGGCGCGGGCAAGGTCAAGATGGGCGGCACCAGCTCCAAGCGCGAGGACCAGATCATCACCACGCTGATCCAGAAGAAGACCGGCGCCAAGTTCATCTACGTGCCGTACAAGGGCGGCGGCGAGGCGGCCACGCAGCTGTCGGGCAAGCACATCGACGCCAACGTCAACAACCCGTCCGAATCGATCGGCCAGTGGCGCGCCGGCGAGCACCGCGCGCTGTGCGTGTTCGCCCCGGAACGGATGGGCTACACCACCAAGGTCACCCAGTCGCAGAGCTGGCGCGACGTGCCGACCTGCAAGGAGCAGGGGCTCGACGTCCAGTACCAGATGCTGCGCGTGTTCATGATGCCCGGCGGCATCACGCCCGATCAGCAGAAGTACTACGTGGAGCTGATGCGCAAGATCGTCGCCACGCCGGAGTGGAAGGAGTATCTGGAGCGCAATGCGCTCAAGAGCGAATTTCTCGCCGGCAAGGCGCTCGAGGACTTCCTCGCCAGGGACGAGAACGCGCACCGCGACATCCTGAAGGAAGCGGGCTTCATGGCCGCGCGCTGAGCCGGCACCGCCAATGACGCGCGGACGGCTCGACGCGGGCCGCCGCGCGCACCGACTGGGAGAGTTTTCGATGGAAACACAGCAAGAGCATGCGGCCGCCGCCGGCGTCGACAAGGACGCGCACGCCGACGCACGCGGCGTGTCGCTGCGCGCGGTCGAGCTGGTGGTGGCCGCGCTGCTGCTGGCGGGCGCCGTGGTGGTGATCTGGAGCAACCACCGCATCGGCGCGGGCTGGGCGGCGGACGGCCCGGAGGCCGGCTACTTTCCGCTGCGCGTCGGCGCGATCGTGCTGGTGTGCAGCGTGGCCGTGGCATGGCAGGCCTGGCGCACGCCGGCCGACGCGATCTTCGCCAGCTGGCAGCAATTGCGGCAGGTCTGCGTGATCCTGCTGCCGCTGTCGGTCTATGTCGCGCTGATCGGCTGGCTCGGCATCTATGTCGCGTCGGCGATCTTCATCGCCGGCTTCATGATGGCGGTGGGCAAGGCCGAATGGTGGCGCGCGGTGCTGCTGGGCGCGGGGATCAATCTGGTGCTGTTCTGGATCTTCGAGATCCAGTTCCGGGTGCCGCTGCCGAAGGGCCCGCTGGAAGCGGCGCTCGGCTTCTAGGAGGGCGCCATGGAGGAATTCAATTCGCTGATGCACGGCTTCTCGGTCGCGCTGTCGTGGCAGAACGTCGGCCTGATGTTCGTCGGCATCCTGCTCGGCATCGTGGTCGGCGTGCTGCCCGGGCTGGGCGGCCCCAACGGCGTCGCGATCCTGCTGCCGCTGACGTTCTCGATGGATCCGACCTCGGCCATCATCATGCTGTCCTGCATCTACTGGGGCGCGCTGTTCGGCGGCGCGATCACGTCGATCCTGTTCAATATCCCGGGCGAGGCCTGGTCGGTGGCGACCACCTTCGATGGCTACCCGCTGGCGCAGCGCGGCGAGGCGGGCCGGGCGCTGACCTCGGCCTTCACCGGCTCGTGCCTGGGCGCGATGGCCGGCGTGCTGTTGATCACCTGCCTGGCGCCGCTGGTGGCGAAGTTCGCGCTGCGCTTCGGGCCGCCGGAGTATTTCGCCGTCTATCTGCTGACGTTCTGCAGCTTCGTCGGCATGGGCAAGGAGTCCAAGCCCAAGATCCTGATCGCGATGTGCGTCGGCTTCCTGCTGGCGGCGGTCGGCATGGACACGGTCTCCGGCACGCTGCGCATGACCTTCGGCTCCACCGAGCTGCTGCGCGGCTTCGACTTCCTGGTGGCGGTGATCGGGCTGTTCGGCATCAGCGAGATCCTGATGACGATGGAGGAGGGCGTGGCGTTCCGCGGCAAGCAGGCGCGCATCGACCTGAAGGTGGTGCTGCGCACCTGGGCCGAGCTGCCGCGCTACTGGATGACGGTGCTGCGCTCGTCGGCGATTGGCTGCTGGCTCGGCATCACGCCGGGCGGCGCCACCGCGGCGTCGTTCATGGGCTATGGCGTGGCCAAGCGGATGGCGCGCGATCCGGACTCGTTCGGCAAGGGCAATATCGAGGGCGTGGTCGCGCCCGAGACCGCCGCGCACGCGGCCGGCACCAGCGCGCTGCTGCCGATGCTGGCGCTGGGCATTCCCGGCTCGGCGACCGCCGCGGTGCTGCTGGGCGGGCTGATGATCTGGGGCCTGCAGCCCGGGCCGCTGCTGTTCCAGGAGCAGGGACCGTTCGTCTGGGGGCTGATCGCCAGCATGTACCTGGGCAATATCGTGGGGCTGCTGGTGGTGCTGTCGACGGTGCCGCTGTTCGCCGCGATCCTGCGCATCCCGTTCTCGATCATCGCGCCGCTGATCCTGGTGGTCTGCGCGATCGGCGCCTACACGGTCAACAACGCGCTGTTCGATGTTTGGCTGATGCTGGGCTTCGGGGTGATCGGCTATGTGTTGAAGAAGCTCGACTATCCGCTGGCGCCGCTGGTGCTCGCGCTGGTGCTCGGCGACCGCGCCGAGGACGCGTTCCGGCAGACCATGCTGGTCTCGTCCGGCTCGCTCGATATCTTCTGGTCCAACGGGCTGGTGGGCACCATCATGACGCTGGCCATCCTGGTGCTGATCTGGCCGATGATCGGCGACCTGCGCGCGCGGCTGCGCAAGGGCAAGGGCGTGGCGGCGGTGGAGGGGAACGGGTAAGAGCCGGTGTAAGTCTGCCCTCTCCCCCGGCCCCTCTCCCGCAAGCGGGAGAGGGGAGCAAAAAACCGCGGCATGTCAGGGGTCGGCGGGTGTTCTCCCTCTCCCGCAAGCAGGAAAGGGGAGCAAACCCCCGGCATGTCACGGGTCGGTGGGTGTTCTCCCTCTCCCGCTTGCGGGAGAGGGTCGGGGAGAGGGCCGGCCTTACCCCGCGCTCTGCACCTTCCCCTCGAACCGGCCGTCGCGGAAGTCGCTCAGCGCCTGGTGGATCTGCGCCTCGCTGTTCATCACGAACGGCCCGTACTGCACGATGGGCTCGCCCAGCGGCTTGCCGGCGATCAGCAGGAAGCGCGCATCCTGCGTGGCCTTGACGATCACGCCGTCGGCATCGGCCTCGTTGGCCAGCACGCCCATCCGCTGCGCGTCGAGCGCGGCGAGCGCGTCGCCCTCGCCGATGCTGACCTCGCCCCGATAGACGTAGACGAAGGCGTTATGCCCGGCAGGCAGAGCCTGCGCGAACGATTGCCCGGCCGGCAGCGCGACGTCCAGGTACAGCGGTTCGGTGACGGGCCGCGTCATCGCGCCCTGCACGCCGTGCGAAGCCCCGGCGAGCACGCGCACCACCGCGCCGCCCGCCAGCGCGACGGTCGGGATCGCCGCGGCCGGCAGGTCGCGGTACCACGGTGCCGTCATCTTGTCGCTGGCCGGCAGGTTCAGCCACAGCTGGAAGCCCTCCATGCGGCCGTCCTGCTGCTCCGGCATCTCCGAATGCACGACGCCGGCGCCGGCCACCATCCATTGCGCGCCGCCGTTCTCCAGCAGGCCCTCGTTGCCGGCGCTGTCGCGATGGCGCATGCGGCCGGCCAGCATGTAGGTGATGGTTTCGAAGCCGCGATGCGGGTGGGCCGGAAAGCCGCCGATGTAGTCGTCGGCCCGGTCGGTGCCGAAGGCGTCGAGCATCAGGAACGGGTCCAGCCGGCGCTGCAGGTTCTGCGTCAGCACGCGGGTCAGCTTGACGCCGGCTCCGTCGGAGGTGGCGATGCCGCGCACCACGCGGTCGATGGTGCGGGTGCGCTGCACCGATTCCCCGGCGGTGGCCGGGATGGTGGTGGCGTCGTTCGGGTTGCGGATGTCGTCCATGTCGGATCTCCTGTGTCTTGGCGAGCGGCGCCTCGCGCCGCGTTACCCAGTCAATGTAAGGGTTTGGCGGAAAAGCGGTAGCCGGGCGAAGGACAAAAGAGCGTTCCGTAGGTGGGACGATCGCAGCTCGTTTGTGAGCACGGATGGAACGCGGACGGGGCGCCAGGAGTTCGGGAAAAGGCCGTGGCGAGGCCCGTTTTTGACTGGCCGGGAAGGCGCAACATGACGGCAGAAAGCCGCCCGATACCGACCGGGGTGACAAGATCGCTGAAGTTGGTTAGAATAGCGACCTCTTTGCCATCCGTTGTTGCAAATTAGCCGCTTGAGCTTCGCGCTCGCCGCGGCCGATTCGTGACCACGGCCGATTGATCCGGCGGCGCGTCGGAACCTTCAATTTTGCGCTGCCACTGGCCTGCGAGGTCTGACCGACCGTCCGCGACCGTTCACGCATAGCCCGGCTTACCGCCGCGTGCCGCGTCCACTGTCGCCCGACCGTCGCCCCGACCCGCAGCGCCGCGCCAGGGCCGCTGGCGCCCGCCCGTTCCGGGCGGCCCCGCGGTCCGTCACCGGGCTCCCATCGCCTCGCCCCCTATTGCGGCAATGGGCGCCCCCCGTCCGTCCGCCGGCATCCCGCCGGTCATGGCGGACAGCACCAATCTAGCCTGGACCCGGCCGGGTCCGCCGCCATGGCGCATGGCCCCATCGGGTCCCGCCATTGCGCTGGTCCGTTGCCGTCGTCCCTTCATGGACCGCCGTCGCGGCCGTCGCGCCTTGCCGCGCCGCGCTTTTGTCGCCGTCCGTCGTCGATCCGCCGATCGCGACGCCGGCCGGCTTACGGGAGGAAAGATGTCTCTGCGAATCTGGCGTGGACTCGGCTGGGCCGGTTTCATCGTGTTGGCACTGGCGGGCCTGCTGGCCTGGGTCGGCGTCGACACGATCGCCGAGCACCGCGAACGCCTGCTTTACGACGTGGCCGATCACCTGCGCCTGGTGGCGTGGTCGATGGCCCTGGCGCTCGCCACCGGCGTGCCCGCCGGCATCCTGCTGTCGCGGCCGGCGCTGCGGCGCTGGGCCGACCGGCTGATGCAGGTCTTCAATATCGGCAATACCGTGCCGTCGCTGGCGGTGCTGGCGCTGTCGCTGGCCGTGCTCGGCATCGGCGAGCGGCCGGCGGTGCTGGCGCTGTGGCTGGCCTCGCTGCTGCCGATCGTGCGCAATACCTGCGAGGGGCTGCGCGGCCTGCCGCCCGCGCTGCTGGAAGCGGCCAAGGGCATCGGCATGACGCCGCGCCAGCGCCTGCTGCGGGTCGAGCTGCCCAACGCGATGCCGGTGATCCTGGCCGGCGTGCGTACCAGCCTGGTCATCAACGTCGGCACCGTGCCGCTGTCGTTCCTGATCGGCGCCAACAGCCTCGGCGAACTGATCTTCCCCGGCATCTACCTGAACAAGCCGTCGCTGCTGCTGCTGGGCGCCGCGGCCACCGCGCTGCTGGCGCTGGCGCTCGACGCGCTGTTCGCCGCGGGCGGACGCTTCTACCTGCGCCGGCGAGGGCTGGCGGCATGAAGCGGAACCTCAAGGAGAACACCATGACGCTGATTCGATCGCTTCGTCCGCGCACGTGGATGGCCGCGCTGCTGAGCATCGCCGCGCTGCTGGCGAACGCCCCCGCGGCGGCCGCCGATCCGGTGCGCGTGGGCGGCAAGAATTTCACCGAGCAGCTGATCCTGTCGTCGATGACCTCGCAGTACCTGCGCGCCAAGGGCCTGACCACCGAGCTGACCGCCGGACTGGGCAGCACGCTGATGCGCCAGGCGATGGAGAGCGGCCAGCTCGACGTGGTGTGGGACTACACCGGTACCGCGCTGATCGTGTTCAACCGCGTCGAGGAAAAACTCGATGCCGAGCAGAGCTACGCCCGCGTCAAGGCACTGGATGCGGCCAAGGGCCTGGTGTGGCTGCAGCCCTCGACGATCAACAACACCTATGCGCTGGCGATGCCGCGCCACCGCGCCGAAGCCGCCGGCGTGAGCTCGCTGTCGGAGCTCGCGGACAAGATCCGCGCCGACGGCGAGGACAAGCGCCACGCCTTCGCGGTCGACATGGAGTTCGCCGCGCGCCCCGACGGCCTGGAGCCGCTGAAGGCCGCCTACGGGCTGCCATGGACGCGGCGCGACGTGATCCAGCTCGATCCGGGCCTGGTCTACACCGCGCTGCGCAACGACCAGGTCCAGACCGGCCTGGTGTACGCCACCGACGGCCGCGTCAAGGGCTTCGACCTGGTGCTGCTGCGCGACGACAAGGGCTTCTTCCCGGCCTACCAGGCGGTGCCGGTGGTGCGCAAGGCGGTGCTCGACGCGCATCCGCAGCTGGCCGAGCTGCTGAACGCGCTGGCCGCGGCGCTCGACAACGCGTCGATGACGGAGATGAACTACCGCGTCGACATCGAACAGAAACCGGTCGATGCCGTCGCGGCCGACTTCCTGCGCCAGCACGGGCTGATCTGACGCCTGCGCCGGGACGCCCACGGACAACCACGGACAACCACGGACAACCACGGACACTCCATGGATCTGATTTCCTATCTGCAACACAGCTGGCCGACGCTGCTGAAGATGACCGGCGAGCATCTCGCGCTGGTCGGCGCGGCGGTCGGGCTGGCGATCCTGATCGGGGTGCCGCTCGGCATCCTGGCCACGCGCTGGCGCTGGCTGGCCACGCCGATGATGACGTTGGCCACGGTGGTGCTGACGATCCCGTCGATCGCGCTGTTCGGCCTGATGATCCCGGTGTTCGCGCGTTTCGGCCACGCGCTCGGCTATCTGCCGGCCGTTACCGCGGTGTTCCTGTATTCGCTGCTGCCGATCCTGCGCAACACCTATGTGGCGCTGGCCGGCATCGACAGCGGCATCCAGGAGGCCGGGCGCGGCATCGGCATGACCACCTGGCAGCGCATGCGGCTGGTCGACCTGCCGCTGGCGGTGCCGGTGATCCTCGGCGGTGTGCGCACCGCGGTGGTGATGAACATCGGCGTGGCCACCATCGCCGCGCTGATCGGCGCCGGCGGCCTCGGCGTGCTGATCCTGCAAGCGATCAGCCAGAGCAATATGAGCAAACTCGCGGTGGGCGCCGTCCTGGTCAGCCTGCTCGCCATCGTGGCGGACGTGTGCCTGCAATGGTTGCAGCGCGTGCTGACGCCCAAAGGAATCCGCACATGATCGAACTGGACCAACTGAGCAAATCGTTCACGCAGAAGGATGGCGCGCTGGTGCGCGCCGTCGACTCGGTGTCGCTGACGGTGCCGCGCGGCGAGATCTGCGTATTCCTCGGCCCGTCGGGCTGCGGCAAGACCACCACGCTGAAGATGATCAACCGGCTGATCCCGCCGACTTCGGGCCGCGTGCTGATCGAGGGCGAGGACACCGCCGGCATCGACGAGGTCGCGCTGCGCCGCAAGATCGGCTACGTGATCCAGCAGATCGGCCTGTTCCCCAACATGACGATCGAGCAGAACATCACCGTGGTGCCGCGCCTGCTGGGCTGGGACAAGCAGCGCTGCCGCGAACGCGCGCGCGAGCTGATGGCGATGGTGCAGCTCGATCCGAACCGGATGCTGTCGCGCTATCCGCGCGAGCTGTCGGGCGGGCAGCAGCAGCGCATCGGCGTGATCCGCGCGCTCGCCGCCGACGCGCCGGTGCTGCTGATGGACGAGCCGTTCGGCGCGGTCGATCCGATCAACCGCGAAAGCATCCAGAACGAATTCCTGCAGATGCAGCGGCAGCTCGGCAAGACCGTGATCATGGTCTCGCACGACATCGACGAGGCGATCAAGCTGGCCGACAAGGTCGCGGTGTTCCGCGCCGGCAAGCTGGTCCAGTTCGATCATCCCGACGCGCTGCTGGCGCATCCGGCCGATGAGTTCGTGCAGGCCTTCGTCGGCCACGACAACACGCTCAAGCGCCTGCTGCTGGTGCGGGCCGGGGACGCCGCCACCATGGGCGCGACCGCGACGCCCGACATGCCGCTGGCGCAGGCGCTGGGGCTGATGGACGACGCCGACGTGCGCTACCTGCCGGTGCTCGATGCGGGCCAGCGCGCGCTGGGCTATGTGGCGCGCCGCGACGCGCGCAATCCGGCCGCGGGCAAGCAGGCCTGCGGCGACGTGCTGCGTCCGTTCGCCGCGACCGCGGCCTTCGACGAGCATTTGCGCATCGTGCTGTCGCGCATGTACCAGCACAACACCAGCTGGCTGCCGGTGGTCGATGCCGAGGGCGTCTATCTGGGCGAGGTCACGCAGGAATCGATCGCGGGCTATCTGAGCTCGGGGCGCTCGCGCAGCAGCGGCATTGCCGCGCCCGGCACGTCCATCGCCCCGGCCGCTCAGGCTCCGGCTTCCGCTTCCACGGCCAGCGCCGCCGCGCCGCTGCGCGCGGCCGCCTGAAGGGCACGGATGAGGGGCCGGGTGAAGGGAGGGGCCTGAGCGCCCGCGGCACGGCCCCGTGCGTCAGCGCAGCTTGCCGGGGCGCTCCATCGACCCGGCCAGCCTCTTCTTGATCGCGTCGATGGCCGCTTCGAGCTGTTCGCGGCAATGCAGCGAATCGGCGGCCTCGCGCACCCGCCACATCAGTTCCTTGCGCAGATGCCCCAGGCGGGTCTTGTAGTAGGTGTGCTCGGTGAAATCGGCATTGATCATCGCCGGGTTGATATAGATGCGATGGCCCCGCGCGCGCAGATCGGCGTGGAAACTGATGTGCTCGTTGACTTCCCCGCCGTTTGCATCGAGGCCCACATAGCGCCCTGTCACAAAGGCGTCCCTGCGGTAGACCGCGAAGCCGCCGAACGCCGACTCGACCTCGATCGGCGCGGCGTCAGACGGCACGCGGACCTGCTTGGAGGCGACGCACATTTCGACCGCCTGGCGATGGCCGACCACCGCGGCCATCTCGCGATAGGCCGCCCAGCAGTCGAGCGGCGCCCAGGCCGGATGCCGCAGGGCCCAGATATCGTAGTAGCCCAGCCGCTGGTTGGCCGTCATCACGCTCCAGTCGACGTCGCTGCGCCAGCAGCTGAGCACCGCCTCGGCGCTCAGCTGATGATTGATGTTGTCCAGGTCGGCGGCCATCACGTAGTCGACATGGCGATAGCGCGGGTCGTTGGCCACGCGCTCGACATAGACATTGCGGCAGACCGCGATGCGGTCGCATCGGATCGGATGGCGATCGCGCAGCGTGCCCATCGACTCGAAGACAAAGCCCGGCACCTGCGCGGCGAGCTGCCGCAGCCGCGACACCGAATCGTCCACCGAGTCGCTTTCGATCAACAGGAAGCCGACCGAGGCGAAGCCGGACAGGATGCTGCGAAAGCGGGCCACTTCCTCCGCGATGGTCGCGCCGCAGTTCCGCACCGGTCCGACCACCACCACATGGGCGGCGGCGGGAGGGATGCGTTCGGCGCGCGGCGGAGCATTCATGGTGGCCATCCTTGGTCGTGGCGGAAGACGCGTGACGGTGATGACGTCACTGTACTTGCGCTTCTCGCCGGCGACTGTGGGATGGCTCGCATAGCGGGCCGCGCCGGGCCTGGGAATGGCCGCATTCAGCCGTGGCGCGGCAGAGGGCGCCGGGCGGCGCCCCCTTGCGGCAGGATCGTGTCAGGTGCGCGTCAGCTCGCCGTCGCGCAGCCGCCAGAGCCCCAGCGGATTGTCGTCGCGCAGCGCCGGCGGCAGCAGTTCGCCAGGCACGTTCTGATAGCAGACCGGACGCAGGAAGCGCGCGATCGCCGCGGCGCCGACCGAGGTCGTGCGCGCGTCGGAGGTGGCCGGGAACGGGCCGCCATGCACCATCGCGTAGGAAACTTCCACGCCGGTCGGATAGCCGTTGAACAGCACCCGTCCGGCCTTGCGCTCGAGCACCGGCAGCAGTTGCCGCGCCGCCGCGTGGTCGCCGGCATCGGCGTGCACGGTCGCGGTCAGCTGGCCCTCCAGGCTGCGCGTCAGCGCGGTCATCTCGTCGATGTCCCGGCAGGTCACCAGCACCGAAGACGGACCGAACACCTCGGCCTGCATCCGATGGTCGGCGATGAACTGCGCGGCGCTGGTCTCGAACATCGCGGCGCAGGCCTGGTTGGGGCCGGTGCCGGCCAGGCCCGTGCCGATGCGCTGCAGGCCGTTGATCTCGCCAAGCCTGGCCACGCCCTGCTGATAGGCCTGATGGATGCCCGGCGTCAGCATCGTGCCGGCGGGCTTGCCGCCCAGCGCCTGCACCGCGGCCGCGCGGAAGGCGGCCAGCGCCGGGCTGTCGATGGCGATCACGAGGCCCGGGTTGGTGCAGAACTGGCCGACCCCCATCACCAGCGAGTCGATCAGCTCGGCGGCGATGCGTTCGCCGCGCGCGGCCAGCGCCGCCGGCATCAGGAACACCGGATTGATGCTGCTCATCTCGGCATAGACCGGGATCGGCTGCGGCCGCTGCTGCGCCACGCGCGTCAGCGCCAGGCCGCCGCCGCGCGAGCCGGTGAAGCCCACCGCCTGGATCGCCGGATGCGCGACCAGCGCGGTGCCGATCTCGTTGCCGGCGCCCAGCACCAGCGAGAACACGCCTTCCGGCAGGCCGGCGTCGGCCACCGCCTGCTGAATCACGCGGCCGACCAGCTCGGAGGTACCCAGATGGGCGGGGTGCGACTTGGCGACGACCGGGCAGCCCGCCGCCAGCGCCGACGCGGTATCGCCGCCGGCCACGGAGAACGCGAGCGGAAAATTGCTGGCGCCGAATACCGCCACCGGGCCCAGCGCGATGTTCTGCATGCGCAGGTCGGGACGCGGCGGCGTGCGCTCGGGCAGCGCGCTGTCCCAGGTGGCCTGCTGCCAGCGGCCGTCGCGCAGTACGCGGGCGAACAGACGCAGCTGATTGGCGGTGCGGCCGCGTTCGCCCTGCAGACGCGCCAGCGGCAGGCCGCTCTCGCGATGGGCGCGTTCGATCAGCGTGTCGCCGAGCGCCTCGATGCCGTCGGCGATGCGCTCCAGAAAGGCGGCGCGCTGTTCCGGCAGCGTGTTGCGGAAGGGATCGAAGGCCTGTTCGGCCAGCACGCAGGCACGGTCGATCTCGGCCGCGCCGCCGCCGTGGAAGTCGGGGCCCAGCGTCGCGCCGGTGGCGGGATCGATCGCCTGCAGCACGGCGTCCTGGCCGCGCACGGCGCTGGCGCCGATCAGCATCTCTCCGGTGATCTTCATTGGCTTCTCCTGAAAACGTCGATGGCGCAGCGGCCGCCGCGGTTCCAGACCGGGGGCGGCCGATGCGCCGGGGGCATCATGGCGCGCGCCGCGCCGGCATGGCCGGCCGCGGCGCGCGCACGAACGAACAGCGTTACTGGCCGCCGACCTTGTCGATCAGCCGTTGCAGCATCGCGCATTCCTCTTCGCTCAGATCGGTCAGCGGCGCGCGCACCGGGCCGGCGTCGTGGCCGACCAGGCGGGCGCCCGCCTTGATGATGCTGACCGCGTAGCCCTGCTTGCGGTTGCGGATGTCGAGGTAGGGCAGGAAGAAGGTATCGATCAGGCGGCCGACGGTCTCGTGATCCTCGGCGGCGATGGCGCGATAGAAATCCATCGCGGTCTTCGGGATGAAGTTGAACACCGCCGACGAGTAGACCGGCACGCCCAGCGCGCGATAGGCCGCGGCGTAGACCTCGGCCGTCGGCAGCCCGCCCAGGTAGGCGAAGCGCTCGCCCAGCCGGCGGCGGATCGACACCATCAGCTCGATGTCGCCCAGGCCGTCCTTGTAGCCGATCAGGTTCGGGCAGCGCTCGGCCAGCCGTTCCAGCTGCACCGCGTTCAGGCGACACACCGCGCGGTTGTAGACGATCACGCCGCAGGACACCGAGCGGCAGACCGCCTCGACGTGGTTGGCGATGCCTTCCGGGCTGGCTTCGGTCAGGTAGTGGGGCAGCAGCAGCACGCCGTGGGCGCCCAGGCGCTCGGCCTCCTGCGCATAGGCGATCGCGACGCGGGTCGGGCCGCCGGCGCCGGCGATGATCGGCACCTTGCCGCGGCAGGTATCGACCGCGGTGCGGATGATGTCGCTGTACTCGTTCGGGGCCAGCGAGAAGAACTCGCCGGTGCCGCCGGCGGCGAACAGCGCGCTGGCGCCGTACGGGGCGAGCCATTCGAGACGCTTGGCGTAGGACGCCGCGGCGAAGTCGCCGTTGGCGTCGAAATCGGTCACCGGGAACGACAGCAGGCCGGCGCTGATGATCTGTTTGAGGTCTTGGGGGTTCAGGGACATGGTGGTTTCCGATGAAAAGGCCGGGCGGCGTGCCCGACTGCGCAACGTTGGACGGTGGCGGCGCCGGGACAAGGAAGCCGAGGCGTCGCGCGATGAACGTCATCATAAGACATCGTACAACTAAGGCGCAAGAGCCCGGCGCCGGGGGTTAACCCTCGGCGCCGGCGTGCCGGGGTCAGGCGGGGGTGCTGGCGGCCGCCGCCGATGCCTTGCGCAGGCGTTCGCGGCTGTTGGTCAGATGCATGCGCATCGCCGCCTTGGCGCCATCGGGGTCGCGGCGCTCGATCGCGTCGTAGATGCTGTCGTGCTCGAAGTTGACCCGTTCCAGATATTGCTCGCGGTCGCCGGGCGTGACGTGCAGCCGGCCACGCGGAATCACCGAGGCGCCAAGATGGCCCAGCATCTCGCTGAAGTAGCGGTTGCCGGTGGCGCGCGCGACGGCCAGGTGGAAGGCGAAGTCGGAGGCGACCGAATCGCCGCCGGAAGCGGCGGTGCGCTTCAGCTCGTCCAGCGCGCGCCGCATCTCGGCCAGATCGGCGTCACTGCGCCGCACGGCCGCCAGCCCGGCGGCTTCGGCTTCGATGCTGACGCGGAATTCCAGCATCGCCAGCACGTCCATCGCCGTGACCATGGCCGACGGATCGATGCGGAAGGGAGAGCCCGATTCGGCCGGGGGCGGGGTCAGCACGAAGGTACCGATGCCGTGGCGGGTCTCGACCAGGCCGCTCGCCTGCAGGCGCGACAGCGCCTCGCGCACCACGGTGCGGCTGACGCCGAGCGTGGCCATGATTTCCGATTCGGTGGGCAGCTTGTCGCCGGGGCGCAGCGTGCCCTGGCGAATGCTGTCGGTCAGGCTGGCGACCGCTTCTTCGGCGAGCGTGCGGCCGCGGCGGCGAAGCGGAGTGGGGGCCAAGGTCGAGGCTTTCATAGGGTAAGTACGGTGCTTGACCGGTTCTGGAACGGCTCATTATACTGCGTCGTAAGTTATACGACGACTGATAACCGATTTTACCTCGTCCCGCTCCGTGCCACCATCGGGTGTGCCCCGGAGCCGGGCGACAAAAAGCCATCCGAGACAGCATTCCGAGACGCTTCATGACAGACCAACCGATCTCCGCGCCGGGCGCCACGCCCGTCGTCACCGAACTGACCGTGATCCCGGTCGCCGGCCACGACAGCATGCTGATGAACCTGTCGGGCGCCCACGGTCCCTTCTTCACGCGCAATGTGGTGCTGCTCAAGGACAGCGCCGGCCGTACCGGCGTCGGCGAGGTGCCGGGCGGCGAGGGTATCCGGCAGACGCTGGAGGACGCCCGCCCGCTGGTGGTCGGCCAGCCGATCGGCGCCTACCAGGCGGTGCTCAATCGCGTGCGGCAGGCCTTCGCCAGCCGCGATGCGGGCGGGCGCGGCCTGCAGACCTTCGACCTGCGCATCACGATCCATGCGGTCACCGCGCTGGAAGCGGCGCTGCTCGACCTGCTGGGCAAGCACCTGGACGTGCCGGTCGCCGCGCTGCTCGGTGAAGGGCAGCAGCGCGACGCCGTCGAGATGCTGGGCTATCTGTTCTATATCGGCGACCGCAAGCGCACCACGCTGCCGTATCGCCAGGAAGCCGATGCCGACGATGCCTGGTTCCGGCTGCGCAACGAGGAGGCGATGACGCCCGAGGCGGTGGTGCGCCTGGCCGAGGCCGCCTACCAGCGCTACGGTTTCAACGACTTCAAGCTCAAGGGCGGCGTGCTGCGCGGCGACGAGGAAATGGAAGCGATCGTCGCGCTGGCCGAGCGCTTTCCCAAGGCCCGCATCACGCTCGATCCGAACGGCGCCTGGTCGCTGGCCGAGGCGGTCCGGCTGTGCCGCGACAAGCATGGCGTGCTCGCCTACGCCGAGGACCCGTGCGGCGCCGAGGACGGCTATTCGGGCCGCGAGATCATGGCCGAATTCCGCACCGCCACCGGGCTGCCGACCGCGACCAACATGATCGCCACCGACTGGCGGCAGATGGGCCATGCCGTGCGGCTGCAGTCGGTCGACATTCCGCTGGCCGATCCGCACTTCTGGACCATGCAGGGCTCGGTGCGCGTCGCGCAGATGTGCGCGGAGTGGGGGCTCACATGGGGCTCGCATTCGAACAACCACTTCGATATCTCGCTGGCGATGTTCACCCATGTGGCCGCGGCCGCGCCGGGGCGTGTCACCGCGATCGACACGCACTGGATCTGGCAGGACGGCCAGCGCCTGACCAAGGAGCCGCTGAAGATCGTAGGCGGCATGGTGCAGGTGCCCAAGCGCCCCGGCCTCGGCGTCGAGATCGACATGGCCGAGCTGGAGAAGGCCCACCAGACCTATCGCAACATGGGACTGGGGGCGCGAGACGACGCGGTGGCGATGCAGTTCCTGATCCCGGGCTGGAAATTCGACAACAAGGCGCCGTGCATGGTGCGGTAGCGGGATTCGGCGGCATCGCCGCCGGTATCCGAAACACCATCGTCGAAGCGACGACATCGAAACGACATCATCTAACGACCGCAGCTCGACCACGAGCAGAGATTCAGGAGACGACATGAGCAAGACCCACTTCCTGCGCGGCGCCGCCGCGACCGCGCAAACCTGTGTGCGCCGCCTGCCGCGGCTGATGCTGACGGCGGGCGTGCTGGCCGGCGCGTTCGCCGCCGGCCTGCTGGCCACCGGCACCGCCGCCGCGCAGGACTGGCCGCAGAAACCGGTGACCGTGGTGGTGCCGTTCCCGCCGGGCGGTTCGACGGACACCATCGCGCGCATGCTGGCGCAGCCGCTGAACGAAAAGCTGGGCCAGCCCTTCGTGATCGAGAACCGTCCGGGCGCCACCGGCGCGATCGGCGCGGCGATGGTCAAGCGCGCGCCGCCCGACGGCTACACGATCATGATCGCGTCGATCGGCGTCTACGCGGTCAACCCCTTCCTGCAGAAGAACCTGCCGTACGATCCGGCCAAGGACTTCGACCTGCTGACGGTCGCGGTGCGCGCCCCCAACGTGCTGGTCGCCAATCCGTCGGTGGCGGCGCGCAGCGTGCAGGACCTGGTGGCCCATATGAAGAAGAACCCGGGCAAGGTCAGCTTCGCCTCGTCGGGCGCCGGTTCGTCCGACCACCTGACCGCGGCGCTGTTCTGGCAGAAGACCGGCACCACCGGCCTGCACGTGCCGTACAAGGGCGGCGGCCCGGCGATCCAGGATCTGCTGGCCGGCCAGGTCGAGGTCTCGTTCCAGAACATCAACGCGGTGATCCAGCACATCAAGGCCGGCAAGCTGAAGGCGCTGGCGATTACCTCGGAGAAGCGCTCGCCGCTGCTGCCGGATGTGCCGACGCTGGCCGAAGCGGGCGTCAAGGATGTTGAGGTCTACTCGTGGCAGGCGGTTGCCGCCCCGCGCGGACTGCCGGCCAACGTCAAGTCGCGCCTGCACGGCGCGCTGGTCAGCTCGCTGACCGATCCGAAGATGCGCGCCAAGCTGGCCGAGACGGGCTTCGAGGTCGTCGCCAATACGCCGGAGCAGTTCGCGCAGTTCGAGAACCAGGAACTGCAGCGCTGGAAGAACGTGATCGAGACCGGCAAGATCACCATCGATTGAGATTGACGATCGGCGATCGGCGATTCTCTCCACGACATGTCGTTGCCCCGCCCTGTGCGGGGCTTTTTTATGGTCGCGCGGATATGGCCGTAGTCACGTGGCCTTGGGATGTGTGGGGGATGAAGGGCCGGGAATAAGGACCCGGATACGTGCCCGGGAACAAGGGCCGCAATAAGGTCGGGCAATAAGGGCGGAGAAGGCGGTGAGGGCGGAGAGAAGGCCGCGATGAAGCCGGGACCTTGTGCCTCGGATGGCGGAGACGGTGAGATTCGAACTCACGGATGGGTCACCCCATCGGCAGTTTTCAAGACTGCTGCCTTAAACCACTCGGCCACGTCTCCAGTCCCCTTGATGGCCGGCCTTGCGACCGGCCGCGCATTATAGCAAGGCGGGTTGGGCCCGGGAAACGGGGCGGCAAACGGGCCGCGGAAAGGCCGCGGAAAGGCCGCGGAAACGGGCAGGGAAACGCCTCGTTACACATCTTGCACCGCGGGAAGACAAGAAACGCGGGCTGTCGGCGTCCGTCCGACATCGCGGAACCTTGTCTGGATGTATATCTCCTAGGGCAGGAGGGAGCGGCGCCGCGCCGCATCCCATCTCTTCTCGTCCCAGTCAGGAGAACATTAAATGAATGGCAAGACTTTGTTGGGCACCGCTGCGCTGGCCGCGGCAATCGGCACCGCCGGCTGCGCGGCGCCCGGTGGCGGTTATGGCTACGGTGCCCCCAATGCCGGCTACCAGACCGGCCAGGGGGCCTACCAGGCGCCCGCGGGCTCGGTGTTCTACGGCCGCGTCGAAGCGATCGAGCCGATCCAGCAACCGCGCGGCGCCAGCTCGGGTCTGCTCGGCACGGTGATCGGCGGCCTCGCCGGCGGCCTGCTCGGCCACCAGATCGGTGGCGGCCGCGGCCAGACCATCGCGACCATCGGCGGTGCGGTGGCGGGCGGCGTGGCCGGCAACCAGATCGAACAGCGCGCCACCGGCGGCATGGAAACCGTCTATCGCGTGCACGTGCGCCTGGACGATGGCCGCATGGCCACCGTGACGCAGCGCCAGGCCAACAATCTGCAGGTCGGCCAGCGCGTGCAAGTCGCCAACGACATGGCGTCGCCGATCTGACGCTGACGCGATGTCCGCCGCTGCGATGGCAGCGTGAGATGGAAAAAGGCCGCAAGTCTGAATTGCGGCCTTTTTCTTTGGTGCGGCGGGTTCGGTCGCTGCGCCTCACGACTTCAGGAAGATCTCCTGCAGGTCGTTCAGGAAGCGCCGGCCCAGCTCGGTCGGGCGGATCACGGTCGGGTCCGGGTCCAGCAGGCCCTTGTCCGTCGCCAGCGCCAGCTCGCGCCGGATCGCATGCAGCGGCAGGCCGGTGTGGTCGTGGAACAGGCTCGCCGGCACGCCGTCGGTCAGCCGCAGCGCGTTCAGCATGAACTCGAACGGCAGCTCGGTCGCATCGACGTCGCGCGCCTCCTGTACCGCGTTGCCGGCCATCGCCTGCGCCATATAGGTGGCCGGATGCTTGTAGCGCATCTGGCGCAGCACGCGATGCGGGAACGACAGCTTGCCGTGCGCGCCCGCGCCGATGCCGAGGTAGTCGCCGAAGCGCCAGTAGTTCAGGTTGTGGCGCGCCTCGCGATGCGGCTGCGCATAGGCCGAGGTCTCGTAATGGCGATACCCGGCCTCGGCGGTGCGCGCCTCGATCCAGTCCTGCATCTCGTAGGCGGTGTCGTCGTCGGGCAGCGCCGGCGGAAAGCGCGCGAACAGCGTGTTCGGCTCCAGCGTCAGGTGGTACAGCGACAGGTGCGAGGTGCGGTACGACAGCGCCGTCTCGACGTCCTGCCGGCACTGCGCCAGCGTCTGTTGGGGCAGTGCATACATCAGGTCCAGATTGACGTTGTCGAAGTGGCGCAGCGCGATGTCGATCGCGGCGCGGGCCTCGGCGCCGCCGTGGATGCGGCCCAGCGCCTGCAGGTGTTCGTCGTCGAAGCTCTGGATGCCGATCGACAGCCGGTTGATGCCGCTGGCGCGATAGCTGGCGAAGCGTTCGGCTTCGAAGGTGCCGGGGTTGGCCTCCATCGTGATCTCGGCATCGGCGTCCAGCGGCAGCAGCGCGCGGATGTCGGACAGCAGACGGTCCATGCCGGCGGCCGACAGCAGGCTCGGCGTGCCGCCGCCGATGAAGACCGTATGCACGGGGCGTCCCCAAACCAGCGGCAGCGACTGCTCGAGGTCCGCGCGCAGCGCGTCCAGGTATGCGGCCTCGGGAATCTCGCTGCCGTCGGGCGCCGCGTGCGAATTGAAGTCGCAGTACGGGCATTTGCGCACGCACCAGGGCACATGCACATACAGCGACAGCGGCGGCGAGGCCGGCAGCGAGATCTGCCCCGGCTTGAGCCACAGGCCGACGCTGTCGCCGCCCGATGCAGCAGGGGCGGGCGCGGCGGCGCCGGAAGCCGGGACGGGAACGATCGGAATCATGGCTGGCCGTGGGCGGCGGTTGGGGCGGTTGGGGCGGTTGAGGCGATTGGGGCGGTTGGGGCGGCCGCATCCCGGCGCAGCCGCTCGCACAGCGCCTGCAATGCCAGCGCACGATGGCTGACGCGGTTCTTCTCTTCGGCCGACAGCTCGGCGGCGGTCTTGCCCAGCGCCGGCAGCAGGAAGTACGGGTCGTAGCCGAAGCCGCCGTCGCCGCGCGGGGTGTCGACGACCTCGCCGTCCCAGCGGCCTTCCGCGATGATCGGGCACGGATCGTCGGCGTGGCGCACCAGCACCAGCACGCAGTAGTAGTGGGCGCGGCGGTTGGCCTGGCCCGCCAGTTCGGCGATCAGATGCGCGTTGTTGGCGGCGTCGCTCTTCTCCTTGCCGGCCAGCTGCGCGTAGCGCGCCGAGTAGACGCCGGGCGCGCCGCCCAGCGCATCGACGCTGATGCCGGAGTCGTCGGCCAGCGCCGGCAGGCCCGACAGGCGGCTGGCATGGCGCGCCTTGGCCAGCGCGTTCTCGACGAAGGTCACGTGCGGTTCCTCGGCCTCGGGGATGCCCAGCTCTCGCTGCGGCACCACGTCGAAGCCCAGCGGTGCCAGCAGCGCGCCGAACTCGCGCAGCTTGCCCGCGTTGTTCGAGGCCAGCACCAGGCGTTGCGGCGCGCGCATCGCGATGCCCGTCGTCATGCCCGCGTTCATGTCCGCCGTCATGCCAGATCCAGCGCCTGGCGCTGCATCGTGACCAGCTGGGCGATGCCGCGCTCGGCCAGCTGCGTCATCGCGTCGAGCTGCGCGCGCGAGAACGGTACGCCCTCGGCGGTGCCCTGGACCTCGACGAAGCCGCCGCTGCCCGTCATCACCACGTTCATGTCGGTGTCGCAGGCGCTGTCCTCGGCGTAGTCGAGGTCGAGCACCGGCACGCCGTCGACCATGCCGACCGATACCGCGGCGACGAAGTCGCGGATCGGACTTGCGGTAATCAGGCCGTCGCGCAGCATCACCGAGACGGCGTCGTGCGCGGCGACGAAGGCGCCGGTGATCGCGGCGGTGCGGGTGCCGCCATCGGCCTGCAGCACGTCGCAGTCGAGCTGCAGCGTGTATTCGCCGAGCTTGGACAGATCGAACACGGAGCGCAGCGCACGGCCGATCAGGCGCTGGATCTCCTGCGTGCGCCCCGACTGCTTGCCGCGCGCGGCCTCGCGATCCGAGCGGGTATGGGTGGCGCGCGGCAGCATGCCGTATTCGGCCGTCACCCAGCCTTCGCCGCTGCCCTTCTTGTGGGGCGGCACCTTGGCCAGCACGCTGGCGGTGCACAGCACCTTGGTGTCGCCGAAGGCGGTCAGCACCGCACCTTCGGCGTGCCGGGTGTAATGGCGGGTCAGGGTGATCGGGCGCAGCGCATCGGCCGCGCGTCCACTGGGTCGCATGGAGGCTCTCTTGGAAGGGAAATCGGGGAACAGGCGCGATTTTAACGCCGGGCGGCGCGGGACGCTGGCGGGGAGGGCGGCGCGCGGGCGGTCGGACGCCAGGATGGGGTCCGGCGATGGAGCCGGCCACGGAGCCCGCGATGGGCGGGTATGGGCCTGGCATGGGTCCGCGTGGCTGCGCCATGGGTCCGCATGGGCCGGACCGCGCCCCCGCGGGGCCCGCGGGGCAAAGTTCTTTACAATACAGTGTTCATTACAGTGTTGGTCAGCCCACCTGCCGGGCCGGCCGCGATCGCCGCGCCGTGCGGTCCTCGCCGCCAGCCCCTTCAAGAGACGAATCCATGATCCATAGCATGACCGGATATGGCCTGGCGACGCGCCAGGCACCGCTGACCGACGCGCATGGCGCGCCCAGCGGCAGGACCGCCGCCGTGTCGGTCGAATTCCGCACCGTCAATTCGCGCTTCCTCGATCTGCTGTTCCGCGCGCCGGAAGAATGCCGCGCCTTCGAGCCGGCCCTGCGCGAGATGCTGATGGCCAAGTTGTCGCGCGGCAAGCTCGAGTGCCGCATCAACCTGCAGCGCACCGACGCGGGCGGCGCGGCGCTGGCGCTCAATACCGGCCTGCTGGCGCAGCTGCGCGAGCTCGAGGCCACCGTCGCGCAGACCTTCGACCAGGCCGGCACGCTGCGCATGGGCGAGATCCTGCGCTGGCCCGGCGTGCTGATCGAGCCCGAGCTGTCGCAGGACGCGCTGCGCGAAGCGGTGCTCGGCGCCGCCAAGGACGCGCTGGCGCAGCTGCTCGAAGCGCGCCGCCGCGAGGGCGATGCGCTCAAGGCCACGCTGGTGGACCGCATCGACGCGATGCTGGCGATCGTGCAGCGCCTGGCGCCCGCGGTGCCGGACCTGATCGCGCAGCATCAGGAAAAACTGACCGAGCGCCTGCAGGAGGCCTTCAACCTGGTCGCGCCGAACGGCATGCCGTCGATGTCGCGCGACGAGATCGGCGAGCGCATCCGCCAGGAGGCGACCGTCTACGGCATCCGCATCGATATCGCCGAGGAGCTGTCCCGGCTCGAGGCGCATCTGAACGAGACCCGGCATATTCTCGACAAGGGCGGCCAGGTCGGCAAGCGGCTCGACTTCATGATGCAGGAGCTGAACCGCGAGGCCAACACGCTGGGCTCGAAGGCCGCGGCCAAGGAGCTCGCCGATGCCTCGATGGAGCTCAAGCTGCTGATCGAGCAGATGCGCGAACAGATTCAAAATCTCGAATGACCAACATGAGCGACCCGACTCAGTCCCATCCTTCGTCCCAGTCTTCGCCCAACGCGCAGTCCAGCGCGCCGGCGCAATCGTCCGCGCAGGCGTCCGCGCAACCGGTGGCGCAAGCGCATACCGCGATCGACACCGTCTACCCCGGCAACCTCTTCATGGTGGTGGCCCCGTCGGGGGCGGGCAAGTCCACGCTGGTCAACGCGCTGCTGGCGCAGGACCCGTCGATCCGCCTGTCGATCTCGCACACCACGCGGCCGCCGCGTCCGGGCGAGCAGGATGGACGCGAGTACCACTTCACCACGATCGAGGCCTTCCGCGAGGCGCGCGATCGCGGCGAGTTCCTCGAATGGGCCGAGGTCCACGGCAACTACTACGCGACCTCGCGCGTCTGGATCGAGCAGCAGATGGCGCATGGCCACGACGTGCTGCTGGAGATCGACTGGCAGGGCGCGCAGCAGGTGCACAAGCGCTTCTCCAACGCGGTCGAGGTCTTCATCCTGCCGCCGTCGCTGACCGCGCTCGAGGAGCGCCTGCGCAAGCGCGGGCAGGACGAGCCCAACGTGATCGTGCGGCGCCTGCTGGCGGCCGGCAGCGAGATGGCGCATGCCTCCGAAGCCGACTACGTGATCATCAACGACGTGTTCGAGGAAGCGCTGGAAAAGCTGCGCTGCGTGGTGCGTGCCACGCGCCTGCGTTTCTCGTCGCAGAAGGCCCGGCACGCCGATCTGTTCATCGAACTCGGCATCCACTGAAACGCGAGGCCGCGGGGCCGCGGGCCACCTGCGGTAAAATGGCGGCCATCGCATAGGTTCTGTCTCAAGGTAGATTTGATATGGCGCGTATTACCGTCGAAGATTGTCTGAAACACATCCCGAACCGCTTCGAGCTCGCGCTCGCGGCGACCTACCGCGCGCGCCAGCTGGTGCAGGGGCACACGCCGAAGGTCGAGGCCAAGGACAAGCCGACCGTGGTGGCACTGCGCGAGATCGCGTCGGGCCAGGTCGGCATCGAAATGCTGAAGAAGGTGCCGACCTGATTTTCGGCTGGCGGCCCGGTCTTTCAACGGCATTGCGAACTCCTCTGGAATCCCGCCCGATCGTCGCTCTGGTCGACCGGATTGCCCTGATCGCACTCGTTGCCCACGTCTGAACCACAGGCCGCCATCATGCCCTCGTCGCCGCGCTCTTCCTCGCGATCGTCGCCCAAACCGGGCAGCACGGGGGAGACGCGCGCCGCGGCGCGCACCGGCGCGCCCAACATGCCCGATCCCCTGGGCGACGACGTGGTGGGCGAGCGTGCCGTAGCGCCGGCGATGGCACCCGCCAAGAGCCGGGGCGCCAGCGTCCCGGCCACGCAGCCGCGCGAGGCCGACAGCGGCGTCGCGGTGGCCGCGGCGGCCGCACCGGCTGCCGACAGCCTCTTCATCGACGCGGTCCTCGCGCAGACGTACCGGCATTTCTTCGGGCCGACCTCGCAGCCTGCGGTGCCGCCGCGGCAGCAGGTGATCTCCATCGCCGCCCTGATGGAGAAGCTCAATTACCTGAAGCCGGCGGACCAGGCCCTCGTCCGGGAGGCCTTCCAGTTTTCCGACGAAGCCCACCTCGGGCAGTACCGGCAGAGCGGCGAGCCGTACATCACGCATCCGGTGGCGGTCGCCGAGCTGTGCGCCGAGTGGAAGCTCGATGCGCAATCGATCATGGCGGCGCTGCTGCACGACGTGATCGAGGACCAGGGCATCACCAAGAGCGAGCTGGCCGAGAAGTTCGGTCCCAAGGTTGCCGAACTGGTCGATGGCCTGACGAAGCTGGACAAGCTCGAATTCCAGAGCCGCGAGCAGGCGCAGGCGGAGAGCTTCCGCAAGATGCTGCTGGCGATGGCGCGCGACGTGCGCGTGATCCTGGTCAAGCTGGCGGACCGCACGCACAACATGCGGACGCTGGACTTCGTGCCGCCGGAGAAGCGCCGGCGCATCGCGCTGGAAACGATGGAGATCTACGCGCCGATCGCGCATCGGCTCGGCCTGAACAGCACCTATCGCGAGCTGCAGGAACTGTCGTTCAAGGTCGGCTCGCCGTTCCGCTACGCCACGCTGGAGAAGGCTGTCAGGGCCGCGCGCGGCAATCGGCGCGAGGTGGTCTCGCGCATCCTCGAGGCCGCGCAGAGCGCGCTGGCCAACGCGGGCATCGTCGCCGAGCTGTCCGGCCGCGAGAAGACGCTGTACAGCATCTACCGCAAGATGCACGACAAGCAGCTGTCGTTCTCGCAGGTGCTCGACGTGTACGGCTTTCGCGTCGTGGTCGAGACGCAGATGCACTGCTACATGGCGCTCGGCGCGCTGCATGGGCTGTACAAGCCGATGCCGGGCAAGTTCAAGGACTACATCGCGATCCCGAAGATCAACGGCTACCAGTCGCTGCATACGACGCTGGTGGGTCCCTTCGGCACGCCGGTCGAATTCCAGATCCGCACGCGCGAGATGCACCAGATCGCCGAGGCCGGCGTCGCGGCGCACTGGATGTACAAGCACCACGCCGACCAGATCAACGACATCCAGCAGCAGGCGCACCAGTGGCTGCAGTCGCTGCTCGATATCCAGAGCCAGACCGGCGATTCGCAGGAATTCCTCGAGCACGTCAAGATCGACCTGTTCCCGGACGCGGTCTATGTGTTCACGCCGAAGGGCCATATCCGCGCGCTGCCGCGCGGCGCCACGGCGCTCGACTTCGCCTATGCGGTGCACAGCGACCTGGGCAACCAGTGCGTCGCGGTCAAGATCAACAACGAGCTGCTGCCGCTGCGCACGGAGCTCAAGAGCGGCGATATCGTCGAGGTCATCACCGCCCCGTATTCGAAGCCCAATCCTGCCTGGCTGTCGTTCGTGCGTACCGGCAAGGCGCGTGCGGCGATCCGCCACTATCTGAAGACCACCAAGCTCGACGAGGCGATCCAGCTCGGCGAGCGCCTGCTGGAGCAGGCCGCGCGCCAGCTCGGCATCGACCTGAAGGCGGTGCCGCAGCCGGTGTGGGAGCGGATGATCCAGTGGACCGGCAACAAGCAGCGCGACGACATCTTCGCCGACCTGGCGCTGGGACGGCGCGTGCCGGCAGTGGTCGCCAAGCGCATGGAGATCCTGCTGCAGGAGCTGTCGGGCGACTTCGATACCGCGCTGATGGCGGCGGTGCAGACCTTCGCCAGCGAGGACGCGCCCGCGGTGCCGATCACCGGCGACGAGGGCATGTCGATGATCTTCTCGGCGTGCTGCCGGCCGATTCCCGGCGACTCGATCGTCGGGTATCTCGGCAAGGGCGAAGGGCTGCAGATCCATGTGCAGGATTGCAAGGTGGCCAAGCGGCTGCACAGCAAGGATCCGGAGCACTGGATCGAGGTCATGTGGGCGAACAAGACCACGCGCGCCTTCGATGTCTCGATCAAGGTGCTGGTGCGCAACGTCAAGGGCATCGTCGCGCGGGTGGCCGCGGACCTGACCGCCGCCGACGCCAACGTCGCGCACGTCGCGATGGAGCACCAGGACAACGGGCGGCAGGAAGCGACCTACATGCAGTTCGTGATCCAGGTCCACGACCGCCTGCACCTGGCCAACGTGATGCGGGCCCTGCGCCGCAACACCGACGTCATCCGCATCTTCCGCGACCGCAACGACGGCTGACGCGCCGCCGGCAGCCGCGAGGCGCCAGGCCTCAGGCCTCAGGCCTCAGGCCTCGCCGCGCTTCGGATAGCGGACTTCCAGAATATCGATCTGTTCGATGCCGTTGGGCGTGCGCAGCGGCACGGTATCGCCTTCGCGGGCCTTGATCAGCGCCTTGGCGATCGGCGAGATCCAGCTGACCCGGTGCGCGTCCAGATCGACCTCGTCCATGCCGACGATGGTGATGGTGTTTTCCTCGCCGGACTGGTTGGCGTAGGTCACCGTCGCGCCGAAGAAGATCTGGTCGTTGTCGCCCTGCAGCGAGGGGTCGACCACCTCGGCCTTGTCGAGCCGGCGGGTCAGGAAGCGGATGCGGCGATCGATCTCGCGCAGGCGCTTCTTGCCATAGAGATAGTCGCCGTTCTCGGAACGATCGCCGTTCGACGCGGCCCACGAGACGATCTGCACGATCTCGGGGCGCTCGACATCGATCAGGTGCATCAGCTCGTCGCGCAGCCGCTGGTAGCCCTGCGCCGTGATGTAGTTCTTGGTGCCGGCCGGCAGCGGCGTCGCGCCTTCCGGGAGGTCGTCGTCTTCGTCGTCCGACGGTTCTTTGACAAAAGCCTTGCTCATGGTACGGATCACTTCCAGGTGGGCAGACATTATAGGAACAGCGGCCGGCGAGGGTGACGCGGAAAAAGATGGTGCAGGGGCTTCCCAAAAACAAAAAACGCGATATAATCTCTTTCTCGCGTGCGGCTGTAGCTCAGTTGGATAGAGTACTTGGCTACGAACCAAGGGGTCGTGGGTTCGAATCCTGCCAGCCGCGCCACCTACATGCAGTACGAACGGCTTGGAGAGTTCTCTCTCCAAGCCGTTTTTGTTTTGGGGTGTCGGTGTCGGTGTCGGTGTCGGTGTCGGTGTCGGTGTCGGTGTCGGTGTCGGTGTCGGTGTCGGTGTCGGTGTCGGTGTCGGTGTCGGTGTCGGTGCTTGGATTCAGCGTAGATGCTTCGGTTCGGCATTGGCCCTTCATTTGGGCGTTGGCCCTTCGGCCGGGCGTCTCGGCACCTTCGCGCTCTGGCTTCTTGTCCCGGCGCTTCGGCTCCGCCATTCTCCGACAGCCACGTCAGTCTCCCTCGCATTGCGTGCACCGGATGGCCGGCCTAGCCTGAACCTGTGTACCCGAGCAATGCAGGAGGCGCGATGCATGACGACGACTGGCGTGTCGAGGACTATCGCGGCATGGACGTCTATGTGCTGGTGTCCGAGCGACAGGGCGGGGGGTCGCCTGGCTGGGCCTACGAGGTCCGCATCGGCCAGGAAGGAGGCGACCCGAGCGATGCCGGCGATGTCGAGATGATCTCCAGCGGCGACCAGGTCTTTGCGACCCGCCATGCCGCGGAGGTCGCGGCGTTCAGCGCGGGCTATGCGCGCGTGGATCGTATTCTTGGGCCGGAGTCCTGAAGCTGGCAGTCGCGGTCGCAGTCGCAGTCACGGTCACGGTCACGGTCACGGTCGCAGTGTGATCGTGGCCGTGGTCGTGGTAGTCGCGGCGCGGGCGATGCCGCCGATCATGTCACGTTGTGATGGATTGGCGCCTGGCGCCCGAGATTGACGCCGACAATAATGCTTGCAATGGCGGCGCGATTGCTGCATAATGTTGTTCTTCCAGACGCGGGGTGGAGCAGTCTGGCAGCTCGTCGGGCTCATAACCCGAAGGTCGCAGGTTCAAATCCTGCCCCCGCAACCAAATTCCCGAGATGTCGCCGTGATTCACGGCAAAACGCACGATCCCCGGTCCTTGAACCAGGTACCGTGCGGACATCTCAGCGGCACGCAGTATCTCTCACGCAGTACCCCCAGTACTCCCGCAATCATCCCCTCTCCGCAGTACCGCCTTCCGCGCCCGTCTTCCGATATCCCGGCAAACTCGGATATCACCGTTTCCGATCCGCTGGCGCCTTGCCGTGCCCGTGTTCCGCGCCTACCCCGCGGAACCGCCCGCCAGCGCCTGCTCGAAGGTCTCGCGTATCGCCGGCTGATCTTCGCGCTCAGCGGCTTCGGCGCGCTCGCGCAGCCGAGCGACCAGCACCTGCAGGTTGTTGCCGACCGGCGCGGTCTTGCTGGCGTCGCATTCGCTGACCGCCTCGGTCATCAACTGCTGCAGTTCCTCACCGACATCGGCGCCGTCGAACGCGCTGACCGACAGCGCCGAGATGCGCTCGAGGTAAAGGTTGACCAGCGCTTCGTCGTGTACCGGTTCGGGCATGTCCATCTCGGCCTCCGTGCTGTGGGTTGGCGGTGTGATGTCCATTCTAGTGGCGCCCCCCGGCAGGCTGCTGTCGGGACGTCGCCTACAGCGCGCCTGTCCGAGGGACGGTCCGGAGGTCATTGCGCGTCGTCAACCCTCGGGGCGGTCGCGCGCCGGAAAACCCGGCAGCGCGATGCGCGGGCGCGCGGCCTTCAGCGCGCGGGTGGGCCACAGCACGTAATTGGTATGCGGGTCGAGCGGCTTGCCGAAGTACGACACCCACACCTGCACGCCGTGCTCGGTCTCGGCGATGATCGCGGCCACCGCGCGCGCGGCGACCGACGGCGACTTCAGCAGTTCGGCCAGCGCCTCGACGCCCTGGACGACGTGGTGCTTGACTCCCTGGAACCATGCGTACTGCCGCATGGCGGACAACAAACGCTTTGTCATTGTCTGTGCGTCTCCGTTGGAAATGAGAATGAGAACCACGTGTCTGACTGTGGCGCTCGCGCTTCGTTCAGCCCGAATGTCGGGCGCTTTTCTATCGCCGGCCAGGATCGATTCGTGGCGCCAGGCGATGCCCGATGCGAACGGCGCCGTTCTCCCTGCGGCCCGCCGCGGAATTGACAGCCCGGCGCCGTTTGCCGTAGCTTCGGTCGCATGGGCGGCGCGCCCACGGCCGTCGCCGCCGGGTCCCCGAAGGGGCGACTCTCATCATCCCGCAAGGAGCTGCCGATGACCGAGGACATGCTGATGCAACTGATGGTGGAGGTCGAGAAGGAAGATCCGATCGACTATGCCAATCTGCCGTTCGACGACGGCGCGCTGCGCTCCCTGGTCTGCCGCCTGGTGGCCGAGCGCTCGCAGGCGATGGAAGCGGCCGGCATGCCGGTCGACGCGGTGCTGGCCACGATGTGGGCGTCGACCGCCAAGCTGGTCCTCGAGAACATGGTGCTGAACGCGCGCCTGCTGACCCTGCAGGGCGCGCCCGACGATGCCCGCGCGCTGATCGAGCGCATCGCCCGGCAGTCCCGCGGCAACCGCTGATTTCGCCTCTCCTGCGCCGGGCCTGCCGTTTAGGTAAACTACGGTCCTTCATACCTCATCGTGTGCCTTCGCCCGCACGGCGGCAGGCTCGCACGAGGCAGTTCAGGGAGAGTTCGAGGTGGTCAAGTGGATCATTGTCGCGGCCTATCTCGGCGCGATTCTGTATGTGCATTTCCGCGGCAAGGTGCGCCTGCGTATCTGGCGGCAGCTGCTGGATCATTCGGCGCTGGTGGCGCCGGTCAATTGCTTCATGTACGCCTTCTCGGGCGTCCCGCGCACCCCGTACATCCCGGTGGAGCGCTTCCCGGAGCTGGAGAAGCTGCGCGCCGCCTGGCCCGAGATCCGCGACGAGGGGCTGGCGCTGGCCGCGATGCGCAAGATCAAGGCCGCCGAGAAGAACGACGACGCCGGCTTCAATTCCTTCTTCAAATACGGATGGAAGCGCTTCTACCTGAAGTGGTACGAGGCGCATCACCCGTCGGCCGAGCAACTGTGCCCGCGCACGGTCGCGCTGCTGCGTGAGTTGCCGTTCGTCAAGGCCGCGATGTTCGCCGAGCTGCCGCCGGGCGGCAAGCTCAATCCCCACCGCGATCCCTTTGCCGGTTCGCTGCGCTACCACCTTGGGCTGGCGACGCCGAACGACGATCGCTGCTTCATCGAGGTCGACGGCGAGCGGCACAGCTGGCGCGATGGGCAGGGCGTGGTGTTCGACGAGACCTATCTGCACTGGGCCGAGAACCGCAGCGACCAGAACCGGCTGATCCTGTTCTGCGACATCGAGCGGCCGATGCGCTATGGCTGGGCCGGCAAGGTCAACCGCTGGCTGGGCCGCAAGGTCATGAGCGCGGCCAGTTCGCCGAACGACGAGAACGACCAGACCGGCATGATCAACAAGCTGTTCCGCATCGTCTGGCTGGGCGGGCAGTATCGCCGTCGCCTGAAGGCGTGGAACCGCCAGGTCTATTACGTGGTCAAGTTCGGCCTGATCGCCGCCGGTGTTGCGCTGATCGTGTTCCTGTAAGCCGGCAGGCTTGCAGGCCTTAAAGCCTGGAACAGCCCTGCAACAGGTCTGCAAGCAATCGCTGCAAGGACTGCACGGACTGCACGGACTGCACGGACTGCACGGACTGCACGGACGCGGTGCCCCCGGCACCGCGTTCCACCCCTCCCGCTAGCGCGGCTCCGGTCGCGCCACCCCCTGCGCCACCACCCGGGCCACCACGCCGGCCAGCTTCCGATACGCCTGTTCCAGTGCAGTCGAGCGGGGCGCGCCGATATTGATCCGCAGGCAATGGTCGAAGCGGCTCGAGTTGGAAAAGACCACGCCGGGCATCACCCGCACGCCGGCCTCGAGCGCCTGCTCGAACACCGCCTCCGACGACAGCCGGTCCGGCAATTCCACCCATAGATGCATGCCGCCCTGCGGCGCCGACAGCCGCGTGCCGGCCGGAAACAGGGCCGCGATCGTCTCGGCGGCCCAATGCCGCTGATGGCGCAGCCGCGCGCGCAGGCGCCGCAGGTGCCGGTCGACATCGCCCGATGCCATCAGTTCGGCCACGGCGATCTGCGACAGCAGCTCATTCGGCCGCGACTGGCTGAACTTCAGCATCTCGACCCGAGCCTGCCATTTGCCGGCGGCAATCCAGCCCAGCCGCATGCCGGGCGCCAGATTCTTGTGCAGCGACGCGCAGTAGATCACGTTGCCGCCGCGGTCCCACGCCTTGGCGGCGGCCAGCGGCGCATCGTCGTCGGCCAGCGTGGAGAAGCAGTCGTCCTCGATCAGCGCGATGCCGCGCGCCTCGCACCATTGCACCAGCCGGGCCTTGTTCGCGTCCGGCATGATGCTGCCCTGCGGATTCTGCAGGTTCGGCACCACCACCACCGCCCGAATGTTGTCGTAGGTCTGCGCCGCCAGCTCCAGCGCTTCCAGCGACAGGCCGGTCTGCGGACTGCACGGGACTTCGAGCGCGCGCATGCCCAGACTTTCGAGGATCTGCAGCAGCCCGTAATAGGTCGGCGATTCGACCGCAATGACATCGCCCGGGCCGGCGACCGCGCGCAAGGCCAGGTTCAGCGCCTCGGTGCAGCCGTGCGTGATGGCGATCTGCTCGGGGGCCAGCGTCATGCGGGCCTGAAGTGCCTGGCGCGCCAGCGCGGCGCGCAGTGCCGGATGCCCGTCGGGCTCGACCGCGCTGCCCAGCAGATTGGGATGGCGGCGCAGCGCACGGCCGGCTGCCTGGCGCAACGCTTCGACCGGATAGAGCTCGGGGGGCGCGCAGGCGCCGGCCAGATTGACCGCGTCGGGATACCGACGGCCGCGCGCGATGATGGCCGAGATACGGGCGTGGATGCCGACGTACTGCGCGGGATCGGGCAGCGAGGCCGAGGGTTCGGCGATCGGCGTGCCCTGCGGCGCCGGCGGCCGCACGAAGTAGCCGGAGCGCGGACGCGCTTCGAGCAGCCCTTGCGCCTCCATCTCCCGGCACGCCTGCAGCGCGGTCGACAGGCTGACGCCGTGGCGCTCCATCAGGGCCCGTATCGAGGGCATCCGCTCGCCTGGCAGCAGCGTGCCCGCGGCGATGGCTTGCCGATAGTGGCCGGCGAGTTGGCGGTACAGCGGGGCGGAGTCCATGCGGCATGGTGGCGCATCCGGCCGATGCGCAACAGATACAGAAAAGTTTCGGCCGTATCGTAACAGAGCGAAGGATGGGGCTCTGTTCTGCTGTCCGTTCCGGTGCGGTGTGCCTGCCGCGCCGCGACGGCGGCCGGTACGCTGCGTTCATTCGATTGCTGCGCTGACTTGCGCCACTGACCGCGCCACTGATCGCGCCACTGATCGCGGTACTGATCGCGGCACTGATCGCGGTACTCCCGATACCGGCCGGTCTTTCCCGCTGTGTCGGTGACACGCAGACGCAGCCGAACCTGCCGAGGCCATCATGTCCATCCTCTCCCTGCTGCCCCATCCCATCTACCTGCACCGCGCGCTGACGCTGCGCGCCGGGCAATCGTTCGCCTTCCATGCCAAAGCCGGCACCGAGCTGCATGTCACGGATGGCGACGTGGAACTGATCGAGCCGCCGCTGCTGCTGGCCGAGACGCTGCACTGGCCGCGGCGGCCGCTGCCGCCGGGCAGCGTGGTCGCGCTGTCCCGCTCCGGCTGGTTCACCCTGCGAGCGCGGCGCGATACCGCGGTGCGGCTGCGCCAGCGTACCCGGGTATTCTCGCGGACCCGTATCGCGCGCATACTTTCCGGCTGGCGCCGCCGGCGCCTCGCGCATTGAAGCCGAGCCGACACCTTTCCCTTCGAAGTTCGTACGTCTTTCCCTGCAAGGAGTGCTGTCCCATGACGCAATTGGCCATCTCGTTCACCGATGTCGTGGAGGCGCATCGCCGCATCAGTGGCGTCGCGCACCATACGCCGGTGCTGACTTCGGCCACCGCCGACGCGCAGACCGGCGCGCGGCTGTTCTTCAAGTGCGAGAACCTGCAGCGCATGGGCGCCTTCAAGTTTCGCGGCGGCTACAACGCGATCGCGCAGCTGTCCCCCGAGCAGCGCGCCGCCGGTGTCGCGGCGTTTTCTTCGGGCAACCACGCGCAGGCGATCGCGCTGTCGGCGCGGCTGTTCGGCACCCGCGCGGTGATCGTGATGCCCAAGGACGCGCCCGCAGCCAAGATCGCCGCGACGCGCGGCTATGGCGGCGAAGTCGTGCTGTACGACCGCTATACCGAGGACCGCCAGGAAATCAGCCAACGGCTGGCCCGCGAGCAGGGGCTGACGCTGATCCCGCCGTTCGACCATCCGCACGTGATGGCCGGGCAGGGCACCGCCGCCAAGGAGCTGTTCGAGCAGGCCGGCCCGCTCGACGTGCTGCTGGTGCCGCTGGGCGGCGGCGGGCTGCTGTCGGGCAGCGCAGTGGCCGCGCGGGCCATGCATCCCGGCTGCAAGATCATCGGCGTCGAGCCGGAAGCGGGCAACGACGGCCAACAGAGCCTGCGCGCCGGACGCATCGTCGAGATCCGCACGCCGGACACCATCGCGGACGGCGCGCAGACCCAGCATCTGGGCCACTACACCTTCCCGGTGCTGCAGCAGCTGGTCGACGACATCGTCACGGTCAGCGATGCCCAGCTGGTGGAGGCGATGCGCTTCTTTGCCGGCCGCATGAAGCTGGTGGTCGAGCCCACCGGCTGCCTCGGCGCCGCCGCGGCCTTCGCGGGCAAGGCGCCGATCGCCGGCAAGCGGGTCGGCATCATCCTGTCCGGCGGCAATGTCGACATGGCGCGCTACGCCGCGCTGCTGGGGCAGGTGCCGGCGCAGGACTGACGATCTTCCGGGGCGGGGCGTGGCGGCCGCCGCAAGGGGCCGCCGCGGCCGAAAGGCTTTAGAATTGCGGTCCGGCCATCGGACCCGCCGTTCGGCCGCCGAATACATTGCCCCCCATGCTACGCCTCAGTGAACTCAAGCTCCCCCTCGACCATTCAGAAAGTGACCTGGAGGCCGCCGTCCGTGCGCGGCTGATCGAGATCGGGGTCAAGGGCGACGGCATGGTGTCCTTCACCGTGTTCCGCCGCGCGCACGACGCGCGCAAGCGTTCCGATATCAAGCTGACCTACATCGTCGATATCGAGGTAAAGGACGAGGAGGCGGCGCGCAAGCGCATGGCCGGCAAGCCGAACTGGAGCGTGACGCCGGACATGACGTACCGCTTCGTCGCGCAGGCGCCGCAGCATGCGACGACGCCGCGTCCGGTGGTGATCGGCATGGGCCCGTGCGGTCTGCTGGCCGGGCTGATCCTCGCGCAGATGGGCTTCCGCCCGATCATCCTGGAGCGCGGCAAGGAAGTGCGCGAGCGCACCCGCGACACCTTCGGGCTGTGGCGCAAGAGCGTGCTCAATCCCGAGTCCAACGTGCAGTTCGGCGAGGGCGGCGCCGGCACCTTCTCGGACGGCAAGCTCTACAGCCAGATCAAGGACCCGAAGCACTACGGCCGCAAGGTGCTGCACGAGTTCGTCAAGGCCGGCGCGCCGGAGGACATCCTGTTCAAGGCGCGGCCGCACATCGGCACGTTCCGGCTGGTCAAGATGGTGGAGAACATCCGCGCCGAGATCTTCGCGCTCGGCGGCGAGATCCGCTTCGGCACGCGCGTCGACGACATCGACATCGATGGCGGCCGCGTGCGCGGACTGCAGCTGTCCAATGGCGACTATCTGCCGTGCGAGCAGGTCGTGCTGGCGGTGGGTCACAGCGCGCGCGACACCTTCGAGATGCTGTACCGCCGCGGCGTGTTCATGGAGGCCAAGCCGTTCTCGCTGGGTTTCCGCATCGAACATCCGCAGGGCATGATCAACCGCAGCCGCTTCGGCAAATTCGCCGGCAACAAGCTGCTGGGCGCGGCCGACTACAAGATCGTCCACCACTGCAGCAACGGCCGTTCGGTATACAGCTTCTGCATGTGCCCGGGCGGCACCGTGGTGGCGGCCGCTTCCGAGCCGGGGCGTGTGGTGACCAACGGCATGAGCCAGTACAAGCGCGCCGAGCGCAATGCCAATGCCGGCATCGTCGTCGGCATCACGCCCGACGACTATCCGGGCGGACCGCTGGCCGGGATCGACTTCCAGCGCCATTGGGAGGAACGCGCCTTCGAACTGGGCGGGCGCAACTACTGCGCGCCGGGCCAGCTGGTCGGCGACTTCCTGGCGCGGCGGCCGTCGACCGCGCTCGGCACGGTCGAGCCGTCGTACAAGCCGGGCGTGACGCCGACCGATCTGAGCACCGCGCTGCCCGACTACGTGATCGAGGCGATTCGCGAGGCGCTGCCGGCGTTCGAGCGCCAGGTGCCCGGCTTCGCGATGGACGACGCCGTGCTGACCGGCGTCGAAACGCGGACCTCGTCGCCGCTGCGGATCCGCCGCAAGGACGACTACCAGAGTGTCAATGTCGCAGGCCTTTATCCGGCCGGCGAAGGCGCGGGCTACGCGGGCGGCATCTATTCCGCGGCGATCGACGGCATCGAGGTCGCCGAGGCGGTCGCGCTCGATATCGTCAGCCGGGTCGGCAAGGCGGCCTGAGCCATGTCGCCGTCGGAGCAGCAGGCGATCCTCGACGCCACGCGCCACTGGCTGACGCGCGCGGTGATCGGGCTCAATCTGTGCCCGTTCGCCAAGAGCGTCCACGTCAAGGAACAGATCCGCTACGTGGTCTGCGAGGCGGCCGATGCCGAGGCGCTGCTGGACACGCTGGAGGCCGAGCTGAAGGGGCTGGCGCAGGCCGATCCCGCGCGCATCGATACCACGCTGCTGATCGTCCCCCGGATGCTGGCGGACTTCGCCGACTACAACGATTTCCTCTATCTGGCCGAGCGCCTGCTCGACAGCCTCGGGCTGGCCGGCGTGCTGCAGATCGCCAGCTTCCACCCGCAATACCAGTTCGCCGGCACCGACGCCGACGATATCGAGAACTACACCAACCGCGCGCCGTATCCGATCCTGCATCTGCTGCGCGAAGACAGCATCGCGCGCGCGGTCGAGGCCTTTCCCGACGCGGCGGACATCTACGAGCGCAACGAGGAAACCATGCGCCGGCTCGGCCACGAAGGCTGGCGGCGCTGGATGGCGGGCGACGAGCCGCGGTAGGTGCGACGCGGTGGGTGCGGCGCGGCAGGTGTGACGCAATGTGTGACGCAACAACTGCGACACAGTGGGCGCGATGCCCAGATCCCAGATGCGAGTGAGCGCGCCCCGGTGAATCTCAGGCGGGCGTAAAGAACCGCTCGCGCATTTCCTCCAGCCCAAGCGTTTCGAGGACGTGGGCCAGCCGCTCGGCGGGCCGCCGGCGCGGCAGGTCCTTGTACTGGGCGACGATCAGCTCGTTCTTCATCGAGTGTTCCCACCCGACCAGCTCGGTCACCGTGACCTGATAGCCGTGCGCTTCCAGCTGCAGGCAGCGCAGCACGTTGGTGACCTGGCTGCCGAATTCGCGCGTATGCAGCGGATGGCGCCAGATCTCGGTCAGCGGATTGCCCAGCGTCTTTGACTTGTTCCTGCGCAGCACGGCGGCGACCTCGGCCTGGCAGCAGGGCACCACCACGATGTATTTGGCGCGCTTGGTCAGCGCGAAGCGGATCGCGTCGTCGGTCGCGGTATTGCAGGCATGCAGCGCCGTGACCATGTCGACCGTGGCGGGTAGCCGCTCCGAGGTGATCGACTCCGCCACCGACAGGTTCAGGAACGACATGCCCGGAAAACCGAGCCGCTCGGCGAGCGCGGTGGACGAGCGCACCAGCTCCTCGCGCGTTTCGATGCCGTAGATATGCGAGCGGTCCTGCTGCGTCTTGAAAAACAGATCGTAGAGGATGAAGCCGAGATACGACTTGCCGGCGCCATGGTCGACCAGCGTCAGGTCGGCATGGTCGCGCTTGAGGTCCTGCAGCAGCGGCTCGATGAACTGATAGAGGTGGTAGACCTGCTTCAGCTTGCGGCGGCTGTCCTGGTTCATCTTGCCGTCGCGCGTCAGGATATGGAGTTCCTTGAGCAGCTCGATCGACTGGCCGGGACGGATTTCGTGGGTGTTCGACATGGGATACGGCGGGGTTGGCCCGGGTCCCGAAGCGCCGCGTCTGGGGAGCGGCGAGGGCCCGGGCGGGCAGGGCGACAGTTTACCGGAAGGCGTCCCGAAAAAATTTTCCTAAAGTTTTGCCGAAATCCGCCGTAGGTGACGGACAGGCGGCATGCCGACTCGGGTGCCGCCCCGACAACAACGATAAATCAAAGGCAGACGGCTGGAGGACGCGATGGGCGACGTAGCAGCTTCGGTTGTACGGGTGTGGGTGGAGAACACGGACAAGTCCGTGCGGGCGCGGTACGAGCCGCCGGCGGAGGCCGATAGGGCCGATAGGGCCGATAGGGTCGATAGGGCCGATGGGGCCGGGGGGCCGCCCGATCGCGCTGCCTTGATGGCGGCCCTCGAGGCCCAGGGCTGGGCGCAAGCGAAGCTCGATGAGCAGGCTATCGCGGCCTTCCTGCTGACCTGCCATCGCGATGGCGCGCCGGCCGAGGCGGTGATCGGCGAGCTGGTCGACGGCTATTTCGAGATCGACATCGATGCCGATTCGCTGACGGTGCGGCTGACGCTATGGCCGCCGGAGGGCGGCCGCGCGGTGCAGCCCAACGACGTCCGTATCGTGCTGGCGGGGCGCGGCATCAAGCTGTCCGTCGACGAGCCGGCGCTGGCCGAGGCCTTCGCCGCGGGGCGTTGCGACGATCTGCCGATCGTGCACGGCACGGCGCCGACGCGCGGCACGCCGGCGCGCTTCATCAACCTGCTCGAGCCGCGCCGCGGCGGCGCCGAGGACGACCGCGCCCGCATCGATTTGCGCGACCTCGGCAACCTGTTGCTGGTGCAGCCCGGCACGCATCTGATGCGGCGTATCCCGGCGGTGCCGGGCACCGCGGGGCAGGACGTGTTCGGCCGCGTGTTGCCGGCTCCCGAGGTTGCCGACACGCCGTTCGCCGAACGCCTGAACGGCGTGGCCCAGGACGCAAACGACCCCAATCTGCTGGTGGCGACGGTGGCGGGCTTGCCGTCGGTGCGCGCGCGCGGCGTCAGCGTCAACCCGGTCGTCGCGGTGGACGCGGTCGACATGCACTCCGGCAACATTGCGTTCGAAGGCACGCTGCGCGTCAGCGGCGATATCAAGACCGGCATGTCGGTCCGCGTGGCCGGCGACGTGATCGTCGGCGGCACCATCGAGGCCGCCCATGTCGAGGCAGGCGGCAATGTGGTCGTCAGCGGCGGCATCATCGGCAAGTCCGAGGGACCCCACGATCCGGCCAGCGCCGTCGCGCGGATCCAGTGCAAGGGATCGGTGCATGCCCGCTTCATCGAAAACGCCGTGGTCGAAGCCGGCACCACGGTCACCGTCGACAGCGGCATTCGCCAGAGCGATGTCGCCGCGGGCGAGACCATCACTGCGGGCGATCCAGCCGTCGGCAGCGGCAATATCACCGGCGGCCGCTGCCGCGCCTGGCATGCGGTGCGCACCGGCACGCTCGGCGCGCCGGCCGGCACCGCCACCGCCATCCACGTCGGCCTGAACCCCTATGCCGACGCCGAAAAGGCCGCGCTCGAGGCGGACAAGCGCCGGCAGGAACAGGAGCAGGCCAAGATCCAGCAACTGATGGCCTTCTTCGCCAAGAACCCCGAGCGCGCCACGCCGGAACTGCGCGAGAAGGCGCGGGCCACCCTGTTCAAGTACACGCGCGACATGCTCGACACCGACGCCCATCTGGCCAGGCTGACCGAGCAACTGCACCCGCGCCCGGACGCCGCCGTGGTGGTCGGCAAGAAGGTGCACGGCGGGGTCAGCGTCACCATCGGCCAGAAGGCCATGCGCGTGATGGAGGACATGCCGAAGGTGGAACTTCGGCTGGTCGGCGAGGGGATCGGGGTGGTGCGGGAATAAAAAAAACGGCGCCGCGGCGCCGTTTTTCATCGAGTGGATGGCTTTCCGCGCTTGCCTTATTGCAGCGACGTTGCCGTCTGCACGTAGTGTCGGATATGGCCGGCCGGCTCGATGCCGGCATAGCTGTAGTTGAACTCGCACTTGACCGCGCGGCCAAGTTCGGTAGCCCACCAGCAGCGGTAGTCCATCCGATAGGCAGCATTGCCGGTGATGCCGTTGGACAGGGTGCCGTCGTTCGAATTGGTGAAGGCCACGTCATACTTGATGCGCAGCGTATCGAACGTGTCGCTGCCGACGGCGACTTGCTCGAAGGCTTCCACATTGGCTTGCAAGGCGGCGGTTTCGTGATACGCGCCACACTGATACTGCCAGCCCGAGGTCCAGGTCTTGCCGACGAACATCGGGTATTGGAAATGTTCGCGCTTCGGCGTGAACGTGCAGGTCTGGGTTGGATTGCTTGCCCGAATGCGGGCCGTACGGTTGCGGTCGGCGTCGTTGAGGAAGGTGTCGGTCAGCGTGCCGTCGATGCGATAGCGGTTCATCGTGAATCCACCCTGTGCATCGACCGCGTCCGTCGTATCCCGATAGGTGACGTCGATCGGGGATCCGTCGACAGTCGTTCCCTGCTCGCGCCAGAAGGTGGTTTCACCGACCTTGGCCGCCACCCGCGCATAGCGGTGCGGCGGCACCTCGATACGGATCGTCGCAAGCCTGGTCGCATCTGCAGCGGACTTCGCCACCAGCGTCACCGTGCCGCCTTCCGGGCTGATCAGCACGGCATCCCACACGGCGCTGTTCTGGCTCTTGGGCTGGATCGTGGTCTTTTCCATGCTGGCCGTCCACGTCACGCCGTTGCTGGCGCTCAGACGCACTTCCTGGCCCGACTCGATATTGAGCGTCGTGGTGCCACCATCCTTCAGCGCAAAACCACTGACCGGCGTGCCGTCCAGGCTGGCCGACAGCTGGAAGCCCGTGTCGTTGCCGCCATCATCCCCACCGCCGCCGCCGCATCCGCTCAGCACCATTGCCGCGAATACCGCTGCGGTAAATCCCGTCCAATTTCTCATCTCTTTTCCTTGTTATTCACCGTTGTTTTTATCGGCCGAAGCCGCGCGGGATATTAACAAGGCGTTCCCCAAAAGTGGGGGCCGCAAAGTGGGGTTGACCGGCGAAAGGTAGATGGGATAGGGGCGCCGCGCTTCCAACAAAACAGGTGCCCGGGGCACGGCTCCTAGGCCATCGGCCGCCAACGCCGATTCCGATTGATGGACGCGCAATGACCATCATCCAACGCCGCAAGAGCGCGCCGCAACCATCGCGCTTCGTCCAGCGTTACCGGATAGCGCTGTTCCACGTCGTCGATCGAGCCGAGGTCGAAATAATTTCGCAGCGTTTCGCCGTGGATCGTGACGCCCCAGCTGTCCATTTGCCGCAGGTCGGCGACGCGGAGCGTGACGAAGGCATCGGGATCGTTCGAGCCGGCGCTGCCTATCGCCTGATCCAATCGCATCGCCATCGCGCGCACTGCGGTGCAATGCGGCGGGCCGTTGTCGTCCGCGCCGTGTTTGGGCATTGCCGCGACGTTCTGCGAGGGCGGGGCTTCGGGCATGGATGCAAAGGCAAATACCTGTGGCCGACGGTGAGGGGTGATCGGATTCATGACGAGCTTGAGCGGATGGAGGAGGTTCGAGCTTATCCGGCGCCAGCGCGGTTGGCGTTGAGCGGATTCCGAAAGGCGGGGCAATCAGGAGGGCCCTTTGAATCGGCGTCCCGTCAGCGACCGCACAACTTCCTGCAGATGCGGGTCAACTCGTCCAACTCGCGGGGCGAAAGGCTCGACATTTCCGCTGGAGGACGGTGGTAGGCCGCCATCAACACGGTCTTGGTCTCGAGGCCCTTCTTCGTCGCGCGGACGAGTTTTACGCGACGGTCGTCAGGCGAAGGAATGCGCTCGGCCAGTTCCGCACGCTCCAACCGGTCGACCAGCCAGGTGGCGGTCGATGGATCGCATCCCCATTCGCGGGCAAGCACGCCGATGGGTCTTCCGTCTTCATCCAGTGAAAACAACGCGCGGGAATCGTTCGGCGTGAGCCCGTGCTCCTGCTGAGTCCGCAAGCGCTGCGGCGCGGAGCGCATCAGGAACTCAAACATCGAGCGCCACGCCTCGGCTGCGCGTTTGCCGCTGCTGTCGGGGGATTTCGTCATGCTGCCCTGTCGTTTGGCGGAGGTTGACATATTTTGATTGGTCAAATATTTTTGTCAATGAAAGTTTTGCGCGGAGGCCTTCGCGCGCGTCAACCAGGAGAGGTTCCATGGGCACGCAAACTTCGGTTCTTGTCGTCGGCGGCGGGCTCTCCGGCCTGACGGCCGCCGCGCTTCTTGCCCGTCAGGGCGTGCGCTGCATGGTCATTGAGCGTCATCCGGATACGTCGATTCAATACAAGTTTGCCGGGATATCGCCGCGCAGCATGGAGATTTTTCGGGGCCTTGGCCTGGAGACGGAAATACGCGCCAGCCGCACCGGCGACCAGCAGGGCGGCGGCATTGCGCGAGCCAGGAACCTCGCGGATCCCGATGTCCATTGGAGCGGCCCGGCCTGGCCTGACGCCAGTCCATACAGCCCCACGCAGCCCGCGACTTGTGACCAGCATGTCCTCGAACCGATCCTGCGGCATTGCGCCGAGCAGTTTGGTGCCGACATACGGTTCAACACCGAGTTCGTCTCGTTTGAGCAGGACGAGCGTCGGGTTCACGCCCGCATTCGTCATCGGGCAAGCGGAGCGGAAGAGACCGTGGGCGCCGACTACCTGATCGGTGCGGACGGCGCAAACGGAACGCTGCGGGACCAGCTCGGTATCGGCCGCACTGGTCCCGGTGTGCTGCAGCATTGGATGAACGTCATCTTCGATACCGACCTGCCGCCGGTACTCAATGGGAAGCGCTTCACCTCCTGCTTCGTCAGCGATCTCAACGGCACCATGACGCCTCGCGAAGGCGGACGTTGGCTGCTGGCACTGCAATATTTTCCGGAAGAGGGCCAACGGCCGGAATCGTTCGATGCGCATTGCTGCCGCCAACTGGTCGAGCGTGCCGCCGGGCGATCCGGCGTCAAGGCGGATCTCGTCGACGCGCGGTCATGGGAAGTGGCCGCTTGCATTGCCGACCGTTTTCGTGAAGGCCGCGGCTTCCTGATAGGCGATGCCGCGCACCTTATGCCGCCGACTGGCGCTTTCGGTGGCAACTCGGGCATCCACGACGCCCATAACCTTGCATGGAAGCTCGCCATGGTCGTCCGTGGCGAGGCGGACGAGAGGCTGCTCGGTACCTATGATCAGGAGCGTCGTCCGGTAATCGCCGCCACGTTGGCGCAGGCGCTCTCCCGTCTGCAGAAATGGTTCCAGGATCCTGCGGGCCGCCTGCCCGCTCCGGTTCCCCTGGTCGACGACTACGATGTTGTGTTCGGCCAGCGCTACGATGCCGGGGCCGTGTCGCTCGAGGGCCCGCCGCCCGATCGGCCGTTCGAGCCCGTGGCGGGACTGTCGGGCCAACCCGGCACGCGCGCGCCCCATCTCGTGATCGAATGCGATGGGAACCGGATTTCGACGCACGACCTGTTTGGCCGGAATCTTGTCCTGTTATGCAGTCGACCAGCGTGGCGAGCGGTTACGGAGGCGGTCACGGAGGAATTTGGCATTCCGATCGATCTGCATCTGCTTTCCTCATCCGGCGGCGGGCTCATTCCCGAGGACCGATGGCCGGCGGCCTACGGCCTCGACAGCAGCGGTGCTGTGCTCGTTCGTCCCGATGGCTTTGTGCTGTGGCGATCCCCGTGCGGCGAAGCCAATGACAGGGGCGTGCTGAACGACGCTCTCGCCCGAATGGGGCTTCACCGCGCAGACCGTCGAGGCGGCGGCCGCCGATGAACCGCCGCACGACAATGCTTCTTTTCCTTGCCGGCGAGTGCGTGCTCTTCGCGCTGGCTTCTGTGGTCCATGCCGGTGTGCTGTTCGCCGGTTATGCGCATTCGCGTGCCGCGACCGCGGAAGGCGTGATTGGAGCTGTGCTGGTTCTGGGCCTCGCGGCTTGCTTGATCCTCCCTTCGCGGGCACGTTGGATTGCATTCGGTGCGCAAGGCTTCGCGTTGCTGGGCACACTCGTTGGCGCCTTTGCGATTGCACTCGGTTTCGGCCCGCAAACGTGGGAGGACAAGGCGTTCCATGCGGCGCTGGTCATCACGCTCTTGGTGGGCATCATCGTTATCCGGACAGCCACGACGAGCGCTCGCGAACCATGACAGGTTTCGTCAACAGACCCGCGATCGCCGGATCGGGTTGAGCATGGTGGCCGCCGGGCCCCCAGAAACGACAAAGCCCAACCGCGCGGGTTGGGCTTTGTGCTTGGATCCATTGGTGCCGAAGAGAGGAATCGAACCCCCGACCTTCTCATTACGAATGAGCTGCTCTACCGACTGAGCTACTTCGGCAACACTACCGGTTTGGAACCGGATAGAGCCCGCAATAATAGCAGCGGATCAGGCGGCTGTGAAGCCCCTCGGCGCACTTTTTTCACCACCCGTGTCGGCGCCGGTCAGCCGAAGGTGCGGTCGGCGGGAGAGGCCGTATTGGCGGGATCGGCGCGATTGGCGCGATTGGCGGGATTGGCGCGATCGGCGCGATTGGCGGCATCGGCGCGATGGGCGGGCATGGGCTCGTCGGGCCGTGTCAGGGTGGCGAGCATGGCGTCGATCGCGGCGACGAATTCGCGCAGGCGGACCAGCGTGACCGGAAAGACGGGGTCCGACGCGTCGATGGTCCACGGATAGAAGTACAACTCGCGCTCCTGGGCGCTGATCGGCACGCCCCAGTTGGCCAGCTGGCGCAGGTCGCAGACATGCAGGTCGATGCCGTCGCTCAGGCCGTAATGCAGCGCGACGTCCAGCGTCTCGTGCAGCCGGATGGCGAGGGCCTGCACGGCTGCGCGTTCGAACGGGGCCTCGCCGCAGGGCGGGTTTGCCGGCGTGATGGCGGTGGCCGGCGGGTTGATCGGTGGGGTGATGGCGTAGCGGGCGCCGGCATCCGAGAGGGGGACCATCGCGGTTTCCTTGCTGCTTGTTGGGGGAGAAGTGTGGTGCAGAAAACAGCAGGGTAGGGACGCGGCGAGGCGGGGGAAATGAGCGGATTCTGATTTGCGCTGCCCAAAGAAAAAGGAGCCACCGCATTGCGGTTGGCTCCCATTCAGCGAGGCAAGGCGAGGACGGGCACGTCGGAGCCGGTCCGGATCAGACTGGCCTCTCCCGAAGCCCGGTCACCGTGCAGGCACAAAGGCCGGTCCCCAGGCAGGCGCAACGGCCGGCCGCGGTGCAGCCAGGCGTATCAGCCGCCTGCCTGCGCTTCCCGGTGATAGCCGGTCACGCGCTCGACCTCGTTCTTCGAGCCCAGGATCACCGACACGCGCTGGTGCAGTTTTTCCGGCTGGACCTCGAGGATGCGCTGATGGCCGTTGGTGGCCGCGCCGCCGGCCTGTTCGACCAGCATCGCCATCGGGTTGGCCTCGTACATCAGGCGCAGCTTGCCCGGCTTCTCCGGCTCGCGCTTGTCCCACGGATACATGAAGATGCCGCCGCGCGTCAGGATGCGGTGCACGTCGGCGACCATCGAGGCGATCCAGCGCATGTTGAAGTTCTTGCCGCGCGGGCCTTCCTCGCCGGCCAGGCATTCGTCGATGTAGCGGCGCACGGGCGGGGCCCAATGCCGCATGTTGGACATGTTGATCGCGAATTCCTTGGTGTCCTCGGGGATCTTCACGTCCGACTGCGTCAGCACGAAGCTGCCCGCCTCGCGGTCCAGCGTGAACATATGGACGCCGTTGCCGACGGTCAGCACCAGCGTGGTCTGCGGGCCGTACACCGCGTAGCCGGCCGCGACCTGATGCGTGCCCGGCTGCAGGAAGTCGCTCTCGGTGACGGTCTGGCCCGGCTTGGGCATATGCAGCACCGAGAAGATGGTGCCGATCGACACGTTGACGTCGATGTTCGACGAGCCGTCGAGCGGATCGAACAGCAGCAGGTATTCGCCCTTCGGATAGCGGTTCGGGATCTCGTAGAACGAGTCCATTTCCTCCGACGCCATCGCGGCCAGGTGGCCGCCCCATTCGTTGGCGTCGAGCAGCACTTCGTTGGCGATCACGTCCAGCTTCTGCTGGGTTTCGCCCTGCACGTTGCCGGTGCCGGCCGAGCCGAGCACGCCGGCGAGCGCGCCCTTGCTGACGGCGTTGGAGATGGCCTTGCACGCGCGTGCGACCACCTCGATCAGCAGCCGCAATTCGGGCTGGATGGTGTTGTGCTTGCGTTGTTCCTCGACCAGATAGCGGGTCAGGCTGATGCGAGTCATGGGTTTCCTCCTTGAATGGCCGCCATTCTACAGGCCGGGGCGGGCGGCCCACCGATGCCGGTGGGCCGGGACCGCGATGGCCGGTTCGCTATCGCACCCAACTGGCACCCGCCCGAGACCTCCGGCGGGCACCCTGGCAGGCCGCCAACCACGCCCCCAACGGGGAGCCTAACCGCGCCCCCAAACCGGGCACCCGGCTGCGCCCCCAAACCGCACCGTCATCGGCCACGGCGGACCGCATCAAGCCGACAGCGCCTTGCCGACAATCTCGCGCACGTCGCGCGACAGCCTGTCGGCCGCGGCGACCCGCTCCAGCGCGGCGCGCATCCTGTCGCGCAGCGGCAGCGTGTACTTCTGCCAGCGGTCGAGCGCGCGCGCCAGGCGCGCCGCCACCTGCGGGTTGATGGCGTCCAGCGCCAGCACCTGTTCGGCCCAGAACTCGTAGCCGGAACCGTCCTCGGCATGGAACTGCGCCGGGTTGCCCGAGCAGAAGCTGAAGATCAGCGCCCGCGCCCGGTTGGGGTTGCGCAGCGTGAAGGCGGGATGCTGCATCAGCGCCCGCACCGTGTCGATGGTGCGCTTGCCCGCATGCGGGCCGACTTCGCCGCGTTGCATGCCCTGCAGCGAGAACCATTTGTCGACCACCAGCGGATCGTGCTCGAAGCGCTGGTAGAAGTCGGCCAGCGCGGCCTCGCGGCCCGGCGCGAAGCTGTTGACCAGCGCGGTCAGCGCGGCGAAGCGGTCGGTCATGTTGTCGGCCTGCTGATACTGCTCGCCGGCCAGCGCATACATCGCGTCGTCGCCGACCTCGACCAGATAGCCGAGCGCGAGATTGCGCAGCGCGCGCTTGCCAGCCGACTCCGCGTCGGGACGATACGGACCGGTGGTCGCGCTGGTCTCGTAGGCCCCGAGCCAGTCGCTCTGCAGCGTGCGGGCGAGGCCGGCGCGCATGAACTGCCGCGCGCGATGGATCGCCGCCGGGTCGGCCACGCCCATGCGCTCGGCCAGATAGGCCTCGGCCGGCAGCATCAGCGCCTGCTCGCGGAACGCGGGGCTCAGCGAGGTGTCGGTCAGTACCGAGCGGAACGCGCCGATCAGCGCGTGGTCCAGCTCGAGCTCACGCCCGGCCTGCACGTCGGCGACCAGCTTCAGCAGCGCGCGCGTGGCCAGCCGCTGGCCGGCTTCCCAACGGTTGAACGGATCGCTGTCGTGCGCGAGCAGGAAGGTCAGCTCGTCATCGCTGTAGTCGACATCGACGATCACCGGCGCCGAGAAGTTGCGCAGCAGCGAGGGCAGCGGCGCGCGCGGTCCCTTGGGCAGGTTGACGAAGCGGAAGGTCTGCCGCGCCTCGGTGAAGTTCAGCACGCGCGTGGTGTCGCCCGCGGCGGCCTCGCCGTCGAGCTGCAGCGGCAGGTCCTTGCCGTCGGCGCCGATCAGCCCGAGCGCGAAGGGGATATGGAAGGGCAGCTTCTCCGGCGTGCCGGGCTGGGTCTCGATGCCGACCTTCGGGCATTGCTGCGTCAGCGTCAGCGTGAGCCGGCCCTGGTCGGCGTCCCAGTCGGTGTGCACGCCGACCACGGGCGTGCCCGCCTGGCTGTACCAGCGGCCGAACTGGGTCAGATCGCGGCCGTTGGCGTCCGCCATCGCCGCGAGGAAGTCGTCGCAGGTCACCGCCTGGCCGTCGTGCCGCTGGAAATACAGGTCCATGCCCTTGCGGAAGCCCTCGCGGCCCAGCAGGGTCTGGTACATGCGCACGACCTCGGCGCCTTTCTCGTACACCGTCACGGTGTAGAAGTTGTTGATCTCCTCGTAGCTGTCGGGCCGCACCGGATGCGCCATCGGGCCGGCGTCTTCGGGGAACTGCACCTGCCGCAGCACGCGCACGTCCTCGATGCGCTTGACCGCGCGGGCCGAGCCGTCGTCCGCGCCCTGCTGCGCCATCATGTCGGCGGAGAATTCCTGGTCGCGGAACACCGTCAGCCCTTCCTTCAGCGACAGCTGGAACCAGTCGCGGCAGGTCACGCGGTTGCCGGTCCAGTTGTGGAAGTACTCGTGGCCGACCACCGATTCGATATTGAAGAAGTCGGTGTCGGTCGCGGTCGCCGCATTGGCCAGCACGTACTTGGTGTTGAAGATGTTCAGGCCCTTGTTCTCCATCGCGCCCATGTTGAAGTCGCCGACGGCGACGATCATGAAGCGGTCCAGATCGAGCTCCAGCCCGAAGCGCTGCTCGTCCCAGCGGATCGCATGGATCAGCGAATCCATCGCGTGCTGCGTCTTGTCGAGGTCCTGCGGTTCGACCCAGACCTGCAGCAGCTTCTCCTTGCCCGAGCCGGTGGTGATGCGCTGCTCGATGCATTGCAGCTTGCCGGCGACGATCGCGAACAGATAGGAGGGCTTGGGGAAGGGGTCTTCCCACACGGCCTCGTGGCGGCCGCCGTCCAGCTCTTGTTCGCCGATCAGATTGCCGTTGGACAGCAGCACTGGATAGGCGGCCTTGTCCGCGCGCAGCGTGACGCGATAGGTCGCCATCACGTCGGGACGATCGAGGAAATAGGTGATGCGGCGAAAGCCCTCGGCCTCGCACTGCGTGAAGAAGTTGCCATTGGAGACATACAGGCCCGACAGGGTGGTGTTGGCCTCCGGCTGGCAGGCGCTGACGATCTGCAGCGTGCCTTGCTCGGGCAGCCCGTTCAGCGTCAGGCCGCCGTCGTCCTGGCGATAGTCGGCGAGCGGCTGGCCGTCGACGCTGACGCCGAGCAGTTCGAGCGCCTCGCCCGCCAGCACCAGCGGCGCGCCGGCCTGGCGGCGGGCAAAGCGCAGCGTGCTGGTCACCACGGTGCGCTGCGGATCCAGTTCGAACACCAGGTCGACGTGTTCGATCGCGAAGGCGGGCGGGGTATAGTCCTTGCGGTGGACGGTGACGGGGGTATCGGTGCGGAGCATGGATGGTCCTGTCCTGGAAGGCGGTGAGTCGGGCGCGCCGGGCGCCGGGTAATCCATTGTAGCCAAGCACGGCATGGCCGCATGGCGCCAAGGGAATTCCGGCGCACGCGGCCGGTCTGATGCAACGAGAGGGCGGCCCGCCGACCGCCCCCGCGCAATCCGTCGACGTGCGCTCGGGTGGCGCCCTGTCGGCAGGGCCACCCTGTCGGCAGCACCACCTATCGGCGGGACCATGAACAGAAGGAAGAACATCATGTGGCAATGGCGAAAGGCCTGTGCACGGGCGGGCCAATGGCTGGGCACCGTGGGCGGCCGCGGTGAGGGCGCTGCGCGGGCCGGCAACGCCGGCTCGCCGGCAGGCTGGTCCGGACGATCGTGGGCGCGATGGTGGACCCGATGGACCGGTGCCGCGATGCTCGGCGCCTTGCTGCTGTCCGGCTGCGCCAGCACCGTGACCACCGACGTGACGGCGTTCCGCCAGCCCGGCTGGCAGAACGATCCGCCGCGAACCTACGCCTTCGAGGCCGAGAAGGGCCAGGGCCAGCAGGAGCAGCAGGCGCAGCTGGACCGCGCCACCTATCAGAACTGGATCGCCGACGCGCTGGCCGGCCACGGCTTCACGCAGGTGGCCCGCTCGCAGGCGCGCTATCTGGTCAGCTTCGATTTCGATGCCGATCCGCGCCTGGTGCGCGTGCACGAGACCTACTATCCCGATCCCTGGTACCCGTGGGGTCCTTACTGGGGCCCGTACGGCTACCACCGCCCGTGGGGGCCTTGGGGCTGGGGTCCGGGCTACTGGCCGCCGCAGACGGTGATCCGCGACGTGCCGGCCACGCTGGCGAGCCTGCGCGTCTTCATCCGCGAAGCCGCGGGCAACAAGCGGGTCTACCAGGTCACCGCGCAGAACTTGAGCGAAGGCAGCACGATGCCGGGGCTGATGCCGTATCTGGTGCGCAGCGCCTTCGCGGAATTTCCGATGGAAAGCGGCCGGCCGCGGCGCGTGACGCTGGAGGTCGACAAGAACGCGAGATAGCGCGAAACGGCGCGGTTCCGGTGCGCCGGCATGGACGCCGGCATGCCTTCGCCAAGGGAGGCATGCCGGCGTCTTGTTTTACTGGTGGATCGCGCAGGGCGCATTCGCCTCCGGTTCGCACCGATCCGCCTGCTCCGCTCCATTCGCCATTGACGCTATTCCGGTAAAAGCTCTTTAACCGCAAATTCCCCGCATTTGCGGCCCTGCAGGGCGCCATCGGCGCGACTCGCGCACTGCGGCTGGGCTAGAATAGCTGCTCGATTTTTTCGGCCCTGGCTGTTCGACCGGCATCTGCCGGCATCGCACGGCGCCATGTTGGGCCTCTTTCCGGACGAGCGACATGAGCAGCAAGACCAGCGGTGACGCACCGCAACACGCCCCCAACAGTCCTGAAGCGCAACTGCGCCTCGCCGCGCTGGAATATCACCGCAGCCCGACCAAGGGCAAGATCCAGGTGACCGCGACCAAGGCGCTGTCGAACCAGCGCGATCTGTCGCTGGCCTATTCGCCGGGCGTGGCCTATGCCTGCGAGGAAATCGCCAGGGACCCCGCCACCGCGGCGGAGTACACCTCGCGCGGCAACCTGGTGGCGGTGGTCACCAACGGCACCGCGGTGCTGGGCCTGGGCGACATCGGCCCGCTGGCCGGCAAGCCGGTGATGGAAGGCAAGGGCTGCCTGTTCAAGAAGTTCGCCGGCATCGACGTGTTCGACATCGAACTCGATGCGCGCGACCCGGACCAGATCGTCGAGATCGTCGCCGCGCTCGAGCCCACGCTCGGCGGCGTCAACCTCGAGGACATCAAGGCGCCCGAGTGCTTCTACATCGAGAAGAAGCTGCGCGAGCGGATGAACATCCCCGTCTTCCACGACGACCAGCACGGCACCGCGATCATCTCGGCGGCGGCGCTGCTCAATGGCCTGAAGGTGGTCGGCAAGGACATCGGCAGCGTCAAGATGGCGGTGTCGGGCGCGGGCGCCGCGGCGATCGCGTGCCTGGACACGATGGTGAGCCTGGGCGTCAAGCGCGAGAACATCTACGTGGTCGATTCGAAGGGCGTGATCTTCGTCGGCCGCGACGCCAACATGGAGGCCAACAAGGCCCGCTACGCGCAGGACACCTCGGCCCGCACGCTGGCCGACATCGTCGAAGGCGCCGACGTGTTCCTCGGCTGCTCGACCGCCGGCGTGCTGACCGCCGAAATGGTCAAGACGATGGCCGACAAGCCGATCATCCTGGCGCTGGCCAATCCCGAGCCCGAGATTCGTCCGGAAGTGGCCAAGGCCGCGCGCCCCGACTGCATCATCGCCACCGGCCGTTCGGACTATCCCAACCAGGTCAATAACGTCCTCTGCTTCCCGTACATCTTCCGCGGCGCGCTCGATTGCGGCGCGACCAAGATCACCGAGGAAATGAAGCTGGCCTGCGTCAAGGCGATCGCCGAGCTGGCCGAGGCCGAGACCAACGACGCGGTGGCCGCCGCCTACGCCGGCAAGGAACTGAAGTTCGGCCCCGACTACATCATCCCGACGCCGTTCGACCAGCGCCTGATCGAGAAGATCGCGCCGGCGGTCGCGCGCGCCGCGCAGGAGTCGGGCGTGGCCACGCGTCCGATCCAGGACCTCGAGGCCTATCGCCAGCAGCTGACGCAATACGTCTACCACACCGGCCTGATCATGAAGCCGGTGTTCTCCGCCGCCAAGGCCGCGCCCAAGCGCGTCGCCTATGCCGAGGGCGAGGAAGAGCGCGTGCTGCGCGCGGTGCAGACCGTGGTCGACGAAGGCCTGGCGCGTCCGATCCTGATCGGCCGTCCGCACGTGATCCAGATGCGCATCGACAAGGCCGGCCTGCGCCTGAAGCCGGGCGTCGATTTCGAACTGGTCAATCCCGAGGACGATCCGCGCTATCGCGCCTATCACGAGGCCTACCACGCGCTGCGCGGACGCGATGGCGTGACGCCGGACATGGCCAAGGTCGCGCTGCGCCGCTCGAACACGCTGATCGGCACGATGCTGATGCACATGGGCGATGCCGATGCGCTGCTGTGCGGCACCGTGGGCCGCTTCGAGGCGCATCTGGAGCATGTGCGCGACGTGATCGGCCTGAAGCCCGGCGCCAAGGTGCTGGCGGCGATGAACGCGCTGATGCTGGAGAAGTACACGCTGTTCATCACCGACACGTTCGTCAACGAGGACCCGACCGCCGACGAACTGGCCGCGATCACGCAGCTGGCCGCCGAGGAAATCCGCCGCTTCGGCCTGACGCCGAAGGTCGCGCTGCTGTCGCACTCGATGTTCGGCTCGTCGAACCGCGCCTCGGCGCGCAAGATGCGCGCGGCGCAGGAGATCCTGAGCCAGATCGCGCCCGAGCTGGAAGTCGAGGGCGAGATGCAGGGCGATGCGGCGCTGGTCGAGGACGTGCGCCGTCATTTCCTGCCCGGCACCAAGCTGGCCGGCTCCGCCAATCTGCTGGTGATGCCGACGCTGGACGCGGCCAATATCGCGTTCAATCTGCTGAAGATCACCGGCGGCCAGGGCGTGACGGTGGGCCCGATCCTGCTGGGCGCGGCCAAGCCGGTGCACATCCTGAATCCGCAGGCAACCACTCGCCGCATCGTCAATATGACGGCGGTGGCGGTGGCCGAGTCAGGCGCGCTGCGCTGATCCGACGCACGGTCGGCCGGTGGCCGATCCAAACAAAAAGCCGGGCTGCGTGCCCGGCTTTTTTCATTGCGACATTCGGTCGCGTGTTGCAATCGTCGTTCTGGTGCCGTATTGGTGCCTGTCGTATTGGTGATCGCCGACTTGGTGCTCGATATTCTGGTGCTCGATATTCTGGTGCTCGATATTTCGGTGCCGCGGTGCTCTGTTGCGGAGCAGCGTAATCGCTGAAGTCGCGCCGAAGGCAGCGCTATTGCAAGACGTTGTACTGCTGGCGCATGTCGACGATGATCGACTTCGCCGCGCGCAATTGCATCGACACGCTGTCTTCGGCCGCACGGGGAAAGTCCACCTCGGCGCTCCAATTGCATCCCGTATGGTCGGGCTGGTGCACGCGTACCGCATGCAATTCGCACTCGCCGCATTCCGGATTGTTATCGAGGCACTGGTTGAGGATCGCCATCAACTCCGACCGGGTCTTTGCGTATCGCCGCATGAGTCACCTCTCTCGTTTGGCTAATCGTGGTCTGGACGTTCAATGTACGCACTCGTCCGGGGCCGTGCCAATTGAATGAGCCTATGAGGTGAAGTCGGTCATTCCCGCCGCGGCAGCAGGGAAAAGGTGTTGCGATGCAGCGGGGAAGAAAGGGAAGGGTGCGGGGAAGGAGGGCGGTGCTGCGGCATTGCGCCGCAGCGAAGGGGTGCGGTGGTCAAGTTTTATCAGACAGTCGTTAAGGTGGTCTGGTTGAACTTGTCCTCGTAATCCTGCGGCGACTCATACCCCAGTGTCGAATGCAGACGCATGGGGTTATAGAAGCCAACGATGTACTGCATGATGTCGCGCCGGGCTTCGGCCCGGTCGGCGTAGCGGCGCTGCCACACGCGCTCCATTTTCAAGTTCAGGAAGAAGCGTTCGGCCACCGCGTTGTCCCAGCAGTCGCCCAGGCGGCTCATGCTGCAGACCATCCCGTGACGCGCCAGCAAGCTCTGGTACTCGTCGCTGGCGTACTGGCTGCCACGATCCGAATGCACGATCAGACCCGGCCCCGGCTTGCGGTGCGCAATGGCCATCTGCAACGCGCTTACCACCAGGGTGGACGGCATGGCCGCGGCCATGGACCAGCCCACGACCTTGCGGGAGTACAGGTCCAGCACCACCGCCAGGTACAGCCAGCCCTCTAGCGTGCGGATATACGTGATATCCGACACCCACGCCTGGTTGGGCGCCGCGGGTCTGAACTGTCGATCCAGCACGTTGCGCGCGACCGGCCGGTCGTGCCGGCTGTTGGTCGTTGCCACAAATTTGCGTTTCCACACCGGACGCAGATGGGCCTGACGCATCAGCGTGCGAGCGCGATACCGGCCGATCTTGACCCCTTGCCGGCTCACATCCCGCGCCACCCGCCGGCTGCCATAGGTGCGCCCGCTGGCCTCGAATGCGGCGCGCACGTACACCATCTGTCTGGTCCGCTTGGCGTCGCCACCGGGGCGGCGCAAGAACGCATAATAGCCAGCGCGGCTGACACCCAGCGCCAGGCAGGCGCGGCTCAGGGGAATGGCCTCCTTCTGCAAACCACTGACTGCGTGATACATCACTTCAGTTCGCGGGCGAAGAAGGCCGATGCCTTTTTTAGGATCAGGTTGTCCTCCTTCAGGCGCCGGTTCTCTTCCTCCAGCTGACGGATGCGTTGCTGCTCCGGCGTCAGCGGCCTACCAATCCCCTTCTCGCCCTTGAGCTCGGCGTCGTACTGGGCCAGCCAGCGCCGTACGGCCGTCTCGCCAATGGCCATCGAGTGGCACACCTCGGCCACCGACAGGCCTTGATCCCGGATCATCCGGACCACCTCCAGCTTGAAGGCAGGGTCAAATTTGCGGCGTTGCTTCATGGTTCGGTCTTTTTCCTCGTCGATCGTGATTTTCCACTTATCGACCTGTCTGAGGAAATTGAACCACCGCAGGGCCGCCCTCTCCGCCGGAGAGAGGGCAGGCGGGAGGGCAAACGCGGGCCGTTCAGGCCCGCCCCTCATCAGAACTTGTGGCGAATGCCGACACCGAACGAATCGCCGTGCTCGGCGCCGGTGATCTTGTCGTAGAAGTAGGCGGCATACACGTCGGTGCGCTTCGACAGGTTGTAGTCGTAGGCGATCGCGAACGTGTTGCGCTTGAAGTCGTCGACATTGTTCTCGGCCTTCGCATAGCCATACGAAGCGAGCAGGCTGCCGGCGCCGATGGGCACCGAGGCGCCGATCTGGCCGCTGGTGTGCTTGATGTCGCCGCTGGCATTGGTCACGTCGCTCTTGATGTACTGACCCTGGGCGAACAGCTTGACCACCTTGAAGTCGTACGACAGGCCGGCCAGCACCGCGTTCTGCTTGTCGAAGCCCGCCAGCGTGGCCGGCGAGGTGACATCGCCCGGCACGTTGTTGAACTTGACCTGCTGGAAGGCCACCGTCGCGGCCAGCGGGCCGTTGAAATACATCAGGTTGCCGCCCCACTTGTTGCGGCCGGTGGCACCCGCCTGCTCGCCGAACGAATAGATCAGGTTCGCGGTCAGGCCGCCGAAGGTCGGCGTCGAATAGACCAGCGAATTGCTCCAGCCCGAATCGCCGATGATGCCCGGATCGAACACGGTGCCGTTGGTGGCCGTGAAGTAGGTGTGGAAGATCGCCGGCGAGAACACGTACGAATCGACCAGCGGGTTGAACAGGATGGTCGAGATGAAATACGGCGTGGTGTTGCGGCCGAGCTTGAGCGTACCGGCGCGGTCGCTCTGCAGCCCGACATAGGCATTGCGGCTGAACATCGCATCGCCGTCGAAGCGGCCGGTGCGGCCGTTATCGGTGCGATAGAAACCGTTCAGGTCGAAGATCGCCTTGAGTCCGCCACCCAGATCCTCGGCACCCTTGATACCCCAGTACGACGTTTGCATGCCACCCGAATTGGCGACCCAGGCGCGCTCGCCGGTGCCCGGGTTCTTGACCGCGCCGACGAACATGTCGACCTGGCCGTAGAGCGTGACGCTCGATTGCGCCATGGCCGCGCCGCTGAAAAGGGCCGCGGCCAGTGCCGCCAACTTGAACTGCTTCTGCATGAAAGACCTCCGTGGTTTGATCCTGTTGGAACGTTGTGTACTGGGTCCCTGACGGGTTCTCTTTTTGGTATGCACGCCGGCATCGGTGGCGGGGGTGCCGGCGGCGGACGGCGCTGGCTTCGGGCGCCGTTCATCGTGTCATCGGGCAGGGCGCCGGCGATCCCTTGCCGGGGCCTTGCCCGATGCGCGGTCTTGCTCCATGCGCATGTTCCATGCGAGCGGAATTTCGACTCAGCCGGATACTAAGTCGTCGAGGCGGAACTGGGCAATCCGATGGATCTGGTTGATGCATGTTTGCAACTCATCGGCCGGCGAATTGTCGATGCGTCTTGCGAACTCGTCGATGATGCCGGCGCGATCGTAGCCGCGTACCGCCAGAATGAACGGGAAGCCGAATTTCTCGTTGTAGCGGGCATTCAATGCCTGCAGCCGTTCGAACTCCTGCGGCGTGCATTGATTCAGGCCGGCGCCGCTCTGTTCGCGCGTCGATTCCTCGGTCAGCTCGCCGCGCACCGCGGCCTTGCCGGCCAGTTCCGGGTGGGCGCGCACCAGCTTGAGCTGGGCCGCTTCGCCGGCCTGGTCGACGGCGGCGCGCATCGCCGCGGCCAGCGACTGGCGATCGGCGAAGGGACGCTGCTCGGCGGCGCTGGCCGCGACCCAGGGCGAGTGTTCATAGATGCCGCCCAGCGCCTGCACGAATTCGGCGGACGGCATCGCGTTCAGTTGGGAGAGGGTGTAGGTCACGTCGGGACTCGGTTATCAGGTTCGGGTTCGCAGGAGAGGGGCATGGCGGTGGGGCATTGCCGTGTCGCACCGCCGTGGCGTATCACCGCGGCGTATCACCGTGGCGTATCACCGCGGCGCACTGGCCGTGTACGGATGCGTCTCGATCCAGTGCCGCGCGATATCGATGCGGCGCGCGATCCAGACCTTGTCGTGCGACTGCACGTAGTCCAGGAAACGCTGCAGCGCGCGAAAGCGCCCAGGCCGCCCGAGCAGCCGGCAATGCATGCCGATCGACAGCATCTTCGGCTGGTTCAGCCCCTGGGGATCGCCCTCGGCGTACAGCACGTCGAAGGCGTCCTTCAGGTACTGGAAGAACTGCTCGCCGGTGTTGAAGCCCTGCGGCGTGGCAAAGCGCATGTCGTTCGAGTCCAGCGTGTAGGGCACCACCAGATGCGGCTTCGTCTCGCCGTTGCTCGTCTGCACCTCGGTCCAGAACGGCAGGTCGTCGCCGTAGTAGTCCGAGTCGTAGACGAAGCCGCCGTGCTCGACCACCAGGCGCCGCGTGTTGGGGCTGTCGCGGCCGGTGTACCAGCCCAGCGGCGCGCTGCCGGTCAGCTCGCGGATGATCTGCATCGCGATGCGCATGTGCTCGCGCTCGGTGGCCTCGTCGATGTTCTGGTAATGGATCCAGCGCCAGCCGTGGCAGGCGATCTCGTGGCCCAGCTCGACGAAGGCGCGGGTCAGCTCGGGATGGCGCTGCAGCGCCATCGACACCCCGAAGATGGTCAGCGGCAGGCCGCGCTGCTCGAACTCGCGCAGGATGCGCCAGACACCGGCGCGCGAGCCGTATTCGTAGATGCTCTCCATGCTCATGTGGCGGTCGGGGTAGGCTGCCGCGCCGACGATCTCGGAGAGGAACTGCTCGGACGCCGCGTCGCCATGCAGCACGCAGTTCTCGCCGCCTTCCTCGTAATTGAGCACGAACTGCAGCGCCACGCGCGCGCCGCCCGGCCATTGGGCATGCGGCGGCTGGCTGCCGTAACCGATCAGATCGCGTGGATAGTTATGGTTTGTCATCAGGGTCACTCGGGTTGTCAAAACAGGCCGCACGGCATCGACCCGGCCCGCGCCGCCACCGAGGCGGCGACGCGGGCAATCGCACGGCTGGCCTTATTCCGTGCCGTGGGTATTGGCGGCCGCGTTGCGCATCGCTTCGTCGGCCGACTGCATGCCGTTGTAGAACAGGTTCAGCGCCACCGCGACCACGGTGCCCAGCACGATGCCGCTGTGCGTGATCGCATGGGTCCAGCTCGGCAGGTACTGGAAGAAGGTCGGCGACAGCGTCGGGATCATGCCGAAGCCGATCGAGATCGCGACGATGAACAGGTTGTGGCGGTTGCGGTTGAAATCGCACGAGCCCAGGATGCGGATGCCGGTCGCGGCCACCATGCCGAACATCACGATCCCGGCGCCGCCCAGCACGAACTGGGGCACCGAGGCAACCACGTGCGCCATCTTGGGGAACAGGCCGAAGGCGATCAGGATCAGGCCGCCCGCCGCCGCGACATAGCGCGAACGCACCCCGGTCACGGTGACGAGGCCCACATTCTGCGAGAACGAGGTGTACGGGAAGGTATTGAACACGCCACCGATCACCGTGCCGAGGCCGTCGGCGCGCAGGCCGCGCGTCAGGTCGGCGTTGGACAGCCGCTTGCCGGTGATGTCCGCCAGTGCAAGGAACATGCCGGTCGATTCGACCAGCGTGATCACCATCACGATGCACATCGACAGGATCGCCGAGAAGTGGAAGGTCGGCATGCCGAAATGCAGCGGCGTGATGACGGCCACATAGCTCGCCTCGTGCAGGCCTTCGAACGACACCTTGCCCATCGCCATCGCGATCAGCGTGCCGGCGATGATGCCGAGCAGCACCGCGCAGTTCGACACCAGGCCGCGGCCGTACTTGGTCAGCAGCAGGATGATGACCAGCACCGCCCCGGCGATGCCGAGGTTGGTCAGGTCGCCGTAGGCGAGGTTGGGCACTTCCTTGACCACGCCGTCGATCACCGCGCGGGTGGTGGGCTGGCCGCCGGCGGCCCAGTTGATGCCGACCCGCATCAGCGACACGCCGATCAGCGTGATCACCGTGCCGGTCACCACGGGCGGGAACAGCCCGAGCATGCGGCCCATCATCGGCGCGATCAGGATGCCGAACAGGCCGGAGGCAATCACCGCGCCGTAGATGCCCAGCAGTCCGATATTGGGATCGGTGCCGATCGCGATCATCGGCGCCACCGAGGCGAACGTCACACCCATCATCACCGGCAGCCGGATGCCGAATTTCCAGAAGCCGAACGCCTGGATCAGCGTGGCGATGCCGGCGGCGAACAGGTCGGCGTTGATCAGGAAGGCCAGCTGGTCCTTCGGCAGCTTCAGCGCGCCGCCGACGATCAGCGGCACCGCCACGGTGCCCGCGTACATCACCAGTACATGCTGCAGCCCGAGCGCGAGCAGCCGCCCCGAGGGCAGGCGCTCGTTGGTCAGGTCCGTGGGGACCGTGGTGCTTGCGCTTGTCATTGTGTTTGTCTCCTCTCCGATGGTTGGACGTTTGCTTGGCGTCCGCATGCCTTCTGCTGCGTCCGGCCAGATCGTTCGGAACGATCCGGGCCTGGGCCCGCTGCCGGCACCTGCGAGGGTGCGCGTGGCTGGGCGGGCTGCGAAAGCTGGGCGGGGCGCCGGCAGGGTGGAACAGCGGGCTAGGTGGAGCGTCCCAGCACGCTGCGAAGATCGAAGCTGCCCGGATCGTCGGGCTGTACGCGGTCGGCGCAGGCGCCGAGATGGTGCGCCATGCGCGATTGCGCCAGGGCGGCGTCGCCCTGTTCCAGCGCATCGAGAATGGCCTCGTGTTCGTCGAAGGAGCAGGCGTTGTTGCCCGGCGCCTCGACGCTGGCGATCATCAGCGTGGTGCGCGACACCAGGCGGCGCATCATCGTGACCAGCAGCGCGTTGCCGGACAGCTCGGCGAGCGCGGTATGGAATTCGGCCGACAGCCGGATCCACTTGGGCCGTTCGTTGTTCAGGAAGGCCTGCCGTTCCTGCTGGACCATCTGGCGCACCGGCGCGATCACGCTGCGGACATTGCGCTGCGCCGCGAGCTTTTCCAGCACCGCGCGCTCGAGCATCTGGCGCAGCTCGAACATGTCGTGCGCCTCGTCGGTGGAAGGGCTGGCGATGAAGGCGCCGCGATTCGGTTCGAGGTCCACCATGCCGTCGGCCGCGAGACGGGCCAGCACCTTGCGCACGGTGTGCCGCGCGGTGGCATAGATGTCGCAAAGCGAATGCTCGGTCAGCTTGGTGCGCGGCGGCAGCCGATGCTCCATGATCGCGTCGTAGATCTCGTGATACATGCGCTCCTCGACCGAACCCTTGCGCGGCTTCGTTTCGTTGGGCGCGGCGCCTTCATCGGCGCCGGCAATCAGCTTGAGAGTCTTGGACATCGTGGGCACCCGCTGGTAGAGGGTTCGGCCGCGCCTCGTCCGAGGGCGCCGATCCAAAAATTGTTGACAATTATTTGGTTGTGCATTCAATATTGTCAACAAAACCGAACCAGGTTTTCGACAACTACGGGTAATCCCGCAGTTGTCATCCGGATTGGTGCAGCGCATTGTCGCCATGCACCAGTTCTGCGCCGGGATGCGTTGAAAAGACGTACCGAGCGGGCACCATACCCACAAATGGTGCTAGTGAAGGCAGCGGCGCCTCTCACCACCCACGTGCTAAGGAACCAGACCATGGGACGCTTGACCACCCACGTTCTCGACACCGCCGCAGGCATTCCCGGCCAAGGCCTGTCGATTACCCTTTCCAAAATTGTTGACAATCGCCGCGAAACGCTGAAGACCGTTGTGACCAATCACGACGGCCGTTGCGATCAGCCGCTGCTCGAGGGCGCCGACTTTGCCGTCGGCGTCTACGAGCTCGAATTCGGTGCCGGGGATTATTTCCGCGCGCGCGGCGTGCAGTTGCCCGAGCCCGCCTTTCTCGACGTGGTGACGCTGCGTTTCGGCATTGCCGATACGAACGCGCATTACCACGTGCCGCTGCTGGTGTCGCCGTGGTCGTATTCGACCTACCGCGGCAGCTGATTCGCGCAGCGAGGGAAACAGGAGACAAGAGATGGAAGGCTACATTCTCGACTGGGCCAATCTGCTGCTGCGCTGGGCCCACGTGATTACCGCGATCGCGTGGATCGGCTCGTCGTTCTACTTCGTCTGGCTGGACAACAGCCTGCAAAAGCCGGTCGATCCCGATCTGGTGGACAAGGGCGTCGGCGGCGAGCTGTGGGCCGTGCACGGCGGCGGCTTCTACAACCCGCAGAAATACCTGACCGCACCGAAGAAGCTGCCAGAGAACCTGCACTGGTTCTATTGGGAGTCGTATTCGACCTGGATGACGGGCTTCGCGCTGCTGGTGGTGCTGTACCTGTTCAACGCCAGCACGTTCCTGATCGACAAGAACGTCTACGACATGTCGCCCGGCGCGGCGGTCGGCCTGGCGGTGGCGTACCTGCTGGTGGGCTGGGTGGTCTACGACTGCATCTGCCGCGTGTTCGGCAAGAACGATCGCGTGGTCGGCATCCTGGTGGCGCTGTACGTGGTGCTGGCCGCCTATGTGGCCTGCCACCTGTTCTCGGGCCGCGCCGCGTTCCTGCTGACCGGCGCGATGATCGCCACCATCATGAGCGCCAACGTGCTGGTGTGGATCATCCCGGGGCAGCGCAAGACCGTCGCGGCGATGCGCGAAGGCAAGCCGGTCGATCCGATCCACGGCAAGAACGCCAAGCAGCGCAGCGTGCATAACACCTATTTCACGCTGCCGGTGCTGTTCGCGATGCTGTCGAACCACTACAGCATGACCTACGCGCACAAGTACAACTGGGTCGTGCTGGTGCTGATCATGCTGGCCGGCGTGCTGATCCGCCAGTTCTTCATCCTGAAGCACAAGGGCAAGATCAATGTCCTGTGGCCTGCCGCCGGCGTTGCCGCGCTCGGCGTGGTCGCCGTGATGATCGCCCCGCAGCCGCGCCAGCCTGTGGCCGCGCAACCGGACGGCGCCACCGCGACCAAGGTCAGCTTCGCCAAGGTGCAGGAGATCATGAACGCGCGCTGCGTGCAGTGCCATGCCGAGGCGCCGAAGATGATGCCCACCGCGGCCAAGGGCATCAAGCTCGATACCGCCGACGAGATCAAGGCGCATGCCCAGCTGATCTATCAGCAGGCCGTGCAGCAGAAGGCGATGCCGCTGGGCAACGTCACGCAGATCACGGACGACGAGCGCGCGCTGCTGGGCCAGTGGTTCGAGTCCGGCGCCAACACGACGCAATAACCCGCCGATCGGTGATCGACGGTCCGGTGGCCGCGCAGTCGGCGACCGCAGTACCGGACCGGCGAGGGTTTGAACGGGGCGAAAGCCCCGTTTTTTTATGGGCGGCTGCTTTTTGGGTGCGGCTGGTGGGCGTTCTAGCGCGCGATGTCCATCAACGCCACCACGCCCAGCGCGACGAACACCGCCGCGGCGATGCGGTGGACCAGCCGGATCGGCAGCCGGTGGGCGAAGCGTTCGCCGAGCAGCACGGCGGGCACGTTGGCCAGCATCATGCCGATCGTGGTGCCGGCGACCACGGCGAGGATATCGGTGCTGAAGCGGGCGGCGAGGGCGACGGTGGCGATCTGGGTCTTGTCGCCCATCTCGGCGAAGAAGAACACCACGACGGTCGCGCACAGCACGCCGAACGCGCCCTTGACTGCCTTGGGCTTTTCGGTCTCGTCGAGCTTGTCGGGGATCAGCATCCATGCGCCCATCGCGATGAAGCCCAGGCCGAGGATCCAGCGCAGCAGCGCCGGGCCGACCATTTGCGTGATCCAGCCGCCGAGCGCGCCGGCCAGGCCGTGATTGACCAGCGTCGCGATCAGGATGCCGAGGATGATGGGGATGGGCTTGCGGTAGCGCGCAGCGAGGATGAGCGAGAGCAGCTGGGTCTTGTCGCCCATTTCCGCGAGGGCGACGATACCGGTCGAGACGAGCAGGGATTCCATTCGTTGTTATCGGAGCAGCGGGCCGGACGCATCGCGAGATGCCAATGACGTGCGTTTTCCCCGGCCCAGCCGAAAAACGACGTCATCGGTCTCGCCAGGCCCTGGAACAGGCATTGCACCGTTCCGAAGCTGCGCACGCCATAACCGCAAGCGGTCAAGTCTGTTGACGTACGCCCCTGTCGCCAGGCTCGGTGCCGGGCGGCAGGGCGGCTACTCCCCAATGAGGAAGCGCGATTATAGCCAGTCTGCGAGGCGGTCGTCCATACCGCGGCTAGCCTGTGACGCAGCGGATCGCGCCAGGATCTGGCGCAGACCGGCCTCGGACTGGGCACAGATCGCGCCCGGACCGCGCCCGGACCGCGCCAACACCGCGCCAACACCGCGCCCGGGCCGCGCCAACACCGCGCCCACTACGCCGGCACCGCCGACGGCGCGGTGGTGCGGCGGCCGCGGAAGTCGGTCCAGCACCGCGCCTGGAAGTCGTACAGCTTGCAGCGGCGCGCGGTATCGAAATACCAGCGCCACGAGAAGTTCTGCACCACGATGCGGCCGGGCAGCGCCTGCTCGAGCAGCTCCTGCGCCCGCTTGAGCCGGTACAGCGGCACGCTCATGTCGACGTGATGGGCGGTGTGTTCCATGATGTGGTGCAGCAGGGTGCCGACACCATGACGAAAGCGCAGATGGACCGTGGTCGAGACGAAGGGCTGTGCGCGCGCCCACATCGTCTTGCTGTCGTACCAGGCCACGCTCTCATGGGTATGGTGGACGTACAGCACGAAACCGACGGTCGCGTTCCAGACCAGGAAGGGCACGGCGAAGCCGGCCACCAGCAGCAGCGCGACCGACTGCTGTGTCGCCAGCGCCAGCCAGACCAGCGAGCCGATCCACAGCGCCGCAAAGCCGGCCACCAGCAGGCAGTCCAACAGGAAGATCTTGCGGCGCGTCGCCATCTGCCGCCGGCTGGGGAAGAACAGTTTCAGCCACCAGATCTCGATCAGGTAATACAGCCCGGCACCCAGGCCGTTGCGGTACAGCCGTTCGAGCGCGCGCCGCCACCACGGCAGCGCCGCGTATTCCTGCATCGAACACGGGGCCCAGACGAAGTCGAAGCCCTTCAGGTTGGTATAGCCGTGATGGACGACGTTATGCCCGACCTCCCACAGGCTGTATGGCGTCAGCGACGGCAGGAAGGCGATCCGGCCCAGCCATTTGTTCAGGCCGCGGCGCGGCGTCAGGCTCTGGTGGCAGGCATCGTGCCCGAGGATGAACAGGCGCGCGATCAGCACGCCGGCCAGCACGCCGAGCCCGAGCTTGGCGAGCCAGTGCGGGGCGACGACCAGCGCGGCGAGGGCGGCGATGAACAGCGTCGCGTCGAGCGCGAACAGCAGCAGCGCGCGCGGCGTGCTGCGCTCGGACAGCGGAATCAGCCAGCCGCGGATGATCTTGCGCGGCGGCAGCGGCGCGTCGGCAGACAGCGGCGCGGGCGGATGGCCGGAACCATCGGCATCGGCGGACGGAACGGCCGAGGCCGCGGGAACGGCTGGGGCGGGGGAAACGAGCGAGACGGGCGAGACGGGCGAGACGGGTGCAACGGCTGAGGCGGGTGTGGTCATCTTGGCATCGGCATTGTCGAATGGCGCGGGCCAGCGTAATGCAGATCGATGACAACCGCCTTGACCGCGGTCAAGCCACGGCGCCGGACCGCCTGCGCGGCCTGTCCGGCGCCGTTCGGGGCTGGCGAGGCGCTTAGACGCCCGCCCGCTCGCCCATCACGTAGACGCTGTCGATCACCCGATCGTCGCCCAGCATCGCAAACGCGAACAGCTGCTCCTCGAGCGTTTCCGAGCGCGCGCTGCGGCGGCCCAGCAGCGGCGTGGCGTCGGGGTCGAGCACGATGAAGTCGGCCTCGTTGCCCGGCGCGAAGCTGCCGACGCGGTCGCCCCAGCCCAGCGCATCGGCCGGCGCGCGCGTGGCAAGGTAGAACATCCGCAGCGCGGTCAGGTGGTAGCCGCCCATCCGGGCGACCTTGTGCGCGGCGTTCATCGTGCGCAGCATCGAGAACGAGGTGCCGCCGCCGACGTCGGTGGCCAGCGTCAGATTGAGCCGATGCGCGTCCGACTGGTGGAAGTCGTACAGGCCGCTGCCGAGGAACAGGTTCGAGGTCGGGCAGTGCGCCACGGCCGCGCCGGTATCGGCGAGCCGGCGGCGATCGTCGTCATCCAGATGGATCGCATGGCCGTAGAACGCGCCCGGGCGCAGCAGGCCGTATCGATCGTAGACGTCCAGATAGCTGCGCGCCTGCGGGAACAGCTCCGCGACCCATTTGACCTCGTCGCGGTTCTCGGCCACGTGGGTCTGGATCAGCGCATCGGGGTAGGCGCGCGCCAGCTCGCCGCAAGCTGCCAGCTGCGCCTCGGTCGAGGTCGGCGCGAAGCGCGGCGTGATCGCATAGGACAGGCGCCCCTTGCCATGCCAGCGCGACAGCAGATCGGCCGATTCGCGCGCGCCCGATTCCGCGGTATCGCGCAGGAAGTCCGGGCAATGGCGGTCCATCAGTACCTTGCCGGTCGCCAGCCGCAGATTGCGGCGATGGCTCTGGGCGAACAGCGCGTCGGCCGAGGCGGCATGCACGGTGCTCCAGACCAGCGCGCTGGTGGTGCCGTTGCGCAGCAGCTCGTCGGCGAAGAAGCTGGCCACCGCGGCCGCGTATTCGGGCTCGGCGAAGCGGCGCTCCTCGGGGAAGGTATAGGTGTCGAGCCAGTGCAGCAGGCCCGGCGACGGCGACGCGATGATGTCGGTCTGCGGGTAGTGCACGTGCGTATCGATAAAGCCCGGCACGATCAGCTTGCCGCGATGGTCGATCACCTCGGTGTCCGGGGCAATCGAATGCGCCAGTTCGGCGTAGGGGCCGGCCGCGGCGATGCGGCCATTGGCGACCAGCAGCACACCGTCTTCCCAATACTGATACGCGTCATCATGGAATTGCGGGTCGCGCAGGAAATGCAGCACGCGGCCGCGGATGGCGCGGGTGGTACCGGTCGGGGAAGAGGAGCTGGTGGTCTGGTTCATGGTCGTGGGGTTGGAGAAGGCCGGCGCGGGGCGCCGGCCCGATGTTGCGCCGGTCAAGGCCGCAACGGCGTCAAGCCGTCGCGGCGCTTGCCGGCGTCGTGGGGCTGGCCGATTGCCAGAAGCGGTCGACCTCGGTCAGGTATTCGGCCTTCAGGGCCGGCCGCAGGAAACTCGCCTCGAAGCTGTTGCGTGCGAGCCGGTGCGCGTCGGCGGCATCGAGGGGCAGCGCATCGAAGGTCGCTTCCCAGTTGGCGTTCATATAGCCGCCGAAATAGGCCGGGTCGTCCGAATGGATCGTCACCGCGACGCCGGCATCCAGCAGCTTCTTCAGCGAATGGTCGCGCAGGTCCGGATAGACCTTGAGCTTCTGGTTCGACAGCGGGCAGACCGTCAGCGCGATGCGTTCGCGCGCCAGCCGCTCGACCAGCGCCGGATCGTCGATGGCGCGCACGCCGTGGTCGATCCGCTCGACCTGCAGGATGTCGAGCGCGTCGCGGACATAGTCGGCGGGGCCTTCCTCGCCGGCATGGGCCACGCGATGCAGGCCCAGCTCGCGCGCGCGGGCAAATACCCGCGCGAACTTCTCGGGCGGATTGCCGCGCTCCGACGAATCGAGGCCGACGCCGATAAAGCGGTCGCGATAGGGCAGCGCGGCTTCGAGCGTGGCGAACGCGTCTTCCTCCGACAGATGCCGCAGGAAGCAGAGAATCATGCTGCTGGAGAAATCGTACTGCGTGCGCGCCTGCGCCAGGGCGTCGGCGATGCCGTCGATCACGATCTCGATGTCCACGCCGCGCGCGGTATGCGTCTGCGGATCGAAGAAGATTTCCGCGTGGCGCACGTTGTCGGCGACGGCGCGCTCGACGTACGCCATCGTCATGTCGAAGAAGTCTTCCTCGGTCAGCAGCACGCTGGCGCCGGCATAGTAGATGTCGAGGAAGGACTGCAGGTCGGTGAACGCATAGGCGGCGCGCAGCGCCTCGACGCTGGGGTAGGGCAGCTTGACCTGGTTGCGCTGCGCGAGCCGGAAGATCAGCTCGGGCTCGAGCGTCCCTTCGATGTGCACATGCAGTTCGGCCTTGGGAGTGCGGCGGATGCGTTCCGCGAGCGCGGCGTCGAGCGTCATGGGGGGATCCTTTTTTGCTATGCCGGCATGCTGTTCGGGTTCGAGCAGAAGGCCGGCGCGGTTACCGGTGGGCGGGGCTGCCGCTGTCGCTATCGCCTTCGCCCGGTTGCCCGCCGTCCCGCTGCGTTGCCGGTGCGTCGGAGCGCAGCGCGGCCAGGCGCTGATCGCGCACTTGCAGCAGCTGGGCGACGATGGCAACTGCAATCATAGCCGGAGCCTTGTCGGTGATGCCCGCGACGCCGATCGGGCAGGTCATCCGCGCAAAGGCGGCCGGGTCGATGCCATGCTCGACCATCCGGTGTTCGAAGCGGGCGCGCTTGGTCTTGGAGCCGATCAGCCCGAAGTACGCGAAGTCGGTGCGCCGCAGGATCCGTTCGCACAGCGCCTGGTCCAGCGCATGGCTGTGCGTCATCACCAGGAAGTAGCTGCCGGGCGGCGCGTGATCGACCACCGCCTCGGCCGTATCGGTGGCCTCGGCCACCACGTTGCCGGGCAGGCCGGCCGGAAACAGCGTGTCGCGCTCGTCGACCCAATGGACCGTGCACGGCAGCGTGCCGAGCACCTTGACCAGCGCATGGCCGACATGGCCGGCGCCGAACAGCACCACGTGCATCTCGTCCGGGGCCAGCAGGTCGGTCCAGCTGCCGTCCTCGTGCAGCGTGACGGCGGGCAGCGTCGGCAAGGGCGTGCGGTCGACGGCATGGCGCACCGGGCCGGCGGCCGGCACCGTGCGCGTCACGGTGCGGCGCGCGGCAAAGGCCGCTTCCACCGCGTCGAGCCATTCCAGATCGGCCGCGCCAAGCCGCTCGAAGCCGAGCTGCACCACGCCGCCGCAGCACTGGCCCAGCGCGGGCCCGAGCGGAATCCGCACGACGCGGCGCGTGGCATCGGGCGCGAGAGAAGCGGCCTCGCCGCGCGCGGCCGCATCGAGCATCTCGCGCGCGATCGCCATGCCGCGCCATTCCAGATGCCCGCCGCCGATGGTGCCGATCAGGTCGTCGCCGGTCACCAGCATGCGGATGCCGGGCTCGCGCGGCGCGGAGCCCTTGACCTCGACGATGGTCACCATCGCCACCGGCACGCCGGCGCGCACCAGGGCGGCGGCATCGGCGAAGCGGAAGGGCTTGAGCGGAGCGTCCTGCATGATCGCTTTCGTGCCGTCGGGGACCGCGATCACGCGGCCGCGGCCTGACGCACGGCATCGGCCGCGTTCAGGATCGCCTCGGCGGTCGCCGGCGCATCGAGCGGCGGGTTGATGCGGTAGCCGCCCAGGCTGGCAACGGCATCGCGGATCGCGAAGAACACCGAGAACGGCAGCAGCAGCGGCGGCTCGCCGACCGCCTTCGAGCGGTGGATGCTGTCCTCGGCGTTGCGGTTCTCGAACAGCCGCACGTTGAACACTTCGGGGCAGTCGTTGACGGTCGGGATCTTGTAGGTCGACGGCGCATGCGTCATCAGCTTGCCGTCCTTGTTCCACCACAGCTCCTCGGTGGTCAGCCAGCCCATGCCCTGGATGAAGCCGCCTTCGACCTGGCCGATATCGATTGCCGGATTCAGCGAGCGGCCGACGTCGTGCAGCACGTCGGCGCGCAGCAGCCGGAATTCTCCGGTCAGCGTGTCGACCAGCACTTCGGAGCAGGCGGCGCCGTAGGCGTAGTAGTAGAACGGCCGGCCCTGCAGCTTGCTCTGGTCCCAATGCAGCTTGGGCGTCGCGTAGAAACCGTCGGACCACAGCTGCACGCGGGCCACATAGGCCTGGCGCGCCAGCTCGTCGAAGCGCAGGCGCAGCTCGCCCGCCACCACCAGGTCGTCGCCGAAGCGCACGGTCGACGGATCGACGCCGGCCTGGCGCGCGGCGAAGGCGGCCAGCCGCTCGCGGATCTGGCGCGCCGCGTCCTGCGCGGCCTTGCCGTTCAGGTCGGTGCCGGTCGAGGCGGCCGTCGCCGAGGTGTTGGCGACCTTGCTGGTGTCGGTCGCGGTCACGCGCACGCGTTCGAGCCGGATGCCCAGCTCGTGCGCGACCACCATCGCCACCTTGGTGTTCAGCCCCTGGCCCATCTCGGTGCCGCCGTGATTGACCAGCACCGAACCGTCGTTATAGACGTGCACCAGCGCGCCCGCCTGGTTGAAGTGGGCGACGTTGAACGAGATGCCGAACTTGACCGGCGTGATCGCGATGCCCTTCTTCAGCACCGGGCTGGCCGCGTTGAACGCGCGCGTGGCCTCGCGCCGGGCGCGGTAGTCGCTGCTGGCCTCGAGCTGGTCGAGCAGTTCGTGGATGACGTTGTCCTCGACGGTCTGGCCGTAGGGCGTCACGTTGCGCTCGGTCTTGCCGTACAGGTTGTCGCGGCGCACGTCGAGGGCATCGCGGCCCACGGTACGCGCGATATTGTCGAGGATGTACTCCATCGCGAACGCGCCCTGCGGTCCGCCGAAGCCGCGGAAGGCGGTATTGCTCTGCGTGTTGGTCTTGCCGCAGTAGCCGTCGATCTGCACGTGCGGCAGCCAGTAGGCGTTGTCGAAATGGCAGATCGCGCGGGTCATCACCGGGCCCGACAGGTCGGCCGAGAAGCCGGCGCGCGACACCATTTCCACCGCGACCGCCTCGATGCGGCCCTGCGGGTCGTGGCCGACCTCGTAGTCGAACACGAAGTCGTGGCGCTTGCCGGTGATCATCATGTCGTCGTCGCGGTCCGGACGCAGCTTGACCGGGCACATCAGCTTCCACGCGGCCAGCGCCGCGCAGCAGGCGAACAGCGCGGACTGCGATTCCTTGCCGCCGAAGCCGCCGCCCATGCGCCGGCATTCGACCAGCACCTGATGCACCTGCCAGCCCAGCACGTGGGCGACCGCGTGCTGCATCTCGGTCGGATGCTGGGTCGAACACCAAACGTGCATGCCGTCGTTTTCCTTCGGCACCGCATAGGCGATCTGGCCTTCCAGATAGAACTGCTCCTGGCCGCCGAGGCGGATATGGCCCTTGTCGCGATGCGCGGCCTTGCCCAGATGCTCGCGCGGCTGGCCGCGCTCCAGATGCATGGGCGGCAGCACGTAGCTGCCGGCCTCGTGCGCAGCTTGCGGCGACAGGATCGGCGGCAGGTCTTCGTAATCGATCGCGGCCAGGCGCGCCGCGCGGCGCGCGGCATCGTGCGAGGAGGCCACCACGACGAAGATCGGCTGGCCGACGAACTGCACCGTGTCGCTCGCCAGGATCGGGTCGTCGTGGATGATCGGGCCGCAGTCGTTGACGCCGGGGATGTCCTTCGCGGTCAGCACCGCGACGACGCCGGGCGCGGCGCGCACCTTGTCGAGCGCGATCGAGCGGATGCGGGCATGGGCGCGGGCGCTCATGCCGAGCGCGGCGTGCAGCGTGCCGGCGAGTTCGGGGATGTCGTCGGTATAGGTCGCCGTGCCGGCCACGTGCAGATGCGCCGACTCGTGCGGGCGCGACACGCCGATCTGCGGCGGCGCCTCGGCGGCGATATGCGCGGCGAGGTCGCGGCCGCTGAAGTCCGCCGTCGCGGGGGCACCGCCGTTGGCGGCACCGGTGTCGAGCAGGAAGGCCTCGGTTTGCTTGTTCATGCCGATCGCTCCTCTTCTTAAACGGTGGCCGCGGTGGCCGCGGAGGCGGGCACGCTGCCCGCGCCGGGCGCCCGTACGTTGACGGCCGCGGCCGGCAGCGCATCGTCGCGCGTCTCCAGCCAGAAGCGGTACAGCAGATTGGCGGCGCCGCGCGCGCGGTATTCGGCGGTGGCGCGCATGTCGGTCAGCGGCGTGTAGTCCCGCGACAGCGCGGCCATCGCGCCCTTGACGGTGGCTTCGTCCCAGCGCTGGCCGAGCAGCGCGGCTTCGGCCTGGGCCGCGCGCTTGGGCGTGGCCGCCATGCCGCCGAAGGCGATGCGGGCCTGGCGGACCACGCCGTCGGCGACGGTGATGCCGAAGGCGGCGCAGACCGCGGAAATGTCCTCGTCAAAACGTTTGGACAGCTTGTAGGTACGGAAGTGCTGGGGCCCGGACACCGGCACGCGCAGCGCCGCGACGAACTCGCCTTCGGCCATCGCGGTCTTCTGGTAGGCCAGGTACAGGTCCTCGAGCGGCAGCGTGCGGCGCGTGTCGCGATGCTGCAGCACGACCTCGGCGCCGAGCGCGATCAGCGCCGGCATCGAGTCGCCGATCGGCGAGCCGTTGGCGATATTGCCGCCGAGCGTGCCGGCGTTGCGGATCGGCAGCGAGGCGAAGCGTTTCCAAAGTTCTTCCAGCTCGGGATGCGCCTCGGTCAGCGCGGCATAGGCGCGTTCCAGCGAGACGGCGGCGCCGATCTCGATGACGCCATCGTGCTCGACGACCTGCTGCATGTCCTCGACCTGGCCGACATAGAGCAGATTGCCCAGCTCGCGGAACTGCTTGGTGACCCACAGGCCCACGTCGGTGCTGCCGGCCAGGATGCGCGCGGACGGATCGTCGGCCTTCAGCGCGGCGAAGGCCGAGGCGGTGCGCGGCGCATGGAAGACGGCCCCCGACGGGTCGCGATAGTGGAAGGTGTCCTCGCGTATCAGCGTGCGCAGCGCGGTGGCGATCGCCTTCGGCTCGAGCCGGCTGGCGTGCGGGGCGGGCAGCGACATCATGCGCTGGCCCGCCTCGATGATCGGGCGGTAGCCGGTGCAGCGGCACAGGTTGCCGGTCAGCGCGTCGCAGATGGTCTGGCGGTCCGGCGCGGGTCCGCCCGGCTGGTGCTGCTGGTACAGCGCCCACAGCGACATCACGAAGCCCGGCGTGCAGAAGCCGCATTGCGAGCCGTGGCATTCGACCATCGCTTCCTGCACCGGATGCAGCGAGCCGTCGGCCTGGCGCAGGTCCTCGACCGTGATCAGCGCCTTGCCGTCGAGCGTGGGCAGGAACTGGATGCAGGAGTTGACGGCCTTGAAGCTCAGTTCGCCATCCTGCTGCAGTTCGCCGATCACCACGGTGCAGGCGCCGCAGTCGCCCTCGGCGCAGCCTTCCTTGGTGCCGGTGCAACGCGCATCCTCGCGCAGGTATTGCAGCACGGTGCGGGTGATCGGGGCATCGGTGACCTGCTGAACCTGGCCGCGATGGTAGAAGCGGATGGGTTGTGTCTCCATGGTCGTTTTATCTCCTTGCGATGGGGACAAACATAGCACTCGCGCCGAGTAGCAATATTCGGCCCAGGTGATATGCCCCATCATGACGCGCACGCCGCCCGCGGGCCCGCCGCCGCGCCCCCCGATTGCGCTGCAGTGCACAGATTTGCGGGGATTCCGCGGGTTTGCGCCGAATTGACCGCTGCCAGGGTGACTGGCATACACTATGCGCCGATCCTTATCCCCACGCCACCGGCCCGCAGGCTTATCAGGCCGGACGAATTCATCATGCACGGACGCGACCATCTGGACACCTATCTGCTTCGGGTATTGCATACCCTGCTGACCGAGCAGAGCGTCACGCGCACGGCGGTGCGGATGGGGCAATCGCAGCCGGCCATCAGCAATACGCTCAAGCGGCTGCGCGAGATCACCGGCGACGCGATCCTGGTGCGCGGCAAGAGCGGCATGGTGCCGACCGAACGCGGCCGCGAGCTGCTGGAGCTGGCCGAACAGAGCCTGGCGGCGATGGACCGCATCGCGCGGCCGCCGCAGCAGTTCGATCCGGCCACCACCGACCGCACCTTCCATCTGGGCGCGCCCGATTATCTGGACGCCTTCTTCCTGCCCAATATCGTCGAGCGGGTGCGCCGGCTGGCGCCGGGCGCGAAGCTGTTCGTCCATCCGCTGACCAGCGCCACGGACTTTCTGGAGGAGCTGGAGCAGGGCAAGCTCGACATCGTGATCGGCAACTGGCTGTCGCCGCCCGAGCATCTGCATATCTCGCCGCTGTTCGAGGACGAGGTGGTCTGCATGCTCGGCGCCCAGCATCCGCTGGCGAAGAAGGGGCTGTCGCTGAAGCACTACCTGGAGATGCCGCATCTGGCGCCGGCGCCGTATGCGTCGATGCAGCGGAGCATGATCGACCAGGCGCTGGCGGAGCAGGGCTACAAGCGCCGCATCCAGGTCACGCTGCCGTATTTCGGGTTGGTGCCCTATGTATTGATGAAGACCGACATGGTCTTCACCACCGGCCGGCAGTTCGCCGCGCACTATGCGCAATACCTGCCGATCCGGATGGTGCCGGCGCCGGTGTCGTTCCCGCGCATGCGCTTCTACCAGCTATGGCACGAGCGCTGCCACGCCGCGCCCGACGTGCTGTGGCTGCGCCGGATGATCGCCGAGGTCGCGGCCGACCTGCCGCTGCTGCCGCGGCTGGAGATGGCGGCCGAGCCCTGACGAGGAACGCGGCGGCCGCCGGCGCAGGCCGGGGATTGGCGCTCAGGAGCCGGTCTTGTAGCTCGGGAAGAACAGCTGCTCGCCGTCGACCTTGTAGCTGGCGATGGCGTCCTGCCCGGCCTTCGAGGTGATCCACTCGATCAGCTTGCGCGCATCGGCGTAGTTGATGCCGGGATGCCGGGCCGGATTGACCGCGATGATGCCGTAGGGGTTGAACATCTTCGGATCGCCCTGCACCGCGATCGCCAGGCCCGTCTTGGCGCGATAGGCGCCGTAGGTGGCGCGATCGGACAGCGTGTAGCCCGGCATCTGCGCCGCCATCGTCAGCACCTCGCCCATGCCGAGCCCGGCGTTGACGTACCAGGACTGGCCCTTGGGCTCGATGCCGGCCGCCTTCCAGTACGACTTCTCCATCAGGTCGGTGCCCGAGTTGTCGCCGCGCGAGATGAACCTGGCGCCGCTGGCGGCGATCTTGCGGAAGCCGGCAATCACGTCCTTGCTGCCCGCAATTCTGGCCGGGTCCGCCGCCGGGCCGACCACGATGAAGTCGTTGTACATCACGTCGCGCCGGTCGATGCCGTGGCCCGCCGCGACAAAGGCGTCTTCCATCTTGCGCGCGTGCACCAGCAGCACGTCGACGTCGCCCATCTCGCCCATCTTCATTGCCTTGCCCGAACCGACCGCGATCACCTTGACCGTGACGCCGGTGTCGCGCTCGAAGCGCGGCAACAGCGTCTTCAGCAGGCCGGAGTTTTCGGTGCTGGTGGTGGTCGCCAGCTTCAGTTCGCCGCCGAAGGCGGCGCCGGTGCCGAGCAGCGCGGCGGCGGACAGCAGGGCGGCGGCCAGGCGCGGCAGAGCGCGGGCGGCGCGGAATGGGCGGAATGGGCGGAATGGGTGGGAGGGGGCGGTCAGGCCGGATGAGGCGGAGTGGCGACCCGGACGGGCAAACGGCATGTCGGAATTCCTCTTGTTATGTTTATCTGAACATAATTGCATGCGCCCATCCGCTTCGGTGACAATGCGCGACATCCGAAGCTTCCGCTAATCTGCGCAAGCTTGTACGGGCGCCATGATTGTCTCGGCACTCCAAGAACAAAGTAAATAAGAACAGCGGAACATATGACATTCCATTTCGAACTGTTTCCGGTGGTATCGACGGACGACAACCCGCGTGCCAACGGCAAGGTGTTCCTGCTGCTGCAGGCGGTGCGCGAGACCGGTTCGCTGCATCGCGCCGCCGCCAAGGTCGGGCTGTCGTACCGGCATGCCTGGGGCGTGATGCGCGACTGGGAGGCGCTGCTCGGGCGCAGCATGCTCGATATGGAACGCGGCCGCGGCGCCTCGCTGACCCGCTTCGGCGAGCGCCTGCTGCGGGCCGAGGTCAAGCTGCGCGAGGCGGTCGATCCGGCGGTGCGCAAGGCGCTGGCCGAGTTCGCCGCGGAGCTGGACGATGCCGCCCGGCCGCAGACGCGCATCCATTTCTCCGGCAGCCACGACCCGGCGATGGAGGTGCTGGCCGCGGCGCTGAAGGAGCAGCCCGAGGGCCTGCAGCTCGATACCGTGTTCTGCGGCAGCGTCGAGGGCCTGATCTGCCTGCACGAGCGGCAGGCCGAGCTGGCGGGCTTCTATGTCGCGCCGATCCAGACCGCCGGATCGGTCGCGCACGTGACACTGCGCAAATGGCTGCGCCCGTCCGCGGTGCGGCTGATCCCCGTGGCCTCGCGCGAGCAGGGCTTGATCGTCGCGCCGTCGCGGGCGCGCGAGATCCGGGAACTGCGCGACCTGGTGCGCACGCAAGCGCGCTTCGTCAACCGGCAGCGCAGCTCGGGCACGCGGCTGCTGTTCGACCAGCTGCTGGCGGCGCAGGGCCTGTATGCCGACCAGGTCGCCGGCTACGACCACCCCGAGTTCAGCAACGAAAAGGTCGCCGAGGCCGTGCATGCCGGCCGCGCCGAGGTCGGCTTCGGCCTGCGCGTCAACGCCGAGGCGCACGGGCTGGCCTTCGTGCCGCTGACGCGCGAGGTCTACTATCTGGCGCTGCGCAAGGCCGACCAGTTCGCGCCGTGGGCCCACGCGCTGCTGGCGCTGCTGGCCGATCCGGCGATCGGCGCCCGCATCACCGCGCTGCCGGGCTATGCGCTGGCCGAGCAGCGCGGCCTGCTGGCGCCGGAGCAGGTGCTGCCCTGGTACGGGGTGGACGGGCGGGAGTAGGGGCAGCTCAGAGACCATTGGTCTTCTCCCTTTCCCTAGGCGGGAGAGGGGAGCAGGGTTGAGGCTTGGCGGGAGCCGCGCCGGGCAGGCCAGGACGGGCCCGGAGGGGCGCGGATCAGGCCCGTATTACACTGCGCCCATGGCCGGCGCCGCCGGCCGCGACTCTGCGAGGGCGTCCCGATGCTGGAAACCGCCGCGCTGGCCGCGGGCATGTCCTGGGCCAGCGGCTTTCGTCTCTATCTGGCCGTGCTGGCCGCCGGCGTGCTGGCCCGCATGGGCTGGCTCGATCTGCCGGCCGGGCTGCAGCCGCTGGCGTCCAACTGGGTGATCGGCGTGGCGGCGGTGCTGGCGCTGGCCGAATTCATTGCCGACAAGGTGCCGGGCTTCGATTCGGTCTGGGACGGCTTCCATACCTTCGTGCGCATTCCCGCCGGCGCGATCCTGGCCGCCGCCGCCTTCGGCAATCTCGATCCGCAATGGATGGTGATCGCCGGCCTGATCGGCGGCACGCTGGCCGGCACCGCGCATGCCGCCAAGGCCGGCACCCGCGCGCTGATCAATGTGTCGCCGGAACCCTTTTCGAATTGGGCGGCCTCATTCACCGAGGACGTGACCGCCACCGGCAGCCTGCTGCTGGCGTTCTTCCTGCCGGTGGTGTTCTTCGTGCTGCTGGCGATCAGCCTGGTGCTGGCGCTGTGGCTGCTGCCCAAGCTGTGGCGCGGCGTGCGCAAGCTGCATGGCGCGCTGACCCGCAAGGGCGGGCCGCCCGCCGCGTACTGACCGGGATCGGCGCCATCGCCGGCGCCATCCGCGCCAGCAAGGCGAATATCCGGAATATCCGGAATATCCGCCGAATAGCCCGAGTACCCGCCGAATACGCCGAATACGCCGAATACGCCGAATACGCCGAAACACTCGAATACGCCGAACACCGAATACCCGACCACGACATCATGCCGACCGATTCCGCCGCGGACTCCGCCGCCCCTGCGCTAGTACGCCCCGTCGCCGTTCCCCATGCCGGGACCCGTTTCTCGCCCTGGGCGCAGGCGTGGCGGATGGCGCGGCGCGACTGGCGCGCCGGCGAGTTGACGTTGCTGCTGTTCGCGCTGGTGCTGGCGGTGGCCGCGCTGGCCAGCGTCGGCTTCCTGTCCGACCGGATGCGGCAGGGGCTGGAGCGCGACGCCCGCCAACTGATCGGCGCCGACGTGCTGCTGGTCGCCGACCAGCCCTTCGATCCGGCCTTTGCGGCGCAGGCGGCGGCACAGGGCCTGACCGTCGCGCAGACGGTGACCTTTCCGAGCATGGCGACCGTGGCGAGCCCGGGCGGCGCTGCGAGCGGCACCACGGCCGGTGCCACCGACGGCGCCACCAAGGGCGCCACCAACGGCGCCACCAACGGCGCCACCAACGGCGCCACCAACGGCGCCACCGGGCAGATCGCCAATGGCGCGAACGGTGCCGGGCGCGCGGACAACGGAAATGCCGCCCAGCCCGGCGCCGCCACGGCCGAGGGCGCCGCGCCGGCCGAGGCCGATGCACCGGCCAGCCAGCTCGCCGCGCTGAAAGCCGTCAGCCCCGGCTACCCCCTGCGCGGCACGCTGAAGACCGCCACCGCGCCCGGCGCTCCCGGCGAGCCGGCCGGCGGCATCCCGGCGCCCGGCACGGTATGGGTCGACGAGGCCCTGCTCGGCGGGCTCGGCGTGCAGGTCGGCGACACGCTGCGGCTGGGCAGCCGCAGCTTCCGCATCGAACGGATCATCACGCAGGAGCTCGACCGGGGCGGCGGCTTCATGAACTTTGCGCCGCGCGTGATGCTGCCGCTGTCCGATCTCGAGGCGACCGGCCTGATCGGCTGGGGCAGCCGCGTCAGCTACCGGCTGCTGGTGGCGGGGCCGGAGGCGGCCGGCGTGGCCTATCGCCAGTGGGCGGAGGGGGAGATCGAACGGCGTGGGCTGCGCAATACCCGCGTCGAGTCGCTGGACTCGGGCCAGCCGCAGATGCGGGCGACGCTGGACCGGGCCGAGCGCTTCCTGTCGCTGGTCGCGGTGCTGTCGTCGATGATCGCCGCGGTGGCGATCGCGATGTCGGCGCGCCGCTATATGCAGCGCCATACCGACGCCTGCGCCATCTACAAGTGCCTGGGGCTGTCGCGCCGGGAGATCCTGCTGGCCTTCGGGCTCGAATTCCTGCTGGTCGGCGTGCTCGGCGCGGCGCTGGGCGTCGTGCTCGGCTATCTCGGCCATTACGGGCTGCTGCTGTCGCTCGGCAATTTGCTGACCGTGTCGTTGCCGCAGCCGTCCGCGCTGCCGGCGGTGATCGGTCTGCTGTCGGGGCTGGTGCTGCTGATCGGCTTTGCCTTGCCGCCGCTGCTGGCGCTGACTCGGGTCGCACCGCTGCGCGTGCTGCGCCGCGACGTCGGCATGCCGCCGATATCGGTGTGGATCGCCTATGCGCTGGGCCTGGGCGCCTTCGTCTCGCTGCTGCTGGTGGCCGCGCGCGACCTCAAGCTCGGCCTGCTGACCGCGGGCGGCTTCGCCGGCGCCGGCGTGGTGTTCGCGCTGCTGGCGCTCGGCCTGCTGACGCTGCTGGCGCGGCTGGTGCGCGGCCGTCTGGTCGGCGGCAAGGCGGCCGGGCGCGCGGTGGGCTGGCGCTTTGCGCTGGCCGTGCTGGAGCGCCGCCGCGCGGTCACGGTGTTGCAGACGGTGGCGCTGGCGGTCGGCCTGATGGCGCTGCTGCTGCTCGGCATGACCCGCAACGACCTGATCGATTCGTGGCGCAACGCCACCCCGGCCGACGCGCCGAACCGCTTCATCATCAATATCCAGCCGGACCAGCGCGAGCCGCTGCGGCAGATGCTGGCGCGCGACGGCATCGACGATCTGCTCTATCCGATGGTGCGCGGCCGGCTGACGCATATCGGCGGCGAGCCGGTGCAGGCCTCGCGCTACGAGGAGGGCCGCGCGCGCAATCTGGTCGAGCGCGAATTCAACCTGTCCTATACCGATGCGCTGCCCGAGGGCAACCGCGTGGTGGCTGGCCGCTGGTTCGACGGCAAGCGGCCCGAGGCGTCGATGGAGGAGGGCATCGCCAGGACGCTGGGCGTGAAGCTGGGCGATACGCTGCGCTTCGACGTCGCGGGCCAGCAGATCGAGGCGCCGGTGACTTCGCTGCGCAAGCTGGACTGGAGCTCGATGCGCGTCAATTTCTTCGTGATCCTGCCGCCGTCGATGATGCAGGGGCTGCCGGAGACCTATATCACCGCCTTCCACCTGAAGCCCGAGCAGGCGTCGCTCGGCAATGCGCTGAGCGCGCGCTTTCCCAACATCACGATCGTCAATACCGAGCTGATCCTGCGGCAGGTGCAGGGCGTGCTGGATCAGGTCATTGCGGCGGTGCAGTTCCTGTTCGCTTTCACGCTGGCGGCCGGCGTGACCGTGCTGTATGCCGCGCTGGCGGGCGCGCGCGACGAACGCCGTCGCGACGCCGGGCTGCTGAAGGCGCTGGGCGCCTCGGCGGCGACCATCAAGCAGACGCAGTACGCCGAATTCCTGGTGGTCGGCGGGCTGGCCGGGCTGCTGGCCAGCATCGGCGCGATCGCGGTCGGCTGGGCGCTGTCGCGCTTCGTGTTCGACTTCTCCTATGTGCTCAATCCGTGGATCGTGCCGGTCGGCGTGGTTTCTGGCATGCTGTGCGCTTTTGCCGGCGGCTGGCTGGGCCTGCGCGACGTGCTGCGCCAGCCGGCACTCGCGACGCTGCGGGAGGCTTGAAGGGCTGACAGGGCTCGAAGGGCTCGAAGTGCCATGAAGCGGCGCCATCGCCGGCAAACCGACTCCGTTGATTCGAACCGCAATGTCCGACGTATCCCGGCAGACTGCCGACACCCCCAACGCTGCCGACGAGCAGACCCCGCAGCCCACCGCCTACGAGTTGATCGGTGGTGAGGCGCGCGTGCGCGAGCTGGTCGACCGCTTCTATGACCTGATGGACCTGGAGCCGGAGTTCGCCGGCCTGCGCGCGCTGCATCCGCCCTCGCTGGACGGCTCGCGCGACAAGCTGTTCTGGTTCCTGTGCGGCTGGCTGGGCGGTCCCAACCATTTCATCGAACGCTTCGGCCATCCGCGCCTGCGCGCCCGCCATCTGCCGTTCGAGATCGGCATCAGCGAGCGTGATCAATGGATGCGCTGCATGGCGATGGCGATGCAGGACGTCGGCCTGTCCGAGGATCTGCAGATGCGGCTGCTGCAGGCGCTGTTCCAGACGGCCGACTGGATGCGCAACGTGGCGCGGTGATACGACGGCAGCAAGGAGAAACGATGGACCACATCAATCACAACAACCTCGCCGCCCGCATCCTGGCGTTCTGGTTCGGCACGCCCGACTCGGCCGACTGGGATCGCGAGCGGGCGATGTGGTTCACCCGCAGCGAGGCCTTCGATGCGCGCGTGCGGGAAGAATTTTTGCCCGCATGGGAAGCCGCGCATGCGGGCACCGATGGGTGGTCGTCGTTCGTCGAGAACACCGCCGACGTCGCGCCGGAAACCGTCTGCGCGCGCATCGTGCTGCTTGACCAGTTCCCGCGCAACATGTTCCGCGGCGATCCGCGCAGCTTTGCCACCGATGCGCAGGCGCTGGCGCTGGCCCGGCGGATGGTCCAGCGCGGCGACGATCGCTGCCTGCCGACGCCGTATCACCGCATGTTCTGCTATATGCCGTTCGAGCATGCCGAAGCGCTGGACGCCCAGCACGCGGCGGTCGAGCTGATGACCGCGCTGCGCGAGGACACCGCGGGGCGGGTCGATGTCGTCGAATGGGCCGAGCGGCACCGCGTGGTGATCGAACGCTTCGGCCGCTTCCCGCATCGCAATGCGGTGCTGGGCCGGCCCAGTACCGACGAGGAAGTGGCCTTCCTGCGCCAGCCGGGATCCTCGTTCTGAGTTCCGATTCTGGCGTTCTGAAGTTTCGAAGTTCCGAAGTCCTGACGCTAATACGCAGCGCGCGTCGTTACGCGCCCGCTGGCGAAACCGAAACGGCGTTCAGGTCTTGTCGCGCGCCTGCTGCCACTTGTCGACGCGCAGCTGCGGCACGTTGGCCAGCGACTCGATGATGCCGTCCGGGGTGTCGGCCACGCGCAGCAGGCCGGCATGTTCCGGCTTCAGGAAGCCTTCGCCGACCGCATGGCGCAGGAAGCCGAGCATGCCGTCATAGAAGCCCGCGACATTGAGCACGCCGACCGGCTTGGCGTGATAGCCCAGCTGCAGCCAGGTGAAGGTCTCGAACAGTTCCTCGTAGGTGCCGATGCCGCCGGGCATCGCGACGAAGGCGTCGGCGCGGTCGGCCATCATCTGCTTGCGCTCGTGCATGTTGCGCACGACGTGCAGCTCGGTCAGGCCGGCGTGGCCGATCTCCTTGTGCATCAGCGCCTCGGGAATGATGCCGATCGCGGTGCCACCGTGTTCGAGCACCGCATCGGCGACCATCCCCATCAGGCCCACCTTGCCACCGCCGTAGACCAGCGCCAGGCCCTTGTCGGCCAGCGCGCGGCCCATCGCGCGCGCCGCCTGCGCGTATTCCGGGCGATTGCCGGGGCTCGAACCGCAATAGACGCAAACCGATTTCACTGCTTTCCTTCCTGTCGTGGTTTGGGGTGGGCGGGCGACTGTGCGCCGGCCCGGCCGGCCTTGCCCGACTGTTCCGCCTGCGCCTTGCCGGCGGCGAACTCGCGCGCGAGCTGATCGAAGGCCTGGCGCGCGTTGCCGCGCAGATAGGGCGCGAGGATCGAGAAGATGTGGTAGCTGGCGCTGTGCAGGTAGCCGCGGATCTGCTCGGGATCGTTGTACTGGCGCGGGTGCTGCACGAACTGGAACGACAGCCAGTAGGTCGCGACCACGACGATATTGGTGCAGATCGCGTCGACCTGCTCGGGCGTGGCTTCCATCTCGCCGTCGTCGAGGAACTGGCGGCAGATCTCCTGCGCGAAGCGCTTCTTCTGCTCGACGATGCGCTTGAAGTTGGTCTCCAGCATCCGGTTGCGGGCCAGCAGGTCGTTGATGTCCCGGTACAGGAAGCGATAGTTCCACAGGAACTCGGACATGTACTGCAGATAGCCCCAGCTTTCGCCGAGCGTCGGCTTGTGGTCGTCCGGCAGCTTCAGCCGGCGCTCCATTTCCTGCTCGAAGCGCGCGAAGATCGACGTGATGATGTCGTCCTTGTTGCGGAAGTGGTAGTACAGGTTGCCGGGGCTGATGTCCATCGCCTCGGCGATGGTGGTGGTGGTCACGTTGGGCTCGCCGACCTCGTTGAACAGGCGCAGCGAGACATCGAGGATGCGGTCCCGCGTGCGGCGGGGACCGGTCTGGGGTTTGGATTCCATGAGGCCGGGCAAGCTAGGACAGGCGCGGGCCGCAAACGGACGGACCGGCGCGCTGCGAATGGACGGACTGCGATTATATGCAATGGCATCGCAGCTGGCCCCGCGGCGCCATGCCGCTGCGGTCCACTCAGCCGCCCAGCCGCCCAGCCGCCCAGCCGATCAGCCGATCAGCCGATCAGCCGATCAGCGCGCGCAGCCAGCCCACCACATGCGGGGCGGCGATCGCCAGCCAGGTGCCGCCGCACAGCACCAGCGCCAGCATCACCGCCGCGCTGCCGAAATCCTTGGCGCGCTTGGACAGCCCGTGCCGCTCCAGCGAGATGCGGTCGACCGCGGCCTCGACGCTCGAATTGAGCAGCTCGACGATCAGCACCAGCAGCAGCGTGCCCAGCAGCAGGATCCGTTCGACCACGGTCACGGGCAGCAGGAAGGCCAGCGGCGTCAGCACCGCGACCAGCGTCAGTTCCTGCCGGAACGCGCTTTCCTCGAGCACCGCATAGCGCAGGCCCGACAGCGAATTGACCGCGGCTCGCCAGGCGCGGGCGATGCCACGGTTGCCCTTGTGGGGGTTGTCTTCAATCGTGTAGTCGCCGTTCTCGCGGGGCAAGGTCGGCTTCGGCACGGAGTTGTCGGAGGGAAGAGGGGGTTTCGCCATGATCTTGTCGGGGGCGCGCGGTCTGGCCGTGGCCGTTCGGCATGCCGTGCAGCGGTCGCAGATGCGCGAGGAACTGTTCGGACGCGGCGCGCCACGAAAAGCGTTCGGCGTGCGCGCGTGCGGTGGCACGGTCGATGCGCAGCGCTTCGAGGCAGGCCTCGCGCAAATCCTCGTGCATCACGCCGGCGTCGCTGTCGCCCAGCACATCGATCGGACCGGTGACCGGATAGGCCGCGACCGGCAGGCCGCTGGCCAGCGCTTCGAGCAGCACCAGGCCAAAGGTATCGGTGCGGCTCGGGAACACGAAGACATCGGCCGAAGCATACACCTTGGCAAGCTCGGGCTGGCTCAGCACGCCCAGGTAATTGGCGTTCGGATAGCGCGCCCGCAGCGCCGGCAGCGCGGGGCCGTCGCCGACGACCCACTTCGAGCCGGGCAGATCCAGCGCGAGGAAGGCCTCGACGTTCTTCTCGACCGCGACGCGGCCGACGTAGAGAAAGATCGGGTGGGCGGTGTTCAGCACGTTGACCGACTGCGGCACGAACACATCGAGATCGACGCCGCGCGTCCACAGCACCGCATGCTCGATGCCGAAGCGGTGCAGGTCCTGCAGCACCACCGGCGTCGGCGCCATCACCGCCTGCGCGGGACCGTGGAACCAGCGCAGGAAGCGGTAGGTCCAGGCCAGCGGAATGCCGAAGCGCGCCTGCACGTATTCCGGAAAGCGGGTGTGATACGCGGTGGTGAACGGGAGCTTCTGGCGCACCGCGTGACGGCGCGCAGCGAGGCCGAGCGGGCCCTCGGTGGCGATATGCAACGCGTCCGGCGCGAACTCGCGGATGCGCCGGCGCACCGCCGCGCCGGGCAGCAGCGACAGGCGGATCTCGGGGTAGGTCGGGCAGGGCACCGTGCGGAATTCGAGCGGCGTCAGCAGCTCGACGGTATGGCCCATCGCCTGCAGCTCGCGGCGGGTCGACTTCAGCGTGCGAACCACGCCGTTGACCTGCGGTTCCCAGGCATCGGTGACGATCAGGATTTTCATGGTGTGTCCTTGCGGCGGCGCCGCGGTATCGGTTGCCCAGCAGCGATCGATCGGCATGCGGCGCGGCGCTACACCGTCGCCGCGCTCTTGCGCATGCGGCGCGCGACGGGCTGCGCAGGGTCGCGCAGCGTGGTCCAGTAGACGATCTTCAGCTCGCCCTCCATGGTCTCGACCAGCGCCGACAGGCTTTCGACCCAGTCGCCGTCGTTGCAGTAGAGCTGGCCGTCGACCTCGCGGATCTCGGCCTTGTGGATATGGCCGCAGACCACGCCGTCGCAGCCGCGCCGGCGCGCTTCCTCGACCATCGCGTGTTCGAACGAGCTGATGTAGTTGACCGCGTTCTTGACCTGGTGCTTCAGGTACTGCGACAGCGACCAGTAGGGAAAGCCCAGCCGCGCGCGGATGCGGTTGAAATGCCGGTTCAGCGCGAGGATCAGCGTGTAGAGCGTGTCGCCCAGATAGGCGAGCCAGCGCGCGTGCTGCACCACGCCGTCGAACAGGTCGCCATGCACGACCCACAGGCGCCGGCCGGTGGCGGTCACGTGCACCGCTTCCTCGCGCACCACCACATCGCCGAAGGCCAGGCCGTCGAACTGGCGCGCGACCTCGTCGTGGTTGCCGGGCACGTAGATGACCTCGGTGCCCTTGCGCGCCTTGCGCAGCAGCTTCTGCACGACGTCGTTGTGGCTCTGCGGCCAGTACCAGCCGCGCCGCAGTTGCCAGCCGTCGATGATGTCGCCGACCAGGTACAGCGTGTCGGACTCGTTGTGCTTGAGGAAGTCGAGCAGGTAGTCGGCCTGGCAGCCCGGCGTGCCCAGATGGATGTCTGACAGCCAGATCGCGCGGTAGCGCTCGACTTCAGGCGGATCTGCGGAGGGGACGGAGGCCGGAACCGGGTCGCGCCGGTCCTGGTGGTTCAGGCGGTCGGTATCGGCGGGGAAGGCGGTGGTCGGCGCACGGTCCAGGCCGGGCGGCATGAAGGCGGCTGGCATGCCGGGAATGGCGGCCAGCGGCAGCATCGGGTCGGAGCGTCCGCGCAGTCGCTGCGCGGCGCGGGCCAGATGTGCCCGGGCGGAACGGAGTGGACTGACCATGGCGGCCCCGGTGACGGCAATGACTGCATTGAGCCAGCCATCGATGACGGCGCCATGACGGAAACATGAATGACATGTGACCAACCGTAAAGGCGGTCGGCGGTTCGCCGTCGGCCGTTAGCGATCAGCGATCAGCGGTAAGCGGTAAGCGGTAAGCGGTCCGCGGTCGACGGGGGGCGAGCGGCGATGCCCACGGAAATCGATCGGTCAGAAGTTGGCCGCTCAGGAGGCGACCGATCAGGGCGAGACCGCTCAGGAAGCAGCCGGAGTCGCGGCGTGCGCGAGCCGGTCCAGCGCCGACAGCACCGCGTCGAACGCGCGCGGGTCGCGCAGCAGCGACACATGGCCGATGCCGGCCAGCGCGACGTTGTGCGCGCCGTCGAGCCAGCTGGTTTCGGCCGGGCCGGCGATCGAATCGTGCCAGCTGAAGATCGACACCATCGCGGCGCGATCGCGCGGGCTTTCGCTGCGCGCGAGCGCATGCAGCCAGTCGTTGCCGCAGCGCATCTGGCGCGCATTGGCGCCGCTGCCGATGCTGGCCAGCGTGCAGCCGTGGTGCGGCGTGCCGAGCGTGACGATGCCCGCGCAGGCGGCCGGGCGTCCCTCGCGGCGGGCACGGGCCAGCGCCGCGCGCGCCGCGAGTCCGCCCATGCTGTGGCACAGCAGCAGCGGGGCGCGGCCGGCGCTGCGGTTCAGCGCTTCGGTCGCCGCCAGCAGCGCGTCGCCATAGTCGTCGATATCGGCCAGCATCGGCTCGAGGTCGATCGCCTCGCAGCGATAGCCGGCCGCCGCCAGCGCCGGCTGCAGGTCGAGCCAGACCGCGCGATTGCAGCCGTAGCCGTGCACCAGCAGCACCGGCGGGCGCACCGCCGCGGCATCCGGCGTCGCCGGTACCAGCGGCTGGCGATGGCGGAAGGGCTGCAGCCAGTTGAACATGCGGAACACCGCGATGCATTCGCGCAGATAGCAGAGCAGGGCCCGCCCCGGACCGAGGCGCGCGGCGGCGCGATGCGCCTGCAGCGCGGGCGGCAGCGTCGGCATGCCGGCGCCGAACGCACCGGTGCCGCCCACCGAGATCGCGAAGGCCATCGCCACCGACAGCGCGAACAGCACCAGCACCGTGGCGATGCCGCCGGCCAGCGCCGCCGGCCAGCTCCAGCCGGCCAGCCGCACCAGCGCCAGCGCGACGCCGTACGCACCGCCGAGCTGCATCGCCACGGCGATGCGGCGCACCGCGGTGGCGGTCAGTTTCATGGCTGGCGCGGCGGCCGCAGGTCGACCAGCCGCGTGCCGGCCAGGCGGTCGTGCAGGAACTGGCGGCGCCGATCGAGGAAGGCCAGCAATAGCCAGATCGCCAGGCCGCACGCCAGCACGCCGACGAAGGGCCCCTTGACCAGGCCCAGCGCATGGCCGACTGCCGCCGACGGCGGCAGCCACAGCCAGGCCAGCAGATAGCGCAGCGCCGCGCGCGGCCAGCGCGGCGGCTGGCCGTCGGCGCCCTCGACGCGGATGCGCCAGGTCTGCATCGGCAGGGTCTGGCCGGTGCGCTGCCAGAACCAGGTGAAATAGAAGCCCATCACCAGGAAGCTCCACAGCTGCATGGTCAGCGGCGCATCGACGCGCAGTTCCCGCAGCAGCGGCCGGGCCAGCAGATAGAGCGCGGTGGAGGCGCTCAGCACCCCGAACAGCAGCACGCCTTCGTACAGCATGCAGGCGACGCGGCGGCGGATGGTGGGCGCCGCCGGCGTGGGCTGCTTCGAGGCGTGCATCGAGGCGTGCGCCGCGGCCTGCATGGGAGCCTGCCGCGCGGCGGTCGGCTCGGTGCGGGGTTCGGCGGCGTCAGTGGCGGGCTTGGCGGACATGGGCTGGCATGGACAGAGTCGGGGCGAGGCGCGGACGAACGCGGTGCGCCGGCGAGATGGGCAGCGGCATTATGCCAAACGCGTCGCCGTGCGCTGCATTGCGCGGCGCGGCGGCGGTGCGTGGGATGGAGCGGGAGCGGTGGGGGGGCCGTCGCGTGGCCGCGGCGGACGACGTGGGCGGATCAGTTGCCGCGAGAGAAGGTGTCGGTGGTCGCGGGCGGCGTGGTTTCGGCGACGGGCACCGAGGCCGCCGCCGCGCCGCTGGCTGCGTCGGCGGGGAGGCTCGCGCTGGCTGCCGCCACGTTGGCACCGCTGGCCGGGGCGACGCCCGGCACCAGCGCCGCGGAGGCGGAGAGCGCCGCGGCAGCGTTCGCCGCCGCCGGGACCGAGGCGGCGCTCGCCGCGTGGGGCGGCACCGCCCGCGCCGGCGTCGTCGTCGAAATCGGCGGCTTGCGGCTGGAGGGCAACGCGCTGACCGCGCCGGGTCGCGGCGGCACCTTGGCGGCCTCGGCCAACTGGCGCTTCTGCGCTTCGGGCAGTTGCTGGTAGCGGTCCCAGGCCTCGGTCTTGCGCTCGACCGGCACGGTGCGATGGATCTGGAAGTTCTCGCGCGCCAGCCTGCGCTGCTCCGGCGTCAACTGCGCCCACTCGGTCATGCGCGCATGCACGCGCTGCTGCTCGGCCGGCGACAGTTCCTGGAAGCGGGCGGCGATGCGCAGCCATTTGCGGCGATGGACCTCGGTCAGCGTGTTCCACTGGCCGGCCAGCGGCGCGAGCACGCGCTGCTGGGCCGCCGTCAGCTCGGACCAGGCGGGGCGGGCCGTACGGACTGCCGCGTTGGTGGCCGCGCTGGTGCCCGGCCTGGCCGCCGGGCTCGACGCCCTGGCCCCCGGCTCGACGGCATCGTGGGCATGCGCGGCGGGCGGCGTCAGGCACCACAGCACCATGGCGCCAAGGCCGGCGCCCAGCAGCAGCGCCAGGCCGCGGCGCGTGCGGATCCTCGCCGGCTTATTCGCCATGCTTGAGGAAGACATGGAAGCCCTCGTCCGCGTAGGCGGCGGGCGGCAGTTCGTCGAGCAGCATGGCGGCGTCGACATCGGCGAGTTCCTCGATCCGCTGCTGCTGTTGCCATTGGTAGATGCCGGCGAGTCCGCCGGCCAGCGCGACCAGCGTCCATACCAGGCCGAGCCGGCGCACCCAGTCGCCCAGCGGCCGCATGGCGCGGCGAGCGTCGCCGTGCAGCGACGGGCCGGCCGCGGCAAGGCTGGGTGATGTTTGAGGCGCTTCGACGCGGCGGCGCGACAGCGCCACGCGGCGTGCGGCGGCCAGCCGGTCGGCGATGTCGGCCGGCACCTGGTTGGCGGAGGCGTCCAGCATGGCGGTGATCTGCCGGGCCAGGCGGCGTTGCTCGATCTCGGATGCGTTTCTGCTGTTCATAGTCGGAGTCCCCGGGCGCGCAGCGCCTGCGCCAGGGCATGCGTGGCGCGCGAACAGTGGGTCTTGACGCTGCCTTCGGAACATCCCATGGCAGCGGCCGTTTCCGCGACGTCCATATCCTCCCAGTAACGCAGCAGGAAGGCCTCCCGTTGACGGGTGGGCAGGCGCTGCACTTCTTCCTCGATGATGCGCATGGTCTGCACGCGCTCGAACCGGTCTGCGCTGCTCTCGGCGGCCTGCGAACCCGGCTCGCTCTCCAGCGCCTCGAGCAGGTCGGCGTCCTCGCCGTCGCGCTCGTCGCGCAGGTTCGAGAACAGCGTGACCCAGGTGTTGCGCACCTTCTGGCGGCGAAACCAGTCGTGGATGGTGTTCTGCAGGATGCGCTGGAACAGCGGCGGCAACTCGGCCGGGCCGCGGTCGCCGTATTTTTCGGCCAGCTTGATCATCGCGTCCTGGACGATGTCCAGGGCGGCCTGTTCGTCCCGTACCGCGAATACCGCGTGCTTGAAGGCGCGGCGTTCGGCGCTGGCGAGAAAATCGGATAGTTCCTGTTCGGTTGCCATGCGGCGGGCAAGGGCGGCCGGCGCGCATGCCGCACCATGGCGGGGCGGCCGGCAGCCCGGAAATCAGCAAAATGCGCCGATGCTAGCAAATAACCGGGCGGCCGTGTCGCCCCGGCGACACGATACGAGACCATAGACCGTGCTGGTGCGATGCAGTATCATCGACGGTTCACGACATCAGTGGTTGTCTCATCTGGCCGCTTATGAGGCGGTCTCCCATGCAGACGCGCACCGCTTGAACCCGTGCCACAAGCCCGGCAGAGAGCATCCAAACAATTTTTTGCCGAAAATTGCAAAGGACTGACATGAACATGCCCAGCGCGGAATTCTCCCACGCCGACAGCAATTCATCCGCCGCACCCGAAATGATCGGGGCGGAAATCCTCGTCCACGCACTTGCCGAAGAAGGCGTCGAATACGTCTGGGGTTATCCCGGCGGCGCAGTGCTGTATATCTACGACGAGCTGTACAAGCAAAAGAAAATCGAGCACATCCTGGTGCGCCACGAGCAGGCCGCGGTCCACGCCGCGGACGGCTATGCGCGCGCGACCGGCAAGGTGGGCTGCGCGCTGGTGACCTCGGGTCCCGGCGTGACCAACGCCGTTACCGGCATCGCCACCGCCTATCTGGACTCGATTCCGATGGTCGTGATCACCGGCAACGTGCCGACCCACGCGATCGGCCAGGATGCCTTCCAGGAGTGCGACACCGTCGGCATCACGCGCCCGGTGGTCAAGCACAACTTCCTGGTCAAGGACGTGCGCGATCTGGCGGCGACGATCAAGAAGGCCTTCTATATCGCGGCGACCGGCCGTCCCGGCCCGGTGGTGGTCGACATCCCGAAGGACGTGTCGCGCAATGCCTGCCGCTACGAGTACCCGAAGGCGATCGACATGCGCTCGTACAACCCCGTCAACAAGGGGCATTCGGGCCAGATCCGCAAGGCATTGGCGCTGCTGCAGAGCGCCGAGCGGCCGCTGATCTATTCCGGCGGCGGCGTGGTGCTGGCCAATGCCAGCGACGAGCTGCGCCAGCTGGCCGCGCTGACCGGCCATCCGGTCACCAACACGCTGATGGGCCTGGGCGCGTTCCCCGGCACCAGCAAGCAGTTCGTCGGCATGCTGGGCATGCACGGCACCTACGAAGCCAACATGGCGATGCAGAACTGCGACGTGCTGATCGCCATCGGCGCGCGCTTCGACGACCGCGTGATCGGCAATCCGGCGCACTTCACCTCGCAGCCGCGCAAGATCATCCATATCGACATCGACCCCTCGTCGATCTCGAAGCGGGTCAAGGTCGACATCCCCATCGTCGGCAACGTCAAGGACGTGCTGCAGGAGCTGATCGCGCAGCTGCAGGCCAGCGACGTCAAGCCCCGCCGCGAGGCGCTGTCGCGCTGGTGGGAGCAGATCGAGCAATGGCGCTCGGTCGACTGCCTGAAGTACGACCGCAACTCCGAGATCATCAAGCCGCAGTACGTGATCGAGAAGATCTGGGAACTGACCGGCGGCGATGCCTTCATCTGCTCGGACGTCGGCCAGCACCAGATGTGGGCCGCGCAGTTCTACAAGTTCGACCAGCCGCGCCGCTGGATCAACTCGGGCGGCCTCGGCACGATGGGCGTGGGCCTGCCGTACGCGATGGGCATCAAGAAGGCGTTCCCGGACAAGGAGGTCGTCACCGTGACCGGTGAGGGCTCGATCCAGATGTGCATCCAGGAACTGTCGACCTGCCTGCAGTACGACACCCCGGTCAAGATCTGCGCGTTGAACAACCGCTATCTGGGCATGGTGCGCCAGTGGCAGGAGATCGAGTACGACAACCGCTACTCGCATTCCTACATGGACGCGCTGCCCGACTTCGTCAAGCTGGCCGAGGCCTATGGCCACATCGGCATGCGCATCGAGAAGACCGCCGACGTCGAGCCGGCGCTGCGCGAAGCCTTCCGCCTGAAGGACCGCACCGTGTTCCTGGACTTCCAGACCGACCCGACCGAAAACGTCTGGCCGATGGTGCAGGCGGGCAAGGGCATTTCGGAAATGCTGCTCGGCGCGGAGGACCTGTGATGCGACACATCATTTCGGTCCTGCTGGAGAACGAACCGGGTGCGCTGTCGCGCGTGGTCGGGCTGTTCTCGGCGCGCGGCTACAACATCGAGACGCTGACCGTGGCGCCCACCGAGGATGCCTCGCTGTCGCGGATGACGATCGTGACGACCGGCTCGGATGACGTGATCGAACAGATCACCAAGCATCTGAACCGGCTGGTCGAGGTGGTCAAGGTGGTCGACCTGACCGAGGGCGCGCATATCGAGCGCGAGCTGATGCTCGTCAAGGTGCGCGCGGTCGGCAAGGAGCGCGAGGAGATGAAACGCACCGCGGACATCTTCCGCGGCCGGGTCATCGACGTCACCGAGAAGACCTACACGATTGAGCTGACCGGCAACGGCAGCAAGCTCGATGCCTTCCTCGATGCGATCGATCGCAGCGCGATCCTGGAGACCGTCCGTACCGGCGGCTCGGGAATCGGCCGCGGCGAGCGCATCCTGAAGGTCTGACGCCGGTCTCTCGCGCGGCAACCCCACCACACCACATTGCAGTATCGACGGCGGCGCGCACGCGCCGACTACATGCGCGGCGCGTCGTCGACTCCCAACATCGGAAAAAGAGCGAAGGAATCATCATGAAAGTGTTTTACGACAAGGACGCCGACCTGTCCCTGATCAAGGGCAAGAACGTCACCATCATCGGCTACGGCTCGCAGGGTCACGCCCACGCGCTGAACCTGAACGACTCGGGCGTCAAGGTGACGGTCGGCCTGCGCAAGAACGGCGCGTCGTGGAACAAGGCCGTCAACGCCGGCCTGCAGGTCAAGGAAGTCGCCGAGGCGGTCAAGGACGCCGACGTGGTGATGATCCTGCTGCCGGACGAGCAGATCGCCGACGTCTACAAGAACGAAGTGCACGACAACATCAAGGAAGGCGCCGCGCTGGCCTTCGCCCACGGCTTCAACGTGCACTACGGCGCGGTGATCCCGCGCGCCGACCTCGACGTGATCATGATCGCGCCGAAGGCCCCGGGCCACACCGTGCGTTCGACCTACAGCCAGGGCGGCGGCGTGCCGCACCTGATCGCGGTGCACCAGAACAAGTCGGGCGCCGCCCGCGACATCGCGCTGTCGTATGCCACCGCCAACGGCGGCGGCCGTGCCGGCATCATCGAGACCAACTTCCGCGAAGAGACCGAGACCGACCTGTTCGGCGAGCAGGCCGTGCTGTGCGGCGGTACCGTCGAGCTGATCAAGGCCGGTTTCGAGACGCTGGTCGAAGCCGGCTACGCGCCGGAAATGGCCTACTTCGAGTGCCTGCACGAACTGAAGCTGATCGTCGACCTGATCTATGAAGGCGGCATCGCCAACATGAACTACTCGATCTCCAACAACGCCGAGTACGGCGAGTACGTGACCGGCCCGCGCGTCGTCACCGAGGAGACCAAGAAGGCCATGAAGCAGTGCCTAAAGGACATCCAGACCGGCGAATACGCCAAGAGCTTCCTGCTCGAGAACAAGGCCGGCGCCCCGACCCTGATCTCGCGCCGCCGCCTGACCGCCGAGCACCAGATCGAGGAAGTAGGTGCGAAGCTGCGCGCGATGATGCCCTGGATCGCCAAGAACAAGCTGGTCGACCAGTCGAAGAACTAAGCGTGCAGAACGCCGCGCCGCCGGGTTTGCCGGCCGGCGCGGCCTCAGCCCCGCAGCCGTTCAGCCTTCCGTCCCCCAGAGGCGGTGGCCATGGCCAGACCATGGTCCGCCGAGGGAAAACGGGCGAGGGCTGGGCGGCTTTTTGTTATCCTTGTCAGACTTGACTGACCTCCATTGACCTCTTTCCCACCTGCATGAACTATCCCCATCCGCTGATCGCCCGTGAAGGCTGGCCGTTTCTGGCCGGCGCTTTTGTCATTTCGCTGCTGGTGCATGCCAGCGCGGGATTCTGGTGGGCGCTGCCGTTCTGGATCGTCACGGTGTTCGTGCTGCAGTTCTTCCGCGATCCGCCGCGGCCGATTCCGACCCAGCCCAACGCGGTGCTGGCGCCGGCCGACGGACGCATCGTCGCGGTCGAGAAGACCCAGGACCCCTACGCCGGCCGCGAGGCGCTGAAGATCAGCGTGTTCATGAACGTCTTCAACGTGCATTCGAACCGCGTGTCGGTCGACGGCACCGTCGAGAAGATCGATTATTTCCCCGGCCAGTTCGTCAACGCCGATCTGGACAAGGCCTCGACCGAGAACGAGCGCAACGCGGTGGTGATCCGCCGCACCGGCGACGGCAAGGTCGTCACGCTGGTGCAGGTCGCCGGCCTGATCGCGCGGCGCATCCTGTGCTACACGCGCGTCGGCGACACGGTGGCGCGCGGCCAGCGCTACGGCTTCATCCGCTTCGGCTCGCGCGTCGACGTCTATCTGCCGCTGGACGCCCGGCCGCGCGTGACGATCGGCGAGAAGGTGTCGGCCTCGTCGACGGTCCTCGCCGAGCTGGATTGAGCCACGGCGATCGAGGAGATTCGGCATGGGTGCATTCAACCGGCGCAACAAGCGCGTGATCGGCGGCAACGTGACCCATCTGCGGCCGTTCCGCCATAACCAGATGCGGGGCGCGGAGATCGATCCGGTGGACGACGACGAGCTCGAGGTCGAATACGTGCGCCCGCGCCGGCGCGGCATCTACCTGCTGCCGAACGCCTTCACCACGGCCGCGCTGTTTGCCGGTTTCTTCGCCATCGTGCAGGCGATGAACATGCGCTTCGATGTCGCCGCGATCGCGATCTTCGCGGCGATGGTGCTCGACGGCATGGACGGCCGCGTGGCGCGCATCACCAATACGCAGAGCGCCTTCGGCGAGCAGTACGACTCGCTGTCGGACATGACCTCGTTCGGCGTCGCGCCGGCGCTGGTGATGTACGAATGGATCCTGAAGGACCTCGGCAAGTGGGGCTGGATCGCGGCCTTCGTCTATTGCACCTGCGCGGCGCTGCGGCTGGCGCGCTTCAACGCCAATATCGGAGTGGTCGACAAGCGCTTCTTCCAGGGCCTGCCAAGCCCCGCAGCGGCGGCGCTGGTGGCCGGCTTCGTCTGGCTGGCGATCGACAACAAGCTGCCGGTGCGCGAGCTGTGGATGCCCTGGGTGGCGTTCACGATCACGCTGTACGCCGGGCTGTCGATGGTCACCAACGCGCCGTTCTACAGCGGCAAGGCGCTCGACGTGCGCCACCGCGTCTCCTTCGGCGTGATGATCCTGGTGATGGTGCTGTTCGTGGTGGTGTCGAGCGATCCGCCGGTGGCGCTGTTCGGGCTGTTCGTCGGCTATGCGATCTCGGGCTACGTGCTGTGGGGCTGGCGCGCGATGCACGGCGAGCAGGGCGGCGTGGCGCGTGCCCGGGTGGACGGCTCGGACTGACACCGTCCTCGCCGGAACCATGGCGGATGTCGATTTGATGAACGGAAAAGGCGCTTCGGCGCCTTTTTCGTTTTTGCGTTTCCTTGCGATTCCCCGCTTGTGATGTGCGTCCGATTCGCGGTATGTTGCCGTTGCGTCATGCCGCGAGGGCATGGCGGCCCGCCGCGTAGCCATGCCCGGCTACCGACTTGCCACTGACACAAGGAGAATCCCATGAGCGTGCTGGATTTCATCAAGGAAGCAGGCGAGAAGCTGTTCGGCCGCGAAGCCAAGGCCGCCGAGCCGGCCCAGGCCGCGCCCGCCGCGGATGCCGCGCAGAAGGCCGAGGCGGCCAACCGCACCGCCGGCGAAGCGATCGAAAACTACATCCGCAAGATGGGTCTCGATGCGACCGGGTTGTCGGTGCAGGTCGACGGCGCCCAAGGCAAGGTCACGGTATTTGGCGTCGCGCCGGACCAGGCCACGCGCGAGAAGATCATCCTGTGCTGCGGCAACGTCGAGGGCGTCCAGCAGGTCGAGGACAAGATGTCGGTCAACGTCGAGTCCGAATCGGCCCAGTGGCACACCGTGGCCAAGGGCGACACGCTGTCGGCGATCGCGCAGAAGTACTACGGCAAGGCCTCCGCCTACAACGCGATCTTCGAGGCCAACCGGCCGATGCTGTCGCATCCGGACAAGATCTATCCGGGCCAGAAGCTGCGCATTCCGCCGCAGGCCTGATGCTCCTGCCGCGGCCCCGCATCGCGCGGGGCAGGCCGGCGCGCGGCCGCTGGGGAAAACCCGCGTGTTGCGCGCCGTTGCCATCTCGGCTATATTCGCTGCCATGATTTCGCGCCAAGCCCGACTCGCCCGTACCCTGCTAGGTAGCCTACTAGGCAGCCAGGTCGGGACGCGCGCGCGCTGAGGAAGCGATACCTTAACGCGAAGTCGCACAGGATTTATCCACGCCCCGGCCTGCATCCCTGCACGCCGGGGCGTTTTGCATTGTGCCGCAGCGATCGGCGACGATGCGAACAGCCGGCAGCGGGGCACCCGGAACAGAAACCGCCGAAACCCGTTCGAGCACTTTTCCCCCAGGAGCGTTTTCCATGTCGGACAAACTGATCATTTTCGATACCACCTTGCGCGACGGCGAGCAGTCGCCCGGCGCCTCGATGACGCGCGAGGAGAAGATCCGCATCGCGCGCCAGCTCGAGCGCCTGAAGGTCGATGTGATCGAGGCCGGCTTCGCCGCCAGCTCGAACGGCGACTTCGAGGCGATCCGCGCGATCGCGCAGACCGTCAAGGACTCGACCATCTGCTCGCTGGCCCGCGCCAACGACAAGGACATCGCCCGCGCCGCCGAGGCGCTCAAGCCCGCCAACTCCTTCCGCATCCATACCTTCATCGCCACCTCGGCGCTGCATATGGAAAAGAAGCTGCGCATGACGCCGGACCAGGTCTACGAGCAGGCGCGCCTGGCGGTGCGTTTCGCGCGCCAGTTCACCGACGACATCGAGTTCTCGCCGGAAGACGGCAGCCGCTCCGACATGGACTTCCTGTGCCGCGTGCTCGAGGCCGTGATCGACGAGGGCGCGACCACGATCAACCTGCCGGACACGGTCGGTTATGCGGTGCCCGAAGGCTATGCCGCGCTGATCCGCTCGGTACGCGAACGCATTCCGAATTCGGACAAGGCGGTGTGGTCGGTGCACTGCCATAACGACCTGGGCATGGCGGTGGCGAACTCGCTGGCCGCGGTCAAGCTCGGCGGCGCGCGCCAGATCGAATGCACGATCAACGGCCTGGGCGAGCGCGCCGGCAACACCAGCCTCGAAGAGGTGGTGATGGCGGTCAAGACGCGGCGCGACTACTTCAATCTGGATGTGGGCGTCGATACCACGCAGATCGTGCCGGCGTCGAAGCTGGTCTCGCAGATCACCGGCTTCGTGGTGCAGCCGAACAAGGCCGTGGTCGGCGCCAACGCCTTTGCGCACGCCTCCGGCATCCACCAGGACGGCGTGCTGAAGGCGCGCGACACCTACGAGATCATGCGGGCCGAAGAGGTGGGCTGGACCGCGAACAAGATCGTGCTGGGCAAGCTGTCGGGCCGCAACGCGTTCAAGCAGCGCCTGCAGGAACTGGGCATCGAGCTCGACAGCGAGAGCGAGGTCAATGCCGCCTTCGCGCGCTTCAAGGAGCTGGCCGACCAGAAGGCCGAGATCTTCGACGAGGACATCATGGCCATCGTCTCGGACGAGGCCCATGACGCCAACGAGCACTATCGCTTCATCTCGCTGTCGCAGCGCTCGGAAACCGGCGAGCGGCCGCATGCACGCGTGGTGTTCAACATGGACGGGCAGGAGTACACCGGCGAAGGCGAGGGCAACGGCCCGGTCGATGCCACGCTGCACGCGATCGAAGGCAAGGTGAACAGCGGCGCCGAGCTGGTGCTGTATTCGGTCAACGCGATCACCACCGGCACGCAGGCACAGGGCGAGGTCACGGTGCGGCTGTCGAAGGCCGGCCGCATCGTCAACGGCGTGGGCACCGATCCGGACATCGTCGCGGCCTCGGCCAAGGCCTATCTGGCCGCGCTGAACAAGCTGCACGACAAGGCGGTGCAGAAGATCAATCCGCAGATCTGATCGCGTCGCCTGCGGGCGCGCCGGACCGCAACGCCGGTCGTTCGCGAGCATGGCTCGCGGACGCCCGGCGTTTTTTTCATGGGCGCCGGCCCAGGCCTGAAACGCGTGGTCCCGCGCCGGCCATCCCTTTCGCAGGTTTCGCTGTCCGCGCCGTGAGCGCTACCTAGCGGATCGTTTCGCGCGGATCGGCCAGCGGATCGGGCGTGATCTGGGTCTGCCGCAGCACGCCGGCGTCGTCGAAGTAGAAGTGGAACAGCGACGGCCAGTTCTCCTCGTGCAGGAAGCGGTACGACCAGACATCGCGGCGCATCAGCGGAAAATACTGCGTCGGCTCGCGCGGCAGGCCGAAATGCTCGGCGACGTCGCGCTTGGTCCAGGTGCCGATCCGCGCCTTGTACAGCTCCGTGGTAGTCAGCATCTGGCGGAAGCGCGTCAGCTTGCCGCCGGTATCGAAGTCGGCCGCATAGGCCTGGCGCCCGAGCGGCTGCTTCGAATAGATCCAGCGCACGGTGCCGTCGTCGAGCCGGTAGATGTCGGTGGGCTCGCCGAAGGTCGCGCGTACCGTGCTCTCGGGCGCGCCGATCAGCTTCTGCGCCTCCTGTACCGGCTGCAGGTAAACGCACGCCGTCAACAGGGCGCCGCAGGTGCCGAGCGCCAGCCAGCGGCCAATGCTTTCCAGTGCTTTCATTGCGATCCTCGATCCTTTATTGCAACGGATAGCGGCAGTGTAGCGCCGCAGGCGCCGCATCGCACCGCCGGCGCGATTGCAAGGCGGTGAGCGCTGGCTTACCATGCTGCGCTTTCGCGGAGGTCGTTCGATGGTTGGGAAGGGGTGGCTGGGGGCTTGCCTGTTGGCCCTGGCGGCGGGTGCCGCGTCGGCGCAGGAGCCGATCCGGCTCGGCATGATCGACGGGCTGTCCGGCCCGTTCGCCAATGCCGGCGAGGCGGTGGTGCGCAATCTTCGGCTCGCGATCGACCGGGTCAACGCCCGCGGCGGCGTGCGCACCGCGGAAGGGCAGCGCCCGCTGGAGCTCGTCACCTTCGACAGCAAGGGCAATGTCGACGAGAGCCTGATCCAGTTCCGCGCGCTGGTGGACCGCCGCATCCCCTTCGTGCTGCAGGGGAACAGCTCCGCGGTCGCCGCCGCGCTGGTCGGCGCGGTGAACCGCCACAACGCGCGCCAGCCCGATGCGCGCGTGCTGTTCATGAACTATTCGGCAGTCGATCCGGCCCTGACCAACGAGAACTGCAGCTTCTGGCATTTCCGCTTCGATGCCGGCGCCGACATGCGGATGGAGGCGCTGACCGAGGTCATCCGTGCCGACGCCAGCGTGCGCCGCGTCTACCTGATCGCGCAGGACTACAGCTTCGGCCACCAGGTCTCGCGGCTGGCGCGCGACATGCTGGCGGCCAAGCGCCCCGATGTGAAGATCGTCGGCGACGAGTTCCACCCGATCGGCAAGATCAAGGACTTCGCGCCGTATATTGCCAAGATCAAGGCCAGCGGTGCCGACGCGGTGGTCACCGGCAACTGGGGCAACGACCTGACGCTGATGGTCAAGGCGGCGCGCGAGGGCGGCCTCGGCGCCAAGTTCTATACCTTCTACGGCAATGGCCTGGGCGCCCCCGCGGCGATGGGCGAGGCCGGCGTGGGCCGGGTGCTGGCAGTGGCGGAATGGCATCCGAACGTGGGCGGCGCCGCCTCCGATGCCTTCTATCAGGCCTTCCGCAGCCGCTATCCCGAGCCGAAGGACGACTACGTGCATCTGCGCATGCAGATGATGGTCGAGATGCTGGCGCGCGCGATCGAGCAGGCCGGGTCCACCGATGCGGTCAAGGTCGCGCGGGCGCTGGAGGGCATGCGCTACGTCAACGACTTCCATGACGCCACCGTGCGCGCGGACGACCACCAGGTGCTGCAGCCGCTCTATGTGTCGATGATGGAGCGCCAGGGCGGCGAGGTGCGCTTCGACAACGAGGGGTCGGGATTCGGCTTCCGCACGGTCAAGCGGCTGAAGTCGGCGCAGACCACGCGCGCTACCACCTGCAAGATGGAGCGCCCCTAGGTATCTGCCCGCCGGTATTGGAAGGGCACGGGCAGGCGGTTTTGCCCGGCCACCCCAGTTGCGCTATAATGCGCGGCTGTCGTTCAGGCGGCACTCGCGGTAACGCGGGCGCGCCAGGCGGCAATGCAGTGTGCGGCGCAAGCCGCACGTTTATCCCGCACGACGATCGCGGCCCTGGCGCTGCGACGTTCGCAAGTGAAAGGAAACATCATGTCCGTAGCCGATATCAACAAGTCCGAAGTCATCAAGCAGTTCGCCCGCGGCGCCAACGACACCGGCAGCCCCGAAGTCCAGGTCGCTCTGCTGACCACGCGCATCAACGAACTGACCCCCCACTTCAAGGCCAACATGAAGGATCACCACAGCCGCCGCGGTCTGCTGCGCATGGTGAGCCGCCGTCGCCGCCTGCTGGACTACCTGAAGTCGAACGACGCCGATCGTTATCGCGCGCTGATCGAGAAGCTGGGCCTGCGCAAGTAAATTGCGCCAGGCTGCTCGGATCGGGGAAGGGAAGAGGATGGCGATGCCGATGCCGGCATGGTCGGCACTGTCGGTCCTCGCACCGCACGCCCCGGCGTGACGCCAGGATGCCTGCGTCAGCTCTGCTGATGCAGGCATTTTGTTTTTTGCGGCGGTGAATCGGCCGTGGCGGCAAATGCCGCGAAGCCGAATGACGCCGCGGGCGGCCGGCTTGACCGGGCGCCGTTGCCGTTGCGCCACGATGCGCAACGGAGTAAGTTAATTCGTTCTTTTCATTCATGACACCGGAGTCCGGCAAGGAAACAGGGCCTTGTGTCATTCCAGCGCCTCATCGAATATCGGCAGCGATCGTTTCACCTTGATCGCTGCGCGTCGATCGTCGTGCATCGATGCCGCGGCGGCGACCGCGGTGACGCGCTGGAATGGCATAGCACTTCCCTGCGACCGCGCCTGACAGCGATCCGGCAGCAATGCCCGCGGCTGCATCACGCGGGCGCCGGCACGCCGGCGGGCCCGATGGCCCGTCGCCGTGCAAGCACACAGGGGAACGCTCATGTCCATGTTCAATAAGGTCGTCAAGCAATTCCAGTGGGGCCAGCATACGGTCCGCATGGAAACCGGCGAAATCGCCCGCCAGGCCGGCGGCGCGGTGCTCGTCGATGTCGAGGACACCGTGGTGCTCGCCACCGTGGTGGCCGCCAAGCAGCCCAAGCCGGGCCAGGATTTCTTCCCGCTGACGGTCGACTACATCGAGAAGACCTATGCCGCCGGCAAGATCCCGGGCGGCTTCTTCAAGCGCGAAGGCCGTCCGTCGGAGAACGAGACGCTGACCTCGCGCCTGATCGACCGTCCGCTGCGTCCGCTGTTTCCGGAAGGCTTCTATAACGACGTGCAGGTGGTGATCCACGTCGTCTCGCTGAACCCCGAAGTGCCGGCCGATATCCCGGCGCTGATCGGCGCCTCGGCCGCGCTGGCGGTCTCGGGCATTCCGTTCAACGGCCCGGTCGGCGCCGCCCGCGTCGGCTACCAGAACGGCCAGTACCTGCTGAACCCGACCCGCAGCCAGTTGGCCAGCTCGGACCTCGACCTGGTCGTTGCCGGCACCGAGCGTGCCGTGCTGATGGTCGAATCGGAAGCCAACCAGCTGTCCGAGGACGTGATGCTGGGCGCCGTGGTCTACGGCCACGAGCAGATGCAGGTCGCGATCAACGCGATCCACGAGCTGGTGCGCGAAGGCGGCAAGCCCGAGTGGAACTGGGCGCCGGCGCCCAAGAACGAGGCGCTGATCGCCAAGGTTGCCGAGGTCGGTTCGCCGCTGCTGCAGGAGGCCTATCAGATCCGCCAGAAGTCGGCGCGTTCGCAGAAGGTCAAGGAAGCCTACGCCGCGGTCGAGGCCCGCCTGGCCGAAGCCGGCGTCGAGTTCGACAAGGTCGAGGTCGGCAACATCCTGTTCGATCTGGAAGCCAAGATCGTCCGTGGCCAGGTGCTGGCCGGCGAGCCGCGCATCGACGGCCGCGACACGCGCACCGTGCGCCCGATCGAGATCCGCTCGTCGGTGCTGCCGCGCGCGCACGGCTCGGCGCTGTTCACCCGCGGCGAGACGCAGGCGCTGGTGGTGGCCACGCTGGGCACCAAGAGCGATGAGCAGATCATCGACGCGCTGGCCGGCGAATACCGCGACCGCTTCATGCTCCACTACAACATGCCCCCGTTCGCCACCGGCGAAACGGGCCGCGTCGGTTCGCCCAAGCGCCGCGAAATCGGCCACGGCCGTCTGGCCAAGCGCGCGCTGATTCCGGTGCTGCCGGCCGAGGACGAGTTCGCCTACACGATCCGCCTGGTCTCGGAAATCACCGAGTCGAACGGCTCGTCGTCGATGGCCTCGGTCTGCGGCGGCTGCCTGGCGCTGATGGACGCCGGCGTTCCGGTCAAGGCGCACGTGGCCGGCGTGGCCATGGGCCTGATCCTGGAAGGCAACAAGTTTGCCGTGCTGACAGACATCCTGGGCGACGAGGACCACCTCGGCGACATGGACTTCAAGGTGGCGGGTACCGACAACGGCATCACCGCGCTGCAGATGGACATCAAGGTCCAGGGCATCACCAAGGAGATCATGCAGGTCGCGCTGGCGCAGGCCAAGGAAGGCCGCCTGCATATCCTGTCGAAGATGCAGGAAGCGATGGGCCATGCGCGCACCGAACTGTCGGAGCACGCGCCGCGCATGATCACGATGAAGATCCATCCGGACAAGATCCGCGAGGTCATCGGCAAGGGCGGCTCGACCATCCAGGCGCTGACCAAGGAAACCGGCACGACCATCGACATCCAGGAAGACGGCACGATCACGATCGCGTCGACCTCGACCGAGGGCATGGCCGAGGCCAAGCGCCGCATCGAGGGCATCACCGCGGAAGCCGAAGTGGGCAAGATCTACAACGGCACCGTGCTGAAGCTGCTGGACTTCGGCGCCATCGTCAACATCCTGCCGGGCAAGGACGGTCTGCTGCATATCTCGGAGATCGTCAACGAGCGCGTCAAGGACATCAAGGACTGGCTGAAGGAAGGCCAGCAGGTCCGCGTCAAGCTGATCCAGGCTGACGAGAAGGGCCGCCTGCGTCTGTCGCTGAAGGCGGCGATGGCCGAGGAGGGCGGTTCGATCGCCCCGCTGGCCAACGCCGAAGCGCCGGCAGCGCCGGCCGAACCGACGGGCGGCGAGCAGCAGTAAGCCGGTCCGGGGCCGCCGTTCCGCGCAAGCGGGGCGACGGCTTCTCGGTCGGACGCAATGCGTGTGGAAAAACGGCTGGGCGATGCCCGGCCGTTTTTTTGTTTACACTGCCGCCAGTCCCTCAGGGCAGGCGCGATCGTTCGCGCTTTCTTTTTTCCCTTTCCGCATCCCTACCGCGCGCCAGGCGCGGTTTCAGTTTTCAAGGAGCCAGCATGCAAGCCATCGAGATCCGCGAATACGGCGGCCCCGACGTGTTGCAGCCGACCGAGCGCCCCGATCCGGCGCCCGGTCCCGGTGAAGTCCTGATCCGCGTTGCCGCGGCCGGCGTCAACCGGCCCGACGTGTTCCAGCGTACCGGCAACTATCCGGTGCCGCCGGGGGCCTCCGATCTGCCCGGTCTCGAGGTCGCGGGCGAGATCGTCGGCGGCGATCTGTCGCATCCGGACAATCGCTTCGGCCTGAAGGTCGGCGACCGCGTGTGCGCGCTGGTGCAGGGCGGTGGCTACGCGCAGCTGTGCACCGCGCCGCTGGCGCAGTGCCTGCCCGTGCCGCAGGGCCTGAGCGATATCGAGGCCGCGGCCTTGCCCGAGACCTTCTTCACGGTGTGGAGCAATGTGTTCGACCGCGGCTATCTTGGACGCGGCCCGCGCGGCAAGGACGAGACGCTGCTGATCCAGGGCGGTTCGAGCGGCATCGGTACCACCGCGATCCAGATCGCCAAGGCGCTCGGCCACAAGGTCTTCGTCACCGCCGGCAGCGACGAGAAGTGCCGTGCCTGCGAGGCACTCGGCGCCGACCGCGCGATCAACTACAAGACGCAGGACTTCGCCGCCGAGGTCAAGACGCTGACCGGCGGCCGCGGTGTCGACGTGATCCTCGACATGGTGGCCGGCCCGTATCTGGCGCGCGAGCTGTCGTGCATCGCCGACGATGGCCGCATCGTCATCATCGCGCTGCTCGGCGGTGCCAAGGCGGAGATTCCGCTCGGCGACATCCTGCGCCGCCGCATCACCGTCACCGGCTCCACGCTGCGGCCGCGCCCGGCCTCGTTCAAGGGCGAGATCGCCCGCGCGCTGCACGAGCAGGTGTGGCCGCTGCTGGCCGACGGCAGCATCAAGCCGGTGATCCACCAGGTGTTCCCGGCCGCGCAGGCCGCCGACGCCCATCGTCTGATGGAGTCGAGCGAGCATGTCGGCAAGATCGTGCTGACCTGGTAACGGGTGGCCGGGCCGGGCCCGGCTCGGCTCGGCGCGGCCATCGGGCCGGGCTGATGGATTGGACGGCGCTGGGCGGGACCGTGCAGGACCGGGCCGATGGCTGGGGCGGGGTTGGGCTGGCCTGGGCTGGCCTGGGCTGGCCTGGGCTGGCCGGGGCTGGCCGGGGCTGGCCGGGGCTGGCCGGGGCTCGCCGGGGCTGACCGGGACTGACCGGGGCTGACCGGGGCTGACCGGGGCTGGCTTGGTCGGGCGCCGGATTCGCGCGCTTTCCGGCCGATCGGCGTAGCGCCCCGTCCCCGCGCACGGTAGAATAGCGGGTTTGATTTTGAGAGGCGCTTTCGTGAGACAAAAGCTCGTCATCGGCAACTGGAAGATGCATGGCAGCCTGGCTGCCAACGAGGCCCTGCTGAACGGTGTCAAGGCCGGCGCCCCTGCGGGTGCCAGCCTCGCGGTGTGCGCGCCGTTCCCCTATCTGGCGCAGTGCCAGGCGTTGCTGGCGGGCAGCCAGGTCGCCTGGGGCGCCCAGGACGTGTCGGCCGAGGCGCGCGGCGCGTTCACCGGCGAGGTGGCGGCGTCGATGCTGGCCGAGTTCGGCGTCAGCTACGTGCTGGTGGGGCATTCCGAGCGCCGCACCTATCATGGCGAGAGCGATGCCGCTGTCGCCGCCAAGGCGCTGCGGGCCCTCGAATTCGGCATCGTGCCGGTGATCTGCGTCGGCGAGACGCTGGCGCAGCGCGAGGCGGGCGAAACCGAGGCCGTGGTCGGCCGGCAGCTGCAGGCCGTGCTGGACGCGCTGTCGGTGGAGCAGCTGGGTCGCGTGGTGCTGGCCTACGAGCCGGTCTGGGCCATCGGTACCGGCAAGACCGCCAGCAAGGAGCAGGCCCAGGCCGTGCACGCCTTCCTGCGGGCCCAGGTGGCTGCGCGCGACGCCGGCGTGGCGCAGCGCATGGCGATCCTGTACGGCGGCAGCGTCAAGCCGGACAATGCGGCCGAGCTGTTCTCGATGGCCGATATCGACGGCGGCCTGATCGGCGGCGCCTCGCTCAAAACCGAAGATTTTCTCGCGATCGGCAACGCCTGATGCCGGCCGCACCGACCGTCTGAATCAGGCAAGCGAATCGAATCCATGGCAATTCTGAAAACTCTATTGATGGTCGCGCAGGTGCTGTCGGCACTGGGCGTGATCGGCTTGGTGCTGCTGCAGCACGGCAAGGGCGCCGACGTCGGCGCGGCGTTCGGCTCGGGCGCCTCGGGCAGCCTGTTCGGCGCCACCGGCTCGGCCAACTTCCTGTCGCGCACCACGGCCGTGCTGGCCACGCTGTTCTTCGTCTGCACGCTGGCGCTGACGCTGCTGGGCAACTACCGTCCGTCGGCCTCGCTGGGCGTGATGGGCGCGGCTCCGCAGACCGCTCCGGCCCCGGCCGCCTCGGTGCCGGCTGCATCGGCCCCGGCCGCTGCAGCATCGGCGCCGGCGGCTCCCGCCGTGCCGAAATAATCCGGCATTCGCGCCCGGGATTGCCGAACATTTTGCACTTGTGCATTGAACAAAGTGGCGATCATGGGTTAGAATGCAGGGCTTGAAACGATTCCCCAGCGACGGTTCCTGGCGGTGCAGCCAAATAGCAAAAATGGCCGCAAAACCAGCATACCGAAGGGCTTGAAACCCGGCGCCAGGCAATATTGTTTCTCCCCCAGCCGACGTGGTGAAATTGGTAGACACGCTATCTTGAGGGGGTAGTGGCGAAAGCTGTGCGAGTTCGAGTCTCGCCGTCGGCACCAAACAACTTGATCGGAGTCTGCTCCCGGGCAATGCCCCGGTGAGGGGCTCCGGCAGTCCGCAAGGCGGCGCCGTGATGTCTGCGCAATGGCGTTGGGCGCTTGGGGTGGGCAACAGGACGCCGCTTCAGCTGGTGCTGTTGACAACATTCCAGATAAGGCTGGCCGTACCTTGAATCTCGAAGCCTATTTCCCCGTTCTCATCTTCATCATCTTCGGCGTGGTGCTCGGCCTCGCGCTGATGTCGATCGGCCGGATCCTGGGTCCGAACAAGCCCGACGCCGCCAAGCTCTCGCCCTACGAGTGCGGCTTCGAAGCGTTCGAGGACGCGCGCATGAAGTTCGACGTGCGCTATTACCTCATCGCCATCCTTTTCATTCTGTTCGATCTCGAAACCGCTTTCCTTTTCCCGTGGGGCGTCGCCCTGCAGGACATCGGCTGGCCGGGTTTCATCGCCATGGGCGTGTTTCTGCTGGAATTCATCGTGGGCTTCGTCTACATCTGGAAAAAGGGCGCGCTCGATTGGGAGTGATGTGAAATGGCAATCGAAGGCGTTCTGAACGAAGGCTTCGTCACGACTACCGCTGACAAGCTGATCAACTGGACCCGCACCGGGTCGCTGTGGCCGATGACCTTCGGCCTGGCCTGCTGTGCCGTGGAAATGATGCATGCCGGCGCCGCGCGCTACGACATGGACCGCTTCGGCGTGATCTTCCGCCCGTCGCCGCGCCAGTCGGACGTGATGATCGTGGCCGGCACGCTGTGCAACAAGATGGCCCCCGCCCTGCGCAAGGTGTACGACCAGATGGCCGAGCCGCGCTGGGTCATCTCGATGGGCTCGTGCGCCAACGGCGGCGGCTACTATCACTACTCGTATTCGGTGGTGCGCGGTTGCGACCGGATCGTGCCGGTCGACATCTACGTGCCGGGCTGCCCGCCGACGGCCGAAGCGCTGATCTACGGCATCATCCAGCTGCAGAACAAGATCCGCCGCACCAACACCATCGCGCGCAAGGGTTGACATGGCCAAGCTCGATACCCTGAAGACCGCGCTGGAGAAGGCGCTCGGCAATCGCATCGGCAAGCTGGTGGAGTCGTTCGACCAGCTGACGCTGATCGTCAAGGCCGACGACTACCTCGAAGTGGCCCGCATCCTGCGCGACGATCCGTCGCTGCGTTTCGAGCAGCTGATCGACCTGTGCGGCGTCGACTATTCCACCTATGGCGACGGCGCCTGGGACGGTCCGCGTTTCGCCGCGATCTCGCACCTGCTGTCGCTGACGCATAACTGGCGCCTGCGCGTGCGCGTGTTCGCGCCGGACGACGACATGCCGGTGATCCCGTCACTGATCGACGTGTGGAACTCGGTCAACTGGTTCGAGCGCGAGGCGTTCGACTTCTTCGGCATCATCTTCGAAGGCCATCCGGACCTGCGCCGCATCCTGACCGACTACGGTTTCGTCGGCCATCCGTTCCGCAAGGACTTCCCGGTGTCCGGCTATGTCGAGATGCGCTACGACCCCGAGCAGAAGCGCGTCATCTATCAGCCGGTCACGATCGAACCGCGCGAGCTGACGCCACGGGTGATCCGCGAGGAAAACTACGGCGGCCTGAAGCACTGACCGGCACTGAGAACCCGCGATGGCAGATATCAAGAATTACACCCTGAACTTCGGTCCGCAGCACCCGGCGGCGCACGGTGTGCTGCGCCTGGTGCTGGAGCTGGACGGCGAAGTGATCCAGCGCGCCGACCCGCACATCGGCCTGCTGCACCGTGCCACCGAGAAGCTGGCCGAGCAGAAGACCTGGATCCAGAGCGTGCCGTACATGGATCGTCTCGACTACGTGTCGATGATGGCCAACGAACACGCCTACGTGATGGCGATCGAGAAGCTGGTCGGCATCGACGTGCCGATCCGCGCGCAGTACATCCGCGTGATGTTCGACGAGATCACGCGCCTGCTGAACCATCTGATGTGGATCGGCTCGCACGCGCTCGACGTCGGCGCGATGGCGGTGTTCCTGTACGCGTTCCGCGAGCGCGAGGACATGTTCGACATGTACGAGGCGGTGTCGGGCGCGCGGATGCACGCGGCCTACTATCGTCCGGGCGGCGTCTATCGCGACCTGCCCGACACGATGCCGCAATACAAGGCGTCCAAGGTCCACAACGAGCGGGCGATCAAGGCGATGAACGAGGCGCGCTCCGGCTCGCTGCTCGACTTCATCGAGGATTTCACCAACCGGTTCCCGAAGTACGTCGACGAGTACGAGACGCTGCTGACCGACAACCGGATCTGGAAGCAGCGACTGGTCGGCATCGGCGTGGTCAGCCCGGAACGCGCGCTGCAGATGGGCTTTACCGGCCCGATGCTGCGCGGCTCGGGGATCGAGTGGGACCTGCGCAAGAAACAGCCCTACGAGGTCTACGACAAGCTCGACTTCGACGTGCCGGTCGGCGTGGGCGGCGACTGCTATGCGCGCTACCTGGTGCGGGTGGAAGAAATGCGCCAGTCCAACCGCATCATCAAGCAATGCGTCGACTGGCTGCGCCGCAATCCCGGCCCGGTGATGAGCGACAACCACAAGGTCACGCCGCCGTCGCGCGTCGACATGAAGTCGAACATGGAAGAGCTGATCCACCATTTCAAGCTCTTCACCGAAGGCATTCGCGTGCCGGAGGGCGAGACCTACGCGGCGGTGGAGCACCCGAAGGGCGAGTTTGGCATCTACGCGATCTCCGACGGCGCGAACAAGCCGTACCGTCTGAAGATCCGCGCACCGGGCTTTGCCCACCTGGCCGCGCTCGACGAAATGGCCAAGGGCCACATGATCGCGGATGCGGTGACGATCATCGGTACGCAGGACATCGTGTTCGGCGAGATCGACCGCTAACGACGTGCCGCCGCCGGACGACGATCCGGACCGACCGCGGCAAGCCGGCATGGGGCTCATGCCTGCGAGGACAACGCAGCGACGGCTGCAACTGATGCGGACCGCGCCACCGGCTGGCGCGTTTCGCTTGTAAATCGGCGCATTAGGCAACACCACGGCAACGACCATGCTATCAGCAGAAGCTCTCAAGGAAATCGATCGCGCGATCGCCAAGTATCCGGCCGACCAGAAGCAATCGGCCGTGATGGCGGCATTGGCCGTGGCGCAGGGCGAAGTGGGCTGGGTGTCCCCGGAAGTCATGGAATTCGTGGCCAAGTACCTCGACATGCCGCCGGTGTGGGTGGAGGAAGTGGCCACCTTCTACAACATGTACGACACCAAGCCGGTCGGCCGCTACAAGCTGACCGTCTGTACCAACCTGCCTTGCGCACTGTCCGGCGGCGAGCGTGCCGGCGAGTACCTGAAGCGCAAGCTGGGCATCGACTACAACGAGACGACCCCGTGCGGCACCTTCACGCTGAAGGAAGGCGAGTGCATGGGCGCCTGCGGCGACGCCCCGGTGATGATCGTCAACAACACCCGCATGTGCAGCTTCATGAGCGACGCCAAGCTCGACGCGCTGGTCGACGAGCTCAAGGCCGAAGCCGCTGCCAAGGGGGACAAGTAATATGACCTGTCTGCACGACCGCCATATCCAGCCGCTGATCCTGGCCGGGCTGGATGGCAAGAACTGGCATCTGGAAGACTACGTCAAGCGCGGCGGCTATCAGCAGCTCAAGCGCATCCTGACCGAGAAGGTGCCGCCCGAGCAGGTGATCGCCGACGTCAAGGCCTCGGGCCTGCGCGGCCGCGGCGGCGCGGGCTTCCCCACCGGCCTGAAGTGGAGCTTCATGCCGCGTCAGTTCCCGGGCCAGAAGTACCTGGTCTGCAATACCGACGAGGGCGAGCCTGGCACGTTCAAGGATCGCGACATCATCCGCTACAACCCGCACGCGCTGATCGAGGGCATGGCCATCGGCGCGTACGCGATGGGCATCACCGTGGGCTACAACTACATCCACGGCGAGATCTGGAACGAGTACAAGATCTTCGAGGAAGCCCTCGAAGAGGCGCGCGCGGCCGGCTTCCTGGGTGACAACATCCTGGGCTCGGGCTTCAGCTTCCAGCTGCATGCCCACCACGGCTATGGCGCCTACATCTGCGGCGAGGAAACCGCGCTGCTCGAATCGCTGGAAGGCAAGAAGGGCCAGCCGCGCTTCAAGCCGCCGTTCCCGGCCAGCTTCGGCCTGTACGGCAAGCCGACCACGATCAACAACACCGAGACCTTCGCCGCGGTGCCGTTCCTGCTGGCCGTCGGTCCCGAGAATTACCTGAAGATGGGCAAGCCGAACAACGGCGGCACCAAGATCTTCTCGGTCTCGGGCGACGTCGAGCGTCCCGGCAACTACGAGATTCCGCTCGGCACGCCGTTCGCGACGCTGCTGGAACTGGCCGGCGGCATGCGCGGCGGCAAGAAGCTCAAGGCCGTGATCCCGGGCGGCTCGTCGGCGCCGGTGGTGCCGGCGGACCTGATGATGGCGTCCGACATGGACTACGACTCGATCGCCAAGGCCGGCTCGATGCTGGGCTCGGGCGCGGTGATCGTGATGGACGAGACGCGCTGCATGGTTCGCTCGCTGCTGCGCCTGTCCTATTTCTACTTCGAAGAATCGTGCGGCCAGTGCACGCCGTGCCGCGAAGGCACCGGCTGGCTCTACCGCATGGTGAACCGCATCGAGCATGGTGAAGGCCGCCAGGAAGACCTGGACCTGCTCAACAACGTTGCCGAGAACATCATGGGCCGCACCATCTGCGCGCTCGGCGATGCGGCGGCGATGCCGGTCCGCGGCATGCTCAAGCACTACTGGAAAGAGTTCGAATATCACGTCGAACACAAGCAGTGCATGGTTCCGGCCTACATCTAAGCGTGGCAGAACATGGTTGAACTCGAAATCGACGGCAAGAAGGTTGAGGTTGCGGAAGGCAGCCTGGTGATGGAAGCGGCCCGCAAGCTGGGCACCTACATCCCGCACTTCTGCTATCACCGCAAGCTGTCCATCGCGGCCAACTGCCGCATGTGTCTGGTCGAGGTCGAAAAGGCGCCGAAGGCGCTGCCGGCCTGCGCCACGCCGGTTACCGCGGGCATGAAGGTCTTCACCAATTCGGAGAAGGCGGTCAAGGCCCAGAAGTCGGTGATGGAATTCCTGCTGATCAATCACCCGCTCGATTGCCCGATCTGCGATCAGGGCGGCGAGTGCCAGCTGCAGGATCTGGCGGTCGGCTACGGCGCCTCCGAATCGCGCTACAAGGAAGAGAAGCGCGTGGTGTTCCACAAGAACGTGGGCCCCCTGATCTCGATGGAAGAGATGACGCGCTGCATCCACTGCACCCGCTGCGTGCGCTTCGGCCAGGAAGTGGCCGGCGTGATGGAGCTGGGCATGCTGAACCGCGGCGAGCACTCCGAGATCACGACCTTCGTCGGCAAGACGGTGGACTCCGAGCTGTCGGGCAACATGATCGACCTGTGCCCGGTCGGCGCGCTGACCAGCAAGCCGTTCCGCTACACCGCGCGGACGTGGGAGCTGTCGCGCCGCAAGTCGGTGTCGCCGCACGACGGCCTGGGCACGAACCTGATCGTCCAGTCCAAGAACCACCGCGTGATGCGCGTGCTGCCGCTGGACAACGAGGCCATCAACGAATGCTGGCTGTCGGACCGCGACCGTTTCTCGTACGAGGGCCTGAACAGCGCTGACCGCCTGACGCGGCCGATGATCAAGCAGGACAACCAGTGGCTCGAGACCGACTGGCAGACCGCGCTCGAATACGTCGCCAACGGCCTGGCCGGCATCAAGCGCGAGCATGGCGCCGACCAGATCGCCGCGCTGGCCAGCCCGCACGCCACCGTCGAGGAGCTCTATCTGCTCGGCAAGCTGGTGCGCGGCCTCGGTAGCGACAATATCGACTTCCGCCTGCGCCAGGCCGATTTCTCGGCGCCGGTAGCGGGCGCACCGTGGCTCGGCATGCCGATCGCGGACGTTTCGACGCTGCAGGGCGCGCTGGTGATCGGCGCCTCGCTGCGCAAGGATCAGCCGCTGCTGGCCTCGCGCCTGCGCCAGGCCGCCAAGAAGGGTGCACGCGTCGCCGTGCTGGGCGCCAGCCCCGAAGATCTGCTGATGCCGCTGGCGGCGCGCATCGCCGTGGCGCCGTCGGCCTGGGCCGCCGCGCTGGCCGGCGTGGCCCGCGCGGTCGCGGCCGCCAAGGGCGTCGCCGCTCCGGCCGGTACGGACGGTTTCGACGGTGGCGCGCTGGCCGAGGCGGCCGCGCAGGCCCTGCTGTCGGGCGAGCGCCGTGCCGTGTTCCTCGGCAACGAGGCGGTCCGCCATCCGCAATTCGCCGCGCTGCACGCGCTGGCGCAGTGGATCGCGGACAACACCGGCGCCACGCTGGGCTTCCTGACCGAAGCGGCCAACACCGTCGGCGCGCATCTGGTCGGCGCGCTGCCGCGCCAGGGCGGGGCCGATGCCCGCGCCGTGCTGGAGTCGCCGCGCAAGGCCTATGTGGTGCTGAACGCCGAACCCGAGTTCGACACCGCCGACCCGCAACGCGCGCTGGCCGCGCTGAGCCAGGCCGGCACCGTGATCGTGCTGTCGCCGTTCCGCTCCGACGCCGCGCTGCAATACGCCGACGTGATCCTGCCGATCGCGCCGTTCAGCGAGACCTCGGGTACCTACGTGAACTGCGAAGGCGTGCCGCAAAGCTTCAACGGCGTGGTGCGTCCGCTGGGCGAGACCCGTCCGGCGTGGAAGGTGCTGCGCGTGCTGGGCAATCTGCTCGACGTGCCGGGCTTCGACTACGAGACCGCCGAGTCGGTCCGCGACGAAGCGCTGGCCGAAGCGATCGCTCCGCGCCTGAACAACCGCACGTCCGCCGCGATCCAGGTCGCCGCGCCGTCGGCCAACGGTGCCGTGCCGGCGATCGAGCGCGTCGCCGACGTGCCGATCTACCACTCGGACGCGATCGTGCGTCGTGCCGATTCGCTGCAGCTGACCGCTGCCGCGCGCCGCGCGATGCAGGTGGGCCTGTCGGCCGACCTGTTCGCCGCGCTCGGCGTGGCCGCCGGCGATCCGGTGCGCGTGACGCAAGGGCAGGGCAGCGTCGTGCTGCCGGCCGTGCTCGAGGAAGGTCTGCCCGCCAATACGGTGCGCGTGTCGGCGGCCACGCCGGCCGCCGTCGGCCTCGGGCCGATGTTCGGCACCGTGCTGGTGGAAAAGGCGGTGGAACTGGCCCCGGTGGCCGCGGCTTAAAGAAGCGAATACGACAGGCGAGAGAGAAAGATGATCGATTGGATTACCTCGCAGGGACAGGCCGTCTTCGGTGGCGCATGGACGCCGCTGTGGATCCTGATTCGCGCCGTGGTCATCGTGGTGCCGCTGCTGCTGTGCGTGGCCTACCTGATCCTGTGGGAGCGCAAGCTGATCGGCTGGATGCACGTGCGGATCGGCCCGAACCGGGTCGGCCCGCTGGGCCTGCTGCAGCCGATCGCCGACGTGCTGAAGCTGCTGCTCAAGGAAGTGATGACGCCCTCGCAGGTCAGCAAGGGCCTGTACCTGATCGCGCCGCTGATGGTGCTGATGCCGGCCGTGGCGATCTGGGCGGTGATCCCGTTCCAGGCCGAGGTGGTGATGGCCGACGTCAACGCCGGCCTGCTGTATGTGATGGCGATCAGCTCGGTCGGCGTCTACGGCGTGATCCTGGCGGGCTGGGCCTCGAACTCGAAGTACGCCTTCATCGGCGCGATGCGTGCCGCCGCGCAGATGGTGTCGTACGAAATCGCGATGGGCTTCGCGCTGGTCACGGTGCTGATGGTGTCGGGCAGCCTGAACCTGTCGGCGATCGTCAACGGCCAGAACACCGGCTACTTCGCCAACATGGGCCTGAACGTGCTGTCGTGGAACTGGCTGCCGCTGCTGCCGATGTTCGGCGTCTACTTCATCTCGGGCGTGGCCGAAACCAACCGCCACCCGTTCGACGTGGTGGAAGGCGAATCGGAAATCGTGGCGGGCCACATGATCGAGTACTCGGGCATGGGCTTCGCGCTGTTCTTCCTGGCCGAATACATCAACATGATCATCATCTCGACGATGACCGCGCTGATGTTCCTCGGCGGCTGGGCGCCCCCGGTCGACAGCGTGGTCACCAACGCGATCCCGGGCTTCTTCTGGCTGCTGATCAAGGTGTTCCTGCTGCTGTCGGTGTTCATCTGGATCCGCGCCTCGTTCCCGCGCTACCGCTACGACCAGATCATGCGCCTGGGCTGGAAGGTCTTCATTCCGCTGACCGTCGCATGGCTGATCATCGTGGCGATCTGGATCAAGTCGCCCTGGAACATCTGGCACTGAAATCGCCGCCGATCCCGGCCACGAAGCCGGCCGGGACGGGCCAAACCGGGCCGCGGCGCACGCGCCGCGCCCGGTGGAATTACTAGGAAGCAATCGTCATGCTGCTCGCCATCAAGGACTTCTTCAACAGCCTGCTCCTGAAGGAACTCTTCAAGGGCATGGCCTTGACCGGCCGCTATCTCTTCGCTCGCAAGATCACGGTGCAGTTCCCCGAGGAGAAGACGCCGATCTCGCCGCGCTTCCGCGGCCTGCACGCGCTGCGCCGCTATCCGAACGGCGAGGAGCGCTGCATCGCCTGCAAGCTGTGCGAAGCGGTCTGCCCGGCGCTGGCCATCACGATCGAGTCGGACGTGCGCGCCGACGGCACCCGCCGTACCACGCGCTACGACATCGATCTGACCAAATGCATTTTCTGCGGCTTCTGCGAGGAAGCCTGCCCGGTCGACGCGATCGTCGAAACCCAGATTCTCGAGTACCACGGCGAGAAGCGCGGCGACCTGTATTTCACCAAGGACATGCTGCTCGCGGTGGGCGACCGCTACGAGCCGCAGATCGCGGCGGCCAAGGCGGCGGACGCGAAGTACCGCTGATCGCGCCGGGCGCGCGCATCGGGCCGCAAGGCTTCATATTGAATCGGGCCCCGCGAGGGGCAACTAGAAGGATGCCGCAAGGGCAGGCCGCCGGGGGTGGCCTGTGCCGTGCGGCACGACGAGAACCATGGAATTCACGACCACCATCTTCTACGTCTTCGCAGTGGTGCTGGTGCTCTCCGCACTGAAAGTCATCACCGCCAAGAACCCGGTGCACTCGGCGCTGTACCTCGTGCTGTCGTTCTTCACGGCAGCCGCGCTGTGGATGCTGCTGCAGGCCGAATTCCTCGCCATCCTGCTGGTGCTGGTCTACGTCGGCGCCGTGATGGTGCTGTTCCTGTTCGTCGTGATGATGATCGATATCGATATCGAGCACCTGCGGCGCGACTTCTGGACCTATGTGCCGCTGGCCTCGGTGGTGGGCGCGCTGATCATCGCGGAAATGGCGATCGTGCTGGTGCGCAACTTCATCGGCACCACGCAGCCGCTCAAGCCGATGCCGCAGGGCTCCGACTACTCGAACACCGGCGCGCTCGGCCAGGTCATCTACACCGACTACATCTACGCCTTCGAGGTGGCCGGCATCATCCTGCTGGTGGCCATCATCGCCGCGGTCGCGCTGACGCTGCGCCGCCGCAAGGACACCAAGGCGCAGGACGTGTCCGAACAGCTGCGCACCCGCCGCGCCGACCGCGTGCGGCTGGTCTCGATGCCGGCACAGACCGCGCAAGCCGCCGGCGAGCAAGCCGACGCCGCCAACAAGAACTGAAGATCGGGGAACGACGTGCTCTCTCTCGCCCATTTCCTGGTGCTCGGTGCGATCCTGTTTGCGATCAGCATCGTCGGCATCTTCCTGAACCGCAAGAACGTGATCGTGCTGCTGATGGCGATCGAGCTGATGCTGCTGGCGGTCAATATGAACTTCGTCGCCTTTTCGCACTATCTGGGCGATCTGGCCGGCCAAGTCTTCGTTTTCTTCATCCTGACGGTGGCCGCCGCCGAGTCGGCGATCGGTCTGGCAATCCTGGTCGTGCTGTTCCGCAATCTGGACACGATCAACGTCGACGACCTGGATGCGCTCAAGGGCTGATGCCCGCGAGCCGATCCTGTCGAAACACGTCACCCAACCGACCGCACCCGACCGCACACCAACAAGCGTCCTATGGCAACCACGCTCAACCCCAACCTGCTGCTCGCGATTCCGCTGGCGCCGCTCGCCGGCGCGGCCATCGCGGGATTGTTCGGCACCAAGTTCTTCGGATCGTTCTCGTCGGAGACGCGCGCCGGCCGCGCCATCGCCCACACCGTGACCATTCTCGGCGTGGCGATCGCCTGCCTGCTGTCGCTGCTCGTGCTGCGCGACGTGATGGTGGATGGGGCCAGCTTCAACGCCACCGTCTATGAGTGGATGGTGCTGCCGTTCAACGGCCATCCGCTGAAGATGGAGGTCGGCTTCCTGGTCGACTCGCTGACCGCGATGATGATGGTGGTGGTGACCTTCGTCTCGCTGATGGTGCACATCTACACCGTCGGCTACATGCAGGGCGACCCCGGCTACAACCGTTTCTTCGCCTACATCTCGCTGTTCACCTTCTCGATGCTGATGCTGGTGATGAGCAACAACTTCCTGCAGCTGTTCTTCGGCTGGGAAGCGGTGGGCCTCGTCTCGTATCTGCTGATCGGCTTCTGGTACACCCGTCCGACCGCGATCTTCGCCAACCTGAAGGCCTTCCTGGTCAACCGCGTCGGCGACTTCGGCTTCATCCTGGGCATCGGCCTGCTGCTGGCCTACAGCGGCAGCCTGAACTACACCGACGTGTTCGCCGCGCGCGACCAGCTGGCGACCGTGACCTTCCCGGGCACCGACTGGATGATGCTGACGGTGGCCTGCATCTGCCTGTTCATCGGCGCGATGGGCAAGTCGGCGCAGTTCCCGCTGCACGTGTGGCTGCCGGACTCGATGGAAGGCCCGACCCCGATCTCGGCGCTGATCCACGCGGCCACCATGGTGACCGCGGGCATCTTCATGGTCAGCCGCATGTCGCCGCTGTTCGAGCTGTCCGACGCCGCGCTGTCCTTCGTGCTGGTGATCGGCGCGATCACCGCGCTGTTCATGGGTTTCCTGGGCATCATCCAGAACGACATCAAGCGCGTGGTCGCGTACTCGACGCTGTCGCAGCTGGGCTACATGACGGTCGCGCTGGGCGCCTCGGCCTACCAGGTCGCGGTGTTCCACCTGATGACCCACGCCTTCTTCAAGGCGCTGCTGTTCCTGGCCGCGGGCTCGGTGATCATCGGCATGCACCATGACCAGGACATCCGCAACATGGGCGGCCTGCGCAAGTACATGCCGATCACCTGGATCACCTCGCTGGTCGGTTCGCTGGCGCTGATCGGCACGCCGTTCTTCTCGGGCTTCTACTCGAAGGACTCGATCATCGAGGCCGTGGCCGAGTCGCACATCGCCGGTTCGGGCTTCGCCTACTTCGCCGTGATGGCGGGCGTGTTCGTCACCGCGTTCTACTCGTTCCGGATGTACTTCCTGGTATTCCACGGCGAGGAGCGCTTCGGCAAGCCGCACCTGCACCACGACCACGCCGAGGAAGAGGAAGAGGCGCATGGCGACGATCATCACCACGGCCTGGCGCCGGGCGAGAAGCCGCACGAGTCGCCGTGGGTCGTGACGCTGCCGCTGGTGCTGCTGGCGATCCCGTCGGTGGTGATCGGTGCGATCGCGATCGAGCCGATGCTGTTCGGCGACTTCTTCAAGAACGGCGTGGCCTTCCAGAACGTGATCTTCGTCGGCGAGAACCATCACGCGATGCGCGAGCTGGGCGAGATGTTCCACGGCTGGGTCGCGATGGGCATCCACTCGCTGCAGACCCCGGTGCTGTGGCTCGCGCTGGCCGGCGTGGTGCTGTCGTGGTTCTTCTACATGAAGCGCCCCGACATCCCGGCGGCCATCCAGCAGCGCTTCAGCGGCGTGTACAAATTGCTCGACAACAAGTACTACATGGACGCCATCAACGAGGCGGTGTTCGCCCGCGGCGCGCGCCTGCTCGGCACGGGCCTGTGGAAGGGCGGCGACCAGGGCCTGATCGACGGCCTGCTGGTCAACGGCGCCGCGCGCGTGGTCGGCTGGGTCGCCTCGGTCAGCCGCTACGTGCAGTCCGGCTATATCTATCACTACGCATTCGCGATGATCCTGGGCATGCTGGTGCTGCTGTCGATCACGATCTTCGGCTCGGCTAGCGCGGTGGGCGCCAAGTAAGGAATACAACGAAAATGGTTCTCTCTTTCGCTATCTGGCTGCCTGTCTTTTTCGGCTTGCTGGTGCTGGCTTTCGGCTCGGATCGCAGCCCGGGCTTCGTCCGCTGGACCGCGTTGTTCGGCTCGATCGTCAGCTTCCTGGTCACGCTGCCGCTGATTCTGAACTTCGACCGCGGCACCGCGCAGATGCAGTTCGTCGAGAAGTATTCGTGGATCGAGCGCTTCAACATCAACTACCACCTCGGCGTCGACGGCATCTCGATGTGGTTCGTGGTGCTGACCGCCTTCATCACGGTGATCGTCGTGATCGCCGGCTGGGAAGTCATCACCGAGCGCGTGGCGGCCTACATGGCCTCGTTCCTGATCCTGTCGGGCATCATGGTCGGCGTGTTCGCCTCGCTCGACGGCATGCTGTTCTACGTGTTCTTCGAGGCCACGCTGATCCCGATGTACATCATCATCGGCGTCTGGGGCGGTCCCAACCGGGTCTACGCGGCCTTCAAGTTCTTCCTCTACACGCTGCTCGGCTCGCTGCTGACGCTGATCGCGCTGCTGTACCTGTACAACAAGACCGGCAGCTTCGAGATCCTGCAATGGCATCAGGCCAGGCTGTCGATGAACGAGCAGGTGCTGCTGTTCCTGGCGTTCTTCCTGGCCTTCGCGGTCAAGGTGCCGATGTGGCCGGTCCACACCTGGCTGCCCGACGCCCACGTCGAGGCGCCCACCGGCGGCTCCGTGGTGCTGGCCGCGATCATGCTGAAGCTGGGCGCCTACGGCTTCCTGCGCTTCTCGCTGCCGATCGCGCCGGACGCCAGCCACAGCCTGGCCGCGTTCATCATCGCGATCTCGCTGGTGGCCGTGATCTACATCGGCCTGGTGGCGATGGTGCAGGCCGACATGAAGAAGCTGGTCGCGTACTCGTCGATCGCCCACATGGGCTTCGTCACGCTGGGCTTCTTCATCTTCAGCGAGATCGGCATCGAGGGCGGCATCGTGCAGATGATCTCGCACGGCTTCATCTCGGGCGCGATGTTCCTTTGCATCGGCGTGCTCTATGACCGCGTGCACTCGCGCCAGATCGCCGACTACGGCGGCGTGGTCAACACGATGCCGAAGTTCGCGGCCTTCGCGGTGTTCTTCGCGATGGCCAACAGCGGCCTGCCGGCCACCTCGGGCTTCGTCGGCGAGTGGATGGTGATCCTGGGCGGCGTCCAGTACAACTTCTGGATCGGCCTGGCGGCGGCCACCTCGCTGATCCTCGGCGCGGCCTATTCGCTGTGGATGGTCAAGCGCGTGGTGTTCGGCGATATCAAGCACCAGCACGTCGCCGAGCTGGTCGACCTGAACAAGCGCGAGTTCGTCATGCTGGGCCTGCTGGCCGCGATGACGCTGTACATGGGCCTGCATCCGAAACCCTTTACCGATGTGATGCACGCATCGGTGGTCAACCTGCTGTCGCACGTGGCGCAGTCCAAGCTGTAAGCAGGGAGAGAACGAATCATGGAATCGACCACGACTTGGGCGCCCGTCGCCCCGATCATCTTCCTGGCGATCGCCATCGCGGCGGTCAACTGGATCGACCTCGCGCGCGGCAAGAACCGCCCGAGCGTCGCCTATCCGCTGTCGCTGCTGATCACGCTGGTACTGACCGTCTGGTTCGGCCTGAACGCCGCCAACGGCGAGACCCACTACGCCTTCTCGAACCTGGCCGTGATCGACCCGATGGCGAACGTGCTGGCCTCGTTCTCGGCGCTGGCGCTGTTCGTGACGCTGGTCTACACCCGCCGCTACCTCGGCGACCGTGACCTGTACGCCGGCGAGTTCTACATGCTGGCGCTGTTCACGCTGGGCGGCCAGATCGTGATGATCACCGGCAACAACTTCCTGACGCTGTACCTCGGCGTGGAACTGCTGTCGCTGTCGTCGTACGCGCTGGTCGCGCTGCGCCGCGATTCGCGCGTGACGTCCGAATCGGCGATGAAGTACTTCGTGCTGGGCGCGCTGGCCTCGGGCTTCCTGCTGTACGGCATGTCGATGATGTACGGTGCCACCGGTTCGCTGAACCTGGGCGAAGTGTTCCGCGTGGTCGAATCCGGCCGCGTCAACACGACGATGCTGGCCTTCGGCGTGGTGTTCCTGGTCGCCGGCCTGGCCTTCAAGCTGGGCGCCGCGCCGTTCCACATGTGGATTCCGGACATCTACCAGGGCTCGCCGACCGCGGTGACGCTGCTGATCGCCGGTGCGCCGAAGCTGGCCGCCTTCGCGATGACGCTGCGCATCCTGGTCGAAGGCCTGCTGCCGCTGGCGGTGGACTGGCAGGTCATGCTGTCGGTGCTGGCGGTGGTGTCGCTCGCGATCGGCAACCTGACCGCGATCGTGCAGAGCAACCTGAAGCGGATGCTGGCGTATTCGACGATCTCGCACATGGGCTTCCTGCTGCTGGGCATGCTGTCGGGCGTGGCCGGCGGCCAGACCGACGGCGCCGCCAGCGCGTACGGTTCGGCGATGTTCTACGCGGTCACCTACGTGCTGACCACGCTGGGAACCTTCGGCATCATCCTGCTGCGCACCAACAAGGGCTTCGAGGCCGAGACGCTGGAAGACCTGAAGGGCATGTCGCGCAAGAACCCGTGGTTCGCGCTGCTGATGCTGGTGATGATGTTCTCGCTGGCCGGCATCCCGCCGACCGTGGGCTTCTACGCCAAGCTGGCCGTGCTCGAGGCGGTGGTCGCGGCGGGCATGTCGTGGCTGGCCGTGGTGGCGGTGCTGTTCTCGCTGATCGGTGCGTTCTACTACCTGCGCATCGTCAAGCTGATGTACTTCGACGTGCCGGCCGGCGAGGAAACGCTGGAAGCGTCCGGCGGCCTGCGTTCGCTGCTGAGCCTGAACGGCCTGGTGATCGTCGCGCTGGGCATCTTCCCGGCCGCGCTGATGAACCTGTGCTACCAGGTCGTGCGCACCACGCTGGGCGCCTGAGCGCCCGGCCGACGCGCACACGAAGCGAATACCACCCAAACCGCAATGAGCGCATCCGCGGGCGGCTGGTTTGTCATCCTGCTGGCATTGGCCTGTGCCAATCTGCCGTTCGTCAACCAGCGCCTGTTTGCGGTCATTCCGCTCGGCAAGCCGCGCAAGCCGTTCTGGGTGCGGCTCGCCGAGCTGATCGTCTACTATCTGCTGGTCGGCGCGGTCGGGTTCGCGGTCGAGGCCGGCCTGGGCAACCGCTTTGCCCAGGGCTGGCAGTTCTACGCGATCACCGCCTGCCTGATGCTGGTGTTCGCCTTCCCCGGCTACACCTGGCAGTACCTGGTCAAACATCGCGCGAGCTGACGCCGAACCCGGCATGACCTTCGGCGGCCTCGCCATCCTGGAGGGTTCATGTCGTCATCCCATTCGAAAGCCGCCTCCCTGGTCTCTCCCGAAGCGCTCGGCGCCGGCGGCGACGACCATCTGAAGGAAGTCCCCCTGGCGTCCGCGACGCTGCACCGGGGCAAGTTTCTGACGCTGAAGCAGGACATCGTGCGGCTGCCCGACGGCAAGCAGGCCGGCCGCGAGTATGTCGAGCACCCGGGCGCGGTGATGATGATCCCCCTGTTCGACGATGGCACCGTGCTGGTGGAGCGCCAGTTCCGCTATGCGGTGCGCGAGGTCATGCTCGAATTCCCGGCCGGCAAGCTCGACCCCCAGGAAGGGGCGCAGCGCTGCGGCGAGCGCGAGCTGCGCGAGGAAACCGGCTACAGCGCCGCGCGCTGGGACTACCTGACCCGCATCCACCCGGTAATCTCGTACTCGACCGAGTTCATCGACCTGTTCCTGGCGCGCGAGCTGACCGCCGGCGAGGCGGCGCTGGACGACGGCGAATTCCTCGAAACGCTGATCGTGCCGGCCGGGCAGGTGATCGACTGGGTCCGCCAGGGCCGCATCACCGACGTCAAGACCATCATCGGCGCGTTCTGGCTGGAAAAGGTGCTGTCGGGCGCCTGGCAGCCGGGCGAGCAGAAGGTGCCGGGCTGAGCGCCACCCACCTTTAAATTCGCCGAAGCGCTACCATCTTCCCGACAGGCCAGCCTCCGGGCTGGCACCGGTCAGGAAAAAATTAGAACGACCGTTCACAAATTTGCGATTCACGGCTAATATTGCTTTGACGGGCTGGAAACATCATGAAGGTGCTCGACCTGCGCTGTGCGCATGACCATCGGTTCGAAGGCTGGTTTGCTTCGGAGGACGATGCGCAGTCGCAGATTTCGCGCGATCTCGTTCAGTGTCCTGTCTGCGGCGACCACGCGGTGACGCGGCTGCCGAGCGCCCCGCGCCTGAATCTGTCCGGCGCGGCCGAGCGAGCGCCGACGCCGCGGGCGCCGGCACAGCAGGCACAGGAGGCGGTCCCGCAGGCGGCGCAGGTTCTGCAATCGCTGTATCTGAAGGCGGTCAGGCAGGTGCTGGCGCAGACCGAGGACGTGGGGCCGCGCTTTGCCGAGGAGGCCAGGCGCATGCATTACGACGAGGCACCGGAACGCGGCATCCGCGGGACGGCGTCGCCGGAGGAAGTGCAGGCGCTCGCCGAAGAGGGCATCGAAACGTTTCCGCTCGTGGTGCCGGATGCGCTGAAGCAGACGGCTCACTGAATCGCGTCCCGTGCCCGCCTTCGCGCCGGTGCGAGGGCGCGTTGGCCAGAACAATTTGCCGGCCGCAGCCGGCATCACTGGAGACGGGCATGGATCTCAATTACACGGCGGCCGACAACGCCTTCCGCGAGGAAGTGCGCAGCTGGCTGGAAGCCAACCTGCCGGCGGACATTCGCGCCAAGATTCTGAATCACCGCCGGCCCAACCGCGACGATCTGGTGCGCTGGCACAAGATCCTGGCGGGCAAGGGCTGGTCGGCGCCGCACTGGCCGGTCGAGTTTGGCGGCACCGGCTGGAACGCGACCCAGCGCCATATCTGGGATGAGGAAAATGCCCGCGTCGGCGCGCCCGGCGTGCTGCCCTTCGGCGTGGCGATGGTCGCACCGGTGATCATGAAGTACGGCAACGAGCAGCAGAAGTCCTACTATCTGCCGCGCATCCTCGACTGCACCGACTGGTGGTGCCAGGGCTATTCGGAGCCGGGCTCGGGCTCGGACCTGGCCTCGCTGAAGACCCGCGCCGAACTGACGCCGGACGGCAAGCACTACATCGTCAACGGCCAGAAGACCTGGACCACGCTCGGCCAGCACGCCGACATGATCTTCTGCCTGGTCCGCACCGACCCCGAGGCCAAGAAGCAGGAGGGCATCTCCTTCCTGCTGATCGACATGAAGACGCCGGGCATCACCGTGCGTCCGATCATCATGCTCGACGAGGACCACGAGGTGAACGAGGTCTTCTTCGACAACGTCAAGGTGCCGGTCGAGAACCGCGTCGGCGAAGAGAACAAGGGCTGGACCTACGCCAAGTACTTGCTCGGCCATGAGCGCACCGGCATCGCCCGCGTCGGCAATTCCAAGCGCGAGCTGGGCTTCCTGAAGCGCATCGCGCGCCAGCAGCAGAAGAACGGCAAGCCGCTGCTGGAAGATCCGGTATTCGGCGCCAAGGTCGCCGCGCTGGAGATCGAGCTGATGGCGCTGGAAATCACCGTGCTGCGCGTGGTCTCGAGCGAGAGCGCCGGCAAGGGCCCCGGCCCCGAGGCCTCGCTGCTGAAGATCAAGGGCACCGAGATCCAGCAGATGCTGACCGAGCTGATGGTCGAAGCCGTCGGCCCGTACGCGCAGCCGTTCGACCGCGACTACCTGGAGTGCGAGACCGAGCATGCCGTGACCGGCTACGACGATGCCGCGCCGCTGGCCGCGTACTACTTCAATTTCCGCAAGACCTCGATCTACGGCGGATCCAACGAAATCCAGAAGAACATCATCAGCCAGATGATCCTGGGGCTGTGAGGAGACAGGAACCATGAACTTCAATCTCAGCGACGAGCAGAAGCAACTGGCTGACGCGGTACGCCGCTTCATCGACAAGAGCTACGACTTCGAGTCCCGCAAGAAGGCCTACAAGAGCGAGACCGGCTACAGCGAAGCGGCCTGGAACGCGCTGGTCGAGCTCGGCCTGACCGCGCTGCCGGTGCCCGAGGCGCAGGGCGGCTTCAACGGTACCGCCATCGACATGATGGTGGTAATGCAGGAGCTGGGCCGCGGCCTGGTGGTCGAGCCGTATCTGGCGACGGTGACCGCGGCCTACGCGCTGAAGCAGGCCGGCGGCCAGGACGCCGTGCTCGAACAGGTTGCCTGCGGCGAGATCAAGCTGGCCACCGCGTTCAACGAGCGCGAGGCGCGCTACGCGCTGAACGACGTGCGCGTGACCGCCAGGGGCGGCAAGCTGAACGGCACCAAGGTCGTGGCGGTCCACGGCGGTCAGGCCGACAAGCTGGTGGTGTCCGCACGCACCGGCGGCGGCAATGCCGACCAGGACGGCATCTCGCTGTATCTGGTCGATGCCAGGGCCCCGGGCGTCACGATCCGCGACTACCGCACCATCGACAATCTGCACGCGGCCGATATCACCTTCCAGGACGCCGCCGGCGAACTGCTGGGCGCCGAAGGGCAGGGCTGGGCGCTGCTCGAGCAGACCGCCGACTACGCCGCGGTGCTGCTGTGCGCCGAGGCCGTGGGCGTGATGGACACGCTGACCGCCGCCACCATCGAGTACGCCAAGACGCGCCAGCAGTTCGGCGTGCCGATCGCGCGCTTCCAGGCGCTGCAGCATCGCATGGTCGAGATGTTCATCCATGCCGAGCAGTCGCGCTCGATCACGCTGCTGGCCGCGGCCCGCTTCGACGAGGCCAGCCCCGAGGAGCGCCGCCGCTATGTGTCGGCGGCCAAGGCCCGCGTCGGCCAGGCCGCGCGCACGGTCGGCCAGGAAGCGGTGCAGATCCACGGCGGCATGGGCGTGACCGACGAACTGCCGGCCGCGCACATGTTCAAGCGGCTGACGCTGATCAACACGACCTTCGGCGATGTCGACCATCATCTTGGCCGCTTCGCCAGCCTGCCGGAATTCCAGCAGGCGGCATGATGGCCAGCCGTTGAGGCAACACAGGCCGCGCTCGGGCGTCAACGTCCGGCGCGGCTTTTTGCTTTGGCGGACCAGAACAACCCAGCAGACTGGAGACCCCATGTCCGACACCATGTACTTCGAAGACTTCGTCGTCGGCAGCCGGCGCGAGCTCGGCTCGCGGCTGATCACCGAGGACGAGATCGTCAGCTTCGCGACGCAATACGATCCGCAGCCCTTCCACGTCGACAAGGAGGCCGCCCAGCGCAGCATCTACGGCGGCCTGATCTCGAGCGGCTGGATGACCTGCGCGGTGATGATGCGCATGCTGGTCGACAACATGACGTCGAAGTCGGCCAGCATGGGCTCGCCCGGCGTCGACGAGATCCGCTGGCTCAAGCCGGTCTATGCCGGCGATACGCTGACGGTGTTCGTGTCGGTGCTGGACAAGCGGCCGTCGCAGTCCAAGCCCGATCGCGGCGTCGTGCACACGCAGTGGGAGGCGGTCAACCAGCGCGGCGAGCTGGTCTGCACCGTCAAGGGCATGGGCATGTACGGCCGCCGGCCGGCCTGAATCCCCCATCGAACCGGAACCGTCGTTCCGGCCCGACATTGGACAAGGAGAGAAGATGCGCACCATCGCTTCGCTGGAAGAACTCGAGGGCCTGCAGGGGCAGGAGGTCGCCGTCAGCGACTGGACCGAGATCACGCAGCACCAGGTCAACCTGTTCGCCGAGGCGACCGGCGACCATCAGTGGATCCACGTCGATCCCGAACGCGCGCGGCGCGAATCGCCGTTCGGCGCCCCGGTCGCGCACGGCTTCCTGACGCTGTCGCTGCTGCCCGCGCTGATGCAGAGCGCGATGCAGATGCCGGGCGTCAAGATCGGCGTCAACTACGGCCTGAACCGCGTGCGCTTCACCGCGCCGGTGCCGGTCGGCAGCCGGCTGCGCGCCCGCATCAAGCTGCTGAAGGTCGAGCGCATCGCGCCGCCGCCCAATGCCCCGGACCTGGTCGGCGCGCAATCGACCTGGGAGGTCACGATCGAACGCGAGGGCAGCGACCGTCCGGTCTGCGTCGCGGAATCGATCAGCCGCCGCTACTCCTGACGCCCCGGTGCGGTGCGTCGCACCGCTTTGCATCATCGCACCATCGTGATGCAAGGCGCCGGCGCACCGCCACGGTGCCGTCATGCCAATGCAGTCTCCCGCGCGGCGCCAGGCCGCGTTCTTTTTTTGTGGCACGCTAGTTGCAGAAGTGCTCCCGGGGTGCGTTCTTCCTCGAACACAAACAGAGCTAGGGAGCTGCAATGAAACGACGTGAGGTGTTGAAGCTGTCGGCGTTGGCCGCCGCGGCGATGATCGGTACCAGCCCGCTGGCGATCGCGCAATCGAAAGAGCCGATCAAGGTGGGCGTGCTGCATTCGCTGTCGGGCACGATGGCGATCTCGGAGACGTCGCTGAAGGACGTCGCGCTGATGGCCATCGACGAGATCAACAAGAGCGGCGGCGTGCTGGGCCGCAAGCTGGTGCCGGTGGTCGTCGATCCCGCGTCGAACTGGCCGCTGTTCGCCGAGAAGGCGCGCCAGCTGATCAGCAACGACAAGGTCGCGGTGACCTTCGGCTGCTGGACCTCGGTGTCGCGCAAGTCGGTGCTGCCGGTCTACGAGGAACTGAACGCGCTGCTGTTCTATCCGGTGCAGTACGAGGGCGAGGAGATGTCGAAGAACGTCTTCTACACCGGCGCCGCGCCCAACCAGCAGGCCATTCCCGCGGTCGAGTACCTGATGAGCAAGGAGGGCGGCGGCGCGAAGCGCTTCTTCCTGCTGGGCACCGACTACGTGTACCCGCGCACCACCAACAAGATCCTGCGCGCCTTCCTGAAGAGCAAGGGCGTGGCCGACAAGGACATCGAGGAGGTCTACACGCCGTTCGGCCACAGCGATTACCAGACCATCGTCGCCAACATCAAGAAGTTCTCGCAGGGCGGCCGCACCGCGGTGATCTCGACGATCAACGGCGATTCCAACGTGCCCTTCTACAAGGAACTGGGCAACGCGGGCCTGAAGGCCAAGGACGTGCCGGTGGTGGCGTTCTCGGTCGGCGAGGAAGAGCTGCGCGGCATCGACACCAAGCCGCTGGTCGGCCATCTGGCCGCGTGGAACTACTTCATGTCCGTCAAGAACCCGGAGAACGACGCCTTCAAGAAGCAATGGGCGGCCTGGGTCAAGGCGAACAACCTGCCGGGCGGCGACAAGCGCGTGACCAACGATCCGATGGAAGCGACCTACGTCGGCATCCACATGTGGGCGCAGGCGGTCAAGAAGGCCGGCACCACCGATCCGAACAAGGTCCGCGCGGCGATGATCGGCCAGACCTTCAAGGCGCCGAGCGGCTTCACGCTGACGATGGGCGAGAACCACCATCTGTACAAGCCGGTGATGATCGGCGAAGTCAAGGGCGACGGTCAGTTCTCGGTCGTGTGGAAGACGCCGAAGCCGCTGCGCGCGCAGCCGTGGAGCCCGTTCATCGCGGGCAACGAGGGCAAGCCGGACAAGGTGATGTAAGGGCTGTCGTCGAGGGGGAGCAAATCACCCCCTCTCCCAGACCCTCTCCCCCCGAGGGGAGAGGGGGAACACAGTGCGGTGGTTCAATTTCCTCAGACAGGTCGATAAGTGGAAAATCACGATCGACGAGGAAAAAGACCGAACCATGAAGCAACGCCGCAAATTTGACCCTGCCTTCAAGCTGGAGGTGGTCCGGATGATCCGGGATCAAGGCCTGTCGGTGGCCGAGGTGTGCCACTCGATGGCCATTGGCGAGACGGCCGTACGGCGCTGGCTGGCCCAGTACGACGCCGAGCTCAAGGGCGAGAAGGGGATTGGTAGGCCGCTGACGCCGGAGCAGCAACGCATCCGTCAGCTGGAGGAAGAGAACCGGCGCCTGAAGGAGGACAACCTGATCCTAAAAAAGGCATCGGCCTTCTTCGCCCGCGAACTGAAGTGATGTATCACGCAGTCAGTGGTTTGCAGAAGGAGGCCATTCCCCTGAGCCGCGCCTGCCTGGCGCTGGGTGTCAGCCGCGCTGGCTATTATGCGTTCTTGCGCCGCCCCGGTGGCGACGCCAAGCGGACCAGACAGATGGTGTACGTGCGCGCCGCATTCGAGGCCAGCGGGCGCACCTATGGCAGCCGGCGGGTGGCGCGGGATGTGAGCCGGCAAGGGGTCAAGATCGGCCGGTATCGCGCTCGCACGCTGATGCGTCAGGCCCATCTGCGTCCGGTGTGGAAACGCAAATTTGTGGCAACGACCAACAGCCGGCACGACCGGCCGGTCGCGCGCAACGTGCTGGATCGACAGTTCAGACCCGCGGCGCCCAACCAGGCGTGGGTGTCGGATATCACGTATATCCGCACGCTAGAGGGCTGGCTGTACCTGGCGGTGGTGCTGGACCTGTACTCCCGCAAGGTCGTGGGCTGGTCCATGGCCGCGGCCATGCCGTCCACCCTGGTGGTAAGCGCGTTGCAGATGGCCATTGCGCACCGCAAGCCGGGGCCGGGTCTGATCGTGCATTCGGATCGTGGCAGCCAGTACGCCAGCGACGAGTACCAGAGCTTGCTGGCGCGTCACGGGATGGTCTGCAGCATGAGCCGCCTGGGCGACTGCTGGGACAACGCGGTGGCCGAACGCTTCTTCCTGAACTTGAAAATGGAGCGCGTGTGGCAGCGCCGCTACGCCGACCGGGCCGAAGCCCGGCGCGACATCATGCAGTACATCGTTGGCTTCTATAACCCCATGCGTCTGCATTCGACACTGGGGTATGAGTCGCCGCAGGATTACGAGGACAAGTTCAACCAGACCACCTTAACGACTGTCTGATAAAACTTGACCACCGCACAGTCGGTTCTCGCATTCCGCAGAGGGTGAGGGCAGCGGCGCCCCTTGTTCCGCTGCGGTTCCGCCGCCGTTCGTTCGATGGCCATCGTCTTGATCCAACCACCACCCATCTCCATGTCCCGATCCATGCTGCCCCGCGCGCCCTGGTGGCGCGCCACGCTCGCCGTGCTGCTGCTGATGGCGGCGCCCGCGCTGTGGGCGGCCGCCGCGCTGACCCAGGCCGATCTGCAGCCCCTGGCCGAAGACGATTTCGATGCCAAGCGCGCCGCCATCGTCGCGCTGGCCAAGGCCGACCCCAAGCAGGCCGGACCGATCCTGCAGGCGCTGCAGGACGACACGCTGCAGTTCGCGCCGGGCGTCGGCATGGTGCGCGTGGAGGGCGAGCGCGCGATCGACGCCATCACCGGCAAGCCGGTCGAGGTCGATGCGGCCGCGCTGCAATCGCTGACGCTGAACAACAGCCTGCGCGCGCAGGTCGACGGCGCGGCCGGCAGCCTGCTGCTGTCCTCGCCCGACGCCACGGTGCGCGCGCAGGCGATCGCCGCGCTGCTCGAGCGCCCCGAGGACGCGCCGCGCGAGGCCGTCGCCGCCGCGCGCCAGTCGGAGGCCGACACCGCGCTGCGCGCCCAGCTCGACGTGATCTGGGCCAATACCGTGCTGGCCGATGGCAGCCGGGACGAACGGCTCGAAGCGATCCGCATCCTCGGCCGCGACAGCGATCCGGCCACGCGCCAGCGGCTGCAGCCGCTGGTCGAACGGGACGAGAGCGGCCAATACCGCGAGCCCGACGCGCAACTGCGCGCCGCCGCGCAGCAGGCGCTCGACAACCTGCAAGCGAGCGAGCGCCAGGCCGAGCTGATCGGCAACCTGTTCGCCGGCCTGAGCCTGGGCAGCGTGCTGCTGCTGGCCGCGCTGGGCCTGGCCATCACCTATGGCCTGATCGGCGTGATCAACATGGCCCACGGCGAATTCCTGATGATCGGCGCCTATGCGACGTGGCTGGTGCAGTCGCTGTTCCGCACCTATCTGCCCGACGCCTTCGACTGGTATCTGCCGGCGGCCTTGCCCGCAGCCTTCCTTGCCGCCGCCGCGGTCGGCTTCGTGCTGGAGCGGCTGGTGCTGCGCCATCTGTACGGCCGGCCGCTGGAAACGCTGCTGGCGACCTTCGGCGTCAGCCTGCTGCTGATGCAGGCGGTGCGGATGCTGTTCGGCGCGCAGAACGTCGAGGTCGCCAATCCCAGCTGGATGAGCGGCGGCGTGCAGTGGATGCCGGGCCTGGTCATTCCGTACAACCGCATCGTCATCGTGGTGTTCGCGCTGGCCGTGGTGGCGATCGCCTGGGCCGTGCTGAACCGCACCCGGCTGGGCCTGTTCGTGCGCGCCACCACGCAGAACCGCACGATGGCGGCCTGCGTCGGCGTGCGCACCTGGAAGGTCGACAGCTATGCCTTCGCCTTCGGCGCGGGCATCGCGGGCCTGGGCGGCTGCGCGCTGTCGCAGATCGGCAATGTCGGCCCGGACCTGGGGCAGGCCTACATCATCGATTCCTTCATGGTGGTCGTGCTCGGCGGCGTGGGGCAGCTGGCCGGCACCATCGTCGGCGCCTTCGGTCTGGGGATCATCAACAAGTTCATCGAGCCGTTCTACGGCGCGGTGCTGGCCAAGATCATCGTCCTGGTGCTGATCGTGCTGTTCATCCAGAAGCGGCCACAGGGACTGTTCGCGCTCAAGGGGCGCAGCGCGGAGGCATGATGCAACGCTCGATCGATCCCGGCACGCGTGCCTTCTCGCTGGCGGTGCCCGCGCGCCAGCCGCTGTTTTCCGCGCGCGGCTGGCTGGCGCTCGCCGTCGTCGCGCTGCTCGCGGCCGTGGCGGTGCCGGTGTGCGCGCTGGTGCTGCCCGACACCCATCCGCTGCATCTGTCCGCCTATGCGCTGACGCTGATCGGCAAGATCATGTGCTTCGCGCTGGCGGCGATCGCGCTCGACCTGGTGTGGGGCTACTGCGGCATCCTGAGCCTGGGTCACGGACTGTTCTTCGCGCTGGGCGGCTACGCGATGGGCATGTACTTGATGCGCGCGATCGGCCGCGACGGCGTCTATCGCAGCGAGCTGCCCGACTTCATGGTGTTCCTCGACTGGAAGGAGCTGCCGTGGTTCTGGCACGGCACCGAACACTTCGGCTACGCGCTGCTGCTGGTGGTGCTGGTGCCCGGCGTGCTGGCCTGGCTGTTCGGCTTCTTCGCCTTCCGCTCGCGCATCAAGGGCGTCTACCTGTCGATCATCACGCAGGCGATGACGTATGCCGCGATGCTGCTGTTCTTCCGCAACGAGACCGGCTTCGGCGGCAACAACGGCTTCACCGACTTCAAGCGCATCGCGGGCTTCGCCATCGCCGCGCCCGAGACGCGCACCGTGCTGTTCGTGCTGACGGCCTTCGCGCTGCTGGGTGGGCTGATCGCCTGCCGCTATATCGTGACCTCGAAGCTCGGCCGCGTCGTCACCGCGGTACGCGATGCCGAGACGCGCGTGATGTTCTCCGGCTACAACCCGCTCGGCTACAAGCTGTTCGTCTGGACCTTCTCGGCGGTGCTGTGCGGCATCGCGGGCGCGCTGTATGTGCCGCAGGTCGGCATCATCAATCCGGGCGAGATGTCGCCCGCGAATTCGATCGAGATGGCGGTCTGGGTCGCGGTCGGCGGGCGCGGCACGCTGATCGGTCCGGTGATCGGCGCCTTCCTGGTCAATGGCGCGAAGACGCTGTTCACCGCGCACTTCGCCGAGTACTGGCTGTTCCTGCTCGGCGCGATGTTCGTGCTGGTGACGCTGTATCTGCCGAATGGCGTGGTGGGGCTGCTGGCGCGGCTGCGCCGTGCCGACGGTGTGCGCGCGTCCGCGCCGGCAGCGGCCTCCGCGTCGCCCGCTGCATCCGCGTCGCCCGCTGCATCCGCGTCGCCCGCTGCATCCGCGTCACCATCTTCATCCGCGTCGCCGACGACGCCCGCCACACCGATCGCGGCGCCGGCCGCCCGCAGCGGAGCAAAAGCATGATCGCCGCAACGGACCCGAACCGAAATCCGACGCCACGCCACGACGCCGCGCAGGCGGAAAGCGGCGATGCCACCGGCCTGGGCCGCGTGCTCGAGCGCGGCGCCATCGATGTCTCGCACGGCCCGATCCTCTATCTGGAGGACGTCACCGTGCAGTTCGACGGCTTCCGCGCGCTGAACAAGCTGACGCTGGCGATCGACCACGGCGAGCTGCGCTGCGTGATCGGCCCCAATGGCGCGGGCAAGACCACGATGATGGACGTGATCACCGGCAAGACCGGGCCGCGCAATGCCTCGGTCAGCGGCCGCGTGTTTCTCGGCCAGAGCATCGACCTGATGCGGTTGAACGAGCCGACCATCGCCCAGACCGGCATCGGCCGCAAGTTCCAGAAGCCCACCGTGTTCGAGCAGCACGCGGTGTGGGAGAACCTGGAGCTGGCGATGAAGGCCGACAAGCGCTGGTGGTCGTCGCTGCGCGCGCGGCTCGACGCGGACGGCCGCAACCGCATCGAGCAGACGCTGGCGCTGACGGGCCTGGAAGACGAGGCCTACCGGCCGGCGGGGCTGCTGTCGCACGGGCAGAAGCAGCGGCTCGAGATCGGCATGCTGCTGATGCAGCGGCCGCAGCTGCTGCTGCTCGACGAGCCGGTGGCCGGCATGACCGACGAGGAAACCATGCAGCTGGCGAAGCTGCTCGATGGCCTGCGCGGCAGCTGCTCGATGATGGTGGTCGAACACGACATGGAATTCGTCGCCGCGCTGGCGGGCGAGTCCGGCAAGGTCACGGTGCTGGCCGAAGGCAGCGTGCTGGCCGAGGGCACGCTGGACGCGGTCAAGCGCGACGAGCGCGTGATCGAATCGTATTTGGGGCGCTGAACTGCCGCGCTGAATTCGGCGCCGGATTGGAACGCAGAAAGGAAAACCGATGCTGCAAGTCAGCGGATTGAACCAGTACTACGGCGGCAGCCATATCCTGCGCGACGTCAGCTTCGAGGTGCCCGAAGGCCGGCTGACCACGCTGCTCGGCCGCAACGGCGTGGGCAAGAGCACGCTGCTGAAATGCCTGATGGGCGTGGTGCAGACGCGCAGCGGCAGCATCCGCTGGAATGGCCGGGCGCTGGACAAGGCGCCGCCCTACGAGCGCGTCGCCGCCGGGCTGGCGTATGTGCCGCAGGGGCGCGAGATCTTTCCGCGGCTGACCGTCGAGGAGAACCTGCTGATCGGCGCGGCCAGCCGCGGCAAGCCGGACGGTGTGCCCGACCGCATCTACCAGCTGTTTCCGGTGCTGCGCACGATGCGGCAACGTCGCGGCGGCGACCTGTCCGGTGGGCAGCAACAGCAGCTGGCGATCGGCCGCGCGCTGATGAGCGAGCCGAAGCTGCTGATTCTCGACGAGCCCACAGAAGGCATCCAGCCGTCGATCATCCAGGACATTGGCCGCGCGCTGCGGCTGCTGGTCGACGAGTTCGGCATGACGGTGCTGCTGGTCGAGCAGTACTACGAATTCGCGCGCCATCTGGCCGATCACTACGTGGTGATGAGCCGCGGCGAGGTGGTGGCGAGCGGCGAGGGCGGCCGGATGGAAGAAGAGGGCGTGCGGGAGATGATCGCGGTCTAGGCGGCCTCTCTCCTTTTCCCTGTCTTTATCTCGCTTTCTCCCGCTCCTTCGCCGAGTCATGCGCCATCCCGATTTCCCCGCCGACGATCCCGCCGCGACGCTGGCGATGCCGGCCGCGTGGCACGCCAGCCTGCGCCTGCGCTTCGCGGTGCGCGGCGAGCGCAGCGCGCTGGTCGAGCGGCGGCATGCCGGGCCGCTGATGGTGCAGAAGCCGCTGTATCCGGAGGGCGGCATCTGCCACGCGGTGGTGCTGCATCCCCCGGCCGGCATCGCGGGCGGCGACGTGCTCGACATCGATATCGGCATCGAATCCGGCGCGCACGCGGTGCTGGCCACGCCGGGCGCGACCAAGTGGTACAAGTCGCTCGGCCGCGACGCCAGCCAGTGCGTGCGCATCGTGGTCGCCACGGGCGCGCGCCTCGACTGGCTGCCGCAGGAAAACATCGTGTTCGACGATGCGCGCGCGCGGCTCGCGACCACCGTCGAGGTGGCGCCCGGCGCCAGCGCGATCGGCTGGGACGCGCTGGTGCTCGGCCGGCAGGCGTCCGGCGAGCAATGGCGACGGGGCACCGCGTGGATGGACACGCGCATCGGGCAGGGCACGCGCACGCTGTGGCGCGAGCACGCCCGCCTCGATGCCGATTCGCCGCTGCGCCACGCACGCGTGGGGCTGGACGGCCTGCCGGTGCTCGGCACGCTGTGGGCCGTCGGCGCGGGCGCGACGCAGGACCTGGCCGAGCGGCTTGCCGAGAGCCTGCCGTATCGCGCCGATCTGCGTGCCGGTGTGACCTGCCTCGCCGACGCCGAGCAGCCGATGCTGCTGCTGCGCGTGCTGGGCGCGCGCATCGAACCGGTGCGCGAGCTGATGGTGGCGGCGTGGAGCGCGTTGCGCATGCCGATCCATGGGGTCGAGGCGAAGCCGCTGCGGCTGTGGTCGACGTGATGGCGGACGTGAGGGCCGACGTGAGGGCCGACGCGAGGGCCGACGCGAGGGCCGAAGCGAGGGCCGAAGCGATGGCCGGCGTAACGGCGGAGCTGATGGCGAACGTAATGGCGAACGTCATGGCGAACGTCATGGCGGCCGTACCGGTGAACGCGATGGCCTGCGTGCCGCGCCAACCGAAAGACAACGAACCGAACACCGAGGACAGGCGATGGAACTGACGCCAAGAGAGAAGGACAAGCTGCTGATCTTCACCGCCGCGCTGCTGGCCGAGCGCCGCCGCGCGCGCGGGCTGAAGCTGAACTATCCGGAGGCGGTGGCGCTGATCACCGCCGCCATCATGGAGGGCGCGCGCGACGGGCGCACCGTCGCCGAACTGATGCATGCCGGCACCACGGTGCTGTCGCGCGAGGACGTGATGGAGGGCGTGGCCGAGATGATCCCCGAGATCCAGGTCGAGGCGACCTTTCCCGACGGCACCAAGCTGGTCACCGTGCATCAGCCGATCGTCTGACGCACTACCGGCGTATCGCAACGCATGCGCGCATCGGACGCATCGGACGCATCGGACGCATCGCACGCCGGTAAGCAGGCACGCAGGCGCGCAGGCACGCAGGCACGCAGGCACGCAGGCACGCAGGCGCGCAGGCACGCAGGCACGCAGGTGCGCAGGCACGCAGGCACGCAGGCGCGCATCGCACGCATGACGGACATCCCAGCCGCCGACTGAATTTCCGTATTTCACCGAGGACAACATGGCCGGTTTCATTCGCTCCCTTTCTTTCCAACAAGCCATGCCGCGCGGCCTGGCGCGCGCCGCGACGCATCTCGCGGCTTCGGCCACGGTGCTGGGCAGCGCGCCGGCGCTGGCCCACCCGGGCCACGACGTCGCCAGTGTCGGCGCCAGCCTGGCCTCGGGCCTGCTGCATCCACTGACTGGCGCCGACCATCTGCTGGCGATGGTGGCGGTCGGCGTCTGGAGCGCGCTGGCGGTCGGCACGGCGGGCGCGTTCGGCTCGGTCGGCTCGGTCGGTTCGCTCGGCTCGTTCGGCTCGGTCGGCTCGGTCGGCGCGGGCGGCGCGGGCGGCGGCGTGCTGCGCGTGCCGCTGACCTTCGTCGCGCTGATGCTGGTCGGGGCCGCGCTCGGCCTCGCCGGCGTTGCCTTGCCCGCGGTCGAGCCGATGATCGCCGCCTCGTTGCTGGTGGTCGGCCTGCTGGTCGCGTTGCGCGCGCGGCTGCCGGCAGGCGTGGCGATGGCGCTGGTCGGCGGCTTTGCGGTGTTCCATGGCTACGCGCACGGCGCCGAGCTGCCGCCCAGCGCCGGCGCGCTGCCGGCGGTGCTGGCCTATGTCGGTGGCTTTGCGGCCGCGACCATGGCACTGCATCTGGCCGGCATCGCCGCCGGCACGGTGCTGCGCCGGCATGCGCCGTGGCTCGCGCGCGCGGCCGGCGCCGGTGTCGCGCTGTATGGCGTCGGGTTGATGGTGGCCTGATCTGGCAGCCGACAGCCGACAGCCGACAGCCGATAGCCGACGGACGACATCCGACGGACGACATCCGACAGCACGACAGCACGACAGCACGACAGGAGACGCCATGATCCCCGGTGAACTGATGCCCGCCGACGGCGAGCTCGAACTGAACGCGGGCCGCGCGACGATACGGTTGGCGGTCGCCAATACCGGCGACCGCCCGATCCAGGTCGGCTCGCATTTCCACTTCCACGAAACCAACGCCGCGCTGGACTTCGATCGCGATGCCGCGCGCGGCTTCCGTCTCAATATCGCCGCCGGTACCGCGGTGCGTTTCGAGCCGGGGCAGTCGCGCACCGTCGAGCTGGTCGCGCTCGATGGCGACCGCATCGTCTACGGCTTCAACGGCAAGATCATGGGAGCGCTGTGATGGCGTTGACAATCGGAAGGCAGGCCTATGCAGAGATGTTCGGCCCGACCACCGGCGACCGCGTGCGGCTGGCCGACACCGCGCTGGTGATCGAGGTCGAGAAGGATTTCACGATCTACGGCGAGGAGGTCAAGTTCGGCGGCGGCAAGGTGATCCGCGACGGCATGGGGCAGAGCCAGCGGCTGGCGCGCGATTGCGTCGACACGGTGATCACCAATGCGCTGATCGTCGACCATTGGGGCATCGTCAAGGCCGATATCGGCATCAAGGATGGGCGCATCGCCGGCATCGGCAAGGCGGGCAATCCGGACATCCAGCCGGGCGTGACGATCGTGATCGGCCCCGGCAGCGAGGTGATCGCCGGCGAAGGCATGATCGTGACCGCCGGCGGCATCGACAGCCATATCCACTTCATCTGCCCGCAGCAGATCGAGGAGGCGCTGATGAGCGGCGTCACCACGATGATCGGCGGCGGCACCGGCCCGGCTACCGGCACCTATGCAACCACGGTGACCCCCGGCCCCTGGCATATGGAGCGGATGCTGCAGGCGGTGGATGCCTATCCGATGAATATCGGCCTGCTGGGCAAGGGCAATGCCAGCCTGCCGCAGCCGATCGTCGAGCAGGTCGAGGCCGGCGCGATCGGGCTGAAGCTGCACGAGGACTGGGGCACCACGCCGGCGGCGATCGATACCTGCCTGTCGGTGGCCGACGCGACCGACGTGCAGGTCGCCATCCATACCGACACGCTGAACGAGGGGGGCTTCGTCGAGGCGACCATCGCCGCGTTCAAGGGCCGCACCATCCATACCTATCACACCGAAGGGGCGGGCGGCGGGCACGCGCCGGACATCATCAAGGTCTGCGGCGAGGCCAACGTGCTGCCGTCGTCGACCAATCCGACGCGGCCCTACACGATCAATACGATCGACGAGCATCTGGACATGCTGATGGTCTGCCATCACCTCGATCCGTCGATCGCCGAGGACATCGCCTTCGCCGAAAGCCGCATCCGCCGCGAGACGATCGCCGCCGAGGACATCCTGCACGACCTCGGCGCGTTCTCGATGATCTCCAGCGACTCGCAGGCGATGGGGCGCGTCGGCGAGGTGATCCTGCGCACCTGGCAGACCGCGCACAAGATGGCGGTGCAGCGCGGCAAGCTGCCCGGCGATCCGCACGATGCGCGCGGCGGGCACGACAACTTCCGCGTCAAGCGCTACGTCGCCAAGTACACGATCAATCCGGCGTTGACGCATGGCGTCGCGCACGAGGTCGGCTCGATCGCGGTCGGCAAGTGGGCGGACCTGGTGCTGTGGAAGCCGGCGTTCTTCGGCGTCAAGCCGAGCCTGATCCTGAAGGGCGGCATGATCGCCGCGGCCGCGATGGGCGATCCGAACGCGTCGATCCCGACGCCGCAGCCGGTGCACTATCGGCCGATGTTCGCCAGCGCCGGCGGGGCGCTGCACCGCTCGTCGCTGACCTTCGTCTCGCAGGCCGCGCTGGCGGCCAACGTGGGCGAGCGCTACGGGCTGCAGAAGACGCTGTCGGCGGTGCGCGGCACGCGCACGGTCAGCAAGCGGGACATGGTCCACAACGACTGGCAGCCGACCGTCACCGTCGATCCGGAGACTTATCAGGTCGTCGCCGACGGGCAACTGCTGACCTGCGAGCCGGCCACCTCGCTGCCGATGGCGCAGCGCTATTTCCTGTTCTGACCATGCACAAGATCGACAAGCATCTTCCCGCGCCGCACGGCATCGCGCCGGTGCTGGTGCGCCGCGCGCCCAAGCTGGTGCTGCCCTTCGGCGACCGCAGCAAGAGCCGCCTGCGCGCCGTGCTCGACAACGGCGAGGAAGCCGCGATCTTCCTGCCGCGCGGCACGGTGCTGCGCGGCGGCGATCTGCTGGTGAGCGCCGACGGCACGTTCGTCGAGGTGCAGGCGGCCGCGGAATCGGTGCTGCAGGTACGGGCCGAGGATCCGCACGCGCTGATGCGCGCGGCCTACCATCTCGGCAACCGCCACACGCCGGTCGAGATCGGCCGCGACTATCTGCGGCTCGAATACGATCCGGTGCTGGCCGACATGCTGATGCGCCTGGGCGTGCAGGCCGAGCGCGCCGAGCTGCCGTTCGAACCGGAGGCCGGCGCCTACGGCGGCGGCCACAAGCACGGCCACGACGCGACCTTCGCCGAGGACTATGCGGCGGCGCAGGCGGTGTTTCACGAGCATCATGGGGGCTCGCAATCGCAATCGCAATCGCAATCGCAATCGCAATCGCAATCGCAATCGCAATCGCAATCGCACTCGCGCTCGCACCAGCACTCGCACTCGCACTCGCACCAGCATTCGCAGTTGCACTCGCATGGCCATGATCACGAGCACGGCCACGATCACCCGCATGACCATGATCATTCACATGGCGGCCACGCGCACCATGCCGGCTGCGATCACCGGCACTGACTCGCTCGCGCTGCCATGACCCAGCTCCCCCAACTGCTCTCGCTGCTGCATCTGGCCTCGCCGGCGCTGCCGATCGGCGGGTTCAGCTATTCGCAGGGGCTGGAGGCGGCGATCGACTGCGGCATCGTGCGGGATGCCGACAGCGCGGGGCAGTGGATTCGCGACAATCTGCTGCACGTGCAGGTGCATGCCGAGGCGCCGCTATGGCTGCTGCTGTATCGCGCCTGGCGTGCCGGCGACCGCGAGGGCGTGCGCTACTGGAACGACTGGTTCCACGGCAGCCGTGAGAGCGCCGAGCTGCGGCTGGAGACCGAGCAGATGGGATGGTCGCTGGCGCGGCTGGTCGGACAGATGGCATGGGGCGAGCCGGCGCTGCGCGATGATCTGGCGGCGATGTCGCCGGTGTGCCTGCCGACGGCCTTCGCCGCCGCCTGCGTCGCGCTGCAGGTCGACGAGGGCGACGGGCTGGCCGCCTACTGTTTCAACTGGGCCGAGAACCAGATCGCCGCGGCGATCAAGGCGGTGCCGCTGGGACAGGTGGCGGGCCAGCAGATCCTGCGCGGCATGCATGGCTGCGTGCTCGACGCCGTGGCCGAGGCAACGCGCCGCGCCGATGCCGAACCGCCCGCTCTGTCGACGCTGTCGCCGATGCTGGGCCTGCTGTCGGCGCGCCACGAAACGCAGTATTCGCGGCTGTTCCGCTCCTGAGCGCAGCCATGTTCCACGGGCAGACATCCGCAGCGACACATTCGCAGCCGTACATTCGCAGCCACATTGGCGGCCACATTCGCAGCCACATTCGCAGCCATACATCCGCAGCCACAAATCGAATCGGACGAGCCATCATGACCCGTACCAAGACACTCCCTCCGCTGCGCGTCGGCGTCGGCGGCCCGGTCGGCTCCGGCAAGACCACCTTGCTCGAGATGCTGTGCAAGGCCATGCGCGAGCGCTACGACCTGGTGGCGATCACCAACGACATCTACACGAAGGAAGACCAGCGCCTGCTGACGATCTCCGGCGCGCTGCCGGCCGAGCGCATCATGGGGGTGGAAACCGGCGGCTGCCCGCATACGGCAATCCGCGAGGACGCGTCGATCAATCTCGAGGCGGTCGACCGCATGCTGGCGCGTTTTCCCGATGCCGACGTGGTGTTCATCGAATCCGGTGGCGACAATCTGGCGGCGACATTCAGCCCGGAGCTGTCGGACCTGACGATCTACGTGATCGATGTCGCCGGCGGCGAGAAGATTCCCCGCAAGGGCGGGCCGGGCATCACCAAGTCGGATCTGCTGGTGATCAACAAGACCGATCTCGCGCCGTATGTCGGCGCCAACCTCGACGTGATGGAAAGCGATGCGCGCAAGATGCGCGGGGAACGGCCTTTCGTGATGGGAAGCGTCAAGTCGGGGCAGGGTCTTGACGCGGTGATCCGCTTCATCGAGCGGCAGGGCATGCTGGCGATGTAGCCGCGATAGCCGCGATAGCCGCGATGTAGCTGCGATGTAGCCGTGATGTAGCGGTGATGTAGCCGCGATGTGCGGCGCCGTCGGCGGCGCGTGCTAGGTGTGGTTGTTGCGCTTGCGGGCGAGGGCTCGTGCCACCGAGGCGACCAGGTCCTGGTCGTCATTATCGAGCCTTGCCATATAACGCCGCGCATTGCGTTGCGCGGTGGTTTCCTCGCCGCCAAATGGAACGCGTAATTCCTCGACTGTCAACACCGCGTTTTCGCCATCGAACTTCAACATTTCGCCGGGAGGGACGCCGAGGGTATCGGCCAGAGTGCAGATGTTGATCAGCGCTACATTACGCAGTCCGCGTTCGATGCCGCTGAGATAGGAACGCGCCATTCCGCTTTCGAGGGCGAGCTTTTCCTGGGACCAGCCCCTTTGCTTGCGCAGGGCCGTCAGGCGTTGGCCAAATTGCTTGAGAGGATCGCCGACCATGGTTTTGACAAGATGTGAACTCGAAGGAAGTTAAGGGATTGGCCCGGTCGACTCGACATCCTAGAGTCCGTCGCACAATCGGTGTCAGCCAACATAAAGTGTGTGAACTCACCCTATAGGTTGCATTTACTGTCGAAAATCGGATGGGCGGTAGCGGAACGAGGACCGGGGTGCACTGTTTTCGCATGGACGCGAGCGAATGTCATACAGGTATTCACCTGAATCCTCGGTTCCGAAAACGATAGGTTTGTTGTTGCCCGTTAATCTGACGAAATCGGAAGCCGCAGATGGGGCGCTGAGGCGGCCGGAACGGCGAGAGACCGTTGCCGCAGCGTGGCGGCGCAGGCGAAGAGAGGAGTGAGGCGGGAGCCGGCCGCGGGATGGCCGGCGAGGGACTGCGGGGGCGTCGTCGGGCGCCGCGGCGGAAAAGGCGCCGCGAGTCCTGCCCGCGGCGCCGCGCCGCTCAACGGCGGGCGTATTGCGTGGCGCCGAACAGGATCTCGCGTTCCTTCTCGGTATGCAGCGGCTTGCGTTCGCGCGCCAGTACCTCGACGCCGCGCTTGACCGCGGGGCGCTCGGCGATCGTATTGAACCAGCGCTTCAGATGGGGATAGTCGTCGAGTTCGACGCCCTGGTTCTGCCAGCTGCGCAGCCACGGGAAGGTTGCGATATCGGCGATCGTATATTCGTCGCCGGCCAGCCAGGGACGACCGGACAACTGCTTGTCGATCACGCCATAGAGGCGGCGCGCTTCATTGGTATAGCGGTTGACCGCATATTCGATTTTCTCCGGCGCATAGATCCGGAAATGGTGCGCCTGGCCCAGCATCGGACCGACGCCGCCCATCTGGAACATCAGCCATTGCAGCGTTTCGTATTTGCCGCGCACGTCCTCGGGCAGAAACTTGCCGGTCTTGCCGGCCAGATACACCAGGATCGCGCCCGATTCGAACAGCGAGATCGGTTTGCCGTCCGGCCCTTCGCTGTCGACGATGGCGGGAATCTTGTTATTCGGGCTGATTTTCAGGAATTCCTCGCCGAACTGGTCGCCGGCGCCGATATTGATGGGGTGCACCTGGTAGGGCAGGCCGCACTCTTCCAGCATGATATGAACCTTGTGGCCATTGGGCGTGGCCCAGCTGTAGACATCGATCATCGAGGAAGCTCCTGGACGGGAGAGGGCGCCGCCGACTCGCCAGCGGAGCGGAGCGCCGGTTGAATGGACCGACGCATTTAATCACAGAAGAAAAAAACGCGCAGACAGGCTGCGCGTGGATGGCTCGCTGCCGGCGCAGCTGCCCTGGAGTCGTGCGGCCGGATGGCCGCCGATGTTATTTATCGGGGCGACGGCCTCAGCCGCCGCGCGTGACCGGCATCTGGATCTCGTCCGGATTCAGGCTCATGTGCTTGGCCAGTTCCAGCTTGGCGATCGCGTTGCGGTGCACCTCGTCCGGACCGTCGGCCAGGCGCAGCGTGCGCTGGTGCGCCCACCACGAGGCCAGCGGGAAGTCTTCCGACACGCCGGCGGCGCCATGCACCTGGATCGCCCAGTCGATGACTTTCAGCGCGACGTTCGGCGCCACCACCTTGATCATCGCGATCTCCGCCTTGGCCACCTTGTTGCCGACCGTGTCCATCATGTACGCGGCCTTCAGCGTCAGCAGGCGCGCCATCTCGATCTCGCAGCGGGCCTCCGCGATGCGTTCCTGCGTGACGCCATGGCGGGCGATCTGCTTGCCGAACGCGACGCGGTCCAGGCTGCGCTTGCACATCAGTTCGAGCGCGCGCTCGGCCACGCCGATGCTGCGCATGCAGTGGTGGATGCGGCCCGGGCCGAGGCGGCCCTGCGCGATCTCGAAGCCGCGGCCTTCGCCGAGCAGGATGTTGTCCGCCGGCACGCGCACGTTCTTCAGTTCGATCTCCATGTGGCCGTGCGGCGCGTCGTCATAGCCGAACACCGGCAGATGGCGCTTGACGGTGATCCCCGGCGTATCGGCCGGCACCACGATCATCGACTGCTGCTCGTGGCGGCCCGCATCGGGATTGGTCTTGCCCATCACGATATAGACCTTGCAGCGCGGGTCGCCGGCGCCCGACGACCACCACTTGGTGCCGTTGATCACGTAGTGGTCGCCATCGCGCTCGATGCGGCAGCGGATATTGGTCGCGTCGGAGGACGCCACGTCGGGCTCGGTCATCAGGAAGGCCGAGCGAATCTCGCCGCGCAGCAGCGGCTCCAGCCACTTGTCCTTCAGTTCCTCGGAGGCATAGCGCTCCAGCGTTTCCATGTTGCCGGTGTCGGGCGCCGCGCAGTTGAACACCTCCGGCGACCAGGGCACGCGGCCCATGATCTCGCACATCGGCGCGTATTCCAGATTGGACAGCCCTTCCGGCGCGCGCGGCGAGCGCGGCAGGAACAGGTTCCACAGGCCGGCCTCGCGCGCCAGCGGCTTCAGCTCCTCGATCAGCTTGCTCGGCACCCAGGCGTTGCCGGCCTTGCGGTTGGCCTGGATCTCGGCGTGGAAGCGCTTCTCGTTCGGATAGATGTGCTGGTCGAAGAAGGCCAGCAGCCTGGCGCGCATTTCCTTGACCTTGGGCGAGTATTCGAAATCCATGATGTCTCCTCACAACCCCTGCGATTTGGCCCCGCCGCTGATGCCGGACCACCGCAGGGCAGCGGACCGGCAGGCGGCGGGCGGGCGCGATATACGCCGACTGGGGCCCACTCTATCCGATTCGCTGGAATATGAAAAATGAATTTTCTGGATTCGACGGTATCAATCTGCTGCATTCCATGCCACAATCGCCGCCATGCAGCTCTCCCGCATCGACCTGAACCTGTTCGTCGTGTTTGACGCCATCTACACCGAAGGCAGCATCACGGCGGCCGCCCGGCAGCTGAACCTGACGCAGCCGGCGGTCAGCCATGCGCTCGGCCGATTGCGCACGCTGTTCGACGACCCGCTGTTCGAGCGGCGCGGGCAGGGCATGGCGCCGACCCCGCTGGCGCGCTCGCTGGCCGGGGAAGTGCGCACCGCGCTGCAGTCGTTCGCCCGCACGCTGCAGGACACGCCGCATTTCGATCCGGCGGCGACGGTGCGGCGCTTCACCATCGGCATGCGCGACGCGCTGGAGTCGACGCTGCTGCCGCCGCTGATGTCGCGCGTCGCCGCGGTGGCGCCGCACGTCGACATCGCCGCGGTGCGCTTCGATCGCCGCGAGATGGAGTCGGAGCTGCTGGCCGGGACGCTCGATGCCGCGATCGACATCCTGCTGCCGGTCTCGCCGGCGATCCACCACGCGCAGTTCATGGCCGATCCGATGGTGGTGCTGGCCCGGCGCGACCATCCGCTGGTGAAGAAGGAATTGACGCTGGAGCGCTATCTGGCCGCCGAGCACGTGCACGTGTCGTCGCGGCGGCGCGGCGCTGGGCTGGAGGACCAGGCGCTGCATCGGATGGGCATGACGCGGCGGGTACGGCTGCGCTGCCAGCACTACGCGGCGGCCTGCCGCATCGTCAGCTGCACCGACCTGCTGGCGACGCTGCCGCTGCGCTATGCGCGCATCGCCAACGAGGCCTATGGCAATCGCCTGCTGACGCTGCCGTTCAAGGTGCCGTCATTGGAGCTGCACTTGTATTGGCATGCGGGCGGGGAGAATGATGGCGCGAACCGGTGGCTGCGGGAGCAGCTGATGGCGGTGATGACGGGGTTGGAGAAGGGCGCGCCGGCAACTTCCTGATCCGTTGCGTCGGCGGCACCGTCGGTAGCGGCGGTGCCGCCGGCGCTTCCCGCGCTCAGTCGGCCATCCGCGAAACCATGACCCAGCTGCCACCGAATAGCGAAAACCGCCGGCGTGCGGCCGCCGCGGTGCCCGAGTCCGGGATGGGGGCCGGATCCTCTGCGATGTCGGCGACCGGCGCGGATTCCTGTTCGGCGATGTCGCGTGCGGACGACTCGCCGCCGGCGCGCTCTTCGCCGTCGTCATCGTCGCTGAGGTCCGACGCTTCGTCGGACGGCGGTTCGCCATGCACCGGTTTGGGCGGCTCCATGCCGCGCGAGTCGTATAGAACCGATTGCATGCAAGGCCGCAGGTCGCCGTCGGTGGTCGATTGCCGCATGACATGGTGCTCGGCGTCGAGCGCTTCGAAGACATAGCAGCCGGAGCCGTTCATCTGACCGTCCGTCCTGCGGGCGACATAGTGGCGTTCATTGGCACGTCTGTATTCGATCGGTTTGAGACTCCTGTCCCGTGCTTCACGTTGCCGATGCAGCTGGATCGGCGTCAGCGACTGATCCTCGGCGGCGTCATCGCTGCGATATTGTCCGATTCCGCAGGGGCGCTCGCATCGGAAGGACTCCGCCTCGCCGGCCGCGATGATGCGGTAGGCCACTCCCTCGCGGCGGCGGCATTCGTCCAGCATGTCGTGAAAGAGGTCGGAGAGGTAGTCGAGCAGCCGGGACAACAGGCGTATCAACAGATTGCCGCTCCCTGGCTGCATCGTCGTCAGGGCCTGGTCCAGCGCCGGCGCCAGGCATGCCACGTGAATGGCGTCGGAGCGTTCGCCCAGCTTGTATCGCTCGGGCTCTCGTCCCTGGAGCCAATTCAACAAGCTGCGCAATGGCGGGTCGTTGGCATCGCAATGGATCTCGATCTGATGATCGATCGTCAGCACGGGGCGCAGATTCGACATGTAATAGGTGTTGTCGTCCGGGCCGGTGTAGGAATGCCATTTCATCAGCTTGTTGATGCGCCAGCCGGTGCCGTCTTCCAGCGGCGTGATGCGTGCGCTGACCACCGAGGGCAGCAGCGGCAGATCGATTCCGTTGCGCACGGAAATCGCTTGCAGCGCCACCGCCTCGGCCTTCCAGAACTCGTCGGTGCAAAGGGTTGCCGCGGCGGTATAGGCGTGCGCCAGATTGTCGATGTTCTGTCCGGGCGCCGCCTGCGCCTTCAATTGGCCCGCTATCGCGGCAATCAGTTCGTGGCCGGCCTGGGTTCTGCTGTAGGGCTCCGCCTCGCGCGCGCGCCTGTCGCGGATGCGATTGTTCAGCCTGGCTTGTTCGACGAGATGATCGGAATTGACATGGCTCGCGCCCGCGAATTCGATGCGGCACCGCTCATCTTCGAACAGTCGCCATGCGGTCTGGGCAAAGGCCATGCCGAAGTTGGCACGCGCAATGTGCTCGGACGGAGCCGTCGGGATGGGCATCGGCGCATGCGTGACGGCGTGCAGCATGGCACAGGGATCGATGAAGGGTTTGGAGAATGGCATATCGGGTAGCAGCGATCGGTATGGAATACGCCGCTGGCCGATCCGCGATCCGGGGCGAATGATCTGCGGGATGCCGAAAGATTTCGATCCGATGCGGCGTCGGCCGGGCGACCTGGACAGGCGATGCAAATGCGGCGCAGAGCGTCCGCACCGCATCGGTGACGTGCTGCGAGCCGGTCTTATGGCTTGTCGTCTGCCCCGGTCGGCGACCCGGTGCCGGCTGCGGCGTTGTTGGGGACCGTAGGCGAAGAGCCCTTCTCCGGCCCCGAAAACGTCATCGCGCGGCCCCTTTTCCCCGGGGTCGGCGCGCCGTTCGGCTTCCGCTCATCCGTTCCCTTTCGCTGCTGGTAGACGAGATCCATCGGTATTTTTGCGAGGTTTTCAGCGGCGAGGCCCGCCTCGTATTTGGCGACCTTCGCTTGCAGTTCCCGTACCTTGTCCTGGGTTTCCTCGTACTGGCTTGTCACCTGCTCGAGCCGGGGCCGCAGGTGGTTTCGCTCGCCCTCCGCGGCGGTCAACCTTTGCTCGAGGTTCGCAACGCTCGCGAGAAGCGTGTTCCGCTCTGCCAGCACCGTGTTGTGCTCGCCCTCGATCTCCTCCCGCAATCGACGTTCCCTTGCCACGGTTTGTCGCAGTGCTTCCAGTTCCGCCTGGACCTCCGGGGATGGGCCGAGCGGCGGTTGCGGGACGAAGTCCGGCGGCGGTAGCGGAAGGTCAGGGGGAGCGATCGGGGCGTCCGGCTGACGGTGCTCCTGATGCTCGATGGGCCCTTGCTGGTTCCAGTCGCCGATGGCGACCCTCTGCCGAAGCGCAGGGTCGCGCTGCTCCAGCAGTGTCCTCAAGGAAGAGGGGGCATCGCCGGCAGCCGGGCCATGTATGCGATGGATCCAGTTGGGCCGATGCGCGAGCTTCTTGATGACGATATGCTGGCCGCTTGCTTCGGGATCCGGTGCGTGCGCGACATGCTGGCTGCCTGCCCATGACCAATTGCCCAGGCTCTTGGGGACCTTCGCGAGGCGGTGACGATGAAAGTCCACGCCTCCGACCCGCACCTTGATCTGCACGCCGCGAAACAGCCGCCCCAATAGCGGAATACTGGCCAGCGCATCGAGCAGCGCGGTGACGAACCCGCGGGTGCCATGCTTCATCAGCTTGTCGCGGATCTCGGGCAGCGGGCTGTTGACATGCAGCGAAACAAAGCTGCCCTCCAGCCACTGATTTCCGGCCCTGCGCTTCAGCGGTATCACGACCTTGACATTGGCGGTGAGCACCGCGCCGTGCTCGCGCATGCAATGCCACTGGCCACCGGACTGGTATTCATGCCAGGCCGCGCTCAAATGGCATTCCATCGATTTGCCGTCCTTCGACATCTCGACGTTCATGCCCAACTGGGCAGGGCTCGCCAAGCGGATTTCGCCGTAAGTGGTGTCGTGGTTCAGCGTCGACCGAAGCGTGGTTTCGGCCGTATTCCAAAAGGCTGGGCTGGCGATCAACGCTGCCACCGCATAGTAGGCCGATTCCTCGATGGCGGAAGTCGGCGCCTGGCCGGCAAACGTGCGGGGCAGCCTCGCCGCGATACCCTCCAGGATGGCAGCCCCTTGCCTGTCATGGCTGTGTCTTGCGATGTCCTCGAGGGGGACGGCTTCGCCCGCGATCTCCAACTTGACGCGTGGCTCCATGCGTGGGTCCGAGAGGAACAACCGCTCGGCACCATCGAGGAGCTGCGGCAACTCGTCGGCCGTCAGCCCGGGGACACTGATTGGCGCCGCGAACAAGTCCTTGGCCGCATGGCTGTGTCCGGTCGACATCGAATTCAGATAGGAGACTTTCATGGTATTCGCCTGTGACAGGGGAGGTTCACGTCCGGGCGGCATGTACATACCGTGCACCGGACCCTTCGCGCGTGGCGGTGGTCGACGATCGCGACGGACATCCCCAGTCCACGCCGACGCCACAACCAACGACGGGTCACATGCTGCTACCGAATTGGTGTCTCAACTGTCGGTGGTTTACGGCCGTTTCTGATTTGCGACTTATTCGTATCGAAATTGCTGCGAAGTCAGGCGGCGATGTTGCGCAGCGCGGCGTCCAGGCGCGTCAGCGTGGCGCCGCAGGGCGCGGCGATCTTCATGGTCAGCAGGGGATCGGCGCGGGTGCGGCCGAGATTGATCGCGACGACCGGCTTGCCGGCCTGCGCAGCGGCGACGCAGAAGCGGTATCCGGAAAAGACCATCAGCGAGGAGCCCACGACCAGCAGCGCGTCGGCGCGCTGCAATGCCTCGTGGACCGCGGCCACGCGATCGCGCGGCACCGAATCGCCGAAGAACACCACGTCGGGTTTGATGATGCCGGCGCAGCGGCGGCAATGCGGCACGGTGAAGCCGTGCAGGTCGTCGGGCTCGAGATGCGCGTCGCCATCGGCCGACGGCACGGCCGACAGGCCGGCGATGGCCGGGTTGGCCGCTTCGAGTTCGTGCTGGATGTCGGCGCGGGCGTGACGTTCGCCGCAGGACAGGCAGACGACCGAACTCAGGCTGCCATGCAGCTCGATCACGCCGGTGCTGCCCGCCGCCTGGTGCAGGCCGTCGACGTTCTGCGTGACCAGCGCCTCCACGTGCCCGGCCTGTTGCAGGCGGGCCAGCGCGCGGTGGGCGTCGTTGGGCAAGGCGCGCGACATGAGCGGCCAGCCCACCATGCTGCGCGCCCAATAGCGCTGGCGGCGCGCGTGCGATTCGAGAAATTCGCGATGCTGGATCGGCGTGCTCGCACGCCAGTTGCCATCGGCATCGCGATAGCCGGGGATGCCCGAATCGGTGCTGATGCCGGCGCCGGTCAGCACCAGCAGGCGCGGGTGCCGGCGTACGAGGCCGATCAGCGCGTCGTCGTCGCCATGCGGCGGACCGTCGACCGCGATCGGCGCGGCAGCGCCCGGCGTCGCCGCGGTGGTCATGGCCGTCACGGCGAGGGCGCCTCCTCGGGATGCCGCGCCAGCCAGGCGCGCAGTTCCTGCCGGTAGCGCTCCATTTCTTCGTAATAGAAATCGAAGATGCAGGGGCTGCAGCCGCTCCCGCAACAGGCGTCGTCGTCGGGCCGGTTGGGCGGCAGCGGGCGGGGATCGTCGTGAGAGTGAGGGGAGGGGGCGGACACAGCGGCGGACAAGGTAGCGGACAGCGTGAACCGGTCAAAATCGATAGCAACGGCCAGTATACGCTTGCCGCCTGGGCCACGCCCGGGCTCATCCGGGCCGGGAGGGGAGTGCCGAAAGCCTCCCGGCTGGCCGCCGTCAGTCCAGCTTGATGCCCGCCTGCTTGACCACCGCGGCCCAGCGCGTCTTCTCGGCCGCGAAGAAGCGGTTGGTCTCGGCGGGCGTCATCGTCACCACCTCGGCGCCCTGGCCGGCCAACTGCGCGCGCACCTCCGGCGAACGGATGATGCGCACCAGCTCGGCGTTCAGGCGCGTCACCGCGGCGTCCGGCATCCTGGCCGGCGCCATCACGCCCTGCCAGGTGCCCGATTCGAAATTGGCGACGCCCTGTTCGGCGATGGTCGGCAGATTGCCCACCAGCGGCATGCGGGTGCGCTTGGACACCGCGATCGCCTTCAGCTTGCCGCTCTGCACATGCGGCAGCGTCGCCAGCATGCCGTTCATCAGCACCTGCGCGGTGCCGCCGACGGTATCGGCAATCGCCTGCGCGCCGCCCTTGTACGGCACGTATTGCCATTTGGCGCCGGTGGCTTGCTGCACAGCCACGCCGGCCAGATGCGGGGCGCTGCCGATCGCGGTGACGGCGAAATTCAGCTCGCCGCGCTTGGACATCTCGACCAGGTCCTTCAGCGTATTGGCCTGCACCGACGGGTTGACCACCAGCATGTGCGGCGAATAGGCCAGCATGCCGACGCCCTTCAGGTCCTTGGCCGGATCGAAGGTCAGCTTGGTGTAGACCGACGGGCTGATCGCCAGCGCGCCGACATCGCACAACAGCAGCGTGTGGTTGTCGCCGCCGGACTGCGCCACGAAGGCGGCGCCGACATTGCCGTTGGCGCCCGGACGGTTGTCGACCACGACGGGCTGGCCCAGCGCCTCGCCCAGCTGCTTGCTGATCAGCCGCGCGATGATGTCCGACGAGCCGCCAGCGGGATAGGGCACCACCAGCCGGATCGGGCGGTTCGGCCAGGTATCGGCGGCAAGGGCGGGGGCCGCCAGCGGGGCGGCGGCAGCGGCGAGGGCGGCGGTGGAGGCCAGTCTGAGGAAGCGGCGGCGTGCGTGCATGATGTCTCCGGAACGAGTTATTTGTCAGTCGTCATACAACAATGGTCGCCATCATAAGAGCCGGAATGCCCGGCCGTCTAGCGGTTAAGACCGGATTTTTTGCCCGATTCAGGGAAGGTGGTGGCGCGGGCTCTGGTCATATGTCATCGGACAATGTGGCGGATGCTTCGAGCCGATGGCGCACAAAGAAAAAGGGCTGGCGCGGCTCGTCGCCGCGCCAGCCCTTGTCGGGCCCAGCCTGGGTCGTACGTACCGCGCTCACGCGATCCGCTGCTTCGCCTTCTGCGCGTACTGCCAGCCCATCTCGGCCATCGGGCGGGCCCGCCGGCCGGCGTCGACCGCTTGCGCCGACGATGCCGTGCCGTCGACCACGCGCTTGGCGATGCCCTGCAGGATGCCGGCGATGCGGAACATGCTGAAGGCCAGGTAGAAGTTCCAGTCGCCGGTGATCTGGCGTCCGGTGCGCTGCTCGTACATGCGGCGGTAGGTCGCCTCGTCGGGAATGCCGAGCGCGGCGTAGTCGAGCCCGGCGATGCCGCGGAACTGGCCCGGCGCGATATGCCAGCTCATGCAGTGGTAGCCGAAGTCGGCCATCGGATGGCCGAGCGTCGACAGCTCCCAGTCCAGCACCGCCAGCACGCGCGGCTCGGTGGGGTGGAACATCAGGTTGTCGAGCCGGTAGTCGCCATGGACGATGCTGGTCAGGTCCTGGTCTTCTTCCGGGATATGGTGCGGCAGCCAGTCCATCAGCGCGTCCATCGCGTCGATCTTCTCGGTCTCGGACAGCTTGTACTGCTTGGTCCAGCGCTCGATCTGGCGCGCGAAGTAATTGCCCGGCTTGCCGTAGTCGCCCAGCCCGATGGCCTGGTAGTCGACGGTATGCATCGCGGCGATGACGCGGTTCATCTCGTCGTAGATCGCGGCGCGTTCGCTTGGGCTCATGCCCGGCAGCGACTGGTCCCACAGCACGCGGCCGTTGACGTACTCCATGATGTAGAAGGCGCGCCCGATCACGGCCTCGTCCTCGCACAGCGCGTACATGCGCGCGACCGGCACGTCGGTGTTCGCCAGCGCGGCCATCACGCGGTACTCGCGCTCGATCGCGTGCGCCGACGGCAGCAGCTTCGACTTCGGTCCCGGCTTGGCGCGCATCACGTAGGTGCGGCCCGGCGTGATCAGCTTGAAGGTGGGGTTGGACTGGCCGCCCTTGAACTGCTCGACCGTCAGCGGCCCGGCGAAATCCTCGACATGGTCGCGCAGCCAGGCTTCGAGCGCGGCGGTATCGAAGCGCTGCTGCTCGGCGACCGGGCGCGTGCCCTCGAACTGGGAAAGATTGCTGCTCATGCTGTCTCCGGTATCTTTTTTATCGGGATCGGTGCGGGTGGGACCGCGGTCGGCCGCGCTGGGCCGTGGGCTTCAACGATAGGTCGGCTTGCGCTTCTCCAGGAAGGCGCTGATGCCTTCGCCGCCGTCGGGGTGATGCAGCGCGGCGACGAAGTTCTCGCGCTCCTGCGCCAGATGCGCGTTCAGCGACAGCGTGCCGGCCTGGTTGATCAGCCCCTTGATGCGGCCCATCGCGTGCGAGGACTGCGCGGCCAGCGACTGGCCCAGGCGCAGCGCTTCGTTCAGCGCCTCGCCCGGCTCCGTCACGCGGTTGACCAGGCCGAACTGCGCAAGCCGCTGCGCGTCGACGGTCTTGCCTTCGATCAGCAGCTCGGAGGCCAGCTGGCGCGGCAGCGCGCGTGCCAGCTCATACGAGCCGCCGCCGTCGGGGGTCAGGCCGACCTTGACGTAGGCCATCACGAACTTGGCATTGCTGGCCGCCACCACGAAGTCGCAGGCCAGCACCAGCGAGAAGCCCGCGCCCGCGGCCGCGCCCTCGACGGCCGCGATGATCGGCTTCGGAAAGGCATGCAGGCTTTCGATCCAGGCATGCAGCATCGTGATGCTGTCGGCCTGCACCTGCGGCGGCTGCGCGCGATTGCCGAGCAGCCGGTTCAGGTTGCCGCCGGCGCAGAACATGCCGTCGGCGCCGGTCAGCACCACCGAGCGGATGCCGCTGTCCTGCTCGGCCGCCTGCAGCGCTTCCCTGGTCGCGAGGTAGATCTCCGGGCCGAGCGCATTGCGCATTTCCGGATTGGAGATGGTCAGCACCAGCGTCGCATCGACGCGTTCGGACAGCAGTTGGGTAGGCATGGCGGCTCGGTGGTGTGATGGAAGGGAAGGGGCCGGGGAGCGTCAGGCTTCCTCGGTCAGCAGCGACAGGCCCAGGCTGGCACGGCGCCACAGCCACGGGCTCGGGCGATAGCGCATGTCGCCGGTCAGCCGCTCCATATTGCGCAGCACCTCGAGCACTAGTTGCGGGCCGATCGCATCGCCCAGCGCCAGCGGGCCCTTCGGATAGCCCAGGCCCAGGTTGACGGCGAGGTCGATGTCCGACGGCGTCGCGATGCGCTGCTGCGCGATATCGGAGGCGATATTGACGATGCACGAGACGATGCGCTGGGCGACGAAGCCGGCCGAATCGCGGATCACCGTGACCGGCACGCCGTCGCTGGCGAACAGGCCGTGGGCGCAATCGCGCATGGCCGCGCTGGTGGCGGGCGTCGTCATCAGCGTGCGGCGCCTGGTGGCCTCGAACGGTAGCAGCGTGTCGATGGCGACCACGCGGCTGGCGTCCAGGCCCTGCTGCAGCGCGCAGGTGGTGGCATCCAACCCGAGCGGCGTGACGACGATCAGCGCATCGGCCGACGGTGCGTTGCCGCCCTCGGGCGTGACGCCCATCGCGGTCAGCAGCTTGACCACCATCGCATGGCCGCGCTCGCTGTCGCGGCTGACCCAGACGCTGGCCGGGCGCGCGCTGGGCGCCGGCGCGGCGGCGGGCAGCTGCTTCTGGCCATCGACATAGCGGTAGAAACCGGCGCCGGTCTTGCGGCCCAGCAGCCCGCCGACCTGGCGGATCGCCGTGATCGGCGACGGGCGGTAGCGCGGCTCCTGGTAGAACTGGTTGTAGATCGACTCCATCACCGGGTGCGAGACGTCGAGCCCGGTCAGGTCCATCAGCTCGAACGGGCCCATGCGGAAGCCCGCCTGCTCGCGCATGATCGCGTCGATGTCGGCGAACTCGGCGACGCCTTCCTGCGCGGCCTTCAGCCCTTCGATGTTCATGCCGCGGCCGGCATGGTTGACGATGAAGCCCGGCATGTCCTTGCAGCGCACCGGCGTATGGCCCATCCGGCGCGACAGCGCCATCAGCGCATCGCCGACCGCCGGATCGCCGGACAGGCCGTCGATCACCTCGACCACCTTCATCAGCGGCACCGGGTTGAAGAAGTGATAGCCGACGACGCGGCCCGGGTGCTTCGCGCCGACCGCGATCGCGGTGATCGACAGCGACGAGGTGTTCGACGCGATCACCGCGTCCGCACGCACGATGGCCTCGAGCTTGGCGACCAGCTCGCGCTTGACCTCGAGCCGCTCGACGATGGCCTCGAGCACCATGTCGCAATCGGCCATTTCCTCGAGCGCGCCGCACGGCTGCACGCGCGACAGCGTGGCGGCGGCATCGTCGCTGCTGATCTTGCCCTTGTCGGCGAGCTTGGCCAGCGTGTCCTGCAGATACTGGCGGGCGGCCACGACGGCCTGGGGATTGGTGTCGAACAGGCGGACGGTCAGGCCGGCCTGCGCCGCGATCTGGGCAATGCCCCGGCCCATCGCGCCGGTGCCCACGATGCCGAGGGTGTCGATAGTCAAAGTGCTCATCGTGCTTCCAAAAAGTTGTGGTTAAATTAGCACGCTCGTGCGGTTTTTGCACTCGTTGCGTGAACACTGCCGCGCCGGCGCGTGCGCTGATCGGCCAAAAAAGCCGGGGGCGCGGCCACCGATCCCGTCCGGGAGAACGCAGCACAACAAAGGAGTCATACCCATGCTGAAGCTCTGCGGCTTTGCCGCCAGCAACTACTACAACAAGGTCAAGCTGGCGCTGCTGGAAAAGAATGTGCCGTTCGAGGAGGTGCTGGCCTGGATCGGCGAGACCGACCTGAACGCCTCGCCGCTGGGCAAGGTGCCGTACATCGTCGCGGACGGCGGCACGCTGTGCGAATCGGAGGTGATCGCCGAATACCTGGAGGCCGCCTATCCGCAGACCCCGCTGCTGCCGGCCGATCCGCTCGCCGCCGGCAAGGTGCGCGAACTGGTCACCTACATGGAACTGTATCTGGAACTGACCGCGCGGGAGCTTTATCCCGAGGCGTTTTTCGGCGGCAAGGTCAGCGATGGGGTCAAGGAGCGCCAGCACAAGCTGCTGACCCGCTACATTCCCGCCTTCGCCAGGCTGGCGAAGTTTTCACCATATATGGCCGGCGACACCTTCACGCTGGCCGACTGTGCCGCGGTGGTGCACCTGCCGCTGGTGTCGGCTTGCACCAAGATCATTTACGGCAACGACATGCTGGCCGACCTGCCGGTCAAGGACTATCTGAAGCGCATGAGCGAGCGGCCGACGGTGCAGAAGGTCAACGCGGACCGCAAGACCAACACCGAGCTGATGCTGAGCCGGAACAAGCCGTAAGAGGGCGATCGCGGTTTGGAGCCCCCCTCTCCCCAACCCTCTCCCCCTGAGGAGAGAGGGAGAACTCCGCCGGGCCGGGCATTCGTTGCCGGTCCTTCGTAGCGCGCCGGTGTTCATAACCCTCGGTGTACTCCCTCTCCCGCTTGCGGGAGAGGGCCGGGGAGAGGGCAACGGGCGGTCGCATGGCGCAGACCGCCCGCCCTGCCTCACAGCTTGCGCAGCCGCTCCAAGGCCAGCGCCAGCGTCTCCTCCCGCTTGGCGAAGCAGAAGCGCACCACGCCGGATTCGCGCGGCTGCGAATAGAACGCCGATACCGGAATCGCCGCGACGCCGATCTCGCGCGTCAGCCACATCGCGAAATCCGCTTCGCTCATGTCCGAGATCGCCGAATAGTCGACGCACTGGAAATAGGTGCCGTCCGACGGCAGCAGCTTGAAGCGCGTATCGGCCAGTCCCGCACGGAAGTAATCGCGCTTGGCCTGGTAGAAGGCCGGCAATTCGACATAGGGCCCGGGGTCGGCCATGTAGTCGGCCAGGCCGTGCTGCACCGGCGTGTTGACGGTGAACACATTGAACTGGTGGACCTTGCGGAATTCCGCCATCAGCGCGGCCGGCGCGGCGACATAGCCGACCTTCCAGCCGGTCACGTGATAGGTCTTGCCGAAGCTCGACACGACGAAGCTGCGCCGCGCCAGTTCCGGATGGCGCGCCACCGACTGATGCGACTGGCCGTCGTAGACCATGTGCTCGTAGACCTCGTCCGACAGCAGCAGGATGTCCGTGCCCGCCAGCAGCGCGGCCAATTGGCGCATATCGTCCTCGCGCCAGATCGTGCCTGTCGGGTTGTGCGGCGTGTTGATCAGGATCATCCGCGTGCGCGGCGTGATCGCGGCCGCGAGGCGGTCGAACGGAATGCGGAAGTGCGGCGCGTCCAGCATCACCGGCACCGGCTTGCCGCCGGCCAGTTCGATCGCCGGCAGATAGCTGTCGTAGCACGGCTCCAGCACGATCACTTCGTCGCCCGGATGCACCGCGCACAGGATCGCGGTCAGCAGCGCCTGCGTCGCGCCCGCGGTCACCGTGATCTCGCTGTCGGCATCGTAGGCGCGGCCGTAGAGCCTGCCGATCTTGGTCGCGATGGCCTGGCGCAGGCTCGGCACGCCGGCCATCGGCGGATACTGGTTCAGGCCGCCCCGCATCGCGCGCGTGACCGCGTCGACGATCTTCGGATCGCAATCGAAGTCCGGAAAACCCTGGCCCAGATTGACCGCATTCTTCTCGGCGGCGAGCGCCGACATCACGGTGAAGATGGTGGTGCCCACGTTGGGCAGGCGGGATGGGGGAGGGCTCAGCGGGGCGTCGGCGGACATGGCGTCAATCGTCAAATCGTCAAATGGTCGAACGTCAATCGGATGGCGGGGAGGCGGGGTGGCAGGCTGGCAATCGGAGGCGATTCTAGCGTGCCGGCCGCGCGGCAAGCCAGGGCGCGAAGGCCTGCGGCGTCAATACCGCGACGCCGCTGCTGCGGCGCAGCCGGCCCGCCAGCTTGAGCACCGCCTTGTCCTTCGACACCAGGCATTCGGCGCCGGCGAAGTGCGCCAGCTCGATGAACTTCTGGTCGTCGCCGTCGCGGCAGCGCGGCAGCCGGATCGCTTCGGCCTGCGTCGGGCAGGGCGGTGCGACCGCGGTGGTCAGCCGGTCCACGGTCGCCAGCGCCTCGTCGATATCGACCTCGAAGCGCGCGAACTGCGGGTACGCCAGCACGCGGCGCAATTCCTCGCGGCAATCGGCGCGGATCAGCGGCGCGATGGCGCCGTCCCGCAGGGCCGTGCGGATCGGCTCGGCATGCGGATCGCGGAATACCAGCAGGTCGATCCAGACGTTGGAGTCCAGTACCACGCGGGGCGGGGAGGCGTCGCCGGGCGCTGCGTTCGGAAGCGCGGGCGCGGGGTTGGGTGCGACGCTGGGTCCTGTGGCGGACCCGGCGTTGGACCCGGCGTTGGACCCGGCGTTGGACCCGATCGCGGGTCCGGTAGAGGGGTTGAGCATTCGTTACAATCGGAACTTTGTTTCTGCCGCATTCTGCCATGTTGATCGTTCTGTCGCCCGCCAAGTCGCTGGACTATGAGACGCCGCCCCGCGTCCGGCCTCCGCTCAATGCCAGCCACCTGCCGCGGCTGATCCCGCGTTCGGCGCAGCTGATCGAACGCCTGCGCGCGCTGTCGCCGCAGGAAATCGGCACGCTGATGGATATCTCGGACAAGCTCGCGGTGCTGAACGCGACCCGCTACGCCGACTGGTCGCCCAAATTCACCGCGCGCAACAGCAAGCCGGCGGCGCTGGCCTTCAACGGCGATGTCTACGAAGGGCTCGACGCCCCCAGCCTGTCCGACGACGACCTCGCCTTCGCGCAGCGCCATGTCCGCATCCTGTCGGGCCTGTACGGCGTGCTGCGGCCGCTGGACTGGATGCAGCCGTACCGCCTCGAGATGGGCACGCGGCTGGCCAACGAGGCCGGCAAGGACCTGTACGCGTTCTGGGGCGACGACGTGACGCAACTGCTGAACAAGGACCTCGCCGCGCTGAAGGGCGAGGGCGCGCCGACGCTGGTCAATCTGGCCTCCGAGGAATACTTCAAGGTCGTCCGTCCCAAGGTGCTGAACGCGCGCGTGATCACGCCGGTGTTCGAGGACTGGAAGGGCGGCCGCTACAAGATCATCTCGTTCCACGCCAAGCGCGCGCGCGGCACGATGGCGCGCTTCGCGGTGACCCGGCGCATCACCGAAGCGGCCGGCCTGAAGAAGTTCGCCGAAGACGGCTATGCCTACGACGCCAAGGCGTCCGACGCGGCGCGCTGGGTGTTCCGCCGCCGGCTGGAAGACTGACGCCGCGCGCGCGGGCGTCGGGCCGATGGCCACGCGCCGGGCCGGCCAACAACGCGGCCAACAACGCGGCCAATAACGCGGCCAATAACGCGGCCAACAACAAATTCGTCTTGCGAGGCTCAGACATGAAGACCGCAGCGCTGCATATCTCCAGCCGGTTCGATTCCGGCGCGATCGAAGTCGAGGCGCTGGACCGCGCCGACGATATCCGGCTGCGCATCCGCGCCGATTCGCATGCCGACTTCCGCCAGTGGTTCCATTTCGGGCTGCACGGCGCGGCCGGCCAGGCCTGCCGGCTGCAATTCCTGAACGCCGGCGATTGCACCTATCCGGACGGCTGGCGCGACTACCGGGCCGTGGCCTCGTACGACCGCGTGCAGTGGTTCCGCGTGCCGACCCGCTTCGACGGGCAGGTGATGACGGTCGAATTCACGCCGGCGCATGACAGCGTCTGGTTCGCCTATTTCGAGCCGTATCCCGAAGAGCGCCACCTGGCCCTGCTGGGCACCTGCCAGCGTTCGCCGCGCGCGCGGCTGACGCACCTGGGCAGCACGGTCCAGGGCCGCGCCATGACGGCGGTGACGATCGGTACGCCGGCAGACCGTGACAATGCCGGCCGCAAGACCATCTGGATGATCGCGCGCCAGCATCCCGGCGAAACCATGGCCGAATGGTTCATCGAGGGCGTGCTGCAGCGACTGACCGGCACCGGCATCTGGGCCGGCGACGGCGTGGCCGAGCGGCTGCTGCAGAAGGCCGTCTTCCATATCGTGCCGAACATGAATCCGGACGGCTCGGCGCTGGGCAACCTGCGCACCAACGCCGCCGGCGCGAACCTGAACCGCGAGTGGATGGCGCCGAGCCTCGATACCAGCCCCGAGGTCTATCACGTGCGCCGCGCGATCGAGTCGACCGGCTGCGACCTGTTCTTCGACATCCACGGCGACGAGGGCCTGCCGTACAACTTCGTCGCCGGCAGCGAGATGCTGCCCAGTTTCACGGAGTCCCAGCGCGTCGCGCAGGCGCGCTTCGTCGAGGCGTTCAAGCGCGCCACGCCGGACTTCCAGGACGTGCATGGCTATGCGGCGAGCAAGTACAACGCCGATGCGCTGAAGCTGGCCTCCAAGTACATCGGCCACGCGTTCGGCTGCCTGTCGCTGACGCTGGAGATGCCGTTCAAGGACAACGCCGACCTGCCGCAGCCGGAGGTGGGCTGGAACGGCGCCCGCAGCGCGCTGCTGGGCGCGGCGATGCTGCAGGCGATCCTGGCGCAGCTGGATTGAGAAGCGCCGCTGCGGGGATGCGGCGGCGATTCAGCGGCAAGTCGGCGCCAGTTCAGCGCCAAGTCGGCCGCATTACAGCGGCAAGTCAGCGGCAAGCGTGACGACGCAGCGCGGCAGCGTCAGCGCGACGACTTGCTGGTCTTCTTCGTCGATTTGCTGCTGGAGGAAGCGCCGGACTTCGCCGCGGCCTTCTTGGTGCCGCCCGACGATTTCGCCGATGCCGCGGTCTTGCCCGAGCGGCTCGACCTGGTCGCCTTCGCCTTGCGGCCCTTGGCCGTGGCGTTGCGCGGCGCCACGCTGACGGCGGGCTTGGCGGCCGGTTCGACGATGATGTCGCCGTCGTCGTCCAGCAGTTCGTAGGCCAGCATCATGCCGTCGTCATAGCCGCAACGGACCTTGACCGGGTCCCAGCGCGACTGGCCGTTGCGGCGATGCGCGGCGGCCGAGAAGGTCACCACCGAGGTCACCGGCACCGCCTGCTTGCCGCGCGAGAAGCGGCCTTCCCAGCTTTCGACCGAGGCCTGTCCCGACGCCAGCGCGCCGGTCGGGATGCGCAGCGCGTCGTAGGTCGCCGAGCGCGGCACCACCCAGCTCGCGTGCGCGGCGCAGTCGGCCACGTCCGCGCTGGCGTTCTCGCTGCGCATCAGCTGCTGGCGCATCTGCGCCCGGTATTCGGCCAGGCTGACGCGGCCGGTGGGCGGCAGCGTCACGGTCTTTGTCGGGGAGTTGTCGTTATCCGGCGGCGGTACCGCCTGCTTGTCGGAGTAGGAAGTCGCGCCGCGCGGTGCGGGCGCGGGGGCCTGCGGGGCGGGGCTGGCGGCGGGGGCGTGGGCCTGCTGGCCGGCGGTGTCGCCGGACTCGGAAGGCGCGGTGGCGCAGGCGGCCAGCATCAGGGCGGCGGCCGCGGCGGCGAGGGCGCGCAGCCGCATGGAAATTCGTCGGATCACGGGATCTGCTTGCTTCGGGGGCGAAGTGGTTGGCAAAAGACTGCCATGATAGAGGAAACCCTTTGCACAAAGTTCCTCGTGGCAGCCAACCTAGGGTCAGTCCCGAGCGCGGACCGGGCCCGATTTGGACCCGATCCGGCCTCGGTGCGAGCCCGGTCCGCTCCCTGGTGACGCCATTGCGGCGCCCTGGTGCAGCGAATCGCGCCGGGCCGATGCCGGCCCGGCGCTTGGCGCTTAACGCGTCGAGGCCGAACGGGCGAAGCGGTCGAGCTCGGCAAGCAGCGCGTTCAGGTTCTGCTTGAGCTTGTCGAAGCCCGCATTGCGGGTCAGCGCCACCTCGTCCATGTACAGCTTGCGATTGATCTCGAGCTGCAGGCTGTGGCGGCCGGCCTGGGGCTGGCCGACCACGCGCACGATCTCCACGCCCTTGTAGGGGTGGTTGCGCCAGACGTCGTAGCCCATTTCCTTCAGCACGCCCTCGACCAGGTCGGTGAAGCGCTTGTCGCAGGTGCTGCCGTCGCGGTCGCCCACCACGAAGTCCGGATGCTGCAGGCCCGGATGCTCGGTGGCGTATTGCGCCGCCTCGCTCGGCATCGAATGGCAGTTGATGTGCCACGCGCTGCCGTGCTCGGCGATCGCCCGGTCGGCCAGCTTCTGCAGCTGGGCGTAGTAGGGCAGGTAGTAGCGCTCGATGCGCGCCTGCACCTCGGCCACGCTCAGCTTGCGATCGTAGATCGCCTCGCCGGTGTCGAGCACACGCCAGACCAGGCCCTTGCCGAGCCGGGTCTTGGGCGTTTCCTGCATCGGGCCCGGCCAGGGGGCGTCGAGCAGGGCCTGGTCGATCTCCTCGATGCCGCGGTTGGCATCGAGGTAGCTGCGCGGAAAGCCCGCGCACAGCAGCGCGATGCCCTGCTTCGGCGCGTCGGCGTACAGCTCGTCGACGAAGGTGTCCTCGGCCTGGCGCAGCAGGTTCAGGGGCAGCCCGGCGGCGTAGCGGAAGTCCGCCGGGTAGGTGGTCGCGCTATGCGGCGAATCGAGAAAGAGCGGGCTGCTCTCGCCTTCCGGCAGTTGCAGGAAGTAAGGGCGCTCCGCGCTCTTTCGGTCTGCTTCGGTCATGATGCTTGCGGCTCGGTCTTGCGGCTTAGTCCATCGAGATCTTGGCGGCGGCGGCGATGCGCTTGTTCTTGGCCACTTCGTTCTTGATCTGCGTGGCGAAGTGCGCCGGCGTGTCGCCGACCGGGGTCGCGCCCAGCTTCTCGAACTTCTCCTTGACCTCGGGCATCGCCAGCACCTTGACGGTGGCGTCGTGCAGCCTGGTCTGGATGTCGGCCGGCAGCTTGGCCGGGGCGATCAGGCCGAACCACGACGAATCGTTGACCTCGGCCAGGCCCAGCTCGGCGAAGGTCGGCACGTTCGGCAGCGCGGCGACGCGCTTGGGCGCGGCCACGGCCAGCGCGCGCAGCTTGCCGCCCTGGATGAACGGCAGCGACGACGGCAGGTTGTCGAACAGGATCTGGACCTGGTTGGCCAGCGTGTCGTTCAGCGCCGGGCCGACGCCCTTGTACGGCACGTGCAGCAGCTCGGTCTTGCTGCTCAGCTTGAACAGCTCGCCCATCATGTGCGACACGCTGCCGTTGCCGGCCGAGCCGTAGGCCAGCTTGTTCGGCTGCGACTGCGCCAGCGCGATGAAGGCCTTCATGTCGTTTGCCTTGACCGACGGGTGGACGCTCATCACGTTCGGCACCGAGGCCAGGTTGGTGATGGTGGTGAAGTCCTTGGTCGCGTCGTACTGCAGGCGCGGGTAGATCGCCGGGTTGATGCCGTGGGTCGAGGCGGTGGCGATGCCGATGGTGTAGCCGTCCGGCGTGGCCTTGGCCAGGTAGCTGGTGCCGATGCTGCCGCCGGCGCCGCCGCGGTTGTCGACCACCACGGCCTGGCCCAGTTGCTGGCCCAGCTTGTCGGCGACGATGCGGGCGACGATGTCGGTGGTGCCGCCGGCCGGGAAGGGCACGACCAGCGTGATCGGCTTGGTCGGATACGAACCCTGCGCGGCAGCCTGGAACGACAGGCCGGCGGCCAGGGCGGCCGAGCCGGCAGCGATGAGGCGGAGCATGTTACGGCGTTGCATGAATGATCCTGAAAAGGGGGTCCAACACGGAAATGGGGGAGAAAGGGCGTCGGCAGGGCGCGCCCGTCGTTGCTGTGCTAGAAAGCCTCGTTGAGCTTTGCTTGCGATTCTGCGCAAATCTGCAAGAACCGTGCAAACGAATTAAAATCGCACGGTCATTCCATTTGGTCGTGAAGTCTGGGAAATCGAGGAAGTCGCATGCGGCGCCTATGCCCGTCGTTGACCGGGCTGCAGGCCTTCGAGGCCGCCGCCCGTCATCTCAGTTTTACGCTGGCCGCCCGCGAACTCCATGTCACGCAGGGCGCGGTCAGCAAGCAGGTCCGCCAGCTCGAGTCGTCGCTGGGCGTGGATCTGTTCGAACGCGTCCGTCAGCGCCTGCTGCTGACCGATGCCGGCCGCCGCTATCTGGAGCGGATCCGGCCCAGCCTGCAGGAGATCGAGGCCGCCACCGTCGAGCTGGTGGCCAGCCAGGGCCGCGGCGGCACGCTGCATATCGCCAGCATGCCGACGCTGGGCGCCAAGTGGCTGATTCCGCGGCTGCCGCAGTTCTTCGAGCGGCATCCCGAGGTCACGCTGGAGTTCGTGCCGCACGCGCAGGGCTATGACTTCTCGCAGCCGGACCTGGACGCGGCGATCCGCTTCGGCGATGGCGTCTGGCCTGGCAGCCTGGCCGACTACATGACCGGCCGCGAGGTGTTGCCGGTGTGCCGGCCGGGTTTGCTGGCCAACGAGCCCAACGGCGTCGCCGCGTCGCCCCAGGCGCTGCTGAACTATCCGCTGCTGCACCATACGACGGTGCCGGAGGCCTGGTCCGACTGGCTGGGCGAACTGGGCGTGACCACGCGCGAGGCCTGGAGCGGTCCGCGCTTCGACCAGTTCTCGCTGCTGACCCAGGCGGCGCTGTCGGGGCTGGGCATCGCGCTGATCCCGCGCTGCCTGATCGAGCAGGAGCTGGCCAGCGGGGCGCTGGTGGTGGCGCACCCCGCGCGGGTGCTCAGCAAGAAGGGCTATTACCTGTGCTACCCGGAGCAGAAGCAGCACCTGCCGGCGCTGCAGACCTTCCGGCAGTGGCTGATGGAAGGGGTGGACGTGGTGGCGTGAGCGGGCGACGGCCGGCTTACTTCGACAGCACCTTCATCGCCTGCTCGAGCCCGGCGATGGTCACCGGATACATCCGCGCCTTCATGATCTGGTTGATCACCGAGATCGACTGGCGGTACTGCCACAGGCCTTCCGGCTCGGGATTGAGCCAGACGAAGCGCGGGAACTGGTCGATCAGCCGATTCAGCCAGACCGCGCCCGCCTCGGGATTGTTGTACTCGACCGAACCGCCCGGCTGCAGGATCTCGTACGGGCTCATGGTCGCGTCGCCGACGAAGATCACCTTGTAGTCGGGCGTGTACTTGTGGATCAGGTCCCAGGTGGCGATCTTCTCCGCGTGGCGGCGGCGGTTGTTCTTCCACACGTAGTCGTAGACGCAGTTGTGGAAGTAGTAGTACTCCAGGTGCTTGAACTCGGTCTTGGCCGCCGAGAACAGTTCCTCGACGCGCTTGATGTGGTCGTCCATCGAGCCGCCGACATCCATCAGCATCAGCACCTTGACCTTGTTGTGCCGCTCCGGGCGCAGCTTGATGTCGAGCAGGCCCGCGTTGGCCGCGGTCGAATGGATGGTGTCGTCCAGGTCCAGCTCGGTGTCGGCGCCTTCGCGCGCGAACCGGCGCAGCCGCCGCAGCGCGACCTTGATGTTGCGCGTGCCCAGCTCGACCTGATCGTCGTAGTCGCGATAGGCGCGCGTCTCCCATACCTTGATCGCGGTGCGGTTGCCCTTGGACGGGCCGCCGATGCGGATGCCCTCGGGGTTGTAGCCGCCGTGGCCGAACGGCGAGGTGCCGCCGGTGCCGATCCACTTGTTGCCGCCCTCGTGCTTTTCCTTCTGCTCTTCGAGCAGCTGCTTCAGGCGCTCCATCAGCTTGTCGAGCCCGCCCATCGCTTCGATCCTGGCCTTCTCCTCCGGCGACAGTTCGCGCTCCAGCGTCTTCTGCAGCCAGTCGAGCGGGATGTCGGACTTCCAGTCGATCAGGTTCTCGACGCCCTTGAAGTAGGCCGCGAAGGTCTGGTCGAACTTGTCGAAGTGCTTCTCGTCCTTGACCAGCGTCATGCGCGACAGGTAGTAGAACTCGTCGATCGACGGCGCGATCACCTGGGCCTTCAGTGCCTCCAGCATGGTCAGGTATTCCTTGACGGATACCGGCAGCTTGGCGTGCCGCAGCGAGAAGAAGAAGTCGATCAGCATGGCGGGTCTCGGTGTCGCGGTGGGCTGGCGGTGCGTGCGTTGCGCTCTGTGCGCGCTGTGTGTCGTGTGCGTGCGGTCGGTGCGATCGTGCACGCGGCGCTCAGCGCGGCATCTCCAGGCGGTAATGCAGATGGCGCTTCACCGTCGGCCATTCGCTGGCGATGATCGAGAAGACCACGGTGTCGCGCAGCGAGCCGTCGGGCATCACCTGGTGGTTGCGCAGCACGCCGTCCTGCTTGGCGCCGAGCCGGGCGATCGCGGCGCGGCTCTGGTGGTTCATCCAGTGCGTGCGGAATTCGACCGCGATGCAGCGCAGCTGCTCGAAGGCATGCGCGAGCAACAGCAGCTTGCACTCGGTGTTGACCGCCGTGCGCTGCACACTCTGCGCATACCAGGTGTGGCCGATCTCGAGCCGCCGGTGGGTCTCGTCGACATTGAACATCCGCGTCGAGCCGACCACCGGACCGACCACGCCGTCCTGCACGCGCCGCACCACGAAGGGCATCGCGCCGAGGCGGTCGCGCTGGTCCAGCGCGGTGTCGATCCACGCGCGCATGCCGTCGGGCGTCGGCACCGAGGTGTACCACAGCTTCCACAGCTCGCCATCGCTCGCAGCCGCGCGCAGTTCGGTTTCATGCGCGGCGTCGAGCGGCTCGAGCATGACGTGCCGGCCTTCCAGCACGATCGGCGCGATCAGACGGGTCATCGGGGTTCCTGGCGAGGGTTGGAGGTTCGAAGGTCGAGGTTCGCAGTTCGATGAAGGGCAGGGCGGCGTTCAGCGGTTGGCGCGGTTCATGAAGACCAGGCGCTCGAACAGATGCACGTCCTGCTCGTTCTTCAGCAGCGCGCCGTGCAGCGGCGGAATCGCGGCCTTCTTGTCCGGGCTGCGCAGCGCCTCGGGCGGAATGTCCTCGGCCATCAGCAGCTTGAGCCAGTCGATCAGCTCCGAGGTCGACGGCTTCTTCTTCAGGCCCGGCAGGTTGCGCATCTCGTAGAACGCCTCGAGCGCGGCCGATACCAGTTCGCGCTTGATGCCCGGATAGTGGACGTCGACGATGCGCTGCATGGTGTCGGCGTCGGGGAACTTGATGTAGTGGAAGAAGCAGCGGCGCAGGAAGGCGTCCGGCAGTTCCTTCTCGTTGTTCGACGTGATGATGACCAGCGGACGATGTCTGGCGCGGATCAGTTCGCGCGTCTCGTAGACGTAGAACTCCATCCGGTCGATTTCGCGCAGCAGGTCGTTGGGGAATTCGATGTCCGCCTTGTCGATCTCGTCGATCAGCAGCACCACCGGCTCGTCGGACTCGAACGCCTGCCACAGCACGCCCTTGACGATGTAGTTGCGGATGTCGTGCACGCGGTCGTCGCCGAGCTGCGAGTCGCGCAGGCGGGACACCGCATCGTATTCGTACAGGCCCTGCTGCGCCTTGGTGGTCGACTTGATATGCCATTGCAGCAGCGGCATGCCCAGCGCGGCGGCGACTTCCTCGGCCAGCATGGTCTTGCCGGTGCCAGGCTCGCCCTTGATCAGCAGCGGACGCTGCAGCGTGCGCGCGGCGTTGACGGCGAGCTTCAGGTCGTCGGTGGCCACGTAGTGGGCGCTGCCCTCGAAGCGGGCGGAGGGGGCGGCAGAGGCGCCAGCGGCGGCTTGGGCGGTATCGGTCATGTCGCGTTCTGAGGCTTCGTTCGGGTCGGAATGGGCCAGTATAAAAGAGCTTTCCCGTTCGCGTGCGGCCATGGCGCCGCTCTATGGACTGCCGCGTGCCGCGTGCGGTACAATGCGCCGGTTTGACGCGCCCCCACGTCCATCCTCCTTCCCCGGCCGCCCACGTCGCACCCTGGCGGCCCTGGTCGGGAAGCGGCGATCACGAAAGAATGGCCGGCATGACGGTCGATGCGCACGGCCCCGGCCGTGCATTCGGCGGGAGTTCCATGTCTGGCCGCTCGGGCAGGTCACGCAGGGTTCAATCCTTCCAATCCGACTACGACAATGAAAAAGCTCCTCACGATGGTGGTGCTGGGCGCCGCCGCGACGGCAGCGCAGGCCCAGGAAGTCAAGGGCAATGTGGAGGCAGCCCGGGACAAGGTGGCGATGTGTATCGGCTGCCACGGAATTCCGGGATATCGGGCTTCGTTTCCCGAGGTGTACGAAGTGCCGATGATCGGGGGCCAGAGCGCGAAGTACATCGCGAACGCGCTGCAGGAGTACAAGAAGGGCGGCCGCAAGCATCCGACCATGCGTGGCATCGCGGCGACGCTGAGCGACCAGGATATTGCCGACGTGGCTGCGTACTACGCGCAGCAGAAGCGCGATACCCGCGACAATCCGCAGAAGTGAGAGGACTCGACATGAAGACGCTCAAGACGCTCTCGTTCGCGCTCGGCGCACTCGTGCTGGGTGCCTCGGCGATGTCGGCCTCCGCCGCCGACATCGAAGCCGGCAAGGCCCTGGTGCAGAAGGGCAATTGCGCCGCCTGCCACGGCGCCGACATGAATTCCCCGATCGCGCCGGACTATCCGAAGCTGGCCGGCCAGCACGCCGGCTACCTGTATCACGCGCTGGTCGCCTACCAGGTCCACGGCAACCCGCAGGTCGGCCGCTCCAACGCGATCATGCAGGGCCAGGTCAACGCCAACCCCGGCGTGCTCGGCAAGGACGGCAAGCCCCGCCCCTTCACGCGGCAGGAGCTGAAGAACATCGCCGCCTATCTGGAATCGCTGCCGGGCGATCTGGTGTTGAAGAGGTAAGGCAGCCTACCGCCGTCAAAAAGCCGCTTCCTTCGAGGCGGCTTTTTTTATATCTTCGGCATGGACCGATCGAAGGCATGATGACCCCGCAATACGATGGTGCTCCCTCAACAGCGGGAGCCAATGTGCCAACCCTCAGCATATTTTTCGGGATCGTGATCACGATGTATTGGCGTGACCACGAACCGGCCCATTTCCATGCGCGCTATGGCGACGCCGAAGCGATCATCCGAATCGATACGCTTGAGGTTATCGCCGGGTCGCTCCCTCGGCGTGCGCTTGCACTGGTATTGGAATGGGCGTCGGCGCATCGAACCGAATTGGCCGAAGATTGGCGGCTTTGCAGAAATCACGAAATGCCAAAGCCCATTCCGCCCCTGGAGTAATGCAATGGTTGCGTGGCACGTCACCCGTCTGGCTGTCCTGCCAAATCATCGACTGGACGTTGAATTCGCCGATGGCACGCGCGGAATCGTGGATATGTCGCGCGATGATTTCCATGGCGTGTTTGCCCCGTTGGCTGATGAGACCTATTTCGCCAGGGCCTCCATTGCGGATGGCGCGGTGGTATGGCCAAACGGGGTCGATATCGCCCCGGATGCGATGTACGAGGAAGTGACGGGGCGCCCGTTGATCCGATCGTAGGGACCCGTCGGGCGAGTGGCGGCGCGGTGGCCGCCAACTCAGCGTTCATCAGTTCCCGCTGCCCTTCGCCAACCGCCGTGCCTTGACCGCGTTGGCCAGGATCTCCAGCACCCGCACCGAATCGTCCCAGCCGATGCAGGCATCGGTGACCGACTGGCCGTAGGTCAGCGAGTCGATCGGCGCGCCCTGGACATGGTCCTGGCGGCCGGCGATCAGGTGCGATTCGACCATCACGCCGATGATGCGGTCGTCGCCCGCGGCGAGCTGGCGGCCGATGTCCTCGCAGACCGGGATCTGGTTCTCGTGCTTCTTGCTGCTGTTGGCGTGCGAGGCATCGATCATCAGCCGCGCCGCGAGCCCGGCCTTGGAAATCGCGTCGCAGGCCTGCTGCACGCTTTCGGCGTCGTAGTTCGGATTCTTGCCGCCGCGCAGGATGATGTGGCAGTCCTCGTTGCCCGAGGTCGACACGATCGCCGAATGGCCGCCCTTGGTGACCGACAGGAAGTGGTGCGGCTGCGACGCGGCCTTGATCGCATCGACCGCGATCTTGACGTTGCCGTCGGTGCCGTTCTTGAACCCCACCGGGCACGACAGCCCCGAGGCCAGCTCGCGATGCACCTGCGATTCGGTGGTGCGCGCGCCGATCGCGCCCCAGCTGACCAGGTCGGCGATGTACTGGGGCGAAATCATGTCGAGGTATTCGGTGCCCGCCGGCAGGCCCATCTCGCTGATATTGAGCAACAGCTCGCGCGCGGTGCGCAGGCCGTCGTTGATCTTGAAGCTGCCGTCCATGTGCGGATCGTTGATCAGCCCCTTCCAGCCGACCGTGGTGCGCGGCTTCTCGAAGTAGACCCGCATCACGACCTCGAGCTCGTTGCTGAAGCGATCGCGCTGCTCCTTCAGCAGCTTGGCGTATTCGAGCGCGGCGCGGGTGTCGTGGATCGAGCAGGGGCCGATGATGACGATCAGCCGGTCGTCCATGCCATGCAGGATGCGGTGCATCGCCTGGCGCGCGCCGTAGATGACGTCCGACGCCTTCTCCGACAGGGAGAACTCGCGGATCAGGTGCGCCGGCGGCAGCAGCTCCTTCAGTTCGCGAATACGAAGGTCGTCGGTGTTCTTCAACATGATGGCTCCAGGTCTTGTCAGGTCGTGAGAGTGGGGGTATTCGATGCTGCGGGGAAAGTCGGGCCAAAAAAAAGCCGCCAGGTCTGCTGGCGGCTTTTTTGCAATCTTGGGAGGCGCTTACGACTGATCCTCTCCTTCCGCCAGCGGTGCGAGATCGCTAAAAAAGTAAAAGTAAAACTTGGCGGACATGTGGGAGGAAAGCGCGGTATTCGGTCGGTCTTGCGATTGGTATTGCGTCTGTTTTCGTCGGTATCGCGTGTTGGCGAGGCGGCAAGTGCCGGCGACGAAGCCACTTTATAGCCCGTTTCGGCACGCTTGGCAAGCGCGCCGAAACGCCCGGGCAAGGCGGAAGAGGGCCGGCTGTGGCGCCGGCGCAGCAGCGGCGCCGACGCCCGCGGCCGTCAGGCGGTGCCGCCCACCGTCATGTTCTCGATGCGCAGGGTCGGCTGGCCGACGCCAACCGGCACGCTCTGGCCTTCCTTGCCGCAGACGCCGACGCCCGAGTCCAGCCGCATGTCGTTACCGATCATGGTGACGTCCTTCAGCGATTCGGGACCGTTGCCGACCAGCGTTGCGCCCTTGACCGGCGCGGTGATCTTGCCGTCCTCGATCAGGTAGGCCTCGCTGGCCGAGAACACGAACTTGCCGTTGGTGATGTCGACCTGGCCGCCGCCGAAGTTGACCGCGTACAGGCCGCGCTTGACGCTGGCGATGATCTCCTGCGGGTCGCGGTCGCCGTTCAGCATGTAGGTATTGGTCATGCGCGGCATCGGCAGCGCGGCGAAGCTCTCGCGGCGCGCGTTGCCGGTCACCGGCATCTTCATCAGCCGCGCGTTCAGCGTGTCCTGGATATAGCCGCGCAGGATGCCGTCCTCGATCAGCGTGGTGCACCGGGTCGGATTGCCTTCGTCGTCGAGGTTCAGCGAACCCCGGCGGCCTTCCAGCGTGCCGTCGTCGACCACGGTAACGCCCTTGGCCGCCACGCGCTCGCCCATGCGGCCGGCGAAGGCCGACGAGCCCTTGCGGTTGAAGTCGCCTTCCAGCCCGTGGCCGACCGCCTCGTGCAGCAGCACGCCGGGCCAGCCCGGCCCGAGCACGACGGTCATCGCGCCGGCCGGGGCGGGGCGCGCCTCCAGGTTGACCAGCGCCGACGACACCGCCTCGTCGACATAGGTGCGCAGCAGATCGTCGCTGAAGTAGCCGTAGTGATAACGGCCGCCGCCGCCCGAGGTGCCCATCTCGCGCCGGCCGTTCTGCTCGGCGATCACCGTGACGGACACGCGCACCAGCGGCCGCACGTCGGCGGCGATCACGCCGTCGCTGCGGGCGATCAGCACCACGTCGTATTCGCCGGCCAGGCCCGCCATCACCTGCACGATGCGCGGATCCTTGGCGCGCGCCATCTTCTCGACGCGCTCGAGCAGCGCGACCTTCTCGGCCGCCGGCATCGAATCGAGCGGATCGTTGGGTGCGTACAGGTCGCGGCCGCCCTGCGAGGCCAGCGAACCCGCCACCTTGGTGCGGCCGCTGCCGACCTTGCCGATGGTGCGGGTCGCGGCGCTGGCCTGCAGCAACGCCTCCAGGCTGATCTCGTCGGAGTAGGCGAAGGCGGTGCGGTCGCCCGACACGGCGCGCACGCCGACGCCCTGGTCGATATTGAAGCTGCCCGACTTGACGATGCCTTCCTCGAGGCTCCAGGCCTCGCTGCGGGTGTACTGGAAATACAGGTCGGCGTAGTCGACCTTGTGCGTGAAGATGTCGGCCAGCACGCGTTGCAGCCGGGCTTCGTCAAGCCCGTACGGGTTCAGCAGCAGCTGCTGTGCGGTGGCGAGATTGCGGATTCCGAGATCGCCGGCGTTCATGAATGTCCTCTGTTGGATTCGGTGTCGCGCTGCCCGGCATCGGGCCGGCAGCCGCAAGGGTGGGGCGCCGGCTGGTGCGGCGCCCGAATGTTCGGTACTACGGTTCGGTCAGGTACCACGGTTCGGTCGGGTCCTACGGGTGTCCATGCTACAGCACCCGGTGGCGCAGCGCAGGCAGGTTCTGCCGCACTTCGGCGATGCGCGCCGGGTCCAGCGTGCCGCTGACCACGCCCTCGCCCTCGGGCAGCATGGCCAGCACCTCGCCCCAGGGATCGACCAGCATCGAGTGACCCCAGGTGCGCCGGCCGTTCTCGTGCTTGCCGCCCTGGGCCGCCGCCAGCACATAGCATTGGTTCTCGATCGCGCGGGCGCGCAGCAGGATTTCCCAATGCGCCTGCCCGGTGGTGTAGGTGAAGGCGGCCGGCATCAGGATCAAGGCCAGGCCGTTCTCGCTGTCGGTGCTCGCCATCTGCCGATACAGCTCGGGAAAGCGCAGGTCGTAGCAGACCGACATCGCGACCCGGCCGCACGGCGCATCGAAGGTCACCGGCTCGCGGCCGGCCAGGATCGTGCGCGACTCGTCGTAGCGCTCCTCCCCGCGGGTGAAGCCGAACAGGTGGATCTTGTCGTAGCGCGCCACCCGTTCGCCCTGTGGGTCGAAGGCGAGCGAGCTGTTGCGGACGCGCTCGGCGTCCTCGCACCACAGCGGCAGCGTGCCGCCGACCAGCCAGATGCCGTGGCGCCTTGCTGCATCAGCCAGGAAGCGCTGGATCGGTCCGTCGCCGTCCTGCTCCCGCACCGCGACCTTGTCGCTCTCATGGCGACCCATCAGGCAGAAATACTCGGGCAGCAGCACCAGCTCGGCGCCGCCGCGGGCGGCCTCGGCGATCAGCGCATCGGCGCGCGCCAGGTTGGCGTCGAGCGCGGTGCCGGTCACGGTCTGGATCGCGGCAACACGCATTGCACGCGTCGCGCTCGGCGTGGCGGAGGGGGAAGCGGCAGGGCTGGCTGGCGCGCTGGTGGGGCGGGTAGCGGGATCGGCGGCTGGCATGGCGTTTCCTCGATGCGCGTGGGCGCAATTACGGCATGTAGGACTGCTCGGGCTGGCGGCGATCGGGAGCGCGCCTGGACCCGTCCGCGTTATTGTCGCCGACCTTGGCGATCCGCGGCTCGGCCCAGCTTCCTGTCACCTTGTAGTGCTGCGTGAAGGCCTTGGAGAACTCGTCGGCGAACAGCAATTGCGCCGCCAGCGTGCCGATCCCGAGCGCCGGATTGATGAAGGCGGCGGCGACCGAGGCCGAGGTCGCGTTGATGCGCGGCACCAGCGCGACCTCCAGATCCTGCGTTTCCTGCGGAAGATTGGCGCTGCCGGTCATCGCCGCGCTGACCTGCGGGCTCTTCAGGCGGAAGTCGCTGGTGCTGGCGATGCCGTTCTCGATGGTGCCGGTCGCGCTGATCTCGTCGAACACCAGGCCCTCGCCGGCGATGCCGCGGAAGTCCAGCGTCACCAGCCGCATCACGCTCTGCAGGCTCAGCACGCCCAGCAGCTTGGCCGCCCCGGGCTCGACGCTGACGATCTGGCCATTCTCGAGCTTGAGCGCCACGCGGCCGTTCAGCGAGGGGTAGTCGATCGCCAGCGGCGAGCCGATCCAGCGGATGCGGCCCTCGAGCTTGCCCTTGCCGTCGCGCAGCGTATGCGGCATGCCGAGCCGGTCGAGTACATCGCCGGCATTGCGCACGTCGACGTTGAAGCTGAGCAGTGTGCGGCGCTGGCCGCCGGCCTTGCCGCTGTCGCGCACGCGACGCGGCACGCGCCAGCTGCCCTGGCCGGTGAACGTCGCGCCGGGCTGTTCCAGCGTCAGCGATTCCAGCGTCCAGACCGGTTCGCCATTGTCGAGCGCGCTGTGTGCCTTGACCTGCAGCTTGCCGAAGTCGTGGCCACGCAGTTCGAAGCGCTCGGCCTGCAGGTCGATCGACGGCAGTTGCTCGATCTGGCCGGCCAGCGCGTCGGCGACCTTGCTGGTGTCCTGGCTGTCGGGGATGTTCAGCCGCGACAGCCGCAGCGTCAGCGCGCCGCCCGGGCTGGACGGCACCGCGCGCCACTGCATCTGGCCGGCGATCTGGCGCGAGTCGAGGCGGAACTGCCAGCCGGGATCGCCGGCCTGCGGGGCGCGCACGGCGTCCAGCGTCACGTCGTCGAGCTCGCGGCCGAAGGCGAGCAGCGTGCGCGAACGCGCGGTGATGCGCTCCGGCAGATACGAGGCCGTGGCCGGTTCGCGCGCGCCGCCGCCCTTGTCGTCGGCGGAGCCGCTGGCGGGTGCACCGGCGAGCGCCGTGCGCCAGCCGTCCAGATCGAAGCGCTCGACCGCCAGCGCGGCGCTGACCCCGGTGGCGGGCGTGGGCGCCGGCTGGCCGATGCCGATGCCGCCGTTGACGACCTCGACGCCGCCGGCGCCACGGCGCAGCAGATAGCGGGCGTTCAGCATCGCGCCGTATTGCAGTTCGAGTTCCTCGTGGCCCGCGCGTCCGGCCACCGGTCGTACCTCCAGGCGCAGTGGCGCCGGTTGCCCGGCCGGCTTGGTCAGCGGCGCCGGCAGGTCGACCGCCATGCCGGCGAGGTCCGCGGTGAACGAGATCACCGGCTGGCGTTCGCGCACGCCGATCACCGCCTGGTAGCTGGCATTGCCGTCGAAGCGGCGCGCCAGCGGCGTCAGCCCGGCACCGGACAGCGCCTCGGCGATGCCGCGCGAGTTGGCGCTGCCGGCCGCGGTCACGCGCACCGTGCCGTCGGACTGCGTGCCGCCGCTGGCGCGCACCTCGCCGCCGAGCAGGCGCGCGCGCACCGCATCGAGCTGGAAACCGTGCTCGTTGAAGGTCACCGTGCCGGTGGCGCCGCCCAGCATCGGCAGGCCCGGCGCCAGCACCACGTCGTTGCCGGTCAGGCGGTACTGGCCCTCGACCTTGCTGCGGGTGGCATCGGCCAGCGGCAGGTCCAGCTTGAGCCGCAATTCGCCATTGCCCTGGCCGCGCGCGTCGCCGGTGACGTTGCCGGTCCACTCGCGCACCGGGCTGCTGGCGATATAGCGCAGGAAACCCTGCATCGGGCCGCTGGCGCTGCCGTCCAGCGTCAGCCGTCCGCGGTGGTCCAGCTCGTCGATGCGGCCCTTGACGTCGCGCAGCGCCACGCCGGCCAGGCCCTGCACCGAGGCGCGCTCGACGTTCAGCGCCATCGCGCCGCGCTCGAACCGCAGGCTGCCGTCGATCTCGGTGAACAGCGGCCACAGCGGCTTGCCGTCCGGACCGTGCGGGTCGATCTGGTAGGACGCCTGCCGCAGCGGCACGTCCACGTGGAAGTCGCCATGCCGGGCGGCGTCACCATGGAAAGGGAAGTGGGCCAGATCGCCCTTGACCTGGAAACGGACCGCCTCGGACTCGCCGCCCGCCAGCGCGCCGGCCAGATAGTGGCGCGTACTGGCGGGAATGTGCAGCGGCAGGTAGCGCGGCACGCGTGCGATCTGCGCGCGGCCGAGCTCGCCGTCCAGTTCCGCAATGCCGGCGTGGCCGTCGCCGCCTTCGCGCCAGCTGCCGCGCACGGTGCCGGCCGTGTCGGCGTTGGCGAAGCGGATGCCGTCGGTGCGCACCACCAGCTTGCCGCCCTCGCGGCGCCACTCGAATGCGCCGGCCAGTTCGTCGAAGGGCAGGCGCGGGTCTTCGAAGACGCCGGGGAAGGTCAGCGTGGCCTGGGTGCCCTCGAAGCGCGCGCTGCCGCCCTGCTGGTCAAAGGAAAAGTTGCCGGACAGGCCGCTGAAGCCGGGAATGCCCAGGTTCGCATGGCCCTCCTTGTCGAACGCCGGTTCGGCCGGCTGCTCGCGCACCGACACGTTGCGCAGCGTGCCGTGGATGCGATAGCGGGCGGGACCGCCTTGCCGCTGCAGCAGGCCGCCGCGCTCGCGGGTCCAGTCGACGTCGAGATTGTCGAGCCGGCCGGACGGCCGCAGCGCGCGCACCTGGCGGGCCAGCGCGGTATCGAGCGGCATCGCGGTCGACAGCGCGCGCAGCGCGTCGAGGTCGAGCGTCGGCGCCTTCAGCGCCAGCCGCCGCAGCGCGCCGTTGTCGTCGCGCGCCCAGCGCAGCGTGACGCGGCGCATGCCTTCGCGCCAGGCGCCGCCGGTGGCCTGGGCCTGCGCGCCGGCGGGCTCCCACAGCAGCGTGTCGACGGTCAGCTGGTTGTCGGCGCCTTCGCGCCGATGCAGCAGCAGCGCCTGCGACTGGTTCAGCCGCAAGGGCTCGGCCGCGCCGGCCAGGCGCAGATCGACCGCGTTGGCGCGCAGCCGGGCCTGGCTGCGCAGCATCTCGCCATTGGCGAACTCGATGGTGCCGTCGCTGCTCAGCACGCCGCTGTCGACCCGCTCGAACAGGCTCAGGTAGCGCTGCACCGCGGGCAGCTGCAACTGGCCGATATCCCAGCTGGCCTGGCCGCGCCAGTTGCGCCAGTCGCCCTGCGCATGCAGATAGGTATGGCGGAAGGTGCCGGTGACCACCAGCGGGCGCGCGGCCAGCGCGGCCGAGCGCGCTTCCAGCCGCAGGTCGTGGCGGGCGCCGCTGCGGGTCGAACGCAGCAGGATGTCGCCGACCTCCAGCACCGGCAGGCCGCGCTGCTCGTCGAGCCAGCGGACCTTGCCGCCGGTCAGCGTGACCGAGCCCTGCGCCAGCAGCCAGTCGAGAAAGCGATGATCGTCGCCGCCGCTGCGGTCCTGCGTGCGCATCGGCATGCCCGCCACCTCCAGCCGGCCCTGCGCCGAGCGGTGCACCAGCACGTCGGCGTGGTTGGCGTCGAAGCGGGCGAAGCGCAACTCGAGCGTGCTCAGCGACTGCCAGGACAGCGCGCCCTGCAGCGTCTCGGCCGACAGCAGCACGCGCTGCTGGTCGTCGACCAGACGCACGCCGCGCGCATGGAAGGCCGGATGCCAGCCATCCCACGTGGTTTCCAGCGCGGCGATGGTCAGGTGGGCCGACAGCGCCTCCGAGCCGCGTTGCTCCAGCCAGGCGCGTGCGCCCGCGGCCTGGGGCCACAGCACGAAACGCATCAGCAGGAACAGCACCGCGGCCACGGCCGCCAGCGTGACACCGATGCGCAGCAGCCAGCGCGCGATCCAGCCCCAGCAGCGGTGGCGCACCGCTGCCGCGACGGCGCGGCCGATGGCGCGCGGCGAGGCCTTCAGGGAGCGAAACAACTGGCCGGCCCGGCGGCGCCAGGCCGAGGTCGAAAACGACTTGCCGGAGGGAGGGGAGGTCGAGGAAGCGGTACCGGAACCGGAACCCTGGGCCGCCGCGGCACCGGCGGCGGAGCCCGCGGACCCTGGGGTTGCTGCCGCGCCGCTGGACGGGGTGGGGCGTTCGGCGGGTGGGGTGGCGCGGCTGGACATGCGCAGATTATCCGACAATACTAGCCGCTCTCCAATTCGAAGCCAGCCCGGGCGGCGTTACCGGTGGCGCATGATTCCTCGCGCGGCGTTCCTCTGCCGCAATCCATCCAAGTGACAGGAATGACTTCCCCAGATATCGCGAGTTCCCAGGCGGGCGCCGGTCGGCATGCCGCCGACGCCGCCGTTGCCGTCGATGCCGCCACCGCGGCCAGCGGCCTGGGCGGCATGGCAAGCGGCGCCTTTGCGGTGGCCGCGGCGACCGGTCTCGACCCCGCCGATTGCGGGGGACACGCATTGTACTCGGCGGCCGCCTCGCACTACGTGCGGCGCGTGATGCAGGCCCGGCCCGAACTGCCGGCCCTGGTCGCCCAGGCCAGCGCCGAGCCGCTGACGCGGGTCTGGATGGAAGCGCGGCTGGCCGAGCTGCGGCAGCCGGCCGCCGACGCCGAGCAGGCGATCGGCCAGGCGCTGCGGCGGCTGCGCGCCGAGGTGATGTGCATCGTCATCGAGCGCGATCTGCGCGGGCTGGCCACGCTGGCCGAGGTCACCGGCGCGATGACCGACCTGGCCGAGCTGTCGATCCAGCATGCGCTGGCCACGCTGACCGAGGACATGGCGCCGACCTTCGGCCGACCCGTCGGCGAGCACAGCGGCGAGGTACAGGAGCTGATCGTGGTCGGCATGGGGAAGCTCGGCGGCCGCGAGCTGAACGTCTCGTCCGATATCGACCTGATCTTTCTCTACGACGAGGACGGCGACACCGCGGGCGGCCAGCGCAGCCTGTCGAATCATGAATACTTCACGCGGCTGGGCCGGCGCCTGATCAGCGTGCTGGCCGAGACCACCGCCGACGGCTATGTGTTCCGCGTCGACATGCGGCTGCGGCCGAACGGCGACGCCGGGCCGCTGGCCTGCAGCCTCGGCATGCTGGAGGAATACCTGGTGGTGCAGGGCCGCGAATGGGAGCGCTACGCCTGGATCAAGGGCCGCGTGGTGTCGTCGCTGGCCACGCCGCACGCGCAGCGCACCGCCGATCAGCTGGCGCGGCTGACCACGCCCTTCGTGTTCCGCCGCTATCTGGACTACGGCGTGATCGCCGCGATCCGCTCGCTGCATGCGCAGATCCGCGCCGAGGCAGCCAAGCGCAGCGGGGGTCTGGCCGGCCATGGCGTCAACCAGCGCTCGGCCGATATCAAGCTGGGGCGCGGCGGCATCCGCGAGATCGAATTCATGGCGCAGGTGTTCCAGCTGATCCGCGGCGGCCAGGACCTGGCGCTGCGCGCGCGGCCGACGCTGGAGGTGCTGGCGATCGCGGTCGAGCGCGGGCTGCTGCCGGCGGGGCAGGCGCTGCAGCTGTCGGATGCCTATCGCTTCCTGCGCCAGCTGGAGCACCGGCTGCAGTATCGCGACGATGCGCAGACCCACCATCTGCCGACCAGCGAGCAGGAGCAGTCCGCGGTGGCGCGCATGATGGGCTGCGCGGACTGGCCCGCGCTGCAGGCGCGATTGGCGGAACTGCAGGAGCCGGTGGCACAGCAGTTCGAGGTCACCTTCTCCGACCCGGAGCAGGGCCAGCCGCCCGCCGAGACGCTGTGGCCGGCGCTGGCGCACGGCGAGGACGAAGAGGCGCCGTGCGCGCGGCTTGCGCAGGCGGGCTATTCCGACTGCGTCGGGTTGCTGGAGCGGCTGCGCGCCACGGCGGCCTCGCCGCGCTACCGCGCGCTGTCCGAGCAGAGCCGCGCGCGCTTCGACCTGCTGGTCAACCGCGCGCTCGACCTGGCCGGACGGCAGGACGATGCGGATGCCACCATTGCGCGCTTTCTCGACTTCTTCGATGCGATCAGCCGGCGCGCCTCGTATCTGTCGCTGCTGTCGGAGTATCCGCAGGCGATGGAGCGCGTCGCCCATACCTTGCACGCGTCGCGCTGGGCCGCCACCTATCTGACGCGGCATCCGCAACTGCTCGACGAACTGCTCGATGCCGAGGCGCTCGCGAGCGTGCCGGACTGGGAGGCCTTCCGCGCCCGGCTCGGCGAGCGCCTGCTGGCCGCGCACGGCCAGGTCGAGGCGCAGATGGACATCCTGCGCCGCGAGCACCATGCCGAGACCTTCCGCGTGCTGCTGCAGGACCTGCACGGCAGGCTGACGGTCGAGCAGATCGCCGACCGGCTGTCCGACCTGGCCGACGCGATGCTCGACGTCACGCTGACCGCGGTCTGGCAGCAACTGCCGATGCGCCATCGCGACACGCCGCGCTTCGCGGTGATCGCCTATGGCCGGCTGGGCGGCAAGGAGCTCGGCTATGCGTCCGACCTCGACATCATCTTCCTGCACGACGACGATGACGACGGCGCCGCGGAGATCTACGCCGCCTATGCGCGCCGCCTGATTACCTGGCTGACCAGCCATACCGCGGCCGGCATGCTGTTCGACGTCGACACGCGGCTTCGTCCGAACGGCGCCGCCGGCCTGCTGGTCACCAGCTTCGAGTCGTTCCGCCGCTATCAGCTGCGCCAGGGCGACAACACCGCCTGGGTGTGGGAGCACCAGGCGCTGACGCGCGCGCGCTTCTGCGCCGGCGACCGCGAGCTGGGCGCGCGCTTCGAGCGGCTGCGCGAGGAGGTCCTGTGCCAGCCGCGCGATGCCGACACGCTGCGTCAGGACATCGTCGCGATGCGGCACAAGGTGGCCGAGGGCCATCCGAACCGCAGCGACCGCTTCGACCTGAAGCACGACCGCGGCGGCATGGTCGACATCGAATTCACCGTGCAGTACCTGGTGCTGCTGCACAGCCGCGCCCATCCCGAGCTGACGCGCAACGCCGGCAATATCGCGCTGCTGCGGATGGCGGGGCAGCTCGGCCTGATCGACGCCACGCTGGCCGAAGCGGTCGGCGACGCCTATCGGACTTTCCGCGCGCGCCAGCACAAGCTGCGGCTCGACGGCCAGGATCAGGCCCGCGTGCCGCCGCAGACCATCGAGGCGCAGGCGCGCGATGTGCGCGCGCTATGGCAGGCCGTGTTCGGCCAGGACTGAGCGGCGGTGGTTGCCGAGCACGACGACGGCGGCGCCGTACCGGTCGCGGCGGCGCCGTCCGCGTGGCGTCGCGCGCTGCCGGCCCTGGCCGCGGCGGCGGCGGTCGCCGCGTTGTCGGCCGCCTTCACCTTCGTGCCATGGCTCCATGCGCACGGTCTCTACCTTCGCGATGCGCTGATGCTGCCCGGGGGCGAGCGCCAGTGGTGGCGGCTGCTGACCGCGATGTGGGTCCATCTGGATGGACGCCACTGGCTCGGCAATCTGCTGGCGGCATCGGGTTTGCTGTTGCTGGCCGGGCGCGCGGCCGGCGCACGGCACATGCTGCTGGCCTTGCTGGTGTGCGGGATCGCGGTGCAGGTTGCGCTGCTGTGGCAGCCGGCGGTTCGCTGGTATGGCGGGCTGTCGGGCGCGCTGCATGGGCTGGCGGTCTGGGGCGCCTTGCGGCTGCTCGCCGCCGACCGCTGGTCGCGCGCGATCGGTGTCGCGCTGGTCGCCGGCGTGCTGGTCAAGCTGTGGCTGGAGCAGTCGTGGCTCGCGCCGGTGCGCTTCGATGCGGCCTGGGGATTTGGCGTCGTGCGCGCCGCCCATGCGGCCGGCGCGGTGGCCGGCTTTGCCTGGTGGCTCGCACAGCAGTGGTGGGGGCAGCGGCGCGCCGCCGCGGGCTAGCGCGCCGGCCCTGGAATCAGGGCCCTTGATTCAGGGCCCTCGATTCAGGGCGCTCGGTTCAGGGCACTCTGTTCAGGGCGCTCTGTTCAGGGCGCTCTGTTCAGGGCGCTCGGTTCAGGGCCCTTGATTCAGGGCCCTTGATTCAGGGCCCTTGATTCAGGGCCCTTGATTCAGCGCCGCGCCTGGCGGCGACGGCCGGACGGCAGCAGCACGGCGAACAGACCGGCCAGCGCCAGGGCGGCACCGCTCCACAGCGGCACGGCACCGCCGCCACCATCGTCGCCACCGCCGCCGTTGTTGGCGGGAGGCGGCGCCGGGGGAACCGGCGCACCCGCGGCCGCGGCCAGCGCGCGGTTCGCGTCCAGCAACCCGGCGCCGCAATTGCCGGCGTTATTGCCCGTCGTGCAATAGGTATTGGCCGGATGCGGGCGCGCGCTGCTCTTGAGCAGTTCGGTGACCTGGGCGCTGGTCAGGTTGCCGTTGACCGCCAGCATCAGCGAGGCGACGCCCGACACCATCGGCGCGGCGAAGCTGGTGCCCTGCGAGTTCACCAGGGTGTAATTGCGCGCCGTCGTTTCGCCGTCGTTGGTCAGCGTGCGGATCGTCGACGGCGGAGCCAGGCAGGTCCCGTTGGACACCTTGCTGTTGGCACAGCCGCCACCGGGCGCGCTGATCGCGATCTGCGGGCCGACGTTGGCATAGCTGGCGTTTTCACCGTCGTTGACATGGGCGGTCACCGCGATCACGCCACGGCAGTCGGCCGGCGCTTCCACCGCGCCGGCGCTGTTGCCGGCGGCGGCCACCACGACGACGCCGCGCGCGGCGAGCTCATCCACCGCCTGCTGCTCGAAGCTGCTGCAGGTGCCCGCGCCGAGACTGATATTGACCACGCGCGCCGGCGTGGGATTGTTCGGGACGTTCGGCACCGGCAGGCCGCCGGCCCAGCGCATCGCGTCGACGGTATCGGACAGCAGGGCGCCGCAGCGGCCCGAAACGCGCAGCGGCTGGATGCGCGCGCTCCAGTCGACCCCGGCGATGTCCTGGCCGTTGTTGGTCACCGCGCCCAGCACGCTGGCGACGCGGGTGCCATGCCAGGTGCTCGGACGCTGGTTCGGCGCGGCCGGCATGCCGGGGCAGGCGAAGCCCTGCGGCACGAAGTCGCCGGCATCGGTCGGGTCGCCATCGCGGCCGTCGCCGTCCTGCGAGTACAGCGGATCGGCGATGAAGTCATAGCCCGCCACCAGCCGCGCGGCCAGGTCCGGGTGCCGCAGCACGCCGGTATCGACCACCGCGATCACCAGGCCTTCGCTGCCGCGCGAACGGTCCCAGGCAGCGGGCAGATTGGCGGCACCCGGAATGATCGCCGGCGAGCCGAGGTAGGGCTGGTTGATGGCGAATTCGGGATCGTTCGGCACCGTGTCGTGCGGCCGCAGCCAGCGGTCCGGCACCGCGTCCGCCACGCGCGGATCCTGGCGCAGCTGCGCGGCCACCGCCTCCGGATCGGCGCCCTTGCCGGCCGGCACGCCGAGCAGGGCCAGGTTGCCGCCCATCTGCCGCTTGACGGTCAGCCCGATGCCGGTCTGCTCGGCGACCTTGCGCACCTGTTCGGCGGCGGCCTCGGCCGGCATCAGCGCGGTGCCGGCGGGGGCGTCCTTCCAGCGGACGATGATGTTGCCGCTGTAGACCGGGGCCGGGCGGGCGTCCGGACTCGTCGCGGCCATCGCGGCCGAAGGGGGCAGGATGGCGCCCGCCGAGACGGCGGCGGCCAGGACCAGACGCAGGGCGACGGGCGGAATCGAACGCGGCATGAACACCTCCGGGAGGGGCGAAGCCGGGGTGCAGGGGCCGGCGCTCGCGGGCATGTGGCTCAAAGATAGTTGGGGGAATGCGGGCGGGCAATCGGCGCTCGTCCGACAGCGCACGCTATCGGGGTGACGTCCGGGGCGGTTTCGCCTTGCTCGATCGGCTGCCTCGAGCCGCCTGCGTGGTCCGCCTGCCTGGCCGCTTTCCCGATCCGGTTGACGGCAGCCGTCGCCCGGTTTTCAGTTCGCCGGCATGTCGCGCCCGGTCGGCTTGGGCCGGCTGGGCGTCAGGCGGCGGTCCGCCTCGGCCGCCTCGATGCGCGGCAGCGCGCGCAGCGTGGTGACCGCCTGCTCGATGGTGGCCTCCGGCGACGGCGAGATCGCGGTGACCAGCCAGGTGCCGCCGGACATCGGGCGCTTGACCACGAAGCGGATCGGTCCCTTGGCCTGGGCCAGCAGTTCGCCGGCCTGCAGCGAGGTATCGACGGCCGGCGGCGTGAAGCGGACCAGGATGTCGCCGACCGCGCGGTCGTCGGTGATGGCGCCCGGCGGCGGGGTGGCGGGCTTCGAGCTGCAGGCGGCTGCCAGCGCCAGGCCGCACAGGGCCACCGCGAGCGTCAGGCGGCGCGTGGCGCGGCGCGCAGGGCGGCTCACCGGGCGGCGGCCCGCGTCGGCGGAGCCGGTCGTGCCGGACGGGTCGTCGAGGGGCGAGGGCGGCTTGGCGAAGAACATGGGGTTTCCTGTGGTTGATGCGGTTTGTGGTGCGATGGGATCGTGTTCGTCGGTGGTCCGGGGCGCCGGACGCCGCGACCGGCTCAGCTCGCCGCCCGGCGTGCGCGCCGGCCCTCCCTGGCCGCCGCCGGCACGCCGCGCGCGCCCTGCGCCAGCATCTCCTCGGCGTGTTGCAGCGTGGTGGCGGTCACCGTCGCGCCGCCCAGCATGCGCGCGGTCTCGACCACGCGGCCGGCGGCGTCGAGCACGCGGATCTGCGAGCGCGTCACGGCCTCGCCGCCATCGCCGACGGTCTCCTTGCTGACCAGCAGGTGCGTGCCGGCCTGCGCGGCGACCTGGGGCAGGTGGGTCACGCACAGGACCTGGCGCGCGCGACCAAGCTCCTGCAGCCGGCGGCCGACCACCTCGGCGACCGCGCCGCCGATGCCGGTATCGACCTCGTCGAAGATCAGCGTCGGCGTCGGCGCGGCCTCGCTGGTGATCACCGAGATCGCCAGGCTGATCCGCGCCAGTTCCCCGCCCGACGCGACCTTGGCCAGCGGCCGGGCGCTGACCCCCGCATGGCCGGCCACCAGGAACTCGACCTGTTCGAGCCCGTGGCTGGCGCCTTCCTCGAGCGGGTGCAGCGCGACGGTGAAGCTGCCACCGGCCATCGACAGGCCCTGCATCGCCTCGGTGACCGCCGCCGACAGCCGCTCGGCGGCCTCGCGGCGGCTGTCGCTCAGATGGCGCGCGATGGTCAGGTAGGCGGCGCGGGCCGCCGCCTCGCGCGCGGTGATCTTGTTCAGGTCCTGCGCGGCCTGCAGGTCGTCGAGCTGCTGGCGGCGCGCCAGCAGTTCCTCGGGCAACTGTTCGGGCGGCACGCGGAACTTGCGCGCGGCGGTGTGCAGGGCCTGCATCCGCTCCTCGACTACCTGCAGCCGCTCGGGATCGAGCTCGAGCCGGTCGACGTAGCGGGTCAGCGAGTGGGCCGCTTCCTCGGCCTGCACCTCGGCCGCTTCGAGCGCGGTCACCACATCGGCGAGCGCGGGGTCGACCTCGGCCAGCTGGCGCAGCCGGTGCGCCATCTCATTGAGCGCCGACAGCACCGCGCCGTCGGCCTCCGACAGCGCATCGAGCGCGGCGCGGCCGCCCTCGAGCAGATTGGCCGCATGCGACAGGCGCTTGTGCTCGCCCTGGATCGCTTCCCATTCGCCGGCCTGCGGCGCCAGCTTGTCGAGCTCGCCGACCTGCCACTCGAGCCGCTCGCGTTCGAGCTGCATCTCGCGCGACTGCTGTTCGACGGCCTCGCGCTGGCGCACGCAGGCCCGCCAGGTGCGCCAGGCCTCGGCCACCGCGGCGGCTTGCGCGGTCAGGCCCGCGTGCGCGTCGAGCAGCAGCCGCTGCGCGTCCGGCCGCAGCAGCAGTTGGTGGGCGTGCTGTCCGTGGATGTCGACCAGCTGGTCGCCGACCTCGCGCAGCTGCGCGAGCGTGGCGGCGTTGCCGTTGATGAAGGCCTTGCTGCGGCCGTTGGCATCGACGACCCGGCGCAGCAGCACGTTGCCGTCGTCCTCGGCCAGCGCCTGCTCGTTGAGCCAGGCGTCCAGCGCGGGGTGCGTGGAGAAGGTGGCGCTGACGCTGGCGCGCGCCGCGCCCTCGCGCACCACGCCGGCATCGGCGCGCTCGCCGAGCACCAGCGCGAGCGCATCGATCAGGATCGACTTGCCGGCACCGGTCTCGCCGGTGAACACGGTAAAGCCGGCGGTGAAGTCGAGGTCGAGCGTGTCGACGATGACGAAATCGCGGATGGACAGGCTGCGCAGCATCTTGGGAGACGGAAGGCGGCGGTGACTTGGGAGGGATCGGGACCGGCGGCGCGCGCTGGCGCTCAGAGCCGGTTGTCTTCGGTCGGGTACTCGTGCCAGTGCAGCTTCTTGCGCAGCGTGGCGTAGTAGTTGTAGCCGACCGGGTGAAGCAGGTTGATGGTCCTGGCCGAGCGGCGCACGACGATGCGGTCGCCGGGCAGCAGCGAGGTCAGCGACTGCATGTCGAAGTTGACGCTGGCATCGCGGGCGGTGGCGACCTCGATCGACACCTCGGCGTCGTGCGGCAGCACGATCGGCCGGTTCGACAGCGCATGCGGGGCGATCGGCACCAGCACCAGTCCGGACAGCGTCGGATGCAGGATCGGCCCGCCGGCCGACAGCGCATAGGCGGTCGAGCCGGTCGGCGTCGACACGATCAGGCCGTCCGAACGCTGGTTGTACATGAAGTAGCCGTCCACCGAGACCGCCAGCTCGACCATGCCGGAGATGCCCGAGCGATTGACCACCACGTCGTTCAGGGCCAGCGCGGAGAAGATCACGCCCTCGTCGCGGATCACGCGCGATTCGAGCAGCATGCGGTTCTCGGGCTCGTAGTGGCCGCTGAGCATGGCCGGCAGCACCGATTGCACATCCTCCAGCGGGATGTCCGTCATGAAGCCGAGGCGGCCGTGGTTGACGCCGATCAGGGGCACCGAGAAGCCGGCCAGCTGGCGCGCGATGCCGAGCAGCGTGCCGTCGCCGCCGAGCACCACGGCGACGTCGGCCTGCCGGCCGATCTCTTCGGCGGACAGCGCGGGGTAGTCGGTCAGGCCGGTCGCCAGCGCCGTCTCGCGTTCGAACACCACGTCCTGGCCGTTGCGCAGGATGCAGGCCGCCAGTTCCTCGAGCGGGCCCTCGATGCCCGCGGTCGAATACCTGCCGACCAGGGCGACCGTGCGAAAGGGCGCGTGCGCGGCGCCGGACTTGGGGTGTGCAGACATGCCCGGATTAGACCATACCGCCGTGACCATTGTCAGCACGGGGCGGGGGGCGAGTGCCAGCGCGAGCCCCGGCGCGCAAAACTTGCGTAAAATCGGGACACCATGGACGAACGAGCGAAAACCCTTCTCAAGACCCTGATCGAGCGCTACATCGCCGAAGGGCAGCCGGTCGGCTCGCGTACGCTGTCGAAGTACTCGGGACTGGACCTGTCGCCGGCGACAATCCGCAACGTGATGTCGGACCTGGAGGAGATGGGCTTCATTGCCAGCCCGCACACGTCGGCGGGGCGCATTCCGACCCCGCGCGGCTACCGGTTGTTCGTCGACACCATGCTGACGGCCCAGCCGCTCGACAGCCAGTTCGACCGCACCAAGCTGGCCGGGCTGATCCAGGGCGAACTCGGCGCGCAGGAACAGAGCCCGCAGCGGATGATCACCACCGCCGCGCGCACGCTGTCGAACCTGTCGCAGTTCGCCGGCGTGGTGATGACCCCGCGCCGCGCGCAGGCGTTCCGGCAGATCGAATTCATGCGGCTGTCCGACAAGCGCATCCTGCTGATCATCGTGACGCCCGAAGGGGACGTGCAGAACCGCATCATCCAGACCGAGCTGCCCTACAGCGCGTCGCAGCTGGTCGAGGCGGCCAATTTCATCAACACGCATTACGCCGGCATGCGCTTCGACACGGTGCGGGAGCGGCTGCGCGACGAACTGAAGGCGCTGCGCATCGACATGTCCGAACTGATGCAGGCCGCGGTCGAGGCCGGCAGCAGCGCGATGGCCGACGAGGACGACCAGGTCTATATCTCGGGCGAACGCAAGCTGCTCGAGGTCGAGGACCTGGCCTCGAGCATGGACAAGCTGCGCCGGCTGTTCGACGTGTTCGAGCACAAGACCAGCCTGCTGCAGCTGCTCGATGTGTCCAGCCATGCCGAGGGCGTGCAGATCTTCATCGGCGGCGAGAGCCGGCTGGTGCCGCTCGAGGACATGGCGGTGATCACCGCGCCGTACGAGGTCGACGGCCAGATCGTCGGCACGCTGGGCGTGATCGGCCCGACGCGGATGGCCTATGACCGGGTGATCCCGATCGTCGATATCACCGCGCGGCTGCTGTCGAGCGCGCTGAGCAGCCAGAACTGATGGCGGCCAGGGCGGGCCGCCACGCGCAGGGCGGCCTTCGCGCCCCAGCGATACCGGAATCCCTATGACCTTTACCGCAGAACCGGCCTATCGGCATGGGCAGGCGCCCCGCACGGCGATCCTGCTGATCAATCTGGGCACGCCCGACGAGCCGACCCCCAAGGCGGTCGGCCGCTATCTGAAGCAGTTCCTGTCCGATCCGCGCGTGGTGGAGATTCCGCGCGCCGCCTGGCTGCCGGTGCTGTACGGGCTGATCCTGCCGCTGCGCTCGCGCGCGTCGGCGCTCAAGTACGAATCGATCTGGCTGCGCGAGGCGCACCGGACCGGCTCGCCGCTGCTGGTCCACACCGAACGGCAGGCGCATGCGCTGCAGCAGTTGCTGGCGCAGCAGGGACACGACGTGACGGTGGCCTGCGCGATGCGCTACGGCAACCCGTCGATCCCATCCGTGATGGAGGCGCTGCGGCGCCAGGGCTGCGAGCGCATCCTGGCGCTGCCGATGTACCCGCAGTATTCCGGCACCACCACCGCGACCGCCTTCGACGAGCTGTTCCGCGTGCTCGGCGAATGGCGCAACCAGCCCGAGCTTCGGCTGGTCAAGCATTTCCACGATCATCCGGCCTACCTGGGCGCGCTGCACCAGCAGGTCGGCGCCTATTGGGCCCAGCACGGCGCGCCCGATTTCGCGCGCGGCGACCGCCTGATCCTGTCCTTCCATGGCGTGCCGCGGCGCACGCTGGAATTGGGCGATCCGTATCACTGCGAATGCCTGAAGACCGGCCGCATGCTGGGCGAGGCGCTGGGTCTGCAGCCCGGCCAGTACCAGGTCACGTTCCAGTCGCGCTTCGGCAAGGCCGAGTGGCTGCAGCCCTATACCGCGCCGACGCTGACCGAGCTTGGCAAGGTCGGTACCGCGCGGGTCGACGTGTTCTGCCCGGGCTTTCCGGCCGACTGCATCGAGACGCTGGAAGAGATCGCGATGGAGGGGCAGTCCGAATTCAAGGTCGCCGGCGGCAAGGAGTTCCACTTCATTCCGTGCCTGAATGACGCGCCGTTCTGGATCACCGCGCTGTCGGAGATTGCGCTGCAGCATATGCAGGGCTGGCCCCTGCGGCTGCCGCACGCGCACGAACTGGAGGCCAGGCGCTCGCTGGCGCAGGCAAGGGGGGCGGCGGCATGAATCCGTCATACGAGGACGATGCGCGCCAGCGCATCGACAAGTGGCTGTGGTGCGCGCGCTTCTTCAAGACCCGCTCGCTGGCGGCGGAGGCCGTCGAGCGGGGCCGGGTGGAGGTCAACGGCCAGCCATGCAAGAATTCGCGCGAGGTCAAGCCCGGCGACAGGATACGCATCGACGCCCATCAGCAGCGCTGGGAGCTGGTCGTCAAGGGCGTCGCCCCGGCCCGCGGGCCGGCCTCCGTCGCCCAGACGCTCTACGAGGAAACCGAGGAAAGCCGGACGCGGCGCGCCGCCGAGGCCGAACGGCGGCGTCTGCATGTCGAGCCGGCGTCGCAATTGCAGGGGCGCCCGACGAAGCGGGACCGCCGCCGCATCGAGGATCTGAAAGGGTGAACCGAAGCGACACGGCCCGCGCGGGCGGGCCGTGTGTCAGCGGGAATACTGGATGATGTATTGGCGCAGCGCCGGATCGGCGCCGCCGGCCACGCTGTCGCGCGGGGTCAGTCCGTCGGAGAGCCAGATGAAGACGGTCAGGGCCGCCAGCGAAAGAAGTACCAGCAGGGTGAAGAGCGAAAACTTCGGCGTTTTGTTCGACGGCTTCGGCAGCTTGCGCATGGCCTTACCCCGGCAGGAAAGACTTCAATATGGGACGGCACCCCGGCAGTTTTGTCGTTTTTTTGGATTTATCTTAGAAGCTGCACTGCAGCAAAGCAATTTCACTCCCCGCAGCACTGGTTTAAGTTTGTAAGCTGATGTTTCCTGCAGATGTCCATCCGCTCTTGAAATATCGGCTTGGCGCCACCAGTTGCCAGCTGAATTCCGATTGACCCCAGGCGGACCGCCGGTGCGGCCGCAACTTGTTCTGAAACGGATCGACATGGAAGACCAGAAGCAAACGCCATCCAACACGCCGCCGACCTCGCCCGCCGACCAGGCCGCCGAAGCGCAAGCCGCGCAACCGGCAACGCCGAACCAGACGACCGAGCCCGCCGCAGCCGCGGATGACGTGGCCACCCAGCTCGCCGCACAGCTGGCCGAGCAGGAAGCCAAGGCACGCGAGAACTACGATCTGTATCTGCGTGCCGTCGCCGAGGCCGAAAACATCCGGCGCCGGGCGCAGGAGGACGTGGCAAAGGCCCACAAGTTCGCCATCGAGAGCTTCGCCGAGCATCTGCTGCCGGTGATGGACAGCCTGCAGGCCGCGCTGGCCGATGGGTCGGGCGATATCGCCAAGCTGCGCGAGGGGGTCGAACTGACCGCCAAGCAGCTGGCCAGCGCCTTCGAGAAGGGCCGCATGGTCGAACTGAATCCGGTCGGCGAGAAGTTCGACCCGCATCGGCACCAGGCGATTTCGATGGTGCCTTCGGAGCAGGAACCGAATACGGTGGTGGCCGTGCTGCAACGCGGCTATCTGATCGCGGACCGGGTCCTGCGGCCCGCATTGGTGACGGTGGCTGCGCCGAAGTAAGGGTCGGCGGGCAGACCGGCCTGCCTCCGATGCGCAGCCACGCCCGGCGCCGTTTCGGCACCGGGCGTTCTCGTTTGTGGAGAAATGCGATGCCTTACCCGTTCGGCGCAGCGCCGGCGCCCCATACGGATCACCGCGCGTTCGAGGCCTTCGGCATGCGCGCGGTCGATCATGACACCATCGACGACGCGCTCGCCGCCGCCGGCGACAAGCTGGTCTGCGTGTTCTTCTGGGGCGAGGACTGCTACAACTGCGAAATGGCCAAGAAGGCCATGCTGGCCAATCCGGACCCGCTGCGCCAGCTCGATCTGCACTGGCTGCATGCCGACGTCTACACCTATCCGGCGCTGGGACGGCGCTTCGGGCTGTACGGCATCCCGGTGTTCATGTTCTTCCACCGCGGCAAGAAGCTCGGCCGCGCCACCGGCTGGCATGGCATCGGGCAGTTCGCCGCGGCGGTTGCCAATGCGCGGCTGAAGGCCAGCGGCAAGCCGCTCGCCGGGTGACGGCCCGGTAGCCGCCGCCGCGGCTCGGCGGCCGGGCGCGCCTGGAGGCTCGACGGTCGCCTTTCCCGGCGGCTCGACGCTCGCGCGCCCGGCGACTCGGCAGGCGCGGGGGCTCGGCCCCTCAGCGGTTCAGCGAATAACCGATGCGGAACTGCCACGGCGTCTTGCGGTTGTAGTCGAGCAGGCTCTCGCCATAGCCGACGAAGTAGCCGGCCATCAGGTAGCCGGCCGTGCCCGGGATCAGCCTGCCCATCGGGTAGGTGAACTGCGCGTCCACGCTGCCGTACCACTGGCGGGTGCCCTTGCGCACCGTCGCCGCCAGCTCCCAAGAATCGGGTTTGCCGTAGGCGACCCGCAGATCCATATAGCCCCGGTAGCGCGCGATATCGCTGTTGTCGCTCTTCTCCAGGTAGTAGTAGAGCTTGGGCGTCACGGTCCAGTGCCAGTCGTTCGTCTCGCCGAAGTGGAAGGTCGGCTTCAGGAACAGCGTATTGATGCTGCGCGACTGGTCGCCGTCGCGGCCGTTCGATTCGTGTTCGAGGCCGGTCGCCACCGACAGCCGGCTGATCCAGCGATTGCGCACGCCGGTATCGGACAGGTAATAGAAGATGCTGGGCCGGTAGTTGGTGTCGTGGAACGGCTTGGATTCCTCCGACAGATCCCACAGCGAGAACTGCGTGTAGCCGACGTACAGATTGTCGAGCCAGTAGCGCGAGTTGGGATCGCGGCCCTCGAAGATCCGGTACTTGAAGCTGAACTGGAACTTGGCATTGGCGCCGCCGTGCGCGCCGACGGCGAAGTACATCGGATCGTTGAAGGTCAGCCGGCTGCCGCCCGACAGGATCGGCTGGTCGTAGACCGGCTGGCCCGGTCCCTTCGGCTGGACCACCGTCTCGACCGGCGTCGCCGCGATATCCGCCTGCTGATCGTCGTGGTCGGCCGGCACGGCCGCGGTCGTCGCCGCAGGCGTACCGGCGGACGGCGCCGCGGCGGTGGCCGGGGGCGCGATGCCCGACTGGTTCAGCGTCACCAGCACCGGCGCGGCGTCGAGGCCGACCGGATCGAGGCGGATCTGGCCGCGCAGCGTCGACGGGATCTCGCCCTGGTACTGAATGGTGCGATTTTCCCCGCGGCGCAGGCGCACCGTGGCCGGCCCCGGCGTGATCCGGCGCATCGTGATCCGCACCGGCGCCAGCATTTCCGGCGAGGCGACCACTTCCAGCGTATCGGGCACCAGATAGCTGCGGTTGGCGGTGTCGGCGGTCACCAGCAGCGTCAGCCGCAGCGGCTGCGCGCCGTCCAGCACGCGCGGCGGCTGCAGCAGCGCGATCGCGGCGTGGGCGGACGGCGCGCACAGGGCGGCGAGGGCAAGGGAAACGGCGGCGGCGGGCGCGAGCAGGCGCGGACGACGAGCCGCGGACGGGCTTCGGAGCATCGGCATCATGGGAAATATTGGAGGGGTGTGCCGGATATGACGCATGGCACGGCCCGGAATGGCAACGCGCCAAAGCCTAGCACGTGGCCGGCCGGACTAGCTGTGACGATTTGTACCGGCCGGTCGGCCGGCGGTCCGGCGGAAATCAGCCGCGCGCGCGGCGCTGGACGCAGGCGATGTAGTGCTCGCCGTCCGGCGGCAGCCCGCTGCGTTGCGATTGCCACAGCATCTCGCCGAGGCATTCCATCATCTGATGATGGGCCTCGTGCGGCGAATCAAGCCGGCGCGCCAGCTGTTCGAACGCCTGGCGGATGCCGCGCGGCTGGTCGACCGACACCTGCTCGGCGATCGACAGATGCATGGCCAGATGCAGGAAGGGGTTGGTCTGCCCGCGCTCGGGCGTGAATTCCTCGGCGATGGCCGCGTCGGCGTCGGCGAGCTGGTCGTGGTATTCGGGGTGGGCGCGGATCCAGTCGACGGCGATCGCCTCGAGCGGCGTCAGCACTTCGTTGGCGCCTTGCTTGCGCCAGGCTTCGCAAAAGAACCGGCGAACTTCTTCACGGGAGGGATTGAACATGATGGGGCGGATTGTAAACGACGGCCCGCGGGCTTGCCGGCGCTGCCCCGCGTTGGGTGCCACTGAGACTGTGCCGCAGGGGCCGCATGCCGACTAGAATGCGGGATCGTCCGGCGTGCCGTTCGACCCGGCGCTTTACCCGCGTTCGACTCGAGTTCGTCCTGCCTTCGACCCGTGATCGACCCGAGTTCGACCCGAGTTCGACCCGAGTTCGATCCGTGTCGGCCCCGTTCGACCTGAAGTTGGACCTTCCGTAGACCTCGCCATAGGGCCCGGCTCCTCCATGACCGCTACCCCCCGCCCATCGACCCTGCTGCGGCACGCCGGCGACAAGCTGGCCGGTGTGCTGCTGATCGCGATCTCGGCCAGCGCCTTCGGCGCGATGGCGATCTTCGCCCGCTTCGCCTATGACGCCGGCGCCGACGTCTATGGCCTGCTGTCGGTGCGCTTCGTGCTGGCTGCGATCGCGCTGGCGGCGGTGATGCGCTGGCAGCGGATCGCGCTGCCGCCGTGGCCGCGCGTACTGGCGCTCGCGGCGATGGGCGGCATCGGCTATGTCGGCCAGTCGTTCTGCTTTTTCAGCGCGCTGAACCATGCGCAGGCCAGCCTGGTCGCGCTGCTGCTCTATTTGTATCCGGTCTTCGTCACCGTGATGGCCGCGCTGTTCCTGAAGGAGAAGCTGACGGGCGCGGCGGTGACCGCGCTGGTGCTGTGCTCGGTCGGCGCGGGCCTGACGGTCGGCGGCGGCGAGGGCAGCGCGCTCGGCATCGGCCTGGGCCTGGCGTCGGCACTGATCTATTCGGTCTACATCATCGTCGGCGCGCGGCTGACGCCCGGCGTGCACCCCGTGGCGACCACCACGGTGGTCTGCACGGCGGCCGCGGTCGTCTATGTCGGCGCCGCGCTGGCCCGGGCCGCGGCCGGCATGCCGCCGCAGTTTCCGGCCGATGCCGGCGGCTGGCTGGCGTTGGCGGCGATCGCGCTGCTGTCGACGGTGCTGGCCATCCTGACCTTCTTCGCCGGCCTGCAGCGGCTCGGCGCGGCCCAGGCCTCGATGCTGTCCACGCTCGAACCGGTGGTCACGGTGCTGCTGGCCGCGCTGCTGCTGGGCGAGCAGATCGGCCTGACCCAGGCCGTCGGCGGCGGCCTGATCCTGGCCGGCGTGCTGTGGCTGACCCGCAAGGGCACGGCGCCCGCGCCTGTACAACAAAATTGAACGGCTTGCTGAAATCCTTGGCGTGGAACGGGTGGAACGCGTCGGTAGAATGCGCCCTTTCCCGTACTTCCCTGAGGAATCCGCATGAAATCGCTCGACCAGGCCGCCATCGCCCAACTGTTCACCGAGGCCCGTACGCATAGCGCCTGGCAGGACCGGCAGATCGACGATGCCGTGCTGCATCAGCTGTACGAGGCGATGAAGTTCGGCCCGACCGCGGCCAACAGCTCGCCGGCCCGCATCGTGTTCGTCAAGACCGCGGCGCAGAAGGCGAAGCTGGTCGAATGCGTGTCGCCGGGCAATGTCGACAAGACCCGTTCGGCCCCGGTGACCGCGATCGTCGCCTTCGATACCGCCTTCCACGAGCAGCTGCCCAGGCTGTTCCCGCACGCCGATGCCCGTTCCTGGTATGTCGGCCAGCCGGAGAAGATCGCCCGCGACGCGCTGGTCAACAGCTCGCTGCAAGGTGCCTATCTGATCCTGGCGGCGCGCGCGCTCGGCCTCGACTGCGGGCCGATGGGCGGCTTCGACCCCGCCAAGGTCAATGCGGCGTTCTTCCCCGACGGCAAATGGTCGGTCAACTTCCTGATCAACCTCGGCTATGGCGACGCCGACAAGCTGTTCCCGCGCAACCCGCGCCTGAGCTTCGACGAGGCCTGCCGGATCGTCTGATCGGGTGAAAGGATGACCGGTGACCGGACCGGTTGACCGGGTGACCGGGTGACCGGTCGACGGATGATCAGGTCACCGCGCTGGCTGCTCGCGTGGTCACAGGCGCGGCGGCAGCGTCTTGTCCGGGTACTCGCACAGCGTCTCGATCGCGCAATGCCAGCATTCGGGCTTGCGCGCCTTGCAGACGTAGCGGCCGTGCAGGATCAGCCAGTGGTGCGCGTCGTGCAGGAACTCGTCGGGCACGACCTCCAGCAGCTTCATCTCGACGGCCTGCACGGTCTTGCCGGGCGCCAGTCCGGTGCGGTTGCTGACGCGGAAGATGTGCGTGTCGACCGCGACGGTCGGATGGCCGAAGGCGGTGTTCAGCACCACGTTGGCGGTCTTGCGGCCGACGCCCGGCAGCGCTTCCAGCGCCTCGCGATCGGCCGGCACCTTGCCGCCGTAGCGCTCCGCGAGGATCCGGCAGGTCTCCATCACGTGCTTCGCCTTGGTCTTGTACAGGCCGATGGTCTTGATGTATTCGATCAGCCCCGACTCGCCCAGGGCCAGGATCTTCTGCGGCGTGTTGGCGATCGCGAACAGCCTGCGGGTGGCCTTGTTGACGCCGACATCGGTGGCCTGCGCCGACAGCAGCACGGCGATCAGCAGTTCGAACGGCGAGCTGTACTCGAGTTCGGTGGTGGGCGACGGGTTGGTTTCTCTGAGCGTTTCAAACAGCGCGCGGCACTTGGCGGCGTTCATTGTGGTCGCTTGGTGTCGGAGGGGACGGGATGGTCGGAATGGCCGGAATCGCCGGAATGGTCGGAAGGCTCGGGCCCGGCGGCCGGCGCCGGCTCGGGGCGGTCAACCGGATCGGCCGGTGCGGCGTTGAGCGGCTGGGCGGCCTGCCGCTTCTGGCGCGCCCGTTCGATCGCCGCCTGGATGATGGCCTTCTTGCGCTCCTGCGCCTGGCGCTCGGCCTCGGACGACGCCGCTTCCTGGCGCAGCGCTTCGAGCTTGGCGGCGGCCTTGGCCGCCAGGCGCGCTTCGTTCTCCTCGCGCTCGCGCACCAGCCGCTGCTTGCGCGACAGGTAGCGGGCACGGGCGGCGTCGGCCTGCGGCTGCGACCAGGCGTCCCAGCCGGTGCGCTCGCCGGTGACCGGGATCATCGCGATGCAGTCGACCGGGCAGGGCGCCACGCACAGGTCGCAGCCGGTGCACCAGTCCGGCAGCACGGTGTGCATCTGCTTGGCGGCGCCGACGATCGCGTCGACCGGGCAGGCCTGAATGCACAGCGTGCAGCCGATGCACAGCGTCTCGTCGATCCGCGCGACCGCGCGCGGCTGTTCGGTGCCATGACTCGGATCGAGCGGCAACGGCGCGACACCGAGCTCGGCCGCCAGCCGCCGGATACCTTCGGCACCGCCGGGCGGGCAGCGATTGCAGTCGGCCTCCCCGCGCGCCATGGCCTCGGCATAAGGACGGCATCCCTGAAAGCCGCACTTGGTGCATTGCGTCTGGGGCAGCAGGGCTTCCAGGCGGTCGGCGCGGGCCGCCAGACCGACGTCCAGGGAAGCAGCGGCGGGGGAAGCGGAAGCGGTATCGGCGGCGGAAGCGGTCACGAAAGCAGGGGAACGATGCGGGGTAACACAAGGTGCAGCCGTACGGTGCGGCTGACGCGGCAAGGATTATCCCCGATTTCGCCGCGCCGCAGAAACCATGAAGATGCGCCCTTTGCCATGGCGCCGAAGCTGATCAACCCGGAGCGCCCGCGCCAGTGGGGCAGGTGCGCCATGCCATCATCCACAAAATCGAGCCGACCACGCATGTCGAACGCCACCAAGACGAAACGCGATCCCGAAGGAACCCGTCGTCGCATCATGGATGCGGCCACCGAGGAGTTCGCCAAGGGCGGCCTGGCCGGCGCACGCGTCGACCAGATTGCCCGCCGCGCCGAGACCAACGAGCGCATGCTGTATTACTACTACGGGAGCAAGGAGGGCCTGTTTCTCGCGGTGCTCGAACGCCAGTATGCGCAGTTCCGCGCCGCGGAGGAGCGCCTGCAGATCGGCGACGAGGACCCGGTCGCCGCGGTCCGCAAGCTGGCCCGCTTCGTCTGGGACTGGTACTACCAGCATCCCGAGTTCATCCGCCTGGTCAACAGCGAGAATCTGCACGAGGCGCGGCACCTGAAGAAATCCACGCAGCTGCACGACCTCGTCAATCCGGTGGTCGACGTGCTGGCCGAGATCGTTCGCCGCGGCCAGCGGCAGGGCGTGTTCCGCGACGGCGTCGATGTGCCGCAGCTCTATCTGACGATCTCGGCGCTCGGCTATTACGTGCTGTCGAACCGCTACACCATCAGCGCGGTGATCGGCCGCGACGTGGCCTCGCAGGACGAGCACGAGCGCTTCGCGCAGCTGCATACGGACATGCTGCTGGCGTATCTGGCGCGGCGCTAGGGGCCGGGAAAGGGCAATGAGAAACGGGACCGCGTTGCGGTCCCGTTTCTCATTGGCGATCGGCTGGTGAGCTCTTGACGATCTGTCTTCGCCTCGGTCGGCCGAGTCGGGCTCGGTCGGCTGGGTCGGGCTCGGTCGGCTCGGCCCGGCTCAGTTCGGCTCAGCTCGGTTCGGCTCAGTTCGGCTCAGTTCGGCTCAGTTCGGCTCAGTTCGGCTCAGCGGTACTTGCGAATGAAATCGCGCAGTTCCGGATAGATCGTTTCGCGCCAGCGCCGGCCGGAGAAGATGCCGTAGTGCCCGCACCTGGGCGCGGTCAGATGTTGCTTGCGGGTCTTCGGAATGCCCGCGCACAGGTCGTGCGCGGCGGCGGTCTGGCCCGCGCCCGAGATGTCGTCGAGCTCGCCTTCGATCGTCATCAGCGCGGTGTGCTTGATGTCCTGCGGCCGCACCGGCTCGCCCTGGATCTCCCAGGTGCCGTTGGCCAGCCGGAACTCCTGGAAGACTTCGCGGATGGTGTCGAGGTAGTACTCGGCCGCCATGTCCAGCACGGCGTTGTATTCGTCGTAGAAGCGCACATGCGCCTCGGCATCGTCGGCATCGCCCTCGATCAGGCTGAGGTAGTAGTCGTAATGCGAGGACAGATGGCGGTCCGGGTTCATCGCGACGAAGCCGGCATGCTGCAGGAAGCCGGGATAGACGCGCCGGCCGTGGCCGGGATAGTTGGCCGGCACCGTGTAGATGACATTGTTCTCGAACCACTCGTACGACTTGTTGGTCGCCAGCGAATTGACCGCGGTCGGGCTTTTGCGCGCGTCGATCGGACCGCCCATCATCGTCATCGTCTTGGGCGTCTTCTCGCCGGCGGAGGCCATCAGCGAGATCGCGGCCAGCACCGGCACGGTCGGCTGGCAGACCGACACGACATGCAGGTCCTCGGCGCCGAGATGGCGGATGAATTCCTGGATGTAGCGGATGTAGTCGGCCAGGTGGAAGGGGCCGTCCTCGACCGGCACCATGCGCGCGTCGACCCAGTCGGTCACATAGACCTTGTGGTCCTGCAGCAGCGTGCGCACCGTGTCGCGCAGCAGCGTCGCGTGGTGGCCGGACAGCGGCGCGCAGACCAGCACCGACGGTTCGTCCTTCAGCAGCTTGATCGTGTCGGGATCGTCCGCGTAGCGCTTGAAGCGGATCAGCTTGCAGAACGGCTTTTCCATGATCGTCTGTTCGACGATCGGAATATCGCGGCCGTTGGAGCGCACGGACTTGATGTCGAAGGCGGGCTTCTCGTATTCCTTGCCGAGCCGGTACAGCAGCTCGTAGCCCGCGGCCAGCCGGGTGGCCCCCGGCACCAGCGACAGCGGGCTCAGGGGGTTGGTAAACGTCTTGGCCGTCGCCTGGGCCCACGCGGTCAGCGGGTTCAGGATCGAGCGCTGAAATTCATGCAGTTGGTAAAGCATTGCCGCACACCTGCCTTTCGATTTCGGGTTTTGCTGTGGCGGATTATGCGCTCAACTCGTTGGTTTGCGAACGACCGTACGCACAATCTTGCAACGCAGCATATACCTAAAGGTATGCCGGCGTGAGTGGAACTCAATAGGACAATGGCTGTAATTCTGGCGCGGTGTTGGACTACACCGACAGGGTGGGCGATGTGGGTGCTGTGCGGCGCACAAAAGCGCGCCGATAAGCGGGGAGGCGCAAGCGGCCGGAGGCGGGCGCTGCTGGAGCGGCCGGGCCGATTGGAACGGGTGGGAGAGTTTGAAACGGCCAGCAGAAAGCACGCGGGCCCATCGACGATGGGCCCGCTGGCGTCAGGAGTGGTCCCGAGGCTTACAGCACCGCGGCGATCGCGTCGACCACGGCGTCGATATTGCGGCTATTGAGCGCCGCCACGCAGATGCGGCCGGTGCCGACCGCATAGATCCCGTGTTCCGACTTCAGGCGCTCGACCTGTTCGGTGGTCAGGCCCGAGTACGAGAACATGCCGCGCTGCGCCTTGACGAAGGAGAAGTCGCGCGACACGCCCTTGGCGGCCAGCTTGTCGACCAGCGCGTGGCGCATCTGCTTGATGCGGTCGCGCATTTCGGCCAGTTCTTCCTCCCACATCGCGCGCAGTTCCGGGCTGTTCAGCACGGTCGCGACCACGGTGCCGCCATGCGTCGGCGGGTTCGAGTAGTTGGTGCGGATTACGCGCTTGACCTGCGACATCACGCGCTGCGCCTCTTCCTTGCCGGTCGTCACGATCGACAGCGCGCCGACACGCTCGCCATACAGCGAGAAGCTCTTCGAGAACGAGCTCGAGACGAAGAAGGGCAGGCCCGACTCGGCGAACAGCCGCACCGCGGCGCCGTCCTGGTCGATGCCGTCGGCGAAGCCCTGGTAGGCCATGTCGAGGAAGGGGATCAGGTTCCGTTCCTTGATCAGGCCGACCACCTGTTGCCATTGCTCGGCCGACAGGTCGACGCCGGTCGGATTGTGGCAGCAGGCGTGCAGCACGACGATCGTGTTGGCCGGATACGACTTCAGCGACTCCACCATGCCGGCGAAATTCAGGCCGTGGCTGGGGGCGTCGTAATAGGCATAGTTGACCACCTGGAAACCGGCGGCTTCGAACAGCGCGCGGTGGTTTTCCCAGCTCGGATCGCTGATCGCGACCTTGGCGTCCGGATACAGGCGCTTCAGGAAGTCGGCGCCGATCTTCAGCGCGCCGGTGCCGCCGAGTGCTTGAGCCGTCACCACACGGCCTTCCGTGATCAGCGGCGAGTTCTTGCCGAACAGCAGCGTCTGCACTGCCTGGTCGTAGGCCGCGATGCCCTCGATCGGCAGGTAGCCACGCGGGGTGGCCGTCGTCAGGCGTGCCTTCTCGGCTTCCTGCACCGCGCGCAGCAGCGGAATCTTCCCTTCGTCGGTGAAGTACACGCCCACGCCCAGATTGACCTTGTTGGCACGGGTGTCGGCGTTGAACGCTTCATTCAGGCCCAGGATGGGATCGCGCGGGGCCATCTCGACGGCAGAAAACAAACTCATTTGGGATTCTCGTGGTCAGCTATGTAACAAAACGGGAAGGCGTAGAATGCTCGGACTGCGCTGGGGGCGTGCGGTGGGTCCGCCTTGAAACGGACCGCGCAACCCCGAGATTCTAGCGTATCCGCCCGTATTCCAAAGGTTTTCTGCCTGTCTATGTCGAATCTCGCCGTGCCTCTCGCGGATGCCGCGCACACCCTGGACGAGGACAAATTCGTCAGCTTCCCCGGTTCGCCGTTTCAGCTGTATCAGCCCTATCCGCCGGCTGGCGACCAGCCCGAGGCGATCCGCCAGTTGGTCGAAGGCATCGAGGACGGCCTGTCCTACCAGACGCTGCTCGGCGTGACGGGCTCGGGCAAGACCTTCACGATGGCCAATGTGATCGCCCGGATGGGGCGGCCGGCCATCGTCTTTGCCCCAAACAAGACGCTGGCCGCCCAGCTCTACTCCGAATTCCGCGAGTTCTTTCCGCGCAACGCGGTCGAGTACTTCGTCAGCTACTACGACTACTACCAGCCGGAAGCCTACGTCCCGCAACGCGATCTGTTCATCGAGAAGGACTCGTCGATCAACGAGCATATCGAGCAGATGCGGCTGTCGGCGACCAAGAGCCTGCTGGAGCGGCGCGACACGATCATCGTGGCGACGGTGTCAGCGATCTATGGTATCGGCAACCCGAACGAATACCATCAGATGATTCTGACTCTGCGGGCCGGCGACCGCATCAGCCAGCGCGACGTGATCGGGCGGCTGATCGCGATGCAGTACACCCGCAACGACACCGATTTCCAGCGCGGCACCTTCCGCGTGCGCGGCGACACCGTCGACATCTTCCCGGCCGAACACGCCGAGGTGGCGGTGCGGGTGGAGCTGTTCGACGACGAGATCGAGTCGCTGCAGTACTTCGATCCGCTGACCGGCAAGGTGCGGCAGAAGATTCCGCGCTTCACGGTCTATCCGTCGAGCCACTACGTGACGCCGCGCGAGACGGTGCTGCGCGCCATCGAGGCGATCAAGGCGGAGCTGCGCGAGCGGCTCGATTTCTTCTACAAGGAAAACAAGCTGGTCGAGGCGCAGCGGCTGGAGCAGCGCACGCGCTTCGACCTCGAAATGCTGGCCGAGCTGGGCTTCTGCAAGGGCATCGAGAACTATTCGCGCCATCTGTCGGGCGCCCGTCCCGGCGACCCGCCGCCGACGCTGGTCGACTATCTGCCGCCCGACGCGCTGATGTTCCTGGACGAATCGCACGTGCTGATCGGCCAGCTCAACGCGATGTACAACGGCGACCGCTCGCGCAAGACCACGCTGGTCGAATACGGCTTCCGGCTGCCGTCCGCGATGGACAACCGGCCGCTGAAGTTCGAGGAGTTCGAGCGCAAGATGCGGCAGGCGATATTCGTCACCGCCACGCCGGCCGACTACGAGCGGGCCCATGCGGGCCAGGTGGTCGAGCAGGTTGTGCGGCCCACGGGCCTGGTCGATCCGATCATCACCGTGCGTCCCGCCGTCTCGCAGGTCGACGATCTGCTGTCGGAAATCCATTTGCGGATCCAGGCGGGCGAACGCGTGCTGGTGACCACGCTGACCAAGCGGATGGCCGAGCAGCTGACCGAATTCCTGTCCGAGAACGGCATCAAGGTCCGCTACCTGCATTCGGACATCGACACGGTGGAACGGGTCGAGAACATCCGCGACCTGCGCCTGGGCGCCTTCGACGTGCTGGTCGGCATCAACCTGCTGCGCGAGGGCCTGGATATCCCCGAGGTCTCGCTGGTGGCGATCCTCGATGCCGACAAGGAAGGCTTCCTGCGTGCCGAGCGCTCGCTGATCCAGACCATCGGCCGCGCCGCGCGCAACGTCAACGGCACCGCGATCCTGTACGCCGACCGCATCACCGATTCGATGCGCAAGGCCATCGACGAGACGGAGCGCCGCCGCAACAAGCAGATCGCCTTCAATACCGCCAACGGCATCACGCCGCGGGGCGTGGTCAAGCGGATCAAGGACATCATCGACGGCGTCTACGATCCGAACGAGGTCAAGGCCGAGCTGATGGCCGCCGAGGAGCGCGCCCGCTACGAGGACATGAGCGAGAAGCAGGTCGCCAAGGAAATCAAGCGCCTCGAGAAGAAGATGCTCGACCATGCCAAGAACCTGGAGTTCGAGCAAGCCGCGCAGGTCCGCGACCAACTGAGCAAGCTCAAGCAGCAGGTGTTCGGCGCGGCGGGCGAGGGCGGGGCGCTGCCGGCCTGAGACTTTGAAACGATGAAACGCTTTGCCATTCTGATGTGCTGCATGGGCAATATTTGCCGGTCGCCGACCGCGGAAGGCGTGCTGCGCGCCAAACTCGCCCAGGCCGGCCTGGCCGACGCCGTCGAGGTCGATTCGGCCGGCACCCACAGCTATCACCTGGGCCATGCGCCCGACCGCCGCGCGCAGCAGCATGCGCTGGCGCGCGGCTATGACCTCGCCGGGCAGCGGGCGCGGCTGGCCGCGGTCGAGGACTTCGCCCGCTTCGACCTGGTGCTGGCGATGGACCGCGACAATCTCGCGCGGCTGCAGGCCCTGTGCCCGCCCGAGCATCGCCACAAGGTCAAGCTGCTGATGCACTTCGCCACCCGGCACGATGCCGACGAGGTGCCCGATCCCTACTACGGCGAAGGCGACGGCTTCGAGCGCGTGCTCGATTACGTCGAGGACGCCTGCGAGGGCATCGTCGCAATGCTGCGCCAGCGACAATGACCGCGGGGGCCGCGCCGCGGCCCGTCTGCCTGCCTGATCACCGGCGTGCGTCCGACCCGATTCGCGCCAGTCTTTCCGTTACTTCCCGATGTTCCGAACCCTGCTTCGCAAATGGCGCGAGTCGCGCAATGCCAGCCTGCAGCTGGACGCCATCCTGTCCGCGGCCAATCCCGACGGCACGCTGGCCGAGCGCAACGGCTGGCTCATCGAATTGGGCTATTGGCTGCGCCGCGATGGCTGGCCGGCCGCGGGCGCTGCCCCGGCCGCCGGGCCGACCTCGGGCGACGACGTCTGGCCCGAGCACGTCCGGCTGCGCTATCTGCTGCAGGTGCTCGAGCGCAATCCGGAGCTCGCGGCCCGCTTTGCCCGCACCGTCCGCACGATCCTGCGTGACAACGATCCCACCGGTCTCTTCTGCGACACCGGCGTGGCCTCGCATCCGGGCTTCTGGGGCGAGATGATGGACCGCCTGCAGGCGCGCTTCCTGTCGCCGCCGCCGAACCGCGGCGACATGGCCGATCTGTTCGCGCTGCTGTTCGTCGGCGAGCGCGACGCCGACTGGGTGGCGGCGCTCGATGCGGAGCTGCTCGAACGGCTCGGCGCGCTGCTGATGTTTGCGCCGGACGAGGCCGCCGGCGAAGGCCCGGCTGACGGCGCGGGTGAAGGGGTGGATGAAGGGGCGGCTGACGGCGCGGGTGAAGGCGCGGGTGAAGGCGCGGGTGAAGGCGCGGGTGAAGCGGCGGCTGAAGGCGCAGACGCAGTGGGGATTGCAGGCACAGGCGCAGGCGAAGGCCCGGTCGAAGGCACGCGCGATGGCCAAGCCGCCGCCGCACGCCAGACCCTGCCCGCCCGCTACTGGGACCATCTCGAGCGCACGCTGGCCAGCAGCATCCAGGTGCTGGCCAGCCAGGTGCGCGCCACCGGGCTCAGCCAGGCGATCCGCGCGCGGCTGCCGAGCCGGGTCGACGACACGCCGTTCTTCCGGCTCGGCCCTGCCGTGGCGGCGCTGTGCGAGGAAGGGCTGGTGCGCGACAGCGATGTCTTCCTGCACCGCCTGAACTACTGCCGTGCGCTGCTCGACGGCTGCCACGACGCCGCGCGCCATGTCTACGCGGATCTCGAGGAGAACGGCGTCTCCGTCGAAGTGGTGTTCCAGATCGAGCGGATGAAGGTGCGGCTGGCCCGTATCGACATGCTGCTCGCCGCCTGGGCCGACCCCGCGCGCCGCGGCAAGGTCGCGCAGCTGGCCGGCGAACTGATCCGTTCGACGCAGGCGCGCCGCAGCGTCAAGCATCTGGCCGCGGAATCGTTCTCGCATCTGGCGCGCAAGGTGGTCGAGCGCTCGGCCGAGACCGGCGAGCACTACATCACGCGCGACCGCAAGGAGTACGGCGAACTGGTGCGGGCCGCGGCCGGCGGTGGGCTGATCACCGTGGCCACGGTCTATTTGAAGTTCCTGATCTATGGCCTGCACCTGGACAAGTTCATCGAGGGGCTGCTGGCGTCGCTGAACTATGCCGGCAGCTTCCTGGCGATCCATTTCGCGCATTTCACGCTGGCAACCAAGCAGCCGGCGATGACCGGTCCGGCCCTGGCGCATCGGCTCGATGCGGTGGGGCGGCCGGAGGGCAGGGAGGCGTTCGTCGACGATACCGTCGCGATGATCCGCTCGAACGCGGCGGCCATCGTGGGCAATCTGGCGGTGGTGTTTCCGGTGGCGCTGGCGATCCAGTGGCTGGCCGGCAAGCTGCTGTCGGTCAACCTGATCACCCCGGCCAAGGCGATCGCCACCATCGAATCGTTCTCGATCCTGGGTCCGACGCCGCTGTACGCGATCTTCACCGGCGTGCTGCTGTGGCTGTCGAGCCTGATTGCCGGGTGGGCGGACAACTGGTTCGCGCTGCACCGCGTGCACGACGTGCTCGCCTACCATCGACGGCTGCGCTATGTGCTGGGCGAGCGGGGCGCCATGCGGCTGGCCGACTTCTGGAAGCGCAACCTGTCCGGCATCGCGGGAAATGTGTCGCTGGGCTTTCTGCTCGGGCTGGGGCCCGAGATCCTGAGCTTCTTCGGTCCGCATATGGAGGTGCGCCACGTAACGCTGTCGACAGGCTCGGTCGGTACCGCGATCGGCGTGCTGGGCCTCGATGCGCTGCGGATGCCGGCGCTGTGGCTCGCGGTGGCCGGCATCGCGCTGATGGGCCTGTTGAACGTCGCCGTCAGCTTCGCGCTGGCCTTTTACATGGCACTGCGCTCGCGCAATCTGCGCCGGGTCGACCGGCGTGCGCTGAGCGCCGCGGTGCGGGGGCGCATCCTGCGCCATCCGCTGTCGCTGATCGTGCCGCCGCGGCAGGCGCCGGCTGACGCGGAGGCAGGCCGAGCCTAACCGTCCCCGACTGCGGCAATGCCCTTGCCATCACCAGGGGATCTGCCGAAGAAGTGACATGGGGTAGTTGACCGATTTAGTCGGGAAATTTATACTTGACGAAATTCATCAGGTATTACCCCCGCAATCATGAGATTGACGACCAAAGGCCGCTTCGCGGTCACCGCCATGATCGACCTGGCCATGCGCCAGGACCAGGGTCCGGTGACGCTGGCCGGCATCAGCCAGCGCCAGAAGATCTCCCTGTCCTATCTGGAACAGCTGTTCGCCAAGCTGCGCCGGCATCAGATCGTCGAGAGCGTGCGCGGCCCGGGCGGCGGATACAGCCTGGCGCGCAAGTCCGAGGACGTGACGGTGGCCGACATCATCATCGCGGTGGACGAGCCGCTCGATGCCACCCAGTGCGGCGGCAAGGGCAATTGCAATGGCGACGAGAATACCGGCCGCTGCATGACCCACGAACTGTGGGCGACCCTGAACCAGAAGATGGTCGAGTATCTGGACTCGGTCTCGCTGAAGGATCTGGTCGAACAGCAGCGCGCCCGCCAGCCCGGCGTGCTGCGCGACATGCGCGAGGAGGGCGGTGTCCGCCAGAGCGCCCCGGCGGCGCGGACGGCGCAGCCCGGCGCGGCGGAAAAGGCGGACAAGCCCGCCCGGCCCAAGATGGTGAATTCGGTTTTCAGCCTGGCGCAGTCCTGAGCGGGACTCCAGCCAGGCGACGCACAGTGTCCCACCAGGCAGTCAAAACAAGGCAGTGACAACGATGAGCACCCCACATTTCCCGATCTACATGGATTATTCGGCCACCACGCCGGTGGACCCGCGCGTGGCGGACAAGATGATTCCGTATCTGCGCGAGCAGTTCGGCAATCCCGCGTCGCGCAGTCACGCCTACGGCTGGGAAGCCGAGAAGGCCGTCGAGGAAGCGCGCGAGCAGGTGGCCGCGCTGGTCGGCGCCGATCCGCGCGAGATCGTCTGGACTTCCGGCGCGACCGAGTCCGACAACCTCGCCATCAAGGGCGCGGCCAAATTCTACTCGGGCAAGGGCAAGCACATCATCACGGTCAAGACCGAGCACAAGGCCGTGCTCGACACCACGCGCGAACTGGAGCGCCAGGGTTTCGAGGTCACCTACCTGGACGTGCAGGAAAACGGCCTGATCGACATCGAGGTGTTCAAGCAGGCGCTGCGCCCGGACACCATCCTGGTCTCGGTGATGCTGGTCAACAACGAGATCGGCGTGATCCAGGACATCGAGCAGATCGGCGAGATCTGCCGCGAGAAGGGCATCATCTTCCATTGCGACGCCGCGCAGGCCACCGGCAAGGTCGCGATCGACCTGTCGAAGCTGAAGGTCGACCTGATGTCGTTCTCGGCGCACAAGACCTATGGCCCGAAGGGCATCGGCGCGCTGTACGTCCGCCGCAAGCCGCGCGTGCGCATCGAGGCGCAGATGCACGGCGGCGGCCACGAGCGCGGCATGCGTTCGGGCACGCTGGCGACGCACCAGATCGTCGGCATGGGCGAGGCCTTCCGCATCGCCCGCGAGGAAATGGCGACCGAGAACGAGCGCATCCGCATGCTGCGCGACCGCCTGTGGAACGGCCTGTCGGGCATGGAAGAGGTCTATCTGAACGGCGATTTCGAGCGCCGCGTGCCGCACAACCTGAACGTCAGCTTCAACTTCGTCGAAGGCGAGTCGCTGATCATGGCGATCAAGGATGTCGCGGTGTCGTCGGGCTCCGCCTGCACCTCGGCCTCGCTGGAGCCGTCCTACGTGCTGCGCGCGCTGGGCCGCAACGACGAACTGGCGCACAGCTCGATCCGCTTCACCGTCGGTCGCTTCACCACCGAACAGGAGATCGATTACACGGTCGAACTGTTGAAGAGCAAGATCGGCAAGCTGCGCGACCTGTCCCCGCTGTGGGAGATGTACAAGGACGGCGTGGACCTGAATTCGATTCAATGGGCGGCGCATTGAACGCTGTCCAACCGACCCCATAAAAGATACGTCACAGAGGTAGCCAACATGTCTTACTCCAACAAGGTACTCGACCACTACGAAAACCCCCGTAACGTCGGTTCGTTCGACAAGAACGACGACGCCGTCGGCACCGGCATGGTGGGTGCGCCCGCTTGCGGCGACGTGATGAAGCTGCAGATCAAGGTCAACGAGCAGGGCGTGATCGAAGACGCGAAGTTCAAGACCTACGGTTGCGGCTCGGCGATCGCCTCGTCGTCGCTGGTGACCGAGTGGGTCAAGGGCAAGACCGTGGACCAGGCGCTGGAGATCAAGAACACCCAGATCGCGGAGGAACTGGCGCTGCCGCCGGTCAAGATCCACTGCTCGATCCTGGCCGAGGACGCGATCAAGGCCGCGGTCGAGGACTACAAGAAGAAGCACGCGGGCGCCCCGACGCAACAGGCCGCCTGAGCGATCGAAGGGAAGTGGTAGCGATGATCACATTGACCGAAAAAGCCGCGAAGCACGTTTCGCGCTATCTGGACCGCCGGGGCAAGGGCATCGGCCTGCGGCTCGGCGTCAAGACGACCGGCTGTTCCGGCCTGGCGTACAAGCTCGAGTATGTCGACGAGCTGCAGCCGGAGGACCAGGTGTTCGAGTCGCACGGCGTCAAGGTGGTGGTCGATCCCAAGAGCCTGCCGTACATCGACGGCACCGAGCTCGACTTCGCCCGCGAAGGGTTGAACGAAGGCTTCCGCTTCAACAACCCGAACGTCAAGGACGAGTGCGGGTGCGGCGAATCGTTCCGCGTTTAAGGCCGGCGGCCTGAGCGTGTGCCTCTCCCGCTGGCGGGAGAGGGCCGGGCACGGCGGTGGCGCCTCACGGACGAGGCACCGCCGCCTCCGCCATAGCCTTCCAGCAGGACTACCTTGAAAGACGATTACTTCGCCCTGTTCGGGCTGCCGGCCCGCTTCACCGTCGACGAGGCCGCGCTCGACGCCGCCTACCGCACGGTGCAATCGCAGGCCCATCCGGACCGCTTCGCCCATGCCGGCGACGCCGAGCGGCGCGTCGCGATGCAATGGGCCGCGCATGCGAACGAGGCCTACCGGACCTTGCGCCAGCCGCTCAAGCGCGCGATCTATCTGCTGTCGCTGCGCGGCATCGATATCCAGGCCGAGAACAATACGGCCATGGCGCCCGACTTCCTGATGCAGCAGATGGAGTGGCGCGAGGCGCTGCAGGACGCGGTACAGCAGCGCGACGCCGCGGCGCTGGACGCGCTGCTGCGCTCGCTGCGCCAGGAGAAGCGCGAACGCCAGAGCGCGCTCGGCGGCCTGCTCGATGCCGGCGACGACGAGGCCGCGGCCGCCGCGGCGCGCCAGCTGATGTTCGTCGAGAAGATCGAGCACGACGCGAGCGAGGCGATCGACCGCCTCGAAAGCTAGCGCGGCAGGCACCATCGCGGGGGCCATGACACAATGGCGCCCCGGCAAAAGCGGGTAATCCGGCGGCGCGCGCCCAGGACCTTCGCCCGGCCATCGCGCCGCTCGCCCCGACAACAGAAGATTGACATGGCACTGCTTCAGATTTCCGAACCCGGCATGTCGCCGGCACCCCACCAGCGACGGCTTGCGGTCGGTATCGACCTCGGCACCACCAACTCGCTGGTGGCGGCCGTTCGCAACAGCATTCCCGAGGTGCTAGCCGACGAGAGCGGCCGTACGCTGCTGCCGTCGGTGGTGCGCTATCTGCCGAACCAGACCGCGCAGATCGGCTTCCGCGCCCAGGAAGAGGCGGTGCGCGATCCCAAGAACACCATCGTCTCGGTCAAGCGCTTCATGGGCCGTGGCCTGCACGACGTCGCGCATATCGAGCACAGCCCGTACGACTTCGTCGACGCGCCCGGCATGCTGCAGATCAAGACCGTCGCCGGCATCAAGAGCCCGGTCGAGGTCTCGGCCGAGATCCTGGCCACGCTGCGCCAGCGCGCCGAGGATGCGCTGGGCGACGACCTGGTCGGCGCGGTGATCACCGTGCCCGCCTATTTCGACGACGCGCAGCGCCAGGCGACCAAGGACGCGGCGCGCCTGGCCGGCCTCGAAGTGCTGCGCCTGCTGAACGAGCCGACCGCGGCGGCGATCGCCTACGGGCTCGACAACGCCTCGGAAGGCATCTACGCGGTCTACGACCTCGGCGGCGGCACCTTCGACATCTCGGTGCTGAAGCTGACCAAGGGCGTCTTCGAGGTGATGGCGACCGGCGGCGATTCCGCGCTGGGCGGCGACGACTTCGACCAGCGGCTGGTCTGCTGGATCGTCGAGCAGGCCGGCCTGCAGCCGCTGTCGGCCGAGGACACCCGCCTGCTGATGGTGCGCGCGCGCGCCGCCAAGGAAGCGCTGTCGGAAGCCGACAGCACGGTGATCGACGCGGTGCTGACCACCGGCGAGATCGTCCATCTGCCGCTCACCGCCGAGCAGTTCCGCGAGATGACCGCGCATCTGGTGCAGAAGACGCTGGCGCCGGTGCGCAAGGCGCTGCGCGATGCCGGCGTGGCGCCCGACGAGGTCAAGGGCGTGGTGCTGGTCGGCGGCGCCACGCGCATGCCGTCGATCCGCAAGGCGGTCGCCGATTTCTTCGGCCAGCCGCCGCTGACCAATCTCGATCCGGACAAGGTGGTCGCGCTGGGCGCGGCGATGCAGGCCAATCTGCTCGCGGGCAACAACGCGCCGGGCGATGACTGGCTGCTGCTCGACGTGATTCCGCTGTCGCTGGGCGTCGAAACGATGGGCGGCCTGGTCGAGAAGATCATTCCGCGCAACAGTACGATCCCGGTCGCGCGCGCGCAGGAGTTCACCACCTTCAAGGACGGCCAGACCGCGATGGCGATCCACGTGCTGCAGGGCGAGCGCGAACTGGCCAGCGACTGCCGTTCGCTGGCGCGCTTCGAGCTGCGCGGCATTCCGCCGATGGTGGCCGGCGCGGCCCGTATCCGCGTGACCTACCAGGTCGACGCCGACGGTCTGCTGTCGGTGTCGGCGCGCGAGACGCAGTCGGGCGTGGAGGCCTCGATCGCCGTCAAGCCCTCGTACGGCCTCGGCGACGACGATATCGCGCGGATGCTGCAGGACAGCTTCCGCGAGGCCGAGCACGACATGAAGAGCCGCGCGCTCGCCGAGGAGCGTGTCGAGGCCGAGCGGCTGCTCGAGGCCACGCGCAGCGCGCTGCAGGCCGACGGCGACCTGCTGTCGGACGACGAGCGCGCCGAGGTCGAAGCCCTGATGACGAGCGTGCGCGAGACCGCCGCCGGCGACGACCATCTGGCGATCAAGGCGGCCATCGAAGCGCTGTCGCGGGGCACCGACGAGTTCGCGGCCCGCCGCATGGACCGCTCGATCAAGCAAGCGCTGGCCGGCCGCAAGGTGCAGGAGCTCGGCTGAGGCGCTCCATTTCACCTGCCGCGTCGCCCGCCATCCCCAATATCAGGACCCCATATGCCACAGATTGTCGTACTGCCCCACGCCGAATACTGCCCCGAGGGCGCCGTGATCGAAGCCAGGAAGGGCACCAGCATCTGCGACGTGCTGCTCGAGCATGACATCGAGATCGAGCATGCCTGCGAGAAGTCCTGCGCCTGCACCACCTGCCACGTGGTGGTGCGCGAGGGCTTCGATTCGCTGAACGAAGCCGAAGAGAAAGAGGAAGACCTGCTCGACAAGGCCTGGGGCCTCGAGCCGAATTCCCGGCTGTCCTGCCAGGCCATCGTCGCCGACGAAGACCTGACCATCGAGATTCCCAAATACACCATCAACCACGCCAAGGAAGGCCACTGAGGCCCGTGTTGCCTGCCCCGGCGGCATGGCGATTCCATGGCGAACGAAGACCTTGGAGAACCCCTGATGAAATGGACGGATACCTTTGACATCGCGGCAGCGCTGTACGACAAGTACCCCGATGTCGATCCGCTGACGGTGCGCTTCACCGACCTGCGCCGCTGGGTGCTGGAGCTGGACGGCTTCGACGACCTGCCCGAGCGGTCCGGCGAAAAGATCCTCGAGGCCATCCAGGCCGCGTGGATCGAGGAAGCCCAGTAGGGCGGCAGGGCGGTCATGCAGTAGTGCAGCAGCGGTACGAACGTCGGGCCGGCCCGGCCGGATCATGGTCTGTGCCATCGGCCGGCGGTGCGGACAAAAAAAGCGCGCTCCTGGAGCGCGCTTTTTCATGGCTCGAGCCCGCGCCCATCGGCGCGGCACGGCTCAGTCTTCCCGCCGCAGGTGCGGGAACAGGATGACGTCGCGGATGTTCGGGCTGTCGGTCAGCAGCATCACCAGCCGGTCGATGCCGATGCCGCAGCCGCCCGTCGGGGGCATGCCGTATTCCAGCGCGCGGATGTAGTCCGCGTCGAAATACATCGCCTCCTCGTCGCCCGCGTCCTTCTGCTCGACCTGCTTGCGGAAGCGCTCGGCCTGGTCCTCGGCGTCGTTGAGCTCGGAGAAGCCGTTGGCGATCTCGCGGCCGGTGATGAACAGCTCGAAGCGCTCGGTGATGCCGGGCACCGTATCGGAGGCGCGCGCCAGCGGCGACACCTCGACCGGATAGTCGACGATGAAGGTCGGCTCCCACAGCTGGCTCTCGGCGGTCTCCTCGAACAGCACCAGTTGCAGCGTGCCCAGGCCCGCGTTGAGGAATTGCGGCGCGCCGGTGTTGACGCCGAACTTCTTCAGCTCCGCGCGCAGGAAGTCGGCATCGGCCAGCTGCGCATCGGTGTATTGCGGCGCGTACTTCTGGATCGCCTGCGTGATGGTCAGCCGGTGGAAGGGCTTCGACAGATCCAGCTCGCGTCCCTGATAGGTCAGCGTCGCGCTGCCGCGCGCGTCGATCGCCGCCTTGCGGATCAGGTCCTCGGTGAAGTCCATCAGCCACCGGTAATCGGTATAGGCCGCGTAGAACTCCATCATCGTGAACTCGGGGTTGTGGCGCGGGCTGACCCCCTCGTTGCGGAAGTTGCGGTTGATCTCGAACACGCGCTCGAAGCCGCCGACGATCAGCCGCTTCAGATAGAGCTCGGGCGCGATGCGCAGGAACATCTGCATGTCCAGCGCGTTGTGGTGCGTGATGAAGGGCTTGGCCGCGGCGCCGCCGGGAATCGGATGCAGCATCGGCGTCTCGACTTCCATGAAGCCGGCCTCGGCCATATGACGGCGCAGCGACGAGATCGCTTCCGTGCGGGCGCGGAAGGTCGCGCGCGTCTCCGGCGAGACGATCAGGTCGACATAGCGCTGGCGGTACTTCATCTCCTGGTCGGCCAGGCCGTGGAACTTGTCCGGCAGCGGCCGCAGCGACTTCGACAGCAGGCGCAGCTCCTGCACCTGCACCGACAGTTCGCCCTTGTTGGTGCGGAACAGCAGCCCGCGCGCGCTGACGATGTCGCCCAGGTCCCAGTGCTTGAAGTTGGCGTAGACCTCTTCGCCGACCTTGTCGCGCGTGATGTAGAACTGGATCTGGCCGCTGCCGTCCTGCACCGTGGCGAAACTGGCCTTGCCCATTACCCGCTTGAGCATCATGCGGCCGGCTACCGCGACCTCGACCGGATTGGCCTCGAGCGCGGCCTGGTCGGCGTCGCCGTATTGCGCGTGCAGGCTGGCGGCCTGATGGGTCGGACGGAAGTCGTTGGGGAAGGCGACGCCTTGCTGACGCAGCGCCTGCAGCTTCTCGCGCCGCTCGGCAATGATCTTGTTTTCGTCGACGGCGGGGGCCTGCTCGGCAGGCGCGCGGGTGGGTTCGGTCATGATGTCGTCAAAGGGCGGGGCACGGGGCCGCGCGGGAAAGTCAGGTATTGCGGATATCGTCGAGTTCGGTGCTGCCGAAGTCGGCGCGCTGCAGATAGGTGGCGATGCGGGCGGCGGCCTCGTCGGGGCTGGTCAGCTGCGCGTTGGCCTTCAGCGAGCGGAAGCGTTCGACCTGCGCGAAGTCGGCCTCGCGGATCGCGGCCTGCATGCCGGTATCGACCACGCCCGGGGCCAGCGCCACTGCGCGCACGCCGCGCTCGGCCGGCACCGACGCGTACTCGGCATTGACCGAGCGCACGAACATGTCGAGCGCGGCCTTGCCGGCGCAGTAGGCGCTCCAGCCCTCGACCGGCCGGCGCGCGGCGCCGGACGAGATCGCCAGCACCTTGCGCGGGCAGCCGAAGCGCTCGCTGCGCGCCAGGAAGGCCGCGGTCAGCGTCATCGGGGACACGAGGTTGGTCATCAGGTGCGGCACCAGCGTGGCCTCCTGCAGCTCGGCAATCGGCGCGATCGGCTCGATCACGCCTGCGTTCAGCACCAGCGTCGCGCTGGCGGGGGCGTCGACGCTGTCGAGCACGCTCGCCAGCCAGCTCGCCGCCTGCGCGGGCTTCGACAGGTCCTGCAGGTGCCAGGCGATGGGCACGCCGCTGGCCTGCGCGGCCTGCTCCAGGTCCGTATTGCGGCTGCGCGCCACGCACACCAGCCGGTTGCCCGGGACCATCAGCGCGCGCACCAGCGCCGCGCCCAGCCCGCGCGAGGCGCCGGTGACGATGATCAGATGGGATGCGTCGGTCGATGCGGCGGTCGATGCGTCAGTCGATGCGGCTGTGGTCATGGATATCGCCCTGGCGGAGAGAGGTCGGACCCCGCGGCACGGCCGCGCCGCGGGATGGGTGGCGCGAGCGGGCGCCGGTCCTGCTGGTGCTGCAACGCTCGGCCTGCGCTTACAGGCCCTGTTTCAGGCTCGCCTCGATGAAGGTGTCCAGGTCGCCGTCCAGCACCTTCTGCGTGTTGGACATTTCGACGTTGGTGCGCAGGTCCTTGATGCGGCTCTGGTCCAGCACATACGAGCGGATCTGGTGGCCCCAGCCCACATCGGTCTTGGTCGATTCGAGCTTGTCGGCCTCGGCCTGGCGCTTGCGCATCTCGTGCTCGTACAGGCGCGACTTCAGCATCGACATCGCCTCGGCACGGTTGCGGTGCTGCGAGCGGTCGTTCTGGCACTGCACGACGATGCCGGTCGGGATATGCGTGATCCGCACGGCCGAATCGGTCTTGTTGATGTGCTGGCCGCCCGCGCCCGAGGCGCGATAGGTATCGACGCGCAGGTCCGCCGGATTGATCTCGACCTCGAACGAGTCGTCGACCTCCGGATAGACGAACACCGACGAGAACGACGTATGCCGGCCGCCCGACGAGTCGAACGGCGACTTGCGCACCAGGCGGTGCACGCCGGTCTCGGTGCGCAGATAGCCGAACGCGTATTCGCCCTCGACCTTGATCGTGGCGCTCTTGATGCCGGCGACATCGCCCTCGGATTCTTCCAGCACCTCGGCCTTGAAGCCCTTGCGCTCGCAGTACTTCAGGTACTGGCGCAGCAGCATCGAGGCCCAGTCGCACGCCTCGGTACCGCCGGCGCCGGCCTGGATGTCGATGAAGGCATTGGCCTGATCGAGCTGGCCGGAGAACATGCGGCGGAACTCCATGTCGGCGACCGCCGCCTCGAAGCCCTTGACGTCCTCTTCGATCGACACCAGCGTGTCGTCGTCGCCCTCTTCACGCGCGAGCTCGAACAGCTCCTGCGCGCTTTCCAGATCCTCGGTCAGCTTGCCCAGTACCTGGACCACGCCTTCGAGCATCTTCTTTTCCTTGCCGAGGTCCTGGGCCCGCTTCGGGTTGTTCCAGACCTCGGGGTCCTCCAGTTCGCCGTTGACTTCGGCCAGACGTCCTACCTTGACGTCGTAGTCAAAGATACCCCCGTAGATCTTCCGTCCGGGAACGGAGATCGGAGATGGCGCCGGAGATGGCGTTGAGGCGTTCTGCTTCCATGGTGTTCTTGCGCTTTGAAAACCGTGAATTATAGCGGAACGGGACGGCATTCCCCGGGTAATGACGGATAATGCGCCGCGCGGACGGCCACGCTTTGGCGATGCCGGGGCCGCGGCGGCTCGGGTTCTGCACGGGTCACCGCCGGGCGATTCCGGGCGGCGCGTCGAACTGTGGCCGTGACCGATGGTCTACAGTTGCGGGTGCGTCAACCGTTACATCGCTGGCGCCGCCTCCGTTTCCATTCCGCCGTACCGTCCGCCGTTCATTCCGCCGCTCCGGCCCGCCAGGGCGACATGGCGGCGGGCCCAGATTCCCGACGCAGCCATGACGATGCCAGCCATTTCGACCCTCCCGACCGCGACCGCACCGACCGCCCCGGCCATCGGCCGCCGGCGCGCCATTGCCGCGCTGGCCGCCACGATGCTGGCGACGCTGGCCGGCTGCGGCACGGTGGGCGAGGGCGGCCCCGCGCCGGACGGCTTCTACCGGGTGCGCTCCGGCGACACGCTGTATTCGATCGCGCGCCGCCACCGCCGCTCGGTGCGCGACCTGGTGCGCTGGAACGCGTTGCCGAGCGCCGATCGCATCGAGGTCGGCCAGCTGATCCGGGTGCGGCCACCGGCCGGCGCCGCGGCCGCCGCCGCCAGCAACCCCAGCGGCCCGGCCACGGTCGAGGACACCCCGCGCGCGGCCACGCCGTCGAGCCGGCCGCCGTCCAGCCGCATCGCGCTGCAATGGCCGGCCGACGGCACGGTCACGCACGGCTATTCGCCACCGTCCAGCAAAGGCCTGCGCATCGCGGTGCCGGCCAATGGCACCGTACGTGCCGCCGCGGCCGGCTGGGCGATCCACGTCGGCGCGCTGCGCGGCTACGGCACGCTGGTGATCGTCAAGCACAACGACGACTGGCTGACCGTCTACGGCAATCTCGATCAGCCGATGGTCAAGGAAGGCGCCCACGTCGACGCGGGCCAGGTGGTGGGCCGCATGGGGGCTGCGGCCAGCGAGCTGCACTTCGAGGTGCGCGGCAACGGCAAGCCGGTCGATCCGGCCACGATGCTGCCGGCGCGGGGGTAAGGCCGGGTCCTGCCTTCGCATCGGCGTCGTCTCCGCGCATGCGGGACCCAGCGTCCTTCGGCAGCCGATTTGCCCCTGCTTTCACGGGGCGAACTATCGGCTGGCAGAGCCTGTCCCTACTGCGCGTGCTCGATCACCATCTGCACGCGCGTGACGCCGTTGAACGTGTTGTTGTCGAGCCGGTAGGCCACCATCGCGCTGGCGCCCAGCGTGTCGGCGTGGTTGAACCAGATCGCGTCGAACTGGCGCTTGCCGCGTCCGAGCTGCAGCTTCAGGTGCTTGCCCTTGAGCACGGTCTGGCGCAGCACGTCGAACTCCCCGCAGAAGGTCGGCGGCGGAAAGCCCTGGCCCCATACCTGCTGCTCCAGCAGCGAGACGAAGGCCGGATCGAAGCAGTGGTCCTCGATCTCGCCGTCGGTCTCGATCACGCGGGCGAGGTGGTCGTCGGTCAGCCATTCGCGGCCGATGCCCTCGAACGCATCCATGAAGCGCTCGAAATCGCCAGCGCGCAGCGTCAGGCCGGCCGCCATCGCATGGCCGCCGAACTTGACCAGCAGGCCGGGATGGCGCTTGGACACCAGATCGAGCGCGTCGCGCAGATGAAAGCCCGGAATCGAGCGGCCCGAGCCCTTGATGGTGGCCTCGTCGCCCGGCGCGAAGGTGATGGTCGGGCGATGGAACTTCTCCTTGAGCCGCGACGCGACGATGCCGATCACGCCCTGGTGCCACGTGTCGTTGAACACGCTGACGGTAAAGCGCGACGACGGGTCGAGCCCGTCGAGCGGACGCTCGAGGATCTGCAGCGCCTCCTGCTGCATGCCGGCCTCGATATCGCGCCGCTCGCGGTTCATCGCGTCGAGCTGCTGCGCGATCTCCCACGCGCGCTCGGCGTCGTCGCTGAGCAGGCATTCGATGCCGAGCGACATGTCGGCGAGCCGTCCGGCGGCGTTCAGCCGCGGTCCCAGGCCGAAGCCCAGGTCGAAGGTGGTGGCGCGGCTGGCCTCGCGTCCGGCCGCGCGGAACAGCGCGGCGACGCCCGCATGCATGCGGCCCGCACGCATGCGCTTGAGCCCCTGCGCGACCAGGATGCGGTTGTTGGTGTCGAGCTTGACCACGTCGGCCACGGTGCCCAGCGCGACCAGGTCGAGCAGTGTGTCGAGGCGCGGCTGATTGGCCGGCGTGAACACGCCGCGCTGGCGCAATTCCGCGCGCAGCGCCAGCAGCACGTAGAACATCACGCCGACGCCCGCCAGGTTCTTGCTGGGAAAGCCGCAGCCCGGCTGGTTCGGATTGACGATCACCGCCGCGTCGGGCAGCTGGTCGCCCGGCAGATGGTGGTCGGTGACGACCACGTCGATGCCGCGCGCATTGGCCGCGGCCACGCCATCGACGCTCGCGATGCCGTTGTCGACGGTGACGATCACGTCCGGGTTGCGCTGCGCCGCCAGCGCGACGATCTCCGGCGTCAGGCCGTAGCCGTATTCGAAACGGTTCGGCACGATGTAGTCGACCTGGGCGCCCAGCATGCGCAGGCCGCGCACGCCCACCGCGCAGGCGGTGGCGCCGTCGCAGTCGTAATCGGCGACGATCAGCAGCCGGCGGCGCGCGGCGATCGCGTCGGCCAGATAGACCGCGGCGCGGTCGATGCCCTTCATCGCCTGCGGGGCCATCAGTTCGGGCAGGTCGGTGGCCAGCTCGCGCGCATGGGTGACGCCGCGCGCCGACAGGATGCGCGCCAGCGTCGGATGCAGGCCCAGCGCCGCGAGGGCGCTGGCGTGGTCGGGCTGGTGGGGGCGGATCGCAATGCGGGTCATGGGGTCGGAACGATAGCGGAGCAGGGGCCGGGGCGGCGGCAAAGCGGGCGAAGCAGCCGCAGCGGACGAAGCAGACGCAGCGGCCGCAGCAGGGGAAGCAGACGCGGCAGACGAAGCGGATGCGACAGACCAAGCGGGTGCGACAGACCAAGCGGGTGCGACAGACGAAGCGGGTGCGACAGACGAAGCGGGTGCGACAGACGAAGCGGGTGCGACAGACGAAGCGGGCGCGGCGCGGCAAGTGGATGAGGCGGACGAAGCGGCGTTGGCATGGTCGCCCTCATGCGGCCAGCGCGAGATCGGACAGCAGCGCGCGCCAGTCGCCGCGCATGCCCAGGCCGCGCCAGAACTTGCGCAGGTCGCCGCGGCGCACGGTGAATTCGGCGTGATGGTCGTCGCCGCCGAGCACCAGCGTCAGCGCCTGCAGCCGGCCCGACTCGAGCGCGGCCAGCGCCGGCGCGAACCAGTCGGCCTCGAGCGCATGCAGCCGTTCGATCCAGCTGCCCCAGTCCTCGGCGAGATAGGCCGAGGCGCAGGCATCGAGCAGCGCCATGGCGCTGCCCTCGGCCTTAAGCGATGCGCGCGATTCGAGCGATGCCAGCGAAGGCGGCAAGGGCAGGCATTCCGCGCCGCCGGCCAGCGCGAGCCCACGCAGCAGCGGATCGTCGGCCAGCACCGTATCGGCCAGCCGCGGCACCGGCCGCAGCGCGCCGCCGCCATGCAGCCAGACCGAGTTGACGGGCAGCGCGCCGCGGGCCTCGCGCGCCTGGTTGACCGGATGGTCGAACCAGGTCATCTGGATCTCGTTCTGCAGCCGGCGCCAGTCGCGCTCGCGCGGGCCGGACTGCATCCAGACGTCGATATTGCGGCCGGCCGCGCGCAGCGGCGGGGTCGCGTCCAGCGGGCCGAACACGGCTTCGGGCAGATACCAGCGGCCGGGGTGCGGCGCATCCAGCGCGATGCCCGAATCGCTCAACAGCGGCGCGATGGCCTCGCGCAGCGCGGCCGATTCGGCGGCGTCCAGCGTCAGCAGCGCCGGGTCCATCAGCACCAGGTGATCGCGCGCGGCATGGATGTGGACCGGCTGCAGGCAGACCCAGGACTGCGGGTCGATGCCGGACCGCAGGTCGTGAGCGGCGTCGGCGCCGCCATGGTCGGCCAGCCGCATGTAGGGCGCGGTGGGCACGCGCGCGGTGTCCAGGCCGGCGCGCGCGGCCAGCCAGCGCTCATGGGCGAGCGAGCGCAGCGCGATCGGATCGTAGCCGGCGCCGTGGCGCTCGCGCGCAGTCGTGCCGGCGCGCGTCAGCAACTTTCCCAGCGCCGGCAACTCCAACTGGCGCAGCAGGGCGCCGGCAATGCCGCCGCCGGCGCCGTTCGGTTCGTCCAGGCCCTCGGTATCCGCGCCGGGCGGGACCGAAAAGGGCACAATCAGGGTCAGGTGCGTCGTCATGGTTGGCGAGATTGTAAACTCGCGGGTGGCCGGCGCGTCCCGATTCACCCGATTCGGATGAATTCGCGCCGGATTTGCGCCGAACTGGCGCCGGACTTGCGCCGGATTTACGCCCGATCAGCACGCGCCCGGGGGCGCGATTGCGGCCCGGCCGGGCCATCGATCCGGCCTCACGGGCGCCATCGCGCGTTGGCAACGAACACAGGAACCGTCTTGAACTTTCCCTACGAGTGGCAGATCGGCTGGCGCTATACCCGCGCCAGCAAACGCGCCAGCCGCAATACCTTCATCTCCTTCATCTCGATGATCTCGATGCTCGGCATCGCCCTCGGCGTGGCCGCGCTGATCGTCGTGCTGTCGGTGATGAACGGCTTCCAGAAGGAGGTACGCGACCGCATGCTGTCGGTGCTGGCGCATATCGAGGTGATCGGCCCATCCACGCTGCCCGACTGGCGCCGCACCGCCGCCGAGGCGATGCGCAACAAGGAGGTAGTCGGCGCCGCGCCCTATGTCGCCGCGCAGGCGATGCTGACGCGCGACGACACCGTGCGCGGCGTACTGCTGCGCGGCGTCGATCCGGCCGAGGAGCCCAAGGTCTCGGACATCGGCAAGCAGTTCAAGGCCGGCAGCCTGACCGAGCTGCAGCCCGGCGGCTTCGGCATCGTGCTCGGCGGCGAGCTGGCCGCGGCGATGGGTGTGCGCGTGGGCGACAAGGTCACGCTGGTGGCGCCGCAGGGCACCATCACGCCGGCGGGCGTGCTGCCACGGCTCAAGCAGTTCACCGTGGTCGGCGTGTTCTCGTCGGGCCATTACGAGTTCGACAGCGCGCTGGCGCTGATCGACATCCAGGACGCGCAGACGCTGTTCCGGCTCGACGGTCCCAACGGCCTGCGGCTGAAGCTGTCCGACATGCAGCGCGCCCCGCAGGTCGCCGACGCGCTCGCCGGCACGCTGTCCGGCGAGCTCTATCTGCGCGACTGGTCCAAGCAGAACCGCAACTGGTTCGCCGCGGTGCAGACCGAGAAACGGATGATGTTCATCATCCTGACGCTGATCATCGCGGTGGCGGCCTTCAACCTGGTGTCGACGCTGGTGATGACGGTGACCGACAAGCAGGCCGATATCGCGATCCTGCGCACCATGGGCGCGCAGCCCGGCTCGATCATGCGCATCTTCATCGTGCAGGGCGTGGCCATCGGCTTTATCGGCACCGTGCTCGGCGTGCTCGGCGGCACGCTGATCGCGACCAATATCGACGTGATCGTGCCCTTCATCGAGCGGATCCTGCAGGTCCAGTTCCTGCCCCGCGACATCTACTTCATCAGCGAATTGCCCTCGGACCCGCGCGTGAACGACATCGCCACCATCGGCACCATTTCCTTCGTGCTGGCCATCCTGGCCACGCTCTATCCCAGCTGGCGTGCCGCCCGCGTGAACCCCGCGGAGGCGCTGCGCTATGAATGAGGCCATGCTGAACCGCACCGCCGCGCCCGAGGCCACGCCGGCGGGCGCTACCGCCGCCGCGCAACCGATCCTGACCGCGCAGGGGCTGTGCAAGCGTTTCCGCCAGGGCGGGCTCGACGTCGAGGTGCTGCGCGGCGTCGATCTGCGCATCGATGCCGGCGAGAAGGTCGCCGTCGTCGGCGCCTCCGGCTCGGGCAAAAGCACGCTGCTGCATGTGCTGGGCGGGCTCGACAATCCCGATTCGGGCAGCGTCGCGCTGCTCGGCAAGCCCTTCACCGACCTGCGCGAGACCGAGCGCAACCTGGTGCGCAACCGCTCGCTCGGCTTCGTCTACCAGTTCCACCATCTGCTGCCGGAGTTCACCGCGCTGGACAACGTCGCGATGCCGATGCGCATCCGCGGCCTGCGCCAGGGAGAGGCGCGCGAGGCCGCGCAAGCGATGCTGGCGCGCGTCGGCCTCGGCGAGCGCGCGAAGCACCGTCCCGGCGAGCTGTCCGGCGGCGAGCGGCAGCGCGTGGCGATCGCGCGCGCGCTGGTGGGGCAGCCGGCGTGCGTGCTGGCCGACGAGCCGACCGGCAACCTCGACGACCACACCGCCGGCGGCGTCTACGACCTGATGCTGGAGCTGTCGCGCACGCTGGGCACCAGCTTCGTGATCGTCACGCACGATCTCGATCTGGCGAACCGCTGCGACCGCGTGCTGCGGCTGCGCGACGGCCATCTGCATCGCGAACGCTGATCCGCGGCGCGCCGGAGCTTGCCCCGATGTGGATCGACACCCATTGCCACCTCGACGCGGCCGAGTTCGATGACGACCGCGACGCGGTGGTGGCGGCCGCGGCCGCGGCCGGCGTCGCCGGCATCGTGCTGCCCGCGGTGGCGGTGTCGAACTTCGCCGCCGTGCGCGCGCTGGCGCATCGCCATCCGGCCTGCGTCTACGCGCTCGGCATCCATCCGCTGTGCACGCCCGGAGCGGGGCAGCCGGACCTCGACGCGCTGCGGCGCGAGGTAGAGGCCGCGCTGCCCGATCCCCGCTTCGTCGGCATCGGCGAGATCGGCCTGGACTTCTTCGTGCCGGGGCTCGATGCGCAGCACCAGACCTGGCTCTACGTCGAGCAGCTGAAGATCGCGCGCGAGTTCGATCTGCCGGTGCTGCTGCATGTCCGCAAGTCGCAGGACCAGGTCGCCGCGCAACTGCGGCGCGTCGGCGTGCGGCGCGGGATCGCGCACGCCTTCAACGGCAGCGCGCAGCAGGCGCAGCGCTTCGTCGAGCAGGGCTTCAAGCTCGGCTTCGGCGGCAACGTGACCTTCAGCCGCGCGCGGCAGATCCGGCGGCTGGCGGTGGAGTTGCCGCTGGACGCGCTGGTGCTGGAAACCGACGCGCCCGATATCGCGCCGGCATGGCTGACCGACGACCAGTTCGGCGAACAGCGCAAGGTGCGCAACACGCCGGCCGAGGTCGCGGGCGTCGCGCGGGTGCTGACCGAACTGCGCGGCATCGATGCCCCAACCCTGGCCCAGGCGACCTGGCGCAATGCGGTCGAGGCGCTGCCCCGGCTGGCCGCCTTTGCCGCGACGATGGCGCCGTCCTCCGCCGTGACGGACTGACACGTTTCGCGCCGCCGCCCGGCGGTATAAACGCAGGCATCGTGATCCTCGAGCGAGGGCGGGCATGTCTGCGGTACTTGCGGACCTTAGGCTTTCTGCGGTTTCTACGATTTGCCCGGCGGCAGATGGACATGCTGCGGGCGTATCGGGCCCGGCGTTCGTTGCTGTCCCTGCTGTTCCTGTAGTTCCTGCGTTGCCGGCGCCGCGATGCGCCTGACCCTGTGCGCCTTCGTGGCGGGTTGCTGGCTGGTGCAGCAGCTGCCGGCGCTGCCCTCCGCGAGCACCAGCATGACCGCGGGGCTGGCTTCGTTCGGCGTGGTGCTCGTGCTGTCCCCGCTTGCCGGACGACACCGCCGAGCGGTACCGGCGCGCCCGCGTTCTTCCTCCCTTGTCTTCCATGCCCGCTGGCTGGCGACCGTACTGGTGACCGTGCTCGCGGCGCTGATCGTTGGCGCGGCATGGGCGGCGTGGCGCGCCGAGCGCCGGCTGGCCCAACGGCTCGCCGCCGAGCTCGAAGGCGTGACGCTGTCGCTGACCGGCGTGGTGTCCAGCTTGCCGACCGGCAACGGCGAGGGCCTGCGGTTCAACCTGAGCGTCGACGGCAAGCGGCCGGCGGGCTTGCCGGCGCTGCTGTCGCTCGGCTGGCAACAGGCGCCGCCCGCTCTGCTGCCCGGCACGCGGCTGGCGCTGACCGTGCGGCTGAAGCGGCCGCACGGCCTCGCCAATCCGCATGGCTTCGACTACGAATACTGGCTGCTGCAGCGAGGCATCGGCGCGACCGGCTACGTGCTCGCCGCCCACCCGGCATCGCCGGTGGGCCTGCGGCCCGCCTGGCGCATTGCACGCTGGCGCGCGCGGATGCGGGCGCGAATGCTGGCGGCGATGCCGGCTGATGCGCCGTTCGCCGGCGTGCTGGTGGCGCTGGCGATCGGCGACCAAAGCAATATTGCCGCCGAGCAGTGGCGCTGGTTCACGCGCACCGGCATCGGCCATCTGGTCAGCATCTCGGGACTGCACATCACGATGATTTCCGGCCTGGCCGCCGCGCTGGCGCGGGCACTGTGGCGGCGCTCGTTCGGCCTGGCCAGATGGATGCGCAGGCCGCTGCCGTTGCGCTGTCCGGCGCAGCGTGCGGCGGCGGTGGTGGCGGTGGTGTCGGCCCTGGCCTATGGGTTGCTGTCCGGCATGGAAGTCCCGGCGCAGCGCACCGTGGCGATGGTCGCCGTGGCCGCCCTGGCGCTGTGGTGGCAGCGTCGGCCGCCGACCTCGCTGGTGCTGGCCTGGGCTGCCGCGGTGGCACTCGCGCTCGATCCCTGGGCGGTGCGGGCGGCGGGGTTCTGGCTGTCGTTCGGCGCGGTGGCGGCGATCTTTCTGGCGGCGTCGCAGCGCACCGTCGCTGCAGCCGGGCCCGGGCCGCCACCGCCTTCGCTCTGGCAGGCGCGCTGGCATGGCCTGCGCCGGCATCTGGCGGAAGGCGTGCGCACGCAATGGGCCGTGACCGTCGGACTGCTGCCGCCGACGCTGCTGTTGTTCCAGCAGGTGTCGGTGGTGTCGCCGCTGGCCAATGCGCTGGCGATTCCGGTCGTCAGCCTGCTGGTGACGCCGCTGGCCCTGAGCGCGGCGCTGCTGGCGGCGTGGCCCGCGGACTGGCCGCTCGGCGGCGCCATCGCGATGGCGGCCACGCTGCTGCTGACGGTGGCGCATCAGGCGATGGCATGGCTGGGGGCCGTGCTGGTCCGGCTGTCGGCGCCGAACTGGGCCGTCTGGCAGGCGGCACGGCCCGATACCATCGAGCTCGCCTTCGCGCTGCTTGGCACGGCGGTGCTGCTCGCCCCGCGCGCCTTTGGCTGGGGCTGGCGCGTGCATGGCCTGGTGCTGCTGATTCCGATGCTGTCGAGCGGCCGTGCACCGCTGCCCGCCGCGGCGTTCCGCGCCACGGCACTCGATGTCGGGCAGGGCGCGGCGGTGCTGATCGAAACCCGCAGCCACCGGCTGCTGTACGACACCGGGCCGGCCTATGGCCCGACCAACGGTTCGGCGAACGGTCCGGTCAACGGTCCAGTCAACGGTCCAGTCAACGGTCCAGTCAACGGTCCAGTCAACGGTCCAGTCAACGGTCCAGCCAACGGTCCAGCCAACGGTCCGGTCAACGGTCCGGTCAACGGTCGGGTCAACGGCTCGGCTGACGCGCCGCGGCCCAGCGCCGGCGAACGCGTGGTGGTGCCGTTCCTGCGCGCGGTCGGCATCCATTCGCTCGATGCGCTGGTGATCAGCCACGAGGACGCCGACCATGCCGGCGGCGCACGCGACGTGATGGCGGCGCTGCCGGTCCGGCGCATGTGGGCGGCGTTGCCGCGCGGCCATCCGCTATGGCGCTTGCCGGCCGGTGTCGGCCCGGATGTCAGCGAGGTGTGTGCGGCGGGTATCGCCTGGCAATGGGACGGCGTGCGCTTCGAGCTGCTGCATCCGCTGCCGGGGCAGGGCGACGACGCCACGATCGGCAGCAATGCGCGCAGCTGTGTGCTGCGGATCTCGAGCCCGTACGCCACGATGCTGCTGACCGGCGATATCGATCGCGCCGCCGAACGGGCGATGGTGGCGCGCCTGCCGCCCGATGCGCTGCGTGCCGACCTGCTGCTGGTGCCGCACCATGGCAGCCGCACCTCGTCCAGCGACGAATGGCTCGATGCGGTGCAGCCCACCGCCGCGGTGTTCCAGCTCGGCTATCGCAACCGCTACCGGCATCCGCATGCACAGGTATGGGCGCGCTATGGGCGCCGCGGGATTGCGCGCTATCGCAGCGATCGCACGGGCGCGGTAGAAGTCGTCGCGGATCGCGGCGGCATCGCGATCGCGTCGTTCCGGCAGCAGGCGCGGCGCTACTGGCGGCCGGCGCCGGACGCGCCGGAATGAGAGGTGGGTTCCTGTTGAGGCTTGATTGGCCGCGGTTGACGGTAGCTGATGCGCCGCTGCGCCGCTGCGCCGCTGCGCCGCTGCGCCGCTGCGCCGATGCGCCGATGCGCCGATGCGCCGATGCGCAAGCGCCGGCTAATCCTTGGCCGCGCGGCGCGCCGCCGGCCTTTGGACCGATCTTGCGGCCGATTTGGCCGCCGATTTCCCCGCGGACTTCGCCGCCGGCCGCGCGTTGCGGCGCGCCTTGCCGCGCGGCAGCGCCTCCAGCGCATGGCTCGGCTCGGCGCTGGCGATGCGCCGTTCGCGCAGATGGGCCTTGGCCCGTTGCAGCCGGCCCGCCATCGTATCGGCGCGCGCCAGCGCGACGCCCGCGGCCAGCACATCGCCGAGCACCAGATGGCTGATGCGCGAGGTCATCGGCGTATAGACCTCGCTGTCCTCCTCGACATCGGAGAACACGCAGACGTCGGCCAGCGCGGCCAGCGGCGAGCCGCTGTGCGTCAGCGCCAGCACGCTGGCGCCCGCGCTGCGCGCCAGCGTGGCGGCGGTCAGCATGTCCCAGGTACGGCCGCTGTTGGACACCAGTACCGCGACATCGCCCGGCACCAGCAGCGCCGCGGACATGCTGAACACATGCGGATCCGAATACGCGACGGTCGGCATGCCGAGGCGGAAGAACTTGTGCTGGATATCGAGGGCGACGATGCCGGAGTTGCCGCAGCCGTAGAACTCGATGCGGCGCGCGCCGGCCAGCAGCGCGATGCCGTGCTCGATCTGGTCGGCCGACAGCGCATTGCGCACCGACATCAGGGTCGCGATGGTGCGGTCGAACACCTTGCCCGCGATATCGGCCGGCTGGTCTTGCGGATTGACGTCCTGATGCACGAAGGGCGTACCGGCACCGACGGTCTGCGCGAACTGCAGCTTGAACTCGCGAAAGCCGTCGTAGCCCAGCGCCGCGCAGAAGCGCGCGATGGTTGGCTGCGACACGCCCGCACGGCGCGCCAGCTCCGGCATCGACAGCCGGATCACGCTGGCGCCGTGGCGCGCGACGTAGTCGGCGAGGCGCCGTTCGGAGGGGCGAAGGGAGTCGTAGACGGCGAGGATGCGTTCGCGCATGAGGGCGGCAAGGGTCGGATTGGGTCGTTGTATGTAGAGATTCTACGTCGCGGGCCGAATGATCGGGCCGATCGCCGTTCGCCGCAGTCGGGAATAACCCTGAGGCTCGGCGATGGAAATGCCGTTTTACAAGGGGATTTCCCGCATTGTCGGCACATTGGCGCGAATCGGGGCTTCTGGAACCGACCTGTCTTCCGGTAGAATGTAGAAATTCTACACAAAACGACCCCGCCGGGATGGACCCCAGCTCCCGGTTCATCGACTGCCCATCTTCCCGTTCGCCTCTCCATACCGCATGTCACAGACTCTCGATCCCGCGGTGCGCGACGTCACCGAGCGCATCGTCGAACGCAGCCGCGCCAGCCGCGCCGCCTACCTGGAACGCTGTGCCCGCGCGCAGCGCGACCAAGGGCCGGCGCAGGGACTGTCCTGTGCCAATCTGGCCCACGGCTACGCCGCGCTGCCGGCCGCCGACAAGCTGAAGCTGCGCGTCGAACATGCGCTCAATCTCGGCATCGTCACCGCGTACAACGACATGCTGTCGGCGCACCAGCCCTATGAGCGCTATCCGGCGCTGATTCGCGCGGCTGCGCGCGAAGTGGGGGCGGTGGCCCAGGTCGCCGGCGGCGTGCCGGCGATGTGCGACGGCATCACGCAAGGCAATCCCGGCATGGAGCTGTCGCTGTTCTCGCGCGATGCGATCGCGATGGGCACGGCGATCGCGCTGTCGCACAACACCTTCGACGCGGTGGTGATGCTCGGCGTCTGCGACAAGATCGTGCCGGGGCTGGTGATGGGCGCGCTGCAGTTCGGCCATCTGCCGGTGGTGATGGTGCCGGCCGGACCGATGGCCAGCGGCCTGCCCAACAAGGAGAAGGCGCGCGTGCGCCAGCTCTATGCGACCGGCCAGGTCGGCCGCGACGCGCTGCTCGAGGCCGAGTGCCAGGCCTATCACGGCGCGGGTACCTGCACCTTCTATGGCACCGCCAACAGCAATCAGCTGCTGATGGAAATCATGGGCCTGCATCTGCCGGGCGCGGCCTTCGTGCCGCCCGAGGGCGGCCTGCGCGATGCGCTGACGGCCGCCGCGGCACAGCGCGCGCTGGCGCTGTCGGCGCGGGGCGACGGCTATCTGCCGATCTGCCGCATCGTCGACGAACGCGCGGTGGTCAACGGCATCGTCGGGCTGCTGGCGACCGGCGGCTCGACCAACCACACCATTCATCTGGTGGCGATGGCGCGCGCCGCCGGCATCGTGATCGACTGGGACGACTTCGACCGGTTGTCGCGCGTGACGCCCCTGCTGGCGCGCGTCTATCCGAACGGGGCGGCCGACGTCAATCACTTCCATGCGGCGGGGGGCGTCGGCTTCGTGATTCGCCAGCTGCTGAACGCCGGACTGCTGCACGAGGACGTCGAGACCGTGGCCGGCCCGGGGCTGGCGCGCTATGCGCAGGAGCCGGTGCTGCACGGCGGCGCGTTGCAGTGGCGCGAAGCCCCGGCGCAAAGCGGCGACGCGCAGGTGCTCGCGCCGATCGACGCGCCGTTCGATCCGGAAGGCGGGTTGCGGCTGATGTCGGGCAATCTTGGTCGCGGCGTGATCAAGGTGTCGGCGGTCGCGCCGGAGCACCGGATCGTCGAGGCGCCGGCGCGCGTGTTCGATTCGCAGCAGGCGCTGCAGGACGCGTTCACGCGCGGCGAGCTCGATCGCGACGTGATCGTCGTGGTGCGTTTCCAGGGCCCGAACGCCAACGGCATGCCCGAGCTGCATCGCCTGACGCCGCCGCTGGGCGCGCTGCAGGATGCCGGTCATCGCGTCGCGCTGGTGACCGACGGCCGCATGTCGGGCGCCTCGGGCAAGGTGCCGGCGGTAATCCATGTCGGACCGGAAGCGAGCGCCGGCGGTCCGCTGGCGCGCGTGCGCGACGGCGACCGGCTGCGCGTCGACGCGGTCGCCGGCACGCTGGCGTGGCTCGGCGATCCGGCCGAATTTGCGGCCCGCGCGCCTGCTGCACCGCCGCAGGACGCGTTCGCCGACTACAGCCTGGGGCGCGGCCTGTTCGGGCTGTTCCGCCGCCACGCGCGCGGCGCGGAGCAGGGCGGCAGCGCGCTGGACCTCAGCGAGGCCGATGTGATGGCGGCGCCGGCGCCGCGCGCACTATAGTCGTGCTGTAGGGCGTACTTTCGGCAGGCGATCCGGCAACCGATACGGCAACCGATACGGCAACCGATACGGCAGGCGACACGCAACCCCGGACCGAACCCCGGACCAATCAATCCTCAAGCCGGCCGGACCCCGCGTCCGGCCTCGACCGCACGCGCGCGAACCCGCCGCCGCGCGGTCAGACCAACAAGGGCGGCTTCGACCGTCCGATCCTGATCGATGGAGCAGACATGATCTATATCCTGATGGGCGTCTCCGGCAGCGGCAAGACCACGGTCGGCTCGCTGCTGGCGCAGGCCCTGCACTGCGGCTTCCATGACGCCGACGAATTCCACAGCGCCGCCAACAAGGCCAAGATGGCCGCCGGCATTCCGCTGACCGACGAGGACCGCTGGCCCTGGCTGGACGCGATGCGCGCCGCCATCGACCAGGCCCGCGCCGAGGGCCGCCCGCACGTCTTCACCTGCTCCGCGCTGCGCCAGATCTATCGCGACCGCCTGACGCCGCCCGACGGCGGGGTCAGCTTCATCTACCTGAAGGGCGATATCGACGTGCTGCGCACGCGCCTGGCGGGCCGCAGCGGGCATTTCTTCGATCCCAAGCTGCTGCAGAGCCAGCTCGATACGCTCGAGGAGCCGCGCGACGCGCTGGTGCTCGATATCCGCAAGCCCCCGGAGGAACTGGTGCGCCAGATCCTGGCCGAGCGTCCGCCCGTCCGCGGCAGCCAGCCCGTGCACTGAAATGGTGTGCGGGGCGGCGTCCCCGCGCCATTGCGTGGCGCCACGCCGCGCCAACACGCCGTTCGCGACCCGTCTTCCATTGGCAGGCATCTTGCTTGAATGTCTGCCAAGGCACCTGGCCTCCTTCTCGGGGGCGGCGGCCGGACGTATGCTGTAGAAGTCAACGATGCGCGGCGGCCGGTCGGGCGCCCGGTACTGGGGGAGGGCATCATGGCGGCGCGGTTTTTCGATGAAATGCTGGACTGGCGCGGCGATGCGCCCCCGAACATCGCCGCCGGGCAGGCGTTGTCGCCGGACGCGATCCGGCCGCACTACCGCCAGTTCGCCGAGTGGCTGGCGCGCCAGTCGGGCGCGACCATGGCCAACAAGCGTGCCGAGGCCGACCTGGTGTTCCGGCGCGTGGGCATCACCTTCGCCGTCTATGGCGACAAGGACGAGGCCAACAGCGGCACCGAGCGCACCATCCCCTTCGACGTGATTCCGCGCATCTTCCCGGCCGGCGAATGGGCGCTGCTGGAGAAGGGCCTGCGCCAGCGCGTCGCCGCGCTGAACCGCTTCATCCACGACATCTATCACGGCCAGGACATCATCCGCGCCGGCGTGATCCCGCCCGAGCAGGTCTACGACAACGCGCAATACCGGCCCGAGATGCTGGGCATCGACGTGCCGCGCGACATCTATGCGCATGTCGCGGGCATCGACGTGGTGCGCGCGGGAGAGGGCGAGTTCTATGTGCTCGAGGACAATCTGCGGGTGCCTTCAGGGGTCTCCTACATGCTCGAGAACCGCAAGATGATGATGCGCTTGTTCCCCGAGCTGTTCGCGCGCAACCGCGTCGCGCCGGTGGCCCACTATCCCGACCTGCTGCTCGACATGCTGCGCAGCGTGTCGCCGCAGGGCGTGGCCGATCCGACCGTGGTGGTGCTGACGCCGGGCATGTACAACTCCGCCTACTTCGAGCACGCGTTCCTCGCGCAGCAGATGGGCATCGAACTGGTCGAGGGCAGCGACCTGTTCGTGCAGGACGACCATCTGTACATGCGCACCACGCAGGGGCCGCAGCGCGTCGACGTGATCTACCGCCGCGTCGACGACGACTTTCTCGATCCGCTGGTGTTCCGGCCCGATTCGACGCTGGGCGCGGCCGGCCTGCTGGCGGTCTATCGCGCCGGCAATGTCACGGTCTGCAATGCGATCGGCACCGGCGTCGCCGACGACAAGTCGATCTATCCCTATGTGCCCGAGATGATCCGCTTCTATCTGGGCGAGGAACCTCTGCTGGCCAACGTGCCGACCTGGATGTGCCGGCGCCCGGACGACCTGCAGTACGTGCTCGACCATATGGACGAGCTGGTGGTCAAGGAAACGCACGGGGCCGGCGGCTACGGCATGCTGGTCGGGCCGGCGGCGACGCGCGCCGAGATCGACGCCTTCCGCGAGGTGGTCAAGGCGCGGCCGGATCAGTACATCGCGCAGCCGACGCTGGCGCTGTCGACCTGTCCGACCTATGTGGAGGCCGGCATCGCGCCGCGCCATATCGATCTGCGGCCGTTCGTGCTGTCGGGCAAGGAGGTGCGCATGGTGCCGGGCGGGCTGACGCGCGTCGCGCTGCGCGAGGGGTCGCTGGTGGTCAATTCCTCGCAGGGCGGCGGCACCAAGGACACCTGGGTGCTGGAGCGCTGAGCCGACGAACCTTCGAGCCATCGAGCCTTCAAGCCTTCGCACCTTTCCGCAGCCATTGCCGACCCCGCGATCTTCCGACCGGACCACGGAGAGCCATCATGCTGAGCCGCACCGCCGACCACCTGTTCTGGATGGCGCGCTACACCGAGCGCGCCGAGAACACCGCGCGCATGCTCGACGTCAATTACCAGACCTCGCTGCTGCCCCAATCGCTCGAGGTGGCCGAGCAGGGCTGGTGGGCGATGCTCGATATCTCCGAGCTGACGCACGCGTTCGACCACAAGTACGGCCTGCTGGCGCGCGAGGACGTGATCGACTTCATGGTGCGCGACATGACCAACCCGTCGTCGATCATGAGCTGCCTGCGCGCGGCGCGCGAGAACGCGCGGGCCGTGCGCGGTTCGTTGACGACCGAGGTGTGGGAGACGCTGAACACCACCTGGCTGGACGTGCAGCGGATGATCTCGGACGGCGTGCTGCGCGACGATCCGTCGCAATTCTTCGAATGGGTCAAGTTCCGCTCGCACCTGGCGCGCGGCGTGCAGTTCGGCACCATGCTCAAGGACGACGCCTTCCACTTCATGCGGCTGGGCACCTTCCTGGAGCGCGCCGACAACACCGCGCGGATCCTCGACGTCAAGTTCCAGGCCACCGGCAGCGAGAACGGCGGCACCGAACGGACCGAGCAGGACTTCTATCACTGGGCCGCGGTGCTGCGCTCGGTGTCGGGCTTCGAGGTCTACCGCAAGATCTACCGCACGGTGATCACGCCGGTGCGCGTCGCCGAACTGCTGATCCTGCGGCCCGACATGCCGCGCTCGCTGGTGTCGAGCATGGACGAGGTGGTGGCGATCCTGGCGCTGGTGCGCAACCAGCAGTCGGCCGAGACCGAGCGGCAGGCTGGTAAACTGCATGCCGACCTCAAATACGCGCGCATCGACGACATCTTCGCGGTCGGACTGCACGCTTTCCTGACCAGCTTCCTGGAACGCATCGGCGATCTGGGCAGCGGCATCAGCCGGGACTTCCTGGTGCCGCCGCTGGCAGCCTGACCGATGGATTCGCCCACCGACGCGCCAGGCGTACCTGCCGGGCGGATCTGGCGGCGCAGCGCAACATGACCGTGAAATACCAGATCCACCATCGCACCGTTTACCGCTATGCCGAGCCGGTGATCCGCAGCGTTCACGAGCTGCGGCTGGCGCCGCGCTCCGGCCCGCTGCAGCGCGTGCACCAATGGCAGCTGTCGGTGCCGGGCAATCTGTCCGAGGCGCTCGACGGCTTCGGCAATATCGTCCATCAGTTCACGCTGGCGCGGCCGGCCGACACCATCACGATCGCCGCCAGCGGCGAGGTCGAGATCACGCCGGCCTCCGATGCCGACGGCTGCTTCAGCGACGCGCCGCCGCCGGGGGAGGCGCGCGTGTCGCCGCTGTACTTCCGCAGCGGCACGCCGCTGACCAGCGCGCCCGACGAGCTGAGGACGTTCGCCGCCCCGTATCTGGCCGCCGGCCATGATCCCGCCGCGCTGCTGGCGCTGGCCCAGGGCATCGGCGAGCGCGTGCGCTACCAGCCCAATGCCACCGATGTCGGCACCAGCGCCGCCGAGGCCTTCGCGCTGGGCGCGGGCGTGTGCCAGGACCAGGCGCAGGTGATGGTGGCCGCCTGCCGCGCCTTCGGCATTCCGGCGCGCTATGTCAGCGGCTATTTCCACGACCCCGCGGCCACCGAGCTGGCCAGCCACGCCTGGGCCGACCTGTGTGTCGATACCGGGCGGGAGCGCTGGTGCAGCATCGACGTGACGCACGGCTGCTTCACCGATACCCGCCATATCCGCCTCGCGGTGGGGCGCGACTACCGCTCGGCGGCGCCGATCCGCGGCGTGCGCGAGGGCGGCGGCACCGAATCGCTGTCGGTGCAGATCCTGATCGAGCCGGCCTGAGTCCTGCATTGCGCCGCAGCGTGCCGCTACGTGCGGCTACGTGTCGCCGTGGGGCCCCGGGTCGCCACGGGTCGCCACGGCTCGCTGTGGGGCCGATAAGGTGCCGTGACAGGGGACGCCCGGCGAGGGCGCTAGAATGCCGGGATGCTCCCCGCGCGTTCCGCCGCGCGCCATGTCACCACAATAAGACAACACCATGACGTACTGTGTAGCCATGCGGCTCGATGCCGGCCTGGTATTCCTGTCCGACTCGCGCACCAATGCGGGCGTCGACGCGATCTCGACGGCCCGCAAGATGACGGTGTTCGAGGAGCCCGGCGACCGCGTCATGGTGCTGATGACGGCCGGCAATCTCGCCATCAGCCAGTCGATCCGCCAGATCCTGATGGAAAGCCGCGACAGCAAACGCTCGCTGTGGACCGCGCGCGATATGTTCGAGGCCGCCTCGATCGTCGGCGACGCGGTGCGCCAGGTGCACCGCCGCGATGCCGATGCGCTGCGCGATGCCGGCATCGAGTTCAACGTCAGCCTGATCTTCGGCGGCCAGATCGGCCGCGAGCGGGTGCGGTTGTTCAACGTCTATGCGGCCGGCAATTTCGTCGAGGCGACGCCGGAGAACTGCTACTTCCAGATTGGCGAGGCCAAGTACGGCAAGCCGATCATCGACCGCGTGGTGCATCCCTCGTTGCCGCTGGCCGAAGGGGCCAAGTGCGCCCTGATCTCGATGGACTCGACGCTCAAGTCCAATATCTCGGTGGGCCTGCCGCTGGACCTGCTGGTCTACGAAGCCGATTCGCTGCACGTCACGCGCTTTGCCACCATCGACGACCGCAATCCGTATTTCTGCATGATCCGCGAGACCTGGGGCCAGCGCCTGCGCCAGGTGTTCGGCGAGATCGACAACCCGGAATGGGACGCCGCCGCGCCGGCCCAGCATCCGCTGACGCGGCAGGGCGAGGGCGACCGCTGGGGACAGCCGGTGCGGGCTCGGCGCGAGCGTCCGCGCGAACCGCAGTGAACGGGGCGGCGAGGGCTCGCGCGAGGCCGGGTCCGCCGCCGAAACGGCACGCGAGCGGACAGTCCGGCACGCCGATTCCGCCCGTCCATCCGGCCTCGCTCATGTATAATCCCGATTTCCCCGGCAAGCTCGGTTTATGACCAAATTCGTCTTCGTCACCGGTGGCGTCGTCTCTTCCCTCGGCAAGGGCATCGCTGCCGCCTCGCTCGCGGCTATTCTCGAGTCGCGCGGCCTCAAAGTCACCCTCCTCAAGCTCGATCCCTACATCAACGTCGATCCCGGCACGATGAGCCCCTTCCAGCATGGCGAAGTATTCGTCACGGAAGACGGCGCGGAGACCGACCTGGATCTTGGCCACTACGAGCGCTTCGTCTCGGCCAAGATGCGCAAGTCGAACAACTTCACCACGGGCCAGATCTACGAATCGGTGATCCGCAAGGAGCGGCGCGGCGAATACCTGGGCAAGACCGTGCAGGTGATCCCGCATATCACCAACGAGATCCAGGCCTTCATCGAGAAGGGCGCGGCCGCCTCGCACGAAGGCAAGGCCGACGTGGCGCTGGTCGAGATCGGCGGAACCGTCGGCGATATCGAATCGCTGCCGTTCCTCGAGGCCGCCCGCCAGATGAGCCTGCGCATGGGCCGCAACCACGCGGCCTTCGTCCATCTGACGCTGGTGCCGTTCATCGCCAGCGCCGGCGAGCTCAAGACCAAGCCCACCCAGCACTCGGTGCAGAAGCTGCGCGAGATCGGCATCTCGCCGACGGCGCTGCTGTGCCGCGCCGACCGGCCGATTCCGGACGACGAGCGCGCCAAGATCTCGCTGTTCGCCAATATCCCGCAGGAAGCGGTGATCTCGGTGTGGGACGTCGACAGCATCTACAAGATCCCGCAGATGCTCAACGAGCAGGGCCTGGACCGGCTGATCTGCGAGGAGCTGCGCCTGGATCCGAAGCCGGCCGATCTGTCGATGTGGCAGAAGCTGGTCAACGCGCAGGAAAACCCCGAACACGAAGTGACGATCGGCATGGTCGGCAAGTACGTCGATCTGACCGAGTCGTACAAGTCGCTGATCGAGGCGCTGCGCCACGCGGGCATGCATACCGCGACCCGCGTCAATATCGAATACATCGATTCCGAGGAACTGGAATCGGGCCATCTCGAAGTGCTCAAGCCCCTGGACGCGATCCTGGTGCCGGGCGGCTTCGGCAAGCGCGGCACCGAGGGCAAGATCCGCGCGATCCAGTACGCGCGCGAGAACAAGGTGCCGTACCTGGGCATCTGCCTGGGCATGCAGCTGGCGGTGATCGAGTTCGCCCGCCATGTGGCCGGCATGCGCGATGCCAATTCGACCGAGTTCAGCCTCGAGACCGAACACCCGGTGGTCGCCTTGATCACCGAATGGGTTGACCGCGACGGCAAGGTCGAGCAGCGCTCGGCCGATTCGGACCTGGGCGGCACCATGCGCCTGGGCGCGCAGCGCGTGCCGGTCAAGCCGGACACCAAGGCGGCGCAGATCTACGGTGCCGAGGTCAACGAGCGGCATCGCCACCGCTACGAGGTCAACAATCACTACGTGCCGCAGCTGGAGCAGGCCGGCATGGTGATTTCGGCCCGCACCCCGACCGAGAACCTGCCCGAGATGATGGAACTGCCGGCCCAACTGCATCCGTGGTTCGTCGGCGTGCAGTTCCACCCGGAATTCACCTCGACGCCGCGCGAAGGCCATCCGCTGTTCAAGGCCTACGTGGAAGCGGCGCTGGCCGGCCAACAGCGGCGCAAGGGCGCCTGAAGCGGCCGATAGCAGGAGAGCAAGATGAAATTGTGTGGATTCGATGTCGGCCTGAACCAGCCGTTTTTCCTGATCGCCGGTCCCTGCGTGATCGAGTCGGAGCAGATGGCGCTCGATACCGCGGGCGCGCTGAAGACGATCACCAGCGAACTGGGCATCCCCTTCATCTACAAGTCGTCGTTCGACAAGGCGAACCGCTCGTCGGGCAAGTCCTTCCGCGGACTGGGCATGGAGAAGGGGCTGGAGATCCTGGCCACGGTCAAGCGCGAGATCGGCGTGCCGGTGCTGACCGACATCCACGAGATCGACGAGATCGCGCCGGTGGCCGCGGTGGTCGACGTGCTGCAGACGCCGGCCTTCCTGTGCCGGCAGACCGATTTCATCCGCGCCTGCGCGCAGAGCGGCAAGCCGGTCAATATCAAGAAGGGCCAGTTCCTGGCCCCGGGCGACATGAAGAACGTCATCGACAAGGCCCGCGACGCCGCGCGCGAAGCCGGCCTGCCCGAGGACAGCTTCATGGCCTGCGAGCGCGGCGTGTCGTTCGGCTATAACAACCTGGTCTCCGACATGCGCTCGCTGGCGATCATGCGCGAGACCGGCGCGCCGGTGGTGTTCGACGCGACCCACTCGGTGCAGCTGCCGGGCGGGCAGGGCACCAGCTCGGGCGGCCAGCGCGAGTTCGTGCCGGTGCTGGCGCGCGCCGCGGTGGCGGTGGGCATCGCGGGCCTCTTCATGGAGACCCACCCCGATCCGAGCAAGGCGATGTCGGACGGTCCCAATGCCGTGCCGCTGTCGCGCATGCGAGAACTGCTGGCCGTGCTGAAGGATCTGGACGCGCTGACCAAGCGCGCCGGCTTCCTCGAAGACAATTTCGGCTGGCCGGCCTGCGCCTGAGCGCGCAGCGCCAACCGTCAATCGTTCAATCGTTCAATCGTCAGCTGCAACGGCCCTCGCGCCGATCACCGATTCCGCACGTTGCCGCCGTCATCGGGCGGCAACGTTGACAACCATAAGATTCATCCTGGAGATACGCATGGCCGCCGGCTACATCATCGCCTACGTCGACGTCACCGATCCGCAGCAGTACGAGCAGTACAAGGTCCTGTCCAGCAAGGCCATGCAGGAGCATGGCGCCGAGGTGCTGGTGCGCGGCGGCCGCACGGTCCCGCTCGAAGGCGAATGGGCGCCCACCCGCGTGGTGCTGCTGAAGTTCCCCAGCGTCGAGGCGGCCCAGGCGTTCCATGACGGCGAGACCTATCGCGCGGCCCGCAAGGCGCGCGAGCATGCGGCCCGGATGAACATGATCGTGGTCGAGGGCGTTTGAGCCTCGACCGGGGCGTTGCCTGACGCGGGTCTCCACGCGGAGCGCCTGGCGCGCGGTGCAACGCCGTACCAGACGCAGTGCATCGACATACCGAGCTTCACCAGATCTAGATCAAGAGGAATCCATGAGTGCAATCGTAGATATCATCGGTCGCGAGGTTCTCGACTCGCGCGGCAACCCGACCGTCGAATGCGACGTTCTGCTCGAATCGGGCGTGATGGGTCGCGCCGCGGTGCCGTCGGGCGCGTCGACCGGCTCGCGTGAGGCGATCGAACTGCGCGATGGCGACAAGTCGCGCTATCTGGGCAAGGGCGTGCTGAAGGCCGTCGAGCACATCAACACCGAGATCTCCGAAGCCATCATGGGCCTGGACGCCGCCGAACAGGCCTTCCTGGACCGCACGCTGATCGATCTGGACGGCACCGAGAACAAGAGCCGCCTGGGCGCCAACGCGATGCTGGCCGTGTCGATGGCGGTGGCCAAGGCCGCCGCCGAGGAAGCCGGCCTGCCGCTGTACCGCTACTTCGGCGGTTCGGGCGCGATGCAGATGCCGGTGCCGATGATGAACATCGTCAACGGCGGCGCGCACGCCAACAACAGCCTGGACATCCAGGAATTCATGATCATGCCGGTGTCGCAGAAGAGCTTCCGTGAAGCGCTGCGCTGCGGCGCCGAGGTGTTCCACGCGCTGAAGAAGATCCTGGCCGACAAGGGCATGTCGACCGCGGTCGGCGACGAAGGCGGCTTCGCGCCGAACTTCGCCTCGAACGAGGAATGCCTGAACACCATCCTGCAGGCGATCGAGAAGGCCGGCTATCGCGCCGGCGAGGACGTGCTGCTGGCGCTGGACTGCGCCTCGAGCGAGTTCTTCCGCGAAGGCGAGGACCTGTATCACCTGGAAGGCGAAGGCCTGACGCTGAATTCGACCCAATGGGCCGACTACCTGGCCAATCTGTGCGACAAGTTCCCGATCGTGTCGATCGAGGACGGCATGGCCGAAGGCGACTGGGACGGCTGGAAGGTGCTGACCGACAAGCTCGGCAAGCGCGTGCAGCTGGTCGGCGACGATCTGTTCGTCACCAACACCAAGATCCTGAAGGAAGGCATCGACAAGGGCATCGGCAACTCGATCCTGATCAAGATCAACCAGATCGGCACGCTGACCGAAACCTTCGCGGCGATCGAGATGGCCAAGCGCGCCGGTTACACGGCCGTGATCTCGCACCGTTCGGGCGAGACCGAGGACAGCACCATCGCCGATATCGCGGTGGGCACCAACGCAGGCCAGATCAAGACCGGCTCGCTGTCGCGTTCGGACCGCATCGCCAAGTACAACCAGCTGCTGCGCATCGAGGAAGACCTGGGCGACATCGCCAGCTACCCCGGCAAGAGCGCGTTCTACAATCTGCGCTAAGCCCGGGAGTCGGCAGGCGCCCGGCGGCCTCGGTCGCCGGCGCCTGCGGCCACCGCCCAGTCGTCCGTTTCCTGAATGCCCATGCGCCTGATTACGCTGCTGTTGTTCGTGGTGCTGCTCGCGATCCAGTATCCCCTGTGGCTGGGCAAGGGCGGCTGGTTGCGCGTGTGGGAATTGAACAAACAGGTCGGCGAGCAGACCGCCCGCAACGAACAGCTCAAGCGCCGCAATGCCAAGCTCGAGGGCGAGGTGCTGGACCTGCAGGACGGCACCGGCGCGGTCGAGGAGCGGGCGCGCTACGAGCTCGGCATGGTCAAGGACGGCGAGGTGTTCATCCAGTTCGTCGCACCGGCCCCCAAGGTCAGCGCCACGCCGCCGCTGCCCCCGCCTCCGGCGGCCAAGCCCGGTTCCGGCGGGCACTGAGCGTCAGGCTGCCGCCGGCTCGCGTCTTACGCCAGCGCTTCACCACCACCAGTACGGGTAGCCGCCCCAGCCCCAATAGCCGGGCGACCCGATGCTGACCCCGCCGCCCCAGCGGCCGCGGCCCCATCCCCCGTAGTACAAACTCCAGCTCGACAGCGGATACGCCGGATAGGCGTAGGTCGATGCGCGCGCCCAGGCCTGGGCCTGCTGATCGCGGGCGATCGCGGCCTCCTGTTCACGCAGCACCTGCTTGTTCAGCGCGTCCAGCCGCTTGCGTTCCTCGGCGCTGAGCGGCGCGGCAGGTGCCCGGGACACGGTATCCGGCGCTAGCCGGGCGGTCGGCGGCGAGCCGTTGATGTCGCGCGGCAGATTGGCGGCGCACCCCGCGGCCAGCAGCGGCGCGGCCAGCAATGCAAGACGGATCGACGAAGGGATGGCCGGCATGATGACCTCCAGGCGGTGCGCGGATGTCGGGGAGACTTTGTTGACTTTGATTTTAGTGAGCCGGCAAAGTTTGCGGCCCGCGGGGCACCACAGGGTTTTTCCCCTCTCCCGCTGAGGGGAGAGGGAGAACAGACCGGGGGAACCGGTCAGCCTGGCCGGCAGAGCTCAGCGCTGCTCGGTGTCACTCCGTGCTGCTTAGCGCCGCTCAGTGCCGATGTCCCGCGCCCTCGCCGACCCCCGCCGGCATCGCCGCGCCGCTGAACAGCTGCGCGCAGTCGACCGGGTCGAAGCGGTACTCCTGGCCGCAGAAGTCGCAGTGGATCTCCACCGAGCCGCGCTCGGCGACGATGTCGTCGACCTCGGCCTGGCCCAGCGACTGCAGCATGTTCGCCACCTTGGTGCGCGAGCACGAGCAGCGGAAGTGCGGCGTGCCGGGTTCGAACACGCGCAGCCCGGCGTCCTGCAGGTCTTCCCAGAACAGCCGCCGCAGCAGCGTATCCGGCTGTTCGGCCAGCAGTTCCTCGGTCTTGAGCGTGGCGCCGAGCTGGCAGGCGCGGTCCCAGGTATCGAGATCCTGCGCGCGGCCGTGGGCCGACAGCGGCGCGCCGGTCTCGCCAACCTGTGCGGGCGGGCGGCCGGGCTTGCCTTCCATCGTGCCGCCGTAGGACGGCAGCTTCTGCAGCAGCATGCCGGCCGCGACGCGGTCGTCGGCGGCCAGCCACAGCCGCGTGTCGAGCTGCTCGGAGGCCTGCATATAGTGCTCGAGCACGGCGCTGATCGACGTCAGCGGACCATGGGCGTCGGCCAGCGGCACGATGCCCTGGTAGGGCTGCTGGCCCGGCAGCTTGTCGTGCGGGTCCAGCGTGATGGCGAAGCGCCCCTGGCCGTGCTGGTTGACCAGCTCGGCCAGCGTGGCATCGTCGGCGATCTCGACGCCTTCGGCCAGCTTCGCGGTGCCGCGCAGCGACAGGTCGGACAGGCATTCGACCACCAGCATGCGCACCGGCCCGTCGCCATGCAGCTGCATCACCAGCGCGCCGTTGAACTTCAGGTTGGCCGACAGCAGCGCGGCCGCGGCCATCATCTCGCCGAGCAGCCGGCGTACCGGGGCCGGATAGTGGTGGCGCTCCAGCGCTTCCTGCCAGGTCGATTGCAGCCGCACCAGCTCGCCGCGCACCGGGGCGGCGTCGAACAGGAATTTCTGCAGGGTGTCCGGGGTTTGGGTTTCAGTCACGATCATCCATCGGTGGGATCGGCCGGCGCGCGGGCGCTCAGCCGATGCGTTTCAATTCCTTCTTGTAGACGGCCTGGCGTGCCGCATACGTGTCGGTGTTGCGGTACAGGCCGGCCACTTCCTCGTCGCTCAGTTCGCGTACCGCCTTGGCGGGGGCGCCCAGGATCAGCGTGCGGTCGGGGAACACTTTGCCTTCGGTGACGATGGCGCCGGCGCCGACCAGGCATTCCTTGCCGATCACCGCGCGGTTCAGCACCACCGCCTGAATGCCGATCAACGCGCCTTCGCCGATCGTGCAGCCGTGCAGCATCGCCTGGTGGCCGATGGTGACGCGGTCGCCGATCGTCAGCGGGCAGCCCGGGTCGGTGTGCAGCACCGCGCCTTCCTGCACGTTGGTCGCTTCGCCGACGACGATGGGCTCGTTGTCGCCCCGGATTACCGCGCCCGGCCAGACGCTGGCTCGCGCCTTGAGCGTCACGTTGCCGATGACGGTGGCTTCGGCAGCCACGTAGGCGTCGGCATCGATGGAAGGGGCGGTATCGCCGAGCTGGTAAAGCGACATGAGGTCTCCTGTACGGGGTTCGTTTCTAGATGGGGATGGCCGCCGGGCCTTAAAGGGCGGAACCCCGGGCGCAACACCGGGGCGCAACACCGGGGCGCAACACCGGGGCGCAACACCGGGGCGTAGGTCGTATGAGGCCGGGCGGTGCCGGCAAGGCTCTACAATCGCGGCAGACCGGATTTTACGCCCATGCCCGCCTACGCTGCCGAACCCGCCCCAGATCGCGATGCCACGGCGCCGATCGACCCAGATGCGGCCTCCTCGCCGCTTTCCCTGCGCCATCGGGCGCTCGCCGTGCTGGCGGAGCCCGATCCCGCCGCCAAGGCCGCCGCGGCCCGTGCATTGGGCGCCGCCTCACTGGAAGCCGGCGATGATGCCATCGGCGCCGCCCTGACGCTCGCCGCCGCCGGCCCGGTGCCTGGCCGCCCGGCGCGTCCGGAGCTGGTGCCGCCGCAGAAGGTCGAGCGGCGCGGCTCGCTGCAGAATCCGGCGGGGCGCGCGGTGCTGATCCACGCGCTGGCGCATATCGAGTTCAACGCGATCAACCTGGCGCTCGATGCGGTCTGGCGCTTCGCCGGCATGCCGGCGGGGTATTACCGCGACTGGCTGCAGGTGGCCGACGAGGAGGCGCTGCACTTCACGCTGCTGGCCGCGCACCTGCGCAAGCTGGGCTTCGCCTACGGCGATTTCCCGGCGCACAACAGCCTGTGGGAGATGGCGGACCGCACCGCCGGCGACGTGCTGGCGCGCATGGCGCTGGTGCCGCGCACGCTGGAGGCACGCGGGCTGGACGCCTCGCCGGTGGTCCGCACGCGGCTGGCCGACGCCGGCGATGCCGAGGCCGCGGCGATCATCGACATCATCCTGCGCGACGAGGTCGGCCACGTGGCGATCGGCAACCGCTGGTATCGCTGGCTATGCGCCGAGCGGGGCCTCGATCCTGTGACCACCTACGCCGAACTGGCCGAGCGCCACCAGGCGCCGCGGCTGCGGCCGCCGTTCAATCTGGCGGCGCGCCGCGCGGCCGGCTTCGACGAGGACGAACTGGCCTGGCTGACCGGCAGCGCCGGATAACCGGCAACCGGTGAAGGACCAACCGGCTGACCTCAACCAGCGGACTCAACCGGCTGCTCAACCGGCTGCTCAACCGGCTGACCGCCTAGCCGTTGCCCACGCGCGGGGCCGCCGCACGCTGCCGTGCCGCCTCTTCCTCCTGCAACCGCAACACGCGGCGCTGGATCTTGCCGGTGGTTGTCATCGGCAGCTGGTCGATGAAGGCGATCGCCTTCGGATACTCGTACGGCGCCAGCTGTCCCCGCACGTGCTGCTGCAGTTCGGCGACCAGCGCGGCCTCGGACTCGGCCGAGCGCTGCACGCCCGGCGTCAGCACGATGAAGGCCTTGACGATCGCGCCGCGCTCGGGGTCCGGCGACGGCACCACCGCGCAGTTCGACACCGCCGGATGCTTGAGCAGGCAGTTCTCGATCTCGCTCGGGCCGATGCGATAGCCCGAGGACTTGAAGACGTCGTCGGCGCGGCCCTGGTACCACAGGTAGCCGTCTTCATCGACACGGGCGAGGTCGCCGGTGCGGCACCAGCGCAGGCCATCGTACTCGACGAACTTGCCCTCGGTGGCCGCCTCGTTCTTCCAGTAGCCGAGGAAGAACACCGGATCGGGATGGCCGTGGATGTCGGTGGTGCAGACCGCCACCTCGCCGTCCTCGCCGGGCGGGCAGGGGCGGCCTTCGTCGTCGACCACGGCGACGCGGTGGCCGGGGTAGGGCCGTCCCATCGAGCCCGGCCGCGCCGGCCAGCCGAGCTGGCCATCGTCGTATTGCGCGGTGCAGTTGCCGACGATGTAGTTGATCTCGGTCTGGCCGAACATCTCGTTGACGATCACGCCGAAGGCCTCGCGGCACCAGTCGAATACGGTCTGGCCGACCGCCTCGCCGGCGCTCATCAGCGCGCGCAGCCGCAGGTCGTAGCGCTCGCGCGGGGCCGGGCAGGTCTTCATCATCTGCTTGAGCGCGGTCGGGAACAGGAAGGTGTTGGTGACGCGGTAGCGCTCCATCAGGCCGAAGGCGACCTCGGGCGAGAAGCGGCCCTGGTAGCCGACGATCGTCTTGCCGAAGTACAGCGCCGGCATCAGCGCGTCCCACAGGCCGCCGGTCCAGGCCCAGTCGGCGGGGCTCCAGAACACATCGTCCTCGCGCGGATACCAGTTCTGCGAGCAGACGAAGCCGGTCAGGTTGCCGATCAGCGCGCGGTGCGGCAGCAGCGCGCCCTTGGGCGGCCCGGTGGTGCCGCTGGTGTAGATCAGCACGGCGGCCTCGTCGGCCTTGGTCTGCTCGGCGGTGAAGTCGTCGGCCTGGTCCGCCAGCGCCGCGTCCCAGTCGCGGTCGCCGCGGCCCGCCGCTTCGCCGACGGCGATCACCGCCTGCAGCGCGGGGCAGTCGCCGCGCGCGGCGAGCAGATTGTCGATCGAGGTCTCGTCGGCGATCGCCACGCAGGCCTCGCTGTGCTGCAGGCGATAGCCCAGCGCCTCGGGGCCGAACAGCATCGACAGCGGCATCGCGATCGCGCCGAGCTGATAGACCGCCATATGCGCGACCACGGTTTCGATGCGTTGCGGCAGCACGATCGCCACCCGGTCGCCGCGCCGGACGCCCAGCTCGCGCAGCGCGTGCGACAACCGATTGGCGTCGCGCTGGATCTCGCCGTAGCGATGCGACGCACGCCGGCCATCCTCATGCTCCGTATGGACGGCGATCCGGTCGCGCGTGGCCGGATCGCGTGCCCAGCGGCCGCAGCACGCTTCGGCGAGATTGAAGGTTTCGGGTACGTGCCAGTGGAAGTCGCGGTAGAGCGCGGGATAGTCGTCGCGCCGGCTGTCCGGCAGCGAGGATGCGGCCATGGTGGTCTCCGTTCTTGTGTCCGCGGCGTCGGGCGCCGCGGATCTTGTTGGCATGCTGGCTGGCGTCGCGGACTCGCTTGTGGCTACAATCGCGGTAAATCGAACGAGCGTTCGATTTTGTCGGACTGAGGGCGTGGTGGCCATCGACGGCCCTCGCGGCAATCCTTGGCACGACCATCGTGACGATCGTGACCATCGCGATCAACGTGATCATCACGATCGCAATCATCACCACAGGCAGAGCAATCGCCGCAACCACACAGCCGACAAGGCGGGACAGGGCAGACCATGACGATCCGCGACACATCGCGCTCCGAATGTATCACGGTGCGTGGCCTCGATTACCACGTGCGCCACTGGGGCGAACCGGGCGCGCCGAAGCTGTTCCTGCTGCATGGCTGGATGGACGTGGCGGCCTCGTTCCAGTTCCTGGTCGACGCGCTGCAGGGCCGCTGGCACGCGATCGCGCCGGACTGGCGCGGCTTCGGCCAGACCGGCTGGCCGACCCGCCATCCGGGCACGGCCTCGTACTGGTTTCCCGACTATCTGGCCGACCTCGAAGTCCTGCTCGACCACTATCAGCCGGACGGCGCGGTGGACCTGGTCGGCCACAGCATGGGCGCCAATATCGCGTGCTTCTATGCCGGCGTGCGTCCCGAGCGGGTACGCCGCGTGGTGGACCTGGAGGGCTTCGGCATGACGGCCACTCGGCCAGAGCAGGCGCCGCGGCGCTTCGCCCGTTGGCTCGACGAATTGCGCGACCCGCCGGCGCTGAAGACCTACGACAGCGTCGAGGCGGTCGCCGCGCGGCTGAAGAAGACCAATCCCCGGCTGCGCGACGACCGCGCGGCGTTTCTCGCCGAACACTGGTCGCGGCGCAACGAGGACGGTCGCTGGGAGATCCTCGGCGATCCCGCGCACAAGCTGATCAATCCGGTGCTGTATCGCGTGGACGAGGCGATGGCGATCTGGGCCGCGGCGACCGCGCCGGTGCTGCACGTCGAGGCGCGCGACTCGGAGACGCTGCGCCATATCGCCCACAAGCAGAGCATCGCCGAATTCAAGCAGCGCTTCGCCGCGTTCCGCGATTTCCGCGAGGTGATTCTCGACGACGCCGGCCACATGCTGCATCACGACCAGCCCGAGGCGGTCGCCGGGCTGATCGAGTCGTTCTGCGGCTGAGCCCGCGCGGCGGCCCTCCGCCTCAGTCCGTGCCGTGCGTCAGCGCTTCCTTCAGCGCGGCGTTGTTGCTGGTGTGCACGTGGACCAGCGCCTTGTCGGGGAAGGCGTAGTGGTAGGCGCGGCGCAGCGCCAGCGCGGCCTCGTGGAAGCCCGACAGGATCAGCTTCTGCTTGTTCGGATAGAAGGCGATGTCGCCGGCGGCGAAGATGCCGCGGCGCGAGCTCTCGTAGGTGGTGGTATCGACCAGGATGCGGCCGGCGCGCATGTCGAGGTCCCAATGCGCGATCGGACCCGGTTCGGACACCAGCCCGTACAGCGCGACCAGTTCATCGGCCGGCAGCGTCAGCGTCTCGTCGCGCGTGCGCACCTGCGCGGCGACCAGCGCGTCGCCCTCGGTCTGCAGCGCGCCCAGCATGCCGACGACGAAATCCATCTCGCCCGCCGCCACCGCGGCGCGCATCTCGGCGACCGTATGGTCGGCCGCGCGGAAGCCCTCGCGCCGATGCAGCAGGGTGACGCGCGCGGCCACCTTGCGCAGCGCCAGCGCCCAGTCCAGCGCCGAGTCGCCGCCGCCGGCGACGATCACGCGCTTGCCGGCGAAGCGGGACACGTCGCGCACCGCATAGTGCAAATGCCGGCCCTCCAGCGCCGCCGCCTCGGGCAGCGACACGCGCTGCGGCGCGAACGCGCCGGCGCCGGCGCAGATCAGCACCGCCGCCACCTCGAAACGCTTGCCGGCATCGGTGGCGACCAGCAGCCGCTGCGGCTCGCCGGGCAGTTCCTGCACGCCCTCGACGCGCTGGCCGAAATGCATCGGCACCGCGAACGGTGCGCACTGCTCCAGCAGCCGGTCGACCAGGTCCTGGGCCAGGCAGCCGGGCACGGCGGGGATGTCGTAGATCGGCTTCTCGGGATAGAGCTCGGTGCACTGGCCGCCGGCGCGGTCCAGCACGTCGACGATCTCGCATTGCAGGCCCAGCACCCGGGCCTGGAAGGCCGCGAACAGGCCGACCGGACCGGCGCCGACGATCAGCACGTCGGTGCGGACCGGTTCGGTATTGGTCGCGGCGGGCGGGGTGGAAACGTCTTGGGAGGGGGAGGCCGGATGGGTGTTCTGCATGATCGGATCGTTGCGGCCGGCGTGCGCCATGGCGGCACGCCGCGCGGAAAGACTGGGGAGGCGTCCACTATACCCCGGCCCCGCCGCGGTTCCGGCTACGCCAGCGTTGGCGGCATGGCTATGCGCCGCCGTGGACCGCAGTGGCCCCCATTGGCCGCAGTAGCTGCCGTCGACCGCAGTAGCCACCATTGACAGCAGTGGCCGCCGTCCACCGCAGTGGCCACCGTGGGCCGCAGGGGACCGCCGGGGCGGCCATGTCCCGCGGTGCAGCGGCGCCCGGCTCCTGCGGACACGGAAGGCGCGGGAGTAGAATGACGGAATGCACGCTTCCCACGCCATCAACGCCGACCTGCATTGCCACTCGACCATCTCGGACGGCACGCTGCCACCCGCGGTCGTGGCCGAGCGGGCGCACGCCAACGGCGTCGAGATCTGGTCGCTGACCGACCATGACGAACTGGGGGGCCAGCTGATCGCGCGCGAGACCGCCGAGGCGCTGGGCATGCGCTATGTGCCGGGCGTCGAGATCTCGGTGACCTGGGCGGGCCAGACGGTCCATATCGTCGGCCTGCAGATCGATCCGCTGTGCCCCGAACTGATCGACGGCCTGACCGCGACGCGCTCGGGCCGCGCCCGCCGCGCGCAGGACATCGGCGACGCGCTGCACGCGGTCGGCATCGAGGGCGCCTACGAAGGCGCGCTGCGCTATGTCGGCAACCCCGACCTGATCTCGCGCACGCACTTCGCCCGGTGGATGGTCGACGAGGGTATCTGCGGCAATATCTCCGAGGTGTTCGACCGCTATCTGACCGAGGGCCGCCCCGGCTATGTCGGCCATCGCTGGGCCACGCTCGGCGAGGCGGTCAAGTGGATCCGCGCCGCCGGCGGCATCGCCGTGATGGCCCACCCGGGCCGCTACGACTACACCGATACCCAGCACGACGCGCTCTTCGACGAATTCACCGCGCTCGGCGGCGGCGCCGTCGAGGTCGTGACCGGCAGCCATACGCCGGACCAGTACCGCCGCTATGCCGACGTCGCGCGGCACTACGGGCTGCTGGCCTCGCGGGGCTCGGACTTCCACGGGCCGGGCGAAGGGCGGGTCGAGATCGGCTCGCTGCCGCCGCTGCCGTCGTCGCTGACGCCGGTCTGGCACGACTGGTAAGCCGCCGGACCGCCCCATGTCGCAGTTCTTCGATATCCATCCGGTCGATCCGCAATCGCGCCTGATCAAGCAGGCCGCCCAGATCGTCGGCAAGGGCGGCCTGATCGCGCTGCCCACCGATTCGAGCTATGCGCTCGCCTGCCGGCTCGACGACAAGGGCGCGGTCGAGCGCCTGCGCCGGCTGCGCGGCATCGACGACAAGCACCACCTGACGCTGATGTGCCGCGACCTGTCCGAGCTCGGCAATTTCGCGCGGGTCGACAATCGGCAGTACCGCTGGATCAAGGGCGCCACGCCCGGGCCCTATGTGTTCATCCTCGAGGCCACCAAGGAAGTGCCGCGGCGGCTGTCCCACCCGGCCCGCAAGACCATCGGCGTGCGCGTGCCCGACCATGCCATCCCGCAGGCGCTGTTGAACGAACTGGGCCAGCCGATGATCAGTTCGACGCTGCAGCTGCCCGGCGATGCCGCGCCGCTGGACGATCCTCTCGAAATTCGCGAGCGCCTGCAGAAGCAGCTCGACCTGGTGATCTGCGGCGGCACCGCGCCCGCGCATGCCTGTACGGTGATCGACCTGACCAGCGGCGAACCGGTGCTGGTGCGCGCCGGCCGCGGCGATGTCACCCGCTTCGGGCTGTGAGCGCGGCATCATGCCGCTGCCCGGCGCAGACCGCCCCACGAATCGGCGTGGCGGCCGGTGCCCGCCGTTACAATAGCGCCCCATGGACGCCTCTCTGATTCAGACCTTCGCGGTCTACGCGCTGCCCGTGCTGTTCGCCATCACGCTGCACGAGGCCGCGCATGGCTATGTGGCCAAGCTGTTCGGTGACAACACCGCCTATATGCTCGGCCGGGTCAGCCTCAACCCGGTCCGCCATATCGATCCGATCGGCACCATCGCCGTGCCGCTGCTGCTGTACCTGGTCACCAGCGGCCAGTTCGTGTTCGGCTATGCCAAGCCGGTGCCGGTCGCCTTCGGCCGGCTGCGCAACCCGCGCTGGCACAGCATGTGGGTCGCGCTGGCCGGGCCGGGCGCGAACCTGTTGCAGGCCTTCGCCTGGGCGCTGGTCGCGCTGGGGCTGGTGCTGGCGCAGGTCGACGAACCGTTCTTCGCGCAGATGGCGCGCGCCGGCGTGCTGGTCAACCTGGTGGTGGCGGCGTTCAACCTGTTTCCGATTCCGCCGCTCGATGGCGGGCGCGTGCTCAGCGCCTTGCTGCCGCAGCGCATGGCCTACGCGCTGTCGAAGATCGAGCCGTACGGCATCTTCGTCGTGCTGGCGCTGGTCGCCGCCGGCGTCATCACCCGGGTCTGGATGCAGCCGGTGATGAGCCTGCTGGGCTCGCTGGTCCAGCTGCTGCTGGCGCCGATCCTGGCGCTGGTGCAGTGACGCTGGTGCAATGATTTCCTGAAAGACTGATTACAACGACATGTTCCCCGATCGCGTTCTCTCCGGCATGCGGCCTACCGGCGCGCTGCATCTTGGCCACTACCATGGCGTGCTGAAAAACTGGGTCAAGCTGCAGTCGGAGCACCCGTGCTTCTTCTTCGTGGCCGACTGGCACGCGCTGACGACGCACTACGAGTCGCCCGAGGTGATCGGCCAATCGGTCTGGGAAATGCTGACCGACTGGCTGGCCGCCGGCGTCGATCCGGAGCAGGCCACGCTCTTCATCCAGAGCCGCGTGCCCGAGCACGCCGAACTGTTCACGCTGCTGTCGATGGGCACGCCGCTGGGCTGGCTCGAACGCGTGCCGACCTACAAGGACCAGATCGAGAAGCTCAAGGACAAGGACCTGGCAACCTACGGCTTCCTCGGCTATCCGCTGCTGCAGGCGGCCGACATCCTGATCTATCGCGCCGACAAGGTGCCGGTGGGCGAGGACCAGGTGCCGCACGTCGAGATCACGCGCGAGATCGCGCGCCGCTTCAACTTCCTGTACGGCCGCCAGCCGGGCTTCGAGGAGAAGGCGCAGGAGGCCGCGAAGAAGCTGGGCGGCAAGCGGACCCGCGTGTTCCTCGACCTGCGCAAGACCTTCCAGGAGCAGGGCACCGACAGCGCGCTGGAAGAGGGCCGCGCGCTGGTCGCGCAGTCCCAGAGCCTGTCCAATGACGACCGCGAGCTGCTGCTGGGCTATCTGGCCGGTTCGCGCAAGACCATCCTGGTCGAGCCGCAGGCGCTGCTGACGGCCGCGTCGCGGATGCCCGGGCTCGACGGCCAGAAGATGTCGAAGTCCTATGGCAACACGATCCGCATGCGCGAGGACAAGGACTCGGTCGAGAAGAAGGTGCGCACGATGCCGACCGATCCGGCACGGGTGCGCCGCACCGATCCGGGCGAGCCGGCCCGCTGCCCGGTGTGGCAGCTGCACCAGGTGTATTCCGACGAGCCCACGAAGGAATGGGTGCTCAAGGGCTGCCGCAGCGCCGGCATCGGCTGCATCGAATGCAAGCAGCCGGTGATCGAGGGCATCCTGCGCGAGCAGCAGCCGATGCTCGAGCGCGCCCAGCCGTACATGGACAATCCGGCCCTGCTGCGCGACATCGTCGACCACGGCTGCGCCAAGGCCAGCGCGGTCGCGCAGGAGACCATGCGCGACGTGCGCGAGGCCATGGGGCTGGGATACCGTTGATGGGCTCGCCGCCGTCGTCGATGCCGTCTCCCATGCCGTCCTCCATGCCGTCGTCCATGCCCGCCGGCGCGCCGCATGCCGCGCTCGGCGAGCCCTCGCCCTGGGTGGTGCGCTGGACGCCGTTGCTGCGCGCCGGCGGCCGCGTGCTGGACCTGGCCTGCGGCTGCGGACGCCATGCGCGCTGGCTGGCCGAGCGCGGCTTCGACGTGCTGGGCGTCGACCGCGATGCCGCCGCGCTGGCCGGCCTGCCGAGCCCCGTGCGGACCCGGCAGGCGGACCTGGAGCAGGGCGCCTGGCCGCTGGCCGACGAGGCGCCGTTCGACGCGGTGATCGTCACCAACTATCTGCATCGCCCCTTGTGGCCGCATCTGATCGATGCGCTGGCGCCCGGCGGCGTGCTGATCTACGAAACCTTTGCGGTGGGGAACGAGACGGTCGGCAAGCCGTCCAATCCCGATTTCCTGCTGCGGCCGGGCGAATTGCTCGAGGCGGTACGCGGGAGCCTGCGGGTCGTCGCCTACGAGGACGGCGTGATCGAAGTGCCCCGGACGGCGTTCGTGCAGCGCATATGCGCCGTGCGCGAGGCACTGCAGGCCGCGGGAGCGGCGCCGCCGCCACGCTATCGCCTGGACGGGTGATTTGCGCCAGGTGATGCCGGCGCGATGTCAGCGTGCAAGCGGGCCGATGCGTTGATCCACTTGGTGTTTGCCCGGGTAGGCAGGGTTGCCGGTGTGCTTCGGCGGCCAATTCGTATCCGGTACAATCCCGCTATTCGAAATCTCGAAAACCATACCAGCTATGACACAGATTACCGGCAGCATCGTCGCCATCGTGACGCCGATGCAGGAGGATGGCAGCCTGGATTACGCCGCGCTGCGCAGCCTGATCGACTGGCACGTCGCCGAAGGCACCGATGGCATCGTGATCGTCGGTACCACGGGGGAATCGCCCACGGTGTCGGTCGAGGAGCATTGCGAGCTGATCCGGGTCGCGGTCGAGCAGGCCGCCAAACGCATCCCCATCATCGCCGGGACCGGCGGCAACTCGACCCGCGAGGCGATCGAGCTGACCGCCTTCGCCAAGCAGGTCGGCGCCGATGCGTCGCTGCAGGTCGTGCCCTACTACAACAAGCCGACGCAGGAAGGGATGTACCGGCATTTCCGCACCATCGCGGAAGCGGTCGATCTGCCGGTGCTGCTGTACAACGTGCCGGGACGCACTGTCGCCGACATGAGCAACGACACCATCCTGCGTCTGGCCCAGGTGCCGGGCGTGGTCGGCGTCAAGGAGGCCACCGGCAATATCGACCGCGCGGCCCAGCTGATCAAGGACGCGCCGGAAGGCTTTGCCATCTACAGCGGCGACGATCCCACCGCGGTCGCGCTGATGCTGCTGGGCGGCCACGGCAATATCTCGGTGACCGCCAACGTGGCCCCGCGCAAGATGCACGAGCTGTGCGTCGCGGCGCTCAAGGGCGATGCGATCACCGCCCGCCGCCTCCATATGGAGCTGATCGCGCTGAACAAGGCGCTGTTCATCGAGGCCAACCCGATCCCCGTCAAGTGGGCGCTGCAACAGATGGGCAAGATGGCCGGCGGCATCCGCCTGCCGCTGACGCCGCTGTCGCCCGAGCACCACGAGACCGTGCGCCGCGCGCTGGCCGGCGCCGGGCTGCTCGCCTGATCGATCCGATTTTTCTTTCGCGCCAAGCGGTCATTCCCTTCACTAGGATTGCGTGTCAATGAAACTCAAGCTTAACCGCCATGGCGTGCCGCAAGGCCGCCGTGCCGCCCTGGTCTTGCCGCTGCTCGCGCTCGGCATGACCGCTGGCTGCAGCACCGTCAACGACATGATGCAGGCCGACAAGATCGACTACAAGTCGGCCGCCGCGGCCAAGCGCACCTCGACGCTCGAGGTGCCGCCGGACCTGACCAAGCTCGACGGCGATCGCCGCTATTCGGTCCCCGAGCAGGCCGGCGCGACGTTGTCCGGCTACCAGCAGGCCACCAGCACCCAGCCCAAGGTCGCCGGCACCAACGTGCTGCCGTCGGCGGAAGGCATCCGCGTCGAACGCGACGGCAACCAGCGCTGGCTCGTCATCAGCAACGGCATGGCGCCCGACCAGCTGTGGCAGACCATGCGCGAGTTCTGGCAGGAGAACGGCTTCCTGCTGGTACAGGACTCGCCCGAGACCGGCATCATGGAAACGGACTGGGCCGAGAACCGCGCCAAGATTCCGCAGGACTTCATCCGCAACACGATCGGCAAGGTGTTCGACAGCCTGTATTCGACCTCGGAGCGCGACAAGTTCCGCAGCCGGGTCGAGAAGGGCCAGAACGGCAACCTGGAAGTCTTCATCAGCCATCGCGGCGCCAAGGAAGAGCTGACCGGCCTGGACAAGTCGCAGACGGTGTGGACCCCGCGCCCGGCCGATCCCGAGCTGGAAGCCGAATTCCTGTCCCGCCTGGCGCAGCGGCTGGGCGTGCAGAAGGAACAGGCCGACCGCATGGCGAAGAACGGCACGCCGCCCGCACCGGCGGGCGCCGCCAAGCCGGCCGCACCGGCCGACGCCGGCGCCGGCAAGACGGCGGCGGCCGCCGCTTCGGCGACCTATCTGACGCAGGTCAACGGCGCGCAGGCGCTGCAGCTGCCCGAGCCGTTCGACCGCGCCTGGCGCTCGGTCGGCCTCGCTCTGGACCGCGTCAACTTCACGGTGGAAGACCGCGACCGCGGCCAGGGCCTGTACTACGTCCGTTATGTCGACACGCGCGACACGGTCAACGACAACCGCGGCTTCTTCTCCAAGCTGTTCACGCGCAGCGGTGGCGATGCCGCCCGTCAGGCGAAGAAGTACCGCGTGGCGCTGAAGGGCAGCGGTTCGGGCACCACCGTGACCGTGCTGAACGACGCCGGCCAACCGGAGTCGACCGAGATCGCCAAGCGCATCCTGACGCTGCTCGACGAGCAGCTGCATTGAACGCTGCATTGAACGCTGCATTGAGCGCTGCATTGAGCCCGGCATTGCACGGACCCGCGATGCCGGGTGCTCGCGCTGCGGTCCGGCCCACCGCCGCGGTTCCGCCCGGCATGGGGTGGGCGCGGCGATGATGCGGTTCGGCTTTCTCGGCAGCGGCAGCGAGGGCAATTCGCTGCTGATCGAATCCCGTGATGGCGCCAGCGTGACCCGCGTGCTGCTCGACTGCGGCTTCGGCCTGCGCGAGACCGCGCGGCGGCTCGAGCGGCTGGGCGTCACGCCCGACGGGCTCGACGCGGTGCTGGTTACCCACGAACACGGCGACCATATCGGCTCGGCCTACGCCTTTGCCGCCCGGCATGGGCTGCCGGTCTTCACTACGCATGGCACCTGGCTGGCGACCTCGCATCTGCGCGGCGCCGACAAGGCCGATGTGCGGGTGATCGGCGCCGACTACGCGTTCGAGATCGGCAATCTGCAGGTGCTGCCTTACACCGTGCCGCACGACGCGCGCGAGCCGGTGCAGTTCGTGCTGTCGGACGGCGATGCGCGGCTGGGCGTGCTGACCGACGCGGGAATGGAAACGCCTTACCTGGTGGCCCGTCTCGCCGGCGTCGACGCGCTGGTGCTCGAGTGCAATCACGACCGCGAGATGCTGCGCAACTCGGTGTATCCGCCATCGTTGAAACGGCGCATCGGTGGCGACTTCGGTCATCTGGCCAACGAGGTGGCCGCCGCGATCCTGGCGCGCGTCGCGCACAGCGGCCTTGGCCGCGTGGTGGCGGCCCATCTGAGTCAGCAGAACAATACGCCGGCCCTGGCGACCGGCGCGCTGGCAGCGGCGCTCGGCACGGTGGCCGACGATATCCTGGTGGCGGATCAGTACGAAGGTCTGGGCTGGCAGACGGTGAAGGGATGAATCAGTACGAACGGCCGGCCGGCAGGCGGTGAAGGGATGAATCGGACGCGATAAATTGCCAGGCCCCGGACGTGCAATCCCTGCCTGGCGAGCGCCCATAAAAAAACCGGCCCGAAGGCCGGTTTTTTTCGTTCGGGCGAACGCTTACTTGGCTTCTGCAGCCGAAGCGTCAGCGGCCGGAGCCGAAGCGTCAGCAGCCGGGGCCGAAGCGTCGGCAGCCGGAGCAGCAGCGGTGTCAGCAGCCGGAGCCGAAGCTTCGGTAGCCGGAGCGGTAGCAGCCGGAGCAGCGGTGTCAGCTGCGGGAGCGGCTTCTTCCTTCTTGCCGCAAGCGGCGACGGCAACAGCAGCCAGCAGGGAAGCGATCAGGAGAGACTTCTTCATTGTTCGTCCTTTAACTTGTAATAGAAAGAAAAACAGGCGATGAATAATTACCGGTAATTATCGCTCGTGAACTTCAATTTAATGGCTCTCCCCGGTGCCGTAAATGCATTGGTCCACAGTACGAGCCAGCTGGCGATTATATCCACGTTTTCCCGGCTTGTGTAGCGCCGTCATTTGCTGACCACACTGTTACGCATTATTACACCGCGGCCGGCGCGAGCTGCAGCCAGCCCTCCAGGGTCCAATGGTGAAATGTCTCCATCAGCTCCGGCAGCTCCGCGCATTGGCCGACCTCGGCGGCGGTCAAATGGCGCCGATCGGCCAGCCGCCGCAGCCAGCCGGCCAGTTCGCCGGGGACCTCGTAAGCTTCGCCATTGAGGAAGAAATGGCTGCGGTCGTATAGCGCGATCGAAGCCGGCGCCAACACAATGCCGTGCGTTCTTGCCAGTTTCGCGTATTTTCCCGCGGCGATTTGCGGAACCTCGGCGAACTCCACGCCGGGCTTCGGTTCGGACAGATGGGTGCCGATAAACTCGGACACCATGTCATTGGACCAGCGCAACGCCTGCAGCCGTTGCGCAACGGTTCGGGCGAGATCCGCGGGCAGTTGCGCGGGACGCGAAGTGGCCGCTTGTCCGGGATCGGCATAACGCCCGGACAGCGCCTCGTTGTCCTCCACGGTTTCCGACAGCCACGCCAGAAAATGCCCCGCCAGCTCGCGGTAGGCCGGCGCGCGGAAACCGATCGAGCAGGTCATGCACTCGCCCTCGGCGACGCCGTCGTGGGCGTATTGCGGCGGCAGGTACAGCATGTCGCCGGGCTCGAGCACGAACTCCTGTTCCGCTTCGAATTCGGCCAGTATCTTTAAAGGAAGATCCGGCACCAGCTCGAGCCGGTCTTGCGACGAGATGCGCCAGCGGCGCCGGCCCGAAACTTGCAGCAGGAACACGTCATAGGAGTCGAAGTGCGGGCCGACACCGCCGCCGTCGGTGGCATAGCTGACCATCACGTCGTCCAGGCGCGCATCCGGGATGAAGCGGAATTGCCCCATCAGCGCGGCCGCCGCGCTATTGTGGAGGTTCACGCCCTGGACCAGCAGCGTCCATTGGCGCGCCTTGGTCGATGGCAGATTGTCGGCGGCAAAGGGGCCGTGCGCCAGTTTCCAGCGGTTGCGGAAGTGGGTGACCAGCCGCGATTCGACGTCGTCGCGGTCGGCCAGCTCGAAAAGCGCTTCCCGCGAGACAGGGGGCACGATATCGGAGATGGCTTGTCGAACCAGCAGGGGTTTGCGGTGCCAGATATCACGCATGAATGCGGCGGGCGTCATGCCCCCGAGCAGCTGAAGTGGCGCATCCGGATCCACCGGGCCGCGGGGCAGGGCCTGCGCGTATAATGCGGAATCGTTCATGGAGTGAAGAATTGAAAATCGCGAAGAACACGGTTGTGTCCGTGGTGTACAAGCTGTCGGATGCGCAGGGCAATCTGATCGAAGAATCGGATGAGCCGATGGTCTACTTGCACGGCGGCTATGATGGCACGTTCCCCAAGATCGAGGAAGCACTCGACGGTCATGCCGCAGGCTTCGAGACGCAGTTGCAGCTCGAGCCCGAGGACGCCTTCGGCGACTACGACGCCGAACTGGTCAAGGTCGAGCCGCGCGATCGTTTTCCCGAACCGCTCGAAGTCGGCATGCAGTTCGAAGGCGTGCCCGAGGACGGCGACGAAGAGGATTCGGTGATCTATACCGTCACCGACGTCGCCGAGGACAAGGTGGTGCTCGACGGCAACCATCCGCTGGCCGGCATGGCGCTGCGTTTCTGGCTGAAGGTCTCCGAGGTCCGCGAAGCGACCGCCGAGGAAGTCGAGCATGGCCACGCGCATGGCGCATCGGGCATCGAAGTGGTCGACGAGGACGAGGACGACGACAGCCCGCGCACGCTGCACTGATCGACGTATGCATCCATCGAACGGAAAAGCCGGCATTGCCGGCTTTTTCGCTTTCTGGGCTCGATAGTGGTAAGCAGGCTAGTTCTTGCCTGCGCCGTCCTGCAGCGCAACCGAAAACAGCGAACGCGAATCCGGCGAGATCGTCAGCTCGGTCCACTGCTTCGGCGAGCCCACCGGCAGCGCGACGCGCGTGAAGCTGCGGATCGTCTTGCCCTTGGCATCGCGCAGCGGCGTATCGATGCCGAAGCCGCCGATGCTGCTGTGGATCAGCAGCACCTGCCCGCGATAGTCGCTGACCAGCTCGCGCAGCTGCCGCTTGAATTCGAGATAGCCATCGCGCTGGCGATGGCGCAGAAAACCGTCGAGCAGCGTCGGCTTGCCCCGCTTCTCCCAGCCGTTGCCGAACTGCGGGTCGCCGTGAATCACCAGCACGATGCCATCGAGCGATTCCTGCTCGGCGGCCGAGAACGCGCGCGCCAGCCATTGCCGGTTGGCCTCGCGGCGGTCTTCGAATTCGCCGTTGCGGCCCGCCTCGGTGCGATAGTGGTTGTTGTCGTCGGGCACGTTCATGCCGACCAGCAGCACCTTGCCCGCCGTCCAGCGGACGTTCTCGCGATAGCTGCGGAACTTGGCCTGATCCGATTGCCGGATCAGCCGGAGCTTGCGTTGGCCCAGCGAATCGTCGTCCGGAAAAGCCAGCTCGCGCAGCCGCGCCAGCCGCTCGTCGGGATCGAAGCTGCCATTGACCGCTTGCTCGCATTCGGCCCAGTCGGTCTCGCCCGGGATATAGACCAGCGGCAGCGGCGACTGGTCCAGCAGCCGCAGCCGGCCGGCCAGCATCGCATCGGCGCACGACTCGGTGTCGCCCTTGATGCCGCCGGCATGGATGACGAAGGCGAGCCTGCGTTGCGCGAGGTTGTCCAGCAGTTGCTGCGTCGGTGCCTCGGCGTCGGGCCATTGCGGCAGGTCGGCGATCAGCGCGATGCGCACCAGGCGCGAGTCGGCGGCCTTGCCGCTCGCTTTGTCACCGGTCTTGCCGCCAGGCTTGCCTTCCGCCGACAGCGCCTTGGCCGCGACCGGCAGCACGGTGGCGGCGCTCTGCGTGGCCCACGCGCCCAGCAGCGCCGCCGCCAGCCCGAGGGCCAGCAGCGGTCGGCACCACGGTGCCCGGCGGCGCGCGCTTGCCATCGTCATGCCGGCTGCCCGGATTCCTCGGCCAGCGCCTTGAGCCGGTACAGCGCGTCGAGCGCCTGCCGCGGCGTCATGCTGTCGGGGTCGAGATCGCGCATCGCCTCGCCGAGCGCATCGTTGGCGGGGGCGAGGGAAGCGGGGCCATTGTGGCGGCCATCGTCGCCGTCATCGTCCGCATCGGGCACGGTCGGCGCCGCGAACAGATCCAGTTGGGGCGTCGGCGTGGCGTCGGTCGATTGCTGCTCGAGCCAGGCCAGATGCTTGCGCGCCGCGCGGATGACCGGCTGCGGCACGCCCGCCAGCTGCGCGACCTGCAGGCCGTAGCTCTGGCTGGCCGGGCCGTCCTGCACGGCGTGCAGGAAGACGATGCCGTCGCCGTGCTCGACCGCGGACAGGTGCACGTTGGCCGCCTGCGGAAACTCCTGCGGCAGCTGCGTCAGCTCGAAATAGTGCGTGGCGAACAGCGTGTGGCTGCGGTTGTGCGCCAGCAGATGACGGGCGATGGCCCACGCCAGCGCGAGTCCGTCGAAGGTCGATGTGCCGCGGCCGATCTCGTCCATCAGCACCAGGCTGTGCGGCGTCGCATTGTGCAGGATCGCGGCCGCCTCGGTCATCTCCACCATGAAGGTCGAGCGGCCGCCGGCCAGATCGTCGGCGGCGCCGATGCGCGTGAAGATCCGGTCGATCGGCCCGACGGTCGCGCGCCGCGCCGGCACGTAGGCACCGACGCAGGCCAGCAGCACGATCAGCGCGGTCTGCCGCATGAAGGTCGATTTACCGCCCATGTTCGGGCCGGTGATCAGCAGCAGCTTGCGCGCCTCGGTCAGGTGACAGTCGTTGGCGATGAACGGCGTCGACTCCGCGGCCAGCTGGCCCTCGACCACCGGATGGCGGCCCTGCACGATGTCGATCACGTTCTCGTCGACGCGCTCGGGACACGACCAGTCCAGCGTGCGGGCGCGTTCGGCGAGGGCGGCCAGCACGTCCAGGCGCGACAGTGCCGCCGCGACCCGGCGCAGCTCGCCGATATGCGGCAACAGCAGTTGCAGCAGTGCTTCGTACAGCTGCTTCTCGCGCGCCAGCGCGCGGTCCTGCGCCGACAGCGCCTTGTCCTCGAAGGCCTTCAGCTCCGGCGTGATATAGCGCTCGGCATTCTTCAGCGTCTGGCGCCGGCGATAGTCGTCGGGCACCTTGTCGGCTTGCCCGTTGGTGACTTCGATATAGAAGCCGTGCACGCGGTTGTATTCGACGCGCAGGTTGGCGATGCCGGTGCGCGTGCGCTCGCGCGCCTCCAGGTCGATCAGGAACTGGCCGCAGTTCTCCGAGATGTCGCGCAGCTCGTCGAGCGCGGCGTCGTAGCCGCGGGCGATCACGCCGCCATCGCGCACGGCTGTCGACGGCTCCGGCGCGATCGCGCGCGACAGCAGGTGCAGGCACTCCTGCGGCACCGCCAGCTCGGTCAGCGTCTGCGCCAGCAGCGGGGCGGTGTCGTCCGGCGCCACGCAGGCCTGCACGTCGGGCAGGGCCGCGAGCGTATCCCTGAGGGACGACAGGTCCCGCGGACGCGCGCTCAGCAGAGCCAGCCGGGCGGTGATGCGCTCGACATCGGCGAGCCGGCGCAGGCGGGCGCGCAGCGTATCGAGATCCTGCGCCAGCAGCGCGCCGATGGCCTGCTGCCGCGCCTGCGGAATCGCGCGTTCGCGCAAGGGATGGTGGAGCCAATGGCGCAGCAGCCGGCTGCCCATTGCCGTGGCACAGGTATCGAGCAGCGAGAACAGCGTCGGCGATTCGCCGCCGCGCAGCGTCTCGGTCAGTTCGAGATTGCGGCGCGTGGCGGTGTCCAGGCCCACGAACTCGGTTTCGTGCTCGACCGTGACGCCCTGCACATGGCGCAGCGATTGGCCCTGCGTGCTGGCCGCGTAGTTCAGCAGCGCGCCGGCCGCGCCGAGCGCCGCGCCCAGCGCGCGGCAGCCAAACGGATCGAGACTGGCGACGCCCAGTTGCTCGCGCAGGCGGCGCGCGCCGGCGTCCTGATCGAAGTGCCACTCGGGCAGCCGGGTACGCGCGCACGGATGCGCGGGCAGTTCGATGCCATCGGTGTGCAGCAACTCGGCGGGGCGGATGCGTTCGAGTTCGCGCGCCAATTGCGCGGCCTCGCATTCCATCAGCCGCAGCTCGCCGCTGGCCAGGTTCAGCCAGGCCAGCCCGGTCTTGCTGACGCCGCGCCGCGTGGTCTGCTGGTGCACCGCCATCAGGAAGGTATCGGCCTTGTCGGGCAGCAGCGCCGCGTCGGTCAGCGTGCCGGGCGTGACGATGCGGACGACCTTGCGCTCGACCGGTCCCTTGCTCGTGGCCGGATCGCCGATCTGCTCGCAGATCGCGACCGATTCGCCGAGCTTGACCAGCCGGGCCAGGTATTGATCGACCGAATGAAAGGGAATGCCGGCCATGCGGATCGGCACACCATTGGAGCTGCCGCGCGCGGTCAGCGTGATATCGAGCAGCCGAGCGGCCTTCTCGGCGTCGTCGTGGAACAGCTCGTAGAAATCGCCCATCCGGTAGAACAGCAGGGTGTCCGGATGGTCCGCCTTGATGCGCAAATACTGCTGCATCATCGGCGTGTGTTTTTCCGTGGCACCAGCCGATGCGCTGGCGGCCGCGGTAGTTGGCAGGTCTTCGGACATGCAATCCTCTCGGCGGGCCGCTGCGCATGGGCAGCGGCCGGGTTCGGAGCGTGCGCGAGGCCGTGGGCATCGGACGCAAACGCGCATTTTACTGCGCGTTGCGGCGGGGTACGGAGAGGAATTGGATGAAAAAGGGGGAGGGCGCCGCGATGGGTTGGGCGCTTCCCCGCCCCTCAGGCGGCCGGGCCGCCGTTATCCAGCGAGTACGGCGTCAGCAGGCGCACCATCTGCGCGAAGGCCTTCGGGTTGCCGGCCAGCACCTCGCCCTGTTCGAGCTGGCGCGCTTCGCCCGCGTAGTTGCCGACCAGGCCGCCGGCTTCGGTGATCAGGAGCATGCCGGCCGCCATGTCCCAGGGCTTCAGGCCGGTCTCGAAGAAGCCGTCCAGGCGGCCGCAGGCGACATAGGCCAGGTCCAGCGCGGCGGCGCCCGGGCGGCGCAGGCCGGCGCAGCTGCGCGTCATCAGCGCGAACACTTCGACATAGGCCTCGAGGCCGTCCAGATCGCGGAACGGGAAGCCGGTGCCGATCAGGCAGTCGGCCAGCTTGTCGCGGCGGCTGACACGGATGCGGCGGTTGTTCAGGAAGGCGCCGGCGCCCTTGGTGGCGGTAAACAGCTCGTCGCGGGTCGGGTCGTAGACCACCGCCTGCACCGGCGAACCCTTGTGCAGCTGGGCGATCGACACGCAGTATTGCGGGAAGCCGTGGATGAAATTGGTGGTGCCGTCGAGCGGGTCGATGACCCAGGTGTACTCGTGGCCTTCCTCGTCCTCGCGCCAGGACTGGCCGGACTCTTCCGCTAGAATGCCGTGTTCCGGGTAGGCGGTGCGGATGATCTCGATGATCGCGGCCTCGGCGGCGCGGTCGACCTCGGTGACGAAATCGTTGTGCTGCTTGCGGGAAACCCGCAGGAGATCCACGTCCATCGACGCGCGGTTGATGATGGAACCCGCCTTGCGAGCGGCCTTGATGGCGATATTGAGCATCGGATGCATGAATCTCTCCAGCCGCCGAAAAGCGGGCAGCGCTGCGGACGGCATGGCGCGCGCGGCTCCCGGCGGACAACACAACGGATTGTAGAAGAACGGGCGCGTCGACCTTGTCTCCGCTGGCCGGCATCGAAGCCTTGGCCAGGGCGGCGGAGCGGCGCGCCAAATAAATTGGAACCCTGCATTGTATAGGAACCCGGCAATGGACACGAGCGAGCACGCAAACGCAGCCCCAGGCGCGCCACAGACCGCCCTGGACGCCGCCTTTGCCCGCGTGCGCTTCGTGCTGGTCGAAACCAGCCATCCCGGCAACGTCGGCTCGGTGGCGCGCGCCATCAAGACCATGGGCTTCGGCGCCCGGCCCGGCACGCTGGTGCTGGTGTCGCCGCGGGAGCCGGCGGTGCGCGAGCATCCGGAGGCCGTCGCGCTGGCCAGCGGTGCCGACGACGTGCTGCGCGCCGCCCGCGTGGTCGACGATCTGGAAACGGCGCTGGCGGGCGCCTCCTATACCGTCGCGATGACGGCGCGCCAGCGCGAGTTCGGGCCGCCGCGGCTGCTGCCGCGCGAGGCGACGGCGCGGGCGCGCGGGCATCTGCTGGCGGCCGCGGCCGGCTTCGGCTCGGCATCCACCGCCGAAGCCACCCTGGAACGCACCCAGGGATCGACCCAGGGATCCACCCAGGAACCCACCGCGGAATTCAGCCCCGAAGCGGCCGATGTCGCCTTCGTCTTCGGCAACGAACGCTTCGGCTTGCCCAACGAGGCCGTCGACCGCTGCTCGGTGGTGACCCATATCCCCGCCAATCCCGCCTACGCCTCGTTGAATCTTGCCCAAGCCGTGCAGCTGATCGCCTACGAGATGCGGCTGGCGTTGCTGCAGGACCGCGCGGCGCCCCCGAGCGATATCGGCTATGCTGGGCAGGCCGCCACGGCCGAGCAGATCGAGGCAATGTTCGCGCATCTGCAGCAGGGCCTGGAGGCGATCGGCTTTCTCGATCCGGCCCATCCGAAGAAGCTGATGCCGCGGCTGCGCCGGCTGTTCGCGCGCAGCGGGCTGGAGCAGGAGGAGGTCAATCTGCTGCGCGGCATCGCCAAGCAGATGACGCTGGCCGGGCGCGGGCCGCGCAGCGGCGAACGCAATGACGACCGCGGCGGTGTCGGCAGTGACCACCGCAGTGGCGACAGCATGGAGACATGACCTTGGCGCGAATTGCCGCCTGCTTCTGGTGCATCGGTCCCTGGCGCATCGAACCCTGGCGCACCGAAGCGCTTCACGCACGTCGCGAGCGGGCCGGCCGTCCGTCGCTCGTGCGACGCGAGCGCGCCATCCGCACCGCTGCCCATGCTGCCCACGCCTTCCACCGCGAGCGATGTTGATGCCCGCGCCGCGCACGCCCGGGCTTCCCCCGCGCATGTCGACGTAGCGGCGGGGCAGGTGCGGCGCCCGATGCCCATGACGGCATCAGGGTGCCAAATCTCTTACACTCCCTGCTTCCGTTTCCCCAGGGCCTTGCCCGGACACGACCCCGGCGGCATGCGCGCTCCGATCGCGCGCGGCACGGCGGGGCAATCGCACACGACCAAGATGTTCTCTCGCCTCAAGGAAGATATCGACACCATCATGCAGCGCGACCCCGCCGCGCGCAGCCGGCTGGAGGTGCTGACGTGTTACCCGGGCCTGCATGCCGTGGTGTTTCATCGCTTCGCGCACGCCTGCTGGAATGCGGGGATGCATTGGCTGGGCCGCTGGATCTCGCACTGGTCGCGCTTCCTGACCGGCATCGAGATCCACCCGGCCGTCAAGATGGGCCGGCGCGTGTTCATCGATCACGGCATGGGCGTGGTGATCGGCGAGACCGCCGAGATCGGGGACGACTGCACGATCTATCAGGGCGTGACGCTCGGCGGCACCTCGCTGTACAAGGGCCAGAAGCGGCATCCGACGCTGGGCACCGGCGTGGTGGTCAGCGCCGGCGCCAAGGTGCTGGGCGGCTTCACCATCGGCGATGGCGCGCGCGTGGGCTCCAATGCCGTGGTGCTCAAGCCGGTGCCGCCGGGCGCCACCGCGGTGGGCGTGCCGGCCCGCATCATCCTGCCGGACGCGCCGACTTCGCAGCAGGGCGCGCGGCAGGAGTTCTCCGCTTACGGCATCACGCCGAATGCCGACGATCCGGTGTCGCTGGCGCTCAAGAGCCTGATCGACCATGCGGCCAGCCAGCAGGAAAAGCTCGAGGCGGTGCAGGCCGCATTGGACCGGCTCGGCGAGCATCTGGAGAACACGCCGAACGATCGCTTCGATGCCAGCGAACTGCGCAAGCTGATGAAGTAACGCGATGGCGTGAACGAGGAAGGGCGGAGGTGGGCCGCGTGGGCCTTTGCCTGCGCCGCGATCAATCGAGCTGCGGCAATTCGCGAAAGCCCTCGGCATCGAGCTGCAATGCCGCCGCGCGCGGATGCGGACCATCGAGGTCCCAGTCGGTCAGCACCCAGCGCAGGCCATGCGGCTCGTCATGCCGGGCCGGCCGGTGCGTGTGCCCATGCACCATCGCCGCCGTGCCGCTGTCGCGCAGCAGCGCCGCGACCGCGGCCGGCGCGACATCGCCATAGTCGCGCGGCGGCCCGGGGCGCTGGCGACCCGCCTCGCTGTCGCTGCGCAGCTTGCGCGCGATACCCAGGCGCCACGACAGTGGCAGCGCCAGGAACAGCCGCTGGATCCAGGGTTTGCGCGTCCAGTGGCGGAAGCGCATATAGCGCGTGTCGTTTGTGCACAGCATGTCGCCATGGGTCAGTACCACGCGATGGCCCGCGCAATCGATCACGGTCGGATCGGGCAGCAGCGTCGCGCCGGCCTCGCGCGCAAAGCGCGGGCCGAGCAGGAAGTCGCGATTGCCGTGCATCAGATAGACCGGCACGCCACGCGCGGCCAGGCGCGCCAGCGCCGCGGCGACGGCGCGCGGAAACGGTGCCTCGCTTTCCTCGTCGCCGATCCAGAATTCGAAGAAGTCGCCGAGGATGAAGAGCGTGCGCGCCTGTTCGGCGGCGCGTTCGAGCACGCGTTCGAAGGCCGCCAGCGTGCGCGGCATCCCCGGGGTCAGATGCAGGTCGGAAATGAACCACGCCGGCGCTTCCACTGCGAGGGTGGAGGCAGCCGGCGTGCTGGCGGCAGGGCTCATCGATTGGGAACGATTTCCATGGGCGAGGGCATGCCGCCGTGATTGGCGCGGGCGCAGCGCACGTGTTGTGCCGCGTGCCGTGCCGCGCGCTGTGCCGAGTAAATCCAGTGCACGATTACTCGAGCACCACCGCCTTCTCGATCACGACGTCCTCGAGCGGCACGTCCTGATGGAAGCCGGCGCTGCCGGTACGCACGCCCTTGATCTTGTCGACCACATCGGTGCCTTCGACGACCTTGCCGAACACCGCATAGCCGAAGCCCTGCGGCGTCGGCGAGGTGAAGTTCAGGAAGTCGTTGTCGACCACGTTGATGAAGAACTGCGCGGTGGCCGAGTGCGGCGCGTTGGTGCGCGCCATCGCCACGGTGTAGCGGTCGTTCTTCAGGCCGTTGCCGGCCTCGTTGTCGATCGGATCGTCGGTGGGCTTCTGCTTCATGCCCGGCTCGAAGCCGCCGCCCTGGATCATGAAGTTCTTGATGACGCGGTGGAAGATCGTGTTGTCGTAGTGGCCCTTGCGGACATACGACAGGAAGTTCTCCACCGTCTTGGGCGCCTTGTCGGCGTCGAGTTCGATGACGATGGCGCCGTGATTCGTTTGGAGCTGGACCTTGGACATGGCTTTCCTCTGTTACTTGACGATGGTGGCCGACTCGATGACGATCGGCGTGGCTGGCACATTGCGCATGGGGCCGTAGGCGGTGGTAGGCGTCTTCTTGATGCGGTCGACGGTATCCATGCCTTCGACCACCTTGCCGAATACGGCATAGCCGTTACCGTCCGGCTGCGGATAGTCGAGACTCGGATTATCTACCACATTGATGAAGAACTGCGCCGTGGCGGAGTTCGGATCGCCGGTGCGGGCCATGGCCACGGTGCCGGCCTTGTTCTTCAGGCCGTTCTGCGCCTCCAGCGGAATCGGCGCGCGCGTCGGCTTCTGCTTCATGTCGCGGTCGAAGCCGCCGCCCTGCACCATGAAGCCGTTGATCACCCGGTGGAAGATCGTGCCGCTGTAGAAGCCGCTGTTCACGTATTCCAGGAAGTTGGCGACGGTCTTCGGCGCGGCCTCGGGATAGACCTCGATGGTGAAGTTGCCGGCGCTGGTGGCAAAGCGCACGCGCTCCGCAGTCGTGGCGGGGGCGGAGGCCGGCGCCTGCGCGTGGGCCGCACCGTAGCTCAGGGTGCCGGCCATCAGCGCGGCCAGCATGGCGCCGAGGGCGCCGCGTCGGGTCAGGGACATGGGGATCTCCAGGGAGTGGGCGAGGGCGATCGGCGGATACCGGCGGTCGATGGACGCGCCGTCCCGGCAGTCGCCCCGCATGGATAACGATCATGCCCGCTCGCTACGCCTTGCACAGCGCAGGGCGCGAGCGGGGCAGTGCTGCGGACCGGTCAGTCCAGGTCTTCGCGATCCGGGCCGGGCGGCCGGGGCAGCGGCGGCGCCGCGACCGGTGCCTGGGGCTCGGCGGCGGGCTGGCGCGTACGCGGCTGCGGGCTGGCGGGCGGATTTGCCGACGTATTGGCCGGCGCCTTGGTGCCGACCGCGGCCAGGCCGCTGCGGGCGCGCGCATCGCCGGGATTGCGCTTGAGCGCTTCGGCGTAGGAGCGCTCGGCGAGCTTGCGATAGACGTCGCCCAGATTGGTATAGCCGATCGCAAAGCCGGGCTTGGCTTCGAGCGCCGCCAGCAGCTCGGCCTCGGCGCGCTTCAGATCGCCCCGGCGCGCATAGATCAGCGCCAGATTGTTGTGCGGCTCGGGCAGTTCTGGATATTCCTGTGCGATCTCGTGGAAGGCCTGCACCGCCTCGTCCTCGCGTCCGGCCTGCGACAGCGCCCACGCACGCTCGAAGCGGGCCTGCACATTGCGCGGGTTGGCGGCGATCACGCGGTCGAAGCGTTCGATCGCCTCGGCATAGCGGCGCTGCTGCGCGGCCTTCTCGGCCTCGGCCATGCCCGGATCGCCGGAGGGCTGGAAGCCCTTCGCGCCGGCCGTGCCACCGCCGGGAAAGCCGACGGATTGCGCCAGGGCCGGCGCAGCGGGCAGGGCGCACAGCAGCGCGGCGGCGCTCGCCACGGCGATGGCGCACGCGCGCACGCTGCGTACGGTGGCTGCGGCGGCGCGCCGCCGCACGGTCATGATGCCGGGCGTGACGTGATGCATGGCGTCGGTCGCGACGTTGGGCAATGGCAAGCTCATGTAGGTGCGGTCCTTTATACTTCGCGGCATTCTAGCAAAGCGCGGCATCGACGCCGACGCGCGAAGGCTTCCGGTAAGATATGGCCTCGCTCGGCGAACCGATGTCCACGCCGCCGCGGCACTGGTCGAGACGCATCGCCCGGTCACGCTGTCCGGCAAGTCGCCGATGCGCGGCCGGCCAGTCGGCACGGTCTCGCGCGCGGCAGGCGCCACGCATTCTCTTCGAACACCTCGTTTCATGCATCCACTGAACATCTACAACACGCTCGCGCGCGAGAAACAGCCCTTCGTGCCCATCGAACCCGGCAAGGTCCGCATGTATGTCTGCGGCATGACGGTGTACGACTACTGCCACGTCGGGCATGCGCGCGTGATGGTGGTGTTCGACATGGTGCAGCGCTGGCTGCGCGCCGCGGGCTACGAGGTGACCTATGTGCAGAACATCACCGACATCGACGACAAGATCATCCGCCGCGCCGCCGAGAACGGCGAGACCATCGGCGAGCTGACCGAGCGGTTCATCGGCTATATGCACGAGGACGCGGCCGCGCTGGGCATCCAGCGCCCGGACCACGAGCCACGCGCGACGCAATACGTGCCGCAGATGCTCGACATCATCGGCAAGCTCGAAGCGAAGGGCCTGGCCTATCAGGCCAGCGACGGCGACGTCAATTACGCGGTGCGCAAGTTCGCCGGCTACGGCAAGCTGTCGGGCAAGTCGCTGGAGGACCTGCGCGCCGGCGAGCGCGTGGCGGCCAACGATGCCAAGCACGACCCGCTCGACTTCGTGCTGTGGAAGTCGGCCAAGGACAGCGAACCGGCCGAAAGCAAGTGGTCGTCGAAGTGGGGCATGGGCCGTCCGGGCTGGCATATCGAATGCTCGGCGATGAGCTGCGCGCTGCTGGGCGAGCATTTCGACATCCATGGCGGCGGGGCCGACCTGCAGTTCCCGCACCACGAGAACGAGATCGCGCAGTCGGAAGGCGCCAGCGGCAAGCCCTTCGTCAACGTATGGATGCATAACGGCTTCGTGCGCATCAACGACGAGAAGATGTCGAAGTCGCTCGGCAACTTCTTCACGATCCGCGAGGTGCTCAAGCAGTACGACGCCGAGGTCGTGCGCTTCTTCATCCTGCGCGCGCACTACCGCAGCCCGCTGAACTACAGCGACGCGCACCTGGACGACGCGCGCCACGGCCTGACCCGTCTCTACACGGCGCTCAAGGACGTGCAGCCCGACACGCAGCCGCTCGATTGGGACGAGCCGCACGCGCGCCGCTTCGCCGAGGCGATGGGCGACGACTTCAATACGCCGATCGCGGTCTCGGTGCTGTTCGACCTGGCCGGCGAAGTCAATCGCAGCGGCTCGCCCGCCGCGGCACGGCAATTGAAGGGCCTGGCCGCGACGCTCGGCCTGCTCGGGCGCGACGCGCACGCCTTCCTGCAGGGCGGCGCCGACGCGGCCGGCATCGCGCCGGAGAAGATCGAGGAGCGCATCGCCGCGCGCAAGCAGGCCAAGGCCGAGCGCAATTTCGCCGAGGCCGACCGCATCCGCGCCGAACTGCTCGAGGCCGGCATCGTGCTCGAGGACAAGCCGGGCGGCGTGACCGAATGGAGGCGTGCTTGAACGCTGCCGTGCGCAAGACGCCCGGCACGGCGGCCAAGGCCGCCAAGCCGGCGCGGCCCACCGGAGAGCCGGCCCTGAAGGTGACCAAGGCGGCCAAGGCGACCAAGGCAGCGAAGGTCGCCAAGGCGCCGGCCGCCGGCGGCGTGGCCGCGCCCAAGACCCGCACCGTCACCAAGGCCGACGGCAAGCCGGTCCTGAAGACCGCGCGCGCCGCCAAGGCAACGCTGCCCGAGGCCGCGGCGATCCCGCTGCCGGTCGAGACGGTCGAGGGCGCGGTCCGTCCCGCCTACTGGGACGAGGCCTGCGCCGACCTGATGAAGCGCGACCGCATCCTGCGCAAGATGATCCCGACCTACGGGCCGGCCCATCTGATTTCGCGCGGCGACCCCTTCATCACGCTGGCCCGTTCGATCGTCGGCCAGCAGATCTCGGTCAAGGCGGCGCAATCGGTGTGGGACCGGCTGGCCGCCGCCTGCCCGAAGCTGACGCCGGCGCAGCTGCTGCGGGCCGGCGTCGACAAGCTGGCCGCCTGCGGCCTGTCGCGCCGCAAGGCCGAGTACATCGTCGATCTCGCCGAGCACTTCAAGGCGGGGCGGGTCCATGTCGACAAATGGGCCGAGATGGACGACGAGGCGGTGATCGCCGAGCTGACGCAGATCCGCGGCATCGGCCGCTGGACCGCGGAGATGTTCCTGATGTTCAACCTGATGCGGCCGAACGTGCTGCCGCTGGACGACATCGGCCTGATCAACGCGATCTCGGCCAACTATTTCAGCGGCGAACCGGTCACGCGCAGCGAGGCGCGCGAGGTCGCCGCCAACTGGGAGCCATGGCGCACCGTGGCGACCTGGTACATGTGGCGCAGCCTTGATCCGCTGCCTGTCACTTACTAGTCTGGCATTCGATAGCCGGGGCACGAAAGTGCTCCTTTCACCATCTTCAGGCGGCGCATGCGGCGCATCCGGCGCGATTTCAGCGCCCGGAGCGCAAGGAAATTCCGGTAGAATGCGCCCCTTCACAGACAGGTACGTGTGATTCAATGAAAACCACCTTCCTGGATTTCGAACAGCCGATCGCCGAACTCGAGGCAAAAATCGAAGAACTGCGCTTCGTGCAGGACGACTCGGCCGTCGACATTTCCGAAGAGATTTCGCGGCTGGCCGGCAAGAGCCAGCAGCTGACCAAGGACATCTACGCCAACCTGACCCCGTGGCAGGTGGCCCAGATCGCGCGCCATCCCCAGCGTCCCTACACGCTGGACTACGTGCGCGAGATCTTCACCGACTTCCACGAACTGCATGGCGACCGCGCCTTCGCCGACGATCTGTCGATCGTGGGCGGGCTGGCCCGCTTCAACGGCCAGGCCTGCATGGTGATCGGCCACCAGAAGGGCCGGGACACCAAGGAGCGCGCGCTGCGCAACTTCGGCATGTCCAAGCCCGAGGGCTATCGCAAGGCCAAGCGGCTGATGGAACTGGCCGACAAGTTCGGCCTGCCGATCTTCACCTTCGTCGACACGCCGGGCGCCTTCCCGGGCATCGACGCCGAGGAGCGCGGCCAGTCGGAGGCGATCGGCCACAACCTGTACGTGATGGCCGGCCTGAAGGTGCCCCTGATCGCCACCATCATCGGTGAGGGCGGTTCGGGTGGCGCGCTGGCGATCGCCGTGGGCGACGTGGTGCAGATGCTGCAATTCGCCACCTATGCGGTGATCTCGCCGGAAGGCTGCGCGTCGATCCTGTGGAAGACCGCCGAGAAGGCGCCCGAGGCCGCCGAGGCGCTGGGCCTGACCGCGCATCGCCTGAAGGCGCTGGGCCTGATCGACAAGATCGTCAACGAGCCGCTGGGCGGCGCGCACCGCGATCCGAAGGCCATGGCCGCGATGCTCAAGCGTTCGCTGGCCGAGTCGCTGCGCCAGTTCCAGGGCATCAGCGTCAAGGAACTGCAGGCGCGCCGCCACGAGCGCCTGATGGCCTATGGCAAGTTCAAGGAAACCGGCGCACAAGGCTGATCCCGCCGCGCCCGATTTGCGCGACCCGACCGCCACGCTGACCGACAAGGTCGCACAGGCCCTGCAGGCCGGTGCGGCCTTTGTCGTTTCCGGGGCCGGCCAACATGGCCCGCGCGCGGTGGCGGTGGCGCTGTCGGGCGGCCGCGATTCGGTCGCGCTGCTGCATGCCACGCGCGCCGCGCTTGCCGCCACCCGTGTCGGCGAGGCCGGGCCGGCGCCCCTGCTGGCGCTGCATGTCCACCACGGCCTGCAGGCCCAGGCCGACGAATGGGACCGCTTCTGCGCCGGGTTGTGCCAGGACTGGCGTGTCGAATACCGAGCCGCCCGGGTCACGGTCGTTCCCGCGCACGGAGAAGGGCTCGAAGCCGCCGCCCGCCGCGTTCGCTACCAGGCGCTGACCGAGCTCTGCGAGCAGCACAACGTCGGCTGGCTGCTGTTCGGCCACCATCTGGACGACCAGGTCGAAACGGTGCTGATGCGGCTGTTCCGCGGCAGCGGCGTGCATGGCCTGGCCGGCATGCCGGCGCTGCGGCGCCTGGCCGAACGCCGCGACATCGCGCTGCTGCGGCCGTGGCTCGAGATCGAACGGCGCGACATCGAGGCCTATTGCGACGCGCACGGCCTGCGCTGGATCGACGACCCCTCCAACGACGACACCCGCTTCGCCCGCAACGCGCTGCGCCAGCAGTTGCCCGGATTGCTCGCCGCCTTCCCGGCGCTGCGCGCCAACGTCGCCCAGGCCGCCGCGCATCTGGCCGAAGCCGCCCACGCGCTCGATGCGCTGGCGGCGCGGCATCTGGCGACGCTGGCGCATCCCGGGCGCGACGCCGCCACGCTCGCCGAACTCGATCTCGACGGCCTGCGCGCCCTGCCGGCCGCGCAGGGCGATGCCGTGCTGCGGCTGTGGCTGCGCGACCTCGGCGTGCGCGCACCGTCGGTGGCCCGGCTGGCGGCGATGCGGGCGCAACTGATCGACCATCGTGGCGGCGAGCCGGCGCTGCCGCATGACGGCCTGGTGCTGCGGCGTTTCCGCTCCCGTGTGCTGGCCTGCATGCCGCCGGGTGCCCCGCCGACGGAGGCGGTCGCGCTGCAGTGGGGCGGGCAGGGCCGACTGCCGGTTCCCGCCTGGCGCGGCGAGCTGCGCTTCACGCGCGACGATACCTTCGGCGTGCCCGAGGCCGTGCTGCGGCAGCCGCTGACACTGGGGCCGCGCACCGGCGGCGAGCGCATCGTGCTGCGGCCGGGCGGCCCGGCCCGGGCGCTGAAACAGGCGTATCAGGAGGCGGCCGTGCCGGCCTGGCGCCGTCCCTATCTGCCGCTGCTGCGGGCGGGAGAGGCTGGGGGCACAGGGGAGCAGATCGTGCTGGCCGCCGGACTCGGCATGCATCGCCGCTGGCCCGACGCCGCGCCGGCCCCGCGCTGGCGGGTCGAATGGCAGGCCTGGGGTCCGGACGCCGCCGGGCTGCCGCAGTGACCGGCGCATAACCCCGGCCCCCATGGCCCAGCCCGGGGCCCATGGCCCGGAACTCAGGCCTGGAACTTAGGCCTGGAACTCAGGCCCGGCGCTCGGGCTCCCGCCCTCATGGGACGGCCCTCATTGGGGCGGCTCATGGCAGCGGTCCCCGCGGCGCCCGCCACGCCGCCTACCGCACGAGACGTCGCTCCGGCAAGGCTTGACAAGGCCAAACGCCCGCTATTCCGCCTTGCCGGGCGCCGGTGCTTGGTGTATTTTCAGTGGTTTTGCACAATCGCTGGCGTCGACAAGAAGATGGCTCTCATCGTTCACAAATACGGCGGCACTTCGATGGGTTCCACGGAACGCATCAAGAATGTCGCCAAGCGCGTGGCCAAGTGGCACCGCGCCGGTCACCGCGTAGTCGTGGTGCCTTCGGCCATGTCGGGCGAGACCAATCGCCTGCTGGGACTCGCCAAGGAGATTTCGCCGCAGCCGGACCCGCGCGAGCTCGACATGCTGGCCTCGACCGGCGAGCAGGCCAGCGTCGCGCTGCTGGCCATCGCGCTGCACGGCGAGGGCATCGATGCGATCAGCTATACCGGCTGGCAGGTCCCGGTCAAGACCGACTCGTCATACACCAAGGCACGCATCGAGTCGATCGACGATGAGCGCATCCTGGGCGATCTCGACGCGGGCCGCGTGGTGATCGTCACCGGCTTCCAGGGCATCGACGCGCTGGGCAACATCACCACGCTTGGCCGCGGCGGCTCGGATACCTCGGCCGTCGCCATCGCCGCCGCGATCGAGGCCGACGAGTGCCTGATCTATACGGACGTGGACGGGGTCTACACCACCGATCCGCGCGTGGTCGAAGACGCGCGCCGGCTGGACCGCATCACCTTCGAGGAAATGCTGGAAATGGCCAGCCTCGGTTCCAAGGTGCTGCAGATCCGCTCGGTGGAATTCGCCGGCAAATACCGCGTCAAGACGCGCGTGCTGTCGTCGCTGACCGACCCCCTGATGCCGCTCGAGCAGGAAATGCATTCGGGCACGCTGATTACTTTTGAGGAAGACCCTGACATGGAAGCAGCCGTCATCTCCGGCATCGCCTTTGCCCGTGACGAAGCCAAGATCACCGTTCTCGGCGTGCCCGACAAGCCCGGCATCGCCTACCAGATCCTGGGCCCGATCGCCGACGCCAATATCGACGTCGACATGATCATTCAGAACCAGTCCGTCGAGGGCAAGACCGACTTCACCTTCACCGTGCCGCGCGGCGACTACCAGCGCTCGCTGGCGATCCTGAACGACGCGGTCAAGGGCCATATCGGCGCGGCCAGCGTGTCGGGCGATCCGAAGGTGTCGAAGGTCTCGGTGGTCGGCGTGGGCATGCGCTCGCATGTCGGCATCGCCAGCAAGATGTTCCGCACGCTGTCGGAAGAGGGCATCAATATCCAGATGATCTCCACCTCGGAAATCAAGATCTCGGTGCTGATCGACGAGAAGTACATGGAGCTGGCCGTCCGCGCGCTGCACAAGGCGTTCGAGCTGGAACAGGCCTGAAGTCCGGCGCATTCGCGCGCTGGCCCTGGCGAGGGCAGGCAAGTGCGGTGTCATCGATTCGTCGTTGACCAATTGCCGCACCCTCGCTAGAATACGCGCTTCGTTGTGCGGCCTCCCTCGCACAACGCAAGTTTGGGAGACGTGGCCGAGAGGTCGAAGGCACTCCCCTGCTAAGGGAGCATCCGGGCCAAAACCTGGATCGAGGGTTCGAATCCCTCCGTCTCCGCCAGTACATCGGTACATGGCGGCGGAACCCCGGAAGATCGCGGTCTTCCGGGGTTTTGTTTTTTGGGCCTGTTTTCTTGCGCATTTCTGGCTCGCGGCGCTGGCTTTCCACCTTGAGGCGGTCACGCATGGCGCCGACCGAGCTGCTGTCCCGCCCATCCACGCTCGCGCTCGTCGGCATCGCGCGGCCCGCTGCGAGCGGCCTCGGCTTCTTCCTTCGCGCCTCCCTGCGCTTCCACCACCTGCACCTTCCGCACCGGCACCCCAAACTCCACGCCAAGCTTCTCCAGCTCCGTCACCATCGCCAGATTGATCGACTGCTGGATATCCATGTACAGGTTGTAGTCCGGATCGGTGACGAAGTAGACGACCTCGAACTCCAGCGCGCTTTCGCCGAAGCCCTTGAAATGCGCGCGGTCGAAGCGCGTGCGGCCTGCGGCGACGACGGCCGCCTCGACGATCTCCGGGATGCGCCGCAGCGTGTCCGGCGGCGTCTGGTATGTCACGCGGAAATTGAACTGGATGCGGCGTTCCGCCATGCGCTTGTAGTTGTGGATCGTCGTCTTCAGCAGCTCGGTATTGCTGCAGACGATCTGCTCGCCGCTCAGCGCGCGCAGCCGCGTGGTCTTCAGGCCGATGCGCTCGACGCTGCCGGCGATGTCGCCGAACACGATGAAATCGCCGTTCTCGAAGGGCTTGTCCAGGCCGATGGCCAGCGACGCGAACAGGTCGCTGAGGATGTTCTGCACGGCCAGCGCCACGGCCACGCCGCCGACGCCCAGACTCGCCACGAAGGCCGTGATATTGACGCCCATATTGGCCAGCACCGCCAGCAGCAGCACCGACCACAGCATCACGCGCATGCCCCACGCCATCACCGTGGTGAACACGGGATTGTGGGCGGTCGGCCCGGTGCCGGTCAGCCTGTCGTACGTCCATAGCGTCACGGCATGATTGATCCAGATCGCGATCTGCAGCCCGATCAGCAGGAACCACAGATGGCCGATGCGGCTGGCCCATTTCGGCGGCAGGTCGAGGAAGTCGACGGCGATCAGCAGCGCGGCCAGCAGCAGCACGAAGCGCGAGGTATGCCGCAGCATGTCCGCCATGCGGTCGATGATCACCGGCTTTGTCCGGGCCGCGAGCCGGTCGAGGCGGGCGCAGGTGAAGCGCAGCAGCGTGACCAGCACCAGATAGCTGACGACGGCGGCGATGCCGGCATGCAGCCAGTTGAGCGCGGGGATGCCCAAGAAGACGTTCAGATCGAGCCATTCCTTCATGCCTTACCTCCTGTGCCGGGACGGACGCATGGGGCAGGGGCTTGCAGGATTGATGCCACGGTGCGACGGGAGATTCGTGCATAGCGGCGCAAGCCGCGGAATGGGTCCGTTCAACGGATTGCGGGTCATCGTGCCTGGGCGAGGCGCGCGTGCACGGAGATGACCGCAGGCAATCGTTCGTCGAAAATTCAAACGAGGGCAACGCTGACAAGGTGGCGATGGTCCGCGGCCAGTGAGTGGGAATCCCATACAATCGGGTCACACAAGCGACCACCATCGGCGGCGGGCACGCAGCATGCAAAGCCATCTGCGAGCGCGACCGACCCCAAGGAGACACCCAGCATGTTCGCCCCGTGCCCCACCGAACGCAGCCGCGTCATTGCCGATCGCGTCGAGCGATTTGTCCGCGATGTCGTCGTCCCCTATGAAGCCGATCCCCGCTGCACCGCGCACGGGCCGACCAGCGAACTGATCGACGAGATGCGCGCGAAGGCCCGCGCCGCGGGCGTGATGACGCCGCATATCCTGCCCGACGGATCGCACCTGACGCAGCTGGAAACCGCGGCCGTGCTCAAGCGCTCGGGGCTGTCGCCGCTGGGACCGGTGGCGGTCAATACGATGGCGCCGGACGAGGGCAATATGTTCCTGCTCGGCAAGGTCGGCACGCCCGCGCAGAAGCAGCGCTTTCTCGAGCCGCTGGTCCGCGGCGAGGCCCGCTCGGCGTTCTTCATGACAGAGCCCGCCGAGGAGGGCGGGGCGGGTTCCGATCCATCGATGCTGCAGACCACGGCGACGCAGGACGGCGGCGACTGGATCATCCGCGGCCGCAAGAAGTTCATCACCGGCGCCGAAGGGGCCCGGGTGGGCATCGTGATGGCGCGCACCGGCGACGGCGAACACGCGCAGGCGACGATGTTCCTGGTGGACCTGCCGCATTCGGCCATCCGCATCGAGCGCGTGATCGACACCATCGACAGCTCGATGCCCGGCGGCCATGCGCAGATCCTGCTCGACGACCTGCGCGTGCCGGCCGACCAGGTACTCGGCGAGGTCAACGAGGGCTTCCGCTATGCGCAGGTGCGCCTGTCGCCGGCGCGGCTGTCGCACTGCATGCGCTGGTTCGGCGGCACGGTGCGCGCCGACGAGATCGCGCGCGCGTATGCCACCACGCGCAAGGCCTTCGGCAAGCTGCTGATCGACCATGAGGGCGTGGGCTTCATGCTGGCGGAGAACTTGATCGACCTGCAGCAGGCCGCGCTGATGATCGACTGGTGCGCCGGCGTGCTCGACGGGGGCGCGGCGGGCACGGCGGAGAGCTCGATGGCCAAGGTCGCGGTGTCGGAGGCGCTGTACCGCGTGGCCGACCGCTGCGTGCAGATCATGGGCGGCCTGGGCGTGTCGCGCGACACCATCGTCGAGCAGATCCTGCGCGAGGTGCGGGCCTTTCGCATCTACGACGGTCCCACCGAGGTCCACAAGTGGTCGCTGGCGAAGAAGATCAAGCGCGATACGCTGGCCGGCACGCCGGCGCGCTGAACGTCGCGCCATGCCGTCGCGTCCCTCACCGGTGCAGCGCGCCCTTGCCGTGCTGCGCGCGCTGTCCGATCCCGAAGTGCGCCGCATGAGCGATGTCGCGCGCGCGACCGGGCTCGATCCCGCCACCGCGTCGCGCATGCTCGACCTGCTGGTGCAGGAAGGCTTCGCCACGCGCGACGAGATGCGCCGCTACGGCATCGGTCCGGAGATCTTCCAACTGGCCGACGTCGCGCAGCGCCGGGCCGAACTGCGCAAGCTGGCACGCCCGGCCTTGCAGCGATTGGTCGAGGAATTCGGCGATACCGCCGTGCTGACCGAGGCCAGCCGCGGCGAGGCGCTCTGCTCGGACGTGGAGCCGGGCACGGTTGCACTCAGCGCGAACTACGTCTCGGTCGGCACGCGCCGGCCGCTCGGCGTGGGGGCGGGCAGCCTGGCGGTGCTGGCGTGGCTGCCGGCGCCGGAACGGGCGCGCCGCCTGCAGCAGACCTCGCGCAAGCTGGCGAACTATCCGCGGCTCGACGCCGCCGCCATCGCCGCCGAGATCGAGGCGGCCCGCCTGCGCGGGCACGTGATGTTTCTCGACTGGGTGGTCGAAGGCATGGGCGGCATCGCGGTGCCGATTCTCGACGACCAGGGCAGGCCCATCGGCGCGCTCAGCGTCGCGGCCCAGACGGTACGCTTGCGCGCGCGCGAGGCGGTCCTTGCGCGGCGCCTGCGGGCGGAGGCAAGCCACATCGCCAGCGCGTGGACGGGCTCGGCGCTGTCGCCGCAGGGCGAAGCAGGCCGCGTTACAACGCGCGGGACAGCGCGCGTGACGGCGGTGCGCCTATCGCGCCGGCCCGCGCAGCAACGGCGCTAGTTCGTCTGGGATCTCGACCTCGAAGCGCAGCACCGCACTGGCCAGCGCCTTGCCATAGTTGTCGATCGCCAGGCTGCGCGACACGCCGCCGCCGAGCGCGCCCTCGGCGACGAAGTTCAGCACCTGCAGCCCATCGACCTCGTGGCGGGTCACCTCGCCGGCGATCAGCGTGCCGTACAGCGACTTGAACGCGGCCGCCGTCAGTTGCGCCTTGATATGCGGATAGAACTCGGGCGCGTAGGCGATCACCGCCGTGTTCGAGGTGTTGCCCTTGTCGCCGGAGCGGCTATGGGCGAGGCGCCGCAGGGGTACGCGCATGACGCTTCCTCACAGATAGTGGATCTCGGACCGGATCAAATCGCGCGGCACCAGCGCCGACCAGACGCCGATGATCTCGCGGGTCCGGTCCTGATGCGGCACGCGCTTGCCGGTGGAGGCCAGCCCGCAGACCGCCATGCTGTCGATCTCGCGGCCGACCTTGGCCGCCTCCTCGCGCGTGCGCGTGCGCGCCGCCACGCGCACCGCGATCTCGTTCGGCTCGCACGCCGGTTCGGGCGAGGCGGCCCCATGCACGGCGTTGACGCCGAGAAAGTCGATGCGCAGCTCGTCGGCCTGCAGCTTCGCGATGGCGAAGCGTTCCTCGAGGATGCGCCTGGCCAGCTTCGCCTTGTCCAGGCAGCCGGGGCCCGCATAGAAGAACATGTCCTCGCCGATATGGCCCTCGGTACAGCCCAGCGACACCTTCAGCGTGTCGGTCGCCGGCAGTCCGGACACCCCGTCGATGCGCACGCGGTCCGGCCCCACCTGTTCCAGCACCGCGGTCGAGAAGTCGACGATGACGTCCGGCGTGATATAGCGGCGCGGATCGTGGACCTCGTAGAACATCTGCTCCTTGACTGTCTGCAGATCGATGCGTCCGCCGCTGCCTTCGACCTTCGCGATCACCGCGCTGCCGTCGGACTCGACCTCCGCGATCGGGAAGGCGAGATTCCACGGCTCGGGCACGTCCTTGTAGCCCGGATCGCCGAAGTAGCCGCCGGTCACCTGCGCGCCGCATTCGAGCAGATGGCCGATGGCGCTGCCGCGCGCGAGACGCGTCACGTCGTCGGGGGACCAGCCGAAATGCGCGATCATCGGCGCGAGGAACAGCGAGGGATCGGCGACGCGGCCCGTGATGACGATCTGCGCGCCGGCGCGCAAGGCCTCGACGATCGGCGCGGCACCCTCGTAAGGCTCGGCGCTGATCAGCGTGCCGCGCAGCGAGGACACCGGCGCGCCGCTCTCCAGCAGCGTCAGGTCGAGCTCGCAGATGCTGCCGGTCAAATCGGTGGTCGTGATCGCCGCGATCCTGACGCCGGGTAGCCCCAGCTCCTCGCACAGCTCGGCCACGCGCCTGGCGGCACCGAGCGGATGGATCCATCCCTGATTGCTGACGATGCGCGTGCCGTTGGCGATGCAGTGCGGCAGCACCGCGCGCATGCGCTCGTCGAGATAGGTGTCGTAGCCGGCGAAGGCCGGGTCGCGCCGCTTGCGGACCTGCGCGGCCGAGACCGTGGCCTCGGCCATCGTCTCGAAGCACAGATAGTCGAGCTTGCCGAGGCGCGCCGAGCGTTCCGCGGGTTCGACGCGATCGCCCCACCAGCCCGATCCCGAGCCGATGCGAAGGGTGCTGCTGCGAGTCATGGTGTCCGTCATGCCTGGGTCCTTCTCTCCTGCGGTACGTGTCGTGCGTGCCATACGAGCCGTACGTGCACGACGTGCGGTACGTGCAGTACGTGCGGTACGTCCGATACGTGCAGCACGCTCATTGCGCCTTGATCCCCGCGCTGCGAATCACGCGCGACCACTTGTCGGTATCCGCCTTGATCTGCGCCGCGAAGGCCGCCGAGCCCTCGCCGCCGGGTTCGGCGCCGAGTTCCTGGATGCGCTTGCGCACGTCCGGCATCGCCAGCACCTTGTCGACGGCCTGCTGCAGCTGGCGCACGCGCTCGGGCTGCGTGCCTGCCGGCGCCAGCAGGCCGAACCACGAATTGACCTCGTAGTCCGGCAACCCCGATTCACGCACCGTCGGCACCGACGGCAGCACCGAGGCACGCTTGACGCCGGTGACGGCCAGCGCCTTGATCTTGCCGCCCTGGATCTGCGCCAGCGCGGACGGCAGGTTGTCGAACATCAGGTTGACCTGACCGGCCAGCAGGTCCGTCATCGCGGGCGCCGCGCCCTTGTACGGCACGTGCTGCATCCTGACGCCGGCCATCATGGTCAGCAGCTCGCCGGACAGATGTGGCGAGCCGCCGGTGCTGGTCGACGCGTAGTTGATCTTGCCGGGCTCGCGCTTTGCCAGCGCGATCAGCTCGCCGATGGAGTTGGCCTGCAGCGTGCCGTTGACCAGCAGCACGTTCGGCGAATTGGCGACCAGCGTCACCGGCGCGAAGTCCTTGGCGCTGTCGTACGGCATGCGCGGATAGATGAACTGGTTGGTGACCTGCGTGCCGAGCGTGCCCATCAGCAGCGTGTAGCCGTCGGCGGCGCTGCGCGCGGCCGCCTCCGCGCCGATGTTGCCGCCCGCACCGGGACGGTTCTCGACCACCATCGGCTGCCCCAGTACCTCGCCGGCCTTCTGCGCGACGAGCCGCGCCAGGATGTCCGTGGTGCCGCCCGGCGTGAACGGCACGATCAGGCGAATGGGCCGGCTGGGGAAGGCCTCGGCGGCGATGGCCGACATCGCGGGAACGGCCGCGCCGCACAGCACCGCCATCGCGGCGAGCAGGGCGCGCCGCGCAGAAGAATGACGCTTCATCGGTTTGTCTCCTCGGCGCCAAGGCGCACGCTGGTTTCGTCAATGGAAACTCTGTGCGGCACAGGGTAGGGCGGCGCCGAAAGCAGCGTCAAACGAAGCGATCAGATTTTCATTGGATGAAAATTCTGGTGTGGGAAGGGGAGCCCGTTGCGCTACACCTTTCGGCTGCGCCGGCGCGTTCGGCATGCAGGTACGTTCAGCGCGCCGTCGCCGCCATCAGCGACATCGCTCCCACCAGCACGAGGCTCAACGCCCAGGCGGCATCGGTATTGAGCCAGCTGCGCGATACGAGTACGAGGCCGACGTGGCGATAGGCGACCCACGCCATCGCGCCGCCGCCGGCGATCATCGCCGCGGTGTGGACCAGCGCGACGAGCACGGCCATGCCGGCGTTGCCGAAGGCGAGCGAGGCCGCGGCCTGATGGCCCGTGCCGGCCGCGGTGCCGCAGAGGCCGAGATAGAGCGGCACCAGCATCAGCCCCGCCCCATGGGCCAGCGCGATCGCGAAGGACCACAGCGCCAGCCGCGACGGCGGGATGCGGGCGAGCGCGCGCGCATGGCGCCGCCGCGCCAGCAGCGCGATGCCATAGCCGATCACGAGGGCGGCGGCGACGAAGCGGATCTCGCGCTGCCAGGCCGCCAGCGACGCGAGCAGGCCGAACGGCAGCGTCAGGGCCATCACCGCGCCGGCGTGACCGAGGCCCAGATAGCCGAGCGCGGCGAACACGGCGTCGTCGCGCCGCGCCATCAGCCCGTTCGACACGGCGAGCGGCCAGCCCATCGCGGGGCTCAGGCCGTGATACAGGCCGCTGACCAGCACGCCGGTCCACAGGCCGGCCTGTTCCCACGTCATCGCGGGCCGACGGAGGGATAGCAGAACGAATCGGTCGAGCAGTCGCCGCCTTCGAGGCGGATCTGATGGGCGCGGTAGCCCGCGGGGAACTCGACCCAGAAGTCGTCGGCCAGCGTCAGGCCGCCGTCGGGGTCGGCATGCGCCATGACCTGGGCCCCTGGCACGCCGTCGGGATAGAACTGGTTGTCCCAGCTCGAATAGAGCGAATTGGACCAGTAGACGCGGCGGCCGTCGCGGCTGATTTCGACCATCTGCGGTCCCGCCGCGAACGCCTTGCCGTTCGGATGCGGCGTGCGGCGCGCGATGCCGCCGAGATGGACCGATCCGGTCAGCGTGGGCTTGCGCGGATCGGTGACGTCGTACTGGCGCATCTCGCCGGTGCCCCAGCAGGAAACGTAGAGGAAGCGGTCGTCGAGCGACAGGTCGATGTCGGTCACCAGCGGCGGCACCGCGCCGAACGCCTGCAGCAGCGGCGGCAGCAGATCCGCCGCGGCCGGTTCGGCCGGAATCGTCGCGGTCTTCTCGACGTGGAATTGCCCGTCCTCGCGCCACCACGTCCAGATCGATCCTTCCAGATTGGTGGTGTCGACCACCACGCCGACGAAGCCGTATTCGCGCACCGGGTCGTGGGCGGGGCGCACTTCGAGCGCCATCTGATGCTGGGCGCCGAGGTCGATGGTCTGCACGTTGCGCCGCGCGCGCAGGTCCCAGAAATGCAGGCGGTGGCCGTAGCGATTGGACAGCAGGTCCTCGGGCACCAGGCCGTTCTCGAACTGCGGCGGCAGCGCCCATTCGCTCGACACCATGTAGTCGCGCGGCAGGTTCCACCAGAAGTCGTAGTGCTTGTCCTGCGGGCCGCGGTCGATCTCCCAGCGCCCCAGCACGTCGAAGGTCTCGCAATCCATGATGAAGATGCCGGGCGCGCCGTCCGTTCCGTCGTGGCCGCCGCCGCCGAGCGTGCTCACGTAGATCCCCTCGGGACCGCAGTGCACGGTGTGCGGCCGCGAATAGCCGGTCTTGCGGAAGATCTCGTCCGGTTCGATCACGCGGTGGATCGCCGCCTGGGTCGGATGCGGTTTCGTATCGACGATATAGATGCGCGACGAGCGCATGCCGGGGATGATCAGGAAGCGCCGTTCGAGAAACGCGTGCCCCGTCAGCGGGGACAGCGCCGACGAGCAGGCATTCCAGCCGAAGTGGTGCAGTTCGTCGCCGCGGTGGGTCATCGGCACCGTATGCACCACCTGGCTGTAGGTCGGCGAGCCAGGCTTGACGTCGATGACGGCCAGCGCATCGGGCTGCGAGGCATCCGGGCTCAGCATCACCGTGTAGGCGTACTCCTCGGGCGGCGCCTGCATCGCCAGTGCCGGCGAGGCGTGGAATGTGGGATCTGGCCGCAGGCTCATGGAATGCCCCTCCTGGCACGGATATGCCGCGCGAACCTATCTACACTAGGTCGCGGCGAAAGGGGCGTCAACGAAAGGCGGGCCTGCCGCTACGAACGATTTCGAATGAGCTTATGTGTCTTCTGCAGCGTCTGACGCGGGCAAGCCGATCGCCGCCGGGCCTCACACCACCTTGCCCGGATTCATCAGCCCGAGCGGGTCCAGCGCCTGCTTGATTGCCCGCATCATCGCCAGCTCGACCTCGCTCTTGTAGCGCCGATTCTCCTCGCGCTTGAGCTGGCCGAGGCCATGCTCGGCCGAGATCGAGCCGCCGTGCGCATGCACGCTGTCGTGGACGATGCGGTTGATCGCGTCCTGGTGAGCCAGGAAGGCATCGTGGTCCTGTCCCGCCGGGGGCGACACGTTGTAGTGCAGGTTGCCGTCGCCCAGATGGCCGAAGGTCACCATGCGCACGCCCGGGAATGCGGCCTGCAGCTGCGCGTCGGTGCTGGCGATGAAGTCGCCGATGCGCGAGATCGGTACCGCGATGTCGTGCTTGATGTTCTTGCCTTCCTCGACCTGCGCCAGCGGAATGTGCTCGCGCAGATTCCAGAAGTCGCGCGACTGCTGCACCGATTCGGCCACCACGGCATCGGCGACGATGCCGGCCTCGAAGGCCGCTTCCATCAGCGTCTCGAAGGTGGCGCGCGCATGCTCGGCGCTTTCGCTGTCCGACAGCTCCAGCAGCACGACCTGCGGATGCGGCCGGTCGAACGGATAGCGCAGTTGCGGATAGTGGCGCGTCACCAGCGCCAGGCACATCGCCGACATCAGCTCGAAGCCTGTCAGCATCGCGCCGGCGTGGCGCTGCGCCAGCGCCAGCAGCGCCAGCGCGGCGCGCGGGTCCTCGACGGCGGCCAGCGCGGTCACGCGCGCCCGAGGCGCGGGGTACAGCTTCATCACGGCCGCGGTGATCACGCCGAGCGTGCCTTCCGCGCCGATGAACAGGTCGCGCAGGTCGTATCCGGTGTTGTCCTTGCGCAGGCCGCGCAGGCCGTTCCAGACCTCGCCGCTGGCGGTCACGACCTCGAGCCCCAGGCACAGCTCGCGCGTATTGCCATAGCGCAGCACGCCGGTGCCGCCGGCATTGGTGGCCAGATTGCCGCCGATGGTGCAGCTGCCTTCCGCGGCCAGGCTCAGCGGGAACAGGCGGTCGTGCTCGCTGGCCGCCTGCTGGACCTGCTGCAGGATCGCGCCGGCCTCGACGGTGATCGTGTTGTTCAGCGGATCGACCTGGCGAATGCGGTTCAGGCGCTTGAGGGACAGCACCACCGACGGCTGCGAGGCGTCCGGCGTGGCGCCGCCGCACAGGCCGGTGTTGCCGCCCTGCGGCACGATCGCGATCTGGTGCGCATGGCAGGCGCGCACCGCCGCGGCCACTTCCTCGGTGGTGCCCGGCAGCAGCACGGCCAGGGCTTCGCCGGTATAGCGGCGGCGCCAGTCGGTCAGGTAGGCCGCCGTGTCCTCGGCTTCGGTCAGCACATGTGTCGGCCCCAGCGCGGCGCGGCACAGCGACAGGAAGGAGTGGAGGCGGGCGTCGGTCGGGGCTTGCGTCATGGCGTGCGGTGGATTCGGAGGAGACGTGGAAAGGGAAGGCGTGGCGCTTCACCGCCGCGTTGGCGGGGAAGCCGCCGCGTCGGCATTGGCCTTGTTCCGGGCAGACTCGGGCGCGCGGGTCTGAGCCCGCGCGCGGCGCTTGTACGGGCGCAGATAGAAGATGGTCGCGAAGAAGAACAGCAGCGTCAGCGCCACCTCGCACCATGCCAGCCACGACGACGGCGCGCGGTCGCTGGTGGCGCGCACGACCCCTTCGGTGAAATACAGCAGGATCAGCATCGACGACCACTGCATCGTATAGCGGTTGCGCGTCAGCATGCCGCGCAACGGCAGCAGCAGCGGCAGGAACTTGATAATCAGCCAGGAGCCGCCCGGCCGCAGCGGCGCCAGGAACCACTCCCAGGCGATCGACAGCACGATCAGCGCGAGCAGGCTGGCGATGCTCAGGCGGTACAGCAGCGGGCTGTGCAGCGCGGCATCGTCGCGGGCGTCGGTGGCGCTCATCGCGCGGCTCCGTTGGCAGGGGTGTTCTGCGCAAGCCGCAGCGCGGTCTGCGCCAGCCGCTTGCCCATCGCGATCGCCAGCGCCGATTCGTCTTCGCTGACCGGCCGGCTGTTGTCGCCGAGCGCGTGGTGGCTAGGACCATAGGGCGTGCCGCCGCCCACGGTGGTCATCAGGCCGCGCTCGCTGTAGGGCAGCCCCATCACCAGCATGCCGTGATGCAGCAGCGGCAGCATCATCGACAGCAGCGTGGTCTCCTGGCCGCCATGCAGGCTGCCGGTCGACGTGAACACGCAGGCAGGCTTGCCGGTCAGCGTGCCAGACAGCCACTCGGCGATGGTGCCGTCGAGGAAGTACTTCATCGGCGCGGCCATGTTGCCGAAGCGGGTCGGGCTGCCGAGCGCCAGGCCGATGCACTCGTGCAGGTCGCGCAGCTCGACATAGGGCGGGCCATCGGCCGGGATATCCGGCGCGGTGGCCTCGCACACCGTCGACACCGGCGGCACCGTGCGCAGCCGCGCGTGGGCGCCGGGCACGCTGTCGATGCCGGTCGCGATCAGCTCGGCGAGCTTGCGGGTGCTGCCGTGGCGGCTGTAGTAGAGGACCAGGATGTCGGACATAGGGGCGCGGGAGGAAGGCGACAAAGGAGCGGCAGGGAGCGCGCAGCGGAGCCGGCCAGGGCGCGTGTCAGGCGTGGGTCAAGGCACGGGTCTAGCCACGGGTCTAGCCACGAAAGGGCCTCGGCTCGCGGGGCCGTGGCCGCTTTGCTCTGGCGGCTCGAGCATCGCGTGCGATGCAACCGGCGTATTATAGTGGCGGGCTCGGCGCCCGCCGCCCTGGAGTTTGCCTCGCATGTCCCATCCCAGCCTGCTGTCCCGCTGCACCAACCGTATCGCGCGCCTGCGCCGCGAATGGAACTGGCAGAAGCTGCGCGCGCTGCTGCGCTATGCCGCGCGGCGCGCCGGCGAGGACCGTCTGCCGCAGGTCGCGGCCAGCCTGACCTTCACCACCGTGCTGTCGGTGGTGCCGGTGCTGACGGTCGCGTTCGCGCTGCTCGCCGCCTTTCCGATGTTCGCGAACTTCCGCAACGCGATCGAAGGCTTCCTGTTCCAGAACCTGATTCCGGGCAACCTGACCGATTCGATCACCGGCTATGTCAGCCAGTTCGCGCGCAATGCCAAGGGCCTGACCGCGGTGGGTCTCGTCGGCCTGATGGTCACCGCGGTGCTGACCATGCTGACGGTGGAGGACGCGCTCAACGCGATCTGGCGCGTCAAGCAGAAGCGGCGCTTCGCACAGCGCGTGCTGGTGTTCTGGGCGGTGCTGACCTGCGGCCCTGTGCTGATCGGCGGCAGCCTGTCGATCAGCTCGTACCTGATCTCGATCTCCGCCGGCTATGTCGGCACGATGCCGTTCGGCGTCGGCTTTGCCGTCAGTCTTGCGCCGGTGCTGCTGTCGGCGATCGCCTTCGCGCTGCTCTATACGGCGGTGCCGAATGCCTATGTCGAATGGCGCGACGCGATCGCCGCGGGGCTGGTGGCGGCGCTTGCCTTCGAACTGTCCAAGCGCGGCTTCGGCTATTTCATCACGCGTTTCCCCACCTATACCGCGGTCTACGGCACCTTTGCCGCGCTGCCGATCTTCCTGCTATGGATCTACCTGAGCTGGCTGGTGACGCTGCTGGGCGCCACCATCGCCGCCAACCTGCCGGTGGTGCGGCAGGGCTACTGGCGCCGCCGCACCTTTGCCGGCAGCGAGTTCTACGATGCGCTGGGCGTGCTGTACGTGCTGTACCGCGCGCGCGAACAGGCGCCGCGCAGCGTCGGTGAACTGGATCTCGGCCGCAAGCTGCGGGTCGAGGCCGACTACCTGGCCGTGCTGCTGGGCAAGCTCGATGCGATGCATCTGGTCGGCAAGCTGCAGCACCATCGCGGCCAGGCGCACTGGGCGCTGCTGTGCGACCCGGCGCGCGTGCCGCTGCGCCTGCTGCACGACCGGCTGGTGCTGAACCTGCCGCGCCTGCCACGCACCGCGGTGGCGCAGCTGCTCAATGGCGCGGACGCGTTGCGCGGCGTGCTGGAGAACCCGATGCTCGACAAGACGCTGCAGGAGATCTTCGAGCCCGGCGCCGCATCGCCGCCGCAGACCCCGCAAACTCCAGCGCCGGAGGGGCAGCGCCGCACGCTGGAGGTGGTCCCGCCCGGCTGGCACGGGCAGGTCTGAGCGGCGCTTCGGCGCGCCGAAGCGGGGGCGCCGGCGACCGCGTCATTCCCGCGAGAGCGGGAAGCCAGCGTCTTTTGAAGCCACTGGCTCACCGCTCCCGCTGGCCGCAGCGCGAGCGCGCTTGCTTAGTCGCGATTCGCCATCACGCGCCGCGCAAAGCCCGCCAGCGCGTCCAGCACCTCATCGGGCTTTTCCCCCATGATCGCGTGGCCGCACGGCATTTCCACCACGCTGGCGCGCGGCATGCTCGCCGCCAGTGCGCGGGCCGAGCGGGCCGGCGTCATCATGTCCTTGCTGCCGATCACGACCAGCGCCGGACATTGCAGGCCCGCCGCGGCGCGCTCGCCGTTGGCGTAGGCGTTGCAGGCAGCGAAGTCGGTATGGAAGACCTGGGCCTGCGGATTGCGGCGCCCGACCCGTTCCATCAGGCGCTGGCCGACGCCATGCATCCAGAAGCCCGGACCCGGCGCCGACGGCTTGTTGGCCAGGCTCGAATGCGACCACGCATTGACCATCGCGATGGCCTCGTGCTCGCGGTTCTGCGCGGCATCGAGCAGCGCGTCCGAGACCTTCATCGGATAGGCGGTCGCCAGCAGGCCGATCGCGCGCACCGCCTCGGCATGGCGCGCCGCGCATTCGAGCGCGATCAGCGAGCCCATGCTGTGGCCGAACACCAGCGCGGGTGCCGTGACGCCGGCCGCGCGCAGCAGCGCGGCGACCCAGTCGGCCATCTGCTCGACGCTCGCCAGCGGCGGCCCCTCGCTGCGGTTGTGGCCGGGCAGGTCCACCGCCAGCACGGAGAAGCCGTGATGCGCGAACCAGCGCGTCTGCAGGCCCCAGACGCTGTGGTCGTTCTGCGCGCCATGCACGAACACGGCGCAGGGCAGGGCGGGATCGAAGGGTTTGCCGCCGGTATAGGCGTAGGCCCGCTGGCCATCGATGTTCAGATACATCAGGCTTTCCCTCCGTTGCTCTTGTTGGCGGCGGCGTTGCTGCTGCCTCCGCCTTTCTCCATCGACTTCTGCGCCGCCTTCAGCCCGCGCTTCAGATCGTCGATCAGGTCGTCCGGGTCCTCCAGGCCGATCGACAAGCGGATCGTGCCCTCGGCGATGCCGGCCGAGCGCAGCGCCGCGGCATCCATGCGGAAGTGCGTGGTGGAGGCGGGATGGATCACCAGCGAGCGCGCGTCGCCGACATTGGCCAGATGCGAGAACAGCGTCAGGCTCTCGATGAAGCGCTGGCCGGCGGCGCGGTCGCCCTTCAGATTGAAGCTGAATACCGCGCCGCAGCCGCGCGGCAGCAGCCGCCTGGCGAGCGCGTGGTCGGGGTGCGACTCGAGCTCGGGGTAGGCCACCGACTCGACCATCGGATGCGAGACCAGGAACTGCACCACGCGGCGCGCGTTGTCGACATGGCGTGCCATCCGCAGCGGCAGCGTCTCGATGCCCTGCAGCAGCTGCCACGCGGCCATCGGATTCATGCAGGCGCCGAAGTCGCGCAGGCCCTCGCGGCGCGCGCGCAGCAGGAAGGGCGCGACGGTGCTTTCCTCGGTGAAGACCATGTTGTGGAAACCCGCATACGGCTCGGACAGCTCGGGAAAACGCCCGGATGCCTCGAAATCGAAGTTGCCGCCCTCGGCCAGCACGCCGCCGATGGTGGTGCCATGGCCGCCGAGGAACTTGGTCGCCGAGTGGTAGAGCAGCGCCGCGCCATGCGCGAACGGCTGCAGCAGATAGGGCGTGGTGAAGGTCGAGTCGACCAGCAGCGGAATGCCATGTTCGTCGCCGAGCTGGGCCAGCGTCGGGATGTCGAGCACGTCCAGGCCCGGATTGCCCAGCGTCTCGCCGAACAGAAGGCGGGTCTCCGGGCGGATTGCGGCGCGCCACGCGTCGATGTCGCGCGCCTGCACGAAGGTGGTCTCGATGCCGAAACGGCGCAGCGTGTAGTGCAGCAGGTTGTGCGAGCCGCCGTACAGCGCCGACGAGGCGACGATATGCGAGCCGCTGCCCATCAGCGTGGCGATCGCCAGATGCAGCGCGGCCTGGCCCGAGGCCGTGGCGATCGCGCCGACGCCGTTCTCCAGCGCGGCCACGCGCTCCTCGAACACGGCCACGGTCGGATTCGAGATGCGCGAATACACATGGCCGGCGCGTTCCATATTGAACAGCGAGGCCGCGTGCTCGCTGTCGCGGAACACGAAGGAGGTGGTCAGGTGGATCGGCGTGGCGCGCGCCCCGGTGGCGGGGTCGGGCGCGGCGCCGGCGTGCAGCGCGAGGGTATCGAAACGGGTATCGGACATGGTCTCTATCGAATCGTGGTTCCAGCGAAGCGGTCTGACAGCGGCCGGCAACGGCACGGTTCCGCAGTGCGGGCGTGCGGCGGCATGCGGATGTGCCGGCCTGCATCGTAGCATTGGCCTGCTCGCGGCGGACCGCCTCGCCGCAGGGCCCCGGCTTTACTTGGGCGCCCGCTTTCGGCTAGCATCGGCCCATCTATCGCGGATGGCGCGCAAGGCCTGCGCCGCCACGCGGTTCGGGCGCCTGGGGCCGGCGATGCCCGCCGCCCGCCGCACCGGCATCATCGAGGGGAGACCATTATGAAAGTCAGCGACATCCTGCAGATCAAGGGCAATACGCTCTATACCGTCAAGCCGGACACGTCACTGCTGGAGGCGGTCACCACGATGGCCGAGCGCGACATCGGCTCGCTGGTGGTGATGGAGTACGGCGAGCTGGTCGGCATGCTGACCTTCCGCGAGATCATCCAGACGCTGGCCTCGAACAACGGCAATGTCGGCAACACGACGATCCGCCGCGTGATGGACGACGCGCCGCTGACCTGCACGCCCGAGACCGACGTCAACGAGGTCCGCCGCATGATGCTGGAGCGCCATGCCCGCTATATGCCGGTGCTCGACAGCCGCACGCTGATGGGCGTGATTTCGTTCTACGACGTGGCCAAGGCGGTGGTCGAGGAGCAGAGCTTCGAGAACCGCATGCTGAAGGCCTATATCCGCGACTGGCCGGAAGAGAAGGCCAGCTGAGCCAGAGCCATCTCGCGGAGCGCGGGCGGACCGTGACGGTGCCGCCCGCCGGATTCCAGCCGCCCCCGATTCCGATCCCCGCGCCCGCGGAGTCGATCGCGCTTGCCGCGCTGTCCCTTGCGCCGTCCCCGGCGCGGCCTTTCGCGCCGCCCTTCGCGCCGCTCTTCGCGCAGTCTGTCGTACCATTTCCCCGCGCCATTCCCGCACCCCAGCCCGTTCCATGAGCCAATCGAGCCAGTCCCGCCTGCTGCGCGAGCGCCGCTTTGCGCCGTTCTTCTGGACCCAGTTCCTGGGCGCGATGAACGACAACGTGTTCAAGGTCGCGTTCACCTCGCTGGTGACCTACCAGACCGCGCGCTTCGAGGGCGTGGACGGCGCCAGCGCGGCCTTCCTGATCTCGGCGATCTTCATCGCGCCGTTCGTGCTGTTCTCGGCGACCAGCGGGCAGATTGCCGACAAGATCGAGAAGTCGCGGCTGATCCGCTTCGTCAAATCGCTGGAGATCGCCATCATGCTGGTCGGACTGGCGGGCTTCGCGTTGTTTAGCGCGCCGCTGCTGTACCTGACCACCTTCCTGATGGGCCTGCATTCGACGCTGTTCGGCCCGGTCAAGTACGCCTATCTGCCGCAGCATCTGCAGGAGAGCGAGCTGGTCGGCGGCAACGGGCTGGTCGAGATGGGGACCTTCGTCGCGATCCTGCTCGGCACCGTGCTCGGCGGGGAGCTCGCGGCGGTGGGTGGGGCGGCGGCACGGCAAGGCATCCCCGCCACGCTCTATATCGGTGCGGCGTGCGTGGCGCTGGCCGTCGCCGGCCGTGTGGCCGCCTCGCGCGTGCCGCTGTCGCCCGCGCCCCAGCCCGACCTGCGGCTGAACTGGAATCCGGTCACCGAGACCTGGCGCAACCTGATGCTGGCGCGCGAGAGCCGCACGGTGTTCCTGAGCCTGCTGGGCATCTCCTGGCTGTGGTTCCTCGGCGCGACCTTCCTGACCTCGTTCTTCGCCTTCGCCAAGACCGTGCTCGGCGGCGACCAGAGCGTGGTGACGCTGCTGCTGGCGGTGTTCTCGGTCGGCATCGGCGTCGGCTCGCTGCTGTGCGAGCGGCTGTCGGGCCGGCATGTGGAAGTCGGGCTGGTGCCGTTCGGCTCGATCGGCATGACGGTGTTCGCGATCGACCTGTACTTCGCCAGCCGAGGCCAGGCGCCGGCCACGCTGAGCGGCGTCGCGGCCTTCATCGCCGAGCCCGCGCACTGGCGCGTGCTGGCCGACCTGTTCCTGCTGGCGATGTTCGGCGGCTTCTACAGCGTGCCGCTCTACGCGCTGATCCAGAGCCGCAGCGCGCCGACGCATCGCGCGCGCATCATCGCCGCCAACAACATCCTGAACAGCCTGTTCATGATCGCCTCGGCGCTGCTGGCGATGGCGATGACCGGCGCCGGCTACAGCATTCCCGAGCTGTTCCTGGCGGTGGGGCTGCTCAATGCGGTGGTGGCGATCTACATCTATTCGGTGGTGCCGGAATTCCTGCTGCGCTTCGTCGCCTGGATCCTGGTGCATACGGTGTACCGGCTCAAGCGGATCCACGCCGACCGGATTCCCGCCGAGGGGCCGGCGGTGCTGGTCTGCAATCACGTCAGCTTCGCCGATGCGGTGGTGCTGATGGCGGCCAGCCCGCGGCCCGTGCGCTTCGTGATGGACCATCGCATCTTCCAGGTACCGCTGCTGTCCTGGTTCTTCCGGCAGGCGCGCGCGATTCCGATCGCGCCCGCGCACGAAGACCCGCAGACGCTGAAGCAGGCCTACGACGAGGTCGCGCGCGCGCTCGCGGGGGGCGAGCTGGTCTGCATCTTCCCGGAGGGCAAGATCACCGCCAGCGGCGACATCAATCCGTTCAAGCAGGGCGTGCAGCAGATCGTGCGGCGCACGCCGGTACCGGTGGTGCCGATGGCGCTGCGCGGCCTGTGGGGCAGCTTTTTCTCGCGCAAGGGCGGGGCGGCGATGACGCGGCCGTTCCGGCGCGGCATCCTCAGCCGGCTCGAACTGGTGGTCGGCGAGCCGATCGACCCGACGCAGGCCACGCCGGAAGGCCTGCAGCAGGTGGTGCAGGGCCTGCGCGGCGAATGGCGGTAGGCGGCGCGGCCTCACAAGCGGCGGGGTAGCGGAAAAGCGGGGTAGCGGGGCGGCGCCGTGGCGCGACGCCAGGCCGTACAATGTAGGCCTTTCCCAATTCCTGCGTGGTTTTCATCATGTCCGGCAATACCCTCGGCCTGCTCTTCACAGTCACCACCTTCGGCGAGTCGCACGGACCCGCCATCGGCGCGGTGGTCGATGGCTGCCCGCCGGGCATGAGCCTGTGCGAGGCCGATATCCAGGGCGACCTGGACCGCCGCAAGCCGGGCACGTCGCGCCACGTCACGCAGCGCAAGGAGCCGGACCAGGTCGAGATCCTGTCGGGCGTGTTCGAGGGCAAGACCACCGGCACGCCGATCTGCCTGCTGATCCGCAATACCGACCAGCGCAGCAAGGACTACGGCAATATCGTCGAGACCTTCCGCCCCGGCCACGCCGATTACACCTACTGGCAGAAATACGGCATCCGCGACCATCGCGGCGGCGGCCGTTCGTCGGCCCGGCTGACCGCGCCGGTGGTGGCCGCCGCGGCGGTCGCGCGCAAATGGCTGCGCGAGCAGTACGGCACCGAGATCCGGGGCTATATGTCGCAGCTGGGCGAGATCCAGGTGCCGTTCACCGACTGGGCCGAGGTGCCGCGCAATCCGTTCTTCGCCGCCGACGCCAATATCGTCCCCGAGCTGGAAACGTATATGGATGCGCTGCGCCGCGACGGCGATTCCGTCGGCGCCCGCATCGAGGTGGTGGCCAGCGGCGTGCCGGTGGGCCTGGGCGAGCCGCTGTTCGACAAGCTCGACGCCGATATCGCGCACGCGATGATGGGCATCAATGCGGTCAAGGGCGTCGAGATCGGCGCCGGCTTCGCCAGCGTGGCGCAGCGCGGCAGCGTCCATGGCGACGAGCTGACCGCGGCGGGTTTCCGCACCAACAATGCCGGCGGCGTGCTGGGCGGCATCTCGACGGGGCAGGACATCACCGTGTCGCTGGCGATCAAGCCGACCTCCAGCATCCGCACCCCGCGCGAATCGATCGACAAGGCCGGACAGGCCGCCACGGTCGAGACCTTCGGCCGCCACGACCCATGCGTGGGCATCCGTGCCACGCCGATCGCCGAGGCGATGCTGGCGCTGGTACTGATGGACCATGCGCTGCGTCATCGCGCGCAATGCGGCGACGTGCGGGTGGAGACGCCGCGCATTCCGGCGCAGGCGCCGAAGGGGCAGGGCTGAGCGGCAGGGTTTCCCCCGTCTCCCGCTGGGAGACAGTCCCAAGGCGCAGGGCTGAGCGGGAGGTTTTCCCCTTCTCCCGCTTGCGGGAGCGGGGAGCCGATATCTGGCGCGTTCGTTATTCCGCGATCGCCGCCACTGCCTCCCCGATCGCCAGCGACGCCGTGAGCCCCGGCGATTCGATCCCGAACAGGTGCACCAGCCCCGGCACGCCATGCGTGGCCGGGCCGTCGATGCGGAAGTCCGCGGCCGGCTCGCCCGGGCCGCTGATCTTCGGGCGGATGCCGGCATAGCCCGGCTGCAGGGCGCCGTCCGCCAGCGCCGGCCAATAGCGCCGCACCTCGTCATAGAAGCTGTCGGCATCGTGCGGATCGACCCCATATTCGATTTCGTCGATCCATCGCACATTCGGGCCGAAGCGAGCCTGGCCGCCCAGGTCCAGCGTCAGATGCACGCCCAGGCCGGCCGCCTCGGGCACCGGGTAGATCAGCCGCGAGAACGGCGCGCGGCCGGCCAGCGTGAAATAGCAGCCCTTGGCGTAGAACTGCGGCGGGATATGCGCCGCCGGCATGCCTTCGATCCGGCGCGCCAGCTCGGGCGCAGTCAGCCCCGCGGCATTGACGACGGTGCGCGCCAGCAGCGTGGTCGCGGTGTCGCCGCCGACTTCCAGCACGATGCCGTCGGCAGTCACCGCACCCGTCAGCACCGGCGAACATACCGCCAGCATCGCGCCGGCCTGCTCGGCATCGCCCAGCAGCGCCAGCATCAGCCCGTGGCTGTCGACGATGCCGGTCGACGGCGACAGCAGCGCGGCCTCGCATTGCAGATTCGGTTCCAGTTCCAGCGCCTCGTCGCGCGACAGCAGGCGCAGATCGTCGACGCCGTTGGCGGCCGCCTTCGCGCGAATGCCTTCGAGCGTGGCGACCTGCGCCGCGCTGGTGGCGACGATCAGCTTGCCGCAACGCTGATGGGCGATCTGGTGGCTCCGGCAATAGTCGTACAGCATCGCCTTGCCCTGCACGCACAGCCGCGCCTTCAGCGAGCCGGCCGGGTAGTAGATGCCCGCGTGGATCACCTCGCTGTTGCGCGCGCTGGTGATCGTACCGAAGGCGTTCTCCGCCTCCAGGATCACCACCTCGCGCCCTTGCCGGGCGAGCGCCCGTGCGACCGCCAGGCCCACCACGCCGGCGCCGATCACCACGCAATCCACTGATTCCATGCCTTGCTTTCCTTGTTCTGCCTTGCGTTGCTTTGAGTTGCGTTGTCGAGACGGGCGGGTGCGGAACGGCGACTGTCATTGCGCTCCGGCTCGCTCGTCTCGTCGATCAATCCAGGTCGAGCCCCATGCGCGCCGCCGCAGCTTCCAGATGCCGGCGCGCGGCTTGCCGTGCCGCGCCGGCGTCGCCGGCCGCGATCGCCTCGGCCAGGGCGGTGTGTTCTTCCTCCGCCGCCCCCGGCCCGCCGCGATAGCGGGCGGCGTTTTCCCAGGCCAGCCGGCGGGCGGCGAGCAACTGCTGGCCGACGAAATCGGTCAGCCCCGCCATGCAGGGGTTGTGCGCCGCCTGCGCGATGGCCTGGTGGAACGCCACGTCGGCCGCCGCCGCGCTGGCCGGGTCGTCGCGCTGCGCGCGCATCGCGGCCAGCGCGCCGTGGATCGCGGCCAGATCGGCCTCGGTGCGGCGGCGCGCGGCCAGCTCCGCGCAGGCGGTCTCGGCCATCACGCGCAGTTCGAACAGCTGCGCCAGCGTCGGCGCGGCGCCCGGGCCGCCGTCCGCGCCGGCGCCATCGCCGCGTAGCCGCCAGACCTGTCCGCCGGGCGTGTCGGAGACGTAGGCGCCGGAGCCCTTGCGCGTGACCAGCACGCCGTCGGCCTTCAGTTGCGCGATGGCCTCGCGCACGATCGGCCGGCTGACGCCGAACGCCGTCGCCAGCGCGGACTCCGCCGGCAGGCGGGCGCCGGCGACGAAGCGGCCGGCGCCGATATCGGCGCGGATCGCATCGGCGATGCGCGAAGCCAGGGAGGAGGGGCGGGTCAGCGGTTCCAAGTGGAGCGTTCCGGCGGCTTGTGCGGGGCTTGTGAATACGGGAGGATCGGCGTCAAGCCGGCCCGCCGCATAAATCTGTAAGGCTGTCAGACAGCTTTTGCGCGATTTTGGCCCGCCTTTGCGCCGACGTCAAGGCGTGGACGACGGGCCGCCGGTGCGCGCCGTGCCCGCTCCGTCCCGCCTTGCGCGCCGCTGTCGGCGCCGGCGTCAAGGTGCGGCGACGGGCTGCCGGTGCGCGCCGTGCCCCGCTCCGTCCCGCCTTGCGCGCCGCTGTCGGCGCCGGCGTCAAGGTGCGGTGACGGGCCGCCGGTTCCAGCCGTGCCGCCGTCCGCGCCGCCGCCATCCGCCCCGCCAATCGTTCCGCTATCCCCCTTAGGTAGGGGGTTGCTAAACCTTTGAGGCGTGGCGCCGATAGCTGTGGAATCGGGAAGGCGCGGCCGCGGCCCGGCGGCCGCCTACGCACTGTCGCCCACGCCGGTGGGCATTGAGATTGGGATGCCCATGATTCCTCTGACACCGAACGACCTGCCGGTCGGCCAGCCCTTGCCCTGGTCGCTGCTGGACGGGCAGGGCAACCTGCTGCTCGGCAGCGGCAAGGTACTCGCCGACGGCCGCGACGTTGCGCTGGTCTTTCGCCACGGCTCGGTATGCCGGCCCGATCCGCTGCCCGTCTCGCTGCCGGCCGACGACGCCGCGCCGGCGGACGCGGTGCCCGCGCACGCGTCGGGCCCACTCGGGCTGCAGGTCGGCACGCTGCTGCAGATCAAGGCGCCCGACGATGGCGGCCGCGCCGCGGCGAGCCGGCTGATCGGCTTTATCGACCAGGGGCTGTTCGTCAGCTGGCCGCAGTTCGGCGGCAAGGATGCCACCTTCCAGGCGGGCGAGGAGGTGCTGCTGCGCGGCTTTACCGGGCGCTCGATCTACAGCTTCCACTGCACGGTGACCGCGGTGTGCCGCAGCCCGTTCCGCTATCTGGTGCTGTCCGTTCCGACCGAGGTACAGCAGGTGCCGGTGCGCAGCAGTCCGCGCGTGCAGACCCGGCTGGCGGCACAGCTGATGCATCAGGACGGCGACACGGCGAGCCCGCCGCGGCTGGCGGTGCTGTCGGATCTGAGCGCCGGCGGCGCGCTGGTGCAGACCGCCGCGCCGCTGCCCGCGCCCGGCACGCGCCTGCAGCTGCGGTTCGTGCTGCGGACGGTGGGCACCGACAGCGAGATCACGGTCGACGCGTGGGCGCGCAATCCCGCGCGCGACGACGGCGACGCCGAGTTTCCGGCGTTCGGTGTGGCGTTCGACCTGCTGGGGGAAAGGGAGGCCGCGCTATTGCACTGCTATATCTACGAGCAGCTGCTGGCGGCGGCGAGGATGCCGGTGTAGGGAGGAATGGATCCTCTCCCATCGCGTGGGAGAGGGCTGGGGAGAGGGCCCGGCGCTCGCGGGATGGCGGCGTTCGCGATTGCGGAGGGTGTTTGCCCTCTCCCCCGACCCCTCTCCCACCGTGTGGGAGAGGGGGGAACGACAGCCGCGGAAGGCTGCTTACATCCCCACGTAGTTCGGACCGCCGCCGCCTTCCGGCGTCACCCAGACGATGTTCTGGGTCGGGTCCTTGATATCGCAGGTCTTGCAGTGGACGCAGTTTTGGGCGTTGATCTGCAGGCGCTGCCCGCCGCGTTCCTCGTCGGCGACGAACTCGTACACGCCCGCCGGGCAATAGCGGCTTTCGGGGCCAGCGTACTTGTCCAGGTTGATCTGCACCGGCACGCTCGCATCCTTCAGCGTCAGGTGAGCGGGCTGGTTTTCCTCATGGTTGGTGTTGCTGATGAACACCGAGCTGAGGCGATCGAAGGTCAGCTTGCCGTCCGGCTTCGGATAGACGATCTGCTGGCATTCGGCGGCCGGCTTCAGGTAGACGTGGTCCGGCTTCTCGCGGTGCAGCGTCCACGGCGGGTTGCGGATGCCGAGCTTGGGCAGCAGCCATTGCTCGATGCCGGTCATCAGCGTGGCGGTGGTGCGACCCTTCTTGAACCACTGCTTGAAGTTCTTCGCCTGCAGCAGCTCCTTGTACAGCCAGCTGTTCTCGAACGCGGCGGGATAGGCGGTCAGCTCGTCGTGCTGGCGGCCGGCCTGCAGCGCCTCGAAGGCGGCCTCGGCGGCCAGCATGCCGGTCTTGATCGCGGCGTGGCTGCCCTTGATGCGCGAGGCGTTCAGATAGCCCGCGTCGCAGCCCACCAGCGCGCCCCCCGGGAAGATCGTCTTGGGCAGCGACAGCAGGCCGCCCGCCGTGATCGCGCGCGCGCCGTAGCCGATCCGCTTGCCGCCCTCGAAGTACTGGCGGATCTCCGGATGGGTCTTGAAGCGCTGGAATTCCTCGAACGGCGACAGCCACGGGTTGGTGTAGTCCAGGCCCACGACGAAGCCCACCGCGACCTTGTTGTCCTCCATGTGATAGAGGAAGGAGCCGCCGTAGGTCGCCGGGTCCAGCGGCCAGCCCGCGGTATGGACCACCAGGCCGGGCTTGTGCTTGGCCGGGTCGATCTCCCACAGCTCCTTCAGGCCGATGCCGTAGCTCTGCGGGTCCTTGCCGGCGTCGAGGCGGAAACGTTCGATCAGCTGCTTGCCCAGATGGCCGCGCGAGCCTTCGGCGAAGATCGTGTACTTCGCGTGCAGCTCCATGCCGAGCTGGAAGTTGTCGGTGGGCTCGCCATCCTTGCCGATGCCGAGGTTGCCGGTGGCCACGCCCTTGACCGAGCCGTCCTCGTTGTACAGCACCTCGGCGGCCGGGAAGCCCGGGAAGATCTCCACGCCCAGCGCCTCGGCCTGCTGGCCGAGCCAGCGCACGAAGTTCGACAGGCTGACGATGTAGTTGCCTTCGTTATGGAAGCACTCGGGCAGCAGCGCCGGCGGCGTGCCGCGCGAGCCGGTCTCGTTCAGGAACAGGAACTGGTCCTCGGTGACCGGCTGGTTCAGCGGCGCGCCCAGTTCCTTCCAGTTCGGCAGCAGTTCGTTCAGCGCGCGCGGGTCCATGATCGCGCCCGACAGGATGTGGGCGCCGGGCTCCGAGCCCTTCTCCAGCACGCAGACATTGACTTCGCTGCCATTGTCCTGCGCCAGCTGTTTCAGGCGGATGGCCGTCGCCAGGCCGGCGGGACCGCCGCCGACGATGACGACATCGTATTCCATGGATTCGCGGGGGCCGAACTGCTCCACGAGCTGCTGCTGGTCCATTGTCTCTAACCCTCTTTTGTTGCTGCGTACTTGTGTATGGGGAAGCGGTGATCCGGGATGGCCTGTGTCGCCGGAACCGGGCGACGGCAAGGTCGGCAAGGATGGCATGGGGCCGGCAGGCGGGGGACGGAATGCTGCGGATTGACGCGTGGTCCGGCTGCTTGTGATCGGCTCTTCTGCTGGATCGCGATGGATCGGCGCGCGGTGTTTCGCTCGCACGCTGTCGCCTCGCTGTTTCCTTTTTGTGCCCGAGTTCTTAGAATCTCCGGCATTGTCCGGGACTCGACACCCACAGGCAAGCAATTTTTTGGAACGATCGTTCGTTTTTTAATATACTGCCTCCGTTTTCCCACGCAACGGGGCAGCCATCGAACGCGCATGACGGCGCCAGCCGCGGCGCGTTCCACTGCAGAGGTCCATATGGGTTTGTCGATCAATCTCGAAGGGAAGGTCGCGATGGTGACCGGTGCGTCGAGCGGACTGGGCATGCGCTTCGCGCAGGTCCTGTCGGCCGCCGGCGCCAAGGTGGTGCTGGCCTCGCGCCGCGCCGAACGGCTCAAGGAGCTGCGCGCGGCGATCGAAGCCGACGGCGGCAGCGCGCATGTGGTGCGGCTCGACGTGACCGACCCCGACAGCATTCGCGCCGCGGTGGCGCATGCCGAGACCGAGGCGGGGGCGATCGACATCGTCGTCAACAACTCGGGCGTGTCGACCACGCAGCGGCTGACCGATGTCACCGCCGAGGACTTCGACTTCGTCTTCGACACCAATACCCGCGGCGCCTTCTTCGTGGCGCAGGAAGTGGCCAAGCGGATGATCGCGCGGTCCAAGGGCGCCGAGCGCAACGGCACGCCGCTGCCGCAGTCGCGCATCATCAATATCGCCTCGGTGGCGGGGCTGAAGGTGCTGTCGCAGATCGGCGTCTACTGCATGAGCAAGGCCGCGGTGGTCCACATGACCAAGGCGATGGCGCTCGAGTGGGCCCGCTACGGCATCAACGTCAACGCGATCTGCCCGGGCTATATCGACACCGACATCAACCACCATCACTGGGACACCGATGCCGGCCAGAAGCTGATCCAGCTGCTGCCGCGCAAGCGGCTCGGCAAGCCGGAAGACCTCGACGGCCTGTTGCTGCTGCTGGCTTCGGACCAGTCGCAGTTCATCAACGGTGCCGTGATCACCGCCGACGACGGTATGGTATAAAGCCAGCCGCGCGCGCCGCCGATATCGAATCATCACGATCCGGCGAGCGTGCCCGACGGCGTTCGCCTGTGCCCGACTCCCGCCAGAAGCGGGGCGGGCCTTCCAGCCCGGGGCTTATCCGGTCCCCTCGGGCGCCACGGCCGACGCCTGGCCACCTGCATGCCGCTGCCGATCCCCTAGGGTATTGGAGGTGTCCGCCCATCGCCAGTGTGGGCATAATTCGCTGGTGCCGATTCCATAAGCCTTTAATTAGCTGCGCCCGATCGCTGCGACCATGCCCCGTGCGTGAGGGAACGCCAGCGACAGCGTCGGCGACGACAAGGCATTCACAAAAGTACGCCGCCAAGGCGTCATGCAGCAGCTGCCGCGGTCCTGCAGGCCCGGCAGACCGGACCGGAGGCCGGGGAGATGGAGCAGCAAGAGCAGGCACGGCGCGACGCCGCGCCACAGCACGCGGTCGATTCGGCCTTGATCACCGAACCCGTGGACCAGGCAGCGGATGCCGAATTCCGCATCAGCCCCCGCATCGAAGACTGGATCGGCATCGTCGTGATGATGCTGCTGGTGATCATCACGTTCGCCAACGTCGCGGTGCGCTATCTGACCGATGAGTCGTTCGCCTGGACCGAGGAATTCTCGGTCTTCCTGATGATCGTGCTGGCGCTGGTCGGCGGCAGCGCCGCGGTCGCGCGCGACCGGCATATCCGCATCGAATTCTTCTTCGAGCGCGGCAGCGAGGCACGCCAGCGCCGGCTGGCGGTGGTGTCGGCGGTCGCCGTCGCCATCATGTTCGTCGCGCTGGCGGTGCTCGGCGCGCGTATCACCTGGGACGAATACACCTACGGCGAGACCTCGCCGGGCATCGGCGTGCCCAGCTGGTGGTACTCGGTCTGGCTGCCGCTGCTGTCGGCCTGCATCGCGCTGCGTGCGCTGGCGCTGGCCGGCCGCAACCTGCGGGCGCTGAAGGCCCTGCATGCGCAGCGCGTGCAGGACGGCGGGGAGCGCCAGCCATGACGCTGATCGCCATCGTGCTGTTTGCCGTCTTCATCGTGCTGATGCTGCTCGGCGTGCCGATCGGCGTCGCGCTCGGCCTCGGCGGCCTGGCGGCGATCGGGCTGTCCAATCTCGACACGCAGATGTTCGGCCTGCTGGCGGTGCCGCAGAACTTCTACGCGGGCCTGGCCAAGTACCCGTTGCTGGCGATCCCGATGTTCGTGCTGGTCGGCTCGATCTTCGACCGCTCCGGCGTCGCGCAGCGGCTGGTCACGCTGGCGATCGCCGTGGTCGGACGCGGGCCCGGCATGCTGCCGCTGGTGGCGATCCTGGTGGCGATGTTCCTCGGCGGGATTTCCGGCTCGGGGCCGGCCAACGCCGCCGCGGTCGGCGGCGCGATGATCGCCGCTATGTCGCGCGCCGGCTATCCGGGCTCGTTCAGCGCCGCCGTGGTCGGCGCCGCCGCGGCCACCGACATCCTGATTCCGCCGTCGGTCGCCTTCATCGTCTACAGCGTGCTGGTGCCCGGTGCCTCGGTGCCGGCGCTGTTTGCCGCCGGCATGATTCCCGGCGTGCTGGCCGGCATCGCGCTGATCGTGCCGGCGGTCTGGCTGGCGCGCAAGCACAGGATGGGCGCGGCCGAGGCCTCGCTGCCGCGGCCGCCGTTCTGGCGAAGCCTGCGCGAGGCGGCCTGGGGACTGTTCGCGCCGGTGCTGATCCTGGGCGGCATGCGCGCGGGCTGGTTCACGCCCACCGAGGCCGCGGTTGTCGCGGTGGTCTACGGCCTGTTCGTCGGCATGGTGGTCTACCGCTCGATCGGCCTGCGCGACCTGTACGTGATCTTCCGCGAGGCCGCCGAGACCTCGTCGGTGATCCTGCTGGTGGTGGCGCTGGCCGGCATCTTCGCCTACGCGCTGTCGACGCTGGGCGTGATCGATCCCCTGGCGCATGCCATCGCCAATTCCGGTGTCGGCGAATACGGCGTGCTGGCGCTGATCGTGCTGCTGCTGATCACGGTCGGCATGTTCCTTGACGGCATCTCGATCTTCCTGATCTTCGTGCCGCTGCTGCTGCCGATCGCCAATGCCTTCCAGTGGGATCCGGTGTGGTTCGGCGTGGTGCTGACGCTCAAGGTCGCGCTCGGCCAGTTCACGCCGCCGCTGGCGGTGAACCTGATGGTATCTTGCCGGATCGCCCGGGTGCGCATGGAAGAGACCGTGCCGTGGGTGGTGTGGATGCTGCTGGCGATGTTCGGCGCGATGCTGCTGGTGCTGGCGTTCCCGCCACTGGCGACATGGCTGCCGGCGAAGCTCGGTTATTGAGTAGCGAGGTTCGCTGCCGCCCCCGTATTTCTGCTTGATCTTCGGTCCATTCAGTCCAAATAACGATTCCCGAGAGGAGAACTGACTCATGAAACGCCGTGTCCTGATGCTGTCGATGGCCGCCACCATCGCCGCCGCCGCGCTCGCGCCCGCCGGTGCGATGGCGCAGACCTACAAGTCCGAATACAAGATGTCGCTGGTGCTCGGCCCGGCCTTTCCCTGGGGCAAGGGCGGCGAGATCTGGGCCGACCTGGTCCGCCAGCGCACCAACGGCCGCATCAATATCAAGCTCTATCCGGGCACCTCGCTGGTGGCCGGCGACCAGACCCGCGAATTCTCGGCGATCCGCCAGGGCGTGATCGACATGGCGATCGGCTCGACCATCAACTGGTCGCCGCAGGTGCGCGAGCTGAACCTGTTCTCGCTGCCGTTCCTGATGCCCGACTACAAGGCGCTCGACGCGCTGACGCAGGGCGAGGTCGGCAAGCAGCTGTTCGCCACGCTGGAGAAGGCCGGCGTGGTGCCGCTGGCCTGGGGCGAGAACGGCTTCCGCGAGGTGTCGAACTCCAAGCGCGAGATCCGCAAGCCCGAGGACCTGAAGGGCCTGAAGCTGCGGGTCGTCGGCTCGCCGCTGTATATCGACACGTTCAATGCGCTGGGTGCCAATCCGACCCAGATGAGCTGGGCCGACGCGCAGCCGGCGATGGCCTCGGGCGCGGTGGATGGCCAGGAGAACCCGCAGTCGGTGTTTGCCGCCGCCAAGCTGTACACGGTCGGCCAGAAGTTCGTGACGACCTGGGGCTATGTCGCCGATCCGCTGATCTTCGTGGTCAACAAGCAGATCTGGGAAAGCTGGACGCCGGCCGATCGCGAGATCGTGCGGCAGGCGGCGATCGATGCCGGCAAGCAGGAAGTGGCGCTGGCCCGCAAGGGCCTGGCCGAGCCGGGCGCGCCGGCGTGGAAGGAGATGGAGGCCCACGGCGTCAAGGTCACGCACCTGAGCCCCGCCGAGCATGACGCCTTCCGCAAGGCGACCGCCAAGGTCTACGACAAGTGGAAGAAGCAGATCGGCGCCGACCTGGTCGGCAAGGCCGAGGCGGCCATCGCCAAGCGCTGATGCGGGCGTGAACCGTTCCCGCGCCCCGCGCGCGGGAACGGCCGGCTGCCGTGGGCGACGCGGCAACCCTGATCCACATTCCCGATCCACAATCCCGAACCACACGGCAACCCCGAACCACACGCGATGAAACACGTCTTCACGCTGCGCATGCCGATCCGCTGGGGCGACATGGACGCGATGGGCCACGTCAACAACACCGTCTATTTCCGCTACCTGGAGCAGGCGCGCATCTCGTGGTTCGAATCGCTGGGCTGCAACGGCCGCGACGAGAACGGGCAGGGGCCGGTGATCGTCAACGCCCATATGAATTTCCGCCGCCAGCTGCGCTATCCGGGCGAGATCGAATGCCGCGTCTTCGCCGGCGAACTGGGCCGCAGCAGCTTCGAGACGCGCACGGAAATCCGCCGCTGCGATGACGACGACACCAACGCCGACACCGTGTTCGCCGATGGCGGCGCCAAGGTGGTCTGGTGCGACTACGAGGCGGAGAAATCGGTGCCGCTGCCGGCGGCGATCCGGACGCTGCTGGAGAGCTGAGGGACCCGGCTACGGGGTCGGTTTTCTCCCATCCCGCTTGTCGGAGAGGGGAGCAACCTCAATGATTGACCAGCCGCTGCACCAGGTCCACCGCCGTATGCGCGCCGTATTTCTTCATCAGGCGCGCCCGGTAGATGTCGACGGTGCGCGGGCTGATCGATAGCGACTTGCCGATCTGCTTGCTGGTCTTGCCCTCGACCAGCTGGGCCGCGATATCGCGCTCGCGCGCCGTCAGCTGCGCGGTCACCGGGCGCTTCTGCGACAGGTCCTCGAAGCTCCAGATGCCGGCCCCCAGCGGCTGCTGCCGGTCCAGCGCGCGGCCGGTGACGTGGCACCAGAACAATTCCCCGTTGGCCCGCTTCATGATCCGTTCGTCGGAATAGAGCCCGCGCGCGTTCATGATCGGCACGATGCGCGCGCCGGTACGCTCGAACTCGTCGGCGGTCGGGTACAGTACCTGGAACGACTGGCCGATCAGCGCCTCCCGCGTCGTGCCGAAGATGCGGCAGACCTCGTCGTTGCAATCCTCGATCCTGCGCTCGCGCGAGAGCACGAGGCCGACCGGCGCCAGCTGGAAGGCGGTCTGATAGTCGATGGCAGGCATTGTCCTTATGTATTTCTACGTACTGGCGTCCGCCGCGGGGCTTGCGTATCCTTTGGAGCGCTGTCGACGGCCGGCGCGCGGGTCCCGCCCGGCGCGGCCGTAGCGATTGTAACGTTACCCGCGAGCGGCGTCGCCGCCTCGTCCGGGAACATCATCGAGGAAGGAGAGACGATATGAACAAGGTCTACGCCAGCGCCGCCGAGGCGCTTGCCGGCGTGGTCCGCGATGGACAGACCATCGCGGTCGGCGGCTTCGGCCTGTGCGGCATCCCGGAAGCCCTGATCGCAGCGTTGCGCGACAGCGGCGCGAAAGGGCTGACCTGCATCTCGAACAATGCCGGCGTCGACGGCTTCGGCCTGGGCCTGCTGCTGGCCACGCGGCAGATCCGCAAGATGATCTCGTCCTATGTCGGCGAGAACAAGGAATTCGAACGCCAGTACCTGGCCGGCGAACTCGAACTCGAATTCACGCCGCAGGGCACGCTGGCCGAGAAGTTGCGCGCCGGCGGCGCCGGCATCCCGGCCTTCTTCACCAAAACCGGCGTCGGCACCATCGTGGCCGAGGGCAAGGAGATCCGCGAATTCGACGGCGAGCAATACGTGATGGAGCGCTCCCTGACCGCCGACGTCGCGCTGGTCAAGGCCTTCAAGGCAGACAAGGCCGGCAACCTGATCTACCGCCGCACCGCGCGCAACTTCAACCCGATGTGCGCGATGGCGGGCAAGGTCACCGTCGCCGAGGTCGAGCAGATCGTCGAGATCGGCGAGCTCGATCCGGACGAGATCCACACCCCGGGCATCTTCGTGCAGCGCCTCGTGCTGAACGCCCATCCCGAGAAACGCATCGAGCAGCGCACCGTGCGTGCCGCGGCCTGACGATCAAGGAGACAGATCATGGCATGGACACGTGATGAAATGGCGGCGCGCGCCGCGCGCGAGCTGCAGGACGGCTTCTATGTGAACCTGGGCATCGGCCTGCCGACGCTGGTGGCCAACCATGTGCCGCCGGGCGTCGAGGTCTGGCTGCAGTCGGAGAACGGACTGCTGGGCATCGGTCCGTTCCCGACCGAGGAAGAGGTCGACGCGGACATGATCAATGCCGGCAAGCAAACCGTGACCACGCTGCCGGGCTCGTCGATCTTCTCGTCGGCGGACTCGTTCGCGATGATCCGCGGCGGCCATATCAACCTGGCCATCCTCGGCGCGATGCAGGTCAGCCAGAAGGGCGACCTCGCCAACTGGATGATCCCGGGCAAGATGGTCAAGGGCATGGGCGGCGCGATGGACCTGGTGGCCGGCGTCGGCCGCGTGGTGGTGCTGATGGAACATACCGCCAAGAAGAAGGACGGCAGCGAGGACCTGAAGATCCTGGAGGCCTGCACGCTGCCGCTGACCGGCGTGGGCGTGGTCGATCGGATCATCACCGACCTGGGCGTGATGGACGTCACGCCCGAAGGGCTGAAGTTGGTCGAGACCGCACCGGGCGTCAGCCGCGAGGAAATCCAGAGCAAGACCGGCGTGCCGCTGCTGTAAGGGCTCGGTCCACGCGACCGCGTCGGCGCGACCGGCGTCAGCCGGGCAGCAAGCCCCGCCTCGTATCGAGGCGGGGCTTTTTGTTTTCGGGTCGCCCGTGAGGGCATGCCATCGGGGGCGGCGCGCGGACGCCATGGCGCTGCCGCCGAAAGCGAAAGGATTCTTGGGGACCAAAAGCGCGGGGAGGCGATCCGGACCACAGTGCGGCCGTGCCGCGTGCCGGCACGCCCAACGACTCCCGACTCCCGGCTCTCGGCTCTCGGCTCCCGGCTCCCGGCTCGCGACTCCCGACTCCCGGTCCCGACTCCCACTCCCGACTCCCGGTCCCTGCCATCATGCCCCTGCAATCTTCCTCTGCCATTTCGCCCGCTGCTCCGGCAGCGCCCGGCGCCGATACCCGGACGGGTGCCGCGCATGCCGATCCATCCGTATCGGGCATGCTGCCGATCCCCACCCAGCCCGCGTCCGCTTCTCCATCTGCCGCCGCGCCCGACGCCACGGCATCCATCCGCCTGTTGCCCGGCGATTCCCTGATGCATATCGTGGGCCTTCTCGATGCGCCGTCGCGGCGCGCGCTTGCCGGCGCGGACCGGCACATGCGCGCCTTGCTGGCGCCACTGCGCCGGTTCGACCGCCTGTATGCCACGATCCGCTGGACCCATTCGAGCGAGCGGCTCGCCGGGCTGCTTGGCAGCCTCGCCGGCGAACCGGCGCGGCAACGCGGCATCCTGCTGCGCGGCGTGGTCGAGCGGATTCCGCGCTTCAGGAGCGTTTCGCGGTTGCTGTCGGTGCAACTGATCGATCAGATCGCGCGGTTGCCCGCCGCCGAGAAAGCCGGGCCGCTGGTCGCGCTGGCCGCGCAGCTCCCCCGCGATCCGGAACTGGAGCGACGCATGCTGGCGCTGGCCGAACAATTGCCATCAAGCATGCGTGGCCTGGTGCTGGGACAGTGTCTGAAGTCCTTCTGCCCGGCAACGCCCGCGGGCTTCGAGCAATGGATGGCGACGGCCGATGCCTTGCCGCCCCAGGGCGCGAGCCGCCTGTTGGAGGCGCTCGTTCATGTCGCCGCGCGGCATGGGCAACTGAGCGAAGGGTTGGCGCTAGCCGTGATCGAGCGGGTCCGCGCGCTGCGCACCAGCGACGGCATGCCGGCACCCTGCCAGGCATGGGTACTGAACAAGCTGGTCGATGAACTGAATCTGGTGGTGGAGGCGGGGAGCGGGGCGAAGTCCCGTCTGGTGGTTTGGGATGCCATGCTCGAGACCGCTCGGGCCGCGCTCCAAGGCGGGCACTGGCCCCTGCTCGTGGCCGTGGTGCTGCACCGCTGGCTGCGCGGCGGGAACGTGCCATCGGCCGACCGGTCCCGCCGCATGGCGCAGCTGACAGCGCTCTATGCGGGGTTCAGGGCGGAGAAGCTGTTGGCAGCGGCAGCCGGGCAGGCGGGCCCGGTCATGCACCCGATGTGGTCGGTCCGGCAGGCGATGTCGATCGACCGATGCTTCGCCGAAGCCGCCGAACTGGACGCCGCGACCCAGGCGGCGCTATTCACCGAGTACTCCCATCTGTTCGTCACCATGCCAGGCGTCGAGCCCGACGATGACATCGAGCGCGATCGCTTCCTGCTGGGGCTGCAGCACATCGATGCGTTGAAGCCGGCGTCCTTGCGCGTCGGGCCGCTGACGAAGTGGGGGGAAGCGCTGCAGCTTTCGGAGGATGCGGCGCTGTGGATGCGCTTCACGGAAGCTGCCCATGCGCTGCCCGTCGAGTACCGCGCGACCGTGCTGATGCAAACGATATCGGCATCTCACTCGCGGACAGGGTTTTGGGTCCTGCTGGAGCAGACCGCGGTGCTGCCGCCCGCGCTCGGTGGGCCGCTGCTGGGCGGGCTTGCCTTCAGGGTGATGGGGGAAGACGCAGACGAGCAGCAGAGGCGGGCACAGGTGCTGATCGCGCTCGCATCGAAATGGCCGCCTCTCGCCTGCACGGATTTCGTGGTGAACGCGATGTCCACCGCGGGGTTTCTGAAGGGGGACGCCAGCCGGATGCTGCGGCAGTTCGCGACGGACATCGTGCAGCGCCTGCCGCTGGCGCGGCGCGCAGGGGTCCTGGCGGTGGTTGCCACGCATCGCAGCCCCGAGGCGAAGGGCTGGGTCCTCGAGCAGTTGCCCGCGCTGGCCGATGACCAGCAGCGCTTTGCGGTTCCCGGCGAGCCGTTGCAGCCCTATCGCGCCGAGATCGTGCGCAGAATGATTCTCGCGCTGGGCGTGGGCGACATACCGACGGAAACCTAGTTCCGCGCGCTGTGGCCATCGTTACGCGAGGCATTGGACGGATTGGAGGCGGAGGCGCGCGGCTCGGCCGTCGCCGCTTTGGGCAGCCTGCTGACAGCACTGCCAACCGCGTTGCGCGACGACGTGGAGCAAGCCCTGGCGACCCACCGTGCAGGGGACCGGCCGGCGCAGCCGCCATTGCCCGCCGGGGCGCCAGGCAGCTGAGCCGCGTGCTTGTCCAGGCGGTCTAGTGCTGCGCCGCCGGGCGAGCGGGATAACGCGCGAACACCGACGCGCCGCCGTCGGCGCGCACCAGCAGCACCGAGTAGGGATCGACCCGCGGTCCCTGCTCCATGCCCGGCGAGCCGATCGGCATGCCGGGCACCGCGAGGCCGACCGCCTTGGGGCGGGCCGCCAGCAGCTTGCGGATCTGCTCGGCGGGCACATGGCCTTCTATCGCATAACCCTCGACCACGCCGGTGTGGCAGGAGCCGAAACGCTCCGGCATGCCGAGCCGGGCGCGGTGCACGCCGGTGTCCTCGACGTCGTGCACCTTGACCGCGAAGCCATGCTCGCGCAGATGCGCGACCCAGCCGTCGCAGCAACCGCACAGCGGGCTCTTGTAGACCTCGATCGAGGTTTTTGCCGCTGCCGCCTTTGTGGTCGGCGCGGCGGGGGCGGGGGCGGCGGCCCGGGCCAGCGGTGCCAGGCCGGCAGACAGGGCGGCGCCGCCGATCAGGCCTTTCAGAACGTCTCTTCGCTTCATCGCTTGTCCGTAGGGCGCGCCATCACTGCGCGACCCAGCCTCCATCCATGTTCCAGATCGCGCCGCGCACCTGGCGCGCGGCATCGCTTGCCAGGAAGACCGCCAGCGCGCCCAGCTCGTCGGGCGTGACGAACTGCCCCGAGGGCTGTTTCTCCAGCACCAGCTCGCGCTTGGCCTGCTCGACGGGAATGCCCTCGCGCTCGGCGCGGGCCTCCACCTGCTTCTGCACCAGCGGCGTCAGCACCCAGCCCGGGCAGATCGCATTGGCCGTGACGCCGGTCTGCGCGGTTTCCAGCGCGGTGACCTTGGTCAGCCCGACGATGCCGTGCTTGGCGGCGACATAGGCCGATTTCTGCGCCGAGGCGACCAGGCCGTGGGTCGAGGCGACGTTGATCACGCGGCCCCAGTCCTTGCGCTTCATGCCGGGCAGCGCCAGCCGCGTGGTGTGGAAGGCCGAGGTCAGGTTGATGGCGATGATCGCGTCCCAGCGCTCGATGGGGAAGTCCTCGATATTGGCCACATGCTGGATGCCGGCGTTGTTGACGAGGATGTCGACGCCGCCGAACTCGCTGTCGGCATAGCGCATCATGTCCTCGATCTCGTCGGCCTTGCTCATGTCGGCGCCGTGATAGCCGACGCGGATGCCGCTGCCGGCCTGCTCGATCTGGCGCCTGGCGCCGTCGGCGTCGCCGAAACCGTTGACGATCAGATGCGCGCCCTGCGCGGCCAGCGCCTGGGCGATGCCCAGACCGATTCCGCTGGTCGAACCGGTCACCAGCGCCGTCTTGCCCTTCAGCATATGAGCCTCCGTGGAGAAATGGGGTGCAATGCGCCGTGCCGCCGCGGCACGGTCGTCGTTGCTGTCGCATTGTAGCGCTGGCGTACAATCGGGCTTTGCCCAGCCGGCGCCGCTGCCGCGGCGTCATGCGCGACGCTCATGTGTCGCGGTTTTCGTCGTGCGCCATTGCCGCGCCTTATTCGCGTTCCTCGCGCAGGGAGTCAAGATGTCAGCCAGTCCGCGCCTCGGCTTCGTGCAGTGCATCAGCCCCGCTGGCCTGCACCGCATGGCGTACCACGAGTGGGGCGACCCCACCAATCCGCGCGTGCTGATGTGCGTGCACGGCCTGACCCGCACCGGCCGCGATTTCGACGAGATCGCGCGCGCGTTCAGCGGCGAATACCGCGTGGTCTGCCCGGATGTGGCCGGCCGCGGCCGCTCCGACTGGCTCGCCGATCCGCGCCGCTACATCGTGCCGCAGTACGTGTCCGACATGGTGACGCTGATTGCGCGGCTGAACGTCGAGCAGGTGGACTGGTTCGGCACGTCGATGGGCGGACTGATCGGCATGGGCCTGGCCGCGCTGCCGAAGAGCCCGGTGCGCAAGCTGCTGCTCAACGACGTCGGTCCGCGCATCGCCGCCTCGGCGCTGGAGCGGATCGGCTCCTACCTGGGGCTGCCGGTCCGGTTCAAGACCTTCGAGGAAGGCCTGGCGTACCTGCAGACCATCAGCGCCTCGTTCGGCCGCCATACGCCGGAGCAGTGGCGCGAATTGAACGGCGCGATCCTGAAGCCGGTGCAGGGCGCCGAGGGCCTGGAATGGGGCCTGCACTACGATCCGGCGCTGGCGGTGCCGTTCCGCGAGACCACGCCCGAGATGGCCACCGCCGGGGAGGCCGCGATGTGGCGCATGTTCGAGTCGATCGCGGTGCCGGTGCTGGTGGTGCGCGGCGCGCAGTCCGACCTGCTGACGCGCGAGACCGTCGCCGAGATGGTGGCGCGCGGCAAGCAGGTGCGCTCGGTCGAAGTGCCGGACGTGGGCCATGCGCCGACCTTCGTCGATCCGGCGCAGATCGCGATCGCGCGCGAATTCTTTGTCGGCACGGCCGGGGCCTGAGCCCCGCGCCGCGCCAATAACCCAGAGCAGCGCAGGCTGCATCCATACAACGAACGATGAGCACGACCGCATTGAAACGCGCCCATGTGGGCAAACGTCTTTCCGAATATGCCGTCTACAACGGCGTGGTCTATCTGGCCGGCCAGGTGCCCGAGGTCGATCCGGAGGCCGATATCCGCGGCCAGACCCGCGAGGTGCTCGGCCATATCGACCGGCTGCTGGCCGAGGCGGGCAGCGACAAGACGCGCATCCTGTCGTGCCAGATCTTCCTGACCGATATCGCCGATATCGGCGCGATGAACGAGGTCTGGGACGAATGGGTGCCGCAGGGCAATACGCCGCCGCGCGCGACGGTCGAAGCGAAGCTGGCCAATCCGAAGTACCGGATCGAGGTGGTGGTCACCGCGGCGCTCAGTTGAGCGCCGCGCGGCAAGGCGTATTGATTCGCGTATTGAATCGCGCATTGATTTGCGCATTGATCTGAATGGCGTGGCAGGGGCAGCAGGGGAAGTGGTGACATGGTGACGTCCACCGACGCGACCGGGCAGATTGCCGGCACGCCGGACGCGGGCCTGGTCGAGCAGGCGCTGGCGTATGCGCGCGAGCATGGCGAGGCGGTGGCGCTGCCCACCGGCGAGAGCGTGCTGTCGCATGCCGAGGGGATGCTGCGCATCCTCGACGGCCTGCGCATCGACGACGCCGCGCGCGCCGCCGCCTGCCTGTTTCCGGTGGCGGCCTTCGTGCCGGAGACCGAGGGCGAGATCGCGGAGCGCTTCGGCGACGAGGTCGCGCGCCTGGTCAAGGACGTGCGCCAGCTGCTGCGCATCGGCGCGATCGCCGTCAATCGCGGCGACACCGTCGAAGCGCCGTCCTCGCGCAACGAGGCGCAGGCGCGCCACGAGCAGGTCGAGGCGCTGCGCAAGATGCTGCTGGCCTTCGCGCAGGACATCCGCGTGGTGCTGGTGCGCCTGGCCTCGCGGCTGCAGACGCTGCGCTGGCTCGCGCAGACCAAGAACGCGCCGCTGCCGGGCGTGGCGCGCGAAACGCTGGACATCTACGCGCCGCTGGCCAACCGGCTCGGCATCTGGCAGATGAAGTGGGAGCTGGAGGACCTGGCCTTCCGCTTCGAACAGCCGGACACCTACAAGCGCATCGCGCGGCTGCTCGACGAGAAGCGCATCGAGCGCGAGGGCTATATCTCGCGGGCCATCGAACGGCTGCAGCGCGAGCTGGCCGCGGCGGGCATCCGCGCGGAGGTCAGCGGCCGCCCCAAGCACATCTACAGCATCTGGAAGAAGATGCGCGGCAAGGATCTGGACTTCGCCGATCTCTACGATGTGCGCGCCTTCCGCGTGATCGTCGACGACATCAAGGACTGCTATGCGGTGCTCGGCATCGTGCACCACGTCTGGCAGCCGATTCCGCGCGAGTTCGACGACTACATCTCGCGCCCCAAGGCCAACGGCTACAAGTCGCTGCACACGGTGGTGATCGGCGACGACGGACGCGCTTTCGAGGTGCAGATCCGCACCCACGAGATGCACCACTTCGCCGAATACGGCGTGGCCGCGCACTGGCGCTACAAGGAGGCCGGGGGCAAGGGCTACAGCGGGCAGTTCGCCGCCAACGAGAGCTACGACGAGAAGATCGCCTGGCTGCGGCAGCTGCTGGCGTGGAAGGACGATGCCGACCACACGGTGGCGCACGACGAGTCGCCGTGGGAGCAGCTCAAGCATGCGGCCATCGACGACCATATCTACGTGCTGACGCCGCAGGCGCGCGTGGTGGCACTGCCGCAAGGTGCGACGCCGGTCGACTTCGCCTACTACCTGCATACCGACCTGGGCCATCGCTGCCGCGGCGCGCGCGTCGACGGCGCGATGGTGCCGCTGAACACGCCGCTGAAGAACGGCCAGACGGTCGAGATCGTCGCGGTCAAGCAGGGCGGGCCGTCGCGCGACTGGCTGAACGCGGATCTCGGCTACCTGGCCAGCTCGCGGGCGCGCGCCAAGGTGCGCGCCTGGTTCAACGCGCTCGATTCGCAGGAGACCATCGCGCAGGGCCGCGTGCTGATCGACAAGACGCTGCAGCGCGAGGGCAAGACCGCGGTCAACCTGGACGTGCTGGCGACGCGGCTGGGCTTCAAGACGCCCGACGAGCTGTACGCGGCGGTGGCCAAGGAGGAGTTCAGCCTGCGCCACGTCGAGCAGGCGCTGCGCCATCCGGAAGGCGAGGGCGCGCCGCAGGTCAGCGAGGAAGAGGCGGTCACCAAGAAGAGCCGCGCCACCAGCGTCGCGCGCGGCGCCAAGAGCGGCGTGCTGGTGGTCGGCGTCGATTCGCTGATGACGCAGATGTCGCGCTGCTGCAAGCCGGCGCCGCCCGACGACATCGTCGGCTTCGTCACGCGCGGACGCGGCGTGTCGATCCACCGGCGCCAGTGCCACACCTTCCAGCAACTGGCGGCGCGCGCGCCCGAGCGCATCATCCAGACCGAATGGGGCAAGAAGAGCGACGCGGTCTATCCGGTCACGATCCATGTCGAGGCGATCGACCGCCAGGGGCTGCTGCGCGATATCTCCGAGGTGCTGTCGCGCGAGAAGATCAACGTCACCGGGGTCAAGACGCTCAGCAGCAAGGGCGTGGCGCGGATGCAGTTCACCGCCGAGGTGGCGGAGGCCACGCAGCTGCAGCGCGCGCTGGGATTGATCGAAGAGGTGTCCGGGGTGTTGCAGGCTCAAAGAAAGTGATGCTATACTTGCGGCTTCGCTAGGCTCGTAGCTCAGCTGGTTAGAGCACCACCTTGACATGGTGGGGGTCGTTGGTTCGAGTCCAATCGAGCCTACCAACGAATTGCAGTACCGAAGACAGCAGCACCCAGACATTTCACCGAAGGACATCCAGACGCCATGGTTATGACACCGCGAACTACTACCGCTGACAAGCGACAGTAGGTCGAGGTGCGTCTTCGTCCCAGGTCGCCCGGAACATCGGGTCGATCGATTGGGTGAAATTATGAAAAACGCGGCCTTGGCCGCGTTTTTTTTCGCCTGTCGCCTGCCAGCACCCTGATAAGCTGCCGGTCGCCCGGTCCCGTGCGGGGCGGCCAGTCGAGAAATATTCATCCGCCCGAGGCAACGACCCTTGCCGGCGGATTCCCTGTAAGAGGTCCAAGATGATCGCAATCACGCTGCCGGATGGCTCCCGCCGCGAGTTCCCCGAACCCGTCACGGTTGCCCAGGTCGCGCAGAGCATCGGCGCCGGCCTGGCCAAGGCCGCGCTGGCCGGCAAGGTCGACGGCAACCTGGTCGATACCAGCTACCTGATCGACCGCGACGCGTCGCTGGCCATCGTCACGGACAAGGATCCGGAGGGCGTCGACATCATCCGCCACTCCACGGCCCACCTGCTGGCCTACGCGGTCAAGTCGCTCTATCCCGACGCGCAGGTCACGATCGGCCCGGTGATCGAGAACGGCTTCTACTACGACTTCGCCTACAAGCGTCCCTTCACGCCGGAAGACCTCGCCGCCATCGAGAAGAAGATGGCCGAGCTGGCGAAGAAGGACGAGAAGGTGTCGCGCGAGGTGTGGGATCGCGACGAGGCGGTCAAGCTGTTCGAGTCGATGGGCGAGAAGTACAAGGCCGAGATCATCGCGTCGATTCCCGCCGGCGAGGAAATCGGCCTGTATCGCGAAGGCGAGTTCGTCGACCTGTGCCGCGGCCCGCACGTGCCGTCCACGGGCAAGCTCAAGGTCTTCAAGCTGATGAAGGTGGCCGGCGCCTACTGGCGCGGCGACGCCAACAACGAGATGCTGCAGCGGATCTACGGCACGGCCTGGGCCCGCAAGGAAGACCAGGACGCCTACCTGCACATGCTGGAGGAGGCCGAGAAGCGCGACCACCGCAAGCTGGGCAAGCTGCTGGACCTGTTCCATCTGCAGGAAGAGGCGCCCGGCATGGTGTTCTGGCATCCGAAGGGCTGGCAGATCTGGCAGGCGGTCGAGCAGTACATGCGCGGCCGGCTGACGGAGGCCGGCTACAGCGAAGTGCGCACGCCGCAGGTGATGGACCGTTCGCTGTGGGAGAAGTCCGGCCACTGGCAGAACTACAAGGAAAACATGTTCGTCACGGAGTCGGAGAAGCGCGACTACGCGATCAAGCCGATGAACTGTCCGGGCCACGTGCAGATCTTCAACCACGGCCTGCGCTCGTACCGCGACCTGCCGCTGCGGCTGGCCGAGTTCGGCTCCTGCCACCGCAACGAGCCGTCCGGCGCGCTGCACGGGCTGATGCGCGTGCGCGGCTTCGTGCAGGACGATGCCCACATCTTCTGCACGGAAGAGCAGATCGTCGCCGAGGCCAAGGCCTTCAACGACCTGGCCTTCTCGGTCTACGACGACTTCGGCTTCAAGGATGTGGCCGTCAAGCTGTCGCTGCGCCCGGAGCAGCGCGCCGGTTCCGACGAGGTGTGGGATCACGCCGAGGAAGGGCTGCGGATGGCGCTGCGCGCCTGCGGTGTGCAGTGGGAGGAACTGCCGGGCGAGGGCGCCTTCTACGGCCCGAAGGTCGAGTACCACATCAAGGACGCGATCGGCCGCTCCTGGCAGTGCGGCACTCTCCAGCTCGATCTGGTGCTGCCCGAGCGGCTGGGTGCCGAGTTCGTCTCGGAGGACAATTCGCGCAAGCGGCCGGTGATGCTGCACCGGGCGATCCTGGGCTCGTTCGAGCGCTTCCTGGGCATCCTGCTGGAAAACCACGCCGGCGCGCTGCCGGCCTGGCTGGCCCCGGAGCAGGTTGTGGTGATGAATATTGCAGATTCGCAGGCGGAATATGCGGAAAACGTCGTGCAACTGCTGCAAAAACAAGGGTTTAGGGCCAAGGCGGATTTGCGTAACGAGAAAATTACGTATAAAATCCGCGAGCACTCGCTGCAGAAGGTGCCGTACCTGATCGTGGTCGGCGACAAGGAGCGGGATGCCAATCAAGTGGCCGTGCGTGCCCGTGGCAACGTGGATCTGGGTGTGATGCCCGTCTCCGCGTTCGTGGAGCGTCTGAACAACGACGTTGCCACCAAAGCCTGATGGGAGCACGGCTTGTTTTTTTCTTCTTGAGGTAACGGAACATCGCTACGGACAAAGGTCATCGCATCAACCGCGAAATCAGCGCGCCCGAAGTGCGCCTGGTAGGGGTTGATAACGAACAGCTGGGCATCGTCAAATTCATGGACGCACTGCGGCTGGCAGAAGACAAGGACTTGGATCTGGTGGAGATCGCGCCCAACGCGGCTCCTCCCGTGGTTCGCATCATGGACTACGGCAAGTTCAAGTACGAGGAAGCCAAGCGCGCCCACGAGGCCAAGCTGAAGCAGAAGATCATCCAGGTCAAGGAAGTCAAATTCCGCCCTGGCACGGATGACGGCGACTACAACGTCAAGCTGCGCAATCTGAAGCGATTCCTGGAAGAAGGCGACAAGACCAAGATCACGTTGCGTTTCCGTGGTCGCGAGATGGCCCACCAGGAAATCGGCGCGCGCATGCTCGAGCGGCTCAAGAGCGATCTGGAGGAGTTTGGCCAGGTCGAGCAGATGCCGAAGATGGAAGGCCGCCAGATGGTCATGGTGCTGGCCCCCAAGAAGAAAAAGTAAGCCAAGGTTTTGCGTGGCGTGCGGGCGACGGTCGTGCGCCCGGACGACGCGCGAACACAGCGCGGGCCGCTCGCGGCGCCGTGCAAAACAAGTGGATGCGGGTCTTGCAAGCGTCGGCGTCAGCCGTCCACCTGCATGCATGTCATAGAGCTGGAGTTTTTCATGCCGAAGATGAAGACCAAGAAAAGCGCTTCCAAGCGCTTTACTGCGCGTCCGAACGGTTCGTTCAAGCGTGGCCAGGCCTTCAAGCGTCACATCCTGACGAAGAAGACCACCAAGAACAAGCGTCAACTGCGTGGCACTCAGGACGTCCATGAGACGAACCTGAAGTCCGTTCGCGCGATGATGCCCTACGCCTAACCCCTGACGAAAACGAAAGGAGAGTTTCATGCCTCGAGTCAAACGTGGGGTCACCGCACGGGCCCGCCACAAGAAAGTCATTGACGCTGCCAAGGGTTACCGCGGCCGTCGCAATAATGTCTATCGCATCGCCAAGCAGGCGGTCATGCGTGCTGGCCAGTACGCATACCGCGATCGTCGCAACAAGAAGCGCGTGTTCCGCGCCCTCTGGATTGCACGTATCAACGCGGCGACGCGTGAGCATGGCATGACCTACAGCGTGTTCATGAACGGTCTGAAGAAGGCCTCGATTGAGCTGGACCGCAAGGTGCTGTCGGACATGGCGATTCACGACAAGCCTGCCTTTGCCGCCATCGTCAACCAGGTGAAAGCCGCCGTTGCCTGATGCCGGTTCCGGTCGCGCGAGCGACCGGGCGCATGCACCGACCGCAAGGTCGAAAGCGGCCTCCGCCAAGGGGTCGCCGAAACGGGGCTCCGAATCGAGTCCCGTTTTTTTTTGCCGGTCCTGCCGTGTGCGGGGCCGGGAGCCATACACCATTCATCGCCGACCACCGCCATGTCACTGGATCCGGACCAAATCGTCGCCGACGCGCAGGCCGCCTTCGCCGCCGCCAACGACAACGCCACGCTGGAAAACGAGAAAGCGCGCTTTCTCGGCAAGACCGGCGCGCTGACCGAGCTGCTCAAGGGCCTCGGCAAACTGGACCCGGAAGCCCGCAAGGAGCAGGGCGCCCGCATCAACCAGGCCAAGCAGCAGGTCGAGGCCGCGCTGCAGGCGCGCCGCCAGGCGCTGGCCGACGCGCTGATGAACGCCCGGCTGGCGGCCGAGGCGATCGACGTCACGCTGCCCGGACGCGCCGTCGCGCGCGGCAGCCTGCATCCGGTCATGCGCACCTGGGAGCGCGTCGAGCAGATCTTCGGCTCGATCGGCTTCGACGTTGCCGACGGTCCGGAGATCGAGACCGACTGGATGAACTTCACGGCATTGAACAACCCGGACAACCACCCCGCGCGTTCGATGCAGGACACGTTCTACGTCGACGGCCGCGACAGCGACGACAAGCTGCTGCTGTTGCGCACGCATACCAGCCCGATGCAGGTCCGCTATGCGCGCATGCACGTCGAGAAGTACCGGGGCAAGGCGATGCCGCCGATCAAGGTGATCTGCCCCGGCCGTACCTATCGCGTCGACAGCGACGCGACCCATTCGCCGATGTTCAACCAGGTCGAGGGCCTGTGGATCGGCGAGAACGTCAGCTTTGCCGACCTGAAAGGCGTCTATACCGATTTCCTGCGCAAGTTCTTCGAACGCGACGACATCCAGGTGCGCTTCCGCCCCTCGTACTTCCCCTTCACCGAGCCGTCGGCCGAGATCGACATGGCGTTCGAGGAAGGCAAGAACGCGGGCCGCTGGCTGGAGATATCCGGCTCGGGCCAGGTGCACCCGAACGTCATGCGCAACATGGGGCTGGACCCCGAGCGCTATATCGGCTTCGCATTCGGCTCGGGGCTGGAGCGGCTGACGATGCTGCGCTATGGCATCAATGACCTGCGCCTGTTCTTCGAAGGCGACGTGCGTTTCCTGCGCCAGTTTGCGTGAAGGCCTCGGGCGCGTGTGTTCGCCGCGCCCGGCCTGCAACCCCGAACGGCCTTAGCGTCATCGTCGAACCCTGGCGGCGCCATGCCGCCGCCCACAGCATACCCACCGGATCAGTAGCGCCATGCAATTCTCGGAATCCTGGCTTCGTACCTTCGTCAATCCCGACAATCTGACCACCGACGCGCTTTCGCACCGCCTGACCATGGCCGGGCTGGAAGTCGAGGAGGTCGGGCCGGTCGCGCCGCCGTTCGACAAGATCGTGGTCGCCCGCGTGCTGGCCACCGAGCGCCATCCGAACGCCGATCGCCTCAACGTCTGCCAGGTCGATGCCGGCACCGGCGAGACGCTGCAGATCGTCTGCGGCGCGCCCAACGTCAAGCCGGGCATCCTGGTGCCGTGCGCGCTGGTGGGCGCGGTGCTGCCGCCGACCGAAGCGGGCGGCAAGCCGTTCGAGATCAAGGTCGGCAAGCTGCGTGGCGTCGAGAGCTACGGCATGCTGTGCTCGGCGCGCGAGCTGAAGCTGTCCGAGGACCATGAAGGCCTGCTGATCCTGCCCGAGGACGCGCCGGTCGGCGAGAACATCCGCCGCTACCTGGACCTCGACGACCAGGTCTTCGTGATCAAGCTGACGCCGAACAAGGCCGACTGCCTGTCGATCCACGGCGTCGCGCGCGAAGTCGCGGCGCTGACGGGCGCACCGCTGACGCTGCCGGCGATGGAGCCGGTGGCGGTCACGATCGACGACCGCCTGCCGGTGAAGATTTCCGCGCCCGATCTGTGCGGCCGATTCAGCGGCCGCGTGATCCGCGGCGTCAATGCCCGTGCCGCGACGCCGGCGTGGATGGTGCAGCGGCTCGAGCGCGCCGGCCAGCGCAGCATCTCGGCGCTGGTCGACATCTCGAACTACGTGATGCTCGAGCTGGGCCGTCCCTCGCACGTGTTCGATCTGGACAAGATCCACGGCGGGCTCGACGTGCGCTGGGGCCGCAAGGGCGAGCAGCTGAAGCTGCTGAACGGCAATACCGTCGAGGTCGACGAGACCGTCGGCGTGATCGCCGACGACAAGGAAATCGAGAGCCTGGCCGGCATCATGGGTGGCGACAGCACCGCCGTGACACTGGACACCACCAATATCTATCTGGAGGCCGCCTTCTGGTGGCCGCAGGCGATCCAGGGCCGCGCGCGCCGCTACAACTTCTCGACCGATGCCGCGCATCGCTTCGAGCGCGGCGTCGACTATGCGACCACGGTCGAGCATATCGAGCGTATTACCGCGCTGATCCTGCAGATCTGCGGGGGCCAGGCCGGCCCGGTCGACGATCAGGCGGTCAACCTGCCGCAGCGTCCGCCGGTGCGGCTGCGCGTCGCGCGCGCCGAGCGCGTGCTCGGCATCGCGCTGAACCCCGCCGAGATCGCCGACGTGTTCCAGCGCCTGGGCCTGCCGTTCACGCAGGGCGAGGGCGCCGAAGGCACCGTGTTCGAGGTCACGCCGCCGAGCTATCGCTTCGATCTGGAAATCGAAGAGGACCTGATCGAGGAAGTCGCCCGCATCTACGGCTTCGAGCGCATTCCGGCGCGGCCGCCGGTGGCCGAGAGCGAGATGCGTCCGACCGGCGAGGCGCGCCGTTCGACCCATGCAGTCCGCCATGCCGTTGCCGCCCGCGACTATCAGGAGGTGATCAACTTCGCCTTCGTCGAGGAGAAGTGGGAGCGCGATTTCGCCGCCAACGACAATCCGATCCGCCTGCTGAATCCGATCGCCAGCCAGCTGGCCGTGATGCGCTCGACGCTGATCGGCGGGCTGCTCGACAAGGTCCGCTACAACCTCAATCGCAAGGCCGCGCGTGTGCGCCTGTTCGAGGTCGGCCGCGTGTTCCTGCGCAATGCCGGCACCGGCGATGGCGGCCTGACCGTGGCCGGCTACGATCAGCCGATGCGCGTGGCTGGCATCGCCTGTGGCCCCGCCTTCGAGGAGCAGTGGGGCGTGCCGACGCGACCGGTGGACTTCTTCGACATCAAGGGCGATGTCGAGGCGCTGCTGCATCCGCGCCAGGCGCGCTTCGAGCCGGTCTCGCATCCCGCGCTGCATCCGGGCCGCGCCGCCACCGTGCTGCTCGAGGGCAAGCCGATCGGCGTCATCGGCGAATTGCATCCGCAGTGGCTGCAGGCCTATGAGCTGAGCAACGCGCCGGTGCTGTTCGAACTGGACCTGGATGCGGTGCGCGACATCGGTCTGCCGGGCTACACCGAGATCTCGAAATTCCCGGCCGCCGTGCGCGACCTGGCGTTGGTGGTCAAGCAAACCGTGCGCGTGCAGGACCTGACCGATGCGATGCGCGCCGCGCTCGACAAGCAGGGCTTCGGCCGCTATCTGCAGAGCCTGGTGCTGTTCGACGAATTCCGCCCGAAGGCCGCTTCGGCGGCCATCGGCGCGGACGAGAAAAGCCTTGCCTTCCGCTTGACCTTGCAAGATACTGGGGCGACCCTCCAGGACGAGACCGTCGACAGCGCCGTGCGCTGCATGGTCGAAGCCGCCACCGCCGCCTTCGGCGCCCGGCTGCGCGGCTAGCCACAGCCCGAACCCTGAATGGGCCGCCCGGGCACCCGCATCCGGGCGGCAGACTGACGAGATGAACGACCAACACGCGACTCTGATGACCGCAGCAGCATTGGGCGAAGCTGGCGACCGGCACGCGGCTACGCAGGCGGACGAAACGCCGGAACCGCGCGTCACCGAGGTCCCGACCCTGACCAAGGCCGAACTCGCCGAGATGCTGTTCGATCAGGTCGGTCTCAACAAGCGTGAATCGAAGGACATGGTCGAAGCCTTCTTCGACGTGATCCGCGAAGCGTTGGAGCAGGGCGACAGCGTCAAGCTGTCCGGCTTCGGCAACTTCCAGTTGCGCGACAAGCCGCAACGCCCCGGCCGCAATCCGAAGACCGGCGAAATCATTCCGATCACCGCCCGCCGCGTGGTGACCTTCCACGCCAGCCAGAAGCTCAAGAGCCTGGTGGAGGAACGCGCCGGCCTGGCGCCCAGCGACTGATTGACCTGACTTACCGCCCTGGCTGACTGACCGTCGATAGCCATCCCGCGCGGTCCATTGCCGCTGCCGCGGCCAGTCTGTATGCTGCTGCTGCGCGCCGAATCGGCGCCATTCCCCTCCAACCACCGCCGGCCCGGCCTGAAACCCGTCCGTCCACTGCATGTCGGATAAATCGAGCGAGCGCATCACGTTGCCGCCCATTCCCGCCAAGCGCTATTTCACCATCGGTGAAGTGAGCGAACTGTGCGCCGTCAAGCCGCACGTGCTGCGCTATTGGGAACAGGAATTCACGCAACTCAAACCCGTCAAGCGGCGCGGCAACCGGCGCTACTACCAGCACCACGAGGTGCTGCTGATCCGCCGCATCCGCGAGCTGCTGTACGAGCAAGGCTTCACCATCAACGGCGCGCGCAACCGGCTCGACGAAGGGCGCCATCACGCCGAACCGGCCATGCCGGAAGAAGCCGCGCCGCTGCCCTCGGCGAGCACGGGCATCGCACCTGCGGCGTCCGTATTGACGGTGGATGTTCCCGCCTTGCGCGGCGAACTGATCGAGGTCCAGCACGTGCTTGCGCAACTGAAGCAGATCGCCGCCAAGGACTAAAAAATGCGCTCCACCGCCTATTCATTTCGGTGGGGCTTCTGATATACTCTTGTGCTTTCGGGGCGTAGCGCAGCCTGGTAGCGTACCTGCATGGGGTGCAGGTGGTCGGAGGTTCAAATCCTCTCGCCCCGACCAAATTGAAGCCCGCGTAATCGGAAGATTACGCGGGCTTTTGCCTTTTGGCGGGGTAGCCCCTTCAAGCCGGCCGCGTCCCGACCCTGTCTACCCCTTGATGTCGCGCGGATGGTTGCCGAAGCTGTTTCGCTCGCGGATCTGGCCGTCGCGGCCGTGGATGATCAGCTCGACCTTTGCCTGCTGTGCTGCTTCGGTGCCGGATGCAATGGCATCCTGTTGGGTTTCGTAAGTCGGGCCGGTGCCGTCAGTGCCTTCAATCCGGACCGCCCATTTGCCGTCGGCTTCCGGCACGACGTGGACATTTCCTGCCATGGTTGCCTCCTTTGGGATGTTGTTCGAGTTGTACGCGAGGGCATCGGGGACCGGTATCGGGCCACGTCCGACACGGGGAAGCGAGCGGGCGAATGGCAAGGTGGCCATCGACTGTTGGCTTATTGATCGCCGCTCGTCATCGTCCATGGCCGTCGGAGGGTTGCAGCTCGTCCTCCGCCGAGGTCGTTGCGCACCGCTTCGGAGGCGTCGGCGTGCCACTGCCACGCCTCATGGATGGAGCAGACCCGAAGACGTGCACTGCAAACCTTCGATTTCCGCCCCAGTATCGACGATTCCCGTCACCGCCCGCTTCTTTGTTCGCGATCGGCTTGGCACCATGACAGCTCCCCAACCCCTGAAGGGAGGAACGTATGGACGAAAGCCATTCGCAAGAGCTGGTCAAGCATCTGAGAGAGATCGTCGAACGTCTCGACGACATGTCGTACTACGCTGCCTCGTCGACAAGTCAGCGCGTGCATTTCGCCGCGATGGCGATGCAGGGACTGGTCACCAGCATGTCGGGAGAAATGGAAGTGGAGGCTGCCGCGAAGCGGGCCGTTCAGTACGCGGACGCCTTGATTGCGGCATTGGAAGACGAGTAGAAGCGCGGCGAGGCAGTGCAAGAAAGCCCGCGTGGTCGCAGCCACGCGGGCTTTTTGTTGTGTAGGCGCGGGAGGCTTTCGCGAGGATCGGACGATCATGGCTTCGCGCTTGCGATGCGCTCGTCGGTTGTCTACAGAACCGCGCCCGTTTTCAGTATGAGAGGTGCCCGCCTCGAACTAATGTATCGGCAGGCAAGGGCGGGATGTGTAGGCCGGCAACAATGCCGCTGCCCCCATCAGCGGCAATGCGCCGGTCGCCGCGTCCCGCCCGAGCCTATTTCCTAGTCGGTTGCATTTGCCCGATACCTTCATTGGTATCGGGCTTTTTTCATTGGGCGTGCGCCATCCGAGGAAGGCGGTGCCTGGTGCCCGCCATCCCCCAGCGCCGCCCTGGCGTGGCGCCAAGACAAAACGCCCGATGAAATTCATCGGGCGTTCTCGGTACCGGCCTGACGGTCAACCCAAAGCGGGCATCGGGGTTACGGGTGCGTCGTTCTCGCGATCAGCCGCCAGCGAATGTGTCCCTGCAGTGCCCCATGAACATGGTGGTTCTGCGGCGGCAAGGGATGTTCGCGGGTTGAGATGGCGCTGGAACCGCAGCCCTCACATCGGTAGATGCCCGAGTACGGGGCTTGCGCGCCGGGCGCCAGGACGAGCTCGTAGGCGGGGTCTTCCTCTTGCGTGAAATAGCGGGTGTCGTTGCAGAACGGCATATCTCCTCCTTGGAAAGGGCCGGGCAGCCATTACGCCATCAGTCGGAGGAGCTTCTGTCGGATTCGAGTTTCCTTCTTTCACATTCGAATGCTGAGCCCTCGGCTTCGGAGAGCGGGCGCGCTCGCCGGGCGCACCGATACGCGTTCGGGCTCTCTGAGCCAATTCGGATTGCGGCCCTGGTAGACGAATGGCAGCACAGCGGGCCAACAAGGAAGAGCTGCGCCGCGGGGCCTGAGCGCGTCCTTTTCGCGATGATGGAGCCTTCATGGCTTTGCGCTTCTGCCAGTGCCGACGCTTGTCTACAGAACCGAGCCCGTTTTCAGTATGAGGTATGGCGCGCCGCCACTAAGGTATCGCGAGGCGAGGACGAGGTGCGTAGGCCGGCAACAGCGCCGCTGCCCCCAATCAGCGGCAATGCGCCGGTCGCCGTGTCCCGTCCGAGCCTATTTCCTGGTCGGTTGCATTTGCCCGATGCCTTCATGGCATCGGGCTTTTTTATTGTTCGCTTCCACAGGCCGCGTTGCGAACACGGCGGCGCCGGACCCGCAGCATTATTTCCGCCCCTCGAACGTCGCCTCGAACGCCGTGGCCCGTGCCGTTTGCGGATCGAGCCGGCAGGTGAAGGTGAAATTGCGCCAACCGCTGCGGCCGCGTGCCTGGCCGTTTCCTTCGAGTACGGTATTGCCTTTCAAGCTCAGGCTTTGCGGCGTGTCGTCGCTGAGGAAAACGCGATCGACCTTGGCATCGGTGCGCTTCAGTTCCTGCAGGGCCAGCGGGCGGCACATGACTTCGGCGACTTTCTTGGCGTCGCTCCATTGACTGGCGACATTGCGGTCCGCGGGCGTGCGCAAGGTGCCGATGGCGCGGTCGAGCGCCTGTCGTTGCGAGTCCGTCAATGGGCTGCTGTACTGGGCGGCGGTGGGGTAAGCGGCCGTCGCGACGAGGGCGGCCAGCAGGGCGCGATGCAGTCGGTTCGAGCGTGCCATACGAAGTCCCATCGGTTTCGAATATCGGCGATTCTACGGCGATGCCGGCGGGGCGGCATCATTGCCGGTGTGGCACGCATCCAGCGTCAGTCGCATCCAGCGTGAGCCGCATCGCGCAGCGCAGATGCACCGGCAAGCCAAGTTCGCGTTCGTGCTCGAGCACGGCGGTGAGCCGTTCATCGAGGGCATCGCCTTCGATCGCATCGAATCCCAGCCGGCCGTAGAACGGCCCGTTCCACGGGAGGTCGCGAAATGTGGTCAGCGTGACGGCCGCCAGTCGTTGCCGACGTGCATGCGCAATGGCCTGCGAGACCAGGGCGCGGCCGTAGCCCTGGCCCTGGCAATCGCGATGAACGGCGAGTTCCCAGATATGCAGCGCTTGCCCGAACCGCTCGGCGCTGATAAAGCCGCGCACTTTGCCGGTGTCGTCCTCCGCGACCCATTCAGTGCCCGCCGCAATGAAGCGAAGGTGGACTTCCGGGGACAGGACGTCGTCGTCGGCGATCCATGCCAATGCCGGGACGGTCCTGAACAGCTCGGCGGCGGAGCGTTCGATGTCCGGCAGCGATGACGCGTCGCTGCCGGTCGCAGCCCGGATCAGCGGCGTCATTGCTGGCGCACGCTGTGAGTAGTGTTCGACGGCATCATGCCTCGGCGCCGTCGTTCGGCGGCTGCGCGATCTCGCGGATCACGCGCGCGGGATTGCCTGCCGCGACCACATTCGGCGGAATATCGCGCGTGACCACCGCACCCGCGCCGATCACGCTGTTCTCGCCGATCGTGACGCCCGCCAGCACGATCGCGCCGCCGCCGAGCCAGACGTTGTTACCGATCACGATGGGTTTGGCGGCTTCGTATTTCTGCCGCCGCAATTCCGGATCGACCGGGTGTGTCGGCGTCAGCAATTGCACATTGGGCCCGATCTGCACGTCTTCACCGATCGTGATCGGCGCGACGTCCAGTGCCATCAATCCGTAATTGGCGAAGGTACGCGCGCCGACCGTAATGTACTTGCCGTAGTCGACGTAAAGCGGTGGCTTGATATTGACGTCCGGACCGACGGCGCCGAGCATTTCATCCAGGACCTGTTGGGCGCTGTCGAGGTCGACGGCATAGCGCGTCTCGTATTCGCGCGACAGGCGATACGCGCGGCGCGATGCGGCCTGCAATTCCGGGTCTTCGGCGATATAGAGATCGCCGGCAAGCATCCTTTCCTTCTGGCTGCGATGGTCGATGTGCTCGGTGTGATCGGTGTGCTCGGTGTTATCGGTGCCGGTACTCGACATGGGTAGGCTGAGGGTTCGTTGTCGCGCGGCCGATCATAGCAGGACGTTGTTGCGGACTTGGCCGAGTGGAATTCGATCAGGCAGGTTCGCCTGCGGCCTGCACGCCCGCCCGTCAATCGCCGCCATCGCCACCGCCATCGCCACCGCCACCGCCGTCGGCACCACCATCGCCCGCATCGCCCTCATGGCCACGGCCATCGCCGCCGTCATAGCGCGTGCGCTGCTGGACCTGTCCATCCGGCCCGTGAATGACCAGTTCGACCTGGTCCTTGCTGGCCTTTTCGCGTCCGGCCGCGATGGCTTCTTCCTGCGAAGGGTAGTGCGAGGTGGCGTCGTCGGTGTCTTCGACGGTCACCGCCCAGCCGCGGTCGGCGGGCAGCACGTGGACGGTACGGTTCATGGTCGTGTTCCATTGCCGGCAGCGGGCGGGGGCATGGCGGCCCTGGCCACCGCGCTGCCGGGGGTCAAGCCGCCAGGCTTTCCTGTTCGGTCAGGCGGCGGATTTCGCCGTCGGCCTCCTGGACCAGCAGGCCCACGCCGCGCCGCCGGGCGGCGGCCATGGCGAGCTGCAGGGCGTCATCGCGGCCGTCGTAGCGCAGGATCGATTGCGCCTGGCCTTCGACGGTCAATTCCCATCCGGTATGGGTGGCTTTCAATACGAAGTTGCGAGGCATGGTCTTCGGTCGAGAGCGGAGGGAACTTGCATCGTAGTGCATCGGGATGCCGCTCAGTATGCGAGTTCGTCCTACGTCATCCCTTGGACGCCGCCGGATCGTGGCCGAAGCTGTTGCGCATGCGGATCTGCCCGTCGCGCCCATGCACCAGCAATTCGACACGGTCGCGCCGCGCGGCGTCGGTGGCGACCTCGATGGCTTCTTCCTGGGTCTCGTGATGCGAGCTGGCGACGGGTTCGCCTTCGCGGCTGACATTCCAGCCGCTGCCATGCGGCGTCACATGGATATTGCGTCCTGCCATGGTGGCACCTCTTGATCGGAACTTTCTTCCTTTCTAGAGCGGGGGCGGGGCGCCTGGTATCGGTGGCTGTCCGACAGTAAGCGGACGCGGGATGGCGCGCGCGCCAAAGGCCGCGGAGGCGGCGCGTGGCGCAGCGGGGCTTCAGCCGTGCCACCACCGCCATGCAAGCAGCGCCGCCCCCAGCCACAGGGCCACCACCATCGCGGCGCCCCAGTAGCTGCGGGGCTTGCCACGCCGCTCGTCGAGCCACCGGCGGGCCTGCTCGCGGCAGGAGTCGGCCAGGGGCGCAGGCAGCGTGCGCAGCGCGCACCAGATCAGCGCGGGCAGCAGGACGATCTCGTCGAGGTAGCCGAGCACCGGCACGAAGTCGGGAATCAGATCGATGGGGCTGAACGCATAGGCGACGATCAACGCGCACAGGCCGCGGGTCAGCCAGGGCGTCGCGGGATGGCGGCAGGCGAACCACAGCGTCAGCACGTCGCGCCGCAGTCGTCCGGCCCACGCGCGCAAGGTCTCGAGCATGACGGGGATGGCACGGATGGCGGGAGAAAGAAGGGGCTGGAGCGGATAGCGCACGTTGGCGCGGCAGCGCGCATGCTAGCATGGCCCGATCGAGGTCACGGGAGAGAACATCATGGCCAAGCGCGAACGGCCCGCACGTGCGCTGCAGGACGAAGTGAGCCGGCGTATCCAGCGACTGGACGAGATCGTCGACGAGGGATTGAAGGTGCGGGTGCCCGTGCCGCAGCCGCATCCGCGCGATGCGCGCGGGCGCAATTGGGATATGCAGGGCTTCGGCCATGTGCGCGGCCATGAGCGCGCGATTCGCGCCGTGGTCGACAAGGTGCGCGACGAGTTCGATCTGTCCGACAACCCCGCCGCGCCAACGGATCCATTCGCGCCGGCATCGTGACAGGCGTCACGATCTGCGGACCCTGAGCGCAACCCGGGCGCAACTTCAGCGCAACCTCGGCGCAACCTCGGCGCACTTCCAAGCGCCGCCGCTCAAGCGCCCCCAAAGCGACCCCAAGCGCAGCCGAAGCGCAAATTCACCCTCTCATGCCGGCTCGTGTTCCGGCATATCGGTGCAGGGCCCGTTGCGGCAAGGGCGGGGCGAACCGCCGCCCAGAATGGTGGGCGCCAGCGCGGGCCCGCGCTCGCCCAGCGCGCGATACCGGTCCAGCAGCGACAGGTTCTCGCGGATATGCTGCTCGGAAAACATCGAGGTGATGACGATGCCGTGCTCGCCGGCGAGGCTCAGCGCGAAGTGCATCGCCAGCTCCTGTTCGGTCAGTTCCTCCAGCCCCAGCTTGCTGACGGCGTCCCGCACCGGCCGGCTGGCGGCGCTGGCCGCCAGGCTGTCGGGCCCGCCGCCATAGGGCCGCGACAGGAAACGCTGCCGGCCGGCGCCCATGCCGGCATGCAGCCGGTCGAGCACGTTCAGATTGGCCTCGAACAGCCACGCCGGCGCCTGCTGCGCCATCGGTGTGGCACTGATCTCCGGCGAATCGATGGTCACGCCCCACTGGCCGATCTTGCCGTCGCGCTGGGCCTCGTCCAGGAAGCGCTGTAGCTCGTCGGTCAGCACCTCCGGCGAAAGCGGTTCGTGAACCAGGTAGTAATCGATGCGCTCGCTGCGCAACTGGCGCAGCGATTGCTCCAGGCACGCGCGCGCATAGCCGACCTCATAGTTGCGCTGCGACAGCGCGGCACGCGAGGCGGCATGGACCATGCGGCGGCCCCCGGGCATGCGCTTGATCCAGCCGCGCGCCAGGCTCTTGGCCAGGCTCAGCGCGCGCGTATTGCGCGGGGGCACCACGCCGAACTTGCTGGTGACGGTGACGTGCTGGCGCTTGCCGGCGAGGAACTCGCCGAGCAGCGCCTCGGCTTCCCCAAAACCGTAGGACCGCGCGACGTCGAAATGACGGATGCCGTTGTCATACGCGACCGCCAGCGCCCGCAGCGATTCCTTCCTGCCCACCCGGCCCAGCATGGGAGCACAACCGAAACCCAATCGGCCCGACAATTCCTGGGAATGCTCACTCACCTTGGCGCTCCTGCGGTCGCTACGGCAACGGGCTCGTCGATCGGTTCGACGGACGGGGGATTCCGATCCGCCACGGGCGTCGCGTCGGTCGGCATGTCGTTAGGCATGCGGGCGTCGTTTCGGTTCTCGGTCTCGTTTGCGGTATTGCTTGCCGCATCGCTCGCGTTCGGTCTGGCGAGCTGTGCCGCGATGTCGTCGGCGATACGCGCCGACAGCGCGACGATGGTCAGCGTCGGATTGGCCTGTCCGGACGACGGAAATACCGCGCTGCTGGCGACGTACAGATTGTCGGTGCCGAACACGCGGCAGCGGGGGTCCACCACGCCGTCGCGCCAGTGCGCCGCCATGCGCGCGGTGCCGATCTGGTGGAAGCCGTCGGCGGCCTGCGCCAGCACCGCGTCGACGCGCTCGGCCTCCGGCATCCAGTATTCGAGCCGGCCGGCACTGGTCTTGCGCAGATGCCGGTCCAGCAACGCATGGCAGCGCACCACCGAATCGGCGTCCGCGTGCTGATAGCGCAGATCGATCCGCAGCCGCCGCATGCCGTGGCAGTCGGCGGTCTCGGCCAGCGTCACGCGGCTCTCGCGCGAGGGCAACTGCTCGGCATGGTAGTGCAGCGCATAGACATTGTTCGGGCTCGGCAGGAAGAAGCCGGGCAGCCGCGGCCGCGCGAAGTAGCGCCGATAGACGAAGGGCGGCACGAAGGTCGCGATCTTGGCGAGGTCCTTGCAGACGTTGCGGACATGGGCGCCGCGGTCCTTGCGCGCACTGGCGTTGGCGACCAGCTTGGCGATCGCCGGCGGCGCCAGATAGCGGCTGATCACCGGCGTGCACAGCGCCAGGTATGCGAACGACAGGATGCCGTTGCCGTGCGCGGGATCGGCGGGAGGATGGTTGTCCAGCCACATCGCGGTATTCAGCAACTGCTGTTCGCGCTGCACGCGGGCCGGCACGGTGAAGCGCCGCCGCGCATAGAAGCCCTGCGCATCGCGCTCGAAATGGTAGATTGTGCGCGCCGCCTCCGAATCGAACCGCACGCTGGCGATCTTGCCGGAGATGTGGCCCATGTAGTGCCGGCCCAGCAGGCCGCTGCGATTGCCGAGGCGATCGCCGTGCCGCGCATTGACGTTCAGCAGCAGGCGCGTCGCTTCCAGCCCGCCGCAGGCCAGCACGAAATGGTCGGCGACGATGCGCGTGCGTGCGGCGCCGCGGGCCACCACGATGCTGGCGACATGCTCGCGGTCCGCGCTGGGTTCGATATCGACACAGGTGGCGCCGAGCAGCAGCTGCACGCTGGGCTCGCGCTCGAACCAGTCGCGATAGCGGCGCGCGAAGTTGGGTTCGCCGCTCCAGCGCTCCAGATCGGAGGCGATCACGTCGCCAGGCTGGAAGCGCGCGGTGATGGGCCGGCTCGCCGATTCGGCGGCGAGGCGATCGAGCGTGAAGGCAGGTTGGCCGCAGTTGGTGTACTCGCAGGCGCGCGCATAGTACGGCGACAGTTCTTCGTAGCGGATCGGCCAGGCGGTGCCGGGCGCGTAGTCGCGCGGCTCGAAGTCGATCGGATCGAAGGGGATGCAGCGCCCGCCCCAGAGCCACGACGTACCGCCGAACGCGCGCCGCACGGCATCCTGCATCGTCGCATGGCGGCGCGCATCGGCGAGCTCGGCGTCGCACATCGCCTGCGCTTCGTCCTGGAAGGTTTCGCCGCCGCTTTCGACCAGCATCACGGCGATGCCGCGGCGGGCGAGCTCCATCGCGCAGGTGATGCCGGCAGGCCCTGAGCCGACCACGCAGACGGTCGTACGCAAGCTCGCTTGGTGCGAGGGGGGACGCAGTACCATGGGAGGTTCTCCGGCAGCCTGGCGATCGCGGGATGACGCGGCACGGCCTGCCGCGCGCCCGGGTGGGGCGCGAGAGGCATGGGCCGGTTCGACACGCACAATCTATGGGCCAGGGTGGCCAGCGTCCGTACGTTGCCACACGCAGTGTTGCGCTGCGCAAGAGCGCGTGCCAGCGTAGTGCGTGCGCGAGGGCCTGTGCGAAGGGGCATGCGATGGCCTTCGCGATTGTCTTGGCGATTGTCTTGGCGACTTTGTGCGCAAATGTTTTGGCGATTGTCTTCGCGATACCCTGCGCAAAAGCCCACGTAATCGTCTTTGCGATCTTATTCGCGATGGCCTGCGCGACGCCGCGCGCGATTCCCTCGTTGCAGGCGCTGCCGCTGCCCGACGCCTCAGGTCGCGTGCTCGAGCATGCCGATCTCGCGCGTGGCCACCGACAGCATCGACAGGCCGGTGGCACCGGCGGCGCGTTGGTCCGCCAGCATGCGGCCGAAGCGTTCCAGCGGGGCATGACGGGCCTGGCGCCAGCGCTCGATCAGGCCGTCGGCGCCTTCCTCGCGCGCGCTCGGGCCGGCCTGCTGCAGCACGCTGACGGTCAGCGCGCGCTTGAGGCGGTCCAGATCGTCGAGCGTGGTGGTGCGGGCCAGCAGATCCCAGTGCGTATCCGCGGGCAGCGCCTGTGCGCGTTCGCGCAGCCAGCCGAAGCTCAGATGCCGGTCCAGCGCGAAATACACGTCGGCGACCTGCGCCAGGCTGCGCTCGCAGCCCGAGGCCACCTCGGCGATATCGAGCGCGGCGACCGCGATATCGCCGGCGGCGACCTGCAGGGCCAGCGCGTCGTCGATGCCGAGCGCGGTCAGCGCCTCGCGCCGCTGGGTCAGCGCGGCGGCCTCGTGCTCGGCCAGCAGCGTCGGCAGCCGCGGCGTCAGCCAGACCGCGGCGGCGGCGTAGTCGGGACGCGTGCCCGCCGGTGCACCGTTGGTCGGGCGGCGCCGCAGCAGCCATAGCGTCGCGCCTTCGAGCAAGCGCGCGAGGCCGGCGAACATGCCGGCCTGCACCTCGTCGGCGACGCGGTTGTCGAGCGCATCGATGGCCTGCCACAGCCCCGTCAGCCCGAACACATCGCGGGCGGTCAGGCAGGCGCGCACGATATCGGCAGGCCGCGCGTCGGTCTCCTCCATCATCCGATGCACGAAGGTCGGGCCGACGCGGTTGACCAGCGTGTTGGTCAGATAGGTGGCAAGGATCTCGCGCCGCAGCGGGTGCCGCTGCATCGTGTCGGCGTAGCGCACGCGCAGCGGCTGCGGGAAATAGTCGGACAGCAGGCCGGCCACCGTCGGGTCTTCCGGCACGTCGGAGGCGAGCAGCGCGTCGTACAGCCACATCTTGCTGTACGCAAGCAGCACCGCACGCTCGGGCGAGGTCAGCCCGAGCCCGGCGGCCTTGCGCTCGACGATCTCCTCGTCCGGCGGCAGGAATTCGAGCGCGCGATTGAGCCGGCCCGCGCGCTCGAGCGCGCGCATCAGCCGGGCCTCGATATCGAGCAGTTCGGCGGCGCGGCGGTTGGCGATCGACAGCGCCTGGGTCTGGTAGTAGTTGTCGTGCAGCACCAGCGCCGCGACTTCGTCGGTCATCTCGGCCAGCAGCTTGTTGCGCTGCTTGTCGGTCATCTCGCCGTCGGCGACCACCAGCCCGAGCAGGATCTTGATGTTGACCTCGTGATCCGAGCAGTCGACGCCGGCCGAATTGTCGATCGCATCGGTATGGATGCGGCCGCCGGCGCGGGCGTATTCGATGCGGCCGAGCTGCGTGAAGCCCAGGTTGCCGCCTTCGCCGACGACCTTGCAGCGCAGGACCGCGCCATTGACGCGCACGGCGTCGTTGGCGCGGTCGCCGACCTGCTGGTGGGTCTCGTCGGTGGCCTTGACGTAGGTGCCGATGCCGCCGTTGTACAGCAGGTCCACCGGCGCGGTCAGGATTGCCTGGATCAGCTCGGCTGGCGTCAGCGCGGTGGCCTCGATGCCGAGCGCGGCGCGCACCTGCGGCGTCAGCGCGATGGTCTTGGCGCTGCGCGGATGCACGCCGCCGCCGGCCGAGATCTTGCCCGCATCGTAGTCGGCCCAGCTCGAGCGCGGCAGCGCGAACAGCCGGCGCCGCTCTTCCAGGCTGACGGCCGGGTTCGGGTCCGGGTCCAGGAAGATATGGCGGTGGTCGAACGCGGCCAGCAGCCGGATATGCGGCGACAGCAGCATGCCGTTGCCGAACACGTCGCCCGACATGTCGCCGATGCCGACGACGGTGAAGTCGGTCGACTGGATGTCGGTGCCGAGCTCCCGGAAATGCCGCTTGACCGATTCCCAGGCGCCGCGCGCGGTGATCGCCATCTTCTTGTGGTCGTAGCCGACCGAGCCGCCCGAGGCGAAGGCATCGCCGAGCCAGAAGCCGTATTCCCCGGAGATCGCATTGGCATAGTCGGAGAAGCTGGCGGTGCCCTTGTCGGCCGCGACCACGAGATAGGGGTCGTCGTCATCGTGGCGCACCACCTGCGGTGGCGGCACCACCGCGCCGCCGGCGAGGTTGTCGGTGACATCGAGCAGGCCGCGCAGGAAGGTCTGATAGCAGGCCACCCCTTCGGCCATCCACGCATCGCGATCGGTGGGCGAGGGCGGGCGCTTGACGACGAAGCCGCCCTTGGAGCCGACCGGCACGATCACCGTGTTCTTGACCATCTGCGCCTTCATCAGCCCCAGCACCTCGGTGCGGAAGTCCTCGCGCCGATCGGACCAGCGCAGTCCGCCCCGCGCGACGCGGCCGCCGCGCAGATGCACGCCCTCGACGCGCGGCGAGTAGACCCAGATCTCGAACATCGGCCGCGGTTCGGGCAGGCCGGCGATGCGGGCCGGATCGAGCTTGAACGACAGGCACGGGCGGGGCGTGCCGTCGGCGCTCTGGCGGAAGCAATTGGTGCGCGTGGTGGCCTGGATCACGCCGAGGAACTGCCGCAGGATGCGGTCCTCGTCGAGATTGGGCACCTGGTCGAGCGCGGCGCCGATCGCCTCCAGCAACTGCGCGCAGCGCGCCTCGCGCGCCGGCTCGGAACCTGGGTCGATGGCCGGATCGAAACGGGCGGCGAACAGCGCCACCAGCAGCGCCGCGATGCGCGGATTGCCGGTCAGCGCGCGCTCGATATAGGCGTCGCTGAAGGTCGAACCGACCTGCCGCAGATACTTGGCGTAGGCGCGCAGGATCGTGACTTCGCGTGCCGGCATCTCGGCCAGCAGCACCAGCCGGTTCAGGTCGTCGTTCTCGATCGCGCCATCCCAGGCGCGCGCGAAGGCGTCCTCGAACAGGTCCTTGGCGCGCGCCATGTCGAGCTCGGCGCCGCCGACCAGTTCGAGGCCGAAGTCATGGATCCACAGCGGCGCGCCCTCGTCGGGCTCGATCCGGTAGGGGCGCTCCTCGTGCACCCGCACGCCCAGATGCTCGAGCATCGGCAGGCTGTGCGACAGCGCGATCGGCTCGCCGGCGCGATAGACCTTGAAGCGGAACGCGCGCGGCGGTGCCTCGATCGGCCGGTACAGGTTCATCGACAGGCCGCCGCGCCGGCGCGCCTGTTCCATCAGCTCGATATCGCGCACCGCGGTGCGCGCGGGGTAGTCCTCGCGATAGCCGGCCGGAAAGGAGTCGCCATAGCGGCGCAGCAGTCGGTTGCCCTGTTCCTCGCCGGCCTTGTCGAGCAGCGCCACCGCGAGGTCGTCCTGCCAGCGGCGTGTCGCCGCGACGATGCGTTCCTCCAGCGCGCGCGTATCGACCTCCGGCATCGTGCCCGGCTCGCCGCGCACGGTCAGATGAATGCGCGCCAGCGGGGACTCGGACAGCTGCGGTGTGAACTCGCAGCTGGTGCCGCCGAACGCCTGCATCAGCAGCTTCTGGATGCGCTGGCGCAGGTCGGTGTTGTACTTGTCGCGCGGCACGAACACCAGGCAGGAGACGAAGCGGTCGAAGCGGTCGCGCCGCACGAACAGCCGGATGCGCTGATGTTCCTGCAGCCGCAGGATGCCCAGCGCGATCTCGAACAGCTCATCCTCGCTGGCCTGGAACAGTTCGTCGCGAGGATATTGCTCGAGGATCGTGACCAGCGACTTGTACAGATGGCCGCGCTGCAGGAAGCCTGCGCGCGCCAGGATATGGGCGCACTTGCGGCGCACCAGCGGGATCTCGCTGGTCGACACCATGTAGGTCGTCGAGGTGTAGAGCCCGAGAAAGCGCCGTTCGCCGAACAGCTTGCCTTCGGCGTCGAGCAGCTTGATGCCGATGTAGTCCAGATAGCCCGGCCGATGTACGGTCGAGCGCGAGTTGGCCTTGGTCAGGAAGATCGGCGCCTCGCCCTGGATGATGCTGGTGGCGGCGGGCGGCAGCGGCGTCAGCTCTTCGGCCGTGGGCGCGCGCCGGCTCTCGCGCAGGATGCCGGCGCCCGAACCCGCCACGCCACGCAGCCAGAAGCGGCCATCCTGTTCGACCAGCTGGTAGTCGCGATGGCCGAGGAAGCAGAAGTGGTCGTCGACCATCCATTGCAGCAGCGCGCAGGCCTCGGCCGTATCGCCCTCGTTGCCGCCGGGCAGCCGCTGCAGGTCGGCGATGCTGGCGCGCGCGATGTCCAGCATCTTCGGCCAGTCCTCGACCGCCGCGCGCACATCGCCGAGGATGCGCGTGATGCCGGCCCGGAGCGCTTCCAGCTGGGCCGGTTCGCTGCAGCGATCGACCTCGAAGTGGATGAACGATTCGAGCCGCGATTCGGGGTCGGGCGCCTTGTCGCCGCCGAGCGCGATGCGCGCGATGCCGCCGTCCTGCCCGCGCCAGACGCGGAACACCGGATGGAAGGCCGAATGCAGCGTCAAGCCATGCCGGTTGATCTCCATCGTCACCGAGTCGACCAGGAAGGGCATGTCGTCGTTGACCATCTCGATCACGGTGTGGTCGGAATGCCAGCCGTGCTGCTCGAGATTGGGGTTGTAGACGCGGACCTGCGCGCGGCCCGGCACGAAGCGCTGGGCGGTCTGCCAGTGGGCCATCGCGGCGCCGTAGAGGTCGGCGATATCGCGCTCGGCCAGGTCCTCGGCGTCGGACACGTCGTAGTAGTGCCGCAGCAGCGGTTCGGCGATGGCGAAGGTGGCCTCGGGCAGCCGGGCCCGCGCGAACTCCACCAGGTCGGCCAGTCGTTCTTCGACGCGTTCTTCGCTGTCCGCTTGCATGATCTCTCCTTGGGGAAAGCCGCCGCCGGTCGCATCGGCGCGATGCGCTGCACCGCGTCCGGGCAGGGCGAGTGCCGGTGCCTGCTCTTAATGTAGAGCAAAAACACAGAGGTGGCGGGAAAGGGGGGAGCGGCGGGAGGGCGTCAGGCCGGCACTGCGAGCGGGCTGCGGAGAAGATGGCGGGGGAAGCCGGCCGGGGACGTCACGTCAGCCGGGGGAGGCCAGCGGCGGAGGTCATCCGGGAGAAGCCAGCGAGGGAGGCCAGCGTGATGCGACGGCGGGAAGACCAACCGTGGGCGGACCGCCGCCGACTGGGGCGGTCCGCCGATCCGTACAGGTACGGAATTTACTCGAGCGTGATCTTCTGCTCCTGCGCGATCTTCTTGCGCAGTTCCAGTTCGCGCTTGATCTGCGCGGCGAACTGCTGCGGCGTGTTGCCGTCCGGATAGGCGCCGCTCTCGGTCAGGCGGCGCTTGGCGGCCGGGTCCTGCAGGGCCTTGACCGCGGCGTCGTGCAGGCGCGCGACGATCGCGGGCGGCGTGCCGGCCGGCGCGACCAGCCCGTACCAGGCCATATTGTTGTTGTCCTTCATGCCTTCCTCGGCGAAGGTCGGCACATCGGGCAGGCCCTCGACGCGCTTGGGCGCCGCCACCGCCAGCGCGCGCAGCTTGCCGGCCTGGATATGCGGCATCGACGACGGCAGGTTGTCGAACTGACCGCTGACCTGGCCGGCCAGCGTGTCGTTCAGCGCCGGACCCGAGCCGCGGTACGGCACGTGGACCATGTCGGTCTTGGTGGTCAACTTGAACAGCTCGCCGTCCAGATGCGAGATGCTGCCCTTGCCGGCCGACGCGTAGCTGTACTTGCCGGGCTCGGCGCGCAGCAGCGCGATGAATTCCTTCAGGTTCTTGGCCGGCACCTTCGGGTTGACCGTCAGCACGTTCGGCACGTTGACCAGGTTGGTGATCGGCGCGAAGTCCTTCAGCGGGTCGTACGGGTTCTTCGGATTGGTGGCCGGATTGGTCGCCATCGTGCTGACCGTGGCGATGCCGATCGTGTAGCCGTCGGGGGCCGACTTGGCCAGCGCGTCGGCGCCGATCGCGCCGCCGCCGCCGCCACGGTTCTCCACCACCACGGGCTGGCCCAGCGCGCGGCCCAGCGCATCGGAAACCGCGCGGGCGACGATATCGGTGGTGCCGCCGGCGGCGAACGGAACGATCAGCCGCACCGGCTTGTTGGGATAGGCCTGGGCGTGCGCAACGCCGTGGGTCAGGCCGAATGCGGCCAGGCAGGCTGCCACGCTGGCGGTCAATGCGGATTTCAAGAATGCCTCCATCTGTTGCGTTGGCCGGCGCGTCGCGAGGGGCGAGGGCGCCGGTCGGGGTCGGGCGCGGTTCCGTAGTGCGGAACTTGGTTTCGTAATATGCCCGGACCGGCATTCAACCCGGAAAGGCGCGGCGGGGATATCCGTAACAACCCGTAACAGGCGCTCGGGCCGCAGCCGCAGGGAAAGAGGCAAACAGCAGGCAAACAAAAAGGCCGGGCTGCGATGCAGTCCGGCCTTTCGGGAATTCGCTGGTGGGGCGTGAGTGACTCGAACACTCGACCTACGGATTAAGAGTCCGCTGCTCTACCAACTGAGCTAACGCCCCAACGAAGTCCGCTATTCTAGCGTGGACTTTTTGGGTTTGCAAGTACCGAAGCGATCTCGGGGACGCTCGGCTGGGTCGCCGGGACGGCGGTCAACGTCCGCGCGGCTACAATGCCCCGCTGTCCGCGCGGCCCGCCGCCGCGCCGCCGTTCTCCGGAGACCTGGTCCGATGCATGCCCGCGTGTTGCGCTATCTGGATGAAGTGGTCCGCCGCGGTTCGATCCGCAAGGCGGCCGAAGCGCTGCACGTCGCGCCGACCGCCATCAACCGGCAGATCCTCGATCTGGAAGCCGAACTGGGCGCGCCGCTGTTCGAGCGCATCCAGCGCCGGTTGCGGCTGACGCCGCTGGGCGAGATGGTGCTGGCCCACGTGCGGCAGACGCTGCGCGAGCACGACGCGCTGCGCGAGCGCATCGCCGCCTACAACGCGGGGCAGCAGGGCATCGTCACGGTGGCCACCACCGCCGGGTTGGCGGGTTCCCTGTTGCCCGCGCTGGTTCACGACTTTCGCCGCCGCCACCCCGGCATCGCGGTGCGCGTGCTGGATCTCCCGGTGGCCGAGATCGTCGCCGCGCTGGCCGAATGCGTCGGCTATCCGCTGATCCTGCCCGTGGCGACGATGTCGATCCGCGGCCTGCTCGACGATGCCTTCGTCCGCGCGGCGATTCCGGTGCCCGCGGCGGTCGAGGCCGGCTCCACCGTGCTGATGCGCCGGCTCGTGATGCTGGGCGCCGGCATCGCGCTGCTCAATCCGCTCGATGCCATCGAGGAACTGGAGGCGGGCACGCTGGTGTTCGTGCCGTTGCGCGATCCGGCCTTGCCGCTGCAGCGGCTGACGCTGTTCGCGCGGGCGCGCGGCTCGCTGGATTCGGCGGCCTCGCTGATGGCCGAGCGGATCGGGGCCGCGCTGAAGGCGCTGTCCGGCGGCGGCGCGGGACATTAGCGTCGGCGTGGTCGTCAGGTGTGCGCGCGATGTGCACACCGTGGGCGCAAATCGGCGCTATCGCGCCCCCGGCCCCGCGCCGTAGACTGGCGCCCGCTATCTGACCCACCACGGAGACCGGAGACCACAAGATGACGCTGATCCTGACCCACGCCGACGTCCTGGTGACGATGGACGCGAACCGCCGCGAGGTCGCCGACGGCGCACTGGTCGCCGAAGGGCCCGCGATCCAGTGGGTCGGCGCGACCGCCGATCTGCCGGCCGCCTGGCGCGCGCGCATCGACGACGGCAGCGCGCAGGTACTCGACATGCGCGGCCATGTGGTGCTGCCCGGCCTCGTCAACACGCACCATCACATGTACCAGAGCCTGACGCGCGCGGTGCCGGCCGCGCAGGACGCCGAACTGTTCGGCTGGCTCGGCGAGCTGTACATGCTGTGGGCCAACCTGACGCCGCGCATGATCGCCGCCTCGACCCGCACCGCGATGGCCGAGCTGATGCTGTCGGGCTGCACCACCACCAGCGACCATCTCTATCTGTATCCCAACGGCTCGCGGCTGGACGACGCGATCGAGGCCGCCGCGCAGATGGGCATGCGCTTTCATGCGGCGCGCGGCTCGATGAGCGTGGGACGCAGCAAGGGCGGGCTGCCGCCCGACGCGGTGGTCGAGCAGGAGGAGGCGATCCTGCGCGACAGCCAGCGGCTGATCGAGCAGTACCACGATGCCTCGCGCCACGCGATGCTGCGCGTGGTGCTGGCGCCGTGCTCGCCGTTCTCGGTGTCGCGCGAGCTGATGCGGGAGTCGGCGGTGATGGCGCGCCACTATGGCGTCTCGCTGCATACCCATCTGGCCGAGAACGACAACGACGTCGCCTATTCGCTGGAGCGCTTCGGCATGACGCCGGCGCAGTATGCCGAGGACCTGGGCTGGGTCGGCCACGATGTCTGGCACGCGCACTGCGTCAAGCTCGACGCCGACGGCATCGCGCTGTTCGCGCGCACCGGCACCGGCATCGCCCACTGTCCCTGCTCGAACATGCGGCTGGCTTCGGGCATTGCGCCGGTGCGCGCGATGCGCGATGCCGGCGTGCCGGTCGGCCTCGGCGTCGATGGCAGCGCGTCCAACGATGGCGCGCACATGCTGGGCGAGGCGCGCCAGGCCATGCTGCTGCAACGGGTGGGCTATGGACCGGCGGCGATGGGCGCGCGCGAGGCGCTGGAGATCGCCACGCTGGGCGGGGCGCGGGTGCTGAACCGCGACGACATCGGGGCGCTGGCGCCGGGCATGTCGGCGGACTTCGTCGCGTTCGACATGTCGGCGGTCGGCTATGCCGGCGCCGGTCACGATCCGGTCGCCGCGCTGGTGTTCTGCACGCCGGGCACGGTGTCGACCAGCGTGATCAACGGCAGGGTGGTGGTGCGCGACGGCGTGCTGCTGAGCGCGGATCTGCCGGCGGTACTGGCGGAGCATCGCCGCCTGGCGCGGGAGCTGGCCGCGGCGCGGTGTTGAATCGGGTTGAATGTCCCACGCTGCCGTCCGGGATTGCGGTGTGGTTCACCGTCCGGCGGTACCGCCGGACGGCGGCGTCCGGAGCCATCGTCCAGGGCTGCCAATCGCTGCCCGATGCGGGCCCAAACGGGGCCAAACGATTCGGGCCCAAACAAAAAGGCCGGCGCTGCGAAGCAGCCCGGCCTTTTCTACAATATTCGCTGGTGGGGCGTGAGTGACTCGAACACTCGACCTACGGATTAAGAGTCCGCTGCTCTACCAACTGAGCTAACGCCCCAACGAAGTCCGAGATTCTAGCATTATTTGCAAAGTTGTCAAATCCCGGCACGCTGAAACGCATCGGCGGCCGTGACAAAATTTGCGCTCGCCGATGGAACTCGGAATGGCCGCGGCAGTCTCGGCAGATGACCGATCTTCGCAAAGGACTTTTGTGCGACGTCGGCGGGACCCATGTTAGGATGCCCACTCACTTGCAATGGAGGGCTGTACCGATGGAGATCAAATTCCAGGAGCAAGATCGTTATGACATCAATAACGAGGGCTTGCTGTTTCACGCCATTGTCGACGGCCAGAAGGTGACCTGCGTGGTCACGCGCGAGGCATTGTGGGAAGGGTTCAGCGCCGACCAGGTGCTGTCGCTCGAAGAAGCATTCCGCGCCGGCCGCGATACCATCGAACGCGCCGCTGTCGTGTTGATCGAACAGGGCGTGCCGCAGCCCATCGTGGTCAAGCGCGCGCACGTGGCGCCCGTCTGAGCAGGGGCGCCCGCACCGGGCCGCTACGGTCCGGGCAACAGGGCGCGCTGCGGCTGGACCCAGTCTGGCGCCGGTTTCATACCGGCGTTTTTCATTTCCGCTTCGCGCATTCCCGCCGCGCTTGTTTCCGCCGCGTTCATTCCCCCCGCGCTTGTTTCCGCTTCACGGCTTCGATCTCACCAGCCGCCGCTTCCGGCCCGGCCACGCCGTCCGCTGCGTCCGCTGCGTCCGCCTTCGTCACCTGTGCGGCCCGCACCGGTTGACCCGGAATTCCCGGGGCCGCCGCCTCATGCGGACACTCCTCGAACACCCGCACGGTACACGTCGCGCAGATCTTCGGATCCAGCGTGGGCACGATGCTGTGCAGGGCGTGCCGCTTGGTGGCGAAGATATGGTCGTCGCCCAGCTTGGCGATGAAGCCGGTCTGCGCCCAGGTCTGCAGCACCTGCGTGCGCGGGCGGTGGAAATAGAGATCGCCGCCCAGCGCACGGCGCTCGGCCAGCTCCGCCTCCCACATTTCCGCGCCGGCCAGGTCGATGAAGTTCATGCTCTTGGTCATCGCCAGCAGCCGCGTCTGCGTCGGCATCTGCGCGCGCGCCTCGTGCAGCCTGTCGGTGACGTACTGCACGGCGCCGAAGAAGATCGCGCCCTCCATCCGGATCAGCTTCAGCTGCGGACATTCGGGCTGCGGGCGGCGTAGTTCGTCCAGCGGCGTGAAGCGGCGGTCGGGATCGTCGGCGTCGGGCACCAGCGTCCGCACCGCCGGGCGCGAGGTGCGATATAGATAAGCGACCAGCGACAGCACCGTACCCAGCAGCACCGCCATTTCGAGCCGGATCACCAGCGTCGCGGCGAAGGTGCCGAGCGCGATCGCGAACTCGGTGCGCGAGAGCCGCGCGATGCGGCGCAGGCGCGCGAAATCGAACAGGCCCCAGGCCACCAGCAGCAGCATCGCGGCGATCGCCGCCAGCGGAATCTGCGCCAGCAGCGGCGCGCTGACCGCGACCAGCGCGACCAGCAGCAGGGCGGAGAACACGCTGGCCAGCGGCGTCTGCGCGCCGGCCTCGAAATTCGGCATCGAGCGGTTCAGCGAGCCGCAGGAGATATAGGCCGAGAAGAAGCCGCCGGCGATGTTCGACAGCCCCTGTCCGATGAACTCCCGATTGGCGTCGATGTGCTGGCCCGACCGCAGCGCGACCGCCTTGGCGATCGAGATCGATTGCCCGAGCGCGACGATGGTCAGCGCCGACGCGATGCCCAGCAGATCGGACAGCCGGTCCCAGGGGATATCGGGAATGCGGAAGGGCGGCACCGCGGCCGGGATCGGACCGACCACGTCGACATGATGCGCGCCGCCCCAGCCGCTGCGGTTCAGCAGCCAGGCGCACAGGAAACCGGCCAGCAGCCCGAGCAGCATGAACGGCAGCCGGCGCGCGACCCGCTTGACCGCCAGCGTGACGGCCAGCGTCACCGCGCCCACCGCCGCCGCGCTCCAGTTGATGGTGGCGGCATGCTCGAACAGGTGGCGCACGACCCCGAAGGCGCTGGTGCCGGTCGGCACCTGCAGCCCGAACAGGTCCTTCAGCGCATACAGCGCGATCAGCGAGGCCGCGCCGCAGGTAAATCCGAGCAGCACCGACGGCGAGATGAAATTGGCCAGCGAGCCGAGCCGCAGCGTACCGACCGCGAACTGCAGCACGCCGACCAGGATCGTGACGACCAGCGCCAGGTTGATGTACTCGGGGCTGCCGGCGAAGGCGATCGGGCTGAGCATCGCGAACAGTGCCAGCGAATTCGCATTGGTGGGGCCGGACATCACGTGCCAGCTGGAACCGAACAGCGCGGCCACGATGCAGGGCACCACCGCCGCGTAGATGCCGTATTGCGGCGGCAGCCCGGCCAGCGTGGCGAACGCCACGCCCTGCGGCAGCACCAGCACCGCGCCGAGCAGGCCGGCCAGCAGATCGGCGCGCAGCGTCGCCGCGCTGACGCGATGGCGCCAGGCCGGCAGCAGCCGTTGCCAGCCGCGGGCGGAGCGGCTCACCGCCGGCGCGGTCACCGGGCGGTCGCGGGAACGGCGTCCCGCGGCAGGTCGGTGGCGCCGGCGAGGGTCGTCAGGCGGGCAGGGAGAAAGACGAAGGAAGGGAACGGTTGCACGGCTTGCATGGCGGGCCCGAGGGGCTGCGCGCCGGCTCGTGGTCCGGCGCGTCGATGGTGTCTCTGCCCCGCATGATAAGCGATGCCACCGTCATTCGAAAAACATCGCCCGAGGCGGGCGATGTCTCGGGGCCGATGGTGACCCTTATGAAGGCGATAAGGCGGACGATGAGGCAGGCGATAAGGCGGACGCGATGCGGCAGACGATAAGGCAGGCGAGAGGGCAGGCGAGAGGGCAGGCGAGAGGGCAGGCGAGAGGGCAGACGATAAGGCAGGCCGATGAAACGGCCGCTGCAGCCATCGCCGCAACGGCCGTTCGCGTTCAGCCCAGCCGCATCGTGGCGACCACCGGCGTATGGTCCGACGGCTGTTCCCAGGTGCGCGGCGTGCGGTCGATCGTGCAGGCGGTGCAGCGCTCGCGCAGCGCCGGCGACAGCAGGATATGGTCGATCCGCAGGCCGGCATTGCGGCGGAAGGCCAGCATGCGGTAGTCCCACCACGAGAAGCTCTTCTCCGGCTGATCGAACAGCCGGAAGGCGTCGGCAAAGCCCAGTTCCAGCAGCGTCTGGAAGGCGGCGCGCTCCGGCGGCGAGACCAGGTTCTGGCCTTCCCACTTCTTCGGGTCGTGCACGTCGCGATCCTCGGGCGCGATATTGAAGTCGCCCAGCAGCGCGAGCTTCGGATAGCGCTGCAGTTCGTCGCGCAGCCACGCGGTCAGCGCCTCGAGCCAGCGCAGCTTGTAGGCGAACTTGTCGCTGTCGGGCGCCTGGCCGTTGGGGAAATACGCGCAGACCAGGCGCACGTCGCCATAGGTGCCGGCGACCACGCGCTGCTGCGCGTCCTCGAACCCCGGGATATTGCGCACCACGTCGGTGGCGGCCGGCATGGTGGTGTTGCGCGCCAGGATCGCCACGCCGTTATAGGTCTTCTGGCCGACGAAGATGCTGTGGAATCCGGCGCTCTCCAGTTCCGCCAGCGGGTACTTGTCCTCGGGCAGCTTCAGTTCCTGCAGGCACAGCGCGTCGATCGGCGTATCGGCGTTCTCCTGCGCGATCAGCCAGTCGAGCACCTGCGGCAGCCGGATCTTCAGCGAGTTGACGTTCCACGAGGCGATCCGCAGCGTGGCCGGCGCGGTGGCGGGCACAGGGGGCGGCAGCGTGCTGCCCGGGGCAGGCACCGCCGCGGCGCCGTCGATGCCGGCCAGCAGGTCGTCGGGCGCGCCGCTCATGCCGCCATCCCGCCGTGGCGCAGCAGCGCATCGATCTGCGGCGGCCGGCCGCGGAACGCCGTGAACGACTCCATCGCCGGACGGCTGCCGCCGACCGACAGGATCTCGCGGTGATAGCGCGCGCCGGTCTCGCTGTCGAGCACGCTGCCGGTCAGCTGCGCCGCTTCCTCGAAGGCCGCGTAGACATCGGCCGACAGCACCTCGGCCCACTTGTAGCTGTAGTAGCCCGCCGCATAGCCGCCGGCAAAGATATGGCTGAAGGTATTGGGCCAGCGCGACAACGGGTACTGCGGCACCACGTGGATGCGGTCGTTGATCTCGCGCGACAGCTCCAGCACCGACTTGTCGCCGTCCGGATCGAAGTCCGTGTGCAGGTGCATGTCGAACGCCGAGAACACGATCTGGCGCAGCGTCATCATGCCGTTCTGGAAATTCTTCGCGGCCAGCATGCGCTCGAACAGCGCGCGCGGCAGCGGCTCGCCTGTGTCGACGTGCCGCGTCATGTCGGCCAGCACCTCGTATTCCCAGCAGAAGTTCTCCATGAACTGCGAGGGCAGCTCGACCGCATCCCATTCGACGCCGTTGATGCCCGACACGCCCAGCTCGCCGACCTGGGTCAGCATATGGTGCAGGCCGTGGCCGAACTCATGGAACAGCGTGATGACCTCGTCGTGCGTAAACAGCGCCGGCTTGTCGCCGACCGGTGCGGAGAAGTTGCAGGTCAGGTAGGCGACCGGCGTCTGCACGCTGCCGTCGCCGCGCTCGCGGCGGCCGCGCGCGTCGTCCATCCACGCGCCGCCGCGCTTGCCTTCGCGCGCGTACAGGTCCAGATAGAACTGCGCGAGCAGCGTGCCGTCCGGGCTGGTGACGCGGTAGAAGCGCACGTCCTTGTGCCAGGTCTGCGCCTCGTCCGGCGCGATCCGCACCGAGAACAGCTTCTGCACGACGCCGAACAGGCCTTCGAGCACCTTGGGCTCGGGGAAGTATTGCTTGACCTCGTGTTCCGAGAAGGCATAGCGCTGCTGGCGCAGTTTCTCGGACGCATAGGCGACGTCCCACGGCGCCAGCTCGGCCAGGCCCAGTTCCTTGGCGGCGAATTCGCGCAGCTCGGCCCAGTCGCGCTCGGCATAGGGGCGGGCCTTGGCGGCGAGTTCGTCGAGGAAGCGCAGCACTTCCGCCGGCGAATCGGCCATCTTGGGCACCAGCGACACCTCGCCGTACGAGCCGTAGCCCAGCATGCGGGCTTCTTCGCGGCGCAGCGCCAGCTGCTCGCGCATATTCGCGGTGTTGTCCCAGTCGGCCTGGCCGGTGCCGTACTGCGGGCTCAGCTCGGAGGCGCGCGTGACGTTGGCCTCGTACAGCGTCTGGCGCAGCGCGCGGTCGTCTGCGTACTGCAGCACCGGGAAATACGAGGGGAAATGCAGCGTGAACTTCCAGCCTTCCTTGCCGTCCTTGGCCGCGGCCTCGCGCGCCGCTTCCAGCGTGTCGGGCGGCAGGCCGGCCAGGCGCGCCGGGTCCTCGATCACCAGCGAGTAGGCGTTGGTCGCGTCCAGCACGTGGTCGGAGAAGGCCTTGCCCAACTGTGCCTGCTGTTCCTGGATCTCGGCAAAGCGCGGCTTCTGGTCCTCCGGCAATTCGGCACCGCCGAGGCGGAAGCCGCGCAGCTCGTTGTCGAGCAGCTGCTTGCGGGCCGGGCTCAGCGCCGCGTATTCGGGGCTGGCGGCCAGCGCCTTGTACTTTTCGTAGAGCGCCAGGTTCTGGCCCAGCGAGGACCAGAACTCGGTCATGCGCGGCAGGTTTTCGGCGTGGGCCTGGCGCAGCGCCGGCGTGTCGGCGACCGAGCTCAGGTGGCCGACCACGCCCCAGGCGCGGCCCAGCGGCTCGGTGGCCTGCTCGAGCGTGTCGACGGTATCGGCCCACGTGGCGGGCCGGGCCGGATCCTCGACCAGCGCGACGGCGCGTTGCGCCGCTTCGAGCAGCACGTCCAGCGCCGGGCCGATATGCTCGGGGCGGATCTCGGCGAAGCGGGGCAGGTCGCTGAAGTCCAGCAGCGGGTTGGCGTTCTTGTCGGCTTGGTCCATGGCTTGTTCGTTCGCGTTGGCGTTGGGGTTGACGGTCGGATATTCCGCAGCTGGGGGCATCTGCGCGGTTTTCCAGCGTGGCTTCGCAGCGAGGGAGGGCGGCGCGTTGTCCGGCGGGTCGTCCAGCGGGTCGTCCAGCGGATCGGCCAGGGGCTTGCCCAGGGGTTTTGCCCAGCCGTTTTGCCCAGTGTACCGGCGCTCGCCTCAGCCTGCCGCGCGCTCGGCCGCCTCCAGCGTATTGACCAGCAGCATGGTGATCGTCATCGGACCGACGCCGCCCGGGACCGGCGTGATATAGCCGGCCACTTCGCGTACGCCGGCGAAGTCCACGTCGCCGCACAGCTTGCCGGCGTCGTCGCGGTTCATGCCGACATCGATCACCACCGCGCCGGGTTTGACCATGTCGGCCGTGATCAGGTTGCGGCGGCCGACCGCGGCGACGATCACGTCCGCCTGGCGGGTATGGGCGCCGAGGTCGCGCGTCTTGCTGTTGCAGATCGTCACGGTGGCGCCGGCCTGCAGCAGCAGCATCGCCATCGGCTTGCCGACGATGTTGGAGGCGCCGACCACCACCGCCTGCGCGCCGCGCAGCGGATACTGGATCGACTCGAGCATCTTCATGCAGCCATAGGGGGTGCAGGGGCGGAACAGCGGCGCGCCGGTCATCAGCGCGCCGGCGTTGGCGACGTGGAAGCCGTCGACATCCTTCTCCGGGGCGATCGCCTCCAGCACCTTGTGGCTGTCGATGTGCCTGGGCAGCGGCAACTGCACCAGGATGCCGTGGATCTTCGGATCGCGATTCAGTTCGTCGATGCGGGCCAGCAGGTCGGCCTCGGACAGGTCCGCGGGATAGCGGTCCAGCGACGAGTAGAAACCGTTGTCCTCGCACGCCTTGACCTTGTTGCGGACATAGACCTGGCTGGCCGGGTCCTCGCCGACCAGGACCACGGCGAGCCCGGGCTGGTGACCGCGCTCGGTCAGGCGGGCGGCGCGCAGGGCGGCTTCGGAACGGATTTGCTTGGCAAGGGCGTTGCCGTCGATCAATTGGGCGGGCATGGGCTTGAGGCGCAGGAGCGGCAGAGGTGAAAGACGCGGGTGGAGATGCGACCGGCGTGATTGCCTGCAGGGCAGGGCGGGGAGGGACGGTGCGCAAAACAGCGATTATAAAGCGTCGGCACCGGTGGCCGGGGCGCGTGCCCGCCGGCGCGCCCTGGCCGCCCCGTCCGGCCAAAGGGCACCGTCAGAGGGCGCCGCAAGAGGGAGCCGTCAGCGGGCGCCGTCAGAGGGCGCCGTCATTGGGATGACGGACGGGACGGCGGAGGAACCGCCGGCATGCACCCCGCCCGTTCAGGCGCCGAACCATGCATCGAAGCTTGCCCTGGCCTGCTCCCATGGCGCGCGCTCATGCGGCGCGTCCGGCGGGGCGGCAAACCACTGCGCGAGATAGCCCACGGCATAGGACCATTGCGCCCGCGGCAAGCTGATGGCGAGGTCCCATGCCGCCTGCCTTGCGCGGTCGAAGCGTGGCTGGCGTCCGCCCTGCCCGGCAGTCTCCCGCTCGCTCTCCAGGGCCAACAGCCTGCCGAGCAAATGCGCCAGCCATTCGCGCCGTTCCGGTCCGGACAGTCGGGTGCGCACGATCGCGGCAGCGAGCGGGACCGCGGACCTTGGCCAGCGGTCCTGCAATCCCTGTCCCGGCGCAGTCCACTTCTCCAGCCGGCGGAACGGGCGCAGGTCCGCCAGACAGAGGCGCAGATCGTCCGCATCGAGCGGCTCGATCAGCTTCCATGCCCGCTGGACCCGTTCGGCGTCGTGATCCGTCACCGCGTCGAGCTGGTGGGCAAACAGGGCCGCCGCGGCAAGCGTTGCGGGCCTCCGGCACTGCGGAATCGCTTCGAGCTGCCCGATCCAATAGTCGGCGAGTATCCGCCCCGCAGCTTCGACCCGTCCTCGAAGCGCGGGCCTGCAGCCCCACTGGCCGGTCCATTTCGCGCCCCGTTCGCAGACGGTACGGACGAGGTCGGCAAGCTCGCCGAAGTGACCCGTCTGCGCAAGCGGATCCGCCAGTGCCGACAGGTCGACGAGATCCTCCAGACCCGACCACCTCCCGTCGTCCAGCCATTGCCGCACGGCGCTCACCTGCTGCGCCGGCGCAAGGCCTCGGATGACCTTGACGACGCGACGCCTCGCGGCTGGCCGGCCGGCCTGCGCCCAGCGCGCGAGTGCGCCATATTCGCCGTGGTCGCGCGCCAAGGCTGCGGCGCCGGCAAGCGTCGATTCGGTCAGGCCCGATGCGTTGATCGCGTCCCGGCCGTAGTACAGCGCCTCCTTCAGCAGTGCGGAACGGGTCGAAGGCGGCAACGCCGTTGCGTCCAGCGCGACGGATTGCAAGCGCAGCAGCCGGGTGGGATCGGGCGCGGGCGACTGGCAAATCGGCAGGACCGAGCCCAGCAATCGCAGCGTTTCTGCGTGCTCGCCCCGCAGCGCCGCGTCCCACAAGGTGTCCCATGTCGCCAGATCCGGCACGAAGCGCAACAGCGCAGCACGGAGATGGAGCCGCTGCGGCTCGGTCAAGGCCGCAGCCTGCATCCGCTGGGCGATGTCGCCGAGCAAATCGGTTCGTTGCGTGCGGCTGACATGCTGGAACGGACCTGGGGAAGCCTCGGTGCCCAGCAGACAGGCGATGGCGTGAAACGGTCCATCGCCCGGCAGGGAAAAGACCGTATCCAGCAGCAGCGCCGAATGTCGCGACGCCGTTGCGGCGTCGATGCCGAAGAATGCGTGCTGTCCGTCGATGCCGGGAAGGCAGCCGGCAAGCGCGGCGATCAAGCGACCGCGTTGCGCGGGATCGGCCTCGTCCCGCGCCACGCATTGGAGCAGGGCGCGCCACGGGGCCGCAGCGTCCTGGTCGTTGGCGCAGGCGCGTGCGAAAGCCGCCGTGCCGACCGACAGCGCTTCGGCCTGCTCGGCAGCGGGGAACGCCCGAGCCAGCGCCAGCGCCGCGGACGCGTCCGGCAGCAACTGGCTGGCGATGCCGCACGGCTTCGCGCGGTTCTCCAGCGCGAGGGCCGTGCGCCTGAGCCTTGCCGATAGCGCAAGCGGTTCGGCCGCGATCATGGCGACGCAGTCGAGCAAGGTGTCGAGGCTCACCACGGCCGCACGTTCGTCGATGCAACTGGCCAGTGTGTCCAGCGGCGCCGTCCGAAGCGGCGCGGGCAGCCGCAGGGTCTGTTCCAGCAGCAGCCGGAAACCGGCGTCGTGTCCGGATCGCGGCAGGCCGCGCAGCCGGCCGACCAGCGTGCCCAGAACCGCCGCGCGCGAGGCGGGTGGCAGGCCGCCGAATGGCTGGGCCGATCCATCGGACAGGACTGCCGCCAGCTCGCCAACGGTCCATACGTTGGCGGCGCGCCGAAGCGCCAGATCGTGGCGTGCATGTCGTTCGAGCCGGGTTTGCAGACCCTTCGAAACCTGCCGTTCCAGGCAGAGCCTGGATTGCGGCGGCAGCAGCGCGAGGATGAAGTCGTGCACCGGTGCGGGCAGCAACTCCAGGCCGGACATGGTGGCCGGCTGCGGAACCGGCTCGGATGGCGGGGTGCCGTCGGCGAGGCAAGGGGCAACGGTCTGGCGGGCGGGGCTGGCTTGCATGACAGGTCTCTTCGGCGAACCGGCGGTGGACGGCCGGAATGGCGCCCGACTGCCGCGGTTCGCGGGCCCGGCATTCTGTCGGCGGATGTGGAGGGCCGCGATCCGGAAGCGGCCGCGCCTTTCGGTTCTCGGTCCCGCCGCATGCCGTGCGCGGAATGTCCATTGGGGGAGAAAGAAGGCCTACCCTACTCGACAGCGACAGCGACAGCGACAGCGACAGCGACAGCGACAGCGACAGCGACCGCCGCGCCGCCCTAGCGCCGATATGCGTCGAACTGGGCCACGGCCTGCTGCCAGGCCCTGAGCGCCGACGGATCGCGCGAGGCGGGGGCAAACCAGGCCGCGATCGTGCCGTGCACAGCGTCGATGGCCTCCCTCGGCAGGGCGCTCGCGATACGCCACAGCGCCTGCCGGACCGTATCGAAGCGGTTGCGCTCCAAGTCCGGACGGAAATCACCCATCCGGCCTTCGGCCTCGACCAGCCGCGCCAGCCAGCGGCGGCGCTCGGGCGCGGTGAAGCGCGTGCGAACCAGCTCGGCGGCGCGCAGCAGCGTCGGCCTGGCCCAGCACTCGCCCAACAGCAGGTCGCCGTCGCCGGGCAGCTTGCGGGATGCCTGCTTGAGCCGGTACAGGATCTCCATCGCGGTACGCACCGCCGGCGCATCGAGCCGGTCGATCAGGTCCCAGGTGCGATCGATCAGCGGCGATGCAGCGGCCTGCAGCCACAGGCCGCTGGTCAGTTGGGCGACCTCCGCCAGCAGCTCCGGCGGGCGAGCGGCGGGGGCGGACGCCTCCAGCACGCCGAGCATGTCCGCGGCCAGTTCCGGCAAGGCGTCGTGCGCCGCCGAGGGCAGCAGCGTCGGCCCGGTTTCCAGCAGGCGGCTGCAGCGCCGGGTCCAGGCAGTGGACATCTCGCCCAGTTCCTCCCAGCAGCCCATCGCTTGCAGTTGCCGTGCCAGCGGCAGCGGCACGGGCAGCAGTTCGTCGACCCAACCGCGCAGCGCCAGCCATTGCGAGAAGGCACGCGCCTGCACCGGCGGCGGCAATTTCCAGATGACGGACAGGATACGGTCGGCCGGCTGGTCGTCATCGGTGGCCACCCATTGCACGAGCGGCAGCAACTGGTGGTGGCGCAGGGCCAGTTCGCCGATCGCATCGAACATGGCTTCGGCGTCGGCCGTGCCGGGCGCGCAGAAGAGCCCGGCCTGGCACATCAGCGCGGCGCGCTGCTCGGGCGTCGGCGCGGTGGCCGTCAGGCAGTAGTCTTGCGCGCGCCGCCACGCATGGACCGGATCGCAAGGGTGCCAGCGCTGGACATGGACCAGCAGCATCGCCAGCGACGGCAGCGACCGCCGTTCGACCTCGTCCCATAGCGCGTGCCATGCCGGAACCTGCTGCGCGGGCGGCAGATAGGGAATCAGTTCGGCGCGTACGTGCAGCTGCTGCGCCGTCTGCATGCGCGATGCCTTCAGATGGGCGAGCAGCGACGCGATCGCCGGCTCGGCGCGCTCGGGGTCGCTGAGCAGCGTGGCCGTGGCGGTGCGGATGGCCGCGCGGGCGGCCGCGAAGCCGGCGTCGCCGGGCAGCGCCGCCGCGCCATGGAGCACCACGCTCCAGCGCTGCAACGCCTCGTCCGGTGAAGGCGCCCGGCCGTGGTACTCGCTCGCGGTGCGGCCGCCGGGCAGCAGCGTCAGCAGGGCGCAGAACAGGCGCGCGGCAAAGGCGGCATCGCGGCCGATCTCGCCGGCGGCGGCCGCCAGCAGTGCCGACCAGTCCGCCGCGTAGGCGGCGTGATCGCGCGAACCGGCCATCAGCGCGCACAGCAGCTGCTCGAATCCCTGGCGCTGCTCGCAGGCGGGCAAGGCGCGCGCCACGGCCAGTGCGCGGGTGGCGTCGGGCAACAGCGTCGTCGCCAGCCGCCGGACCGATGGCGTGGGCCGGGGTCCGACGGCGCGGCGCAGGGCCGCGACGCGCGCCCGTGCGCCGACCGCCAGCGGCACCATCGCAACCGCCTGCGCCAGGCGCATCCACTGCGCTTCGTCGAGCTCGCCGCTGGTGAGCGGGTCCGCGATGCAGGCGGCCAGCGCGTCCAGCACCGGCCCGGCCGCGCCGGACACCGTATCGAGTCGGTCGAGTACCGCTTCGATGGCGCTCCAGCGTTCGCCACGCGGCAATTCGGGCAGGCGCGCCAGCATGCCGGCCATTACCTGGGCGCGTCCGAACACAGGCAGGCTGGACTGCGGCAGGACGCCCAGCTGCGCCCGCAGCGATGCCGCGGACCAGATGTCGGTCACCTGCATCAGCGCGCCGTCGATGGCGGCGCGAGCCCGCAGGCTCCGGCTCAGCGCATGGCAGGTCTTGCGCTCCAGCGTGACGCGGTCATGCAGGGACAGGAAGTCGAGCACGTGCTCGAGGATCGATTGCGGCAGCAGCGTCAGCCATGGGCGCGCGGTTTCGGCTGCCACCGCGTGGCCGGCAGGTGCGCCGAAGGCGTTCGACGAGGACGGTGAGGACGGTGAGGTCGGCGCGAGTGGCGAAGGGTTCAGCATCGGTCGGCTCCGGCAGGGGAAGAGCGGGAGCGGCCAAGCCGGAACGGCAACGGCGGACCGCGCCCGGGGGAACCGAACGATGCTCGGCGGCCGTCGCGCACGCTGTCGCGGAACCGCCGGAACGCTAGCTTTTTCGAGGACCGGCCAGCGTCCGGCGTGGTGCCGGGCGCTGGCCTGAAGGGATGGGGAGGAACGAGGTGAGGGAGGACGGCAGCCTGGGAAGAGCGAGCGGATCTGACGTAAAGGATCCGCCGGCGCCGATCAGCTGTTGCGCGACAGCGCGAGCCGCAGCAGGTCGGCCACGGTGTTGACGTTGAGCTTTTCCATGATGTTGGCGCGATGCGCCTCCACCGTCTTGATCGAGATGCCCAGGTCGTCGGCGATCTGCTTGTTCAGGCGTCCGGCGACGATGCGCTCGAGCACCTGCTGTTCGCGCGTGGTCAGCTTGCCCAGCAAGTCCTGCGCGGCGCGCTGCTCCCGCGCGGCCGAATGATCGGCCCTGGCCTTCTGCAGCATGCGCTCGACCAGCGCGCGCAGCTCGGATTCGTCGAACGGCTTCTCGATGAAGTCGATCGCGCCCTTCTTCATCGTCGATACCGCCATCGGCACGTCGCCGTGGCCGGTGATGAAGACGATCGGCAGATGGATGTTCTCCGCGATCATGCGTTCCTGCAGTTCGGGGCCGCTCATGCCCGGCATCCGCACGTCCAGGATCAGGCAGGAGACCTGGTTGGCATCGTAGGCGGCCAGGAATTGCTCGGCGCTGGCGAAACTGCGAACCTGGTAGCCATTGCCCTCCAGCAGCCAGGTCAGCGAGTCGCGCATCGCTTCATCGTCGTCGACGATGAAGACGGTCTCGCCGCGGTGGGGAGTGGGGTTTGGCGCTACGGTCATGAAGTCTCCTGATGCTGCGTCTGTGCGATTCGGCTAGTGTAACTCCGGCCGCCTGCGCCGCACACCCGCCACGGCGGGGGCAGCGGGGCGGCCGGTTCTCCGATGGTCTTGCCGATCCGGCCCTGCCGATCTGCCCTCATCGAGGGCGCTCACTGATCGGCAACCTCCGGCTCCAGCGGCAGCATGATTTTAAACGTACAGCCGATGCCGTCCGCATTGTTTTCGACCCACAGCCGGCCCTGGTGCGACTCGATGATCGAGCGGCAGATATTCAGGCCCATGCCCATGCCGTCGGACTTGGTGCTGAAGAAGGGCTCGAACAGCCGTTCCTTGGTAGCCTCGTCCACGCCCGGACCCTGGTCGATCACGTCGATGCAGACGGTCTGGCCGAGCTCGCCCTGGTCGATGCGGGCGTGCAGCCGCACCACGCCCGCGGCGCGCATCGCCGGCAGGCCCGACATCGCCTCGACCGCGTTCTTCAGCAGATTGACGAGGACCTGCTCGATCAGCACCGGGTCGACATAGAGCGTGACCGGCGGAGGCGGCAGCCGGGTCAGGATCGTCACGCGGCGGCGCGTGGCCTCGATATCGGCCAGCCCCACCGCGTCGGCGACGATATCGTGCAGCGCGGTCTCGCGCCGCTGCGGCTGGCTGCGTTTGACGAAGCCCCGGATGCGGCTGATGATCGTGCCGGCGCGCACCGCCTGGGCCGAGGTCTTTTCCAGGATCGGCATCAGGTCCTCTGGCGTGCTGCGCCCAGAGCGCAGCCGCGCCACCGCGCCCATGCAGTAGTTGTTGATGGCCGCCAGCGGCTGGTTCAGTTCGTGCGCCAGCGACGAGGCCATCTCGCCCATGGTGGTCAGGCGGCTGGTGAACTGCAGGCGTTCCTCGTGCTGGCGGGCCATTTCCTCGGCCGCCTTGCGCACCGTGATGTCGGTGGCGATCTGCATCTGCGCCAGATGGCCGTCGACCCACTGGATATAGCGGCGCCGCACCTCGAACCACTTCTGCATGTCCGGCACGAAGATCTCGCGCGCGTCGGACGCATACGGCATCAGCTCGGAGGCCGGCAGGCCGGCATAGGCGTCGACGAAATCGGTATGGTCGCTGGTGACCTGTTCCTGCTCGACCTCACCGCCGGCGAGCTTCAGATGCCCCTCCGGCTCCCAGCCGAACAGCTGCCGGTAATAGCGGTTGGCGAACAGCAGCTCCGGCTTGTCGGTGGCGAGCACCGACACCGCGGCATCCAGACTTTCCAGCACGGTGGTGAAGCGGTCGTGCGCCGCGGCCAGTTCCTCGCGCGCGCGCTTGGGCTCGGTGATATCCGTCATCGAGCTCATCCAGCCGGTATGGCGGCCGCGGCTGTCGATCAGCGGCGACACATACATGCGGGCGAAGAAGCTGGTGCCGTCGCGGCGCATCACGCGCATCTCGTAGCCGCCGGTGGGCGACTTGCCCTGCAGCGTCAGATCGATCTGTCGCTGCATCTCCTGCTGGTCGTTGGGCGGCCAGTAGGGGAAGGGCGGCACGCGCCCGACCAGCTCGTGCTCCTGCCAGCCGGTCATGCGGCAGAAGGCCGGGTTCACATAGGTGATGCGCCCGTTCAGGTCGAGCGCGCGCAGCCCGATCAGCATCGAGTTTTCCATCGCGCGGCGGAACGAGGTCTCGGCCAGCAGCGCGCGCTGCGCCTCGGAGCGGCGGCTGGTATGCCGCCACATGCTCCACAGGCTCCACAGCAGGAAGCACGACAGCCCGACCACCAGCCACAGCAGCATGTTGTTGGGCAGGTTCGACGCGGGCGGATAGGCATCGGCGCGCAGCGACAGGGAATGGCCCGGCGGGTCGAGCAGCACCTCGTAGGACAGCGCGGTGGCGGGCACCGGCCGCAGCGAGGTGCTGGCGCGCAGCTGGTTGTTCTTGTCGATCAGCGAGAAGCGGTAGCGCTCGGTCAGCTCGGGCGGCAGCAGATGGGTCAGGATGCCGTTGATCGAATAGAGCGCGCCCAGCGTGCCTAGGAACTCGTTGTCGCGCACGATCGGCACCTGCATCAGCATGAAGCTGTCGCCGCGTTCGTTGACGAGCGGGCGCGAATAGACCACGCGCTGGGTCTCGCGCGCGGTGTCGAAGGTGTCGAGCACATCGGGCTCGAGCGGCTGCTCCGGCGTCTCGCGCAGCCGCGCGGCGAATTCCGACGTGGAAGGCAGCGACCAGCGCGCGCGCCGCGTGGCGTCGAGCCAGTTGATGAAGACGATTTCCGGGTTCTCGCGCAGCACCTCCTGCGCGGCGGTGCGATAGGCGCGCTGGTCGAGCTGCGCGGCGGCGATGTCGCGCGCCAGCGAGGCGAGCTGATCCTGATTGCTCAGCAGCGACAGCCGCACGCGTTGCTGCGCCCAGGCGGCGTCGCGATACAGCGCGTCGCGTTGTTGCTGGCGCTCGGTCTCGTGCAGGGACCACAGGATCACGCCCATCGCGCCGGAGAACAGCACGATCGCCACCAGCGGGATGAACATGAACCAGCTGGTCGCGACCAGGTTGCGCCAGCGCAGCCACCACAGGCCGCGCGGCGGGCCCGTGAAGGAGCGGCCGTCGGCGGCCTCGTCGGCGGGGCCCAGCCCCTCGAGCGCGTCCAGCGGCGTCAGCGCGCTCAACTGGTCGATCGCGCCGGGGCCGCCGCCAGGGATCCCGGCGCCGCCGGCATCGCGGGAGGCATCGGCGGCGGGGGGAATCATCGGCAGGCGGAGGGCCGGCAGCAGCCGGCGGACGAGGCGGTGGATGGACAGCATGATGGGATTGACGACTGACCGGGCAGTGTAGCTCGATTGCTGCAGTGCGTCGCTTGGGGAAAGCGCCTATGCGGCACGCGCCGCGCTCCGTCTGCCCGCAGGCCGCGTGGGGGCGCGGCTGGCGGCCTCGTGGTGCGTTGCGGCAATATTTCGCATCATGAGAAACGATACCGTAATTTGAAAATTTCGCTTGTGCTGAGAAATCGCCTTCCATAGAATCGGTGCCGACCGAACGATGCGGGAGGAAGGCGGTCGGACCTTGTCCGGGTGTCAGCGACACGCCGGCGACAGGCCAGCCCATCCGCCCATCCACGCCTCGCTCCGCACCCCCGTCAGACAGCGCCAGGCCAGCCACCCACGAAAGCGGCCGTTGCTGGCGCACGCATTCCACAGGAGACGATCCATGTCAGCCGTACCAGAGCAGATCCTCGGCGCAGCCGGCGCCAACGACGCCGACCCGCAGGAAACCCAAGAATGGCTGGAGGCCCTGCAGGGCGTGATCGGCGCGGAAGGTAGCGAGCGCGCGGCCTTCCTGATCGACAAGCAGATCGAATATGCCCGCGTCAATGGCGTCACCCAGCCGTTCCACGCGGAAACCCCGTACATCAACACGATCCCGGTCGAGCAGCAGGCGCGCATCCCGGGCGACCAGGACATCGAGCACCGCATCCGTTCGTACTCGCGCTGGAACGCGATGGCGATGGTGCTGCGGGCCAACAAGCACACCAACGTCGGCGGCCACATCTCGTCGTACGCGTCGGCGGCCACGCTGTACGACGTCGGCTACAACCACTTCTGGCATGCGCCGTCGGACAAGCACGGCGGCGACCTGGTCTTCGTGCAGGGCCACTCGGCTCCGGGCGTCTATTCGCGCGCCTTCCTGCTGGGCCGGCTGACCGCCGAGCAGCTCGACAACTTCCGCCAGGAAGTCGACGGCAAGGGCATCTCGTCGTACCCGCACCCGTGGCTGATGCCGGACTTCTGGCAGTTCCCGACCGTGTCGATGGGCCTGGGCCCGATCATGGCGATCTACCAGGCCCGCTTCATGAAGTACCTGCAGAGCCGCGGCCTGGTCAACACCGAGGGCCGCAAGGTCTGGGCCTTCCTCGGCGACGGCGAGACCGACGAGCCGGAATCGCTGGGCGCGATCGGCATGGCCGGCCGCGAGCAGCTGGACAACCTGGTCTTCGTCATCAACTGCAACCTGCAGCGCCTGGATGGTCCGGTGCGCGGCAACGGCAAGATCATCCAGGAACTGGAGTCGGAATTCCGCGGCGCCGGCTGGAACGTGATCAAGGTCGTCTGGGGCAGCCGCTGGGATTCGCTGCTGGCGCGCGATACCAAGGGCCTGCTGATGAAGCGCATGATGGAGTGCGTCGACGGCGAGTACCAGACCTTCAAGGCCAAGGACGGCGCCTACGTGCGCGAGCACTTCTTCAACACGCCCGAGCTCAAGGCGATGGTGGCCGACTGGTCCGATGACGACATCTGGCGCCTGAACCGCGGCGGCCACGATCCGCACAAGATCTACGCCGCCTACAAGGCCGCCACCGAGCACAAGGGCCAGCCGACGCTGATCCTGGCCAAGACCATCAAGGGCTATGGCATGGGCGATGCCGGCCAGGCGATGAACATCACGCACCAGCAGAAGAAGATGCCGGTCGAGGCGATCCGCCGCTTCCGCGACCAGTTCAATCTGCCGGTGCCGGACGACAAGCTGGAAGAAGTCCCGTACCTGACCTTCGAGGAAGGCTCGAAGGAACTCGAATACATGCGCGCCCGCCGCATGGAGCTCGGCGGCTATCTGCCGACGCGCCGCCAGAAGGCCGATCCGCTGCCGGTGCCCGACCTGTCGGCCTTCTCGGCGCTGCTCAAGGCCACCGGCGAGGGCCGCGAGGTCTCGACCACGATGGCGTTCGTGCGGATCCTGAACACGCTGCTCAAGGACAAGCAGATCGGCAAGCATGTGGTGCCCATCGTTCCGGACGAGTCGCGCACCTTCGGCATGGAAGGCCTGTTCCGCCAGATCGGCATCTGGAACCAGCAGGGCCAGAAGTACGTGCCGGAAGACCATGACCAGCTGATGTTCTACAAGGAATCGCAGACTGGCCAGGTGCTGCAGGAAGGCATCAACGAAGCCGGCGCGATGTGCGACTGGATCGCGGCCGCCACGTCGTACTCGACGCACGGCGTGCAGATGATCCCGTTCTACATCTACTACTCGATGTTCGGCATCCAGCGGATCGGCGATCTGTGCTGGGCCGCCGCCGACATGCGTTCGCGCGGCTTCCTGCTGGGCGGCACCTCGGGCCGGACCACGCTGAACGGCGAAGGCCTGCAGCACGAGGACGGCCACTCGCACGTGTTCCACGCGGTGATCCCGAACTGCATCTCGTACGACCCGACCTTCCAGTACGAACTGGCGGTGATCATGCAGGACGGCCTGCGCCGCATGTACGCCGAGCAGGAGGACGTGTACTACTACCTGACGGTGATGAACGAGAACTACGAGCATCCGGAAATGCCGGCTGGCGTGGAAAAGGACATCGTCAAGGGCATGTACGCCTTCCGCAAGGGCGCCGAGAACAGCAACGCCCCGCGCGTGCAGCTGCTCGGCTCGGGCACGATCTTCCGCGAGGTGATCGCCGCCGCCGAACTGCTGAAGAAGGACTGGGGCGTCGAGTCGGACCTGTGGAGCTGCCCGAGCTTCACCGAGCTGGCCCGCGAAGGCCAGGCCGCCGAGCGCTGGAACCTGCTGCATCCGACCGAGACGCCGCGCGAATCGCACGTGACCCAGTGCCTGAAGTCGGTGCGCGGTCCGGTGATCGCGTCGACCGACTACGTGCGCGCCTTCGCCGAGCAGATCCGCCCGTTCGTGCCGCGCCGCTACGTGGTGCTGGGCACCGACGGCTTCGGCCGCTCGGATACCCGCGAGAAGCTGCGCCACTTCTTCGAGGTGGACCGCCACTGGGTCACGCTGGCCGCCCTGAAGGCGCTTGCCGACGAGGGTGCGATCCCGCGCGACAAGGTCGCCGAGGCCATCAAGAAGTACAACCTCGACCCGAACAAGCCGAACCCGATGACGGTCTGATCCGGCTGTCACTCCCGCGAACCCCCGGGCACGGCAACGCCGCGCCCGGGTCGCCCGGGCCTTGCCTGGGCGTTGTCCAGTAAATGGCCGGGGCGCCGCGGCGTGACAAGGCACGTGCGTCAAAGTAATCTCGACGCTCTTGTTGCTTGTTGTCACGCGCGCCGTCCTGTCCAGGAGACACTGAATGAGTCAAGCGATTGAAATCAAGGTGCCGGATATCGGCGACTACGACGCCGTTCCCGTCATCGAAGTCCACGTGAAGCCGGGCGACACGATCAACGCCGAGGATGCGCTGGTCACGCTGGAATCGGACAAGGCGACGATGGACGTGCCCTCGCCGCAGGGCGGCACGGTCAAGGAAGTCAAGGTCAAGGTCGGCGACAACGTGGCCGAAGGCTCGGTGCTGGTGATGCTTGAACCCGCGGGCGCCGCTGCTCCTGCGCCGGCTCCCGCTCCGGCCGCCGCGGCTCCGGCCCCGGCGCCTGCCGCTGCAGCGACCCCGGCACCGGCTCCCGCCGCTGCGCCGGCTTCCGCGCCGGCCGCTGCCGGTGGCGGCACCGTCGAGGTCAAGGTACCCGACATCGGCGACTACGACGGCGTGCCCGTCATCGAGGTCCACGTGAAGCCCGGCGACAGCGTCAATGCCGAGGATTCGCTGATCACGCTCGAATCGGACAAGGCAACCATGGACGTGCCGTCGCCGTCGGCCGGCGTGGTCAAGGAAGTCAAGGTCAAGGTCGGCGACAACGTGTCCGAAGGCACGCTGATCGTGATTCTGGAAGGCGCCGGTGGCGGCGCTGCTGCCGCGGCCTCGCCCGCTGCTGCCCCGGCGCCCGCCGCGGCGCCCGCTCCCGCGGCGGCCGCTACCCCCGCACCGGCCGCGGCGCCCGCTCCCGCGGCGGCCGCTACCCCCGCACCGGCCGCTGCGCCGGCTCCTGCCGCCGCCGCTCCGGCCCCGGCCGCTGCGCAGGCCGCGCCGGCAGGCGTCAGCGGCAAGGCCGCGCACGCCAGCCCGTCGGTGCGCAAGTACGCGCGCGAGCTGGGCGTCGACGTGTCGCGCGTGCCCGGCTCCGGTCCCAAGGGCCGCATCACCCATGAGGACGTGCAGCGCTACGTCAAGGGCGTGATGACCGGCCAGGCCGCGGCCCCGGCGCAAGCGGCCGCCGCGGGCGCCGGTGGCGGCGAGCTCGGCCTGCTGCCGTGGCCGAAGGTCGATTTCACCCGCTACGGCGAGATCGAAAGCAAGCCGCTGTCGCGCATCAAGAAGATTTCCGGCGCGAACCTGCATCGCAACTGGGTGATGATCCCCCACGTCACGAATCACGACGAGGCCGACATCACCGAGCTCGAGGCCTTCCGCGTGCAGCTGAACAAGGAATACGAGAAGCAGGGCGTCAAGGTGACGATGCTGGCCTTCATGATCAAGGCCACGGTCGCCGCGCTGAAGAAGTTCCCGAACTTCAACGCCTCGCTCGACGGCGACAACCTCGTTCTCAAGAAGTACTTCAACATCGGCTTCGCCGCCGATACGCCGAACGGCCTGGTCGTGCCGGTGATCAAGGACGCCGACAAGAAGGGCGTGATCGAGATCGCGCAGGAAATGGCGGAACTGGCCAAGCTCGCGCGCGACGGCAAGCTCAAGCCCGACCAGATGCAGGGCGGCTGCTTCTCGATCTCGTCGCTCGGCGGCCTCGGCGGTACCTACTTCACGCCGATCATCAATGCGCCCGAAGTGGCCATCATGGGCGTCTGCAAGTCGTATCAGAAGCCGGTCTGGGACGGCAAGCAGTTCGTGCCGCGCCTGACGCTGCCGCTGTCGCTGTCGTGGGACCACCGCGTGATCGACGGCGCCGAGGCGGCCCGCTTCAATACCTACTTCGGTCAGCTGCTGGCCGATTTCCGCCGCATTCTGCTGTAAGCGGCCCGGCCACAGGAGCAAAGCATGAGTGTGATCGAAGTCAAGGTGCCGGACATCGGCGATTTCGACGCGGTAGAGGTGATCGAGGTCCTTGTCAAGCCGGGCGACACGATCGAGCAGGAGCAGTCGCTGATCGTGCTGGAGTCGGACAAGGCCAGCATGGACGTGCCGTCGTCGGCGGCCGGCAAGGTCGTCGAGGTCAAGGTCAAGGTCGGCGACAAGGTGGCCAAGGACACGGTGATCTGCACGGTCGAGGCGCAGGCCGCGGCGCCTGCACCGGCATCGGCATCGGCATCGGCTCCCGCGGCTGCCAGCCCGGCCCCCGCGCCGGCTCCGGCCGCATCGCCGGCTCCCGCACCCGCATCGGCACCGGCGCCGGCCGCGGTAACGCATGCCGGCGGCGCCGACATCCAGTGCGAGATGCTGGTGCTGGGCGCCGGCCCCGGCGGCTATTCGGCGGCGTTCCGCAGCGCCGACCTCGGCATGAATACCGTGCTGGTCGAGCGCTATGCCAGCCTCGGCGGGGTTTGCCTGAATGTCGGCTGCATCCCGTCGAAGGCGCTGCTGCATAACGCCGCGATCATCGACGAGGCCAAGGCGCTGGCCGCGCACGGCATCGTGTTCGGCGACGCGAAGATCGACCTGGACGGCCTGCGCGAGTACAAGGAATCGGTGGTCGGCAAGCTGACCGGCGGCCTGGCCGGCATGGCCAAGGCGCGCAAGGTGCAGGTCGTGCGCGGCGTCGGTACCTTCCTCGACCCGCATCATCTCGAGGTCGAGGAAACCAGCGGCGACGGCAAGGACACCACCGGCAAGAAGACGGTGATCCGCTTCGACAAGGCCATCATCGCGGCCGGCAGCCAGGCGGTGAAACTGCCGTTCATCCCGGAAGATCCGCGCATCGTCGACTCGACCGGCGCGCTGGAACTGCGCGAGATTCCCAAGCGCATGCTGGTGATCGGCGGCGGCATCATCGGGCTGGAAATGGCCACGGTCTACAGCACGCTGGGCGCCGGCATCGACGTCGTCGAAATGCTCGACGGCCTGATGCAGGGTGCGGACCGCGATCTGGTCAAGGTCTGGGAGAAGATGAACAAGCATCGCTTCGACAAGGTGATGCTCAAGACCAGGACCGTCGGCGTCGAAGCGAAGCCGGACGGCATCTACGTCAAGTTCGAGGGCGAGCAGGCCCCGGCGGAAGCGCAGCGCTACGACCTGGTGCTGGTGTCGGTGGGCCGCGCGCCCAACGGCAAGCGGATCGGCGCGGAGAAGGCCGGCGTCGCGGTGACCGACCGCGGCTTCATCGAGGTCGACAGCCAGATGCGCACCAACGTGCCGCACATCTTCGCGATCGGCGACATCGTCGGCCAACCGATGCTGGCCCACAAGGCCGTGCACGAGGCGCACGTTGCCGCGGAAGCCGCGCACGGCGAGAAGGCCTACTTCGATGCCAGGCAGATTCCGTCGGTGGCCTATACCGATCCGGAAGTGGCCTGGGCCGGCCTGACCGAGGAACAGTGCAAGGCGCAGGGCATCAAGTACGGCAAGGGCGTATTCCCGTGGGCCGCTTCGGGCCGCGCGATCGCCAACGGCCGCGACGAGGGCTTCACCAAGCTGCTGTTCGACGAGGAAACCCACCGCATCATCGGCGGCGGCATCGTTGGCACACACGCGGGCGACCTGATCGGCGAAGTGTGCCTGGCGATCGAAATGGGCGCCGACGCGGTGGATATCGGCAAGACCATCCACCCGCACCCGACGCTCGGTGAGTCGATCGGCATGGCGGCGGAGATCTATGAGGGCGTCTGCACGGACGTCCCGCCGCCGCGCAAGCGCTGAACGGCTGGTTGTAGCAGCACAGACAGGGCCCGCCGGGATGGCGGGCCTTGTTCTATTTGATAACGCAATTAACCGCCAGAATTACCGGAAGGCCATCGATGGGCTGCGCCCCGAGCTGGCAGGGCGGTCGGCCACCAGAGCACCAGAGCACCAGAGCACCAGAGCACCAGAGCACCAGAGCACCAGAGCACCAGAGCACCAGAGCACCAGAGCACCAGAGCACCACGCCACCACGAAAATTCCGGCCCCGTCAGACCGGCGAGCCGGCCATAGTGCCGAAGCCAATAAAAAAGCCCGGCACGAATGCCGGGCTTCGGAGGTCAGCGTGGACGCCTGGTGCCCCGCGAGGGAACACCAGCCAGCGCGATCAGGCTGCGGTGGTCTTCTTGCCAGCGGTGCGGGCGGTGGCGCTCGCCTGCTGGGCGGCCTTGGTGGCGGCGGTGGCGGCCGCCTGGAAATTGCTTTCGGCGATTTCCACGGCTTGCTTGGTGGCCTTCTGGACCGACTCGTAGGCGTTGTTGGCGGCCGAGATGGCCGACTTCACGATCGCCACGGTCGATTCCGAACCGGCGGGTGCGTTCTTGGCGAAGTTGTCGACCAGGCTCTGCACATTGCGCGAGCTTTCGGCCAGCTGGGCTTCGGCGACGCGGGTGAATTCCGACTGCGTATCGGCCGCGATTTCATACACGTGGCGGCTGTAGGCCACGGCCTTTTCGGCGACCGGCTGGATCAGCGAAACCTGCAGCGCGACCAGTTCCTGGGCATCGCGGGCGGTCAGCGTGCGCTTGGCGTGCTCGACGTTTTCGGCCAGGGTGGTCTTGACGACTTGCATGTTCAGTTCGACCAGCTTTTCCATGCCTTCGAAGGCCTTGGTGGTCAAACCGAACAGGGTTTCCAGATTGGCCTTGTGGGCGGCGGCAACTTGTTCGGGGGTAAAGGACATGCTGGTCTCCATCAGAATGAAGTCGAGTTCAAGCGAACTCAAAAATAGGTCGCCTAGATGTCAAGGCCGTGAAGTTGCGGTGGCCAGCCCAGGCGCGTGAATGGTTTTGTGCGTTCCGCTCCAGGGGCCGATCGGCCGGTCCGGAAACCGTCTTTCGGGTAATGGTGCGTCGCAACAATTCCGTATTGTATGGACCATGTCTGGTGTGTCAAGCGGTTTTTGTGCATCGCACAACCAGCCTCGGGTAAACCCCCTGGCGGCTTCGCCACATTGCCACCGTTGGGTCACTTGAGGGGCCGCCGGACACGTGACGAACAGGGCGGTGCTACCATCGCGCATTCCGTCATTGCGGGGCAGGCAGCATCCGCGCGCCCACCCGCCGCGCGGGCCCGCCCGTCTCGACCCAACTTGCCGATGTCCCGCCACGCCGCCCCCCGTCTCCGTCCGAGCATCGCGATTCCCGCTTTTGCCGATCCCTTCGTGGTTGCCATACGCATGCAGGGGCGCCCATGAGGCCGGCCGTGGAAACCACCCCGGGCCGCACCGCATCCGCCGGCGCCAACGTGTGGCTGGTGTCGATGCCCTGGCTGTTCGTGCTGATCTGGAGCACGGGCTTTATCGTCGCCAAGTACGGCATGCCGCATGCCGAGCCGATGACCTTCCTGTTCCTGCGCTTTGCCGGCGTGGTGGTGCTGATGGTGCCGTTCGTCGCGCTGGCGCGCGTGCCGCTGCCGCGGCGCGACGGCCGTGTCGACTGGGCCATGATCGGCCGCATTGCGCTGGCGGGGCTGCTGCTGCAGACCGGTTACCTGGGCGGCGTCTGGGCCGCGGTCAAGCTGGGCATGCCGGCCGGCATGGCGGCGTTGATCGTCGGCATGCAGCCGCTGCTGACGGCGCTGATTTCGCTGCGCCTCGGCGAGCGTCTGCGCGGCTGGCAGTGGGCCGGCCTGCTGCTCGGCATCGTCGGCGTGGGGCTGGTGGTGGCCGGCAAGCTGTCGGTCGGCGCGGCGACCCCGTTCAGCGTGCTGCTCGCCGTCGGCGCCTTGCTGTCGATCACCGTCGGCACGCTGTATCAGAAGCATCGCTGCCCGGTGTTCGATCTGCGCATGGGGTCGCTGATCCAGTTCACCGCGGCGGCGCTGGCCTGCCTGCCGTGGATGTTCCTGTTCGAGACGCGCGAGGTCGACTGGAACGCCGAGATGATCGGCGCGCTGGCCTGGTCGATCGTGGCGCTGTCGATCGGCGCGATCTCGCTGCTGTTCGTGCTGATCCGGCGCGGCGCCGCGACCAGCGTATCGAGCCTGATGTACCTGACGCCGCCGACCACCGCCGTGATGGCCTGGCTGCTGTTCGACGAACGCTTTCCGCCGATGGCCGCCGCCGGCATGGCGCTCGCCGCGGCCGGCGTCGCGCTGGTGATGCGCGGCGCGGCGCCGCCGTCCCGCCGCGCTTGAACGGCCGGTCCGCAACCTTCCTTCCGCTTACCGTTACCGCCTGCCATGAAGCCGCAAGCCCAGACCCGCGACTGCTATCGCCACTTCCTGCCGATCACGACGCGCTGGATGGACAACGATGTTTATGGCCACGTCAACAACGTTGTCTACTACAGTTATTTCGACACCGTGGTGAATCGCTACCTGATCGAGCGCGGCGTGCTCGACATCGAGGCAGGGGACACCATCGGACTGGTGATCGAGACGCAGTGCAACTACTTCGCCTCGCTGAGCTTTCCCGAAACGGTGGTCGCGGGTCTGCGCGTCGCGCGGCTCGGCAACAGCAGCGTGCGCTACGAGGTGGGGCTGTTTCGCGAGGGCGATGACAGCGCCGCCGCGCAAGGGCACTTCGTGCATGTCTATGTCGATCGCCAGACGCGCCGCCCGGTGGCCTTGCCAGAGCCGCTGCGCAAGGCGCTGGAGCCGCTGCTGGTGGCGGCCGCGGATCGGTAGGAGCGTGAACGTGAACGCGCGCAGGTGCCGTGCCGGCCTGTCCCTCGCGCCCGGTATCGGGGGCGGGGCAGGGAGCGCGCCGCGCGGCGAATGTTGCGGTGCGGATGTGAACCGGAACCCGGTTTCGCGCGTTGCTGATCCAGATGACGCGGCCGCTCTCCCGCCGACCCCTCAATTTCTCGCCAGATCTGACGTTAGTGAGGCATGCGCGTGCGCAGGGCGGAAGATTGCCGGGCCGGGAGGCCGCGTCATGCAGATTTCCATGTGCTGCAAGCGGCTTATTTTTCGTATTACGGAAATGTCTGTAATGGAAACTTTAAGTCCGCTGTGTAAGTCATTAATCTTGCTAACAAATTCTTTTTTTTCTACACTGGCGCCATTCCCGATGCGCGCCCGAGAATCATGTCCCGGTTCGACCTCCCATTTCTGAGATTTCTCGGCACCCTGCCTCTGCCCACCGTGGCGGCGTCCATGCTGGTGTCGGCGGCGCTGATTGCCGCGCCCATGGCGGAGGCGGCGAGTCAATCGTCCAAATCCGCTAAAAAGACCGAAAAGGTCGTCAAAGTCCAAAAATCTTCGGCTAAATCGTCCGCCAAATCGTCGACCAAGTCGGCCAAGGCGAGCCGCTCGTCGAAGGGTTCGACGGTCGCCAAGACCAGCAGCCGCAAGGTCATCGTCTCCAAGAATGGCAAGCGCAAGGTCATTCTGGTCCAGCGTCAGGCCGCGCCCGTGCGCGCCGCCTACACGCCGCCGTCGCGTCCGTCGCTGGGCGAGGCGCTGGGACTGCGCGATACCGATGATGCGCTGTCGCTGCGCTCCAGCGTCGCGCTGGTGATGGACCAGAACACCAACGAAGTCCTGTTCCAGAAGAACGCGGCCGCGGTGCTGCCGATCGCTTCGATCACCAAGCTGATGACCGCGCTGGTGGTGATGGACGCGCGCCTGCCGATGGATGAGGTGCTGACCATCACCGAGGAAGATCGCGACACCGAGAAGCACAGCAGCTCGCGTCTGCGCTTCGGGACGCAGCTGACCCGGCAGGAGTTGCTGCTGCTGGCGCTGATGTCGTCCGAAAACCGTGCCGCCTCCGCCCTTGGCCGCCACTATCCGGGCGGCCTGCCGGCTTTCGTGCAGGCGATGAACCGCAAGGCGCGCGAGCTGGGCATGAACGACTCCCACTTCGTCGATTCGAGCGGCCTGTCGAGCAGCAATGTCTCGTCGGCGCTGGACCTGGCCCGGCTGGTCAAGGCGGCCTACCGCAATCCGACCATCCGCGCGTTCTCGACGCAGACCGAGCATGAGGTCAACGTGCTCGGCCGCACCCAGCACTACGTCAGCACCAATCGCCTGGTGCGCGGCGGCAACTGGGACATCGGCCTGCAGAAGACCGGCTTCATCTCCGAAGCCGGACGCTGCCTGGTGATGCAGGCGCGTGTCGGCGGCCGCGACGTGGTGATGGTGTTCCTGGATTCGTCCGGCAACCTGACCCGCTTCGCCGACGCCAACCGCGTGCGCGACTGGCTCGAGCATTCGCCGCCGTCGGCGCCGAACCGCTTCCCGAGCACGCCGAACCTGACGCAAGGCCCGGCCAATTCGCCGCACTATGTGCTGACGTCGCAGCAGGCCCGCGGCATCTGAACGGCAGCGCGGGCAAGCCCCTGCTGCAACGAAAGCCCGCAACGAAGCCCGCAACGAAAGACGCGCCCCTCGAGGGCGCGTCGTCGTTTCTGGAGCCCGCCGGCCGCTTGGCCGGCTGCGTGGCCTGGCAGCAGTCAGCCGATCAGAGCAGCTTGCCCGGATTCATGATGCCCGCCGGATCGAGCAGCCGCTTGATGCCGACCATCAGCCGCAGTTCCAGCGGATCCTTGTAGCGGTGGAAATACTCGCGCTTGAGCTGGCCGATGCCATGCTCCGCGCTGATGCTGCCGCCATGGCGCATGACCTCGTCCAGTACCTCGGCCGTGACGGCCTCGCCGTGGGTCGTCGCCCAGTCCTGGGGCGCGCCGGCGGGACGCGACAGGTTGTAGTGCAGATTGCCGTCGCCGAAGTGGCCGAACACGAAGGGGCGGATCGCCGCGTCCAGCTGCTGCAGCCGCGCCGCCATCCGCTCCATGAATACCGGGATCGATTCGATCGGCAAGGAGATGTCGTGCTTCAGGTGCGGGCCGTCGGCGCGCTGCGCTTCGGAGATTTCCTCGCGCAGCTTCCACATCGCCTCGACCTGGCTCAGCGAGGCCGACACCGCGGCGTCCAGGCACAGCCCTTGTTCCAGCGCGTCGCCGATCGTCGCTTCCAGCAACGAGTTGAGCCCCGCCTCGTCGGTGGTGTCGGCCAGTTCGACCAGCACATAGGCGGGATGGCGGTCGGCGAACGGTGCCTGCACGCCCTCGGCATGCGTCAGCACCAGGTCGAGGCAGGGTCCGGTGAAGAATTCGAATGCCTGCAGCCGCGCGCCGCAGCGCGAATACAGCAGCGAAAACAGCTGCAGCGCCTGCTGCGGCGATTCCACCGCGGCCAGCACCACGGCGCGCTGATCGGTGCGCGGCAGCAGCCGCAGCGCCACGGCGGTGATCACGCCCAGCGTGCCTTCGGACCCGATCAGCAGCTGCTTCAGGTCGTAGCCGGTGTTGTCCTTGCGAAGCGTGCGCAGTCCGTGGAAGACCTCGCCGTCGGGCAACACCGCTTCCAGCCCCAGCACCAGCTCGCGCGCCATGCCGTAGCGCACCACGTTGACGCCGCCGGCATTGGTCGCGAGGTTGCCGCCGATCTGGCACGAGTCCTCGGCGGCCAGCGACAGCGGCAGCTGGCGGTCGGCGTCGTGGGCGGCGCGGCGCAGATTGCCGAGGATGCAGCCGGCCTCGGCCACCATCGTGTTGGCGATGGTATCGACCGAGCGGATCGCGTTCATCCGGTCCAGGCTCAGCACCACGTTGGCGGGGCGATCGTCGGGCGTCGCGCCGCCGCACAGGCCGGTATTGCCGCCGCGCGGCACCACCGGCACGCGCCACTGCTGGCACAGCGCCAGGCAGCGCGCGACTTCGTCGGTATTCCGGGGCCGCACCACGGCCTGGGCATCGCCCCGGTAGATCCCGCGCCAGTCGCTCAGCCAGGGCGCAATCGCCTGCGCATCGGTGGTCACCACATCGGGTCCCAGCGCCTCGAGCAGGCGCGGCAGAAAACCGGAGTCTTGCATCTCGTCGTGTGCTGTCTGTCGATATCGGGAAGGGGCGGAGCGCGCGGAATCGCGCTCCGGGGCGTGGCATGAGGGGCGGCGGCACGGGCCGCGGCACGGCCGGCGGCAGGGGCGGCGCGAGGCTGCGCGCCGCTGCATGTCGCTACCCGTCGCTATCCGTCGCTACACGTCACTATCGGCGGTATAGCCCATGCCGCGCGAAATCTGCAACGCCGTTTCCTTCAGGTTCTGCAGCCAGCTGTCCTGCAGCCGATCCGCCGGCGCCGACAGCGACAGGCCCGCCACCAGCCGGCGGGAGTCGTCGTAGATGCCTGCCGCGATGCAGCGCACGCCGAGCTCCAGCTCCTCGTTGTCGCGCGCATAGCCGTTGGTGCGGACCCAGTTCAGTTCGCGCTCCAGCTTGGACAGGTCGGTGATCGAGGTGCGGGTATGGCCCGCCAGGCCGGTGCGCGTGGCGTAGTTGCGCACCCGCGCGACCTCGTCCGCGGCGAGGAACAGCTTGCCGACCGAGGTCAGATGCAGCGGGGCGCGGCCGCCGATGGCGCGCACCACCTGCATGCCTGAGCGCTCGCTGTAGGCGCGTTCGATATAGACGATCTCGTCGCCCTGGCGCACCGACAGGTTGACGGTCTGGCCGGTGACGCGGTGCAGCGCGCGCATCGGCGCCAGCGCCGCCTCGCGGACCGAGAGCCGGGCCTTGACCAGATTGCCGAGCTCCAGCAGGCGCATGCCGAGCCGGTAGCTGCCCGGATCGGAGCGGTCGACGAAGCGGCACGCGACCATGTCGTTGAGGATGCGGTGCGCCGTCGAGGGATGCAGCCCGGTAGCCTGGGAGAGTTCCTTCAGACTGACCGGATCGGCATGCCGCGCGAGCGCATCGAGCAGCGTCATCATGCGTTCGATCACCTGGATCGACGTCTTGCCGGGTTCCTTCTCTGCTTCAGCCATGGGGAAATTGTTGCCATGCGGCATATTAAGCGACTGCCTGATTCTATCTCGCATCGTGAAAATTTCAATACGTGAAATGTCATAGTCGGGCATTCGGCACGTCGAAAGCCCCAAATTGGGGCAGCGGAAGGTCTCTGAAGGGCCCCCGCGGGCGATAAAAAGCGACCGTCGCGGCTCGCCGCAGTGGCGGACCCGCGGCGCAAAAGCGCATAATTGGGGGGTTTTGGGTCTGGAAAAAGGTAAGGAAACCATGCGAGTCGGTCTGTTCGTCACCTGTCTGGTGGACCTGATGCGGCCTGAGATCGGCTTTTCGGTGCTCAAGCTGCTCGAGAAGGCCGGCTACGAGGTCATGGTCCCCGAGGCCCAGACCTGCTGCGGCCAGCCGGCCTACAACTCCGGCGAGCGCGCCGCCTCGCGGGACCTGGCCGAGAAATTCCTGCGCGAGTTCGAGATGTTCGACTACGTGGTGGTGCCGTCGGGCTCCTGCGGCGGCATGATCCTGCATCACTACGGCGACCTGCTGCGCAACGATCCCGAACTGAACGGCCGCTACGAGCGCCTGCGCCCGCGGGTCTACGAACTGACCGATTTCCTGGTCAACGTGGCGCGCGTCGACAAGCTCGACAGCAACTTCTCCGGCCACATCACCTACCACGACTCCTGCTCCGGCCTGCGCGAGCTCGGCGTCAAGCAGCAGCCGCGCGCCTTGCTGGGCAAGCTGCCCGGCGTGCAGCTGACCGAGATGAAGGACTGCGAGGCCTGCTGCGGTTTCGGCGGTACCTTCTCGGTCAAGTACGGCGATATCTCGACCGCGATCGTCGACGAGAAGTGCGCCAATATCGCCGCCAGCGGCGCCGACGCGGTGGTGCTCGGCGACCTCGGCTGCATCCTCAATATCGAAGGCCGCCTGCGCCGGACCGGCGATACGCGCACCCGCGTGCTGCATATCGCCCAGGTCCTGGCCGGCGACGCCTGAACCCCGCATCGACCGCGGATCCACGCGCATCCCGCAAGAGGCCCCCACGCATGCAAGTCCACAGCATGGAATTCAAGGCGCGCGCCGGCCAGAAGCTGGCCGACCAGCGCCTGCAGCAGAATCTGAAGAAGCTGTCGACCAAGTTCGTCACCGCGCGCGCGGCGGCGATCGAGGACATCGACTTCGCCGCCACGCGCGAGGCGCTGAAGGAGCGCCGCGACCGTGCACTGGCCAACCTCGACGTCTGGCTGGCGACCTTCGAGGAGAACGCCACGCGCCGCGGCGCCACGGTACTGTTCGCCGAGACGACCGCCGACGCGGCACGGCTGGTTGGCGAGATCGCGCAGCGCCACGGCGTGCGCAAGGTCATCAAGAGCAAGTCGATGGTGACCGAGGAGATGCGGCTCAACGAGGTGCTCGGCGAGCTGGGCGTGCAGAGCATCGAGACCGATCTGGGCGAATACATCCTGCAGATCAACGACGCCGAGCCGCCATCGCACATCATTGCGCCGGTGGTGCACAAGGACAAGGACGAGATCGCCGATCTGTTCGCCAGGGTCCACCAGAAGCCGCGGCTGACCGAGATCCCCGACATGACCCGCGAAGCCCGCGAGGTGCTGCGCCCGGAGTTCCTGTCGGCCGATATGGGCGTGACCGGCGGCAACTTCCTGATCGCGGAAACCGGCTCGGTGGCGGTGGTGACCAACGAGGGCAACGAGGGCATGTGTACCGTGATGCCGCGCGTCCACGTGGCCGTCACCGGCATCGAGAAGGTGCTGCCGACGCTGGAGGACCTGGCCACCGTGATGCGGCTGCTGCCGCGTTCCGCCACCGGGCAGGCGATCTCGAACTATTTCTCGCTGTTGACCGGCCCGCGCGCGCCCGGCGAGCTGGATGGCCCGGAGCATATGTACTTCGTGCTGGTCGATGGCGGCCGCACCGGCCTGATCGGCGGCGACTTCCAGGAGATGCTGCGCTGCATTCGCTGCGGCGCCTGCATGAACCACTGCCCGGTCTACCAGAAGATCGGCGGCCACGCCTATGGCTGGGTCTATCCGGGTCCGATGGGCAGCGTGCTGACGCCCAGCTATGTGGGCCTGGGCAATGCCATCGACCTGCCGCAGGCGGCCACGCTGTGCGGCGAGTGCAACCGCGTCTGCCCGGCGTCGATCCCGCTGTCTGACCTGCTGCGCAAGCTGCGCGAGAAGCAGATGGAGCGCGGCATGCGGCCCTGGCAGGAGCGCTGGGCGCTGCGCGCCTGGGGCTATGTCGCCAAGCGGCCGGGCCTGTACGCGCTGGCGACGCGGCTCGGGGCAGGCCTGCTGGCGCGCATGGGCCGCAACGACGGACGGATCGGCAAGCTGCCGCTCGGCGGCCGGGGCTGGACCGATACGCGGGACATGCCGGCACCGAGCGGCCGTACCTTCCGCGACCTCTACAAGGAAAGGAGGGCGAAGGCATGAGCGAACCGGCAAAACCATCCCATCGGGGCAATCAGGCCGATCCGAGCCATCACGTGGCGGATCACGCAAGCAATCACGCGAATCAGGCGCCGCTGCGCGCCATGCGCGAAGCTCTGGACCGCCATCGCGCCGGGGCGTTGCCCGCCGAGGCCCTGGTGCGCGCCTGGCGTGAACAGGCCCCGGCACTGACGCTGCCGCCGGTGTTCGGCCAGGCGATGGAGGAACTGCTGCGCCGGCTCGAGATGTCGGCGGTATTCGCGCAGGACAGCTGCTCGTTCTCCAGCACCGCGGTGACGGACCAGCTGGGGCGATGGCTGGCGAAGGCGGCGACCGCCTGAGCCACCCCACCCACATAGCCACGCAGCAGCTACGCAGAAACCCAGGCAGAAACTCAGGCAGAAACCCAAACAAGCAAAAAACCCCGGCCGAGGCCGGGGTTCTTGCATGGCGAAGCAGGCGACGAATCAGCTCAGCAGCAGCGCGTCGTCGTCCAGCTGCTCGTGCCGGCTGCGCTCGAACATGCGCAGCAGGTCCGGCACGTCGAGGCCCTTGCGTTCCTCGCCCGACACGTCGAGCACCACCTGGCCCTGGTGCAGCATCACGGTGCGCTGGCCGTAGTCCAGCGCCTGCCGCATGCTGTGGGTCACCATCATCGTGGTCAGCTTGTTTTCCTCGACGATGCGGGCCGTCAGCTCGAGCACGAAGGCCGCGGTCTTCGGGTCCAGCGCCGCGGTGTGCTCATCCAGCAGCAGGATGCGCGAGGGCTGCAGCGACGCCATCAGCAGGCTGACCGCCTGGCGCTGGCCGCCGGACAGCAGGCCGATGCGGTCGGTCAGCCGGTTTTCCAGCCCCAGGTTCAGCAGCCGCAGCTTCTCGCGGAACAGCTCGCGCGACGAACGGTTCAGCGCAGGGCGGAAGCCCCGGCGCGAACCGCGCGCCATCGCCAGCGCCATGTTTTCCTCGATCGTCAGCGCCTCGCAGGTGCCCGCCATCGGGTCCTGGAACACGCGGGCGACCAGCGGCGCGCGGTCCCAGGCGGGCTTGCGCGTGACGTCGTTGCCGTCGATCGTGATGGAGCCGGCGTCCACCATCTGGTCGCCGCTGATGGCGTTCAGGAAGGTCGACTTGCCGGCGCCGTTCGAGCCGATCACGGCGACGAACTGGCCCGACGGAATCTCCAGGCTCAGTCCGCGCAGCGCGCGCGTCTCGATCGGCGTGCCGGGGTTGAAGGTCAGCTTCAGGTCTTGTGCGCGCAGCATGTCAGCCTCCATTCGCCTTGCGGCCGAACAGCTTCTTGCGCGTGGCCGGCAGCACCAGCGCGACCGTCACCAGCAGCGCGGTGACCAGGTTCAGGTCCTGTGCCTTCAGGCCGATGAAATCGCTGTTCAGCGCCAGCGCGATGAAGAAGCGGTACAGGATCGCGCCAAGCACCACGGCCAGCGTCGTCAGCACCAGCCGGCGGGCCGGCAGGATGGTCTCGCCGATGATCACCGCGGCCAGGCCGATCACGATGGTGCCGATGCCCATCGAGATGTCGGAGCCGCCCTGGGTCTGCGCGAACAGCGCGCCGGCCAGCGCGACCAGCGCGTTCGACAGCGCCATGCCGGCCAGCGTGGCGCGGCCGGTGGCGATGCCCTGCGCGCGCGCCATGCGCGGATTGGCGCCGGTCGCCCGCATCGCCAGCCCGAGTTGCGACGAGAAGAACCAGTCCAGGCCGAGCTTGGCCACGATCACGATGACCACCAGCACCAGCGGGCGCAGCATGAAGTCGGGCAGCCATTCCGGCTGCAGCACCGTGAACATCGTCGGCTCGGTGATCAGCGGCACATTGGGCCTGCCCATGATGCGCAGGTTGATCGAGTACAGCGCGATCATCATCAGGATCGAGGCCAGTAGATCCATGATCTTGAGCCGGACATTGAGCCAGCCGGTGATCAGGCCGGCGATCGCGCCGGCGACGATGGCGAGCGCGGTGGCGAGGAACGGGTCCTGGCCCATGGCGATCAGCGTGGCCGCGACGGCGCCGCCCAGCGGAAAGCTGCCATCGACGGTCAGATCGGGGAAATTGAGGATGCGGAAGGAGATCAGCACCCCGAGGGCGACCAGGCTGAAGATCAGGCCGATCTCCAGCGCGCCCAGAAGGGAGAAGAGGGACATGGTGAATCCTGTTGCGGTATGCGCGCCCGCCGGTGGCCGGGCGTGCTGACTGGCGCGGACGCCGCCGGCGGATCATGCGCCTGGGCGGGCCGCAGGCTGCAACCAGCGGCGTCGGCGCGCGGCCCGGTAGGGCGTGGCGCCGGCCCGGCGCCCGCTGCACGGCATGCCGGCAGCCGGGCGGCGGGTCGTCACTGCGTCATTACTTGATGACCTGCTTGGCTTCCTTGATCAGGTCCTGCGACAGCGTCACGCCTTGCTTCTCGGCCGCCGTCGTGTTGACGAACAGCTCCAGCTTGTCGCTGGTCTCGGACGGGATCGCGCCCGGCTTCTCGCCCTTCAGGATGCGCACGACGATCTTGCCGGTCTGCACGCCCAGGTCGCCGTAGTTGATGCCCAGCGCCGCGATCGCGCCGCGCTTGACGCTGTCGGTATCGGCGGCCACCAGCGGCACCTTCGATTCATTGGCGACCTTGACCAGCGCCTCGTAGGCCGACACCACGTTGTTGTCGGTATTCGTGTAGATCACGTCGACCTTGCCGACCAGGCTCTTGGCGGCCGGACCGATGTCGACGGTACGCGGCGCGGCGGCTTCCTTCAGCGTCAGGCCTTCCTTGGCCAGCAGCGACTTCAGTTCCTTGACGACAACGACCGAGTTGGCCTCGCCCGGGTTGTAGACCATGCCGACCGTCTTGGCCTTGGGCACCACGCGCTTGATCAGCGCGACCTGCTTGTCCAGCGGCAGCTTGTCGGACACGCCGGTCACATTGGTGCCGCTGGCCTGCCAGCCCTTGACCAGTTGCGCCGCGACCGGGTCGGTGACGCCCGAGTAGACGACCGGCACGGTCTTGGTCGAGGCCACCACGGCCTGCGCGGCCGGCGTCGCGATGGCGACGATCGCGTTGGGCTGGTCGCCGACGAACTTGCGGGCGATCTGCGCGGCGGTGCCGGTATTGCCCTGGGCGCTCTGGTATTCCCACTTCAGGTTCTTGTCGGCGTCGTAGCCGGCCGACTTCAGTTCGGCGCGCACGCCGTCGCGGATCGCGTCCAGCGCGGGGTGATCGACGATCGAGAGCACCTTGACGGTCTGCGCGTTCACCGCGCCGCCGTGCAGCAGGGCCAGCGCGACGGCGCCGGCGAGCAAGGTCTTGGTCGAAGTTTTCAGCATGGTCATGGTCGAATCTCCCCTCGAATATTTGGTTGTGGGTTTCGGTTGGGTCGGCCGCCCCTCTGCCTCGGTGGTTCCAGTGGATCGCCGGCTGGCGCGCGTGGTTCGCGCACCGCCAACGGGGGCGGCGTCAAGCCCGCGAGGATACCATTTCCCCGGCCCGCGGTGCCCTGTTGCGGCGCGGTGCGGGACCCCCACCGAGGTCGGGTTTCGCTGCGGATTCATTGCCCTGTTGTTGCCCGTTATTGCGCCCTTGCCGCGCCCTTGCCGCGCCCTCGTTGCGTCCTTGCTGCGCCGTCAATGCGCCGTCAATGCGCCGTCAATGCGCCGTCAATGCGCCGTCAATGCGCCTTCAATGCGCCTTCAATGCGCGGTCATTGCGCGGTCATTGCGCGGTCATTGCGCCGGGTTGTGGATCTCGGCATGGATCCGCTCGATGCCGGCGAGCACCTCTTCCGGCAGCTGCACGCCCCAGGCGTCGATGTTCTCCTGCAGCTGCGCCAGCGTGGTCGCGCCGATGATGGTGCTGTGCGCGAACCAGCGCGAGTAGCACCAGGCCAGCGCCAGCGTGGCCGGCGACAGGCCGTGCGCGCGCGCCAGCTCGACGTAGCGGGCGCTGGCCGCCAGCGTTTCGGGCCGCATGTAGCGCGGGCTCCAGTCCGCGGGGAAGCGCGTCAGCCGGCCAGCCGCCGACGGATCGAAGGTCGGCTGGGAGGCGTTCGCGCGCAGATACTTGCCGGTCAGCTGGCCGAAGGCGAGCGGGCTGTAGATCAGCAGGCTGACGCCGGTGCGGTAGCAGGCCTCGTCCAGGCCCTGCTCGAAGCTGCGATTGACCAGGTTGTAGGGGTTCTGCACGGTGGCGATGCGCGGCAGCCCGTGCAATTCGGCCTGCTTGACGAATTCGGCGATGCCCCACGGCGTTTCGTTCGACACGCCGACATGGCGGATCTTGCCGGCGCGCACCAGCTGGGCCATTGCATCGAGCTGCGCGGCGATGCTGGTGCAGGCGCGCTCGCGCGACGGGTCGAACTGCTTCTGGCCGAAGATCGGCGCGTTGCGGGCCGGCCAGTGGATCTGGTACAGGTCGATGTAGTCGGTCTGCAGGCGCTTGAGCGATTCGTCGACCGCGGCGCGGATGCTCTGCGGCGTCAGGTCGCCGCCGTTGCGGATCCACGGCATGCGCGCCGGGCCGGCGACCTTGGTGGCCAGCACGATGCGGCCGCGCGGCTGGCGCTTGAGCCAGCTGCCGACGATCTGCTCGGTGCGGCCATAGGTCTCGGCGCGCGGCTTGACCGGGTACATCTCGGCGGTGTCGATGAAGTTGATGCCGCGCGACAGCGCATAGTCCAGCTGCTGGTGGCCTTCGGCCTCGGTGTTCTGTTCGCCGAAGGTCATCGTGCCGAGGCAGATGCGCGAGACCTGCAAATCGCTCTGGCCTAGTCGGATCGTTTCCATGCGTGTTCCTCTATATGGGGCGGGAGGAAAGGAAGCGGTGTATCCATCCGAGATCCATCCGACATCCATCCCGCATCAAGCGTTTATCGAGTTGCGCGTCGATCCCGCATCAAGCGCGTATCGAGCGCCTGTCCAGCCCGTATCAAGCGCGCAGCGCGGCCGCGCATTCCTTGACCAGCGCCGGGCCGCGGTAGATCAGCCCGGTGTAGAGCTGCACCAGCTGCGCGCCCGCGTCGATCTTGGCGCGCGCCTGCGCGCCGTCGAAGATGCCGCCGACGCCGATGATCGGCAGCGCGTCGCCGACCACCGCGCGCAGCGCGCGCACCACCGCGGTGGATGCATCGAACACCGGCCGGCCCGACAGGCCGCCGGCTTCCTCGGCATGCGGCAGGCCCTTGACCGCCTCGCGCGAGATCGTCGTGTTGGTGGCGATCACGCCGTCGATCCGGTGGCGCACCAGCGCGTCGCCGATATTGCCGATCTGGTCGGCGTCGAGGTCCGGCGCGATCTTCAGCGCCAGCGGCACGTAGCGGCGATGCTGGTCGGCCAGCCGCTGCTGCGCGGTCTTCAGCGCCGACAGCAGGCCGTCCAGCTCGCTGGCGCCCTGCAGTTGCCGCAGGTTCTTGGTGTTCGGCGACGAGATGTTGACGGTGACGTAGCTCGCGTGCGGATAGACGCGTTCCAGGCAATACAGGTAGTCGTCGACCGCGCGCTCGATCGGCGTATCGGCGTTCTTGCCGATGTTCAGCCCGAGCACGCCGCCCTCGGCCTTCCAGCGCGACGCGTTGACGTTGGCGACGAAGGCGTCGACGCCGCCGTTGTTGAAGCCCATCCGGTTGATCAGCGCCTCGGCCTTCGGCAGCCGGAACATGCGCGGGCGCGGATTGCCGGGCTGCGGGCGCGGCGTCACCGTGCCGACCTCGATAAAGCCGAAGCCGAACGCGGCCAGGCCGTCGATATAGGCGCCGTCCTTGTCCAGGCCCGCCGCGAGTCCGACCGGATTCGGGAAGCGCACGCCCATCACGGTGCGCGGATCGTCTTCGATGCGGTTGCCGAGGCAGCCGGCCAGTCCAAGGCGTTGCGCGCGGCGCAGGTTGTCGAGGGTCAGATGGTGAGCGTCCTCGGCGTCCATCGAGAACAGGGCGGGACGAAACAGGGGATAGAGCGCGTTGAGCACGGCGGAAATCGGCAGGGAGTCGGGGCAGGGAATCGGAGACCGGGCGGCCACGGGCGACCAGGCGGAGAGCGGCGGGGCGGGTCCGGCGATGCACCGCGGGCGGGTGGCGGCGCGGTCAGGGCGATATTGTAACGGCAGCGGCGCTTGGGGCGCCGGGGAGGCCGGCGCGGGGGTAGATACCGTGGTGACGCCGTGAAGCGGTGAAGCGGTGATGCGCGGCCGTGGATCGCGCGGTAGAGCGTGAAGGCGTGATGCGCGTGCCGAGCCGCGCGCTCAGGCGCCCTCGGACTCGAACGGCCGCCACTGGTTGCCTACCAGCACCTGCAGCGGCTGGAAGCGCGCCTTGTAGGCCATCTTGCGGCTGTTGGCGATCCAGTAGCCGAGGTACAGATGCGGCAGGCCCAGTTCGCGGGTCTGCTCGATCTGCCACAGGATGTTGTAGGTGCCGTAGCTGGTCTTGGGCTGCAGCGGATCGTAGAAGGTGTAGACCGACGACAGGCCGTCGTCGAGCACGTCGATCATGCTGACCATGCGCAGCTTGCCGGGCTCGGCGGCGTCGGGCGGATCGCGGAATTCGACCAGCCGCGAATTGACGCGGCTCTGCAGCAGGAACTGCTCGTACTGGTCGCGGCTGTCCTGGTCCATGCCGCCGCCGGCGTGCCGCATCGACTGGTAGCGCAGATACAGCGCGTAGTGTTCCTCGACGTAGGTCAGCGGCGCGACCAGCGCCTGCAGATGGCGGTGGCGCTGCCAGGCGCGGCGCTGGCTGCGATCCGGCTCGAACTGGTCGACCGCGAGCCGGCACGGCGTGCAGGCATGGCAATCGTCGCAATAGGGGCGGTAGGTGAAGACGCCGCTGCGCCGGAAGCCGGCGCGCACCAGGCGGGAATAGACGTCGGCATTGATCAGGTGCGCGGGGGTGGCCACCTGCGAGCGGGCCATGCGGCCTTCGAGATAGCTGCAAGCGTAGGGCGCCGTTGCATAGAACTGCAGCGCGGAAAGGGGCAATTCCTTGAGCTTGCTCATGATCGGATGCTGCCGTCGGGTGCTGCCGCGGTCGGAGCGCGGGGCGCTAGCGCTCGGCCTGGCGCGCCCGTGTCCACCATTCGAGCACCGTCTTGTCGAACCGCCACGGCACGATCTGCGGCTGCGCGGTCGCCGTGCGCAGATGCGCGACGAACTCGCTGCGCGGAATCGGCCGCGCGCCCAGCGAGGCGAGGTGCTCGGTTTCCTGCTGGCAGTCTATCATCGTCACCCCGTGGCCGGCGAGGAAGCCGCACAGCGCCGCCAGCGCGATTTTCGAGGCGTCGGTGCGGCGCGCGAACATCGACTCGCCGTAGAACATGCGGCCCAGCGCCACGCCGTACAGCCCGCCGACGCGCTCGCCGCGATACCAGGTCTCGACCGAATGGGCCATGCCGCGCGCGTGCAGCGCGCCGTAGGCCTCGACGATCTCCGGCGTGATCCACGTGCCGTGCTGCCCCGCGCGCGGGGTCTCGGCGCAGGCGCGCATCACCGATTCGAAATCGTCGTCCACGCGGATCTGCCAGTCGTCCTCGCGCAGCACGCGCTTGAGCGTCTTGCGCAGGCTCAGCGAGACCCGCAGCGCGGTGGGATCGAGCACCATGCGCGGATCGGTGCTCCACCACAGCACCGGCTGGCCCTGCGCGTACCAGGGAAAGATGCCGTGGCGGTAGGCCAGCAGCAGGCGCTGCGGGGTCAGATCGCGGCTCACGGCCAGCAGGCCGGGGGCTTCGGAGTCGGGGCCCAGCGCGGCATCGACCGGGGGAAACGGATCGTGCGGGTCGAGCCAGGCGATCATGCGCGAGAGGAGGCGAGGGCGCGGGCGAGGGCGCGGTGGAAGGCGCGGTTGAACGGGGCGGGGAGCGCGATCGTCACGGAGGTGGCGCGGTGGCAGCGTGGATGTTGGCTCTGCATGCGGCGCTGAGGGGGGCTCGGAAGGCGGCCCGGAAGGCGGCCCGCGCGTTCAGGGCTCCACCGTCGCGCGCGCCGCCAGCGGGCGCATCGGCTTGTCGATATCGAGCGTATGCAGCCGGAAGCTGCCATCCGCGATACGTCCGGCCGCGCGGTCGGCGAAGAAGCAGCGCAGGGTGTGGATCACGGTGGGGAAGGCCAACTCGTCCCAGGGTACGTCCGCCTCGTCGACCAGCTTGACCTCGAGGCTTTCCTCGCCCGGCGCGATATCGAGGTCTTCCAGCCTGGCCAGATAGAACAGATGGACCTGATGCACGTGCGGCACGTTCAGCATCGAGAACAGCTCGCCGATCTGCACGCGCGCGCCGGCTTCCTCCAGCGTTTCGCGGGCGGCGGCCTGGGCGGTGGTCTCGCCGATCTCCATGAAGCCGGCCGGCAGCGTCCAGAAGCCGTAGCGCGGCTCGATCGCGCGCTTGCACAGCAGGATCTTGTCTTCCCAGACCGGAACCGTGCCGACCACATTGCGCGGATTGACGTAATGGATGGTGCCGCATTGATCGCAGAGATGGCGCGGCCGGTTGTCGCCATCGGGGATGCGCAGCACGACCGCATGGCCGCAGTTCGAGCAGAATTTCATGGATTCGGTCCGGGAGGAATGGGCGCAGTTTATCACCGGCCCTGAGGCGGCACGACCGTGGAGCCGCGACCCTGGCGCGCGCTCGAATGAGCGGCAGCGAACTGCGGAAAGCACGCAGAAACAAAAAAGTGCCGGTGTCAAGTCTTTCGCGCAAATCACGCAGGGCTTGAAACCGTATATGGGGCAGTAGGTTAGCTCTTTTCGGGGCCGCTTTGCAGAACCGCGGCTTCGTCGGCTAGGAGCCACATAAGAGCGTCGGGAGAGAAAGCCGCATCGCACTGTGTCGTGCTGGATTGCCGAGGAACGGCGGGCCTGTCGCGTCATCATAGCCCAAGAGGCTTGGCGGCCTCCAGAATGAAGAACGCGCAGCTGAGGGCTGCGCGTTCGATGGATGCCGTTGGAATGCGATGCCATCATGTAGGCTTTGATGGCGCGCTCCGGGTCGTCGTGCCCTTCCTGAATCCCCGATCCCCCGCCATGAACGCCTCCAGCATGTGCGGGATCAACTTCTCTGCATCGACTGCTTCGCCATATGCCTGCGCGTGCAGCGCGGCGTAGCGGTCGAGGTCGGCTTTCAGGCTGGCCGGGCAGGCAAAGGTCAGCTTGACGTTCTCGGTCTTGGGCAGCGGCCCGAGCCGCAGCTTCTTGGTCGCGCTCATTGCGAAGCTCCCCGATTGAAGAACAGCGGCTGGTAGGGCCGCAGCACTAGATCCCGGTTGACGATGATCCGCACCGGCAGGCCCGGCCGCTCGGTCAGCGTCGGCTGGATGTTCATGTTGCGCCGGGTGATCTCCTGGCCGACCTGATTGATGCCGTCCTGGGCGCTGTCGCGCCCGGCGATGACGATGCGGTTGCCGTCCTGGCGGTTCTCCGGCGCGGCCAGCTCGGCTCCGACGCCCAGCAGCGTCGTCAGCACCGCGCCCGCGACGATGCGATTCCAATGCCAATCCACGTCATCCTCTAGACCGGAATAGCCGGCTGGATCGGTGCCGACAAGGTTGTCGAGCGTCAGCGAGGACGTGTCGGGCAGGATGATCCGGTTCCACACCACCTGCACGCGGCTCTGCCCGTAGCTGACCTGGCTGTTGTAGCGCCCGAGGATGCGCGACCCCTGCGGGATCAGCAGGTACTTGCCTGTAGCCGTGTCATAGACCGGCTCCGTCACCGTGGCGATCACGTCGCCCGGCAAGTCCGACTTGATGCCCGTCACCAGCGCGCCCGCGATCACGGTTCCAGCCATCACCTGATAGGGCGACGCCGGCAGCGCCAGATTGCCGGAATTGCGGGTTTCCGTAGAACCGGCTTTCAGGAACGCCTCCTTCTGGTCTTGCCGGTTCTGCACGGCGGTCGGGTCGCCAGGCTGCGCCGCCGTCGAGGCCGACCCGGCTGCGAGCGGGTCGAAGGCCGCGAGCGCGCTTGCACCACCAGGCGCACCCGGCGTCGCCTGCGCCACCGCGGCGGTGGGGCCTTGGCCGCCCGAACGGAAGAACACCGACGAAGCCGCAGCGGCTTCTTCCTCCTTGCGCAAGGCATCGTTGGGATGGTGGCCGGGGGCCGCGTAAGCGGCCACGGCCGGCTGCTGCGAGTTCACGATGGCCGGGCCAAGATCGCCCGGCAGCGGCGGCCCCAACTCGGGCACCTTCGGCTGCAGCTTCGAGTAGTCGGCCGGCAGGCCGTCCAGCCCTTCGGACTTCGAGACGCGATCGACGTTGTAAAGCTCGGGCTGCTCGCCCGCGCTGCGCCGCTGCGGTTGCAACGACCAGATCGTGGCTCCGAGCACGGCGACCGACAGGCCGCCGACGAGGATGGCCAGCGTGCGCCGGTTCAGGCGCGTGACCGGGCGCGGCTGGGCGCGCAGCGCCAACGCCTCGGGCGCGACCTTGCCCGCTTGCGGCCTGGCGAGGTCGGGGGTGTCGTCCTGGATCATGGTCAGTTCCTCCGTGCCACGCCATCCGTGCGCTCGATCCGCACCATGGCGCCCTTGTCGCCGCCCAGGCGCAGCTCTGCCGCGCCAAAGAGGCGATCCACGATGTAGTACGGCGAGCGGAAGCGGTAGTTCACCAGTTGCCCGTCGCCTTCCGGCCCTATCACGAACAGCGGCGGCAGCTCGCCTTGCGCGATGCCAGCGGGGAACTGGATATAGACCTTCTGCCCGTCGTCGAAGGCGCGCAACGGCTTCCACGGCGGATTGCTGCCGCTGATTGCGTAGCGGAAGCGCAGGTTCTCTAGCGCCAGCCCGGCATCGACCGGCGCGGCGGCATTGGCCGCCTGCGCTTGGCGCTGTAGCGCCAGCATCCGGTCGCGCGGGTACTCCCAGGACACCGACGCCATCCACGTCTTTTCCGTCGAAGCCAGCTCCAGCAGGTACGTCCTGCGGCTGGTGGTGATGACGAGATTGGTCTTGAGGCCTGAGCGAATCGGCTTGACCAGCACGTTCACGCGCAGATCGGCACCGCTGCCGCTGGACGTGTCGCCCACGATCCAGCGCACGGTATCGCCAGCGGCCACCGTCACCAGTTCCTCGCCCGGCTGGAGCGAAACCACGGTCACGCGGCCCACGGCCGCATAGACCTGATAGAGCGCCCCGTCCGTGAAGGGCCAAACCTGAATCGCATTGACGTAGCCCTCGCGCGTGGGGGCTACGCGGGCCTCGGCATTGGCGCGCGAGACGCGCACCTTCTCGTCAGCCGGCTCCGGCGCAGGTTTGGCGTCCTCAGCTTCGGGCAACGGTTTCAACTGCGCCGGCATCGGTAGAACCTCGGGCACGGCCACCACCTCCACCGGCGCGGGCGGCTCCGGCAGCGGCTGGGCCTGCACCGGCTCATCGAGCGAGATGGTCGGCGGTGGCTTGCCCTGCGAGGCGCAGCCCACGAGGGCAAGCAGGATCACCGGCAAAGCGGATTTACGGAAAAGATCATTCATGGCTTGGCTCCTTCGGAAGAATCCAGTTCGCGGCTCCACGACAGGCCGTTGACGTAGATGCCCAGGGGGTTCTTGCGCAGGCGTTCTTCGGTGCGCGGCGGCTGGAGCACGATGGACACCACGGCCGTCCACCGCTCCAGGCCCGCCGCGGCGCCGTTGACGTAGCGGCGTTCCGTCCAGCGCACGTTGAAAGACGTGTCGCTGGCGCGCACGACGCTGGTGATCTGCACCGTCACCGACTCCTTGCCGATGCGCGCGAACGGGTCGTTGACTCGCGCGTAGTCGTTGAGCACGGCCGCGCCCTTGTCGGTCGTGTAATCGTAGGCGTCCAGCCAGTTCTGGCGGACGACGATGGGGTCGATGGACAGCGAGCGCACCAGCGTCACGAAGCGCGCGATGTGGTGCGCCGTCTGTGCATCGTTGGGCCGGTACGGCGTGGCGGCTTCGCCCACGGCGCGCACCTGGCCCGCGTTGTCCACCTCCACGACGTAGGGCGTCACGAAGGACTGCGCCGAGCGCCACACCAGGCCGCCGGCCATCAACAGCGCGAGCGTCAGACAGCCGAAGGCCATCAGGCGCCAGTTCTTCGCCTGCACGCGCGGCGAGCCGATACGGTCGTCCCACACCTGGCCGGCAGCTTGGTACGGCGTGGCAGGCTGCGGCGTGTCGGCATAGCGCACCTGCGGTTTTCTGAATCGCATGGTCAGTTCTCCTTGTGAATCGCTTTACTCGTCGGAGCCGCGCAGGCTCGGGCCTTGCCCCGAGCCGCCACCGTCACCGCCGCGCAGCGTGTGCGCGGCGGTGGTCGCGGCGTGGGTGAGTTGCTGGCGGCGATGCAGCCGCTTGGCCCAGGCGGGTTGTTCCGGCTTCTGTGCAGCGGCGTCGCCTGCGGGGGCTTCTCCTGCGGAGGCTTGGCCGGCTGACGCGCCAGCGTCGGCCATCGAGCCATTCCAGCCAGCACGGAACGGAGCGGCCATCCGCTGCCCGGCAGCGGAAGCACGGGATGCAGCCGCGTATCCGGCGGCCTGCGCGCCGGTCTTGGCGACGTTGCCCAGGCCCGCCATCGCGCCCTTTGCGCCGCCGCCAGCGGCGGCGGAACCGGCCTGGAACGCCGACTTCGCACTGCCGGCCGCCGTCGTGGCGGCGCGCGCACCGCTTCCGGCCAGCTTGGCGGCAGCCGGGGCCATGCGCGCGCCAGCAGCCACGGCGCCACCCACGCCCGTCGCGGCGGCGCCGATGGCGACAGCCGTGCCGGCAGCGCCGACAGCAGCACCGGCCATTGCGCCAGCGCCGAGCTGCGGCGCACCGGACACGAGGCCCGTGGCGACGCCGGGGCCGAAGATCCCCAGCGCCAGCAAGGTGAGCGAGGCCAGCATGATGACCAGCGCGTGGTCGATGGACGGTTCGGCGGGATGGACTTGAAACTGCGCGAACAGGCCCGAGCCGATGCCCACGATCACGGCCAGCACCAGTACCTTGACGCCGGACGACACCACGTTGCCCAGCACCTTCTCGGCGAGGAAGCTGGTCTTGTTCCACAGCGCGAACGGCACCAACACGAAGCCCGCGAGTGTGGTCAGCTTGAACTCGATCAGCGTGATGAAAAGCTGGATCGCCAGCACGAAGAAGCACAGGACCACGACCAACCAAGCGAGGAACATCACCACGATGGGATCGAGGTTCACGAACACCTCGGGAAACCCGGCCATCTCGCCGATCTGTTCCAGAATTGGCGCCCCGGCGTCGATGCCGGTCTTGGCCAGCCGGCCCGGCTGGAGGAAGTTCTCCATCGTGATGGCCGAGCCGGTGGCGGTGATGCCCAACCCGGCGAACGAGCGGAACACGATGCTGGCCAGCCAGTTGAAGTTGTTGAGGATATAGGCGAAGGCACCGACGTAGAGCACCTTGCGCAGCAGCTTGGCGATCACGTCCTCGCCCTGGCCGGTGGCATGGCTCATGGCCCAATACAGGCCGGCGATCGTCATGTCGATGACGATCAGCGTGGCCGTGAGGAACGCCACTTCGCCCCGCAGCAGTCCGAAACCCGAGTCGATGTAGGTGGCGAAGGTGTTGAGGAACTGGTCGATGATGGTCACGTCATTCATGGCGTGTCCTCCGGTTCGACGGGAACGGCCGGCGCCATGCCATCGGCCGATTCCTCGAAGCTCGGCGGGATCGGCGGCAGGTCGGGCAGCGTCAGGTATTCATCAGGCCCGGCCTGGCCAGAAAAGAAGCGCCGCCGGAAGGCTTCGGTAGCGGCGCGGCAGGCGTCCTCGCCCGTAGCCTGTCGGTCGGCCGCGCATTGCGCGCGCAATGCCTTGAGCCGCACGGGATCGGCGGCCAAGGCATCGGCAAGATTGTCGGCCGGCTGCTCGCTGCAAGCGGCCAGCAGCACAGCACACAGGACGAGGACACATCGCATGGCGGCCTCCCGTCAGTCGCGGTAGAAGTTCACGGTCTGCGGCGTGTACGGCGTGCCTTCGCCCAGGAAGCGCCGCCGCACTTCGCGGGCACGTTCCGTGGCCGCCGCCTGTCGCGCCAGCTCCAGCGAGGCGGCCCGGTCTTGTGTGATCTGGAGCCGTTGCGCCTGTATCGATTGCTTGGCCTGCAAGGCGAGCAACTGATTCATGGCCTGCATGGCCTGCAATGCACCGTGGGCCGACTGGCTCTTGCTCACAAGGTCGGCCAGCACGCTTTCGTCTTCGCCCAGGTTCTGCGACACCTGCGCCTGCATCTGCATGGTGGTCTGCAAGCCGTTGAGCGTGTTCCGCCAACGCTCCTGCGCGTCGCGGTACATCTGGTCGCCGCTGACGGTGGCGGCGTACTGCTCGGGATACAGGCGCGCGAACTCCCGATCGAGGTTCGTCACGTCGTAGGCCAAGCCGCGAGCCTGAGCGATCAGCCGCTCGGTCGTCGCCAGATTGGCGCGCAACTGGTTCACCACGCTGGACGGCAGGCTGGCGAGGTTGCGCGCCTGGTTCATCAGCATCTGCGCTTCGTTCTGAAGCTGCTGGATCTGGTTGTTGATCTGCTCCAGCGTGCGAATCGCGGTCAGCGTGTTCTGCACGAAGTTGGACGGATCGAACACCGTGATGGCAGATGCCGGTTGTACGGCCAGCAGCGATACCGACAGCGCGGCGGCGAGAGAAATGGAAAGCGCACGGATCTTCATAGCTGGTTCTCCAATAGGTGGTCAGCGGTACGGAGGGAACCCGGCGCGAGGCCGGGGAACGAGGGCAGCAGATCGGCCGCCCAATCGAGGCCGCAATGGCGCAGCCAGCCGCCTGCGAAGCCGGGCGTGCCGGCGTCCAGCAGCACGCGGTCCATGTCGCGCTGGTCTTGCGGCGTGGAAGCGCCCGCAAAGGCCAGCGTCGCCGGCCCCAGGTCGAGGTCGAATAGGCGGTTGCCGAAGCGGGATTGGTAGTAGTAGTCGCGCTTGGGCTGCGCGGTGGCGACGATTTCGATCTGCCGTGAGTTCAGGCCGAAGCCCTCGTAGATCGTACGAATCTGCGGCTCGGTCGCCTGCGGGTTCGGCAGGAAGATGCGGCTTGCGCAGCTCTCGATGATCGCGGGTGCGATGCTCGAATCCTTGATGTCCGCCAGCGATTGCGTGGCGAAGATGACACTGACGTTCTTTTTCCTGAGCGTCTTGAGCCATTGCCGGATACGCGCGGCAAACACCGGGTCATCGAGGAACAGCCACGCTTCATCGAGGATCAGCAGCGTGGGCGCACCGTCGAAGCGTTCATCGAAGCGCGCAAAGAGGTAATGCAGCACGGCCATGACGGCGGCCTTGTTGTGCATCAGTTCCTCCATCTCGAAGCACTGCACGTCGGCCATGCCTAGCCGGTCATGGTCGGCGTCCAGCAGCTTGCCGTGGGCACCGCCGAGCACATAGGGCGACAGCGCCTGACGCAGCGTGTTCGATTGCAGCAGCACGGAAAGCCCCGTCATCGTGCGCTGCTCCAACGGCGCACCGGCGAGGCTTCCCAGCGCCGACCAGATAGCCGCTTTCTCGTCGGGACCGACCGCCACGCCTTCATGCAGCAAGCGGCCTTCGATCCATTCGGCCGCCCAGGTGCGGTAGCCCTCGCGGTCGATGTGTGCCAAGGGCTGGAAGGCGATTTCGCCGTCCGTCCCGAGGTCGTAGTGCTCGCCGCCCAGCCCGAGAACCGTGGCGCGCATCGAGCGGCCCATGTCGAACGCGAAGATGCGCGAGCCGCGATAGCGGCGGAACTGCATTGCCAGCGTGGCGAGCAAAACCGACTTGCCCATGCCGGTCGGCCCCGCGACCAGCGTGTGGCCCACGTCGCCGATGTGCGTCACCAGCCGGAACGGCGTCGCGCCATCGGTGCGCGTGACGATCAGCGGCGGGCCGTCGAGGTGGTCGTTCTTCTCCGGCCCCGCCCATACCGCCGACACCGGCATCATGTGAGCCAGGTTCAGCGTCGAGACGATGGGCTGCCGCACGTTGGCGTAGGCGTTGCCCGGAATGGACGACAGCCACGCATCCACGGCGTTGAGCGTTTCCGGGATGGTGATGAAGCCGCGTCCCTGAATGACGCGCTCAACCATGCGCAGCTTCTCGTCGGCCACGGCCGGGTCGGCATCGAGCACCGTCACCGTCGCGGTGAGGTAGCCGAAGGCGACTTGATCGCTGCCCAGCTCCTGCAAGGCCGCGTCTGCATCCGCCGCCTTGTTGCTGGCGTCGGTATCCACCAGCGGGCTTTCTTGCTGGAAGATCGTTTCGCGCAGCAGCGCGATGACGTTCTTGCGCTTGGCGAACCACTGGCGGCGCAGGCGCCCCAACTCCCGTTCCGCCTCGGCTTTGTCGAGGCACAGGAAGCGCGTGCTCCAGCGGTAGGCAAAGCCGAGGCGGTTGAGGTCGTCCAGAATCCCCGGCCAGGTCGAGGTCGGGAAGCCCCGCACCGACACCACGCGCAGGTGCTGGTCGCCCAGCATCGGTGCCAGGCCACCGACCAGCGCGGAATCGGTCAGCAGCGCGTCGATGTGGAACGGCACTTCGGGCACGCCGACGCGATAGCGCCGCGTCGAGATGGTGGCGTGTAGGTAGGTCAGCGTCTGGCTGTCATCGAGCCAGGTGATTTCCGGCATCACGCCATCGAGCAGGTCAAAGACGCGATCCGTCTCCGCGACGAAGGCTTGCAGGCGCTCGCGCCAGTCCACGCCATTCGTCGGCGTGTTCTCGTAGAGCATCTTGGCGGCACGGGCGCGCGATTCCTCGGGCGGCAGGTACACCAGCGTCAGGTGATAGCCGCTCTCGAAGTGGTTGCCCGAGTCCTCGAAGGTGGCGCGGCGTTCCTCGTCCACCAGCCACGACAGTGGCTCGGGAAACTCCGAGTGCGGATAGTCGGCGGCGGGTCGGCGCTCTGCTTCAATGAACAGCGCCCAGCCCGAACCCATGCGGCGCAGGGCGTTGTTCAGGCGTGCCGACGTGGCGATCAACTCGCCTTGCGTCGCGCTGTCGAGGTCAGGCCCGCGAAACCGGGCCGTGCGCTGGAAACTGCCGTCCTTGTTCAAGACGACGCCCGGCGCAACCAATCCAGCCCACGGCAGCCAGTCGGCGAGCAATGCGGGTCGCTGGCGGTATTCGGCAAGGTTCAGCATGGCGGCGTCCCCTCACACGTCCAGCAGCGGGCGGTGCTTGATGTGCCGGGCGAACACGGCCATGAACTGCGGATCGACGCGCGCGCCCCATACCGCCAGCGAATGGCCGACGATCCAGAGCACGACGCCAGGAATCCACAGTTGCAGGCCTAGCCCGACGGCGGCGGCCAGCGTGCCGTTGGCGATTGCCACGGTGCGCGGCGCACCGCCCAGCAGGATCGGCTCGGTCAGCGAGCGATGCAGCGGCACCTCGAACCCAGCCGCGAAGGTATCCGGGCCGCTCATACGACGGCCCCGCCGGAGAAGCTGAAGAACGACAGGAAGAAGCTCGAAGCCGCGAACGCGATGGACAGGCCGAACACGATCTGGATCAGCTTGCGGAAACCACCCGACGTGTCGCCGAAGGCCAGCGCGAGGCCGGTTGCGATGATGATGATGACCGCGACGATGCGCGCCACCGGCCCCTGGATGGATTCGAGGATGGATTGCAGCGGGCCTTCCCACGGCATCGAGGAACCGGCGGCCTGCGCGGTGCCGGCCAGGAACAGCAGCAGCGCGGCCAGCAGCAGCCCTTGCCCAGCAGGGCGGGCCAGGCTACGCAGCCGTGCAAGGCGCAAAGCCGGATTTACGGAAACACGGAAAGCAGAAATGGTCATCTGCGTCATGGCAGTTCTCCAGGTTGGTCAGGGGACGGGGAAGTCGCCGCAGCGGATGCGGCATCGGGGATCGGCAGTAGCTCGGGAAACGACGTTTCCAGCGCGTCCGCCAGTTGGTAGCCCACGCCGTCGAAGCCGACGACGCGGGCGATGCTCTCGATGCGGCGCTTGCGCCCGCGCCCGACGATGTGGATCACCACGTTGACCGCCTCGGCGATCAGCGCACGGGGCGGATTCACGGCCACTTCGAGAATCAGTTGTTCCAGGCGCAGCAGCGCGCCCAGCGCGGAGCCGGCATGGATCGTGGCGATGCCGCCGGGGTGGCCCGTGCCCCACACCTTGATGAGATCCAGCGCCTCGGCGCCGCGCACCTCGCCGACGACGACGCGATCCGGCCGCAGGCGCATGGACGAGCGCACCAGTTCCGTCATGGACACCACGCCTGCGCGCGTGCGCAGTGGAACGTGGTCGCGCGCCGCGCATTGCAGTTCCACCGTGTCTTCGAGCACCAGTACGCGGTCGCCGGTGGCGGCGATCTCGGCCAGCAGTGCATTGGCCAAGGTCGTCTTGCCGCTGCTGGTAGCGCCGGCGATCAGCACGTTCTGACGCTCGCGCACGGCGCGAACGAGAAAGCCCGCTTGGGCGCTGGTCATCATCCCGTCGATGACGTACCGCTCCAGCGGAATCACGCCGATGGCGCGCTTGCGCAGCGCGAAGGCCGGCCCCGGTGCAGCAGGCGGCAAGATGCCCTCGAAGCGTTCGCCCGTCTCGGGCAGCTCCGCCGACAAGAGCGGCTGGCCGCGATGGACTTCCGCGCCGACATGGGCCGCGACCAGGCGGATGATTCGCTCGCCATCAGCCTCGGGCATCTCAACGCCCATCGGCGCGCGGCCCGACGACAGGCGATCCACCCAAAGGGTGCGATCCGGGTTGAGCATGATTTCCACCACGTCGGGGTCTTCGAGCGCAGCGGCGATCAGCGGCCCCATTGCCGTGCGCAGCATCTGGATGCGGCGGTCGAGCGACGTGGCACTCATGGACTGCGGAACGGCGCTCATGACGCACGCTCCTGCGCTTGCGCGGCTGCCGCCGCGTCCTCCATCTGCATCGGGTCGGCATGCAGTTCCTCCACCACGTCGCGCACCAGGCTGCGGCCCCGCAGCAGGTTGCGGCCAAGCTGCTCGGTGAACTGCTCGAAGCGCGCCTTGCCCTGGGCGCGCGCCGCCTCCTGATGGGCCTCCGGCACCGGCGTGCTGACGGTCAGGTAGTAGCGGATGAACAGTGCCAGCGTCTCGATGGCGATGTTCTGGTCGCGCTCCATGCGCTCGGCCTGACGCGACAGGCGATCAAGCCGCTTGGCGATGGCCGCCTCGCGCTGGTCGGCGGCATCGGGCGACAGCCACGATGCGAGCGCCGCCGCGACGATGGACGACTTGGACACGCCTTTCTTGGCGGCCAGCTCGTCCAGGCGCTTGGCGTGCTCCGGCTGGATAAAGAGATTCAGGCGGTAGTGGCTCATAGCTCGATTCCGTCGTTGGGGTCGAGGGAAGCCAGCCGGGCCGTGCGCTGCATGGCCGGATTAAGCTGGCGAGGAAGGGGAAGCGGCAGGTCGTCGTCGTCATCGAGCAGGTCGAGGTCGGCGGTGCTCGCGGCCAGCTCGGGGGCGTAGGCGACGGTTTCGGAGAGTTCGGGTTGACGGCGTGGGCCACCGTCGTCGGTCGAAGCGCCGAAGCCTTCGGCGGCATCGGCCGCAGGCGCGGCGGGTACAGCAGGAATCGCCAGGCCGCTCCAGTCGTCCGGGCGCACCGGCGGCGCGTCGGCGTATCGGCCGTCCGCCAGCACAGGAGGCGGCAGCACGCGCCGCTTGAAATTGGCGTCCGCGTAGTAGCGCAGCTTCTTCGCCTTGATCGGCGCCACGCTCGACACCATCACCACCGCCACGTCAGGCGGAAGCTGCATGACTTCGCCGGGCGTCAGCAGCGGGCGCGCGGTTTCCTGACGCGACACCATGAGGTGGCCCAGCCACGGAGCCAGCCGGTGGCCTGCGTAATTGCGCTGGGCGCGCAGTTCGGTCGCAGTGCCCAACGTCTCGGAAATGCGCTTGGCGGTGCGCTCGTCATTCGTCGCAAACGTCACGCGCACATGGCAGTTGTCCAGAATCGAATGGTTCTGGCCGTAGGCTTTGTCGATCTGGTTGAGCGACTGCGCGATGAGGAAGCTGCGGATGCCATAGCCCGCCATGAAGGCTAGGGCCGTCTCGAAGAAGTCCAGACGCCCCAGCGCTGGGAACTCATCGAGCATCAGCAGCAGCTTGTGGCGGCGTGCGATGCCGTCGGAGCCATCGAGCGACTCGGTGAGGCGCCGGCCGATCTGGTTGAGGATCAGGCGGATGAGCGGCTTTGTCCGCGAAATGTCCGAAGGCGGCACCACCAGATATAGCGATACCGGATGCTCGGCCGCGATCAGATCGGCGATGCGCCAGTCGCAACGCGAGGTGACTTCGGCCACCGTGGGATCGCGGTACAGGCCGAGGAACGACATGGCAGTGCTCAACACGCCGGAACGCTCGTTGTCCGACTTGTTGAGCACTTCGCGCGCCGCCGATGCGACGACCGGATGCGGCCCATCGCCGAGGTGCGGCGTGGTCATCATCCGATGCAAGGTCAGCTCGAACGGGCTGGCCGGATCGGAGAGGAAGTTGGCGACGCCGCGCAGCGTCTTGTCTTCGCCCGCGTAGAGGACATGCAAGATGGCCCCGACCAGCAGCGCGTGGCTGGTCTTCTCCCAATGGTTGCGCTTCTCCAGCGCACCTTCGGGATCAACCAGAATGTCCGCGATGTTCTGCACATCGCGCACCTCATGCGCGCCGCGCCGCACCTCCAGCAGCGGGTTGTAGGCCGCCGACTTCGCATCGGTCGGGTTGAACAGCAGGCAATGCGAGAAGCGCGAGCGCCAGCCCGCAGTGATCTGCCAGTTCTCGCCTTTGATGTCGTGGATGACGGCGGATGCAGGCCAGGACAGCAGCGTCGGCACCACGAGGCCGACGCCCTTGCCCGAGCGCGTAGGCGCGAAGGTCAGGACGTGTTCCGGGCCTTCATGCCGCAGGTACTGGCGGTCGTGCTGGCCGAGGAAGACGCCGGCTGGATGCGTGAGGCCCGCCATGCGAATGTCCTGCGCGTTAGCCCAACGCGCCGAGCCGTAGGTGGTGACGAGGCGAGCTTGGCGCGAGCGCCAGACCGACATGGCGATGGCAACGCCCACGGCGACCATGCCACTGGCGCCGGCGATGGCGCCGCCGGTGTCGAATACTTCCGGCGCATAGGCGCCGAAGAAGAACCACCACTCAAACAGCTTCCACGGGTGGTAGATCGGCGTGCCAAGAAGATCGAACCAGGGAGAGCCAAGGCGTACTTGATAGCCAAGGGCCGCTGCTGTCCATTGTGTGGCGCCCCACACGCCGGCGATCACGATGCCGAACACCACGGCGATCTGACCGAACAGCACGTTCGTCCCTTGCATGACCTGGCCTCCGATTTCTCCTGCGCTGATTCCTCATGGAAATCGCGGCACAGGAACGTGCCGCATGCGTCAGGATCGGTGCCGGGTCAGTGCCGGTCAAAGACCGTTTTCAGCAGAATGGTCGAGCAAAAAGAAAGAATTAGTGTGACGGCGAGCCGAAGAAAAGCGCCGCAAGCGAAGGCGCATCGCGGCGTGTCGGACAAGAATATGAAGCCGATGCGGCGCGTCACCGACGATCAGAACTTGGGCGATTGTTTCGGTGGCGTGTACGGAGTATCACGGTCGCCATAGAACCGTTTGCGCGTGGCTTCGGCGACCCGATCGCATATCGTATCGCCCAACTTGGGGCGGTCGGTCTTGCATTGCAGACGCAGTTCTTTGAGGTGCTCTGGGTTAGCCGCCAGTTCTTCTACTGTCGGAATCCTTGCCTTTGAATTGGTGGCGTTCAGAGGTGTCTCGGACTGACCGCAGGCGGTCAAGGCAGCCACCAGCAAGAACGGAATGATCTTCTTCATGGCATCAGTTCCTCCGGGTGATCGGGATTGCGGCCTCGTGCGGGTCTGGGAGTTTCTGGCAGATCGATGGCCTTTACGCGCTCAATGAACCGCGCCAGTTCATCGGACGGATCACTGTCAAGACGAAGCAAATAGGTCGTCAGCGGTGGCACGCGTGACGCCAAAGGTCGTGCCACCACACCTGATTCACGACTGGCGGCAATGTGAGCTGCACCCGCCAACCCAAGTGCGAAGCCCGCTGACACCAACGCCATCATCAAATCGCTTGTGGCAACTCGCTCCGCGACCAGCGGCTCCATGTCCACTCGGCGAAGCACCCGCTCAACATGCTTCGCGAGGCCTTCACAGACTTGCGGATCGCACAGTACCAATGGGTAGCGCAGTAACTCATCCAAGGGGATGCGCTTGTGGATCAGCAGCGGATGCCGGGCGGGCACCGCCACCATCAACGCATCGCTCCAGGCGGGCAAAGCGACGATGCCGTCGCCCACTTCATCGGATTGGGCAAATCCCACGTCGTACAGGTCATCATGCAGCCCTTTGATCTGCTGCGACAGCGGCACCTCGAAGAAGCGAATTTCGACCTCGGGCTCCTCTTGTCGGCATAGCGCCAGCAAGGCCGGTAAGCGCGAAGGCGTGATGCCATCCGACAAGGCCACACGCAATTGCCCGTGGAAACCATTGGCGACCGCTTTCACGCTGTCACGCGCCTGCTGCAAGGCAGTAAAGATGCGTGGCACGTGTTCCAGGAAGAGCTGGCCCGCGCGGGTGAGGCGGGTACTGCGGGTGGTGCGTTCGAATAATTGCACACCCAAGTCCTCCTCCAATTCCTTGATGGCCCGCGACAATGGCGACTGCTCGATATGTAGCCGCTCGGCGGCGCGCGCGAAGTGGAGTTCTTCCGCGACAGCGATGAAGCATCGAAGGTGGCGCAACTCCACTGTGCCCTTCCTATTCAAGCCGCCGTATAACCGCCATCTACCACCATGGCGCTGCCGCACATGAAGCTGGCACCTTCGGACAGCAGGAAGCAGGCTGCGTGGGCGATCTCCTCGGGCCGGCCCAGGCGCCCGATGGCGTGCAGCCCCTTCAGCGCTGCCAGTGTGGCCTCGTCGAGCGCCTTGAGCAGCGGAGTTTCGATATAGCCCGGATGGAGCGAGTTGATGCGGACGCCCTGTGCCGAATAGGCCAACGCCGCCGAGCGCGTGAGACCTGTCACCCCGTGCTTGGCCGCGACGTAGGCCGGTGCGTCCGCGCTGCCGACTAATCCCAGGACCGACGACATGTTGACGATGGCGCCGCCGCCGGCGGCCAGGATGGCCGGGATCTGCGCGCGCATGGCATGCTGCACACCCGAGAGGTTGGTATCGATGACACGTTGCCATTCCTCGGCCGCCAGTTCGCCTGCAGGCTTGAGTTCTCCGGCAATGCCAGCGTTGTTGAAAGCCAGGTGCAGAGAACCGAAATGCTTGAGTGCGCACTGCACCGCCGCACCGGCGTCCTCGGGTTTGGCCGCATTGCCCTCGTGTGCCACGGCGCGGCCGCCGGCGGCGATGATGGCCTGTGTCACACGTCGGGCGGCCTCGAAGTCGATGTCGGAGGCAACCACCTGCACACCATTTATGGCGAGCAGGTGTGCCGTTGCCTCGCCGATACCCGAGCCGGCGCCACTGACCAGCGCGCTGTCACCTTTGAAGATGTATTTCATAGTGAATCGTCCTCCTTCGGGATTTGATTGATTCATAGTTCGGACGGTGACTCTCCGCGCTCAACTAGCACGAGTGCGATGGCACAGCACGCCAGAGCGCGTCGCAAAGATGCGCCGCCGCAGTGCGTACCGGCGCCATGGTTTTGAAATGGGCGACGAGGCGCTCGACACCGCTTTGAGCACCTGCGCGAGCGCCTCCACGGGCTGTTGATTCATGTGATCTCTTTTCTGCGCGACTGGCGCACCAGCATCACGGGAACAGGTGCGATACGCGCCACCTGTTCCGCATCGCTTCCCAGCAGCAGCCGGTCCACCCCACGGCGTCCATGGGTGCCCAGGATGACCAGGTCGCAATCGTTCTCCTTGGCCTGCCGGGCAATTTGCTCTGATACCCGCTCTGCAGTGCTTTCAAGCAGTACTGTCTCTGTTGCAATTCCGTCCTGACGCAGCCGGTTTGCGGCCTCGTCCAACAAGGCATGCCCGGCTGCCAGGAAGTGAGGGCGGACGTCCTCGATGTAGACCTTGGGGCGCTCGAAACCCGTGCTGTGCCGGGTCGGCTCGATGACATGCAGCAGGACCACGGTGGCGCCGTTCAGGCGTGCCATGTCCGCCGCATGATCGAGGGCCAGAAGGGATGTGGGACTGCCATCAAGCGGCACCAGAAATCGTGAATACATGGAACTCCTCCAAGAGCTGCGGATTGCCGCGTCGGAAGTCAGCCGCTCGCGCAGTGGGCTCAAGACATGTGCTGACCGCCGTTCATCGCCACGTTGCTGCCGGTCATGAAGGCGGCGGCTTCGCTGGCGATGAAGGCGACAAGAGCTGCAATCTCGGCCGGCTGGCCGAGACGGCCAACCGGAATCGCATCGATGATCTTCTGGCGCATGTCCTCTCGCACCGCCATCACCATCTCGGTGGCCAGATAGCCCGGCGAGACGGTGTTGACCGTCACGCCCTTGCGCGCCACCTCCTGTGCGAGCGCCTTGGTGAATCCATGTACCCCGGCCTTGGCCGCCGAATAATTGGTCTGCCCGAACTGGCCCTTGCTGCCGTTGATCGAAGAGATGTTGACGATGCGGCCCCAGCCGCGCTCGGCCATCGGGTCGATGAACGGCTTGGTGACGTTGAACATGGAGTCCAGGTTGGTGCGCAGTACGGCATCCCAACCGGCCTTGTCGAGCTTGCGCAGCGTTGCATCGCGGGTGATGCCGGCGTTGTTCACCAGGATGTCGATCCGATGACCGTCGGCGTGGATGCGCCGCGCCAGTTCCTGCGTTGATTCGTAGTCCGATACATCCACCCCGTAGGCGGCAAATGAGTAGCCCTGTGTCGCTTGCGCTTGCTGCCACTGGCCAATCGTGGTGTTGCCGGGGGTATGCGTGACGATCACGCGGTGGCCGGCATCGTGCAGGGCACGGGCGATCGCAGCGCCCAACCCCCGGTTGCCTCCCGTCACGAGCGCCGTCCGTTGCGTCGTATTCATTGCCGTCCCCTCATTTCTTGGTCTTGCCCTGGGGTACGGCGCTTGGGGCGGTCCAGGGCTGCGCCAAGCGCTGGCAAAGCTGCGTGAAAGAGGCTGCGTCGCCACTGGCGCCGAATGCCTCGGAGACAGATTCCTGCCAAGTCGTGAGCGCTTGGCGCAGACCATTGGCAAAGGCCGCCTGGCTTTGGGCTGCTACTTGCCCGACCGCTTGGGCATCGCCCATGCGGCCTTGGCACAGGCGCCAGAACACCTCGGACGGCAAGGTCGCGAGCGCCTGCCAGTCGGCTGCCTGTTGGAGGCCCTGGATGCGCGAGGTGGTCTCCAGCACGCCGCCAGCGCTGAGCTGTTGCATGGCTTAACAGAACCGACAGGGGCTCTGTCAATTTGATGACGACGGCAGGGAAACGGTGACCGTGATAAAGCGATTTCGTTTTCTTCACCACTTCATTCTACCGCTGCCTCGCCATCAAATTGACAGAGCCTTGCTGGGGTGTGCATTTCAGAAATTTCTGATCTAAGCGACCTGCGCCCCTTTCCTAGTTCGCGAATTTTATGACAGCACCCCAGAGATTTTTCGATGTGCGATTGCACAATGAGCTTGACCTCGTTCGCTGGCACCTCCGTAGATACCCTGTGTTGTATCGATTCTGTGTGACGGTTGTGCTGACCTGCGTCCTTCGGTTTGTGCCTGGCAGAAGGCGGCGCCCAAACGCAGGAAGCATCTGGCCGTTTAACGCAGGATGCTTGGGCCGAATTGCGACAGATGACGATCCCGCAGCAGCTCACCTGTAAATGCATTGCTGCAAAGCAGCAATAAAGGCTCATTTCTGCCGATGGCACGCGACTTGCTTTGAGATATCAAAACACAGAATCGGAGACACAGGCGATGCACAAGCAAGCAGCCCTTGAGGCGGAACCCAGGTTCGATCCGAACCTCAGGTTTGTCAGCGTTACCGCCATCAACACACAGGGATTCGTCCAGTTCGAATTTTCAGTCGGCACCCCCGAGCTCTGTGTCGAGCTCATGCTGCCTATTGCTGCGTTCGAAGAATTTTGCCTCGCGCAGAAGGTGACGCGATTGGATGCCTTCGGCGAGATTGTGCGGCATTGATTTTCTTGTGAGCAGCGCCGAGCAGCCTGATGAAGCGCGCCTAGTCTGATCGCATCCCATCCCGGTTCACAACCACAGGAGCAGTTAATGACCATCGATTTGAAGACGCGGGAAATCAAACCACTGCGTCACACCTACACGCACGTGGCTCAATACATCGGAGCCGATAAAGCCGCTTCGCGCTATCAGGAAGGCACTGTAGGTGCTCAACCGGCAGCGAATTTTCATTACCGGCCCACGTGGGATCCCGAGCATGAACTGTTCGACACGTCGCGCACCGCGATCCAAATGAAGGACTGGTATGCGCTGAAAGACCCGCGTCAGTTCTACTACGCGTCGTGGACGATGACCCGAGCGCGGCAGCAAGACGCGATGGAATCCAACTTCGAGTTTGTCGAGTCGCGCGGCATGATCGATCTCGTTTCCGATGAGGTTCGACAACAGGCGCTTTCCGTTCTCGTGCCTTTGCGCCACGCGGCCTGGGGCGCGAACATGAACAACTCCCAGATCTGTGCCCTGGGTTATGGCACGACCTTCACTGCGCCGGCTATGTTCCACGCAATGGACAATCTGGGTGTAGCGCAGTATCTCACACGACTGGCGCTGGTAATGTCCGGACCCGATCTTCTTGACGAAGCCAAGCAAGCCTGGATGACGAGTCCCGATTGGCAACCGTTGCGTCGTTATGTGGAAAACACTCTGGTGCTGCAAGATCCGGTGGAACTGTTCGTCGCCCAGAATCTGGCGCTCGACGGTCTTCTTTATCCCATGATCTACGGCGCTTTCGTCGACGATTACATCACACTCAACGGTGGTAGCGCAGTGGCAATGCTAACCACTTTCATGCCCGAGTGGCATGACGAATCCAGTCGCTGGGTCGATGCGGTAGTGAAGACCATGGCGGCCGAATCGGAGGATAACAAAGCGCTGCTCATTCACTGGTTGCGTACCTGGGAAGATCAGGCGGCGTCAGCGTTGTTGCCTGTCGCTGAAATGGCTTTGGCGGAAAACGGCCACGACGCCTTGGAAGAAGTAAGGCAGCGACTTCGTGCCCGCGTTGCGAAGGCCGGGATTGTTCTGTAACCGCTAATTTATATTCCTGACCGTCATAGAGGAATGTTCATGTCTAACGTATTTATCGCGTTTCAGGCTAACGAGGAGTCTCGACCGGTGGTGGAGGCGATTCTCGCTGATAACCCTAATGCGGTCGCCACAGAATCGCCTGGCATGGTGAAGATCGATGCGCCCGGGCATCTCACAATAAACCGTCAAAGCATCGAAGACCGGATCGGCATGAAGTTCGATCTCCAGCAAATCCACATCAACCTGATCACCTTGTCCGGATATATCGACGAGGATGACGAACAGTTCACGCTGAGCTGGAAACACTGAACACGGCAAAGAGGAAATTGAAATGGACACTTCTGTGCAGAAGAAGAAACTCGGTTTAAAGGATCGCTACGCAGCGATGACCCGCGGACTTGGCTGGCAGACGAGCTACCAGCCGATGGACAAGGTGTTCCCGTACGACAAGTACGAAGGCATCAAGATCCACGATTGGGATAAATGGGAAGACCCCTTCCGCCTGACCATGGACGCCTACTGGAAATATCAGGGCGAGAAGGAAAAAAAGCTTTACGCCGTCATCGACGCTTTCGCGCAGAACAACGGGCAGTTGAGCATTTCCGACGCGCGCTATGTCAACGCACTCAAGGTGTTTATCCAGGGTGTGACACCGCTGGAGTATATGGCACACCGAGGTTTTGCCCACGTTGGTCGGCATTTTACGGGTGAAGGGGCGCGTGTTGCTTGCCAGATGCAGTCCATCGACGAGCTGCGTCACTTCCAGACCGAAATGCATGCTCTCTCGCACTACAACAAGTATTTTAACGGCCTGCACAACTCCATCCATTGGTACGACCGGGTCTGGTATTTGTCGGTGCCCAAGTCATTTTTTGAAGACGCGGCCACCGGTGGACCGTTCGAGTTTCTTACTGCGGTGAGCTTTTCGTTCGAATATGTGTTGACCAACCTGCTGTTTGTCCCCTTCATGTCGGGTGCTGCTTACAACGGGGACATGTCGACGGTCACCTTCGGTTTTTCGGCGCAAAGTGACGAATCGCGCCACATGACACTCGGCATCGAATGCATCAAGTTCATGCTGGAACAGGATCCGGACAACGTGCCCATCGTGCAGCGCTGGATCGACAAGTGGTTCTGGCGCGGCTATCGGCTGTTGAGCATCGTGGCCATGATGCAGGACTACATGCTGCCTAACCGGGTGATGAGCTGGCGCGAGAGCTGGGAGATGTACGTCGAGCAGAACGGCGGCGCGCTGTTCAAGGATCTTGCGCGTTACGGCATCCGTAAGCCCAAGGGCTGGGACCAGGCTTGCGAAGGCAAGGACCACATCAGCCATCAGACCTTCGCCGTGTTCTATAACTATAACGCCGCGGCCCCCATCCACACCTGGGTTCCCACAGAAGAAGAAATGGGGTGGCTGTCGGAGAAGTACCCCGAGACGTTCGACAAGTATTACCGTCCGCGTTGGGACTACTGGCGCGAGCAGGCCGCCAAGGGCAACCGTTTCTACAACAAGACGCTGCCGATGCTCTGCACTACCTGCCAGATTCCGATGATATTCACCGAGCCTGGCGACGCAACCAAGATCTGCTATCGCGAGTCGGACTACCTCGGCGACAAGTATCACTTCTGCAGCGACCACTGCAAGGAGATTTTTGACAACGAACCCGAGAAGTTCGTGCAGTCATGGCTTCCGCCGCAGCAAGTGTATCAAGGAAACTGTTTCAAGCCGGATGCCGATCCGACCAAGGAAGGTTTCGATCCCTTGATGGCCTTGCTCGACTACTACAACCTGAATGTAGGCCGGGACAACTTCGATTTCGAGGGGTCGGAAGACCAAAAGAACTTTGCTGCCTGGCGTGGAGAGGTCTTGCAAGGAGAAGCCAAATGAGCGTTGTTGCCCTCAAACCCTACAAGTTCCCGGCACGAGACGCGCGCGAAAACTTTCCGGCGCCGTTGCTGTTTATCGGCTGGGAAGACCATCTGTTGTTTGCGGCACCAGTTGCCTTGCCCCTGCCGTCGGACACGTTGTTCGGTGCGCTGTGCACCCAGGTGTTGCCCGGCACTTATGGCTATCACCCCGATTTCTCAAAAATCGACTGGAGCCAGGTGCAGTGGTTTAAGTCCGGCCAGCCGTGGCATCCCGACCCGGCGAAGTCGCTGGCTGAAAACGGTCTGACGCACAAAGACGTGATCCGCTTTCGCACGCCTGGCTTGAACGGTCTGAGCGGTTCCTGCAATTGAGATTGCGTCATGGCAGCGCAATCACACCGCAGCCGAAGTTACAGGCCGCGGTGTGATTGGCCTCTGGCGATTTGAACAATGACCTATCAACTCAACATTCAGCCCCTGGGTGCCACCATTGAGGTGGAGGAAGGGCAAACTATACTCGACGCGGCCTTGCGCCAAGGCATTTACATTCCGCACGCGTGTGGTCACGGGCTATGTGGAACCTGCAAGGTGCAGGTGTGTGACGGAGAAGTCGATCTCGGCGATGCGAATCCCTTCGCGCTGATGGACTTCGAGCGCGAGGAGCGCAAGGCGTTGGCCTGCTGTGCCACCTTGCTCGATGACACGACCATCGAGGCCGACATCGAGGAAGACCCGGACGCCGAAGTCATCCCGGTCGAGGATTTCAATGCCGAGGTGACACGCATCGAGCAACTCACACCGACGATCAAAGCCGTCTTCCTGAGACTCGATCAACCGATTCATTTTCAGGCGGGTCAGTACGTGCAACTTGAAATTCCCGAGTTGCGCCAGACACGGGCGTTTTCCATTGCCAATTCACCTGCGGACGTCGCAGCAACGGGGGAGATCGAGCTCAATATTCGCCGGGTTCCGGGAGGACAGGGCACGGGTTACATCCATGAACAACTGGCGGTGGGGAACATACTGCACGTGACGGGTCCCTATGGCCGGTTTTTCGTGCGCAGGTCAGCCGACCAACCCATGGTTTTCATGGCAGGTGGTTCAGGCCTGTCGAGCCCTCGGTCGATGATTATCGACTTGTTGCAAAGCGGATGGAGCAGGCCTATCACTCTGGTCTATGGCCAGCGCAATGAGGCAGAACTGTATTACGACGAGGAGTTCCGCGAGCTCAGCCAGCGGTATTCGAACTTCAGCTACGTGCCGGCACTATCGGAAAAAGCAGAAGGTGCGACGCATCCCTTGGCGCAGGGTTTCGTTCACGAGGTCGCCAAGGCTCATTTCGGGAACAACTTTTCCGGCCACAAAGCCTATTTGTGCGGGCCGCCGGCGATGATCGACGCCTGCGTCACGACCCTGATCCAGGGCCGGTTGTTCGAACGCGACATCTATTTTGAGAAGTTCATTTCCGCAGCCGATGCCCAACAAGTACGCAGTCCGCTTTTCAAGAGGGTGTGATCGTGACTACTCAGGACGGGAAGGTCAACGTGACCGTCAAGCAGACCGGCGAGCGTTTCAGCTGCGCTCTCGGTGAGTCTCTGCTTTCCGGCATGGCACGCCTTGGGCGTCGCGGCATACCAGTTGGTTGCCTTAGCGGCGGGTGCGGGGTGTGTAAGGTCGCGGTGTGCAGAGGCAGCGTGCGCAAAACTGGAGCAATGAGCCGTGCGCACATTTCCGAGGCGGAAGAAGCGCAAGGTGTGGTGCTGGCGTGCCGGGCGGCTCCCACTGATGATGTGGAACTGGAGGTGGTCGGCAAGATGCAAAAGCCCTTTTTCAAAGGGTTGAGCTTTCAGGTAGCCCAAGATTCAACGAAATAAGCCGAAGGAGATAGACCATGGGTGTGATGCGAATCGGCCATGCCAGTCTGAAAGTGATGGACATGGCGTTGGCAATCAAGCACTACGAAAACGTCCTGGGAATGAAAAGGACGATGGAGGACGAACATGGAAACGTGTACCTCAAGTGCTGGGACGAATGGGACAAGTACTCCGTTATTCTGACGCCGTCCGATCAAGCAGGGCTCAACCATGTCGCCTACAAGGTTGAGCACGATGCCGACCTGGACGCGCTGCAAAAGCGTATCGAAGCCTATGGCTTCAAGACACAAATGCTCCCCGAAGGTACCCTTCCTTCGACCGGTCGTATGCTGCAGTTCAACCTGCCGAGCGGACATGAGATGCGTCTGTTTGCGACGAAGGAATATGTGGGCACCGGAGTCGGAACGACCAATCCTGACCCGTGGCCCGATGACGTCAAGGGGGCAGGCGCCCATTGGCTGGATCACTGCCTATTGATGTGTGAACTCAATCCGGAGACGGGCGTGAATCGGGTGGCGGAAAATACCCGGTTCATGAAGGAATGCCTGGGCTTTTATCTGGCTGAGCAAGTTATGGTAGGTCCGGATAGTAGCATTCAGGCTGCAACGTGGATGTTCCGCACGTCCACGCCGCACGACATCGCTTTCGTAGGTGGGCCTCGCAATGGTTTGCACCACATTGCCTTCTTCCTCGACTCGTGGCATGACGTACTGAAATCGGCTGACGTCATGGCCAAGAACAAGGTCAAGATCGACGTGGCGCCGACGCGCCATGGGATTACCCGCGGGGAGACGATCTATTTCTTCGATCCAAGTGGGAATCGCAACGAGACCTTTGCCGGCCTGGGCTACCTCGCTCAACCTGATCGGCCTGTGACGACCTGGACGGAAGAGCATCTCGGCAGCGGCATCTTCTATCACACCGGTGAGTTGGTCCAGTCATTCACCGAGGTTTACACCTGACTGCCACGCAGGAGATAGCACATGACTCAGGCTGACTCACTTCATAGCGTCGAGGCGCGGCTGATCAACTGGCCTGCGGCTAACCGCGTCGTCGAGGCAGCTGCGCTGCACGCGCAGCGCCTCGGCGTATGCGTGAACATCGCGGTGGTCGATGTGGCGGGGAATCTTGCCGCGTTTCTGCGCATGCCTGGAGCGCCGTTGCACTCCATCGAGATCGCCATCGACAAGGCATACACGGCAGCCAGTTTCGGCTTACCGACCAGTCGGTGGAGTGAGGCCTTGCTGAGTCATTCCGAAGCGGTCCGCCAAGGCATCGTGCGAAGGCCCCGCTTCATCGCCTTCGGCGGTGGTTTGCCGATTGTTGAAAGTGGCCATCGCATCGGGGGTATTGGCGTGTCTGGCGGTACCGAAGAGCAGGACGAGCACTGTGCGCAAGCCGGATTGAGCCTGCTAGGTCTAACTCAAACCTGAATCTTTCCGGAAAGTCGACTGCCGCCGCGACCACATTTGCCTAAGAGACTGTTTCAAAAAGACGGCTCAGCGCGCCTGAAGATGTTCCAGCAGACGAGAGAGCAGCCGAGTTTTAGGAACGCTTCGTGAATGTCGGCTCGACGTTCGAAGCGAATGCGAAGACGACGAAAGTTGTGAAGCCACGCGTGAGTACGTTCGACAACCCAGCGGAATTTGCCCAAGCCACTGCCGTGTTCTGTCCGGCGCTTGGCGAGCACCGGTTTGATGCCGCGCTCGCGAAGCCGCTGACGATGCGGCTCGGAGTCGTAGCCACGGTCTGCGTAGATGACTTTGGGCTTTTGAAGCGGGCGACCGCGCACGCCGCGAATTGGCGGGATCGCGTCGACGAGCGGCAGCAGTTGGGTGACGTCGTTGCGGTTCGCCCCGGTCAGGATTGCGCTGATGGGGACGCCATTTGCGTCGACGAGGATGTGATGCTTGGAACCTGGTCGCGAGCGATCCGTGGGGTTCGGACCAGTTTTTCGCCCGCCCCAACGGCTCGCACAGACGATGAATCGACGGCTGCTCGGGAGAAGTCGAGTTCGCCGGCCTCGCGTAACTTCGCCAGCAGTAGCTCGTGCAATCGCTTCCAAACGCCGGCCTTCTGCCAATCGCGCAAGCGCCTCCAGCAGGTCGGCCCCGACCCGAATCCCAACTTGGTCGACAGGTCGCACCAGCGTATGCCAGTCTTGAACACGAACAGGATGCCGTTCAGTGCAGCCCGGTTCGAAACCGGGAGCCGCCCTGGATATTTCTTGCGTCGCGGTTTCGGCGGCGGCAGCAAAGGTTCGATCAGTGCCCACAGTTCATCATCAATGATCGGCGCGCTCATCCCCTCGGTTCCAGTTGTTCAGATGGCCAAGGTTAACAGCTTGCCGAAAAGGTTAACAGCCCCCCGGGGCTCTTTTTGAAACGGTCTCTAACAAGGAAGTTTACTGAAACATCATGCTGATTACCGATCCCCAAGCGACCGCGAGCACTGGAAACCAGTCCGTCGCTCGTGCTAAAGAAATCCACAACTTCATCAACGGCGAATATGTGCCGGGTCAGCGTTGGTTCGAGAAGCGCTCGCCGTTGAACAACGCGGTCATTGCCAAGGTGGCCGAAGCCGGCCGTGCCGAAGTCGACGCGGCGGTGGCTGCGGCGCAGGCCGCGCTCAAGGGAGCATGGGGGCGCATGAGCTTGGCCCAGCGCGTGGAAGTGCTGTACGCGGTGGCCGACGGCATCAACCGTCGTTTTGACGACTTCCTTGCCGCTGAGGTAGAGGACACGGGCAAGCCTATGAGCCTGGCGCGGCATGTGGACATTCCGCGTGGGGCGGCCAATTTCAAGATCTTCGCCGATGTGGTGAAGAACGTGCCCACTGAGTTTTTTGAAATGCCTACACCGGATGGTGTCGGGGCGATCAACTACGCCATGCGTCGACCGGTCGGGGTGGTCGGGGTGATCTGTCCATGGAACCTGCCGCTGCTGCTGATGACCTGGAAAGTCGGCCCAGCGCTGGCCTGTGGCAACACCGTTGTGGTCAAGCCCTCCGAAGAGACGCCGCAGACCGCTGCATTGCTGGGCGAAGTGATGAACGCGGCGGGCGTGCCGCCAGGGGTCTACAACGTCGTGCACGGCTTCGGCCCCAGCTCCACCGGCGAATTCCTCACCACCCACCGCGGCATCAACGCCATCACCTTCACCGGTGAAACCCGCACGGGTGCGGCCATCATGAAGGCCGCGGCTGACGGTGCGCGCCCCGTGAGTCTGGAGATGGGCGGCAAGAACGCTGCCATCGTGTTTGCCGATTGCGACTTCGACGCCGCCATTGAAGGCACGCTGCGCTCGTGCTTCGCCAACTGTGGCCAGGTCTGCCTGGGTACGGAGCGGGTATATGTCGAGCGCCCTATCTTTGATCGTTTTGTCTCCGCGCTCAAAAAAGGCGCTGAAGGCATGCAGCTCGGCCGCCCGGAAGATCCGGCCACCGGCATGGGCCCGCTGATTTCGCAAGAGCATCGTGACAAGGTGCTGTCGTATTACAAGAAGGCGGTTGAAGCGGGCGCGACGGTGGTGGCGGGCGGCGGTGTACCCGATATGCCGGACGCGCTCAAAGGCGGCGCGTGGGTACAGCCCACCATCTGGACGGGCTTGGGCGACGACTCGGTGATTGCCCGCGAGGAGATCTTCGGCCCTTGCGCGCTGGTCATGCCATTCGACAGCGAAGAAGAGGTGATCCGCCGTGCCAACGATAACGACTACGGCCTGGCCACGGCGATCTGGACCACCAATCTGTCGCGTGCGCACCGCGTGGCGGGGGCCATCGAGGTCGGCATTGCGTGGGTGAACTCCTGGTTCCTGCGCGATTTGCGCACGCCGTTCGGCGGGGCCAAGCAGTCGGGTATCGGGCGCGAGGGCGGAGTCCACTCGCTGGAGTTCTACACGGAACTCAAAAACGTTTGCATCAAATTGTGATCATGGACAAAACTCAAATCACCGAGCTTGGCGACGCCCTGTATCAGGCACTGACCACGCGAACCGTGCTCGATCCGCTGACCGAGCGCCACCCCGATATGACGATCGAGGACGCCTATCACATCCAGCAGCGCATGATCGAGCGTCGTGTGCAGGCTGGTGAAACCATCATCGGCAAGAAGATCGGCGTGACGTCAGCGGCCGTGATGAACATGCTTGGCGTGTATCAGCCGGATTTCGGCTACATGCTCGACGGCATGATCTACAACGAAGGGCAGTCGATCGAGATCGGCACGCTGATTCAGCCGAAGGCCGAAGGCGAGATCGCGTTCATCCTCAAGAAAGACCTGATGGGGCCGGGGGTGACCAACGTGGACGTGCTGGCGGCGACCGAATGCGTGATGCCGTGCTTTGAAATTGTCGATTCGCGCATCCGCGACTGGAAGATCAAGATTCAGGACACCGTGGCGGACAACGCCTCCTGTGGCGTATTCGTGCTGGGTGATCACGCGGTCGATCCACGCAAGCTCGACCTGACGCTGTGCGGCATGGTGATGGAGCGTAATGGCGAGATTATCGCCACGGGCTGCGGCGCGGCGGCACTGGGCTCACCGGTCAACGCCGTGGCCTGGCTGGCCAACACGCTGGGGCGTCTGGGCATTGCACTCAAGGCGGGCGAGGTGATCTTGTCCGGCGCGCTGGCGGCGATGTTCCCGGCCAAGGCGGGCGACAGTTTCCGCGTCAGTATTGGCGGTCTGGGCGGTTGTTCGGTCCGGTTTCACTGAACGCGCCCGGCCAGGCACCACGCCCGGCCGTTGTCGGATGCCGTGCGTAAAAGTCATTTTTATAGGAAGGACAAGGTCATGAAAAAGATCAAATGTGCGCTGATCGGACCAGGCAATATCGGCACCGATCTGCTGGCCAAGCTCAAGCGCAGCTCGGTGCTGGAGCCGGTGTGGATGGTGGGCATCGACCCGGAATCGGAAGGGCTGAATCGAGCCCGTGAGCTCGGCATCAAAACCACGGCGGAAGGTGTCGACGGGCTGCTGCCGCATGTGCTGGCCGATGGTGTGCAGATCGCGTTTGATGCCACCAGTGCATATGTTCACGCGGAAAACGCGCGCAAGCTTAACGCGCTGGGCGTGATGATGATCGATCTGACGCCGGCGGCAATTGGCCCGTACTGCGTACCGCCGGTCAATTTGAAAGGGCACCTGGGCAAACGCGAGATGAATGTAAACATGGTCACCTGTGGCGGGCAGGCCACCATTCCGATGGTCGCTGCGGTCTCGCGCGTGCAGCCGGTGGCATACGCAGAAATCGTCGCGACCGTATCGAGCCGATCGGTGGGGCCCGGCACGCGCAAAAACATTGACGAATTCACGCGGACCACGGCCGGCGCGGTGGAAAAGGTGGGGGGCGCGAGGAAGGGCAAAGCCATCATCATCATCAACCCGGCGGAGCCTCCGCTGATGATGCGCGACACGATTCATTGCCTGACCGAAAGTGAGCCGGATCACGAGAAGATTACCGAGTCGATTCACGCGATGATCAGGGAAGTCCAGAAGTACGTGCCCGGTTACCGGCTGGTCAACGGCCCGGTGTTTGACGGCAAGCGTGTGACGGTCTTCATGGAGGTGGCGGGCCTGGGGGACTATCTGCCCACGTACGCCGGCAACCTGGACATCATGACCGCTGCCGCGGCCCGGACCGCCGAGATGTTTGCCGAAGAGATGATTGCCGGCAATCTCACGCTCGAACCGGTTGTCGCTTGAGCCGTCAAGGAGAACAGAGATGAACCTGCAAGGAAAAAAAATCACCGTCCACGACATGACGTTGCGTGACGGCATGCATCCGAAGCGCCATTTGATGACGCTGGAGCAAATGAAAAGCATCGCCTGCGGCCTGGACGCAGCCGGGATCCCCCTGATTGAAGTCACGCACGGCGATGGCCTGGGCGGCTCGTCGGTCAACTATGGCTTTCCGGCCCACAGCGATGAAGAATATCTGGGGGCCGTGATCCCGCTCATGAAGCAGGCCAAGGTCTCGGCTTTACTGTTGCCGGGCATCGGCACCGTCGATCATCTGAAGATGGCCAAGGAGCTTGGCGTGCACACCATCCGGGTGGCTACGCACTGCACCGAGGCTGACGTGTCAGAGCAGCACATTGCCCTGGCGCGCAAGCTTGAGATGGACACGGTGGGCTTCCTGATGATGGCGCATATGAACAGTCCTGAAGGGCTGGTCGGGCAGGCAAAGCTGATGGAGTCGTACGGCGCCAACTGTGTCTACATTACCGATTCGGCTGGCTACATGCTGCCCGATGATGTCAGGGCCCGCCTTGGCGCGGTGCGTGAGGCGCTCAAGCCGGAGACGGAACTGGGCTTTCACGGCCACCACAATCTGGCGATGGGGATCGCCAACTCCATTGCGGCCGTTGAGTGTGGCGCCACCCGCATCGACGCCGCCTCGGCTGGTCTCGGTGCGGGTGCGGGCAACACGCCGATGGAGGTGCTGGTCGCCGTATGCGACCGAATGGGGATTCAGACCGGAGTGGATGTGTGGGCCATTCAGGACGTGGCCGAAGACCTGGTCGTGCCGATCATGGACTTCCCCATCCGGATCGACCGCGACTCGCTCACCCTGGGTTACGCCGGGGTCTACGGGTCGTTCCTGCTGTTTGCCAAGCGCGCCGAGCAAAAGTATGGCGTACCGGCGCGCGAGATCCTGGTCGAGCTTGGGCGCCGGGGCATGGTCGGTGGCCAGGAAGACATGATTGAAGACACGGCCATCACGCTGGCCAAAGCGCGTGCGTCAAAGGCGCAGAAGGTGGCGGCATGAAACTGGATCGCACCACCATTGCGCGCCTTGCAGAGCACCTCGAGAACTGCGAGCTCCACGCGCAAGACACGCTCAAGATCACCGATGAGCATCCCGAGATGGATTGGGATGACGCTTACGCGATCCAGGACGAGATTCGCCGCCGCAAGCTGGCCCGCGGCGGGAAGATCGTTGGGCTCAAAGCGGGGCTGACCTCGCACGCCAAAATGAAGCAGATGGGGGTTGAGAGCCCTGTCTTCGGCTTCATGGCCGACTATTACGCGATCCCCGATGGCGGCACGTGCAAGACCGAGGCGCTGATCCATCCCAAGGTCGAGCCGGAAATCGCCTTTGTTACCAAAGCGCCGTTGAAAGGCCCGGGCTGTCATATTGGAGCGGTGCTGGCGGCGACTGACTTCGTGATGCCGGGCATCGAAGTCATTGACTCGCGCTACCGCGATTTCAAGTTCGATCTCAAAAGTGTGGTAGCGGACAACACGTCGGCCGCACGCTTTGTGGTGGGTGGGCGCGCACTGCCAGTGTCTGAGGTGGATCTGCGCACCGTCGGCATCGTGCTGGAGAAAAACGGTGAGCCGGTTGCGTTCGGGGCGGGCGCCGCGGTGCTGGGCCACCCGGCCGCGGCGATTGCGATGCTGGCCAATCATCTGGGCGCGCGTGGCGAGGAGATTCCGGCGGGCAGTTTGATTCTGTCAGGGGGGATCACGGAGGCCATTGCCGTGCGAGCGGGGGATGCCATCGCCCTGCGGGTGCAGGGGATGGGCGGCACCGGTTTGCGCTTCGTTTAAAGGAGATAGCCATGCCGATTGCGCAGCTGTACATCATCGAAGGCCGCGATGCGGAAAAGAAGGAGCGGCTGATCGCCGAGGTCACCGAGGCGATCCATCGCGCGATTGATGCGCCGGTGGAGTCCATCCGCGTGCTCATTACCGAAATGCCGAAAGAACACTTTGGAATCGCGGGTCAAAGCGCCAGGAAGCGAGGGCGTTAGGACGTTATGTGTGTGGTGTGTTGAGGGCCAGTTGGCCTTAGAAATTATGGAGACTGAAAATGGCTTTGTTAAATCGGATGGACTGGTACGACCTTGCCAGGACGACTAACTGGTCGCCGAAGTACGTCACGGAGAGCGAGCTTTTTCCGCCCGAGCTCAGTGGAGATCACGGCATTCCCATGGAAAAGTGGGAGACCTACGACGAACCATACAAGCAGACTTACCCGGAGTATGTCAAAGTCCAACGCGAGAAGGACGCTGGCGCGTACTCCGTGAAGGCCGCGCTCGAGCGCAGCCAGATCTATGAAAGATCTGATCCGGGTTGGCTTACGGTGATGAAGCAGCATTATGGTGCCATTGCCCTCGCCGAATATTCCGCCTCGAGCGCCGAAGCGCGGATGATGCGCTTCTCCAAGGCACCGGGCATGCGCAATATGGCGACCCTGGGAAGTATGGACGAAATTCGTCACGGTCAGATCCAGCTCTACTTTCCTCATGAGCACGTCTCGAAAGACCGTCAGTTCGACTGGGCTGCCAAGGCCTTCCATACCAACGAATGGGCAGCGATTGCCGCACGTCATTTCTTCGATGACATCATGATGACGCGCGACGCGATCAGCGTCGCCATCATGCTGACCTTCAGCTTTGAAACCGGCTTCACCAACATGCAGTTTCTTGGGCTGGCGGCAGACGCTGCGGAGGCCGGGGATCACACATTCGCCAGTCTGATCTCGAGTGTGCAGACCGACGAGTCGCGCCATGCACAGATCGGCGGTCCAACGCTCCAGATTCTGATCGAGAACGGCAAGAAAGCCGAGGCCCAGAAAAAGGTTGACATCGCTTTTTGGCGCGCGTGGAGGCTGTTTTCGGTGCTGACTGGGCCGGTGATGGACTACTACACCCCGCTCGAGCATCGCAAGCAGTCGTTCAAGGAGTTTATGCAGGAATGGATTGTTGCGCAGTTTGAACGCGCACTGAGCGATCTGGGGCTCGACAAGCCTTGGTATTGGGACACGTTCCTGCAGCAGCTCGATCAGCAGCATCATGGCATGCATTTGGGCGTCTGGTATTGGCGTCCTACCGTCTGGTGGAACCCGGCAGCCGGCGTCACGCCCGCAGAACGGGATTGGCTGGAAGAAAAATACCCTGGCTGGAACGACACCTGGGGCCAGTGCTGGGATGTGATCATCGACAATCTGGTCGACGGGAACATCGCGCAAACGTACCCGGAGACGTTGCCGATCGTGTGCAACATGTGCAACCTGCCGATCAATTACACGCCGGGCAACGGGTGGGCCGTGCAGGATTATCCGCTCGAATACAACGGCAGGCTGTATCACTTCGGCTCGGAGCCGGATCGGTGGTGCTTTGAGCAGGAGCCGGAGCGTTATGCGGGCCATATGACTTTGGTGGACCGTTTCCTGGCTGGCTTGGTGCAGCCGATGGATCTGGGGGGCGCATTGGCTTACATGGGTCTGGCACCCGGCGAAATCGGTGATGACGCCCACGGCTACTCATGGGTGGACATTTACAAGAAGATGCGCATGAAGAAGGCAAGTTGAGCACTGCTGCCTGAAGAGCCGGTGGTATGACCACCGGCTCAACCACCAACCAAACAGAGGACTCCAAAATGGCTTTGTTTCCCTTGAGCTCCAATTTCGAAGGCGACTTCGTGCTTCAACTGGTGGCGGTCGATACCGAGAACACCATGGACGAAGTGGCGACCGCTGCTGCGCATCACTCCGTTGGACGGCGTGTGAAAGCGCGTCCCGGGCATATCCTGCGGGTGCGCCGGCAAGGTAGCAAGGAATGTTTGCCCCGAACGATGAAAGTGGCTGATTCGGGCCTCAAGCCGACCGAGTGTGTTGAGGTCATCTGGGAACCCGCCCAGCAATAACCAGGCATTCGGCAGTTGATGTGCTGGGGCCCCTTCATCAATAGAAAGGAAGTTCATGACATTTAAGAAAGTGTGCTCTCTGGACGATCTTTGGGAGGGCGAAATGGAGTCGTTCGAGGTCGATGGGCAGGAAATTCTGATGGTTTGGCCGCAGGGCGGCGACCTGAAGGCGTTCCAAGGTATTTGCCCACACCAGGACATTCCGCTCATTGAAGGCAAATTCGACGGCAAGACGGTGATCTGCAGGGCGCATCTTTGGCAGTTCGATGCCTGCTCTGGAAAAGGTATCAACCCGTCGGACTGTGCGCTGGCCGAGTACCCAATCAAGATCGAAGGCGATGCGGTATTTGTGGAAACCGAGGGTGTGAAGCCGCTGTTCGCACATACGTGAGCAGCATTCGGTCCGCCAATTCGAAAGCAAGGAGAAAGCTGTGACTAAAAACGATATTGCATCGGCCCACCTTAACAACAGGGTGGGTCCGGTCATGCGTGCTGGGGAGCTCGCTGAGGCAGTAGTTGAGGCAGCGCGAGAGGACAACCCTGGCAAGGAAATTCGCGTGGACGACAAGCGCGCCTATTTGCGCATCGACACCGACGGGGAGTTAATCCTGCGCCGCGAAACGATTGAGCGGGCGCTGGGCCGGCCGTTCAAAATGCCTGACCTCGAGGTTGAATTGAGTTCGTTTGCCGGGCGTATTGAAACTATGCCCGATCAGGTCCGCTTCTACTTTGAGAAGCAAGTCTGAGTAGCGGTACCGGACAACATCCGCCCCACCAAGTAAAGATTCGAGGAGACAAGCATGTCTGAAGTTCAAGTTCTCAAGCCGCTCAAGACCTGGAGTCATCTCGCGACGCGGCGCCGCAAACCGAGCGAATACGAGATTGTTTCCACCAATTTGCACTACAACAAGAGGGATCCGAATGCTCCCTACGAGCTCGATCCGGATATGTGGATGAGCCGCTGGTTCAAGCAGCACACCCTCAATAGTCCGCTCAAGCACGACGATTGGAACGCGTTCCGCGATCCGGACGAAGTCATCTATCGCACGTACAACCTGATGCAGGACGGCCAGGAGACGTATGTCTTCGGGTTGTTCGACCAGTTCAATTCCCGTGAACATGATAAGTCGCTGGATCCCCGCTGGGCTGGTAAGCTGGCCCGGCTATATACCCCGGCCCGCTACCTGTTCCACACGCTGCAAATGGCCTCCGCTTACGTCGGCCAGATGGCTCCAGCGAGCACTATCACCAACTGCAACTATTTTCAGATGGCCGATTCTTTCCGCTGGTTGAGCCATACGGCCTATCGTACGAAAGAGTTGTCGCTAGCATTCCAGGACAAGGGCTTTGGTAGCGACGAACGTAAATATTGGGAAGATGACGTCGCCTGGCAAGGCTTCCGTGAGCTTATGGAAAAGGTTCTCGTAACATGGGACTGGGCCGAAGCGTTTGTGGCGCTCAACCTGGTCGCCAAGCCTGCGGTGGAGGAATCGGTGCTGCGCAAGCTGGGCGAGTCCGGACGCCATAACGGAGATACTTTGCTAGGCCTGTTGACGGACGCCCAACTCATCGACGCGGCACGTCACAGGCGTTGGGCCACGGCGTTGGTCAAGATGGCGCTCGAAAAGCCAGGTAACGCCGAAGTTATCAAGAATTGGATTGCCAATTGGGAATCGCTCGGCGATGCGGCTATCGATGCCTATTGCAGCACGCTTGCCGATGTACCAGACGCCTCGGAGTCGGCCAAGTCGGCGACTCGAGAGTTTCGTCGATCCCTGGGTCTGTAAGGAAAGACTTCCAGCCGATGCTGTCTCAGGGGACCATCAAGAGCGCCTGGATCACGCGCTCTTGGTGATCTTGACAGCGTAATCACAGGGATTTCATGTATGTCTGAACATCAAATACTCATAGAGGGAGAGAAAAATGCCTTTGTCCAGGCGGGGGAAGACACTGTCCTGCGGGCAGCTTTGCGCGCCGGAATAGGATTTCCCTATGAGTGCAACTCGGGCGGGTGTGGCAGCTGCAAGTTTGATCTTCTGGACGGAGAGGCCGAGAATCTTTGGCCAGACGCGCCAGGGCTGACCGAACGCGATCGCCGTAAAGGTCGTCTGTTAGCGTGCCAATGCAGAGCCAAGGGGAACATACAGATAAAGGTGCGCGTCGAGGCGGACCATCAAGCTCAAGTGAGGCCGAAGCGACTGCTGGCCAAGTTTGTGGAATCGCATGAAGTCACCCACGACATTCGCGAATTTCGCTTTGTGACGGATGGCCCGGCCACCTTCTTGGCGGGACAGTATGCGATGCTTTCGGTCCCTGGTGTGACCGCGCCGCGAGCCTACTCCATGTCTAACACCGGCAATGATCGAGGCGAGTGGCATTTCCAGATCCGGCGCGTGCCGCAAGGTAAAGCGACAGAGCAGTTGTTCCATCACCTTCGTGCGGGCGATCAACTGGAGATCGATGGACCTTACGGCCTTGCTTTCTTGAGAACGGAGGCCCCACGCGACATTGTTTGCGTAGCGGGCGGGTCGGGTCTTGCACCGATGGTGTCAATTGCACGTGGCGCGTCGCAGTCCGGCATGCTGGAAACACGCCATCTCCATTTTTTCTATGGTGGGAGAACGCCGTCAGACATTTGCGGAGAATCGTTCCTGCGCATGTTACGTGGCTACGACGAACGCATTCATTTTTACCCCGTCGTGTCTTTGCCGGGTGAGGCCTCCGGATTTCAGTGGAGCGGTGAAACGGGATTTGTTCATGACGTGGTTCGGCGTGTGTTCGGGGATACGCTGTCAAATTTTGAGTTTTATTTCGCCGGTCCTCCACCTATGACTCAGGCTCTTCAGGAGATGTTGATGATCGGCTACTGTGTTCCTTTCGAACAGCTTCATTTCGATCGTTTCTTTTAATGAAGCGTCCACACGACTTGCGAATTAATGTCAATGCAAGTCTATTAATCAGAGGAGAGTAATCGATGAAACTGTACTACAGTCCTGGCGCTTGTTCGCTTTCACCGCACATCGTATTGCGTGAAATGGGCTTGACATTCGAGCTCGAAAAAGTGGATCTGCAAAGCAAAAAGACCGAGAGCGGTTCTGACTTTCGCAGCGTCAACCCCAATGGTTATGTGCCGCTGCTGGTTCTCGACGATGGGCAGGTGCTCACGGAAGGTCCGGCGATCGTACAGTACTTGGCCGATCGGGCTCCCGAAGCGCGGCTTGCGCCTGAAGCCGGGACGATGGAGCGCTATCGTTTGGTGGAATGGCTAAACTTTATTTCGACCGAGCTTCACAAGGCTTTTGCACCGCTTTTCAATCCTAAAACGCCGGAAGAATGGAAAGCCATCGTAAATGATTTGATCGCGGCGCGTCTGGCTTATGTTGAAAAAAAGCTCGGTGGTCAGGTCTATCTGATGGGAGATAACTTCACGGTTGCTGATGCTTATCTGTTCACCGTGCTGTCTTGGGGCAAGTGGGTCGGCGTAGATATCGGACGCTGGCCGACTTTGCAGAGCTATACGAATCGAATTTCTTCTCGCCCGACCGTGCAGGCCGCGCTCAAAGCCGAGGGTCTGATCTAACGAAGACCGGTTCTTGTTGCCCCAACTTTTTCGGAGTTTTGGGGTTCAAGATTTTCCTTTAGAGGCCAGTTCAAAAAGGCTGCTCCGTACGCCTGAAGATGTTCCAGCAGACGAGGGCGCAGCCGAATTTCAAGAATGCTTCGTGAATGTCAGCTCGACGATCGAAGCGTATGCGAAGACGACGGAAGTTGTGGAGCCACGAGTGAGTCCGTTCAACGACCCAACGGAATTTGCCCAGACCACTGCCATGTTCAGTGCGGCGCCGTGCGATCACCGGTTTGATGCCGCGTTCGCGCAATCGTTGACGATGCGGATCGGAATCGTAACCACGATCGGCATAGATGACCTTGGGTCTCTGAAGTGGTCGGCCGCGCGCGCCACGGATCGGGGGAATCGCGTCGACGAGCGGCAGCAACTGGGTGACGTCGTTGCGGTTCGCGCCTGTCAGGATGGCGCTGATGGGAACGCCATTGGCGTCTACGAGGATGTGGTGTTTGGAACCGGGTCGCGAGCGATCCGTGGGGTTCGGGCCAGTTTTTCGCCCGCCCCAACAGCTCGTACCGACGAGGAATCGACGGCAGCGTATGAAAGATCGATCTGCCCGGCCTCGCGCAACTTGTCGAGCAGCAGTTCGTGCAGTCGATCCCATACGCCTGCTTTGCGCCAGTCGTTCAGTCGTCGCCAGCAGGTCGCGCCGGAGCCAAAGCCCAATACGGTCGGCAGGTGGTTCCATCGCAGTCCGGTTTTCAACACGAACAGGATGCCATTCAACGCCGCCCGATCCGATACGCGTGGGCGACCAGGATGCCCTTTGCGCCGGGGCTTGGGCGGCGGCAGTAACGGTTCGATCAGTGTCCACAATTCGTCATCAATAATCGGCGCTTCCATCCCTTGGGTTCCGTTGTTCAGACATCCAAGGTTAACAGCTTACCGAGAAAGTAAACAGCCGCCTCAGGGGTTTTTGAACTGGCCTCTTAAGTATGAAGAGGGGTTGAGACATCAGGATACGGGAAGGTGAAAGCACCACTTATGCTAACTAATCTATAAGGAATCCAAAATGAAAGCCGCAGTCTATTACGGTCCGCAGGATATTCGCTGTACGGATATTCCAGACCCTGTCATTCGCTCCGACCACGAAATGCTAGTCAAAGTAACGGCCACATCGATATGTGGCTCCGATTTGCACCTTTACCGGGGCGCGCTTGATGGAATCATGGAAAAAGGCAAGTCCCAAACAGGTCATGAGTTGATCGGCGAAGTCGTGGAGGTCGGTAAGAGCGTCGGGCGCTTCAAGCAGGGGGATCGCGTCAGTATGGGGTACTCAGTCTCATGCGGCCACTGCTACATGTGCGAGGTTGGGCAGACCGCACATTGTGAGACTACCAAAAACGCAGTCTATGGATTCGGCATACCTTTCGGCAGCATCAATGGAACTCATGCGGAGGCCCTGATCGTCCCTCACGCGGATGGTCACGCGATGAATGTGCCGAAGGGAATTCCCGATGAAGCGGCGGTTACGCTTTCCTGCAACCTGCCGTCGGCAATCATCGCCAACCGCCTGGCCGATATCCAGGTCGGGGAGAATGTTGCACTGGTGGGCTGCGGGCCGACGGGTATGATGACTCTCGATATCGCGCTGCACAGAGGGCCAGGGCGCGTGGTTGTACTCGATAAGGTTGCCCATCGTCTTGACGTCGTGCGCAAAAAAGGGGGCGTGGCGATTGATGCGAACCAGGAAGACTGGAAAGAAAAAGCACTGGCAGAAACCGGCGGACGTGGCTTTGACAAAGTGATCGAGGTGGTCGGTTATCCCGAAACCCTACAGATGTGCCTCGATCTGGTTCGCCCCGGCGGAACGGTTGCCGCGATCGGCGTTTTCTGCGACTCAACTTTCAATCTGAATTTGGCCGATGTGTTTCTGCGCAATATCAGCTTGCACATGAATGGCTTCGCTAACGCCCAGCCTTACATGTGGGAGGCATTGCGGCTGATGGAGCGTGGTGTGATCAATCCGCAAGAGTACTTTTCACACGCGTTCGAACTTGCTGATGTCGACAAGGCATTCTCGGTCTTTCATCAGAAATCGGACAGCGCAATGAAGGTACTGATCCGGCCATAAAGCTGCTTCGACGTAAAGCGAGGGTGAGCGCGAGAACGCTCATACCATTATTAGAAAAAATCTGGTAAGGAGACGAAATTGAAGATCAATCAGAGTTGTGTCGCTGTGCGGGTGATCGTGGTTTTTTCGGTCGCGTTATTTGCGATGGGCACTGCGAAGGCTACTGACGTGTTCAATCTGGAGGGCTATGGCCCCGTGTCCCGCGCCATGGGGGGCACAGGCGTGGCGTACGACATTGGCGCGGCCGCCATGATGACGAACCCGGCGACGCTGGGCTTGATGGAGCAGGGGGCCTATCTAGATTTCGGGCTGGATGTCATCAACACCGATATCAACATACGAAACGCCGCCACCGGTGAATCAGTTTCTTCTGGCAATCACGGCAACAACAACGGCCCCTACTTCGCGCCCGAAGCCGCATTCGTGTATCGGGCCGGGAAGTATGCATTCGGCGTGGGGGCCTTCGCGGGAGGGGGACTCGGCACGCAGTACGGCGGCAGCAGCTTTCTGTCGCGCACGACCACCAACGGCATCAACACCGGCTTCGACAATTTTTCGCGTCTCCTGGTGTTGCGCATTCCGTTTGCCATGTCTTACGACGTCACGGACAAGCTGACGGTCGGCGGCTCGCTCGACGCGGTCTGGACCTCGCTGAATCTCGGCATGCTGCTGGATGCCTCGCAGATCGGTACGCTCGCGGCCCAGCACCGCGCGTCCGGCACGCTGCTGCCCGCGCTCGCCAGCGTGCCAGGCCTGTCGGGCGGGTATATCAACTCCGCGCATAACGGAATCGTGGGCGGCGGTGCCGATGCCTGGGGGATCGGCGGCAAGCTGGGCCTCACGTATCGCCTCACGCCGGACACCGTGTTTGGCCTGGCCTACAACTTCAAGACGCGCGTGGGCGATCTGGGCGGCCATGCAACGTTGTCGGCAGTAAGTTCCGTTGCCGGAAACATCCCGCTCGACGGTCAGATCACGGTCCACAGCTTCGAAATGCCCGCGCAGTTCACGGCAGGTATTAGTCACCGGTTAAACGATCACTGGAGCGTTTCGGCCGACTATCAGCGCGTGTTTCTCGCGAGCGTGTTCAAGGACATCAACGTGAGCTTCGTGCAGTCGGGCACGGGGGCGAACCTGAACCTGTCGCTGCCGCAGAACTACCGTGACATCAACGTGTTTGGCGTGGGGGCGGAATACCGCTACAACGCGAGCCTCGCGTTCCGTGCGGGCTTCCATTATGCGCAGGAAGCCATACCCAACAATATGCTGTTGGCCGTCATTCCCGCCATCCCGACCACGACCCTGACCGGCGGCGTCTCTTATGCGTTCAGCCAAAACAGCAAGATCGACCTCGGCATATCATTCGCACTGCAGAAGACCTTGACGAACACGAGTCAGCCCAACACCTCCGTGCCGATAAAGGTGACCCACTCGCAGATCAACGCAGCGGTGGCCTGGCAAAAACGGTTTTGATGCAGAGGCGGGCGCGGGTGGGGTTGACCCTGTAGGTCAGGACTGTCAGACACCGTTAAAGGCAAACATTGTGATTATTGACGTACCACGTTCATCGGCGAAATTTAAGCCCACAAGAGGTCGCGTGAGTCGGGAACAGCAATTTTTGTGTTCACGAAGCCGGACATTGAAGTCATGAATGACCAAAGACGTTTTTAGACATAATGTATTGGACCTGCCGTACCTCAAGCGACGCGGGTTAAGCTTGAGGCTAGTGTCCTGAATTTGACGCTCGTAGAAGGGAAACGGAAGCGGACGCTCGTGCAATGAGATCTACGCGAAAATCCGCTAGCCGTTCAGGAAGTGGTACTTCCCCCAGAGGGCGCGGTCTAGCGTAAGTCGCATTGCGCAGATGATTGCTCCGAGTCATCAGAGGTCGACAAACTATGTTTGACGAGTCAAATATACTGACGCATCGGGGATGCAAAGCACCTGCAGGCGTGGACGAACGCCTGGTTTGAGGCGGCCGTCGAACTAGGTTTTATCCGGTGGCCCTATGTACCCGACAAAGAAGTCGTCAAGCGTTTGCATGGCTACTTCAATGCAGGGTTGATGCCAATGGAAGCCGCCCAAGCATGCTTTGCGGCGAAGCATTGAGAAAGATCGATGATGATTCAACCAAGAAAAATCATACGAGGTTGTTAAGGGAAATCAAGTTATTGCTCGTTGCCGGATACTGGATATATGGAGTTGCAAATGTCGGATTCTTTAGAAATTGCGAATACAGTCACCGCAAATGGTATAAAAACCAATTATCACGATCGTGGTCAGGGAGTGCCTGTTCTTTTGATTCATGGATCGGGCCCTGGAGTAACCGCATGGGCGAACTGGCGCCTCACAATCCCTGAACTCGCGAAGCAGTTTCGCGTCATCGCACCGGACATGGTGGGCTTTGGATATACCGAGCGGCCGGTGGGTATCCGGTATGACATGGATACCTGGGTCGGGCATGCGCTCGGGTTGCTGGATGCGCTTGGCATTGACAAGGCTCACGTGGTGGGCAACTCTTTCGGAGGGGCTCTGGCCTTGGCGCTGGCCATCCGGGCGCCCGAAAGAGTGCGCCGATTGGTCCTCATGGGCAGCGTGGGTATCTCCTTCCCGATAACGGAGGGGTTGGACAAGGTTTGGGGCTACGTTCCGTCAATCGACAACATGCGAGAGTTGCTCGATGTTTTTGCGTTCGACCGCAATCTCGTAAATGACGACCTCGCTCGCCTGCGTTATGAGGCAAGCATCCGGCCGAACTTTCAGGAAGCGTTTTCAAGTATGTTTCCGGCACCGCGCCAGCGTTGGGTGGACGCTATGGCGAGCCGGGAGGAGGACGTCGGCTCGCTTCCGCACGAGACACTCATCATCCATGGGCGCGAAGACCAGGTCATCCCGCTGTCCAATTCCTATACACTGCTCAGACTGATTCCACGGGCGCAGCTGCACGTGTTCGGCCGCTGTGGCCATTGGACGCAGATTGAACATGGAGAGCGATTTAACCGGTTGGTCGGTGACTTCTTCTCGGAAGAGGCGCTTTAAGCCTCCGCGCGGAGGCCTTTGGGGGGCGTTCAAGTGACGCCAACGGCATGTGGCAACGAACGGTCCCCCAATTAGGTTTTCGTTCCAGGCAGGTTTACGCACCCGGTGAGAGCGTGCGAGACGATGAACTTTTAAGAAAGAGCCCTGACTGGCGATTTCCTGAGGAGGGAACATGAAGGAGGAGAAAGGGAAAGCGGGAGAAATAGACAGAGGAATACCGCTTTTCGTGCCAGATGTAGTGGCTGATCTGCATTTTCCGGACATTCGGGATCTGGCGGAACGGCTTCGTTTCAATCCTGCGGACGGTCGCATCTGGCTCGACGATCGTCGAATGGTCTTGATCCATACGGACGCGTTTGCTTCACTGCGACAGGAACTCATCGAAGCTTTAGGTAGCGATGCTGCGCGCGGATTGCTGACCCGCATGGGATATCTATCGGGTTCTCGGGATGCCGCGCTCGCACGAAAGGTTCGCGGGCAAGACAGCGCATTTGATGCCTTCGCGGTAGGTCCTCAACTTCACGCCCTGGAAGGCATCGTCCTGGTAGAACCTGTCAGAGTGGATATCGACAGCACCACCGGTCAGTATTACGGGGAATTTCTGTGGAAAGACTCGTCCGAGGATGAGGCTCACATATCCGTGTACGGCATCGGCTCCGAACCAGCCTGCTGGATGCAGATTGGCTACGCGTGCGGCTACACGAGCGCTTTCATGGGCCGGCGTATTCTATACCGGGAAGTCGAATGCCGCGCGATGGGCAATACATTATGTCGAATCATTGGAAAGCCCGTGGACGAGTGGGACGCCCCCGATGCGGATCTTCGGTATATGCTGCCACAATCTCTGGAGAAACGTCGCTTTGTCGCGTTGAAAAGTTCAGGGCCAGCCCCGACTGACTCTACAGATCATGAGTGTGTGCCTTGCAAGCCTGACGAAGTGCCTGTCAAAGAAGGACCAATAGGGGCGTCTGCTGGATTCAACGCAGTGATGCACAAAATATTCAGAGTGGCTCCCACTAGTGCGACCGTTTTACTGATGGGCGAGAGCGGCGTGGGCAAAAGCCTGTTTGCTCGGGAACTGCACAACAGAAGTTCGCGTGTAGGGAAACCATTCGTTGAATTAAATTGTGCAGCTCTTCCCGATTCGCTGATTGAATCGGAGCTTTTTGGTGTGGAGCGAGGGGCATTCACCGGCGCATCCGATGCCCGCGTTGGGCGTTTCGAAAGCGCAAACGAAGGGACCATTTTTTTGGATGAGATTGGTAATCTCAGTCTAACCGCTCAAGCGAAGCTATTGAGAGTTTTGCAAACGGGGGAGATGGAGCACCTCGGGAGTTCAAAGACGGTTAAGGTAAATGTTCGGGTAATTACTGCGACTAATGACAACCTCAAACAGGCGATAAAAAGCGGGCGTTTTCGTGAGGATCTTTTCTACCGGCTGAATGTATTTCCAATTGTTATTCCACCTTTGCGTGAAAGAAAGGATGATATCCCGGTTTTGCTGGAATTTTTCATAAAGAAATTTTCAAAAAGGCATGGTCGGTCCCTCAAGGGCTTATCCAATCGTGCGCTTCATCTATTGCTGGATTACTCGTGGCCCGGGAATATCCGCGAGATGGAAAATGTGCTCGAACGTGGCGTTATCCTCGCCGAGGAAGGCGGTACGCTCGATGTATGCCACTTGTTTAGTAGCGGTGACACCGTGGAATGTAAGGGTGCTTTTGGTTTAAGCGACCTTGGGTCGCTTGCCCTCGATTCCATATCGACGAGCGCTCCCCCCGAGACGATCCGCAAGAGCGGAGAAGCCCCGGAGGGGCTCGAGGATTGGGCAGCGCTTGCTGTACAGATGAACAAAGCGACACTTTGCGAGGTCGAAGATGCGCTCGTACGCGCGGCACTCAAAGCCGCGAACGGGAACATATCAGAAGCCGCACGTCTTCTCGGATTGACACGCGCGCAACTCGACTACCGTGTCAAGAAGTTGAACAATTCAATGCCAATCTCGACGGAGAAGTAGAGAGCGCAAAGCACCAGCGTTTGGGATCAACCGAATCGAAGATCTGCTTCGGCTTTGTTCGGGAGGTTAGGGGCGCTGGTGGTGCAGACGCAATTAGGCTTTTTTAACGCACCTCGCCTGACCAAATGCATTCCATTGATTGATCAGGTTGGCGATAGCGCGGCCTTCCTGAGTTTGTGACGCGATGCGACGCGTCAGCAGCGTGTCGCCGATGCAGCGCTTAATGCGCGAAAATTGCGCCTCAACGCGAGCGCGCAGGCCATAGCCATATTTGTTCTGGAATGCATACTGTCCCTTCTCTTTCAGATAACGCACAAGTTGATCGTGCCAACGATTTTGCTTCGCGTCATCGACCGCATCGGCCTTGGGAGGAATCACCGGCACGACGCCGCTGGCGAGCAGTTGTTCATTGCGCTCGATCTGGTAATACGCCGTATCGGCAATGAGTCGATCGATCTTACCGACTTGCGGCAACAGCAAATCGAGGCCGCTACTGTCTCCAGTGCCGGTATCGGTGATTTCCACTGCCAGTACGTCGCCTTCAGCATCCATGGCCAGATGCATCATGCGCCATGGCGTACGCTCAGCTTTCTTGCCGTATTTCTTTTCGTACCATGCGCCGGCATGAGAAAAGCGCAAGCCCGTGCTGTCCACTATCACCGTCACCGGCTCGCCTTCATTGAGGCGCTCAGCCGCGCGCACGCACTTCCTGCGCACCGTGATGTCCAGCGAAGCAAACAGGTCCGACAGATGGCCAAAGCTGGGTACGGGCAGCTCGACGCCACGCCCGCGCCAATAGTCGTGCATGAAGCCCGCGAATTCCCGCAAACCCATCCGGTACATGCGATACAGCATAAACAGCAAGTTTGAGATAGCCCCTTGATTCACCGGACACGGTCTCTGTTTCTGGATGAACCCACTTCAGGGGTAGATCCCATCACCCGGCGCGAATTCTGGACCCACATCAACGGACTGGCCCGCAAGGGCGTGACCATCATGGTCACCACCCACTTCATGGACGAGGCCGAATACTGCGATCGCGTGGCCATGCTGTCGCGTGCGCAACTGATTGCGCTGGATACGCCCGACGCGCTCAGTATGAGCTCCATTAACCGCATCCTATTTGCCTAGAGGGAAGTCGTGCACAGTTGACTGGGTGATGATTGAAAACGGAGTCGAGGATGTCGGAAGCGGTAGCGCAGTGGGCGGGCCACTTGGAGGCGATCGAGGCCGAGGGTACCGCGCTCAAGCGTTCGGCGATCAGCCCAGAACGGCCCGACCCGACGATGGAGGACGCCTTCATTCACCTGGTGGAGTCGGCGGACCGCGAGATGGAGGCGACCATATGAACGGCGCCACAATGCACAAAGACGGGAGTGGCCCCCTGCAGACCGACTTGCGCCGTTTTGATCTGCGGCGCTTGATGGCACTGGTGACCAAGGAAAGCTACGGGCTCGTTTGCGCTCCTGCTCGCCAGTCTGGTGCTGTTCATCCTGTCGGTGGTCGGCATCGGTCTGATGATTTCCGCGGTCAGCATGACGCAGCAGCAGGCCATCCTGGGGGCGTTCGCCATCGGCGTGCCGGCGGTGCTGATGTCCGGCTTTGCGACGCCTGTGGAAAACATGCCCGTCGTCCTGCAATGGCTGGCCCAGGCCATTCCGCTGACCCACTTCCTCATCATCGTCGAAGGCAGCTTTCTCAAGGCCATGCCGCCCGGTGACATTCTCGCCAGCCTGTGGCCGCTGGCGGTCATCGCCCTGGCCACGCTGACGATGGCCACCGTATTCGTCCGAGGACGCCTGCAATGAAATCCAAGCCCCGCACTCCCTTTCTTCGCGCAACCGTCACCGGCCTGACCCCTGGGCGCGCGCGTCCGCTCGCGCTGGCCCTGTCCTGCGTGCTGCTGACTGCCTGCGCAAGCGTGGGCCCCGACTACCGCGAGCCGCCGCCGGTCGACGTCGGCAGCGGCTGGAGCTTGCCGTTGGCAAGCGAATCCCAGTCCGCAGACTTGAGCCAATGGTGGTCTGCACTGGACGATCCCATCCTCGATCGCCTGATGGCCACGGCGCTGGCACAGAACCTGGATCTGCGCCAGGCTGCGGCACGCATCGATGAGGCACGCGCCCTGCGCGATCGTGTGGCCGGCGAGGCATTGCCCACCGCCGCCGCTGGCGCGAGCGTCAACCGGCGCCGTCAAAGCGAGAACGGCCCCTTGCCCGTAGGCTCGATCCCCGGCCTTGACGCCACGCAGACCATCTACGACGCGGGCTTCGACGCGGCCTGGGAGGCCGACTTGTTCGGGGCCAAGCGGCGCGCCCTGGAAGGCGCCAACGCCCGCCTGCAGGCGACCGAAGCCGAGGCACAGGGCATACGCATGCGCATCGTGGCCGAGGTCGCGCGCACCTGGTTCACCGCCGTCGGCGCCCGCTACGAGTTGCACGCACAACAGGCCACGCTGGATACGCTGCAGCAGACTTGGGAATTGGTGCGCCTTCGGCATGCGCTGGGCGACGCGTCGACCGCCGACGTGGAGGCGGCGTACGCCCAATGGACAGCAGTCAACGCGCTCATCCCGGATATCCAGGCGCGCCAGCGCGCCGCGGTACTCAGCCTGGGCGTGCTGCTGGGCGCACCGCCGGAGCGGGAGCTGGCACTGCTGGATGGCCCCTTGACGCCGAGCACGCTGCGGGCGCTGCCGGTGGGCGAGCGTGCCGACATGCTGCGCCGGCGCCCTGACGTACTGGCTGCGGAACGTCGCCTGGCGGCGAGTTCTGCCGACATCGGCGTGGCCACGGCCGAGTTGTTCCCCAAACTCTCCATTGGTGTCGGCGGCGGGTTCCAAGCGCTCAGTACGGGCGATTGGTTCGATGCATCCAGTTCGCGTTTTTCCATCCTGCCGCTGATTTCCTGGCGCCTGTTCGACGGCGGCCGCGTGCGCGCCGAGATTCGGGCGCGCGAGGCGGGGCAGCGGCAGGCCGCGCTGGCCTACGAGCAGGCCGTGCTGGCGGCGCTGGGCGACGCCGAACGCGCGCTGGGCGACTACCACGGCGGGCTGGACACACTGGAACGCCGTGGCATGGCACTGGATGCCGCGCGCACAAGCTACGGCCACGCCAAGGCGCGCTACGCGGCGGGCGACATTGCACTGGTCGAACTGCTGGCCGCCCAGCGAAGCCTGCACGAGGCCGAAACCGCAGCGGCACGCGCGCATACCAACGCCGCCGTGCAATTGGTGGCGCTGTACAAGGCCCTTGGTGGCGGCTGGGACGTATCCACGGCGGCATCCAGCGCAACCCATCTGCTGCGGGGCACTGCCGCCCCCGTCGCGTTTTCAAGCCGCTGATTCAACACAGGAGACCGTCATGCAAATCAACGTTGGAAATCTCGACCGCATTGTGCGCATCGTCATCGGACTGATTTTGCTCAGTCTCCCATTGTGGCTGGACTCATCTTGGCGTTGGCTGGGACTCATTGGAATCATGCCGCTCCTCACCGGCCTGGCAGGCCGCTGTCCTGGCTATCGCCTGCTCGGCCTCAGCACTTGCCCGATGCGAAAACCCGAGTGAACGCCCTATGAAACTCAGTTTTTTGGGCGCAGCCCGAGAAGTCACCGGATCGTGCTTCCTGGTCGAAGCGGCTAATGTCCGCTTCCTGGTCGATTGCGGCATGGTTCAAGGTGGGCGTGTAGCAGCAGCACGCAACTACGAGCCGTTTGCGTTCGACCCGGCGTCCATTGACTTCGTCCTGCTGACCCACGCCCACATCGACCATAGCGGGCTATTGCCCAAACTGACGCGCGCCGGGTTCAAGGGGCCCATCTACGCCACGCCAGCGACGGTTGATCTGCTCGGGGTGATGCTGCCCGATAGCGCTCACATCCAGGAAAGCGATGCCAAGCGGGTTGCCAAGCGGTTCAAAGAGAAGACCGTGCCGCCACCCCTGTATACCCTGCAGGATACACACGAATGCCTGCAGCAGGTACGCGGCATCGAATACGACCGGGAGTTCGCACCCCGCGTCGGGGTGCGCGCCCGCTTTCGTGATGCCGGCCACATCCTCGGCTCGGCCATCGTGGAAGTGTGGATTACCGAGTACGGTTACCCCACGAAGATCGTGTTCAGCGGCGATTTGGGCCAGCCGGGACGCCCCATCTTGCGCGACCCGACACCCATCGAGGACGCGGACATCCTCGTCATCGAGTCCACCTACGGCGACCGCCGGCACAAGGATTTTTCGGCGACCGAAGCGGACATGATCGGCATCGTCGAGAAAACCCTGTTCGAGCGCGGCGGCAATGTCATCGTTCCGGCCTTTGCGGTCGGCCGAACCCAGGAGGTGCTCTACCACCTACATCGTCTCACCTGCGAAGGGCGTCTGCAGCGTCCAATGGTGTTTGTCGATTCGCCGATGGCCACCGAGGCCACACGCATCACGCGTGAGCATCTCGAATTGTTCGACGAACAGGCGAAGCGGTTGGCCGGATGGCATGCGCGCGGCGAGAACCTCCCGTATCTGGATTTCACCGCGAGCGCTGAGGAGTCCATGGCGCTGAACCGGATTCGCTCCGGGGCCATCATTATTTCTGCCAGCGGCATGTGCGATGCGGGGCGTATCCGGCACCACCTGCGCCACAACTTGCCACGCCGCGAATGCAGCATCTTGTTTCCCGGTTTCCAGGCGCAGGGGACGCTTGGCCGGCGCCTGATCGAGGGGGCCGAACGTGTACGCATCTTCGGTGAGGACATCCCGGTACGTGCGGCGATCCACAGCGTGGACGGCCTCTCGGCGCATGCCGACCAAAAGGCGCTGCTGGATTGGGCCCGTGCTTTCATTCAAGCACCGGCGCAAACCTTCGTGGTGCATGGGGAATCGTCGGCCGCGCAAGCCTTCGCTGAACTCTTGCAGCAGCAACTCGGCTGGCAGGTCACGGTGCCCGAGTATGGCCATGCGCTGCGCTGGCCGGACTTTCTGGCGCACGAGTGATGAAACCTGCAGAAGATCTCGCTGAACGCCTGCGCGCCATCCGCGAGTCACCAACATACCGTCTTGCGTACGAAGACATCGAGCTGCTTGGCCAGGACGAACTGCGGCCGCTGCGACTACAACTCGAACTGCTCAAACCTGAGCGCATCCTGCACGAGCAAGGCATTCACTCGACGGTAGTGGTCTTCGGCAGCGCACGCGTGAGCGATGCCGAGACGGCAGAAGCCCGCCTTGGCGCGCTGGAGCGTCAGGCGCTCGTCACTCCGGAGAATGTCGGGCTGAGGCAAGAGCTTGCGCGAGCCAATCGCCGGGTCGAACAGGCACGTCACTACGAGCAAGCGAGGCGTTTCTCGGGCCTTATTTCGGCGCGTTTCCAGCAGCAAAACCGCCGTGATTTCGTCGTCGTCACCGGGGGTGGGCCCGGCATCATGGAGGCCGCCAACCGCGGTGCTTTCGAGGTTGGCGCACGTTCGATTGGCCTCAACATCACGCTGCCCCACGAACAGGCACCCAACCCCTACATGTGCCCGGATTTGGCGTTCCGATTCCACTATTTCGCGCTGCGCAAGATGCACTTCTTGTTGCACGCCAAGGGCTTGGTGGCATTCCCGGGTGGCTATCGAACGCTCGATGAGCTGTTCGAGGTGCTCACCTTGATCCAGACCGGAAAGATGCAGCGTATTCCGGTAGTGCTGGTCGGCCGTGCATTCTGGCATCGCGTAGTTGATTTCGATCTTCTGCTCGACGAAGGCTATGTCTCTCCATCCGATCTCGACTTGTTCACCTGCGTAGACAAAGCAGAGGAAATCGTCAGTGCCCTCGAACGCTTTTACGTCACCAGGGCAGCAGGCGATGGGGCAACATGATTGGCATCGACGGGTATCGCTGGAGCCTGCGCGGCACCAAAGTGCAGCAGCCGATGCAGTGCTGTCAGCAGCACGTTGAAAATGACCCAGCGGCAGCACATTGGATTTGACCCACCCGGGTAGGATGGGCCCTTTTTGGAGGGCCAGTGCTTACAAGGGAGGTAATCGTGGAAATACGTGTGTTGGCCCGCCAAGGATTAGGAATCCGGGAGATCTCGCGGGAACTGGGGCTGTCGAGGAACACCGTGCGCAAATACTTACGCAGTTGTGCTGAGCAGGATCGTGCGCCGCGATCGGGGCGCACGCAGAAGCTCGATCCGTTCAAAACCTATCTGCATGACCGGGTTCGCGCAGCGCATCCGGCCTGGCTGCCGGCGACCGCGCTGCTGATCGAGATTCGCGCGATGGGTTATGACGGAGGCCTGACGCGGCTGCGGGTCTATCTGCGGTCGCTGAAGTCGATCAAGGCGCCGGAGCCACTGGTACGTTTCGAAACCGATCCGGGGCAGCAGATGCAGGTCGACTGGATCGTGTTGCGACGTGGCAAGCTGCCGCTGTCGGCATTCGTTGCGACGCTCGGTTACAGTCGGGCGAGTTACGTCGAGTTCGTGACCGACGAACGATTGCCGACGCTGCTGGGATGCCATGAGCGCGCGTTCGACTTCTTCGGTGGGGTTCCTCGCGAGGTCCTGTACGACAACGTCAAGACGGTGGTGATTGGCCGAGACGCCTATGGTCCCGGACTGCATCGCTATCAACCGGCCTTCCTCGACTTTGCGAAGCACCACGGCTTCGTGCCGCGCCTGTGCAAGCCCTACCGAGCGAAGACCAAGGGGAAGGTTGAGCGCTTCAACGGATACCTGCGCCGCAGCTTCTACAATCCGCTGGCAAGCCGGCTCGCTCAGGATCGCCTCTCGCTTGACGCGACCACGGCGAACGCCGAGGTCGTGCGCTGGCTGAGAGATGTCGCCAATGTGCGCATCCACGGCACGACTGGACAGTCGCCGCTCGAGCGTCTCCTGCTTGAGCAACCGAAGCTGCAGCAGTTGCCGGAGCCGTGGCGCGCGAACCTGCCGTCAGCTTCCGTGCCGACGATGCCACCGCCGTCGCGGTTCGATGATACGCCGCTGCAGCATCAGCTGTCAGTGTATCAAGCCCTGCTGACGGAGGCACGTTGATGGACATCCAGCACGAACGTATCCTCGAAGCCTGTCGACAACTGCGGATCGACACGATGGGCGAGCAGTACAGCATGTTGGCAGCTCGCGCGGCAGCGAACCAACTCACGTTTGCCGACTTCTTCGAGGCGCTGTTGAAATCTGCGATGGACGCGAAGCACACGCGGACCAAATCCATGTTGCTGCGCACGGCCGGCTTCCCTGTGCTGAAGACGCTGGAGGAGTTCGACTTTACGTTTGCTCACGGCGTTGCCAAGAAATCGGTGCTGGAGCTGTCGTCGATGGCCTTCGTCGAGCGCGCCGAGAACATCGTGTTGCTCGGGCCGAGCGGCCTTGGCAAAACGCATCTGGCGATCGCACTCGGTTACATCGCAACGCAGATGGGGATCAAGACGCGCTTCATCTCTGCGGCGGATCTCGTCATTGCCTTGGCCGCCGCTTCCCGGCAGGATCGATTGGCCGACTTCCTGAAGCGCAACATCATGAACCCACGGCTGTTGATCATTGATGAGGTCGGCTATCTGCCGCTCGGCCGGGACGATGCCAATCTGTTCTTCCAGGTGATCGCCAAGCGGTATGAAAAGGGTTCCGTGATCGTAACGAGCAACTTGCCGTTCGGGCAATGGGACCAGACGTTCGCCGGAGATCAGACGCTCACGGCCGCGTTGCTCGACCGCCTCCTGCATCACAGCCATGTTCTACAGATCAAAGGCGAAAGCTACCGACTGAAGGACAAGCGAAAAGCCGGCGTGATCCGATCCCGTGCATCCGAAAGTGCTGAACAGCAACTGGAGATGCACGCGTAAGTGATGATCAGCAACATCGTTTGACCCTGGGTCAGGCGAAACCGATGGCCAGCAACTGACGCTGACCCAGGGTCACGCAACATGCTGGGCATCAACTTGGTGACCCAGGTGGGTCAAATCTAATGTGCTGCACAACGGCCCAAGTGGGTCACTTCTAAGTTGCTGTTGACAGTGCGTCACCTTGTTGATTGCGGGTGCATTGTTCAGCCCGATCTCTACTTTCGGTTCCGAAGTCTCGCTCTCTACAAATCCTTCCTCCTGCTCGCCAGAGCAATCCCTGCGCTGGCGGGGCGGCACCCTGCGTCTGGAGAACGATTTGTTCACCGGCTCCGATCGCAACTACACCAACGGTGTCGCGCTAACAGCAGTCTCACGCGATCTGCAAGGCGGGCTCCGTCCGGAGTGCCTGCCCCAGCCGATTGGTTTGTACGCCCGCTTCATCGGCTGGGCTGATCCAGGCTTCTGGCACGAAGCCGGCGCCCACTCGTCGTCGCAAAACCTCGTTGTGCGCTTTGGCCAAGCCATGTACACGCCCGAGAACAAGACGCGCACCGATGTGATTCCAGATGACCGACCGTACGCTGGTTTGCTCTACCTGGGTTTGGCGTGGAATCGCCGCATCCACCCACAAGCTGCCAGCTACGAAATGCTTGACGTGCGTGAGTTGACCCTGGGCGTGATCGGCCCCTGGTCGCTGGCCGAGCAATCTCAGGATCTGGTGCATCGCGCACGCGGCATTGAGCGCTTTCGCGGCTGGAACAACCAGTTGCGCAACGAGCCGGCATTTCAGATGGCCATGGAGCGCAAGTTCAAGCCGTACACGGAGGGTGCCGTCCGTCCTGGATGGGGCAGCGACGTGATCGGCAGCTATGCCTTGCGGGTCGGAAACATCGAAACCGCCGCCAGTACCGGCGTGGAGTTTCGCGCGGGCTGGAACATACCGAACGACTTCGGCAGCTATCCGATCCGCCCTGGCGCGGAGAACCGCCCGCCCTCTGGTGTTGCCGATCTGCGCACGACAACGCCGCAATCGGTCCTGGCGCCCAAACCTGGGGCACATGTCTTCCTGAGCCTGGAGGGTAAAGCCGTCGCCTGGGACTTCTCACTCGACGGAAACATGTTCCGGCATAGCCATCATGTCAGCCGGCGGCCTTGGGTCGCGCAAGCAGCTCTCGGCATCAGTAGCCAATGGATCGTTGCTGGACGTGGCGTGCGGCTCGCCGTGATGCGCGTTTGGAGAACCCGCGAGTTCGACCAGCAGGCGGGCCATCACGCATTCGGATCGATCGCGCTGAGTCTGGAATTTTGAGGACACCTGCAACCATTCGTTAGACCCAAAGCATTCGTCACAACATCAATGGAGAAATTCGTGAACCAGCCCCTGAAACCCAGATCGTTCTTCACCGTCTCGCTGTCCGTGCTCTTGGCAACCTTCGCCACGGCACTCGGTGCGCAGTCCGTAGAGGCGGCAAAGCCAATGGCGCTTCGTACCATAATGGAAAGACTCGGTCGCGACATGCAAGCCGTCACGGGCGCGATCTCCAAAGAAGACTGGCCACTGGTCGCCGAGCTAGCACCACGAATCGCCAAGCATGCCGAGCCGCCCATGTCGGAAAAGATGCGCATCCTTGCCTGGCTTGGGGCAGACGCTGGAAAGTTTCGGGGTCTTGATGGACAGGTCCATGACGCCGCGACCGCCATGGGCGAGGCTGCACAGCGGAATGACGGCCAAGCAGTCATCGCGGCTTTCTCCAAAACCCAGCAAAGCTGCCTAGCCTGCCACCAGAGTTACCGTCGCTCGTTCGTGGAAAAGTTCTATGGAAGCCGCTAGCAAGGGATGGCTACACCTGTTGACGGAAGACTAACTTCTATCCAATCGATATACCTCGACGAATTCCGAGTTCCCAGGAAGCCGATCCTTTGTGAATGGTCGCAGCGAGTTGCTGTCCCAACCGCTGCTCGATCACCGGCTTCCACGGCACCAGGCTGAACCCCATGCCGTCATCGAGCATCGCGTAGCGCCCGCTAGCGAGCATGACGGAACGCCTGTAGATGCCAGCCACGCGTTGGCCGTCGGACACGGGCCGGTGCTCCAAGCCGGTTTCGGCCGCAATGTCCTTGGCGGCCTGCGCCAATTCCCGATTGCGCAGCGTGCCCAACAGGTTCCGGGCCAGGATTACGCGCTGCCCACGGCGCTCGGCCAGCCCCTGTTCGGCCAGGAAGTCGGCGCGCTGCTGCATCGCTTGTTTGGCCTCGCTGCCAAAGCCCAGGTTGCCAAGGCCCGAGCCGCCGCCGATCAGTTGGTGGTCGAGCCAGGTGGCCCCCATCACGCGGGCCTGCCGCTCGATAGGCAGGTGCGATTTCAGTTCCACCGCCACGCCGCCCAGGCGCTGCGCGTCGTAGCGGCGGCCCTGCTCGGGCAGGTCGCCCGGCACCTTCCACAAACCTTCGGCCACGCGCTCCACGATGCCGGCCCGGCGCAGGGCTTCAAGGCGGCGAACGTGAGCCGCGACGATTTCCTGCGGATCGCGCCCATGCGTGGCCCGGCCTTGCTCAATCGCCAGGTGATGATCGGTGCGATACAGGCCATCGCTCGCCAGTGCAGCGATGTTCTTGTCGGCCGCGCGCACGTCGGCCGAACCCTTGACCTCCACCACGGCGCCGGTCGGATAGTTCGCCAGCTCGTCGCGGGCGTTGAGCGCGACGTAGTGGGCCTTGCCGTCCACGCCGTCGATGACCAGGTAGCCCCGGTCGCGCAGCTCGTCGGCCAGCCCCTTCGCGGCCACGCGGCCGAGAATGGTGCGGTCGTCGTCGCCCGGCTCGAACACCGCCAGCTCGCGCGGCTGGCCGCGCATGGCTCGCTGCATGGTGCGGATGATGTCGCCACGCTCGCCCAGGGCGCGCAGGGTCTTCTCCGCGTCGGCATGGACGACCCAGGTGCCCGGCCGCAGCTCGTCGGCCAGGCCCAGGCGCTGCAAGCGTTGCAGGCGGCCGATCAGCGGCAGGCGCTGGCGTTGCAGCATCGGTTCGTTGAAGCGTTCGGTCTGCACCCGGCCGTCCTCGCCGGCCTCGCGTTGGAGGGTGCGGTCGAGGCTCGTCCACCGCTCCTGTTCCACCTCGCGCTGCAAGGTCTGCTTGATCTCCAGCTCGGTGCGCGGCCCCAGCCATTCGGTTGCCAGTTCGGCGGCGCGATGGCGGAAACCATCGGTGATGTAGTCGCCCGCGATGATGAGGTCTTTGCCGGTGTCGTCGCGCCCGCGCACGACGATGTGCGTGTGCGGGTTGTCGGTGTTCCAGTGGTTCACGGCCACCCAATCGAGGCCCGTGCCCAAGTCGGCCTCCATGCGGCCCATGAGATGCCGCGTGTAGGTGCGCAGGTCTTCGAGTTCCGCGCCATCCTCGGGCGAGAGGATGAAGCGGAAGTGGTGCCGGTCATCCGCGCAGCGTTCCTTGAAGCCGTCGAGGTCGGCAGCATCGGTCTGCGGCCCGTAGGCTTGGCCCGGCTCGCCATCGCGGCCCACGCCATCGCGCTCGATGTAGCGCAGGTGCTTGGCGAGCGACTGCGGACTGGCCTGGCGCTGGTTGACCAGCAGCGTCTTGATGGTCACGCGCCGCGACATGGGCGTGAGCTTCGCCCCCGCGAAGCGCGCCGCCGTGTGGCCGCGACCCAGGCGCGAGCCGGGCCGCTGGACGGTGCCCCTCCCGGTGCCGCCAGTCGTCCCAGGACGGCGCACCGAGGACTTGCCGCCGCTGGCCTTGCCCGCCTGCTTGAGCACCTTGGAGACGAAGCCCTGGCCTCGGTTCTTCGGGGCGCTGGGGCGGATGCGGAAATCATCATCGCGGCGGTCGGTCATGGTTATGCCCTCTGCAACCTCTGGCGTGTCCGGTCGTGCAAAGCACGCGGACATGCCTGCATTGGCGCGGGCCTCGCGCCACAAGCGGCACGGCGGCGAAGCCGCTGCGTGCTGCGCCACCCCCACGTGCAGACTGGCTTTCGACGCGGCCCGGTGCCGCGTCCTTTTGTCTTGCCTTCCGCCTTTGCCCCTCGCTGGCGCTCCGGGCAGCGGCGGCCCGGCGGCGCTGCTGCGTGAGCAGCCAGCGCGCCGGCGAACGCGGCGACGGCCACAGGCCGGGCGCGTTCGAGGCAAGACGCCTGCACATGGGAAGGCTGCGCGAAGTGCAGCGCGGATGCGCTGGCACTGCACGCGCGACGACACGCGGAGAGCCACTGGAGCGGCACGCCCGATGGCACGATGAGATGCACGGCAACGTGCAGCGAATCAGCCGCCATCATGGGCGTGACTCCAGCCAGACCGGATGCGCGACGCCGATCACGGCGGATGTGCTGACCGGCCCGAAATACCGGCTGTCGAACGACGCCTGGTTGGTCACACTCAAGAGGAACAGTTCGCCGGGTTCGAGGCGACGGCATTGCTGCCAGGATGGCAGCGGCCGGCCCCAGCGGTCAGCAGGCAGCACGGCGGCCGAAAGCACGCCGTCAATGCGGACAACGCGGCCAGTGATGCACACCTCCTGCGGCGCGACGGCGCCCACGCGCTTGAGCAGCGGCACGCGCGTCGGCAGGTAGCCGCGCTGCGCGGCCAGCACGGCGGCGTCTGGCGGCAGCGTGGTCAGGACGATGCTGCCCACGGACAAAGGACGTGGCAGCGAGGCGGTGCCGTGGTGCAGCGGATCGACGCGATACCAGCCGACCGCCACGCTGTCGGATGGGTTGTAGATCAGGCGCGGCAGCGGATGCACGAAGGACGCCCAGGCCAGCGCAGCGAGGCCGCAGGCGGACAGGCCCGCCAGCACGAGGCGAGCGCGCAAGCGCGAGCGAGGACGCGGCGCGGTGCTGGCAGTCGAAACGGCGGTCATGGTAGTTCCCTCCCGATGAGCCAGGCGGCGTGCCGCTCGGCGGTGTATTCGGGCAGCGGTAAGCGCGCAGCGAGACGGTTGGCGAGCGTGCGCCAGTACGCGGGCGAGACAGCGGCGGGTGCGATACCCAGCGCTTCGATGGCGTCGATGCGCTCCAGCACGGCGCGCACTTGGTTCTCGCCCTCGGCGTGCAGCAGCAGGCGCGCGCCCGGCTGCACGCCGGGGATGCGCTGTGCCGCATCTAGTGGCGTGCAAGCCTGCATCACCATGAGCTGCCAGCGAACAGTGCCGTAGTCGTTGGCCTGCCACCGGATGCGGCACAACATGGCGCCCGGCAGGAACACGGCGCAGCGCCGCCAGCGGTCGAGCTGGTGCGTGCGCGCAGGTTCGCCGAAGCGCAGGTAGAGCTTGAAGCGCGGTTCGATGTAGGCCAGCGCCACGCGCGTCAGCGGCGCGCTGGCAAGCTGGCCGGAAGGTGCTGCGAGCGCAGCCGTGGCCGCGCCAGAGGCAGGCGAAGCGGATGCGGTCATGGGGTGTTCTCCCTGCGGTGCTCTGGAAACTCCCGTTCCAGCAGGCCGCGCAGCAGGTCGGCCACGGTCACGCCCTGCGTGAAGGCCGATACCTTGATGCGCGCCCGCATCGCGGGCGTGATGTCGAGGGTCAGACGGGCGGTGTAGAGGTCGCCCTTGTTAAGCGCATCGGCATCGCCCTGGCGAATCCACGCCTCGGCGTGCGGATTAGCCGGTGGACGCGCGCCGATGCCGACGCGCTTTGCGCGAGGTGGCGGCTTCGCTGTCATGTCGGCCACCGCAGCAGTTCGTCCACCAGCGCAGTGATTTCGCGCGCGGCGGCGCTGTCCGGCGCCGTCTCGCGTGCAAGCCGGCCAGCGGCCACGCTGTCGGCGAACACGATGCGCTGATGCACTTCCGCGCGCAGCGCAGGAAGCGGTTGGTCGGCCAGCGCCTGGCGCGCTTCGCGCCCGATCACGGTGGTACTGACGCGCCGGTTGATGACGAAGGCCGCGCGCAGCGCGGGCCGAAACACCTGCGCTTCGCGGATCAGCGCCACCATCTCGGCGCTGGCCCACAGGTCGTAGGGACTGGGCTGCACCGGGATCAGCACGCGCTCGGCCGCCAGAAGCGCGGAGCGCGCCAGCGCCGCGATGCGCGGCGGGCCGTCGATGACGACGTGATCGGCCCGCTTGGCGAGTTCTGGCGCCTCTTGGTGCAGCGTTTCGCGTGCGAGGCCCACGGCGCTGAACAGCCGCGGCAAGCCTTGTTGGCTTCTGCGCTGTGTCCAGTCCAGCGATGAACCCTGCGGGTCGGCGTCCAGCAGGACGACGTGCTGGCCGCGCATCGCCAGCTCGCCGGCGATGTGCGTGGCGAGCGTGGTCTTGCCCACGCCGCCTTTCTGGTTGAGCAGAGCGACGATCATGGCGCGGCCCTCCGTGTTGGAAAGCCGGGCTTTGGCTGCTGCGCTTGTGGCCGCGTGGTGGTTGTCCACCGCAACGGCGTTTCTCTACTAAAAGTTAGAGAAATTAAGTTAGGGAAGTTAGAGGGCGAACAAACCCAATGCTGGCGCGGGTTTGCGGCCGATCGGCACGCCTGATAGCACGATAGTCCCACGCCTGATAGCACGATACCCCGCACGCCTGATAGCACGACACCATCCACAGGCTTTCCCGGAGTTATCCCCGTGCCGTCTGCGGCACGGGCCGGAAGGTCAGCAGCTCCATGCCGTTGTCCGGCATCCGCTCGATGCCCAGGACGTAGCCGGGCAGCGATTGCCGCGCGACCAGCGCGCGCAGGTCGCAGGCGAAGTCGTAGGGCTTGGCGGTGCTGCCGGATTTCTGGTGCAGGTAGCGAAAGTCGAACTGCCAGCCGTATGCCTGCTTGCCGCCGTGCTTGCGCACCAGGCGGTACAGCCACCGCTCGATTCCTCCAGTGAGCCGGAAGTACGCCGGGTCGATGGTCAGCACCAGGGCGGCGTCGAGCACGCCCGCATAGAACCAGTCCGGCAGGATCAGCTCGATGCCCAGCGGCGTGCCGCTGGCATCGGCCAGTTCCTTCCATTCGTTGATCCACGAGAAGCGATGCAAGCGCCTTCCAGTGGTTTCTCGGATGGACGTGGCCACCGTGGTCGATTGCAGCCGGTCGAGCGCGGCCTTGAGGCGCTGGTAGTCGCGCAGCGACTTGCCGCGTCCAATGAAGCGCAGGATCTCGTAGGGCGTGGCGCGCATCAGCCGCGACGGGCGCAGGCCCGCGTCCTTCGCCTCCACGATCTGCGAAGCTGCCCATATCAGCACGTCCGCATCCCAAATCGTGGCGATGCCGTGCTCCTGCGTGCCCTCCACGCGGATAGTCACGTTGCCCGCGCGGAAGTCGATGGGCTTGACCCGCTTGGACTTGGCGAGCGAGAAGAACGGATAGGCCATCAAATCCTGGCTGTCGCGCGGTGCCATGTCGCCGGGCAAGGCGCGGAACAGGTCGAGCTGTTCGCGCTCCTGCAACGGCCGCTGCCGCATGGGCAGCGCGGTGCTGGACATGGCGATGGCCTGCCGCGCGCCGCCGATCAGCGCGCACGGCTGTCGGCCGAGTGGTGCTCGGCATATTCGGGATCGGAAGTCGTCTCGAAGCTGCGGTCGGCGGCCCAGGCATCGAGGTCGGCCACGGCGTACATGACACGCCGGCCGAACTTGCGAAAGCGCGGGCCACCGCCGATCACACGCTGCTTTTCCAGCGTGCGCGGCGACAGGCGCAGGTACTCGGCGGCTTCGTCGTTGGTGAGATAACGCTGCGGCTGCGCGGCAGCAGTCGAGACAGTGGCGGCAGGCCGCAAGGGAGCGGGACGCATGATGTGAACCTCCATCGGTTGAAAACGCCCGGCCACACAGCGCGACCGGATGGAGGCAGTCTCAGAAAACCAAGCTGTCCTGCTCAGGGCCGTTTTGCGTCGTCCTCAAAACGACCCTTCTCAAGCGGCGGAAGCTGTGCTAGGCGGCGATAGCCGCCGCGCATCAGCGCGTCGCCGCGCCGTACCAGGCGGCGCACCTTGGAGCGCAGGCCGCCGTCGCTGTACCAATCGGCCACGGCGTCGGCACCGAACAACCCTTCGCCCACATCGCGCAAGGACGCGCCCGCAAGAATCGCGTCGAGCGCCTGCAAGGTGTGCAGCTCCAGCAGCGCGGCGGATGTGGGCCGGGGTTTGACGACAGCGAGGCCCACGCTGGACGGCTGGTTGCGCGCAGCCGCGACAGCGCTGCCGCGGTGGGCATAGGCGACAGCCATGCCGTCTTCCAGGCCGGGCGCGAGCGCGAAGCGCAGGCAATGGCCTGGGCTGCGTGCGATCAGCGCCAGCCCTTTGCCGTCGTGGAGCAGGTGCTTGTGGCCAGGGATACGCCAGAACGCGAAGGCGGTGGCGTCCTCCGGCGGATCGGCGTCGGGGTAGAGCTGCACCACGGCCGCATGACCAGGCAGCCAAGCGGGATGCGCGTCACGCGCATCCAAGGCCGGGTCTTCCAGCAGGCGCAAGCCCCAGCGATGCGCTGCTTCAGGCCGGCGATGACGGCGCAGCCAGTCGAGCCGGTAGTCGGGATGCCTGCGCAGATATTCCCAAGCGAGCGAGAGCGCATCCAGCCACAAAACATAGAGGTATGCCGCAGTTGGATACCAATGCGCGAAGTGATGAAGATTGACCATGACGCCTCCTCCTGCGAACAGGACTCGCCGCCACGGAAGAACTACGCGCTACATCGCCCTCGTCGGAACGTCATGGGTTAGAAAGGTGGATGGGGCTGTCAAGACTGATTGGCTCCGATGCGTTGCGGTATTCGTCTCAATGCTGCGGCGGCAGCGCCCGAAAGGGGGCACTGCACAAGTCAGCCTGCCGCAGCCCGCGCCAGGCATCCTGTCTATTTGGGTCAGACTGGTGGGGCTACGCCGCAAGAATGTGGATTGAGACTTACCCGGTATGACACCAGACTGAAAAAGTCACAGTAGGACGTATTCAGTCCGGGATCGCTCCGTCGCGCTCGGCCAGCCGGGTGTATTCCGACAACGTGCGTGTGGGACGGAAGTAGAGGTCGCGCATCACGGGCTGCTGGTGCGGCCCGACGATGCCGGCCAGATCGGACAGCTTGACGGTGCCCTGGGCCGGCATCCCGATCCCCAAGTCGATGAGGCCCCAGGCGGTGTCGCCATCGGCTGGGTCGAGCGCAGCCAGCAGCCAGGTCACGTGCGCGTCCGGCGTGAACAGCCGCACCACGGGCACCGGGTCGATGGCTCGGCCAGCGGCACGGGCCTCGCCGTTGGCGAGCAGTTGCGCGCGCTCCGGGGCGGTGGCGAGTGGCAGGGGCATGGTCGGCAATCCCACAAATCCAATGATGCACGAATGCGGTTGCACGCCAAAGCGCAGAGCCGCGAAACCGGATTTGCGCCTTGGTGCGCAAGCACCGATGCGCTTGCGTGGCTTTGCCGGAATCCGCCGATGCAGATTTCCGTAAAGACACAAACACTGATAACAACGCCAAATGAACACTATAGATTGTAGTCCTATAGGGCGCAATGGGATGTCATCTTGGTTTTTCAAGGGAAACCATAGGTGGCGGCTGGGAACTCATTGGCGAAGGCGTTGAAGACAGTTAGAAAGGCGCGTGGCTTGAGTCAGGAAGCCTTCTCTGACGTGTCCAGTCGCACCTATATGAGCACCCTCGAACGCGACCTCAAAAGCCCGACCCTGCATAAGCTGGCCGAGCTGTGCGAGGTGATGGACATCCACCCGCTCACGCTGCTGACGCTGGCCTATGCGGGCGACAGCCCGCACAAGGCCGACGAGCTGCTGGTGCAGGTGCGCCGGGAGCTGGAGGCGGTGTTGAAGGAACGCGACGCGGCGAAGCCGCGCGCGTGACGTGGTGATGTGCTGCGAACAAGCAGCACAGCGCCCCGCCGCGATGGGCGGGGCGCTGCGGCGGTCACGCCGCCTGGGGCTTGGTGCGCGACCAGATCAGGTCGTGCGTGCCGTCCTCGCCTTCGATCAGGCGGGCATAGATCGGAGCCGGGAACGAAGGATCGTCGAGGGTCACGGACTTGTATTCCCGCCCGGCCTCGCTGGTCTTGTTCCACGCCGCGCCGATGTCGTGGCCTGCGGCCTGGAGACGGAAGTCGGGGGCGTTCTCGCTGCTGCCCTTGTCGTTGGGAAGCAGCTTGACCTTGACGTTGAGCGTCAGGGTGCGAAGCGTGCCGGTGAAGCCGTCTTTGTCTGCGGTGAAGGTGCCGATGTTGGCCATGATGTTTGCTCCTTTCGGTTGAACAAGGTTCGCGCCCATCGCGTCCTTGTTGTGATCCGGCCGGCGGGGGACGGGCTGGCTGCACCGCTTGCGGTCGAAACGCAGTGGAGAGCCGGGAGGCGAAAAGAATTTGCTGCGCGAGGAAGCCGCCGAACGCAGTGACGAAGGCGGGGAAATTGTTTTCGCCGGACGGTTGCAGCCATGAAGCCCGAGGCGCAGCCGCGCCACCGCCAGGATTCACAACGAGACAAGGACGCCTTGGGCCGGACCGCTCCGAAAGGAGATGGGGCCGGCTCGGCATCCCCGCACGAAGGCTTCTCCGGCTCGCCCACTGACGCGGGCCAGGTCAACCACCCGACGACAGGCGAGAACGCCCCCGCCGCACCTTGCGGCGCCGCTCTTGAGGCGTGGCGTGGAAGCTCCATAGCGATGCCGGGCGGGTTGTCCGTGAACCGTCCTTCGTGACGTGATGGGCAGGAACCGCCAGCGTTGAGGACGGCACGCACCTGCACAACCTGCCGCAGCGAGCGCCAGCGTGTTCGCCAGCGCCCCGCCCATCGCGGCGGGGCGCTGGCCGGGCCGATCCGGCGCAGCCGGTTCGGCGTCATCGAGGGGCGCCAAGCATCGCGCGGCGGGGATAGCCCGCAGGACTTTCCCCTGGAGGCAAGCGAAGCACGCAGCGCCGCAGGCGCGAAGGCGTGAGCAACTGTCTTGAAAGTCAAGCCACGCAGGCTTGATCCAGCATAAGCGGCATTGCCATTGATTCAATAATTGATGTATTATTGAATAATGAATGAAGCCCAAGCCGTTTCCGCCCTCGGTGCCCTGGCCCATGCCCAGCGCCTGCGCGTGTTCCGATCCCTAGTCGTCGCCGGCCCCGAAGGGCTCACGCCCAGCGTTCTGGCCGATCAGCTCGACGTGGCCCGCAACGCGCTGTCCTTCCACCTGAAGGAACTGGCTCATGCTGGCCTCGTCACCATCGAACAGCAAGGCCGCAACCTGATCTACCGCGCCGACTTCAGCCAGATGAATGGGCTGCTCGGCTACCTGACCGAGCACTGCTGCCAAGGCAGCACGTGCGAGGTCAGTGATTCCTCCTCTGCCTGTACCTCCTGCTGAAAGGATCTCCCCATGAAGCGCTTCCACGTCCACCTGCACGTCGATGACCTGAACCGCAGCATCGGCTTCTATTCCCAACTGTTCGCCGCGCAGCCCGCGCGCGTCGAAAGCGACTACGCCAAATGGATGCTCGAAGACCCGCCGGTCAACTTCGCCATCTCCACACGTGGCAACAAGCCGGGCATTGACCACCTGGGTATCCAGACCGACGATGCCGAGGAATTGGCGGTGCTGAAGGCCCGCGCCGAGGCGGCCGACATGACGCTGCTGGACGAGGGCACCACGACCTGCTGCTACGCGCGCAGCGAGAAGCACTGGATCACCGACCCGCAGGGCGTGGCCTGGGAGCACTTTCACACGCTGGGCAATATTCCGGTCTTTAACGAAGCGGCGCCTGCAGCGACTTCCGCCGCAGCGTGCTGTACCCCGGTGCGCGGCAAGCCGATGGGCGTTGCGGTGAAGCCGGCCTCCTCCTGCTGCTGATGTGAGATACCCATGACCACCGACAAGATCTACAGCGCCCTGTTCATCTGCACGGGTAACTCGGCTCGCTCCATCCTGGCCGAAGGCATCCTCAATGAATTGGGCCAGGGGCGCTTTCGCGCCTACTCGGCGGGCAGCCACCCCAAGGGCGAAGTCCACCCACTGGCGCTCGCCACGCTGGAGCGGCTGCACATGCCGACCGCTGGCTACCGCAGCAAGAACTGGGATGAGTTCGCGGCGCCCGGTGCACCGGAGCTGGATTTCATATTCACGGTCTGCGACAACGCCGCCGGCGAGGTCTGCCCGGTGTGGCCGGGACGGCCAATGTCGGCGCATTGGGGCGTTCCTGACCCCGCAGCCGTCAAAGGCACCGATGAGCAGAAGCGCAAGGCATTCACGGATGCGGCGCTGACGCTGCGCCGACGCATCGAGCTGTTCCTGTCGCTGCCGCTGCAGCGGCTGGACGCCATGTCGTTGCAGCATGAGCTGCGCAATATCGGTACGAAGTGAGGCCGGGGCAATGAATGCAATCCCTGAAGCGCTGCGGCCTGAACAAGCGCCGCAGCCCATGAGCCTCTTCGAGCGCTACCTGACGCTGTGGGTGTTCCTGTGCATCGTGCTGGGCGTGGCCCTGGGCCAGTTCGCACCCGGCGTGTTCCAGGCCATCGGCCGCCTCGAGGTCGCGCAGGTCAACCTGCCGGTGGGCCTGTTGATCTGGGTCATGGTCATTCCCATGCTGCTCAAGGTGGACTTCGGTGCGTTGGGCCAGGTCAGGCAGCATTGGCGCGGCATTGGCGTGACGCTGTTCATCAACTGGGCCGTCAAGCCGTTTTCGATGGCGCTGCTGGCCTGGATCTTCGTGCGCCAGATCTTCGCCCAGTGGCTGCCGGCCGACCAGCTCGACAGCTATGTTGCCGGCCTGATCCTGCTGGCCGCCGCGCCCTGCACGGCCATGGTCTTCGTCTGGAGCCGGCTGACCGGCGGCGACCCGGCGTTCACGCTGTCGCAGGTGGCGCTGAACGACACCATCATGGTCTTCGCCTTTGCGCCCATCGTCGGCCTGCTGCTGGGCCTGTCGTCCATCAGCGTGCCCTGGAGCACGCTGATGGTGTCGGTGCTGCTCTACATCGTGATCCCGGTCATCCTCGCGCAACTCTGGCGCCGCGCGCTGCTGCGCCAGGGCCAGGCCGCCTTCGATGCCGCGCTGGCCCGCATCGGCCCGCTGTCCATGGCCGCGCTGCTGCTCACGCTGGTGCTGCTGTTCGCCTTCCAGGGCGAGGCCATCCTGCGCCAACCGCTGGTGATCGCCATGCTGGCCGTGCCCATCCTGATCCAGGTGCTGTTCAACTCGGGGCTGGCCTACTGGCTCAACCGCCAGGTGGGCGAGCAGCACCGCATCGCCTGCCCGTCGGCACTGATCGGCGCTTCCAATTTCTTCGAATTGGCGGTGGCCGCCGCCATCAGCCTGTTCGGCTTCCAGTCCGGCGCGGCGCTGGCCACCGTGGTCGGCGTGCTGATCGAGGTACCCGTGATGCTGCTGGTCGTGCGCGTGGTCAACCGCTCGCGCGGCTGGTACGAATGCGGCCCGAACCCTTCCTCCCGCTAACCCAGGCAAGCCACCATGAGCAACATCACCATCTACCACAACCCCGCCTGCGGCACGTCGCGCAACGTGCTGGCCCTGATCCGCAACAGCGGCGAGGAGCCCACGGTCATCGAGTACCTGAAGACGCCGCCCGACCGGGCGACGCTGACGGCACTGATCGCCGCGATGGGCGTATCGGCGCGCGCCGTGCTGCGCGAGAAAGGCACGCCCTATGCCGAGCTGGGCCTGGATGACCCGCAGTGGAGCGACGTGCAGTTGATCGACTTCATGCTCCAGCACCCCGTCCTCATCAACCGGCCCATCGTGGTCACGCCGCTGGGCACGCGCCTGTGCCGGCCATCGGAGGCCGTGCTGGACATCTTGCCGCAGCCGCAGCGCGGCGCGTTCAACAAAGAGGATGGTGAGGCCGTGGTGGATGCTGAGGGTCGCAAGGTCTAAATACCTCTGCGTGCGCAGTCGGGTGATCTGAAGCTGATATTATCGAATTTCGTTATCGATATTCGATATGAAAGAACAATCGACACCGCGCGCTATGGAGCACCACGACTTGCTGTCGGGACTGATCCGCCTGCATGTGCTGCACCACGCGGCCGAGCAGGAGATCTACGGGCAATGGATGATCGACGAGCTGGCCCACCACGGCTACCGCCTCTCTCCCGGAACGCTGTACCCGATGTTGCACAAGATGGAGCGCGACGGCTACCTCGTCTCCCGCCAGGAGCGTGAAGGGCGCACCGTGCGCAAGCTCTACACGATCACGCCCAAGGGCAAGGAAGGCTTGGCACTGGCCAAGGAACGCATCCGGGAGTTCACCGGGGAGGCGATGCACAAATGACAGATTCAACCAACACCTTGCAGCATGAGTCCGCAGCCGCGCGCGGCTCACCCGTCGAAGTCTTCGGCGCCTTTCTCAAGCTGGGGCTGACCTCCTTCGGCGGGCCGATCGCGCACCTGGGCTATTTCCGCTCGGAGTTCGTCGAGCGTCGCCGCTGGCTGGATGACCGCAGCTACTCCGATCTGGTCGCCCTGTGCCAGTTCCTGCCGGGGCCGGCCAGCAGCCAGGTCGGTATGGCGCTGGGGTTGGGCCGCGCGGGCTGGCTGGGGCTGCTGGCGGCCTGGGCCGGATTCACCTTGCCATCGGCGATTGCGCTGATCCTGTTCGCCTTTGGCATCGCCGAGTACCAGGGGCTGGCCCAGTCCGGCTGGGTGCACGGGCTCAAGGTCGTCGCCGTGGCCATCGTGGCGCAAGCGGTCTGGGGGATGGCCAAGTCGTTGTGCCCGGACCGGCCGCGCGCCGCGCTGGCCATTCTGGCGGCGCTGCTGACCATGGTCCTGCCCTCGGCCGCGGGACAGCTTGCCGCCATCGCGGTGGCAGGGCTGCTGGGCTGGTGGACATTGAAGATCGCGCAACCCGGCGGCGGCCACGCCCACAGCTACCCCGTCTCGCGCAAGCTGGGCATCGTGGCGCTGCTGCTGTTTGCCGCACCGCTCGTCGGGCTGCCCCTGTGGGCGGCAGCCACGGACTCGTCCACGATAGCCCTGCTGGAAGGGGTGTACCGCTCCGGTGCACTGGTCTTCGGCGGTGGACACGTTGTGCTGCCGCTGCTGCAGGCCTCGGTGGTGCCCAGCGGCGTCGTGAGCAATGCCGACTTCCTGGCCGGCTACGGTGCGGCGCAGGCCGTGCCGGGGCCGCTGTTCACTTTCTCGGCCTACCTCGGCGCGGTCGCCCACGGACCGCTGCATGGCTGGATCGGCGGGCTGGCACTCCTGGGCACGATCTTCCTCCCCGCTTTTTTCATGCTGGTCGGTGCACTGCCGTTCTGGGAAGGGCTGCGCCACCGCGCGGGCATCCAGACGGCCATGGCCGGCATCAACGCCGGCGTGGTCGGTATTCTGGTGTCCGCCCTCTATGACCCGCTATGGACGAGTGCCATCCACAGCAAGGCGGATTTTGGGCTGGCGCTGCTCTCGTTCGGGCTGCTGACGGTGGGACGCGTGCCGCCAGCGCTCGTGGTGCTGCTGGCCGGGCTGGCGGGCTGGGTCATGGCGATGGGTATCTGAAGCCCATTCGCCGGCGCAGCGGCCGGCCGGACATGGGGACACTCTCCAGCAATTTCAGGCCTGTGCAAGCTGGTCATTCCATGGCCGCCCGCTTTTGACCATGGCATTCAGGATAATCAGCAGCTTGCGCATGCAGGCCACGATGGCCACCTTCTTCGGCTTGCCTGCCGCCAGCAGACGCTCATAGCAACGCCGTATCACGGCGTTGTGACGCATGGCGACGATGGCGGCCATGTACAAAGCGCTCCTGACCGCGGCACGTCCGCCGCAGATGAAGCGTTTGCCGCGGGCCTGGCCCGAGTCCCGGTTCATCGGAGCGACGCCTACCAGCGCAGAGATCTGCCTGGCCTTGAGCCGGCCAAGCTCTGGCAGCTCGGACATCAGCGTCGCAGCCGTTGCCGGACCAACCCCTTTGACGCTCTTGAGCAAGGCGGCCAGATCGGGCTGATGGTACGCCAAGTGTTCCGCAATCCTCCGATCCAGCGCTTCAAGCTGTCTCGACAGCACATCCATCAGTTCCACAATGTCCTGCACCACCTCGGCATGCGCCATGTGCTTGCGCTGGCGCTCACTGACCAGAAGGCGCACCAGTTGCCGGCGTCGAAGCACCAGTGCATGAAGGTATTGCTGCGCCTGGTCTGGCATCGGCTTGATGAAGCGGTCTCGATCCGGCCGCAGATTCAGCACCTGGGCCAGCTCAGCCAGCATGCGGGCATCCACGCTGTCGGTCTTGACTAGGCGCCCCATGGCCTTGGCGAAGTCCCGTGCCTGCCGAGGGTTGATGACGACGACAGCGAATCCCGCAGCTTGAAGTGCGCAGGCGCAGGCCAGTTGGTACTGTCCGGTCGCCTCCATCACGATCAGCGAGACCTGATGGTTTTTCAGCTCTTCGATCAACGCTTGATGCCCGGCACCATCGTTGCTGAATATGGCCGTAGGCTGCTCGTGCCCCATGGCTACATCCATGGTCTTCTTGGAGATGTCGATACCGACTGCAATTTGATTGGCCATGATCCCTGCGTCCCTTCCTTGCAAATGCGAACGGCGTTCACGCAACTGTTCGGGCTTTCAGAGATCGGGCGCATGCATGCGCCCAAGACTCACGCACGGGCTCCATGGGCACCGAGGGATGACGGGCTACATGCTGCGGCCAACCCCGAACCCTGACAGGTCCGGGCGTGACGGCACTGCCGGACACGCACTTCAAAGATACAAGGGATTGAAGCCGAATGGCCGTGACGGCAAAGGCGGCACGGGGCGCAGCCCGAAAGCCCGGCGGCGCAGTGCGCCGACACGCCCAGGCCGTTCTATATTTTCAGGAAGCAATCGAAGACAAGCCCATGACCCTCCAGCTCCGACACGAAACCCCGGACGACATTGCCGCCATCGAGGCCGTGACCATCGCCGCGTTCGCTGATGCACCACACACCAGCCACACCGAGCAATTCATCGTGCGCGCCTTGCGTGCCGCCAACGAACTGACGCTTTCCATCGTGGCCGAAGAACATGGGCGCGTCGTCGGTCACGTCGCGCTGTCGCCAGTAACAATCACCCATGAGCACGGGCGAAAGACCGAGGGCTGGTATAGGTTGGGGCCGATCTCCGTCCTGCCGCCAAGGCAGGGGCAAGGCATCGGTTCGCGCCTGATGGAACAGGCGCTGTCTGAACTGCGGGCTATGCAGGCCGCAGGCTGCGTGCTGCTGGGCGATCCAACGTACTACACGCGCTTTGGCTTCCAGGCCCATGCGGGCTTGCAACTGCCGGGCGTGCCGCCCGGCTATTTCATGGCGCTGGCCCTGCATGGGACAGTGCCGGAAGGCATCGCGCACTACAGCGATGCCTTCAACGCCGCCGCCTGAGCCAGCGCGAAGGCGGCGGCGTTCTGATTCGGCTATTGGCCTTGAACACCGGGCGCGGCCACTGTCGCACCCGGATTTCGCGTCCACCGCGCCCAGGGCGGAACGGCCTGGGCGCGGTGCTGATCGCGGTTATTCCTTCGTCTCGATGCGCCACCACACAAAGCGAAGCGCCCCGGTCGAGGCCGGGGCGCTTGCCTTCGGCGCGGGTCAAGCGGCCAGTGCCTCGGTGGGTTCATCCGCCATTGCCTCGGTATCCTCCGAGGCGTCCTGCTCCGGGCCTTCTTCCTGCGCGGTCTCCTGCGGGCCTTCGGCCTTGAAGATGGCGGGCATCCAGCCGGTGCCATCGGCCAGCCGCTCGGCCTCGCTGGCAATGTCGGCCTTCTTGAGCTTCGCCAGCCGGGTGATGGATTCCGGTGCAAACGCGCTCACGGCATCCAGAAGCACAGCCTTGGAAACGTGCTTGAAGTAGCCTTCTGCGGTCGGCTTCCACCATGCGGCCATGTCGAGGCCCACGGCCTGCGCCAGTTCCTTGCCGGGCTGGTGCGGCGTGGCACGGGGCGTCACCACGTCCACCGTGGAAGCCACGCACACGGCCAGCAGCCGCACCAGTTCGTCTTGCGACTTCGCCAGCAGCGCGGCAAACAGTTCGGCGCTGTCCTCCGGCAAGGCTTCCCCGGCTACCTGTTGCAGTTCGCGCAGCGCCACGGCGGCGGGCGATTCTGGCCAGTCCGGGGCCATGCCTTCCAGCCGGTCTTGCAGTTTCAGGCTCACGCCCAGCGGCAAATCGTGCCCGTAGTGGTTTTCCTGCAAGACGGTCTGCACCATGCCATGCACCAGCGCGGCCAGCGCGACGTGCGGATGCCGGGCGACTTCGATTTGCAGCGCCGCCGTGCGGTGGGCGCTCAACCGCTGCGCCAGCCGGTCGGACAGGCTCGCGGCCTTGGGCGCGTCGTCGGCGTCCTCGTGCTCGTCGTTAGCGGCTTCGCCTTCGGTACTGCCGAAACCGCGCCGCAGCTTTTCCAGCGTGCGCAGCGCCTTCGCCTCGGCTTCGCGCAGCAGGCCGCGATGAATGACGGGCTCGCCGTTGCGGTCGATGGTGACGATGGCACCGGCCACCTCGCGCACCTCGGGGGCATAGCCTTGTAAGGCGTCCTCCGCGTCTTGCAGTTCCCCGATCACCTGATCGCGCCGCTGTTCCAGTTTCTCGGCCTTGGCCTCGTCCTCGGCGTCGCAAGCGTCCTCCAGTTCGGCGTCGATCTTTTCGAGGCGGGTTTCCAGCGAGGCCATGCGGCGGGCCTCGCGGGTGGTCGGCTCGCGGCGATGGCGCGGGGCGTTCTGGAAAGCCTGCCGTTCCTCGTAGGCCAGATGCGGCACGGCCTCCACCCATGCCCAGCCCTCGGCGCGCACGTCCTCGGCCAGCGTTTCCAGCTTGTCGCGCACCAGCGTTTCCAGCACTGCGGTATCGGTGAGGTAGGTTCCGGCATCGCCTTCTGCGAACAGGTCGCGGCGGATGCCGCCGCCTGCCTGCCGATAGGTGTCCAGCCCGACGAAGCGCACCAGCGCGTGCGTGGCGTCGATTTCACGCTCGGTCAGGCGCTCGCGCAGCGCGGACGGGCTGCGCTGCCATTCCGGCGCACCGTAGAACGCGGCCTCCTGCGCGGCATGGTCGTCGGTGATGGTCAAGGCCATCAACTGTTCCAGCGTCACGCCACCGGCGCGATAGTCGGCCATGAGGCGCGGCGAGACGTTCGCCAGCTTCAAGCGGCGCTGCACCACCAGCGGGGACACGCCGAAGTCGGCGGCAATGTCCTCGATGGGGCGTCCTTCCTTGACCAGCGCGGCGAAGGCCGCGAACTGGTCGGCGGGGTGCATGTTCTCGCGCTGCACGTTCTCCGCGAGGCTGACGGTGCGGGCCGAAGCATCGGCCACCAGCAGGCACGGCACTTCGTAGTCGGCGGGGATGCGCTTCTTCTTCGCCAGCAGCTTCAAGGCGGTCAGGCGGCGGTCGCCTGCGACGACTTCGTATTGCTCCCCATCGGCGGACAGGATGACGATCAGGTTTTGCAGCAGGCCGATGCGGGCAATGCTCGCGGCCAGTTCGGGGATGGACTGGCGCGGGGTCGTGCGGACGTTGCGCTTGGAGCGGCGCGGCAGCAACTGCGAGAGGGGAACCAAGATCAGGTTCTTGGTCGGGTCGGCCACTTCCAGCGGTGCGGCGGCTTCGATGGCGACGGCTTCGGTTTTGAGTACGGCGTTCATGGTGATTTCTCCTAGCGGTTGGGATGCAGCAGCGAGATAAGCGGCAAGGGCTGCTGCCTGCCCCTGCCGCGTGGGGATTCAGGCTTTCAACTGGCGCAGGCCATCGGCCAGCAGCCACAGGGCGCGATTCAGGCGCACGCTTTGGTCGATGCCCTGCACGGGCCGGGTGGTCTGGCGGCGGCCATTCGCGGCGCGGGCGGACAGGCCGCCTTTGGTCAAGTTCTCCTGCGTGCGGTTGAACACGCTCCACAGGTCGCGGCGGTCGTCGTCATGGCGGCGCGGCATCAGGATTTGCGATTCCGTGATGGGCGCTGGCTTGTCCTCGTCGTACTTCAACGCCAGCGCAGCGCGGGCGAACACTTCCGATTCCCCGGCGTCGAGCGTGATGGCGCGCATGGCATCGCGCGATTCCTGCACCCGGTCGAAGCCGTGCAGGACTTCGTAAGCGCCTTCGATGACGTGCCCGGCTACGTCGCCCTTGTGCGGCACGCGCACGTCGGCCACGGTGTCGCCGCAGACAAGGCCATTGCTGCAAACGAAGCGGAACATCCCGGCCAGCATCTGATAGCTGCTGGTGCCGTCATGGGAGTTCAGCAGGATGATTTCGTTGGCCTCGCGGCCGTTGATCTGGCTGGCGTGGCGCAGCCGGATCATGTGCTTGGTGTAGTCGCGGCGGTCGTCGTGGCGCACGCGGGTTTGCGTCACCATGAAAGGCTCGAAACCTTCTCCGCGCAGTTCTTGCAGGACGGTCGCGGTGGGGATGTAGCTGTATCGCTCGGAACGGCTTTCGTGCGGGGCGTCGGCGAAGATGGACGGGGCCACCCTGCGGATTTGGTCATCGGACAGTGGGTAATCGCTGCGCAGTGCCGGGGAGCGGGAAGCGAAACGGGATGCGAGTTGCATGGTCTTTCTCCTGACAAAAAGAGGTTTGCTGTTCACACCGCACACCGGATTCCTAGATTCGGAAGCCCAGCCTTTTGGCTGTTCGGTGCGGTCGGCACGAGGAACCCGGTTGGCCCTGTTGCCACCGTCTTTCCTGAGTTCATCGCCCGCGACGGTCAGGAGCGCGCGGACGGGGGCCGTCAAGGAGTCAAGCGCAGGGTTGGTGCGGCCCGCAGGCGCAGCCGAGGACACGGCCCTGCGCGCCTTGACGGCCCCCGGCCGCGGGCTACAGTCGCGGTGAAGGTGATGAAGTCAGGGGAGACGGCTGGACATGGCAACGGCCCCTCAACACGCCGACCGCACGGCAAGCGAAGCGCGCAGGCCCGGATCTAGGAATCCGGGCCGGAGGCGTCAGCCGAGCGGAGCGAGGGAACGATGGAAGCCCGCAGGGGCGAGACGCCGCAGGCGGCTCGATGCACAAGCTCATGCGCCAGTCATTGGGAAACAGGTTCGACAGCGATTGCCGTGGTCTGGCCGATCCGGCGCAGCCGGTTCGGCGGTCTTTGAGGGGCGCCAAGCATCGCGCGGCGGGGATAGCCCGCAGGGCTTTCCCCTGGAGGCAAGCGAAGCGCGCAGCGCACCAGGCGCGAAGGTATCGGCAACGGGCGCAGCAGAAAAAAAGGTGCGCCGCCCCCGCAGGGACGACGCACCGAAGGCTGTACGGCGCGATCAGTTCGCCGCCGGCGCCGTCATCGACTGCAACTGGTCGATCACGCCGGGCTCAACGAACACGCAAGCCTGCTCGGCCGCGATCGGCACGTTGAACACCTGAGCGAACAACGTGCGCCGCAGATGAGCCAGCCGGCCCGTCCGGTACGCCTGCTCGGGCTTCATGCGCCCGCCGGCCTGCGAGCCGCTGCGCTGCGGATCGCATTCGACCAGTGCGACAAAGCCATCGTCGGACAGCTTCTGATGCTCGGGGCACAGGCCCCAGCCGGTTGCCGTATGGCGCTCCATGCTCGCGCGCAGGCGCTTGTCCAACAGGATGGCGCCGGTATCGAACGCTGTGCCGCAGACCAAGCAAACGTGCTGTTCGAGGGAAACGTGTGATTTGTCGTGCATGACTGTTCTCCGGTTGCACGGGCGGAATTGCCCGGAACCGTCGCCAGCACGGCGCAGCGCAGCAGTCAGGGGTCGAAGACGGCCACGGGCCGCAAGCGTGCTGGCACGCGCCGCCCTTGACGGCGAGCACGCCGTGATACGGTGAAGGGACACAGCAAGACCGCCCCCAACCCGACACCACCACACCTGTTTTTGGCAAGTGCGTAGCACGCGCAGGCCCGCGAGGGCCGGAGTTGCGCCGCCGGGCGCAGCAAAAAGGGGGCCGAAGCCCCCAAAGGTCAAAGCAGGCCGCGTTCGGCGAATGACGTGGTACGGCTTCCAGCGATAATGATGTGATCCAGCGTGCGAACGTCCACCAGCGCCAGCGCCTGCCGAAGCTGCGAGGTCATCGCCTTGTCGGCCGCGCTCGGCTCGGGGCTTCCGCTCGGATGGTTGTGCGAAACGATGACCGCCGCTGCATTGAGCCGCAGCGCCTGCTTCACCACCTCGCGCGGATGCACCTCGGCGGCGTCGATCGTGCCGTGGAACATCTCCACGTAGTCGATCAACCGATGGCGCGTGTCGAGGAACAACACCGCGAAGACTTCGTGCTCGAAGCCGGCCAGCTTGGCGCGCAGGTAGTCCTTCACCGCCTCCGGCGAAGTGAACGCCTCGCCGCGCTGCATCTTCTGTTCGATGACCTGGCGCGCGGCCTCCAGAATCTGGTCGGCGTCCGCCGGCCGATAGCGCCCACGGCCATCGCGCACCATCAGCGGAGTATCGAGAGAGAGGGAAAGTTGCGACATGATCGTGCTCCGGTTGCTCGGGCGGAATTGCCCGGAACCGGCGCCAGCACGGCGCAGCGCAAGCAGTCAGGGGTCGCAGACGGCCGCCAGGTCGCAAGCGCGCATGGCGCGCGCCGCCCTTGACGGCGAGAACGCCGTGATACGGTGAAGGGAACAGCAAGACCGCCCACACCCGCCCACTGCACACAGTCGGCTTTTGGCAAGCGGAGCGCGCAGGCCCGGATCAGCGAGCCGGGCCGGAGGCGTCAGTGATGGAAGCCCGCATGGGGAGAGACTCGCGCAGCGAGGCTCGATGCGCAGCACGACAGCGCGACGGCGGCACGCCGGGACGCCCGACTTCTTCGGACAGGACTACTGGTTGTCGGTCTTGCGCTGCTCGATCTGCAACTGCGCCCGTTGCGTTGCCTGTTGCAGCCGCTCCACCAGCACACCCCTCGGCGGCAAGGCAGTCAGATACTCGGCGACGTGGATGCCCGACTTGTCCAGCTCCAGCAATTCGATCTGCTCGCGCTTTTTGCCGGTGCAAAGGATGATCCCCAGCGGCGAGGCCTCCTCCGGCTCCCGTTCGTGCTTGTCCAGCCAGCGAAGGTAAAGCTCCATCTGTCCCTTGAAAGCCGCCTTGAACTCGTCGACCTTCAACTCCACTGCCACCAGCCGCCGCAGCTTGCGGTTGTAAAACAGCAGGTCGAGGTGAAAATCCTCGCCGTCAATTTGGATGCGCTTCTGCCGGGCCACGAAGCTGAAACCCGCGCCCAGCTCCAACAAGAACGACTCCATTTCGCGGATGATCGCCGCCTCCAAGTCGCCTTCCTGCCAAGTGTCCCGCAGCCCCAGGAAGTCGAGGATGTACGGGTCGCGCATGACTAGGGCGGGCGACATGCGCTGCGCATCGCGCATCTTCGCCAACTCCTGTGCGATCGTCTCGCCCGGCTTTTGGGACAGCGCCGTGCGTTCGTACAGCATCGAGTCGATGCGCTCACGCAGCGTCCGCACGCTCCAGCGTTCGGCGCTCGCCATCTGCGCGTAATAGTCCCGCTGGAGCGGGTCTTTCAGCGGGATCAGGGCGATGAAGTGCGTCCAGCTCAATTCTCGTATCAGTGATACGAGAATCTGCTCGTCGGGAAAGGTGGCTGCGAACTGCACCATGCGGCGCAGGTTCTGCTCGGCAAAGCTGTTGCCGTACTCCTTCACCAACTGCGCCGCCAGGGTAGGCAGGACTTCCTTGCCATAAGCGCCCCGGCGCCCGTCCAAGACCTGCGTGCGGATGCGCTGGCCGATGCGCCAGTAGAGCATCGTCAGCTCGCTATTCACCGTCGAGGCGGCGCGCTTGCGCGCCGCCTCGATCAGTGCCCGAATGTCGCCCAGCAGCGCCGAAGGCGCTGCGGACGACGCTGCGGACGACGCTGCGGATGACCGGCGCGTGTTCATGCTGCCGCCTCCGCAAGCTGGCGCGCGCCCGTGATGGCCTGGCGCCGGCTGGCCACCAGCTCGGCCGCATCGCGCACCGGCTTGTCCTCGGTGTGGACGTAGTGCATGAACATCGCCACAGTCTTGTGGCCCGTTAACTTCATGCCCACTTTGGTCGGCACGCCGGAATTGGCTATGTCGGTGGTCGAGCGATGGCGGATGCCGTGCGTGCCGACGTGCGGGACGCCGGCGGCCTTGAGCACCCGGCACCAGCCGCCATAGTGCTCGCCAAAGGTCAGGTGCTTGGTCGAGTCGTTGGGCGATGGCAGGACATAGGGGCAGCCCTCCCGGCGCGGCGCCGTCGAAAGCAGCCGATAGGCTTCCTCGCTCATGGGCTTGGAAATGCCGCCGACCTTGCTGTCGGGCCACACCACGCGCCGGTTCTCGAAGTCCAGCCAGCTCCATTCGAGCGGGCAGATTTCGGAGCGCCGGGCGGCAAACTCGAATTGCAGCCGGATCGCCAGCGGGATGACGTAGTTCTCCAGCCCTTCCGCCTCCAGCTTCTCCAGATGACGGAAGATCCGCACCATTTCCTCGTCCACGATGAGCCGGGTTTCCTTGCCCGGCGGGTACATCGGGACGTGGCGGCACGGATTCGTGCCGTCCGGGCGGTAGCCCCACACTTCGGCCAGGTTGAACATCTTGCGCAGCACGCCGAAGGTCTTGTTCGCCTCGGTCGGCTTGTAGGCCAGCTTCTCCATCAGCCCGGCAATGTCGGGCCGCTTCACGTCATGCACCTTCTTGCGGCCCAGCAGCGGGATGATGTTGCGGTCGATGACGCCCTGATAGCCGTCCTGCGTGCTGGGCTTGTTGCGCTTCTTGGAGTAGTCCTCCATGAACTTCTTGCACAACTCGGCCATCGTGGGCGCCTTGCGCGCCTCGGCCTTGGCGCCGCCGGGGTCGCCGCCCCGGCGAACCTCGGCCAGCCAGTCCTGTGCCTTGACTCGTGCCTGTTCGACGGTCAGCTCCCCGTATAGCCCCAGCGAGGGCTTGCGGGGCTGGCCGGAGTTCGTGCGGTACTGGAGCATGAACACCCGGCGGCCCGTCGGGGTAATCTTGCACAGGAAGCCGGGCACCACGGTATCCCGCAGTTCAACATCCTTGGCCTGGGGCTGGGCCGCCTCCACGGCGGTCTTGGTGAGCTTGATCTTTGCCATGATGACTCCTTGGAACGACCCGGATTCCAAGAGCCAGATAGGAGCGGCACGAGGGAAAACCGGGTCAAGTTTCAGAAAGCACCGGCATATGATGGACGCGCGTAAGCTATTGATAAACCTGCTGTATCGAGCTACGGCGCAGTCCAGCGAACTACCGGGCTGGAGTCATCGTGAAACAAAAAAGCCGCCCGGTGAATCGGGGCGGCTGCTTTTTGCTGAGTTCTTTTTGCTGTTTCGATCGGTTGGTTGCGGGGGCAGGATTTGAACCTGCGACCTTCGGGTTATGAGCCCGACGAGCTGCCAGACTGCTCCACCCCGCGTCCGTCGAAGAAGTGATTATAGGGCAAGCGCTTTCGCAATGCAACAGGAGATATGAGCGAAAGTATCGTGGGCCGCATTTCAAGCGCTTGCAGGGGCCGCATTGCCGTTCGGGCGTTCCCACAGCACCGCCTCGAACTCGAAATTCTCGCGTTGCAGCAGATCGTCGCGTTGCCAGATCACGCGGTCGGGCCGCACCGTCAGCATCCACGTGGTGGTGACCAGCGGCGCGGGCGAGGAGAAGGCCAGCGGCGTCAGCACGGCGGCGCAATGGCCCTGGCCGGGATCGCGCACCGAGCGGTAGCGGATCAGCCCGAGCCCGGCCTCGCGGGCGACGCGGGCGAAGGCCTGGCAGCCCTCGTAGTGGACCGGGTCCTGCCATTGCGCGGCATCGCGCGCGAACGGCGCCTCGTCCAGCGCGACGCCGTCGGTGCGCACGCCGACCTGGAACAGCGTCTGCGCGCGCGCATCGATGCGCGGCAGGGCGGGACTGTCGCGCAGGAAGCGCCAGCGCCAGTAGCCCAGCTCCGCGCAGGCGGTGCGGATCTCGTCCGCGCCGTAGAACACGCCCGGATCGTGCGCCGCGCGAAAGCGCGAGCCCCACGGCGACGGCGGATAGCGGAACGGCGTGAACAGCAGGTAGTGCAGATGGCGGGCGTAGGAGGGAACCGCCGGTTTGCCGGCGTCGAGCACGGCCTCCAGCACAGCCTGTTCTTCGAGGCTGTCGACCAGCGGCATCGTGGAAACCACATGCTGGGCTTCCACCGCCCGCCACAACGTGAGCGCAAACGGCTTGCGCTCAGATGCGACCGCGGGTGGCGTCCAGGTAGTGAACGACACGAACCAGGCCTTCGGTAGTACGGATCAGTTCGAGCGGCTTGCCGCCCAGCGCGAGATTGTCATTGGCCAGCCATAGCCGGGCCTGGTCGCCATGCCCGAGGATGGCATCGAGGGAGCGGAACAGGCGCACGAACAGCACGCCGAACTCCCATTCCTTGCGGTGGTTGTCCAGCACGTAGTGGCCCGAGGCCATGCGCGAGACGGAGGCCGTGCTGATGCCCAGCACGCTGGCGACCACGGCCTGGCTGATACCGAGGAAGCCGGCCGCGCGCATCACGGCCTTGGTCAGGGTTGCCCCGGCATCCGGGGCCCCGGCGGGAAGCTGCTGCCGAAGTTGCTTGGTCTGCATCGCCATGCTCCTGTTTCCTTGGAAACATTATAGGCCACTTGTTTCGCAAGGGAAGCAGGAAAACCACTTTTGCGGGGATTCCTTGCGTACGCCCGTTCGACCGCCGTCTTTCCGGCGCCATTCCCGGGCCGCGCCGCGGCGGAGCAATCCGGCGGACACGCAGCCGGACGGGCAGCAGGGCGATGAAATATAGTGCGAGCCGGCCGCCCAGGCCGTCGCTCAGGTGCCGGGCGCAACGGCCGCCGAGGCCGGTAGCTCGGCGCCGGCGCCAGCCGCCATCGAGCCGTGGCTCAGGCGCCGGCGTCCTGCAGCACCGTCTGCAGCGCCTGCAGCGACGCGTCGAGACTCTGCCCGCTGGTGTCGATCACCGCGTCGGCGCGCGCGTAGAGCGGCGTGCGGGCCTGCAGGATGCGGCGCAGGTCGGCCATCGCCTCGCTGTTGCCCTGCATCGGCCGCATGTCGCCCTGGGCGACCACGCGCGCCATGTGTTCCTCGGGCGAGGTCTTGACCCAGACCGTGTAGCAGTTGGCGAGCAGCAGATTGAAGGTGGCCGGCTCGGACACCAGGCTGCCCGGCGTCGCCAGCACCAGCCGCTCGTGCTCGCGCAGCACGCGTTCCAGCGCGCGCAGTTCGTAGCGGCGGTAGGCGGCCTGGCCGTACAGCGAATGGATTTCCGACAGCGTGGCGCCGGCCTCCTGTTCGATCGCGCCGTTCAGCTCGACGAAGGGCAACTCGCGCGCCTCGGCCAGCGCCCGGCCCAGCGTCGATTTGCCGGCGCCGCGCAGGCCGATCAGCGCGATTCGCTGATGGCGCGCGTCGAAGGGGGCGGACGGTGCGAGGGCATTGCGGCAGGCCTCGCGCACGCGGGCCAGATCGGCGGGCGGCAGTTGCGCGAGCCATTGCAGAAGCTGGCCGAATTCGGCGGCGCGCGCGCCGTTGCCGCCGTCGGCCTCGGCCAGCACCACCGGCAGCGGCACGTTCAGCGCGGCCGCAACCTGCCGCAACAGCAGCACGGAGGCGTTGCCGGTACCGGTTTCGAGATTGGCCAGATAGCGCTCCGAGACCCCGGCCCCGCGCGCCAGATCCTTGCGCGACATGCCGCGGGCCGCGCGCAGCGAGCGGATGCGCTCGCCCAGCTGGGTCAGGTACGGATCGCGCTCGCCGGGCTGGCGGGGCTCGGCGTCGGACAAAGGCGCAGTGGCTTCGGTGGCGCGGCGCATGGCGGGCAAGGGTTGGGAAGGAGGGAAGCAGCGACAGGCGTTGGGTGCGGCATTATAGGGCACATGGACGGCATACCCCGGGTTCACCCCAAGCCTTTTTCGCTGCCATATAGTGCATTCCTGAGCTTGCATCTTAGTCGATGTGCAATAAAATGCATCAACAACGATAAGGTGCCGCCGCAAATTGCCGCCGGGGCGTGCACCAACGGCCGACAAGAGGCCGCCTTCGGGCCGCCCAAGGAGTGAGACATGACGTCCCCGACCGCTTTGCCGGCGCGCTACAACGCCGCCGCCGATCTGCTGTCGCGCAATCTGGATGCCGGCCGGGGCGACAAGCTGGCCTATCGCGACGACACCGCGACGCTGACCTACGCCGAGCTCGATGCGCGCAGCCGAGGCTTCGCCGGCGCGCTGCTGGCGGCCGGGCTGCGGCCCGAGGAGCGGCTGCTGCTGTGCGCGCTCGACACCATCGATTTCCCCGTGGCGTTTCTCGGCTGCCTGCTGGCCGGCGTGGTGCCGGTTGCCGTCAATACGCTGCTGACGGTGGACGATTACGCCTACATGCTCGAACACAGCGGCGCGCGTGCCGCCGTGGTGTCCGCGCCGCTGCTGCCGGCCCTGCGCGAAGCGGCGCAACGCGCCGGGGTCGAGCCGCTGTGGATCGTCGCGGCGCCGCTGCCCGACGATGGACACCTGCCGCAAGGCGAGGCGCCCGCGGCGGCGACCGTGGCGGGGCTGGCCGGCAGCGGTACGCCGCTGGCGCCTCGCCTTGCGGCCACCGGACCGGACCACATGGCGTTCTGGCTCTATTCGTCGGGCTCGACCGGCCGGCCCAAGGGCACCGTCCATACCCACGGCAACCTGTTCCATACCGCCGACCTCTATGCCCGCCAGGTGCTGGGCCTGCGCGAGGACGACGTGGTGTTCTCCGCAGCCAAGCTGTTCTTCGCCTACGGGCTCGGCAACGCCTTGACCTTTCCGCTGTCGGTCGGCGCCACCACGCTGCTGATGGCCGAGCGGCCGACGCCGCAGGCGGTGTTCCGCCGCCTGACCGGGCAGCGGCCGACGGTGTTCTGTGGCGTGCCGACGCTGTTTGCCGGCATGCTGGCCGCCCCCGACCTGCCGGCGCGCGAAGCGGTCGCGCTGCGCGTCTGTACCTCCGCCGGCGAGGCGCTGCCGCGCGATATCGGCGAGCGGTTCCGCGCCCATTTCGGCTGCGACATCCTCGACGGCATCGGCTCGACCGAGATGCTGCACATCTTCCTGTCGAATCGTCCCGGCGACGTCCGCTACGGCACTACCGGCAAGGCGGTGCCCGGCTACGAGCTGAAACTGCTGGACGACGCCGGCCAGCCCTGCGCGCCCGGCGAGATCGGCGACCTGTACATCAAGGGGCCGTCGGCCGCGCTGATGTACTGGGGCAATCGCGACAAGACCCGCGATACCTTCGTCGGCGAATGGACCCGCAGCGGCGACAAGTATCTGTGCGATGCGGACGGTTACTATGTCTATGCCGGGCGCAGCGACGACATGCTGAAGGTCGGCGGCATCTATGTCTCGCCATTCGAGGTCGAGGCGGCGCTGGCGCGCCATCCCGCGGTGCTGGAGGCGGCGGTGATCGGCGTCGAGGACGCCGACCGTCTGGTCAAGCCCAAGGCCTACGTGGTGCTGCGTCCCGGCCACGAATGGCACGACGGCATGGAGGCCGAGCTGCAGGCCTTCGTCAAGAGCAGCCTGGCGCCGTACAAGTATCCGCGCCGGATCGAATGCGTGGCCGAGCTGCCCAAGACCGCGACCGGCAAGATCCAGCGCTTCCGCCTGCGGCAGCGCGAGCGGCAGGCACGCGAGGGCGCGACCGACGCGGAGCAGGCGCGCACGTCCGCGACCGACGCGGCGGGCGCCGTTCCGTCGCCATCCGCGCCATGAGACAGGGTAAGCCGCGATATCCCCGCGGCCCGCGCGTCATTACACTCGGGCGCGAGCCGGTCGGCCCGGTCGCTTCGATAGCCCCGGAGGCACCGCCAGCCTCGGTGGCCGCGGCGCCGGGTTCCACTGCATTGACGCCATCCATGGCGGGGTTTATAACGGCGAAAACTTCAAACCTAAAATAATTGGCGCCGCACCGCCGCGATGCCACGCCCGACCGCAGGCCGCGCCGCATGCAACTTCGCAAGCAACCACGCGGTCTCGGCGGGCAGGCATGGCGCAATGGAACGGACGCCGTCGCACCGTCGCGCGAGCGACCCGCTGAACCACCAGGAGGAGACATCCATGCATCGCTTCATCTCGCGCCGCCTGGCGCCGGCCTGTGTTGCCGTCGCCGCGCTGACGCTGGCGGGCGCCGCCACGGGGCAGCCCGCGCCATCCGCGGCGGCCGGCAAGATCAAGGTCGGCTTCATGCTGCCCTACACCGGCACCTACGCGGCGCTCGGCACGGCGATCGAGAACGGCTTCCGCATGTACGTGCAGGAGCAGGGCGGCCGGCTGGGCGGGCGCGAGGTCGAGTACTTCAAGGTCGACGATGAATCGGATCCGGCCAAGGCGCCCGAGAACGCCAACAAGCTGGTCAAGCGCGACCAGGTCGACGTGGTGGTCGGCACCGTGCACTCGGGCGTGCAGATGGGCATCGTCAAGGTCGCCAAGGAAAGCAACACGCTGCTGATCATCCCGAACGCCGGGGCCGACGAGGCCACCGGTCCCCTGTGCGGGCCCAACATCTTCCGCTCCTCGTTCTCGAACTGGCAGCCCGGCTATGCGATGGGCCAGGTGGTGGCCGAACGCGGCATGAAGCGGGTCGTCACGCTGACGTGGAAGTACGCGGCCGGCGAGCAGTCGGTGCGCGGCTTCAAGGAGGCGTTCGAGGCCAAGGGCGGCAAGATCGTCAAGGAACTGAGCCTGCCGTTCCCCAACGTCGAATTCCAGGCGCAGATCACCGAGATCGCCTCGCTCAAGCCCGATGCCGTGTTCGTCTTCTTCGCCGGCGGCGGCGCGGTCAAGTTCGTCAAGGACTGGGCCGCGGCGGGCCTGAAGGACAAGATTCCGCTGTATGCATCGGGCTTCCTGACCGACGGCACGCTCGAGGCGCAGGGCGCCGCCGCGCAAGGCCTGGAGACCACGCTGCACTACGCCGACGGCCTGCAGAATCCGCGCGACAAGCAGTTCCGGCTCAATTATGCGAAGGCTTACAAGCTGCAGCCCGATGTCTATGCGGTACAGGGCTACGACGCCGCGCAGATGCTGGCCGCCGGCGCCAGCGCGGTCAAGGGCGACATGAGCCGCAAGGCGGACGTCTACAAGGCGATCGCCGCGGCGCGCATCGACAGCCCGCGCGGCACCTTCACGCTGTCGCGCGCCCACAACCCGGTGCAGGACTTCTATCTGCGCAAGGTCGAGGGGCGCGAGAACAAGGTCAGCGGCATCGCGGTGAAGGCGCTGGCCGATCCGGCGCGCGGCTGCCGCCTGTAATGTGGGGCTGACCGCGCCAGTCGGCCACTCGATCGCCTGCCTCCTGCATGCCTTAACGGCCGCGGCATACCGGCTCGCGCCGGCCGCGGCCCCGTCAACGACCGATCGCCTCGCATGGACCTCGTCTCCTTCCTGATCCAGTGCCTGAACAGCGTGCAGTACGGCCTGCTGCTGTTCCTGGTCGCCAGCGGCCTGACGCTGATCTTCGGCATCATGGGCGTGATCAATCTCGCCCACGGCAGCTTCTACATGCTGGGCGCCTATCTGGCCTTCACGCTGGCGAGCATGACCGGCAGCCTGTTCATCGCGCTGCCGCTTGGCATCGTGCTGGCGGTCGCGTTCGGCTATCTGCTCGAGTGGGTGTTCTTCAGCTATCTGTACGAACGCGACCACCTGCAGCAGGTGCTGATGACCTATGGACTGATCCTGGTGTTCGAGGAGATGCGCAGCATCCTGGTCGGCGACGACGTGCATGGCGTGCCGGTGCCTCCGCTGCTCGACGGCGCGCTGCCGATCGGCAACGAGATGACCTATCCGGTCTACCGGCTGTTCATCTCGGCGGTGTGCCTGCTGGTGGCCGCGGCGATGTACTACGTGATCCGCCGCACGCGGCTGGGCATGACGATCCGCGCGGGCGCCAGCAATCGCGAGATGGTGCAGTCGCTGGGCGTCAACATCGGCCGGCTGTACCGGCTGGTGTTCGCGCTCGGCGTCGCGCTGGCGGTGCTGGCCGGCATGATCGCCGCGCCGGTGTCGTCGGTCTATCCCGGCATGGGCAGCCAGGTGCTGATCGTCTGTTTCGTGGTGGTGGTGATCGGCGGCATCGGCTCGGTCAAGGGCGCGATGGTCGCCGCGCTGCTGCTCGGCTTCGTCGATACCTTCGGCAAGGTCTTCTGGCAGGAGGCGGCGGGCGTGCTGGTCTATCTGCTGATGGCGATCATTCTGCTCTGGAAACCCCAGGGCCTGTTCAAGGCGGGCTAGCGCGATGGCATCGACACCTCCGACCGATCTCGGCGCCGACATCGGCGCGGCCTTCGACCTGCAGCGGCGCGCCAACCTGCGCTGGACCACGCTGGCGTGGGCGATCGCCTTCGCGGTGCTGGCGGCGCTGCCGCTCGCGCTGGGCGGCGAGGGCAACAAGTTCTACATCGACCTGCTCAGCAAGGTCATGATCATGGCGATCTTCGCGCTGTCGCTGCAGCTGCTGATCGGCTATACGGGGCTGGTCAGCCTGGGCCACGCGGCGTACTTCGCCACCGCGGCCTATGCGACCGCGATGCTGGCGCCGCAGTCCGAGCCGGGCAATGGCTGGTGGCTGCTGGTGGCGGCGGTCGCGGCGGCGTCGGTACTGGCGCTGCTGGTCGGCATGCTGGTGCTGCGCACGCGCGGCATCTACTTCATCATGGTCACGCTGGCGTTCGCGCAGATGGTGTACTTCATCTTCCACGACACCAAGATCGCGGGCGGCAGCGATGGCACCTATATCTATTTCCGGCCCGAGTTCGGCGTGTTCGGCGCGCGTCCGCTCGGCATCGACGATCCCGTGCATTTCTACTGGCTGGTGCTGGGCGCGCTGATCTTCACCGTGGCGGCGCTGGCGATGGTGCTGCGCTCGCGCTTCGGCCACGCGCTGATCGGCATCCGCCACAACGAGCAGCGCATGCGCGCGGCCGGCTTCGCCACCTACCGCTACCAGCTTGGCGCCTTCGTCGCCGGCGGCGCGTTCGCCGGGCTGGCGGGCTATCTGTATGCGATCCAGTTCGGCTTCGTCAATCCGGAGATCGCGTCGTGGCACCAGTCGGGCAACGCGATGCTGATGGTGATCCTGGGCGGCGTCGGCAGCCTGGCGGGCGCGGTGATCGGCGCGTTTTCCTTCGTGCTGCTGGCCGAATGGTTCAGCACGCTGACCAAGCACTGGCAGCTGCTGATGGGCGGCTTCATCATCGCCGCGGTGGCGCTGCTGCCGGGCGGACTGGTCGGATTGGCCGCGCTGTTGCGGCGCCGGCTGGGTGGCGGCGTGGGCCGCGGAGCCGGAGGCAGGGCCGAAGGCAAGGCGGGCGGCAAAGTGAGCGACATGCGGGGAGAGCGGCGATGAACGCGCGCCATGGCAACGAACCGGTGCTGCGCGCGGCCGGACTGACGCGCCGCTTCGGCGGCCTGACCGCGGTGTCCGGCGTCGATCTGGCGTTGGACCTGCATCAGATCCACGCCGTGATCGGCACCAACGGCGCCGGCAAGTCGACGCTGATCAATCTGCTGTCGGGCGAGCTCGCGCCCAGCGCGGGCCAGCTGTTCCTGCACGGCAACGACGTCACCGGCTGGCCGCAGCCGCGGCTCGCCTGCGCCGGCGTGGGACGCAGCTATCAGCGCAACAACGTGTTCGCACCACTGAGCGTGCGCGAGAACTGCCGCCTCGCGGCGCAGTCGCGCGCGCAGCGTGCCTGGCGGCTGTGGGAAAGCGCGCAGTCCTGCCGCACCGCGCGCGCGCTCGGCGACGAGGCGATGGAACGAGCCGGTCTCGCGGATTGCGCGGCGCTGCCAGCCATGGCCCTGTCGCACGGCCAGAAGCGCCAGCTCGAGGTCGCGATGTGCCTCGCTACGCAGCCGGTGGCGCTGCTGCTCGACGAGCCGCTGGCCGGCATGGGCGCCGAGGAATCGGCGCGCATGCTGGCGCTGCTGCGCGACCTGCGCGAGGGTCACGCGATCCTGCTGGTCGAGCACGATATGGACGCGGTGTTCGCGGTCGCCGACCGCATCACCGTGATGGTCAACGGCGTGGTGATCGCCTCGGGCGAACCGGCCGCGATCCGGGCCAATCGCGAGGTCCAGCAGGCCTACCTGGGCGACGACGAGGGCGCCGGCGAGCTTGCCGATGTCGCGGACGACGCCAATCCCCATGGCGCAGGCGCCGGCGCGGCCGCCGGCACGCGCAAGGAGTGCGCAGCGTGAAGCCGATGATCGAAGCCACCGGCGTGCAGGCCTGGTATGGCACCAGCCATGTGCTGCGCGGTGTCGACTTTCGCGTCGACGCGGGGGAGACAGTCGGCCTGCTGGGGCGCAACGGCATGGGCAAGAGCACGCTGCTGCGGACGCTGCTCGGCCACGTGACGCAGCGCGCCGGCACCATCGTGGTCGCTGGCCGCGACGTGTCGCGCGCGCGGCCATACGATGTCGCGCGCCTGGGCGTGGCCTACGTGCCCGAAGGCCGCGGCATCTTCCCCAACCTGTCGGTGCGCGAAAACCTGCTGATGGCGGCGCGCAAGGGCTGCAACGGCCGCAATGACTGGGACGAGACGAGGGTGCTCGACCTGTTCCCGCGGCTCAGGGAGCGGCTGGACCACGGCGGCCAGCAGCTGTCCGGGGGCGAGCAGCAGATGCTGTCGATCGGCCGCGCGCTGATGACCAACCCCGACTGCCTGATCCTGGACGAGGCGACCGAAGGGCTGGCCCCGAAGATCGTGCGCGAGATATGGGACGTGATCGCCGCCGTGCGCGGCACCGGCATCTCCACCGTGGTGGTCGACCGCAACTATCGCGCCGTGCTGGCACAGGCCGACCGCGTGGTGGTGCTGGAGAAGGGCCTGGTCGCGGCCAGCGGCCCCGCGGCCGAGCTGGCGGCCACGCCCGGCCTGCTCGAACGGTATCTCGGCGTCTGACCACCGCGATGGTCGTCTGCACCCGCGGCGGTATCTGGCGCGGCGAAGAAGGAATACATGGCAGACATGGGCAGGGCCGACAAGGCGGACAGTCAGGCATGGCGGAAACCGAACGGCGCGAATACCGCGGGTCGCGCCGTTTTTCTATGGCGGGCACGCCACACCTCGGGCTTGACCGAGCGCCGCTTCGCTCGCATCCTTGCGTTCCTGGGTAGGGCGAACGCCGGCCAGCCAACGTCTTCACGCGCCACCCGCGGCGCGCCCGACACGGTCTCAAAAAGATTCCTGATGACGCTGCCGGCCCGTTTCCACTAGAATGGCGCCCGATTGTGCATTGCAAAAAAATCCTCGAACGATGCGGCCGGCCGCGGCATAGTGGGCCTCCCGCTCCGAATCCATGACACAACCCACCACGAGCCATTATTTCGTCGAGACGCCCAGCATGCGCATGCTGGTACTCGCGGCGATCGGTGTCGTCTTCGGCGATATCGGCACCAGTCCCCTCTATGCATTGAAGGAGTGCTTCAGCGCCGAGCATGGCATTCCGTTCAGTCCCGAAGCGGTGATGGGCGTGATCTCGCTGCTGTTCTGGGCAATGATCCTGGTGGTGTCGATCAAATACGTGGTGTTCGTGATGCGCGCGGACAACGACGGCGAGGGCGGCGTGCTCGCGCTGATGGCGCTGGCGCTGCGCAGCGCCGCACCGCGCACGCGGCGGGCCAAGGTGCTGATGATGCTGGGCATCTTCGGCGCCTGCATGTTCTACGGCGATGCGGTGATCACGCCGGCCATCTCGGTGCTCTCCGCCGTGGAAGGCATCGAGATCGCGACGCCCGCGCTGTCGCACTACGTCATTCCGATCACCCTGGCGATCCTGCTGGTGCTTTTCCTGCTGCAGCGGCGCGGCACCTCGTCGGTGGGCAAGCTGTTCGGTCCGATCATGATGGTGTGGTTCCTGTCGCTCGGCGGGCTGGGCATCTACCACCTGATCGAGTCGCCCGCCATTCTGTCCGCGATCAATCCGCTGTACGGCGTGCGCTTCCTGATCGAACATTCGCTGCAGGCATTCATCGTGCTCGGCGCGGTGTTCCTGGTGCTGACCGGCGCCGAGGCGCTGTACATCGACATGGGCCATTTCGGTCCCGCGCCGATCCGCCGGGGCTGGTTCGCCATCGTGATGCCCTGCCTGATGCTGAACTACTTCGGCCAGGGCGCGATGCTGCTGGGCGACCCCAGCGCGGTGCGCAATCCGTTCTACCTGATGGTGCCCGACCTGCTGCTGATCCCGATGGTGCTGCTGGCCACCTGCGCCGCGGTGATCGCCTCGCAGGCGGTGATTTCGGGCGCGTTCTCGCTGACCAGCCAGGCGATCCAGCTCGGCTTCATTCCGCGCATGCGCATCCGCTACACCTCGGAAGCCGAGATCGGCCAGATCTACCTGCCGGTGATCAACTGGGTGCTGCTGGTGGCCGTCGTGCTGGTGGTGCTGGCCTTCAAGAAGTCGGAGAACCTGGCCGCCGCCTACGGCATCGCCGTGACCACGACGATGGTGATCACCACGCTGCTGTCGATCGTCGTGATGCGCCACGTGTGGAAATGGCCGCCGGCGGTGGTGGGAGCGGCGGGCGCCGCCTTCCTGGTGATCGACCTGTCGTTCCTGTCGGCCAATCTGCTGAAGATCGCGGAGGGCGGCTGGTTCCCGCTGCTGCTGGGCAGCGCTGCCTTCTTCCTGCTGATGACGTGGTACGGCGGCCGCAAGCTGCTACGCGCGCGCAGCCTGGAGGAGGGCATTCCGCTCGAGCCCTTCATGGCCGGCCTGCTGGCCCATCCGCCGCACCGCGTCGAGGGCACCGCGGTCTTCCTGACCGGCAACACCGAATTCGTGCCGGTCTCGCTGCTGCACAACCTGAAGCACAACCGCGTGCTGCATGAGCGCGTGGTGTTCCTGAGCTTCGTCACACGCGACATTCCCTATGTCGACGACGATCACCGGCTCAGTTGCAAGGACCTCGGCGGCGGCGTCTTCATCCTGAAGTCCGAGTACGGCTTCAAGGAAACCCCCGACGTGCACAAGGTGCTCGACCTGTCCAAGCGCAAGCTCGACATGGAGTTCGAGCTGATGGAGACCTCGTTCTTCATCGCGCGCGAGTCGGTGATCCCGTCGCGCCTGCCCGGCATGCCGATGTGGCGCGAGACGCTGTTCGCGTGGATGCATCAGAACGGCGCCAAGCCTTCGGACTTCTTCCGCATTCCGGCCAACCGGGTGGTGGAGCTGGGTACCAAGGTCGAGATCTGACCGCGGCGGCGCGCCCACGGAGGCCGCCGATCGGATCAGCAAAAAGCCTGCATGCGGCGCTGCCGCTTGCAGGCTCTTTTGTTTGGTCCGTGGTCGCAGCGGGGCCGCCGCGCGGGCGCAGGCGTGGGCCGCGCAGGCGCGCGGGCCCTCGGGCGGCACCAGGGCCGCCCGTATCTGCTTAACGCTTCAGCTTGGCAAATGCCGCCGCCATCGCGCCGGCGGGTTCGGCTTCGCGCCGGCCGCCGCCCTGGAAGCCGCGGCTCGGGCGGTTGCCGCCGCGCTCCGGGCGCTCGCCGCCGGCGGCGCGATTGCCGCCTTGGCCCGGCTCGTCGTCGAGGCGCATCGACAGGCCGATGCGGTTGCGCTTGACGTCGACCTCCATCACCTTGACCTTGACGATCTGGCCGGCCTTGACGACCTCGTGCGCGTCCTTGACGAACTTGTTCGACAGCGCCGAGATATGGACCAGCCCGTCCTGGTGCACGCCGATATCGACGAAGGCGCCGAAGGCGGCGACGTTGGTCACCACGCCCTCGAGCACCATGCCGGGCTGCAGGTCCTTGATGTCCTCGACGCCGTCCTGGAAGGTGGCGGTCTTGAACTCCGGGCGCGGGTCGCGGCCCGGCTTTTCCAGCTCGCTGAGGATGTCGCGCACGGTCGGCAGGCCGAAGGTGTCGTCGGTGAACTGCGTCGGCGACAGCCCGCGCAGCGCGTCGCGGTTGCCCATCACGTCGCGCAGGTCCTTCTTGATATGGTCGAGGATGCGCTTGACCACCGGGTAGGCCTCCGGGTGGACCGACGAGCGGTCCAGCGGATTGTCGCCGTCGTTGATGCGCAGGAAGCCGGCCGCCTGCTCGAAGGTCTTGTCGCCCAGCCGCGGCACCTTCTTCAACGCGTCGCGGTTGGGGAAGGCGCCATTGGCATCGCGGAACTCGACGATATTGCGCGCCAGCACGCTGTTCAGGCCCGATACGCGCGCCAGCAGCGGCACCGAGGCGGTATTGACGTCGACGCCGACCGCGTTCACGCAGTCCTCGACCACCGCGTCGAGCGTGCGCGCCAGTTCGCGCTGGTTGACGTCGTGCTGGTACTGGCCGACGCCGATCGACTTCGGATCGATCTTGACCAGTTCGGCCAGCGGGTCCTGCAGCCGGCGCGCGATCGACACCGCGCCGCGCAGCGACACGTCGAGATCGGGGAATTCCTTGGCCGCCAGCTCCGAGGCGGAATAGACCGAGGCGCCGGCCTCGCTGACGACGATCTTGGTCAGCTTCAGTTCGGGCGCCTGGCGCATCAGGTCCTGCACCAGCTTGTCGGTCTCGCGGCTGGCCGTGCCGTTGCCGATCGACACCAGCGAGACGCCGTGCTGCTTGGCCAGGCGCGCCAGCGTGGCCAGCGAACCGTTCCAGTCGCGGCGCGGCTCGTGCGGATAGATCGTCGCGGTTTCCAGCAGCTTGCCGGTCGCATCGACCACCGCGATCTTGCAGCCCGTCCGGATGCCCGGGTCGATGCCCATCACCGCCTTCGGGCCGGCCGGCGCGGCCAGCAGCAGCTCATGCAGATTGCGGCCGAAGATCTTGATCGCCTCGCTCTCCGCGCTCTCGCGCAGCTGCGTCAGCAGCTCGGTTTCGAGGTGCGGCTGCACCTTGACGCGCCAGCACCAGCGGCAGACATCGCCCAGCCATTTGTCGGCGGGCCGGTTCAGGTTCTGGATGCCGACATGGCGCGCGATCATCGCCTCGCACGGGTGGGGCACCAGCGCGTCCTGTTCCTCGCCCAGGCCCAGCTTGATCATCAGCACGCCGGCATTGCGGCCGCGGAACAGCGCCAGCGCGCGGTGCGACGGGATCGTGCGGATGGTCTCGCTGTAGTTGTAGTAGTCGCGGAACTTCTCTTCCTCGGCGGTTTCCTTGCCTTCGACCACCGACGAGGTCACCACGCCGTTGGACCACAGATGCTCGCGCAGCTTGCCCAGCAGCTCGGCGGTCTCGCCGAACTGCTCCGACAGGATGTCGCGCGCGCCGTCCAGCGCGGCCTTGACGTCGGGCACGCCGCCGTCGGCGGTGGGCTTGCCGTTGACGTATTTGGCCGCCTCGGCCTGCGGGTCCAGCGTCGGGTCGGCCAGCAGCGCCTGCGCCAGCGGCTCCAGGCCGCATTCGCGCGCGATCTGGGCGCGGGTGCGGCGCTTGGGCTTGTAGGGCAGGTACAGGTCTTCCAGCGCCTGCTTGGTGACCGCGGCTTCGACCGCGGTGCGCAGCTCGGGGGTCAGCTTGCCCTGTTCCTCGATCGAGGCCAGGATCGCGGCACGGCGTTCCTCCATGTCGCGCAGGTACAGCAGCCGTTCCTCGAGCGCGCGCAGCTGCGTGTCGTCGAGGTTGCCGGTGACCTCCTTGCGGTAGCGCGCGATGAACGGCACGGTGGCGCCTTCGTCGAGCAGTTCGACGGCCGCCGCCACCTGGCGGGGTTGGACGGACAGCTCGGCCGCGATGAGCGACACGATCTTTTGCGTGACGGAAGCTGGCAGGTTGGACATCGGAAAAACACTCAGTCGAAAGCGGGGCATTTTGCCACAAGCGAACGGCGCGTCATCCGGCATGCGGTACGCACGGGGATCGATTCTGAATCGCCCTGCCGGGCAGGCCGCGCGCGGGCGCGGCGGCATGCCCCGATGGTAGAATCCGCCCATGAACCTCAAGCCACAACGGGCCGCTCTGCCGGCATGTTTTCCGGCCGCCGATCGCGCGGCAACGATGCCTGACGGCAGGCTGCCCAAGGTCTCGATGTCGGCGCGGACGCTGGCGCCGATATTGGCGCGGACCCTGGCCCTGGCGTGCCTGGCCGTGCCGCTGCCCGCCGCGCTGGCGCAGGGCCCGGCTTCGGCCCCGGCCGCCGGCTCCACGCCGGCCTCCACCTCTGCCTCCGCCTCGGGCGAACTGCAAGCGCCGCGCGACTTCGACGCCGAGCGCAAGGCCGTGGCCGACTCGCGCGCCTGGACCAACTACCGCTTCGCGACCGCCGAGCGCGCCTGCTACGACAAGTTCTTCGTCACCAACTGCATCGAGCGCGCCAAGGAAACCCAGCGCACCGAGCTGGCCGTGCTGCGCGAACGCGAGCTGGAGATCGGCGAGGCCGAGCGTGCCTTCAAGGCCGCCAAACGCGATCGTGAACAGGCGCTGCGCCAGGCCGAGTACGAGGCCAGCCAGCCGCAGCGCGCTGCCGACGAACAGGCCAATCGCGCCGAGTTCGAACGCAAGCAGCAGGAGCAGAAGCTGCGCGACGCGCAGCGCCAGGCCGAGGCGCCGCAGCGCGCCGCCAATGCCGCCGAGTACCAGCAGAAGCAGGCCGACTACGACGCGCGGATGCGCGAGGCCCGCGAGCGCGGTGCCGAGCAGGCCCGCCAGCGCGCCGAGAACGTCAAGGCGTACGAGGCCAAGCAGCAGCAGGCGATCCAGCGCCAGCGCGAGGTCGAGGAGCGCCGCGCCAAGGCGAGGGAAAAGCAGAGCAGCGGCGAGTCGCCGCGGCCGTTCGGCTTCTGATGATGGACGTCGCCGGTGGGGGAGGCCAATGGACGATGGACCGCGATCTGAACACCCTCGAACGCCAGATCATCGAATTGCAGATCGAGCACCGCGATCTGGACTATCTGATCGACCGGCTGTCCGGCGAGGCCGGCCACGATGAACTGCAATTGCGCCGGCTCAAGAAGCGCCGGTTGAAGCTGAAGGACGCCATCACGCTGCTGCAGCTGCAGCTCGAGCCCGACGTACCCGCCTGATCCCCCGGTCCGCGATCCCGCGGGCCGCCATGCCAGCGCCGCCGGCCACCGCCTGCGGCGCACCGAATTCCTGCCAGCCTTGTCCGATTCCGATCTCTCCCATCCCGGCGACGATGCCGCCGGTCCCGCCATCCAGCCGGACGCCGCCGACGCGCGCGCGGCGGCGCTGGCGCGCATCTTCGCGCCGACCGGCACGCTGGCGCAGGCCATCGACGGCTATCGGCCGCGCGATGCGCAGGCGAAGATGGCCGCCGCGGTGGCCGATGCGATCGAGGCGCACGACACGGTGATCGTCGAGGCCGGCACGGGCACCGGCAAGACCTTCGCCTACCTGGTGCCGGCGATGCTGTGGGGCGGCAAGGTGATCCTGTCGACGGGGACCAAGAACCTGCAGGACCAGCTGTTCCTGCGCGACATTCCGACCGTGCGCCGCGCGCTCAATGTGCCGGTCTCGGTCGCGCTGCTCAAGGGCCGCGCCAACTACGTCTGCCATTACCACATGGAGCGGGCGCAGTTGAACGGGCGGCTGGCGTCCAGGCAGGACGCGGCGTGGCTGCGCGAGATCGCCAACTTCGCCAAGACCACCTCGTCCGGCGACAAGGCCGAACTGGCCAGCGTGCCGGAGAACGCGCCGGTATGGCAGCTGGTGACCTCGACCCGCGACAACTGTCTCGGCACCGAATGCCCGCACCACAAGGAGTGCTTCGTGATGCGGGCACGCAAGGAGGCGCAGCAGGCCGACCTGGTGGTGGTCAACCATCATCTGTTCTTCGCCGACGTGGTGCTGCGCGATACCGGCATGGCCGAGCTGCTGCCGGCGGCGAATACGGTGATCTTCGACGAGGCGCACCAGCTGCCGGAGACCGCGACGCTGTTCTTCGGCGACAGCCTGTCGACCAGCCAGCTGCTGGAACTGGCGCGCGATACGGTGGCCGAGGGCCTGTCGCATGCGCGCGATGCGGCCGACTGGGTCGGCATCGTGGCGCCGCTCGAGCGCGCCACGCGCGATCTGCGGCTGGCCTTCGGCAAGGACAATGTACGGCTGGCGCTTGGGCAGATCGAGGCCGACGCCCGCATCGGCGAGCCGTTCTTCGACACGCTCGACGCGCTGGAGAAGGCGTTGAGCGATGTGGTGGCGCTGCTGCAGGGCCAGGCCGAGCGCGCCGAATCGCTGGAGCAGTGCCATCGCCGCGCGCTGGAGCTGGCGCAGCGGCTGGCGGCGTGGCGCGACGACAGCCCGGCGCCGCAGCCGGCGGTTGAGGCGGGCGGGACGGGCGCCGAAGCGGTGCAGCCGCCCTTGGCGGCGTTGTCCGAGTCGGCGTTGTCGGCGCCCGCGTCTTCGGGGGCCGCATTGTCGGAGCCCAATGCAGCGCGTGGGGAATCGATTGCAGGGGCGTTGCCCGATGCGGCTGCCGATGCCGCTTCAGGGTCTGCGTCCGCGTCCGCTTCGGCATCCGACCCCGCGGCCGCCTCCACGCCGGCCTGGAGCCCGCCCGAGACGGTGCGCTGGGTCGAAGTGTTCTCGCATACCGTGCAGCTGCATCGCACGCCGCTGTCGATCGCGCCGATCTTCTCGCGTCAGCGTGCCGGCCATCCGCGCGCGTGGATCTTTACCTCGGCGACGCTGTCGGTCAAAGGCAATTTCGCCCACTATGCCGCGCAGCTGGGGCTCGACAAGGATCGTTCGCTGTCGCTGCCCAGCCCCTTCGACTACGGCGAGCAGGGCCTGCTGTATGTGCCGCGCGACCTGCCGGCGCCGCAGTCGCCGCAGTTCACCGATGCCGTGGTGGCCGCCGCCTTGCCGCTGATCGAGGCGGCCGGCGGGCGCACCTTCCTGCTTTGCACCACGCTGCGCGCGGTGCAGCGCGCCTCCGATCTGCTGTACGAGGCGTTCGCCGAGCGCGGGCTGCAGCTGCCGATCCTGGTGCAGGGCCAGGCCAGCCGCACCGAGCTGCTCGACCGCTTCCGCGAGCTCGGCAATGCGGTGCTGGTCGGCAGCCAGAGCTTCTGGGAGGGCGTCGATGTGCGCGGCGAAGCGTTGTCGCTGGTGGTGATCGACAAGCTGCCGTTCGCGCCGCCCGACGATCCGGTGCTGGCCGCGCGCATGGAGGCGCTGCAGAAGAAGGGGCTGAGCCCGTTCGCCGTGCACCAGCTGCCGCACGCGGTGATCACGCTGAAGCAGGGCGCCGGCCGGCTGATCCGCTCCGAGACCGATCGCGGCGTGCTGGTGATCTGCGACACGCGGCTGGTCGAGAAACCCTACGGACGCCAGATCTGGCAGAGCCTGCCGCCATTCAAGCGCACGCGCGAGCGGGACACGGTGGTGGCGTTTCTGGAAGGGTTGAAGAAGGCGTAGCAGAAGGCGTAGCGGCGCGGCGGCGAGCGCGGTCCGGTGCCGCGCTCAAACACGAGCGGTAGCCGCCTTCAAGAAAAGCGGCCCGGTGCCGCCTCGGAACACGACCGGGTGCCGCCTCCAAGCGAGGCATGGCTACCGCCTTCAAACGGGGTCCGGTACCGCCTCCGAAAACAAAAAGCCCGGTTCGGTGAATCGAACCGGGCTTTTCTCATGCCTGTCGCAGTGGCGTCAGATCGTTCAGAACAGCTTCCACCACGGCTTGTCCTTCTCGCGGCGCTCGCCGTACTTCATGAAGTCGCTGTTGGGGAAGTTCATCTCCATCACGCGCAGCGTGTCGTCGCGCAGGTCCTTCATGCCCAGGGCCTCGTACGAACGGATCATGATGTACAGCGCCTCCTCGTTGGCCGGCGCGCCATCGTATTCCTTCAGCGCCTGCTGCGCGCGGTTGACCGCCGCCAGGTAGGCGCCGCGGCGATAGTAGTAGCGCGCCGCGTGGACTTCGTGCTGGGCCAGCGAATTGACGATGTACTGCATCCGCGCTGCGGCGTCCGGCGTGTAACGGCTTTCGGGGAAGCGCGTGACCAGCGTATGGAAGGCGTCGTAGGCCGCGCGCGCCGCCTTCGGATCGCGCTCGCTCAGGTCCTGGCCCGAGAAGCGGCCGAGCCAGCCGAGGTTGTCGTTGAAGTTGATCAGCCCCTTCAGGTAGTACGCGTAATCGACGCTGGGGTGATTCGGGTGCAGCTGGATGAAGCGGTCGACCGAGGCCAGCGCGGCGGCGGTTTCGCCGTCCTTGTAGTTGGCATAGGCCGTATCGATCTGCGCCTGCTGCGCGAACCGGCCGAACGGATAGCGGCCCTCGAGTTTTTCGTACAGCTTGACCGCGCGCGGATAGTCGCCGCTGTCGAGGGCGTCCTTGGCTTCCGAATATAATTTGTTGGCTGACCAACCCGCCGTTTCGTCGGGTTGTTCCGAGAGCAGGCCGCATGCCGACAGCATGACGCAGCCGCCCGCGAGCAGAATCGCTCCAAATCTTGCGCGCCAACTGGCGCGTCTCATGCTCATCGATTGCATGGGCAACCTATTCCGGATGAAAAAAAGCGTCAAGCATTATAGCCCAAGCCCCTCGGTCGCCAGCCCGCAAGCGGCCCTCGACGGGGAGGCCGCACGCGATGCGGCGGTCGAAACCGAGCTGGAAGATTTCGACGAGCTGCCCGCGGCCGCACTTGTCGAGGCGGAAAGCGGCGCCGACATGGTCCCCGTGGTGCTGGAAGTCGACAGCGCCGCACACGGAGAACGGCTCGATAAATTATTGGCCCGCCAGCTCAGCGAATTCTCGCGCAGCCGCATCCAGCAGTGGATCGACAGCGGCGCGGTGACCGTCGACGGCGCGGTGCGCCGGCCGCGGGACAGCGTGCAGATGGGGCAGCGCATCGAGGTCAGGCCGCAGGCCGCGCCTGAAACGCTGGCCTTCACGCCCGAGCCGGTGCCGCTGCAGATCGTCTACGAAGACGCGGCGCTGCTGGTCATCGACAAGCCGGCCGGCCTGGTGGTGCATCCCGCCGCCGGCAACTGGAGCGGCACCGTGCTCAACGGGCTGCTGCATCGCGATCCGGCCGCTGCCTCGCTGCCGCGCGCGGGCATCGTCCATCGGCTCGACAAGGAAACCTCGGGCCTGATGGTGGTGGCCCGCACGCTGACCGCGCAGACCGATCTGGTGCGGCAGCTGCAGGCCCGCACGGTCAAGCGGACCTATCTCGCGCTGGTATGGGGCGAGGCGCCCGACGAGGGCACCATCGATGCGCCGATCGGACGCGATCCGCGCGAGCGCACCCGCATGGCGATCGTGCACACATCGAGCGGCAAGCCCTCGCGCACGCATTTCCGCACGCTCGGCGTGGCGCCGCTCGGACGCGGTTGTGTGTCGATGGTGATGTGCCAGCTCGAGACCGGACGCACCCATCAGATCCGCGTGCATTTCGAATCGATCGGTCATCCGCTGCTGGGCGACCCGGTCTATCACCGCGCCACCCAGCGCGGCCAGCGCCCGGCCATCAAGGCGCCGCTGCCGGTGCCGTTCGAACGGCAGGCGCTGCATGCCTATCGGCTCGGGCTGGTGCATCCGGTCAGCGGCAAGCCGATGTCGTGGCGTGCGCCGGCGCCGGACGATTTGCAGGCGCTGATCGACGCGCTCGACTTCACCACGCTGGAAGAGCGCGATCGCTACGACGACGAGGACGACGACGATTGGGACGGCGTGTTGTTCGAGGGCGATGAGGGTGGCGATGACGAAGATGACGACGATGGCGACGATGGCGAGGGGCGCGCATGACGGGCGCTGACGACGGCCGCCTGGCGCAGTTGGTCCCTGACTGGCCCGCGCCCGCGCGGGTGCGCGCGTTGTCTACCACGCGCATCGGCGGCGTCAGCCGCGGCCCATACGGACTGGCGGATGGCAGTGCGGGTGGGCTCAATCTCGGCACCCATGTCGGCGACGATGCCGACGCGGTGGCGGAGAATCGCCGGCGCCTCCAGACGTGGCTGCCGTCCGCGCCGCGCTGGCTGGAACAGGTGCACGGATGCGCGGTGGTGACGGCCGATGGTGTCGAAGGCCTCGATGGCGGCCAGGGCAGCGATGGGGTCAATGGCGTCGATCGGGTCGCTGAGGACTATGGCTCAGAGGCCGGCAATCGCCCGGCACCGGACGTGCCGCCGCGCGCCGATGCCAGCATCAGCACGACGCCGGGGCAGGTCTGCGCGGTGATGACGGCGGACTGCCTGCCGGTCCTGCTGTGCGATCGCGCGGGCACGGTCGTCGGTGCCGCGCATGCGGGCTGGCGCGGCCTGTGTGCCGGCGTGATCGAGGCCACGCTGGCCCGCATGGACCGGCAACGCCCGGACACCGGATCGCCGCCGCAGTGGCTCGCATGGCTCGGTCCCGCGATCGGGCCCGATGCCTTCGAGGTCGGCGCCGAAGTCCGTTCCGCGTTTCTCGAGCGGGCCTTGACGCACGAGCGCGATGCCGTGGAGCAGGCGTTCCGGCCCGGCGCGCCCGGCAAATATCTGGCCGACCTGTACGCGCTCGCCCGCATCCGGCTCGCGCGCGCCGGCTGTGTCGACGTCTACGGCGGCGATGCGTGCACGGTCAGCGATGCGCAGCGCTTCTACTCGTATCGGCGCGATGGCGTGACGGGACGCATGGCGAGCCTGGTCTGGCTCGAGCCGGCATCGAAGGAAAAATAAGAAGCGGCCGGGCAAGGGGCAGCGCAGGAAGCGGCCGGGCAAGGGGCAGCGCAGGAAGCGGCCGGGCAAGGGTGGAGGGCGGCCGCACCGAATGCAGCTGCTCTATTGTCCGGACGACATGACATTTGATGTCACGACGCGCCGCCGTCCCGCGGTGTCGCTGGCGCAGGCTTGGCGGCCCGCTGTGCCGCTGGTGTTGCGACGTCTTCGGTTGCCCGCTTTGCAGCCGGTCCCGCTGGCGGTTCCGCAGCCGGCGCTGCTCCCCGTTCCGCAGCCTGTTCCGCGGCCCGCCGCCGCTTCCGCCGTCCGGGCGTGCCGAGGATATAGAGCAGCAGCGCGACCGGCCCCACGCCATACAACAGGAACGTGGCGATCGCGGCCACCACCGTGTGTTCGGTGATGGCCATCATCAGCGCGACGTAGAGCCAGCCGATCGCGACGATATACATCGGAATTTCATCCTCTTCGTGGACACTGCCGGGCGCGTCATCGCCGGCCGCGGAGCGCCTTTGCGTCAAGACGTTTCCCGCATTGACAGCGTCATCGTTGCAAGGCAACAATGCCCCGGACGGCGAGTAACTGTGCGGCCCGCAGCGCCCCGCACCACGGTATGCCGTGGAAAGCGCGCTGGCCGTCATTCGGCAAGCATACCGCACGCGCTCCGTGGCCGGAGGAGCGCGACGCGTGCCGGTTCTCCCGGAGCGAATCGCAGCACGGCGCTCCGGGCCGGCTCACCCATCAGACGGCAGAGAGACACGACATCATGGCGACCGGCAAAGGCGCGGCAGCTTCCGGACAGGAAGAAAAGACCACACCGTTTTCATCGACGCCGGGGCCATTCGATCCAGCGACATGGCTGGAGTGGTCCAGGCAGGCCCAAGCCAATGGCCGCGCGGCCGGCGGCATGCCGGGCGCGGAAGCGTTTGCCGCGCTGGGTGGGTTCCCCGGCGGCGCATTTCCCGGCGGCGCATTCCCCGGTGCCGGATTTCCCGGCGCTGCATTTCCCGGTATCAAGATTGCCCCGGCCCAACTGGCCGAGATCCAGCAGCGCTTCATGCAGGGCTTCACCGACCTGTGGCGCGCGATGGCGGCCGGTGACCAGCAGCAGGTGCAACTGACCGACCGGCGCTTTGCCGGCGATGCCTGGCGCAGCAACGCGCCGTATCGCTATGCCGCCGCCTTCTATCTGCTGACCGCGCGCGCGATGAGCGAGATGGCCGACGCCGTCGAGGCCGATGCCAAGACGCGGCAGCGCATCCGCTTCGCCGTGACGCAGTGGGTCGACGCGATGTCGCCGGCCAATTTCCTCGCGACCAATCCCGAGGCGCAGCGGCGGCTGATCGAATCGAACGGCGAATCGCTGCGCGCGGGCCTGCGCAACATGCTGGAGGACCTGACGCGCGGCAAGATCTCGCAGACCGACGAATCCGCCTTCGAGGTCGGCCGCAATGTCGCGGTCACCGAGGGCGCGGTGGTCTACGAGAACGAGTACTTCCAGCTGCTGCAGTACAAGCCGCTGACCGCCAAGGTGCATGCGCGCCCGCTGCTGATGGTGCCGCCCTGCATCAACAAGTACTACATCCTCGACCTGCAGCCCGAGAGCTCGCTGGTGCGCCATATCGTCGAGCAGGGCCATACCGTGTTCCTGGTGTCGTGGCGCAATCCCGATGCGAGCATGGCGGCGCGTACCTGGGACGACTACATCGAACACGGCGCGATCCGCGCGATCGAGGTGTCGCGCGCGATCAGTGGGCAGGACCGCATCAACGTGCTGGGCTTCTGCGTCGGTGGCACCATCGTGTCGACCGCGCTGGCGGTGATGGCCGGCCGCGGCGAGCGTCCCGCGCAGAGCCTGACGCTGCTGACCACGCTGCTCGATTTCTCCGACACCGGTGTGCTCGACGTCTTCGTCGACGAAGCGCACGTGCAACTGCGCGAAGCCACGCTCGGCGGCGCGGCCGGCGCGCCCTGTGCCTTGCTGCGCGGCATCGAGCTGGCGAACACGTTCTCGTTCCTGCGGCCGAACGATCTGGTCTGGAACTACGTGGTCGACAACTATCTGAAGGGCAATACGCCGGTGCCGTTCGACCTGCTGTTCTGGAACGGCGACGCGACCAACCTGCCGGGTCCCTGGTATTGCTGGTATCTGCGCCATACCTACCTGCAGGATGAGTTGAAGGTGCCGGGCAAGCTGACCGTCTGCGGCGTGCCGGTCGACCTGGGCAAGATCGACGTGCCGACCTATCTGTACGGTTCGCGCGAGGACCATATCGTGCCGTGGACCGCGGCGTATGCGTCGACGCGTTTGTTGTCCAACGACCTGCGCTTCGTGCTGGGTGCCTCGGGCCATATCGCCGGGGTCATCAATCCGCCGGCGAAGAAGAAGCGCAGCCATTGGCTCAACGACGACCTGCCCGACAGTCCGAACGACTGGTTGGCCGGCGCGACCGAGGCGCCGGGCAGCTGGTGGCCGGACTGGTTCGCCTGGCTCGGCAAGCACGCCGGCGCGAAAAAGGCGGCACCGACCCAGTACGGCAGCCGCGACTATCCGGCCATCGAGCCGGCGCCGGGCCGCTACGTCAAGGCCAAGGCCTAGGCAACCGGGGCAACGCGAGAGGGGGAGAACACCGGACCGGCAAGCCGCCCAGGGCGACCGCCTTCATCGGCCGCTTCCCGTCCGCGCCCCGGCATCGACATCGACATCGAAACCGACAGACAGCGACATCGACATCGACTTCCTGAATCCGCAGTATCCGTATTCCATTGAGAGGACTGAACATGACTGACGTTGTGATCGTATCGGCCGCACGCACCGCGGTAGGCAAATTCGGCGGGTCGCTGGCCAAGGTGCCGGCCCCCGAACTGGGCGCCATCGTCATCAAGGCCGCGCTCGAGCGCGCCGGCGTCAAGCCGGAGCAGGTCAGCGAAGTGATCATGGGGCAGGTGCTGACCGCCGGCTCGGGACAGAACCCGGCGCGCCAGGCGGCCATCAAGGCCGGGCTGCCGCATATGGTCCCCGCGATGACGATCAACAAGGTGTGCGGCTCGGGCCTGAAGGCCGTGATGCTCGCCGCCAACGCGATCGCCTCGGGCGATGCCGAGATCGTCGTGGCCGGCGGCCAGGAGAACATGAGCGCGGCGCCGCACGTGCTGCCGGGCTCGCGCGACGGCTTCCGCATGGGCGACGCCAAGCTGATCGACACGATGATCGTCGACGGCCTGTGGGACGTCTACAACCAGTACCACATGGGCATCACCGCGGAGAACGTGGCCAAGGAATACGGCATCTCGCGCGAGGCCCAGGACGAGTTCGCGGTCAGCTCGCAGAACAAGGCCGAGGCCGCGCAGAAGGCCGGGCGCTTCGACGAGGAAATCGTCCCCGTGATGATCCCGCAGCGCAAGGGCGAGCCGCTGGCCTTCGCCACCGACGAGTTCGTGCGCCACGGCGCCACGCTCGAGAGCATCGCGGGCCTGAAGCCGGCCTTCGACAAGGCCGGCACCGTGACCGCGGCCAACGCCTCGGGCATCAACGACGGCGCCGCCGCGGTGGTGGTGATGTCGGCCGCCAAGGCGCGCGAGCTGGGACTGACCCCGCTCGCCACGATCCGCGCGTTCGCCAACGCCGGTGTCGATCCGAAGGTAATGGGCATGGGCCCGGTGCCGGCCTCGCAGCGCTGCCTGTCGCGCGCAGGCTGGAGCGTGCAGGACCTGGACCTGATGGAGATCAACGAGGCCTTCGCCGCGCAGGCGCTGGCGGTGCACAAGCAGATGGGCTGGGACACCGACAAGGTCAATGTCAATGGCGGCGCGATCGCGATCGGCCATCCGATCGGCGCCTCGGGCTGCCGCATTCTGGTGACGCTGCTGCACGAGATGAAGCGGCGCGATGCGAAGAAGGGCCTGGCGTCGCTGTGCATCGGCGGCGGCATGGGGGTGGCGCTCGCCGTGGAACGGTGAGGAGGGGTGTGCCGGCGGGCAGGGTGTGGATGCGGGCGGCATGGCGCCGTCCGTGCGGCGCGCCGGCGTCGATAACAAGAATCTGATCAGGAGTGGATATGACTCAGCGCATTGCATACGTAACGGGCGGCATGGGCGGCATCGGCACCGCGATCTGCCAACGCCTGGCCAAGGAAGGCTATCGCGTGGTCGCGGGCTGCGGCCCCAATTCGCCGCGCCGTGAACGCTGGCTGGAACAGCAGAAGGCGCTCGGCTTCGACTTCATTGCCTCCGAAGGCAATGTGGCCGACTGGGATTCGACCAAGGCCGCGTTCGACAAGGTCAAGGCGGAGGTCGGCGAGGTCGATGTGCTGATCAACAATGCGGGCATCACGCGCGACGTGGTGTTCCGCAAGATGACGCGCGCGGACTGGGACGCGGTGATCGACACCAACCTGACCTCGCTGTTCAACGTCACCAAGCAGGTGATCGATGGCATGGCGGATCGCGGCTGGGGCCGGATCGTCAATATCTCGTCGGTCAATGGGCAGAAGGGGCAGTTCGGCCAGACCAACTACTCGACCGCGAAGGCCGGCCTGCATGGCTTCACGATGGCGCTGGCGCAGGAAGTGGCGACCAAGGGCGTGACGGTCAACACGGTGTCGCCGGGCTATATCGCTACCGATATGGTCAAGGCGATCCGCCAGGACGTGCTCGACAAGATCGTGGGTACGATCCCGGTCAAGCGCCTGGGCCAGCCGGAAGAGATCGCCTCGATCTGCGCCTGGCTGGCCTCCGAGGAATCGGGCTTCGCCACCGGGGCCGACTTCTCGCTGAACGGCGGCCTGCACATGGGCTGATTCGTCGGGCTGACCGACCGGGCCGGCGATCTGCCGGCCCGGCACGGTCGGGCACGGCGCGATACTGGCCCGACGCCCACATCGCGGCGGCCGGTGTTGCGCTGCGTTGGACGCGCCGCAGCACCGTGCCGGCGCGTGCGCGCGTCTGGCTCTCGCACCTCGCTTTTTTCCCGGCTTTTTTCCTTGTTTACCCGGCGATTTCGCGCGTTTGCTTGCGGGTTTTCCTTAGCGGCCGCGCCTTTTCACAGTGCCTTGTTAAGCATAGAATCAGGAAATCAACGCCGTCGGCACCAATTTGGGACATCCGGAAATTCGACATGGATCGCGCCCTTGGCCGGCGGGTCGGCCCCGCGCCGCAAGCGTTGCCGGATTGCGCACTGCACGGCATGCGGTGCAACAGCAAACGATCGACCGTGCCGCACGAGCATGGGCTGCGGCGTCAGCGCACCGGCAGCGGATTACAAAAGGATAGAGCACCGATGGCCACCACCAAGAAAGGCGCAGAGCGACTGATCAAGAAATATCCCAATCGCCGGCTCTACGACACGCAGACCAGCACCTATATCACCCTGGCCGATGTCAAGCAGCTCGTGATGGACAACGAGGAGTTCAAGGTCGTCGACGCCAAGTCGGGGGACGAACTGACGCGCAGCATCCTGCTGCAGATCATCCTCGAGGAAGAAACCGGTGGCGTGCCGATGTTCTCCAGCGCGATGCTGTCGCAGATCATCCGCTTCTACGGCCACGCGATGCAGGGCATGATGGGCACCTACCTGGAGAAGAACATCCAGGCCTTCATCGACATCCAGAACAAGCTGGCCGAAAACTCCAAGGGCCTGTATTCGGGCGAGGCCTTCAGCCCCGACATGTGGTCGCAATTCATGAACATGCAGGCGCCGATGATGCAGGGCATGATGAGCAACTACATCGAGCAGAGCAAGAACCTGTTCGTGCAGATGCAGGAGCAGATGCAGAACCAGGCCAAGAACATGTTCGGCAATTTCCCGTTCAACCAGCCGGACAACAACAAGAAGACCGGCCAGGGCTGAACGGCGACGGCGTCCACTGCATTAGCTTTGCAGTAACGGCGGGCCCCGGCGCCCGCCTGCCGACGCGGTGGTCTCGGGGTAGAATCGCGGTCGTTCCGCCGCCACGGCCGTCTTCGGGATGGCAGGTCGCGGCCCAAGACAGCGCGCGCCACCCAAAGGCGCGCCCCCCACACCGCGAAATCCATGTCGTCTCAGTCGTCCTCTCCGTCCTCGTCTTCCGCCGGCGCCGTCACTGGCGCGGCCGCCACCACGCCGAAGGTGGGCTTCGTATCACTCGGCTGCCCCAAGGCCCTCGTCGATTCCGAACAGATCATCACCCAGCTGCGTGCCGAGGGTTATGCCATCAGCGGCACCTATGACGGCGCCGACCTGGTGGTCGTCAATACCTGCGGCTTCATCGACGAGGCGGTGCAGGAGAGCCTGGACGCGATCGGCGAAGCGCTGACCGAGAACGGCAAGGTGATCGTCACCGGCTGCCTCGGCGCCAAGAAGGATGCCGGCGGCAACGATATCGTCACCAGCGTGCATCCGAAGGTGCTGGCCGTCACCGGCCCGCATGCGCTGGGCGAGGTCATGCAGGCCGTGCACACGCACCTGCCCAAGCCGCACGATCCCTTCATCGATCTGGTGCCGCCGGCCGGCATCAAGCTGACGCCCAAGCACTACGCCTATCTGAAGATTTCAGAGGGCTGCAATCACCGCTGCTCGTTCTGCATCATCCCGTCGATGCGCGGCGACCTGGTGTCGCGTCCGGTCGCCGAGGTGATGCTCGAGGCCGAGAATCTGTTCAAGTCCGGCGTCAAGGAACTGCTGGTGATCTCGCAGGACACGAGCGCCTACGGCGTCGACGTCAAGTACCGCACCGGCTTCTGGAACGGCCGCCCGCTGAAGACGCGCATGACCGAACTGGTCGGCGCGCTCGGCGAACTGGCGCGCGAATATGGCGCCTGGGTGCGCCTGCATTACGTCTATCCGTATCCTCACGTCGACGAGATCATCCCGCTGATGAACGACGGCCATGTGCTGCCGTATCTGGACGTGCCGCTGCAGCACGCGCATCCGGACGTGCTCAAGCGGATGAAGCGCCCGGCCAATGCCGAGAAGACCATGGAGCGGATCCGCGCCTGGCGCGAGATCTGTCCGGACCTGACCATCCGCAGCACCTTCATCGCCGGCTTCCCGGGCGAGACCGAGGCCGAATTCCAGACGCTGCTCGACTTCATCGCCGAGGCCGAGCTGGACCGCGTCGGCTGCTTCGCCTACTCGCCGGTCGAGGGCGCCACCGCCAACGATCTGCCCGGCGCGCTGCCCGATGAGGTCCGCGAGGAGCGCCGCGCGCGCTTCATGGAAGTCGCCGAGGCCGTGTCGGCCCGCCGCCTGGAGCGCAAGGTCGGCCAGACGCTGCGCGTGCTGGTCGACGAGGTCAATCAGGATGGCGGCATCGGCCGCTCGGCCGCCGATGCACCGGAGATCGACGGCCTGGTCTATATCGATCCGCCCGCAAAGCCGTACCAGCGCTACAAGACCGGAGAGTTCGTTTCGGTGCGGATCACCGGCGCCGACGGCCACGACCTGTGGGGCGAGGCGGTGGCGTAACACCACCGGCATGCCAGCCGGGGGCCTAATCGCCGGGCCGACATTAGGTAAAAGTACGATCGTTCGGAAAATGGACCGCAGGGCTATACTTTGCGGTGCAACATTACCCAATGGAGACAGACATGACCCGTGAAGTGGTGGTGGTCAGCGGCGTACGGACCCCGATCGGAACCTTTGGCGGCAGCCTGAAAGACCTGTCGCCGACCGAGCTCGGCGCGATGGTGGTGCGCGAGGCCCTTGCCCGCGCCAGCGTGCAGGGCGACGAAGTCGGCCACGTGGTGTTCGGCAACGTGATCCAGACCGAGCCGCGCGACATGTATCTGGCGCGCGTGGCGGCGGTGGAGGGCGGAGTGTCGATCGACGCGCCGGCCCTGACGGTCAACCGGCTGTGCGGCTCCGGCCTGCAGGCCATCGTCAGCGCGGCGCAGACCGTGATGCTGGGCGACGCCGATGTCGCCATCGGCGGCGGCGCCGAGAGCATGAGCCGCGCGCCGTACCTGGCCCCCGCGGCACGCTGGGGCGCGCGCATGGGCGACGCGAAGCTGCTCGACATGATGCTCGGCGCGCTGCACGACCCATTCCATTCGATCCACATGGGCGTCACGGCCGAGAACGTCGCGCGCGAGTACGACATCAGCCGCGCGCAGCAGGACGAGGCCGCGCTGGAATCGCATCGCCGCGCCTCGGCCGCGATCCGCGAAGGGCGCTTCAAGGAGCAGATCCTTCCCGTCACGCTGAAGTCGCGCAAGGGCGACGTCGTGTTCGACACCGACGAGCATGTGCGCCACGACGCCAAGGCCGAGGACATGTCCAAGCTCAAGCCGGTCTTCGTCAAGGAGAACGGCACCGTGACGGCCGGCAACGCGTCGGGCCTGAACGACGGCGCCGCCGCGGTCGTGCTGATGGAGCGCAGCGTCGCCGAGCGGCGCGGCCTGAAGCCGCTGGCGCGGCTGGTGTCGTATGGCCACGCCGGCGTCGACCCCAAGACCATGGGCATCGGCCCGGTGCCTGCCACGCGCAAGGCGCTCGAGCGCGCCGGCCTGTCGGTCGCCGATCTGGACGTGATCGAGGCCAACGAGGCGTTCGCCGCGCAGGCCTGCGCGGTCAACAAGGCGCTCGGCCTGGACCCGCAGAAGGTCAATCCGAACGGCTCGGGCATTTCGCTGGGCCACCCGATCGGCGCGACCGGTGCGCTGATCACGGTCAAGGCGCTGTACGAGCTGCAGCGGGTGCAGGGCCGCTACGCGCTGGTGACGATGTGCATCGGCGGCGGCCAGGGCATCGCGGCGATCTTCGAGCGGATCTGACCATGAGCCGGCGGCGCGTGGCAGGCCTGGTTGCAGCGATCGGTGCGGCCGGGGCCGCGGCCGCCGCCGTGCTGGCGTGGTCCGCGCCGGCCGCCGCGGCCGGCGACACGGTGCTGTCGACCGCGTCGCCGCCGCGTGCCGGCAATGGCGTCGGCAATAGCGTCGGTAATGGCGTCGGTAATGGCGCCCGCACAGGCATCGGCACCGCCGACAGCAATGGCAAGTCGCCGGCGCAACGCCAGCGCGACGCCGCCCGCGGCATGCCGGCGGTGCCGGCCCTGCCGCCGCCCCAGCCTTATCCTTCCGGCCAGCAAATGCCCGTCTATGTCGGCCCCGACGGCGTGGTCGCGGTGCCCTCGATCGACATGACGCCAAACAGCGGCGTGGTCTACGGACCGCCGCCGCCGCGCTCGGGGATCGTCGAAGACCGCAAGCGTTAAGCGGCTCAAGGGCTCAAGGGGCTCAAGGGGCTCAAGGGGCTCAAGGGGGCAAGCGGCTTGAGCAGATCAAGCGGTCACGCCGCACAAGCGGGTCAAGCACGTCAAGCCGATCAAGCAGGTTAAGCGCGGCGGGCCGCGCAGCGGCCATCGGCCCCCATGGCGGCGCCGCCGTCATTGCTGGTAAGCTCGGAGGCTCTATCCGCACTCGCCAGACAAGGAATCCGCCGTGTCCGACCGTCCCCTGACCGATACGAACGCCGCTTCCCCGAACGACAACGATCCCGCCGCAACGCCCGACTGCTACGTGCAGACGCTGGCGGTGCAGCCGCCCCTGCAGGTTCCCCCCGGTTTCGCCTCCTTCTCCCAGCCGACCCAGCGCGGCTCCACCGTGGTGTTCCGCAATCTCGCCGAGTTGCGCGCGCATGGCGACGGCGCCACCACCTACTGGCGCTACGGCATCCACGCGACGCCGACCAGCGAGGCGCTGTGCCAGCATCTGGCGATGCTCGAAGGCGCCAGCCACGCCTTGCTGCTGCCGTCGGGCCTGGGCGCGATCTCGCTGGTCTATTTCGCGCTGCTGAAGGCCGGCGACGACGTGCTGGTGCCGTACAACGTCTACGGTCCCAATAGGGAGCACGGCGAATGGCTGGCGCGCGATTTCGGCATCACCGTGCGGCCCTACGATCCGATGATCGGCGCCGGCATCGCCGAGCTGATCCAGCCTAATACGCGGCTGATCTGGATGGAGGCGCCGGGCTCGGTGACGATGGAGGTGCCCGACAGCGAGGCCATCGTCGCCGCCGCCAGGGCGCGCGGCGTGCTGACGGCGATCGACAACACGTGGTCGGCCGGCATCTATTTCCGGCCCTTCGACAAGGGCATCGATATTTCCGTGCAGGCGCTGACCAAGTACCAGTCGGGCGGCAGCGACGTGCTGATGGGCGCGGTGCTGTGCCGCGACGAGAAGCTCTACCAGCGCATCAAGGGCGTGCGCATGCTGATGGGCTGGGGCGTGTCGGCCGACGACTGCTACCTGGTGCTGCGCTCGCTGCCGAGCATGCCGGTGCGGCTCGCGGCGCACGACCGCGCCGCACGCGAGGTCGCCGAGTGGCTGGCCCAGCGGCCGGAGGTGGCCAGGGTCCTGCATCCGGCCTTGCCCGACTGCCCCGGCCACGCCTTCTGGCGCCGCGACTTCTCCGGCGCCAGCGGCCTGTTCGCGGTGGTGCTGCGCGCGCGCTATCCGCGCGCCCAGGTCGACGCCTTCGTCGAAGCGCTGCGGCTGTTCTCGATCGGCTGGTCGTGGGGCGGGGCGCACAGCCTGGCGGTGCCATACCACGTGCAGACGATGCGCCCGGCGGGCAGCTGGCCGCCCGCCGGCTGGCAGGATGCCGGCGAGCTGGTGCGGCTCTATATCGGGCTGGAGGATACGCGCGACCTGATCGCCGATCTGAAGGCGGCGATGGAGGCGAAGCTGGTCGGTTGAAAGGGGACGCGGAACTTCCGCGACCGAAGCCACGTCGACCGCGCGAAAGGGGAAGACCCAGCGCCTTGCCCAAGGGCGCTTGGCATCCCGCCTTCGCGGGACCACCAGGCAAACCCTCCGCCGGCCCGCGGTCGCAGCCTCAAAAGCTGAACGTCGCGCTGGCCCGCACCGTGCGCGGCGCGCCCTGGGTCAGGATGAAGCCGTAGCTCGGCAGCCAGTACTTCTCGTTGGTCAGGTTGTCGACCACCAGCCGGAACACCGCGGGCGTCTTGCCCAGCTTCGTCGAATAGCGGATGCCCGCATCGAAGGTGTGGTACGCCGGCACCCAGTTGCTGTTGTTGGCCTCGAGCGCCATCTTCGACACGTACTGTCCGCCGGCGCTCAGCACCAGGCCCGGCACCGGCGGCACCGCGTACTCGACATAGGCGGTGGCCTTGAAGGTCGGCGCGCTGTAGGCGCGCTTGCCCAGCACGTCGGGCGAGGCCTCGACATTCTCCGAATCGAGCAGCGTGACACCGCCCATCAGCGTCCAGTCGCGCGCCAGCTTGCCGCGCGCCGACAGCTCGATGCCGCGGTAGCGGGTCTCGCCGTCCTGCGTGTAGACGTTGTCGTTGCGCAGGTAATTCAGGCCGCGCTGGATCTGGAACAGCGCCGCGTTCAGCGTCCAGTCCTCCAGCTCGGCCTTGGCGCCGATCTCGTACTGGCGGCTCTTCAGCGGGCCGAACACCTCGCCCGCGTTGCGCGCGGTCAGCGGCGCGGAGCCGCCGGCCTCCAGCGATTCGACATAGCTGCCGTACAGCGTCAGCGGCTGCACCGGCTTGTACATCAGCGCGAGGGTCGGCGTGACCGGCGACTTCTTGTAGGTGCTCGAGATCGCGCCCTCCGGCGTGTAGCCGGTCTGGTCGTAGCGGGTGTAGCGCAGGCCGGCCAGCACCGACCATTGCTCGTTGAACTTGATGGTGTCGCTGAAGAAGACCGACTTCTGGTCGATCCTGGAGGCGCGGTACAGCACATCCGACGACGGCACGCGCGACAGCGGCAGCCCGGTCGGCACGAACTGGCCCGGATCGTACAGATTGCCGAAGCCGATGATGCCGCCGCCGCTGAAGCTGCCCCAGTTCTGCACCAGGCTCTGCCACGACAGGCCCGCGGCGATGTCGTGCTCGATGCCGCCGGTGCGGACCTTGCCGGTCGCCATCGTCTGGGCGTGCTGGTAGTGGTAGCGCGAATACGAGCTGTACTGGTTCTCGGCGTAGTTGCCGGCGTTGTCCAGCAGCAGGATCGCGCTGTCGGCATTGCCGCGGTTCTGCTGCGTGAAGCGGTACGAGGTGCGCAGGTTCCAGTCGTCGGCGAAGCCCCAGTTGAGCTCGGTCCCGATGCTCTTGATCTCGGTCTCGTAATAGGTGCCCTTGCTGGCCACGCGCTGGCTGCCGTCGAGCGTGCGGGGCGTGTTGACAAACTCGGTCACCGGCGCGCCGAAGTCCTGGCCCGGAATGATGCCGTAGTAGGCGCCCTTGACGTTGCGCTGCTGGTAGAGCCCGTCGAGGGACCAGCGCAGGTTGGGGCTCAGCCTGGCATCGAGCGCCACCGAGGCGGAATCGCGCTTGATATGGCCGCCGTCGACGAAGGTATCGCCTTCCTCGTGCACGAAGCCGACGCGCGCGCCGAACATGTCGTTGGCGCCGAAGCGGCCGCCGACGTCGATCGCCTCGCGCAGCACGCCGTCGGAAACGTAGCCGAGCGACGCGCTGCCGGCGAACTTCGAGGTGGGACGCTTGGTGACGAAGTTGGCGATGCCGCCGGGCGCGCCGAAGCCGTACATGAAGCCGCCCAAGCCCTTGAGCAGCTCGACGCGTTCGAAGTGTTCGAGCGGCACGTCGCTGCCCCAGTTCGGGATGGCGAGGCCGTCGATCTTGTAGCCCTCGAGCAGGTCGAGATGCAGGCCGCGGATGGTCAAACCCGCCGACTCGCCGATATAACCGTCGCCGATCGGCGCCACCGACGGATCGCCGCGGAACACGTCGCCCAGCGTGATGGCCTGGCGGTTCTCGATCAGTTCCTGCGGCACCACCGAGACCGAGAACGGCGTGTCCTGCAGCGGCTTGTCACCGAGGGCGCCGGTGCTGGCATCGCGGGCGCGATAGGCGGGCTCGCTGCCCGCGGTGACATGGACGGTCGGCAGCTCGGCTTGCGCGGTAGCGGTCGCCGTGGGGCTTGCGGTGGTGCTGGCAGTGGCGCCGGCAGTGGCGCCGGCAGTGGTGCTGGCAGTGGTGCTGGCAGTGGTGCTGGCAGTGGTGCCCGCGGCGGTCTGCGCGAGCACCGGCGCGGCGGCGCCGCCGACGGCGACGATCAGGGCCAGCTGGCGCGCCAGCGGTGTCAGCGCGGGGCGGCTGCGGCGGGGGGTGGACATGGCTCGTTTCCTCTTCGTTTGTTGTGCGAACGCGCACGGCTCCCCGGACGCCGCGGAGAACCGCGTGCGCCTGAGGGCAATGCAAATTGGGTTGGGGGGGGTGGTTCTAGTGGGGCGGGGCGCTGCGAATGGCGCCGGCCAGGGCGCCGATCAGATCGCCAATCGGGGCGCCGACCAGTCCCGCCGCGCCTCGGGTGGAGCGGTTGGCGAGATCGGCATCATCTGCACGATCGGCATGCTGGGCGCGATCTGGATGAACGACATGATCGGCACGATGGACATGATCGGCACGGCCGGCGCGGCAAGCGTCACGGTGCGTCGACCACCGGCGGGGCCGACGGGCCCGGATCGCCGCGGCTCGGGCGCGGCGCCCATACCGAATCGGCGGGGCCCGTACGGGCACGGCGCTGCGTGGCACGCGCCAGCGCGACGAAGCCGACCGCGAACACCAGCGCGCCGATGTCGAAGCCGGCCACGGCCCATTCGCCTTGCTGCACGCTGCGCAGCAGATGGTCGCCGGTCAGGATCGCGTTGGCCACCGGCACCACCAGATAGGCCAGCGCCGCCACGTACAGCAGCTCGATCGCCGCGCGCACCGGCGGCCGCAGCAGCGCCCAGGCCAGCGCGGCGAAGAACACCGGGAAGTAGACGAAGGAAGACGGACGCTCCGGCCACAGCAGCGCGCCGGTGAAGGCCACCGCCACGCCGACGCAGCAGCCGATGCAGACGCCGACGGTGGCCTGCGCCAGCAGCCGGTGCACGCGCGGCTGCTCGGCCTGGCGCGCCTTGCGGCGCGATTCGATCCACAGCAGGTTGCCCGAGTAGAACAGGAAGGCCCCGGCCAGCCCGGCGATCAGATAGACCAGCCGCAGCGCCAGGTCGCCGTAGGTGCCGAAATGCAGCGCGAACAGGGCGCTGTACAGCCCGTGGTTCGCGTCGCGTCCGCTGGCGGTCTGGTTGGCGATCACGCGGCCGCTGTCGGGCTGGCCGGCGGCGGCGTGGATGCCCACCGAGCCGAAGTTGCCGAGCGCGCGCTCGCTGTCGCCACGCACCTCGATCAGCGCATTGGCGTCGCCCACGCGCTGGTAGCGCACCGAATTGGGCTTGAAGCCGTCGCCGGCGGTGCGCTGCGCGATCTCGATCAGCTCGCGCGCCGGCATCAGGGGCGCCGGCTTGCCGGCCGCCTGCACCTCGGGCACCGACGACATCGCGGTGGGCAGCGCCGACATCAGCTTGCCGTCGAAGGTCAGCACGTTGAAGGCCATCGCCAGCGTCATCGACACGCAGAACAGCGCGCCGGTGATCGCGATGACCAGATGGAAGGGCAGGCTGAACAGGCCGATCACGTTGTGCGCGTCCATCCAGAAGCGCTTCAGGTTGCGGCCCGGGCGCACGGCGAACAGGTCCTTCTTCAGCCGCGGCAGGTGCAGCAGCACGCCGGAGACCAGCGCCAGGCCGTACAGCACCGACACCACGCCCATGAAATGCATGCCGGCCTGCATCGGCAGGCCCAGCGTGTAGTGCAGCGCGTTCAGGAAGTTCGACAGCTCGCCGCGCACCCCATCGAGCGAGGTGTCCTGCGGCGAGGTCCGGCCCGCGCCGAGCTTTTCCTCATTGGTGGTCTGCCACTCGCCCTTGCCGTCCATCCAGTAGGCGGTGGTGTGCGGCTCGCCCTCGGTCGGCAGGCCGATATAGACGCTGGCCGCCGCCTCGGGATGGGCCTTGACCAGCGCGGCGACGAAGCGGTCCAGATCCTCGGGCGACGGCTTGGCGGCGGCGTGGGTCTCGCCGCGGATGCGCGCCGGCGACTGCCACTCGTGCAGCTCGTGGTGGAACACCGTGATCGCGCCGGCGAAGAACGCGATAAACAAGGCCCAGCCGGCCATCAGGCCGACCCAGGTATGCAGCGTCTGGTAAACGCGCAGCGTTGCAGCCTTCATGGGGTACTCCTTACGCGGCCGCGCCGGGCACGGCCATCAGCCGCAATCCCCACAACGCACCGAAACAGACGAGGTTGGCCGCGCCCAGCCAGAGCCAGGCGGCGCGGCTGCTGGAAAACAGCAGGCTGGTGCTGATGATGGCGACCCACAGCGGCAGGCTGGCGGTCACCGCGCCGATGATGCCGCTCTGCCAGCCGCCCGGCAGCCACAGGATGGCGAGCGTGCAGACCGCCAGCGACAGCGGGAAGCCGAGCAGCGTGCCGGCCAGCCATTTGGTGCCGATGCCGCCGTTCATGCCGCCTCCTCGCCGCCGCGGCGCTTGTGCAGATAGCAGCCGAGGAAGGGCCACAGCGACAGGCCGGTGCCAAGCGTGGCCAGTGTCGCGGCGATGGCCGAAGGCCAGCTGTGCTCGACCGACCAGCCCACGGCGCCCGAGCACGTCAGCACGATGCCGAGCCACACCATCATGCGGCGTTGGGGCGGCTGGCGCAGCAGCACCTGATTGGGACCGGCCAGATACAGGCAGGCAGCGCCCGCCAGGCCGAGGAGAGCGGCAAAGAGTTGCATCGCAAGATTTTGTTACGGAATTCAAAACACAAATGGTAATGATTCGTATTTGGCGATGCAAGTTATTGATATTGTTTGCAATGTATTGATAGACGGGGGAGGCGTGCTGGCGGCGGAGGTTGCCCTCTCCCCGCCCTGTCCCGCAGGCGGGAGAGGGAGACCCCAGCCGGCACAGGCGGGAGAGGGAGAACCCAGCCGGCACAGGCGAACCGAGCGCGATCGGCATCACAGATGGCAACGGCAAACCGAGCTCCCCTCTCCCGCTTGCGGGAGAGGGGCTGGGGGAGAGAGCGGTAAGGCGGTGGAGGACTACCAGTGGACTACCGGGGGACTACCGATGGGACTACAGGGTGGACCGGCAGCACAGCCGACCGCGCCAAATCAATCCGCGAACAGATTCAGCAACCCATCCAGCCCGACATGATTGAACGCAACGCTGGCCTGCGCGCGTACCACGGGCTTGGCGCGGAAGGCGACCGACAGGCCGGCGATCGCCATCATCTTCAGGTCGTTGGAGCCGTCGCCCATCACGATCGCCTGCCGCGGATCGGCGCCGATCGCCTCGCAGGCTTCGCGCACGGTGCGGGCCTTGACCTCGGCATTGACGATTTCGCCTTCGACGCGGCCGGTCAGCTTGCCGTCGACGATCTCCAGCGTATTGGCGCGGGTGAAGTCCAGGCCCAGCCGGGCCTTGAGTTTTTCGGTGAAGTGGACGAAGCCGCCCGACACCAGCAGCGTGCGCAGGCCCGCCGCGCGCGCGGCCCCCAGCATGCGCTCCGCGCCCGGCGACAGCCGCAGTCGTTCCTCGTAGACCCGGTCCAGCACGCTGGCATCCAACCCCTTGAGCAGCGCGACGCGGCGCCGCAGGCTTTCGTTGAAGTCGGTGATCTCGCCGCGCATCGCGGCCTCGGTGATCGCCGAGACCTCGGCCTTCAGCCCGCAGAAATCGGCGATCTCGTCGATGCACTCGATCGTGATCAGCGTCGAATCCATGTCCATCGCCACCAGCCGGAAGTCGGACAGCTTCCGGTGCGTCGGCAGCACGGCCCAGTCGAGCCGGCGCGGCGCGCAGAACGCCTCCAGCGCATCGCGCAGCCGCGCGTCGAGCGGCGCGCAGGCCTCGGCGGTGGCGACGGTGTCGCCGCGCAGGCTCAGTCCGGGCGCGTCGGCAAGGATGCGCAGCGCGTCGATATCCGCGGAGGCGATGGGTTGCAGGCTTTGGACGATCAGGGGCATGAGAGAAGTTGGAATCTTGCGTCGTCCCCGCGCAGGCAGCGATCCAGCGGCTTGTCCCGCCGGCAGCGGCGCCGAAGCCGCCGGGCCCCGCATGCGCGGGGACGACGGTGCAGGGCACGGGGGACGGTGAAAGGACGCTATTGTAATCGCCCCGCGCCTGCCCCTGCGCCATGCCGATCAGCGCTGCGCCATCGTCATGAAGTCGACCGTCAGGTTCGACAGCGCCCGCACGCCGTTGATCAGCGCCGGCTCATCGACGTAGAACTCCGGCGAGTGGTTCGACGGCGCCTTGGTGACATCGGTGCCCTTGGGGGTCACGCCGAGATTGAAGAACAGGCCCGGCACCTTCTCCTGGTAGAACGAGAAGTCCTCCGACGCGGTCGCCTTGGGCGCCAGCATCCAGTTGCCGTCGCCGGCCACGCGCTTGAGCGTCGGCGCCATCTTCTCGGTCAGCGCGGGCTGGTTGACGGTGGCGTTGTAGAGCTCCACCACGCGGAAGGTCGCCTCGGCCCCGGTGCTGGCCGCGATCGACTCGGTGGTGCGTTTCATGCGCGCATGGATGTCCTTCTTCATGCCCTCGTCGTAGGTGCGGATGGTGCCCATCATCTCGACCTTCTCCGGCACGATGTTCATGCGGTTGCCGCCGTGGATCGTGCCGACGGTGATGACCGAGGGCTCGAGCATCGCATTGACCTGCCGGCTCTGGATGGTCTGCAGGCCGAGCACGATCTGCGACGACACCACGATCGGATCGATGCCGCCCCACGGACGCGCGCCATGGGTCTGGCGGCCCTTGACGTCGATCCAGAACTGGTCGGCCGCCGCCATCGCCGGGCCGCTGCGCCAGGCCAGCTTGCCCGACTCGATGCCGCTGCTGACATGCAGGCCGAAGATCGCATCGACCTTCGGGTTCTCCAGCACGCCCTCGGCCACCATCTGCTTGGCGCCCCAGATATTGGTGCCGTCCGGTTCGATGTCCGCCGGGCTTTCCTCGGCCGGCTGGAAGATGAATTTCACCGTGCCGGGCAGCTGATCCTTCATGCCGGCCAGCACCTCGGCAGTCGCCATCAGGATCGCGACGTGGGTGTCGTGGCCGCAGGCGTGCATCACGTCGACCTCCTTGCCGAGGTACTTGCCCTTGGCCTTCGAGGCGAACGGCACGTCGACGCGCTCCTTGACCGGCAGCGCGTCCATGTCGGCGCGCAGCGCCACCACCGGCCCCGGCTTGCCGCCCTTGAGCAGGCCGACCACGCCGGTCTTGGCCACGCCGGTCTTGACCTCCATGCCGAGCTTGCGCAGATGATCGGCCACCAGCTTCGCGGTGCGCGTCTCGTAGTTGCCGAGTTCGGGATGCTGGTGGATGTCGCGGCGCCAGGCGATCAGGCGCGCCTCGGCTGCCTTGGCGCGCGTCTCGATCTGCGCGTGCAGCGCGGGATCGCCGGTGCTCGCCTGGCCCGGCGAGGCCGCGGACGGTGGGGCGGACGGCGTTGCAGCCGATGTGGCCGGCGGCGCGGTCTGCGCCAGCGCAGGCGAGACCAGGGCCGAGCCGCACAGCAGGCTGGCCGCGGCGGCCAGCGCCGGGATGGCGGCCGGCAGGGGCAGGAAGCGTCGGGAGCGGGCGAAAGCGGGGGAGCGGCGTGCTGCCATGTCGAGTTCTCCTTTGATGTCGTTGTGGTCGTTGTGGTCGTTGTGGTCGGTGTTGCTGCCGATGCGGCGGCCGACATTGCGGTCGACGTTGCGGCTCGCGTTGCAACGGGGCCTCTGCGTGCCCCTTGTCGATGCGGCCGGGCCATCGGCGGCCCGGCCGTTCAGGCCATCGGTGAGAAGGCGCGATGCGCCTCCGGGAGTGGATGTCTTTGGTGTGCTGGCGTGCCGGCGTGCCGCCGTGCCGGCGTGCCGACGGAACCGTCAGGCCGCGATGCGCAGGCTGTCGACGACCTTGTGCAGGAAGGCCTCGCATTGGGCGAGCTGCTCCAGCGCGACGAACTCGTCGGCCTTGTGGGCCTGCTGGATGTCGCCGGGGCCGCAGACCACGGCCGGGATGCCGGCGCGCTGGAACAGGCCGCCCTCGGTGGCGTAGGCCACCTTGCTGATCGCGTTGTCGCCGGTCAGCGCCCGCACCAGCTGCGTGATGGCATCGCGCTCGGCGGCGTCGAGCGCCGGCGCCGCGGCGATGCGCGTGATGCTCAGGTCCGCGTCGGCATGCTCGGCGCGCATGCGGGGCAGCAGCACGTCGTTGGCATAGGCCTCGATGCGCGCGCGGATCGCTTCCGGATCGACGCCCGGCAGGTTGCGGTACTCGAACACGAACTCGCACAGCGCCGGGATCGTGTTCAGCGCGATGCCGCCCTGAATGGTGCCGGTCGACGCGGTGGTGAAGGGCACGTCGAAGGCCTCGTCGTACGGGCCCTTGGCGCGGAACTCGTCGGCCAGGTCGCGGATGAAGCAGATCAGCCGCGCCGCGTATTCGATCGCATTGACGCCGCGCGGCGTCAGCGACGAATGCGCGGCCTGGCCCCTGACGCAGCAGCGATAGGCGTTGATGCCCTTGTGGGCGACGATCACTCGCATGCTGGTCGGTTCGCCGACGATGCAGCCGGCCGGCTGGATGCCACGCTCGCGCAGGTCGTCGATCAGATAGGGCGCGCCCATGCAGCCGACCTCCTCGTCGAACGACAGCGCATAGTGCACCGGTTCGCGCAGCCGTGCCTGCAGCAGCGCGGGCAGCAGCGCGAGGCTGGTGCCGATGAAGCCCTTCATGTCACAGGCGCCGCGGCCGTAGAGTTTGCCGTCGCGCAGCGCCGGGCGGAACGGATCGGTGCTCCAGTCCTGGCCGTCCACCGGCACCACGTCGGTATGCCCGGACAGCACGATGCCACGCTGCTCGCTGCCGTCGGCGGCGGGCACGGTCACATGCAGATTGGCCTTGTTGCGCTGCGGGTTGTAGCTCAGGTGGGGCTTCAGGCCTTGGGCCACGAAGTGGTCGCGCACCGTTTCGATCAGGCCGAGATTGGACTCGCGGCTGGTGGTGTCGAACGCGATCAGCCGGCGGGTCCAGTCGAGGGCGGAGTGTTCGGGGGCGTCGGCGAGGGCGTCCGTGGTGGCGTCGATGAGGGCGCCGGCGGGGGCAGGGGTATGGGCTGACATGCGGCAGGATCACGCTGATGGATGTCCGATCCTACACCCGGATATGTGCCCGGGTCCACTTTGCCGCTCCGCGAGCCCTCTCCCCAGACCCCTCTCCCGCTGGGCGGGAGAGGGGAGCCTGCTGCCGGCGTCGGCCTCTGCCGAAGCGCCGCAAACCGGCTCCCTCTCCCGCATGCGGGAGAGGGTCGGGCAGAGGGTCGGCGAGGGGGTCGGCAAGAGGGTCGGCAAGAGGGTCGGCAAGAGGGTCGGGCAGAGGGCCGGCGAGAGGGCAACCGGCCTCCGCCGCCCCTCAAGCCAGCTGCCGCAGCGTCTGCTTGATCGTCTGCGCGCGCACCGCCACGTCGGGCATTTTCGCCTCGATGCGCAGCTTGTCCTGTCCGGCCAGCTTGATATGCCGGTTCTTCTGCACCAGGTCGATGATGCGGATCGCATCGATCGGCGGATTCGGCACGAACTGCACGCTGATCGAGGCCTCGCCGGCGTCGATCTTGCGCACGCCCAGCGGTACCGCCGCGATGCGCAGCCGGTGCGTTTCGATCAGCGCCTGCGCCTGCGCGGGCGGGCGGCCGAAGCGGTCGACCAGCTCCTCGTGGATATCGTCGACCTGCTCGGGACGCTCGCAGTTGGCCAGCCGCTTGTACAGCGACAGCCGCTCGTGCACGTCGGTGCAGTAGTCGCTCGGCAGCAGCGCCGGCGTGCCGAGGTTGATCTCGGTGGTGGCCGCCAGCGGCGCCATCAGGTCCGGCTCCTTGCCCGCCTTCAGCGCCTTGACCGCGGCGTTCAGCATGTCGGTGTACAGCTGGAAGCCGATCTCGTGGATCTCGCCCGACTGCTTGTCGCCCAGCACCTCGCCGGCGCCGCGGATTTCCAGGTCGTGCATCGCCAGGTAGAAGCCCGAACCGAGCTCCTCCATCTGCTGGATCGCCTCGAGCCGACGCTGTGCCTGCCTGGTCAGACCTTCCGGATCGTGCACCAGCAGATAGGCGTAGGCCTGGTGGTGCGAGCGGCCGACGCGGCCGCGCAGCTGGTGCAGCTGCGCCAGGCCGAACTTGTCGGCGCGGTGGATCAGGATCGTGTTGGCCGACGGCACGTCGATGCCGGTCTCGATGATGGTCGTGCACAGCAGGATGTTGGCGCGCCGCGCGACGAAATCGCGCATCACGCGTTCCAGCTCGCGCTCGTGCATCTGCCCGTGCGCCACCGCGATGCGTGCCTCGGGCACCAGCTCGGCCAGCCGCGCGCGCTTGTTCTCGATGGTCTCGACCTCGTTGTGCAGGAAGTAGACCTGGCCGCCGCGCTTGAGCTCGCGCAGGATGGCCTCGCGCAGCACGCCGTCTTCCTCGCGCCGCACGAAGGTCTTGATCGCCAGCCGCTTCTGCGGCGCGGTGGCGATCACCGAGAAGTCGCGCAGCCCTTCGAGCGCCATGCCCAGCGTGCGCGGGATCGGCGTCGCGGTCAGCGTCAGCACGTCGACCTCGGCGCGCAGCGTCTTCAGCGCTTCCTTCTGGCGCACGCCGAAGCGGTGTTCCTCGTCGATGATGACCAGCCCCAGCCGCTGGAAGCGCACGTCGTCGGACAGCAGCTTGTGCGTGCCGATCACGATATCGACGGTGCCGTCGTTGATCTGCTTGATTGCCGCGTCGACCTCCTTCTTCGTCTTGAAACGCGACAGCTCGACGATGCGCACCGGCCAGTCGGCGAAGCGGTCCGACAGCGTCTGGAAATGCTGCTCTGCGAGCAGCGTGGTCGGCGCCAGCATCGCCACCTGCTTGCCACCCATCACCGCGACGAAGGCCGCGCGCAGCGCCACCTCGGTCTTGCCGAAGCCGACGTCGCCGCAGACCAGCCGGTCCATCGGCTTGCCCGAGGTCATGTCGGCGATCACCGCGGCGATTGCCGCGGCCTGGTCAGGCGTTTCCTCGAAGCCGAAGCTCTCGGCGAAGGTCTCGTAGTCCTTCGGCGACAGCGCGAAGGCATGGCCCTCGCGCAGCGCGCGGCGCGCGTACAGGTTCAGTAGTTCGGCCGCGGTATCGCGGATCTGCTGCGCGGCGCGGCGCTTGGCGCGTTCCCACTGGCCGGAGCCGAGGGAATGCAGCGGCGCGGTATCCGGATCGGCGCCCGAATAGCGCGAGATCACGTGCAGCTGGTGGACCGGCACATACAGCTTGCTGCCCTTGTCGTAGTCCAGATGCAGAAATTCCTCGTCGCCCTGGCCCATGTCGAGCGTGACCAGGCCCTGGTAGCGGCCGATGCCGTGTTCGCTGTGCACGACCGGGTCGCCGATCTTCAGCTCGGCCAGGTCGCGCACCATCGCGTCGACGCTGCTGGCCTGCTCCTGCTTGCGGCGGCCGGCGCGGCGCGCGGTATTCGCATAGAGCTCGGCCTCGGTGACGAAGGCCAGGCCCGGCTGGCCGTCCATCGGCGGCAACGCGAAGCCGCTCTGCAGCGGCGCCACCGCGATTCCGAACGGCGCGTCGCCGGCGAGGAAGGCCGCGCAGTCCTCGACCGGATGCGGACGCAGGCCGCTGTCGGCGAACAGCTGCAGCAGCGTCTCGCGGCGGCCCGCCGAATCGGCGCACATCAGCACGCGAGCCTGCTTGCGCAGCAGCAGCGCCTCGAGATTGACCAGCGGGTCCTCGGCGCGGCGATTGACCGAGACGTCGGGCAGCGGGGCCGACAGCGGAGCGGCGTCGGCGCCGGCCGGGCCCTGCTGCAGCACCAGCCGCGCCAGCGGCTTGGCGGCGCTGAAGAACTGCTCCTCGCTCAGGAACAGCTGCGCGGGCGGCAGCAGCGGCCGCTCGCGATCGTGCCGCATGAAGTCGTAGCGCTGCTGCGTATCGGTCCAGAAGCGGCGGATCGCCTCGTCGATCGCGCCGACAAAGGCCAGCTGCGTGCCGGCCGGCAGGTAGTCGAACAGCGTCGCCGCCGCGTCGAAGAACAGCGGCAGGTAGTACTCGATGCCGGCCGACGGCACGCCGTTGCCGATGTCCTTGTAGATCGGCGACTTGCTCGGGTCGCCCTCGAACACCTCGCGCCAGCGGCCGCGGAACGCGGTGCGCGCGGCCTCGTCGAGCGGAAACTCGCGGCCGGGCAGCAGGCGCACCTCCTTGACCGGATAGAGGCTGCGCTGCGTGTCCGGATCGAACGCGCGGATGGTCTCGATCTCGTCGCCGAACAGGTCGATCCGGTACGGCAGCGCCGAGCCCATCGGGAACAGGTCGATCAGGCCGCCGCGCACGCTGTATTCGCCGGGCCGCATCACCGCGCTGACATGCTCGTAGCCGGCCAGCGTGAACTGCGCCTTCAGCGCGGCCTCGTCAAGCCGTTCGCCCTGCTTGAAGAAGAAGGTATAGGCGGCGAGGAACGCCGGCGGCGCGAGCCGGTACAGCGCGGTCTGCGCGGGCACCAGCATCACGTCGCACTGGCCGGTCTGGATGTCGTGCAGCGTCGCCAGGCGCTCCGACACCAGGTCCTGGTGCGGCGAGAAGCTGTCGTAGGGCAGGGTCTCCCAGTCGGGCAGCACGCGCACGCGCAGCTCCGGTGCGAACCACGGGATCTCGTCGGCCAGCCGCTGCGCGTCGACCGCGTTGGCGCACATCACCGCCAGCATCGGCATCTGGCCGTGGTGGGCGCGGGCATAGGCGGCCAGGGCCAGCGCATCGGCCGAGCCGTGCAGGCCGGCGACCTGATGGCGCTGGCCGGCCTTGACCAGCGGCAGCTGAGTGGAAACGGGGAGCGCGGAAGGCGATTTGGCGTCGGACATAAAGCGGTTCGGTTCAAACGACGACACCCCGCCGGCAGCGCGGGCGGGGGTGTCGAGAAGAGGGTCGTATTATAGAATGCGCAGCGCCCGGCCATCCGGCGTCGCATACCGGCGCCGCATTCCCGGTGCAATGCTCGCTGCGCGCCGGCTGCATTCCGGCTGCACGCCGGCTCCACGCCTGGTGCATACCGGCCGCTTTCGTGCCTTCCCTTTATCCGTCAGTCCGCCGCATGTCCGAACGACGTTTTGCCCTGATTCCCTGTGCCGGCAGCGGCAGCCGCGCGGGCGCCGGCCTGCCCAAGCAGTATCGCGAGCTGGCCGGCCACCCGATGATCTGGTACGCGCTGGCCGCGTTCTCGGCGTGCGAGTCGATCAGCGCCACCGCGCTGGTGCTCGCGCCCGACGATCTGCCGCTGGAGGCGCGCTTCGGCTCGGCGGCCTTTGCCGGCCTGCGCTTCGATACCGCCTTCGTCGGCGGCCAGTCGCGCCATGAATCGGTGCTCAACGGGCTGCGGCATCTGGTCCAGCTGGGCGCCGAGGACCAGGACTGGGTGCTGGTGCACGATGCCGCCCGGCCGGGGCTGACGCCGCTGATGATCGAGACGCTGATCCGCGCGGTGGAAGGGGACGATGGCGACGGCCCCGACGCGGCGATTGGCGGCATCCTGGCGGTGCCGGTGCCCGATACGCTCAAGCGTGCCGAGGCCGAGCCGCAGCCGAGCGAGCCGTCGCAATCTTCCCAGCCGTCCCAGCCTTCGCAGTCCTTGCAGCGCTCGCAGCCGTCCCGCATCGGCGGCACCGTGCCGCGCGAAGGGCTGTGGCAGGCGCAGACGCCCCAGATGTTCCGCGTCGGCGTCCTGCGCCAGGCGCTGGAAGACGCGCTCGCCAGCGGCGCGGTCGTGACCGACGAGGCCAGCGCGATCGAGCGGCTGGGCCTGAAGCCGCGGCTCGTCAACGGCTCGCTGCGCAATTTCAAGGTGACCTATCCCGAGGACTTCGCGCTTGCCGAAGTCCTGCTCGGCGGCCCGTCCGCCGCCCCTTCTGCTGGTTCTTCTGGAGACCGATCGCGATGATGCCCTTCGATATCCGCGTGGGACAAGGCTACGACGTGCACGCGCTGGTGCCGGGCCGCAAGCTGGTGCTCGGCGGCGTGGAGATCCCCCACGATCGCGGCCTGCTCGGCCATTCCGACGCCGATGCCTTGCTGCACGCGATCACCGACGCCCTGTTCGGGGCCGCGGGGCTGGGCGACATCGGCCGGCATTTCCCCGATACCGATCCGGCCTTTGCCGGCGCCGACAGCCGCGCGCTGCTGCGCGAGGCCGTGCGGCGCGTGCGCGAGGCCGGTTTCGAAGTCGGCAATGTCGATGCGACGGTGATCGCGCAGGCGCCGAAGCTGGCGCCGCATATCGGTGCGATGGTGGCCAATCTGGCCGAGGATCTGGGTATCGCGGCCGGCCGCTGCAACGTCAAGGCCAAGACCAACGAGAAGCTGGGCTTCGAAGGGCGCCAGGAAGGGATCGTCGCGCAGGCGGTGGTGCTGCTGTGGCGCGGCGCGATCGTCGCGCCGCAGGACTGAGCAGGCTGCGGGGGGCATCGTCGCACCCGCAGGACCGAGCAGGCTGCGCGGCGCCGTCGTCGCGCCACAGGACTGGACGTGCTGCGCGGCGCCGTCGTGCGGGCCTGCGGGCCGTTACAGGCCCGGCTGCGGCGCGTCGGCTTCCTTCGGCTCGATTGCGTAGACGTAGTCGACCAGCCGTTCCAGCGGGCCGGAGCGCGCGCCGGCCTCGGTCCGTTTGACGAAGCCCATCTGCTGGCACAGGCGGTTGGCGGCGCCCATTTCCGGCATGGTGCGCACCACCAGCGCCTGCGCGCCGATATCGCGCGCACGCTCGATGCAGATCTGCATCAGCGTGCGGCCGAGACCCAGGCCGCGCGCCTGCGGGCTGACCGACAGCAGCCGCGCCTCGGGCAGGGCCAGCGTCACCGTGCTGCCGTCCAGGGCCTGCAGCGTCGCGCCGGGATGGCAGAACAGCACCGCGCCGCTGATGCCGTGATCGGTCTCGGCAACCCACCATTCCATATCGGAAGTATTGGTCGCCAGCACCGAGCGCATGCCCTGCTGGAACGACGCGCGGCAGTCCTCCATGATTTCGAGCTCGTACTGCGCATACGCTTCCTGCGTGACCGCGGCGATCTGGCCCCAGTCGGAAGCCGTGGCGAGACGATAGTGGAAATGCGGCGAGGAGGGCGAGGGCAGTTGGCTCATGATGGTCCGCGAAGCAGAATCTGCCTCGATTGTAGGCCGGACCGTGCACAAATGCAGTCGGAGAAATGCGGACGCGGGCGGGGCGCGCGGCGGACGCGGAGTCGGGTTCGCGGGGCCTGAAATGCCGATGGCCGCGCGGGGCGGCCATCGACGAACATCGACAAACATCGGCAACAAGGGCCCGTAGAAAACCCTCGCAAGGACTGCCGTGGCGTGGCGAGGCCGGCAGAAGCCCTCCGCGTGTGCCGCCTTACTCGGCGGCGATCACGTTGGCCGCGGCCGTGATCACGGCCGCGATACGGCCGACATCGCGCAGCTGCTGCGAGGTCATGCCCTGTTCGTTCTTCAGCAGCTCGTAGTGCGAGCGGATGCAGAAGTGGCACTTGCCGACGATCGACGCGGCCAGCGCGTACATCTCGAAACGGCGCTTGTCGACGCCGCCGTGGGTCGCATACGCATTCATGCGCAGGCCGGCGGGCTGGCTTGCCAGATCGGGATCGGCGGCCATCTCGACGTACGGATACCAGACATTGTTCATGCCCATCAGCGCGGCCGCGGTCAGCGCGCCGTTCAGCTCTTCGGGCGACAGCACGCCGGCGTTGCGGATCGCGTCGACGATGATCTTGCTCTTGGCGGCGAAGGCGGCGGCCAGCGCGACGCCCACCGCATCGTTGCCCTCCAGCGAGGAGCGTGCGATGGTGCCGTCCAGGTTCAGGCGGATGTCCTTCGCATAGTCGGGAATGAGATTCTTGATCGTGTTGAGGAATTCCATCAAATTCTCCTATCGCTTTGGGCGAAAAAAACCCGCGTGGGCGGGTTTCGGTGCGCACTGGGGCGCGTTGCCGGCGGCGATGCCGCCGGCAACATCGACAAGGCGCGAATTACAGCGTGGCGCCGCCGACAGCGCGGTTGCACGGGCACAGCTCGTCGGTCTGCAGGCCGTCCAGAATGCGCAGGATTTCGTCCGGGTTACGGCCGACGTTCAGGTTGTTCACCGACACGTGCTGGATGGTGTTGTCCGGGTCGACGATGAAGGTGGCGCGCAGCGCAACGCCGGCATCCTTCTCGCGCACGCCCAGCTGGTCGATCAGCGAGCCGGTGGTATCGGCGAACTGCCACGAGTTCAGCTTGTTCAGGTCCTTGTGTTCACGGCGCCATGCCAGCTTGACGAACTCGTTGTCGGTCGAGCCGCCCAGCACGACAGCGTCGCGGTCGGCGAAGTCCTGGTTCAGCTTGGCGAAGGCCACGATTTCGGTCGGGCACACGAAGGTGAAGTCCTTCGGGTAGAAGTAGATGATTTTCCACTTGCCTTCGAACGACTTCTCGGTGATGTCTTCAAAGGCCGACTGGCCGTTTTCTTCGTGGGCGTTGAAACCCGGCTTGACACCGACGACGTGGAACGGTTCGAGCTTGTCACCAACGGTCTTCATGGACTTCTCCTGGATACGGTTGAACAGACGCCAGCGGGGCATCGCAAACGGCCATCGTCGAAGACGATTTTCTGGGGCCGCTGCGCGTGCCACGCAACGAATGGGAAGTATGCAGCATCCTGTCCGGCACGGCTAATTGAAAATCTCAAAGAGCCCGATAGCCGGCCGAGCTGCGAGGGACGGCGCGAAAGCGGCGTGGCACGCCGGCTTGCGCCGTCCGGCAACGATACACGATCGCGATGACGGAACGGCGACGCGGCGCGTTTCGGGCGCTCATCTGCCCTGAGTCAGAAGCGAGTCAGGCGTTCATCGGGCTCGCATCGGGCCTGCATCGGGCCTGCATCGGGCCTGCATCGGGCCTGCATCGGGCCTGCATCACGCGCGCCGGAAACACGCGCTGACCACCAGGCCGCTGCCCGGCGACGGCCGATTGGTCAGCACCAGGCGGCCGCCGTTGCGCTGCATGATCCGGTTGACGATCGACATGCCCAGCCCCGCGCCCTTGGCCTCGCTGCGCGCCGCGTCGAGCCGGTAGAACGGCCGCGTCAGCAGCGGCAGCTGGGCCTCGGGCACGCCGTCGCCATGATCGGCCACCACCAGCATCGCCTCCTTGTCATGGCTGCGCGTGGTGATCTCGACCTCGGCGATGCCGCTGTCGGGATGCTTGGCATAGCGGCGCGCATTCTCGACCAGGTTGTCGAGGATACGCTGGACCTCCATCCGGTTGGCCATCGCCATCACCGGCTCGGGCGCATGCACGCGGATGCGGATGTCGTCGTGCGCGGCATAGACGTTCACCGCGTCGCGCACCAGCGAGGACAGGTCCACCGGCTCGCTGCTCTCCTGCGCGGGGCGCGCGTAGTTCAGGAACTGGCCGATGATCGCGTCCATCTGCTCGATGTCGGCGATCATCGCCTCGCGCGTGGTGTCGTCGACCGGGGACATCTCGGTCTCGAGTCGCAGCCGCGTCAGCGGCGTGCGCAGGTCGTGCGAGATGCCGGCCAGCATCACCACGCGGTCGTCGTCGAGCTGGCGCAGGTCGCGCACCATCTGGTTGAAGCTGTGGTTGGCCTGCGCGACCTCGCTGGCGCCGCGCTCCGGCAGCGGCGGGGGATCGCCCCCCGAACCGATCGCGCGCGCGGCATCGGCCAGGCGCTTGAGCGGCCGGTTGACCCGCGCCGTGATGAAGGCCGAGCCGAAGATGGACAGCAGCACCGCCGCCACGGTCCACCACAGCCATTGCAGTCCGGGCACGCGTTCGAAGCGCTCCGGGCTGATCGCCACCCAGTAGTCGTCGCCCTCGATCTCGAAGCTGACCCAGACGCCCGGAATGTCGTTGACCGTGGTGGCGATCACGGTATCGCCGCCCAGCCGGCTGCGGATTTCCTGCTGCACCAGCTGGGTCAGGAACGGATTGGCGGTGGGCGTGGTGAAGTCGTCGTCGCGCTCGCGCGGATAGACCTTGATGCCTTCGTTCTGCACCAGGTCCAGCAGCAGGAAACGACGCCGCGCGGGGTCGGAATAGAGCAGGGCCGCACGCGTGAGCTTGACCACGCTGACCACCTGCATCGCGATCTGCTGCGCCCGAGGGGCGCGTTCGAACAGCCGGTAGCTCTGAAACCAGATGCCCAGCGAAATGGCCAGCAGCAGCGCGATCAGCATGAAGGTCCGCCAGAACAGCGAACCGAAGAAACGCGTGGCCGTGCGGCGTATCACGGTCGCCACGATAACGGCCGGGACTTACTTCACGCCATCGGGAATGAAGACGTAGCCCAGCCCCCAGACGGTCTGGATGAAACGCGGATTGCCCGGATCGGGTTCGATCAGCTTGCGCAGGCGCGAGATCTGTACGTCCAGGCTGCGGTCGAACACTTCGTATTCGCGGCCGCGCGCCATTTCCATCAGCTTCTCGCGCGACAGCGGCTGGCGCGGATGGCGGGCGAACACCTTGAGCACCGAGAACTCGCCGGTGGTCAGCGTGATTTCCTCGTCGTTCTTGGTCAGCGTGCGCGTGGCCAGGTTCAGCACGAAATCGCCGAAGGCGAAGGTCTCCGGCGTTTCCGACGGGGCGCCGGGCACTTCGGCCGGGCCCTTGCGGCGCAGCACCGCGTGGATGCGCGCGATCAGTTCGCGCGGGTTGAACGGCTTGGGCAGATAGTCGTCGGCGCCCATCTCGAGGCCGACGATGCGGTCCACGTCCTCGCCCTTGGCCGTCAGCATGATGATCGGGGTCTGGTCGTTGGCGCCGCGCAGACGGCGGCAGATCGACAGACCATCTTCGCCCGGCATCATCAGGTCGAGCACGAGCAGGTCGAAACGCTCGCGCAGCCAGAGCTTGTTCATGGCGGTGGCGTTTTCCGCGACCAGCACGGTAAAGCCTTGCTCGCCGAGATAGCGGCGCAGCAGATCGCGGAGACGGGGGTCGTCGTCCACGACGAGAATCTTGTGGCTGGTATTTTCCATGGCGCTAATCTTAGCGAGTCTCGCTAGGGGTCAAAATGGCTTAACAAAAGGTTACATACTTTACCTTGCGGCTCGCCAAGTGCACAGCGGGCAGCGTTTACACTGCGCGCTGCCCGCAAAGGGCAAATCGGTCAGCCTCGATCCGGGAGCCTCTGGCGTCGTCCAGCGGAAGCCCGAACCGGGCAAGCCCCAGACCGCCATTATCAATGAAAGCGAAATCCACCCGGTCCGAACCGCGCCGCGCCTCCGGCGCCCGACGCCGTGTCGCCGGAGCCCTGCTTGCGCTGCTGCTGCCGTCGATGCTGCTGCATGCCGCCAGCGCGTCCGCGCAGTCGCCGGGACTCGGCGCGCTGCTGCAGGGTCACGGGCGCCATCCGGGCCGGGGCGCGGAGGGCTATCCGGGGCATGCGCGCAAGGACCGCGAGCGCCCCCCGCCGCGCGAGACCCGGGGCCGCGCCAACCGCCAGCGCGCCGAGCGCGAGGCCGGCGAGCGGCCGGGCCGCGGCGGCAAGCTGTCGGCCGACGAACGGCGCAAGCTGCGGCAGAGCCTCTACGACATCAGCAGGGAGATGTACCAGGGCAACTGAGCGGCAATGGCATCCGCCCTGCCTTCGCCCATGCCCGCGGTCTTTTCCCTCCCGCGCAAGCGCAAAGCGAGCGATGGCTCCATCCGCGCGGCGCCGTTCACCGCGGCTTGAAATGCCGCAGGAAATCGACAAACACCTCCGCCGCCAGCTGCGCATCCTCGGCGGTGATCGTCTCCAGCGGGTTGTGGCTGATGCCGCCGTTGCCGCAGCGGACGAACAGCATCGCCACATCGGTGATCCGCTGCATCATCATCGCATCGTGCCCGGCGCCCGACGGCAGCTCGAAGGCCTGCAGCCCGCGCTTGTTCAGCACCGCCGCGAACTGCGCGCGCAGCCACGGCGCGCACGGCGCGTTGTTGACCGGCGGCACCCGTTCCACCTCCGCACGCACGCCGCGCCGCGCCGCGATCGCCTCGATGCCGGCGACGATATCGGCGATCGCGGCCTCGCGCACCGCGTCCTCGCCGGCGCGGATATCCATCGAGAAGTGGCACGCGGCCGGAATCACGTTGCTGGAGCCGTTCGGCACCTGCAGCTGGCCGACCGTGCCGACCAGCGTCGGCGCCTGGCCGCAGCGCGACTCGACCAGCAGCACCATTTCGGCGGCCGCCGCGGCGGCATCCTTGCGCATCGTCATCGGCGTGGTGCCGGCATGGCTGGCCAGCCCTTCGACGCGCACCTGGAAGCGGCTGCTGCCGGCGATCTGCGTGACGATGCCCAGCGGCAGGTCATGGTGCAGCAGTACCGGTCCCTGTTCGATATGTACTTCGACGAAGCCGAGCAGCGTCGCCGGATCGACCGCCGCCGCGCGCAGCGCATCGGGATCGCCGCGGCCCGGCAGGTCGGATTCGGCCAGCGCCTGCGCCAGCGTGATGCCGTCGGCGTCGGCGCGCGCCAGCAGCGCCGGATCGAAGCGGCCGGCGAGCACGCTGCTCGCCAGGAAGCTGGTCTTGAAACGCAGCCCTTCCTCCTCGGCGAAGCCCACCACGTCGAAGTGATAGGGCAGCCGGATGCCGGCCTCGTTCAGCGCGCCGACCACCGCGATCGGCAACAGGATGCCCAGGCGCCCGTCATAGCGGCCGCCGTTGCGCACCGTGTCGAAATGCGAGCCGGTCATCAGCACCTTCGCGTCGGGACCGGCCGACGGATCGGCCTCGTAGCGGCCGATCACGTTGCCGATCGCATCGACGCGCACCTGCATGCCGGCCGCGCGCATGCGCTCGGCGAGCATGGCCGCCGCGGCGCGGTGAGCCGGCGTCAGATAGGCGCAGGTCAGGCCGCCTTCCATATCGGAGAAGCGCGCGAGCGCGTCGGCGGCATCGAGAATGGACTGGCCCAGGGAAGGAGAGGGGGAATGCATGTGCTGGCTCTTCGGTACGTCGGTGAAAAGGGGAGTCATGCCGTCGGGGCGGACGGCACGCGTTCGCGTTGCAGCAGCGCCGCGGCCGCCGAGCCGCTGCGCGTCGCCGCTTCGATGGTGGCCGGGTAGGGGCCATAGGCGCCACAAGCTCCGCCCGGTTCGGCCCGCCCGTCGGTATAGTCGCCCGCCAGCGCCAGACCCGGCACGCCGATATCGTTGCCGGGACGCGCCAGGCCGGGCACGCAGCGGAACGTGGCCAGGCGTTCGGCGATCACGAACTCGCCGCGCGCTTCGGCAAGGCGCGCGGCATCGGGTATGACGGGCGCCAGTTGCGCGGCAAGTTGCGCGCGCACGCGCCGCGCCAGCTCGCCCTGCGGCAGCGCGGCGGCATCGTCGGCGGCGCTGATGACGACCGACCAGACGTTGTCGCGGGCTGGGTCCTGCAAGGCGCCGTGGTACTCGCTGGACAGCGCGGCGCGATCGAAGACGAATTGCCCCGGCGCGGCGGCGCTGGCGTCGAGCGCCAGGAAAGGACGCGGCAGACGCAGCGCGCCGACGTTCAGATACAGCGTGACGATCGGCACATGGTCGAAGGCGTGCAGCGTCGCGGCGGCGGCCTTCAGTGCGGCGGCGTGGTGCGCGACCGGGTGCGCGGCCGGGTCCGGGCCCAGCGATATCTGCGCCAGCAGCCGTGCCGCCTGCCGCGGCGCGGTGGCGATGATCAACTGCGCGACCTCCTGCTGGCCGGAGGCGGTCCGCAGCACCCAGCCGCGCGCGCTCCGCGCGATCGTCTGCACCGCGGCGCCGGTCCGGACCGTGCCGCCCGCGGCCACGATCGCCTGCGCGGCGGCTTCGGGGAACAGCCGGCTCAGGTCCCAGCGCGGTACCAGCATGTCGCTGTCGTCGCGCGCCGCCAGCAGGCTGTCGCGCAGCACGCGGCGGAACACGCGGGCATCGGCCTGCTCGGCCGGCGTGTTCAGCGCGGCCACGCACAGCGGGAACCACAGCCGCTGCTGCAGCGCGGGCGGCGCGTGCGCCAACCATGCGGCAACGGTCTCGCCGGCAGAGTCGGTGGAGTCGGCAGAGGGGACGGAGTTCGAGGACGTGGTGGACGTGGTGGACGTGGCGGGCGCGGCGGGCGCGGCGGGCGCGGCAGAGGCGGTCGAGGCGGCCGAGGCGGCAGAGGCGGCAGAGGCGGCAGAGGCGGCGCCGTCGGCGTGCTCGGCTTCGTTGTCCGCGCGCAGCAGCGACAGCACCTTCGCCAACGCCGCGCGCTCATGCCAGCCGAGCCCGCGCGCGGTCAGGCCCATGCCGACCAGATGCCAGGGCGCGGGCAGGCGCGGCGCCTGCAGCCGCCAGCCGTCGGCGTAGGCCATCTGCAGCGGCAGCCGCAGCAGCGCGGCATCGGGATCGACGCCGGCGCGGCGCATCAGGGCAAGGGTATGGCGATAGGCGCCGAGCAGAAGATGCTGGCCGTTGTCGAGTTCGCCCGCGACCTGCGGATGGCGGCGGGCGACACGGCGCGCGCGGCCGCCGAGCACCGGCGCGGCTTCGAACACATGGACCACGCGGCCGGCCTGCGCCAGTTCGAGCGCGGCGGCCATGCCGGCCCAGCCGCCGCCGATGATGCCCACCGAGCCGTCTGCGCCCACCCAGCTCACCGCATCCGCAGCGCCTGCAGCACCCGCAGCACCCGCAGCACCCGCAGCACCCACAGCGCCCACAGCGCCCGCAGCACCCACAGCACCCACCGCACCCACCGCACCCACCGCACCCACCGCACCCACCGCACCCACCGCACCCACAGCGCCCACAGCGTCGACCGCGCCGCCGGCTTGCGGCGACACTGCGTCGGGCGTGGCGGGGCGTTCTGCCATCGCGGTGCTCAGCGGTTGCGTATCCACGTCTTCCATGCGATCCACAGCTTGCGCATGGGTGTCAGCGAGATGCGCTGGTTCAATACCTGGAAGCCGCTGGCCTCGATCTCGTCGAGCAGGGCGTGGTAGATCGCGCCCATCAGCAGCCCCGCACGCTGCGCGCGGCGGTCGGTATCGGGCAGCAGCGCCAGCGCCTCGCGGTAGAAGGTGCGCGCGCGCTCGGCGTGATAGGCCATCAGCGCGACGAAGCGCGGCGAATGCCGGCCCTGCATGATGTCGGCGGCCGGCACCTCGAAGCGCTGCAGCACATTGACCGGCAGATAGAGGCGGCCGCGCCGCGCGTCCTCGCCGACGTCGCGGATGATATTGACCAGCTGCAGCGAACGCCCGAGCTTCTCGGCGAATTCGAGCGTGCGCGGGTCGCGGTAGCCGAAGATGCGCGCGCTCATGGTGCCGACCACGCCGGCCACGCAATGGCAGTAGCGGTCGAGGCCGGCCTCGTCCAGATAGCGCGTCTGCATCAGGTCCATCTCCATGCCTTCCAGCACCTCGGCGAGCATCGGCTGCGTCAGGCCGCAGGAGGCCAGATGCGGCTGCAGCGCCAGCGTGGTCGGATGGGTGGGGGCGCCGGCAAACAGGCGGTTCAGCTCGCCGTGCCACCAGGCCAGCTGTTGCTGGGCGACGGTCAGGTCCTGGGTTTCGTCGACGACGTCGTCGACTTCGCGGCACCAGGCATAGAGCGCGGTGATGGCACGCCGCCGTTCCGGGGGCAGGAACAGGAAGCTGTAGTAGAAGCTGGAGCCGCTCTGGGCGGCCTTGTCTTGGCAGTACTGATCGGGCGTCACCGGTCTCGGGCTCGCTAGGGACACACTCGGGGCTTTATCTGGGCTCAATCCGGCTTGATCCAGCTCTGTTCGGGCTCAGGCGGCGTTCAACGCCTGATCTCAATGAGCGGGCTTGCTCGGCGCGGTGCCGGTCCGGTAGCGCGCTGCCGCCCGCCATGCCAACAGCAGCCAGTCGGCGGGCCCGAGCGTCGGACGGCGCCGGAAGACATCGTAGCCGACGGCCTCGATGCGTTCCAGCACGCGCAGGCCGCCTTGCACCACCAGCCGCAACTCCCAGCCGATGCGCCAGTCCGCCGTCCGCGGCAGGTCCAGCGCGAGCGAAGCGCCGGATTGTAGCATCGCCTCCGTGCGCATCTTCAGCTCTTCCATCAGCGCCAGCCAGCGCGCGTCGCAGCGGCCCTCGGCCAGCGCGTCGTCGTCGACGCCGTGGCGCGCCATCGCGTCGGCGGGCAGGTAGACGCGGCCGCGCGCGAAGTCGATCGCGACGTCCTGCCAGAAGTTGACCAGTTGCAGGCCGGTGCAGATCGCATCGGCGCGCGCGAAGCGGTCCGGCGTGGCCGCGCCGTACAGATGCAGCATCAGCCGGCCGACCGGATTGGCGGAGCGGCGCGAGTAGTCGAGCAGGCTGTCCCAGTCGGCATGGCGGTGCACGGTCACGTCCTGCCGGAAGGCGTCGAGCAGGTCGTGGAACAGCGGCAGCGGCAAGCGGTATTCGGCGATGACCTCGGCCAGCGCGCGCATCATCGGCGTGCCCGGATCGGTGCCGGCGTCGATGCGGTCGAGCGCATCCGACAGCGCGCCGAGCGCGGCCAGGCGCTCCTGCGGCGTGGCATCGCCCTCGTCGGCGAGATCGTCGGCGGTGCGGGCGAAGCGGTAGATCACCGCCACCGGCCGGCGCAGCCGCCTGGGCAGCAGCACGCTGGCGACCGGGAAGTTCTCGTAGTGGCCGATGGCCAGGCCGTCGGGGGCGGCTGCGGAGGGCGGCGTTGGCATCGGCATCGGGGTCTGGATTGGGATCGTGTCGGCGGCGGCGGGCTCGCCGGGGTTGGACATGGCCGCAGCATTGTAATCACGGGCGCGCCCACGGGCACCTGGAAGCCACGCAAACGCCGCGCATGTGCCGCTTTCCACCCTACCGATAGGGGGCATGCGGGCACGCATCGGACGCCAAATAGCGGGTAAATCCCCGGTTTCGGTCCTCAAATCAGTCCATTCGTCGCGTCGCGTTTGACGCACCCCGAACGGCTGGATATATTGCTGACCGGCCGGTTATTTACTGCCGGGCCCGCCGTCCCAGGGGCGGCGCCATCGTCGTGTCGCGCGGCAGCGCTGCTGCTCGCCGCCAGTCCGGCCGTGCCGGCGCACGTCGCCTCTCGTCATGCCGTTGCACCCGTCTTATCGCCATCCCATGCCAGTGCCTTGTCCCGGGCCGGAAGTCGCGGCCGTCAACGCTTTCAGGACCTCGCCGTCGATCGTCGGCGCGGTGTTGCTCGGTGCCGTACTGGTGCTGGGCGGCTGCTCGCGCGAGCCCGAGCGCGCGCCGGAGGTCCGGCCGGTGCGTCTGCTGCAGCTGCAGTCCGCCACCGGCCAGTCCTCCTACGAGTTCTCCGGCGACGTGCGGCCGCGCATCGAATCCCGTCTCGGTTTCCGCGTCGGCGGCAAGATCGCCGCGCGCCTGGTCGACGTGGGCGCCACGGTGCGGCGCGGGCAGCCGCTGGCCCGGCTCGATCCGACCGATCTGAACCTGGCCGAGCAGGGCTCGCGCGCGCAGTACGAGGCGGCGCGCACCGACCGCGACCTGGCGGCCGCCGACCTGAAGCGCTACAACGACCTGTTCGCCAAGGGCTTTATCAGCGCGGCCGAGCAGAACCGGCGCCAGGCCAGCTACGAGGCCGCGGCCGCGCGGCTGCGCCAGGCGGAGGCCGCGCTGCGCGAGCAGAGCAACCAGACCGGCTATACCGTGCTGGCCGCGGACGCCGACGGCGTGGTCACCGCGATCGATGCCGAAGTGGGGCAGGTGGTCAGCGCCGGGCAGTCGGTGGTGCGGGTTGCGCAGACCGCCGAGAAGGAGGTCGCGATCGGCCTGCCCGAGGATCAGGTCGATTGGCTGCGCGACATCCGCGACGTCAGCGTGCGGACCTGGGCCGAGCCCGACCGCATCCTGCCGGGCCGCGTGCGCGAGATCGCCGCGGCCGCGGACCCGGTCACGCGCACCTACGCGGCGCGCATCACGGTGCCCAATCCGCCCGCCGACCTCAAGTTCGGCATGACCGCGATGGTCACCTTCGTGCGGACCGGCGCGTCGCCCGCGGTGCGCGTGCCGCTGACCGCGCTGCTGCAGCAGCAGGGCACGAACCAGGTCTGGGTCTACGACGGCGCGGCCGGCAGGGTGCAGCCGGTGACGGTCACGCTGGGGCAGCCGATCGGCAACGAGATCGAGGTCAGGAGCGGACTTCGTCCGGGCCAGACCATCGTCACCGCGGGCGTGCATCTGCTCAAGCCGGGCCAGAAGGTGCGGCCGCTGCAGTCGGTCGCGTCCGCGTCGGCGCCTGGCGCGGCCGCAGGCACGGCAGCAGGGACGGCGACGGCTTCGGCGTCGGCGCCGGGATCGACGGGTACCGCGGTTCCGTCCGCTGCGCCCGCCACTGCTCCGGCCAGCGCACCGACCAGCGCGCCGGCAAGTGCCCCGGCCAGTGCGCCGGCCCCTGCGCCCACCAGCGCCCCGGCCAGCGCGCCGACCGCTCGCAGCTAAGGGCGCCGCGATGGAGCATTCCCGATTCAATCTGTCGCGCTGGGCGCTCGAGCACCAGGCGCTGACGCGCTATCTGCTGGTGGTGTTGCTGCTGGCCGGGCTGATGTCGTATTTCCAGCTGGGGCAGGACGAGGACCCGCCGTTCACCTTCCGCGTGATGGTGGTGCAGGCCTTCTGGCCCGGCGCCACCGCCGAGCAGATTGCGGTGCAGGTCACCGACAAGCTCGAACGCCAGCTGCAGGAAGTCCCCTACGCGGACAAGATCCGCAGCTTCTCCAAGCCGGGCGAGACCACCGTGATCTTCCAGCTGCGCGACGACGCGCCGGCGAAGGAGACCGCGCAGATCTGGTACACGGTGCGCAAGAAGATCGGCGATATCGCCGGCACGCTGCCGGCCGGCGTACGCGGTCCGTTCTTCAACGACGAGTTCGGCGATGTCTACGGCACCATCTACGCGCTGTCCGCCGACGGCTTCACCTACAAGGAACTGCGCGAATATGCCGACCTGGTGCGCCAGCAGCTGCTGCGCGTGCCGTCGGTCGCCAAGGTGTCGCTGATCGGCCTGCAGGACGAGAAGATCTATATCGAGTTCAACCAGACCCGCTTCGCGCAGCTTGGGCTCGACCTGAACGCGATCGCCGACCAGATCGCCGAGCAGAACAACCTGACCGCCAGCGGCGTGCTGGTGACGCCCAGCGACAACGTGCAGGTGCGCGTGTCGGGCCAGTTCGCCGATGTCGGCGACCTGCGCAATATGGTGCTGCGCGGCCCCAACGGCGCGGCGAACATCCGGCTCGGCGATATCGCACGCGTCTATCGGGGCTATGTCGATCCGCCGGCGCCGCGCATGCGCTTCAACGGCAAGGACGTGATCGGCCTGGGCATCTCGATGGAGAAGGGCGGCGACATCATCGCGCTGGGCGAGGCGCTGCGCGCCGAGGCCGACACGCTGCGCAAGCAGCTGCCGGTCGGCATCGAGATGGAGCAGGTGCAGGACCAGCCGGAGGCGGTCAAGCGTTCGGTCGGGGAGTTCGTGCGCGTGCTGATCGAGGCGGTGGTGATCGTGCTGGCGGTCAGCTTCATCTCGCTGGGCCTGCACACCAAGCCGCTGCGGCTAGACGCGCGCCCCGGCCTGGTGGTGGCGCTGACGATCCCGCTGGTGCTCGCGGTCACGTTCCTGTTCATGAACGTGTTCGACATCGGCCTGCACAAGGTCTCGCTGGGCGCGCTGATCATCGCGCTCGGACTGCTGGTCGACGACGCCATCATCGCGGTCGAGATGATGGTGCGCAAGCTGGAGGAGGGCTTCTCCAAGATGGAGGCCGCGACCTTCGCCTACACCTCGACCGCGATGCCGATGCTGACCGGCACGCTGATCACCGCCGCGGGCTTCCTGCCGGTGGGTCTCGCGCGTTCGACGGTCGGCGAATACACCTTCGCCATCTTCGCGGTGACGGCGCTCGCGCTGGTGCTGTCGTGGCTGGCGGCGGTCTATTTCACGCCGTATCTGGGCTACCTGCTGCTGAAGGTCAAGCCGAGCGAGGGCGGCCATCACGAGGTGTTCGACACGCCGTTCTATGCGCGCTTCCGCCGCGCGGTGGACTGGTGCGTGGAATGGCGCAAGACCGTGATCGCGATCACGCTGGGGACCTTCGCGCTCGGCATCTTCGCCTTCCAGTTCGTCGAGAAGCAGTTCTTCCCCGATTCCAGCCGGCCCGAGCTGATGGTCGAGATGTGGCTGCCCGAGGGCGCCAGCTTCGCGCAGAGCGAGGCCGAGGCCAGGCGCTTCGAGGCCGCGCTGCGCGGCGATGCCGATGTCGGCAGCATCACCACCTTCGTCGGCACCGGCGCGCCGCGCTTCTATCTGCCGCTGGACCAGATCTTCCCGCAGAGCAATGTGGTGCAGCTGATCGTGCTGCCGGTCGACGTCGAGGTGCGCGAGCGGCTGCGCCAGCGCATCATCGCGCTGCTCGCAAGCGACTTCCCGCAGCTGCGCGGCCGCGTCAAGCTGCTGCCGAACGGGCCGCCGGTTGCCTATCCGGTGCAGTTTCGCGTGATCGGGCCCGAGGCGGCGGGGGTGCGGCGGATCGCGGATCAGGTCAAGGCGATCATGAGCGCCAATCCGAATACGGTCGGCGTCAATGACAACTGGAACGAGAACGTCAAGGTGCTGCGCCTGGACATCGACCAGGAAAAGGCGCGCGCGCTCGGCGTGACCACCAATGCGATCGCCCGCGTCACGCAGACCGTGCTGACCGGCGCGCCGGTCGGCCAGTATCGCGACGGCGACAAGCTGATCGACATCGTGATGCGCTCGGCCCGGGACGAACGCGAGGCGCTGGCCGATCTGCACAACGTGCAGGTGCCGACCGCCAGCGGGCGCGCGGTGCCGCTGACGCAGGTGGCGCGCATCGGCATCCGTTCCGAGCCGGGCATCGTCTGGCGCGAGAATCGCGATTTCGGCGTGACCGTGCAGGCCGACGTGGTCGACGGCATCCAGGGACCGACCGTGACCGCGCAGATCAACCCGCAGCTCGACAAGCTGCGCGCCGAGCTGCCGGCCGGCTACCTGATCACCGTGGCCGGCGCCGAGGAGGAGAGCGGCAAGGCGGGCGCGTCGATCGCCGCGCAGCTGCCGCTGTGCGTGTTCCTGATCTTCACGCTGCTGATGCTGCAGCTGCACAGCTTCTCGCGCGCGGTGATGGTGTTCCTGACCGGCCCGCTCGGGCTGATCGGCGCTGCGGCGACGCTGTTGCTGCTGCAGGCGCCGATGGGCTTCGTTGCCCAGCTGGGGATCACCGCGCTGGTCGGCATGATCATCCGCAACTCGGTGATCCTGGTCGACCAGATCGAGCAGGACATCCGCGCCGGCGTGCCGGCCTGGACCGCGATCGTCGAGGCCGCGGTACGCCGCTTCCGGCCGATCATGCTGACCGCGGCGGCCGCCGTGCTGGCGATGATCCCGCTGTCGCGCTCGGTGTTCTGGGGGCCGATGGCGGTCGCGATCATGGGTGGCCTGCTGGTCGCCACGGTGCTGACGCTGCTGTTCCTGCCGGCGCTGTACGCCGCCTGGTTCCGCGTGCGCCGGCCGGAGGAGGCCAGCGGCGTGATGGCTTGATCGGGGCGTGATCGCGGCCTGATCGCAGCCTGGTCATGGGCTGCCCGGGGGACTGGATTCGCGCCGAACCATGCGCTACAATCCGCGGTCTTTGCCGGGCAGCGGTGCAACGCCGCAGGCCGGTCGGAGAAGCAGGGGGGCGCATGCAGTTCCGGTCGCCTCCTTTGTTTTTTCGGCCTTGATGCCCGACAGACCGCGGAGCCTCCCGTCAGAGCGGCGCCGCTTGGACCGCGAGGGTGGCGAAATTGGTAGACGCACCAGGTTTAGGTCCTGACGCCAGCAATGGTGTAGGGGTTCGAGTCCCCTCCCTCGCACCACACTTCCTGATCGTCTCGTTTCCCGTACGGCAGCGCCCGGCCGCCGCGATTGGTGAAACATTTGCTTACCGACGTTTCACCGGATGGCTCGCCGGGGATCCGCGCCGGCGCTAAGCTGCTCGACAAGAAGAACGCCGTCGCGCCCGCGTCGAATCGGGACAACATCATGACCCTCACAGCAAAAACCCTCTGTCTCGCCGCCTTGCTCGCGCTGCCGCTGGCCGTCCACGCCGATCCGTGGAAGGACGAAAGTGGCCATGGCAAATGGCGCGGTCATCACCATGGCGGCGACTACAAGGAAGAGTACTGGGACGGCAACTGCAAGGTCGAACGCAAGTTCAAGGGCAACGGCGACTACAAGGAAGAACGCAAGTGCAAGGGGCCGCGCTACGGGTACTACGGCCCGGCGCCGGTCTATGTCCAGCCGGCCCCGGTCTATGTCGAGCCGGCCCCGGTCCATGTGCCGCCGGGCGTCACCGTCCACGGCACCGTGACGTTCCCGCGCTGATCCGCCGCGGTTCCCGCTGACTCCTCGCTGATTCGCCGCTGGTTCGCCGCTGGTTCGCCGCGGCTTTCCCGTTCCAGCGTGGCGGCGCCATCGCCGCCGCCCGCGTTCCGGGCGTCCCCGCGTCCCGTCCCCCGCGTCCTATAGTAGATACCCGCAGGCCAGCGTTGCACCGGCGCCCCCATTCGCGGACGGCGCGCCACGCGCCTCACGCCAGTGCGCGCCATCCCTGTATCTCGAAGAGGGGAACCATCATGGCACTGGCAACCACCCTGGCGACTTGCCTGAGCAGCAAGAACAGCCATTTCGATATCATCCGCCACCCCTATGCGCTGGGCAGCATGGCGACCGCGCAGGCGGCCCATGTGCCGGGCGATCGCCTGGTCAAGACCGTATTGCTGGAGGACGAGGCGGGCTATGTGGTGGCGGTGATGCCGTCGACCCGCCTGCTCGATCTGTCCGAGCTATGCGAACGCACCGGCCGCCGGCTGACGATGGCCAGCGAGGACGAGGTGCGCGAAGTGTTCAAGGACTGCGTGCTGGGCGCGATCCCGCCGGTCGGCATGGCCTATGGCATGCGCACCTATATCGACGAGAGCCTGCTTGGCCAGCCCGAGGTCTATTTCGAGGCGGGGGATCACGAGGAGCTGATCCACATGACCACGGAGGCCTTCCTCGACCTGATGGCAGGCGCCGAGCGAGGGCAGTTCACCCGCCGCATGATGTAGCGGAAACGGGCAGGCCGCCGTGTGCGAACGGTAGCTGTCGGCGCGCTGCACGGCGCCGGTGATGCGAAACGCCGCCGCGCCGTCGCTCAGGGCTGCTCGCCTTCGAGCGTGAAGGTCGCGCCGGCGTCCTGGCCGAGCAGTTCGACCAGCGCCGGCAGCGCCGCCTCCAGCGCCGCCCGCAGCGTCCACGGCGGATTGGCCACGAACATGCCGCTGCCATGCAGGCCGAGCCCGCCGGGCACCGGGTGCTTGACCGTCAGCGTGGCATGCAGCCAGCCCTTGAACGGCAGCGCCTTCATCTGGACCGGCAATTGCCCGGACTCGCGCCGCTGCACCTGCGGATACCAGACCGCATAGGTTCCGGTGGCGAAGCGCTGCAGCCCATCGCGCAGGCACTGCACGGTGCGCGCGTAGTCCTGCTTGTCCTCGTATGACGGATCGATCAGCACCAGCGCGCGGCGCGGCGGGGGCGGCAGGATGGCCTTGATGCCGCCGAAGCCGTCGCCGTCGTACAGCATCACGCGGCGTCCCGCGCCGCGGAAGTTCTCGCGCAGCACCTGGATCTCGGTGCTGTGCAGTTCGAACAGCCGCAGCCGGTCCGCGTCGCGCAGCATCTGCCAGGCGAGCCACGGCGAGCCGGGATAGTGCCGGAGGCGGCCGTCCGGGTTCAGCGTGCGCACCTGGTCCAGGTATTCCTGCAGCAGCGGCGGCAGCGCGCGGCCGTCCGCGGCGGCCCGCCACAGCGGAGCGATACCGGTCTCGAACTCCGATTTCTTGGTCGCATAGCCCTCGTCCAGCGCATAAAGGCCGGCGCCGGCGTGCGTGTCGATGTACCAGAACGGCTTGTCCTTCTGCGTCAGGTAATCGAGCAGATGGGTGACGATGGCGTGCTTGAGAACGTCGGCGTGATTGCCGGCGTGGAAGGCGTGGCGATAGCTGAGCATGGCAGGGGCGGGCGGAGCAGGGCGCCATGCTACCATCCGGCCGACCTTCCGCGGCGCCCGTGGCCGTCATACAGCGTTTTGCGCTCGTTTTGGGCCGGCTTTGCGCCGTTTTTTGCGCCGTTTTTTTGCGGCGATCGTGCGCCGGTCCTGGCGTGCCGCGAAGCGTCTTGCCGCGCCGTCCTCCGTCCTGTTTTTCCGTTCTTCCGATGCCCCGCGCCCTCGATCCCGCCGAGCCGATCCTGTCCGACCAGGGTACGCCGTACTCGCCCCGCTATGACGACGTCTATCACAGCGTCGAGGGCGGGCTGGCGCAGGCGCGGCATGTCTTTCTCGGCGGCAATGGCCTGCCGCAGGCGTGGCAGGGGCGGGAACAATTCGTCATCGTCGAAACGGGCTTCGGCCAGGGGCTCAATTTCCTGGCGACGTGGCAGGCCTGGCGCGACGACCCGCGCCGCTGCGCGCGCCTGCATTTCGTCTCGATCGAGAAGCATCCATTTACCCGTGAAGGCCTGGCGGCGCTGCATGCCGACCTCGAAGAGCTGGCACCGCTCGCGCAGCAGTTGCAGGCCGCGTGGCCCCTGGCGCTGCCGGGGCTGCATCGGCTCGCCTTCGACGGCGGCGCGGTGGTGCTGACGCTCGCGCTGGGGGACGTGCAGGCACTCTTGCCGCGGCTGGCAGTCGGTGCCGATGCCTTCTATCTGGACGGCTTCGCCCCGGCGCGCAATGCCGACATGTGGGATCCCGTGGTGATGAAGGGGCTGGCCCGGCTGGCGCGTCCCGGCGCCACGCTGGCGACCTATACGGCCGCCGGCTTCGTGCGGCGCGGCCTGCAGGCGGCCGGGTTCGAGGTCAGCAAGGCGCCGGGCTTCGGCAGCAAGCGCGACATGACGGTCGCGCGCGTGCCGGCCGAGCGCCGGCGCCGCCATGCGCCGCCTTCGCCCGGTGCCTGGACGCGGCGCCACGCGATCGTGATCGGCGCCGGATTGGCCGGCTGTGCGGTGACCGAGCGGCTGGCGGCGCGCGGCTGGCGCGTGACGCTGATCGACGCGCACGACGGCCCGGCGCGCGAGACCTCGGCGCATCGCGCGGCGGCCATGCACCCGCATCTGTCGCCGGACGACAGCGTGCTGTCGCGGCTGTCGCGCGCCGGCAATCTCCATGCATTGCGGGCCTGGCAGGCGCTGGCCGAGGCCGGGCATCCGGTCGGCTGGCAGGGTTGCGGCGTGCTGCAGGTCGGTCAGGACGACGAGGACACGGCGCTGCAGCAGCGCGCGCTGGCTGAACTCGGGTTCCCCGCGGAGTATGTACGCTGGATGTCGGCGCAGCAGGCTGCCGACGAGCATGGCGCCACGGTGGCGCGCGGCGGCTTGTGGTTCCCCCAGGGGGGATGGGTCGCGCCGCCCGACGTCTGCCGCGCTCAGTTGGCGATGGCGGGGGCGGCCGTGGAGACACGGTTCGGCTGCCGTATCGCCTCCCTGCGCCGGACCGATGACGGGTGGCAAGTATTCGACGAGGCAGGGCGGCCGGTGGCCGAGGCGCCGGTGCTGGTGCTCGCCAATGCGCACCACGCCAGCGGCCTGCTGCCGCTGCGCCATCTGCCGATCCGGCGCGTACGGGGGCAACTGACCACGCTCGAGCCCGGCGATGTCGCCCGGCTGGGCCGCTGGCCCGACTGCGTGGTAACGGGCAGCGGCTACCTGCTGCCGCGCGACGGCGACGGCAGCGCCAGGATCGGGTCCAGCTACGAGCCGGACGAAGGGCCGCTGGTCGAACGGGTCGAGACCCATGCCGACAATCTGCGCCGGCTGTCGGCGCTGTTGCCGGACCGGAGCGCGGCGGTCAGTGCGCTGGATCCCGCCGCGCTGCACGGCTATGTCGGCGTGCGCAGCGTCTCGCACAATCGCTTGCCGTGGGTCGGCCAGGTGGCCGACGAGGCCGAGTGCGAGCGCCGGGCCGCCTCGCTGCGCGGCGCGCATCTGCGCGATCTGCCACGGCTGCCGGGGCTGTATGTGGCGCTCGCGTTCGCCTCGCGCGGGCTGACCTGGGCGGCGCTGGCCGGCGAACTGCTGGCCAGCCGGATCGAGGGAGAGCCGCTGCCGGTGGAAAGCGATCTCGCCGACGCGCTGGATCCGGCGCGGCTGCTGCTGCGGGCGCTGCGGCATGGGCAGCACGGCGGCGACGGGCAGGATGCCGAACGGGATACCGGGCGGGATGCTGAACCGGATGCCGGGCAGGGCGCCGGGCGGCCCGGTCAGGCCCTGTCAGGGTAAAAACTGCCGGAACCGGATCGAAACCGTGCGATAATCCGCGTTTTCCGTTTGCGCGGTGTGTTTGTTTGCGCGAGTTCGCGATCGGGGCTCAGGCGGCTTGTCCGCGTGCCTCATGCGTGGCTGGTGCGTGCGAACCGTTCGACGGCCTGAGGGAGAAAACCCTGCACGCAGGCACGCAAGCGGAACGCGCTGACGAACACAACAACATTTCTGGATTGGATTGACGACCATGTCGAATGTGATTGAAAACCTCGGCAAACTCGACCGCAAGGTGACCCTGGCCATTCCGAAGGCCGAGGTCGAGAAGGAGAAGCAGGAGCGCCTGGTTCGCCTGTCGAAGACGGTCAAGATGGCCGGCTTCCGCCCGGGCAAGGTGCCGATGAAGATGGTCGAGAAGCAGTACGGCCAGCAGGTCGAGTTCGAAGTGCGCTTCGACAAGGCCGCCCGCAAGTTCTTCGACATTACCCAGCAGCAGGACGTCAAGGTCGCCGGCCAGCCCAAGTTCGAGATCAAGACCGAAGGCGTGGCGGACGACGAAGTGGCATTCGACGCCACCTTCGAGGTCTACCCGGAAGTCAAGATCGGTGACCTGTCGGCCGCCGAAGTGGTCCGCACCAAGACCGAGATCACCGACGCCGAGATCGACAAGACCATCGAGATCCTGCGCAAGCAGCGCGTCCACTACCACGCCCGCGGCGAAGCCGGCGAGCACGGCGACGGCGGCGGTGAAGTGGCGGCCAAGAACGGCGACCGCGTGACGGTCGACTTCGTCGGCAAGATCGACGGCGTGGAGTTCGCCGGCGGCAAGGCCGAGGACTTCGTCTTCGTGCTGGGCGAAGGCCGCATGCTGCCCGAGTTCGAGCAGGCCGCGCTGGGCCTGAAGGTTGGCGAGAGCAAGACGTTCCCGCTGGCGTTCCCCGAGGACTATCACGGCAAGGAAGTCGCCGGCAAGACCGCCGAATTCACCATCACGATGAAGCAGGTCGAGTGGGCTCACCTGCCCGAGATCGACGACAACTTCGCCAAGTCGCTGGGCATCGCCGACGGCAGCGTCGAGAAGATGCGCGCCGATATTCGCGAGAACCTGGAGCGCGAGGTCAAGCGCCGCACGCACGCGATGCTGAAGGACCAGGTCATGGAAGCGCTGATCAAGGCCAGCGAGCTGGACGTGCCCAAGGCGCTGATCGAGCAGGACCAGGAGCGCCTGGTGCAGATGGCCCGCCGCGACCTCGAGCAGCGTGGCATGCCGAACGCCAAGGACATGCCGATTCCGCCGGAGATGTTCGCGCAGCAGGCCGAGCGCCGCGTCAAGCTGGGCCTGATCCTGGCCGAGATCGTCAAGGCCAACGGCCTGGAGGCCAAGGCCGACCAGATCAAGGCCGAGATCGAGGAGTTCGCCAAGAGCTACGAAGATCCGAAGGAAGTCATGCGCTGGTACTACGGCGACCAGCAGCGCCTCGCGGAGATGGAAGCCTACGTGCTCGAAAACAACGTGGTAAATTTCGTGTGCGAGAAGGCCAAGGTCATCGACAAGCCGGTGTCCTTCGAAGAGCTGACGGCCGAAGGCAACGGCGGCCAGCAAGCCTGATCGAAAGAAAAAGCCGCCTTCGGGCGGCTTGTTTGCCTTTCGCCGAGGCCACTGGCCTGCCACCGAATTCTGGAGAACCCTGCATGACCCGCAATGATTTGCTCGATCGTCTCGCCACCACGCAAGCCTCGGCGCTGGAGACCATGGGCCTCGGGCTGGTGCCGATGGTGGTCGAGCAGTCCGGTCGGGGCGAGCGCGCCTATGACATCTACTCGCGCCTGCTGAAGGAGCGCCTGGTGTTCATGGTGGGCGAAGTCAACGACCAGACCGCCAATCTGGTGATCGCGCAGCTGCTGTTCCTGGAGAGCGAGAATCCCGACAAGGATGTCTTCCTCTACATCAACTCGCCGGGCGGTTCGGTATCGGCCGGTCTGGCGGTGTACGACACGATGCAGTTCATCAAGCCGGACGTGTCGACGCTGTGCATGGGCATGGCCGCCAGCATGGGCGCGTTCCTGCTGGCCGCCGGCGCCAAGGGCAAGCGCCTGGCGCTGCCCAACTCGCGGATCATGATCCACCAGCCGCTGGGCGGCGCTCGCGGCCAGGCCTCGGACATCGAGATCCAGGCGCGCGAGATCCTCTATCTGCGCGAGCGCCTGAATTCGATCCTGGCCGAGGTCACGGGTCAGCCGGTCGAGAAGATTGCCCGCGATACCGACCGGGACAATTTCATGAGCGGCGACCAGGCGGTCGACTACGGCCTGATCGACAAGGTGATCGCCCGCCGCGGTTGAGCCTGGCGCGGCGCGCCGGCTTCGAACCCAGATCCGGCCTCAAACGGCCAAGCCTACACCACATAACGAGGCCCTGCGCCTCGTTTGTGGTGTTTGCCCCCACACCTTGGGGGTTCCGCCCGCTGCCCGAAAGGTTTTGGCGTATGATGCGTTTGACGCGTATCGCCAAGGTCCTTTCTGCGCCCTGGCGCGCCCCTGCTAATGTGACGATTCCTATGGCGGACAAAAAAGGTTCATCCAGCGAGAAGCTTCTGTATTGCTCCTTCTGCGGCAAAAGCCAGCACGAGGTCAAGAAGCTGATCGCCGGCCCGTCGGTGTTCATCTGCGACGAATGCATCGACCTGTGCAACGAGATCATTCGCGATGAAGCCGCCGGCGCCGACAAGGACGCCCCGGCCGCGGCGAAGTCGGATCTGCCGACGCCGCACGAGATCCGCGAAAGCCTGGACCAGTATGTGATTGGCCAGGAGCAGGCCAAGAAGATCCTGGCCGTGGCTGTCTACAACCACTACAAGCGGCTCAAGCATCTCGGCAAGAAGGACGATGTCGAGCTCTCCAAGAGCAATATCCTGCTGATCGGCCCGACCGGTTCCGGCAAGACGCTGCTCGCGCAGACGCTGGCACGCCTGCTCAACGTCCCGTTCGTGATCGCGGACGCGACCACGCTGACCGAAGCCGGCTATGTCGGCGAGGACGTCGAGAACATCATCCAGAAGCTGCTGCAGAACTGCAATTACGAGGTCGAGAAGGCCCAGCGCGGCATCGTCTACATCGACGAGATCGACAAGATCTCGCGCAAGTCGGACAACCCGTCCATCACGCGCGACGTGTCGGGCGAGGGCGTGCAGCAGGCGCTGCTGAAGCTGATCGAAGGCACCATGGCCTCGGTGCCGCCCCAAGGCGGGCGCAAGCATCCGAACCAGGACTTCCTGCAGGTCGATACCACCAACATCCTGTTCATCTGCGGCGGCGCCTTCGATGGACTGGAGAAGGTGATCATGCAGCGTTCGGACAAGACCGGCATCGGCTTCGGCGCGCAGGTCCAGAGCAAGGAAGAGCGCGACGTCAGCGAGGTTCTGCCGCAGACCGAACCGGAAGACCTGATCAAGTTCGGCCTGATCCCCGAGTTGATCGGCCGCTTGCCGGTGGTCGCGACGCTGTCCAAGCTCGACGAGGCCGCGCTGATGCAGATCCTGGTCGAGCCGAAGAACGCGCTGGTCAAGCAGTATCAGAAACTGCTGGCGATGGAAGGCGTCGAACTGGAAATCCGGCCGGCAGCGCTGTCCGCGATCGCCCGCAAGGCCATCAAGCGCAAGACGGGCGCGCGCGGGCTGCGTTCGATCCTCGAACAATCGCTGATGGATGTCATGTACGACCTGCCGAATTACAAGGGCGTGCAAAAAGTCGTGATCGACGAAAGCACCATCACGGGCGACGCACCTCCCTTGCTGATGTACGAGGACCAGCCCAAAGTGGCTGGCTCCAACTGACGCGAACGCCGGCGCATGGGCGGATCCCGCGCCGGCAGCCAACCGACAGGCCGTTCGCGAAAAGCGAGCGGCTTTTTTTCTTCATTTCGCCAAACGAACGGGAGGAAACGCGGGTATGCTGTTTGCGCGGGATTCGCAAGTGTCGGGGCCGTCATTTGACTGATGCTGCGAACCGGTGATTGCTGTCTTGTAATCGGTTCGTGCGACCCAATTTACGCCTTAAATGACTGACTGGGGAAACTGATGTCTGGAACACAACTCCTCCCGGCTGAGCCGATTCGCCTCCCACTGTTGCCGCTGCGCGACGTGGTGGTGTTTCCGCACATGGTGATCCCGCTGTTCGTGGGTCGCCCGAAGTCCATCAAGGCGCTGGAAACTGCGATGGAGTCGGGCAAGAGCATCATGCTCGTGGCCCAGAAAACGGCGGCGAAGGATGAGCCCACCGCCGAAGACCTGTACGAGGTCGGCTGCATCGCCAATATCCTGCAGATGCTGAAGCTGCCCGACGGCACTGTGAAGGTGCTCGTCGAAGGCACGCAGCGCGCGAATATCCGCGAAGTGAGCGAGGACGACTCGCATTTCATGTGCGAGGCCGTGCCGGTGCCCCTGGGCCCGGGCGAAAGCGCCGAGACCGAGGCCCTGCGCCGCGCGATCGTGTCGCAATTCGACCAGTACGTGAAGCTGAACAAGAAGATCCCGCCGGAGATCCTGACCTCGCTGTCGGGCATCGACGAGCCGGGTCGCCTGGCCGATACCATCGCCGCGCATCTGCCGATCAAGCTCGAGCAGAAGCAGAAGATCCTGGAGATGGTCAACGTGACCGAGCGCCTGGAGAGCCTGCTGTCGCAGCTCGAGGGCGAGATCGACATCCTGCAGGTCGAGAAGCGCATCCGTGGCCGCGTCAAGCGGCAGATGGAGAAGAGCCAGCGCGAGTACTACCTGAACGAGCAGGTCAAGGCCATCCAGAAGGAACTGGGCGAAGGCGAAGAGGGCGCCGATCTCGAGGAGCTCGACAAGCGCATCAAGGCCGCCCGCATGCCGAAGGAGGCCAAGAAGAAGGCCGAGGCCGAGTTCAAGAAGCTCAAGCTGATGTCGCCGATGTCGGCCGAGGCGACCGTCGTGCGCAACTACATCGACACGCTGGTCAACCTGCCGTGGCGCAAGAAGAGCAAGGTCAATAACGACCTGGCCAACGCCGAGCGCGTGCTGGACGAAGACCACTACGGTCTCGAGAAGGTCAAGGAACGGATCCTGGAATACCTCGCCGTGCAGCAGCGCGTCGACAAGGTCAAGGCGCCGATCCTGTGCCTGGTCGGGCCGCCCGGGGTCGGCAAGACCTCGCTGGGCCAGTCGGTGGCGCGTGCGACGAACCGCAAGTTCGTGCGCATGGCGCTGGGCGGCGTGCGCGACGAGGCCGAGATCCGCGGTCACCGCCGGACCTACATCGGTTCGATGCCCGGCAAGATCCTGCAGAGCCTGACCAAGGTCGGCGTGCGCAATCCGCTCTTCCTGCTCGACGAGATCGACAAGATGGGCATGGACTTCCGCGGCGACCCGTCGTCGGCGCTGCTCGAGGTGCTGGACCCGGAACAGAACCACACGTTCCAGGACCACTACATCGAGGTGGACTTCGACCTGTCGGACGTGATGTTCGTGGCGACCTCGAACTCGCTGAACATTCCCCCGCCGCTGCTCGACCGGATGGAAGTGATCCGGCTGTCCGGCTACACGGAGGAAGAGAAGGTCAATATCACCCAGCGTTACCTGCTGCCGAAGCAGATCCGCAACAACGGCCTGAAGCCGGGCGAGATCGAAGTCACCGAAGCGGCGATCCGCGACATCATCCGCTACTACACCCGGGAAGCCGGCGTGCGCTCGCTCGAACGCGAGGTGTCGAAGATCGCCCGCAAGGTGGTCAAGATGCTGCTGCTGAAGAAGGAGAGCGGCACGGTCAAGGTCGATTCGGACAACCTGGACAAATTCCTCGGCGTGCGCAAGTACGACTTCGGTCTGGCCGGCAAGGAAAACCAGGTGGGACAGGTCACGGGTCTGGCGTGGACCGAGGTCGGCGGCGATCTGCTGACGATCGAGGCGGCGCTGATGCCGGGCAAGGGCAATATCACCCGCACCGGCTCGCTGGGCGACGTGATGAAGGAATCGGTCGAGGCAGCCCGTTCGGTGGTGCGTTCGCGCGCCCGCCGGCTGGGCATCACGGACGAGATGTTCGAGAAGCGGGACATCCACATCCACGTGCCCGAGGGCGCGACGCCGAAGGACGGTCCGTCCGCCGGTATCGCGATGACGACGGCGCTGGTGTCGGTGCTCAGCGGCATCCCGGTGCGCGCCGATGTGGCGATGACCGGCGAGATCACGCTGCGGGGCGAAGTGCTGCCGATCGGCGGTCTGAAGGAGAAGCTGCTGGCCGCCCACCGCGGTGGCATCAAGCTGGCGCTGATTCCCGAGGAGAACGTCAAGGACCTCGCCGACATCCCGGACAACGTCAAGAACAATATCGAAATCGTTCCGGTGCGCTGGATCGACAAGGTGTTGGAAATGGCGCTCGAGCGCAAGCCCGAGCCGTTGCCGGAGGAAGTCGCCAGCCCTGCCGAAGTCAAGGACAAGGGCGCGGCTGCCACGCACGAGATGATTCACCACTGATCGCGTGAGGGCGGGGCGGGGCGATCCCGACCGCGCCCGCCGGCACCGCAAAACCGCAGGGTTCGCCCTGCGGTTTTTTTTCGCGCCGCGCGGTGTTCGGCTTGGCAAAGCCAAACGCGCTGTATTACACTTGCGGCCTCGCAGCGCAAACGGCAGTCAACGGCTGATACGTGCGCGGCGATACAGCCTGATTGGCGGCATTGCGGCCACATCGCGGCAACATCGAGCGGGTGCTTAGCTCAGCTGGTAGAGCGGCGCCCTTACAAGGCGTAGGTCGGGGGTTCGATCCCCTCAGCACCCACCACTCACTCGATGGCCCGATCGCCATGCCCCGCGTCATCAGGCCGTGTCGCCGGTGGCGAGACCGACATCGGAGTGGTAGTTCAGTCGGTTAGAATACCGGCCTGTCACGCCGGGGGTCGCGGGTTCGAGTCCCGTCCACTCCGCCACATTGCATCCGGGCACCGCCAGGTGGCCGGCCGAATCAGCCGCCTCCATGCGGCTGTTTTCATTTGTAGCCCGTCTTGTAGCCCGTCTTTTTGCCCAGTCCGCAGCGGCCGCCGGCGCCACATCCACAGGGCGACCCTGCGCAGCCTGCTAGAATCGCGGAGTTTGACCTCCGTCCCAACTTGATCCCGAGTCAGCATGCTTGATTTCGTTCGCAACAACCGGCGCCTGATGCTTTTGCTGCTGCTGGTGCTGGTGTTTCCGTCGTTCGTGTTCTTCGGCGTGGAAAGCTATTCGCGCTTCATGGACAGCTCGCACGACGCCGCCAAGGTCGGTGGCCGCGCCATCACCCAACAGGAAGTCGATAACGTGCTGCGCGAGCAGTCGGAGCGGATGCGTCAGGTGCTGGGCGCCGCCTACGATCCGCGCCAGTTCGAAGGGCCGGAAGCGCGCAAGGCCGTGCTCGATCAGCTGATCCTGCAGCGCGTGGTCGCCGACGAGGTCAATCGCGAGCATCTGACCGTGTCGAACGAGCGCCTGTACGAGGCGATCATCGCGATCCCCGCGATCGCACAGCTGCCGAAGAAGGCGGACGGCACGGTCGAGGACAAGGCCTATATCGAACTGCTGGCCTCGCAGGGCATGACGCCCGAACAGTTCGACGCACGCATGCGCTTCGACCTGGCGACACAGCAGCTCGGCCAGTCGATCGGTGCCACGGCCTTCATGCCGAAGTCGCTGCTCGACCGCCTGATCGCCGCGCGCGACCAGCAGCGCGAGGTCCAGCCGCTGCTGCTGAAGGCGACCGACTACGCCGCCAAGGTCACGGCCGACGACGCCGCGCTGAAGGCGTACTACGACAAGCATCGCCAGGCCTTCAGCGTGCCAGAGCAGGCCAAGGTCGAATACCTCGTGCTGTCCGCCGATGCGCTGGCCGCCGGCATCAGCATCACGCCCGAGCAGCTCAAGTCCTACTACGACAGCAATATCGCGCGCTTCCGTACCGACGAGCAGCGCCGCGCCAGCCATATCCTGATCGCCGCCTCGAAGGACGCGCCCGCCGCCGAACGCCAGGCCGCCAAGGACAAGGCGACCAGGCTGCTGGAAGAGCTGCGCAAGCATCCGGACACCTTCGCCGACGTCGCGCGCAAGCAGTCGCAGGATCCGGGCTCGGCGGAGAAGGGCGGCGACCTCGGCTTCATGGGCCGGGGCGCGCTGGTCAAGCCGTTCGAGGACGCGATGTACGCGCTGCAGCCGAACCAGCTCAGCGATGTGGTCGAGACCGACTACGGCTATCACATCATCAAGGTGACCGAGATCAAGCCGTCGCAGACGCGTCCGCTCGAGGCGGTCAAGACCGAGCTCGAAGCCGAACTGCGCAAGCAGCTGGCGGCCAAGCAGTTCACCGAGCAGGCCGATGCCTTCGGCAATACCGTCTATGAGCAAGCGGATAGCCTGAAGCCGGCCGCCGACAAGTTCAAGCTGACGATCCAGACCGCCGACAACGTGACCCGCGCGCCGAACCCCGCGCTGGGCGCCAACAATCCGCTGAACAACGAGAAGGTGCTGACCGCGCTGTTCAGCGATGACGCGATCAAGAACAAGCGCAACACCGAAGCGATCCAGGTCGGTCCCGAAACGCTGGTTGCCGGCCGTGTCGTCGAGTATCGCCCGGCGTCGGTGCGGCCGTTCGACGCGGTGCGCGACCAGGTCCGCGCGCAGTACGTGGCAGAGCAGGCCGCCGAACTGGCGCGCAAGGACGGCGAAGCGCAGCTCGCCAAGCTCAAGCAGAGCGGTTCGGCCGACGGCTTCGGCGCGGCCGTGACGGTGTCGCGCCAGCAGCCGGCCGGTCTGGCGCCGAAGGCGGTCGAGGCCGTGATGCGTGCCGATGCGTCGAAGCTGCCGGCGATGGTCGGCGTCGATCTGGGCGCGCAGGGCTATGCGATCTATCGCATCGCCAAGGTTTCGCAGCCGGCGCAGGCCAATCCCGCGCAGCGCCAGGCCGATGCCCAGCAGCTGTCGCAGCTGGCCGGCCAGAGCGAGCTGGAAGCGTTCTTCGAGAGCCTGAAGGCGCGGTCGGACGTCGAGGTGCTCAAGCCCGCGGCGCCGGCGGAATCCCAGCCGGCAGGCTGATGGCGATGGACAGGCCCCGCAGGGTCTGCCCGGTAGTCATGGAGAATGCATGGAGGAAAGGGGCCCCGCGGGGCCCCTTTCTCGTGCGCCGGTGGTCAGGGCCACCGGGCTGCCGTTCAGGCCGGTGGTCAAGGCCGCCGTGCGGCCGTTCACCCATCCATCCTGCAGGGCACCGTGCTGCGGCTTACCCGCGGCGCTGCTGCGCCTTGCCTTCCTCCGCGCTGCGCCGCTGGCGCTTGAGCAGCGGCTCCAGCTGCGGCCAGACGGTGTCGAGCAGCGCCGGCTGGGCCTGCGCGGTCGGATGGATGCGATCGTCCTGGAACCAGTCGGGCCGCGTCACCACCTTGTCGAGCAGGAAGGGCACCAGCGGCAGCTGATACTCCTTCGCCAGCTTCGGATACAGCGCGAAGAAGCGCTCGGTGTAGTCGGGCCCGTAGTTGGGCGGGATCCGCATGCCGATCAGCAGCACGCTGGCCTTGGCCGCCTTCGCGCTGGTGACGATCTGGCGCAGATTGGACTCGGTGCTCTGCAGCGGCAGGCCGCGCAGCGCGTCGTTGGCGCCGAGCTCGACCACCACGACGGCGGGGCGGTGGCGGGTCAGCAGATCGGGCAGACGGGTCTTGCCGCCCACCGTGGTCTCGCCGCTGATGCTTGCATTGACGACGCTATAATCGAACCTCTCCGCGCGCAGGCGGTCTTCCAATAACTTGACCCATCCTGCGCCGCGCGCGATGCCATATTCCGCCGACAGGCTGTCGCCAAGCACCAGGATGGTGGGCGCGCGTTGCGCCAGTGCCGGCATCGCCGCCAGCGCCAGCAGCCCGCCCAGCACCAGGGCGCGCCAGCGTCCACCGATGTCCCGCCAGAAACCGTTCCGGAAACCCTTGCTCATGTCCTCATCCATTCTTGCTGTCGAATCCTTGGGAAAGACCGTGACGGACGCGACCGGTTCGCTGACGATTCTGCACGACGTGTCCTTTTCCGTCACGCCCGGCGAAACGCTGGCCATCGTCGGCGCCTCGGGTTCGGGCAAATCGACGTTGCTCGGGCTGATGGCGGGCCTGGATCTGCCGAGCCGCGGCACCGTGTCGCTGCACGGGCACGACCTGTTCGCGCTCGACGAGGACCAGCGCGCCGCGCTGCGCGGCCGGCATGTCGGCTTCGTGTTCCAGTCCTTCCAGCTGGTCGGCCATCTGACCGCGCTGGAGAACGTGATGCTGCCGCTGGAGCTGCGCGGCGAGACCGACGGCGTGCGCGAGCGCGCCAAGGGGATGCTGGAACGGGTGGGCTTGGGCGCGCGCCTGTCGCACTATCCGCGCACGCTGTCGGGCGGCGAGCAGCAGCGCGTGGCGCTGGCCCGTGCCTTCGTCACGCGGCCCGATATCCTGTTCGCCGACGAGCCGACCGGCAGCCTCGATACCGCGACCGGCGAAGCGGTGATCGCGCTGATGTTCGAACTGAACCGCGACGCCGGCTCGACGCTGGTGCTGGTCACGCACGACCGCTCGGTCGCGGCGCGCTGCGGCCGCATCCTGACCATCGAGGCAGGGAAGGTCGCCAGCGACGAGTGGATGGGCGCCGAGGTCTGAGCACGCGGCCAGGGCCGGCGCTCAGCCTCCGCGGGCCAGCGCGCTTCTGGCGCGCGCGATCAGCGCGCTGGTGGACGGATCGTGCGGGCCTTCGCCGCGTCCGTTCAGCTCGGCCTCGATCGGCCGCGCCAGCAGCTTGCCCAGTTCGACGCCCCACTGGTCGAACGAGTTGATATTCCAGATAGCGCCCATCACGAAGGTGCGGTGCTCGTACAGCGCGATCAGCGCGCCCAGCGCGCGCGGCGTGATGCCCTCGATCAGCAGCATATTGCTGGGCCGATTGCCCGCGAAACGCATATGCGCGATGCGCTCGGGCTCGACGATGCCGGCCGCGCGCAGTTCGTCCTCGGTTCGTCCGCGCATCAGCGCCTCGGCCTGCGCGAAGCAGTTGGCCAGCAGCTTGGCATGATGGCCCGGCAGCGTGCGCGGGGCGGACAGCGGCGCGACGAAGTCGACCGGCACGATCTGCGAGCCCTGGTGGATCAGCTGGAAATAGGCGTGCTGGCCATTGGTGCCGGCCGTCCCCCAGACCACGGGCGAGGTGTCGACGCGCACCGGCTGGCCGTCGCGCTGCACCGACTTGCCGTTGCTCTCCATTTCCAGTTGCTGCAGGAAGGCGGGGAACAGTTCCAGCGAGGTCGAGTACGGTGCCATGCAGCTGGTCGGCAGGCCGAACACATTGCGGTACCAGACCCCCAGCAGGCCGAGGATCACCGGCATGTTGCGCGCGAGCGGCGCGGTGCGGAAGTGCTCGTCCATCTCGCGGCCGCCGGCCAGCAATTCGGCAAAGGCCTCGAAGCCCAGCGCCAGCGTGATCGACAGCCCGACCGACGACCACAGCGAAAAGCGGCCGCCGATCCAGTCCCAGAACTCGAACATATTGGCCGGGTCGATGCCGAAGGCGCGCACCGCCTCGAGATTGGTCGAGACCGCGACGAAATGGCGCGCCAGTCCGCTCTCCGGCACGCCGCGCGCGACAAACCACTGGCGCGTGCTGTTGGCATTCGCCATCGTCTCGAGCGTGGTGAAGGTCTTCGAGCAGACGATCACCAGCGTGCGTTCGGGATCGAGCCGCGCCAGCGTCTCGGCCAGCTCGGTGCCGTCGACGTTGGAGACGAAATGCACGCGCGGCCCGGAAACCTTGCCACCTTCGCTACCATCGCCGGCAAGGTGCGCCAGCGCGCGGCACACCATGCGCGGTCCGAGGTCCGAGCCACCGATGCCCAGGTTCACCACGTCGGTGATGGTCTTGCCGCTATGCCCCTTCCATTCGCCGCTGCGCACGCGCTGCGAGAAGTCGCGCATGCGCGCGAGCACATCGTGCACCGCCGGCATCACCGGCTTGCCATCGACCTGGAACGGGGCATCGGGCGCGGCGCGCAGCGCCATATGCAGCGCGGCCCGATCCTCGGTCGCATTGATATGTGCGCCAGCGAACATGGCATCGCGCCGCGCGGGCACGCCGGCCTCTTCGGCGAGCTGGACCAGCAGGTCCATCGTCTCCGGCACGATGCGGTTCTTCGAGTAGTCCAGGAACAGGCCGGCCGCTTCCAGCGAGAACCGGTCGACCCGCTCGCGGGCGTCGGGCGCGGCAAACCAGTCGCGCATCCGCTGGTCGCGGATCGCTTGGTAGTGCTGCTGCAGACGTTGCCAGGCGGGAAGATCAGTAGGCATTGCGAAATACGGGCGGAGTAGGGTCGAACGCAAAAAAGTCGAGCGGATGATGCAAGCGGATCACGAGCGCCGAACGAGCGCAAAAAAACGAGCGCAGACGACGCGGAACGTGCCGAGTATAGCGTGCACATTCCGCGAAAACTGTCAGACAACGCCGCAATCAGCGCGTTCCGCCGAGGCTCCTGGCCACCAGCCGCAATGCCGATTCGCCGCCCGCGACCCAGACGCCGCCGGCGCAGATCACCGCGATGCCCAGCGCCGTGGTCCAGTCCGGCAGCTGGCCGAAGGCGAGGAAGCCGACCGTGGTGGCCGAGATGATCTGCAGATAGAGGAAGGGACTCAGGAACGATGCGTCGGCGTACTGGAAGGCGCGGATCACGAAGTAGTGGCCGAGCGAACCGGTGATGCCCGCCGACAGCAGCAGCGCGCATTGCAGCGGCGTCGGCATCGCGGTGAACCAGAAGAAGGGCACCAGCAGCGTGGTCAGCGCGGCGCCGGTGATGCCGCTCCAGATCAGCGTGGTCATCGGCGCATCGTGGGCCGCCATGCGCCGCGTCAGCATCTGCAGCAGCGCGAACAGCAGTGCCGAGGTCAGGCCCAGCGCCACGCCGCCGGGCGTCAGCTCGCCGCCCGGGCGCACCACCACCAGCATGCCGGCAAAGCCGATCAGCACGCCGCTCCAGCGCATCAGGCGGGCGTGGCGGCCCGGGCGTTCGCCGAGCAGCCATGGCGACAGCGCGACGACGAACAGTGGCGCGCAGAAGTTCAGCGCGGTGGCCGTCGCCAGCGGCATCAGCTTCAGCACCGAGAAGAACACCAGCGTCGAGGCCAGCATCAGGCCGCCGCGCATCCATTGCAGCCGTGGCTGGCCGGTGCGGACCTGTGCCCGGAAGCGCGCCGGGCCGAGCAGCAGGAAGATGGCGACCACATGGCCGACGTAGCGCACCCACGCGACCGCCATGATCGGCAGGCCCTGCTGGGTCAGCGTCTTGCCGGTGGCATCGAGCAGCGTCAGGATCCATTGGCCCAGCACCAGCAGCGCGATGCCGGTCAACAGTTGCCGGCGGCTAGGCGCCGCGCCCTGTATCGGGATCGCGCCGCTCATTGCCGCGCACCCGGCATGACCAGCGCGTTCAGTTCGTACCGCGCGGCGCGGGGCAATTCGCCGGCGGTCAGCCCGGCGGGGCCTTCGCCGCCCGCCACCAGGCGATCGGCGGCACGGCCATGCAGCCAGACCGCGGCCAGCGCCGCGGACTCGGCCGCCATGCCCTGTGCCAGCAGCGCGCCGATCATGCCGGCCAGCACGTCGCCGGTGCCGGCGGTGGCCAGGCCCGCATTGCCGGTCGGGTTGATGGTGACCGCGTGCTCGCCCGCGTTCTTGCCGGGACCGGCGATCACGGTGCCCGAGCCCTTGAGCACGACCACCGCCTGCCATTGCGCGGCGAGCGCGCGTGCCGCGGCGAGGCGATCGCGCTGGATCTCCGCCACGGTGCAGCCCATCAGCCGCGCCGCTTCGAGCGGATGAGGCGTCAGCACGCGTGGCGCAGTGCCGGCCCCGGCCAACGCCGCCAGGGCCGCGTCGGTGGCCAGCAGGTTCAGCGCATCGGCATCGAGCACCGTGGGCGTACCGGCCTGCAGCGCGACCCCGAGCCATTGGCGCGCGTACTCGCCGGTGCCCATGCCCGGCCCGGCGACCAGTGCCGACATCTCGGCCAACTGCAGCCGGTCGACCGGATGCAGCATCAGTTCGGGATGTACCGGATCGAACGGCGGCGCGGGGTCGGCCAGAAAGCCGATGTGCACGCGCCCGGCGCCCAGATGCAGCGCCGCCCGGGCGCCGAGCAGCGGCGCGCCGACCATGCCGATGCTGCCGCCGATCACCGCCAGCGTGCCGAAGCTGCCCTTGTGGGTGGCATGCCGCCGGCCGGGCAGCGCGGCGGCGAAGCGGGCCGGCGTATTGGCCCAGGCCGCCGGTGTGTCCTGCGGCGGATAGCCGAGGCCGAGCGGCGCGATATCGAGCTCGCCGGCGCAGTCGCGGCCGTCGAGCGTCAGCAGCCCGGGCTTGGCGGCGATGAAGGTCAGCGTGCGCGTCGCGCGCACCGCGGGCGCACCGGCGCCAGTATCGGCCGACAGGCCGCTCGGCACGTCCAGCGCGAATACCGGCACGCCCTGGTCGGCCAGGATGCCAAGGCGCGCGATCCATTCGGCCAGCGCGCCGCTGGCGGGACGGTTCAGCCCGATGCCCAACAGGCCGTCGACCACGGCGGCAAAACGCGGCGCTGTCGCGGGCCAGGGAGGGGCCGTCTGCGGCGAGGCGGCATCGGGCACCAGCACCTGCAGCGGCACGCCGGCGTCGTTTGCCTGCTGCCACGCGCGCGCGGCGTCGGCGGGCAGGCGCGCGGGGTCGGCCAGCAGCCAAGCCTGGATCTCGCGCCCGGCCCGATGCAGGTGCGTGGCCGCGACCAGCGCGTCGCCGCCGTTATTGCCCGGCCCGGCCAGCAACAGCAGCGGTCCGGCCGGCGCGTGGGCATTCAGCCAGGCGGCAGTCGCGGCGCCGGCGCGGGCCATCAGCGTGAATGGCGACAGGCCGGCGTAGGCGGCCTGTTCGAGCCGGCGGATCGCGGCGCTGTCGAACAAGGGGACCGGCGTGCTGCTGGCCGGATCGAAGCGCAGCCAGTCCGCATTCGCAGTGGCTTCGGCGATTTCGGCGGTCACGGCGGTCTCAGCGGCCGTCCCGCCGGCGGCCGTCCCCGCGGCGGCAGGAGAGGAGAAGGGCGTCATCGGCGCATTATCGCAGCGCCGCCGGCAAGCGGCTCATCGCCGCGGACCGAGGCCGTAGCGGTCCGGCGTCAGCCCTTCCAGGTCGATCTCGGCCGGCGCGCCGGCCACCTGCGCCGCGAGCAGCTTGCCCGAGCCGCAGGCCATCGCCCAGCCCGTCGATCCATGGCCGAGATTGAGGAACAGCCCCGGCACGTCGGTGGCGCCGATCAAGGGCGGTCCGTCCGGCAGCATCGGCCGGGCACCGGTCCACAGCGAGGCTTCGCCGTAGTTGGCGGCGCCCGGGAACCAGTCGCGTCCGACCTTCAGCAGCGTGCGCACCGCGGCCTGGCGCAGATCCAGCTTGCGCGAGCCGAGCTCGGCGGTGCCGGCCAGCCGGATGCGATTGCCCATGCGGGTGATCGCGACCTTGTACGACTCGTCCATCAGCGCGGCCAGCGGCGCCTGCAGGGCATCGCGCACGGGCACCGTCGCCGAATAGCCCTTGACCGGATACAGCGGCACGCGCAGGCCGAGCGGGCGCAGCAGCGCGGCACTGGCGACGCCGGCGGCCACCACGACGTGCGGTGCGCGCAGGATCGACTCGTTGCCCTGGTGCCGCGTCGATACGGACAGCACGCCGTCGCGCGGCGCCCCGATGCTGTGAACGGTGGTGTCCATCTGAAACCGCACGCCCGCCGCCTCGGCGAATTGCCGCAGCCGGCGCGTGAACATCGGGCAATTGCCCGATTCGTCCTCGGGCAGATGCAGCCCGCCGGCCAGCGCGGTGTCCGGAGCGAGGCCGGGCTCGAGGCGGCGGCATTCGGCGGCATCGATCAGCCGGTGGGGCACCGCGTTCTCGCGCAGCAGCGCCAGCGCGGGCCGGGCCATGTCGAGATCGCGCTCGGTCCTGAACAGCTGCAGATAGCCCTGCGACTGCTCGTAGTCGATCTGCAGCTGGTCGCGCAGCTGGTGCAGGCAGGCGCGGCTGTAGAAGGCCAGCCGCTGCATGCGCAGCTTGTTGATGCGGTAGCGTTCGAGCCGGCATTCGCCGAGCCAGCGCGCAATCCAGCGCCACATCGCGGGGTCGGCGCTGGGGCGGAACACCACCGGCGAGGTACTGGCGAAGAGGGTGCGCAGCACCTTGGCCGGCATCCCGGGCGCGGCCCACGGTGTCACATACCCGGGCGCCATCACGCCGGCGTTGCCGAAGCTGGTCTCCTGCGCGGGAGAGGCGCGCCGGTCCAGCACGGTGACCTCGAAGCCGGCCTCGCGCAGATACCAGGCCGAGCACACGCCGATCACGCCGGCCCCGATCACGATCGCACGCATGGCGCCTACATCTTCATCTGCGCGGGCAGGTAGGTCACCAGGCCGGGGAAGGCCCAGATCAGCAGCACCGCCACCACCATCAGCACGAAGAAGGGGAAGGCGGCCCAGGCGATATAGCTGATATTGCGCCGGGTCATCCCCTGCAGCACGAACAGGTTGAAGCCGACCGGCGGCGTGATCTGCGCCATCTCGACCACCAGCACGACGAAGATGCCGAACCACAGCAGGTCGATGCCGACCGCCTGGATGGTCGGCAGCAGCACCGACATCGTCAGCACCACCATCGAGATGCCGTCGAGGAAGCAGCCCAGGATGATGAAGAACACCATCAGCGCGATGATCAGCATGAACGGCGTCAGGTTCAGGCCGACGATCCACTCGGCCAGATGGCGGGGCAGGCCGATGAAGCCCATTGCCAGCGTCAGGAACGACGAGCCGGCCAGGATCAGCGCGATCATGCAGTACAGCCGCGTCGCCGACATCAGCGAATCGCGGAACGTTTCCCACGTCAGCGTGCGTTGCGCCAGCGCGAGCACCAGCGCGCCGACCACGCCGAGCGCGGCCGCCTCGGTGGCGGTGGCGATGCCGGCGTAGATCGAGCCCAGCACCGCGCCGATCAGCAGCACCACCGGGATCAGGTGGCGCGATTCGGCCAGCTTGGCATGCAGGTCCAGCCGATGCTCGGGCACCGGGATCGCATCGCGATGCCGCCAGCCCCAGACCGCGACGTAGCCCATGAACAGCAGCGCCAGCATCAGGCCCGGCAGCACGCCGCCGATGAACAGCTTGCCGATGGACACATCGGCGGTGACGCCATAGACGATCATGATGATCGACGGCGGAATGAGCAGGCCCAGCGTGCCGGCGCCCGCCAGCGAGCCGATCGCCATCGACTCGGGATAGCCGCGCTTGGCCAGTTCGGGCAGCGAGATCTTGCCGATCGTCGCGCAGGTCGCGGCGCTCGAGCCCGACACCGCCGCAAAGATCGTGCAGCCGATCACGTTGACATGCAGCAGCCGGCCGGGCAGCCGCTGCAGCCACGGCGACAGCCCGCGGAACATGCCCTCGGACAGCCTGGTCTTGAGCAGGATCTCGCCCATCCAGATGAACAGGGGCAGCGCCGTCAGCGTCCAGCTCGACAGCGAGCCCCAGACGGTCAGCGCCATCGATTCGCCGCCGACCTTGTTGGTGAACAGCTCCATCGCCATCCAGGCGACGCCGAGAATCGCGATGCCGATCCAGACGCCGGCGCCGAGCACGGCGAAGATGGCGACGATCAGGAAGAAGGTGATCCAGAGATCCATGTGGTTGCGTTCCTGTGGGGGCTGACCGGTCGATACGTCGGCGTTACTCGGTGCGCGCCATTTCGCCGCTTTCCTCGCGCGGCAGACGGCGCGTGCGCACCACGTAGACGAACTCCTCGGCGAAGGCGACGAACAGCCCGAACAGGCCCACCGCCATCGACAGCTGCGGAATCCACAGCGGCGTGGCGTCGGTGTTCTGCGAGATGTCGTGATAGATGTACGAGTCGTACGCGAGCTTGCCCGCGTAGTAGGTGAAGTACGCGGTCAGCAGCGTGGCCACCGCCAGGCAGAAGATCTCCACCCAGACACGCGGCCTGCCGTGCAGGCGCTGCAGGATCAGCGTCACGCGGATATGGTCGCCCTGGCGCAGCGTCGCGGCCAGTGCAAGAAAGGAGCCCGCGGCCATGAAATAGCCGGCATAGGCGTCGCCGCCGTCGATCTGGAAATTGGCGAAGCGCCCGATGATGATGGCCAGTTCGATCAGCAGCGTCAGGCAGATGAAGACGGCGGCCAGCGCGCCGAGCGCCTGGTAGAACCACTGGAAGCGGGAAGTCATGATGCGTCCGGAAGGCTGGGGGAGGGAAGCGGAGGGCGATGCCGCGCCGGTGTCATGCTGCCGTCCCCGCGAGGGCGAGGACCAGCTGTCTCGTCGCGAGCCGCTGTCGTCCCTGCCTTCGCAGGGACGACGGGAGTCACGGGCTGGCCGGCACCACCTTGTTCGCCTTACTTGCGATACGCCGCGATGATCTCCTTGCCCTCGGGTCCGGCCTTCTTTTCCCACTCGGCCAGCAGCTCGTCGCCGATCTTCTTCATGTCGGCCTGCAGTTGCGGCGTGGGCTTGACGATGGTCATCTTGTTCTTGGCCAGCGTGTCGAGCGATTGCTGCGTGTATTCGCGCATCCGCTGCCAGCCGCGGGTCTCGGCGGCCTGCGCGGCCTTCAGCAGCGCCTCCTGCGACGGCTTGTCGAGCTTGTCGAACTCGCGCTTGTTGACGATCACCATGTTCTTCGGCAGCCAGGCATCGACCGTATGGAAGTGCGACAGGCTCTCCCAGACCTTGCTGTCGACGCCGGTGGCGCCCGAGGACATGAAGCTGTCGACCACGCCGGTGGCCAGCGCCTGCGACAGCTCGGCCGCCTGGATCGTCATCGGCTGCGCGCCGACGGCCTGCGCGATGCGCGTGGTGGCCGGATTGTAGGCGCGCCATTTCAGGCCCTTCATGTCGGCGCCCGAGCGGATTTCCTTCTTGGCGTAGATGCCCTGCGGCGGCCACGCGACCGCATACAGCAGCTTGATGCCCTGGCGGTCCAGCAGGCGGTCGATCACCGGGCGCTGCGCCTGCCACAGCTTGTACGAGGCATCGAAGCCGGTGGCGAGGAAGGGCACCGCGTCGACGCCGAACAGCGCGTTCTCGTTCTCCAGCAGCGACATCAGCACCTCGCCTGCCTGGGCCTGGTTGCTCTGCACCGCGCGCTTGATTTCGTTGGCCTTGAACAGCGAGCCGTTCGGATGCAGCGTGATGGCCAGCTTGCCCTGCGTGGCGGCGCTGACCTCCTTGGCGAACTGGTCCAGGTTGACCGTGTGCGGGTTGTTGGCCGGATAGCCGGTCGGCAGATCCCATTTGACCTGGGCCTGCGCCAGCGGCGCCATCGCGAAGGCGCAGGCGAGCAGCCCGCACGCAGACATCGACTTCAGCAATCCCTTGCGCTGCATCATTTCTCTCCTGGTTGTGTCTTTACCGCGTCGTTGCGCGTCGTCGTTGCGCCTGATCGGTGCGCTTGATCGGTGCGCTTTATCGTTGCGCTCGATCGTTGCGCGCGCGTGCGTGGATCTTGCGCCGCCAGCGGTGGCTCGTCCACTGGGTCGTCCACTAGGTTGTCCTGCGGGTTGTCGCGTGCCGTCACCCCGTCCGGGATCCCGGCTCAGGCCTGCGGCCCCGGCGCGAGCACGGCTTCCAATGCAAGCGCCGTGCCCAGCAGCGGCGCATCGCGCATCGGGCCGTGCGCCAGCATCAGTCCGACCGGCAGTTCGTCGGGCTGGTGGCACGGCAGCGAGATCGCGCAGCCGTCGAGGAAGTTGATGGTCGAGGGATTGCGCAGCAGCAGCGCATTGGTGCGCGTAAACAGCGCGTCATCGGCGACCAGCGGCGCGATCGGCGGCGCCACCACCGGCACGGTGGGGCAGGCCAGCGCGTCGTAGCCGTCGAGCCGCGCCATCACGCGCGCGCTCCAGGCGGCGCGGGCGCGCACCAGATCGACATAGTCGGCCGCGCCGATCGCGGCGCCGCGATCGATGCGGGCCGCCACGCGCGGGTCGTACAGCGCGCGCCGCGACGCCAGCGTGCCGCGGTGGATCGCATAGGCTTCGGCCGCGGTCAGTCCGCCCTGCGCGTTCAGCGTCGACAGTTCCAGCAGCTCGGGCAGGTCCACATGTTCGATCTGCACGCCGGCGCCGGACAGCCGCCCGAGCGTGCGATCGAAGGCGCGCGACACGGTCTCGTCGAGATCGTCGAGCAACAGCTGGCGCGGGACCGCCAGCCGCAGCGCGCCGGCGGCCTTGCGCACGGGGACCAGCGCCTGGTCCGCGATCACGCCGTCGACAAGCACGCAGTCGGCCACGGTGCGCGCCATCGCGCAGGCGGTATCGAGCGAGAAGGACAGCGGAAAGGCGCCGGTCAGCGGCACGCGCCGGGCGGTAGGCTTGAAGCCGGTCAGGCCGCACAGCGCGGCCGGGATGCGGATCGAACCGCCGGTATCGCTGCCCAGCGCCGCGACAGAGAGGCCGAGCGCCACGGAGGCCGCGGCGCCCGACGACGAGCCGCCGCAGATGCGCGCCACCGCGCTGTCGTGCGGATTGACCGGCGTGCCGTAGTGCGGGTTGATGCCGACGCCGGAGAAGGCGAACTCGGTCATGTTGGTGCGGCCGACCAGCGCGGCACCCACCGCGCGCAGCCGTGCGACGACCGGGGCGTCTTCGCTTGCCGGCGCCGCATCGGCGCGTGCCGTCGAGGCGGCGCGCGTGATTTCGCCGCCGATATCGAACAGGTCCTTGATCGATACCGGCAGCCCGGCCAGCGGATGCAGCGGCTTGCCGGCGAGCGCCGCGGCATCGGCGGCCTGCGCCGCGCTGACGGCGGTATCGAAGCTGGTCTGCAGCAATACCGCCTGCGCCGCCGGTTCCCTGGCACGCGCCTGCGCCTGCTGCAACAGCGCGGTGCGCGAGAGCCGGCCATCGCAAGCCAGTCGGTTCAGCGTGTCGATATCGGGAAGCAGTGTGGCGGGCATCGTCATCGGGTGCAGGCTCGGGCGGTGAGATCGGGCGGTGAACAACGTCGGAAACGAGTCGGAAACGGTAATGCGCATCGAGACCGTACGTTCGCTGCAAGCAGACAACGATAAGGCAAACAATGCAGACAAGGGAAAGCGTGAAGACGCAGGCAGGCGCGCGCCCTGAATGTCGTTGCCGCTTGCCCCGCGACAGTGCGCGGCGCGCCGGATGCCCAGGATTCGTGCGCGAATTGCGCACGGAAGCGGTCGCTGCAGTGCCGCGCAATCCCCATCGTTACCGGGTACTCATGCTCATAATTTGTCGATAAACTGTCAAGCTGAAATTACCGCCGCGGCCTCCGGGAAATCCCTAGACGGCGCCCGTGATCGAAGATTCGCGATCAGGAATCCGCGATCCGCAAACCACGCGATCCGCGACGCGCCAAGCCGTTCGTTCTCCGCTGTCCCACTGCAGGAGTCCTGTCCATGGCCCGAAAGCCGAGCCGCCGCGACGACGTTGCTTCCCCCGACATGCCTTCCGCCGGGGTCGCGTCCACCGATGCCGCGGCCGCCGAAGGTGTCGCGCGCCAGGCCGGCGCCGGCATCGTGTCGTCCGCGCATCTGGTGTCGTCGCGCAGTCCCGAGCTGTCCGAATTCGAGTTCGGCCTGAACACCGCCTACAACGCCTACAGCCGCTGGGTGGTGCGCTGCATGGGCGCGGCCGGCGTACGCGACCTGACCTTTCTCGACGTGCTGGTGCTCCACCACGTCAACCACCGCGGGCGCGCCAAGCGGCTCGCGGACATCTGCTTCGTGCTGAACGTCGAGGACACCCATCTGGTGACCTACTCGCTGAAGAAGCTGCAGGGCATGGGCCTGGTTGCCGGCGTGCGCGTCGGCAAGGAGGCGACCTACAGCACCACCACGGCAGGCACCGAGGCGTGCGCGCGATATCGGGAAATCCGCGAGCAATGCCTGACCAGCAATATGACCCCGGGCAGCGCGGAGAACGCCGAGATCGGCGAACTGGCACGGCTGTTGCGCGTGCTGACCGGGCTGTACGAGCAGGCGGCGCGTTCCGCGACGTCGCTGTAGCGCCGCACGAATTCACCGCGTCGAGTTCGCGTGCGGCTGCACGCCCGACGACGATCCTCATTTCCTTCCGAGGTACTTCCGCGTGTCCCATTCCGAGTCGCAAGCCACATCGCAGTCCGCCGCATCGCAGTCCGCTTCGCAAGCCGAAACGCAAGCCGAAACGCAAGCCGAAACGCAAGCCGAAACGCAAGCCGCCACGCCCGACCCTCGCTGGCAATTCTGGATCGATCGCGGCGGCACCTTCACCGATATCGTCGGCCTGCGCCCGGACGGCACCGTGGTCACGCACAAGCTGCTGTCCGAGAACCCCGAGCAATACGCCGACGCGGCGGTGGCCGGCATCCGCCATCTGCTCGGTCTGGCCCCGGGCGAGCCGATCACGCCGCGCCTGGTGTCCGCGGTGAAAATGGGCACCACGGTGGCCACCAACGCGCTGCTCGAGCGCAAGGGCGAGCCCACCGCGCTGTTCATCACGCGCGGCTATCGCGACGCGCTGCGCATCGCCTACCAGAACCGGCCGCGGCTGTTCGACCTCAACATCGTGCTGCCGGAGCTGCTGTATCGCGAGGTGGTGGAAGTCGACGAACGCATCGGCGCGCATGGCGAGGTAGTACAGCCGCTGGACGAGGCGGCGCTGCGCGAACAGATGCTGCGCGTGCGGGCCGACGGCATCCGCGCGGTGGCGATCGTGCTGATGCACGGCTATCGCCATGCCGATCACGAGGCCCGCGCCGCCCGGATCGCGCGCGAGCTCGGTTTCGCCCAGGTCTCGGTGTCGCACGAGGTATCGCCGCTGATGAAGCTGGTGCCGCGCGGCGACACCACGGTGGTCGACGCCTACCTGTCGCCGATCCTGCGCCGCTATGTCGAGCAGATCGAGCGCGAGATGCCGGGGGTGAACCTGCAGTTCATGCAGAGCAGCGGCGGCCTGACCGATGCGCATCGTTTCCAGGGCAAGGATGCAATCCTGTCCGGGCCCGCCGGCGGCATCGTCGGCATGGTGCGCGCCTCGCAGCGCGCCGGCTTCGACCGCATCATCGGCTTCGATATGGGCGGCACGTCGACCGATGTGTCGCACTTCAGCGGCAGGCACCCGAACGACTTCGAGCGGGTGTTCGAGACCAGCGTGGCCGGCGTGCGCATGCGCGCGCCGATGATGAGCATCCATACGGTGGCGGCGGGCGGCGGCTCGGTGCTGCATTTCGACGGCAGCCGCTATCGCGTCGGCCCCGATTCGGCCGGCGCGAATCCCGGGCCGGCCAGCTACCGGCGCGGCGGCCCGCTGGCGGTGACCGACTGCAACGTGATGCTCGGCAAGATCCAGCCCGCGCATTTCCCGGCGGTGTTCGGCCCGCGCGCCGACGCGCCGCTCGATCGCGATGCCGTGGTCGCGCGCTTCGAGGAGCTGGCCGCGCAAATCGCCGAGCAGACCGGCGACCGCCGCACGCCGGAGCAGGTCGCCGAGGGCTTCATCGAGATCGCGGTCGGCAACATGGCCAACGCGATCAAGCAGATCTCGGTGCAGCGCGGCCACGACGTGACCGGCTACACGCTGACCACCTTCGGCGGCGCCGGCGGGCAGCACGCCTGCCTGGTGGCCGATGCGCTGGGCATGCAGACCGTGTTCGTCCATCCGCTGGCCGGCGTGCTGTCGGCCTACGGCATGGGCCTGGCCGACCGCACGGCGATGCGCGAGCTGTCGATCGAGGCGAAGCTGGACGAGGCCGCGGTGCCGATGCTGGCGCAGCGGCTCGACGCGCTCGCGCAGCAGGCGCGCGACGAGCTGCTGGAGCAGGGCGAGGACGCCAGCCGCATGGAGGTGCTGCGGCGCATCCATCTGCGCTACGAAGGTACCGATTCGGCGCTGGTGGTGCCGTTCGGCGACGCCGCCGCGATGCGCGCCGGCTTCGAGGCCGCGTACCGCCAGCGCTATGCCTTCCTGATGCCCGACAAGGGCCTGATCGTCGAGGCGGTCTCGGTGGAGGCGGTCGGCGTCGCGCAGGCGCCGCAGGAGCGCCCGCCCGCGCCGGCGCCACGGGAAGGTCCGCCGCAGCCCGCCGAGACGGTGCGCATGTTCAGCGGCGGCGCCTGGCACGACACCGGCCTCTACCGGCGCGATACGCTGCGTCCTGGGGACCGCCTCGCCGGTCCGGCGATCATCGCGGAGCAGAACGCCACCACGGTGGTCGAGCCCGGCTGGCAGGCCCTGCTGACCGAGCGCGACCATCTGGTGCTGACGCGCGCGGTGCCGCGCCCGCAGCGGCGCGCAATCGGCACCGAGGCCGATCCGGTGATGCTCGAGGTCTTCAACAATCTGTTCATGTCGATCGCCGAGCAGATGGGCCTGCGGCTGCAGAACACCGCGTACTCGGTCAACATCAAGGAGCGGCTCGACTTCTCCTGCGCGATCTTCGACGCCGAAGGCAATCTGATCGCCAACGCGCCCCATATGCCGGTGCATCTGGGCTCGATGGGCGAGAGCATCAAGACCGTGATCGCGCGCAATGCCGGACGGATGAAGGACGGTGACGTCTATGTGCTGAACGACCCGTATAACGGCGGCACCCATCTGCCCGACGTGACGGTGATCACGCCGGTGTTCGATGCCGACGGCCGCGAGGTGCTGTTCTACGTCGGCTCGCGCGGCCATCACGCCGATATCGGCGGCATCACGCCGGGCTCGATGCCGCCGGACTCGACCGTGGTCGAGGAGGAGGGCGTGCTGATCGACAACTTCCTGCTGGTCGATGGCGGCGTGCTCGACGATGCCGGCATGCGCGCGCTGCTGGCCGGCGCGCGCTACCCCGCCCGCAACGTGGACCAGAACATGGCCGATCTGCGGGCGCAGGTCGCGGCGAACGCGAAGGGCGTCGAGGAGCTGCGCAAGATGGTTGCGCACTTCGGCCTGCCGGTGGTGCGCGCCTATATGGGCCATGTGCAGGACAACGCCGAGGAAGCGGTGCGGCGCGTGATCACGGCGCTCACGGACGGCAGCTATGCCTATCCGCTCGACAATGGCGCGCAGATCCGCGTGCGGGTAACGGTGGACCGCGAGCGCCGCGAGGCGACGGTCGATTTCACCGGCACCTCGGACCAGCTGCCCAACAACTTCAATGCCCCGCGCGCGGTCTGCATGGCCGCGGTGCTGTATGTATTCCGCACGCTGGTCGACCAGGACATCCCGCTGAACGCCGGCTGCCTGAAGCCGCTGCATGTGGTGATACCGGAAGGGTCGATGCTCAATCCGCGCTATCCGGCCTCGGTGGTGTCGGGCAATGTCGAAACGTCCTCGTGCATCACCAACGCGCTGTACGGCGCGCTCGGCGTGGTCGCGGCCAGCCAGGGCACGATGAACAATTTCACCTTCGGCAATGCGCGCTACCAGTACTACGAGACGATTTCGGGCGGCAGCGGCGCCGGCAACGGCTTCGACGGCTGCGACGTGGTGCAGACGCATATGACCAACTCGCGGCTGACCGATCCCGAGGTGCTGGAGTGGCGCTTCCCGGTGCGGCTGGACAGCTACGAGATCCGGCACGGATCGGGCGGGGCGGGGCGCTGGCACGGCGGCAACGGCGGCGTGCGCAAGGTGCGCTTCCTCGAGCCGATGACGGCGTCGATCCTGTCGAACAACCGGGTACATGCCCCGTTCGGCATGGCGGGCGGCGAGCCGGGCGCGACGGGCCGCAACCGCGTGATCCGCGCCGATGGCAGCGAGGAGACGCTGCCCCACGTGGCGCGCACCGAGATGGGCGTGGGCGATGTGTTCGTGATCGAGACGCCGGGAGGCGGGGGGTACGGGGCGGCGTAGGCCGGGCGGGGGCCGTTGCCCTCGCTCTCAGCCCCTCTCCCGCAGGCGGGAAAGGGGAGCCCCGGGCGGCTTGCGACGATGACAGATTGGTCTGCTGGTTTTCTCCCCCTGTCCCGCACGGCGGGAGAGGGGCCGGGGGAGAGGGCAGCCCCGGTGCGCCGATCCCCCAATCCCCCCAATCCGCCCGATACTGCACTGCAAGAAATCCCCCTCGGCAGGGTACAATAGCGGTTTTCGCCGGCGCCGCCCGGCTGGCTTGCGGCCCGTCCGGCCGGACGCCACGGCCGGGTCCCGGCCGCAGTCCCACCTCCATCGCCCTCCGACCGCTCAGATCATGGCGCATTTCTCGTGCTTCCCCGGCGCATTGGCCCTGTCGGCCTTCCGCCAGCAACGCCTGCTCACCGCCCTGCAACAGATCGACACCGACATCGAGTCGGTGCACGGCCAGTTCCTGCACTTCGTCGACACCGACCAGCCGCTGGACAAGGGCGATACCGACCGCATCCGCGCGCTGCTGACCTATGGCGCGCCGTTCGCCGAGCAGCCCGAGGGCGACCGCTTCGTCGTGATTCCGCGTTTCGGCACGATCTCCCCGTGGGCCAGCAAGGCCACCGATATCGCGCACAACTGCGGCCTGTCGCATGTGCACCGGATCGAGCGCGGCATCGAATTCACGGTGATCTGCAAGAAGGGCCTGCTGCGCGGGCGCAAGACGCTGGACCCGCTGACGCGCGACGCCGTGGCGGCGCTGCTGTTCGACCGCATGACGGAGACCGTGGTCGCCACGCGCGACGCCGCGGCCGGGCTGTTCGACGAACTGCCGGCCAAGCCGCTGCGCTTCATCGACCTGGCGGGTGGACGCGCCGCGCTGGCCGAGGCCAACGTCGCGATGGGCCTGGCGCTGTCCGAGGACGAGATCGATTATCTGGTCGATGCCTACGCCAAGCTCGGCCGCAACCCGACCGACGTCGAGCTGATGATGTTCGCGCAGGCCAACAGCGAACACTGCCGCCACAAGATCTTCAACGCGACCTGGACCATCGACGGCGAGGAACAGGACAAGTCGCTGTTCGCGATGATCCGCAATACGCACCAGCTGAACCCGCAGGGTTCGATCGTCGCGTATTCGGACAACTCGGCGGTGATGGAGGGCGATGTCGCCGAACGCTGGTTCCCGCGGGGCGACGCGCACCAGTATGGCCGCCATCAGGCGCTGACCCACACGCTGATGAAGGTCGAGACGCATAACCACCCGACCGCGATCTCGCCGTTCCCCGGGGCCTCGACCGGCGCCGGCGGCGAAATCCGCGACGAGGGCGCGACCGGCCGCGGCGCCAAGCCCAAGGCCGGCCTGACCGGCTTCACGGTGTCCAACCTGATGCTGCCCGGCGCGGTCGAGCCGTGGGAGAACGCGCGCGACGCCGCCCAGCCGCTGGCCTTCCGCAATCCCGACGAACGGCCGGCGGTGACCGGCAAGCCCGAGCGCATCGCCTCGCCGCTGCAGATCATGATCGAAGGCCCGCTGGGTGGCGCCGCCTTCAACAACGAATTCGGCCGCGCCAACCTGGGCGGCTATTTCCGCGTCTACGAGCAGAACGTCGGCGGCACCGTGCGCGGCTACCACAAGCCCATCATGATTGCCGGCGGCATCGGCAATATCGACGCCTCGCATACGCACAAGGAGCCGCTGCCGGCCGGTTCGCTGCTGATCCAGCTGGGCGGCCCGGGCATGCGCATCGGCATGGGCGGCGGCGCGGCCAGTTCGATGGCGACCGGCGCCAATACGGCGGACCTCGATTTCGACTCGGTCCAGCGCGGCAACCCGGAAATGGAGCGGCGCGCCCAGGAAGTGATCAACGCCTGCTGGCAGCTCGGCGACGAGAACCCGATCCTGTCGATCCACGACGTGGGCGCGGGCGGCCTGTCCAATGCCTTCCCCGAAGTGGTCGACGGCGCCGGCCGCGGCGCACGGTTCGAGCTGCGCCAGATCCATCTGGAAGAGTCGGGCCTGTCGCCGGCCGAGATCTGGTGCAACGAATCGCAGGAGCGCTACGTGCTGGCGATCGCGCCGGACAGCTTCCCGCGTTTTGCCGCGATGTGCGAGCGCGAGCGTTCGCCGTTCGCCGTGGTCGGCGTGGCCACCGAGGAAAAGCAGTTGCAGCTGGTCGATGCCAGCGTCGATCAGGCGCTGAAGGAGCACTACGCGGTCGACATGCCGATGGACGTGCTGCTTGGCAAGCCACCGCGCATGCATCGCGACGTCAAGCGCGTCGAGCAATCGCTGCCGGCGGTCGATGTCACGGGCATCGCGCTGGATCAGGCGGTGCGCGACGTGCTGCGCCACCCGACCGTCGCCAGCAAGTCCTTCCTGATCACGATCGGCGACCGCAGCGTCGGCGGCATGAACGCGCGCGACCAGATGGTCGGACCGTGGCAGGTGCCGGTGGCCGATGTCGCGGTCACCACGCTCGACTACCAGGGCAAGGCCGGCGAGGCGATGACGATGGGCGAGCGCACCCCGCTGGCCGTGATCGACGCCCCGGCCTCGGGCCGCATGGCGATCGGCGAGGCGCTGACCAATCTGGCCGCCGCGCCGGTCAAGGACCTCGGCAAGGTCAAGCTGTCGGCCAACTGGATGGCCGCCTGCGGCGTCGAGGGCGAGGACGCCAGGCTGTACGACACGGTGCGCGCGGTCGGCATGGAGCTGTGCCCGGCGCTGGGCATCAGTATTCCGGTCGGCAAGGATTCGCTGTCGATGCGCACCAAGTGGGACGATGCGGGCGTGGCCAAGGAAGTGGTCGCGCCGGTGTCGCTGATCATCTCGGCGTTCGCCGCGGTCGACGATGTCGACCGCACGCTGACGCCGCAGCTGCGCACCGACCTGGGCGATTCCGTGCTGATCGCGATCGACCTGGGCCGCGGCAAGAACCGCCTCGGTGGCAGCATCCTGGCACAGGTCACGCAACAGGTCGGCGACAGCGTTCCCGATGTCGACGACGCGGCCGATCTGCGCAACTTCTTCAATGCGATCCAGCGCCTGAACCGCGAGGGCAAGCTGCTGGCCTATCACGACCGCTCGGACGGTGGCCTGATGGCGACGCTGGCCGAGATGGCGTTTGCCGGCCATTGCGGCCTGTCGCTGAACGTCGACATGCTGACGCTCGATCCGACGCAGGAGCAGGATTACGGCGACGCCAAGAACTGGGCCCAGCAGATCGCCGAGCGCCGCAACGACCAGACGCTGCGCGCGCTGTTCTCCGAAGAGCTTGGCGCGGTGATCCAGGTCAGGCTCGAGGATCGCGACGCCGTGTTCGCCGCGCTGCGCGAGGCCGGCCTGTCGGCCTGCAGCCATGTGGTCGGCAAGCCCAACGGCAGCGACCAGATCGAGATCTACCGCGACGCCAAGAAGGTGTTCGGTGCTCCGCGTGCCGAGCTGCAACGGGTCTGGAGCGAGGTCAGCTGGCGCATCGCCCGGTTGCGCGACAACCCCGCGTGCGCCGACAGCGAATACGAGCTGCTGCTCGACGCCGCCGACCCCGGCATCACGCCGAGCCTGACCTTCGATCCGGCCGAGGACATCGCCGCGCCGTTCATCGCCAGCGGCGCCAGGCCGCGCGTGGCGATCCTGCGCGAGCAGGGCGTCAACTCGCAGATCGAGATGGCGTACAGCATGGACCGCGCGGGCTTCGATACCTACGACGTCCATATGAGCGACCTGATCGCGGGCCGCGCGAAGCTGGACGACTTCGTCGGCTTCGTCGCCTGCGGCGGCTTCAGCTACGGCGACGTGCTGGGCGCGGGCGAAGGCTGGGCCAAGACCATCCTGTTCAACGGCGCGATGGCCGAGCAGTTCGCGGCCTTCTTCAACCGCACCGACACCTTCGCGCTGGGCGTCTGCAACGGCTGCCAGATGATGAGCAATCTCGCGCCGATCATCCCCGGCGCCGGTGCCTGGCCGAAGTTCACGCGCAACCAGAGCGAGCAGTACGAAGCGCGCTTCGTCACGGTCGAGGTCCAGCAATCGCCGTCGATCTTCTTCGCCGGCATGGAAGGCAGCCGCATCCCGATCGTCGTCGCGCACGGCGAAGGCTACGCCGACTTCTCGCAGCAGGGCGACAAGAGCAAGGTCGACGTCTCGCTGCGCTTCGTCGACAACCGCGGCGCGGTGACGCAGACCTACCCGCTGAACCCGAACGGCTCGCCGGACGGCATCACCTCGGTGACCACGGTCGACGGCCGCTTCACCGTGCTGATGCCCCACCCGGAACGCGTGTTCCGCACCGCCACGATGAGCTGGGCCCCCGACGCCTGGAAACAGATCCCCGACGGCGCCAGCCCGTGGATGCGCATGTTCCGCAATGCGCGGAAGTGGGTGGGGTAAGCCGTTCCGGTTCCGATTCCGGTTTCGATTCCGGTTTCGATTCCGGTTGAGGTTCGTTTGAAGCAGAAGGCCCGCGTGATGCGGGCCTTTTTTTGCTTTGTCGGGGCGACACGAATCGTCACCTTTCCGTAGCTAACTTTATTAGCTACAATATTAGCTGGCCGCTAACATGCGGCCATGTACTCCGTCGAATTCACCAAACAGGCCGCCCAGGCGCTGAGGGCAATGCCGACGAACATGGCCGTCAATATTCGGGCAAAGATAGAAGCGCTTGCCGCCGATCCTTTTGCGCCGAATCGCAACGTCAAGAAACTGGTAGGCCGCGACGGCTACCGCTTGCGCGTCGGCGACTGGCGAGTCTTGTATCAGATCGAGGATGGCCGGCTGGTTATCGTGGTGCTGGCTGTAAGACCACGCGGAGGTGCATACCAATGACCCAGATCCAATTCATCCAGCGCGACGGCAAGCCGGAGTTTGCCGTCGTACCCATCGAGGTATGGGAGCGGGTCAAGCATTTGATGGAGGACCTCGACGATGTAGCCCTGTTCGACCGTGCGAAGTCGCAGGACGACGGCTTTCGTGTTCCGGCGGCCGTACTGGACGCCGAACTGGCTGGAGACCATCCCGTAAAGGCGTGGCGCGACTATCGCCGGCTGACACAGGATGCACTGGCCAACGCCGCGGGCCTGAGCAAGCCCTATCTCAGCCAGATCGAGAGCCGCAAACGGGGCGGCAGCATCGATGTGTTGCAGAGCCTTGCCGATGCGCTCAACGTACCGATCGAACTGTTGCTCGAACGACGCGACTGAGTCTTCCAATGCGGCATCCGTTTCCGCGGCGATGGCTTTGGCATTGGTTGTCATGATGTCCACGCGCTACACTACCCGCCATTCCATTTCCTGCGGGCTGATATGGCGACTCTCTCCTTCGACCGTTTGCTGCAACCTGTTCCGGGCGACGACCCTTGCGGCGAGGATCTGCTGTTCTCGGCCGAATTCGACCGCATTCAGGAGGCGCGCCGTTTCGACGATCCCTCGCTGGACCAGGGCGAGTGGGTGACCGAGTTGAAGGAGGCGGACTGGCGCCAGGTGGTCGAGCTGTCGACGCGGCTGCTGTCCGAGCGGACCAAGGATCTGCGGCTGGCGGTGTGGCTGACCGAGGCGCTGGCCAAGACGAGAGGATTTGCGGGCTTGCGCGACGGTTATACGCTGGCCGCGCAGCTGTGCGAGGCGTTCTGGAGCGGCCTGCATCCGCGCGCCGACGAGGAAGACCTCGAATATCGCACCGGCAGCGTGGCCTGGCTGGCGACGCGCTCGCGCCAGCTGATTCGCGAGATTCCGCTGGTCGACGAGGCCGCCGGCGGCTATGGCTATGTCGACTGGGAGGTCGCGACCGCGCTGACCGAGGCGATCCGCCGCGATCCCGATCACGCCGACGAACTGGCCGAAGGCAAGGTCACGCAGGAAGCGTTCGAGGCCGCGCGCAAGGCGACGCCGGCCGACTTCCATGTCGCGCTGCTGCAGGACGTGGTGTCGTGCCAGCAGGCGCTGGCCAGGCTCAGCGATGTGCTCGACGCCAAGGCGGGCGAGCATGCGCCGAGCTTCCGGCAGGCGCGTGAAGCGCTGGAGGCCGTGCGGGCGCTGGTCGAGCGCTTCGTCGGCAAGCCCGCCGCGCCGGCTGCCGGTGCGAACGAGGCCGGGCAGGCGGCCATACCTACCGCAGTCGGTCGTGCCGAAGCGCCCGCCGTCAGCGGGCAGGGCGCGGCCGCGGTCAGCGGCCCGATCCGCACGCGCCAGCAGGCCCTGGCGCAGCTGCGCGAAGTCGCCGATTTCTTCCGCCGTACCGAACCCCACAGCCCGGTCGCGTACCTCGCCGCGCGCGCGGCCAAGTGGGGCGAGATGCCGCTGCACGCCTGGCTGCGCACCGTCGTGAAGGACGACGCCACGCTGTCGCAGATCGAGGAATTGCTGGGCGTGATGCCGGACGCGGAGAGCGATTCGAGCCATTGAAGATGACGGTGGGGCCGACGCCTCACCGACACCGTCATCCCAGAAAGACGGTGGGGCAAACACCCCGCCGAAACCGTCGTCCCCGGAAGTCGTGGGCAGGCGCCCCGGACACCGTCGTTCCCGCGAAAGCTGGGACGACACGGCCAGTGCCGCCGTCCTTACTGACTCGCCCTGAACTCGATGCGCCGATTGCGCGCCCGGTTCTCTTCCTTGTCGTTCGGCGCGATCGGCTGATCCGGTCCCACGCCGACCGCCGACAGCACCGACGGTTCGATGCCCTTGCCGGCCAGATAGCTCTTGACCGTCTCCGCGCGCGACTGCGACAGCGCGAGATTGAGCGCGCGGCTGCCCGAATTGTCGGTGTGCCCGACGATCTCGATCTTGCGTCCCGACAGCTTCGGCAGCACCGCCGCCATCTCGTCGAGAATCACGCGGCCCTTCGGCGTCAGCGTGGCGCTGCCGGTCTCGAATTCGATGATCCGGTTCGCCAGCGTGCGGTCCAGCAGATCCTGCCCCGAGGCCGGCACGCGCAGGCCGTTCTTGACCGTATAGTTCTGGCCCAGCCCGCTCGACATCGTGGTGGCGATCTGCTGCCGCTGGCCCTCGTCGGCGACATCGCCGTACAGCGCGATCTGCGTGCCGTCGATGCTCAGCTGGCCCCGCTTGACCTGCTTGATCTGCGGCGACAGCACCTTCTGCACGTTGGCGGTCCAGTTCGGCGGCGACACCACGCCGCCAACCTCGATCTGATCGACCACGTTGGCCGCGCCATACAGCTCGCGCAGCCGCGCCAGCACCTCGGCCTTGGTGGCCTCGTCCGGCACCGCGCCGCCGGCCACCACGCGACCTGCCGCTGCATCCGCGCCGGCAGGCGTCTGGGCGGAGGCGGGCGCCGCCAGCAGCCAGGTCAGGGCCGTCGCCAGCGCAACAGCGCGGCAGGCCGGGAAAACCGAACGCATGATCATTCTCCGATGAAGACTTCGCGGAAGGTGTCGAGCGCCGCGCGCAACGACAGCTGCGGCTGCTCGAGATAGCTGGCCAGCTTGGCCACGCCATAGCGCGAGCCGGCATGCTGGTCCACCCACTGCGGGTCGTCGATGTCGATATTGACTTCGCCGTACGCCAGCGGCGACATGATGCCGTGCAGCGTGCGCGACGAGGCCCCGTTGAAGCCGATCACCAGCCGCTCGCTGCGGCCGCGTTGTCCTTGTCCCTGTCCCGTGGTCTCGTTACCCACGCGGCCGAGGAACAGCGACAGCTCGAAGTCGCCGCGCTTCAGGAAGCCCGACACCAGGTCGAGCCAGAAGCTTGCCACCAGGCTGCGATAGACGGGGTCGGACGGCAACGGCAGCGTCAGGCCCTTGTCCAGCCGCGACGTGCCGGCGCTCATCACCGGTTCGAGCAGGATGCCGAGCGCGACCAGCGTGCGGCGCAGGCACAGCGTCTGCCCGTCGGCGCGCAGCATCTGCTCCAGGCCGGCCACGGTCTGGAATTCGATGAAGTCCTTGAAGCTGGCGTCGTAGGCCTGCGCGCCCGCGCCGATCTCGACCGCGAACTGGGTCTGCGCCAGATTGCGCAGGCCCTCGGCCGGATCGGCGGCGGAGACCAGCTCCTGCATCTGATGGCTGGCGCGCGTCCACAGCCGCGTCAGCGCCAGCGGGCTGCGCGCGATGAACGGCAGCGGCTGGTCGATTTCCAGCGCGGCGGCGGCGAGGAAGGGGAAGCGGCGCGACGACTGGTCGTTGCTGGCCATCACCGTGCCGGCGATCGCCAGCCGGCTCTGCGAACCGAGGAAGGCGAACTGGACCGGCTGCCACGCGTCATAGACCGTCTTCCAGCCCGGGTCCTCGGCCAGCATCTCCATCGCCTGCGACAGCCAGCGGTCGAGCGTATCGAGCAGCTGGGTCTGGTTCGGACTCTTGACGAAATCCCCGCGCGACGGAAGCTTGCCGAAGTACGCGAGCTGCAATTGCGCTGCCTGGCTCATTGCGCACCTCCTGCACGCACGGGCGCGCCGGGCTGCGCACCGGGCTGTGCACCTGACTGTGCGACGGGCGCCGAGGCGGCGGGGGCGGGCTGCGCCGCCTCCGTGGCGGTGACCGGCGCCGACGCGTCGGCGATCGTGGGCGGCAGCTTCAGGCCGCGCAGGCCCTGTCCCTGCGGCGAGTCGGCCGCGGCTGTGGTGGTCTGCGGGCTGCTGACGATGCGCAGCGCCACCGCGACGGTGGTGCCGCCCTGCGTCCACGACAGCTCGAACGCGCCATCCGGACGCCGCTTGCGCGAGGCCGTGGCGATCAGCCGCTCCAGGCCGAAGCGGCCCGGTTCGCTGAGCACCTCGACGGTGCGGCCATCGAAGGTCGTCGCGGTGATGCGCGCGCCTGGCGTGCCCTGCGGATTGGGCCAGACGAAGTTGGTCCACTGCGGCGGCGTATTGCGATAGCGCAGCTGCTGCCCGTCGATCTCGATCGTGTACTCGGTGGTGCCGGCCGCCGGCGACGGCAGGATCTGGAACACGGTCTGCGGGGCGGCAGCGGCGGCACCGCCGGCACCGGCCGCCGCGCCACCGGTCAGCGGCGCGATCCAGCGCGTGAAGTTGGTGGTGAACTCCGGCGCGAAGGTCACGCCCAGATCGCCCCAGGTGCGCGCGGCGATCATGTCGCCACGGCGAACCGACAGCGGCCCGATGGTGGTGCCGGCGAACTTGGCGATGGCGCCGTCCGGACCGAACACCTGGCCGATCTCGGCCGCGCTGGCCTCGATCTTGGCATCCGAGGCAAACGGGTACTTGGTCGCCAGCGTCTGCATGAACGGCTGGTAGACCTGCGCGTTCCACACCTTGTTGATCTCGACGCTGGCAGGGCGGATCGTCACCGCATACGACTGCAGCAGCGGACGCACCAGCAGCGGACGCAGCGTCTGGCGCTGGCTGTCGGTCATGCCGGTCAGCATCTGCTCGTCGACGTACTTCAGCGCGTCGGCCAGCTCGGAGCCGTTGCCGTCGAGCGTCTGCTGCATCAGCTGGCGCGCGCCGGGGCCGGGGTCGCCCTGGTTCTTGATGGTGTTGAAGCGCGTGCGGACCTTCGACAGCGCCTCCATATAGCCGCGCAGCAGCGAATTGTTGTCGCGCATCACGGCGATCTTGGCCAGGCCCGAGAACTCCTTGCCGACGGGGCCCATGGGGATGTTGCCGGCGTCGGACGCGGAGGCCAGGCTCGCGCTGTCGACATTGACGCTGACGCCGGACGGCGTGCCGCGCGAGACCCAGCGCTTGAACCATTCGATCACGCCGGTCTTCGCCTGCTTCAGGCCGGCGTTGACGATCGATGGGTTGTCCCACGAGGTCTGCTCGTAGGCGGCGTCGAACAGCTTGCGGATCGGCGAGTTGACCGGATCGCCCAGCAGGTTCATCGCGGTCACGGCCTGGTCGAAGCTCTTGAACTCCTGCACGGCCACGCCCTGCATGAAGCGCTGCCACTCCTTGGCGTATTCGTTCTTGTACATTGACACCAGCGTCTTCTGGATCTGCTCGGGGCTGCCCTCGAGCGTCAGGTCGTCGCGGGCGGCGACGTTCAGCACCCAGTCCTTGCTCTGCAGCTCCTTGCTGGCCGCCTCGCGGATGGCCGGCTGCACGTATTGCAGCCAGGCTTCCCGGGTGAAGGTGCCGGGCACCGCGTAGCTGCCGGCGACCACCGTCGCGCCGGCGTCGCCGACGATGCGGGCCACCGTCATCGGTGCGAAGCGGGTCGCCGCGCGCGCCTTGATCTCGGCGTAGGCACGCTCGCGTGCCGGCATGCCGCGCACCACGCGGCGCAGGTTCTCGCGGGTCTGGTCGATCAGCGACAGGTTGCTCTCCAGCAGCGGCCAGTTGTCGTCGTTGACGCGCGCCAGGTAGAACGAGATGTTGCGCTCGGCCGCGCGGATCAGCTGCTCGCGCGGCATGCTGCCGCGGTTCTCCTCGAGCCAGCCGCGCCAGAAGCGCGTGACCTGGTCGGTCAGGTGCGCGACTTCGACATGGCGCTTGTCCGCCAGCATCAGATAGGTCTTCAGCGCGTTGTAGGCGTCCTCGACGTTGGTCGGGGAGGCATCGGCATAGCGCTTGGCGTTAGGCGATTCGGTGTTGAGCGCGGCTGTCATGTCGACAGCGGACGGGGCGGTCGCGGCGACCGTGGCTGCCGTGCCCGTAGCCGTAGCCGTAGGCGGTGCGGCCGCTGCCGCGCTCGCGCCTGCCGCGCCCGCCGCGCCCGCCGCGCCCGCCTGGGCCGAGGCCGGCACCACCGCGCCATTGGCGGCCGGGGCACGCACGTTCTGCGCGAGCTGGTCCGGATGCGCGTTGACCTCGGCCAGGAAGCGTTCGATCGAGGTGCCGACGGGCTTCAGCATGACCTGGCGCAGGCCGTTGTAGTACTCGTCCAGCAGCTTGTGCTGCAGCGTATCGCCCTGGTAGAGACCCAGCGACAGCGCGATCGGATGATCGGCGCGGAAGCGCTCCAGCTGCTCGATGCGGTCCTGCAGGATGTCGAGCGCTTCCAGCCGCGATTGCAGGTCGATGCGGTTCTGCTGCAGCTTGACGATCTTGTCGAGGTCGGCCTGCACATTGGCGGTCAACTGCCGGTTGCCGATGAAGGACCAGGTCCACCCGCCCAGCAGCAGGCCCAGCACCAGCACCAGGCCGAAGAAGGTGACGAAGCGCATCCGCGTCTTGGCCGGGCTCGAGAACTGCCGCACGGTCTTGCGGTCGGCGAACACCACCTTGGAGAACAGGTCGCGCAGGAAGAAGCCGTTCTTCGAGAACACCTCGCGGCTATGCGCGGCGCTGTCGAGCTTCAGGCCGAAGCGGCGCGCGATCCGTTCGGCGGAGGCGCTGGTGGTGCTGGCCTCCTGCACCGCGCTGGTGAAATAGAAGCCGCGGAACACCGGCTTGTACTGGAACGGATTTTCGTCGAACAGCGTCACCAGGAAGGCGCGCAGCGCCGGCTTGATCGACGCGAATTCGAGCGGGAAGCTCAGCAGCCCTGGCGACAGCTTGCCGTTGCGGTTCTGGGCGATCTGCGCCACGCTGATTTCCTTCAGGCCGTCGTAGAGCTCGTCGAAGCGCTCGTCGAACATCGCGGCGGCATCGCGCTTTTCGCCCGGCTCGAAGGGCAGGGTGGCGCCCCAGACGCGGTCGCGCTCGTGCTTGTCGCTGTCGCCGAAGAACTCGGTGAAGCCGGTGATCAGGTCCGCCTTGGTGAACATCACGTAGACCGGCGCGAACACTTCCAGCCGCTCGGTCAGCTCCTGCACGCGCTGGCGCAGGTTCTTGGCCAGCTGGATGGCGAACTCGGGGCGGTTCTGCGTCAGCTCGGGAATGCTGACGGTGACCACGATGCCGTTGATCGGCGCGCGCGGACGGTAGCGCTTGAGCAGGTCCAGGAAGCCGAGCCATTCCTTGCGGTCTTCCTCGTGCACCGAATAGCGGCCCGCGGTATCGAGCAGGATGCCCTCGGTGGTGAAGAACCAGTCGCAGTTACGCGTGCCACCGATGCCGTGGATGATCGCGTTGTTCTTGTCGGCGAACGGGAATTGCAGGCCCGAGTTCAGCACCGCGGTGCTCTTGCCCGCCGCCGGGTTGCCGATCACGATGTACCACGGCAGTTCGTACAACGCCTCGTTGCCCGACAACTGGCCGAGCTTGGAGGTCTTGATTGTCTTGACCGCATCGACCAGCCGCGTACGCAGGGCTTCGACCTCGCCGCGCTTTTCCTGCGGCGCTTCCTGGGCGGCCGCATTGGCCTGCTGTTCCAGCAGCGCGCCGAGCTTGCCGCTGGCTTGCCGCGCGCGATAGTGCCGCCATGCGAAGGCGATCAGCCACGCCACCACCAGCAGGCCGAGCACGACGCCGACCCACGTCAGCCCGACCTCGAAGGTATCGGCCGCCAGCAGCAGGAAGAGCGTCAGCGCGACGACGCCTATCACGGACAGCGTGCGCGTGTTGGTCAGGAAACTGAGGAATCGGTGCATGTTGGCCTGCGGTTTGCGAATGCGTGTGCTGGTTCTGGTGCGTTTGCTGGTGCGTGTGCTTGTGCTTGCCTGGCTTGGGCTTCGGCTTGTTCTGGCTCGTTCTCGCTTGTTCTGGCTTCGTGCTTGTTCGTGCTTGTTCGTGCTTGGCGAAGATGTCCGCTAGGCGGTGGCCGGCGGCACCACCGCGATCGCGCCGCGCTGCTGCGGATCGGCCGCGGTCAGCGCCAGCGCCGGGCCCCGGCGCTCGGCGCATTGCTGATGGGCGAGCACGATGGCCAGCAGTGCGCCGGCATTGCCGGTGTGTCCGCAAGCGGTGCCGACCGGCAGCAGGTCCGCGCTGACGTCGAGCTCACTGAAGCGTTCGGAGAACACGCGTGCCAGTTCGACGGTGCGGACCGGATGCGGGCTGATGTCGGCGGTGACCACGACGGGCTGCGGCGCGGGCGCCGGCTCGGCGGCGGACGCTTCGGGCTTGTCGTCCTTGTCGTTGGCCTGGGCCTTGGAGCCGTCGGCAGGTTCCGCCAGCAGGCCCAGCGTCTGCGCGATCGCTTGATCCAGCGCCGCGGTACGCGGCTGGCCCTTGTCGGGAGTCGGCGCGTCCAGCCGCGTGAGCGTGGCGCGGACGATCGATGCCGGCGGCGCGTCCTGCGCGAGCATCGCGGCCAGCGGTCCCTGCGGCGGATACAGCAGGATGCCCGCCGCCGCCTCGGAGGGCGCGACGCCGTGCTCGCATTGGGCGCTGAACAGCCGGTTGGTCGCGCGCAGCCGGTCGATCGCTTCGGCGCCGATATGCGAATCGGCGGCGATCACGCCGCGCAATTCGTGGGTCGGTTCGCGATGCAGCGCGAGGATCGCGCGATCGACCTGCACCATCGCATCGCCGTCGCCCTTGGCGGTCAACGTCTCCATCGAGATCCGCTCGATCGGCCACAGCCCGGTCAGGCGGCCGCGCACGTATTGGCCCGCGGCCGCCGCCATTGGCGCCAGCCAGCGCTCCGGCAGCAGCAGCGTCAGCACCAGCCGCGGCGGCTCCTCGGCCTGCGCCGCCGTGGGTGTCTCGTCGGTGGCAGGGAAGTACAGGCCGGGATATTGCTCCAGGACCTGGGACACCAGCCGCTCGGCCACGTCGCTGGCCAGCGCGACGGTCCGCACGGCCTCGTCATTCCACGGCAGATCGGCGAAGGCCTGCTCCAGCGCCTCGCGCGTGCCATCGACATCGATGTCCTCGGCGGGCGCGGCGAAGATCGGCATGCCATCGCGCAGCACGTCAACTACGTCCGGCCGCTGCTGCTTGGCGGTGGCCGCGGCGGTGGCGGCCGTGTCGCCGCCCTTGGCGGTATGCAGGGCGGCGCCCAACACCAGCGCGCGCCAGCGGCGGCTGGGGTCGTCGTCGGGCACGGCGCCGTCCGACGGAGCCACGCCATCCTGCGCGGCGGCCGGCGTGCTGACCGCGGCGGCGACATTGCGGCGGATACCGTCCAGCGCGCGGCGAATGACCAGATAGCCCGCGATCATGCCGGCCGGCAGCAGGAACAGATGCGTGACGATATCGGTCGTGGTCGGCATCCGGTGGATCGATTGCCACCACAGGATCGTCGCGGTCCAGACCAGCGCGAAGATGGCAAACAGGATCAGGCCGGAACGGAACAGGCGTGCAAGCATGGTGTCGGGGAGGGTCGGCACAGGGGGCGCAACAGCGCGGCAGCGGAACGGCGCCCGCTTACGCGCTGCCGGTGACTCCCTGGCTGGACAGCAGCGTCGCGCCGCATGCCGTCTTGTCGCCGTGGCGGGCCGCGGCGCGGCCGTCGATGATCACGGTCGGATCGCCGGTGACGATGGTGGTTTCGCCATGGCCGGACTTCGGGCAGGTCACGCGATCGCCGACGCAGGCGATGCCCTTGCCGTTGGTCGACGTGGTGCCCGACGCGCTGATCACGACGCCGCCGTGGTCGGTCTTGTCACCCAATACGATAAATGGCCGTGTCATTGTTGTTCTCTCGACTGAGAAGGGCGATCCCGCCACCAGCTACCGATTCGCGGCCTGCTTTCGCCGGCCGCCGTTGCCTGCGCCGTGCCCCCGCACATCGCACGCTAGCCGGGCTTCTTGCCGAGCACGCCGGGCCGGCGCAACTCGACGTGCCCAAGATCCATCATCTTCCAGCGCCCGCCCCAGGTCAGCCCCGCGGACTCGGCGATCTGCCCGTACAACTCGTATCCGCGCATCGCCCACGGATCCTTCTCGCTGATCACCAGCTTGCCGTCGCGATAGAAGGCGCTGTCGGCGGCGAGGCCGAACTGATGGTAGCTGTGATAGGCGCCCGCCTTTGTGACATGCGTGCCCATCGCCGCAAGCCTGGCCTGGCGCTCGGGACTGCGGTAGCCCTCCAGCAGCGCCATTTCATAACCATGCTCGTCGCGCATGATCTTGTAGACCAGCAGCAGGCGCTGACGAAAATCGGCGTCGAGCAGATCCCAATTGCGGCTGGCTTCGCGAATGGTCGGGCGAATCCGTTCGACTTCCTGCGTGGTGAATACCTCGGGCGGCAATGGCGCCGGAGGAATCAGGCGTTCGCCATTCAATAAGGCGGAAATCTTCTGGTCCGGTTCGCGCAGCGCGTCATCGTACTCGAACAGCAGTTTCGGTCGCAAGGCGAGGGCGACGATCGGCGGGGTCGCGACGACGCCCGCCGCGCACAGCAGAAAGACCTTTCGGCGCGCAACGAAGGCGCGCAATGCTTCCATCGAATCGGCCGCATGGGAAGCCGACGTTCGTAGGGTTCCGGCCGAGCGCTGGCTCGCGGCGCTCGCATTGATACTGAGCCGCTGCCATTGCGCACGCGCGGCCAGCAGCACGCGCTCGCGCACGTCCGGCAGCAGCAGAATGGCCGCAAGCGCGACCATCAGCGCGAAATAGAAGAACAGCGTAATAAAGATCATCCGCTCAGTCCGCGTACCACGCGACGCCCAAACCGCGCATGACAGCCGCTTCAATAGTTACATTTTGTGACATTTATTTGGCTCGATTCCGGGATGTCATTCGGCTGCAAAAAATCGCCGTCTGCGAGTTGTCACGGCGTCGTTCACATATTTGCATTTTTGTTGCAGCCAGCTATAAAATCTGCGCGCTTCGTCCGCATCGGCAGCTGGCGCCACCTCGTCGAATTTCTGCTCGGGCCCTGTCTTCGAGTTATGTTGCCGATCGCTTGACTCAATTCCATCCCTGCGCTGCCCGACGCGCATTTTATTGCAATTCGAGAGCCAAAAGATGAGCCACAGCGACGACTTGAAAGGAAATGGACCGCCGTCGCTGTTCGGCTCGGGCAATGCCGACAGCCAGGGACCGGATACGCGCATTCTGGCCAGCCTCGAAGGGCGGGTCGCCAGTCACGCGCCCGTCAAGAAGACCCCCGACATCAAGCGCCACGGCGTGTTCGCCACGCTGGCGCTGCTGCTGGTCGGCGCGGGCGCCGTGGCCTTCTGGCTGGGCAAGAGCAGCGATGGCGAGGCCCCGACCGTGGCCGCGATCGTGCCGGCGGAGAGCGCCAATTCTGCCTCGGATGCCGCCACCACGGCCGCTTCCAGCGTGAGCCAGTCCCCTGAAATGCAGGCCGCCGCGGCCAGCGCAGCGCCCGTCGAAGCTCCCATCGAAGCGCCGGCCGGTTCGGCCACCATTGTCGATGTCAGCCCCGCGCGCGATGCCGACGACGATGCGCTCGACAGCCTCGGCAAGATGCCGGCGGGCGATCTTGCCGCGGCCGGGCTCGGTGCCGCGGCACTGGCGGGCGGCACCGCGGTGGCCGCCAACGCGGCGCAGAGTCCCGAAAAAACACCCGCGGCCAACAGGGCCAAAACCGCGACACTGGCTGCCAACGAGCCGAATAAAAAAATCCGAAATCAAGAAGTAAATAAGACGAAGATCACTGCGTCGAATCAGGCCGCTGCAAAACGGCAACATTCCAATACCGACACCAAGGTCGCGTCGCGTTCGAATACCGGCCCTACGACCGTAGGGAAGACGAAAACCGAGCGCTCGCGTATTGCCTCCAACAATACGCGCCGAGTTTCAAAAAAGACGGGCGCCAATATGGGCAATGATCGCGACGCCGAATTGCTCGCGGCATTGCTGGCACCCACGCCCGAAGAGAAAACCACGACCGCTTCGCGGACGCGCAAGAGCGGCACCGCCCAGCGTTCGCAGTAACGACGGCGAGGGGCAAGGGTGCTGACAGAGGACATGGCCGCGGCTTCGACGCGGCCATTGCCGTTGTCGGGCAGCTGATTGGCGTATCTGTCCTTCGCTGTGACACCTTGCTGCGACACCCGCTGTAACACCGAACCGCCATGGACCACACCACCCTGATTCAGACCCTGTTTTCCCCGGCGCGGCGGCTGTTCCAGCTCGAAGGCGAGGGGGCCATCGGCGAACTGGCCGTCGAGGCGTGGCTCGGCCGCGAGGCGCTGTCTGAGCTGAGCGAATGGCGCATCGTCGCGGTCAGCGCCAATGCGCGATTGCCGCTCAAGTCGCTGCTCGGCGCGAAGGTGACGCTGTGGACCACGCTGGCCGATGGCGGACGCATTCGCCGCAGCGGCCTGGTGCGCAAGGCCGAGAAGCTCGGCGCCGATGGCAGCCTGGCGCGCTACCGGCTGACCGTGGTGCCGTGGCTGTGGCTGGCCACGCAGCAGCGGCACAGCCAGGTATTCCAGAATCGTACGCTGGCCGATATCGCCGAACAGATCCTGACGCCGTACGCACCCCATGCGGTGTGGCGCTACACCGCGGGCGCGCAGCAGCGCATCGATGCGCTCGGGCCGCGCGAGCACGTCAGCCAATACCGCGAGACCGATTACGCGTTCCTGTCGCGGCTGCTGGCCGAGGCGGGGTTGGGTTTTGCCTTCGTCGAGGACGAGCAGGCGCCGTCGGGCCATGCGTTATCCATCTTCGCCGACAGTCCGCAATTGCTGGAAGGTCAGGTTTCAAGCGTTCGCTATCACCGCGCGCACAGCCAGGAAGAAGCCGACGCCGTGCAGCAGCTGGCCTGCCATAGCCGCGTGACGGTGCCCGGTGTCGCGGTGGTCGCGTGGGACGGCAATGGCAAGCGCACGCTGCGCGGCCATGCTCCGGCCAAGCTCGGCGGCGGCGCGCAATGTCCCGAGCCCTATCTGTCGGTCAGCCAGTCGGTGGTCGGCGATGCGGCCGGCGCGCAGCGGCTGGCCGAGCAATTGATGGAGAGCATCGAGGCACGCGCGCAGCTGTTTGCCGGGCAGGGTACGGTGCGCACCTTCGCCAGCGGCACGCGCGTGGCCGTTTCCGATTGCCCGCATCTGCCGAGGGAGGAAGACGCCGAGGCTGCGTATCCGTTGCTGCTCGATATCGTCGAGCATTGCGGCCTGAACAATCTGGCAGCGGAGACGCGTGCGGCGCTGGGTCAGCGGCTCGGGCCGCTCGATGCCGCACTGTGCTTCGATACGCCGCCCAGCGCGCCGGAGAATGGGCCGATGACGATGGGCTTCCTGGCGCAGGGTCATACGGTGGAACGCAGCGTGCCGACGGCCTCGCTGCGCCAGGCCGCCGAGCAATACGGCTACGCCAACCTGTTCCGTGCCTGCGACGCGCGGCGCCCGTGGCGCCCGCGCGTGGTCGATGCCGATGGTGCACGGTTGTTCTCCGCTCCTACCGCGCTCGGCGTGCAGACCGCCACCGTGGTCGGCCCGCAAGGCGAGACGCAGCCGAGCGGCGATGCCGAACACCATGTCAGCCCGCGCGGCGAGATCCGGGTCCGCTTCCCGTGGCAGAAGGGCGAGCGCGAGGACGACCGCAGCACGCGCTGGATCCGGGTGGCGCAGCGCCAGGCTGGTGCCGGCATGGGCTGGCAATGGCTGCCGCGGATCGGCCAGGAGGTGCTGGTCAAGTTCGCCGACGACGATATCGACCAGCCGATCGTGATCGGCGCGCTGTACAACGGGCAGGGCGAGGGCGGTATTGCACCGACGCCGGGCGGCAAGCAGGCCGCTGCTGCCGACGGCTCCGTCTATCAGCAAGGCAGCGACACCGCGCCCAGCGCGCAGGCCAATGTGGCCGGCGGCCATGCTCCCGCCTGGCACGGCATGAGCGCCGATAAGGAAGGCCATCGCAACGCCGCCGCCCTGAGCGGCTTCAAGAGCCGCGAACATGGCGGCGAGGGAGCGAACCAGCTGGTGTTCGACGACAGCGACGGTCAACTGCGCACGCAGTTCGCTACGACGGTCCAGCACACCCAGCTCAATCTCGGTCACCTGATCCACCAGCAGGACAACTACCGCGGCAGCTTCCGCGGCGAAGGCTTCGAACTGCGCACCGACGGCTACGGCGCGATTCGCGGCAAGGCCGGCGTGCTGATCAGCACCTATCGCGATGCGCAGAGCCAGCGGCCGGTGCCGACCGGCGACAACGCCGCCGGCATCGCGCTGATCCGCCAGGCGAAGTCGCTGACGCAAGCGCTGGGCGAGGGCGCGGTCAAGCACCAGACCGCTGCGCTGCTGACCGCCAAGGACGACGAGTCCCCGCTGGCCAAGCTGGAAACTGCCGCGTCCGGCATGGTCGACGGCAAGGACCTGGACGCGGCGATGCAGGACGTGGCCAGCGGCAATCAGCAGACGCAAGGCAAGGTGCCGCATCCGAGCGAAGCGATCGTCCAACTGGCCGGCCGCGCGGGCCTTGCCATGGTCGCCGGGCAGGAACTGCAGCTGGTCAACGGCAAATCGCTGGGCCTGGTGTCGGGGCAGGACACCAACCTGGCGATCGGCAAGCAGGGGCGCTTGCACAGTGGACAGGCCATCGGCATGGCCGCGGCGCTGGAGAAAGCGGGCGAGGGCGACACCGGCCTGAAGCTGATCGCGGGCAGCGAAGACATCGACGTGCAGGCGCAGCACGATGCGATGAGGCTGCAGGCCAAGGATGAGCTGAAGGTCGTGTCGGCGAATATGCAGGTGGACTTTGCTGCGGCCAAGCGGATTCGGGTGGCGACGGCTGGTGGGGCGTCGATCACGATCGAGGGTGGGAATATTACGGTCGAGTGTCCGGGGGCGATTACTTACAAGAGTGCGCAGCGGAAATTCGATGGGCCGGTGGACAAGCCTTTCGCCCTTCCAGCATTTCCCGATACACCCATTACCGATGTTCCGGTCAAGTTCAATTTTGTGCTGAAGGACATTCCGGGTCCGACAGGTGTAGCCCTGCCGCTCACACAGTGGCGTGTGGTTCGTGCGGACAATGAGCTGTCGGCGCTAATGGCTGAGGAAGACGTGCTGACGGGCCAGAGCGATGATGAAGGAAAATTGACACTATCGGAGGCGGAGCAGCGCACGCTGCAGGACGCCTGCAACGAGGATAGTGGCCGTGTCTGGCTCGTTTGCGAGAGCCGCGCCTACCAGATATCGATGATGCGAGAAAAGCAGGATTGGTCTGAACGTCAGCAGAAGGCACACGCTTTGAATGCGATGGGGTATGCAGATAGCCTTGATGCGGCGGAGGGAGTTCACGTATCAGAGTTTCACGCCGACCTGGCGATGCGCGAAGGGAACACACGGTCCGGTAAGGCGTTGCTAGACTCGTTAAGGAACAAATGACCATGACGAGGACAGCCAGTCCGAATCGCGTCGTGCCGCAACTTGTCGGCGAAGATGGATCTGCGGCAGAAGCCACGGTGACCAGCAACGTCTGGGTCGGGCACAAAAGCGTATTCTCGCAGCCGACGGCAGGCAACCACTTCCAGTTCTTTACCACTGGAAAGGCATACTTCGCCGATCTGATCGCCGAGTGCGATAAGGCGACCCAGGAGATTTACATCATCGGATGGCAAGTCAACTGGGACGCCATGCTTGCACCGAATGTCCGATTGTGGGATGTGCTGCACCGCGCCGCCACGCGTGGTGTCCAGATATACGTGCTTCCTTGGAACGATAGAAATCCGGTCCAAACGTACGACGACCAGGCCAAGGCGGCGCTCGAGGCCATCAACCGGCTGGTGGGCAAGAAGCGCGTACACGTCGAGTTGCCTAAGTCATACGCTACGCGAAACAACGCCTACTTCAGCCATCACCAGAAGCAGGTCGTCATCGATAGAAAGATTGGCTATGTCGGAGGCATCGATCTCGCATATGGCCGTTATGACGACGACACTTTTGATCTGCATGCCGACAAGGATGGCCGCTATGCGCTGAACCGCTATAACCCCTGCGTGGCATGGGTAGGTAAGCTGTCGGAGAAGTCCGACAACTTAGTCGATCCCGACTTGTTGTCAGGCGCGGTCGATGTTGCGACGGTGCCTTTTCTCACCAAGAGCAACGCCGACGTTGTGCTCAAAAATATAGAAAAGGGAGCGTTTCAAGTCCCGTACGGTGAGGCGTCCACGCTCACGGTGTTGGGCAATGCGATGGGAGTGCCCAAGAACTTCGAAGGTAACCCCGTTTCCCTTCTGACGCTCAGCGAAAAGACGCAACCCCGTATGCCCTGGCAGGATGTGCACAGCCGCATCCAAGGCCCCGCGGTATCCGATCTGACGCGCAATTTTGTCGTGCGATGGAATGCATGCAGCAAACTGAAGTTGCCGGCGCCTCAGCCGCCTGAGAAGTACGAAAAGAACGGTTCCGTCCAAATTCAAGTGTTACGCAGCGCCCCGGTCGGCATGCGGCAGGCCGAGCATAGGGGCATGACGGCGAAGGGCGCTACGCCATCCGGCACCGAGGACGATATCCATCGCGCGATGCTCCAATTGATCGCGAAGAGCGACCGGTTCGTTTATATAGAAAGCCAGTTTTTTGTTTCGGCCTTCGGACGCGAAGCGGATTTCGGGACGAAACTATCCCCGGCCGCGCAATATATCAATTCCTTCGGCGGAAAGGATGCTTCCAGTAGCGCAGACGTGGTCGTGAAGTCCGATAACGACAGCAAAGTCCGTCCCAAGATCGAGGGCTTCAGCGTCAAGCTGGACGTCGACGACAAGGGGATGTTCGATCCGCCGAAGAATGGTGTGTGCCAGGCGCTCATCACGCGCATTACCAAAGCGATCTTCACCAAAGGCAAGCCGAAGTATCACGTTTATATAACCCTCCCGGTGCATCCCGAGGGGGCGTTGGCAAATGCTACGATTGCGGTGCAGGTTTACTGGACGATGCAGACGCTGGTCTACGGCAGCCGTAGTCTGCTCAATGGCGTACGCCGTGCGCTGAAGGCACGGGAACTGTACGAGAAAAAAGACCCGCAATATCTCCGCGTCATCCAGGACGAACACAATCGAGAGTATGAGTCCATTCCGATTGAACAGTGCTTCGAGTATGTGACGCTACTGAACCTGCGCAATTGGGCCAAGCTCGGCGATCGGTACGTGACCGAGCAAATCTACGTTCATACGAAGCTGATGGTTGTCGACGATCTCTACGCCCTATTGGGCAGTGCCAATATCAATGACCGGAGTCTGTTGGGCGAGCGCGACTCGGAGATCGCGGTCCTGGTTGTCGATGACAATACCAAACGCGCCGATATCAATGGCACCGGCAGCATGCGTCCGACAAGGGATAGTGCCCATGCGCTTCGGAAAGCGGTGTGGAACAAGCTGTTCGGCATCAGCGGCAAGGTCCGTCCCGCATCCCATCTGGCTCGCGCCATTGAAGAGCCTGGCAAGCCGGACAGCTGGCGTCTGATACAGCAACAGGCACGCTTGAATGCCGAAGCCTATGAGAAGGCGTTTGATTTTGTGCCGCGCAATAGGTCGCCCTACGCGCCTGATGATTCGGCGTCCATCGTGCCAAATTGGGATCCCAATAAACGTAGTCCGGCCAAAGGTGAGACCCTTGGCTATCCTGCCTTTCCTCAACCCTCGGAAGACGATTTCTGGACAGCTCCCCGACATGTTGCCGCAGGTGCGGCGTCGCTGGAGAAGATCAAAGGCTTCATTACCGCGCTGCCAATCGAATGGACCGACGGCGAGTTCAATCGATTTGGCTATCCGACCATGCTGGTCGCAGAAAACGACGACGCTGCCAACACGGAGGATCGCGAAAGCCTCGCGGTTGCAGATGCGAGAGATCCGCGGCAGCCGGCTGAACGGAGCGCAGTATGAGGCAAGGTATTGTCCGTAGCTTGATTCCCGCTGCCGCATTGGCATGCTGCCCACTGGCATATGGTCAGGCCGCCGTGGGGAGTGGGCAATGGCTACCCGAATGCGTAGGACGGTTGGAATTGCAATTGCCTGGGCCGGCCGAGCAGGCGGCTTGGGATCCTGTCGAGGTCGCCAAACGGATTCGTGGCGACCTGCGCCGCGATCCTCCTGCACGCTATTCCGATGGCGAGCGTGCATTTCACGTGAATCTTGGCGATCGGGGGCCTCTGCTGATTACGCACCCCATGAGCGATAGCCAACGCAACGTGGTACGAGGCGCTGTCGATATACGGGTGACGAAGGATGGCGCCATGTTGAAAGCACGAGATGGCAAGGACGTGTATGGCACGCGCGCGACTTTCGGCCACTTGGACTGGGCGGGATCTGGCGGCAAGGCGTGGCGTGTAGGCAGTCAACTCTCAGCGTTTACCACGGTCGGCAATTCCGGCTTGTGGTGGAAGCTAAGTACCCACGACAGCGACGCCAAAGCCGACGAGGCGGAGTTCGCCTCGCTGATGGCGGGCGCGATGCCGAGGGCTCTAAACACTGTGCCCACCAAGCCCGGCCTGTGCATGCCCTACGTGTTCTTGCCCGATGACGGTGTCGCGCCTCGATATGTAGCGGCCAGCTATCGCCTGAAGGGGCAGCCCGACGTGATCGTCGGCCTGGAGGACAAGTCCGCCGCTCCGCCGAATGCGAAGCTGAACGCCAGGATGCGGGATCCGGAAGGTGTGTCGGACTTCTTCTGGACCGGTCTGTACCAGGACCGTCGCGACGTGACCAGCATCTGGAAGGACCGCTACCGTAGCACCACGATCGCTGGGGTGAAGGGCGTGGAGTCGTTCGTCCGCCTCCGTCGCGAGGATGGAACCATTGATCATGGCTACTTGGTTGTAGCTCTCGGCAGTCCCCACGCACAGGGCAGTTTCAGCATGATGCTTCACGTCATTCAACGTTCCGACTTTGCCCGCAAGGCAGGAGTTCCGCCGCTCGATGAAGCATCGTTCCTTGCGCTGGCGAGGGACATCGCTGCGAAGGTGACCCCCAGAGCCACGGGGAATGCGCGGTAGCGTATTACCGACGCGATCATCGGACGGTCACAATAGGAAACGAAGATTTGACTCGGCCCAATTCGGCTAAAGCATATGTTGTTCAAGGAGGAGGGCCGGATATGTGGCCGGCAAGGTCGGCTGCACATCCCGAGATGGAGATGCGTGGTTAATTCGAGTGGCTCTGTCTCATAGCCTGGCAGGGATCAACGGGGCAGGATGGAAGGTGTTGGCTATCTGACCCTGTCCCGCGTCATGACACCGAACCGCCATGGACCACACCACCCTGATTCAGACCCTGTTTTCCCCGGCGCGGCGGCTGTTCCAGCTCGAAGGCGAGGGGGCCATCGGCGAACTGGCTGTCGAGGCCTGGCTTGGCCGCGAGGCGCTGTCTGAACTGAGCGAATGGCGCATCGTCGCGGTCAGCGCCAACGCGCGATTGCCGCTCAAGTCGCTGCTCGGCGCGAAGGTGACGCTGTGGACCACGCTGGCCGATGGCGGACGCATTCGCCGCAGCTGCCTGGTGCGCAAGGCCGAGAAGCTCGGCGCCGATGGCAGCCTGGCGCGCTACCGGCTGACCGTGGTGCCGTGGCTGTGGTTGGCCACGCAGCAGCGGCACAGCCAGGTATTTCAGAATCGTACGCTGGCCGATATCGCCGAACAGATCCTGTCGCCGTACGCACCCCATGCGGTGTGGCGCTACACCGCGGGCGCGCAGCAGCGCATCGATGCGCTGGGTCCGCGCGAACACGTCAGCCAATATCGCGAGACCGATTACGCCTTCCTGTCGCGGCTGCTGGCCGAGGCGGGGTTGGGTTTTGCCTTCGTCGAGGACGAGCAGGCGCCGTCGGGCCATGCGTTATCCATCTTCGCCGACAGTCCGCAATTGCTGGAAGGTCAGGTTTCAAGCGTTCGCTATCACCGCGCGCACAGCCAGGAAGAAGCCGACGCCGTGCAGCAGCTGGCCTGCCATAGCCGCGTGACGGTGCCCGGTGTCGCGGTGGTCGCGTGGGACGGCAATGGCAAGCGCACGCTGCGCGGCCATGCTCCGGCCAAGCTCGGCGGCGGCGCGCAATGTCCCGAGCCCTATCTGTCGGTCAGCCAGTCGGTGGTCGGCGATGCGGCCGGCGCGCAGCGGCTGGCCGAGCAATTGATGGAGAGCATCGAGGCACGCGCGCAGCTGTTTGCCGGGCAGGGTACGGTGCGCACCTTCGCCAGCGGCACGCGCGTGGCCGTTTCCGATTGCCCGCATCTGCCGAGGGAGGAAGACGCCGAGGCTGCGTATCCGTTGCTGCTCGATATCGTCGAGCATTGCGGCCTGAACAATCTGGCAGCGGAGACGCGTGCGGCGCTGGGTCAGCGGCTCGGGCCGCTCGATGCCGCACTGTGCTTCGATACGCCGCCCAGCGCGCCGGAGAATGGGCCGATGACGATGGGCTTCCTGGCGCAGGGTCATACGGTGGAACGCAGCGTGCCGACGGCCTCGCTGCGCCAGGCCGCCGAGCAATACGGCTACGCCAACCTGTTCCGTGCCTGCGACGCGCGGCGCCCGTGGCGCCCGCGCGTGGTCGATGCCGATGGTGCACGGTTGTTCTCCGCTCCTACCGCGCTCGGCGTGCAGACCGCCACCGTGGTCGGCCCGCAAGGCGAGACGCAGCCGAGCGGCGATGCCGAACACCATGTCAGCCCGCGCGGCGAGATCCGGGTCCGCTTCCCGTGGCAGAAGGGCGAGCGCGAGGACGACCGCAGCACGCGCTGGATCCGGGTGGCGCAGCGCCAGGCTGGTGCCGGCATGGGCTGGCAATGGCTGCCGCGGATCGGCCAGGAGGTGCTGGTCAAGTTCGCCGACGACGATATCGACCAGCCGATCGTGATCGGCGCGCTGTACAACGGGCAGGGCGAGGGCGGTATTGCACCGACGCCGGGCGGCAAGCAGGCCGCTGCTGCCGACGGCTCCGTCTATCAGCAAGGCAGCGACACCGCGCCCAGCGCGCAGGCCAATGTGGCCGGCGGCCATGCTCCCGCCTGGCACGGCATGAGCGCCGATAAGGAAGGCCATCGCAACGCCGCCGCCCTGAGCGGCTTCAAGAGCCGCGAACATGGCGGCGAGGGAGCGAACCAGCTGGTGTTCGACGACAGCGACGGTCAACTGCGCACGCAGTTCGCTACGACGGTCCAGCACACCCAGCTCAATCTCGGTCACCTGATCCACCAGCAGGACAACTACCGCGGCAGCTTCCGCGGCGAAGGCTTCGAACTGCGCACCGACGGCTACGGCGCGATTCGCGGCAAGGCCGGCGTGCTGATCAGCACCTATCGCGATGCGCAGAGCCAGCGGCCGGTGCCGACCGGCGACAACGCCGCCGGCATCGCGCTGATCCGCCAGGCGAAGTCGCTGACGCAAGCGCTGGGCGAGGGCGCGGTCAAGCACCAGACCGCTGCGCTGCTGACCGCCAAGGACGACGAGTCCCCGCTGGCCAAGCTGGAAACTGCCGCGTCCGGCATGGTCGACGGCAAGGACCTGGACGCGGCGATGCAGGACGTGGCCAGCGGCAATCAGCAGACGCAAGGCAAGGTGCCGCATCCGAGCGAAGCGATCGTCCAACTGGCCGGCCGCGCGGGCCTTGCCATGGTCGCCGGGCAGGAACTGCAGCTGGTCAACGGCAAATCGCTGGGCCTGGTGTCGGGGCAGGACACCAACCTGGCGATCGGCAAGCAGGGGCGCTTGCACAGTGGACAGGCCATCGGCATGGCCGCGGCGCTGGAGAAAGCGGGCGAGGGCGACACCGGCCTGAAGCTGATCGCGGGCAGCGAAGACATCGACGTGCAGGCGCAGCACGATGCGATGAGGCTGCAGGCCAAGGATGAACTCAAGGTCGTATCGGCGAATATGCAGGTGGACTTTGCTGCGGCCAAGCGGATTCGGGTGGCGACGGCTGGTGGGGCGTCGATCACGATCGAGGGTGGGAATATTACGGTGGAGTGTCCGGGGGCGATTACTTACAAGAGTGCGCAGAGGAAGTTTGAGGGGCCGGTCCGTACGGATCGTGATCTGCCGCTATTCCCGCAGAACAGCATTTCCCTCGATAACGACTACCCGTTCTCTATCTGAACCTGAGTTCTCAGGCTAAGTCCCATGCTGATCAGTCCTCCCTTTCTCCCACCGCGCGGCGCCAACCAAACCGAAAGCGAGTGGATCGACGCCGCAATGCCTGGCGGTGAGCCGGGCGACGGGTCGTATCCGGTCAGTTACAACCTCGGTTGGCACGGAGGCCTGCACTTGACCGCGCCTGCGCGTGGTACCAATGGCACCGAGCCGGTGCGAGCCATTGCCGACGGCACTGTGGTTTATCGACGCGGTTCACACGAGCCGCCGCCTCCGCCTGCTGCTGACAGCCCGTTGAGTTTCGGTGGTAGGACTAGCGATGGCGTGGTCGTTATTCGGCATGAGACGGAGATTGGCGCCGCTCGTCAGGGCAATGCACCAACCCGTGTAGTGTTCTTCTCGATCTACATGCACTTGCATACGGTCCGGAACACGGTTCAGGTCGGCAGTCGAGTCAATCGAAAGGCGGAACTTGGACAGGCAGGATACGTGCGCGGGCAGGCGAATCGGATTCACTTCGAAATCATCTGTGACGACGACAACCTGCGCCAACTGATCGGCAGGACGAGCGGCGATGTCCCGCTAACCCAGAATGGCCGTGACGACGCGGTGTTCGGCGAGCTCTATTTCAGGCTGCCAGCCAACACACCGGTATACGCACAACGTCCGCCACTGAACCAACCCGCGCCCGCAGGCGGCACGCCACTCGGTGAAGAGGTCTTTGTTGGCCTACGCTATGCCGAAGGAGACGGCGCGCAAGACGCGCGCGGCAATGCGTACGTGACAACCTATCGTCCGGTCGGAACGGCATTGGGTGACCCGCTCACTGAACGCGACGCTGAATACAATCTGTATCGCGATGCCAATGCCATCAGCGAGGCCTATCCGGCCAACGCTCGCCCGGCACCGAGCGCGGTATATGAGCTGCTTCGCTTCGGGCGTGTTATAGGACCTGACGCCTTGGCGCCTGAGGACGTACCGCACTGGCGCCAAATTCGTACGCCTGCTGGTACGGGTTGGGTGAACCTCAACGCCGCCGGCGTAACGAAGTACAGCGATGCAGATTTTCCGCACTGGCGCGGTTGGTTTCTGATTGAAGACACTCAGGACGGCAACAGCCTTTGCAATGCACCAACCATCCTGCGCGCAGTCGATATGAATCGCGACGGCAGTGTCTCAGCAGACGAAGCGCATGAGCGCCTACGGTCGCCGCAGATTCAGGCGTTCTTGAAGCGGCTGATCTGCAAGTTTCCGACGGAGTGGGATGCCAGTACAGTGGAAGCGCGATGGGGATGGCTGAAGGTGCGGAGCCCGAACAACCCGACGCCGATGACGGAAGAGCAGTTTGGGCGGTTTCGGGCGCATGTTGAAGCGTTGGCGTTTTGGGGGCAGGCTGCGTTGCAGAGCCCACGTTACGATGACCAAGGACAGGAAAACGGCCAAACACCTCTACCTGGATCGCATTGGCATTTCCATCCTCGTGAGTTTGTCCTTCTTTTTAGAGCGTGTGGCTGGCTTGATCGAAACGAGTTTGCGCAAGTATATAAGAACGATTACCAGAGAAAAACGAGGAATTCACTTGAAACCGCCAGGAACGCCCTGAGTGATGCGGTTCGAGAGAGATACAGGGTCACAATTAATAGAGTCGCCCGCAAGTATCATGTAAATTCCTCCGGGTATCGCTTGGCCCACTTCTTCGGGCAAGGTGCTGAGGAGTCCAGGACGCTGACTCAGATGATCGAACGTAGGAGTGAGGCGAGTTGTAATCAACTGTACGGTGGCCGCATGGGCAATGATCTGCCGGGTGATGGATACCGCTACCGCGGTCGAGGCATGAAGCAACTCACCGGGAAATACAATTACACTGAATATTGGGTATATCGCGGATGGGTAAGCCGAGATTCTTTCGAGAGAAGCTGGTGGACTCAGCGTGGAAATGTGCGCCGTCCGCTCATTAATAATCCCGACATTCTCGGTACGGATGAATACGCAATTATTGACGCCGGTGGATGGTATTGGGCTGCATCGCCACATCGTGGTGAGCCGCATGCCTTAAGTACGATAAACAGGACCATACCGAGTGTAGCCCCGACGCGAACAAATGTTCAAACGGTTACGCGGGCCATCAACGGCGGTGACAATGGGATAGACAATCGCGAGTACCACACTGTGCGTATATATTCTGCTGTGAGCGACGAGGTCCGTCCATGAAAGCTGCCATTTTAATGCTGCTTCTGTCATCGATATCGACTGGCTGTCTGGCAGGAGGTGATAAATTCCTTCGGTCCTTTGCGGGACAGTCGGTATCGATCGAGTACGATGTTCGAAATTATAAAAAAATAACTGAAACTGTATCTGCGGAGGGATCGGACGCAGCTAAGTCCGGCATCGTTTACGATCTTGCGATGGAAAGGCGTCGTCCTATGGGCGGCAGCTATTCAGACTCTGGAACGATCTGCTTCGGAGACTTGACAACGTGCACTGCGCAGGGCGGTATGCCGGTCCCGTATTGGGGCGACGGGCAAGGCCAATTGAGGATCGCGGATCCCACAGAGCCCGTACAAAAAGCAAAAGTTGGTGAGCGGGATGTCTTCGAGGCATTTCCGCTTTGTGGCTGGGAACAAAATGGTGCGTCCGCGCCAAGAGGGGGGCAATGCTACGCCGTTGTTCTCCCGCTCGTCGACAAGGTAGTCAGCTTTAATTTCTTGCTAGGGAAAAATACAGGTTGTCGTCAGTATGAAAAATGCTGGTCCGAGCAATTGAGGAAGGTACGAGACGTCGTTTCTAGTGCCCGTTAGGGGGCGTCGTTGTACTTCCGACGACCGTAGCGGCTCGGCAAAGTGCTCAACCAGCTTACCTATCAGGGCTGCGTGTCGCCGTTGACCATGTCTCGTGCTCCGCGCTTCAGTCAAGGGAGTCATGGATTAACACCGGTTTGAGTAGGCGCTCGCAGGTGGCAGCAGATGATCGCCCGGGCTAGTTTCTTCCGGCACACCCATACACGCACTTGCCCTCGAAATCCGAGAGCGGTCGCACGGGATCGCGGAAATACTGAACGGCCCATAGCAACTCCGGCGGCTCGCCGCTATTCACGTCCGCGGGGTAGGCCCACAGAGGCGTGCCCGATCGCCTCCATTGAACGGCCTGATCGCATTCTCCACTGTATATGGGCAACGGGATCTCCCAGCGAAGCCTATACGCTTCCGCGATAGGTTGGGCTGGGCATATCCTTCCGCGTTTTGTCAGGACGAATGTCCGTGCGCTGTCGACCTTGTCGTCGACGACTGTGTTGCCGCTGACCAGGTGAAACACATTGCCGTTCGACCAGGTCGGTTTGTTGCCTTGCTGCTCCTGCTTTATCGACACGGGCGTAGACGGTTGCTGTCGCATCCATGCGAATGACGTTGCCTTGCTTGTTGAATTCGTAGAGTCCGTGGCCAGAGATGAACAGCACACGCACAGGCCATGATTTTGGCGACACCCACTGAATTCCGTCTTGGGACGCTTTATCGTTTCGACGCAGCGCATTGGGCGGAGGCGGCGACACGTCGACCCAGCTGCTGTCCTCTCCATCGAAGGCAAAGACCTTATCGATCGGACGTGCTTGCGCATAGCGTCGTTGTTGAACCAGGCTGATGTCTGTGTCGGTCAACTGTACGACCACGTGCTTGCGCTTGCCTTCCCGGATTTCGGTTTGCCAAGTCAGCGTGCGGGCGGCGGCCTTCCCGGGCGGCGGTGGTGCGGTCAGTTCTACCGTGAGAGTGAGCGAGGAGGGTAGCAGGTCGATCGTCTCGCCCGGTTGGATCGGGGTGACGAACGATCCGTCCACGGAGACATCGATGGGCGCTTTCGTCTCTCCCGGTTTGTAGAAGAGTGTCAAGCCGGAGTCAGCGTTTCCCTGTGTCGATCCTTGCGACACTGCGGAGGTTCCGGATGAAGAGGCGGCCACTATCCCGCTCGAGCAAAGAGTCAGGGCAAAAGCAATAGCGGAAACGGCAAGGGTTTTCATGTCTAGGGCCTGTCGTGCCCACAATGGCCTACGCTGCGCCTACGGGGACACGTCCCCAATGTCCCCTGACCGCCCGAGTTCGCCAGCTAGCCGGCGTTGCCTATGAGGGAACTTCAGGGCCGTATTGGCTTGCGCATCTGTTACTCGTGGACCTAGTATCGGCACGTGGGCACGGGCGGGCGGGGGTTCCACTGCATTGGCCGCTGCCGAGGAGTCAGATTGCTGCGGAGGGGTATGGGTTTTTTTCTTGCCAGCACAGGATATAACTACTCTTCTGCAAGGACCCAGCGAACCTTCTTTCCGTTGTGTAGCGGAAGGATGTCACCAGCCTGGATTGTCAAGCTCGAAAACAGATCGCCCTCTACTAACCAACGGCCCGCGTAAGTAGCGCGCTGCCCGCTTGCAAGCGAGATAAGTTTCGCGTTTTCCGCAGCAGGACTGCTTTGAGCTGGGCTGTTCTCTGCCTTTGGTGTCATGAATTCGTACTGCTGCTCTTCCTCGGGGATGGAGCCGTCTTGATAGCGCTCATCGCGCCATAGCAGGCGCCATACCACATCCATCTCAAAGCCATCATCTTCTGTTTCTTGGTATGCCTTCGGCGCCGCTGAGCCGCCATGGAGGTAATTCATGCAACCTACGACGGTGAAGGGGCCTTTCGGTGAGTCTTGCCTAAATAGACTGAATAGTGGTGGCTTGCGAGCGTCAATGGGCTCCCAAATTCCAGAGCATGGGATCGCTCTTCCGCTCGACACCAGGATGTTGTCCTGCGGGTCCGGCACCTCAGGGAGATCGCGGGGGAAGCGTATTTGGGACAGGCGTTCACGCAGCGCTTGGCCGTAACTCAATGGGGCTGGCTCATCGAGTCGACGGGCTTCAAGGATAAGACAGCATTCGCCCCAAGCGCTGGCTACAGCTTGAAATGCACTGAAATATTCGGTCCACCCTGGAGTATTGTTTTCGTCAAGGGGGGGATGCTCATGCCATTCGAACATCCGCAATATGTAAGTATCCCAGTGTCCTAACGGACGATCCGCCATGGCAAATTCGCCATTAGCATCGAATTTGAAGACTCGCTTATCGCCATTCCGGAGGCGCCGAAGTCCTTCTTCAAAATGCGCGAAGCCTTGTATCGCTCCGACGTAGTGGCTTTCTTTGATGCCGGCCAATTCGTCGATTCCTCGTTCGCTCGCGATCGCGACACATCGCCTTGTTGCCTCCACCCATTCCTGATAGAAAATGGAGATGCGATGCCAAGCGGTGTAGGAGCTGATCCGTTTTAGGTAAAAGAAGATCTGCTTCCGTTCCTGAGGAGTAGGCAGCAAGATCTCGGTTGGATTGAAGTAAGCGGAGTTCATGGTGCAATGGTGACTTCGCGGTTGTCCTTAGTCGCTTGCTCACGCGCTCCCAACCGGGCTGTCTGAACAGTACCTGCGTTTGGGGGCGTAAGGTAGCCCCATACGCCGTTGGTGTCCACCCAGCCAGTAGGTCGCACTTCAAAGGTGATGCCGCTGATGGGGTCTTCCCATGGTTTGCTAGGTTTGCCGGACGAAATGACTTCCTGGCCCATCTCCTTCAGCCGGTTTCCGGTTGAACTGTCCAAGAAGAATACCGCTTGCGTAGCGCCGCCAGGTAAGTATTGCCCGGGCAGTCGCTCGCCAGCTTGTTCTGCCACGGTTCCGACCACGGACTTTGGACCGACTGTGTTCGTAACACGGCCAACTACCATATAGCCGTCTCGATTAAATTCATCGAGGACGGCAGCTAGCTCGCGCCACTCTTTCGCGTTATTTGGCGGTTTCCCGATACCCCACCAGATGCCGCCAGGAGCCGATTCGGCAATGTTCACTTTATGAGTTACTCCTGCCGGGCCGAACAACCGGAACACCTCTTCGCCTTCTTTTAACTGCCGGTTTACCATCCGCCCACTAAATGCTGCAATAGCAGTATGGATCCCCTCACGGTTCGGGCGCATGGTCAAGTTTGGGTAGCCATCTTCAGGTTGATAGTATTTCTTCCACTTCTTAGGAGTGCTTGCGGTTGCCGGGTTGGGCTTCCAACCTCGAGCAGAGCGCGCTGGCAATGTCCCGCCTTCTACGAGTCGCGTTTCGTCAGCACGCGTAACCCCGCGTTCTCCTGCCGCGACCTCATATAGGCTCTTGCGACTCGTCGTTTCACCGCCCGATCGGACAAATGCCTGCATCTCACGAAGCTGTTGGTCGAGTTCCTTAATTGCCTTCGGTATCATCTGATTGCCAAGGTCCGCAAGCTCTTTGATACCGTGGCGAATCCCCTCTACCCGTTGCAGGAGGGATGCCGGAGCGATTGCACCCGCTTGCTTCTTCATATCTCCAAGCACGGTGTGCATGCGGTTCATGAGGGCAGAAAATCGTTCGAGTATTTCCGCCTGATATTTCTTGAAACTGAGTTGGCCGAGCCACTGTTCAGCATTCTTCGTGCCAATCCGATTCAAAAATGCGATGGTGTCAGCGGCGGCTTCTGCGACGTGTCGCGATCGCGCGGCTCCCTCAAGCGCGCGACCTTCTTTCGCCAACTTGACGACGAGCCGTCCGACACCTTTGACTACGCCCCCGACTACGGGGATCAGTGCCACGATGAGGACGACAAGAAGCACCCACTCCCAGACATCCTCGCGTTTCTTGGGGTCGTCGACAAGGCCGATGGTGACAGCGATGATATCGCGGGCTGCAGTAACATCGCCGAGGAGCGGAATCATGCCGATTACCGCATCAACAATGATTTGAGAGAACGTGGCCTTTTCGTTGAAGGCGCCTTTGACGGTTCCCCAGGTCCAGGACCCAACGTCCGCGCAGATCGCTTGAAAGCGCCCCCAGGTTAGACCACCTGGCGCCGATTTATTTGCTGTATTCGACATTTCTCTACATCAGGAGCGGTTCATCGTATGGTCATGGCTGCTGAGGTACTTACTCACCAGTTCTGAGAGCTTGGTATCGGCCGGATTGGGGTCGTGGTCCGGATTTGGCGCCTTGTCTTTACGTTCGAACGTGCCGGGCATAGGGCCGAAGCTTACTGTCGCGGCTCCGTAGGGTACGTCCTCTAGTAGGGCTTTGCCTTGGCTATCAAGTACGCCACGACGCTCCGTGCCGTCAGAGAACTTAACAATGTATTCCGCTCCGGCAAGCCCTTCGTCATCGTGATAACGGTGATCGAGCAACAGCGTCCCAGGCGGTAGTGCGTCAATTGGCAAAGCGGGCAAAACCGCTGGTTTCCCAGCCCCACCACTAAACGGATGCCCAGCCCCCTTGACCTCAAACACCCCCGGCGTCTCGAAGGTAATCGCATTCCCTTCCAGCCGTATCGCCGAATCCGCCCCGTGCAGCACGACGGTGTTCTTCGCCAGAATCTCGACCGCCTCATTCGACGAAGTCACCACCACGTCCTTGTCCGCCAAAATCGACATCGCGCCGTCATGCGCCTGCACCGACAGCGGTCCGTTGGCGGCAACGGCCTTCAAGCCATTACGCTGCACGAACAGCGACACGCCTTGGGCGGCCGCCATCGCGATGGTCTTGCCGGCGGTCAGCTGCCAGTCCGATTGCACGGTCCCATGCAGATGCCGACCTGAATAGACGGCGGTGGTCTCTTGGCTCGACACCGCGATGGAAGTGGGGGCCTCCGCCACCAGCAGCGGCTCGGCAAAGCGCTCGACCGGCTTGCCGTCCGGCTGCTTTGCATCTTGGCCGTTGACCGTGTCCGCGTAGTGCCCGTCCTGCTCGGGCTCGACCATCGTCAGCAGCGGTTCGAACAACGCGTTGGCGGCCAGGGGCAGGGCGGTCTGCGTCTGCGCCGCCGTCGACAAGCGGTCTGCGGTGCGTTGCGCGCCCTTGAGCAGCGCGATCGCCTCGGCCATGTTCATCACGGTGCCGGTGGCGCGAGGCCGCGCGGTGGTCGACACCAGCAGGCCCTGGCCGGCGCGCACCGTCGCCCACGCGTCGCTGCGCAGTTCGGCACCCGTGCCGCGCCATGGGCCGCGCTGCGCGTCCTGCGGGCCTTGGGCGACCAGATAGCCAAGGTTCAGTTGGGTCTGTGCCGCGGAGCTGGCCAGGCGCATGCGCAGCCGGCCCTTGAAGTCGTCGACGACCCACTGGTTGTAGCCGTCGCCGCCGAGGCCACGGGTATGCCAGCCGGACAGCATGGAAGCGAGCGGCTTGTCGTCGTTGGCCCAGGGCGGGGTGTCCTGCTCGTTGTGCAGCTGCATCGCGGCCAGCGGCCGGTCGATGTCGCCGTCGAGGAAGGTCAGCAGCAGTTCGGTGCCGACGCGCGGCAGGTGGTGGGTGCCCCAGTTGGGACCGGCCATGGCGCCGGCGACGCGCACCCAGGCGGTGACCTGTGTCAGATCGTCGGAGCCGGGATCGGTGAAGGCCGCGGCTTGGCCCCCGTGGCCACTCTGGTCTGCCGGTGCAGGCGCGCGCAGCCACGGAAAGCGAACGCGCACGCGATGATCGCGATCGGTGTGCAGGGGCGTCTCGCCCTCGGCGATCACGATGACGGTCTGGCCTTCCGGCGCGGTCGGCTTGGCGCGGAAGCGCGGCACGATCGGGGCATCGGCCCGCACCGCTTCGAGCGTATTGCGGTAGCCGCCGGCCTCGACCTCGGTGGTGCCGAGCAGCCTGGCGACATCGGTGCCGAGATTGTTGGCCGCTTCGTGACGCACCGACAGCGCGACGAATTCGTCGCCGTCACCGGCAAAGTGTTCGGTCAGGGCAAAGCGCTGGCCGGCGCCCAGCTGACGGACGGTGCCGGCGCCATCGAAGCGAACAAAGCCGCTTTCCTCGGCCTGCATGCGCAGTTGCGCCGCGCGGTCGGCCGTGGCCGCATCGGGATAGCGATAGGGGCCCTGGGCATCGAACGATTCGAGGGTCGGCCATTCGCCCGGCACCGAAGCGGCATTGGCCTGCGCCGAGGCGGCGGTCAGCGTCTTGTAGTCCCAGGACGAGACGGTGACCGCGTTGGATCCGACACTGTGCCGCGTCGACCAGACCGTCATCGTGTCCGACTCCTCGGTCATGTCGGCGCGATGGAAGCGGATGTTGGCCTGAGGGCAGGGCGGCCGTTCGGCATCGTTGTCGAACACCACCAGCCGATGGCGCGCCTGGCTGCCCTCGGGCTTGTCGTCCTCGCCCTGCAGGTGTTCGAAGCGATACGACAGGCCTTCCTCGGCCAGCAGCCGCTGCACGAAGTCGAAATCGCTCTCGCGATACTGGGCGCAGATCGAGCGGCGGCGCAGCGGTTGCGAGACGGTGAACTGGAAGTTGGCGGCCGGGTAGTCGCGGAAGACCTCCTCGACGATCTCCTGCGCGGTCTTGTCCTGGTAGACGTAGCAGTCGACGCGGCCGCGCAGGCGTTCGAGCCACGGCGCCACGGTCAGTCGGTAACGCGCCAGCCCGCCGTCTCCGCCCATTGCCGCGCAATCGACGACGAAGCCATGCCAGGCGCGGTAGCGGCCGTCGGCCAGCATCAGCCGCAGCGTGATCTCCTGCCGCGCCAGTTCGACCGTATCGAGATGCGCCGACGGCGACAGGCAGTCGATCTCGATGGCGAAGGGCCGCGAAACCGCTTCGATCGCGGTAAAGCGCTCGACGATCAGATTCGCTTCGCGAAGCGGTGTGTCGAGCGCAATCTGCCTTGTGCCCTGGCCGAGCAGCGTGGCAAGTACGGCCGACGGCAGCGACGTGGTGGGCATCATGGCTACCTTGGCGAGTGGTGGTTGGCGTCCAACGTCCGGAGTCGGGCTTGGTCAGCGCGGAGCCATCCGACGATCGATGGACGTTGGCCTTACGGCAGGGAAATCGTCAGATGCGAGAAGCGCGGGCCGAGCTTGATCACCTGCGAGTACTCCTGCATCGCATCATTGGTCTGCTTGTTCAGCACCGACGACAGGCCGAGGTACCCGAGCAGCGCGATCAGCGCGAACACGGCGCCGAAGATCCACAGCGGCGTCTCGCGCTTGAGCGTGTGCGCGATCTTGTCCGGCAGCGGCCAGTGCGGGGCGAACGGCGCGCGCTTGCCCTTGATCGCCGCGATCTCGTCGCCGAGCCGCGCGGTCAGGTAGGAGAGCTTCTCCGGCCCTTCGAGGATGTACTTGCCGCGGAATCCCAGCAGCAGGCACATATGGAAGACTTCCAGCGCCTGCAGCCGCGGTGCGCCCTGCGCGCGCAGGGCCTCGAGCTTGGTGAAGAAGGTCTCGCCGGCGAGCTGCTCGCCGAACAGCACCAGTTGCAGCGGGCGGCGTTCCCAATCGGCGCGGATTGCGAAGTCCGATGCGAGGATGGTCTCGTCGATCGCCGCGCAGAACGCGTACTTGGCGTCGAAGACATCGTCGGCCGACACGTGCAGGCGTTTGGCACCGCGGTCGAATTCGTCGAGAAAGCCGCGCACCTTGGCGAGGAAATTCTCGGCGCTGTCCGGCGGCTGGCCATTGCGCAGCAGGAACAGCATGAAGAAGCCGTCGTACAGCAGATCGAGCAGCGTGCGCGCGTGGCGCGAGGCGTCGCCAGCATCGGCGAAGGTGCTGGCCGCGCCGGCGGGGGCATCGCCAAACAGCGAGGGCATCGAAGTGGAGCTCATGAGGTCACCGCGATCAGTTCAAGTTGAAGTTCCCGGATACCGGCCGGCGTATAGATGGTGATCGTGCCCGCCTGCAGCATGCGTTCGTACAGCGGCCCGCGCGCCTCGACGGCGAAGTAGCAGGCCCCCGGACGCACCGGAATGGCCGGCGGCACCTGCGGCGTATAGGTCAGCGGCACGCCCGGCATCGACGACAGCACCAGCTTGTCGACGTCGTCGGGGGCCCCGACCTTGAAGCGCGCCGGAATCGCGTCGACCAGTTCGACGGTCGGCATATCGGCCGAGACGGACAGGTAGAAGCGGGTCTTGTCGTCGATCTTGCCGGAGTCCAGTCGGCCCAGATGGAAGGATGGCCGCGATTCGTCGAGAGCGATGGCGAAATAGCGCGTGGAAATGACGGTATCGAGCAGCTCGCGCACCATCGTGTCGAGTTGCGCGAAGACCTTGCCCGGATTGCCGTGGTCGTAGACCGGCAGGTCGGTCAGCGAGTACGACTTGGAGAAGGTCATCAACGCGCCGGCGAGCCGCAGCAATTCCTGGAACAGCCGTTCGGGATGGACCTCGGGATGGTGATACAGGTGCGACAGCGCGGCGAACGAGGCATTGGCCGTATGCAGCAGCCAGAACGACGCGATATCGCCGGAGCGGAATTCGATGATGTTCTTGGTCGGCTCGCGATGAAAGCCGTACAGCGCATTGACCTTGGCCTGCAGGGCATCGAGCAGCCGGCGCAGCCGCTGGTACAGCACCGCCGAGGCATTGATCGCCAGGCTCGGCGCCACGAAGTTCTCGTCGAGTTCGAAGCCGCCGGTGGCGGTGCGGCGCACGCGGACGATCGGCAGCGAAATATATTGGTCGCGCGGCTCGGAATCGGCGATCAGCTTGACCGCCTTTTTCAGATAGGTAATGGACGCCGGCTCGGCCTCGGTAAAGAGGTCGGCGGTATCGCGCTGCTGGCCGACGAAGCGGGAAGAGGGCGAGCCTTCGCTGGCCTCGCGGTAATTGCCGCCGAAATCGCGCAACGGATAGAGCGCGAGATGGAAGGTCGATTCGGAAACGCCGGCCGGCAGATTGGCCAGGGCTAGCGGGGCCGGCAATTCGTCCGATTGCGGCGCGCAATACCATTCGCCATCGGGAAAGAACAGCGACAGTTCGCTGATGCGCAGCATGCCGCTGGCGAGCGCGTCGGTATCGAAGCGGGCATGGCGCACCCCCCAGGCGTAGGGTTGGATCGCCTGCGCGGTGGCGTGCAGGCGCGCCTCGTGATAGGCGTCCTGCTGCTGGAAATGCTGCGGGCGAAGGAATAGCCCTTCGCCCCAGAGGATCTTGGCGGAATCACTCACAATAAGCCTTGTTGTCTTTCTTTTTCCGATCGGCCCGGCGGCCGGCAATGGGTCGCCATCATCGCTGCAATCTCACGCCCGGCAACTGGTCGGCGACAGCAGGTTCAACGAGGACCGCGGCACGCCATCGGTGGGCGTCAGCGGTTCGCCCGCCGTCAGCGTCATGGCGCAGGCATGCAGGCCGATCGTGATACCGGACTTCTCTCCCTTTGCTGCATCGAAAGCGAATTTCCAGCGCTGCGGCGCCGGGCTGCGGAACAAGGCGACCACCCCGATCGCACCCGCTTCGCGCGAGACTTTCTCCATCACGTCATAACGCTGTCCCGGAATGAGCGTGATTTCGCGAACATTGACCAATTCGGAGCCGAGCACCTGTTTTTCCCGCGCCGGATCGACAAAGGCGTCGAAGGGCGCCTGCATAAAGGCGGTCGATTCCTTTAAGGTGTAAACCCGCACTACCAATGCCGCCGCACGATTGTCATTGGCCGCATTCAGGTTATTGCCGGCATAAAGCCGCAATGGTACCTGCCGCGGCGGCTTTTGCGCATCCGGTACGTTGGTAGGCTTGATTCCCAGCGCCTCCAGCGCTCCACCGGCCGCGCCGGCCAGCACTTGGGTACCAACGGAGCATGACGCCAGCGTGACGACCGCCAGCCCGGCCAGCACTGTCCGTGGATTTATAAAGAATTGTAAAAAAGTCATACAAATCGGATTCTTCTTATTGGCCTGTGCTATGGGGCGCGCGACCCTGATGCCTGGCTGCGGCGTTATGAAATGGCTTGCACAACGGTGCATTGCCGCATGAAAACCAGAGTTCAGTTTCATTTAATTTACGGTTTGGAACCTACCCTCGGTATGGTTGTCAGCGGCGACGCGCAGAGTGTACTATTGCGCGCCGATTGGGCCAATATCGCTTACCAATCTATTACTCCGCTTTGTTTTATTCATTGCGGACGGCATCGAACAATACGTCAACAACAAAGCCACGCGACGGTCAGAGCCATGATCCCTTTTCGCTTTTCACGATTTTTTGCAATTGCCATTGGTGCCGCCGCATTGTTTTCCGGTTGCGCCTCCACGGGAAGCACCACGGGTCCGCAATCGGAGGAGGCATTCGCGCAAAGCATGGCGCAGGCCGAGGCGGCATTGAAGGGCGGCCAGCGTGAGCAGGCGGTGAGCCTGTACGAAGAGATCGCGAAGACGAATCCCGCGCGTCAGGAGCCGTGGTCCCAGATCGCGCAGATCCAGTACGCCGACGAGAAGTATCCGCAGGCGATCCTGGCCGCCGAAGAGGCGCTGCAGCGCGACGGCAACGATCGCAAGGCCAAGAGCATTCTCGCCGTCAGCGGCCTGCGCGTGGCGCGCCGCTCGGTGATGGAATTGCGCGACGACAGCGCGCTCGCCGGCGACGTTCGCACCGACGCGCAGGTCCTGGCCAAGATGCTGCGCGAAACGCTGGGCGAGCAGGTGCTGTTCCCCGAGGAAAAGGCGAAGCCGCCGGTGCGCAAGCGTCCGGTCGCCCGTCCGGCGCCGCGCGCCAAGGCAGCACCGGCCGAGCAGGCTGCTCCGGCCGCGCCGGCTGCCGCGCCGGCCGCCGCCAATGCCGGCGGCGGTTCCGCCGATCCGTTCGGCGCGCTGCGCTGAGCGACAGCTGAGCGACAGTCGGGCGACCCCGTCCCAAACGTCCCGACTTCCCGACAAACACACGACCGGAACAACCGGAGAATCCGCATGGCCAAGAAGGAAAGCGTGCAAAAGCGTCTGCAGAAGGTGCGTCCGCCCCGGGTGCAGCTCACCTATGACGTCGAGAAGGGCGACGCCATCGAGCAGAAGGAATTGCCCTTCGTCGTCGGCGTGGTGGCGGACCTGTCCGGCCAGTCCGAAGTCGCGCTGCCGAAGTTGCGCGACCGCAAGTTCGTCAATATCGATCGGGACAATTTCGACGACGTGATGTCGGCGGTCGAGCCGCGCGCGGCCTTCCAGGTGCCCAACAAGCTGTCCGAGGACGGCGGCAAGTTCGGCGTCGACCTGAAGTTCCGCTCGCTCGACGACTTCAGCCCGGAAGCGGTGGTCGACCAGATCGAGCCGCTGCGCAAGCTGCTCGAGGCCCGTTCGAAGCTGGCCGACCTGCGCAACAAGCTTGCCGGCAACGACAAGCTCGAAGATCTGCTTAGCGAAGTGCTGACCAATACCGAGAAGCTGCAGCAGCTCGGCCATGGCGGCAATGAACCGAAGGGTGGTCAGGATGCCTGAGACGCAAGCCGCAGTCGCCGCGCAGGCGGCGCCCGTTGCCAATGCCAGCCTGCTCGACGAGATCGTCGAGCAGAGCCGTGTCGCCAAGTCCGACGCCGAACACGCGCGCGCCAAGGACATCATCGGCGAACTGGTCAAGGAAGTGCTGGACGGCACCGTGGTGGTGTCGGACAACCTGTCGGCCACGCTCGATGCCCGCGTGGCGGAGCTGGACCGGCTGATCTCGGCGCAGTTGAGCGCCGTGATGCACGCCCCGGAATTCCAGAAGCTGGAAAGCACCTGGCGCGGCCTGTCGTACCTGGTCAAGGAAACGCAGACCGGCACGATGATCAAGATCAAGGCGCTGAACGCGACCAAGCGCGACCTGGTGCGCGACTTCAAGACCGCGATCGATTTCGACCAGAGCGCGCTGTTCAAGAAAGTCTACGAGGAAGAGTTCGGCACCTTCGGCGGCGCACCGTTCGGCGCGCTGATCGGCGACTATGAAATCACGCGCCAGCCGGAAGACATCTACTTCATCGAGCAGATGTCGCACGTCGCCTCGGCCGCGCACGCGCCGTTCATCGCCTCGGCGTCGCCGGAGCTGTTCGGCCTGGAGTCGTTCGCCGACCTGGGCAAGCCGCGCGACCTGGCCAAGGTGTTCGATACGGTCGAATACGCCAAGTGGAAGTCGTTCCGCGAATCCGAGGATTCGCGCTATGTCGGCCTGACGATGCCGCGCTTCCTGGGCCGCCTGCCGTACAACCCGAAGGACGGCACCACGGTCGAGGGCTTCAACTTCGTCGAGGACGTCGACGGCACCGACCACAGCAAGTACCTGTGGTGCAACGCCGCCTGGGCCTTCGGCGCGCGCCTGACCGCCGCGTTCGAGGACTTCGGCTGGTGCGCGGCGATCCGCGGCGTCGAGGGTGGCGGCCTGGTGGAAGACCTGCCGACCCACACCTTCAAGACCGACGACGGCGAGATCGCGCTCAAGTGCCCGACCGAGATCGCGATCACCGACCGCCGCGAGAAGGAGCTCAGCGACCTGGGCTTCATCCCGCTGGTCCATTGCAAGAATTCCGACTACGCGGCCTTCTTCGCCGCGCAATCGGTGCAGAAGCCGAAGAAGTACAACACAGACAGCGCCAATGCCAACGCGGTGCTGTCGGCCCAGCTGCAGTACATCTTCTCGGTCTCGCGTGTCGCCCATTACCTGAAGGCGATGATGCGCGACAAGATCGGCAGCTTCGCTTCGGCCCAGAACGTCGAAAGTTTCCTGAACCGCTGGATCTCGCAATACGTTCTGCTGGACGACAACGCCAGCCAGGAACAGAAGGCGCAGTTCCCGCTGCGCGAAGCGTCGATCCAGGTTTCCGAAATTCCGGGCAAGCCCGGCGCTTACCGTTCGGTAGCCTTCCTGCGCCCGCATTTCCAGCTCGACGAGCTGTCGATTTCGCTGCGCCTGGTCGCCGACCTGCCGCAGGCCGCCAACTCGTAACCGGTTGCCGTCGGGCGCCGACGTTCGTGCCGGCGTCCGGCGGTCGAGGCAGCAGTACTTACCAGGCGAAAACAAAGCCACTATCTCAACGAGGGTCTCATGAAGGATATCTACGTCAAGTTCGGTAATCCCGCCATCAAGGGTGAATCCCAGGACAAGGACCACAAGGACTGGATCGAAGTCCTCAGCTGGGAGCACAACATCAAGCAGCCGCGTTCGGCGACCGCTTCGACCGCGGGCGGTCACACGGCCGAGCGCTGCGAGCACGGCGAAATGATCTTTACCAAGGACATGGACGTGGTGAGCCCGCTGCTGTATCAGCACGCGTCTGGCGGCACGACCTTCGACGAGGTCACGATCGACTTCATGCGCGCCGACGGCGAAGGCAAGCGCGTCAAGTATCTGGAAATCAAGCTGAAGAACGCGATCCTGGGCGCGGTGGATGCGAAGGTCGCGGCCGAAGGGCTGCCGACCGACAAGTTCTCGCTGAAGTACGCCGCGGTGCAGTGGAAGTACACCCAGCAGAAGATCGGCGGCAATCAGGGCGGCAACTCGCAGGGCGCCTGGAGCCTGACCAAGAACGACAAGACCTACTCGGTCTGATGCCGTTCCTGGTCAGCCGATGATCGGTTGATGCGGATGCCGGCATCCTGGCGATTCGGCGCGACAACGCGCCCGTTGCCGGGGTGCCGGCGCTTGCCATGAAAGGTTTCGAACCGAGTCTGCTCGACAAGCTGTTCGACGACGAGCCCCACGCGCCGCTGCCCACCGCGATGCGGCAGCTGACGCTGGAGGAGCTGAAGTCGACGGTCGCGCGCGACATCGAGGCGCTGCTCAATACGCGCATCGTGATCGACGAAGCGCAGTTGGGCGGCCTGCCGGAGTGCAAGCGTTCGCTGCTGACGTACGGGCTCAACGATTTCGCCGGGCTCAGTCTGGCCAGCTACTACGACCGCAATTACATCTGCCAGTCGCTGACCAAGGCAATCGAGCGCCACGAACCGCGGCTGCGCAATGTCACCGTGTCGCTGGATGTCAGCGAGCGCAACACCAATGCGTTGTGCTTCGGCATTACCGCCATGCTGCTGGTCGGGCCGGCGCGGGAGCCGGTCAGTTTCGATGCCTTGCTGCAGCCGTCGACGCTGCAGTACTCGGTGACACGCGGACGAACCTGACAGGGCGGGCACGCGCATGGCCGGGACATTGACGGGCTCGACGCCCTAGTTCATGCCCGCGTTCATGCCAGCCTCCATGCCCGAGCCGATCCCATCCGCCACCGCCACGCACCGACCGCCGAGCAGCCATGGAAGAGCTACTGCCTTACTACGAGCGTGAACTGGCGTATCTGCGCCGGTATTCGCGCGACTTCGCCGAGCGATATCCCAAGATCGCCGGGCGGCTCGCCATGTCGGCCGACGGTTGCGACGATCCGCACGTCGAGCGGATGGTCGAGTCCTTCGCCTTCCTGACGGCGCGCATCAGCAAGAAGCTCGACGACGATTACCCGGAACTGACCGAAGCGCTGCTGGAGGTCATGTATCCGCATTACCTGCGGCCGTTTCCGTCCTGCTCGATCGCGCATTTCGATGTCCGTGGCGCGGCCGCGCAGTTGTCCGCGCCGATGACGGTGCCGCGCGGCACGATGCTGAGCACCCGCCCGGTCAACCGGGTCGAATGCCGCTTCCGTACTGCCTACGACGTGACGTTCGCCCCGGTCCGCATCGCCGAGGCCAGCTATCGGGGCGCGGCGGTGGCCCCGGCTGCCACCGTGTTGCCCAAGGGCGCGACCGGGGCGCTGACGATTTCGCTCGAATACCAGGGCGAGCGGGGCGGCTTCGACACGCTGGCGCTCGATACGCTGCGCGTCTATCTGGACGGCGAGCCGTCCTTCGTCGCCGCGCTCGGCGACGCGCTGTTCCTGCATACCGCGGCGGCGTATCTGGAGGGCCCGCGGCCCGGCGTCTGGCAGCGGCTGTCCGGCGTGCCGCTGCGCGAGGTAGGCTTTGCCGCCGACGAGGCGCTGATCGAGACGCCGGCGCGCTCGCATCCGGCCTATCGCTTGCTCAGCGAGCATTTCGCCTTCGCCGAGAAATTCAATTTCGTCGACATCGACCTGGCGGCGCTGCGCCGTGCGCTGGGGGCGGCGGGCGGCAACACCCGACGCCTGCAGCTGCATCTGGTGATGACGGACATCCGCAGCGACTCGCACACCGCGCGCCTGCTGGAGAGCCTGCAGGCCGAGCATCTGCGGCTGCATTGCACGCCGGTGGTCAACCTGTTCGCGCAGAAGGCCGATCCGATCCGCATCGAACATACGGCCAGCGCCTATCCGGTGGTGGCCGACGGCCGCCGTGCGCACGGCTACGACATCTATTCGATCGACCGCGTCCATCTGGTGCGCGAGACCGCCAACGGCAACGACGTGATCGAGTTCCGGCCGTTCTATTCGCTGCATCACGCCGACGATCCGAACCGCGCGGGCCACTTCTGGCTGGCGCGCCGCGACGAGCTGGTGGCGCGCCGCAGCCCGGGCTACGAGACCGAGATCTCGATCGTCGACCTGGATTTCGATCCGGCGCAGCCGCAGACCGATACGCTGAGCATTGACGTCACCTGCACCAATCGCGATCTGCCGGCCAGCCTGTCGTTCGGCCATGCCGACGGCGACCTGACCATGGAAGGCACGTCGATCGCGCGGCAGATCACGTTCCTGCGCAAGCCGACGCCGTCGCTGCGGCTGCCGGGCGGCCGCGCGGCGCAATGGCGCCTGATCTCGCTGCTGGCGCTGAACCACCTGTCGCTGGTGCAGGACGGCCTGCCGGCGCTCAAGGAGATGCTGCGGCTGCACGACCTGGCCCGCAGCGGCATCTCGGCGCGCCAGATCGAGGGCATCGTCGGCCTGGACTATCAGCCCAGCACGCAATGGCTGGCGGGCAAGCCGTTTGCAACGTTCGTGCGCGGCCTGCAGGTCCGCCTGACGCTGGACGAGGAAGCTTTCGTCGGCACCGGTATGCACCGCTTCATCCGCGTGATGGACCATTTCTTCGGCCTTTACGTCCATCTGAACAGCTTTGTGCAGCTCGTCGCCGTCTCGCGCCGCACCGGCAAGGAATTGATCCAATGCGCTCCCCGAAGCGGCGAATCGATCCTGGTGTGATACGCCGGCTGCTGCGGCAGCCGTATCGCTTCCAGTTCTTCCAGGCAGTGCGGCTGCTGCAGATCCAGTTCGCGCGTCAGGGCAGGGCGCAGGGCGGTGCCAATGGCGGCATGCATGGCGTGGCGACCGGCACAGCGAACGGCTCGGCGAACGGCTCGGCGAACGGCGTGGCGAATCGCGCAAACGGCGCGGCGTACGGCGCCGCGAACGGCAATGCCGTCGCCCGTGTCGCCGACACCCCCGAACACCAGCTCGCCACGCGCGTGCGCTTTCCGAATGCGCTGTCGCTGTCGTTTCCCGCCAGCGAGATCGTGCAGATCGAGGCCGGCGGCATCGCGCAGCAGGCGCTCGACAGCGACGCGGCCTTCGCCGAGGCGATCGCCGAGCGTCCGCTCGACGATGTCGCCGTGACGCCGGCCTTCTTCGGCATGCTGGGCGGGCAGGGCGCGCTGCCGCTGCATTACACCGAAGTGGTGGCCGAGCGCGAAACCCTGCGCCGCGACGGCGCCGCGCGCGCCTTCTTCGATATCTTCTCGAACCGCGCCGCCGCCCTGTTCTATCTGGCGTGGAAGAAGTACCGGCTGCCGTTCCAGCACGAGGTCGACCGCACGCGCCACTACCTGCCGCTGCTGCTGTCGCTGGCCGGCGTCGCTGATGGGGGCGTCCGCCGCGGCCTGCGCGAGACGCCGGGGACCATCCACGACGAGGCGATCGCCGGCTATGCGACCGCGGTGCGCCATCGGCCGATGTCGGCGTCGTATCTGCAGCAGGTGCTGTCCGATTATTTCCGCGTGCCGGTCCGCGTCGAGCAGTTCGTCGGCGGCTGGTATCGGGTGCCGCCATCGCAGTGGTCGCGCCTGGGCGGCGTCAACAACGTGCTCGGTGCCACCGCGCTGGCCGGGCAGCGCGTCTGGCAGCGCGACCTGCGGGTGCGCGTGTGGATCGGTCCGCTGGCGCGCGAGCAGTACCGCGCCTTCCTGCCCGGCGCCGAGGGCGCGCTGGCGCTGCGCAAGATGCTGACCGTGCTGGGCGGCGCCACGCTCGAATATGAAGTCAAGCCGATCCTGCGCCGGCAGGACGTGACCGGGTCCCGGCTCGGCGCCGCGGGCAGCGGCCACGTCGGCTGGGACACCTGCCTCGTTTCGCGTCCCGCCACGCAGGATCGCAGCGACGCGCATTACACGCTGTCGCCCATTCATTGATAGACCGGAGCCGAGCCATCATGGCCACCCCCTTGAAGACGCTGATCGCCAAGCTCAATGCCACCAGCCGGCAGGCCGCCGAACGGGCCGCCTCGCTGTGCATGGCGCGCGGCCACTATGAGGTCGACCTGGAGCATCTGTTCCTGGCGCTGCTGGAGAATCCGCGCAGCGACGTGTCGGTCGCGGCGCGGGCCAGCGGCATCGATCCTGCCGCGTTGCAGAGCGACCTCGACAGGGAGCTCGGCCGCTTCCAGACCGGCAATGGCCGCACGCCGGCGTTCTCGCCTTGGCTGCCCAAGCTGTTCGAGCATGCCTGGCTGATCGCCTCGCTGGATTCGCAGACCACGCGCATCCGCTCGGGCCATCTGCTGCTGGCGCTGCTGACCGAGCCGAGCCTGGCGCCGCTGGCCGAGCGCGGCTCCCGGCGCTTTGGCCAATTCCCGGTCGAACGCCTCAAGCATGAACTGGCCGCATTGACCAAGGGCTCGGAAGAGGCCGAGCAGGCGGTGGCCTTCGCGGACGCGGGCGCCGCGCCGGCCGAGGAGCCTTCCGGGCAGGGCGCGCTGTCGAAGACCCCGGCGCTCGACCAGTACACCGTCGACCTGACCGCGGCGGCGCGCGACGGCCGCATCGATCCGGTGATCGGCCGCGACGCCGAGATCCGCCAGATGATCGACATCCTGATGCGCCGCCGCCAGAACAACCCGATCCTGACCGGCGAGGCGGGGGTCGGCAAGACCGCGGTGGTCGAAGGGCTGGCATTGCGCATTGCCGCCGACGACGTGCCGCCGCCGCTGCGCGGCGTCGCGCTGCGCACGCTGGACATGGGCCTGCTGCAGGCCGGCGCCAGCGTCAAGGGCGAGTTCGAGAACCGGCTGCGCAACGTGATCGACGAGGTCAAGCGCAGCCCGCAGCCGATCATCCTGTTCATCGACGAGGCCCACACGATCATCGGCGCGGGCGGGCAGGCCGGCCAGAACGACGCGGCCAATCTGCTGAAGCCGGCGCTGGCGCGCGGCGAACTGCGCACGATCGCGGCGACGACCTGGGCCGAATACAAGAAGTACTTCGAGAAGGATGCCGCGCTGGCGCGGCGCTTCCAGGTCGTCAAGGTCGAGGAACCGGACGAGGCGCTGGCCTCGGCCATGCTGCGCGGCATGGTCGGCCTGATGGAGCGGCACTTCGACGTGCGTGTGCTGGACGAAGCGATCACCGAGGCGGTGCGGCTGTCGCACCGCTATATCAGCGGCCGGCAGTTGCCGGACAAGGCCGTCAGCGTGCTCGACACCGCCTGCGCCAAGGTGGCGCTCGCGCAGAGCGCGACGCCCGCCGAGATCGAGCAGGACCAGAAGGCGCTGGAGCGCCTGACCGTCGAGATCGGCGCGCTGCAACGCGAGCTGTCGACCGGCGGACAGCACCAGGCGCGGCTGGCCGAGTTGCAGAAGCAGGAGCAGGCGCTGCGCGAGCGCATTGCCGCCGGCAACGAACGGCTCGCACGCGAGCGTGAGCTGGTCGAGCGGATCGTCGCACTGCTGCGTTCGCGCGACGCGCGTGCGGGCGATGCGGCCGCGGTCGGCAACACCGGCGCCGACACCGTCGACACCGCAGCCGAGGAAGCCGAACCGGTGGCCGCCAACAGCGATATCGCGCCCGCCGGCCGCCGCCGCAAGGCCGCCACGCCGGCCGCCAACCCGGCCGCGCGCATCGACGAACTGTCGCGTCTGAAGGACGAACTGCGCCAACTGCAGGGCGAAAAGCCGCTGGTGCCGATCCAGGTCGACGGCCAGGTCGTGTCCGAGATCGTCTCGGCCTGGACCGGCATTCCGCTGGGCCGCATGGTCAAGGACGAGCTGCATACGGTGATGAACCTGAAGCCGCTGCTGGAGGAACGCGTGGTCGGCCAGCCGCACGCGCTCGAAGCGGTGGCGCAGCGCGTGCGTACCGCAGCGGCCAATCTGGAAGACCCGCACAAGCCGCGCGGGGTGTTCCTGTTCGTCGGCCCGTCCGGCGTGGGCAAGACCGAGACCGCGCTGGCGCTGGCCGACATCCTGTACGGCGGCGAGCGCAAGCTGATCACCATCAATATGAGCGAGTACCAGGAGGCCCACAGCGTGTCGGGGCTCAAGGGCTCGCCGCCCGGCTATGTCGGCTATGGCGAGGGCGGCGTGCTGACTGAGGCGGTGCGCCGCAACCCGTACAGCGTGGTGCTGCTCGACGAAATCGAGAAGGCGCATCCGGACGTGCTCGAGATGTTCTTCCAGGTCTTCGACAAGGGCTGGATGGAGGACGCCGAGGGCCGGACCATCGACTTCCGCAACACCATCATCATCCTGACCTCGAACGCGGGCTCGGCCTCGATCATGCAGGCGTGCCTGAACAAGTCCGCCGAGGAACTGCCGGATGCCGACGCGCTGACCGAGGCGCTGCGCCCGACGCTGTACAAGACCTTCAAGCCCGCCTTTATCGGCCGGACCAAGGTGGTGCCGTACTACCCGATCAGCGACGACACGCTGGTCGAGATCATCGAGCTGAAGCTGCGGCGCATCGGCGAGCGCGTGCAGCAGAACCACCGCGCGGCGTTCGAATGGGATGCGGCCGTGACCGAGGCCGTGCTGCAGCGCTGCACCGAAGTCGATACCGGCGCGCGCGCGGTCGACCATATCCTGAACGGCACGCTGCTGCCGGAGATCGCGCAGTCGGTGCTGGCGAAGATGGCGCAGGGCGAGGCGATCCAGAAGATCAAGGTGGGCGTCAACAAGAACGGCGGCTTCCGCTACAAGGTCAATTGAAATCAATTGAAATCAATTGACTCCGTCACTCACAGTCGAGGCAGCGATGGGCGTACTGACCGATATGGCGCATGAATTGGCGGCGCAACTGCGCGCCGCCTTCCGCCAGCACGACCGGCTGCTGCGGCTCGCCACGCCGCTGGGCGAGGACGTGCTGCTTGCCGAGCGTCTGCTCGCGCGCGAACAGCTCGATGGCGGCGGCTTCCGCATCGAGTTGTCGGCGCTGTCGGACGACGCCAGGCTGGACCCGGCCGCCTTGCTGGGGCAGCCGGTCCGCATCGATCTGCTGACGCAGCTCAGCCGCGACAAGCCGCGCGCGTTGCACGGGCATGTAACGGTGTTCGAGCGCGTCGGCGCCAATGGCGGCCTGGCGCGCTACCGGCTCGTGATCGAACCGTGGCTGGCCTTCCTGCGGCATCGGCGCGACAGCTTCCTGTTCCAGGACATGTCGGTGATCGAGATCGTCGACAGCGTGCTCGGCGACTACCGCGGGCAGGGCAAGCTGGTGCCGGAATGGCGCTGGGCGGTGGCCGACACCGCGGTCTATCCGAAGCGCAGCGTGGTGACGCAGTACGACGAGTCGGATTTCGACTTTGTGACGCGGCTGCTGGCCGAGGAAGGGCTGTTCTACTACTTCGAGCACGAGGCGGCCGACGGCGATGCCCTCGGCGTGCATCGGATGGTGATCGCCGATCGCAACGACGTCTTCAAGGACAACGCCCAGGCCAGCATCCGCTTCGGCCGCGCCGATGCCACCGCCTCGGAGGACGTGATCACCGAATGGCAGGGTGAGCGGCAATGGCAGACCAATGCGGTCGAACTGGCGACCTGGGACTATCGCACCGCCTCGCTGCGCAGCGCGACGCTGAGCACGCACCATGACAATGGCGAACAGGCCAGCCCGCTGACCGACACCGACTACGTCGGCCAGTACGCCTTCGAGGATGCCGAGCAGGCGCAGCGCATCTCGCGCATCGCGATGGAATCGCTCGAGGTCCGCAACAAGGCCTTCCATGGCGGCGGCACCGTCCGCACGCTGGCGCCGGCCACCACGTTCTCGCTGCTGGACCACTACGAGCACGATGGCGACGAGGAAGACGGCCGCCGCTTCGTGGTGCTGTCGGTCACGCACGAGGCGCGCAACAACTTCAACGAGGGTTTCGGCCAGGCCCTGCTGGCGCTGACAGGTCTCGCCCCCGCCGGGAACAACGACACGCTGCCGCTGTACCGCAACCGCTTCACCGCCGTGCGCGCCAGCGTGCCTTACCGGCCCGCGCTGCGCGGCGACGACGGCCGCCTGCTGCATCCGCGGCCGACCGTGCGCGGCAGCCAGACCGCGCTGGTCGTGGGCGACGGCGGGCCGATCCATACCGACCGCGATCACCGCATCAAGGTCCAGTTCCATTGGCAGCGCGGCGGGCGTTCGTCCAGCCGGCAATCCCACCCGGCCGGCGACGACAACGCCCGCGCCGAGTCGGCGCTGGGTTGCTGGCTGCGCGTCGCCACGCCGGTGGCCGGCGACAACTGGGGCGGTGTCGCGCTGCCGCGCGTCGGCCAGGAAGTGGTGGTGGAGTTCGTCAATGGCGATATCGACCGCCCGGTGGTCGTCGGCGCGGCCTACAACGGCGCCGGCGAGACCGACGCGCAGATCAACAAGCAACAAGCCGGCGCCGCGAACGCGACCGGCAACGCGCCGGCGTGGTTCGCCGGCGAGGGCAAGAACGACAAGGCGCACGCGCACAACGCCGTGCTGTCCGGTATCAAGACACAGGCGCTGTCCGCCAGCCAGACCGGCAACGGCGGCTACAACCAGCTGGTGTTCGACGACACCGAGGGCCAGAGCCGCACGCTGTTGTCGACCACGCAGGCCGCGACGTCGCTGACGCTCGGCCACCACCTGTTCCAGCGCGACAACGCCCGCGAGGCCGATCTGGGCCACGGCGCGGCGCTTGCCACCGACGCCTCCGGCAGCGTCCGCGCCGGTTCCGGCCTGCTGATCGCCGCCGAGGACCGCAGCGTCACGCAACCGCTGCTGCAGAGCGAGCAGGCCGCGACGCAGGTGGAAGAGAGCCTGGAGCTCGCCCGCACGCTGGCACAGCAGGCGGCCAAGCAGAAGGCCGCGCTGCCAGGCGAGCCGGCCACCGATACGCTGCCGGCGCTCGAATCGCTGAAGCACAGCGCTGAAGTGTTGCGGACCGAGGCGAAGGCAGAGGATGGCGGTTCGGCGATCGCCTACAGCGAGCCGCATCTGGTTGTGTCGGGCCCGAAGGGCGTGGCGCTGTCGACGCCGGCCGATGCGGTACTGGTTGCTGGCACCAATGCGACGCTGGTGGCGGGGGAGCATGTCAATCTGGCGGCCGGAGGCAACCTGGCCGTCGCGGTGGCCGATGGCTTGAGCCTGTTTACCGACGGGCAGGGCGGATCGGCGGGATCTGGTTCCGGGGCGGGCGCCGGATCGGGCTCGGTATTGGGCTCCGGATCGGGCTCCGCATCGAGTGGCCAGCGAACGCAGGCCGCGCAGAAGGGCGGCGACGCCAATGGCATGGCCCTGCACGCCGCCACCGGCAAGGTCGAAGTCGCCAGCCTGACCGGCGCCAGCCGCTACGCCGCCGAGCGCACCGTGACGATCGCCTCGACGCAGGCCAATGTCACGGTCGAGGGCAAGCAGCACGTGCTGCTGAACGCCGCCGGGGCGCAGATTCGCGTGCTGGGCGGGAAGATCGAACTGCACGCGCCGGGCAAGGTGGAGTTCAAGGGGGCGGGGCATCGGTTTGTCGGACCGGGCGGCGGCGAGGCGAGCAATTCGCTGGCCAAGGGCGACCTGGGGCTGTGCGAGTTCAAGACGCGCGGCGCGGAAGCCGCCGGCGATGCGCTGGTGCCGTTGGGCTGATGGCGATGTTCGATCTGCATCATCGCTTTCTGGACGATTTCACGCACGTCGTGCTGAGCCCGCTGCAGCTGGGACGGCAGGCCGTGGCGGCGTATCCGGTGACGCCGCTGCTTCCTCGCGGCGTCGACGTGCAGCCGCACCTGATGCCGGCACTGCTGGCGCTGGCGGAGCTGGATCGGCAGGCAAGAATCGGCCTGATCGATGCCGCGTTGCGCTGGCAAGAGGACTACCGGCGCCCGTATTTCAGCGCCTGCCTGGTCAGCGAGCATTCGACCGAACGGCTTGCCCATCACCTCGGTACGGCGCAGCTGCTGAGCGTGCCGGACGGCGGCCGCTTTCTGCTGCGCTTCACCGATCCGCGCGTGATGACGCAATTGCTCGGCATCCTCGACGACGCGCAACTCGAGGCCCTGATGGGGCCGGTGGCGCAGTGGCATTGGGTCGATCCGACGGGACAGCGGCGCCAGCGCCTGTCGAGCCACGATCCCCATCTGCCGCTGCGGGTCCGGGCCAGCCAGATCGGGCCGCTGCGCCGCGTGGGCCTGGTCAACGGCTGCCTGCAAACGCTGGTCAGAAGCGGTTGGCCGTGCACGGACGCCGTTTTGCTGGGCCGCCAGCTGGATGACGCGCTGGTCGAGGCCACGCAAGGGCACGGCTTGCGCGATGAAACGGACCGCCGGCTTTACGCGGTCCAGTGCGTGGCGATGCAAGGCCGCCCGGAGGCGCATCCCGCCCTGAGGGCAGCACTGTCGAGGGCAAAAGCCGGCGAACTGAGCTACGTCGGTGCCTGTGCCGAACTGACCGACGACCCGCTGGGCGTTCCGCCTGCGACCGGGACGCACGACAACGATCGACTATGGGAAAAAGCGACATGAACGCAGCCGCCATCGAGGAAGCGTCCAAATGCCCGTTCTGCGACAAGGAAGGGCTGCCGATCCTGCCCGTCCGGTACGCGATCGGCCGCACCGGCAAGAGCAAGAGCGGCCGGCCGCTGGGGCCGGTGCCGCCGGTGCTGGATCCGCAGTTCGGGGACAAGGTGACGGCCATCCCGTTGCCCGAGGACGTGGCGCGCTACACGCTGCGGCTGCTCCGCGCGGGCTACCTCTACGTCTTCAACGAGAAGCGCGGCCTGTGGTCCGCCTACGTGGTGACGGAGGCCGGCTACCTGTATGAATTCGACTTCAACGACCCGGCGCCGCCGCTGCCCGAGGACATCGAGTTCACCTGCAGCAACAAGCAGGATGCGGTGATCGCGCGTTGCATCACGGTCAAGGACGCCCATGTCGCCGGACCGGTCTGGATGGGCTTCTCGGACGTGATGTGGACCGACGAGGTCAAGAAACGGCACAAGCGCCAGGCCTGGCGCGAAAAGCATATGCGCCGGATCGATATCGACAAATGGCGCGGCGGCGGCGCGGCCTTGCCGCACGTGGCCCCGCTGACGGACGCCAGCAAGCTGGTGGCCGAGTTCCGTGCGGAGGGCGCGACGGTCGAGGAAACGCCCGCGGCCCCCATGTCGGAAAGCCACCCGGACGCGATCACGCTGCCGACCATCGTGGTCAAGGCCTATCCTGCCTTCAGCTTCTCGCCGCACGACTTCAACGCCTGCAAGGAGCAGGAAGCCGATCTGCTCAAATGGGCCGAGGCGGCTGCCAAGCCCTATCGGCCGGCCCTGGCGGCATTGTGGGACCCGGTCGGCATCGCCTCCGAACTCGACCCGCTGATGCACCAGTGCTACGAGGACTTCCTGTACGAAGACCCCGACCGCGCGCGCAAGCTGGCCGTGTCGCAGGCGATCATGTCGATACGCGAGTCGATCGGCAATCATGCCGAACTCGAGGTCATGCGTACAGCCGAGGAGAGCGCCCAGAACGTCGAGATCTACGGAACCGCGGATCCGCACGCGATGCCGATTCCGGGCGGTGCAGGTCCGGAGACCATGGCGGCCGGCAAGATGCTGGCCGAATGGCTGCTCGGGGAACCCGAGAAGGCGCGCAATCGCAGTATCGCTGAGGCCTACCGCGACGTGCCCAAGGCACGCCTGCACCAGGCGCGCAGCAACTCGTGGACCAAGTACGAGACGCGCATGGTGACCGGCGCGAAGCGCTATGACGAGAAGGCGCGCGACGATTTCCAGAAGGCATTCGACCGGGCACTGGACGGGTTCAACAAGAAGACGATCGATCCGCTCGCTAGGGCGCACCGTGCCTGGCTGGAGAGCGAGTCCATGGCCAACGTGTTCGCCTGCAACTACGACGAGACGAATATGCGTAGCGGCGAGGCCTATACCGGCGCGGTCATGCTTTGCATCGGGAACACGCAGGACAAGCCGGTCTGCTTCGAGCTGTACAAGAAATGGCTCGAGGGCAGTCCCGACGACCAGAAGAACCTGATGCTGCGCGCGCTTGGCTTCAATCAGCAGGACGTGCTCGCGGCGGCCGCCAAGGCGTCGTCGAGCGGCGTGGATCCGTGGAACCTGTCCTGGCCTTCGCTGATCAAGGTCTACGACTTTGCCTTCCAGCGCGTGTCGAACCCGGGCACGGCTTCGTGCCTGATCGCCAATTTCATCCTTGGCATCAACGGCCCGTTGGCGTGGGCGCTGAGCAAGGCGACCGCCGATGGTCCCATCAAGGGCATCGCCGTTCTGTTCGGCATGCTGTCCAGGAAGGCGATGGTGCCGCTGCAGGTCCAGGGCGACTACCGGACGTTCCGCCGCGAGCTGATCCGCAAGATCCGCAACCTGAGCGCCGAGGCGGGGCACGATGTGCCGTCGCGCCGGGCCTTGTACGACCCGGTCGAGCTGGAACTGCGGCGCCTCGAGGTGCACGGGCTGCCGATGGAGGGCACGACAAGCAAATCGTTCCTGGTGCTGGTCGATCCCGGTCATCTGAAGAGCATGCCTTCCGGTCTGACCAAGGCGCAGCGTACGGCATGGCTGGCGCGCTCGTTGCGGCTGCCGAACCAGTATGCGCTGATGCGCCTGCCCGGCGCCTGGAAGGGCGTCATCAATACCGATGTGCGCGTCGGCGCGGCCTCATCCGTTCTCGATATCGTCCTGCTGATCAAGCTGTGGAGCGACAGCGACGATTCGATGAACCACAAGGTCGCCGATACCTGGGGGCGCATCCTCGGCGGGGTCGTCGGCGTGGCGGGCGGCATCATCGAGTTGGTGTCGAAGGTCGCCAAGGCGCGCGTCACATTCGGCCTGCAGTTCGGCCGCGCACTGGACGCGTCGCTGGCCAAGATGCTGGAAAGCCTGGGGCGCCGTGCGACCGCGGTCGGCGGCGTCATCATCGCCGTGCTCGACCTGAACCAGGCACGGCTCGAATTCTCGGAGGGCAATGTCGTCGTCGGCGGTCTCTACGTACTGTCGGCGGCGGTGGGCTTGCTGATGGTCTGGGCCGTTTATGTCGGCATGACCGGCTGGGGCATCGTGATTGCCATTGTGATGTTCGTGATCGCGGGGCTGATCGCCTGGCTTGCCGACGACAAGATCCAGGACTGGCTGGAACGCTGCTACTGGGGCAGCCTCAGCGACGAGCGCTACGGGGACGTCGAAGAGGAGATGGAAGAGCTGAAGCTGGCCACGAAGGACTGATATGGATTTCACGGGACTGGTGCGCAAGTATCGCGTCAACCGGCCAGTCGACGACGACGAGCGCGCTCACCGCCTGCGCCAGGAGCAGCGTCTGCAGGTCGAACCGCACGATCAGCTCTGCGTGATCAAGATCAATTCGAGCTATCTGGATTCGGTCGACCGCTACTACGATTCCCGCGGTGCGCTGACGCTGATGGCGCTGGTCGTGATCGCCGTCTGCGTCGGCGGTTTCGTCGCGATGAGCCTGGCCGCGCAGCGGCCGCTGGCGCTGGGCCTGTACACGCCGGGTACCGTCGCCGCCTTCCTCGCGTTCGTGGCCTTCGTGATGGCACCGATCGTGGCGCTGTCGGTATGGATGGCGCGCCGGGAACTCGGGCGCTACACGCACTATCCGATCCGGCTGGATCGGCGCAATCGGATGCTGCATGTGTTCCGGCTGGATGGCAGCATCCTGAGCGTGCGCTGGGACGATGTGTTCTTCACGCTGGGGCGCTGTTCCGGCTCGGTTCAGCCCGTGCGCGATATCCGCGGCCTGGTGCTGGATCGCGACGGCGTCACGGTGCGCGAGCAGTTCGCGTTCTCGTTGTGGGAAGTCGATCCGCAGCGCTTGAAGGCGCACTGGGAATTCCTGCGGCGGTATATGGAAGAGGGGCCGAAGGACGTGATCGAGCGGATCCGGTACTGTGTGCCGATCGACGGGCGGCGCGAGCGCTTTCGCGTCGGCCTGGAACGTGTCTTCGCCAACGACGCCGGTTCCGCGCCGATCTATTGGCTGATGTGGCCGTTCAATCTTCTGCTGGCGTGCAGCCGCGCGCTGGTGATGGCGACTTGCCGAGTGCCGGTCTGGCCCAAGAACATCGAAGAGGCCGCGCCGGTCTCGAAGGACGATCCCTATGTCAAGGATGCAAGCATCAATCCGCGCCATCTGCGCTGATCGCCGGGTCGCGGGCGATTTCGGGGCGTCGCGGCGCGCCGGATGGAAGGCCTCGCTGACGGCTGCGGTGGCCCTGATGGTCGTTGCACGTGTGGCGGGCGCGGCGGACGCCGCGGGTGCCGCGGGTACCGATAGCGCAGCGCTGGAACTGGCCGCCAAGCGCGTCTCCGAAGCCGTCGCCACCGGCGAAGTGATCGCCGCCGCAAGGGGCACGCTGAAGCAGCAAGGCGACAAGGTCGCGCCGCAACGCGCCGCCTGCCTTTCGGCGATGGAGCCGCGCACGGTCGCCAACCGGATCGGCTATCCGCTCGCGGAGGATTTCTCCAGGGAGGAATTCCTTGCCCTGACGCGCTTCCTCGATACCCCGGAAGGCAAGCGCATCCAGCAGGCGCGTGCCGAGCGGCTGGCATCGGGCAATCTCGTGTTCCGGCTGACGCCGGAGGAGTCCGCGGCGGTCGGCAAGGCCTTGCCGGCGCCGCTGGCGGCGAAGTGGTCCGCCGGCGCCGCCACGCAACCGAAGACGCTGCAGGCGGTGCGCAAGGTGTTCGAGGAACAGCAGGCGATCTGCCGCAATGAAGAAACCTCACCGCGTCCCGCGGCGTCCGCGCCGGTTAGCTACCGGGAAGGGCTGCCCCCCAATGTTGGCTGTTCCCAGCCGCGCCTGAGCCTGGTCAGCGAGCTGCCCGACAAACCGGTCTCCGTGACCGTGCGGGTCTGGATCGGCGAGGATGGCTCGGTCGCCCGCACCGCGCTCGAAAAACCGTCGGGCTTTCGGCCGGTCGACAACGCGGCGCGCCGGGCGATGAACGGCATGCGTTGTTCGGCTCGGGGTAGCGGGACCTTGGTGCCGTTTACGACGACGCAGTCGTTTGTAGTTCGCGCTGGCGGGTAACGGCGGGTAGGCCGGGCATGGAAGGCAGCGCGGGTCAGGGGTAGCGCAAATACGGCGGGCAGCGCGGGTCAGGGGTAGCGCGGATACGGTGGGCAGCGCGGATCAGGAGTAGCGCCAATACGGCGCGCAAGCGCGCGTCGCACTACCAATGACGGCGCCGACTACAACGTTGTCCTCTTCCCCTCCCGGTCCACCTCGAACACCTTGTGCTCGCCCAGCCGGCGCTTCAGCCACAGCCCGGCCTTGCCCAGTACGTGCGCCTTGGCCCAGATCAGATCCACGCCGACCAGCCAGTCGGTGTACGGATAGGCGGTCAGCGGCAGCTCCACCAATTCACCTGATCCCAGTTCCGAAAGGATCAGTTGCCGCGGCAGCGTGGTCCAGCCCAGGCCCGTGCGCGCGAGTTCGAGCAGCGCCGCGTAGCTTTCCGCCTGCCAGCAGCGCGTCGCGTCGAGGTATTCGCTGCTGGGCAGCTTGTGGTTGTGGCCGCTGAACACCAGGCGCCGGTGCGCGCGCAGGTCGGCGAAGTCGACACGCTTCAGCTTCGAAAGAGGATGGTCGCGGTGCGCGACGTGCGACAGGATCACTTTGCCCATCTGCGTGAAGCCCAGATCGCGCGGATAGGCGGGCTGCGAGAACGCGATGCCCAGGTCCGCTTCGCCGCGCGCGAGCAGTTCGGCCACGTCGCCATGCAGCGGATGGCGAATCTGCAGGTCGACGTGCGGAAAGCGTTCGGCGAAGTCCCGTAGCGGCGGCATCAAGGTCGAGTAGGGGACCTCGATCGCCAGCGTCAGCGCCGGTTCGACGCGTTCGCCCAGCTCGTTGGCATGCGCCTCCAGCTGCAGGCAGCGCTCCAGCACCAGTTCGGCTTCGTTGCGCAGCTTTTCTCCGGCCGCTGTCAGCGTCGACGCCTTGCCGCCGCGTTCGAACAGTACCAGGCCGAGGTCGGCCTCCAGATTGGCGATCGCGGTGCTGACCGCGGACTGCGTCTTGCGCAACTGCCGGGCCGCGGCCGAGAACGAGCCGGTGCTGGCCACCAGGGTGAACATTTCCAGCTGATCGAGCGAATAGCGCATCGCGGCCTGGACTCCTGCCTGTCAGAAAACTGCCTATCAAAAAAATCGATGGCTGCCGATTTGGCCCGCCGCGCAAACCCGCCGGATTATGGCGCACCGATCCGGCCGGCGCAAAAAGCGCGGGACCACAGACCAGACGGAGGAGACCACGATGAATTCGCAGCAGCAGGCGCACTCGGACCCGATGCAGCAGAACCCCGCCGCGCACCCGGCCAAGGAGCCGGCCGTCCACCCGGTCGATCAACGATTGCCATTGCGCCAGCTGGCCAGCTTCGGCCTGCAGCACGTGCTGGTGATGTACGCGGGCGCCGTCGCGGTGCCTTTGATCCTCGGCAGCGCGCTCGGCCTGACCCAGCAGCAGATGGTCACGCTGATCAACGCCAATCTGCTGACCTCGGGCATTGCGACGCTGATCCAGACGCTGGGCTTCTGGCGCTTTGGCGCGCGCCTGCCGCTGATCCAGGGTTGTTCCTTTATCGCGATCGCGCCGATGATTCTGATCGGCCAGCAATACGGGCTCAGCCACGTGTTCGGCGCGGTGATCGCCGCCGGCGCGCTGACCATCGCGATTGCGCCGCTGTTCAGCCGGCTGCTGCGCTGGTTTCCGCCGGTGGTAATCGGCAGCCTGATCGTGATCATCGGTGTCACGCTGATGCCTGCCGCGGCGATCTGGCTGGGAGGCGGCAATCCCGATGCGCCGGACTTCGGCGCGACGCCGAATCTGTTGCTGGGCCTGGCGACGATCGCCATCACGCTGTTCGTCTACGCGCGCTTCTCCGGCTTTATCGGCAATCTGTCGGTGCTGATCGGCCTGCTGGCGGGCACCGCGATCGCGATGGCCTGCGGCATGACGAGCTTCGACGCGGTCGGGCGCGCCGCCTGGTTCGAAATCAGTCCGCCGTTCGCGTTCGGCGCCCCGTCGTTCGCCCCGATGCCGACGCTGGTGATGCTGCTGGCGATGCTCGTGATCATGGCCGAGACCACCGGCAATGTGCTGGCGATCGGCACCATCGTCGGCCGTCCCTCGACCCAGTGCACGCTGGGCGATGCCTTCCGCGCCGATGGGCTGTCGACCATGCTGGGCGGCGTCTTCAACAGCTTTCCCTATAACGCGTTCACGCAGAACACGGGGCTGATCGCGCTTTCGAACGTCAAGAGCCGCTATGTGGTGGCATCGGCGGGCGCCATCATGGTGCTGATGGGCCTGTTCCCGAAGCTTGGCGCGCTGATTGCTTCGGTACCGCGGCCGGTGCTGGGCGGCTGCGCGATCGTGATGTTCGGCATGACGACGGTGGCCGGCATCCAGGAGCTGTCGCGCGTGAAGTTCGACGGCACGCGCAACGCGATCATCGTCGCGGTATCCGTCAGCGTGGGCGTGCTGCCGATGTCGCTGCCGGCGCTGTTCGAGCGCGTCGAAGGGCCGCTGAAGTTGGTGCTCGACAGTGGCATCTTCCTCGGGGCGATCACGGCCGTGCTGCTGAACCTGCTGCTCAATCGCGGGACTTCGCAAGCGGCGGCACTCGACAGCGAGCATGCCGACGCCGTCGCCACCACCCAGCCTTGATCCCAACGCGGCCATGCCGGCCGCCATCGCATCGCGCCACCAGGGCGCCCACTTCGCAGGAGAATCGTCCGATGCCAGCCATCGACACCCAGACCCACACCCATGGCCACATCACCACGGACAAGCTGACCGAGCTCGATCTTCGGCTGCTGCGCCAGTCGATCGCGCTGGCCGAGGAATCGAAGCAGAACGGCCGCCATCCCTTCGCGGCCATCGTGGCGGACGAGCACGGCAATATCGTCGCCTCGGCGGGCAACAACTCGATGCCGCCGCAGGGCGATCCGACCCAGCATGCGGAGCTGGCCGCGGCGGCGCTGGCCGCCAGGCGCCTGAGCCCCGAACAACTGGCCCGCTGCACGCTGTACACCAGCGCCGAGCCCTGCTGCATGTGCGCCGGCGCGATCTACTGGTGCAATATCGGCCGCGTCGTCTATGCGCTGTCGGAGCACACGCTGTTGGGGCTGACCGGCGACCATCCGGAGAATCCGACCTTCTCGCTGCCATGCCGCGAGGTGTTCGTGCGGGGGCAGCGCCATATCGAGGTGCACGGACCGATGCTGGAAGAGGAGGCCGCGCGCTCCCATACTGGGTTCTGGAAGTAAGGCGGGGCAGGGGCCTCGCGCTTGCGACTGTTTGTCACCGTAGTCGGCGGGAGGCACCATGCCGGAACAACTGACCAAGCATCCGGACGTCACCTTGCAGGTGTTGCGCAGCGCCGGCGCGCGCTGCGGCACGGGCGAGACTCCACAGATCCTGAAAAGCTGTCCGGCCGAGCGCTTCTGCCAGCTGCCCGGCGGCGAGATCTGCGTGTTCGGGCTGCCCGATGCGGCCCGCATGACGCAGATCACGAAGGCCGACTGGCAGGCGCTGACCGCCACGATGGCCGGCGTGACGCCCACCGCCGCCCCGGGCGCCCCCGGTGCGCCTGGGACACCGGCCATCGTGCCGCCGACAGCGGCGTCATGGCTATGGATCGTGACCGCCCTCGTCATCGGCGTGGTGCTCGGCGCCGTGCTGTCGCGCCGGCGCCGGCCGCCGCCGTAAGCCGGCGCCGGTCACCGCGCTGAGCCGTGCCGCCCACCGCCCTGAGCCGGCGCTGGGGACGGCGCTGGGACGGCGCTGGGACGGCGTCTTGGGTGCCAGTTGGGACGGCGTTCAAGCGCCGTTCAGACATCGTTCAGAGGTCATGCAGGCGTCGTTCAGACGGCGACGGAGACGGCGCAGGGCACGAATCAGCCCCCCGGCCTGTTGCGAAACACCAGCGCCAGCCCGAGCAGGATCGTGACCATGCCGCCCAGCGCCAGCGGCGCCAGCCGGTTGCCCAGGATCAGATAGTCGAGCACCGCGGTGCCGGCCGGCACCAGGTAGAACAGGCTGGTCACATTGACCAGATTGCCGCCCTGGATCATCCGGTACAGCAGCAGCGTCGCGCCGATCGAGATCACCAGCGCCATCCAGCCGAGCGGCAGCAGCAGCGCGGGCGTCAGCGAGACGTGGATCGGCTCGAACGGCAGCAGCGCCAGGCACATCAGCAGCGCGATGCCGTATTGCAACGGCATCACGTCGATCGGCGCCTGCCGGATGCCTTTCTGCACGATGGTGCCGGCCGTCATCGTGGCCAGCGCGGTCAGCGCATAGAGCATGCCGGCCACGGGCGTGCCGGCGATGCCGATGCCCTGGTAGACCACCATCACCAGCCCCGCCAGCGCCAGCATCAGCCCGACCAGCCGCAGCGGCGAGAAGCGGCGCTCGGTCAGCAGCAGCGTCAGGATGGGTTGGGCGCCGAGCAGCGTGGCGAGCATGCCGGGCGTGACGCCGCGGTCCAGCGCCAGCAGATAGCAGATCGAATAGCAGCCGGTCAGCAGCAGCCCGACCATCGCGACCCGCGCGCGCTGCCCGGGCTCGGGCAGCCAGCGGCGCCGCCATGCGGCGATCGCCAGCAGCACGCCGAAGGCCAGCACGAAGCGCAGCGTCAGGAAGGCAAAGGCCGAGGCATAGGCCAGGCCCCATTTGGCGACGATCGCGCCGCTGCTCCACAGCAGCACGAATAGCGCGGTGGAGCCGTGGGCGGCCCAGGCATCCGGCAGCCTGACGCGCGAGCGCAGCGACGGTCGGGAGGAGGAGGGTCGGGAGGAGGTCAGCCGCGACGAGCTCGGTCGGGACGAGCTCAGTCGGGACGAGAGCGCCGACGACAGCGCCGACAAGGACAGCAGGGACAAGGTCGATCGCGCCGCGTGCGCGAATCTTTGGAAATTCATCGGTTTCACCTGTCATTGGGTGTGACGGGCTTCGGTCGACCGTGGGCGAACGCCGGCGGCGAATGCGAGCCGGGCATCGTCGAGATGCGCGGCATCGAGCAGGCAGCAAAGGCGTTCGCGCGCGCCGGGCGCGCACGGTCAGACGGAAGACTGGGGGTCGGCTGAGATCAGCCGAGGACGGCCGCGGGCGGCGGCGCTGCCGCTGCGACGACGGCGCGCGGCGGCGGTGCAACACCGGCCACGACAGCGCGCGGCGGTGCTACGCCAGCCACGACGGCAGCGGGCGGCGACCCGACAGCGGCCGGCGGCGACCAGACAGGAGAAACAGGGGGAGGTGCCGACGCGCGCGTGCCACCGGCCAGAAAGACCGGATCGGCAATCGAGGAAGCGCGGCGTACAGGCGTCATGGAACCCAAATGGAACCGAAGGGGGTGGAAAACCGTCACACGACCGTCATGGGACGGCCGGTGCGCCGGCGGCGGGTAGCATCGACTATCAATCGACTATCAATCGACGAACCGTCGATGAACATCGAATGCCGTCCGCGGCACGACTCGCGCTAGCGTACACGCTCTATGATGTGCTGACAACCCGCCCGCGCTTGCGCCCGGACCGGTGCGCCGGTCCGGTACAATGCGCGCCCCGCGGGCACATGCCTGCGCGCATGTCTGACATCTGGCATTGGAGGACCTCATGGAATCGCGAATCACCGAGCTGGAGGTCAAGCTGGCCTTCCAGGAAGACCTGCTGGAAACGCTGAACCTGACCGTCGCCAGGCAGCAGCGGCAGATCGAATTGCTGCAGGAGCAGATGCAGGCGCTCTACCAGCAGTTGCCCGCGGCCACCGGCACCGCCGCCGACGGATCGGTGCAGGAAATCCCGCCGCATTACTGAGCGCCCACGGGGCTGATTTGCCGATGGTGGAACGCCGGGACGCCGCCCGGGTCTGACCGAGGTGACCACTCCAGCATCGCGCATGTCTTCGATCTCTTCGCATGGCCGCCGCCGGGGCATCCGGCGACCCCTGGCGGCCACGGCCGCCGCCGCGGCACTGGGCCTTGGCGTCCTGTCCGGCGCGGCCCTTGCCGGCTACAACATCTGGACCGGCGAATACACCTTCACCAGGCAGGAGCTGCAGCGCGCCGTCGAAGGCCGCTTTCCGGCGACGCTGCGCTATGCCCAGGTGCTCGACGTCCGGCTGACCCGGCCGCGGCTGACGCTCGATGCGGTGGGCAACCGGATCACCACGCAGGTCGACGCGCAACTGACCAACAGCCTACTGCCGGCGCCGCCGGTCAATGGCACGCTGGCCCTGAACAGCGGCTTGCGCTACGACCCCGTCAAGCGTGCCGTGCTGCTCGACAACCCGACCGTCGAGCAGGTCCAGGTCGACGGCGTGCCGGGCCAATACAGCGCGCAGCTCAATGCGGTGGGCAATCTGGTGGCGCAGGAACTGCTGAAGGACTATCCGCTGCACACCTTCAAGCCCGAGGAACTGCAGGTCAACGGCAAGCAGGTCGAGCCCGGCGCGATCACCGTGACGGAGGACGGTATCGCGGTGAAGATCGAGACGAAGTAGGGGGCGGAGATCGCGCGGGGCGAATGCCCGCATTGGGCGGCAAGGGCCCAAGGCCAAAGGCCAAAGGCCCCAAAGAAAAACCGGCGCATGAAGCGCCGGTTTTCTCGTCGACGCCCGGCCTTGACCGGGGCGCCAGGGCAAGCCGCCTTACTGGATCTTGGCCTTGTCCCGCAGCGACTTCATCATCGACTGGAACTGCTCGCGCTGCCAGTTCTGGTCGCTCATCAGCATCTGCTGCAGCTGCGGCTTGGCTTCCTCGAAGGTCGGGATCTTGGTCTCGCGCTCGTCCTCGAGCAGGATCACGTGCCAGCCGAATTGCGTCTTGACCGGGGTCTCGGTCATCTGGCCCTTCTTCAGACCGGCCATCGCGGCCGAGAACTCGGGCACATAGCTGTTGCTGCTGGCCCAGTCCAGATCGCCACCGTTGGCGGCCGAGCCCGGGTCCTTCGACGAGGCCTTGGCCACGTCGGCGAACTTGGCGCCGCCCTTGATCTTGGCGATGATGGCCTGCGCTTCCGCTTCCTTCTCGACCAGGATATGGCGGGCGCGGTATTCCTTGCCGTTGCCGAACTGAGCCTTGATCTTGTCGTACTGCTTGCGCAGCTCGGCATCGCTGGTGCCGTGGGTGCGAACATAGTCCTCGAACACCGCGCCGGCCAGCACGTTCAGGCGGGCCTGTTCCAGCTGCTCCTGCACGTCCGGGTTTTGCGTCACGCCACGCTTGGTCGCTTCCTGCACCAGCAGTTCGCGATCGATCAGCATGTTGCGCGCGCGATCCCGCAGCTCCGGGGAATCCGGCTGGCCGGTGCCGGCGATCAGCTTGTCGAGCTTGGCCGACGGAATGCCCTTGCCATTGACGACGGCGGCATTCTGGGCGAGTGCGGGCAAGCTGCCAGCGGCAAGCACAGCCGCCAGGCTGAACGAGAGGACAGTGGTCTTCATGGAATCAGTGTTGGGAAGTCTGGGGAAGGCTGGACGATTATGCAGAGGCTTGTGCAGACACCGCGCGGATGATGGTCATTGCGCGGAATACTCTTGCTCGGTGAATGCGGACACTGCCAGGGCATGGATCCGCATGGGGAAGAGACTGCGCAGCGCATCATACACCATGCGATGCCGGGCAACCCGGCTCGCGCCGGCGAAGCGTTCGCTGACGATGGTGACATGATAGTGGCCGCCGCCCGAGGCGGCGCCCGGATGGCCGGCGTGCAGCGCGCTGTCGTCGCGCACCGTCAGTTGCGAGGGGGCGAGTTCGGCGCGCAGCAGGGCATCGATCTGCGCGGCGGTGTCGCCGGCGGCGCTGTGGGGGGTACCTTCGGCAGGCAACGAAGAAGAGACGTCGTTCATGGTGCGATGGCCTCGCTCAATCGCGGGCGCTTTCCTGCGCTTTTTCCGGCGCGTTTTCGTGCATATGCCGCGACAGCCAGAGGCTTTGCGCGACGATGAAGACCAGCATCAGGCCCATGCTGCCGAACAGCTTGAAATTGACCCAGATGTCGGTCGAGAACTGGTAGGCCACCCACAGGTTCAGCACGCCCATCACGGCGAAGAAGCCGGCCCAGGCGGTATTGAGGCGGCCCCAGACCGGATCGGGCAGCTTGACGGACTTTTCCATCATGGCGCGGATCAGGTTCTTGCGCCAGATCGTGGCGGACGCCAGCAGCGCGACCGCGAACAGCCAGTACAGCACGGTCGGCTTCCACTTGATGAAGGTCTCGTTGTGCAGCAGCAGGGTGGCGCCGCCGAACACCACGATGATCAGCAGGCTGATCCACTGCATCGGTTCGACCTTGCGGTGGCGCAGCCAGACCCAGCCGATCTGCACGATCGTCGCCGCGATGGCGACCGCCGTGGCGGCGAAGATGCCCGCCAGCTTGAAGGTGACGAAAAACAGGATGACCGGGAACAGGTCGAACAGAAATTTCATGCGGGTCCGTCAGGGGAAGGCGATGTCGGCGGGCGGCATCGCGGAATCGTTATCGTGGGGCCTGGCCGCAGGGTCGGCGCCGCGGGTCAGCCAGGGTTGCCGGATTTGCCGGCGTCGTCGGCGTCGCCCGGTTCGGGCTCGCGGTCGTCGAATTTTAGCGCAGCCGAATTGATGCAATAGCGCAGGCCGGTCGGCGCGGGGCCATCCTCGAAGACATGGCCCAGGTGGCTGCCGCATTCCTTGCAGCGCACCTCGATGCGGACCATGCCGTGGCTGCGGTCGACCTGCTCGTCGATCACCTCACCGTTGATGGGCCGGAAATAGCTGGGCCAGCCGCAGCCGGCGTCGAACTTGGTGGTGGACTCGAACAGCGGCGTGCCGCAGCCCACGCAGCGGTAGATGCCGGGCTCCCAGTGGTCCCAGTAGCGGCCGGTGAAGGCGCGTTCGGTGGCGGCCTCGCGCGTGACCCGGTATTCGATGTCGGACAGTTGCGCGCGCCATTCGGCTTCGGTCTTGTTGACGGGCATGATGCGGATCCTCGTTGGGGGACGATCGGACGGTCGGTGTTTGGGGGCGATTTCCGTCTATATCGGCCAATATCGGGCGATGCCAGGACGATCGGGGCGATCAGGTCGATCAGGTCGATCAGGACGAACAGCTTACCTCGATACCGGACGCCCAGTCGGGCGGCAGCGCGGCATACGACTCGGCCTCGGGTTGCTCGTCGAACGGCCGCGACAGTACCGCCAGCAGCCGCTGCACCTCGCTGAAGTCCTTCTCCTTGGCGCGCTGGATCGCCACCTCGGCCAGATGGTTGCGCAGCACGTACTTCGGATTGACGGCCAGCATCGACACCGCGCGGGCCGCGTCGTCCGAGTTCTCGGCGCGCAGGCGGGCACGGTAGCGCTCGGCCCAGGCGTCCCAGCCGGCGCGGTCCATGAACAGGTCGCGCACGGGCGCGTCGCGGCTGCCGTCCGCCGAGCAGATGCGGGCGAGGTTGCGCCAGAACAAGGTGTAGTCGACCCGCTGGGTATGCAGCAGGCGGAACAGGTCGGTCAGCAGCGCCTCGTCCGCGCTGTCGTCGATGCCGGTGCTGGCCAGGCCCAGCTTGGCGCGATAGAGCTGGAAGAAGCGCAGCGCATAGCGGTCGCGGAAGGGATCAAGCCCGGCATGCGCGGCCTCGATCGCGGCCTCCTTGGCGGCCTCGGTGGGCGCCTGCCCGTCCTCGCGCTCGAGCCACAGCGGCAGCAGCGCCTGCGCCAGGCAATGCAGGTTCCAGAAGCCGACCTGCGGCTGCTGGCTGTAGGCATAGCGGCCCTGGTTGTCCGAGTGGTTGCAGATATGGTTGGCGTCGAAGGCGTCGAGAAAGCCGAACGGGCCGTAGTCGATGGTCAGGCCGAGGATCGACATATTGTCGGTGTTCATCACGCCGTGACAGAAGCCCACGGCCTGCCACTGGGCCATCAGGTCGGCGGTGCGCAGCGACACCTCGCGCAGCAGCGCCTGGTAGGGGCTGACGGTCTCGCCGCCGACGCGGTCGCGGCATTCCGGCATGAAACGGTCGATGACGAAGTCGGCCAGCTGGCGCAGCGCGGCCACGTCGTCGTGCGCGGCGAAATGCTCGAAGTGGCCGAAGCGGATGAAGGTCGGCGCCAGGCGCGTGACCACCGCGGCGGTCTCGATGGTCTCGCGGCGCACCGGCGCGTCGGAGCCGACGATGCACAGTGCGCGCGTGGTCGGAGTGCCCAGCGCGGCCATCGCCTCGGAGCACAGGTATTCGCGGATCGACGAGCGCAGCACCGCGCGGCCATCGCCCATGCGCGAATACGGCGTCTTTCCCGAGCCCTTCAGCTGGATCTCCCACGGACCGTTCGCGGTCTGCGCCTCGGCCAGCCGGATCGCGCGCCCGTCGCCGAGCTGGCCCGCCCAGACGCCGAACTGATGGCCCGAGTAGACCGTCGCCAGCGGATCGGCCCAGCCGGGCACGCGGTTGCCGATGAAGATCTCGGCGAAGTCCTGCAGCGGTGGCGCCTGGTCGGGACTGGTCGCGTCGCCCGCTTGCCAGCCGAGCAGTTCCGCCGCGGCCGGGGCCACGGCGACCAGGTAGGGCGAGGGCAGCGGGGTCGGCTGCAGGCGCGTGAAGAAACGCTCGCCGAGCGCGGCAAAACCGGGCGCCACGGAGAAGGGAGGTTCGCTCGGGGCGGGATTCGCGCTCGTCCCGGCCGAAGCGTCGAGTCCGGTGAAAACGAGGGAATCGTCGGACGTCGGAGTGGATCCCGACGGAGGCAAAGCGGAAGACGGACGAGAGGACATGAGATCAGGGCCTTGGCATCACGCGCCGGGCGGGCAGGGGCTGGGACCGGCGCGGTGCAACAGCCTGCAATCGGTGGCCTGCCTGGAAGTGCGCTTGCAGGCTAGGGAAAACGACATGTTGAGGTGCAACATGGCTGGCAGTATTGTACTTGCACGCCGCATTTTCCCTGGTCTGACCGCGGCGCCGCGGCCGGTGTTCCCGCTTGTACCCGCTTATTCCCGCTGGTTCCCATCGCGGCGCGGCCATCACCGGCAGTCTTCCCGTCATGTCGCCCGCTGGCACGCCCGCAGTGCACCGGGGTAGTGCATGAACGGGCAGCGCGAGCGTGATTGTCGACGCCTTCCGCTGGAAGGTTTTTGTCGGCCTAAAAAAAGAACGATTGTTCGCTTCTCGGCCTCGCCGCGGCGGACATGGCAACCGATACAGGAGACCATTCCCATGGCATTGATGGGACAAATGATGGGCGCGCCGCTGCTCATTTCCTCCATCATCACCCACGCCGCCCGCCATTACGGCAGCACCGAAATCGTTTCGCGGCGCACCGAAGGGGATCTCCACCGCTATACCTACCGCGATTGCGAGCTGCGCGCGCGCAAGCTGGCGCAAGCGCTGGGCAAGCTGGGCGTGCAGCCCGGCGAGCGGGTCGGCACGCTGGCGTGGAACGGCTACCGCCATCTCGAGATCTATTACGCCGTGTCGGGGATGGGCTCGGTCTGCCACACGATCAACCCGCGGCTGTTCCCCGAGCAGCTGGCCTATATCGTCAATCACGCCGAGGACCGCTACGTCTTCTTCGACCTGACCTTCCTGCCGCTGGTCGAAGGCCTCGCGCCGCATTGCCCGCAGGTCAAGGGCTGGGTGCTGATGAGTGACCGGGCGCATCTGCCGGCCGAATCGAAGCTGCCGCTGCTGTGCTACGAGGATCTGCTCGAGAGCCAGGACGGCGACTACAGCTGGCCGAGCTTCGACGAGAACACCGCGTCCAGCCTTTGCTACACCTCCGGCACCACCGGCAATCCGAAGGGCGCGCTCTATTCGCATCGCTCCACGGTGCTGCATTCGTATGCGTCGGCGCTGCCAGACGCGCTCGGCTGCTCGGCCAAGGACGTGATCCTGCCGGTCGTGCCGATGTTCCACGTCAATGCCTGGGGCCTGCCGTACTCGGTGCCGCTGGTCGGCGCCAAGCTGGTGTTCCCCGGCGCCAAGCTCGACGGCGCCTCGCTGTACGAGCTGTTCGAGCAGGAGCAGGTCACCTTCTCGGCCGGCGTGCCGACGGTCTGGCTCGGCCTGCTGCAGCACGTGCAGGCCAACAAGCTGCGCTTCTCCAGCTTCAAGCGCACGGTGATCGGCGGCTCGGCCGCGCCGCCGGCGATGATCAAGGCGCTGAACGCGCTCGACGTCGAGGTGATCCATGCCTGGGGCATGACCGAGATGTCGCCGCTGGGCACCACGTGCAAGCTGCTGAACAAGCATCTGGCGCTGCCGCCCGAGCAGCAGCAGGCCATCCTGGAGAAGCAGGGACGCGTCATCTACGGCGTCGACATGAAGATCGTCGACGGCGAGGGCCGCGAGCTGCCGTGGGACGGCAAGGCCTTCGGCGACCTGATGGTGCGCGGTCCGTGGATCATCGACCGCTATTACCGCAGCGACAGCTCGCCGCTGGTCGACGGCTGGTTCCCGACCGGCGACGTCGCCACCATCGATGCCGACGGCTACATGCAGATCACCGATCGCAGCAAGGACGTGATCAAGTCCGGCGGCGAATGGATTTCGTCGATCGACGTGGAGAACGTGGCCGCGGCGCATCCGGCGGTGCATATGGCCGCCTGCATCTCGGTCCACCATCCCAAGTGGGACGAGCGGCCGCTGCTGGTGGTGATGAAGAAGCCCGGCACCGAGCTGACGCGCGAGGAGCTGCTGGCCTTCTTCGAGGGCAAGGTCGCCAAATGGTGGATCCCGGACGATGTGGCCTTCGTCGACGAGATCCCGCTGACGGCCACCGGCAAGATGCAGAAGCTCAAGCTGCGCGAGCAGTTCAAGGACTATCGGCTGCCGACGGCCTGAGGCAGGGCCGTCGCAGAGCACGTGCAGCAGCGGCGGCGCCCTCGGTGGCGCCACCGTAGAAGCAAACGGGCCCATGGGAAAAGCCGCGCGACAAGCGGCAGCCCCGGTCGCCCGCTCATCACGATAGCCAACGAGAGAAAGAGAGAAGGAGACAAACCATGATCAGATTGCGTCCGCTCGTCGCCGGTGTGGCATTGCTCGCTGCGCTGGGCCCGGGGGCCGCCGCGGCGGATACGGTGAAGATCGCGTTCATCGATCCGCTGTCGGGCCTGATGGCGCCGGTCGGCCAGAACCAGCTCAAGAGCTGGCAGTACGTCGCCGAGCTGGCCAATCAGAAGAACTGGGCCGGCGGGCACAAGTTCGAGGTCGTGGGATTCGACAACAAGCTGTCGCCGCAGGAGAGCCTGACGATCCTGAAGCAGGCGGTCGACCAGGGGATCCGCTACGTGGTGCAGGGCAACGGCTCGTCGGTCGGCCTGGCGCTGCAGGACGCGGTGGCCAAGCATAACGAGCGCAATCCCGGCAAGGAAATCATCTACCTGAACTATGCGGCAGTCGATCCGGACATGACCAACTCGAAATGCAACTACTGGCATTTCCGTCTGGACGCCAACTCCGACATGAAGATGGAGGCGCTGACGACCTACCTGGCGCAGGACCAGAACGTCAAGAAGGTCTACCTGATCAACCAGAACTACTCGTTCGGCCACCAGGTCGCGCGCGCCGCCAAGGAATATCTGAAGCGCAAGCGTCCCGACATCCAGGTCGTCGGCGAGGACCTGCACCCGCTGGCGCAGGTCAAGGACTTCTCGCCCTACGTGGCGAAGATCAAGGCGGCCGGCGCCGATACCGTGATCACCGGCAACTGGGGCAGCGACCTCGCGCTGCTGATCAAGGCCGCCAAGGACGCCGGGCTGAACGCCAACTTCTACACCTACTACGCGGCCACCACCGGCGTGCCGACCGCGATGGGCGCGGCCGGGGCCGAGCGCGTGCGCTATGTCGGCTACTACAACCCGAACAACAAGGGCTTCCGCGGCTCGGAGGTCATCGAAGGCTACGAGAAGAAGTACAACGACGACTTCTACGTGATGGCCTCGTACACCGGCATCGCGATGCTCAGCAAGGCGTTCCAGACCGCCAAGTCGACCGACCCGGTCAAGGTCGCCAAGGCGCTCGAGGGCATCAAGGTCGAGAGCATGAACGGCACCGTCGAGATGCGCGCGACCGACCACCAGGCCCAGCAGCCGCTGACCATCGCCACCTGGACCAAGGTCGACGGCAAGGAAGTCAAGTACGACCAGGAAAACACCGGCTACGGCTGGAAGACCAACGCGGTGCTGGACGCGCATGTCGCCGCCCAACCCACCTCCTGCCAGATGAAGCGTCCAGGCTGATTTCCGGACGCGCCACGCGCGGCGCGCCCGTGGAGTCGATGCCCGCCAGTGCCGGTGGTATGCTGCCGGCCCCTGGGGGCACAGATACGGCCGCCGCGCCCGCCCTCGCTTCGCCTTCGCCGGCCAGCGGCGCATGCCGCCAGCCCGGCGCCAGATGGAAGGACTGGCTGTGGAATTCTTCATCATCTCGCTGTTGAACGGCATCAGCTACGGGCTGCTGCTGTTCATGCTGTCGTCGGGCCTGACGCTGATCTTCAGCATGATGGGCGTGCTGAACTTCGCGCATGCGAGCTTCTACATGCTCGGCGCCTATTTCGCCTATTCGATCTCGACCACGATCGGCTTCTGGCCGGCGCTGATCGTCGCGCCGCTGCTGGTGGCGGTGGCGGGCGCGCTGGTCGAGCGCTTCGGCTTGCGGGCGGTGCACAAGTACGGCCACGTCGCCGAGCTGCTGTTCACCTTCGGCCTGGCCTACCTGATCGAGGAGGGCGTCAAGCTGGTGTGGGGTTTGGCGGCGGTGCCGTACCGGATCCCGGCCGAGCTCGACGGCCCGCTGTTCACGGTCTTCACCTCGGCCTTCCCCAAGTACCGCGCCTTCATGATGCTGGTGTCGCTGGCGATGCTGGTGGCGATCTACCTGGTGCTGACGCGCACGCGCATCGGGCTGGTGATCCAGGCCGCGCTGACGCATCCCGAGATGGTCGAGGCGCTGGGCCACAACGTGCCGCGCGTCTTCATGCTGGTGTTCGGCGGCGGCGCCGCGCTGGCGGGGCTGGCCGGCGTGATCGGCGGCAATGCCTTCGTCACCGAGCCGTCGATGGCGGCGGCGGTCGGCTCGATCGTGTTCGTGGTGGCGGTGGTCGGCGGCATGGGCTCGCTGGTCGGGGCGTTCATCGCGTCGATCCTGATCGGGCTGCTGCAGACGTTCGCGGTCACCATCGACGCGTCGCTGGCCGGCATGTTCAATTCGCTGGGGCTGAACGTGACCAGCGAAACGCCGTTCTATTCGCTGTGGCGGCTGACGGTGGCGCAGGTCGCGCCGGTGCTGCCGTATCTGCTGCTGGTCGTGATGCTGATCTTCCGCCCGCGCGGCCTGATGGGAACCCGGGAGAGCTGAGGCGATGGAATCGACGATGCAACGCACGCAAGACACCGCGCTGAGCGGCGGCACGATGCGCTACCGGCCGCTGAACCTGGGCCGCTGGGTGCTGTGGGGCACCACGGCGCTGCTGATGCTGGTGCTGCCGCTGATCTTCACCGGCGGGTTTGCCATCACGCTGATGTCGCAGATGGGCATCATGATCGTGTTCGCGCTGTCGTACAACATGCTGCTCGGCCAGACCGGCATGCTGTCGTTCGGGCACGCGGTCTACTCGGGGCTGGGCGCGTTCATCGCGGTCCATGTGCTGAACATGGCCGGCGCCGGCACGGTGTGGATGCCGGTGTCGCTGCTGCCGCTGGTCGGTGGCCTGGCGGGCGCCTTCTTCGGCGTCATCTTCGGCTACGTGACGACCAAGAAGTCCGGCACGACCTTCGCGATGATCACGCTGGGCATCGGCGAGATGGTGTTCGCCAGCTCGCTGATGTTCCCGGAGTTCTTCGGCGGCGAGGGCGGCATCTCGACCAACCGCGTGGTCGGCGAGCCGTTCCTGGGCATCACGTTCGGGCCGGGCCGGCAGGTCTATTACCTGATCGCGATCTGGTGCCTGCTGTCGATGGCGGCGATGTACGCATGGACGCAGACGCCGCTGGGCCGCATCGCCAACGCGGTGCGCGACAACCCCGAGCGCGCCGAATTCATCGGCTACAACACGCAGCGCGTGCGCTACCTGGTGCTGATCCTGTCGGCGTTCTTCGCCGGCATCTCGGGCGCGCTGGCGGCCATCAACTTCGAGATCGTGTCGGCGGAGAACGTCAGCGCGGTGCGCTCCGGCGGCGTGCTGCTGGCCGCCTTCATCGGCGGCGCCGGCTTCTTCTTCGGGCCCATCATCGGCGCGGTAGTGTTCGTGCTGTTCGCGGTCGCGCTGTCGGACCTGACCAAGGCCTGGCTGCTCTACCTGGGCCTGTTCTTCGTGCTGATGGTGATGTTCGTGCCGGGCGGGCTCGCCAGCCTGCTGATGATGCAGCTGCCGCTGGTGGCGCGCGGCAAGTTCCGCCAGATGCTGCCGTCCTACGGGCTGTGCGCGCTGGCCGGGGTGGTGCTGCTGGCGGCGATCATCCTGACGGTCGAGCTGGTCTACAAGGTGCAGGTCGACAGCGCCAACGGCACCGCGATGTCGCTGTTCGGCATTGCGTTCGACGCCGGCACGCTGGCGCCGTGGGGCGTGGCGGCCGCGCTGTGGCTGGTGGGGCTGGCCGCATGGCGCTTCACGGTGGGGCAGGCGCGCCTGCGTTGGGACAAGGTGCAGGCGGAAATCGCGGGAGGAGCGGCATGAGGCGGGATACCACGGCGGCGCTGGAACTGACCGATGTGCGCAAGCGCTTTGGCCAGACCGAGATCATCCGCGGCGTGACGCTGAACATCGCGCGCGGCGAGCGCCATGCGCTGATCGGTCCCAACGGCGCGGGCAAGTCGACCACCTTCAATCTGATCTCGGGCCGCTTCGCGCCGACCTCGGGCTCGGTGCGGCTCAATGGCGAGGAGATCGGCGGCCTGCAGCCCTTCGTGATCAATCGCAAGGGGCTGTCGCGCAGCTTCCAGATCACCAACATCTTCCATCGGCTGACCGTGTTCGAGAACCTGCGCTGCGCGGTGCTGTGGGCGCTGGGCTACAAGTACTCGTTCTGGCACCGGCTGTCCGAGCTGCGCGACGCGCGCGAACGGGCCGAGGAGGTGCTGGAGCTGATCGGCCTGCAGCACCGGCGTCATACGCAGTCGGGCCTGCTGACCTACGCGGAGCAGCGCGCGCTGGAGATCGGCATCACCATCGCCGGCGGCGCCGACGTGATCCTGCTGGACGAGCCGACCGCCGGCATGAGCCGCTCGGAGTCGGACCATGCGGTCGAGCTGATCCGGAAGGTCACCGTGGGCAAGACGCTGGTGATGGTCGAGCACGACATGAGCGTGGTGTTCGGGCTGGCGGACCGCATCTCGGTGCTGGTCTACGGCGAGGTGATCGCCACCGGCACGCCCGAGGCCATCCGCAACGATCGCCGCGTCAAGGAGGCCTACCTGGGCACGACGCTGGACGAGGGCGAAGGCGGGGGCGAAGGCGCGGGCGCGGTGGGCGCAAGCGCAAGCGAGGGGGCGCACTGATGGGCAAGCGCATGCTGGAAGTGCAGGGGCTGCACGCCTACTACGGCAAGAGCCATATCCTGCATGGCGTCGATCTGCATATCGACGAGGGCGAGATCGTCGCGCTGCTGGGGCGCAACGGGGTCGGGCGCTCGACCATGGCCAAGGCCATCCTCGGCATGGTCAAGTCCGAGGGCTCGGTGCGCTTTCGCGGTGACGAGATCCTCGGGCGGCGCACCTTCGAGATCGCGCATCTGGGGGTGGGCTACGTGCCCGAGAACCGCGACATCTTCCCCACGCTGACGGTGCGCCAGAACCTGCTGCTGGGCGAGAAGCCGAATCCGCGCCAGAGCCGGCCGCGCTGGAGCACCGACGACATGTTCGCGCTGTTCCCGCGCCTGAAGGAGCGCGAGAACACGCCGGCCGGCGTGCTGTCCGGCGGCGAGCAGCAGATGCTGACGCTGTGCCGCACGCTGATGGGCGACCCCGACCTGGTGCTGATCGACGAGCCCACCGAAGGGCTGGCGCCGATGATCGTCGCCCAGGTCGCCGACTACCTGAAGGTGCTGAAGGAGCGCGGCGTCTCGGTGCTGCTGATCGAGCAGAAACTGGCGATCGCGCTCGACATCTCGCAGCGCGTCTACGTGATGGGCCACGGCCATATCGTCTTCGAGGGAACGCCAGCCGAACTCAAGGGCAATGCGCAGGTGCGCAAGGAGTGGTTGGAGGTTTGAGGGCCCCGGAACAGGCTGTTGAAGAGGCCGCTAGAGAGGCTGTGAAGCGGCTGTTATCGACCGCTTCCGTTTCGACCATGCATGCCATGAAGGCGCGCCATGCAGCCCCCGCATGGCGCGCTTTTTTTGTGCCTGCAGCGGCGAATTTCTCCTCCAAAATAGAAATTGAACGACCGTTCTATTTTGTGTATGCTTGTTTCGCTGCGCCTCCCGGGCCGGCCGCTCGCGCGTACCATTCCAGGGGTGCCCATGGCGCAGCCGAAGTAAAAACAATATTCGAGAATTCGAATCCCGAGACAACCAAGACACCAAAGGAACCAGCATGACAGCGCAGTATCAGGTTCAGGACGGCATCGCCGTCATCACGCTCGACAATCCCCCTGTCAACGGCCTGGGTCACAGCACCCGGCTTGGCATCGTCGAAGGCATGACCCGTGCGCTGGACGATGCCGCGGTCAAGGCGGTCGTCATCACCGGCGCCGGCAAGGCGTTCTCGGGTGGCGCCGATATCCGCGAGTTCAACACGCCGAAGGCGACGCAGGAGCCGACGCTGCATTCGGTGATCAAGGTGATCGAGAATTCGACCAAGCCTGTCGTCGCCGCGGTGCATTCGGTGGCGATGGGCGGCGGTCTGGAACTGGCGCTGGGCTGCAACTACCGCGTCGCCGCCAAGGGTGCGCAGATCGCGCTGCCCGAAGTCAAGCTGGGCATCCTGCCGGGCGCCGGCGGCACGCAGCGCCTGCCGCGCGTGATCGGCCTGGAGGCCGCGCTCAACATGATCGTGACCGGCAATCCGGTACCGTCGGAGAAGTTCGCCGGCACCAAGCTGTTCGACGAGATCGTGGAAGGCGACGTGCTGCCCGCCGCGATCGCCTTTGCGCGCAAGGCGGCGTCCGCGCCCGGCCCGCACCCGAAGGTGCGCGACCTGAAGGTGCGCCATGAAAACGCCGAGGGCTTCCTCGCCTTCGCCAGGAACACCGTTGCCGCCGTGGCGAAGAACTTCCCGGCGCCGGGCAAGTGCGTCGAGGCCGTGGCCGCTTCGCTCAAGCCCTTCGACGAGGGCCTGCGCCTGGAGCGCGAAGGCTTCATGTTCCTGGTCAATACGCCGGAATCGCGCGCGCTGCGCCATGCCTTCTTCGGCGAGCGCGCCGCCAGCAAGATTCCCGACGTGCCGTCGGACACGCCGACCCGCAAGATCGAGAAGGTCGCCGTGATCGGTGCCGGCACCATGGGCGGCGGCATCTCGATGAACTTCCTGAACGCGGGCATCCCGGTCACGGTGCTGGAAACCAAGCAGGAAGCGCTGGACCGCGGCGTGGCGACGATCCGCCGCAACTACGAGAACAGCGCCAAGAAGGGCAAGCTGACGCAGGAGAAGGTCGAGCAGCGCATGGGCCTGCTGTCGACCACGCTGTCCTATGACGACATCAAGGACGCCGACCTGATCATCGAGGCGGTGTTCGAGGAAATGGGCGTCAAGGAAACCGTGTTCAAGAAGCTGGACGAAGTCGCCAAGCCCGGCGCGATCCTGGCCTCGAACACCTCGACGCTCGACGTCAACAAGATCGCCTCGTTCACCAAGCGTCCGCAGGACGTGGTCGGCATGCACTTCTTCAGCCCGGCCAACGTGATGAAGCTGCTGGAAGTGGTGCGCGGCGACAAGACCGGCAAGGACGTGCTGGCCACGGTCATGCAGGTCGCCAAGAAGATCAAGAAGACCGCGGTGGTGTCGGGCGTCTGCGACGGCTTCATCGGCAACCGCATGATCGAGCAGTACAGCCGCCAGGCCGGCTATCTGCTGGACGAGGGCGCGCTGCCCGAGCAGGTCGACAAGGCGATCGAGAAGTTCGGCTTCGCGATGGGCCCGTTCCGCATGGGCGACCTGGCCGGCAACGACATCGGCTGGGCCATCCGCAAGCGCCGCGCGGTGGAAAAGCCGGACATCCAGTATTCGAAGACCGCCGATCTGCTGTGCGAGATGGGCCGTTTCGGCCAGAAGACCGGCGCGGGCTGGTACGACTACAAGCCGGGCGACCGCAAGCCGTATCCGAACCAGCAGGTCAACGAGATGATCGTCCAGCATTCCAAGGATCTCGGCATCACGCGCCGCAAGATCTCGGACGAGGAGATCGTCGAGCGCCTGGTGTACGCGCTGGTCAATGAAGGCGCGAAGATTCTCGAGGAAGGCATTGCCTCGAAGGCCTCGGACATCGACATGGTCTACCTGACCGGCTACGGCTTCCCGCTGCATCGCGGCGGCCCGATGCTGTACGCGGACCAGGTCGGCCTGTACAACGTGCTGCTGTCGATGCAGCGCTATGCCAAGGGCTACCACGGCGAAGCGTGGGAGCCGGCGCCGCTGCTCAAGAAGCTGGCGGCCGAGGGCAAGGGCTTCAACGGCTGAGCGGCGACGGCGGCCACGGCGACAACGGCGACGACAACGGCGACGCGATGGACACGACCTTGCGCAGACGCTTCGGCAACAGCGATTGCCTGCTGGTGATCGATGTGCAGAACGACTTCATGCCCGGCGGCGCGCTCGCCGTGCCCGAAGGCGACCAGGTCGTGCCGGTGATCAACCGGCTGGCCGAGGCGTTCACGCATGTGGTGCTGACGCAGGACTGGCATCCGGCCGACCACGTGTCGTTCGCGGTCAACCATGCCGGCGCGGCGCCGTTCCAGACCACCACGCTGCCGTATGGCGAGCAGGTGCTGTGGCCCGCGCACTGCGTGCAGGGGCAAGCGGGCGCCGAGCTGCATCCGCAACTGGCGGTGCCGCACGCGCGGCTGGTGATCCGCAAGGGCCATCAGCGCGAGGTCGACAGCTATTCCGCCTTTGTCGAGGCGGATCGCACGACCCCGACCGGGCTGGCCGGCTATCTGCGCGAGCATGGCGTGCGCCGGGTCGTTTGCGTTGGACTCGCGACCGACTACTGCGTGGCCTGGAGCGCGCTGGACGCGCGCGCCGCGGGCTTCGACGCGGTGGTGGTCGAGGACGCCTGCCGCGCGATCGACCTGAACGGATCGCTGGACGCCGCCTGGGCGAGCCTCGCCAAGGCGGGCGTCGGCAGGATGCGCGCCGCCGAGCTGCTGAGCTGACATGGCTCGCGCGAGGGCGCGGGCACCGAGACATCGAGACATCGAGACACACCAGACACCGAGAATACTGAGGAGCAACAAATGAACGAGGCAGTGATCGTATCGACCGCACGGACCGGTCTGGCCAAGAGCTGGAAGGGCGGCTTCAACATGACGCACGGCGCCACCCTCGGCGGCCATGTGGTCCAGCACGCGATCGCGCGCGCCAACATCGAGCCGGGCGAGGTCGAGGACGTGCTGATGGGCTGCGCCAATCCCGAAGGCGCGACCGGCGCCAATATCGCGCGCCAGATCGCGCTGCGCGCCGGCTGCCCGGTGACGGTGCCGGGCGCCACGGTGAACCGCTTCTGCTCGTCGGGCCTGCAGACCATCGCGATGGCCGCGCAGCGCGTGATCGCCGACGAGGGCGACATCTTCGTGGCCGGCGGGGTGGAGAGCATCTCCTGCGTGCAGCAGGAAATGAATCGCCACATGATCCAGGAAGGCTGGCTGGTCAAGAACAAGCCGGAGATCTACTGGAGCATGCTGCAGACCGCGGAGAACGTCGCCAAGCGCTACAACATCCCGCGCGAGCGCCAGGACGAGTACGGCGTGCAAAGCCAGCTGCGCGCGGCGGCGGCGCAGGAGGCGGGCAAGTTCAACGACGAGATCGTGCCGCTGACGGTGCTGGCCGGCGTCGCCGACAAGGCCACCGGGCAGCTGGTGACGCGCGAGGTCACGGTCTCGGCCGACGAAGGCATCCGCCCGGACACCACCTACGAAGGCGTGTCGAAGATCCGCACCGCGATGCCCGGCGGCGTGATCGCGGCCGGCAATGCGTCGCAGTTCTCCGACGGCGCCTCGGCCGCGGTGGTGATGAACGCGAAGCTGGCGGAGCAGCGCGGCCTGAAGCCGCTCGGCGCCTTCCGCGGCTTCGCGGTGGCCGGCTGCGAGCCCGATGAAATGGGCATCGGCCCGGTGTTCGCGGTGCCCAAGCTGCTGAAGAAGGCCGGCCTGAAGGTCGAGGACATCGGCCTGTGGGAGCTGAACGAGGCGTTTGCCGTGCAGGTGCTGTACTGCGCCGACAAGCTGGGCATCCCGATGGACCGCCTGAACGTCAACGGCGGCGCGATCGCGGTGGGCCACCCGTACGGCGTCTCGGGCGCGCGCCTGGTCGGCCATGCGCTGATCGAAGGCAAGCGCCGCGGCGTCAAGTACGTGGTCGTCACCATGTGTATCGGTGGCGGCCAGGGCGCGGCCGGGCTGTTCGAGGTGCTGTAAGCCGAGGCCGCCGGTGTCCGCACCGTCCGCCACGCCGTCCGCCGGGCCGGCCGGTCCCGCCGGTCCCGCCGGTCCCACCGGGCCTAAGCAGCCCAGCGGCTCCGCAGACTCCGCCAATGCGCCCGGAGAGCGCGGCAAGCCGCGCGACCTGGGCGCGTCGGGCGACCTGCTGGCGCACGGCCGCGCGATCCTCGCCGAGCAGCCGTTCTCGGTGCTGCTCGGCGCGGAGCTGACCGCGCTGACGCCGCAGCGGGCCGAGCTGCAACTGCCGCTGCGCCAGCCTTTGCGGCAGCAGCATGGCTTTGCCCACGGCGGCGTGGTCAGCTATCTGGCCGACAACGCGCTGACCTATGCCGGCGGCGCCGCGATGGCGGCGCCGGTGGTGACCTCGGAATACAAGATCAATTACGTACGCCCCGCGCTGGGCGAGCGCTTGATCGCGCGTGCCGAGTGCGTCAGCCGCGGGCGGCAGCAGGCCGTGGTCCGTTGCGATGTCTTTGCCGTCCAGGACGGCGAGGAAAAGCTGTGCGCGGTCGCGCAGGGCACCATCGCGCGGAAGGGCGAGGCGGGCTGAGCGGTCCTTCCGGCGGCGATGCGGACGGCGACGTCCGCATTCTCCCCATTCATTCCCATCCCAAGGAGCGGCAATCGCCATGTCGTTGATCCTTTCCCGCCGCGACCTCGATTTTCTGCTCTACGAGTGGCTCGATGTCGAAACGCTGACGCGCATCCCGCGCTATGCCGACCACTCGCGCGAGACCTTCGACGCCGCGCTCGATACCTGCGAGAAGATCGCCACCGATCTGTTCGCGCCGCACAACAAGAAGAACGACCAGCAGGAACCGCATTTCGACGGCGAGACCGTCACCATCATCCCTGAAGTCAGGACCGCGCTGAAGGCGTTCTGCGAGGCCGGCCTGATGGCGGCCGGGCAGGATTACGAGCTGGGCGGCATGCAGCTGCCGGTGGTGGTCGAGAAGGCAGGCTTCGCGTATTTCAAGGGCGCCAACGTCGGCACCAGCTCCTATCCCTTCCTGACCATCGCCAACGCCAACCTGCTGCTGACGCACGGCACGCCGGCGCAGATCGACACCTTCGTCAAGCCGGAGCTGGAAGGGCGCTTCTTCGGCACCATGTGCCTGTCCGAGCCGCAGGCCGGCTCGTCGCTGTCGGACATCACCACCCGCGCCGAGTACGAGGGCGAATCGCCGCTGGGCGCGCAATACCGGCTGCGCGGCAACAAGATGTGGATCTCGGCGGGCGAGCACGAGCTGTCCGACAACATCGTGCATCTGGTGCTGGCCAAGATCCCGGGCCCGGACGGCAAGCTGATTCCCGGCGTCAAGGGCATCTCGCTGTTCATCGTGCCGAAGTTCCTGGTCAATGCCGACGGCTCGCTGGGCGAGCGCAACGATGTCGTGCTGGCCGGCCTGAACCACAAGATGGGCTATCGCGGCACCACCAACTGCCTGCTGAATTTCGGCGAGGGCACGCGCTACCGGCCCGGCGGCAAGGCGGGGGCGATCGGCTATCTGGTCGGGCAGCCGCACCAGGGCCTGGCCTGCATGTTCCACATGATGAACGAGGCCCGCATCGGCGTGGGCCTGGGCGCGGTGATGCTCGGCTATACCGGCTATCTGCACGCGCTGGACTACGCGCGCAACCGGCCGCAGGGCCGGCCGGTCGGCCCCGGCGGCAAGGACCCGTCGAGCCCGCAGGTCAAGCTGGTCGAGCATGCCGACGTGCGCCGCATGCTGCTGGCGCAGAAGAGCTACGTCGAGGGCGGGCTCGCGCTGAACCTGTACTGCGCGCGGCTGGTCGACGAAGAGCGCGCCGCGGCCACCGCAGGGGATACGGCCGAGCACCAGCGCCTCGCCTTGCTGCTCGACATCCTGACCCCGATCGCCAAGAGCTGGCCGTCGCAATGGTGCCTGGAGGCCAACAGCCTGGCGATCCAGGTGCATGGCGGCTACGGCTATACGCGCGAGTACAACGTCGAGCAGTTCTATCGCGACAACCGCCTGAACCCGATCCACGAAGGCACGCACGGCATCCAGGGGCTGGACCTGCTCGGGCGCAAGGTCGTGATGAAGGAGGGCGCCGCCCTCAAGGCGCTGGGGCAGGTGGTGCAGGCCACCATCGAGCGCGCGTTTGCGAGCGGCGACGAGGCCCGGGGCACGCATGCGCGGGCGCTGGCGGCGCGCGTTGCGCGGCTGTCCGACGTCACGGCCCAGCTGTGGGCGGTCGGCGATCCGGCGGTGACGCTGGCCAATGCCTCGGTCTATCTGGAGGCGTTCGGCCACGTGGTGGTCGCCTGGATCTGGCTGGAGCAGGCGATGCTGGCACAACGCGCGCTGGCGGCGCTGCCGTCGGGCCATGCGGACGCGGACTTCTATCGCGGCAAGCTCGCGGCGGCGGACTACTTCTTCCGCTGGGAACTGCCGAAGGTCGGCCCGCAGCTCGATCTGCTGGCGTCGCTGGACCGCACCACGCTCGACATGCAGGACGCCTGGTTCTAGGACCGGCGCAATCACCAGCATCCACGAGACATCGGACACGCAGGACAAGGAGGGGACACCATGAAGACGATCGCACAGCTGTTCGATCTGAAGGGGCGCACCGCGCTGATCACCGGCGGCTCGCGCGGGCTCGGGCTGCAGATCGCCGAGGCGCTGGGCGAGCAGGGCGCGCGGCTGGTGCTGTCGGCGCGCAAGGCCGACGAGCTGAAAGCCGCGCAGGAACATCTGAAGGCGCGCGGCATCGAGGCCGACTGGATCGTCGCGGACGGCTCGCGCGACGACGAGATCGCGCGCCTGGCCGACGAGTCGCTGGCGCGCCTGGGCCACGTCGACATCCTGGTCAACAACGCCGGCGCGACCTGGGGCGCGCCCGCCGAGGACCACCCCGTCGAGGCCTGGGACAAGGTGATGAACCTGAACGTGCGCGGGCTGTTCCTGCTGACGCAGCGCATCGGCAAGCAGTCGATGATTCCGCGCCGCTATGGCCGCATCATCAACGTCGCCTCGATCGCGGGGCTCGCCGGCAATCCGCCGGGCACGATGGAGACGATCGCCTACAACACGTCCAAGGGCGCGGTGGTCAATTTCACGCGCACGCTGGCGGCCGAGTGGGGTGAGCACAATATCACCGTCAACGCGCTGGCGCCGGGCTTCTTCCCGTCGAAGATGACGCAGGGCTCGCTGGCGCGCCTGGGTGTTGACAAGATGTGCGAGGGCGTGCCGCTGCATCGGCTGGGCGACGACGAGGACCTGAAGGGCGCCGCGCTGCTGTTCGCGACCGAGGCGGGCAAGCACATTACCGGGCAGATCCTGGCGGTGGATGGGGGCGTCAGCGCGATTTGAACCAAAGGACCACCACACCATGACCGAGCCCCGCAAAGGTTTCCCGATCCCGATTCCCTTCGTCGACGACCTCGGCCTGCGCTGCACCCATATGGGCGGCGGCGTCAGCGAGCTCGAGCTCGAGATCGAGCCGCGCCATCACAACGGCTGGGAGATGGCGCACGGCGGCGTGCTGATGACGCTGCTGGACGTCGCGATGGCGGTGGCCTGCCGCTCGGCCGATACCGAGGACGGCCGCGGCGTGGTCACCATCGAGATGAAGACCAGCTTCATGGCGCCGGGGCGAGGCACGCTGATCGCGCGCGGCGACTGCGTGCATCGCACCACGTCGATGGCGTTCTGCGAGGCGGAGATCGTCGACGCCGACGGCAAGCTGGTGGCGCGCAGCTCGGGCACCTTCAAGTACGTGCGACGCTCGCCGCCGCAGCGCGCCGAGACCGCGCCGGATGCGGGCGCCGACGGCTGACCGCAGACCGCAGATCGCTGCGCGGCCCGCGCAGCGCGGCACCCACCGAATCCAAAGAGAAAAAACAAATGGAGACACCATGCAGGCCAATCGACGCGGGCGTACGCGCCTTCGCCAGATCGTTCGTCGAATCGCTCGGCGCATCGTTTGTCGTAGTGTCCGCCGTTTCGTCCCCTCGCCGCTGCCCATCGCGGCCGTGCTGCTGACTGCCATGGCGATCCCCACGCAAGCACAGACGCCGCCGGCGCGCACCTATGCCGACGCGGCGGCCACCGATCCCGTCACGCTCGGATGGATGCAGGGTTTTCCGCCGGCGCCGGACAAGGTCATCAGCTTCAGCGGCAAGAGCAACGGCTTCCCGCGCCACCGCTGGACCTTCTCGCACGTGCGCGAGCTGGTGCCGACCGTCTCGGTGTGGCGCGGCCCGGGCCCCGTGTCCGCGCTGCCGCGCGCCGAACGCGACATCGGCGGCGTGCCCTTCGTCGATGCCGACGGCACGCGCCGCACCTTCGCCGACATGCTGGCGCTGACCTATACCGACGGCATCCTGGTGATGCACAAGGGCAAGGTCGTCTACGAGAAATACTTCGGCGCGCTGCAGCCGCAGCTGCCGCACGCGGCGTTCTCGATCACCAAGAGCTTCGTCGGCACGCTGGCCGCGATGCTGGCCAACGAGGGCAAGCTCGATCCGGCCGCGCCGGTCACGCGCTACGTGCCGGAGCTCGCGGACACCGCCTATGGCGACGCCACCGTGCGCCAGGTGATGGACATGACGATCGGCGTCAAATTCTCCGAGGACTACGCCGATCCGAAGGCCGAGGTCAACGACTATGCCCGCGCCGGCGGCATGATTCCGCGCGCGCCGGACTATGCCGGCCCGCGCTCCTTCTACGAATTCCTGACCACGCTGCGCAAGGAGGGCGAGCACGACCAGGCCTTCGCCTACAAGACCGTCAACGCCGAGGTGCTGGCGTGGATCGTGCAGCGCGCCTCGGGCGTGCCGTTGCCGAAGCTGATGTCCGACAAGCTGTGGCAGCCGCTCGGCGCCGAGGAGGACGCCTACTTCACCGTCGACAGCATCGGCACGCCGGGCGGCGGCGGCGCGATCAGCACCACGCTGCGCGACCTGGCCCGCTTCGGCGAGGCGATGCGCAACGACGGCCGCTTCAACGGCCGCCAGGTGATCCCCGCGGCGGTGGTTGCCGAGGTGCGCGGCGGCGGCGACCGCGCGAAGTTCGCCAAATCGGTCTATGCTCATCTGCCTGGCTGGAGCTACCGCGACATGTGGTGGGTCTCGCACGACGACCACGGCGCCTTCGAGGCCCGCGGCATCTTCGGCCAGCGCATCCATATCGATCCGAAGGCCGAGATGACCATCGTGCGCTACGCCTCGCATCCGATCGCCGGCAATGCCGCCAACGACCCGATCACGCTGCGCGCCTATCGCGCGCTGGCGCTTGCGCTGATGCAGCGCTGATGCAGCGCGGATCCCGAAGCCAACACCCAGCCCAACAACGTCCAACGACCACCTGACAAAGGAACGTCCCATGTCCGATACCTACAAGCGCATCGTCCTCGCCTCCCGTCCCAGCGGCGCCGTCTCGCCGGACAACTTCCGCCTCGAGCAGGTGCCGGTGCCGGAGCTGGCCGACGGCCAGGTGCTGGTCCGCAACCACTATCTGTCGCTCGACCCGTACATGCGCGGCCGCATGAACGAAGGCAAGTCCTACGCGACGCCGCAGCCGCTGAACGAGGTGATGATCGGCGGCACCGTCGGCGAGGTGGTGGCCTCGCGCAATCCGAAGTACGCGGTTGGCGACAAGGTGCTGGGCATGTTCGGCTGGCAGGAGATGGGCGTCAGCGACGGCAGCGGCATGCAGAAGGTCGACACCAGCCGGATCCCGCTGTCGGCCTACCTGGGCGCGGTGGGCATGCCCGGCGTCACCGCCTGGTACGGCCTGAACCGCATCATCGCGCCGAAGGCCGGCGAGACCGTGGTGGTCAGCGCGGCCTCGGGCGCCGTCGGCAGCGTGGTCGGGCAGCTGGCGAAGATGGCGGGCTGCCGCGCGGTCGGCATCGCCGGCGGCAAGGAGAAGTGCGACTACGTGGTCAACGAGCTGGGCTTCGATGCCTGCGTCGACTACAAGGCGGCATCCGATCCCAAGGCGCTGTACACGATGCTGAAGGAAGCCACGCCGCAGGGCGTCGACGGCTACTTCGAGAACGTCGGCGGCGAGATCCTCGACGCCGTGCTGTCGCGCATGAATCCGTTCGGCCGCATCGCGGTCTGCGGCATGATCGCCGGCTATGACGGCGAGCCGCTGCCCCTGAAGAATCCGCAGCTGATCCTGGTGTCGCGCCTGAAGATCGAGGGCTTCATCGTCTCCGAGCACATGGAGGTGTGGCCGCAGGCGCTGTCCGAGCTCGGCGGCGCGGTGGCGCAGGGCAAGCTCAAGTTCCGCGAGAGCGTGGCGCAGGGGCTGGAGAGCGCGCCCGAGGCCTTCATGGGCCTGCTCAAGGGCAAGAACTTCGGCAAGCAGCTGGTCAAGCTGATCTGATCGGCCGGCCCCGGTTATCGGCTGCCCGATATCCGCTATCCGCTATCCGCTATCCGCAGGAGACCGCGATGAACGCTCCCATCCCGGCACCGCAACGTGCCAGCCGCGCCGACGAGATCGGCGCCGATCTGCCGGAAGAAATCAAGGCGAAGTACCGCGTGCTGCCGCGCCCGCCGCGCTTCGAGACCCATGCCGAGGAGCGCCTGCATCGCAAGCAGCGGCTCGCGGCGGCCTTCCGGCTGTTCTCGAAGTTCGGTTTCGACGAGGGCGTGGCCGGCCATATCACCGCGCGCGACCCCGAGTTCACCGATACGTTCTGGGTCAATCCGTTCGGCGTGCATTTCAGCCAGGTCAAGGTATCGAACCTGATCCGCTGCGATCACCACGGCAACGTGGTGGAGGGCGATCATCCGGTCAACGCCGCCGCCTTCGCCATCCATTCGCGCGTGCACCAGACGCGCGAGGACGCGGTCGCCGCCGCGCATTCGCACAGCACCTATGGGCGCGCCTGGTCGACCCTGGGCCGGCCGCTCGATCCGCTGACGCAGGACGTCTGCGCCTTCTACCAGGACCATGCCGTCTATGACGACTTCGGCGGCGTGGTGGTGGAGCTTGACGAAGGCCAGCGCATCGCCAATGCGCTGGGGCCCAACAAGGCCGTGATCCTGCAGAACCACGGGCTGCTGACGGTGGGCCGCACGGTCGACGAGGCGGCCTGGTGGTTCATCACGATGGAGCGCTCGTGCCAGGTGCAGCTGCTGGCCGAGGCCGCCGCCGCGCGCACCGGCGGCGCGCCGAAGACGATCTCGGACGCCGCCGCGCGCCAGGCCTATTCGATCGTCGGCACCGCGCAGGCCGGCTGGTTCCAGTTCCAGCCGCTGTACGCGCGCATCGTCAAGGAGCAGCCCGACCTGCTCGATTGAGGCAGGAAGGGCCGGGGAGACCGGCGCGCAGAAGCCCGCCAGCAGAGCGGGCCAGCGGGAAACCGCACCGAAACGGGAGCGCGCCGGCATCGAGAAGGAGACCACGATGAAGCAGTTCCAGGAAAGAGTGGCCGTGATCACCGGCGGCGCGTCGGGATTCGGCAAGGAATTCGCGCGCCTCGGCGCGGCGCTGGGCATGCGGCTGGTGCTGGCCGACGTCCAGCAGGACGCGCTCGACGCCACCGTGGCGGAGCTGCGCACGCAGGGCGCCCGCGTGATCGGCCTGCGCGTCGACGTATCGAAGGCCGAGCAGGTGCAGGCGCTGGCCGATGCCGCGATCGAGGCCTTCGGCGAGGTCAACCTGCTGTTCAACAACGCCGGCGTCGGTGCCGGCGGCCTGGTCTGGGAGAACTCGCAGAAGGACTGGGACTGGGTGCTGGGCGTGAACCTGCACGGCGTGATCCACGGCGTGCGCATCTTCACGCCGCTGATGCTCGAGGCCGCCGCGCGCGAGGCCTCGTACGAGGGCCATATCGTCAATACCGCGTCGATGGCCGGCCTGCTGAATCCGCCGGCGATGGGCATCTACAACGTCTCCAAGCATGCGGTGGTGTCGCTGTCCGAGTCGCTGTACCAGGACCTGGCGCTGGTGACCGAACAGGTGCATTGCTCGCTGCTGTGCCCGTATTTCGTGCCGACCGGCATCCACCAGTCGCACCGCAATCGCCCGGCCGACCTCAGCAACGAGGCCCCGCCCACGCGCTCGCAGCTGGTCGCGCAGGCGCTGTCGGACAAGGCGGTCACCTCGGGCAAGGTCAGCGCGGAGGACGTGGCGCGGATGACCTTCGACGCGATCCGCGAGCAGCGCTTCTACATCTATTCGCATCCGCACGCGCTGGCGCCGGTGCAGCAGCGCTTCGAGGACATCGTCGGCCAGCGCAATCCCGGCGATCCGTTCGCCGGCAAGCCGCAGGTACGTGACGAGCTGGTGGCCGCGCTGCGCGGCTGAGGCGGGCGATTCGCGCGCAGGCACGGAGCGTGCATCGGCACGGCCGGCGCCGCGCCCGCATGGGGCGGGCGGGACGACAACGGCAAATCACAGAGAGGAGACCATGAGCACATCGGCCGTGATCCATCATCTGCAGTACGCCTCGCTGCCGAACGGCACGCGGCTGCACTATGCCAGCGCGGGGCAGCGCGGCAAGCCGCTGATGCTGTTCGTCCATGGCTTCCCCGAGTTCTGGTATGCGTGGGAGGCGCAGCTCGCCGAATTCGGCCAGACCCATTTCGCGGTCGCGCCGGATCTGCGCGGCTTCAATCTGTCGAGCAAGCCCGCCGCGGTCGAGGCCTACAAGCCGCGCCATCTGGTCGAGGACCTGGTGCAGTTCATCGCCGCGCTGGGCTACGACCGCTGCGTGGTGGTGGCGCACGACTGGGGCGGGGCGGTGTGCTGGAATCTGGCGATCCAGTATCCGGCGCTGGTGCAGCAGCTGGTCATCGTCAACGCGCCGCATCCGTATCTGTTCGCCCGCGCGCTGGCGGAGGACCCGCAACAGCAGGCGGCGTCGGCCTATATGAACTGGCTGCGCAAGCCGGGCTGCGAAGAGGTGCTGGCGGCCGACCACTACGCCAAACTCGCGGCGCTGCTGTCCGGGGGCGACGCGCCGCCCGAGTGGTTCACCGGCGAAACCCGCGACAAGTATCTCGCCGCGTGGTCGCAACCGGGCGAGGGCGGTTCGCATCCGCTGACCGGCAGCGTCAACTACTATCGCGCCTCGCCGCTGCATCCGCCGGCGCCGGGCGAGCCGCCGCCCGATCTGTCGCGGCTCGATCCCGAGGCCTTCGTCGTGCGCGTGCCGACGCTGGTGATCTGGGGCGAGAACGATCGGGCGTTGCCGAAGTCGCTGGTGGATGGGCTCGATCGCTTCGTGCCGCAGCTGCGGCTGGAGCGGATTCCGGAGGGCACGCACTGGGTCGTGCATGAGCAGCCGGAGCGGATCAATCGCTTGATCCGCAGCGCGTTGGGGTAATGGGGGGCGGAGGGGATAGCAAGCGCTGTTGCCCTTTCCCCCAAGCCCCTCTCCCGCTTGCGGGAGAGGGGGCGGGGGAGCGGGCAAGCGCGCGCCTTTTCGCCCGTCGAATCAAAGCCCCCCGAACGCTCCCAGCCGCTCCCGATACAGCCGGTAGTTCTCGTCGTCGAAGCAGACGAAGGTCACCTGTTCGATGGTGTCGGCCTCGGCCAGCGCCTGGCGCACCGCGGCGATCGCGATATCGGCCGCGCGTTCGCGCGGAAAGCCGTAGACGCCGGTGCTGATGTTCGGGAAGGCCAGCGTGCGCAGCCGATGCTCTGCGGCGAGCCTGATGCTGTTGCGATAGGCGCTGGCCAGCAGCGCGTCCTCGTTCTCGCCGCCGCCGCGCCAGACCGGGCCGACCGCGTGGATCACGTAGGGTGCCGGCAGCAGGCCGCCGGTCGTGATCACCGCCTCGCCGGTCGGGCAGCCGCCCTGGCGCTCGCGGATCTCGCGGCAGGCCGCCATGATGGCCGGACCGCCCGCCCCGTGGATCGCGCCATCGACGCCGCCCCCGCCCAGCAGGCCGCTGTTGGCCGCGTTGACGATGGCATCGACCTCCATCCGCGTGATATCGCCGTGCACCACCTGCAAGTGTTCGCCAGCCATGCCTGCCTCCTTGCGTCCGATGCGCGTGGCATCGGTTGAGCCTTACACGATCGAGCCTTACACCGACTGCGTCTTACATCGACTGCGCCCTGCACCGATCGAGCCTTACATCGATTCCGCCAGCATACGCCGATAGTCCTCGGCGCCGGCTTCCTTCGGATTGGTCTTGTGGCAATGGTCGGCCAGCGCGCCGGCCACGACCTTGTCGAACATCGCCTCGGTGACGCCCATCGCGGCCAGCCCCGTCGGCAGGCCCAGACGCGCGGTCATGTCGTACACCGCCTGCGCGACATCGGCGTCGGCCGGCAGATGCATGGCGCGGCGCAGGCGGCCATAGCGGTCCTCGCGCACGATGCTCGGCGCGTCGGCGTTGAAGCGCAGCACCGCGGGCATCACCACCGCGTTCAGCGTGCCGTGGTGCAGGCCGGTGCGGCCGTCGATCTTCAGGCCGCCGAGCGGGTGCGACAGCGAGTGGACGCAGCCGAGGCCCTTCTGGAAGGCCATCGCGCCCTGCATCGACGCGCTCATCATGTTCAGACGCGCCTCGCGGTCGCTGCCGTCGCGCGTGGCGCGTTCGATATGGGCCCAGGCGCGCTCCAGCCCGTCGAGCGCGATGCCGTCGGCCGGCGGGTTGAAGGCGGGGGCGAGGAAGGTCTCGATGCAATGCGCGATCGCGTCCATGCCGGTCGCCGCCGTCAGGCCCGGCGGCAGGCCCAGGGTCAGTTCCGGATCGCAGATCGCCGACTTGGGCAGCAGATGCCAGGAATGGAAGCCGAGCTTGCGGCCGTCGTCGAGGATGATGATGGCGCCGCGGGCGACCTCGCTGCCGGTGCCCGAGGTCGTCGGCACTGCGATCAGCGGCGCGGCGCGCTCGGTGATCCTGCCGCTGCCGCCCTCGATGGTGGCGTAGGTGGTCAGCTCGCCCTCGTGCGTGGCCAGGATCGCGATGCCCTTGGCCAGATCGATCGAGGAACCGCCGCCGACCGCGATCAGGCCGTCGCATCCCTCGCTGCGGTATTGCGCCGCGGCCTGGCGCACCATCGCCTCGGTCGGATTGGAGGGGGTGTCGTCGAACACGGCAACCGGCAGACCCTCCAGCGCGTCGATGGCGCGCTGCGCGATGCCGGCGGCGACCACGCCCTTGTCGGTCACCAGCAGCGGCCGGCGGATGCCGATGCGCTCGCACTCCGATTTCAGCAGCTTGACCGCGCCGAAATCGAGATGGATATGGGTCAGGTAATAGATAAAGGCCATCGTGCTTGTCTCCGTGATTGTTATGTCGGCGAGGGCGGGCGGGTGGCGGCATCGTGCTGCGCTGCCATGCCCGCGGTGCGTTGCAAATCCAGGCCCGGAAGATTGTCGCAGCGTTTTCCGTCGGGCGGGGAGGGGGCAAACGCGGTGTCGCATTGCCACATTTTTCCATGCCGGTATGCCCACAAAGCGGTGGCATCATACTAAAATCGAACGCTCGTTCACAATTCGAACTTCACCGCAGGAACTGGACCGGGCGTTCCGGCCGTTCGCCACCGCAAAGCCACACCGCACGATCGCCTCGCCTTCATGTCAGCTGTCCCGTCCGGGTTCCCCGCGTCTTCCGCCTCCTCTGTTCCGCCAGGCATGCCGGCGCAGCCGCTCGATCCGCAGATCGCGCAGCTGCTGGACATGGTGGCGCGCGCCAAGCGGCCGCCGCTGCATCATCTGGACCCGGCCGATGCCAAGATCGCCTACGAGAAAAGCGCGCTGATCCTGGACGTGGCCCCCACACCGGTGCACAGCGTCGAGGACATGGCGGTGCCGGCGCGCGACGGCCATGCGATTCCGGTGCGGCTCTATGCGCCGCGCGAGGCGAGCTGGGCCGAGCCGTTGCCGCTGCTGCTGTACTTCCACGGCGGCGGCTTCACGGTCGGCAGCATCGCCACGCACGAGCCACTGTGCCGGCTGCTGTGCGCGCGCGCCGATGCGATGGTGCTGTCGGTCGACTACCGGCTCGGGCCGCAATGGAAATTTCCAACGGCGGTCGACGATGCCTTCGACGTGCTGCACTGGGTCTTCGAGCAGGCGCCGCGGCTGGGCGCCGATGCGAGCCGCATCGCGCTCGGCGGCGACAGCGCCGGCGGCACGCTGGCGGCGGCCTGCGCAGTCGAGGCGCGCAACCGTGGCCTGGCGCCGGTGCTGCAGATGCTGCTGTATCCGGGCACCAGTGCGCGCCAGGACACGCCGTCGCAGCGGGTGCTGGCCGACGGCTACCTGCTGACCGCGTCGATGATCCAGTGGTTCTTCGCGCAGTATCTGGACCGCGAGCAGAGCCGCGACGACTGGCGCTTCGCGCCGCTCGATGGCGGCGGCAGCGGTGCGGACGTGGCCGGATGCTGTCCGGCCTGGATCGCGGTGGCCGGCTACGACCCGCTGCACGACGAAGGCGTCGCGTATGCGCGGAAGCTGCGGGCGGCCGGCGTGCCGGCAGAAGTGGCGGACTACCCCGGCATGATCCATGATTTCTTCAAGCTGGGACGCTTCGTCCCGGCAGTGGCGCGCGCGCACGACGATGCCGTGCGTGCGTTGCGAACGGCCTTCGGCACCGCGCCGCCCGTCTAGGGCCGCGCTCGATGCCAAGCCAAGGCGGTCGCAGAAACCCCGGTTTTTCAGGCAGTTATCGAGTACCCGAGCAGTACCTTGTAGCAACAGGAGACGACTACAGATGCAACGCCGCCACTTCCTCGCCCGTGCGGGCGCCATCGCCGCCGCCGCGGTCACCGGCCTGGCCGCCACCCCCGCGGCCCACGCCCAGGCGGACAATTTCCCGCAGAAGCCGATCCGCCTCATCATCGGCTATACCGCGGGCGGTTCCACCGATATCCCGTTCCGCGTGCTCGCGGAGAATGCCTCGAAGATCCTGGGCCAGCCGGTGATCGTCGAGAACAAGCCCGGTGCCGGCGGCGTGCTGCCGGCGCAGATGATGCAGGCCACGCCGCCCGACGGCTACACGCTGGCGCAGATCCCGCTGCCGGTGTTCCGCCTGCCGTACACCACCAAGATCAACTGGGACCCGGTCAAGGACCTGACCTATGTGATCAACCTGGCCGGCTATGCCTTCGGCCTGGTCGTGCCGGCCGATTCGCCGATCAAGACCATGCAGGAGTACATCGCCTACGCCAAGGCCAATCCGGGCAAGCTGACCTACGGCACGCCCGGCTCGATGACGACGCTGCATCTGACGATGGAAGAGCTGGCGATGAAGCAGAACGTCCAGTTCTCGCACATCCCGTTCAAGGGCAATTCCGAGTCGATGCAGGCGCTGCTGGGTGGCCACGTGATGTCGGTGGCCGACACGCCGGCGTGGGCGCCGTACGTCGAACAGGGCCGCCTGCGCCTGCTGTCGGTGTGGGGCGACAAGCGCTCGCCGCGCTTCCCCAACGTGCCGACGCTGAAGGAGCTCGGCCTGGGCATCGTGCAGACCTCGCCGTTCGGCCTGGCCGCGCCCAAGGGCACCGATCCGAAGATCGTCAAGAAGCTGCATGACGCCTTCAAGCAGGCGATGGAAATGCCGAACTACCGCGAGTCGCTGGCCAAGTTCGACATGGAGCCGTTCTACATGAACAGCGAGCAGTACGCGAAGTTCGCCGCCGATACGGTCAAGAAGGAAAAGGCCATCATCGAGAAGCTGGGCCTGGCACGGCCGCAGTAACGGGCTGCGGCTAGGGGCCTGCAAGGGCCCGAAGTAAATGCCGATGCAAAAGCCGATGCAAAGGCCGATGCAAGGGCCGATGCAAGGGCCGATGCAAGGGCCGGCGCAAGGCGCTGCCGCAAGAGCCCGCCGCTGTCGTCCTTGCCGTCGTCCCCGCCGCAGCGGGGACGACGGCCTCCTTCACGACTCACTCCGAGGAATCCGCATGGCCAAGGAAGAGTTTCGCCACAGCATGCCGTTGCGCGTGCGCTGGGCCGAGGTCGATCCGCAGTCGATCGTCTTCAACGCGCATTACCTGACCTATTGCGACATCTGCGTGACCGAGTACTGGCGCGCGGTCGGCATCCGCTATCCCGAGGACGTGCTGCACGCGCATGGCGTCGACATGTACGTCGTCAAATCGACGCTGGAATACCACGGCTCGGCCCGCTTCGACGACATGCTCGACATTCGCGGCCGCATCGCGCGCATCGGCCGCTCCAGCATGCTGTTCCGCGTCGAGATGTACCGCGGCGACGAGCACCTGATCACCGGCGAGATCGTCTACGTCTGCGCCGATCCGGCGACGCAGCGTTCGGCGCCGGTGCCGGCCGCGGTGCGCGAGGCGATCGTGACCTACGAGACGGTGGCGCCGGAGCAGTAAGCCTGCCTTCGGGGGTGGTCGAGAGGCGGTCGCGCGCCTGCCGCGCGCGACCGCCATCTCGCCATCTCGCCATCTCGCCATCTCGCCATCTCGCCATCTCGCCATCTCGCCATCTCGCCATCTCGCCATCTCGCCATCTCGCCATCTCGCCATCTCGCGATCCCGCGATCCCGCGATCTCGCCATCCCGCCGGCGCCGACCAGGTCCGCTGAAAGATCGGCCCGACGCGAGTATCATGCCGATCCTCGCAACCGTCGCGTCATCCCTCCCATCATGACTCTCACCGTTCGCCTGCTGCCCTGGTCCGAAGCGCGCGAGACCGCGCGCGCGATCCGCTATGCCGTGTTCGTCGAAGAGCAGGGCGTGCCGGTCGAACTCGAATGGGACGAGTGGGACGAGCCCAGCTGGCATGCGATCGCCTATGACGCGCAGGGCGTCCCGGTGGCGACCGGCCGGCTGCTGCCGGACGGCCATATCGGCCGCATGGCGGTGCTGGCCAGCGCGCGCGGCACCGGCATCGGCGCGCGGGTGCTCGATGCGCTGATGGCCAAGGCCGAGGAACTCGGCTATCCCGAACTGGTGCTCAACGCGCAGTCGCATGCGGCGCCGTTCTACGCCCGCGTCGGCTTCCAGCAGGTCGGCGAGCCGTTCGAGGAAGCCGGCATTCCCCATATCGAGATGCGCAAGCGGCTGGGGGGCGGGGCGCAAGGCTAGTCCCGGGCGGGCTCGGGACTTCGGACGGCCGGCGCGTCAGCCATCGGCCGACGGCCGCCGCGGCGGCGGTATGAGACCATGCAGGGTCCGTCGGCGCACTCTTGGGCATGCCTTGAGATTGCCTTGAGATTGCCTTGAGATTGCTTTGCACTTGGCGCGGCTGTCCTCGTTTGGCGCCGTGCCAAGCCACATCGAGCCGGAAGCCGCACCAAGCGGCAAGCCGCACCAAGCCCCACCAAGCCGCAACGAGCCGTACCAACCGTCTCGCATGAACGACCTTTCGACCGATCTGCCGCGGCAGTCCGCCGCGCCCGTATCGCCATCTCCCGCACCCGCCGATCCGCCCCCGCCGCCGCGCACCGCGCCGGCCACCTGGGCCACGATGGCGCTGTTCTTCGTCAATGGCGCGACCTTCGCCACCTGGGGCGTTCATATCCCGACCATCAAGACGCGCTTCGGCCTGTCCGACGCCGTGCTGTCGATGGCCATGCTGGCGGTGGCCTTCGGCGCCATCATCGCGATGGGGCCGGTGGGACGGTGGATCTCCAGGGTCGGCAGCACGCGCGCCTGCATGTCGGGCGGCGTCGCCTATGGCCTGGCCACCATCGCGATCCTGGCGATGCCGCATTTCTACGCGCTGGTGCCCGCGCTGATCGCCTTCGGCATGGCCAGCGCCGTGTTCGACGTCGCGATGAACGCGCAGGCCGCCACGGTCGAATCGCAGCGCCACAAACCCATCATGTCCGCGCTGCACGGCATGTTCAGCCTCGGCGGCATGGTAGGCGCGGCAGTGGGCGGGCTGTTGCTGTCGCTGCAGGTCGCGCCGCTGGCGCACGCGATCGGCATGGCGCTGCTGACCGCCGGCGTCGGGCTGGCCTCGAAGCGCTGGCTGCTGCCCGACCATCCGACCGCGCCGCACGCCGACAAGGGCCACGACCATGCCGGCCGCGCGCTGTGGCTGCTGGGCCTGATGGCGTTTCTCGGGCTGGTGGGCGAGGGCGCGATGTACGACTGGACCAGCGTCTATATGCGTGAGATCGCGCAGGCGCCGATCGGCTGGATCAGCTTCGGCTATGCCGCCTTCTCCGGCGGCATGGCGGTCGGCCGCTTCACCGGCGATCTGGCGCGGGCGCGCTGGAGCGATGCCGGCACGCTGACGGCGAGCGCCTGGCTGGCCTTTGTCGGCATCAGCCTGGCGCTGCTGTGGCCGGCGCCGTGGGCGAGCCTGCTGGGCTTTGCGATGATGGGCCTGGGCGCGGCCAATATGGTGCCGATCTTCTTCGTGGCGGCGTCGAAGCTGCCGGGGGTCCCGCCGGCCGAGGGGATTTCGCGGGTGGCGCGCTTCGGCTATATCGGGCTGATGCTGGGGCCGGTGATGATCGGCGGCGTCGCGCATGCCAGCGACCTGCGCTATGGACTCGGCCTGGTGGCGCTGACGATGGGATGGATCGCGCTGGCAGGCGCGCGGACCGTGCGGCGCTATCTGTCGAGTTGAGTGCCAAGGCTGCCGGCCGCACGCATGCGGGGCCCGGCGTGCCTATCGGCCTACGGATCTACGGGTCTACGGTCTACGCTCGTCAACGTCGCTGCGTTCCCGCCTGCGCGGGAACGACGCAAGGAATCAGCGTGGCGCCGGAATCGTGCCGGCGCGGCTGGCGACGTTCATCTGGCCCCGGTACGACACCTCGCCGGTCGGCCCCGCCGCATCGAAGCTGCGCTCGCTCAGGTCGAAGCGGCCGTCGTGGCGCACCCGCAGCACGGTGCTGGCGCGCGTGCCGTACGAGGGCGAGCGGATAAAGGCCGACGACAGCAGCTTTTCCCATTCGGGCGCGACGCCCGTCTGCGGCAATTCGAAATCGCAGGCCTGGCGGGTATCGGCCAAGAGAGCCAGATAGGGCTCGACGCTGGCATTGGGCGCGCCGGTATCGGCGGCCAGCGTCTCGGCCAGCGCGCCGACGCGGCTGCGGACCTTGGGCCAGGGCGTGTCGAGCAGCGCGTTGGACAGGCCGTACAGGCCGGGCTTGAGCCGCTGCGGCGCGCCGTCGGGCGAGCGGTTGCTGTACCACCACAGCGCATCCAGATCGCCCGCCAGCAGATTGAAGCCGTTGTAGGCGCCAGGCCCGCGGATGCCGGCACCACGGGCGAGATCGCCGACATATTGCTCCGGCGACGACTCGCCGCGCAGGAAGCCCGCCACCAGTTCGCCGCGCGAGCGCGCATCGGTGCGCTTCTCGGAGGGCGCGCGGTAATTGGTCAGCGCGGCAAAGCGCCCGCCGGCGGTCACGCCCATCCAGGTGCCGGGTTCGCCGATCACGTCCGCCTGGTCCCGGCCGGCCAGCACCTCGGGCGCATCGTCCCACCAGTGCGCCGGCGCCGCCGGGCGGACATGGAATTCATCGCGATTGGCCGCGACCACCAACGCATAGTCGGGGTGGGCCTGCCAGGCGACGAGGATCAAACACATAAGCCATTCCTTGTTGCGGGCCGCTGCATCGGTGCAGTGCATCGATGCAGGCGGCGCCGCGCTACAACAGGTCCAGGTCGACGAACTTTTCGACCTGGCGCTCGCCTTCGAGCCAGTGCTGCAAACCGCTTTGCCGCCACAGTCCGTCGAGCGTCGCATCGAAGGCCGGCGGCACGTCGGCGTAGGCCTCCATCCAGGTCTGCAGGCCGGCGCGGGTTTCGGGCCTGCGCATCAGCGTACCACCGATCCCGGTGGCTTCGGCCACCGTGGCCATCCAGCGGTGCCAGTGCGGCAGCGCCTCGGCGGCCTCGTGCTCGCGCACGCGGAAGTAGACGAACAGGTGGTCGCTCATCGCGGCGTCTCCTTGCGGACCCGATGGACGTGATGGACCTGATGCACCTGATGCACCTGATGCACCTGATGCACCTGATGCACCTGATGCACCTGATGCACCTGATGCACCTGATGCACCTGATGGGCCTGATGGGCCTGATGGGCCTGATGGGCCTGATGGGCCTGATGGGCCTGATGGGCCTGATGGGCCTGATGGGCCTGATGGAGCTGATTGACCATTGATGGACCTGTTGGACGCTGCGGCCTGCCCGGCCTCACGCGGCGTCAGGCGGCCGGATCGGTGGCCAGCAGCGGCACCGGGTAGGGCAGCTCGCCCACGGTGACCGCCAGCCCCTCGGCATGGCCAAGATGCAGGCTGGCGCCGGCCGCATCGATCTTCAGTTCGGCCAGCGCGTCCCAGCCGGCGCCATCGGGCTTGGGCGCGGCGTTGACGATCATGCCGCTCGGCTGGCCGGGATCGTCGGCGCGATAGATTTCGGCGCCTGCGTCCGGGGTCTCGCCTTCGCCGCTGACCAGCCACATGCGGCGCTTGAGTGTGCCGCGATACTGGCTGCGCGCGACGACTTCCTGGCCCGGATAGCAGCCCTTGCGGAAATTGACGCCGCCGATCAGCTCGAAATTGATCATCTGCGGCACGAACTGTTCCTGCGTCGCGACCACGATGCGCGGGATGCCGGCGCGGATCTCCAGCCAGTCCCACAGCTCGGCATCGGCCGGCAGCAGCGTGGTGCCAAGCGTTTGCTGCACGGCATCGGCCTGCGCGGCCGGCGCCACGACCTGCCAGCGCGGCACGCCGTCGGCATCGGGCAGGCGGATCACCGTCGCCTCGCCGGCGCTGGCGGTGGTCCAGGGCTCGGCCGGCGCGGGCAGGCCGGCGGCGGACAGCGCGCTGGCGCCCTTGGCGCCGGCCACCCCGACGATGCCCGATTCGGCGCCCAGGTCCGACAGCCTGGCCTTGGCGCGCAGCACGAACATCGACAGCCGCTTCTGGATCGCCGGCTGCAGGTCGGCCGACAGCTGCATGGCAATGCCCTGCGCATCGCGCCAGATCAGCAGCGTCGCCAGCAGGCGGCCCTTGGGCGAGCAGTAGCCGGCCAGCCGGGCCTGTCCGGCGGGCAGGTCCTCGACGGCATTGGTCAGCTGGGTATGCAGGAAGGTGGCGGCGTCATCGCCGGCCACCCGGATCAGGCCCAGCTCGGCGGGGCGGCAAACGACGCCGTCCTGGCGCAGGGCGGCGAACTGGGTGGCGCGGGCGGGATTCGGGGCGTGCATGGATGGAATTCGATTCGAAGCCGGCTCAGGCCGGCACGGTTGGCGGATGGCTTGTGCGGGGCCTGTCACAACTTGTGACGCGGTGAGCGGCGGCCCCGGACAAGGCTCCCGGTATTATATGGGTCTGCCGTCATTGCGGCCGGCGGCCGTCTTCTCGGTCACCTGTTGAGCCTGCCACTCCTGCCGCTTGCCCGTTTTCGTGCTGCCCGGCAGGCCGGCGGCCCGATTCACGAGAGATCCGCGCTTGTCTTCGCGTTTATCCCCGCAGTTTGGCCCTCATTCAGACCCGCACTTACCCAAGCTTGTCGATGAAACGTTTTCTTTCCCGGCTGGTTCTGGCCGCCGTGGCATTCGCGCTGGCCGCCGCCGGCGCCTTCGCCTGGTGGGCCAACCAGCCGCTGACGCTGCGCAGCTCGCCGCTCGAGGTCATCATCAAACCCAATTCCAGCGTGCCGAGCGTCGCCCGCCAGGTGGCCAGGGGCGGCGTGCCGATCGATGCCCGGCTGTTCGTGCTGCTGGCCCGGCTGACCGGCAACCACGCCAGCCTGAAGGCCGGCGGCTACCAGTTCGAGAGCGGCGTCACGCCGCTGCAGGTAATCGGCCGCATCGCCCGCGGCGAGGTCAACCACCATGTGCTGACCGTGATCGAGGGCTGGGAATTCCGCCGGATGCGCGCCGCCGTGGATGCCCATCCCGCGCTGCGCCACGACACCAAAGGCATGAGCGAGGCCGAGCTGCTGAAGGCGATCGGCGCCACCGAGCCCTCGGCCGAGGGGCTGTTCTTTCCGGATACCTATCTGTTCGCGCGCGGCAGCAGCGACGTCGAGCTGTACAAGCACGCCTACCGGGCGATGCAGCGGCGGCTGAACGAGGCCTGGAACGCGCGCTCGCCGGACCTGCCGTACAAGACGCCGTACGAGGCGCTGATCATGGCGTCGATCGTCGAGAAGGAGACCGGTCAGGCGGCCGAGCGGCCGATGATCGCCGCGGTCTTCATCAACCGGCTGCGCAAGAACATGATGCTGCAGACCGATCCGACCGTGATCTACGGCATCGGCGAGATGTTCGACGGCAACCTGCGCAAGCGCGATCTGCAGGCCGACACTCCGTACAATACGTACACCCGCACCGGCCTGCCGCCCACGCCGATCGCCTTGCCGGGCGTGGCGTCGCTGGCGGCGGCGACCACGCCGGCGCCGACCGACGCGCTGTATTTCGTCGCCCGCGGCGATGGCACCAGCCACTTCTCCAACTCGCTTCCCGAACACAATCGCGCGGTCGATCAATACCAGCGCGGCAAATAATCACGAACAGCATCGCCATGCGCGGAACATTCATTACCTTCGAAGGCATCGACGGGGCGGGCAAGAGCACCCACCTGGCCTGGTTCGCCGGGCAGCTGCAGCAACGGCTGGGGCAGGGCAGGCGCGTGGTGACCACGCGCGAGCCGGGCGGCACCGCGCTCGGCGAGGACCTGCGCCAGCTGCTGCTGCACCGGCCGATGCATCTGGAAACCGAGGCGCTGCTGATGTTCGCCGCCCGCCGGGAGCATCTGGCCGAGGTCATCGAACCGGCGTTGGCACGTGGCGATTGGGTCATCTCCGATCGTTTTACCGATGCGACCTTCGCTTACCAGGGCGGCGGCCGCGGCCTGGCCCGCGAGCGGCTGGAAACGCTGGAGCGCTGGGTGCAGGGCGATCTGCAGCCGGATCTGACGCTGCTGTTCGACGTGCCGCTGGAGGTGGCCAGCGCCCGGCTGGCCGGGGCGCGCGAACCGGACAAGTTCGAGGCCGAGTCGGCCGCCTTTTTCGCGCGGACACGGGCCGAATACCTGCGGCGGGCCGAGGAGGCGCCGGCGCGCTTCCGGCTGATCGACAGCACGCGGCCGATCGCGGAGATTCAGAAAACGCTTGAGCAGATTCTTGCAAGTCTTTGAATTGAAGAAAGTATCAAGTCTCGATGATATGAGGGGTCGCGCCGTCGTTGCAGAATCCGCAACAACGCGGCAACAACGTCGCATCCTCTCAAACAACATCAACTCCTGCCGATAACCTGTTGATTTCCATGCTCTATCCCTGGCAAACCGAAGACTGGCGGCAACTGATGGCGCTGCGCGACCGGCTGCCGCACGCGCTGCTGCTGCACGGCCAGCAGGGCATCGGCAAGCGCGACCTGGCGCTGCACTTTGCTCAGGCGCTGCTGTGCGACACGCCGCTCGCCGACGGCCAGCCCTGCGGCACCTGCGCCGCCTGCCACTGGTTCGGCCAGGGCAATCACCCGGACTTCACCGTGGTGCGGCCCGAGGCGATGGAGGGCGGCGATGCGGATACCGACGCCAAGGCGGACGACGGCGGCGGCAAGAAGAAGGCGCCGAGCAAGATCATCCGGATGGAGCAGGTGCGGGCGCTGATCGAGGCGGTCGGCATCGGCACGCACCGCTCGGGCCTGCGTCCCGTGGTGGTGTATCCGCTCGATGCGCTGCAGCACGAGGGCGCCAACGCGCTGCTGAAGACGCTGGAAGAGCCGCCGCCCGCGACGGTGTTCCTGCTGGTCACCGACCGCATCGACCGGATCCTGCCGACCATCCTGTCGCGCTGCCGCCAGGTCGCGCTGCGCCGGCCGAGCGAGCAGGCCGCGCTGGAATGGCTGAAAGCCCAGGGCGTCGCCGATGCGCCGGCGCAGCTGGCCCAGGCCGGCGGCGCGCCACTGACCGCGCTGCATGCGGCCGAGGCGGAGGAGCTGCCGCTGCAGCGCTGGCTGGTCGGCCAGCTCGCCACCGGCCCGTCGCTCGACGCGCTGGCCGCCGCCGAGCAGTTGCAGAAGCTGCCGGTGCCCTCGGTACTCGGTATCCTGCAACGCTGGACCTACGATCTGCTGGCGTTGTGCCTGGGCGGCGAGGCCGGCGCGCGCTACTTCCCCGGCGAGATGGCGGCGCTGCGGCGCTGCGCCGGTGCCACCGACGCGCATCGGCTGCAGGCGTTTGCGGCACGGCTGGTCCAGCACCGGCGCCACGAGCAGCATCCGCTGGCGGCGCGGCTGGTGATGGAGGCGGTGCTGATGGACTACCGGCACCTGTTTCAGCGGCAGCCGGCCCGAGCGTGGCCGGCGCCCGGCCCCACGACAACCTTATGCAAGACTTGAAGTACCTACGATAACAACTTGATTTAAAAGAAGAGAAACATGGAAGCAAGCGGTTTCACCGTGCGTGACGCACAGCGCCAGGACCTGCCCGGCATCGTCGCGATCTACAACGGCACGGTTGCCTCGCGCATGGTCACCGCCGACACCGAGCCGGTCAGCGTCGCCTCGCGCCAGCCCTGGTTCGATGCCCACGGCCCCGAGCGCCGGCCGTTGTGGGTGGTCGAGGATGCCGGTGGCCAACTGGCCGGCTGGCTCAGCTATTCGGATTTCTATGGCCGGCCGGCTTACGGCGCCACCAGCGAGGTGTCGATCTATCTCGACGATCGCTACCGCGGCAAGGGCCTGGGCCGGCTGCTGCTGGAACGGGCGATGGCCCACGCGCCCGCCATCGGCGTCAACACCTTGCTCGGCTTCATCTTCGGCCACAACGCGCCCAGCCTGGCGCTGTTCGAGCGGCTGGGCTTTGCCCGCTGGGGCGAACTGCCGCGCGTCGCGGTGCTCGATGGCATCGAGCGCGACCTGATCATCATGGGGCGGCGCGTCGATCAGGGCGCCTGATCTTTCCGATACGCCGAAAGTCGCCCCCAAACCCGCCCGCTCCGCCCGATTTCCCCAACTGCCATGTTCGTCGACTCCCACTGCCACCTCGATTTCCCCGACCTGTCCGCGCGGCTGCCCGAACTGCTGGCGCATATGCAGGAGAACCAGGTCACCCATGCGCTGTGCATCTCGGTGACGCTGGAGGACTTCCCGCGCGTGCTCGGGCTGGCCGAGCAGCATGCGAACCTGTACGCCTCGGTGGGCGTGCATCCGGACTACGAGGAGGGCGCCGAGGAGCCGACGGTCGAGCGGCTGGTCACGCTGTCGAACCATCCGAGGGTGGTCGGCACCGGCGAGACGGGGCTTGACTATTACCGGCTCAACGGCCGCAGCATCGACGAAATGGAGTGGCAGCGGGAGCGTTTCCGCACCCATATCCGCGCCGCCCGGCAGACCGGCAAGCCGTTGATCATCCATACCCGCTCGTCGGCCGAGGACACGCTGCGGCTGATGCGCGAAGAGGATGCCGGCGCGGTCGGCGGCGTGCTGCACTGCTTCACCGAGACCTGGGACGTCGCCAAGCAGGCGCTGGACATGGGCTTCCATATCTCGTTCTCGGGCATCGTCACCTTCAAGAACGCGGTCGACCTGCAGGAGACCGCGCGCAAGGTGCCATTGGACCGGATGCTGATCGAGACCGATTCGCCGTACCTGGCGCCGGTGCCGTACCGCGGCAAGACCAACGAGCCGGCCTGGGTGCGGCATGTCGGCGAGTTCATCGCCACACTGCGGGGGCTGCCCGTGGAGCAGGTCGCGCGGCAAACCACGGACAACTTCTTCAATCTATTCAAGCACATGGAGAGGACTGCTAATGCTTGATATCAAGTCGTTGCGCCGCCCCTTGCTGGCCACCGTGCTGGCCGCGGCGCTGACCGGCGGCGCGCTGCCGGTGCTGGCGGCGCCGGCCGACGACCTGCGGCTGGCGGTCGAGCTCGACAATGGCTATGAAGTCCGCAAGCTGCTTTCGCGCGGCGTCGATCCGAACCTGACCGACCGCCGCGGCGATCCGCTGCTGGTGGCGGCGCTGCGCGAAAAGTCGCTGAAGGCGGCCGAGGCGCTGATCGAGGCCAAGAACCTGGACTTCGACAAGACCAACGCCGCCGGCGAGACCGCGCTGATGATGGCATGCCTGCAGGGCCAGCTCGACATGGTCAAGCGGATGGTCGGGCAGCGCCAGGTCGAGATCAACAAGACCGGCTGGACGCCGCTGCACTACGCGGCCACCAACGGCCATCTGGAGATCGTCCGCTACCTGCTGGAAGAGTCCGCCTATGTCGACGCGGAGAGCCCGAACGGCACCACGCCGCTGATGATGGCCACGCGCGGCGGCCATATCGAGACGGTCAAGCTGCTGCTGGACGAGGGCGCCGACATCCGGATCCGCAACCAGCAGGGCATGACGGCGATCGATTTCGCCGAGCGCTACAACCAGCCCGAAATCGCCCAGGGGCTGCGCTCGCGCTGGCAGAAGCAGTTCCCGGACACGCCGATGGACGGCGGCAAGGGGAAGGGCAAGGCCGGTTGGTAGGATCGTCAGGGCCGGCGCCGCACGTTCCCCTCGGCCCGCTCAGGCATCGTCCGCCAGCCGCACGCCGGTGAACTGCCAGCGCTGGTGGGGATAGAAGAAATTGCGGTAGGTGGCGCGGATATGGGATTCGGGTGTCACGCACGATCCGCCGCGCAGCACCATCTGGTTGCTCATGAACTTGCCGTTGTACTCGCCGACCGCGCCGGGGCTGGGGCGGAAGCCCGGATAGGGCAGGAAGGCGCTGGCGGTCCATTCCCAGACATCGCCGTACATCTGGCGCAGCACGCCCGCGGTGTTCTGCCGGTCGGGCAGCGGCCGCAGTGCGCGGCCCTCGAGGAAATTGCCGGTGGCCGGCAGGTTGCGGGCCGCGTGTTCCCATTCGGCCTCGGTCGGCAGGCGGCGCTCGGCCCAGCGCGCGAAGGCGTCCGCCTCGTAGTAGCTGATATGGGTGACCGGGCTCTCCGGGTCGACCGGATGCATGCCGCGCAGCGTCATCTGCCACCAGGTGCCGTCGCGCTCCTCCCAGTACAGCGGTGCCTCGATGCCTTGCTCGCCGACCCAGCGCCAGCCGTCCGACAGCCACAGCCCGGCGCTGCGATAGCCGCCATCCTCGATGAATTCGAACCACTGCCGGTTGGTCACCGGATGCGAGCACAGCTGATAGGGGCGCAGCAGCACCTGGTGCCGCGGACCCTCGCAATCGAAGGCGAAGCCCGCGCGGTCCGGGCCCATCTCATGGCCGATCGCCACCACGCCGCCGGAAAACGTCAACCATTCCGGCACCGGGCGCGGGTCGGCGATCACCGGCGCCACCAGCTCGGGCGCGAAGGCCGGCTTGAGCGGGTTCTGCGCGAACAGATGCAGGATGTCGGTCAGCAGCAGCTCCTGATGCTGCTGCTCGTGATTGAGGCCCAGCTCGATCAGCGCGGCTTCCTCGTCGGTCTGCGCGCGCATCAGCAGATCGAACATCGCCTCGTCGACAGCTTCCCGGTAGGCCAGCACCTCGTCCAGCGTCGGCCGGCTCAGCAAGCCGCGGCGCGGGCGCGGATGGCGTGCGCCGACCGCCTCGTAATACGAATTGAACAGATAGCGGTAGCGCGCATCGACCGGCTCGTAGCCGGGGATGCGCGCGGTCAGCACGAATTCCTCGAAGAACCAGGTGGTATGGGCCAGATGCCATTTGGCCGGGCTGGCATCGTCCATCGATTGCACCGTCGCGTCGGCGTCGCTGATATCGGCCACCATCGCTTCGGTGGCGGCCCGGATATGGCGGTACCGGGACAGCAGCGCCGGTTCCTGGGGAGGGTGGACGACGCTGGCGGGCAACAGGGAAGAGGGCATGCGGGCTCCGGTGTCGATGGCGAGGCGATGCCTGCCTGGCACCGTCGCCGTGGCCGGTTCCGGCCAGCCCGCGCATCGCGCGGCAGCGCCTGCTCCCCCGAGTGGGCGTACGCCGAAACCGCAGGTACGAACCGCTCCATCATAGACGCGATCCCTCCCTGCGGGGAGTCGGTCAACCGCTGACGGCGCGGGCCGCCAGCGGCATGTGCAAGCACTGCGCCGAGCACCGCGCCGAAGCGCCGCGATCAGGCGGCCAGGCGGCCGTCCTCGTCGTTCAGCGCGGCCAGTTCGCGCTTGGCGGCATCGAGGCCGGCAGCCCGGTATTCCGGACCCATCGCCAGGCCATGGGCGCGGACATAGGTGATGTCCGTGATGCCGAGGAAGCGCAGCACCGTGTCGATCGTGACCTCATGCAGGTCCAGCCCGTTCGGATCCTGGCGCATGCCGCCGCGCGAGGACACCACGATCGTCTTCTTGCCGCCGGCCAGGCCGACCGGACCGTTCTCGGTATAGCGGAAGGTGCGGCCCGCTTGCGCGATCCGGTCGATCCAGCCCTTGAGCTGGCTCGGGATGCCGAAGTTGTATTGCGGCACGCCCAGCACCAGCACGTCGGCCTCCAGGAATTCCTTCAGCCAGGCCTCGGTGCGCTCCAGCTCGGCCTGCTGCACCGGGTCCAGCCCTTCCTTCGGGCCGCCCAGCACCGGCAGCAGATGGCCGGACAGGTGAGGCGCCGCCTCCTTGTCCAGGTCGCGCACGGTCAGGGTCGCTTCCGGATGGCGGGCGCGCAGATCCGCCACCACTTGCGCCGTCAGGTTGCGGGACACCGAGTTGTCGCCCAGCACGCTCGAATCGATTTGCAGAATCTTCATCACGCTCTCCACATCGGAATTGGTTTGGATGTGAGGAAAGATAAAGGCTGGCGATTGATGTCGGTAGTGATCCATAATGGAAATTATTGTTCTACTCGTAGAACGCATTGCACCGGCCCCAGCGGCCGCCCAGCCCTTACGATGGCGACCATGCAAGACCTCAACGATCTCTATCTCTATGCCCAGGTGGTCCAGCACGGCAGCTTCTCCGCCGCCAGCCGCGCCACCGGTGTGCCCAAGTCGCGCCTGAGCCGGCGCATCGCCCAGCTGGAAAAGGAGCTTGGCGTGCAGCTGCTGCGCCGGACCACGCGGCAGGTCCGCGTCACGCCGCTGGGCGAGGCCTTCTACGAGCGCTGCAAGGCCATGCTGTCCGAGGCGCAGGCCGCCCGCGACGTCGTCGAGCAGGCCCGCGCCCAGCCCGGCGGCCATCTGCGCGTGGCCTGCGCGGTCGGCATCGCGCAGAACCTGCTGGCGCCGTCGATCGGACGCTTCATGCGCGAGAACCCGGGCGTGCAGGTCGAGATCGACGCCACCAACCGGCGCGTCGACGTGATCGGGGAGGGCTACGACCTGGCGCTGCGCGTGCGCGAGGTGCTCGACGATTCGTCGCTGGCGATCCGCACCTTCGGCTCGAGCCCGTTGACGCTGGTGGCCAGCCCCGGTCTGCTGGACGCGATCGGCCGTCCGCGCACGCCCAAGGCGCTGGCAGGCGTCCCCGGGGTCGGGCAGAAGCCGCACGACGGACGCCATGTGTGGAACCTGTCCATCGGCGACGAGCCGCCCACGCAGATTCCCTACGATCCCCGCCTCGTCTGCGACGAATTCGCCGTGCTGCTGTCGGCGGCGGTCGAAGGCATCGGCGTCGCGATGCTGCCGCGCATGTATTGCCGCGAGGCGATCGAGCGCGGCGACCTGGAGGTGCTGCTGCCGCAATGGCGCATGCCGGTCGGCACCCTGCACGCGGTATTCCCGTCGCGGCACGGCATGCCGCCGGCGGTGCGGCGCTTCCTGGATTTCCTGACCGAGATCCTGCCGGAGAACGTGCGCCAGGCCGGCATGCAGCCGATCATGCCGCCGGGCATGCACCAGCCCTTGCCGCCGACCGCGCCGGGCTGATCCGCTCGCCGTTCACGGGCTTCCCAGGCGGGCGGCCGCCGCCTTTGGCCGCGCTGCGAGGGGCGCAACCCGTCGCCGTTGACCGCGCGGCGGGAAGCGAGGTCCGCCGCGGTGTTGCCGTCCGCGCCACAACCCGCGCCCAGCAAGGGTTCGGCGCGCATTTGCGGCTTTACCTTCACGCGAACCGGCGCTAAGGTACAGGGGCGCCTGCGCGTGCAGCGCAAGGCGCCTACAACCTCTGCGCACGGATCGAACCGGGGACCCGTTTGCGTCAATCACCAAAGGAGCGACATCGATGGCTGCTACTCATGGTTCTCAGGATCTGGGCAAGGCGGTGCTGCGTATCGTGCTGGGGATACTGATCCTGTTGCACGGCATCGCGAAGGTCATCAACGGCCCCGGAGGCATCGTGCAGATGGTCGACCAGGCGGGCCTGCCTTCCTTCATCGCCTATGGCGTCTACATCGGCGAAGTGCTGGCGCCCGTGCTGCTGATCATCGGCCTGTGGACGCGCGCGGCCGCACTGGTGATCGTCATCAACATGCTGTTCGCGGTCGGCCTGGTCCATATGCATCAGCTCGGCATGCTGAACAAGAGCGGTGGCTGGGAGCTGGAGCTGCAGGGCATGTTCCTCGGCGCCGCGGTGGCGGTGATGCTGCTCGGCGCAGGCCGCTTCAGCGTCGGCGGAGCGGGCGGGCCGCTGAATTGATGCGCCGCGCGCGGCGTTTTTTGCTTGTGGCAGGGCCGGCACCGGCGGCATAACCGCTACAATCGCTGCCCGTGGTTTTTTCGATGGCGTAGCGATATGGGTTTGGGCTGGTTCGGATTGTCGACCTTCTGGCTATTGCCGCTGGCATGGCGCATGGTGGCGCGCATGCTGACGGGACAGCCGGTGTTTTCCGGGCCCGGCACGCTGCGCGTCTGGCTCGGCAGTGCGCTGACGCTGTGCGCGAGCGCGGCGCTCGAAGCGCTGACGGCCAGTGCGTCGGCCTCGTCCGACGTGGAGCCCACCGCGTCTTCCGGCGGCGCCGCCGGGGCAGGGGTGGCCGGCATCGCGGCCGACCTGTTCGGCTGGACCGGTGCGCTGCTGCTGATGCTTGGCGTGCTGGCGCTGGCCGCGCCGATGGTGTTCGGCGAGACGTGGCACAGCCTGTTCGCGCTCAAGCCGCGGCGCCATGCCGCTGCCGCCGACGCGACCGATGACGCGATGCCGGCCGCCTCGCGGCCGGTGCGCGAAGCCTCCATGCCTGCCCCCGTGGCGACGCGCTGGACGCCGGTCGACGACAGCGCCCGGCGGCCCACGGCCCGCCACAAGGGCATCGAAGCGGTATCGGCACGGCGCGCGCCGGCGTGGCAACCGCCGCCGCGCACGCGCGTATCGCCGCCGCAGCCCGGCGAAATCTGGCTGCAGCCGGCGCAGGCGACCCGGACCGCTCAACCGGCTCAACCGGCTCGACCGGCTCGACCCGCGCCTTCCGCGCCGGCATCGCAAGCGCAAAGCGCCGCGCCGGGCAGGACCGCGGGTCCGGTCCGTTCTACCCCTGCGGCCTCTTCGGCGCCATCGCGGTCGGCAGGCGCCGCGCCGATGGCCGCGACCGCTTCGACGGCCTCCGCCTCGTGGTCCTCGTCCGCTTCGTCGACATCTTCCGCCTCGGGATTCTCCGCTGCCTCCGCACCATCGCGCGGGCCATTGCGTGCCACCGTCGTCGCCAGCCCCTTCCATCAGCCGCAACTGGGTTTGCGCAGCGCGATCACGACGCTGCCCGAAGCGCAGCCGCAGGCGAGGGCTACGAGCGCCGCGCCCACGAATGGCGCCAGCGTAGCGACGCCTTCCCCGGCCGCGCCGGTCGCGGAGCAGGGCGCCACCGCGCCACGCGATACCGCTGCCGCAGCCCCGGCCGTAGCCGAACAGACGGCCACGTCAGCCGAATCTCTCCCGACCGAAGCCGAGCTCGCCGACACTCACTCGACCGAATCCGGGCCCGCCGAAACTCACCCGACCGAGTCCGAGCTCGCCGACGCGCAACAGACCGCGGCCTACGCGGCGATCCGCGCCGAGGCGCAGGCCTTGCTGGCCGAGTTGCGCGCGCTGGCGGGCGCGGAGCAAGGACAGCCGGAGAGCGGGCCAGCGGCTGACGACGTAGCCATATACGAGCCCGAGCCCGGGCCGGAGCCCGGGCCGGAGCCCGAGCCGGAGCCGGCGACCGTGGCGACACCCACGGCAGCGTGGGAGCCGCCATGGGAGGAATCGGCCGCGGATGCCACCGCAGCAGCCGAACCCACGGCAACAACCGACGCAACCGACGCAACCGACGCAACCGACACAACCGACACAACCGACACAACCGACGGAACCGACACAACCGACGGAACCGGAGCAACGGAAGCAACGAAAACGATCGAAGCAGCCGAAACGACGGATTCGGCCGAAACGACCGCCCCCACGCCACCCCTGGCCCAAAAGCCCCGCATCGTGCTGCCGGCCGTGATCGGCCGCGCGGTGCCGCTCGACGCGGCATCGCAGCCGCCCGGCGCCAATGCCGTGGCGAAGCCCGCCGCGGCCGCCGCGGCCATCGCCCCGGCTGCGCCGATCGCCCCGCCGCCACCGCCCCGCATCGTCGACTACCGCCTGCCCGGCATCGATCTGCTCGAGCCGGCGGTCGAACACGCCGAGCAGGTCTCCGAGCAGCATCTGGCCGAAACCGGCGAGCTGATCGCACAGCGCCTGGCCGAGTTCAAGGTGCCGGTGTCCGTGGTCGGCGCCTCGGCCGGTCCGGTCATCACGCGCTTCGAGGTCGAGCCCGCGATGGGCGTGCGCGGCGCGCAGGTGGTCGGGCTGATGAAGGATCTGGCGCGCGCGCTGGGTGTCAGCTCGATCCGCGTGGTCGAGACCATTCCGGGCAAGACCTGCATGGGCCTGGAGTTGCCCAATGCCCGCCGCGAAATGATCCGCCTGTCGGAGATCGTCGAAGCGTCATCGTTCCAGTCCCATGCGTCGCGGCTGGTGCTGGCGATGGGCAAGGACATCACCGGCAATCCGGTGGTCACCGACCTGGCGCGCGCGCCGCACCTGCTGGTGGCCGGCACCACCGGCTCCGGCAAGTCGGTCGCGATCAACGCGATGATCCTGTCGATGCTGTACAAGGCGACGCCGGACGACGTGCGGATGATCATGATCGATCCGAAGATGCTGGAGCTGTCCGTCTACGAGGGCATTCCGCATCTGCTGGCGCCGGTGGTCACCGACATGAAGCAGGCCGCGCACGCGCTGAACTGGTGTGTCGGCGAGATGGAGAAGCGCTACCGGCTGATGTCGGCGCTGGGCGTGCGCAATCTGGCCGGCTACAACCAGAAGATCCGCGCCGCGGAGGCCGCGGGCGACAAGGTCCGCAATCCGTTTTCGCTGACCCCGGACGCGCCCGAGCCGCTGTCGACGCTGCCGCTGATCGTGGTGGTGATCGACGAGCTGGCCGACCTGATGATGGTGGCCGGCAAGAAGATCGAGGAACTGATCGCGCGGCTGGCACAGAAGGCGCGCGCGGCCGGCATCCATCTGATCCTGGCCACGCAGCGTCCGTCGGTCGACGTGATCACCGGCCTGATCAAGGCCAACATCCCGACGCGCGTGGCCTTCCAGGTCTCGTCGAAGATCGACTCGCGCACGATCCTGGACCAGATGGGCGCGGAAAGCCTGCTGGGGCAGGGCGACATGCTGTTCCTGCCGCCGGGCACCGGCTATCCGCAACGCGTGCACGGGGCCTTCGCCGGCGACGACGAAGTCCATCGCGTGGTCGAGCACTGGAAGCAGTTCGGCGAGCCGGACTACGACGACGCGATCCTGGCGCCCGACCCGGCCGAGGCCGGCGGCGGCGACCTGTTCGGCGACGGGCCCGGCGGCGACGCCGAGGCCGATCCGCTGTACGACGAGGCCGCGGCCTTCGTGCTCACATCGCGCCGCGCGTCGATCTCGGCGGTGCAGCGCCATCTGCGCATCGGCTACAACCGCGCGGCGCGGCTGATCGAACAGATGGAAGTGGCGGGACTGGTCTCGCCGATGGGGCGCAATGGCGCGCGGGACGTGCTGGCGCCCGGGGGGCAGGAGTAGGGGCTTGGATTGATGTTGCCGGGGTCAGGCGATCGCGGTCATGCGGGCGCTGTGTGCCCTCTCCCCGGCCCTCTCCCGCAAGCGGGAGAGGGAGGACACTACCAGCCTTTGCTTACGCGATTGGTTGCTCGCCGCTCCCGCTTGGGGCGAGGGAGAATACGCCGCCCCTTGCTTGCGCGCGCTGTTGCTCCTCTCCCGCTTGCGGGAGAGGGACTGGGGCAGAGGGCAACCCCGCCCCAATCCGCGCTTACGCCTGCGCCACCACCGGCTCGCCCAGATTGAGCATCAACCGGTTCGCCCACGCGAAGATCGCGATGGCGTGAATGCCGTCGAGGATCTCGGCGTCGTTCAGTCCCGCCTCGCGCAGCGCTGCCAGCGAGGCGGCGCCAATGCGGTCCGGGTGCTCGGTCAGCGCCACCGAGAAGCGTGCGATGGCCTGTTCGCGTGCAGTGGTGCCCGCCGTGCGCGGATTGTCGAAGACCTGCGCGATCGCGTCGTTGCGCTTGGCCAGTTGTTCGAAGCGTTGCGCATGCACCGACGCGCAGTAAACGCAGCCATTGATGCACGACACCACGGTGCTAGCCAGTTCCCGCTCGGCGCGCGCCATGCCGCCGGGCGCGTACATGATCGCGTTGAAGGCCGCCGAACGCTGGCGCAGGATTTCCGGCTGGTGCACCAGGAACAGGTAGTAGTCCGACACCTTGGCCTTCGGGTGGCTTTCCTCCAGCACCGCGATCTGCTCCGGCGTCGCGCGATCGACCGGCACCACGTCGAGCCACGCCTTCCAGTCCAGCACTTCGTTGGTGAAGCCGTTGATGCGGATCGTGTCGCCGGGCCTGGTGGTGGCCGCCGCGGGCGGCGCCACATCGCTCGGCAGCGCCTCGCCCTGGGCCGCGCCGCTCAATGCGCGCAGGCCCGCCACCAGCCGCGCCTGGTACGACAGGAAGGCGATCAGCTGCGCCAGTGTCACGACTTCGGGCGTCGACAGGCCGGCCGCCGGCAGGCTCAGCAGCGCGGCGCGGTCGCCTTCGACGGGCTTTTCGATCAGCTTGCGCGTGAACGTCAGCATCGCGCGCAGCCGCGCATCGGCGACGGCCTCGAGGCGGGTGCCATCGACCGCCGCCACGGTCTCCGCATCGGCGCCGGCCGCCTGCAGGCGATCCAGATAATGCGCGGCCAGTTCGGCCGACGGCGTCAGCCGCGACGCGTACAGCGCGACCGCGAGGCGTTCGGTCAGCGTCAGGCCGGGCAGGGCCGGATCGAACATCGTGCGATAGCTGCCTTCGGTGGCGACGGCGACCTTGTCGCGCTGATGGCGCAGTACATGCGTGGCGCTGCCGGTGGCAAGACCGGCGAGGCGGTCGATCAGGTCAAGTTCCGAGGTGGCGTTGGCTTGGGTGGACGAAGCAGTCATGGTGTCGGGGTGGAAAAGTCAGCGGTCAGGTAACTGGTCAGATGAGCGCTCAGATGAGCGCTCAGATGGGCGATCAGCGGAGCAGGGCGGCACGCACAGGCTCATTGGCCGATTCATCGGTCCATGCATTGGCCCTTTCAGTGGCCCCTTCATTGGCCCATTCATTTGCCCATTCATTTGCCCATTCATCGGCCGGGCTGCGAAGGCGGCGGCGCCGGCGTCCATTCGTCGCCATACAGCTCCGGTTCGGCATAGGCCTGCAGCGCGGCGAAATGCGTCTCGACGTCTTCCTGGTACAGCAGCGCGGCGATGCCCTGGCCCAGCCGGCGCGCGCCGTCGCTGATCGCCGGGATATCGCCGGAGATCGTGCCGTGCGACAGCGCGGCCGGATAGCAGAAGCAATGCACGCGCGACAGGCCGGGGCAGGCGCCGGGTGTCTTCTCCTGGAATTCGAACACCGGGCCGAGGTCGGGCGAATCGCTCAGCTCCTGATCGTCCTGGCCGGCGGGCGGCTGGAAGCGGTCGCGCCACAGGCGTATCTGCGGCGCGATGACCGAGAACTCCGGACGCGCACCGAAATCGACGCGGAACCCCGTCGACAGCAGCAGGAAGTCGAGCTCGAACAGTCCCTTGGCGGTGTGGACATGCAGCGTGTCGCTGCGGACGTCGCTGTGGACCTCAATTCGCTCGATCGGGCAGCCGACATGGAAGCGCGCATTGTCGTGGCGCGAGACGCGCAGCGTGCTGCCGCGCGGCGGCGGCACCTGTTCGCTGTTGATGTAATGACGCAGCCGCCATTTCCACTGGTCGGGCAGCCCGTAGTGGCCGTGCGTCAGGCCGGGATTGCCCGAGCCCTTGCTCTTGTTGATGCGCGGAATCTCGGCGCGGCGGATCAGCAGGTCGACGCTGGCCGCGCCGGCCTCCAGCGCGGTGGCGGCGCTGTCCATCGCCGATGCGCCGGCGCCGACCACGCCGACGCGCTTGCCGCGCAGCACGCGGTAATCCATCGGATCGGACGAGTGCGCCCACAGATAGCGCGGCAGGTCCTGCGCGAAGGCCGGCAGCAGTGCGCCGCCCAGGCCATCGCGGCCGGTGGCCAGCACCACGCGCCGCGCCATCACGCGCAGCGGACCGGCGGGCGTCGTCATGCGCAGCTCGACCAGGCCGTCGGCGCGCGGCACCACGGTATCGACGGTGTGCTCGTTGGCGACGTCCAGATCGAGCACCTGCCGGTACCAGCGCAGATAGTCCATCCATTGCAGGCGCGGAATCTTGTCGAGCGCGTCCCAGGCCGCCGTGCCGAACTGCGCCTCGTACCAGGCGCGGAAGGTCAGGGCCGGCAGGCCCAGCGCCGGGCCGGTCAGCTGCTTGGGCGAACGCAGGGTCTCCATGCGCGCGGTGGTCGCCCACGGCCCTTCGAAACCGGCCGGCGCGCGGTCGAAGATGCGAGCCTGGATGCCCAGATGCTTCAGCGTCGCGCTGGCCGCGAGGCCGGCCATGCCGCCGCCGATGATGGCGACGTCGAGCACCGGCGCGCCGTCGAACTGGCGCGGCGGTACCCAGGGCTTGGCGGGCAGGTCGAGCCAGGCGAGGTCCTGGCGCAGGCGGGCTTCCAGCGCGGGCAGGCCGCTGGGAGCGGGGGAGAGGGTGGATTCGGTGGTGGACATCTGGGACATCTCAGGCGGACATCAATCGTTCTGTCGGGATGGTGCGCGCTGGGCCAACTGGTCTGCCTGGGCCGCCTGGGCAGATCGGGTGGGTTCGGCTGCGTGGGCGGATGGGGCCGGCTGGGTTGGCTGCTGGTGTCTACGCGCGCCGGTGCGGGCGGACTCTCGCGCGGTGGCGTCGGCAGTGCGGTCACCGGAGCCGCCGCTGTCGTTGCTGCCCGCGTCGCGGCCGGGGTTGCTTCCCGTTTCGTACTGCGCCACCAGGCCGTCGCCCTCGCGGGCGTCGCGCCGGACGAAGCCCGGCAGCAGCCGCGCCGCGGCCAGCGCCAGTTGTTCGGTCAGGCTCTGCACCGCCGGCGTCGGCGGCCGTCCCTGCGGCGTGATCACGCAGAAATGGAAGGGGATCGGCACGTCGATCGGCCGCACGGCCACGCCGTCGACCGGCATGCCATACGCCGTGACGGGCTCGAGCACGGCAAGCCCGAGGCCGGCGCGCACCAGCGCCAGCGCGTTCAGCGAGGTATTGGTATCGATCCGGCGCGGCACCGCAATGCCGGCGTCGTGCAGCGCCCGGTCCACCAGCTGGCGCAGCCGGTAGGGGTTCTGCATCGTCACCAGCGCACGTTCGGCGCAGGCGGCCAGCGGCACGGTATCGGCCGCCGCGAGCGGATCGTCGGCGGCCAATGCCGCCACGCATTGCACCTCGCCGATCCAGTGCACCGCCACGCCGCGATGCTCGAGCGGCAGGCTGGTGACGCCGACTTCGGCGGCACCCGTCAGCACCGCGTGGACGACCTTCTCGGGCGAGGCGCTGTGCAGATGGATCTGCGCCGGCAGCGCCGGATCGGCGGCAAGCGCGGCGGGCACCAGACCCGCGGCCAGCGCCGGGGTCGCCACCACATTGAGCGAACGGCTGCCCTCGCGGCCGATTACCGCGGCGCTGGCGCGGATCTGCTGCATGCCCAGCAGCACCGGCTCGACCTCCTCGTACAGCAGGAAGCCGCGCTCGGTCGGGCTGACGCGCGGGCCGCTGCGGGCGAACAGCGCGAAGCCCAGTTCGCTCTCCAGCTCCTGGATCGAGCGCGTGATCGCCGGCTGCGAGCGGCCCAGCAGGCGCCCGGCGGCGGTCACGCTGCCGGTCGACATCACTGCTGCGAAGGCTTCGAGCTGGCGGATTTCCATGGTTCCGGGCGGCAATCTGGCTGACGCGGCACGCATGGCCCTGACTCAAGGCACGCGGCGAACTATGCGTATATCGCATTCTTGCGCGCTTATGATACCGAATGCAAATACTATTTCGGCATACGCTTCTGCGGCCCGGCGCCGCTGCCGGGCTGGCCGGCGGGCGCGTCCCGGCGGCGGGTCGCTATCATGGGCCGGTCGTGTGCCTGGAGAGACGGGATGAGGCAATCATGCGGCCGGGCTTCCGGCACGCTGCGGAGACCGCTGTTGGGGCGGCTGTTGAAGCCGTCGCGGGGATCGCTCTTGGGACCGCTGCGGGGACCACTTTTGAAGCCGCTGTGGCGGCCGCTGTTGGGCCTGCTGGTCGTGCTGGCCCTGTTCTGCGGCATGCCGCCCGCCGGCTGGGCGCAGGGCGATTCGTCCGCCGTTCCCGCCGCTCCCGCCGCCAATGCCCCGCTCAAGATCGGCTCGAAGCGCTTCACCGAGTCCTATGTCCTCGGCGAAATCCTGACCCAGACCGCGGCGACCGCCGGTCCCGCCCGCCATCTGGCCGGGCTCGGCAATACCGCGATCGTGTTCGCCGCGCTGCGCGCCGGCAGCATCGACCTGTATCCCGACTACACCGGCACCGTCGCGGCCGAGCTGCTGAAGCTGCCGGCCACCGCGACGCTGGCGCAGATCAACGCGGCCCTCGCGCCGCTGGGGCTGGGCGCGGCGGTGCCGTTCGGCTTCCAGAACACCTATGCGATCGCGGTGCGCGGCGAGGGCGCCACGGGCGGCATGGCAGGCGCGGGCGACAAGAGCGCCCACGCCGATGCGGCGGGCGGTGAGGCCGGCTCCGGTCGCATGGGCGGTAAAAGCGCCCAGGCCGCCGCCGCACCCGCCAGCCTGCGCACGCTGTCCGACCTGGCCCAGGCACCGGCACTGCGGCTCGGCCTGTCGCACGAATTCCTGGGCCGCGCCGACGGCTGGCCCATGCTGGCCAGCCGCTACGGCCTGCCGCAGCAGCCGGTCGGGCTGGACCACGGCATCGCCTACGAAGCGTTGGCGGCCGGACAGGTCGATGCGATCGACATCTATTCCACCGACGCCAAGATCCACGCCTATCGCCTGCGCGTGCTCGACGACGACCGCCGTGTGTTTCCGCGCTACGACGCCATCGTGCTGTACCGCCTTGATGTGCCGCGGCGCCATCCCGCCGCATGGCGTGCGATCGCCGGGCTGGAAGGCCGCATCGACGGCGAGCGGATGATCGCGATGAACGCGCAGGCCGAACTCGACGGCGCCAGCTTCGCCTCGGTGGCGCGGGGTTTTCTGCAGGGCGATGGCACGGCGGCGGACAAGCGGGCAGGGCTGCTCGGCGCCTTGCTGGGGCCGGACACCTGGCGGCTGACCCGCCAGCATCTGGCGCTGGTGGCCGGCGCGGTCGGAGCCGCGGTGGTGGTCGGTGTGCCGCTCGGCGTGGTTGCCGCGCGCCGCCGGCGGCTGGGGCAGGTGGTGCTGGCCATCGCCGGCATGCTGCAGACGGTGCCGTCGCTCGCGCTGCTGGCGGGGCTGATTCCGCTGCTCGGCCGCATCGGGCTGTGGCCCGCGATGGTCGCGCTGTTTCTCTACGCCTTGCTGCCGATCGTGCGCAATACCTGCACGGGGCTGCAGCAGGTGCCGGCCGGGCTGTCGGACGCGGGCCGCGCGCTGGGGCTGACCGCGCGCCAGCGCCTGCGCCATGTGGAACTGCCGCTGGCGCTGCCGGTGATTCTGGCGGGCATCAAGACCGCGGTCGTGATCAGCGTCGGCACGGCGACCGTGGCGGCCTTCGTCGGCGCCGGCGGCTATGGCGAGCGCATCGCCACGGGCCTTGCGCTCAACGACGACACGCTGCTGCTGGCCGGAGCGATTCCCTCGGCGCTGCTCGCGCTGCTGGCGCAGGGCATCTTCGAGGGCATCGAGCGCTGGCTGCTGTTCCGCGGCCAGCGCAACGCTCAGAAGTGATGACGCATGCCGACCATCACGCCGACGCGCGTGGTGCTGTCGACATCGAGCGCGGGCGTGCCGGCCCAGTACTCGGTCTCGCGCCCGACCGCGCCACCGCGCGCTCGCGCGGCATCGGCCTCGACATAGACGTGGGTGCGCCTGGACAGCGCGTAGTCGGCCACCACCGCGACACTGTCGGCATTGCCGCTGCCCAGCGGCACCGGCACGTCCTGGAACTGCGTGGCCACGTTGCCGTTCTGCCAGTAGCGGTAGTAGGCGCCCGACAGATGCAGCGCCGGCGTCAGCTGATAGCCGAGCCCCGCGAAGGCAATGGCGTAGCGCGCATCGCTGGCCGATTCCCGCCGGCCCATATGGCCGACGAAGGCCTTGGCCTTGCCGAACGCATACGAGCCGCCGACCGTGTAGTTGCGCACCGTGCCGCTGCCATCGTCGTTCTTGCGCTGGTCGTAGGCGACGCCGAACGCGACCGCTCCCTGCTGGTACAGCGCGCCGCCGCCCAGCGTGGTGCCGCGGACCATGCTGCCGGGCTGCTCGCCGGCGCCGTAGTCCAGTTGCACGGTCAGCGGGCCCATCGTGCGCTGGTACACCACGCTGTTGTTGATGCGGTAGTCCTGGATGAAGATGTCGCCGCCCAGGTACAGCGGGTCCGACCAGAAGTTGCCCCAGCCCTGGTCGAGCGGATTGAAGGCCCAGCCGATATTGTTCAGCGCGTTGTACTGGCGCCCGAAGGTCAGGCTGCCCCAGTCGCCCTTCAGGCCGACATAGGCCTGCCGGCCGAACAGCGCGTTGTAGCCCAGGCGGCCGTCGTCGCTGCCGACGCCCGCCTCGAGCTGGAAGATCGCGTGATTGCCGCCGCCGAGGTCTTCGTCGCCCTTGATGCCGAAGCGGCTGCCGACCATGCCGCCGGAAACCAGCGCGAGCTGGTCGTTGCGATGGCCGTCGAGGTTCGAGGTGTAGCGCACCGCCGAACTGACGATGCCGTACAGCGTGACGCCGGGCTCCGCATGCGCGGTGCCGGGCAGGGCGGCGACGGGCAACAGCCCGGCCGCCAGCAGCCAGGGGCTGGCTGTCTTCTTCATGGATTGTCCTCCGAGGTCGGACCCGTCCGACGCGCACGGCGCCGGCGGACCCGTCAGGCCGATGGCCTGCGGTACCAGTCCCGCGCGGGCACGCGGGTCGTCATCGGGACGTGCGCGGTGGCGCGTGTCCCGGGCGAAGGTCGAGATGGGCGACGTTGCCTTGCTGGCGGCGAATGCCGGCAGTGGAGCCGGGCAAGCCTGTGCGATGCCGGACGGTCCGGCGCCGCGGGAGTGGGCCCGAGGGCCTTGTGGCTGGGTTCGCCGGCGCCCACCTCGCGCGTCGTTCCGGCTCGTGCAGGGCGGACGGTGAAGGCGTGTTCCGGGTCGTCCCCGGTACGGCGAACGGGCGGTAGTTTACCTGCTTTGCCGAGCCGGCCCGAAAAACGCGGTCCTGGGGACCGCGTGACGGGCGCCATTGGCCGGCGAAAACTGTCCTGGCGAACGCCCTCGCGGCACCGCTGAAATGTGATGTTTAAATAATTTTTGTGAAAGTGGGCTAAATTTAATCGGTAAACAGCTTCGATTAAACGCCGAGGAGCGCGAGTGACAGCCCGATCGCAGCTCTCCGCGCCGTTCTGCGATGTGCCTCCACCCGGCCGAAGGCAGCAGGCCACCGGCCATTCCCGGTACCGTCATGCGAAGAAAACTCAGTTTCCGCCATATCGAAACGGTCCACGCGATCATCCTGACCGGTTCGGTGACGGGCGCGGCCACCCGCCTGCATGTGACGCAGCCCGCGATCAGCAACGTGTTGCGCGACGCCGAGGAGCGCCTTGGCTTCCTGCTGTTCGATCGCCGCGGCGGGCGGCTGGTGCCGACGCCCGGTGCGGACATGCTGTTCGAGGAAATCGAGAAGTCCTTCATCGGTCTCGATGCCATCAACGCCTTCTGCCAGCGCATCGAGCAAGACCAGCGCCAGCGGATTTCGATCGCGTGCACGCCGGCCTTTGGCGCGACCGTGCTGCCTCGGCTCGCCGCCACCTATGCGCGGCAGTATCCCGATATCTTTTTCTCCGTGCATTCCCGCGTCGCGCACCATGTGGCCGCCTTGATCGGCTCGCGCAAGGCGGACATCGGCTTCGCGCTGGAGGTGCCGGATATTCCGGGCGTCGACAGCGAACTGCTGGCCGAGCTGCCGATGCTCTGCTACCTGCCGCCTGGCCATCGTCTCGCGCGCCAGGCGGTGGTGGAGCCGAGCCAGTTGCTCGATGAGCCGATGATCTCGCTGTCCCGGATCGAGGGCATCGAGGACGTGGTGGAGCGGCTGTTCGAACCCTGCGGCGCCATGCCGGTACCGGTTGCCGAATGTCCCGCGGCCATCTCGGCGTGCGGCATGGTGGCCGAGGGCCTGGGCTTCATGCTGTTCGATGGCCTGCCGGCGCAGCTGTTCGGGGCATCCCGCCTGAGCGTGCTGCCGCTGTCGTCGTCGCGCCGGCTGTCGTACCGCGCCTACTGGCTGAAATCGCGGACGCAGGAGCTGCAGCCGCGCGCGCTGATCGAACTGGCCCGCGACATCCTGCTGCGGATGGGAACTCAGGAAAAGCGCGAGAGCCGGTAGGGCGACGGGTCGAGCGCGCACGGCACGCCGGCCACGCGCGCGGCCATCAGCCGGCCGGTCATCGGCGCGCCCGTCAAGCCGGTGTGGCCGTGGCCGCAGGCGAGATACAGGCCCGGATGCGCCGGCAGCTCGTCGATGATCGGCACGCTGTCCGGCGTGGAAGGGCGCAGGCCAAGCCAGACGCTCGCGCCCCGCGTATCGATGCCCGGGAACAAGCGGCGCGCGGCGGCCAGGATCGCCTCGGTGCGGCGCTCGTCCGGCGGATGGCGCAGCCCGGCGATCTCGACGGTGCCGGCGAAGCGCAGGCCGCCTTCCATCGGCGTGACGGCGACCGCCTGATCCTTGTAGATGAAGGGCACCGGCACTGCCACGCCGGGGTTCGGCAATTGCACGTGATAGCCCCGTTCGGCCTCCAGCGGCAGGCGCACGCCCAGCGGATCGAGCAATTCCCCGGAGAAGGCGCCGGCCGCCACCACCACACGGTCGGCACGGTCGTCTCCCTGATGGGTCCACAAGCGGAAGCCGCCGTCGTGGCAAGGCTGCAGCCGCTGCACGCGGCGCAGGCGGATCTTGCCGCCTTCGCGCTCGAACTGGCTTGCCAGCGCCTGCGTCAGCCGCTGCGGATCGATCGCGTGCGCATGCCGCGGAAAGCGGATGCCGCCTCGGACGTGATCGGCCAGGTCCGGCATCAGGGCCTTCAGCTGGGCCGGCGTCAACGGCTCCGTGGCCACGTCCTGTTCCTGCCGCAAGCGCGCGACGAGCCGATCGGCGCGCGATGGCGGGCGCTGGGCCGACCACAGGTGCAAGTGCCCTCGAGCCTGGATCACCGCGCTGGCCGCGGCGTCGCCCAGCAGTTCGCGGTAGCCGTCCAGCGCCGGCGCATGCAATGCGCGCAGTGCGCGCGCGGCGCGCTCGACCTGCTGCGGACGGCTGGCACGCACCCATGCGCGCAACCATGGCGCGGCGGCCAGCAGCCGCGGCGGATGGATCGCCAGCGGCCCATGCCGGTCGAGCAGCCACTTCGGCAGCTGCCATACCATGCCGGGCAGCGCGATCGGAATGCAGCTGTCCACGCTGATCAGGCCCGCATTGCCGAACGACGCGCCGCCGCCGGGAGGCAACGCGTCGTAGAGGACCACATCGCGGCCCAGGCGCCGCAACGACAGCGCGATGCACAGCCCGACGATGCCGGCGCCGACGACGGCGATCCTGGCCGAAGCGGCCGGGCGGCTGGGCGCGGATTGCGGCCGAGGCGGAACAGCGGTGGTCGAGATGGTGCAGGGCGATGACAGGGACATGGGTCGGGACGATGAGTCGGCGGAAATACGCCTCGCCATCATGCGGCACCGCCTCGCCGTCCCGCCATTTCGGATTCGTGATGGCGCATTCATAACCGTGATTCGACATTCCCGCCGGGCTTGACCATGATGACCTGGCGTCGCCGCAGGGCACGAGCACACCAGCACGCGAGAACACGACACACGACACACGACACACGAGCACACGAGCACACGAGCACACGAGACACGACAGGGGAGACCAGGCATGTCGAGCAATGCAACACGAGCGGGGCGCCGTCGCGCCATTGGCACCATTTCCGCGCTGGCCGCGGGCTGCATCCTGGGTTTGGGTTCGCCGGGACAGGCCCGTGCCGAGGCGCCGGCCCGCTTTATCGTTCCGTTTCCGGCCGGTGGCGCGGCCGACGCGATGGCGCGCGTGCTGGTCGACCGGCTGAAGGACCAGCTGAAGCAGCCGGTGATCGTGGAAAACCGCCCCGGGGCCAGCACACGGGTAGCCGCCGACACGTTGAAGCAGGCGGCGCCCGATGGCAATACGGTGCTGATGACGCTGTTCGACACGATGGTCATCGCACCGCTGGTCTACCGCAATCTGCGGTACGACCCGGACAAGGACTTCGCGCCGATCACCGAGGTGGCTGCGCTCGACTATGGCATCGCGGTCAGCGGAAGTTCGCCTTACCGGACGCTGGCAGACTACGTCAAGGCGGCCCACGCGAATCCCGCCGCCGCCACGCTGGGCGTATCGGGACTCGGATCGGTGTTGCACTTCCTCGCCTTCGATTTCACTCGCCAGACCCGCGTCGACATGTCGATCGTGCCGTTCCAGGGCGGGCCCGCCATGGTGACCAATCTGGTGGGCAACCAGATCGGCTCGGCGATCGACGGGCTCGGCGTCTTCGTCGAGCAGCACCGCGCCGGCAAGGTGCGCGTGCTGGCCGTATCGGGCAAGCAGCGCAGCAGCCAGCTTCCCGATGTGCCGACCTTTGGCGAACAGGGTTACCCGTCGCTGCTGGCCAGTTCCGGTTATGCGCTGTACGCGCCGGCCGGTACGCCGCCCGCGCAGATCGCGCGCTGGAACACGGCCATGCGGGCCGTGCTCGCCCAGCCCGACGTGCAGGCACGCATTCGTGCGATCGGATACGAGCCGCAGCCAGGCTCGACGCCGGCACAGGTGGTCGAACGCAGGAAGCGCCTGAGCGAACATTGGACGCCCATCGTCCGGACCTCGGGGTACAAGGGGGATTGAGCGCGATTGCGGGCGACCAAGGGCTACCAAGGGCGACCAAGGGCGAGCGACGGCGGGCGGCTACGCGGCCGTCCTGCAGTTCATCGGCCCATCGCCGCCAGCCCCTGCTCGAGATCCGCGATCAGATCGCGCGGATCCTCGAGCCCGACATGCAGCCGGACGATCGGCCCGCGGCCCGACCAGTCGCCGACGCTGCGGGCGCGCTTGACGTCCGACAGCGTCGCCAGGCTTTCGTAGCCGCCCCAGGAAGCGCCGATGCCGAACAGCGTCAGGGCGTCGATGAAGCGTTCCGCGGCGGCAAGGTCGTGACTGCGCAGTTCGAACGACAGCAGGCCGTTGGTGCCGGTGCAATCGCGCTGCCACAGCGCGTGGCCCGGATCGGCGGGCAGCGCGGGGCAGAACACCGTGGCGACCTCGGGGCGCTGCGTCAGCCAGTCGGCCACCGCCAGCGCGTTGGCCTCGTGCATCGCCAGCCGCGGCGCCAGGCTGCGGATGCCGCGCAGCACCAGATAGGCATCGTCGGGGCTCACCGCGATGCCGAAGCTGTCGGCCAGCGTGGACAGCGGCTGCCAGGCGTCCTCGGTGGTCGTCACCGTACCCATCATCACGTCGGAATGCCCGGACAGGTATTTGGTCGCGGCCATGATGGAGACATCGGCGCCGAGCGCCAGCGGCCGGTATTGCAGGCCGGAGCCCCAGGTGTTGTCGGCCACCAGCAGCAGCCCGTACCGCCGCGCCAGCGCCGACAGCCGGCGCAGGTCGCACATCTCGTAGACCAGCGAGCCCGGGCATTCGGCGTACAACATGCGCGTGGCGGGCTCGATGCGGGCCTCGAGGTCGCTGCCGTCGGCGGCGTAGAAATCGACGCGGATGCCGTGATCGCGCAGGAAGGTATTGGCCAGATGGCGCACCGGCTCGTAGACGCAGTCGGCCATCAACACATGGTCGCCGGGTCGCAGATAGGCCAGCAGCGTCATGCCGATCGCGGCGAGCCCGGTCGGATACAGCCGCGTCCGATGGCCGCCTTCGAGCGCGCAGACCGCGTCCTCGAGCGCGAAGCTGGTCGGCGTGCCGCGCGCGCCGTAGGTGAACAGGCGTTCCTCGCCGCGCCGTGCGCGTGCCTCGCGCTGCTGCGCCACCGTGTCGAACAGCACCGTACTGCTGCGCACGACCGGAGGATTGACGGGGCGGCCGCCCGGATAGTCGAGCGCCTTGCCGGCGTGGATCAGCGTGGTCAGCGGCGAATGTTGGATGGGATCGGGCATGGCGTCAAAGCGGCATCGGCAATCAGTCGATCTTCGCGCCCGACAGCTTGACGATGCGCGACCACTTCGCGATATCGCTGTTGAGCTGCGTGGCAAAGGCCTCGGGCGTGCTGGCGACGACCTCGCTGCCGCCGTCGTGGATCAGCTTGACGACCTCGGGCGACTGCAGCACCCGCACGATCGAGGCGCGCAGGTAGGCGACGCGCTCCGGCGAGGTGCCGGCCGGCGCGAAGATCCCGTACCAGTCCTCGAAGCTGGTGTTCTTGTAGCCGAGCTCGTCGAGCGTCGGGACCTTGGCGAACACGCCCAGGCGCTTCGGGCTGGTCACCGCCAGCACGCGCATCTTGCCGCTCTGCACGAAGCCCGCGACCGACGAGGTCGAGGTAATCAGCGTCGCCACCTGGCCGCCGAGCAGATCGGTGATGGCCGGACCCGCACCCTTGTACGGCACGTGCGTCAGCGCGATCTTGTGGTCCTTGTCGAGCACCACGCCGACCAGATGCGACAGCGTGCCGTTGCCCGGCGTCGCGTAGGTCAGCTTGCCCGGCTCGGCCCTGGCCTGCGTGACCAGGTCGGCGAAGGTCTTCAGCGGCGAATCGGCGGCGACGACGATGGCCAGCGGCGCGGCGTTCAACTGCGTGATGGGCGTGAAGCTCTTGATCGGATCGAAGCCCGCCGACGAGTACAGCGTCGGATTGACGGCCATCAGCGACACCTGCGAGGTCAGCAGCGTATAGCCGTCCGGCTTGGTCTCGGCCACCAGCTTCGCGCCGATATTGCCGCCCGCGCCGCCGCGGTTGTCGACCACCGCGGGCTGGCCCGTGATGGCGGCCAGCTTGTTGGTGACGATGCGCGTGATCGCATCGTTGCCGCCGCCGGCGGGGAAGGGCGAGACGAAGCGGATCGGCTGGCTCGGATAGCCGCCGACCGGCGTCAGCGGCTGCGCGCTGGCGGTGGCGAGGGGGACCGCGGTCAGGTGCGCCGCGGCCAGCAGGCCGAGCATCGACAGGGATATGGTTCTTTTCATGGGGACTCCTCCAGGCGTGGTGGTACTACGGCAGGCGGTAGCTGCCCAGCTCGGCGTCATCGAGCTGGGAGATCAGGTTGGTTTCCCACGCCAGGTACTGGCGCGCGGCGGCCTTGTTGCCGTCGTGGCGGTCGTGCACGAAGAACAGGTAGTCGATGCAGTCGCGGTCGGCGGGCTCGTTCGGCGAGGCCGACAGCGGCAGGCCGGCGGCGGTCCAGGCGGACATGCCGCCGTCGAGCACGCGCGCCAGGCCGCGTCGCTGCGCGGGCAGCGACAACGCGGCGGCCGCGGCGATCTGCGGCTGATCGGCGATCAGCACCAGCGGGCGGGTCTCGCCGACCACCGCCTGCGCCAGGCGCGGGCGGATCGACCAGCGCGCACCGGGGATGTGGGCCTTGCGGTAATCCATGCTGGCGCGCAGATCGATCGCGACAACCTCGCCGCTGTCGAGCGCGCGGGCCAGGCGCGCCGCATCGACGGTCGGCAGGGCCGGCAGCGCGGCGGTGGCGGGGACCGTTAGCCCGGTCAACGCCAGGCCGCTGCGCAAGCCGTCCGCCAGCACATGCGCGTCGTGTCCCAGCTGCCGCAGCCAGCTCGCCACCACCGGCGCACGCACGCCGTCGTCATCGAACAGCACCAGCCGCGCGCCGCGCACGCCGACGTATTGATCGGTGGCCTGGATCAGCTGGCCGCCGGGCGTGTGTTGCGCGCCGGGCAGCGTGCCGCGCGCGAATTCCTCCGGCGTGCGCACGTCGCACAGGAACAGCGTGCGCGTGGCGTCGCGGGCCCAGCCCTGCACGGTCGCGGCGTCGACGGTGGCCACGCCGTGGCGCTCGGCCAGCCGCGCCGCCGCCGCGCGCATCGGTTCGAGCGTGCTGGTGTCCGTCTTCTCGGGATAGTGCCGGTCGTTGCCGTGCTCGAGCTGGTAATCGGCCAGATACCAGCCCTGCGTGCCGTTCTCCAGCGCGTAGACCGGATTGGGGATGCCCAGGTTGATCAGCGTCTGCGCGCCGATGATGCTGCGCGTGCGTCCCGCGCAATTGATCACGATCGGCGTGTCGTGGTCGGGCACCAGGTCGCGCAGCCGGTAGGCCAGCTCGCCGTTCGGGCAGCAGATCGCGCCGGGGATATTCATCTTGCGGTATTCGGACAGCGGCCGGCCGTCGAGCACCACCAGCTTGTCGCCGCGGGCCTGCATCGCATGCAGCTGCTCGGCGCCGATGCGGGGCGTATGCAGCTTGTGCTCGACCAGCTCGCCGAAGGTCTTCGATGGCACGTTGACGCCGGCAAACAGCGCATAGCCTGCCGCGGCCCAGGCCGCGGTGCCGCCGCGCAGCACGTGCACGTTGGTGTAGCCCGCGGCGCGCAGCGCGGCGGCGGCCGGCACGGCGACGCTCTCGTCATGGTCGTAGACCACCACGCGCACATCGCGGCGCGGCACCAGGCGGCCGATCTCGAGCTCGAGGCGGCTGTAGGGCAGCGGCACGGCGAGGAACAGATGCGATTCGCCGTACTGGCCGTGCTCGCGCACATCCAGCAGGGCGATCTCGGCGCCGTCGTGCAGCCAGGCCTTCAAGGTCCGGGCATCGACGTAATCGGCCGCGCGATCGGTGGCGCGATCAGTGGCGCGAGCGGTGACGGCATGGGTCGCGGAAGCTGGAATGGAATCGGGCTTGGAAGCGGGATTGAAATCGGTCACGGAATCGGGCGCAGCCCCTTCCTGATGGAATCGCTGCGCCGGGGCGAGATCGACCTGACGCTGTCGACGCGCAGCGATCCGGCGCTGGAAGGCGTGGTGCTGCGGACCTCGCCGACCGTATGGATCTGCGCGGCCGACTACGTGCACGACATCTCGCGGCCGGTGCCGCTGATCCTGGCCGACGAGCCCAGCCTGTTCCGCCGGCTGGCGCTGGAGGCGCTGGAACTGGCGCAGGTGCCGTGGCGGCCGGGCTATCTGGCGCCGAACCTGATCGGCATCAAGGCCGCGATCCGGGCCGGCCTGGGCGTGACCGCGCGCAGCATCGAGCTGCTCGGGCCCGATATGCGCGTGCTCGGCGAGAACGACGGCATGCCCCGCCTGCCCGATGTCGCGTACTACCTGTGGATGCGTCCGGACGTGATCAATCCGGCCACGCGGCAGGTCTACGAGATGCTCAAGTCCACGCTGGGACTGAATGCCACGCTGGGACTGAATGCGAGCGCGGCCGGACCTTCGCCGGCCTGATTCTGTCGCGCATTCCCGTCACGACCTTCGCCGGCCCGCAGCGCAGGGCAACACAGCCGATACCGCTGGTTTCGAACGCCCGCTTGCATGGCCGCGGGCCTTCGCATAGACTAACCAAAACGTTTTGGTTACGCGGTTTTTTATCATTCAGCGGCGAAATACGCACAGACGGGCGCATAGACGCATAGACGCATAGAGGCATGAAGGCAGCGGCGCGGCTCACCGATCGCGCCACTCGCCAACACACGCCGCTGCCATCCAAGGAGGAGATCCCCATGACCCAACCCGCTCCCGCGGCCGTCGACGAGGTATTGCCATGGCGGCGGCTGTTCGCCTTCGGCATGCAGCATGTGCTGGTAATGGCCGCATCGCCGATTGCGTCCGTGTTCCTGATGAGCAAGGCGCTCAATTTTCCGGCCGCGCTGGCGATGCAGCTGCTCAGCGCGACCTTCGTGATCTGCGGCCTGGGCACCTTGCTGCAATCGTTCGGGCCCAAGGGCATCGGCGCCCGGCTGCCGTTCATCATGCTGCCCGGCGGCGCGCCGATCGTGCTGTTCATCCTGATCGCGCAGCAGACCGATGTGCAGACGGCGGCCGGCGCGGTGATCCTGACCGGCGTCTTCTATTTCCTCGTGCTGCCGGTGTTTCGGCGCTGCCTGCGCTATTTCCCCGCGGCGGTGGTCGGCACCATGCTGCTGCTGGTGGCGATCAATCTGGCGCAGGTCTCGGGCAAGCTGATCGCCGGGCAGCCCGGTACGCCGGGCTTCGGCGCGCCGATGAACCTGCTGCTGGCGTTCGCGACGATCGCCTTCACCGTGCTGTTCTCGCGCGTGCTGACCGGCATGCTGGGGCAGCTGGCCATCCTGCTCGGGCTGCTGGGCGGGGCGCTGGTGGCGGTGGGCATCGGCGCCTTCCACAGCGAGCATCTGTCGCTGTGGCCGGTGCTGGCGCTGCCGTCCGCGTTGCCGTTCGGCATGCCGAAGTTCGACCTGATCGCGGCGATTCCGCTGATGGTGTTCTCGATCGTGTCGATGGTGGAGGCGACCGGCCAGACCATCGCGATCGGCGATGCGGTCGGCAAGCCGATCGACGAGCAGCGCGACGTGCCGCGCACGATTCGCGGCGACGCCTTGACGTCGCTGCTCGGCGGGCTGTTCGGCACCTCGCTGATCATCACCAGCGGCGAGAACATCGGCATCGTGCGGGCGACCGGCGTGCGCTCGCGCTTCGTCACCGCGGTATCGGGCGGCATCCTGGTGGTGTTCGGGCTGCTGGCGCCGGTGTCGTCGCTGATCGCCGCGATTCCGGAGGCCGTGGTCGGCGGCACCGGGCTGATCGTGTTCTGCATCGTCGGCACCATGGGCATCGACATGCTGCGCAAGGTGGACCTGCGCGACCACGCCAACATGTACATCGTCGCGGTGGCGCTGGCGGTCGGGCTGCTGCCGATCCTGGTGCCGGGCATCTATGCCAGCGTGCCGGCCAACATCCGCATCCTGGTCGGCAACGGCGTGGCGATGGGCGCGATCACGGCGGCGCTGATGAACTTCCTGTTCTTCCATACCGGGCTGCGGCGCGGCATGGAGAAGGTGCCGGTCGCGCATTGAGTCGCTCATTGAGTCGCGCCTTGTAGTCCGCAGGTTTTTTACCCCTCTCCCGCAAGCGGGAGAGGGAGCAGTCATCCGCTTATCTGGCCATGCCGCCGCCTGCATGCGCCGCAACTCGTAGAACGTATGTCGCTTTCTTCCTCCGCTTTCCCCGCTCCCTTCACTGATCGCTTCACCGATCCGTCCGCCGATCCAGACCGCGCCGCGCTGCGCCCCGCGTCCTTCGACCGCCCGCAGGTGCTGCTGCCCGAATGGACCCTGCTGCGCGACGGCATCGTGCGCGACCACGCGATCGTGGTGCAGGACGGCCGCTTCGCCGCAGTCGGCCCGGCCGCGCAGATCGCCGCGCAATTCCCGCATCTGCCCACGCTGTCGTTGCCGCGCATGCTGCTGATGCCGGGCATGATCGATACCCATCATCATCTGACGCAATCGTTCGGCAAGTCGCTGGTGTTCGGCGAGCCCTCGGAGATTTTCCGGCGCGTGTGGGTGCCGCTGGAGGGCAGCCTGACCGAGACGCATCTGTACCTGTCGTCGAAGCTCGCCGCGCTCGAGGCGCTGCGCGGCGGCTTCACGACGGTGTGCGATGCCGGCACGCGTGCCGATGCGGGGCTGGAGGCGATCGCGCAGGCGGTCGGCGAGGCCGGCGTGCGCTGCGTGCTGGGCCTGATCTGCAACGATCGCCCCGGCGGCCAGACCCTCGACGCCGCGCCGATCCTGCGCCGCGCCGAGCGCCATCTGGCGATGTACGACGATCATCCGCTGGTGGTGCCGTCGCTGGCGATCTCGATTCCCGAGGTGGCCAGCGACACGATGCTGCGCGACGTCTATCGGCTGTGCGAGGAAGCGGGCCGCGTCTTCCAGACGCACGCCAACGAACATCTGGTCGCCGTGGAGCGTTCGCTCAATGCGCGCCGCCAGCGGCCGATCGAACATCTGGAGGCGGTCGGCGCGCTGGGCCCGGCCGCGCTGCTGGCGCACGCGACGCTGGTGACGCCGCACGAGATCCGCCTGCTGGCCGAGCGCGGCGCGGCGGTGGCCTACAACCCCGTCGCCAGCGCCTGGAAGGGCAATGCGGTGGCGCCGGCCGAGACCATGGCGACCTTTGGCGTGCGCCTGGGGCTGGGCACCGACGGCACCCGCAGCGACGGCTTCCGCCTGCTCGACTATGCCGAGGCGGCGCAGCGCTTCGCCTTCGGCATCGGCGTCGGCGACTCGTCCTGCGGCGCCGGCTGGCGCTGGCTCGACATGGCGACGCACGACGGCGCCGATGCTGCCGGCCTGGGCAACGTCACCGGCGAGATCGCGGCCGGCAAGCAGGCCGACTTCCTGCTGGTCGATTGCGATGTACCGGAGATGACGCCGTCGTGGGACCTGAGCTGGGAGCTGGTGCGGCTGGCCAATCGCGACCAGATCCGCGGCGTCTTCGTCGACGGCCGGCTGCGCCTGTGGGACGGCTGGCCGCTGGACTGGGATGCGCGCGCGCTGATGCGCGAGATCCGCCAGATGGCCGAGCAGACCATCGCCAACGCGCCGATCACCAAACTGCACGATCCGGCCGACGTTCACCGCGCCGCCAATCGTGCGTCGCGTCCCAAGGCGGCGAAGGGCGGGGCGCAGGCATGATGTTCGATACGACGATGCTGAGCGTCTGGCTCGCCGTGTTCGCCGGCGCGCTGGTCCAGGGCACCACCGGCATGGGCTTCGCGCTGATCGTGGTGCCGGTGCTCGCGCTGGCCGCGCCGGCGATGCTGCCCGGTTCGCTGCTGATCGCGATGCTGCCGCTGAACGCCTATGTGGCCTGGCGCGAGCGGCATGCGATCGATCTGCGCGGCGCCGGCTGGATCAGCGCCGGACGGCTGGCCGGTACCTTCGGCGGCCTGTGGGTGCTGGTGGCGGTGCCGATGGCCTGGCTCAATGCGCTGGTCGGCGGCAGCACGATCCTGGCGGCCGTGGTGTCGCTGATTGCGCCGGCATTCACGCCCGGCAAGATGACCTTCGCCTCGACCGGCCTGATCACCGGCGTGACCGAGACCGCCACCGGCGTCGGCGGCCCGCCGCTCGCGCTGGCCTACCAGCATGCGCCGGTGGCCACGCTGCGCGCGACCGTGGCGCTGTGCTTCCTGGTGGGCGAGATCATCTCGCTGATCGTGCTGGCGGTGGGCGAGCGGCTGGACGCGCCGCAGTGGCACTACGCGCTCGGCATGCTGCCGGTGCTGGGCGCCGGCATGCTGGCCAGCCATCTGGTGCACCGGCGCATCAACCAGCGCATGCTGCGGATCGGCGTGCTGGTGTTCGCGCTGGTATCGGGACTGGTGGTGCTAGTTCGGGGCTGACGTCGCGGGCCTGGCGGACGTCACCGAGGCCGCGGAGGTCGCCGACGTAGCGGACGTAGCGGACGTAGCCGACGTAGCCGACGATTCGCGCGGCACCAGCTCGGGCAGCGGCGCCGCCACGGACGCACGTTCGCGCCCGCCCGAGATATGCTCGAACAGCAGTTCGACGGCCAGCGACGCGACCCGTTCGAGATGCAGATTGACCGCGGTGATCGGCGGCTGGTGGCTGCGCGCGCGAATGCCATCGTAGCGGGTCACCACCATCAGGTCCTGCGGCACCCGCTTGCCGAGCGATTGCGCATGCGCGATCGCGCCGACCGCGAAGGCATCGACCGGCGCGCATAGCGCATCGATGTCCGGCTGCTCGCGCAGCAGTGCCGCGCAGGCGGCGGCGCCACCCGCTTCGCCTTCGCTCTCCTGCGCGGTGACGATATGGCAGGGCAGGCCCGCCGCGGCCACGAAGGCGCGATAGGCGCGCTCGGTCTCCACATAGGACTGGCGCGGCGTCGCGCCGATCAGCAGGCCGATGCGGCGCCGGCCCTGCGCATGCAGATGCTCGAGCACCAGCCGCGCGGTGTATTCGGATTGCAGATCGACGAAGGGCACCGGGTCTTCGGTGCCCGGCTCGCGGCCGATCGACACGATGCTGACGCCGCGCTGGCGCAGCAGCGCGATATGCGCGTCGTTGGCGACCGGCTCGATGACGATCGCGCCATCGATGTCCAGGCTGTCCAGCAGCCCGCCCGCGCCCTCCAGCGGCGGCACCAGCACGACGCCAAGGCCGCGGCCCAGCGCCGCTTCGGCGGCGATTGCCGCCACTTCCATCATGAAGCCCAGCCGCGAGGTGCCGCCGGCCACCGCGAACGGCATCGACGACACCAGCGCGATGCTGTTGGCGCGGCCCGAGCGCAGCCGCTGCGCGCGCACGCTGGGCCGATAGCCGAGCTGCTGGGCGATCTGCTTGACCCGAGCGCGCGTGGCCGGATCGACCACGCCGCGATCGTTCAGCGCATGCGATACCGTCGTCAGCGAGACGCCGGCCTCGCGGGCCACGTCATGGATGGTGATGCGTCGGTGCGGGGCGGATGCGCTCGGCCTCGGGTCTTTCATGCGTTGTCGGTGACGGAGCAGGGTAGCGGTGAAATGCCGCGCGGGAAGCGACGTCGCGGCGATCGCCTCGACGATGCGCGCGTTCGCGCCGCCTTCGATCGGCGCGGTGGCAAGCATACACCAGCGATCGCGCCGCGCCGCCATGCCGCCATCATGCAGCCCGCGCCGTCATGCAGCCCGCGCCATCATGCAGAGCGCGCCATCATGCGGTCACCGCGATCACATGCGCCGATATCCGGCCCTCGATCGGTCCTTCGCCGAACTGGCTGCGCAGCGCGGCCTCGCAATAGTCGGTGGCGCGTTGCATCGCATCGCCGCCGCGCGCTTCGAACTCGGCGCGCATCGGCGTCGCCTGGCAGAAGCCGACCGCCGGCACGCGCGCCGACTCGGCCTGGCTGCGCTTGCCTACCGTGTCGAAGCTGGGTGCCGAGGCAAAGCCGCCCGCGCGCAGGTCGCGTTCGATGGCGTCGCGCTGGTGGTAGCCATGCGGGGTCCGGGCCATGAAGTCCGGCGGCGAGTCGGGAAAGCACTCGGCCAGCGCGCGTGACACCGCGTTGGCGAAGTCGTTCTCCTCGATGCGGTCCCAGACATTGAACAGGAACGCACCGCCGGGCCGCAGTACGCGGCGCGTTTCGGCGAAGGCCCTGGCCTTGTCCGGGAAGAACATCACGCCGAACTGGCACACCACCAGATCGAAGCTGCCATCGTCGAACGGCAATTGCATCGCATCGGCCTGGCGCCATTCGGCCACGCGGCCGCCGAGGCCGGCCGCCTCGGCACGCGCCAGCATCGGCGCGTTCAGGTCGCTGACGACGAGTTCGGCCTCGTCGGGCAGCACCCTGGCCATCGCGCGCGTGACCACGCCGGTGCCGGCGGCGATCTCGAGCACGCGGGAAGGGCGCCGCTCGCCCACGCGGCGGGCCAGGTCATCGGCATAGGGCTGGAAGATCATCGGTACCAGATATCGCTCGTACAGCTCGGGAATCGGGCCGGTGAACAGCTTGTCGGCATTCGGTGTGGTCATGGCGGTCTCCTGGCAGGCTGCGGGGGCAGGGCGCCCGCCGCTTCAGTTGGCCTGCCAGTCCATGCTAGACGGCGATCACGGCCGGGGCGGCTCGCCTGCGGGACCTTCCGGCGAAATGCGCAGGCGGCGCGGCTTCCCCGAGGCGGGCGCGCGGCACGCGACCCAGATCTGTGCTTTTGTGCTCGCTTTGTTCGTTCTCGGGCGCGAGGCAACGCGCGGGACTTTGGCTGCCTGACCCGGCTGCATACGATCCGGCGCATCGCCATGCCGAGTGGCTGAGCGATCGGCGCACAGCGTCGTTCCAACCATCGTTCCACCAATCCATTTGCTCAGGAGCCTGATCTTGCAGACCAACCGTACTCCGCTGCTTCCGCCCCACCTTGCCGTCAACCTTGCCACGCTTGACCTTGAGGACGATCACCATGATGGCTACGGCTTGTTTCGCGAAACGCGCATCGCCATCGACACCGATGCAGGGCGGGATGGCGCCCGCCTCCATTGGTGCCTCGCCCATCCCAAACTGGCCGGCGGGCTGGTCGGTACCGTCGCCTTCGGCCTGGTCGCTGGCGCGAGCGGCATCACCTTCGCCGCCACGCATGACTGGCTCGCCGCGGCCGCCGTATTTGGGCTCGGCAACACCCTGATGGGCTGCGCGGGGAGTTGCATCCTGAACTACATATCGCGGTCGAACGGATGAGCGGACGCCGCCCGCCAACGCGGCGCCCTGACGGCTACCCGGCCTTTGGGTGATACCCCGGCTCCGCCATCTCGAACGCCGTGCCCCGGTGCGCCGGCGGCGGATAAATCCACTGCCGATTGATCTGCCGCTTCAGCGCCTTGGCTTCCGCACCGGTGAGCTGGACGTCGCGCTGCCACCCTTGGGTCAGTACCGCACCCCACGGACCGAGGTCCAGGCAGGTGACATAGCGTGGCTGGGCATACGGCGTCGCCGGGACGCCCAGCAGATCCGCCATCGCGTTGTTGCCGGCGACCCGGCCAAGCGGCATCGCATGCTGACAGGACATCAGCGTGCGGTGGCCCGCTTCATCGGTCAGGGCGCTCGCGGCATCGCCGGCGACGAACACGCTCGGGACGCCCGGCACGCGCAGGTCGGGATCGACCAGCAGCCGTCCGGCGCGGTCGCGCTCGGCGGGGATCTGCTGCGTCAGCGGCGTCGCCGTGACGCCGCCGGTCCAGATGACGGTGGCGGCATCGATCCGCTTGCCGTCACTGAGCGTGATGCCGTGGGCGTCGACCGCCGTTACCGCGACGCCGAGCCGGCGTTGCACCCCCAGCGCGTCGAGCGCCTGCTCGATGACGGGACGCGGCCCGGGTCCGAGATCGGGACCGATGGCATCCGCCTGCTCCACGACTATCACGTGTACTTCGCTGTCGTTGCCGAGCGCGGCACGCAGGCGCGCCGGCATTTCCGCGGCAGTCTCGATGCCGGTGAAGCCGCCGCCGGCCACCACCACCGTATTGCGCGCCGTCGACCACGGCCGCTCGGCCAGCGCGGACAGATGCCGCTCCAGTGCGACCGCGTCTTCGCGCTGATCGACGCTGAAGGCAAACCGGGACGGGCCGGGCAGCGCCGGCATTGCCAGACGGCTGCCGGCGGCGAGCACCATCCGGTCGTAGCGAATTTCGCTGTACCGGCCTTCGCCATCGCGCAGCGCGACGCGGCCGGCGGCGGTGTCGATGGTGTCGGCCCAGCCGGCGATGAAGCGCACGCCGACGGTGTCGAACAGCGCATCGAGCGGCGCCGCCATGCGCGCCGGCGCGCTCTCATAGAGACGCGGCCGCAGCGTGATGGCGGCTTCGGGCGCCACCACCACGATCTCGATGGCATCCGGCGCGACGCCGTGGCGATCGCGCAGTCTGGCGGCGGCCAGCGCCGCATACATGCCGGCAAAGCCGGCTCCGACGATAACGACTTGCTTGTTCATGACACCCCACGATTGGCAACGACGGAGGATCCGTCCGGATCGACAGGTGGGGATGGTAGGAGGCGGGGGGCCGGCGGGAACAGTACCAAGATCTGAGCAAATGCAGGCACCATCGAATGCCTGCACATCGCGCGTCCGGCTACGGTATCGGCGCACGGCATCGCCGCAGCGTGCTGCAGCAGGCTGTTACGGGGTTCTGCTGACTGCCAGGGACTGCTGCGAGGGCTCAGCGCATCTCGGCCAGCAATGCCATCAACGTGTCGCAGGCCGGCTCCAGCCGCGCCTCGCTCAGATTGGTGACGCCGAGCAGCAGGCCGCGCTGCTGCGGGTGCCGCCCGGGGTCGGCATACCAGCGCGAGACGGCGGAGGGCGCGATGCCGCGCCGCACCGCTTCGGCCGCGATCGCCCGATCGTCGCAGTGGGGCGGCAGCCGAAGCCGCACGGCCAGCCCGGCCATCGCATCGACGTCCGCCTGCGGGCCCGGACGGGCGTCCAGGAGGGTCCGCAGAAGGCCGCGCAGCGCATCGCGCCGCTGTGCATACAGCGCCTTCATATGCCGCAGATGGCGCAGATAGTGGCCCTCGGCCATGAACTCGGCAAACGCCAGCTGTGTCGCCAGGTTCGGCGCGGGAGCCAGGCAGCCGGCCACCTCGGCGAAGCGTTCCGCCAGCGGCAGCGGCGCCACCACGAAGCCCAGCCCCAGCGCCGGGCTCATGGTCTTGCTGAACGTCCCGATATGGATCACGCGGCCGTGCCGATCGGTCGCCGCCAAGGCCGGTGCCGCGCGGCCCTGCAATTGCAGTTCGCTCAGATAGTCGTCCTCGACGATCCACGCCTGCGCGCGGGCGGCCCAGCGCAGCAGCGCCTGGCGCCGTGCGGGCGACAGCGGCACGCCCGTCGGCGCCTGCTGCCCGGGCGTGACCACGGCGAGCGCCGCCTCGGGCGCCAGCGCGAGGCCGCGTTCGACATCGAGCCCGTGCGCGTCCACCGGGATCGGCACTGCGCGCAGCCCGGCCAGTTGCAGGCCGGTCCGCGTGACCATATAGCCCGGCTCTTCGATCCAGGCGGTGCGGCCGGCGAGTTGCAGCGCGGCCAGCGTCAGCCCCAGCCCGCCGCGATAGCCGGCGGTCAGCACGATCTGGTCAGGCACGCAATGGATGCCGCGCGCGATCGCCAGATAGCTGGCCAGTTGCGAGCGCAGCGCCGCCGCGCCGCGCGGATCGGGATAGGTGACCGGCGACATCGCGCCGGTACGCAGCGCCCGCGCCCGCAGCCGGGACCACAGCTTGGCCGGGAACGCGTCCTGCGCCGGCACGCCCATCTCGAACGGCAGCGGAAGCGCGGAGAAGTCGTGGAGGAGGCCGCTCAGCGGCGCGTTCAGCGCCGGCGCCGGCGCGGCTGCGGACTCGGTTCGCGCCGGCTGGGCGGCGACGCGGGTACCGGCTGCTCCGGCCGCGACCACCAGCCGCTCGTCGATCAGCCGTTCATAGGCGCTGCGGACGGTGCCGCGGCCCACGCCAAGCCGGGCCGCGAGATCGCGCCACGAGGGCAGCCGCGCGCCGGGCGCCAGCCGCCCGTCGCGGATCGCCAGGCGCAGATTGCCGGCGATCTGCGCGCTCAGGGGTTCGGATGACAAACGGTCGAGGCTGACGTCGAGACTGGAGTCCATGCGGGAAAAATCGATCGGCGTTGCATCGCCGGCTGGCGGGACAAGGCGGCGTTGGACAGGCATTCTAAGCCGCAGCGCTGGCGGCAACGGCATGGAGGCCACCGGCAATTTGACCTAGAGTGGCCACAGTAGCCGCGGTCAGGGCAGCGTTCACGCCGCTCTTCCCGCCACCGCTTGCCGCTTGCCGCTTGGAGGACATTGCCATGGACCGCCCGTTATTGCGTCGGCTTCCGCGCCTGCTGCGGACGCGCTTGCCGGCACAGTTGCCGATCCATTTGCCGACTCGGTTGGCGCCCCCATTGAGGCCATCGAATCCATTGCCGCTGCCGCAGCGCCCGGATGCGCACCGGCGGCGGCTGCTGGCAGTCGGTGGCGCGATGCTGCTGCCGGCCGCATTGCCCGGCCTCGCCTCGGCGCAATCCGCGTCACCTTCACCTTCACCTTCACCTTCGCCGCAGCAGTCGGTGCCCCGTCCATCGGGCAGCAAGCCGATGCAGATCGGCGTGATCGGCAGCGGCCGGATCGGTGGCACGGTCGGAGGGCTATGGGTCAAGGCCGGCTATCCGGTCTTGTTCTCGTCGCGGCATCCGGAACAGCTCAAGCCGCTGGTCGATGGCCTGGGGCCGCAGGCCCGGGCGGGCACGGTGGCGGAGGCGGTCGCTTTCGGTGACGTGCTGTTCGTTGCCGTGCCCTACGGCGCGCTGCCTGAGATCGGCAAGGCGCATGGCCGCGGGATGGCCGGCAAGGTGGTGCTGGACGCCACCAACGCCTATCGCCATCGCGATGGCGCCGCGGGCGAGGATGCGCTGGCCAACGGCATCGGTCCGACCACGTCGAAATACCTGCCGGGGGCGCGCATCGTGCGCGCCTTCAATTTCACCAGCGCCAGCGATTTTGCGACCCGGCACCATCAGGAACCGCGGATCGCGATACCCATCGCCGGCGACGACCGGGCCGCGCTCGACACCGCCTCCGAACTGGTGCGGGCCGCCGGCTTCGAGCCTGTCGTCATCGGTCCGTTGAAGATCGCCGACAGCTTCGCGCCCGGCGGGCCGCTGTTCCGGCAGGTCGGCAGCGCCGAGGAACTGCGGCAGAAGGCGAGGGCCGCAGTGCCGGCGCAGCCTGCCGGGCGCTAGCGCTCGGCGATCACAGCCGATACAGCGACGCTGGCGAGCCCGCCGGCGGGCTCATCAGATTGCGCACGGTGACCTTTGCCAGCAGGTTCGTCCGCGCCGCGTCGCTCAATTGACCGCCGTGGATCAGTGCCATCGCCTTGTCCTGGATACCGGCGGGCGGCTGCGGCCACGACAGCCACTCGGCCAGCCAGGCGGCCTGCAGATCCGCCGGCATCGCTGCCAGCCCTTGCTCCATGGCGCAGACCAACGAAGGCGAAGCGTCCGGGCGCAGCGCGAGATGCGCGGCTTGCTCCAGCAGCCCCGCGCGTGCCGTTGTCCTGCCGGCCACCTGCGGCCGCTCGGCGTCGCCGAGGACCGAGGCGAGACGCCCCCGCAACGTGTCGTCCCGCGGAAGATTCGGGCCGGCGAGGTACCGCGCAATGCTGGCCGCCAGCGTTTCGGCCGACGTGGTGTCGCGCCGGTTGACGAGGCCGCCCGCCCGCTCGACGTCCTGGATCAGGCAGTTGCTCAGCCGGAACTGATGGCTTTCCAGCAGCGTGCCAAGCAGATCGCGCGGATGTGCGCCCGGATCTCGCTGCCTTTCCTGCTCCAGCGCCTGGAATACCGCGTTCAGTCGGAGAATGTCCTGCTGGGGCGCGGCGGCGCCCGTCGAAGAGGTGTGCATGGGAGAAGTATGGAGGTGAGCGTTGAGGGAGGAGCCGCGGCGTGCCGGCTGGCGTGCTGCTGCGTCGCCACCGCGGTCCGGCTCGTGTCCGCGACGCGGACCGCGCGATTCTGGCCAGCCCCGCCGCAGCGCGCTTCCGATTTGCGGCGCGGACCGCAGGAAGCGTGCCTGGCTCAAGACGCCATGCCGCCGGCCGCTGCGCTGGGCGACGGTAGAATGCCTGCGCGCCGGACCGTTCCGTCTCAGTAGCCAGATTTCCGCTGACACCGACCAGGGAGGATGACGATGAGCGCCCCAAATCCCCAGCACCCCGACGAGCACCGCCTCGGCGCCTGCGCTTACCTGCTGCACATGCTGCTGCAGCGCGCGGAACAACAGCAGCCCGGCATGCTCGATGCACTGATACGCGGTGTCACGGCGGACCGGGACGGCGCGCAAGCGCAAGGACTGGCCGATCCACGTACGGCCGGCGTCTTCGACGAAGCGCTGCGCATGCTGCAACTGGCGAACGATCAGCTCAGGGCGCAGACCCGACCGTAGCGATCGCGGGCTTACGCCCGCCGCGGCCGAAACGCGGCCCCGGCAGTGTAAACTGCGGGGTTTTTCACTCAGGCGCTATGTTGCAAGTGCCCCCGAGCGCAGCCCCCGGCGGACAGACGCTGATCCGGTTGCTTGCGCACCTGACCGAAGCCCAGGCCCCCGAATCGGCCGCGTCGCTGTCGGGCCAGCTAAGCCAATGGCTGGGCTGGACCGACGCGATCGCCTTGTCGTCGGCGCTCAACGGCAATCCGCCGGCCGTGCCCGCGGCCGGCGCGCGTGCGGCCGTCGGCGACGAAGCCGCCGACAGCGCGCGGGTGCGGGCGATGCTGGTCGACGCCATCCGCGACGACCGCGCCTCGGCGAGGGGGCGGCGCAGTCCGGTCCGGCCCATGCCGGCGGAGGCGCTCGATGCGTCGGCCGATTTTGCGATCTACCGCCAGCGCTACCAGACGCTGCAGCAGAGGATGGAGACCGCCATCGGCGATCTGCGCGGCCGCCTGCGCGCGGCGCTGGCGCGGCGTCCCGGGCAGGGCAGGCTGGCGATGCTCGATGCGGTGATGGAACGCGTGATGGGCGCGCGCGAGCAGGCGTTGCTGGCGAACGTCCCGGCCGTGCTCGAGGCGCACTACCAGCGGCTGCGGCAGGCGGAGGAAAGCGCGCTGGCCCAGGCCGCGAGCGCCAATACGGTCAATACCGCCAATACCGGCAATACAGCCGAAGCCGCCGAAGCCGCGCAACCCACCGACACCACCGCAAGGCCCGAGCCGGCCGGCGTGGCGCCGACGGTTACGCCCGGCGCATGGCGCCGTGTGTTCCGCCGCGATATGGAAGACCTGCTGCTGGCCGAACTGGACCTGCGCTTCCAACCCGTCGAGGGATTGGTGGCGGCCCTTGGCGCCAATCGATCCGGCAGCTAACCAGAACATCATGATCCGATTCCCTATTCAACTTGTTGTGTTCCTGGCGGGCCTGCTGGCCGTCTGCTGGATCGGCGCCGGCTACGCGGGCTCGAATGCGCTGGCGTTCGCCGTGACGCTGCTGATCGGCGGCTTCTATGTCGGGGGCGCGTTCGAGCTGCACCGCTATCGCCGCGCGACGGCGAGCCTGACACAGGCCGTCGGCGGCCTGTCCGAGACGCCGGCGACCATGGGCACCTGGCTCGAACGCATCGATCCGGGCCTGCGCCAGGCCGTCCGGCTGCGCGTCGAAGGCGAGCGCGTCGCCTTGCCGGGACCCGCGCTGACCTCGTATTTCGTCGGCCTGCTGGTGCTGCTCGGCATGCTAGGGACGTTTCTGGGCATGGTGGCCACGCTGAAGGGCACCGGCCTGGCGCTGGAAACCGCCACCGATCTGCAGGCCATCCGCGCCTCGCTCGCCGCGCCGGTCAAGGGCCTGGGCTTCGCCTTCGGTACCTCGGTGGCGGGCGTGGCGACCTCGGCCATGCTGGGGCTGCTGTCGGCGCTGTGCCGGCGCGAGCGGATCGACGCCGCGCAGCTGCTGGACGCTCATATCGCGACGACCTTGCGTGTCCATTCGCGGGTCCATCAGCGCGAGGAAGCCTTCAAGCTGATGCAGCGCCAGGCCGAGACGATGCCGGTGCTGGTCGACCGGCTGAACGCGATGATGGCCGCGATGGAGCAGCAGAGCCAGGCACTGACCGAACGGCTCGCCGCCAGCCAGGACGCCTTCCACGGCAAGACCGAAGCGGTGTACACGCGCCTGGCCGCATCGGTCGAGCAATCGCTGAAGGACGGCGTCGCCGAGAGCGCGCGCGCCGCCAGCGCGGCGATCCAGCCGGCGGTGGAAGCCACCATGAGCGGCCTGGCGCGCGAAGCGGCCGGGCTGCGCGACACCGTCACGCAATCGATGCGGCAGCAGCTGGAAGGCCTGGCGTCGCGTTTCGATGCCACCACGACGCAGGTGGCCGGCCTGTGGAGCGAGGCGCTGGCGGAGCACCGGCGTACCAGTGCGGCGCTGGCCGACGGCCTGCGCGGCACGCTCGACGGCTTCACCGCCAACTTCGAGCAGCGCTCGGCGGGATGGCTGGAGCAGGTCGCGCAGCGCATGGACACGGCAGCCGCCGCGACTTCGGCCCGCTGGAACGAAGCACTGTCCGGCCACGAGCGCACCCTCGGCGCGATCGCGAGCGAGAACCAGCAGGCGCTGGCGACCGCCGCCGGCGCCTTCGAACGGAATGCGAGCGCGCTGCTGACCACGGTCGCGCAGGCGCAGGCCGAGCTGCGCGCGCAGCTGGCCGCGCAGGACGAGCAGCGGCTCGCCAACTGGAGCGCGACGCTGTCCAGCCACGAGCACGCCATCGGCGCGATCGCCAGCGAGAACCAGCAGGCGCTGGCGACGGCCGCCGGCGCCTTCGAACGGAATGCGAGCGCGCTGCTGACCACGGTCACGCAGGCGCAGGCCGAGCTGCGCGCGCAGCTGGCCGCGCAGGACGAGCAGCGGCTCGCCAACTGGAGCGCGACGCTGTCCAGCCACGAGCACGCCATCGGCGCGATCGCCAGCGAGAACCAGCAGGCGCTGGCGACGGCCGCCGGCGCCTTCGAACGGAATGCGAGCGCGCTGCTGACCACGGTCGCGCAGGCGCAGGCCGAGCTGCGCGCGCAGCTGGCCGCGCAGGACGAACAGCGTCTCGCCACCTGGAGCGCGAAGCTGGACGGCATTGCCGCGGGGCTGCGCCAGCAATGGGAAGCGACCGGCGCGCAGACCGTGGAGCGGCAGCAGCAGATTTGCGAGACGCTCGAGCGCACCGCGCGGGAAATCACTGCCCAGACGCAGGCGCAGGCAGGCGCCACCATCGCCGAAGTCGCCCGCTTGGCGCAGGTCGCCGGCGAAGCGCCGCGCGTGGCGGCCGACGCCATTGCCGAACTGCGGCGCAAGCTGTCCGATGAAATGGCGCGCGACAACGCGATGCTGGAGGAACGCACCCGCCTGATGGAGAGCCTGTCCACGCTGCTCGAACAGGTCAGCCGGACCTCCACCGCGCAACGCGAGGCGGTCGACACGCTGGTCGATACCAGCGCGGAACTGCTCGAACGCATCGGCTCGCGCTTCACCGACAAGGTCGAGGCCGAGACCGGCAAGCTGACCGAGGTGGCGGCGCAGGTCACCGGCAGCGCCGTCGAGGTCGCCAGCCTGGGCGAAGCGTTCGGCGTGGCGGTGCAGCTGTTCAGCGAGTCGAACGACAAGCTGATCGCGCATCTGCAGCGCATCGAGACCGCGCTCGACAAGTCGATGGCCCGCAGCGACGAGCAGCTGGCCTACTACGTGGCGCAGGCCCGCGAAGTGGTCGACCTCAGCATGCGCTCGCAAAAGCAGATCCTCGAAGACCTGCAGCAGGTCGCCGGCCAACGCGCACCGGACGCAGAGGCGGCATGAAAGAGGAGATCGACGCCGGCGTCGAGCCGACCGTACCGACCTGGGCCGTCTTCGGCGACCTGATGTCGGTGGTGCTCGGCGCCTTCGTGCTGATTCTGCTGGGCGTGATCGGTATCCAGCTCGAACTCGCCTCGCGGCTGGACAACGAGGTCAAGCAGCGCCAGCAGGAGATGCATCGCCGCGAGAGCCTGGAACAGGCGCTGGCCGGCCCGCTGGCCGCGGGGCGCGTGACGCTGGTGAACGGGCGCATCGGCATCAGCGGCAGCGTGCTGTTCGCGCTGAACTCGGCCGAGCTGCAGCCCGAGGGGCAGGAGGTGCTCAAGAGCCTGGCCGCGCCCTTGAAGGCCTATCTGCGCCATCGCGACGAGATCCTGATGGTCAGCGGCTTCACCGACGACCGGCAGGTGCGCGACGGCAACCGCCAGTTCGCCGACAACTGGGAGTTGTCGGCCCAGCGCGCGCTGACGGTGACGCGCGCGCTGATAGACGCGGGCGTGCCGGCCGCGTCGGTATTCTCCGCCGCCTTCGGCTCGCAGCAGCCGGTGGCCTCGAACAAGGACGCGCAGGGCCGCGCCCGCAACCGCCGCGTCGAGATCGCGCCGATCCCGCGCGTGTCGATGGGAACGGGGAAGTCCGGTGGCTAGCCTCGGCGCCGACGACATGCTGGCGCGCATCGACGCATGGCGCGACAGCGGCGCGGATCGCGTGGATCCGGTCAGGTTTCGCCTGCTGGAGGCACTGGCGCGCCGTATGTCGGCTCATGGCGGCGAGGCGCGGCGGCGGCTGGAGGAAAGGCTGGCCGGGCTGGTGCAAGCCTATGAGGACGGGCTCGGGCGCGCGGCGGCCACGGCGGCCCAGCCCGAACGAGGTCCAGCGCAACGCCGGCGCATGACAGGACCGCTGGCGGCACTGGTGCGCCAGCTCAGAGGCGATATCGAGGGGCAGGGCGCCGATCCTGCGGCGATATCCACGGTTACCGCCACCGCCAGCACCGCCACCACTGCCACCGCGATCGCGTCGCGTCACCCGCCCCAGCCCGACCCGGCGCTGGTCGAATATGTCCGCCAGACATGGACCCGCCTCAGCGCGGAGCGCGCCTGGCGGCAATCGCTCGAACGCGTCCCGGAAAACGCCGGACCGCTGAACTCGAACCACCTGATCCACCGCGCGCTGTCCGCGATGCGCGAGCTGTCGCCCGGCTATCTGCAGCAGTTGCTGTCCTATGTCGACACATTGTCGCGGCTCGAGCGCATGAACGGCAATAGTGCGCCGGACAGCAAGGGCGCGCCGCCGGCCGGCGGTCAGGCGAAGGCCGTACGCGGCAAGGCACGCCAGTCGCGCGCCAGGCCCGCGGCGCCGCCGAAACCGTAGCGCCTCACCGCATCACGGCGCCACCGGCGTCAGTCCTGCCGCGGTGAAGATCTTCTGCAATTCGCCGTTGCCGCGCAGCGTATCGACTGCGCGCTGCACCGCGTCGGCCAGTTCCGCGTTGTCCGCCTTTACCGCCATGCCGACCGCCCATCCGCGCGGCGGCAGCAACGGCGACGAGACCTCGGCCGCCGCGTATTGCGACGCGGTGCGGCCATCGGCCTTGAGGGCGCTCTCGTATTGCGAACGTGTGACCATCGCGGCCGCGATCTCGCCGGCAAACAGCGCGCGCAGCGTGTCGCGCGGCGACGGATAGATGCGGACCTTGTCGCGCAGCGTGCCGCCGGCTCCGGCCAGCAGCGCATTGGCGCCGGCCGAGCCGGCTTCCGCGCCGACGGGCAGACCTGCCAGATCGGCGAGATCGCGGATCTGTGGCAGCCGCGCGGTGTCGTGGACCAGCACGAACTGCTCGCGATAGTACGGCGCGAAGATCGTCGCCTTGTCGTTCTCTCGCATGAAGGCGCGGTCCACCGGCACGTGCAGCATCACGTCGGCCGGCCCATAACCGAGATAGTGGCCGCGCCAGACCATATTGCGCAGGTCGTCGGCCATGTTCTCGTCGGCGTCGAAGGGCAAGAGCGTCAGCGACAGATTCAGCTGGCGGCTCAGCGCTTCGGCGATCGCGACATCGACGCCGGTCGGCTTGCCGTCGACGACATCGGAGAAGGGCGCGAAGGCCTTGTAGACCGCGACCTTCAGCCGCCCGCTTTCGCGGATCCTGGCCAGATCCGCCCAGGCGCCGGCGGACCATGCCAGTCCGGCCGACAGCAGCAGCAGGGCGACGGCGCGGCGGCGGCGCGCGGCCGGACCGGCGCGCCTCGAAGGCACGGGGGACAGCGGGGAGAGAGGGGACAGCGGGGGCGGCGTGGGCATCGTCGTCTCCTGAATGGAATGGGAGGGCAGCGGATACGGGCGCGCCCGCGCGCGGCGAGCGCCTCGTCGGCGTGCCATCACTGCGGCCGGCGCGATTCCAGATAGGTCTTCAGTGCCCACACGGCTTCCTGCGTCAGCGTCTCGTCGAACGGCGGCATGTAGACGCGGCCGTCGCGCGTGCGGCCGCGGCGCACGGTGGTGGCGAAGTACTGATCGATCTCGCTGTAGCAGCCTTGCTTCTTCTTCGGGTCGGCCAGCGCAGAACAGTCGGAGTCGAGACTGCGCAGGTCCGGCGCGATGCCGCCCGAGATCGCGTCGAGGCCGTGGCAGCGCGCGCAGTTCTGGTTATAGGCGGAGCTGCCGATGCGCAGCGCCTCGTCGTGCGCGGGGCCCGTGCGGTAAGGGTTTTCCTGCTTCCACTCCTTGCCGAGCTGCGGCAACGTGCTGGTGTCGACGGCCTGGGGCGTGACGTCGCCGTGGGCATGGGCGGCGCCGGGCATCGTGGCGGCGGCCAGGCCGGCGCAGAGGGCGAGGGCGGAAAGAAGCGGGCGGAAAGTCGCCATGGAGGTCTCCTGGTGTTGTCGGGATCGTTTGCCCCGATCGTCCGCAAGAGCTGTGCCACTCGCGCCAGGCCCAGAAAACGGCGGAAATCGCCACGCGGCGGCGTCCTCGCGTCGCAGCATGGCCGCCGGGGCGCCCTCGAATTCAACACCCTGGCAAGCATTTTGCTCCACAATGCAACAGTGCCCCGGCGGAACACTGCGCACCCCACTGTGCGCAGGTCTCGCCCGGATGCGCCGATCGCCGAAGATCCGGCACCAAGATGCCGGGCAGCCGAACAGGAGACAATCCATGACCCCGCACGAGCCGGAGCCGCACGGCGGCACGCACGCCGACACCATCGCCCAGGCCCATCAGCGATCGCAGTCCTACGGGCTGCGCCCCTACGAGTCGCCGGACTTCGGCCCGGTCGCGCCGGTCGACCTGCGCAGCCAGATCGAGAAGAGCCAGTCGCTGTTCACGCACGCGCTGCCGGTCATGGAGATGCTGTACGATCAGATCGTCAACACCCACAGCATGGTGATCCTGACCGATACGGCCGGCCTGATCCTGCATTCGCTGGGCGATGACGACTTCCTCGAAAAGGCCGACAAGGTCGCGCTGCGTCCCGGCGCGGTGTGGTCCGAGGAGAGCAAGGGCACCAATGCGATCGGCACCGCGCTGACGGAGGGGCTGCCCACGCTGGTCCACGGCGACGAACACTTCCTGCGCGCCAATCATTTCCTGACCTGCTCGTGCTCGCCGATCTTCGATCCCTACGGCAAGACGGTCGGCGCGCTCGACGTGACCGGCGACCATCGGGGCTTTCACAAGCACACCATGGCGCTGGTGCGCATGTCGGCGCAGATGATCGAGAACCATCTGTTCGAGAACGCCTTCCAGGACATGGTGCGCGTGCATTTCCACGCGCGGCAGGAGTTCATCGGCACGATTGCCGAAGGGCTGGCCTCGTTCACGCCGGGCGGGCGCTTCCTGTCGGCCAACCGCAGCGGCCAGTTCCAGCTCGGTTTGTCGGTGGGCGCGTTGCGGGCGCATACGTTTTCGTCGCTGTTCGGGCTGTCGATGGGCCAGCTGTTCGACGCGCTGCGCAGCGCGCCCGGCGGCGTGATGCCGCTGCAGCTGTCGAGCGGCGTCAAGGTCTGGGCCCGGGTCGAAATCACCCGCTCGACGGTGGTGCCTTCGGGCGGGCTGATGCCCGAGGCCCGCGAAACGCCTGCGCCGCGGCGCGGCCGCCTGCCGAACGCCCAGCAGCCTGGCGGCCTGGACGAGCTCGATACCGGCGATCCGCAGATGGCGGCGGTGATCGGCAAGCTGCGCAAGGTCGTCGGCCGGGACATCCCGGTGATGATCTGCGGCGAGACCGGTACCGGCAAGGAGCTGCTGGCGCGCGCGATCCACGCCGAGAGCCAGCGGCAGCAAGGCCCGTTCGTCGCCGTCAATTGCGCGTCGATTCCCGAGACGCTGTTCGAGTCGGAGCTGTTCGGCTACGAGGAGGGCGCGTTTACCGGTGCGCGCAAGAAGGGCGGCATCGGCAAGATGCTGCTGGCCAACGGCGGCACGCTGTTCCTCGACGAGATCGGCGACATGCCGCTGCATCTGCAGGTACGGCTGCTGCGGGCGCTGCAGGAGCGGTCCGTGACGCCGCTGGGCAGCAACAAGGTGATCGAGGTCGATTTCGTGCTGATCTGCGCCACCAACCGCAACCTGCGCGAGGAAGTCGCGGCGGGCCGCTTCCGCGAGGACCTGTACTACCGGCTCAATGGCCTGGTGGTGCGGCTGCCGGCGCTGCGCGATCGCACCGACCTCGACGTCGTCGCCAGCAAGGTGCTGGCGCGGCACGGCGGCGCATCGCGGCCGCTGCGGATCGCGGAGCCGGTGATGCGGATGTTCGCGTCCTATCACTGGCCGGGCAATATTCGCCAACTGGCCAACCTGCTGAACACGGCGCGGCTGATGGCGGAAGACGAGGACGAGATCGACGTAGCGCATCTGCCCGACGATTTCCTCGACGACTGGCGGGAGCGGAACGCGGCGGGCACCGCCACGCCGGCCGCGGCCGCGAGCGGTGCGCGCCCGGCGGCGGTACCGGGCGTGGCGCAGCCTGATTCGGTGCCGCCGCTGCCGCTGCGGCCGACGCGGCTTGCCGACGTCGAAGCGCTGACCATCGTCGCGACCGTCAAGGCGCATCACGGCAATATCTCGGCCGCGGCCAAGGCGCTCGGCATCTCGCGCAATACGGTCTACCGCAAGCTCGGCGAGGCCGAGCGCCTGCTGCAGGCCGATGGGGACGCGGAACCGGGCGAGCCGCACTGACCTGCCCGCGCGCCGGCCAGCGCCGGCCAATGCCCCGCGCTCATCGGGCCGGCGCGCCGCGCATCCATTCATCCTCCAGTTCCAGCCAGGCGCGCTGCACATTCAGCGCGTGCCGCGGCACAAAGCCCTGCCAGTGCCGGAAGGCTTCGCCCGGCACGGCCCGCAAGGCATCGGCGGCATCCACGCCAGCGGCCAGCCCCTGCCGGATGCGGCGCTCCAGACTGTCGAGATAGGCCAGCGTCGGAACGATGCATTGCCGTGGCGTGCCAACGCCGTCGCCCACGACAGTGTCCGCCGGCAACACCGACAGCGCGCGCAGCGCAGCCTGCCAGCCCGTCAGCGAGCCGTCGCGCAGATCCGGAACACGCTCGCCCGTGGCCAGGCCGCCGGCAAACAGCAAGCGCAGCGCGGGCGCATACAGCGCCGTGTCCGAGGCGCTGTGCGCATTGGCAAGGAACCGGACCTGCCAGCGGACTCCGGCCGCGACGAGCGGCGTGCCCTCGCGCAGCGCCGGCCGCGGCAGCACGATGGTCGTGCCGGCCATCGCCGCCGGCCCCAGTTCGGCCACGAGCTGACGAAGGCAGGCGTCGCACCGCGATCGCATCTGCTCGGCTGTCGCTGGCGAAGCGAGGAAAGCGGGGCGGGGCCGCAGCTCGGCGAAGGCGGCATTGGCCAGCACCTGCCGTGGATGCGGATGCGAATTGACGACCCATCGCACCGGCAGCGCACTCCGCCGCCGGATCGCCGCGATCAGGCGGCGGCCGTGGCGCAGATTCGGGCCGGGATCGACCACCAGCACGCCATCACGACCGATCGCCACCAGAGAAGGGGAGCACGACGGATCGGCGCCGTCCACCGCGCCGGTGTAGACGCCGGGCGCCAGCGGCGAAAGAAGCGGCGAAAGAAGCGGAGACAGAACCGGAGACAGCGCGGGCGACGACACCGGCGACGGCACCCGGGACATAAGCGGCTGCGGCTGCGTCGGCGCGGCCCCGGCCACGCTGTCCGCGGACAGCGCCGCCAAGCCCAGGTGGGCGGCACGCTGCAGGAAAGCGCGGCGGCCGCCTGTCACGCCGACAACTCGCGGATCGCGGCTCGCAAGGCATCGGCCATGGGTCCCGCGGCGAGATGCCCGCCCCCGGGCACCACGCGCAGCATGGCGTGCGGCATGACGGCCTGCAGCCGGGCCGCATTGCCGGGCCGGCAGACGCGGTCGCGGGCGCCGTGCAGCAGGATCGTGGGGATGCGGTGCCGCGCGATGCCGGCGGCGCAGCGCAGCAGCGCGGGCTTGCCGAGGCCGCAGCGCCGCTGCAGGTAGTGCGCCTGGATCCGGTACTTTCGCCGCAGGGCGACGTCGTCGCCCCGCGCGGAACGGGCTGGTCGACGCGGCCCGGCGTGCTCGCCGAGCAGCGCGCGCTCGACCGTACGCCATCGCCGCGCGGTGTCCCGTTGTTGAACACCTGTTCCATTCTGCAGCAGCCGGATGGCGCAACGCCGTTGCGCTTCGGCGGAGCCGCCGCGCGCCCGCGCCGCAGCAAAGTCGGCGCCGCCAGGGGGCAGCACCGACATGCCGCGGGCACGCGCGGCGAACAGCCGCAGGATATCGTCGCGCCCGGTCAGGAAGCTGCCGCGCAGCACCAGCCCGGCAACGCGCTGCGGCCAGCGTGCCGCGTAGGCCAGCGCCAGCGAGGCCCCCCACGAGCCGGCGGCCACATGCCAGCGCTCAATGCCCAGCACGGTACGCAGTCGTTCGATATCGGCGAGCAGCGCACCGGTGGTGTTGCGCCTGAGCGTGCCGGCCGGCCGCGAGCGGCCCGCGCCGCGCTGATCGGGCAGGATGGCCAGCTGGCGAGCCGGATCGAACCAGCTGGCCATCGACGCGGAACAGCCGCTGCCCGGGCCGCCATGCAGCACCAGCCAGGGTTCGCCATCGGCTCGGCCATGGAGGCGGACGTGCAGACGGTGCATGTCTGCAGTGCGCAGCCAGAACACGCGGTCTTCGATGCGGTGGGAATCGTGCTGCTGTCGTGCGGTGTCGGGCATGGATGTTGCCTCGGAGTCGATGCGGAAGGGCGGGGCACGGTGCCGCCGCCCGCTCCGACTCGGCAATCACAGTCCGTGCCAAGCAACCACATCGAAGGAGACCTCATGAACTGGACCACGCCCGCCTATACCGATCTTCGCCTCGGCTTCGAGATCACGATGTATATCGCCAATCGCTGACGGTCAGCGTGCACGCCGGTCCCCGCGCTGGCGGGGACTGTCACATCCAAAAATAAAAAAACGGGCGCACAGCGCCGCAACACTGCGATGACGACGTTAAGGGTTCTGGGATCGGCTGCGGGAGGGGGCTTTCCGCAGTGGAACTGCAACTGCCCCAATTGCGACGGCGTCCGCCGCGGCGCGGTGTCCGCGGTGCCGCGCACCCAATCCTCGATCGCGCTGACCGATAACGGCCTGGACTGGCTGCTGGTTAACGCGTCCCCCGACATCCTTGCGCAGATCCGCGCCACGCCGGCCCTGCAGCCCGCGCGCGAGCGGCGCGACACCGGCATCGCGGCCGTTCTGCTGATGGACGCGCAGATCGATCATGTGACCGGGCTGCTGATGCTGCGGGAACATCAGCGCCGCCTGCCGCTGTATGCCACCGAGCCGGTGCTCGCCGATCTGTCGGACGCCTTGCCGCTGGCGCGCGTGCTGTCACACTACTGCGGGCTCGATCGGCATCGGCTGCCGCTCGACGGCGAGCCGCTGCACATCGCGCCGCTGCAGCGGGCGACCATCACGGCCGTGCCGCTCGACAGCAAGGCGCCACCGTATTCGCCGAACCGCCACGCGCCGCGGCGTGGCGACAATATCGGCCTGCGCATCGTCGATACCGCCACCGGCAGGCGCGCCTTCTACGCGCCCGGACTTGGGCGGATCACGCCGGACCTGATGGAGGAGCTGCGCGGCTCCGATATCGTGCTGGTCGACGGCACCTTCTGGGTCGACGACGAGATGCTGCGGCTGGGCCTGTCGAACAGGACCGCCGCGCAGATGGGTCATCTGGCGCTGTCCGGCGCCGGCGGCATGATCGAGCTGCTGGACGCGTTGCCGGCATCGCGCAAGATCCTGATCCACATCAACAACACCAATCCGATTCTCGACGAGCGATCGCCGCAGCGCCGCCATCTGGACGCGCGCGGCATCGAGGTCGCCTGGGACGGCATGGAGATCGCGCTATGACGCAGGCCACCGCCTGGAGCCCGGCCGAGTTCGAATCGCAACTGCGCGCGAAGCAGTCGGGCTACCACATTCACCATCCATTCCATCGCCGCATGGCGGCGGGACAGTGCACCCCCGAGCAGATCCGCGGCTGGGTCGCCAACCGCTTCTACTACCAGGTACGCATCCCGCAGAAGGACGCCGCCATCCTGGCCAATTGCCCGGAGCGCGAGACCCGCCGGCTCTGGGTCCAGCGCATCCTCGACCACGACGGCACCGACAGCGAGCCCGGCGGCATCGAGGCCTGGGTCCGGTTGGGCGAGGCGGTCGGCCTGCCGCGCCAGGCGTTGTGGTCGCACGAACTCGTCGTGCCCGGCGTGCGCTTCGCCGTCGACGCCTACGTCAATTTCGCGCGCAGCGCCCCGTGGCAGGAGGCGGTGTGCTCGTCGCTGACGGAGATGTTCGCGCCGGAGATCCACCGCCAGCGGCTGGCCGGCTGGCCCGAGCACTACCCCTGGATCGAGCGGGACGGGCTGCATTACTTCCGCACGCGCATTCCGCTCGCCCAGCGCGACGTCGACCATGGCCTGCGCGTGACCCTCGAACATTTCCGCACGCCGGCCGAACAGCGGCGCGCGCTCGACATCCTTCAGTTCAAGCTCGACGTGCTGTGGTCGATGCTCGATGCCATCGAGAAGGCCTATCCATGACCGCGCCATCCACAGGCACCTGCATGCCGACCCTGCACCGCACGCTCCGCCTGCAATGGGAGGAGGCGCAGCAGGCGTGGGTGCTGCTGTATCCCGAGGGCATGGTCACGCTGAACGAAAGCGCCGCGGCGATCCTGCGCCGCTGCGACGGCTCGCGCACGCTCGACATGCTGATCGACGAACTGCAGGGCGCCTATCACATCGAAGGAATCGCCGCCGAGGTCCATGCCTTTGTCAAACATGCCTTCGAACGCGGCTGGCTCGCCTGAGGCCGGCGTGCGCCCCGGCCCGCCGCTGTGGCTGCTGGCCGAGCTGACCTATCGCTGCCCGCTGCACTGCGCGTTCTGCTCGAATCCGGTCGACTATGCCCGGCACGGCGCGGAGCTGGGCACCGCGCAATGGCTCGACGTGCTGACGCAGGCGAGAGCCCTGGGCGCGGTGCAGCTGGGACTGTCGGGCGGCGAGCCGCTGATGCGCAAGGACCTCGAAGCGATCGTCGCGCATGCCCGCCGGCTCGGCTTCTACATCAACCTGATCACCTCCGGTGTCGGGCTGACCGATGAACGCCTTGGCGCGCTGCGCGAGGCGGGACTCGATCATATCCAGCTGTCGTTCCAGGATTCGACGCGCGAGCTCAACGACTTCCTATCGAGCACGCGCACCTTCGAGCTGAAGCAGCGCGCGGCGCGCATGATCAAGGCGCACGGCTATCCGATGGTGATGAACTGCGTGCTGCACCGGCACAACCTGCCGCATGTGGGCGCCATCATCGAGATGGCGCTGGAGATGGGCGCCGAATACCTGGAACTGGCCAACACCCAGTACTACGGCTGGGCCTGGCGCAACCGCCTCGCGCTGATGCCCGATGCCGCGCAGCTGCGCGAGGCCGAGGCGGTGGTCGAGCGCTATCGGCGGCGTATCGGTTCGCGTTGCCGCATCCTGTTCGTCGTCCCGGACTATTTCGAGACGCGCCCGAAGAAATGCATGAACGGCTGGGGCACGACGTTCCTGGGCGTCGCGCCGGACGGCACGGCGCTGCCATGCCACGCGGCGCGCATGCTGCCGGGACTCTCGCTGCCGAACGTCGCCGACATGCCGCTGCGCGACATCTGGTTCGACAGCGAGGCGTTCAACCGCTATCGCGGCACCGCGTGGATGAAGGGCGCGTGCCAGTCCTGCGACGAGAAGGAGGCCGATGCCGGCGGCTGCCGCTGCCAGGCATGGCAGCTGACCGGCGATGCCGACGCGACGGACCCGGTCTGCGAGCGGTCGGACGATCACGATCGCGTGCGCGCCATCGTGGCACAGGGGCGGCTGGCCGCCGTGCTGTCCCAGGGGCGCGTGCAGCGGGGCAGGGAGGCGCCGCTGCTGTTCCGTACCGACGCCAATTCGCTGCGACTGAGCAAGCCGTAGCGGACCGCGGCGCATGACATCAAGAAAGGAGAGGCGCACCGGCGCCTCTCCTTTTTCCGTATGACGCGGGACCTGGCTCACGCGGGGCCCCGATCGGATCAACCGGCCTCCAGCACCCACGCCGCCAGCTGCCTGGCCTCCTCGTCCTTCAGCGAGGGGTGCGGCGGCATCGGAATCCGCCCCCATACCCCTTGCCGCCCTCCTGGATCTTGCGGGCCAGCTTGCCGGTGGCCTCGCTGTCACCCTTGTACCTGGCCGCGACCTCGGCGAAGCCGGGGCCGACCAGCTTGCCCTGCATGCCGTGGCAGGAAAAGCAGCCGTTCTTGTCGGCCAGCGCCCTGATGTCCGGGGCCGCCTGCGCCGAGGCGGCGAGGGTCAGGCCGAAGGCGAGGGCAACCGGGCCGCGCGGCGCGATACGTCGAATCCATTCTTTCAGCATGAATCACCCATTCGAATGCGGCCGGCGCCGTCCCCGCATGCGCCAACACATGCGCCAACACATGCATCAACGCACGCGTCGATGCACACGCTCGCGCGCCGGCCTGTACGGCAAGCGCTCAGACCTTGCTGAGCTTGAACACCCACACCGAGCCGCCTTGCTCGAGGAAGTTGACGCGCTTGGCCACGTCGCCGCCCCACAGCGGCACGGCGCCGCCCCAGCCCGACACCACGGCGATGAACTGCTCGCCGTTTTCTTCCCAGGTGACTGGCGGCGCCACCACGCCGCTGCCGGTCTGGAATTGCCACAGCTCCTTGCCGGTCTTCGCGTCCGCCGCCTTCAGGTAGCCCTCGGGCGTGCCCCAGAACACCAGGCCGCCGCCGGTCGTCATCACGCCGCCCCACAGCGGCGCGTTGTTCTTGACCTCCCAGACGATCTTGCCGGTCTTCGGATCGACGGCGCGCAACGCGCCGATATAGTCCTCGTTCAGCGGCTTGATGGTGAAGCCGGCGCCGAGGAAGGCCGCGCCCTTCTTGTAGGTGATCGGCTCGTTCCAGATGTCCATGCCCCATTCGTTCGCCGGCACATAGAACAGGCCCGTCTGCGGGCTGAACGCCATCGGCTGCTGGTTCTTGCCGCCGAGGAAGCCCGGCGCGGCGAACACCGACTGTCCCTTCTTCTGGTCGGCGGGGTCGCCAGGACGACTTTCCGCGACGAAGTTGGGCCGGCCGGTCTTCAGGTCGATGTCCTTGGCCCAGGTCACCTTGCGGACGAACGGAAAGGCGTTCAGCACCTTGCCGTTGCGTGCATCGTTGACGTAAAAGAAGCCGTTGCGGTCGGCCTTGCCGCCGACGCGCTTGCCGTCGAGGTCGAAGGTCACGAACTCGTTGACGCCGTCGAAATCCCAGCCGTCGTTCGGCGTGTTCTGGTAATGCCAGACGATCTTGCCGGTGGCAGGATCGATGGCCACCGTCGACGACGAGTAGAGGTTGTCGCCCTTGCGCAGATGGCTGTTCCACGGCCCCGGATTGCCCGTGCCGAAGTAGGCCAGCCCGGTCTTGGGATCGTAGGTGCCGCCGAGCCAGGTCGCCGCGCCGCCGGTCTTCCAGGTTTCGCCCGGCCAGCTGGCGTTCAGGTTACCGGTGATGCCGTTCTCGATCTTGTTGCCCTCGGCGTCGAAGCGATAGCCCATATGCCCTTCGACGGTCGGGCGGATCCACACCAGCCGGCCGGTCCTGGCATCGCGCGCCTCGACGCGGCCGACCACGCCGAACTCGCCCCCCGATACGCCGGTCAGCACCAGTCCCTTGACGATCATCGGCGCCGCCGTGTACGAATAGCCGGCCGCGTAATCGTCGATCTTGTCCTTCCACACCACCTTGCCGGTGTCCTGGTCGAGTGCGACCAGCTGCGCGTCCAGCGTGCCGAAGATGACGAGCTTGTCGTACAGCGCGGCGCCGCGGTTCACCACGTCGCAGCACGGCATGATGCCTTCCGGCAGGCGATGCTCGTACTTCCACAGCTTCGCGCCGGTCTTGACATCCAGCGCGAAGATCCGCGAGTACGAAGCGGTGACGAACATCTTGCCGTTATGGATCAGCGGCTGCGATTCCTGGCCGCGCTGCTTCTCCCCGCCGAACGAGAACGACCACGCCGGCACCAGGCGGGCGACGTTCTTCGTATTGATCCTGGCCAGCGGCGAGAAGCGCTGGCCCTCCGGCCCGATCCCCCACGACAGCACATCACCGGGACTCTTCGCGTCGTTCTCGATCATCGCGTCCGTCACGGCGGCCCGCGCGGCGAAGCTGGTCACGCACGCGGCGGCCAGCACCAGCACCTTCAACTTGCTCATCGTTTGCTCCTCTCTCTTTTTGTCGATGATCGGCTTCGATCATCGGTTTCGATCAACCCTGTCGCGGATTTCCCGGTGGTCCTTCCACAGGCGCGGCACAGGCCGATCGGCGATGCCGCGCCGGTGCGCCAATCCGCAATTCGCGTGCCAAGCCGGCCGTGAAAAATTCCCGTTGCTTGCGAACCCTTTTCGCCGCGATCGCGCGCGCGGATGCGTCATACCGGCCCGTACCGCGCCACCGCGCAACAACGCTGTCGCGGAATGGAGCACCCCTCGCGCGTGCCCGCCGCACGGCTCATGGCGCCAGCGCCTCCCGTTCATAGGCCGGGTACAGGTGCGTGACGTTGCGCAGGTATTCGGCCGGCATCGCGGCCCAGCCCGAGTACGGCGCCGGCACCGGCATCGCGATGACCTCGGCGAGGTCGCGGCCCTCGCGGGCCGCCTGGCGCAGCCGGGCGTCGAGCCAGCGCAGGTAGTCGCGCGTCTGCGCGATCGCATCGCCGCCGTCGAGCGCAGGGCCATGGCTTGGCACCAGCAGGCGCAATCCGTCCTCGCGCATCCGGCGTTCCAGCACGTCGAGGCTGGCGAGCCAGCGCGGAATGTCGGCGTGCGGCGTGGTCGGGATGCGCGAGCGGAAGGCCAGGCCGCCGGCGAACATCACGCGCGCGGTATGGTCGATCAGCACCAGATCGTCGCCGGTATGGCCCTGCAGGCGCAGCAGCTCGAATCGATGGCGTCCGATCGTGCGCGGTCCCGGCTCGATGGTCGTGACGGGCGGCGCCGGTTCGGTGCCCGCCATCCAGTCGCCGCAGAGCCGATACAGGTTGTCGGCATACGCGCCGGCCTCGCGCGCCGCGCCGGCGACGGTACCGGCCAGCGCGGCCGGACTGGCGTCGGCATAGGCCTGGTTGCCGAAGAAGTAGTCGGGATGCAGGTTCAGGTTCAGCACCAGGCGGACCGGGGCCTTCGTCACCCTGGCGATCGCCGCGCGCTGCTGCTCACCGTAGCGCCGCGACGGCCCCGTATTGACGACGACCACGCCGTCGCCGGTATCGATGAAGGCCGTATTGATGATGTTGCAGCCGTTGCCGACGGCGAAGTCGGCATTCGCCCCTTCAAACAGCCAGATGCCGTCGCCGATATCGCGCGGCGCGAGGCGGTAGTCGGGCGGCCGCAGCGCCCCTGCTGCGGGGTCGTCGCCGAATGCCGATGCGGGAAGCAGCAGGGCCATCGACAGGGCCATCGACAGGGCGATCGACAGGGCGATCGACAGGGAGAACGGCAAGGCAAACAGCTGGGGCATCGGCACGGCGAGCGCGGCCAACAGGCGCCTCATGGCAGCACCCGCGCGTCGATACGGTTGCCGTTGTTGTCGCGGCCGGTCACCGCCAGCGGCTGCGGCGCCGGCTCGCGCAGGTCGAAGGAGAAGATCGGGTTCTCCGACACGGGCTCGTGCAGCTCGAGCGTGCCGAGCGGTTCGCGACGGCCGTCGACGAGCGCCAGCTGCTCGATATGGAAGGCGGGAATGCCCGCCACCAGGCCGGTGTCCATCGGATGCATCACGCGGACCCGGATCCGGCCGCCGCCGCCATCGAGCGCGGCAAAGCGCCGGGCCTCGACCCGGTTCAGCGTCACGCTCCACGAGCCGTCCTTGCGCGTCACGCCCGGCACCGTGCAGCCGCCGCCGGCGGCGTGGACCAGCAGGCCGCCGACATGCCAGACGCCATCGCGGGTGCGGGCCGCGACCCGTACCGGGGAGCCCTGTTCCAGCTTGAAGCGGAACGACAGCGCCGGCTTGAGCTTGCCCGGCGTGAACGCCAGCACCTTGCGGATCGGATTGCGGTCGACCCCGACCACGACCCGGTCCACTTCGCCCAGCGCCGAGGCGTCGAAGGCGATCGGCACGTTCAGCGCGTCTTCGGCGAAGGCGGGACCGACGACCTTCACGCGCGCGTCGAACACCGCGGGCGCGTTGCCCAGCATCTCGCCGCGCAGCGTGGGCCATTGCGCCGAGGCGAACGGGTCGGCATCGGCGGCCGCATGCGCCAGCGCCGACGCCAGGGCCAGCAGCGTCCCGAGCCACGCACGGCTTTGCCTGCCATGACGGCGCGGCACGACAGGCGGCCTCACGCCCGTTTTCCCAGCGGCCTTGCCATGCCGCGCTGCGGGTCGTAGCCGAGCAGCGCCACGCCGAAGAACAGGCAGGCGCAGGCCGCCACCACCGCGACGCTGCCCCAGGCCGCCTGCCCGTACAGCGCGAAGCGGATCGCCTCGACCGCATGCGTGAAGGGGTTGATCCGCGCCAGCTGGTGGATCGGCTCGGCCCCGGATTCCTCGAGCTTCCACAGCGGATACAGCGCGGTGCTGATGAAGAACATCGGGAAGATCACGAAGTTCATCATGCCGGCGAAGTTCTCCAGCTGCCGCACATGCACCGACAGCGCGAGGCCGAGCGCGCCGAGCATCAGCGCGGCCAGCGTCATCGCCGCGAACAGCATCGGCAGCGCGGCATACGCGATCGGTACGTCGAACAGCACGGCGACCAGCAGGAACGCCGCCATCTGCAGCAGCGACAGCAGCGCACCGGCCGCGAGCTTGCACGCCAGCAACCAGGGCCGCGGCAGCGGCGCCGTCAGCAGCAGCCGCATCACGCCCATTTCGCGGTCGTAGACCATCGCCAGCGAGGACTGCATGCCGTTGAACAGCGCGATCATCGCCAGCAGGCCGGGGGTCAGATAAACCTTGTATTCGACATAGGTGTCGTAGGGCGGAATGATGGCGACGCCGAACACGTTCTGGAAGCCCGCGCCGAATACCAGGAACCACAGCAGCGGCCGCACCAGCGACGAGATCAGGCGGCCGGGCTGGCGCAGGAACTTGCGCAGCTCGCGGCCCGCGACCGCGCGCAGCGCGCGCCAGCGATGGAGCAGGGGAGAGATGGAGGTCATCATGGCGGCAGGCTGTCAGCGGCGGCACGCGGTCTCGGGCGCGTCCGCGCCCAGCGTGTCGAGGTTGTTCCTGGGATGCAGGAAGCCGTCGAGCGGGGCGACCGCCGCCACGCCGTCGGGATGCGCAAGAAACACCGGCTGGCGCAGCTGCCCGTCCCAGGGCCGGAAACTCAGGCGCGGGCCCTTGAAGCCATCGATGACGACATCGCCGGAGACCAGGCTCCGGGCCTGCTCGGCAAACGGCGCCTTCGGCGCGCGCGTGGCCGCTTCGACCACAGCCTTGACCGCGACCCAGCCGGCCCAGTCGTGCCCGCTCATCGGCCTGCCGGCGGCCTTGAGGAAGCGCCGGTTCAATTGCGGGCCGCCGTGGCGCTCCCAGGCCCGGTGCCACGCCATCGCGGTCAGGCCGTTGGCGCCCGCCACCGGGCGCGGCAGTTGCGTGGCGTACGGCAGCGTGCGCGCGAACTCGCCGTCGGCATCGGCGACCACCACGACGTCGTGATCCGGGCCGCCCGTCAGCAGCCGGACGTTGGCCAGCTCCCGTTCACGCGGATCGTTCGACAGACGGAAGTCCCGCTGCGCGGCCCAGGCGATCCCGAAGCGCCGGGCCGCCTGCAGATAGAGCGCCTGCCACGCGCGATCCTCCGGCGCGGGGCCCGTCAGCAGCAGCGCCTTGCGCCATTTGCGCGCGGCCAGCGCCTGCATCAGCGCGTCGGCCTGCATCCGCCGGCTCGGCAGTGTGTGCAGCAGGTGCGGCGCGCAGGCTTGCCCGCGCAGCGCGTCGTCGTCGGACGAGACGTTCAGCAGCAAGGCCTCGCCGGGCTTTACCGCGCGGGTCGCCGCGCGCACGGCGTCGGCGGGGAGATCGAGCACGATGTAGCGGATGCCCTGGCGCGCCAGCATGGCGGCCGTCTGTGCCGCCCCCTCGGCGTCGCGCGCTTCGGCGGCCTCGAGCTTCAGCGACAGCCCCGCGGCCTCGAGCGCAAGGCGGGATTCGGCCGCGGCCACGCGCATGCCGTCGAATGGCCTGCCTTCGGGGTGGCCGGGATAGCGCTGCTCCAGCCGTCTGGACTCGTAGCGCGGATCGTCGGCCAGGCTGACGACGCCGATGCGCAGCTCGGCCGCGCCAGCGCGCGCCGCAGCCGTTGCCGCAGCGGCTTGCGTAGCCGTCGATATGCCGGCCAGCAACACGCACACGGCGAGCGGACGCAGCAACGCGAGCCTAGTCATCGATCGCCACCGAATGCGGTACGCGCCCGGCCTTCAGCGTCGCCACCGCCTTGGCACGCGCGGTGTCGACCACGCTGACGTCGTCGGACATGCCGTTGGTCACGTACAGCAGCGCATCGCCGCGCGTCAGCGCCACCCCCCACGCGCGCCGGCCAACCAGCACGTAGTCGAGCACGCGCCGCGCGGCGACATCGACCACCGCCACATGGTTGGCCCGCCCGAGGGCGACATAGGCGCGCCTGCCGTCCCGCGACAGGGCCAGCCCTACCGGCGTCACGTCGTCGGCACGAAACCCCTTCGGCGCGAAGGTCAGCACGTGCGCGACCTGCAGCGTGTCGGTGCGGATGATCGACACGCTGGCGGCGAGCTCGTTGCTGACCCACAGCTCCTTGCCGTCGGGCGACAGCGCGAAGCGGCGCGGCCGGTTGCCGACGGGGATATGGCGAACGATCTTGCGGCTGTCCACGTCGATCACATGGACGAGATTGGCCACTTCGGAGGCCACGTAGACACGCTTGCCGTCGGCGCTGACCTTGACACCCTCCGGTTCATCGCCGACGGCCACCGAGAAGCGCTTCTGCCCGGTCGCGGTGTCGACCGCGGTCAGCAGGGACTCTTCCTCGTTGGAGACATAGAGCGTCCTGCCGTCCGGGCTCAGGTCGAACATTTCCGGGTCGTCGCCGACGCGCAGCGCGGCCAGCGTCTTGCGCGTGCGGACGTCGACCACATCGACGCGATCGTCGTCGCTGCAGGCGACATAGAGCCGCGTGCGGTCGGGCGACAACTGCAGATGGCGCGGCCGGCGGCACTGCGGCAGCACGGCGGACACCTGCCGGCTGGCCGCGTCGTAGAACGTCAGGCTGCCGTCCTTCTCGCTGGAAACGATGACCTGGCCGCCGCCGGCGGGGTATGCCGTCTCGGACCACCCGGCCAGCACCAGCACGGCGGTCGCGACCAGGGTGGCACCGACGACCCAGCGGATACGCGGTACCGGTGGCAGGTGGCTCATGGCGATGCCTCCGAGGCGGTCAGGGCCAGGAAGGCCCGTTCGAGGTCGTGCTGCGTGGTGGCGGCGCACAGCATCGCCGGCGTGCCGTCGAAGCGGACCGTGCCCCGGTGCAGCACGACGACACGGTCGCAGGCGGCGATCTCCTGGACCAGGTGCGTGGCCCACAGCACCGCGGTGGATTGTTCGGCGGCAAGGCGGCGGGCCTCGTCGACGATCTGCGCGCGCGAGGCCGGATCGAGTCCGACCGTCGCCTCGTCCATCAGCAGCAGCGCCGGCTCGTGCAGCAGCGCGCGGGCCAGTTCGACCTTGCGGCGGTTGCCGCCCGACAGCGCGCGCACCGGCGCGCGTTCGCGCTCGGCAAGCCCGAAGTGCGCGAGCAAGGCGGCGATGCGCGGCAAGGACTGCCGCCGGGCAAGGCCATGCAGGTCGGCATGGAACAGCAGGTTGTCGCGCACCGACAGGTCCAGATCGATCGCCGGCTGCTGGAAGACGATGCCGAGCCGGGCCAGCGCGCGGGCCGGATGCTCCCGCATGTCGGCGCCCATCACCTCGGCCCGGCCGGCATCCGCGACGAACAACCCGGTCAGGATCTGGAACAGCGTGGTCTTGCCGGCGCCGTTCGGCCCGAGCAGCGCAACGAATTCGCCGGGGCGAACCGACAGCGATACGCCATCGAGCGCCGCCTGCCTGCCGAAGCGCTTGACCAGCCCGTCGCAGCGCAGCGCCGGGGCGGTATCGCCAGTTGCTTTGCTCGATTCGGCATCCGCCCGCATCGCCGCCGCCAGGGTGGGGCTCATCACGATGGCTCCTTGCCGGCGGCCAGGCCCAGCCGTTGCGCGAACTCGCGCTCGCGCGCCCACACGCCGCGCAGATAAGCCTCGTACCGCTCGGTATCGAGATACGTCAGTTCCTGGTCGTACCTGGCCAGTTCGGCCAGATGCCGGGGGTGGCGCATGGCGCGGGCGAAGGCGTCGTGCAGCCGGCGCACGACGCGCGGGTCGGTGCCCCGCGGCACGCCGATGCCATAGGGCGAGTTGTGGACCGCGTCGGGATAGCCGAGCTCCTTCATGGTCGGCACGTCGGGCCAGCGGGGCGAGCGGTGTTCGCTGAACAGGGCCAGCAGCCGCAGGCGCCCGCTGTCGACATAGGGCGCGAAGCCGGTCGCGCTGACGCCCGCCATCAACGCGCCGCCGGCGACCGCCAGCATCTGGTCGGCGATGCCGCGGTAGGGCACATGCAGATAGCGGACGCGGTTGCGGCCGAGCACCTCCTCGATCGCCAGATGCGGCGTGGTGCCGATGCCGGAGGAGCCCACCGTCAGCGCGCCGGGATGGGCCTGTCCCCAGGCGACCAGGTCGCCGAAGCTGCGGAACGGGCTGTCGGCCGGCACCACCACGCCGAAGGTATAGCCGGAGATCATCACCACCGGCTGGATATCGCGCAGCGGCTGCCATGTCGTCTTCTGCTGGTGCGGCAGCCGGTAGACGGTCACCGGCAACTGGCCGATGGTGTAGCCATCCGGCTTCGCCGCGGCAAGCAGCGCGCCGACCAGGGCACCGCCGGCGCCGGCGCGGTTCTCGACCACCACCGGCTGGCCGAGCTCGTGCCCGACCAGTTCGGCCAATACCCGCATCGACAGATCGGTGGCGCCGCCCGCGGGCCAGGGCACGATCATCGTCAGCGGGTGCGCGGGGTAGCCGGCGGCCGGATTGGCGCCCGCGCCGGGCGTGACGGTTGTGGCCGCCATGGCCGGAAGCGCCGCGCGCGCGGCCAGCGCGCCAAGCGCGATCGTCAGCGCGCGGCGCCCTGGCATCGGAAGGATCGGCGCGGGCGCCATCACGCGGCGAGGTCGGGATAGTCGACGGTTGCCCGTTGCAGCGGCACCGCGGCGAGCCGGTCGGCCTCCTCGTCGGTGAACAGCCGCGAACGGGTCAGGAAGCGCATGCCGGTGGCGCGTTCGATCGAGAACATGCCGCCATTGCCGGGCACCACGTCGATGATCAGCTGCGTGTGCCGCCAGTACTCGAACTGAGATTCGCTCATGTAGAACGGTGCGCCACCGATCTCGCCGAGCTTGATGTCGCTGCCGCCGACCAGGAATTCGCCGCGCGGAAAACACATCGGCGCGCTGCCGTCGCAGCAGCCACCGGACTGGTGGAACAGGATGGGGCCGTGGTCACCGGTCAGCTGCGCGATCAGTGCGAGCGCGGCGTCGGTGGCGATCACGCGTGGGGGCAGGGGGGTATGCATGGTCGGAATCCGCGAAGATGCCGTCGTCCGGGCGAAGGCCGGGAGCCCGGCGTCACTGCCGCTTGCGGCGGAACGGGACGCCAGGATCCGGCCTGGCGAGGGCGACGGCCGTTGCCAGGCCCGTCGGTCAGAAGAAGCCGAGCGCGTTCGGGCTGTAGCTGACCAGCAGGTTCTTGGTCTGCTGGTAGTGGTCCAGCATCATCTTGTGGTTCTCGCGTCCGATGCCCGATTGCTTGTAGCCGCCGAACGCCGCGTGGGCCGGGTAGGCGTGATAGCAGTTGGTCCACACGCGGCCCGCCTGGATCGCACGGCCGAAGCGGTAGGCCCGCGTGCCGTCGCGCGTCCACACTCCGGCGCCGAGGCCATACAGCGTGTCGTTGGCGATCTCGAGCGCCTGTTCCTCGGTCTTGAAGGTGGTCACCGATACCACCGGCCCGAAGATCTCCTCCTGGAAGATGCGCATCTTGTTGTGGCCGCGGAAGACGGTCGGCTTGATGTAGTAGCCGTTCTCCAGGCCATTGCCCAGTTGCGCGCGTTCGCCGCCGGTCAGCAGCTGCGCGCCTTCCTGCTTGCCCAGGTCGATGTACGACAGGATCTTCTCGAGCTGTTCCTGCGAGGCCTGCGCGCCGATCATCGTGCTGCGGTCCAGCGGATGGCCTTGCTTGATCGCCTCGACGCGCTTGATGGCCCGCTCCATGAAGCGGTCGTAGACCGACTCCTGGATCAGCGCGCGCGACGGGCAGGTACAGACCTCGCCCTGGTTCAGCGCGAACATCGCGAAGCCTTCCAGCGCCTTGTCGAAGAAGGCGTCGTCCTTGTCGAGCACGTCGGCGAAGAAGATGTTGGGGCTCTTGCCGCCGAGCTCCAGCGTGACCGGAATCAGGTTCTGGCTGGCGTATTGCATGATCAGCCGGCCGGTGGTGGTCTCGCCGGTGAAGGCGATCTTGGCGATGCGCTTGTTCGAGGCCAGCGGCTTGCCGGCCTCGAGGCCGAAGCCATTGACGACGTTGAGCACGCCCGGCGGCAGCAGGTCGCCGATGACCTCCAGCAGCACCATGATCGAGGCCGGGGTCTGCTCGGCGGGCTTGAGCACGACGCAGTTGCCGGCGGCAAGCGCGGGCGCCAGCTTCCACGTCGCCATCAGCAGCGGGAAATTCCACGGGATGATCTGGCCGACCACGCCCAGCGGCTCATGGAAGTGGTAGGCGATGGTGTCGTGGTCGATCTCCGAGATGCCGCCCTCCTGCGCGCGCACCGCGCCGGCGAAATAGCGGAAATGATCGATCGCCAGCGGCAAGTCGGCGGCCATGGTCTCACGCAGCGGCTTGCCGTTGTCGATCGTCTCGGCGACGGCGAGGCGCTTCAGGTTGGCCTCCATGCGATCGGCAATGCGGTTCAGCACGTTGGCGCGCTCGGCCGGCGAGGTGCGCGCCCAGGCCGCCTTGGCCGCATGCGCGGCGTCCAGCGCCAGCTCGATATCGTCGGCATTGGAGCGGGCGATCTTGCAGAACGCCTGGCCGGTGACGGGCGACAGATTGTCGAAGTACTGTCCCGATTGCGGCGGCACCCACTTGCCGCCGATGAAGTTGTCGTAGGACGCCTTGTACGGGAATTCGATATCGAGGAATTTCAGTTCCGCATGGTTCATGGTGGTGTCTCCTGACGAATCGTCTGTCTTGCGTTTGTCTTGCGGTTGCGCTGCTGTCTTGGCGACCGGGTGTCCGGCCAGTCCACTTCCCTCAGCGCAAGGAGCGTGCCATTTGCCGGCCGCCGTTTTTCGGCATGGTTCGCCCGTGATGCGCGCCCGCACTGTTGCGTCGCTAATCGCGGCCCTGTCCCCGGTGTCCCGAAATGGAGCAATCGCACTGCGGCCGGCGATCAACGGTCCGCGATCAAGGGGCCATGGCCAACGGTCCCGCGGTCTGCGGTTCCGCCTTCAGTCAAGGCCGTGCTCGCGCGCATAGCGGTACATCTCGACGACGTTGGCCAGTCCCAGCTTCTTTCGGATCAGCGTCTGGTAATTGGCGATTGTCTTGGTGCTCAGGTAGAGCTGCGCGGCGATGTCCTCGAGCGCGATACCGCGCACCAGCAGGCGGAACAGATCGAACTCGCGCGGCGACAGGCGCATGTGCGGCAGCGCCTTCGGGTCTCCCTCGCCGGCGAGGCCGGCGATATCGTCCGACAGCGGCTGCTCGCCGGCCGCGACGCGATGCACCGCGTCGACCAGCAGGTCCGGTGCGCTGCTCTTGGTCAGATAGCCGTCCGCTCCCGCGCGCAGCGCCTGCGCGACGATGGCTGGGCTGTCGTGCATGCTGAAGACCAGCACGCGCAGGGCGGGCACGCGCGCCTTCAGGCAGCGCAGCACTTCGAGCCCGCCGCGGCCCGGCATCGACAGGTCCAGCACCAGCACGTCGGCAGGGTGGCGGCTGAGCCAGAGATAGGCGGCATCGCCGTCGGCGAACTCCCCGACGACCTGCAGGCGCTCGTCCAGCTCCAGCAGGCGGCGGTAGCCGGTCCGCACGACGGCATGGTCGTCGGCGAGTACGACGCGCAGCGGCATCATCAGGCCAGCTCCGGCAGGCAGCCGTGGCCGGGGGCGCCGGCGCGGGTCGTGATGTCTGGCGCATGCACCGCCGCAACGGCCGCACCCTTCGAAATCGTCGCGACGGCGGCAGGCGGCGCCGCCAGCGCGCCAGGGAAACGCGCAAGCAGCTTCAGCCCCGGCCGCGTTTCGCCGGGCCGCGAGGCGCCCAGCTCCAGCTCGCCCCCATGGGCCCACACCCGTTCCCGCATGCCGCCCAGTCCGCAGCCGGCCTCGAGCGCGGCGCCGAGATCGGCGATGCCGCGGCCGTCGTCCTCGACGCACCAGACGATATCGCCGGCGGCGTTGGCGGCCACGCGGGCCTGAACCGTCCCGGCGCCGGCGTGCCGTACCGCGTTGGTCAGGGCCTCCTGCGTCATGCGGTAGAGCGCCAGTGCCAGCGCCGGCGGTACCGCCACCGCGCCGAGCTCTATCTCCAGGCGAAAGTCCGTGCGCGAGTCCGGCTGCGTGCGCCACCCTTGCAGCAAGTCCTGCAGCATCCGAGCCAGCGGCACCGGCCCGTTGCCCGGCTGCGTGCCATGCGGCCGCAGCCGATGCAGCAGCGAGCGGACATCCTGCTGGATGCGCGCGCCATGCTGCGACAGCCCGTCGGCCACGCCGCGCAGCCCGGCGTCATGCGCCAGCCGGCGCGACAGGTAGGCGGCGTCGGCCCGCATCGCGGTCAACGTCTGGCCAAGCTCGTCGTGCAGTTCGCGCGCGATGCGCGCCCGCTCGTGCTCCTGCGCATCGAGCAGCCGCAGGCTCAACGCGCGACGGGAAGCCTCCGCCTGCGCCAGCGCCGCGGCGAGCTGCTGCAACGCCCGGCGGATGGCGTCAAGCTCGGCGATCCGGGTCGGGGGCAGCGCCGCATCGTATTCGGCGTGCTCGTATCGGCGGATTGCCGCCAGCATCCCGCGCAGCGGGGCCAGCGCCCGTCGTGCCGACCAGGCGATGCCGGCGAACAGCAGCGCGCTGTACAGCATCAACGTGGCCAGCTGGCCGGCAAAGGTGTTCAGCGCCTCGCTTTCCTCGCTGCGCGGATTCCAGTCCAGCGCCACGCGGTAGGCGGCGCCCTCGGCCGCGGGGATGGTCCACGACGCGGCCGGCCCGGCGGGGGCTGCGCTGCCGGCGGTCCCGGCCTGCGGGACGAGGACCACGCCGCGATCGTCCCGCAGTGTCAGCCGCAGATGGCGCAGCGCGCCGGAGGCCGCAATGTCCCGCAGGGCACGCAAATGTCCGTCGCGGGCCTCGGCGGGATCTGCCTGCAGCGCGGCGAGATGGCGAAACATCCTGGCCGTCGCGTCGGCGCCGCGCCGTTCGCTGCGGATGTCGCCCGCGGCGGTGGCCAGCGCGAACAGCGTGGCGACGATCAGGCTGAGCAGCGCGATCGGCGCGGCCCGAAGCAACAGATGGCGGGACAGGGGCATGGCAGTGTCTCCTCGTGTTCGTCGAGGCGGCCCGTGCGCTCTGGTGGCGTGGTTGCGTGGCGCGCGATCCCGGCACGGCGAGCCCGGCCCTGTCGTCAGGTCGGGAGTTTTTCCCGGCCCTCGGGGTACGGAATCTGCTCGACGGGATCGTGCGGCCCGACAGAGGTCCGCTCGATAACAGGAGGAGATGCAAGATGTCAGCCAACCGGAGCGGTGCCGCCGCCGGCGGCCGGCGCGCGGCCGCCGCGCCGCGCCGCGCGGGGCCCCCCGTGCCCAGCGCCATCGCCGTGGCCTGCGCGATCGCGCTGTTCGGCGCCGGCCCCGCTGTTGCACAACAGGGCAGCACTGTGTCACAACAGGACAGTTCGCTGCCCACCGTCACCATCGTCGCCGCCGCGCCGCTGCCCGGCATCGGCGTGGAACGCGATGCCTTGCCCTATTCGGTGCAGAGCGCCGACGGCGAGGCGGTGACGGGCCCGCGCGCGGGCAATCTGGTCGAATACCTGAGCCGCAATCTGCCCGGCGTCAACGTCAACGAGATCCAGGGCAGCCCGTTCCAGGCCGACGTGACCTATCGCGGCTTTCGGGCTTCGTCGATCCTCGGCGTGCCGCAGGGCCTGTCTGTCTATCTGGACGGCGTTCGCGTCAACGAACCGTTCGGCGACGTGGTGAACTGGGACATGATTCCCGAAGCCGCGCTCGACAATGTCGCGCTGGTGTCGGGCTCAAACCCCGCCTACGGCCTGAACACGCTCGGCGGCGCGCTCGCGCTGACCACCAAATCCGGCCTCACCTCGCAGGGCTTCGGCGCCGACCTGTCCTACGGCAGCGGCGCCCGCAAGCGGGCCGATCTGTCCTTCGGCGCGCGCAGCGAGGACGGCTGGCACGGCTTCATCGCCGGCACGCTGTTCAAGGAGAACGGCTGGCGCGACCATTCCGATGGGCGGCTCGGCAACCTGTTCCTGAAGGCGGGCCGCAGCAGCGGGTCGACCGAGTGGGACGTGTCGCTGCTGCACGGCAGCAGCAGGCTGGTCGGCAACGGCCTGGTACCGGACTATCGGCTCGATGGCGACGCAGCGGTGCCCGACCTGTACGCGGCCAACCGGCGCGCGGTGTTCACCTATCCGGACCAGACCCGCAACCGCGTCACGCAGGTCATGCTCAACGGCAGCCACTGGCTCGACGACAAGACCCGCATCTCCGCGATGGCCTATGTCCGCCACAGCCGGCGCGATACCGTCAACGGCGACGTCAGCGAGGACTATGCCGAGTACGCCGAGGCCTGCGAGGATGGTTTCCATCCCGACGGCTCGCCGGTCGACGACGACTGCGACCTGACACGAGAGCAGGGTGCCGGGTTGCATCCGGCCGTGCTGAACACCACCCACACCCGCCAGCGAGGGGAAGGCATTGCGCTGAGCCTGGCCAGGGAGCAGGGCGCGCACCGCATCAACATGGGAATGACGTTCGACGCAAACCGCGTGCGTTACGCGCAGTACGAGCAGGAGGCGCTGCTCAGTGCCGACCGGGGCGTGACCGCCGCGCCGGGGTCCGACGTCGAGCTGTTCTCTGGCGCCCATGGCAAGTCGCGCGCGATCGGGCTTTATCTGGCCGACCTGTGGGCGCTGACGCCGAGCACCCATCTGAACCTGTCGGCACGCTGGAATCGGCTGAAGGTCACCAGCACGCTGATCGACAGCGACGGCAGCGACAAGCCGACGGAGCGCTTCACCTACAGCAAGCTCAATCCCGCCATCGGCGTGACCCAGCAGGTCGGGGCGGGGCTGACGCTGTTCGCCAACGCCGCGCAGAGCAATCGCGTGCCGACCGTGATCGAGCTGGGCTGCGCCGACCCCGCCCAGCCATGCCGCTTGCCCGCCGGCCTGCAGGCCGACCCGTATCTGAAGCAGGTGGTGTCCCGCACCTACGAGGTCGGCGCGCGCTGGCGGCCGTCGCGCGACTTCGAGCTGTCGGGCGCGGCCTACCGCACCGACAATCGCGACGACATCCTGTTCCTGCGCGCACCGAACAGCCAGCAGGGGTATTTCTCGAACTTCGATCGCACCCGCCACCAGGGCCTGGACCTGCTGGCCAACTGGCGCCTCGACGCGGTCACGCTGCGGCTCGGCTACAGCTATCTGCAGGCCACCTACCAGGCCCATGGCCGCATCCTGGCCGGCGAGCGCACCATCGACGTCCGGCCCGGCATGCGGCTGGCCGGATTGCCACGGCATACGCTGAAGTTCGGCGCCGACTGGCGCGTGACGCCGTCGTTCGCGGTGGGCGCCGACGTGCTGGCGGTGTCGTCCAGCGTGATCAGCGGCAACGAGGACGGCCTGGCCAGCGACCCGCGGCCGGGCAGGGCGCCGGATGCGCGGCGCTGGGATACCGCCGGCTATGCCACCGTCAATCTGCGCGCCAGCTATCGGGTCAGCAAGCAGCTCGAGCTGTATGCGCGCATCGACAATCTCTTCGACCGCCGCTATGCCAGCTACGGTCAGCTGGCCGAGAACATCCTGCCGGATGGACGGCTGGTGCAGCCGCACGTGGCGCCGCAGGATGCGGCGACGTCGCGCTTCATCGCCCCTGGGGCGCCGCGCAGCATGTTCGTCGGGCTGCGGTACCGGATGTAGCGCGGGACAGGGGGACGGCAGGGCGGCGCGGGGCCGATGTCGCGGGGGCGATGTGCTAGGCTCCCGCACTTTGCCCTTCACGCCATCGCCATGCAGCCGTCGTTCGCCGCCTTTCGTGCCGCGCTTGCCAGTTTCGTCAGTTCACGCGCCCTCAAGCTCGCCGTCGGTCCGATCGTGGTGCTGCTGATCGCCGGTGCGATCTTTCTGGGCCTGCCGCTCGTCATGCTGATGATCGGCATCGTGCCGCCCTGGGTGCAGGCGCTGTACGGGGGCGCGGGTGGGGTCGCGCAGACGCTGCTGGTGGTGCTGTACCAGCTCGCGCTGATCCTGCTGGTGGCGCTGTGGTCGATGCCGGGCGCGGTCGCACAGATCGGACCGGCTTACTCCGCAGCCGGCCCGTCTCCCGACGCCATGGCGGGCCAGCGCGGCGCACTGGCGCACTACATCGGCACCTATATCGTGCTGTGCGCGGTGATCCAGTTCCTTGGCACGGTGCCGCTGCTGTACGGCGTGGCCAACCTCGCGGCCCAGGGCTGGCTGGCGATGCGGCTGATGCCGTATCTGGCCCTGCGCAAGCGCGCATCGGCCAGCGAATTCGCGGCGCTGACCAAAGCTTGGCGCCTGCCGTTCGCCGGCGTGGCGATCGCTGGTGTCGTGCTCAGCGGCCTGATCGCCGCGGCCATCTCGGGAGCAATCGCGCTGCTGCTGCCCGGGCCGGCAGCGTTTGCCGGCGTGACCATCGGGCGCGTGCTCGGGATGCTGTTTCTCGTTTACTGGTTCGCGCACCTGTCGCTGCGGGCGCTGGCCGCGATGCGGGGAGATGCGGCGAGCGCCCGGCCCGCGCTGCCGTAGGCGGAAGGCCATCGCGGTAAAGCGGCGGCCTCTGGCGCCTACGGGCGATTGTTCCGGATCATCGCACCCGGCGGCCCGCTCGATCCGCCGAACCAGGGCTCGACCCGCGCCTGGTTCTGTTCGACCAGTACCGAATAGTTGTCCTTGAAGCTGTTCGGGAAAAAGATCATGCCGGGGCTCGCCACCCGGTTTCCTCGTACCAGGATGCCGGACAGCGTCGCGCCCGGCATGCCTTGCACCGCCAGCCCGCGCGTGACGTTGCGCGCCGCCGTGCGCATCACGAAGACCGGGTCGCCATCCTCGGCGACGGTGTTATCCAGGCAGTCGATATTGAAGGTCGGCAGATAGGTGTTGTCGCCATAGGGACCATAGGCCGCGATCGCGATGCCGTCGCCGGCGTTCATGTTGTAGTTGTGGTCGATCACGCTGTCGAACACGCCGCCAAAGAACAGGATCGAATTCAGCGCGCGGCCATGCATGTTGCGGAACTCGTTATGGCTGACGGTGATGCGCAGATAGCCGGTGGTGATGTTGATCACCGAGGACGAATCGGGCACCACGTCCCATGGCGTCGCCAATTCCATCACGCGGCCCTTGATCGATTTCAGATGCCGGTACTGGCCGACGCCCGTGCCGGCGACGATCGACATCAGCACGTTCTCCGGATTGCTGGTGCCGACCATGTCCCAGTTCGGATCGCGCGCCAGCGTCACCGTACTGGCCGAGCTCGCGGCCAGCCTGCCCAGATACGCGCCGCCGCCGCCGTCCGTCGTAAAGAACTGGTTGGTCGGCGTGTAGGTCATGTTGCGGAACAGGTTGTAGCCGAGATAGAAATTGCGCGTGGCGTTGGCCGTGGTGCCGCTGATCATCGGCCGGCTGGCGCCGATCACCACGCCTTCGTTGACCTCGTCCTGCGCGCCGAACAGATTCTTGGTGACGACGACGTTCTGGCTGTTGGCAATGCCGTAATCGCCCTTGGTCGCCCGATTGCCAGCGATCAGCACGCCGTCGCCGTAGTCGATGGAGAGCGTCTTGCGCGAGCTCAACGTCGAATTGACGATGCGCAGGTCGGGCCCGGAAATCTTGATCAACTGGGCGCTTTCCGCGCCGTTGGTGTAATCGGCCGACACGACGAAATTGACGCGCTGGATCAGGATATGGCCGTGCGTGCGCGGATCGCTGCCCAGATCCGCGGCCCGCAGCATCGTTTCGCGATGGGGCCCGCGCAGCGTCAGCGAGGCGATGCCGAAATGACTGTCGCCGGTGATCCATGACGCGGGGGTGGCCGCGGCGTTGTTCGCCTTGCCGAGCAGGGTGGTCGCGTCCTCCGATTCCCCAACCAGATACTGATGGCGGCGCAAGGCGATCGTTCTCGAGATGGCGAATTGCCCGGCCGGCAGCTTGAAGACGGTGCGGACGCCGTTGCTGCGGTTCTTGTCGAGGCACGCTTGCAGCGCCGGGGCGTTGTCGGTGACGCCATCGCCGGCCAGTCCCGGGCATGCCACTACCGCGGGCGCTTTTGGCGCGGGTTGAATGCGGATCGGCACCGGCAGCGCCGCGGTCAGGTCCTTTTTTGGGGAGCCGATCCACACATGGTAGGGGCCGGGCGCCATGTCGGCGGGCACGGCCGCCACCAGCGCGGTATCGTCCGCGTGCTCGACCGTCAGCGGATAAAGCCGGTTGTCGGCCGATTGCAGATAGGCTTCCTTGCTGCCGTTGAAGTTCTTGCCGAACAGCCGCAGCTTGCCTCCGGCCTCGGCGCCGCAGTTGACCAGCTCATGCGCCGGCGCCTCCAGGCTGGAATCGGTATCGGGCGTGCCGAGAATCCACTGGATTTCCGGCCGATTGACGATGCCTTCCAGGGCCGGCACCGCGCGATCCTGATCCTCGATGCGGTAGGCGTAGGGGCCGTATTTCAGGTTGGCCGGGATGGTGAAGGTCAAGCCCGTGGAACTCAGGTTGACGGCCGGCACCGTGATCGCGCTGGCCCGGACCGCGCTGCGCCAGTCGGTCATCCCGGACGTCAGCGCCGCCAGCCGCACGGTCTTGCGGTTGGCGGTGAAGGCGCCGCTCATCAATACGCTCTGGCCGGGCCGGTTCTCGCGCGAGGTCCAGAAAATGGCGTTCTTCTCGTAGACCGGATCGCTGTCCGGCCGCATCCGGTTGACATCAACGAACACCGCCCGCTTGCCGCTGCCGGTGTCGCCGTTCCTGCCGATCATCGGGTTGGCGCACCCGCTCAGCGTGCCGGCTTCGGTAATGGGCGCGACCGGCGTGCCCGCCGCAACCGCGGGCACCGACGCCCCGCGCGCCTCCGCGCCGCCCGCCACCGCCTGCCAGCAGCCGAACAGCGCCAATGCGGCCGTCAACAGGCGCTGTCGAAAGCGAAACGCTGGTTTCATGGCTCCCCCCGGTTGTGTCTGGCGAACGGACGGCCATGGCAGAACTGCGCCCATCGCCTATATCGGACGGGCCATTAATGTCTGGAAACCACGCCCGTCACAGTACGAGACGGCACACAAGGAGGAATCGGAAGACCTGCCGTCTTTCCTGCTTAGCGGAGGGGGATCAAATGGCCTACAATTTGGCATCAATTGATCCAAGAGGTGCGGATATGCTGATCGTTCCCCCGGAACACATCAGCGCGGCCATGGCGCTGTCGCCTCCCCGCGTATCCATCGCCGAACTCGATGCCGCGGTGCGGGAAGGACTGCCAAAGTCCGCACTCCGAGAAATCGTCGAACACGTGGTCCGAACTTCGGACGAACGACGGATGTTGATGTCGCGGATCGTGCCGGAAGCGACCTTCAAACGCCGCAAGGACCGCCTGACGCCGGACGAGTCGGAAAAGACAGAGCGTCTGGCTCGAATCTTCGCGACGGCCCGTTTCGTATGGGATGACGAAGAGGACGCCAGGGAATTCCTGCATGCGCCCCATCCGCTGTTGGACGGTCACACACCGCTCGACGTATCGATGACGGAGCTGGGCGCCAAGCGGGTCGAGGAAGTTCTCTGGAGGCTCTTCTACGGCATGGCCGCATGATGCGGATCTACCGGATCGCAGATCGGCGCCATGAAGTGTGGAACGGCACCGGCGCCATGCTCGTGGGCGGGCGTTTCAACAGCCCGGGCGGCCCCGTCATCTACGGCTCCCTGAGTTTCGCGGGCGCAATGCTCGAGATTCTCGTTCACTCACGCATCGGCAAGGTGCCTCGCCAGCACGTCGTGGTGGTTGCCGACGTACCTGACGACATCGCGCTCGAACGTGCAGGGCCGGACGACTTGCCGGCGGGATGGGACGCCGTGAACGATCCCCGCACGGCTCGCGGCTTCGGCGATCGCTGGCTGGCCGACCTCCGATCGGCCGTGCTGATCGTGCCATCGGTCGTTGCCCGGCTCGAGTGGAACGTTCTGGTCAATCCAATGCACCCGGATGCAGCCAGGCTGGTCGTCTCGGCGCCGGAGCCGGTGCGTTGGGACGAGAGGCTGTTCCGGGCGCCGTAGTCCGTGTCCGCCGCCGGGCAAGCTCATCCGCCGATTGCCGATGAGGGATGGAAGCCCCGGGGGCGGTCCCCGGGACTGTATGCGCTGTACGGGCCGTACGAGCGTTACTCCGCCGAAATCTTCGCCCGCTTCACCACCTCGCCATAGCGCTGCAGGCGATCGGCCATCATGCGTTCGAAGGCGGCGGGGGCCATGTCTTCCGGCGGGACCACGCCGCGGGAGCGCAGGGCAGCCTGCATGGCGGGATCGCTGGCCGCCTTGCGCACGGCCTGGTAGATCTTCTGCACCACCGGCTGCGGCGTGCCTGCCGGTGCGGCGATGCCGGTCCACGAGCTCAGGTTCAGTTCGGGATAGCCCAGTTCGGCCAGCGTCGGCACGTCCGGCAGCTGCTCGAGGCGCTGTTCGGAGGCGACCGCCAGTGCGCGGACTTTGCCGTCCTTGACGTGCGGCAGCATGATGACGAGGTTGTCCAGGATGAACTGCACCTCGTTGCTCAGCACCGCCGTGATCAGTTGCGAGCCGCCGCGGTACGGGATATGGGTCGCCACCGCACCGGTGCTGGCCTTGAACATCTCGACGTTCAGCTGGCCCATGCTGCCGACGCCGCCGCTGCCGTAATCCAGCTTGCCCGGGTTCTTCTTCGAATAGGCGATGAACTCCGCGAAGGTGCGCACCGGCAGGCTGGAATGCACGACCAGCGCATTGGGCTGCCGGCCCAGGATCGCGATGTTCTCGAAGTCCTTGATCGGGTCATAGCCGATGCGCGGCTGCGTCAGCGGATTGGCCAGGTGGCTGCTCTGCGACGACACCACCAGCGTGTAGCCGTCGGGCTTGCTGCGCGCGACGACCTGCGTCGCGACCGAACCGCCCGCGCCGGGACGGTTGTCGACGACCACCGGCACGCCAAGAATGCGCGACAGCGGCTCGGAATACTGGCGCGCCATGATGTCGACCGATCCGCCGGGCGGGAAGGGGACCACCAGCGTGATGGGACGCGACGGCCAGTTTTCCTGCGCCACGGCGCCAAGCGGCGCGGCGGCGGCAATGGCGGCGGCGCTCAGGCCAAGACCAACGAAGCGGCGGCGGGAGAAGGGCAGGTTCTGCATGATCAGAAAGGCAGGATGGAAAAGGGATTCGTTCGATGGCGGGACATGCCGCTCATTGCAGCCCGAGGATGGCCAGCGCCAGGGCCTGCGCCCGTGGCACGAAGGTGGACAACTCGCAGTACTCGCGCTCGGTGTGCGGATGGCCGCCGACCGGGCCGGTGCCGCACAGCGTCGGCGTGCCGGCCGAGCTGGTCAGGCCGCTGTCGGCCGCGCCGCCGGTGAATTCACCGTCGACGGTAAAGCCGACGCGTTCGGCGCTGCGCTGATAGAGCGACAGCAGGGCCGCGGGCGTCGTCGCCATCGGCATCGTGCGGCGCATGTCGGTGATGCGCCCGCGCGTGCGGGGAATCGATTCGGCCTCGACGATCTCGCGGATGCGGCCGTACAGCGCGTCCATGTCGGTATCGGCGGTGAAGCGCACATCGAGCTGCGCCCTGGCATGCGGCGCGACCATGTTCGGCACGATGCCGCCCTGCACGCAGCCGACATTGGTGGTGATGCCCGATGCCGGGTCGGTCAGCGCATGCAGCGCCAGGATCTTGCGCGCCAACGCATCGATCGCGCTGGCGCCATGGGCGTGGTTGATGCCCGAGTGCGCGGCCACGCCCTCGACCTCGAACTCGACCACCATCGAGCCCTTGCGGCCCGTCACCAGGTTGCCGCTGACGCGCCCCGGCTCCGCATTGAACACCGCGCGCACTTCACGGGCGACGGCCATGATCCGATCGCGCGTGGCGGGCGAGCCGATCTCCTCGTCGCACGAGAAGAACAGCCGCACCGGCGGCGCCTGCCGGCCCAGCCGCGCCAGCGCCTCGGCAACGAACACATTGAGCACCAGGCCGGATTTCATGTCGGCGACGCCGGGACCGTAGGCGCGTCCATCCTCGACGCGGAAGGGCCGCCTGGCCGCCGTGCCTTCGGGATAGACCGTATCCATATGCCCCATCAGCAGGACCGGCAGGCCCTCGCCGGAGCCCGGCACCTGCGCATCGAGGCAAACGCCGTATCCCGGCACCGCATGAAAGCGCACGGCGATGCCGGCGGCTTCCAGATGCGCGCGCAGGACCTCGGCCACGGCCTGGACGCCGGCTTCGTGGCGGCTGCCGCTGTCGATGTCGACGATCTTCTGCAGCAAGTCCTGCATCGCCTGATGCTGGCCTTGCAGCCAGTCCAGCAGCGCCTGCGCGCCCTGGGCAACTTCCTTATCCTGCATGGGGTTCCTGTTCGCGACGGATGACCGAATACCGAAGACCGGTGCCCGGTTCGCTATGAAAGACGTGATGGGAGGCGCAACAACATGCACCATGAAACATGTATTGCAACGGTGATATCATCATGCAATACGTATTGCAGAGTGTCAATATGACGAACTCCCGCAAGGAAAGCGCCGATCATGGCGCCACGCTGCTCGACCGGTTGGCGCGCGAAGCCGCCACGTTGACCGCGCGCGAGCGCGAGCTGGCCGACGCGCTGACGCGCGGCTATCCGCATGTGCTGCTGGAATCGGCGACCGCGCTGGCGGCACAGCACGGCACCAGCGCGTCGACCGTGGTCAGGCTGTTCGCCAAGCTCGGCTATGCCAGCTATGCCGACGCCCAGCGCGAAGCGCGGGCCAGCGTAACGGCGGCGCTGCCGACCGCGGGACAGCGCGCGCCGGCGCTGATCGGCGGCAAGCGAACCTTGCGGGCCTGCCTCGACGATGCGTTGATGCACGACCAGCACAACCTGACCGCCACGCACGAATCGCTGGACATCGCCGCCTTCGAGGCGATCGCACGCCTGCTGGCCGGAGGAAAAGGGCGCCTGTTCATCCTCGCGCAGAAGAACAGCGCGCCGGTCAGTGCCTGGCTGGCGCTGCATCTGAACATGTGCCGGCCCAATGTGCAGGAGCTGGGCGCCGGCGCCGTGACGGCCACCGACGGCATGCTGTGGGTCCAGCCGGAAGACGTGCTGCTGACCTTCAGCGTCCGCCGCTATTCCAGCGCGCCGGTCAGCATCGCCCGTGCCTTCCGCGAGCGGGGCGCCCGCGTCGTCGCCATCTGCGACAGCCCCGCCGCGCCGCTGGTGCCGCTGGCCGACCACCATCTGCTGGTGCGCACCGCCAACGCATCCCCATTCGACTCCTACACGGCGGCATTCTTCCTGTGCAATGCACTGGTGTCCGCCGTCGCTCAATTGCGCCAGCCGGCGGTGATCGAGGCGCTGCAGCGGCGCGATGCGCTGTGGCAGGCGTTCGAGACCGATCCGGTGGAGGGACTGCGAAAGGGGTAGGGCGCGAAGGTCCGGTACTTGCCCGGCGCCGGCCCCGCTATCGGCGCGGGCACCGGCATGGTGTTCGGCATCGACCGATCCCAGCCAAATGTGGACACCTTGGCATGGCTTGGCGTCCCGATTCCGTCCGCCTAAGCTAGTGGTCTGGCTAAAAAAACCACGGGGAGACGAGGACGATGAACCGGCCGAATCGACGTCGTGCGACATGGATCGGGCTCGGCATTGCCGGTATGGTGGTCATCGCGCTGGCCGCCGGCGCGGCGTGGCTGCTGTCCTTGCCGCCGGCCACAACTCCCGCCGCGCCGCCGGCGATCGCCGAATCCGAGCGGGCCGCCACGCTGTCGGCGCTGAAGCCGCCCAAGCGCCCGCGCCCGGTGATCGCCATCGTCGGCATCAACGACGCCACCGAAACCACCGACTATCTGATGCCCTATGGCATCCTGCGCCGCGCCGACATCGGCGAGGTGGCGGCATTGGCGACGCAGCCCGGACCGGTGAAGCTCTACCCCGCGCTGCGGGTCGAGCCGGATGCAACGATCGCGCAGTTCGACGCGCAGCATCCCCAGGGCGCTGACTACGTGCTGGTCCCGGCGATGAGCCGAGACGACGATCCGACCGTGCTGCAATGGATCCGCGGCCAGGCCGCCAAGGGCGCCACCGTGATCGGCATCTGCGCCGGAGCGAAGGTGGTGGCCGCAGCCGGCCTGCTCGACGGCAAGCGCGCCACCACTCATTGGTACTACCTGAACGACCTGCTGGAGAAGCATCCCACGGTACGCCACGTCCCCGATCGGCGCATCGTGGTCGACGGCCGCGTCGCCACGACCACCGGCATTTCCGCCTCGATGCCGATGACGCTGACGCTGATCGAAGCCGTGGCCGGCCGCGACAGGGCAGAGGCGGTCGCCCGCGACCTCGGCCTGCCGCATTGGGATGCGCGCCACGACAGCGACGCCTTCACCTTCACGCGTCCCTTCGCCTTGACGGCGATGGGCAACACCATGGCGTTCTGGAACCGCGAACGGCTCGGCATCGCGCTGCGGCCCGGCGTCGACGAGGTATCGCTGGCGCTGGTCGCCGACGCGTGGTCGCGCACCTACCGTTCGCAGGCCATCTCCTTCGCCGCGCAGCCGGGGCCGATCCAGACCCGGAACGGCATCCGGCTGCTGCCCGAGCAGGTGGGCAAGGACTGGGATGGAGAACGCACCATTGCACTCACCGCGGAACCGCACCCGGCGAAGGCGCTTGATGCGGCCCTGAACGGCATCGGCCAACGCTACGGCACGCGTACGGAAGCACTCGTCGCCATGCAGCTGGAATATCCCGGCAAACATGGGCGAACCGAGACGCGAACCACCCCAATGCAGTAGAACCCAACGGAGGAGACACGATGGCAAAGATGATTTTCCTGAACCTGCCGGTCCGCGATCTCGCGGCCGCGACGCGCTTCTACGAGGCGATCGGCTGCGTCAGGAACGAGCAGTTCAGCGACCATCAGACCTCGTCGATGGTGTGGTCCGATACCATCAACTTTCATCTGATGACGCACGCCTATTACGGGACCTTCACCAGCAAGCCGATCGCCGACGGGCACCAGACCAGCGCCATGCTGATCGCGCTGTCGATCGACAGCCGCGAGGAGGTGGACGCCATCGTCGAAGCCGCGAAATCGGCCGGCGGACGCGCGGACATTCGCGAGCCGCAGGACATGGGTTTCATGTACCTGCGCACCTTCGAGGACCCGGACGGTCACCTGTTCGAGCCGGTGTGGATGAACCCGGCGGCGATGATGGGCGAGCAGGACGCGCAATAGCGGAACGCCGGGGACCGCTCGGCAGGTTTTTCTCCGCGCGTAGCGGTCCCGCAGCGCATCCCCACGACACATCGCCGCACGTCGCAATACCCCGCAGCACGTCACAACATCCAGTCGATCGGCAGCAACGACAAGCCCCGGATCCACAAGCGCTCCAGCCAGCTGGTATTGGGCTCGGTATCGTGGCGAATCGTGTCGCTGCCGCGCCTTTCGAGCCAGTACAGGCTGCCGTCGTCGGCCAGCCGGACCTCATAGGCGTTCTGCGGAACGCTGGTATCGAATGCGGATTCGATCCTGCCGGCCAGCGCGGGACTGTCGATCACGAAACCCAATTCGGTATTCAGATGGGCCGAGCGCGGATCGAAATTGAGCGAACCGACAAAGGCCCGCTGCGCATCGACGGCGAACGTCTTGGCATGCAGGCTTGCGCCGGAGCTGCCGAACGGCCCGGCGCGCTCCTCGGCCCTGGAGCGGGGAGTGGTATCGGCCTTGTCCGCGGGCGGCGCGACTTCGCGCCGCAGCTCGAACAATTGCACGCCGGATTCGAGCAGCGCGCGGCGCCATTTGACATAGCCGGAGTGCACCACCTTGACGTCCGTGGCCTCGGCCGCATTGGTCAGCACGCGCACCTTGACCCCCTTGGCGGCGAGGTCGGCAAAGGTCTTCGCACCGGCCTCGGTCGGAACGAAGTAGGGCGACACCAGGTCCAGTTCGCGCGTCGGCACGCCGATGGTCTCCATCAGCTGATGCCCGATCAGTCCATTGCTCGGCGCCTTGCCCAGGACCTTGGCGGGATCGTCGCTGACGATCTGTGTCTTTGCCCACTCGAACGCCAGGGTGCCATCGATGATGCGACGGTAGGCCGGCAGTGCCTTCAGGGCGTTCATGTAAGCCGTGGCGGCGGGGTCGCGCTCCGCGGTGGCGGCCTCCCGGGCCAGTTGTTCCAGCCTGTCCGGGGACACGGGCAACGCGATCCGGTTCACCGGATACGCACTGGCGCTCGCCCAGTAGCGATCGAAGTCCCGTTCGACCTCGGCAGCAATCGGCCCGACGGCCAGCACGTCCAGATCGGAAAACAGCACGCCATCGGTGGCGCCAAAATATTCGTCGCCGACATTGCGTCCGCCCACGATGGTCGCCTGCGCATCCACCGTGAACGATTTATTGTGCATGCGCCGGTTCAGGCGGCGGAAGTCCGTCAGATAGCCGATGAATTTCGGCGAGCGCACGACGAATGGATTGAACAGGCGGACTTCGATGTTGGGATGGGCGTCCAGCGCGGACAGGATTTCGTCGAGGCCCGAGATGCCGTTGTCGTCCAGCAGCAGACGCACGCGCACGCCGCGCTCGGCGGCTTCATGCAGGGCATCGAGCAGCAGCGTGCCGGTGGTGTCGCGGCGCCAGATGTAGTACTGCACGTCCAGCGTGCGCTCGGCCATGCGGGCGCCATGGACCCGCGCGGCGAAGGCCTCGCGCGGATCGGCCAGCGGGTGGATGCCCGACAGGCCGGGACGCTCGGCCAATGCCGGCGCCAGCGCGCGGCCCAGCGCCGTGTCGCGGGACGCTTCCGGCGTCAACGCATGCGATTCGGTTCGGGGTTCCAGCGGTGGCAGGGCGCATCCGGCGAGCACGAACATCGCGAAAACGGCGGGGACCAGCGGACGCAAGCGGGAGAACAGGCGATGGGAGGCAGTGTGCATGGACGTTCGAGACGATCGACGGCCCGGTCAACGGACTGAAGAAGATACGAACTATAAAGCAGCGCCACGCCATTGCTTCGCCGCGGCACGGCCGGTTCGCGTCATGGTGGCGCAAAACCGTGTCGACGCGTGCCTGAACTCAAAACCGGTGATTGACCGTCAATTCCACCCGCCGTCCGGCCCCTTGCAGCCATTGGGTCGGGTTGTAGTAGGCCGTCGCGACATAGTGCCGGTCGAACACATTGAAGCCGCGCAGTGACAGCGTGGTGTGCTTGCGCGGCCGCCATTGCAGCAGCAGGTCGGTGGTGGTGTACGCCGGCATCTTGAGCGTATTGGCGCGGTCGGCAAAGCGGCGGCCGACATGGCGGATGCCGGCGCCGGCCGTCCATTCCGGCAGGAAGCGCCAGGTCAGCCAGGCATTGGCCAGGCGCTCGGGCACGTCGGTCGGCACGTTGCCATTGCGCGAGACCGCCGTGCCGTTGACCGATTCGGTGAACCGGTCGTAGCGCGCCTGCAGCAGCGCGGCATTGGCATCGAGCCGCCATCCCGGCAGGAATTCGACGCCGATGCTGGCCTCGATGCCGCGCGAGGACTGCTCGCCAACCTGTACGCTTTGCGTGGGATTGACCGCGTCGCGCGTGACCAGGTTCTTCTTGACGATGTGGTAGGCCGCAACGGTCCATTCCCCTTTGCCATTCCAGAAGTCCTGCTTGACGCCGGCCTCGACCTGGCGACCGGTGGACAGCTCGAAATTGCTGTTCGACGAGGAAAGCATCAGCAATGCGCTGACGGGATCGGCCGCTTCCGAATACTGCGCGTAGACAGCCAGATTCGGCGTCAGGTTGTACACCGTGCCGGCACGCCAGCCGATGTGCGAAAACGTCCTGTCGAATGCCTCCCGATTGGCCACCAGATCGTGGCGCTCGATCCTGGCATGGTCATAGCGCAAGCCCCCCAGCACGGACCACCGCGGCGTGATTTCCAGCCGATTCTCGGCGAACAGGGCGTACTGCACCGCCTCGTTGCTGTAGCGCGGCGTGGTGCCGGCGACGTTGATGAAATTGCCGCGATCGAACGTGTAAGGATCGACCACCGTGCTGCCCGAGTAGGGCGAATTATTGGTATGGCGAAACGATGCCCGATTGACATCGAAGCCGACCGACACGCTGTTGTTCATGCCGAACAACGCATGGCGATAGACCGCATCGGTGGTATTGCCGACCTGCCATTGATCGTGAAGGATCTCGACATAGGACGAACGCTGGATCAGGCCGCTCGCCGGCAGATAGTCGTAGTACTCGGCATTGCGCCAATGACGCTTGCTGTCGATGTAATACGCCCGCGAGCGAACCGTCAGATCGGCGTTCGGCATCCACCGCGCCGACAATTCGGTCCACTGGTCGTCGAACTGGATGCGGCTGTCGCTGACGTTGTAGTTTCGGGTCCGCAAGGACGGATCCTGGCGGCCATTGACGAGCGGCACGCCGAAATACCGTGCCGGCTGCTGCCAGCCCTTGGCGTAGCTCAGCTTGATGCCGAGCTCCGGCGTTGGATCCCATTGCAGCGCGCCCGATACGGACAGATTGCGCGAATCGCCGAAATCGACCGACCCGTCCGTGCGATTGCCGCTGATATCGAAGCGGTATGACCAGCGCTCGTCGATCGCGCCGCCGCTGCCGAAGGCGAGCCGCTGGGTATTCTCCGTACCGATCGTCGCCTGGACTTCGTTTTCCACCGGTCCGCGCGTCGGCTTTTTCGGCACGACATTGACGACGCCGCCGATCGCGCCTTCGCCATAGATCACCGAGGCGGGTCCGCGCAGTACCTCGATGCGTTCCACCGACCAGGTGTCGAAGGGATACGTCACGCCGATCCCGCCGTATTGGCGCACGCCATCGTAGAGCCGCATCACCGACGCCGCATCGGTAAAGCCGCGGGCGGACAACGAAGCGCCGCCATTGCCGGGATGGCCGAGGCCCGACAGCCCCGGTGCACGGGTGATGGCATCGACCAGCGATACATCGCCGCGGACTTCGAGCTGATCGCGGGCAATGACGTCCACGCTGGCCGGCGTCTGCATCGGCGTCAAGCCGAGGTTCGATCCGGTCGAGGCCGGATCATCCAGCGCGGTCTGCCCGGCGGCATGGACGGTGACCGGTGCCAGTTCGTGGACCTCAGGAGAAGGGTCGGCCGCCTGGGCGGAAAGGCATACTGCGGCAGCGGCTAGCGCCACCTCGCGGGGAAGGAGTCGGGCCATTGAGAAAGGGGGCGTGTCCCAGGTGAGACGGCAGGAATGCCGCGAGACACCGTTGTTTTTGGTGCCCGATTCTATTGGCCACGCCGTACACGGTACATGCGACACCATGCCGCAGGACCCGCGCGGGATTTCGTCGCACAGTACGGATCGGCGCGGCGATCCGCCTCGCTTGTCAAAAAAATGACGCCAATAGGCCAATAACCCCAATAACCCCAATAACCCCAATAACCCAATAACCCAATAGCTTCGATAGCGCCATCACGCATTCACCGCTCCCGCAGATGTCCGTACCGACACCCCGATCGCCCGCCGCAGCGCCTGCCCCAACGTCCGCCGCCCACCGCACGCTTTGGCGCTGGCATTTCTACGCCGGCCTGTTCGTAATGCCCTTTCTGATCGTGCTGGCGATCACCGGCACCATTTACTGCTTCCAGCCGCAAATCGAACCCTTGCTGTATCCGGGGCTATTGCGCGTGACACCGCAGGGCGAGCCGCTGTCCCCGCAAACGCTGCTGGAGCGGGCGAGGGCGGCCGCGCCGGCCGGCGCCGTGGCCACGACCTACACCATGCGCAACGATCCGCGCGCCAGTGCGGAGTTCATCTTCCGCCTGCCCTCGGGCAACAGCGAAAGCCTCTATCTGGATCCCTATTCAGGCGCGGTGCTGGGCAGCCTCAGCGTGGAAGACCGCTTCATGAAGCAGGTCCGGTTGCTGCATCGCGCCTTGCTGGCAGGAAAGCCCGGCGAATTGCTGATGGAACTGGCCGGATGCTGGACGCTGGTGATGATCGCCACCGGCCTGGCCATGTGGTGGCCGCGCTTGCGCGAATCGGGTGTGAGGGCGTTTGCAATGCGGCCGGCAAGCGGCAGCCGAGGGCGGTGGAAGGAAATCCATCTGATGCTCGGCGCTTCGCTGGCGATCGGCGCGCTGGTGTTCGTTTTGTCCGGTCTGCCGTGGACCGCCTTCTGGGGCAAGCAATTCAAGGCCATCACGACGGCCGCGAACCTGGGGCGCCCGGCCGATGGCGAAGCAGGGCATGCGCACGCGCCCGTCCGTGAGGGCAATCATGCCGCTCATGGCGATCACCGGCGACACGGCAGGACGATGGAATCGCTGCCGCTGAGCGAAATCCCGTGGGCGACGGGATTGACCGTCGTGCCGGTCGGAACCAGCGCATCCGCCGGCCATGCCCCGATCGGTCTGGATCGGGTCGTTGCCATCGCCGGCTCGCGCGGTGCCGGCGCGGGATGCCAGGTGGCACTGCCGGGGACGCCCGATGCGGTCTATTCGGTGTCGTGCTTCCCCAGCGACCCCAAGGCCGAAAGAACGCTGCATATCGATCCGCACAGCGGCAATATCGTCCGGGATATCCGCTACGACGACTACGGCCCCGTCGCCAAGGCCGTGTCGTACGGCACCTCGCTCCATATGGGCCGGTATTTCGGCCTTGCCAATCAGATCGCATGCGCCGCGATCTCGCTCGGCCTGATGGCGCTGGCCATCACCGGCTTCGTCATGTGGATCAAGCGCAAGCCGGCCAATGCATTGGGCCCGCCGTCGCGTCCGTCGAGCCCGCCGCCGATGCGCGCATGGATTGCCGGACTGGCGGTACTGGGGGCGATATTCCCGCTGATGGGAATCACGATGCTGCTGGTCTGGCTGATCGATCGGCTCGTGGACAGAGCGGCCGGCGTGCCGTCGAGACCGGTACGGCAATGATCGGGACGGGATGTCCGGACCGGGGATCGGCGGATCGGCGGATCGGCGGATCAGCGGATCAGCCCGTCCGGGCACCCGTGGTCGGCTGCAGCACGATAATTGCCATGCCGGCCAGCGCCACCGCGGCGCCGAGGACGTCCCAGCGCGTCAGCGGCAGCCCGTCCACGATGCGAAGCCACACCAGCGCGACGGCAATATAGACGCCGCCATACGCCGCATACGTTCGACCGGCGGCGGTGGGATGCAGGGTCAGCAGCCAGGCGAAGGCCGCCAACGCCAGGGCCGCGGGAACCAGCAGCAGCGGGGTCTTTTCCTGCTTTAATACCAGGTAAGGCAAATAGCAGCCGACGATCTCGGCCAGCGCCGTCAGCACGAACAGCGCCGTATAGGCAAGGAAGGTCACGATCGAAGCGGGCAGGGTGGCGGTGGACCGCATTGTCCCATGGCGCTGCGGAGTTTCCGTCAGGCTGACGGAACGGTGCTAAGGTACGAGCTGCCTGCGCCGGGAGACATCGATATGAAGAACAACGAATTGCCGCAAGACCAATCCGCCTCCGCATTGATCGACGCCCGCATCGAGGAACTGGGCGACTGGCGAGGCGAAATGCTCGCCAGACTCCGCGCCCTGATCAAGGAAGCCGACCCGAACGTCATCGAGGAATGGAAATGGCGCGGCGTTCCGGTGTGGTCGCACAACGGCATCATTTGCACCGGCGAGACCTACAAGAGCGTCGTCAAGATGACGTTCGCAAAGGGCGCTTCATTGCCGGATCCGGCAGGGTTGTTCAATTCGAGTCTTGAAGGCAATACGAGACGGGCCATCGATTTCGCGGAAGGCGCGCAAATCGACGAGAAGGCGTTGAAGGAACTGGTGCGTGCGGCGGCGGCATTGAACAGCACCAAAGGCAAGCGCCGCGCGTAGTGGCAAAAAGGCCCGCCGACGCCTGCGGCGAGCGCTGACCGCCCACGAGGAGCCCGTCAGCACTCGCCGGTACCCGATTACAACGGCCGGCCGAGGATGTCCTCCCCAACCAGGTCCGCCGTCGCCCGCAGCGTCTGCCGCACGCGGAAGTCGGCGGCATGGCCGCCGCGATCGCGATAGGCCAGCGTCAACGGCCGCGGTGCCTGTACCGATTGCCCGTTGATGACGTCCGCGCTGCGCACCGCGTCGGCATCGACCGGCACCACCAGCCGCAGCGCCATCACGACCGGATCGGCATCCGGCAGGGTTCCGCCGACCTCCCAGTCGCGGTTGGCTCGCTGGACCAGCACGGTGCCGTCGGGCTGTTGCGAGCAGCGCCATGGGTTCGCCGACGCCGACCGGATCAGCATGCGCGCCACGGTATCGGCGACCGGCTGGGCCAGCGGCGCGTTCAGATGGACTTCGGCCTCGACCACATCGACGGGCCACGCGGCCGCCCAATCCTGCGCCGCGAGGCCGGCGTGCTCGGCCTGGCTGCGTACCGCCACGGCGCCCGTCAGCAGCACGGTGCCCGCATGCCGCGCATCATTGAGCGCGTTCTGCATGATGCCTAGCGCTTGCAGCGCCTGATCCAGGCGTCGGGCGCCCAGCTGACCAGCTGTCAAGGCCTGCTCGCGCTCCGCCAGGCTCCGCATGGCCGTGTCGGCGAGTTGCGCCGCCGCTCCCAGCACGGCCAGGATCTCGCGGCAACGCGCCGCACGTTCGGCATCGCGCAGCGCGCGGTCGTCGCGGATGGCATTCCAGATAAAGTCCACCGCGGCAAGGTTCACCCAGGTGCCGGCGCGCAGACGGGGCGCAAGCCATGCGTCGAGCGCCTGGCACCAGCCTTGCTGCACCGCCGGCGTCGACGCCTGCAAGGCAGTCAGCAGGCTCGCCAGCGCCCAGACGCGCATGCGCGCCACCGGATCGTCGGCGTTGCCCAGCGCCGCCGCGCACGCCGGCAGATTGGTCGCAAGGGCCTGCCGGCGTGCGGCGACGGCATTGCGCAGATCGGCGTCGCCGCTGCCGAGGGCCCGGTCCAGGCGCTCCAGCCGCTTGGCCAGCTTGGTGTCCTGCGGCGGCTGCCCCGTCGCCAGCGCCTCGCGCACGATGGTGCTGAAGTCGTCGACGAAATATCCCAGGTCCGGCACCGGCAGCTGTACCTGCGATACGCCGGGCCGATCGCCGATCCGCACCTCGTGCCAGTGCTCGCGCAGCTCCACCGAACTGCGCGTGGCGATGCCGATATCGATCAACTCGCCATTGATGCCGACCGGCCCGGAGGGGTCGCCCAGATTGGCGAGGACGATGCCGGTGGCGGGCTTGCCGCCGGTGGTGCGCGGGGCTGCGCGGAGGCGTTCGGCCAGGTCCTCCGCATGCAGCGCGGCTTCGCTGTAGGGCGATGCCTCCGGCAACGCCTCATGCGCGGCGGCGAGCAGCGCTTGCGGCTGCGGAGGCCGCCAGGCGTTCAGCGCGTTGGCATGGGCGTACATCAGCGCGTTGAACTGGAAGCGGAACACGTCGAGCTTGGCCAGCACCAGATCGTTGACCGCGCCAAAGGCGGCATACCAGTCGGCCGCCGGCAGCGTCGGATCGATCAGCACACCGGTATCCCAGTCGTTGCCGCCCTCGGCGGGCGCCCCCAACGCGGTAAACAGCGCGCGGCCCCCCTTGAGAAAGAACCGCAGGCAGTCCTGGTTGCGATGCCATTGCTGGCGCAGCTGCTGGTTCAGGTTCGCGATGGCATCGGCCAGTTCGCGCACACGGGCCGCGTGCCACGGCGTCAGCCAGTCGAACGAGCTGTGCAGATATTTGGTCGCGTCGCCGCTGATCACCGCCTTGGTGTCCAGGTCCATGCGTCCCTGCGCGGCATAGCCCTCGAAACGGTGCATCAGCCGGTACAGGTAGAAATCACGGATGTTGTACAGCGCCCGTACCGAAGCCACGCTCAATGCCGCCGACGACAGCGGGCGCATGACCTTCTGATGCAGGTCGTCGACCAGCGCGGCGGGGTCCTTGGCGGCATTGGCCGCCCGCCATGCGCCGATGGCGTCCGGCTGGCTGGCCTGATCGGTGAAATGCAGGTACTCCAGCGCGGCCCAGATCGGATCGGCGACCAGATCCGCGGTGCGCACCGGCACGGCAAGCGCGCACAGGCCGAGGGCCTGCTGCAGGAAGGCGTTGACGGCATCGGCCAATGCCGGCGCGAGCGGCAACGCGGGATTGGCGGACGCCAGTCGCTCGCAGCGCTCGAGCTGCTCGCGCATTGCCTGCAGGCGCTGATCGGCCATCGGCGCATTGCGCAGCTGCGTCCGCAGCGGCGAATCGGGAAGGTCCAGCGGTTCGGGAGGCTGGCTATCGAGCACGAAGAAGCGCGCCAGCGCGGCGGCTTCGGCCTCGCGCCGCGCATTGACGCCCTGCGCCTGTGCGCGCTGCTCGCGCACCAGACGCTGGTACTCGGTCTCGAGCACCTGCAGCGGATGGACGGAAACCGCCTGCCAGCCGATCGCGGCGGCGCGCTGCGGCGCGTCGACGATCTGGTACTGGCCTGCATGCGGCGCGGGTACGGACGCGGTCAGCTGCCGCGCCACGGCATTGAAGAAGGGAGCGATATTGGCCATGGTGTCACCGGATGGGGGAAGCCTCGCTGCCCGCGACGCGACGCGACGGAGCGAGGCGAGGTAGAGCAGGGCATGGATGAAAGCCCACGGCAGCGCCGTGGGCTGTGCGGGCTTACTTGCCGTCGATCTCTTCCAGCACCGCGCCGACGATGTAGCAGGTGCGGTCGCGCGCGTTGACGGTACCGCCGTCGAAGCTGTCCGGCCCGAAGGTCACGACCACGTCGCCGCTGGCATCGTCGCTGCGCGCGCTGGTGGTCTTGTATGACTGCTCGGCATGGCCGAGCGGAATCAGCCCGAACAGGTTCAGCTTGACGCCGACGTTCTCCTGGAACATCGACTTCACCGACGAGGCGTCGGCCTTGTGGAAGCGCAGCGTCACGGTCGGACGCTGGCTCAGCACGAGCGTACGCGCACGCGTGAAGCGCCCTTGCGGACCAAACACGGCGCGTCCCTTCCATTCGTCCGAACTCAGATAGAAGCCGGTGAAGTCCTCGCCGGCCTTGTTGCGCGCCAGTTCATCGACGATGACCTTGTCGTACCAGCCGCTCTGCCCGTTGGCCGACAGAACCCGCGGCGACGGCGAGATCGGCGTGACGCCGGTGAATGCCATCTCGATCGACATCGACTGATTGCGCGACATCATCTTGTCGAGGTTGTACTGCGCCGAGCCGCCCACGGAGATCGACAGGAAGTCCAGCGGGATGGTCACGCCCGCGCCGCCGCCGGCGGACATCGAGGTGGTGCCGCTTTCGCTGCAGGCCACGCTGGCCTTGACGGTGACCGTATTGCCCGCATTCCGCAGCCGTCCGAGCAGCTCCGTCGGGGTCGGAATATTGTCGAAGGCGGCGACGTAGCTGCCGTCTTCGACTTGCAGGCCACCGTTGCTGGCGCTGGGGTTCAGCACGTTCGCCGCGGCGGCACTGAGCCGTTGCAGCGCGTCGAACTGCGCCTGCTTGACCGTCAGCGCCGGCGCGGCCGCCAGCGCCCAGGTCAGATAGACGATCCGCACACTGCCGTCCAGCCTGGAAGGATCGTTGCCGTATTCCTTGCGCACGACGTCATTGATATACAGCGCCTTGTTGGCGAAGCCGGTGCCGTCCAGCCGGATCGGGCCGTAGGCGTCCTCCCACGCGGAAATCAACGCCTGCTGCTGGGCCGCCGCGTCGTCCAGCGCCTTCTGCACGCGCGTATTGTCGGCGGAGGACAACTGGTAGGAGGCGCTCTTGAGCAGGCGCATATACAGCCCGGAATAGCTGTCGGTGCTGTCGAGCGTCTTCGCGCCATTGCCGCCATCGATCGTCGGAAAGTCCAGCACCTTCAGCGTCAGCGGGTTGAAATACGCGTTCGGACCGACCGTGGTCTGGAAGTTGAATCCCGGCGGATAGATCAGCGCGCGCAGCTCGCCATTGAGCTGGCTGCCGAGCATGGTGCGCATCTGCGCCTCGATCGCCGCCAGAAAGTTCTGTTGTGCCTGTTGCTGGTCGCTCATTGCATGCTCCTTCGGTTTGAGAAGAACGTCGACGCAAACGCCGTCGACGCGACCCAGCGTAGGCGGCGCGCGCAAGCCAGCAGCAGGCAGTCTGTCTCTACCGGTCGGCAGGCTGTCTCACTCCCCTCGAAGGGAGGGAGTGCGCGCGCTGCCGCCATTGCCGGGGCGTGACGCCGTGGGCCCGGCGAAAGGCGCGGATGAATGCGGAGACATCGGCGTAGCCGCAATCGAAGGCGATGCCTGCGAGCTTCGCGGTGTCGCCGGCGGCCTCGAGCAACGCCCGTGCATGCGCCATGCGCGCGTCCAGCAGCCGTGCCGCCACGGTCGTGCCGTGCATGGCGAACGCCCGATACAGCGTCGGGCGCGAACAGCCGACGGCACGGGCCAGGCGCTGACCGGTCAGTTGCGGATCGGACAGGTGGGTCGCGATATGGGCGAGGGCGGCACGGTATATCCGTGCCGCCGCGGGGGAGGGTGCCGCGGGGTCCTGCGTACGGAGGCCGCTTGGCGGGGGCGCCGCTGCCGCATCGGCCCAGGTCCGCAGCAGGGTGGCGGCCAGCTCCACTGTCGCCAGCACCATGGCGATGGACTCTTCCCGTGACAGCCCCGGAGCCAGGCGGGCAAGCAGCAGCATCTGCGCGCGCAGATACGTTGCCAGCGGCACGGACAGCGGAAGCTGCGCACCGAGCGGGAGCGCCGACACGGCATACCCGAGCGCCCTTGCCGCCCAGTCCTGCCGCAAGGGCAGCAGGTAGACCGGTGTCCCGCGCGCCTGGCCCCGATAAGCGGGAAGGGCGCCATGCAGTAGGAACAGGCTATCGCCGAGCGGCGCGCCGGCTGCCGCCGCCGACGACTCCTTGAACAGCGCCGCGCCGAGCCATAGCGGCGGCCCGCCCGCCGACGAGGCGTCGTTGGCGCCGAGCGCGATCGTGTCCAGGCGGAACAAGCGCATGGACCCGTCGGGCAGGCGTTCGCCCAGATAGCCGAACGCCAGGATGTTGGCGGGCAAGGCTGCGAGCTCTCGCACGCCAGCCGTCGTCGCGGAACAGAAAGCACTGAGCAGCAGGGGCGGCAGCGCATCGGGCTGGCGGCCTCCTGTCTCGTCTTCCATGTATGGCCGGTTGCGCGGATAAGGGCCGCAACCACGGCTTGCCGGGGCGGCCTCGGCATCAAGACGAGGAGTGTGCCTGCTTTATGCGCTGCCGGTGTATCGGGCGATTGAATACAGAATTAATTGCCATGGAAATGGCAATGAAAAATGGGATGGGTACCGGATTGCGAATCGGATTGGAGATCGGATTGCGTGGGATTGCGAATCGGATTGCGGATGGCAAAGCAATATTGTTCGCGGATATGGCCTGGTACCCGTATTACCGATTCAATGGCACCGCCTATTCCTGCAGCCACCTGGCCCGCACGCGCCCGAAGTCACCAGTAGCGGTGCTCAGATGCAGCCACTGGTCCACGAAGTGCTTGAACACGTCATCGCCCTGCGGCAGCAGATAGGCCATCTCCGCATACTGCAGCGGCTTCTGCGGATTGACGGCGCATAGTTCCGGATGGGCCTTGCTTTGCACGATGGCTTCGGCGGCTTCCGTGACGAAGACGTCGGCATTCTTCTTGATGACCTCGTCGAAGATGGTCACGTTGTCCGTATGGATCCGCAATTGCGCGCGGCCGAGATGGGTTCGTGCAAAACGCTCGTTGCTGCCGCCGGGATTGGCAATCACGCGCACCGCGGGCTGATTGATCGCCTCGATGGTCTGGTACCTGGCGACATTCTCGCAGCGGGTCAGCGGCGTCTTGCCGTTGATCATGTAGGGCGCACTGAAATAAGCCTGCCGCTGGCGTTCCAGCGTCACGGAAATACCGCCGACGGCGATGTCGCATTTGCCGGCCACGAAATCCGGCATCAGGTTCGACCAGCTCGTCTTGACGTATTGCGGCTTGGCCTGCAGCGCGGCAGCGAGCGTCTGCATCAGGTCGACGTCCAGTCCCTCGAATACGCCCGGCGCCTTTTCGAAGCTGAAAGGCTTGTAATCGCCCGGCGTGCAGACCCGCAGCGTGCCGCTTTGCTGGACGCGGTTCAGCGTCGAACTGGCCGGCTGGGCCAGCGCGAAGCAGGGCAGGGCGGCTGCGGCCACGACGGCAAGGGCTTTGGTTGCGCTGATCATTTCGCAAATCTCCTCATCGACTTGTGACATGTAGTTCGGATGTCGAAGCGGGATTGTGCACGAAATGTCCGGGCGGCCTATCGAGCTGGGCAATTGCCTGCCCAATTTGCCTACGCGCAATTTGCCCATGCGGAATGCAGCGGGAGCGAATGCGGGCTCAGGTTCGACTGCTTTCGAGGCCGACTGCCTGCCGAGGCAGCGTCTTTGCCAACAACATCGCGAACGCGGCGGTGCCCGTCGAGCACCGCCGCGCCTCGCGACATTACGGTGCGAGCGGATGTCCGATCACCATCCCGTTGTCCGGCGTAATCCGGATCCATGTGCCCGCCAGCGGCTGCTCCTGCTCACCGGGCTTGCTGTAGTCGCAGACCCCACCCGGGAACACCGCGCGTAACGCCGCGAGATCGGCCTCTTGCTGCGAACCGGTCCACGACGGATTGCGTTCCGCGTAGCCCGCGTAGTCGCTGACCGTCACGGGCTTGAGCTGGCATTGCATCGTCCGGGCATGGAGCGGCTCGCCCGCCTCGAAGCGGGGATACGACGAGGCAGGGAACATCGAATTGCATCGCGACGGCGTTTCGCTGACCTCGACGACGTCGGCCGGCGAATTGCTGCCATTGCCCTTGCGGAACACGGTGCTGAACCCGCCGAATCGCTGCGGCTCCGCGATAAAGTCGTCGGCCGCGCCAGCCGTGGTGGCACCGAAACAGCCATCGACGATGTCCGCCGGTTTGTTCTTCACGACTTTTGCCGCGCGCGAATCGGCGGTGCGGTCGCTGACCACCGCGGTCAGCCATCGGTCCATGCCAAAGAACGCCTTTTGCATGGCCGGCAACGATCGCCCGGTGTGAGCGGGGCGCGGAGCCTGAACGGGCATCGTATGGTGGGCATTCGGATCGTGCACGAAGCTGCCCACATTGGCCGTTCCAGTCCACATGACATGATTCGCGAACTGGCCCGTTGCCGCCGCGATACGGGCGCGGACAATGAAGTGGAAGAACTTCAGATGCATATCCCCGGCGCCCGTGAACTCGTTGTTCAAGCCATCGAGGTTCAGGATGGCGGTACTACGAAGGCCGGCCCCGCCATACATGATCATGCCCGTCTGATAGGCCCGCTTCAGCGCCTCGGAGTCCGCGCGCATGCGATCCGTGCGGAGATTGCCGTCAATATCCTGGCCGCCAATTTTGCGATTGAGGTCGATGAATTGCGCCATGGAAATCAAACCGGTGTTCAGCCCGTTGAGACCGTACTGAATGCCGACATTTCCGGTGAACGAACGAGCGAATCCCGTCGACGGATCCACGCCAAGAATGTTCTTGTTGTGGTCGTTCACGTTGGGACGAAGACCGGTCGGATTGGCGGGCAGCAGGCTGACCGGCGGCGCCGGCAGGACGCCCATGGGCGCGCTGGTCACCACGTTGGCCGGGCTGTACTTCTCGGCATTGCCGATGACCGCATTGAACACGGAGCTGTTTCCGGCGCCTCCCATCACGTTGTCCCGATCGCCCTGGTTCGCCGGCCGCAGAACCGAATCCGTTCGCGCGGCCCAGAAGCTGGCTTGCTGGCGAACGCTGTGATAGGTGCCATAACCCGAGGCAGCGGCAATCTCCGCGTTGGTCCAGTTCAACAGCGTCGGGTCCGCGGCGCGCCTGGCGGCGGTGGCATTGTCGTAAGTCGGATCGTAAGGACTGTTGGGGACAGGCGAGTAGGTCCCGTTCTGCGTCGTCCCGCCCTTCGTATGGTTGAGCTGGAAGTTGTAGAACAGACGGCCTTCCATGCTTTGCGGGCCGCCGTTATCCGGAAAGCCCGCCAGCATGACGATGCCATCCAGCAGTCCCGGATAGGTATCGGCAATCATGCTCTGCTGCATGGCCGATCCGGAGGAACCCCAACCCATCGTGTAAAGCACCGGCCCGTTCGCTTCGATGAACCGCTCCTTGACCATCATCATGGTTTCGGCGGAGATGATGTGATTGCAGTTCTGGCCGAAATAATTCAGCGTGGAATTGGCTACCGCGAACCCCTTGCTGAGCGGAAGATCATTCAAGGCATTGAAATCGCCGGCCGCGCCGTTCGCGGAATTGTTCGAGCCGCCCACGGGGCCCATCGATCGGCCCTGGACATACCAGCCGCCGCCGCAACTCTGCCCGAACGGGTAGACCAGCCGCCCGTTGAATTCGCTGGGCGGATTCACCGCGCTGGGATTCGGGTTCTTCTTTGGATCTCCCAGCACGGCGATCTGGTAAATGCCTCGATTGATGACGCCGGTCTCCAGTCGAACGATATACGGCACGGTTCGGCCATCGAGCAGCGTGGTTGTCTCTACATTGGCCGGCGGATTCGCCGGATCGTACGGCTGCCAGACCGCGGTTCCTGACTTCGTCGCATCGTGATAGACCCAATCGACCCGGGTTGGGGCGGCGCAATTGGGATCGGTGTTCGGCCCCGCGGTGAGCGTCGGGCCGCCCGGATAGACCGTGAACGTATCGGTCTGGCAGTGGAAGCTGCCTTCCTGGGGCGCGTACAGAATCGGTCCCTGGATGGGATAGGCGGTCAGCGTCAACGATCCGCGCACCTTCGCGTCGGCGGCCGCGTCGACGACGTCGATCCTGTTCTCGCCTTGCTTCAGCCCTGACACCAGGCCAAGCATCGATTTTCTCGACGGATTCGGCTTGAAGCTGCCCGTCACATCGACGCCGTTCAGCTTGACCTTCGCGCCGGCAATGTTGCCGCCATCGGCCTGCGTCAGTTCGATCAACGTGTCATCGCCACTGACCAATCCCTCCGGCGAAGACAGGCTCTTGACCGTCACCGCCGGTTTCGCGGGTTCGTCGCGGTCGCCTCCACATCCGGAAACAGAAAGCACCAAAGCCGTCAGCCCGACGACAGCAAAGGGCAGGGCGGTCCGAGTTCCCCGTCGGCCTTCCCGTGCGACGGATCGATTGCCCGCTCTTTGTGGGGCGCTTTGCCAAACCATGATTGTCTCCTGATGTTTTAGTGGAAGCCGGCACTGGCGGCCTTATATATTCCGCTCTGCGGAATAATCGATAAATATCGCGCTGGGAAGTTCTCAATGCGAAAACACTCCCGACGAAGCATTTATTGAGAACCGACATATGTTTCATGCACCGGAGTAATGCCATCCCCGTTTCGATCGATGAGCTCGACCTGCAGCGACGGTAATGTGTGCTACATATTGCGTCGGCGCGGCTTTGAAGGCGGCGCGGACCGTTCGGCCCAGGGGTGGCGCCACCGACAACGAACCACTGCAGAGGTAGATATCTCGCCGGCCATGGATTTGAATTGACCTCATTCCCGGCGGGCAGCGTGACAAACGGCGGATATATCAATTTATCGCGACTTCCAACCGCTGCATGCCGATAAATGCGGCGCCCGAGAATATTTCCATTCCAGCAAAGGCCGATGACTTGCATTCCTCAATTCGTACGCCAAAGGTATCTCGGCGTCTTTTTTGGCTAAATGGAAAATTCCAGCCATTCGCTTTGAGATGGAAAGCAGTCCAATCGGCCATGCTGCCGTTTCGACCGGCCAAGCGTCTTGCGCGAGGATTGGCTCGCCAGAATCCTTTCCCAGTCGAACCAGAGCGGCTCGGACCTCGGCCCGCCGGCGACTGCAACGTCGGGGCGACTCCCAGGACGGACATTTCTATTTATCCAGAAGGTGACATTTCTATTCATGCCTAACATCTGTGCCGCCGATAATGTTTGTTATGTTAAATCGTGATGGTGGGGCTGCAACGAAGGCGCGGCGCGGCCCGTTAATTTGCAGAAGTTTGTTACCCGTTTTTGCATAAATTTGTTACCCGCCCCCTAGGCGCTCACCTTTCGGATGCTGGCAGTTCCGATGACGCCTTGTTCGTCCGTACAGCCCGCTGTGGACGCCCTTGCGGGTGTCATTTGGCCCCAAATGCCTCTCCGATCTGCCGGGCCCGTTTGACTTCATCGCTATGCAGATAGACCGACGTCGTCGACACGGACGCATGCCGCAGGTTGTCTCGAACGATGGTCAGTTCCGCGCCGCTTCCTAGCGCGTGTGTGGCGTGCGTATGGCGCATCCAGTGTGGACTGGCGCGGCGCAGCTTGTCCGCGGCCGCGGGATGGTCCGCACCAATGACATCCGCAGCCAGCTTGAAGAACCGCTTCACCACATGCCATAGCCGCGTGCTCGAGATGCCGATCTCGGGCTCGCCGCCCAGATCACCGACCAGGCGAACCTCGGGGCGCCACAAACGCCGACTGATGGGCAGTCCGCGTTCCGTCAGGTAGCGCTCCACCGCCCGTCGCGCCAACGGGGGCATTGCCACGTTGCCGCTGCGGCCGCCCTTGCCGGTCAGCTTGAGCCATTCGTCGCCTTGCGCGTCGGTCCAGACATCCCCGAGCGTGGCTCCTACCAGCTCGCTGGGGCGTAGCCCGGTCGCATAGGCAAAATCCAGCACGAAGCGCAGGCGCTGCGCCGCGGCGGCCTCCCAGCCGTGGGACCATTCGAGCCCGTCAGCAATGGTCCGCACTAACTTCCATTCACCGTCGGTAAAGGCGCGCGAATTGTCCAGCGCCGCGGTGCGGCCGCCGCCGCGCACCTTGATGCCGGCGAAGGGATTGGCCAGCACGTAGCGTTGCTCGACCAGCCAGCGGAACATCGCCCCAAGGATCGACAGCGCATGGGCGACCGAGCGTGCGGCCAGCGCACCGGTGAACGGCCGCCAGTCCGGCGACGAGCGCGGGCGTGGCGGCCCGACCCACCGCTCTCGCGGCATGGGCCGCCGCAGGAAGGTGCGGTAGGCCACGGCGTCTTCGGTGGTCAACGACGACAGCGGCCGCTGACGCTCGACGATGGCCCACAGCATCAGCCGTTCCGCTTCCTTGCGGTAGGTGCGATGAGTGGCCGGCGACTCGTGCAGTGCCAGCCAGGCCTGCACCGCCTCGTAGTCGTTGTCCGCGGTCAAGGTGCACGTCGCGCGCGGGGCGCGAAAGCGCCCTTCGGAGCCGTCGACCTGATGGGGCAAGCGTAGTTGCTCCCACGGCACGACGCTGCTGCGCCGCTCCTGCACGATCAGCGCGCGGGCCCGCTCGGTCAGCTCAGGATGCGCGGCGAAGAACGCCTCGATCTGTCTGGCACCGGTAGCGCCCAGCCCGGGGATGGTTGCCCACCAGCGTCGACGCCTGGGCACGCGCACCGTCAGCGCCGCCAGCGTCTCGATGCCGTGGGCGCGCAAGGCAGCGACGGCGCGAGCCGGCAGCCAGCGACTGATGTCGTCGGTGATCGCTGGCTGTGGCGTGGGCAGCGTGCGCAAGACCTCAATAGCACGGTCGGCCGCCCTGCCCTGCGCCACCCGCGCCGACGCCGGTATCTCGAACAACGCGGCCAGATCGTCGCGGCCGCGCTCGCGTGCCAGCGAGGCGAGCCGGCGGCGAATGCGGCCCAGCACGGCGCGCGAGGATTGGCCGCGCGCCCTCTCCTCTCCCAGGTATTGCGCCACGGCTTGCCGGGAGCTGAGGCCGGCATGCCAGGCACGCAGCGCGGCCAGGGAGGCGGCATCGGGGAATGCCGTGGAAGCATCGGCGGAGGCCGTATCCATACCCGTGCTGGCGGCAGATGCGGAGTTCGGTAGGGTCAGGCGCGATTTCATGGGCGCCAGTTTAGCGCACCGAAATGGCTATTATGATAAGCATACTGTGCCGTTCGTATTTTGGCGAGAATGGCTCGGAGCCCCGCTAGGCTCTACAAACCTTGACCGTCTTGTAGAACATTGATGACGCCCACCGGGGAACGTCTATCGAACTCGGCCATCGCAATGCGGCATTGGTAACGCCTGTAATGATCTCTACACAGTTGTAGAACACGCTACGAAGGCCTACGCTTGCAGCGATGACATACCTCGCTGCTCCCTGGCTCCTCCTTCTCGTTACGCTGCCCGCTGGCAGCACCACCGCTCGCATGCGGTTATGGCGCGCCGTGAATGCGCTTGGCTGCGCCACGCTGCGCGATGGCGCCTACTTGCTTCCTGCGTCCCCCGAACGCGCCGAGCGGCTGAACCTGTTGGCCACGGATGTGCGTCGTCACCAGGGAGAGGCTTGGCTCTTGGCTGTCAGCGCCGATGGGGAGCAGGAGCGCGCCTTTGCACTGTTGTTCGACCGCTCGCCGGACTACGCCCAGTTGCAGGCGGACATCGATCAAAGCGGCGCCGCTCTTGCGCAAAGCAATGCCGCCGAAGTCCGGCGCTTGCTTGACCGTTACCAACGCGCCATCAACGCCATTCGTGCCGTCGACTTTTTTCCCAACGACGCGTCCAACCGAGTGTCCGCGAGCTGGGACGCATTTCAGCGCGGGGCCGGTCGGGTTCTCTCGCCAGGTGAGCCGCACGCGGCGGACATGGGCATCGTTCCCAGGGATCCCGCCCAGTACCAGGGACGCCGCTGGGCAACACGGCGACATATTTGGATTGACCGCATCGCCTGCGCCTGGCTGATTCAGCGCTTCATTGATCCGCACGCGACATTCCTCTGGCTTGCTGATCCGCAGGCGTGTCCCGATGACGCGCTTGGATTCGATTTCGACGGTGCCGCTTTCACGCACGTGGGCCAGCGCGTCAGTTTCGAGGTGTTGTTGGCCAGCTTTGGGCTGGAGGAAGACCGCGCCCTTGCCCGCATCGCCGCGATCGTCCATGCCCTGGATGTCGGCGGGGACCCGCCCGCGGAGGCCGCCGGTCTCGAAGCGATGCTGTCAGGGCTGCGGCAGACCGCTCGGGACGACGACCAATTGCTCGCCGAAGGCATACCGGTTCTGAGCGCGTTGCATCGTCATTTCAGCACCCGGCCCAAGCGCTGATCTCTCACTTACCTATGCACCAATGAAAGCCGATCGCACTACCGTTCCGTCCCCCTCAGGGGGGTCTTACACCCTGTGGCAACTGGTGGCGTACATGCTGCGCCTGGGCACCCTGGGCTTTGGCGGCCCCGTGGCGTTGGCTGGCTATATGCATCGCGACCTTGTCGAGTCGCGCAACTGGTTCACCGAGGCCGACTACAAGGAAGGACTGGCCCTGGCCCAATTGGCGCCCGGCCCGCTGGCAGCACAGCTTGCCATCTATCTCGGTTTTGTCCACTACCGTATTGCCGGCGCGACCCTGGTCGGCATCGCCTTTGTGCTTCCGTCCTTCCTCATGGTGTTGGCGCTGGGTTGGGCATACGTGCGCTTTGGCGGCCTGACGTGGATGCAGTCGGTCTTCTACGGCGTGGGTGCCGCGGTGATCGGAATTATCGCGATCAGTGCGTACAAGCTGACGCGCAAGAGTGTTGGCGGTGACCCCTTGCTCTGGACCATCTATGCCGTCCTGGTCGCGGTCACCATCATCACGGAATCAGAGATCGCGTGGCTGTTCATTGCCGCCGGCGTCCTCGTGTGGTTCTGGCGCGCGCCGCCGAAGTGGTTCAAACAAGGTGGCATGCCGATCGCTGCTGCGTGGCAAATTGCGCCGGGCTCGGGAATTTTGACCAACTTCGATTTGCCGTTGCTGACGCAGATTGGGTTGTTCTTTGCCAAGGCTGGCGCCTTCGTCTTCGGCTCGGGCCTTGCCATCGTTCCGTTCCTGTACGGCGGCGTCGTGACCGAGCATCAATGGCTCAACGAAAAGCAGTTCGTCGATGCGGTAGCGGTGGCGATGATTACGCCGGGTCCCGTCGTCATCACGGTGGGCTTTATCGGCTATCTGGTGGCTGGGCTTCCCGGGGCCATCGTCGCTTCGTTGGCCACCTTCCTGCCGTGCTATCTGTTCACCGTGATTCCGGCGCCCTACTTCAAGAAGTACGGGAAGCTGCCTGCCATTGTCGCCTTCGTGGACGGCGTGACAGCCGCCGCAGTCGGGGCCATCACGGGCGCCGTCGTTGTGCTGGCTAAACGTTCCATTATCGATGCACCCACACTGGTGTTGGCGATCGTGACCGTGCTGCTGCTTTGGCGATTCAAGAAGTTGCCGGAACCGGCGATTGTCGCTGGCGCCGCGGCAGTGGGTCTCCTGGTGTATCCGCTGCTGCGGTCCTGAAACCCTGATGCGGGCGGCCAGGCACCCGTACCCATGAGGAGACGACCATGAAATGGGTCACCCGCGAAAGGCCAAAGATCGACCGCATTGCCTGTCCTTGGCTGATCGCCCGCTATATCGATGAGACGCCTGAGTTTTTGTATGTGCCGCCGGCCGACGTATTGGCTGTTGCACAAAGCACTGGCGCCGTTCCATATGATGTGCCCGATGTGGAGTTGTCGCATGTCGGCGACCATTGCAGCTTCGATGCCTTTCTCGATAAGTACGGATTAGCCGAGCCGGCCCTGCAGCAGCTTGCCGCCATCGTGCGTGGCGCGGACACATCGAGGCTGGACCTCACGCCACAGTCGGCGGGACTTTATGCCATCTCGCTCGGTTTATCGCGGCGCTTTGCCGACGATCACGAGATGCTTCGCCATGGCGTGGTTCTCTACGATGCGCTGTACGCCTGGTGCAGGGATTGCCAATCGGAGACGCACAACTGGCCACCAGCGCAACGCATCTGAACGCAGCAGCTGGCAGCCTGCTGCGAGATCAATGGCAATGTCGAATGCCAGTCTTGTGGTCCATATGGCAGCCATTTCGATCGGTGCCGCCGCTATGCGACCACGCCGCAGTAGACGCGAAACCGAGGACCGCAAAGATAAGAACAATGGCGCTGCGCAGCATGATGTCTCCGTCCGTCTAGTGTTGATTTGACGGTAAGGTAGCACCGAAGACGCATTTGGCCATCCCTTCGCAAGGAGGGATGGCCACCTCCTCAAGCGCGGAGGCTTACTTCACCGCGAACCTGACGGTTACGGTTTTGCCATCGGCAAAGGCGACATTTGCCACCACCTTCGCACCGGGAGCCACGGCGATTTGTTCGGCGCCCACCAGCACATTTCCTTCCGCGGGCTTGAGCGCCGTCTCGCTCTTCTTGCTGCCATTGAGCACCGTCAGCTTGCCGCTCGCGCCCGCGACCGACTTCTTCTGGTCATGGTCGTCCACGTACAGGCTGACGTTGCCGTCCTTTGCCACCAGTTCGAACTGCATATCGCTCGCCGTCTGCACGACGCCGCCGTACTGCGCCGGCTTAGCGCCGTGCGCCATCGCCGTGCCCGAGATCGAGATGCAGATTGCGGCCAGCGCCGCGGCAATGCGTTGGTTCATAGTCCACTCCAAAAAACAGTGGGCGGCTCGAGGGCGCCGCCCTGACCCATTTCAATAGGCGTGCGTGCCGGCTTGGCCGGCGAGTTCTTCGATGGATTCACGCCCGAACAGCCATACCGCCAGCGGCGTCAGCACGGTGTCCAGCAAGGTCGAGCTGACCAGCCCCCCGAAGATCACGACGGCCACCGGATGCAAGATCTCCTTGCCGGGCGCATCGGCCGCCACCAATAGCGGCGTCAGAGCGAATGCCGCCACGAGAGCGGTCATGAGCACCGGGGTCAGACGCTCCAGCGAGCCTCTGACGATCATCGGCATGCCGAACGACTCCCCTTCGAGCCGGCAAAGATTGATGTAATGGCTGACCTTGAGAATGCCATTGCGCGTCGCGATGCCGGTCAGCGTGATGAAACCGACCATCGATGCGACGGACAACGTCAGGCCCGCGGCCCACATCGCAATGACGCTGCCAATCAGCGCGAAAGGTATGTTGGCCATGATGATCAGCGTCAGCCGATGCGCGCGATATCGGGAATACAACACCAGGTAGATCAACGCCAATGACATGACGGCCAGGAGAGCAATCAGCTGCGTAGCCAGCTCCTGCGCCTGGAATTGCCCCTCGATGCTGACGAAGTACCCGCCCGGCAGACTGGACTGCGCGACCGCGCCCCGTACTCCGGCGATGATGCGGCCCATGTCGGAGCCGTCGGTATTGGCGTAGACGACGATTCGTCGCCGGCCATTTTCCCGGCCGATCTGATTGGGGCCATCGCCCTCTTCCACCGATGCGATGGCGGCCAGCGGCACGGGCCCGCGTGGCGACTGGATCATGATGCGCGCCAGATCCTGTGGCGTGCGCTGCGTTTCGGCCAGCCGCACAACGAGATCATGACGTCTCACGCCCTCGATAACCTGGGATGCCCGTGCGCCTTCGGAGAGCGTCTGCATGGCGCCCAGCGCATCGCCGGGCGTGATGCCATACTGCGCGGCCTTTCGATAATCCAGGCGCACGTTCACCTGTGGAATCAATACCTGTCTCTCGACCGTGATGTCGACCAGGCCGGGCACCTGCGCCAGGCGACCGCGGACGGATTCCGCCAAGCCCCGCAGGGTATCGAGGTCGTCGCCGTAGATCTTCAGGGCGATCTGCGCCCGCACGCCCGACAGCAGATGGTCCAGGCGATGAGAGATCGGCTGCCCGATGGCGACGGATGCAGGCAGCGAGGAGAGTTGTGCGCGGATGGCGGCCATGACTTCCTCGCGGCTGCGATCGGAACGCTTCAGGTCGACATCGATCTCGGACGAATGCACCCCTTCGGCATGCTCGTCGAGCTCCGCGCGGCCAGTACGGCGGCCCACCTGCGTGACTTCCGGTACCTGGCGAATCAGCGATTCGGCCAAGGCGCCCATGCGGTTCGCCTCCGTCAGCGATGTGCCCGGATTGAACATCAGGGACATGACCAGCGAGCCCTCGTTGAAAGCCGGCAGGAAGGCCCGCGGAAGCCACGGTATCGATGCCGCCGCGATAAGCGCGGCGATCCCGGCGCCAGCGAGAATGACCCGGGCACGCGGAAACGACCAGTTCAGCACGCGCGTATCGACCCGCTTGAGCCATCGCACCAAGGGACTATCGGGATGGTCCAGGCGCTTCATGCCGGGAAGCAGGTAGTAGGACAGCACCGGTGTGACGGTCATCGACACCAGCATCGACGCAAGGATGGACACGATATAGGCCACGCCCAATGGCGCGAACAACCGGCCCTCGATGCCTGGTAGCGCAAACAGCGGCACGAACACCAGGACGACGATCAACGTGGCATAGACGATGCCCGAGCGCACCTCCACGGACGCGCGCCAGATCGTCTCCAGTACCGCAGGCGCCTCCGTCATGGTCTTGCGCTGCTTGAGCCGGCGCAGGATGTTCTCCACATCGACCACCGCATCGTCGACCAATTCGCCAATGGCGATGGCCAAGCCCCCCAGCGTCATCACGTTGATCGACTGGCCCAACACGTGAAAGGCCAGCGCCGTCACGGCCAGGGACAGCGGAATGGCGATCAGAGAAATGGCGGTCGTGCGAGCACTGAGCAGGAAGGCAAAGAGGATGATCGCGACCATGATGGCGCCGTCGCGCAGTGCCTCAACCACATTACCGATGGAAGCCTCGATGAAATCCGCTTGCCGGAACAGCACGCGCGGCGCTTCCAGGCCCTTGGGCATGCCCTGCTTGAGCTCGGCCAGCGCCGCTTCCAGTTCGCGTGTCAGCTTGACGGTATCGGCGTCCGGTTGCTTTTGCACACTGACAATAACGGCCGGCTTGCCGTTGAACCCGGCGTCGCCGCGTTTGACCGCGGGGGCATGGCGCACACTGGCGACCTGCTGGAGCAGCACCGGGGCACCATCGCGATATGCGACGGCCAGCCCGCCGAGATCATCCAGGCGCGTCGTACGGCCCAGGTTGCGAATCAGATATTCCCGGCCGTTCAGGTCGATGAAGCCGCCACTGCTGTTGCTGGCGAAGTCCCGCAGCGCGTCGGACAACTGGCCGAGCGAGATACCGAACTGCGCCATCCGTGCAGTGTCCGGTTCAACCCGAAGCTGACGGACTTCGCCGCCAATGGGAATCACCTGTGATACGCCCGGCACCGACAGCAGCCGCGGGCGCAGAACGAAATCGGCGTACTCGCGTGCCACCATCGGGCTGACGCTCTGAGCGTCGATCGGCAAGGCGATGAGCATGATCTCGCCCATGATGGACGAAACCGGCCCCATGATGGGCGTCAGTCCACCGGGCAATTGTTCCCGCACCAGCGCCAGGCGCTCCGACACCAATTGCCGGTTGCGATAGACGTCGCTCCCCCAATCGAATTCGGCATAGACAATCGACAGTCCCACGCCGGAGACCGAACGCACTCGCGTCACGCCAGGCATGCCATTGAGCGCGGTTTCGATGGGAAAGGACACCAGCAACTCGACCTCCTGGGGCGCCATGCCGCCTGCCTCCGTGATCACCGTCACCAGGGGCTTGTTGAGGTCCGGAAACACATCCACGGGCGTACGCCAGGCCGTCATGGCCCCGAACGCCATCAAAATCGTAGCCAGGGCCAGCACCACCAGCCGGTTGCCGAGGCTGGCACGAACTATCCAGTTGAACATGCCCGCCCCTACCGAATCTGGTTGATCAACGAGGCACCGCTGACCACCACGCGGTTCTCGGGGGACAGACCGTCAACCACGACGACATTGCGCGCATCCAGGACACGTACCTGGACGGGCTGTGCGATAAAGCGCTGGGTCCCGGACTTGATCCAGACACTGGTCTCATTGTTCTGCCCGCGGACCACCGCTTCGCTTGGCAGCACAATTCCCTTCACCGTGTCGGTCAGGTGCGCAACGACGGTCACGGGTTGCCCGACCGCAAGAGGGAGCGACGTCTGGCCGGCAAGCCGGAACGTCAGCGGTACCGCGCCGTTGCGCAAGCTGCGGCCCGCGCCGACAAACTGCAACGCCCCGCCCTGCACGTTTGCCAGGGCTCCATCCCGGATCCGGCCAGCGAGCGAGGCGTCGGCGCTCTGGGCCTCCACCATCAAGCGGGTCGGGTCGACGATTTCATACAAGACGTCATCACTTGCGGCGACTTGACCTGCGACGACGTTGGCCGAGGCGACAATGCCGCTCGCCGGCGCGCGCAGCGCATCGGTCTGATGCAGGCTGGTTCCCACGGCGGCGCGCTGACCGGACAGGCTCTGGACTTCGGCGCGTGCAGCTTCGATGTCCTTGCGGGGGATGCTGTCCTGCAGCGACTCCAGCCGCTGCAGGCGCTGTTGCGCGAGCTTCAAATTCGCGCTCAGGTTTGCCAGTTGAGCTTGCTGATTGCCGATGTCGAAAGGTTCGTTCTTGTGCCGCAACACCGCCATGACGTCGCCCTTTCGCACACGCTGGCCCAGCACAGGGAATCCGCCCGGCGGCGCCTCAAGCCAGCCGGGGTGTCCGGCCTGCAAGCGGCCACCCGCGTTCGGGTCCATCACCACAGTCGCATTGAGCTCCAGCGACACAGGATGCTCGCCAGCTTGCGGCATGATGGTACGAATGGCCATCCGGCGCTGCGCCAGCTTGGGCACCTGCACGCTGCCATCAGGAAGCCGCGCGAGCCCGGCCGCTGCAGTTGGCGCGGGTCCGTCAAGATGCTCGCCGTCGGGACCATGGGCGCCCGGAGCGGCCCAGGCGGGAACGATGGCGCTGAATTGGGCCGCGGCGGCGGCCACCAGCAGCGCCCGGCAGAATGTCGTGTTTTTCATGTGATGTCGGCCTATCGGTTCATCGCGCCAGTCCGACGGCGATACCGGCGGATCATGACGAACAGCCCCAGTGCGAGGACCACTGCGATCGCAGCGCCGGCCCAGGGCTTCCAGGCAACGTGGTCGTGGCCGTGTTCGTCGCCACCAACGGTGATACGCCCCTCGATCAGATCGGATTCGGCGCCGGCAACCAGCGTAAAGACGAGCGCATGCTGCCCCGGTGCCTGCAGCGCCTTCAGCAGTGCCGCATCGGTGAAGGAAAAGTCCCCCAAATCGGCATGCAGCTTGGCCTGCGCCTTGATTTCCCCTAGCTCGACCTCTAGCGTGCCTGCTGTCACTGGCTCGTTGGTCGCATAGCGATCGACGAGTATGGATAACTCATCGTCGTAGAGCGTCCCGACTAGCTCGAACGCTTCGGTGTTTGCTTCGATGGTCGGCCTTGTGGTCCCGGCCGAAGTTGCGGCCGGGGCGTCAAGATGTTCGCCACTTGGGCCGTGCGCGCCGGGGGCTGCGTATCCAAGGCCGCATCCGAACAGCAGCACAAGCGCGATGAGGCAACGATTCATGGCAATACTCCCAGAGCCTGATTGAGATTGGCGATGGCAGCGCCGCGCCGCGCGCGCTGTCGCGCTGCGTCGGCTTCGGCTTCCAGCGCCTGGTTTTGTGCGCGCAATACCTCGGTCAGGCCGATTTCGCCTGCATCGAAGGTCTTGCGCAGGAGGACCGCGCGCTCGGCGAGCATCGCGCTGCGCTGCTCACTGAGCTTGAGCTGCTGCTCCACCAGCGTGAGAGCCTGTCGCGATGCCTCCGCTTCGGACTGCACCACGCGCTCCATGCGCTCCCGCTCCGCGCGTGCGGTCATGACTTCGGTCTGAGCGGCAGTTTCCCTTGGCAGATTGCGGGCGTCCGTCGCAAACGGAATCCGAATGAACACGCCCACGGTCTGGTCGGACGGCGCGCCGCCACCGGCCGCATCACGGCGATAGGAGACCCCTACCTCCGGAGCGTCCCGGCGGGACTTCTGCAGATACCCGAGTTGTCGTTGCGCGCGGAGCAGGCCTCCGGCGGCGGCTTCCAGCGATGGGTGGGCCGAGACGGCCTCGGGCATGGCAGGTCGCTCCTCGTAGCGCAGCGGCAGCGCGGAGGCACCGGTCAATTGGAACAGCCGTGTTGACAGTTCGGTCATCCGTGCCTGGCTGTCGGTCAACAACGCGCGCGTGGCGAGAAGATCCTGATCCGCTAGCAGCAGATCGGTCCGGGCAAGATCGCCGGCGGAAACCCGTCGTGCCACATCGTCGCGCAAAGATGTGGCGTTTAGCACGCGTCGGCGCAACACTTCCTGCTCGGCCGCAGCCGCCGCAAGCTGCCAGACCCGATCCCGCAATTCGCCGGCAACGGCCAGCCTGGCAAGTCTCGCTCTGGCATCCGCCTCCGCCAGCTGGGCGTCAGCGAGCTCGCCCCTCGCCGCTCGCTGACCCGGCAGCCAGATAGGCACGCCAAGCGCGACTTCGCTTTCTCGAACGCCCCGCCCGTCCGTGAACCGGTCCCCACGATGACGCAGGTCGGCGACGGGAGGTCCGGCGATCAGCGAATCCGCCTGAATACGACTTGCAGCGGCCTCCTGTCGCCGCCCCTCGGCCGTCTGGAGCGCGACCGAACGCTCCCATGCGACCTCGAACAGGGACTGCAGGTCCGCTGGCGCGGATCGCTCAGCGGGCGCTTGGGCGTATGTAAGGGGCGACAGCACGAGCGCTGCCACCAGAAGTAGAAATGATCTCTGCATGAAAAACCCCAACGCGAATGGCTTGAAGAAGCAATGCGACGGGGCGCGACCCGTAAAAAGGCGTCGCAGCAGACGAACAAACGAACGCTACCCCGTCGTCAGACAGGAGCGTGAGGTGGGCGTAATGGTGGTGTGCCGGTAGGATCCGGTATCACAGCGCCGTCAAACAGGGGCGTCTGGTAACGCGGCGGCAGGACGGGAAGCGAGTAAGCCAGGCTTACCGTTCCCAAGAGGTTCGAGGCGAGCTCGAAGTCCAACTGGTGTGACGCCGAGGCGCTGGAGTCGTCCTCGTGGATATCGCCATCGTCGTCATGATGATGCGGCACGTGCTCGGCGTGGACAACCATATGGTCCAGCACCGGGCCGGACGCATGCGCGAATTGCCGCTCCACTGCAGCGAGAGCCTGCAGCGGGAGCATCAGCATCAAAAGGATGGCAACAATTCGCGACATGCGCCGGATTCTACAGGAATATGCCGGCGTCATTGGCGCACCCCTGCCGCGTAAAGGGCCGCCCAATCACCTGGTCGCCTCAATTGTCGGATGCGCGCGACAATGCCATTCCGCTATGCCAACCGCAATACGCCATGTCACTACGCTTAGCATCCCCGGCGCTCGCTGCCGCGATACTTTTTGGAGCCAGCACTCCGCTGGCCAAGGCTTTGACCGGGGGAATATCGCCGCTGATGTTGGCGGGACTGCTTTACTTGGGCAGCGGAATCGGCCTGCTCATCGCAATTGGTGCCCGCCGACTCTTTGGTGCGCGTCAAAGCGCCGAAGGCGGCACGCTTGCCATTCCCCCCGCAGAGTGGCCGTGGCTGCTTGCCGCGATTATTGCCGGGGGCGTCGCCGGCCCGGCCCTATTGATGACGGGCCTGAACGAGACAAGCGCCGCGACCGCGTCGCTGCTGCTGAACGTTGAAGGAGTGTTGACCGCCGTGATTGCCTGGGTGGTCTTCAAGGAAAACGCCGATCGTCAGATCGTTCTAGGGATGGTCGCGATCGTGGCGGGCGGGCTCCTGCTCTCGTGGCAGCCGGGCGAAGTCAGATTCGCATCGGGGGCGATTCTGGTCGTGGCAGCGTGCCTTTGCTGGGCCGTCGACAACAACCTCACACGCAAGGTTTCCAACAACGACGCGCTGGTCATTGCCTGCCTGAAGGGACTGGTAGCCGGCGTCTGCAATACAAGCTTGGCATTTGCCACCGGCGCGGATCTGCCGCCGTTTGCGAGCACACTGGCTGCCATGGTCGTGGGCTTCGCGGGATACGGCGTCAGTCTCGCCCTGTTCGTCATAGCCTTGCGCTGGCTGGGCACTGCGCGGACCGGCGCCTATTTTTCGATTGCGCCGGTATTTGGCGTCGTCATATCGCTGGCGATATGGCCCGACGTGCCAGGCGTCACGTTCTGGCTTGCCGCAGCTTTGATGGCACTCGGCATCTGGTTGCACCTCCGGGAACGGCACGAGCATGAGCATACCCATGACCCGCTCGAGCACAGCCATGCCCACCGGCACGACGCGCACCATCAACATGAGCATGACTTTCCGTGGGAAGGGGCCGAACCGCACCGCCATTGGCATCGGCATGAGGTGCTGATCCATCGGCATCCGCATTATCCGGACACGCACCATAGGCACAGCCATTAGGACACGTTCGAACCCGCCGAAAAGTCGCTATGCGGCGCTGCGTGGATCAACGCCATATTGGCGCACGTGTGTGCGCCACCCCACAGAAGCGAACCGGCGCGGCTACATCGCGCCTGGGCCGCCTCGCCCAACCCGCACAGCCCCACTGTATGGGCGGATTCGGAACCAAGGTACCAGCCCACGGGGAACGGTGGGTGCAGCGTGACGGACCTGTAATACTATGGCTACCCTCACCGCTTAACTGGCATGACTAACTTCGTTTTCGCGCTGACGCCGGCGCAACAGGCTGCGGTGACGGCGCGCCGGATGGCGCTGCAGCTGTCCGCACGCCAAGCGAGGTTCTTGGCCGTGGCTGCTGACCCCGATGACCCGCTCGGCATTGTGCGCGTGTTAGGACTCGACATCTCGACGCTGCAACCCTTGGCACCGCGCCCCTGGCTCGACATGGCTGCCCGCACAGCTAGCGTCAGCTACCGCGGTTCTTTGCCGTCGGACGTGCTGGCCTCCATGCTGGCCGAAGGCCGCGTGGTGTCCGAGTGGTTCCCTCATCTCGGGCACCTGCTGGATGAGACGCCGCTTTCACTGCTGATTCTCGCCATCGAGCAGCTCGCTAACCAGCAACACCTCCCCTTCACAACGCTCTGGCGGAATCTCGGGCAACTAGCGCAGGCGTGTCAGTCCCATCGGCTCGCGGGCTGGCTGGAACTGTTCGCCGAGCATGACACCTGATCGCTGACGGCCTCGTCCAGTCAGCGCCGAAGTCGCTGTCGCACGGTAATTTGCAGCGGACCATCTTTGCCGCGCAATCGTTCGGGTAGCGCCCGTGCCACGACACCATGCGACAAATCGCCAGGCCGTATGTGCGCAGACCACTGACCCAGGTCACGCTCATTGAGGGTGAGAGACGCGTTAAACGCGGACATGGCCCGCCACACCAGTTGCCGAAGGCCACGCGCGCTATAGTGTGATGGTTGCGTAGCAGTCGCGACCATGTTGGTTCGTGGCGCGCGAACGCCCCGCAGATAACCCAACGCATAGCAGAGCGGGTCATCGCGATCGCGCCAGTGAGCGTGCAGCGCCGCAGATAGCCGCCGGCTCACCGGCACCGCCCGCTCGATTTCTGCACAGATTTGTTACAATTTTTAACTCGATGAGCCAGCCCTCTTTTCATTGTGAGCGGCAATGGGAAACCCCGACGAACTAAGCAGAGAAGACCTGTTGCTCCGCCTCATCGAGCGCTACGTCATGATTGGTGGCCGTTACTACCGTGACATACCGGCGGAACAACAGGCGCAATACCTACCCGACGTCTGCGAGAGCGAATCGTATCGATGTGAACGGTTGCGACAGCTGCTATATGAGCACGGCGCATTTCGAGGAGTGCCTTTCCGAAAGGGACCGATCGAGGTGATGGACGCCTTTATTGCTCAAGGTCCGCAGCGGCTTGCGGCAGAGCGCGAGAGACAGCGCGCCAGTGCCGAAGAAGACGAGCAAATGCGGAACCGACTTCTTGCACGGCAAAGAGAGCGGGAACCTGAGATTGACAGGACCGCAGACAAGCACCGCCGGCTGAGCTGGCTACCTTATGAGTCGGGGCCCGAAGGCCAGATTCTCGACCTCGTCAGTGCAAGCGTCAAGAAGTTGCACGCGGTCCAAATCGCCAAGCTGCTCGAGATGGAAGTAGCCGATGTCCTGGAAGGACTGGCGTCGCTGATCAGGTCAGAACGCATTATTGCGAGCGGCGACGGCACGTTTAAACTGGCAGACGAATAACCTGCCGGGGAGACACGCCCCTTCGCACGCTACCTGACAGACTGAAGATGTAACATGGCCGCCGTACATCCAAAGAACACTTTAAGTTGAACCGTTCAACGGAGTAACAATTTTCTGCAAAGTTTGTTCAACTAAATTTGTTACTAGGCAAGCGACAAGCAGCGTCACGCCGTCAGTGTGTGAGTAACAAAATTACGCAAAACAACGCGGCCGTTAATTTGCATAAATTTGTTACCCGTTTTTGCATAAATTTGTTACCCGCCCCTAGGCGCTCACCTTTCGGAGGCTGGCAGTTTCGATGACGGCACAGCCGGCGACTATGCCGGGAGCGCCGTGTGCTCTCTCTACCGTTTGCACGTGCTCGCGCCCCCCGCCTGCGAGATACCCCTGTCCGAGTTGTCGGCCTCTTTGCTAGTCGTGTAAAGTGACGCAAAGTTACTTTAGGACACTGCCGTGGCGTGGCAGACAATACCGAGGGCGGACATGGAATCTTCGGCGGTGCCCTGGTCACAGGGCGTGCAATTACTGTCTTGGCTGGCGCGCGAGCCATGTGTGCAAAATCCGGATGCGGTAGCGCGCGCGTGGGAGGTGATGGCCCCTGCCGCACCGACGCTGGCCGATTGCGGGCGGATGTATGCAGCCTATGGCCGGAGCTTTTCGGTCGCCCAACTGCGCTACATCGCGCAGCATTCGGCAGCGCTGTTGCTGGCGCGCTGGGCGGCCTCCGGTTGGCCTTATCTGCGGTTCAATGAGGACCTGGGCTTTACCGCCGGGCCCACTTACGTCGAGCTCCGACCAGGTCAGGTGACGCCTAGCTTCTGGGCATTTTGCTTCGGCACCGTGACCATATTCAGCCTGGCCGTCGCGGCATTCACCTATGGCAAGACTTCCGGCGGCGTGGGCGGTTTGGTGCTGGCGGCCATCTGCTTGGCCTTTCTGATGCTCGAGTTCGTCGATCTGCGCAGCCGTCACCATGCACGGCGCGCGATCGCCCTGTGCGCGGCGGGGCCGCACGCCGACAGCATGACGATCGCCATGATGCCAACCAGGGGATTCGGCTTGAAGGACTCCGTGTTTTGAGCCAGAACCGCTCGGCAACTAAGGGCAAGATTGCGCCCCCCTTGTTCGTCCGTACAGCCCGCTGTGGCGCCCTTGCGGTGTCATTTAAGCCCCAAATGCCTCTCCGATCTGCCGAGCCCGTTTGACTTCATCGCTATGCAGGTAGACCGAAGTCGTCGACACCGACGCATGCCGCAGATTGTCCCGGACGATGGTCAACTCGGCGCCCCGATCCAGAGCGTGCGTGGCGTGCGTATGCCGCATCCAGTGCGGACTGGCACGGCGCAGCTTGTCCGCAGCCGCAGGATGGTCCGAACCAATGATGTCAGCGGCCAGCTTGAAGAACCGCCTCACGACCTGCCAAAGGCGCGTGCTCGTGATTCCTGAGCCGGACTCGTCGCTCAGGTCACCGACCAGGCGAATCTCCGGACGCCACAAGCGCCGGCTGATGGGCAAACCGCGTTCGGACAGATAGCGCTCCAAGGCCCGCCGGGCCAACGGCGGCAAGGCCACCTTGCCGATGCGCCCTCCCTTCCCGGTCAGCTCGAGCCATTCATCGCCTTCTGCGTCGACCCGAAGATCCCGAGCGTGACGCCTACCAGCTCGCTGGGCCGGAGCCCCGTCGCATAGGCAAAATCCAGCACGAAGCGCAGGCGCTGCGCCGCGGCGGCCTCCCAGCCGTGGGACCATTCAAGCCCGTCGGCAATGGTCCGCACCAACTTCCATTCACCGTCGGTAAAGGCGCGCGAATTGTCCAGCGCCGCGGTGCGGCCGCCGCCGCGCACCTTGATGCCGGCGAAGGGATTGGCCAGCACGTAGCGTTGCTCGACCAGCCAGCGGAACATCGCCCCCACGATGGTCAGGGCATGGGCGACCGAGCGTGCGGCCAGCGCACCGGTGAACGGCCGCCAGTCCGGCGACGAGCGCGGGCGTGGCGGCCCGACCCACCGCTCTCGTGGCGTGGGCCGGCGCAGGAAGGCGCGGTAGGCGACGGCGTCCTCGGTAGTCAACGACGACAGCGGCCGCTGACGCTCGACGATGGCCCACAGAATCAGCCGTTCCGCTTCCTTGCGGTAGGTGCGATGAGTGGCGGGCGACTCGTGCAGGGCCAGCCAGGCCTGCACCGCCTCGTAGTCGTTGTCCGCGGTCAAGGTGCAGCTCTCGCGCGGTGCGCGAAACCGCCCTTGCGAGCCGTCGACTTCATGAGGCAGGCGCAACTGCTCCCATGGCACGACGACGCTGCGTCGCTCCTGCACGATCAACGCGCGCGCCCGTTCGGTCAGCTCGGGATGCGCGGCGAAGAACGCCTCGATCTGCCTGGCGCTGGCAGCGCCCAGCCTCGGGATGGCCGCCCACCAGCGGCGGCGCCTGGGCACGCGCACGGTCAACGCCGCCAGCGTCTCGATGCCGTGGGCGCGCAAGGCGGCGACGGCGCGGGCCGGTAGCCAGCGGCCGATGTCGTCGGTGATCGCAGGCCGTGGCGTCGGCAGCGTGCGCAGGACCTCGATAGCACGGTCGGCCGCCCTGCCCTGCGCCACCCGCTCCGACGCCGGCATCTCGAACAACGCGGTCAGATCGTCGCGGCCGCGCTCGCGTGCCAGTGCGGCAAGCCGGCGGCGAATGCCGCCCAGCACGGCGCGCGAGGATTGGCCGCGCGCCCTCTCCTCCCCCAGGTATTGCGCCACGGCTTGCCGGGAGCTCAGGCCGGCATGCCAGGCACGCAGCGCGGCCAGGGACGCGGCATCGGGGAGTGCCGTGGAGGCATCGGTCGGGGCCGTATCCATACCCGTGCTGGCGGATGATGTGGAGTTAGGTAGGGTCAGGCGTGATTTCATGGGGGCCAGTTTAGCGCAGCGAACTGGCTATTACGATAAGAATACTTATCGTAATAGCTCTGTGATCCTATCTGGTCAATCGACGTCAATGGTCCGCATTCTCTGCGCGTTTGCGATGACGCTCACGGACGACAGCGCCATCGCGGCGGCCGCGACGACGGGCGACAGCAGTAGCCCGAAGCAGCCCCGCGGCCAACGGGATGCCAGCGACGTTGTAGGCGAACGACAGGAAAAGGTTCGGCCGGATGTTGCGCATGGTGGCGTGCGAAAGCACGCGCGCTCGCACGATGCCTATGAGGTCGCCCTTGAGCAAGGTCACCCCCGCGCTCTCCATCGCCACGTCGGTGCCAGTGCCCATCGCAATACCGACATCGGCCGCCGCGAGCGCCGGTGCGTCGTTGACACCGTCGCCGGCCATGGCAACTACGCGGCCCTCGCGACGAAGGCGCTGGACAATGTTGGCCTTGTCTTCGGGGAACACCTCTGCCGCTACCTCGTCGATGCCTAGGTCGCGGCCCACGGCCTCGGCCGTGGTGCTGCCGTCGCCAGTCAGCATCACGATCCGCACGCCGGCTTTGCGCAGGCCATGCAGGGCCGCTGGCGTGGTGGGCTTGATGGGATCAGCGATGGCGACGAAGCCAGCGAGCCTGGCATCCATTGCCACGAAGACGACGGTAGCGGACCTGGCGCGTTGCGCCTCTGCCGCGGGCTGCAGCGGCCCCACCTCGAGTCCGTGCTCGGCCAGGAACTTGGCCGCGCCGCACAGCACGGCAACGCCATCCACCGTCCCGAGGACGCCTTTGCCGACGGGCGAGTCGAAGTCCATGACCGGCGACAGCGGAAGCTGCCGCTCCTGGGCCGCCTGGAGGATGGCCGTGGCAAGCGGGTGTTCGCTTGCACGTTCTATGCTGGCGAGCGTGCGAAGCAGTTCCTCCGCTGTGAAGCCGGCAGCCGGCTCGATATGCACGACGCTGGGACGTCCCTCCGTCGGCGTGCAGTCTTGGCGACCACCAGCGTATCGACCTTCTCCATACGCTCCAATGCCTCCGCATCCTTGATCAACACCCCGTGCTGCGCACCGCGGCCCACGCCCACCATGATGGTGTCCAGCGCCTTCGTCGCGAGGACCGCGTGGTTGCCATGGCCGGCGACGGTGTCAACGACGCGCCGGCGCTTGCGGCGGCCGATGTCGGTATTGCGATGGGCACTGGCACCGACGTGGCGATGGAGAGCGCGGGGGTGACCTTGCTCAAGGGCGACCTCATGGGCATCGTGCGGGCGCGTGCTTTCGCACGCCACCATGCGCAACATCCGGCAGAACCGGACATGGGAGTGGCCAGGTCAAGCGCCCAGGGGCACGCAATGATCACACGGCCACCCCCGTGATCAATGCGCATAGGACAACGCTGGGCTGGGTCCCCACACCAGCCATGCGCCGCAGGTGAGCAGCGCTATCCCAATGACGACGGGAACGAGGGCCAGCAGCGCCTTGTGAACATGTTCGGGTTGCGGCGCTTCAGGGACGCCCAGGCCCGCTCGAAGAGCGGCCAGCCGACCCAAAGGATCACCGGTGTTGCGAAGAGCATCTGACTCGAGTTCAACGTCCGTGCTGTGACCACTTGACCGATGTCGAAAAGATGAGCCCCCATCTCGAGCCCCAAAACGGGCAGCGTGAGCGGCGACGAGCGAAAGACGAAACACCTCGGCAAGATGGAATGGTGGCGCGGCACATCGCCAAAAGGAGCAATGTGCAAGAGCCATCTCGTCGATGGCCCCGCGCAGGCTAGACCGGCGGGAGCCGTCAGCAAGGACAGTTGCGGGTCGTGAGCCGACTTCCCCTTGGCTGCTCCCGTTCTACTTGCGGGGCATGCCGGCCTCGCGGTCCACCACCATTTGCATCAGCTGTTCCATCATGGCCATGCGCCGCTCCATCTGTCGATGCATGTCCATCATGCCGGCCATCCCTTCCATCCCCTGCATGGTGCCAGGGGCCGCGGGCTGTGGCAGCAGCATCCCCTTGCCACCTTGACCGCCGGGGCTGCCCATGCCGCGCAACCATCGCCATGCCGGACTGCATTAGCTTCATATGCTCGTCCATCAAGGCCGCACGCTCGGCCTGCGTCTTGGCCGATTGCATGCGACGGTGCATGTCCTGCATGGCCTTCATCTGCCTGTCGAACCCGTCTGGGACCACGGGTGCCACCGACGCCGGAGCCGCTGCCGCCGTGGGCGCGGCGGGTGGATGGTGGGCGGACTGACCCTCCCCGTCCTTGGGAGTATGGACCAAGGCACATCCGGCCGCTGTCAGTACGGCAAGGGTAGAAACAATCCTTCGTAGAGACATGGTGCTGTCCTGATGAACGACAGTCACAGCATCTGGTGTTTTTCACTGGCCGGCACTCCTTGACCCGGGTCACCGGCTGCTGCTCCCCGAGGCGCGTACCAGCAGCACCAAGCATCGACCTTCCTATGAAAGGAACGCCAATCCCGATTGAACGCCTGACTCTATCGGCCTCCGGTGGCGTCGGCTTACCCCGGCCGGATCACCATTGACGGCAATGGCACGGGCCGGGAACGGAACGTTTGCCCGATTGTAGGCATGGCCCGGAACTGTCCCTTGCGCCAGATCAAGTGATGGTCGGTCCGGCCTCCTACAGTAGCAGGCAGATGGGAGCCATCCGAATCGTCGCCTACCAGGAGGTGCCGCCGTGACGCCGATACCTGTTTCCGGCCTGGACGCTTACACGCCCCAACAGGTCGCCGACCGGGTCAATGCATTCTGCGTTGCCAAGTCCCGCATGCCACTGCTGACGCTTGCGATGCTCGGCATGCTTGCGGGCGCGTTCGTCGGGCTCGGAGCGCTGATGTTCGCGCTGGTCAGCAGCGATGCCTCGCTGGGTTTCGCGGTCAGCCGTCTATTGGGCGGGCTCGCGTTCTCGCTCGGCCTGATCTTAGTGACGGTGGCGGGCGCCGAGCTATTCACTGGCAATAACCTGCTTGCCATGGCCTGGGCCAGTGGTTGCGTTAGCACGCGCGACGTGCTGCGCAACTGGATCGTCGTGTGCGTAGCTAATTTCCTCGGGGCACTCGGACTCGCCTTGCTGGTCTGGCTCTCCGGCTACGCCGCGATGAACGGTGGCGCCGTAGGTAGCACAGTCGTCGCCGTTGCGATGACCAAGGCAGGCATTCCCGCCATCGAGGCCTTCTTCCGCGGCATCCTGTGCAACGTGCTGGTGTGCATGGCGGTGTGGATGGGGCTGGCGGGACGCAGCGTGGTGGACAAAGCTGTGGCCATCATCTTCCCGATTACCGCCTTCGTGGCTGCCGGCTTTGAGCATTCCGTCGCCAATATGTACTACTTTCCCATGGCGATGCTGCTGGGAGCGCCTCTCGGTTGGGATGAGGTCGCACGCAACCTGAGCCTGGTTATCGCCGGCAACCTCGTGGGCGGCAGCGTGCTCGTGGCACTCGTCTATTACACGATCTACCTCCGACCGGCCGCACGGAGAGCAAACGCCGTCGCTACCGCGCTGGCGAAGGAGCCGGGATGCTGAGCCTGACGATCAATGGCAAGGCGGTATCCGCGCCGCGCGGACAAACCGTGCTCGAGGCTGCGCGCGCTCACGGCATCGAGATTCCGACGCTTTGCCATCACCCTGATCTCTCGCCCGTCGGCTCTTGCCGCCTTTGCGTGGTGGAGATTGTGGGCGGCGCCCCCTTCGCGGCCGCCTGCACGCTGCCCGTCCAGGCGGACATGGTGGTGCGGACTTCCACGCCGGCCATAGTGCAGGCGCGTCGGGCGGTACTGGAGATGCTGCTCATGCGCTATGACGACGAGGCACAGCCCGAGACAGACTCGGAGTTCATGCGGTGGGTGCGGCAATACGGCGTGCGTCGGCCCGCGGTACCACAAACTCCGGCCAGATTCGCGGCCGATACGGATCCCCACCCCTTTATCCGCGTGGACCTCAACAAGTGCATCCTGTGCACTCGCTGCGTGCGCGCCTGTGCCGAGGTACAGGGGCGTTTCGTCTGGGGCGTGGCCGGACGGGGGGAAGCCGCCCACATCGTGGCTGGGCTCGACACCACCATGTTGGAAGCCCGCTGCGAGTCATGCGGCGCTTGCGCGGCGGTCTGTCCCTCCGGAGCGCTGGCCGACAGAAATGCGCTGCAACAACAAAGCCACGATCGAAAGGTCGCAACGATCTGCCCCTATTGCGGCGTGGGCTGTGGCATGGACCTCCACGTACGGGAAGAGAAGATCGTTCGCGTGAGTTCCAATGTGCGGGCACCGGTCAACGGTATTCACCTGTGTGTGAAGGGCCGCTATGGTCATGACTTCGTGCACCATGGCGGGCGATTGCGGGAGCCGCAAGTGAGACGTTATCTGTTGGACGGCGGCATTCGGGCTCCGAATGCGCCGCGTGGGGAGTGGACTGCCGTCGACTGGGACACCGCGCTCGACATCGTCGCACGGCGCTTCGCCATCGTCCGCGCGGAAGCTGGTGCGGACGGCCTGGGCGTCCTGGCCTCGGCCAAGTGCACCAACGAAGAAAACTACCTTCTGCAGAAGCTCGCGCGCCAGGTGCTGGGCACCCACAACGTCGACCATTGCGCGCGCCTGTGCCACGCGTCCACGGTCGCGGGCCTATCCATGGCGTACGGTTCCGGCGCCATGAGCAATACCATGAAGGATGTTGCTGAAGATGCGGCCGCGGTCTTCGTGATCGGCTCGAACCCGACCGAGCAGCATCCGGTGTTCGGTACCATGCTGCGTCAAGCCGTACGCCGGCGCGGTATTCCGCTCGTGGTCGCCGACCCCCGCGCCATTGACCTGACGGAGTTCGCGGCCTTGCACCTGCGCCATCGTCCCGGCACGAACGTGGCGCTTCTCAACGGGTTGATGCAGATCATGCTGACCGAAGGCTGGCATGACCGAGCGTTCATTGCGCAACGCACGGAAGGTTTCGAATCGTGGTGCAGCAGCTTGGTCGCCTATACACCCGAGCGCGTGGCGCAGATCACCGGGGTAAGTGAAGCCGAGCTGTTCCGCGCAGCATCCTTGCTGGCCCATGCCAAGCCCATGGCGGTCATCTGGGCCATGGGCATCACCCAACATACCAATGGCGTCCTCAACGTGCTGGCGCTGGCGAACCTGCAAATGCTGTTGGGAAACGTGGGCGTACGCGGCGGTGGAGTCAATCCGCTACGCGGTCAGAACAATGTGCAAGGCGCGTGCGACATGGGGGCGCTGCCCAACGTATTCCCCGGATATCACAGTGTCGCGGATGCCGCTGCGCGGGAGCTATTCGCCAGCGCTTGGGCAACGACACCCGCCCAGCGCTCACTGTTCGCAGAGGTGCCGGGGCTCACCGTGACGGAAATGATCGGTGCAGCCGGCCAGCGCGCTCTGCGTGTGCTGTACATCGTTGGTGAGAATCCGGCCGCGACCGATCCCGACCTTAACCAGGTCAAAGCTCATCTGCAGTCTGCCGAGTTCGTGGTGCTCCAGGAATTGTTCGCGTCGAACACAGCCGACTTTGCCGACGTGCTGCTGCCCGGCGCCGCATGGGCTGAGAAATGCGGGACTTTCACCAACACCGAGCGACGGGTACAGCCGGTGCGGAAAGCCGTAAATGCGCCGGGCCATGCGAGGCCCGACTGGGACATCGTGTGCGAGTTGGCTCGGCGGACGCTTGCACTGCAGGGACGGTCCGCCACCGGACCGCACGCTGGCTGGGACTATGCCAGTCCCGATGACATCCTGATTGAGATTGGTCGGCTGTGTCCGTCCTACGCCGGGATTACGCCGGAGCGGCTGTCACGGGGTGAATCGCTGCACTGGCCCGTGCTCAACGCAAACCATCCGGGGACGCCGATCCTGCATGTAGAACACTTCAGCCGCGGCAAGGGGAAGTTCCACCTTGCCGACCACCTGCCATCCCATGAACTGCCGGACAACGAGTACCCGTTGCTGCTTACCACCGGCCGCGTCCTGCCACACTGGCACGCGGGCGAGATGACGCGCCGCGTGCCGGGCCTGCTGGCGCTGTGCTCTCTGCCGCTGGTCGAGATTAGTCCCGAGGACGCCGCCCGAGTCCATATAGCGGACCACGATGCGCTGCATCTGGCTTCGCGCCGCGGCGAGGTGTGGGCCATTGCACAGGTGACAGACCGGGTGCCACCGGGTGTGGTCTTCGGCAATTTCCATTTTCCCGGCGAAGCCAACGTCAACTATCTCACGCAGGCGGCACTGGATCCCGTCGCCAAGATTCCCGAGCTCAAGGTATGCGCGGTTCGGGTGAGCCGGGCGCAGTCGTTTCCGCCTGGTCCGTTGTAAGTCGAAGTCGTCGACGCGGACGCGTGCCGCAAATCGAATAGCCTACGACGATGTTGCCGAGTGACTTGCACAGTGTAGCGGTCGCTCCTCCGAAACCATCCAGTTCCACCGTATATTGGATACCCTGGCTGTCCTTCGCCAGCACGCATTCAGCTACGCCTCCTTCCCCGCTCCAAAAGCCCGAATAGCCCCATTCCGACGAGCATGGCGACCACGAATACCACCGCCTTGTAGTCTCGCATGCCCAAGGTGACCAGGGCCGGTCCCGGGCAGAAACCTGCGAGGCCCCAGCCGATGCCAAACAGCAGGCTGCCTCCCACGAGACGTCGGTCGACGACGGTGGCCGTCGGTATTCGCATTGGCAGTCCGAGCAGCGAGGCGCCGCGCCGGCGAGCCACGGCGAAGGCGACAACGCCGACCAGGATGGCGCCGGCCATGACAAAAGCAAGCGATGGGTCCCAGTTGCCGGCCAGGTTCAGGAATGCCAGAACCTTGGCTGGATTCGCCATACCCGAAATAATCAGGCCGATGCAGAAAACCACGCGAGCCAGAAGTGCAAAGAGCGCAGGCATCTTTGCCTCTCAAGGATCAAGCAGATGGCGGGCGACGAAGACGGTAACGAATCCCGACGCCATGAAGGTGAGAGTGGCCACCAGCGAACGCGCCGAGAGGCGCGAGATGCCGCACATGAACGCCAAGCGCCAGGCGACATCGGCGCGCACCGGCGTGAGCAGTCCGCCAAGCACGCCGCTGATGCCGGCGATCCGGCCATTTAGCAGAACGAACATGGAGGCGGCGATGCCGATGATCACGCCGCCTGCCAGCGAAGCCAACGGGGTGAAGGAATTCCAGTCGAGAAGACCCGGTCGGGCCTTGCCATTCCTCTGGGCCATCGGCGCCATTCCGGCGTACGCCCCTAGCGTGCGTCGTTCGAAGTTGATACCGTGGCTGGCTCCGATTTGTCAGCACGCTGAGCCGGATGACGAACCAGCAGGACCGGACGCGTCGAGCGATGGACCACCCCCTGCGCCACGCTGCCCATCAACAATCGCTGCGCCCCCCTTCGACCATGCGTGCCCATCACGATCAGATCCGCATTCCACTCTTGCGCCTCGAGCTCGATCGTCGCCGCCACCCTTCCGGGCGCCACCGAGGTTTTTCGCAGCTTCGTACAATGCTCTACACCGGCCCCCGCCAGCGACGCCGCAGCGTCCTTCAAAACCTCTTCTCCGTAAGTCAGCAACGCCTCGGTGACGCCGCCGGGATCGTATGGGCCTATGCCGTAGTAGATATCGGTACTGTCGACAACATACAAGGCCTGGACTATCGCGCCGCAGCTCTGCGCAAGACGGGCGGCCTGCATTACTGCCAATCGGGACAATTCGCTGCCATCCACCGCTACCAGAATTCGTTTGTACATGATCATGCCCCTCCGCCACTTGTAATTGCGCGTGAGACAAGCATATGAGCGGGCACCGTCCAGCTATTGATTTGCATCAAGCTCCCTGGCTTCTCCTGCCGCTATTGTCTGACCGGACCTTGCAGCGCCAATGCTGCCGGAGCCGGCCGCCTGTGTCCGTGGCAGCCACACGACCCCAAGGAGACATCCATGCAGACAACCCTTGTACCGCAGCGACTTCGAACCCGTGGCAGCACTGGACCATCGAACCGTCGCGTGTACGACCATGAGGATATGTGCCGAGTGGAAACGCTCCAGGCGGCAGGGGAGCGTTTGCGAATCGTCATTGATCGCCCTTCCCTGCCGAGAGCGCTCGTCGTGATGCTGTACGCAGGCAAAGCCTCATCGCGCATCGCATCGGCAAACTACTTCTGCCGCAAGCTCTGGAAACGGGGCTACGCAACTGCCTTGATCGACATTGCCCCTCGTCGTCACCGGCACTCGGCCGACACTTTCCACAGACATACGGATCTCGTGCACCGCGTCGCCCGTGTCGCGGAATGGCTTGAGTCCGAGGCGCCGTGCGGTCCGATACCTCTGGTATGTGTAGCAGCAGGCGAGCTGGCGTCAGAGGCGACGATGGCGGTGGCCGGTCATGCTACGTTCTGCGCCTTGGTGACCCTGCGCGGTCCGCGAGACCTGGCCAGGAGCCCGAATCAGGATGCCTGCCCTATTCCTGCGTTCGCTATTGTCGGAGGCAACAGCTCGGACACCACCGCGCCAAACCGTGGCGACGGGTCGGCTGACTGTCAGTGCAGCCGGTCGTCGCTGGTGCGAACCCTGGGGGGAACCTTTGACCAGCCGGCTGAACTGTCCCAAGCTGTCTCACTCTGCACCGACTGGCTTGAGACTACTATCCCACGCCAAGCGCCGTCGTCTCGGTAACCGCCGAGTAACGGGCCCTCGTTACCGCACAGGCTTCACAGCGTGGCATCGTCGCCAAACAAGCCATGTCGAATTGCATACCGAACCAACGCCGCCTCGTTTGGCGAGCCGAGCTTCTCCATCAGGCGCATCTTGTACGTGCTGATCGTCTTCGCACTGACACACAGGCCGGCGGCGATCGCCGAGACCGTTTCTCCCAGAACCAGTCTTCGGAACACCTCCATCTCGCGATCCGATAGAGAGAGATGGGGCAATTGCTCCGTCCCGCCCTGAAGCCCGGTGGCAAGCTTTTCACCGATCGCCTGGCTGACGTAGGTGCCACCGGATGCGACCTTGCCGGTTGCGGCGACCAATTCCGTGGCGGCGCTTTCCTTGGTGAGATAGCCAGACGCGCCGGCTCGGAAAGCCCTGCGCACGTACTCTTCCTCGGCATGCATCGTCAGCACCAGTATCCGCAGCCCAGGAAACTCCGTCCGAATCTGCTTGATCAGCTCCAGCCCACTGCGCCCTGGCATGGACAGATCGAGCACAATCACATCACTGCGGTGTTGCCGCAGCTGGCTGCACACCTGCGTCCCATCTTCGGCTTCCGCCACGACCTCGAAACCACCGGCGCGTTCAAGAATGTGCCGGACGCCGTCTCGTACGACGGCATGGTCGTCCGCAATGAAGACCTTGATCATTCTTTTCCCCCGCTCGGGATCACGTCCGGTTGCGGGAAACGAACTGCCAATCGAAAGCCGCCGCCCGGCCGATATTCCATTGTTGCAGCGCCACCCAGCAGGCGCGCGCGCTCTCGCACGCCTAGGAGCCCCATCGATCTTCCTTCGGCAGATGGCGCCGTGCGGCCGTCCCAGCCGATACCGTTGTCCTGCACCACCAACTCATATTGCCCGTCGATGAGCTCAAAGCGGATCTCGACATCCGATGCGCGCGAATGCCGTACCACGTTGTTCAGCGCTTCCTGGACAATGCGGAAGACGGCGACCGCCGCCTGCTCCGCAAGATCGATATCTTCACTGGCGGTCACTGAGACCGAAATGCCGTAGCGCTGAGCCGTGTTCTTGCCCAGCCAACTCAGCGCCGCGGCCGGACCGAGCTCGTCGAGCAGCGCTGGGCGCAAGTCTGAGGCGATCCGCCGTACCGAAGCCACCGTCTCGTCGATGACTTGATGCATGGCGCCGACCTGCCTCAATGCCGCCTGCGGGGCACCGCCCTCCTCCAGATCGGCGCCCAGCATGGCCAGGTCCATCTTCAATGCGCTCAACCTCTGGCCGAGGTCATCATGCAGCTCGCGTGCAATGCGCCGCTTCTCCTCTTCACGTGCGGTCAGCACACTGTCGGACAGCTGCTGCAATTCCTCCCGGGACTGACGCAAAGCCTGTTCGGCTCTGACACGCTCGGTGATATCGCGCAGCATCACCGTGTAAAGCTTGCCGGCGCGGTCGACCGTCTGCGAGATCGAAGCCTCGATGGGAAATTCGGTGCCATCGCTGCGCAGCGCATAGAGGGCACGTTGTCGCCCCATCTGTCGTTCGGAAACGCCAGTGATACCGAAACGACGGACGTGTTCCTCATGTGCATCGCGGTACCGCGGCGGAATGAAATCGCCAAGGGGACGGCCGATGGCATTGCTCGCGTTGCAACGAAACAGCGATTCCGCCATCGGGTTGAACAGGACAATACGCTGATCACTGTCGACGGTAATAATGGCTTCCATCGACGATCGAATGATGCCGGCGAGCCGCTCTTCGCTCTCCCGGATGCGAGCCAGATTCGCGGTGGACACGTCCCGCATGCGGCGAAGTCGCACCCAGTAAACCGCCAATACCGCGCCTGCAAGTAAACCGAAGACGGGAACAAGCGGCATGATAATTCGCGATCCGTTGGCGGCAAGCACAAGCGAGAACGCCGCCGCAACGGTCAGGGCGACTGCCAGCCCCCCTACCCATTCCGAGCGGTCTGCATGGCGTGCGATCGAATGCTGACTGGGTCGAGGGGAAGCACCGGAAGACTGTTCGCCGCGCATATCTACCCCATCTGTTGTCGTCTAGCCGGGCTCCCGATCGTGGCAACCGGCTGGCCACTGCCGTCTTCTGCCGGCCACACCGCCTGAAGGCGTCGCTTCGTGAATCTTAGTCCAATCGCGCCGAACTGGGCACAAACGCAGGCCCAGAGAGGCGACCTCGTCCACCGGAATGGCGGAAGTCCCCTGTCAGCATTTCCTGACAAGTCCGGACGTCGTGCTGACGTCAATCTCAGCCAACCCTGCTTTCTACCGCTTAAGGGGCCTTCCATACTTAAGCTCATGAACACGGCCCCGCTTCCACGTCCGCTGACCATCTACCTGGTCCATGAAGGCCAATGGGTCGCAGCACGCCTGCTTAGATTGTTCCGGCGTATCCCCAACGTCGCTTGCATCGGCGTCGGCCGCTATTCGTCCCGGACGATTGCGGCCGTCGAAGCGGTGCAGCCGGACATCGTTGTCCTGGACATCGGCGCGGGCCACCGCGATGCCTTGCATCGGCTGCAAAGCCTCCGTGAAGCAGCACGGACGGCCATCGTACTGTTACTGGCGCATGGCTGTGCATGGCAGAGCCGGCAACGGTACTTGGAGGCCGGCGCAGATTACTGCTTGGACATGACGCTGCAGTTCGCGGAGTTGATGAATTGCCTGCAACGGCTGGGAAAAACCAGCCGCTCGGATGACGAGGTGCGTCAAACACCTTTGATAGCGACACCGCCCATTGCATAGCGTCCGCTGCGGCACCGAAGCAAGTAGATCGAGAATTGCGACTATCCACCCAAGGAGATTCACGTGTTCAATGCGATAGCAATGAGGGAATCGACGACCGACATCCCGCGGCATCCGGAATTGCCCATACGTGATGACCGCTCTTCTGGGTCGATGACTACCGCACTGGCCGGCGAACGCGCGATGGCCCAGTGCACGCACTGTCCGCAGAGGCATCACGCTTGTGTCGCCTCATGCGTCGACGATCATTCGCTACCGAGGTTGACCACCGTCGTGCAGACCTGGCGAAGCGTCCGCCGGGGCGAATACCTCTTTCGGGCCGGAGACGCCTTCCAGAACGTTTATGCCGTCCGGTCCGGATCTTTCAAGACAGTCGTGATGCAATGGAACGGCCGTGATCACGTCACGGGGTTTCATCATGCGGGAGAGACCATTGGCCTGGACGGAATCTGTACCAACCATCATCCGTCCGACGCCGTCGCGCTGGAAGACAGCACGGTGTGCGTCATTCCTTTCCATGCCCTGGAGGCATTGTGTCGGGAAGTCAGGTCCCTGCAACAATATGTTCATCGGCTCTTCAGCGCGGAAATCGTGCGGGAATCCGGCATGATGGTAATGCTGGCGGACATGAGCGCGGAGCAGCGGCTAGCCTCGTTCCTGCTCAACTTTGCTTCGCGTATGCAATCCCATGGGTACTCCGGTACCGACTTGCGGCTGCGCATGACGCGGGCGGAGATCGGCAGCTATCTTGGCATGACGCTCGAAACGGTGAGCCGGACATTCTCGCGCTTGCAGCAAGACCGCCTGATCTCCGTCAAGGGAAAGCAGGTGACACTGACTGACAAGGACCGCCTTGATCGCCTGTAGATTGCCTGTAGAATTTTGTGCGACACTACGGCGGCACGTCGCTACTTCGGTCGATCATGCTTCGCGCGGCGAAAGCCATGCTGGCCGGTTAGGAGCGCCCTGACCTCGCTGCTCGGTGTTCCAGTCGGCCACGAAGCCTTCCAGCGCCCCGGCTGCCGCTCCGCTCTGCACGTCGCGCTGCCGTAAGGTCAACATGGGACGCGGAGCGCGTCCGACTATGCGCCCAATCTCCTCGCCGGCACTCAGGCCGCCCCGCGAGGCCATCACGATAACAGCCGATACGCCATTGGCCAGCGTCCCACGGTCGCACAGGAAGGCTCGCATCGGCGCAGCAAGCCGGCCAAGCCAAACCGGAGCCATGACGACCAGATGTTCGGTGCCGGCAAAGCCCGGCCCCTGATAGCCGTAGGCCGGACGCCGTCGCAGCACGACATCGAGCACGCACCTCAGGTCGCCGACCCAGCCGGCACGGCTCGACTCGTCGACCACCTCGGCAAGCGGCCACCCGGTCAACGCAGCAAGCTGTTGGGCCGCCTGGCGAGTGGTGCCAGTACGGGAGTAGTAGACAATCAGGACTTCTTCCATGGCTGCTCTCCTTCAATGATGGCCGCCCTTCGCCGCGCGATGCGTCCTATCCCAGGTCATACGATTCCCGATACTCCGGCATCGTCACGTGCCACCGCAACCGCCGCTCGATTTGCTGACGCAAGGCATCGGCAGCCGGCGGTTCGCCGTGGACGATAAACGTGTTTCGCGGTGGCGCGGCGAATGTTCCCAGCCATCCCATCAACTCTTCTGCGTCGGCGTGCGCGGACAGGTTCTCGATCTCGATGACTTCGGCTTCAATCGCCACCTCGCGGCCGTGAATCCGCAGCGAGCGTGCGCCTTCAGCCAAAGCAGCGCCTCTTGTGCCGGCAGCTTGAAAGCCACACAACAGGATCGAATTGCGCGCGTCGCCTCCGAAGTGCTCGATATGGTGCACCACGCGCCCGCCGGTCGCCATGCCGCTGCCCGCGATGATGATCTTCGGCGCCCGACTCTTGTTCAGCGCGATCGACTCATCGGTGCTCTTCAAGAGGATCGGCAGCTCGCACGCAGAAGCGATCTGATCTCTGTTTAGCCGAAGATCCTCGGGATGCAATGCGAATATCTTGGTCGCATTGATGGCCAACGGGCTATTCAGGTACACCGGCACGGATGGCAATCGGCCCTGATCACGCAGCCACTTCAAGCAATACAAAATCGTCTGCGTGCGTCCGACCGCGAACGCGGGGACGATAACCGTGCCGCCACGTTCGACCGTCCGCGTGACAGCCGCTCCGAACGTGTCGCGAGGATCGTCCGGGGGATGTGCCCGGTTCCCGTACGTCGATTCGACGAGGAGGACATCGGCATGTTCGATCGGTTCAGGCGGTCGCATCACCAGATCCTGCTGTCTGCCAAGGTCCCCCGAGAAGACGATTCGACGACCGTTGACATGGAGCGTGACGACAGCCGAGCCGATGATATGGCCGGCGCGTGATAACTCGACATCGATGTCATCGGTCACGCGGCGCCGTTGATGAAAGGAGACCAATTCGAGCCGGCGAAGCGCCCGCGCGACATCGGCTGTCTGATACAACGGCAACGCCGGTTGGTGCCGCGAGAAGTGCTTGCGATTTGCATAAGCGGCGTCCTCCTCGGCCAGATGTGCACTGTCCGGCCACAGGATGCCGCACAATTGCGCCGTCCCAGCGGTGCAGTAGACGCGCCCCCGAAAGCCGTTCTTGACCAGTAGCGGCACGTAGCCGCTGTGGTCCAGATGCGCGTGCGTCAGTACAACGGCGTCGAGGCTCGACGGCTCCACCGGCAACCGGTCCCAGTTACGCAGACGCAGCGCCTTGTAGCCTTGAAACAATCCGCAATCGACCATCACGCGCGACCGTCCTGTATCGAGTACGAATCGCGACCCGGTGACCGTATCCGTCGCTCCCAAGAATTGCAAACGCATGTCCTGAATCCTCTGTGCCCGCCCCTCTGAGAAGCGGGTTGCAATCGATCTGCGTGCAGATGCTCATTGCCGGTCAGTGGGACATCAGCACCGGTACGGTCATCGCCGCCAGCATGGTCCGCGTGACGCCACCGAGCACCATCTCGCGCAGTCTGCCGCGCCCATATGCGCCCATCACGATCATGTCGGCTCCGCAGTCCGCCGTTCGCGACAGCAGGAATTCCGCCACCGCCATATCGTCGTCACAAAGGGCAGACTCGGCGCGCGCCTGAATGCCATGGTCGCCCAGCGCTGTCAGGGCCTGTTCGACCGGGCTGGCGTCCGCGTGCGGTGGTCTGAGTTCTTCCTCGACACTGATCACCGTCACGGCACCCCCGGCCAGCAATGGCACGGCGTCGTGCAGGGCACGAGCCGATTGCCCGCTGCCGTTCCATGCCAGCACCGCTCTGCGCCCGACCGTCTCGAACGTCCCCGCGTAAGGAACGACAAGCACGGGGCGCCCAGACTCCAGCACGAGCGACTCGACGAACTGCGGTGCTACATAGCTGCCCGGGTCCTCCGAATCGTACTGACCTGCGACAATCAAGTCGGCCTCGCGCGTTTCGCGCACTACTGCAGACGGCAGCCCCCCTTCCACGACCCGCCATTGCGCACGCTCCAGTCCAAAAGCGTGCATGCACGCCTCGAACTGGCGCCGCACCACCTCTCTGATTTCCTGCCTGCGCCTGCGATCGGCTTCCAGCACGATTCCGGCGCCCTCCATCAAATAGAACCACGCCGGATCCGGCATGAAGCCTGCATACAGACCGATCAGCCTGGCACCGTGATCCCTGGCAAGGCCTGCGGCCAGCTCCAGTCGATGCATCGCACGCCGGCCGGCGTCCAGATGGACCATGATGTTGCTGTAAGGCATGGCGATTCTCCTGACGTTACATGCCTTCACTGTACGGAAGGGACCGCCACTCGTATTGATGCACGTCAAGGGATTGCGCGCGCTCCCTAGCACGAAACACGGGCAGATCGGCTCTTCCATTGACACAGGTCAAGGCGATATCGCCCCCCGCGCCTACAGTCGATATTGAAACGGACCGGCGCCGTAATGCCTTGCCATGAGCGCAACAGTACTCCGCGAGCACCGCGCAGGTCTGGACCGCGCCCATCTTGATCGTGCCGTCCTGGATCATGAAGTACTACATCCTTGACCTACAGCTGCACGACTAGCTGGTCCGGTACCTTGTGGCACGGGGACATACGGTGTTCATCGTGTCCTGGCGCAATCCCGGCCCGGAGGCGCGCGATACGGGTATGAACGAGTATCTGAAGCAAGGCCTGCTGCAGGCACTGGACGTCGCCCGCGCCCGATGCGCAGGCGCCGGTGTTCACGGCGTCGGCTATTGCCTTGGCGGGACCCTGCTCGCCATCGCTGCCGCGCAACTTGCGCGCGATGGCGACGGCGAACGGCTGCGCACTGCCACCCTTCTTGCCGCGCAGGTTGATTTTTCCGAACCCGGAGAGTTGGGGCTGTTCATCGACCACAGCGCGATGGCGGTTCTCGAGGCCTTGATGTGGAGCCAGGGATATCTCGACGGCTGGCAGCTCGGCGCGGCATTCCAGCTGCTCGGCACGCGCGATCGCGCGGCTTCTCGCGTGCTCAACGAGTACATGCTTGGCAAGCGGTTGCGCGCCAACGATCTTGTTTCGTGGAATCGCGATACCACGCGATTGCCATACCGACTTCACTCCGAGTGCCTGCATCGACTTTATCTGTCGAACGAGCTGGCGCGCGGCGCGTACTGTGTCGACGGGGACCCGATCGCCCTGGCGGACATCGATATCCCTCTGTTCACGGTCGCGACCGAGTACGACCACGTCTCGCCCTCGCAATCGGTCTACAAGCTGCACCTGCTGACCCGTACCGAACTGGTCTTCGTGCTTACCTTGGGAGGCCACAATGCGGGCATCGTTGCGGAGCCCGAACACCCCGGACGGCGCTACCGCAGCACGACCCGCACACGCTCGGATCGCTATCGAAGCCCGCAGGCGTTTTTCGACCGCGCGCAGCGTGCCGATGGCTCCTGGTGGCCATGCTGGCAGCAGTGGCTCGAAGCGAAATCGACCGGTCGCCAAGCCCCCCGTGACCCCTCCCCAGGTGCGCTCGCCGATGCGCCGGGCACCTACGTCCATCAGCCATGACCTCCCCGGCTCCAACCACCATGCATGCCATGGTCTTCGATGGCCGTTCGCCCGAGCTGGAATCGCGCGAAGTGCCCATTCCCGAGCCCGGCCCTGGCGAGGTCCGGATCGCGGTATCCGCCTGCGGCGTCTGCCGGACCGATCTGCATATCGTCGATGGCGAGTTGCCGCTACCGAAGCCCGCCTTGATTCCTGGCCATGAGATCGTCGGCCGCGTCGACGTCTGTGGCCCCGATGTGACTGGTCTGCGCCCCGGCGACAGGATCGGCGTTCCCTGGCTTGGGCGCACCTGCATGCGGTGCGCCTACTGCCTCAATCACCAGGAAAATCTGTGCGATGCCCCGCAGTTCACGGGCTATCTCCGCGACGGCGGCTACGCCGAGTACGCCGTGGCCGATGCGGCGTATTGCTTTCCGATTCCGCAGGCTTACGACGATCTGCAGGCCGCCCCGCTTTTGTGCGCGGGCCTGATCGGGCTACGCACCCTCATTATGGCTGGCCCTGCGCGAAGAATCGGCATCTATGGCTTCGGCGCAGCCGCGAATCTGGTCGCCCAAATAGCCCTCGCGCGAGGCACGGAGATCTATGCCTTCACGCGTCCGGGCGACACCGCCGCCCAGGCGCTGGCACGGGCAAGCGGCGCCTTGTGGACTGGCGGCAGCAATGAGGTCGCGCCGGTGGCGCTTGATGCCGCTCTGATCTTCGCTCCGGTCGGGGAGCTGGTGCCGCTGGCGCTCGCCGCCGTACACAAAGGGGGAACGGTCGTCTGCGGTGGGATCCATATGTCCGACATCCCGGGTTTTCCGTACAGCCTGCTCTGGCAGGAGCGCCGCCTGGTTTCTGTGGCAAATCTGACCCGCGCGGACGGCCACGCGATGATGCGCATTGCCAACGAAGTGCCCCTGCGCATCCAGGTCACGCCGTACGCGCTGGCCGATGCCAACCGGGCGCTGTCGGACTTGCGCGCCGGCCGCCTTGCCGGCGCGGCGGTGCTCAAGATCGGACCGTGATCGACGCAAAGTTGATCAAGGTCAACGGCGTTCGCCATTGAACGGCTAAGCTCCAGACATCGCGATCCCGGGCGCCAGCCCACCTACGGAGGAGTGCAATCATGTACAGGAAGATCGTCCTGGCGGTGGACGGCAGCAGTTCGTCCGACCTCGCCCTGAGCCAGGCCATCACGCTGGCAAAGGCGTGCGGAGCCGAAGTCGAGGCGCTGTTCATTGCCGAGAATGTCGACGTCTACTTCGATACGGGCTACTACAACCCCGACTTGCTGATGAAGGCAATCCTCGCCAACGGGCAACAGGCGCTGAACGAGGCCGGGCAGCGTCTGTCGCAGGCCGGCATCGAACACCAGCTGAAGCTGATCGAGCGGCCGGTGTCGCCCGGCAAGATCGCGGATACCATCGTCGCGGAAGCCGATGCGAGGAACGCGGATCTGATCGTTCTCGGTACGCACGGCCGACGCGGTGTGCGCCGACTCGTGATGGGGAGCGTCGCCGAAGGCGTGATTCGGCAGACCAACAAGCCTGTACTTTTGATCCGCAGCGAGAAGGAGGACTGAGCCGATGCGGCCCGACTCTACGCACCTTCCCCGGCGCCCGCGGCAATGAGCACGCGCAATCTGGAGCATCTGTTCCGGCCCGAGTCGATCGCCGTGATCGGGGCATCGCGCCGGCCCGGCAGCATCGGCGCCGCGATCCTCGCCAACCTGATGGACAGTGGATTCGCCCGGCCCGTGTTTCCGGTCAATCCCAAGTACGACACGCTGGCAGGACGGCCCTGCTACCGCAACGTCGCCGCGCTGCCACAGGCGCCAGAACTGGGCGTCATTTGCACGCCGGCAGAGTCGGTCCCGAAACTGGTCGAAGAATTGGGCCGGATCGGTACGCGCGCGGTGGTAGTGGTGACGGCGGGCCCCCCCGTTGAGGGCGGCCGGCGGGCCGCATGGCGGCAAGCCATCCTCGACGCCAGCCGGCCTTACCTGCTGCGCGTGCTGGGGCCGAACTGCGTCGGCCTGATGGTGCCGCGGGTCGGCCTGCACGCCAGCTTCGCCACAGGCCCGCTCAAGAGCGGGCCGCTTGCCTTCGCCACGCAGTCCGGCGCGCTCGCCACCGCGGTGCTGGACTGGTCTCGCTCGCGCGACATCGGCTTTTCGCACTTTGTCTCGCTCGGCGACAGTACGGATATCGATGTCGCCGACGTGCTGGACTATTTGGCGACGGATGCCTCCACGCGCGCCATCCTTCTCTATGTGGAGGCCGTTCGGGACGGCCGCAAGTTCCTCAGCGCGGCCCGCGCCGCAGCCAGAAGCAAGCCGGTGGTGATCGTCAAGGCAGGGCGCGTCCCCGACGGCGCGCGTGCCGCCGCCTCGCATACCGGCGCGTTGGCCGGCGCAGACGATGTGTGGGATGCCGTCATCCGGCGCGCAGGCTTGCTGCGCGTCACCTCCACCGAGCAGCTGTTCGACGCCGTTGAGACGCTGGCTCGGGGGAGTCCGCTGGCGGGCGAGCGCCTCTGTATCGTCACCAACGGCGGTGGCGCAGGCGTGCTGGCGACCGACGCCCTGGTGCTGAGCGGTGGCACCCTGGCGACCCTCGGTGTCGACACCATTGCAGCGCTGGACCGATGCCTGCCGGCGGGATGGTCACGCGGCAACCCCGTCGACATCGTTGGCGACGCCGACGCTGGCCGGTATGCGAATGCACTGGCCGTCGTCTCGCATGCCAGCGACGTCGACGCCGTGCTCACGATCCATGCACCGACCGCACTGGTGCCCACCCGCGCCGTGGCGCAGACCATCATCGACGGCGCGGCCAGCGCAGCGCACCCGTTCCTCGCGTGCTGGCTCGGTGGTGATGATGCGCGCGACGCGCGGCTGCTCTGCCAGCGAGCCGGCATCCCGGCTTACGCCATGCCCGAGCAGGCGATTCGCGGCTTTCTGCAGCTGGTGGAGTTCCAGCGCAATCAACGCATGCTGCTGCATGTGCCGAGCGCCGCCGAGGCGGACGACACGGAATGCGTCGACAACAACGCCGCGCGGGCCGTGATCGAGGCCGCCTTGCGCGAAGGGACGACGATGCTGGACGAGGCGCGATCCAAGCGCCTGCTGAAGGTCTACGGCATACCGGTGGTCGAAACCGAGGTCGCGCGCGACCCCGTCGACGCCGCCGAGGTGGCATCGCGCATCGGCTTCCCGGTTGCGCTGAAGATACGCTCCCCAGACCTGACTCACAAATCGTCGGTCGGCGGCGTGGCACTGGATCTGGCGTCGTCCCAAGAAGTGCGCGCCGTTGCGACACGGATGCTCGAGCGCATCAGTGCCACCCATCCCGGCGCGCGCCTCGACGGATTCACGGTCCAGCGTATGGCCGGCCGCGCGGGTGCACGAGAGTTGATCGTCGGCATTGCCACCGATCCCGTTTTCGGCCCCGTGGTGCTGTTCGGCCAGGGCGGCACCGCGGTGGAGCGCTTCGGCGACCGCTCCATCGGTCTGCCGCCTCTGAACGAGGCGTTGGCCAGCCAGATGGTCGACAGCACCAGAGTAGCGCGCGTGCTCGGCGCCTACGCGGGGGTGCCGGCGGCCGATCGCGGCGCGATCCTGCACGTACTGATGCGTATCGCTCGCCTGGCGTGCGAGTTGGCCGAGGTGGTCGAGCTCGATATCAATCCTCTGATCGCAGACCAATGCGGCGTTCTGGCGCTGGACGCCCGCGTCGGCATACGCCGTGCAAGCGGACGACCGACCGATCGGCTGTCCATCCTGCCCTACCCCACAGAGCTGGTGCAGACCGTCGACTGGAACGGTCACACGTTGTTGCTGCGCCCGATTCGACCGGACGACGCCGTGCGCTATGCCGCCTTTGTCGATGCGCTGAGCGAGATCGATGCACACCGGCGATTTTTCTGCGCCGTCCATCGCCCTGCCGATCCGACTCACTTCCTGCGGTGGACCCAATTGGACTATGCGCGCGACATGACATTCGTCGCGGTACTGCCGCCCGATGCTGCCCACGGGCGTGGCAACAGCGCGGGCATGCCGGCTGTCGACGAAGGACAGATCATTGGCGAAGTCAGATTGGCGGCCGATCCGGATGGTTGGAGCGCGGAATTCGCCATCGCCGTGCGCTCGGACCTGCAGCATCGTGGGCTGGGCACCTTGCTGCTGAAAAAGACCATTGCCTATGCCCGGACGCGCGAGCTTGCCTGCCTGGTCGGCACGACGTTGCCCGACAACGCCGCCATGCTGGCCCTGGCCACCGCATGCGGTTTCACCGTCGCGCGTGCCGCTCCTGCGGCAAACGGTTGGCACCTGCGACTGGATCTGGACTGACGATGCGGCGGCGCGCCAGACCTCGCGCCGCTCGCCGCTCGCCGCTCGCCGCTCAATGCGACAGCAGCACCAGCACACGGGAAGCCCGGATCAGACTGCGAGTCGCCCCGCCCATCATCAGTTCGCGCATGCGCGAGTGACCATAGCCGCCGGCGACGATCAGGTCCGCGCTCAGCGTCGTCGCCACCGCCAGCAAGGCGGGACCCGGCTGCGGCGTATCTGGCTCGTTGATGCCGCTTGCGTCCACGCCGTGGCGGCGCAGGTAGACTAGCAGGTCCTCCAGCGGGGCGCCTTCTTCCTGCCGCTCCGGCGTCGTCATCGCGACCGCCGTCACACGGTCGGCGCGCCTGAGGAACGGCATGGCGTCGGCGACCGCCCGCGCAGCCTCGCGCCCGCCATCCCAGGCAATCATCACGTGGATGGCCGGGCACGATCGCACCCCTTCCGGCACTACGAGCAATGGCCGCCCGGCATTCAGCAGCGCATATTCGACCGGTTCGGAGGCCAATGGCGGCGTCGAGGGCGGCCACAGCGGCTGGCGCACGACGACGATGTCCGCCACCCGTCCCATAGTCGCCAGCGCCCATCCGGCCTCTTCCTCGACCAAGCGGTGCGAGTGGGTGACACCCGGCGCCGCCTCCGCCAGCACACGGGTGAACTGTTCCGACGCCATCTGCGCGCGCTGGCGCAGAGTCTGCTGCGCCGCCTCGGCATAGCGGCGAGCCTCTTCGCCGACCGAGCGGAACGGCTCCAGGCGAAAACCGGTCGCGGTCAGGCCCAGCACGTGCGACGAAAAACGCCGCGCCAGATCCCCGGCAACCCGGATCCGATCAGCGCAAGCGGCATCGTCGTCCAGTTCGACCAGGATTGTTTGGAGTTCCATGGTGGTCTCCGAGCGTGATTCAATGTGACATTAGTACCGGCACCACGGCATGCGCCAGCACCATCCTGGTGACGCCGCCGAGCACGAACTGGCGTACCGTGCCATGCCCGTATGCGCCCATAACCAACAGACTGGCCCCTGTATCGGCGACCGCCTCCAGCAGGCGTCGCGTTACGTCGCTGTCGCTTCGCACCGTCTCCACCCGCACATCGCGGTATACGCCGTGTTCGGCGAGAACGGCGATGGCGTGATGCAGGCCGCCGCCGCCGCGCGTTGCGTCGCCCGGCTTGGCGGCATGGAAAATCGTCGCCGATCCGCCGGCGAGCAGCGGCATGGCGTCATGCAGGGCCCTGCTCGCCTCCCGGCTTCCGTCCCATGCAATGACCGCGTGAGGCGCATGCAGCGAGCATCGCCCTTGTGGTGGAATCAGCAGCACGGGTCGGCCGCTGGCCATCACCATCGTTTCGACAAAGCCTGGCGCGACAAAGGCATGCTGATCGACATCGTCACGCAGGCCAAGAAGAAGCAGGCCTGCCTGCCGTGACGTTCGAACACAAAAGTCCAGCGGATCAGCGTCGCTCGCCAGCCACCGCGTGCCGCGCGGCAGTTCCGGCATCAACGCAGCCCATTGCCGTCGCATCTGCTCGCGAGTCCGCTGGTGCCATTGCTCAATCTCGCCGAGGTAGCGATCGCCGTCGTCCGTCCTGCGCAGCCATGCCGGATCCGGTTGGAACGTCGAATACAGACATGTCAGCGGCACATCGAGCTGCACTGCGAGACCGGCACCAAGCTCGAGCCTGTACAGCGAACGGCTCCCCGCGTCCAGATGCACCATGACGCTGGCGAAGTCATGTGAAACGTTCATGGTGTGCCTCCCCGCTGGCGACGCTCGCCCGCGTAGCCAACCTGGGCGCGCGGCGCGCCGTCGGGCCGCTTGTCCCACCACTTTTCCAGCTCCATCACGACCAGCAGCGTAGCCGCAATGGCCAGCAGGAGCGCCCAGCTCGCCGGCGACACCGGTGCGATATGCAGCGTATCGCTGACACCGGGCATCCACATCGCGGCAATGTGCACACCCTGCGTCAGCAGCACGCTGGCCACCAGCAGTGGATTGCCTCGCAGCGATTGCCGGAAGATCGAATGATGCTCCGATCGGCTGAGCAACACCTGCACGTTCTCGAACAGCACAAACAGCAGCAACAGCAGATTTCGTGCCGATTCGACGCTCTCGCCGCGCTGCAGCGCCATGTAGAAGACGACAAAGCCCCCGAGCCCCATCCAGATCGCCGAATGTGCGACACGCCGGATCATTACGCGGTCGAAGATCGGCTCGCCAGGCGAGCGCGGCGAATAGCGCAGCTCGTCGCCTTCGGCGCGCTCCGCGGCCAACGCCACGTCCTGAATGCCGTTCGTCACAAGATTGAGCCAGAGCAATTGCACCGCCAGCAACGGCATCGGCATGCCCAACGGGATGGCGAGCGCAAACAGCAGAAGCTCCGCCGCGCCGGTCGAGCACAGCATGAAGATGACCTTGCGGATGTTGGCGTAGGCTACCCTGCCCTCGCGGATACCGTTGACGATGGAGGCGAAGTTGTCATCGGTCAGCACGACGTCGGCACTCTCTCGTGCCACGTCGGTGCCGCCGCGGCCCATGGCGACGCCCACATGGGCCTGCCGCAACGCCGGCGCGTCGTTGATGCCGTCGCCCGTCACCGCCACCACGTTGCCCTGGCGCGCGAGCGACAGGACAATGGCGAGCTTCTGCTGAGGTTCGACGCGCGCGTAAACCACAGCCCGTTCGGTCAGCCGGTCGAGCGCCGATTCACCGGCTGCTTCGGCCGCGCCCACCTCGATTCCTGTGCAGATCTGGTCGTCGGTGAACATCAGCCCGGCTTCGCTTGCAATCGCCGCTGCGGTGCGAGGATCGTCTCCGGTAATCATCACGACACCGATACCGGCGCGGAAGCAATCTGCGATCGCCGCCGGCACCTCCGCCCGCACTGGATCCTGCATTCCGGCCATGCCGAGAAAGGTCAGGTCGACCAGGTGACCATGGCCATACTGACCCGACGTGTCCCGCTCTATGGTGCCGCTGGCGAATGCCAGCACCCGCAAGCCGCGTGACGCCATCTCGTCCTTCTGCCGCATCAACAAGGCGCGATCGATCGGCACCGCGTCGCCCCGCTCGTCCATGCTGTCCGCCATCTCGATCAGCGTTTCGGGCGCGCCCTTGACGTAAACATGGACGCCGTCCACTCCATGGTGAAACGACGCGGCATAGCGCAGGTCAGGCTCGTAGGGAATCCGCTGCAGCAACGGCGACGCCGCATGCAGGGCGTCTCGTGCAACGCGCGCTTTCTCGGCCAGAAATAGCAAGGCAACATCGACGGTGTCGCCGGTCCCGCGCCATGCGCCACTATCGAGCAGCAATTCGCCTTCATTCGGCATGACCGCTGCGTGCAGCAGCCGTGTCAGATCGGCCTGTGTGCTGTCGGCTGACGTTGGCACAGAATGGACGGCGCGAATCGAACAGGCGTGCGGGTCGGCCCCCGTATCGCAACGGTAGTGCGCGCCTGACGGCAGGGTCAGGTCGGTCACAGTCAGTTGATTCAATGTCAGGGTACCGGTCTTGTCCGTGGCGATCAGCGTGCACGATCCGAGCGCCTCGATGGCCGGCATCCGGCGCACGATGACATTGACCCGCGCCATCTTCCGCATTGCCACGGCTAGCGCCACCGAAATGGCCACGGGCAGCCCCTCCGGGATGGCGCTGACGGCAAGACCGACGGACATCATAAACATCTCATGCCACTGCATCCCTCTCGCCCATCCGACCACAATGAGGGCTGCCAGGGCCACAGCGACGACCACCCCGATGATGCGCGAGAAGCGATCGAGCCTGGTGATCAGGGGAGCCACGTAGCCTTCACCATCGAGCACATGCCTGGCGATCTTGCCGAGTTCGGTCGATGCGCCGGTGCCCGTCACGACGCCCCGCCCTCGCCCCCGCGTCACCATGCTGGCGGCAAACACCATGTTGGCCGGACGCTCGCCGGCGGCCTGGGCGGTGTGGGCCGACTTTGCCACCGGACGCGATTCGCCTGTCAGCAGTGATTCGTCGCACCGCAGGTCATCCGCCTCGAGCAGCCGCAAGTCAGCGGGTGCCCGGTTGCCCGGCTGCAGCAACACCAGGTCGCCCGGCACCACGGCGAGCGCATCGATTTCCCGCTGCTTGCCATCACGGACGACGATCGCCTTTGGCTGCTGTAGATCGCGCAAGGCATGGGCAGCCCGGTCCGCCGAGTATTCCTGGGCCGTGCCGACGGCGCCGTTGATCAACAGCACCAGTCCGATAAAGGCCGCATCCCGCAGATCTCCCAACGCCAACGATACCAGCGCGGCGATCAGCAACACATAGATCAGCGGGCTGCGGAACTGCCTGACAAAGACTGCCGCCACCGTCGGCAGCGCCGGTTGCGGCAGTGCGTTCGGCCCGTATCGCTCAAGGGCGTCGCGTGCCTGCTGCTCTGTCAGACCGACGTCCACAGCGGTGGGTAGAGGCTCCCGCTGGGCAAGCGGCGAGGTCATATGTCGCCCCTTCCGGTATCGATCAGGGCCGGATAATCATCTTGAGCGCCTTGGTACTGGCTGCCTGGCCGAAGGTATCGTAGGCAGTGAGCATCTGGTCAAGACGAAACCGATGGGTGATCAATCGGGCTGGATCGAGCTTGCCTGCTCCTACCGCCTTGAGCAGCATCGGTGTGCTCACCGTGTCCACCAGGCGCGTTGTGATCGTGACGTTGCGGTCCCAAAGGCGCTCCAGGTGCAGATCGGCCTTGACCCCATGGACGCCGACGTTGGCGATCGTCCCGCCCGGCGCCACCAGTTCCTCGCACAGTTCAAACGTCGCCGGAATACCGACGGCTTCGACAACGCAGTCGGCGCCCAGGCCATCGGTCAGTCGCATGACTTCCTCGACCGGGTCGGCCTCGCTGTTCCGGATACATGCCGTGGCGCCGAACGCGCGGGCCACCTCCAGCCGATTGGCATCCGGATCGATGACGATGCATTGGGACGGCGAGTAGAACTGCGCCGTTAACAGCGCCGCCAGCCCAATCGGCCCCGCGCCGACGATCGCGACGGTGCTGCCTGGTTCCACCTTGCCGTTGAGCACGCCGCATTCGAAGCCCGTCGGCAGAATGTCGGACAGCATGACCAGCGCTTCCTCGTCCATACCGTCAGGAATCCGATGCAGGCTTGTTTCGGCATGCGGTATACGAACGAACTCTGCCTGGGTACCGTCGATGCGATGTCCGAGGATCCATCCGCCGCTCTGGCAATGCGAGTACATGCCACGGCGGCAATATGAACACCTTCCGCACGAGGTAATGCAAGAGATCAAGACATGATCGCCGGGCTTGAGCGTAGCGATGGCAGTGCCGACCTCCTCGATCACTCCAACGCCTTCATGGCCAAGGATTCGGCCCGGCTCGCACGTTGGCACGTCTCCCTTGAGGATATGCAGATCCGTACCGCAGATTGTGGTCGCCGTCACGCGTACGACCGCATCGGTCGGGGACTGCACCTTGGGACGGGGCCTGTCTTCCAGGCTCAGCCGACCCGGCCCCTGGTAAATCAGCGCTTTCATCTCTTGCTCCTTGCGATGGTGGCGTCCTTCCAGAGTAGACGCGGACAAGGAGCGGGACATTGACGCAGCGCAAGCTACGATAGCGGCTCGGGATCGAACCAGAACCTGTCCCATGTCAAAGTTCTTGGCGATGCTTCGGCAGCCGGAACATGGACTCTGCTCATGAGACAGGCTTGACAAGGACCACGGCACATGGCGCGTGTGCGAGGACGCGGCCCGCGACCGAGCCGACAATGGCATCAAGGAACGCGCCCCGCCCATGCGACCCCATGACGATTGCCTCGGCCCAACCGATTTCGCATAGGCGATGATCCGCTCGGGGGCAAAACCAACGAGCCCTTGCGTCACCGTTCGGACACCTGCCTCCCGAAGGATGTCGACAACGGACTGCATAGCGTTGGCGCTTTCAGTGGTATGCCAACGATCGATTTCCGCCTTGCTGATAAAGGACTTGACCTCCCCCGACAGGTCCGGAACGCAATGGACGACGTGCACACAGAGCTCGTCCCGCTTGAACAGCTTCGGGTTCGCGGCGCACCACGCCGCCGCATCGCTATAGGCCGATCCGTCGGTCGGCAAGACAATACTGTGCCTCGTCGTTCTCCACTGCATCAAGCATGACCTCGGTTGGCGCCACAAGCAGAGGGCCGCTTCAGCGCTCGGTCCCGATGGCCTCCGGTATGCCTTCACCGTACATCGTGTTTGCAGGAGCAAATTGATTCGCTTCAAGGAATGGGAGTGCGCACGAACACATGACGGTCACTTCGATCAAGCGGTGATGTTTCGGAGAACGGCGCTTTGCCCGATGAAGGGTCGACGGGAAGGCGAAACGTCAGGTCGAGCGCCTCGGTGTCCACGACGATATCGCGCGCCTTGACCCATCCGTCGTAACCGATTGCCAGCCAATAGGCTCCGGCAGGTAGCCTCAGATAGAACATGGGCCCCGTCGCAACCACCATCAGCAACGGATGACCGTCGGCACCGGCCACCAGGACAGAGGTATGATCCAGCGGATCTCCACGCGCAGCATCGACCATGGTCAGGCGTACGTTATAACTGTGGGCCATTTTCAGCATGGCTTTCATGCTGTCTTCACTGTTCCCACCGCTCAAATACAGGACGCCGGCCGGGACGGCTGGCGGCGTATCGACCGGCACCTGGACAGCTGCGGCGCAAGCGAACGACGCGACGGCGATCAGCAATGAACCGAGCAGAACTCTCGTTTTCCGGAAAGGCATGCGCGTACTCATATCGCAATCGGGCATCGTGACGAACGGTGCCGTCGCAACACCGCGTCGACCGAGTCAAGCGATGGAATCGCGACCGCCCGTCAGTGCAACATCAGTACCGGAACGGTCATCGAAAGTCAGAATGGTGTGCGTCACACCACCAAGCAGCGATTCACGGATGCGGCCGTGGCCGAAAGCGCCCATGCAGCGGCAGCTGCAAGCCTACGCTGCGAAGCGAAAATGGCCGCGGTGAAGCGCGCTCCAGTCATCTCGAAGAAGGTTCGCGCAACCCCGCTCGATTTCATCGCGGTGATCGGCGAATGCCGACACCAGGTCCTCCTTGCGGTAAGAGCTTGTGGCAAAGTGTTCCTCCAGTGCTTGCGCCGTGACGGCATAGGTGCAGAGCGCCCCGTCCACGCTGGCGGCACACTGCAGTCCGGGCTAATCCGACCAGTACTGCGGTGCGTCGTCGGCAAAATCGATCTTTCGCATGATCTAGGCTCGCTTCTGAACCGGCAAACGGTGGGGGACGCCGGAATGGCAGCCGCGAAAAATTGCCGCGTCCGCATCGGCCATTCCAGCTTAGTGCCGCGCAGTCTCATGCGTTTTGATTCGCGTCAAGAATGGCTCGTGCGTCGGGATGCACGACTGCAGCGGAATTAGCGACGATGGTCGGTATTCGTACGCCCGTACCTTGTTCTAGCTTCTGCTCATGGCAGTACTTGCCTGCAACGCGGGCGTTGCGCTCCTGCCCGCCGATTTTGGTACCCTGGTCGCGGATCGACCGATCCGTATCACAGTGTCAGTCCTGCTTCTTTGCCAGCCGGCGGCAGCCATGCCGGTCATTGTGTTGCACTGGATGAACACTAAGACGCTCCGCAATGCGTGACATGATCTCGCTGGCACTCTCGCCAGGAAGACGAAGCAGCAACGAAGGACCACGGCCATCGGCGCGTACCCGCACGCTCCTGCATTCGATGGCGCCGCCAGATCGTACTAAAGCGCGGTAATCTCCGGGTGGCAACTGGAGGTACAGAAGCGGACCCTCGCTCAATACAAGCAGCACGATGTCTCGCCGTGCGTTGAACAAGGTCACCGTCACGTCCGCCAAGCTTGAACCGTCTACCTCGTTGACGAACTGCATGTGGACATTGAAGCGTCCCGCGATGGCTCGCATGGCGGACATTTCTTCCACCCCAATTCCGCCTGACACATAGTCGATGCCGTTCACATGGCGGATTGCTGGAGCACCTCTAAGCGCGATCGATTCCGGCGGCGAGGCCATCGTCGACGCAGATGCAAGAATACCTGCGCAAATCAGGCACGCAAGAAGTGGAGGCACACGCATGGAAATCTCCCGTATCTGTCTGCCAGCCATCTGGCAGAACCGGCTACCAGGTCCAGCGTAGCGGCATCAGGAAGGCGCCATGGTGGGCTAGATCAAGCAATTGTCATTGCGTATCTGTGAACGCCATTGTGAAATTCTGGCCAGACACCCGGCAAGGAGGGATCGCCATTGTGCGTATGGAATACGCCCTCATGGCGTAGCAATTGCGCCCGCCGATTATCGATCAATGTTGTCACGGTATGCTAACCATGACTGTTGTAACCAAGCCTCGTGCATGTCAATGGCTTCTACAGCTCCATGCTCGTCTTCGATCTTGCGCGGCAATGGATGGTGGCCGCTGGTCCCTTTTGATATGTTTTTTCGTGGCTTACCGGAGAGTCCGATAACGCTGAGCTGGTGGCCAGCGCAAAGCGTCAATTCGTCCAGTTTTACGGGCTATATCTCGACTCATTCGAACTTCATGGCCAACCTCGACGTGCAGTCCGTCGACAAGAGCGAGGGATGAAGAATGAAACCCCGCAGCCCAGCACGCCAGTCTTTATCACCATGACTCGAGAACGCTCAGCTACTGATCGACCACAACCGCCCCGGGCGGATTCCCGGTTTGAGCTCGGCCGCGTCCAAGAGCAGGCAGTCGAGGCACGCTTGTCAGCCTTGCAACTATCCGTTGCACAGGCCGCGTATCTTGCCAACGCCTGCGCCGCTAATGATCCGCTGTCCATCTTGCGCGTCTTGGGCTTGGACATCAGCACGCTGCAGCCACTGGCACCAAGACCTTGGGCGGATATGGCCGCACGAACGTGCAGCGTGAGCTATCGCGGGTGGCTTCCCACTGACGTACTGCGCGCCATGCTGCTAAGGGGCGAAACAGTGGATCAATGGTGCGCACATCTCGGTTACCTGCTGGACGAAGCGCCTCTATCGCTTCTTGTCCTCGCGATCGAGGAAACGTCGCAGTACCACAACGCTCCCATAAGTTTGCTCTGGCACAACTTGGGTCGGCTGGCTGTCAGCTGCCAAAGTCGCCGGCTCGCCGGTTGGCCGGCGCTGGTGGATCCGGGCCAGTGACTTGGCCCCCTCTACCGTCCCACGCCGTAGGTCTGGCCGGTTCTCTGTCGTACGCCCGCGCCTTCTGACTAGAGCATCTCCGGTGATATGTTCCTGGCCGATGCCGCTGCCGGGAGACCGCGTACATACGAAAGCTATTGCCCCGCAGCTTTCCCAATCGCCCAGTTGCGGCCGCGTCGTGCGATAGCGAACCGCATGTAACAGCCCGGGTCAATTTCGGTCGGCCATCGGCGGGAACGATGACTCTGCGGCCATCAAGATCGACCCTCCGCCTGCTCGTGACTGCGCACCTCCCCGCCGGTCAGGCTCAAACTCCGCAAATTTCTGAAGAACTCCCACCAGAGAATTTCGAACGGGCTGGATGCGGAGTTCATCCCTTATTCGCTCAATCTGCAGTTCCACGTCAATACGGTCATACGCCAACTCGTGGGGAACATGAAGGGCTTGATCGTTGCCGTCCCTGAATGCGTGTGTGATATGCGTCTTCAACATGATCTCCCTCGACGGCAGCCAATACTGCGCACAAGCCTCATACCTTGTGGCATCACATCATTTACCGCGCCGCCATTGCTCTAATCGCCCTAATCACTGTACTTCACCAACGCTCCTGATCCCGGGGATGCGCAATCGCTTCGTTTTGTACATCACGACGGAAGAGCCCATCGTACTTAGACCGCAGGTCGGCATGGCCGCGGGATCTACGGTGGGAGACCATTGTCAACAGCCACCGACTAGAGTCTCCGTCGGCGTTGTGTTGCTGCCCCGCGACGGTGCCTGGATACGGCATACATAGGACAACCTTGATCGCGCAGACTTTCCGGCAGGCTAGTGAATCGCCCCGGTTTTCGCGGAGGCTGTTTGGTTAAAGTAAAACGGCCTCGTCGGCGGTTTTGCCGAGTTGGTTGTAGTAGTTTGCCTCAGCCTCGGCGGGCGGGATATAGCCGATGGATGAGTGCAGGCGCTTATGGTTGAACCAAGCGACCCATTCCAGTGTTGCCAGTTCGACGGATTCCCTGGTTTTCCAAGGCGCGCGGCGATGGATCAGCTCGGCCTTGTACAAGCCATTGATCGTCTCGGCCAAGGCGTTGTCGTAACTGTCGCCACGGCTGCCGACCGACGGCTCGATGCCGGCTTCGGCCAGGCGTTCGCTATAGCGGATGCTGACGTACTGCGATCCCCTATCGGAGTGGTGGGTCAGAGAACCGTCGTTGCCAGGCTGGCGAGCGTATAGGGCCTGCTCCAGCGCATCGAGCACGAAGTCCGTCGTCATGGATTTGCTCACGCGCCAGCCGACGATGCGCCTGGCGTAGACGTCGACGACGAAGGCCACGTACAGCCAACCCTGCCATGTCGAGACGTAGGTGAAGTCCGAGACCCAGAGCTGATTGGGACGGTCGGCCCGGAACTGCCGGTTGACGCGATCCACCGGGCGACTGGCGGCGTCGTCAGCGATGGTCGTTCGCAGCCGCTTGCCGCGCCGCACACCTTGCAGTCCCTGGGCGCGCATCAATCGCTCGACCGTGCAGCGGGCAACCGTCACGCCCTCGCGGTTCAGTTGCCGCCAGACCTTGTCGGCGCCGTAGACGCGATGGTTCTCCTGCCACACTCGCTGGACTTGCGGCATGAGCCGTTCATCACGACGCGCACGGTCGCTGCGCCGTGACGGATCACGCAGCCGTGCGGCATGGCGCCGATAGGCCGACGAGGCAACCTGCAACACCTTGCAGATCGGCTCGACCCCGTAAACCTCCCGGTGCCGGTCGATGTAGGTGTTTACGACTTCAGCTTGCGGTCGAGCTCCGCCTGCGCGAAAAAAGCGCTGGCAGTGCGCAGGATGTCGTTGGCGCGGCGCAGCTCTCGGTTCTCCCGCTCCAACTCCTTGATGCGTTCTCGCTCGCTGGTGGTGACGCCTTCGCGCTGTCCGCTGTCGACTTCGTGGCGCTTGACCCAGGTCAGCAGCGTCTGCGCCGAGCAGCCGATCTTGGGCGCGATGGACTCGACCGCCACCCACAGCGACGGGTACTCGCCGCGCGACTCCTGCACCAGGCGCACGGCGCGCTCGCGCACTTCCGGGGAAAACTTGTTTGCGTTGTTCTTGCTCATGGCTCGCATTCTCTCAAGAGTGAGAGCCTCCGCAAAACCCGGGGCGATTCACAGTTGTTCCACAGGACCTCTTGATGCAACGGGCACCGAGCAATGCAGGCGAGTTGGAAGAAGTAGGTGTGATAGCCGCTTGCCAGACAACTTGCGCAGAACCGCAACCCAGGCAACAGCATATGCGTGTGCTGTAGCAGATGAAATAGCCACGCTTCCCTTGGGTCAACTCTCCAGTGGGTCAACTCACGCAGGCGCCGCCCTCCCTGCGCATCGAGATGCAATGGGGTCTGATGCGATCGCTTTGCCGTGATGCCTAGGCAGGCGAAATCCGATGGTCGCAACCGGTTCCAGTACGCGAGACGCAGCAGCAATGACACCGAGGATTCGTACGGAAGCGGTATCAGATCCACTCCGGCGACAGTGCTCATGGCCCGCACCCCGGTAGTCGCGGTGGGACGTAGAAGTTCTGCATCTGCACAATCGAAACTGCCTGCTTCCAGCTCCCCGGCGTAAAGCGGAATTCGGGACGGTCATAGTGCGTACCGTTTAGCAGCGCCCCTCGGACAGCGCCAAACAAGACGTCCAACGTTGCGGGGCGCTTGTCGGGGTGCGCGGAGCACTGTGTCAATGCACCGTACAGCGCTGGCCCCTCGCCCGCCAGGCGCAAGCCGTTTTGATAGGCGCGCGGCAGGAAGAATTCGGTCCACCGCACATCGGTGCCTCGTGGAAAATCTCGTGTGTCAAACTGATCGAGGATCTCGCTGACATCGTCTGGCTTGACCACACCTCGCAATTTGTGCGCGTGGGCGAAGAACCGTCTGGATAGAAAAGTCGAACGTGCCGCGCCATGGGCGCTCCTCTGCCAGCCTTCGTCGTCATTGGTCATCATTGCAGTCACAAGCTGCACGCCGCTATCCCAAAGCCGCTCCTGCACGTCTGCCAGCATCTGCAGCTCGGCCTGCTGCATGTTATGCGCGTTGTCAACCAGCCAGAGCGCGATGTGGCCAGTCCCTCGACGCCGCAAGTCATCGACGACTTTGGCAATCAAGCGCTCCCGCAGTACGACCGGACCACCAGACAACACCCCATGCCCGACGCTCGCCAACATGGCCTGCATCGCCACTTTTTCATTGGAATTGCTCATTGCGGTCGAGGCATGGTGATATGACGCGATCTGGGGATACTCGTGTTCGAGCACCTGGGCGCAGATCCGCAATGCGGCCGATCGGCCATCTCCCCGTTCGCCAACGAAATAGGTCCCCGGCTCGCCTACTAGGATGGAATCTCTGAGCTCTTTGTACATTTTCTCGGCCATCGGCGTGCGGATCGGCTGCGCACCACTGAGCGCCGGATGGCCAAGCAATAGCTCCTTGCGCAGCGGCGTATCTCCGATGAGGCAGCCCTTCGAAATGGTCTGCCAGCCCGTAATCTCCGCTTGTTCGATAACCACCGGATCGTGGTTCATGGCGCTTCCTTCATTTCAAGCGGCAATGAGGAACAACATCCAGCCCGAACGGGTCAGCTGGGTGCGGGGAACTCGCCTCATCAACGACTTCGTTTGTTGGCTGCACGCCATGGGCGCTGGCCTGCGGCCTGGGCTGGCCGCCATGTGCGGTCAGCTCAAGCCGCGCGTGCTGCGCCAGCAATAGCGCGTCTTTCGAGGCCTTCCGTTGCTTGGCGCGGCTTCTTCTGGCACCGAGGACGCGCGATTGCACAGCGGCATTCCAGGCCGGCATGGGGTCGAGGCGCTCCTGTGCACTGGCCTGCAGGCCAGCCCGAAGAATCAGCTTGCGCATCCGCCAGGACAACGGGCGCTCGCACCAGCGCGGCTCCGGGCGTAGTGGGCCAAGGACTTCGCCCGTATCCGGGCGAATCGCAGTAACCTGCCTGGCATCGTAGCGTTTGATCCGAAGCCGGAGCACCTTCCCGATGAGCTCCCAGCTCTGCGCCAGAGTTGGACTCGTATAGCGGCAGCGCATCGGTCGAACGTGCGGCCGCACGCCCTTTTCCAGGCTGCCGCGTACGACGCAATCTTCAACATGATCCAATAGAACGGGATCGCGCAGTGTTGCGGCCGGCAGCGGGTTGAAGAAGACGCCGGATGCGGGGTGCGCTAGGGCGAGTTTGAAGCGCTGCACGGGCGAACAGAAGTTCAGGCGCTCGGTAGGGTTCTGATTGTGGGTCCTGCAACTTTCAAAAAGTAGCCGCTCGACATCGCGGTAGTCGATCTTGTGCCGAATTGCTTCCCGGGCCGCATCGGGCCGCCGAGGATCCCCTGGCCCGGTACCATAGCTCGACGCCAGGCGCTTGATACCGTCTGCAGACACTTGCCCAATGGTCTTTTCAACGGCCGAGCGCCTCTGCCACTGGTAAGGCGGACCAAAATTGATGGCGCACCCGAGCGTATCGATGATGTTGCTCACCACTTCATGGGCGCGGTTGCATTTGGCGTTGTCCAGTTTGAGCACCGTAACGCCTGAGAAGCCCAGTTCCGGAACCAGCTCCTGTATATGAATGGCCAACGCCTGGCCTTGTTCGGTTCGAGAGGCGTCCGCGTAGGCGTGCGGACGAATGGCGCGATCGAGTGTTTCCAGGACGCTGTCAGCGCTGGGTTCAATTTCGAGCGTGGCAAAGGCGCTCCACGTGGCCGTCGTTAGTTCATCGACCAGCATGGCGATGTACCAACGCGGCAATACTTGGTGCAAGACCCTTCCTTCCGGCGTTTCGAGGCTAAGACAGGACGCCGCATCCACGCGACTGAAGTCGAGAATGGCAAAAGATCCCGGCCTCTGCGGGTGGATCAGCGCAGGAACACCGTGTCCGACCGACGCCATGCGCTGGGCAGCCGCCTTCCCGAATCGACGGCGGACCGCCCGATCGGGGTAACGTTGCATCAGCGTCTTACAGAACCGAACCAACGTCGTGTAGCCGCGATCGCCTGTACAGAATGGCCAGTCCACATCCGAAAGGCCGACATCGCGCAGGGCCGCCAACCAGTGACGATGCAGAACTCGAAACGTTGGAGCGCGGTCGCACATTGGCTCCGTCGACGCGCGTGTCCCAAGTAGCTCCTCGTAGATCAACTCCAATGCCTGCGGAACTCGGTCTATGAGCGCACCAAGCGCACCGGCGTAACCACTGGAGTTCCCCGCGTTCTCGCGTACCGGCTTCTGACGTCGGTAGCCGCGAATCCTCTGACCAGGTACCAGCGCCAACAATCCGAAGATGCCATGAACGGGATGGGGGGCGGTAAAGCGATCCAGCAGACGGTAGACTTCTCGACGCGAGAGGCCTGTCTCTCGCGTAATGACGTCAAAGGGCACATGGGCAACGTACAGCCGCACAGCCCTCTCGCGGCGCCGGTATGTAGCCCGCGCCGACTCCGAGAATGACTCGATAGACGGCTGTGGCCAATTGGCGGGATCGCCAAACGCAGGAACGACCCGCTTCCGTGCGCCGCTGACCGCCATCATGGCACCCGACGGATCATCGTTGCCGGACCAATCAACGCGCTCGTCAGGTCGGCCCCCAATCGACCCAATTGAAGTTCCTGGGCAATGACTGCGAGCATCATCGCCGGATCACACTGTGGCCATCGCAACGCTTCGCCAAGCTGGAAAATGCCCTCGCTCGCGAGGATTGCGACTAGTGCATCGGCTTCCGCCTCCCGCGGATAGCTGGCCGCTGCAGTCATCGCCCGACTCAGCACTAGCCAGTTGTCGAAGAGATACCGATGTCGTTCCAGGTATCGCTCGGAGACAAATTCGCACCGCGCCTGCTGCTTCGCAGCCGTCGCAACGAGGGCTTCACTACGCGCCTTGACCTCATCCTCGCGCCGCGACCCCGTTCTAAGGTAGCCAAACCATGTTTGATGGCCTCGCTGATCCCGGGCAACAGAATGCGGAAGTAGCTCCAGAGCACTGTGGTCGGCGTCCAGTCCTGGGTTGAGCGGCGGCCGATAGGACACGAATTCAGGCATTCCCTCCAGCAACACGCAATGCATGAAGGCGACGTCACCTTCGATGTAGAGATAGCGCCGGTTCTTGTTGGAATGGAAGACCCAAAGGTTGGCAGCAAAGTGGCGCCGAAACCTGTTTGCCTTCTCTTCGGAACGTTGCGCGTGATGGCGGCTCCCCATGGCTTGCCCCCATAAATGTTCATCCGGTTTTCGCTGCGCAAACGGTCCTTGACTTTGGCAAAATAACCACCAAAATCAAACCGTGCAGCGAGGATACGAAGCGGCTCTGCGCTAACAGAGTGCTTCAGTCAGTTTCAGATAACGAGTTCACTGTTCTCCAAAAAAACCGTGGGGTGACCAACGATGGTCGCCCCCTTTTTTGTGGTCGGCACATAGCGACCGCAATTGGAAATTAATCCAACCCGAATATTTTTCAAGCGACTTTTATTGGCTTGTCACTTGATCTATAACTGGATCAGGCTGGGTGACAATATGGCGGACTAATATATTTATATATGTTTCGCCAATGCTGACATCAGCCCTACTCGGCGTCGCCCGCCAAGTTCGTGACAGGACGCCAAGCACGCCGCCCATCCACTGTGCCTGCAGCACGCCACATAGCGTTACGAAATCACACACGCGGGCTGGGCTTCATTATCGTCCCCGGCCAAGGTCATTAGATTGGCGTCGTTATGTTTTTTTTGGAAACGTCCGCACGGACTTCCCCATTGTGCATGGCATTACGCATTGTTATGTGCTGCCGCACAAAATGCATGCGATTACGCCCGCACAACGCAATATCAACTCGACCACCGGGCTGCGACTAAACAGAAAAGGCAGCACGCACAAATAGGTCTCTACGTAAGTCTGCGGTTATATGGCGATATTTTCCCTTGAGCATGTGCATGCCTTCCTGTTTGAGCACTGTCATGCTGCCCGCCTTTCGTGATCATCGCGCCGGCCTGCGGCTGTGCTTTCCCACGCAGCAGGATGCGCCAACGATGGAGCGATTGCTGGCCAATGCGGCAATGGCTTCGTGGACGATGACACGCGCGACGCCGTCGATGACGGTGGCCGTCGCGGAAGGACTGCCCAAGGCGCAGGTGCCGATCCTGCTGTTGTATGGGGCCAGGGACGCCTTGGTCATGCCCCAACCGGCCATTGCACGTGCCCGGGCGCTCAACCCGCGCGTTCGAGTGAGCCTGTACGATAATTCAGGCCATGCGCCCTTTCTCGAAGAGCCGCAGCGATTCACCCGCGATCTGGCGGGCTTTGTCTCCGCGGCAAATCGCTAGCCGGGCCAGGTCGAACGCGAGGAGAACCCGAACAGGTCGCCGGAAGAAGTCCTCGGCGCCCTTCCGGCAAAGGGACTCGAACAGATCGCCACGCACGAGAACAAGGCTGCCGCGTATCTGACGCAGACCGTTTCCGAGTTCTCCTTCGATGTGGAGCGGCTGGCCGAACTGTGCGTCACCCTGCTGATCGGCACCATGCTGACGCGGGCAACGTTCAGCGTTCCGGCCCTGGGTACCGCCCTGCTGCTCATCCTGCTGATCCGCCCGCTCTCCCTCTATTTGTCCACGATCGGCATGCGCTTGCGGCCGGCGCAACGCCGGCTCACCGCATGGTTCGGCATTCGCGGCATCGGCTCCCTGTACTACCTGGCCTATTCGCTGGCACATGCACCCGATATGGCCCATGCCGACCTGCTGCTTCAGATCACCCTGTGCACGGTCGTGGTGTCCATCGTGCTGCATGGTTCGACCGCTACACCGCTGATGGCAAGGTACCAGCGGGTCCGGCAGTGACCGCCCGGCGGTCGGCGCCTGGCGCGCCTGTCGCGGCGCCTCAACGCCAACGACAGGAGGTCCGCGACGTGGCCGACGCGCTATCGGCCGGCCGGTGGCTCCGCTCGCACGAATTTCAGTACGGCCTGCGCTACCTCCGACAGACTCTCTCGAGCACGAAGTGACCAGCGCCGGAAATTGTCAGGCGTACCAACTCTGTGGCCATCCCGGAATGAGAAGGATCGGATCGCCCTTTGCCTCCGTTCCGCCTTCCACGTAATGCAGCCTGGCCAGTGTCTGCAGCCGATCGGAGTTCGTCCGGCTTGGCGGCTTGCTAGGCCGGCAAAAGGCCGGCCTTCCGATAGCTTTCGATCAGCGAGTCGTAGACCGAGATGTCGGACTGGCTCCTGGCAATGAGCTGGGCGCCGGCGATCGCGGCAAAGATCGCGCGAGCCCGCGCTCGCCCTTCCTTGCCCGAGGCCACGCCTGCCGCGGCCAGCACCTTGGTCAGCCAGGCAATATTGACGTCGACAAAGGTCCGGACCTCCTTCCTGACCACCTCGGGCAGATCGTCGGTTTCCGCGGCCATGAAGCTGCACAGGCAGATGCGATTGCTGCTCTGTAGCGCCTTGCGGAACATGTCGGGATAACGATGCAGGCTGTCCAGCGGGCTCTTCGATTTGGCCAGCGAGGCGTCCAGGTGCGCCGCCGCGGTTTCCCAATAGCGCCGGGCTACCGCCGCGCCGAGATCGGCCTTGCTGTCGAAATGGTGGTAGATGCTGGCAGCCCGGATGCCGACCGCCTCGGCCAGATCGCGAAAATTCAGTCCGCCGTAGCCATGGGCCTGCGCAATGGAGGTGGCTGCCGCAAGGATTTTCTCTCTGGAGTTCTGTCTCGCGTCACTGGTCATGGCTTCCACCTCTGGGACCGGAATGGATGTTGACACCCCGTATTGTACCTTGTACGTTTACCCTAACGAACGTTAGGTAGGCTAACGAATCAAATAAACGTACATGACGATCGCCCTGGTTCCGTTCCACTTCCACCGACCGAGGAACTACACGAATGAACGCCAATGGCAGTGTCCAGACAATCCAGCCGCCCACCATGACGATCCATGACTTTCCGACCGGGCCCTATCCAACCCGCGTCCGCATCGCGCTGGCGGAAAAGAACCTGCAATCGCGCGTGCGATTCGTCACGGTCGATCTCTACAAGGGCGAGCACAAGGACCCCGAATTTCTCGCCAACAAGAACTATTCCGGCACGCTGCCGGTGCTCGAATTGGAGGATGGAACCTGCATTGCGGAATGCACGGCCATTACCGAGTATCTCGACGCGCTGGACGGCGCGCCGATACTCACCGGTCGCACCGCGCGGGAAAAAGGCGTGATCCACATGATGAGCAAGCGCGCCGAACTGGAGCTGCTCGATCCCATCAGTGTCTATTTCCACCACGGCACGCCGGGATTGGGTCCCAAGGTTGAGATCTATCAGAACCCGGAGTGGGGAGCGCGGCAACGCGACAAGGCACTGCGAGGCATGCGGTACTTCGATGCCGTTCTGCGTCAACAACCGCATGTCGCCGGCGAATCGTTTTCGATGGCCGATATCACAGTCATCGGGGGATTGATCTTTGCGTCGCTGGTGAAGCTGCCGGTGCCCGCGGAATGCGCGGCCCTTGCAGCCTGGTACCGGCGAATGCTCGAGCGCGACAGCGTAAGGCACCAACCGGTGTTTCGAGCGAGGGCTTAGATCGACAGGCACATCTCGTCGAAACGATGCATGAAGCGCCTTGCCAGGCCAAACGCTCGGGGCGTAACGATGAAGCCGGGGGCCTCTTTTCGCCCTACTCCAGCACGATGCCCCCTGCTTTACCGACGCGCGTCCACTTCGCAATGTCTTCTTTCTGTAAATCGGCAAGCGCCTGGGCCGCACCACCCGCCGGTTTGATCCCCAAGCCGTCGAACTGAGCCCGTACCTCCGGGTCGTTCAACGCGCGGTTGATCTCGGCATTGAGTTTCTGGATCACCGCTGTCGGGGTACCCGCGGGGGCAAAAATGCCCTGCCACTGTTCGGCCTCGAAGCCAGGCACACCGGCCTCTGCCATCGTTGGAACGTTCGGAAAGCCCGGAACCCGTGCCTTCGTGGCGACGGCAAGCGCCCGCAGCTTGCCGGCTTTTACGAGCGGCAGGATCGGCGCGGTGGGCGCAAACATGAAGTCGACATGGCCCGCCATGACGTCCTGAATCGCGGGAACGTCCCCTTTGTAAGGTACGTGGGTCATGCGTATGCCTTGCTGCTGCTGCAGCAATTCCGCAGACATCTGAAGGATGGTGCCGGTACCACCGGAGCCGTAGCTCAGTTTGCCCGGCTCGCGCTTTGCCGCCGCCAGCAGACCACGGACGTCGCGATAGGGACTATTTGCCCCGACGACCAGAACACTCGGAATGGTTCCAACCAGAACCACCGGCGCAAACGATTTGACCGCGTCGTAGGTCGGCTTGGGATTCAATGCAGGGTTGATGGCGTGGGATGCCGTGGACGCGCCGAGCAGCGTGTATCCATCGGGCGCAGCCCGGGCGACGAATGCGGAACCGATGGCGCCGGTAGCGCCTGGCTTGTTTTCGACCACCACTGTTGTATGCAGGGCTTGTCCCAGCTTCTGGGCGATCAGCCGGGCCACGATATCGGTAGTGCCACCGGGGGGATACGGGACGACGTAGGTGATGGGCCTGTTCGGCCAGTCCGACTGCGCCGTCGCTGCGACAGGCGCCCCGGCGGCGACGGCGGTCAGCGCCACGATGAGGGCGCACAAGGGGTTACCACGGAAGTGGGAAAACAGTTGGGGCATCAGGTATCTCCATATGTTTATGTTGTCGATTTGCAGACTGGCCTTGGCTCGTCGCGCCGCGGTGCGAGCGCCCGAGGACTATCCGTCGTCGAAGCCGTAAAGCGCCTTGGGGTTGTGGACCAGCACCTGCCGGGCCACCGCATCGCTGGCGCACCATTCGCGAAAAAGCGCGAGCATGCTGCGATCATCGATGGGATCGCCACCCGCAGCCTGCACGGTGGGATGCGGCCAGTCGGAGCCCCACACCATGCGATCGGGCGCCAGGCGCGTGTATCGCGATGCCAGTCGCGCCGCGTCCCGGTATGCCGGCGGCCCGTCGAGGGTTTCGATGTAGGGTGCGGACAGCTTGACCCATGCCTTGCCGCACTGAACTAGGTCCGCGATCACGGCATACCCCTTCTCTCCTTCGGGCCTGCCGAATGGAAGATGTCCGTAGTGGTCGAAAACCACGGCGACAGGGAGGGCGCGGAGGGTCGCCGCGATGTCGGTAAGCCAGCCGGCGGGGATATTGAGTTGAACGTGCCAGCCCAGCGGAGCGATGCGGGCGGCAAGTCCGGGCAGCGCAGAAAGGTCGAGCGGGCCCGGCATGGTGAGGTTGAAGCGGATGCCGCGAATGCCGGCACGATGAAGTGTGTCGAGCTCCGTCTCGCCAACATCTGGACCAACGACTGCAACGCCACGCGCCTCACCGCCCAATTGCGCGATTGCATCGAGCGTGCAGGCATTGTCGAGCCCGTAGGTGGACGGCGTTACCACCACGGTGCGCGTGGTTCCCTGGCGCCGCTGCACGGCACGGTACGCCGATACGGTGGCATCGGGCGGCAGCAGCGTCGCGCCCGGCGCTGCCGGATAGCGGCTGTCATAGACATGCATATGGCAGTCACACGCGTTGGCGAACACCGCGTCCGGCTCACGCACGGTATTCCCCTGCCCTGCCGCCATGAACCGGAGCGCCCGATTCCGGCATGTCGATACGCAATATGCTGCTGCCGGTGGATTCCGTGATGAACAGCGTCTTCCCATCCTCCCCACCGAAACAGAGGTTGGTCACCGAGGCTCCAGCAGGGCCGCGGATGATCTCGATCGGTTCGGCGCGCGCGTTCAACACCCAGACATAGCCGAGGCCCGGGTTGGCGACAAGGAGATGACCATCGGCGCGCATGGCCAGGCCGTCGGGCCCGCTCGGCCCGTAGCTCGTAAAGAACTGCCCTACCTTGCTGACGGAGCCATCGTCCTGCAGCGGCACCCGCCAGACGCAATTGCCCCGGGTCATGGCCACGAAGAGCACCTTCTCGTCCGGCGACAGTACCAAGCCGTTCGGGCTCGGAGCGTTTGCGATCAGCACATCGAGGCGGCCATCCGGTGTCAGCCGGTAAACCCGCCCGGTGGGATCGTGCATGCCGGTCTGCCCCTGGTCGGTGAAGTAAAGGTTGCCGCGGGCGTCGAAGGTCAGGTCGTTCAGTCCGCGAAACCGCTCGCTGTTCCGGCGCTCCAGCCAAGGCCGCACCGTACCGGTCCGCGCGTCCAGCACCATCAACCCGTTGCGGTAGTCGGTGATCAGGAATTGGTCGCCGGACAGCCGCTTCATGCCGTTGGGTTCTCCGTCATACTCGGCAACCAGCTCCCATTCTCCTGTAGCAGAGATGCGGAATATCCGTCCGAAAGGAATGTCGGACACCCATAGGTGGCCATCTGCCCATACCGGCCCCTCAAGGAACGCATCGATACGCGCGCCACCGCGATTGGCGCGCGCCCAGTCCGTATCCACATGACGACGGCGCAAGGCATCCGGCATCATCGTGAAGACTTCGGCGTCCCGCAGCGCGGGCGGTTGCAACAGATACATGGGTTCGACTCCTGGTTTGGATGCGCCTGGATCTTGCTTGGACTATTGCTTTTCGATGTTGGCCTTCTGTGCCACCGATGCCCACTGTGCCGTTTCACGCTGGATCAGTTGCGCAAAGCCATGGCTGTCCAGCTTCCCTGGCTGCGATCCCATGTTCTCGAGGAAGGCTTTCACATCGGGCGACTCCAACGCCTTCTTGACGGCTTGCTGGAGCTTCTGGACCACGTCCGGTGGCGTTCCCTTCGGCGCCGCGAGTCCGGACCAGTTGAAGAGAGAGAAGTTGGGAACGCCGCCTTCCGCGAATGTCGGTGCGTCCGGCAGCGCCGCAACCCGCTCCTTGCCGCTGATGCCAAGCAAACGCATTTGCTTGCCCTTGACCTGTGACAGCACACTGGGCGTCGACAGCACCAGCAGGTCGACGCTGCCCGACAGCAAGCCCACAACGGCATCGCCTGCCCCCTTGTAAGGAACATGCATCAACTCGATGCCCGCTGCTTGCTGGAACGCCTCCGTGGCGAAGTGAGGCGCGCTGCCGGGTCCACCGGTCCCGAACGTGACCTTGCCGGGATTGGACTTGGCATAGGCAACCAGCGAAGCCAGGTCCTTGAAACGCGAGTCGGCCTTGACGCCCAGAACGACCGGTGAAAAGGCGAAGGGAGCGATGGGAATCAGCGCCGACGCATGGTCCCAGTTGAGCTTCTTGAAGACATAGGGCAGCGTCGTGTAGGAATTATCGTTCGCAAGCAAGGTATAGCCGTCGGCTGGCGCATTGACGACCACACTCGTGCCAATGGTTCCCGACGCACCGGGCTTGTTTTCGACGACGAAGCTCTGGCCCAACTGGATAGACAGCTGTTGCGCGACCTTGCGCGTCACCACGTCTACCGCACCGCCCGGCGGGTTCGGCACGACGATGCGGACAGGCTTGTCAGGATAGGCTGCAACGGCCGACTGGCTCGTCATCGCAAACGCCAGTGCGCCGACCATCGTCGCAACAAGGGATTGAACGGTGTTCACTGCGGTCTCCTATGGCAGCGGTCGGCTCACTGCCCCTCGTAAACGGGGCTGCATGCGGGGCAGCATGCGCGCCGCGGCAATTGATTCGAAGGCAATTCGGAAGCGCGTCTATGCAGAGCACAGCGCGCATATCGGAGGGCGGCGGCTCAGGCGACGCTCGCGCTCTCCAGCACGGCCAGTACGTTCCTCGCGGCGCCCAAGCCCATGTTCACGTAGGCTGCGTCACTGACACCGCCAATGTGCGGCGACAGGATCAGGTTCGGCACGTCGCGGAACGGATGAGGCGAAGGGAGCGGTTCGTTCTCGAAGCTGTCCAGGCCAGCGGCATACAGCTTTCCGCTGCGCATGGCGTCGACGAGAGCAGCTTCGTCGATGAGGCCGCCCCGGGCCGTGTTCACCAGGATGGCGCCGTCCTTGAAGGATGCAATCGTTTCGCGGTTCAGCAGGCGCCGGTTCTCGTCGGTCAGCGGGCAATGCAGGGACACCACGTCCGCGTCGCGGAACAGTTGCGTCAGCTCCACCAGCTGAACTCCCTCGGGGACGGCGCTGGCAAACGGATCGAAGCCCAGGACGCGCATGCCCATTGCCCGGCCGATGACGGCAACGCGCCGGCCGATCTCGCCCAGGCCAACGACGCCCAGCGTGCGGCCTGACAGTTCGATGGCCTTGTGAGTGGCCTTGTCCCAGTGGCCGGCCCGCATGCGGTCGTCCAGTTGCGGGACCGATTTGGCGCAGGCCAGAATCAGGGCCCACGCGTGTTCCGCCACAGCCGCCGCATTTGCGCCCACTGCCGCCTTGACGGCGATACCGCGCGCTGCGGCGGCCTTCTGGTCAATGACGTCGATACCGCTGCCGTGCTTGGAGATGACCTTCAACGCCGGGGCAGCATCCATGATCTCCGGGCCGACCTTGCCGTATCGAACAATGATCGCCACGGGATTGTGCTGCTTTGCCAGGGCAATGAGGTCATCGGGCTGCGGCGTCTTGCCGGCAAAGATCACTTCATAGTCGCGCAGCAGCGCCACGGCCTGGGGTGCGAGGTCGGCAGCCGTAACCAGAATGCTGGGCCGGGACATCAGAGCACCTCACCGTCTTTGATCACGCCGGCGGTGACAAGCGAGGCAAGCAGCCACGGCGCGTTGGTATTGCCCTCGCGAATCTGGGCGATGCGGCGCGCCTCGGCCTCCTCCTTGTGGGCAGCCAGCGGCAACAACGCTTCGATCTTCTCGCGCTCGACCGCGACCACGCCATCGGCGTCGCCGCAGATATAGTCGCCTGGCTTGATCGTCACGCCCCCTACCGAAACCGGGTGGCCGAGGCGGCCGCCCGCTTCCTTGGTGGGACCGTTCGGGTTGGTACCGACGGAGAACACGGGAAAGCCGAGTTCTTCAATCTCGAGGCTGTCGCGCACGGCCCCGTCCATCACCACGCCCGCCAGGCCACGCTGTCGCGCCGCATTCATCATGATGGCCCCCATCAGGGCCGACGTTTGATCGCCCTTCCCGTCGATGACCAGCACATCGCCCGGCTGCGCCAGTGCCAGCGCGGCATGGATCATCAGGTTGTCGCCCGGGCGGACTTCCACGGTGAAGGCCGGTCCAGCCACCTTCATGTTTGGCCGCAGGGCCTTGATACGGCCATGCAAGGCACCACGACGGCCGGCAACGTCGGCCAGGATGGCAGGCTGGAATTTGGCGGCGCGGGCGACGAGGTCAGCGGGCACACGTTCGAACGATTTGACGATATTGGGCAAGCTCATGATGTGGCTCAGAAAGACGGGAAGGAATGGAGTGGAGTCAGTCCAGCTTGGTGCCGGACGCCTTGATGACCGCCGACCAGCGCGTGATGTCCTGTCTGATCAACGCGCCGAATTGATCGGGCGTACCCGCCAGTACGGTGGCGCCCTGGTCGTTCAGTTTTTTGGCCAGTTCCGGCACCTTCAGGGCCTTGTTGAACTCGGCGTTCAAGCGCATCACGATGTCCGTGGGCGTGCCGGCGGGCGCGACAAAGCCGAACCATGTCGCGGCGTCAAAGCCCTTGACGCCGGATTCGGCGAAGGTGGGCACCTGAGGCAGGTCCGACACCCGGGCAGCAGAGGACACCGCCAGAGCCCGCAACTTGCCGCTGCGGATATGGCCGAGCAGGCTGGGGACGGACGCCATATAGAGGTCGACCTGTCCCCCGATAAGGTCATTGACCGCCTGCGCGGCGCCCTTGTAAGGAATGTGGGTCAGCTGGAGCGCAGCCGTGCGCTGAAATTGCTCGCCAGCCAAATGCGCGACGGTGCCGTTCCCCGGCGAGGCGAAGTTGATGGTCCCGGGCTTGGCACGGCCGGCTGTGATGACGTCCGCGAGCGATTTGTAGGGCGACGACACTGACGTCGCGAGAACGAGCGGCGCGCTCGCCACCATGCCGACGGGGACCAGATGCTTGAGCGGGTCGTACGGCAGACGTGGGTACAGCGTGGGATTGATGGCCAGATTGCTCGTCTGGCCCATGCCGATCGTGTAGCCGTCAGGGGTGGCCTTTGCGACCGCGTCGATACCGAGATTGCCGCCGGAGCCCGGCTTGTTCTCGATGACGAAGGTCCATCCCGTCGACAGTGCCACCCGATTGGTGACTTCCCGCGCAATGATGTCGGTACCGCCGCCGGCGGGGAACGGAACCAGGACGCGGATGGGCTTGGCCGGGTATGGGGAAGCGGCAAAGGCGAGGGGTGCAGCCGCCATGCAGATGACGGCTGACAAACGGCGTAGGGGATGCATGGGTGTCTCCACAGTGTTGTTGTGGAGCGGATTGTTGTGCATCGTTTCAAGCCGTACAATGCCGTTTCACACCACGCAACTCGTTTCAAAGCATGAACCAGGAAAACGGCCCAACATCCGCCCGCTCGCGCGGCGACGAAGGCAGTGGGGGCGTCATCGCCGTCAAACGGGCACTCCAGGTGTTGGGCGCATTCGATGTGACCGACCCCGAACTCTCGCTCGCGGACATCAGCCGGCGCACAGGCATCCACAAGACCACCGTGCTGCGTCTTGCGAGGACGCTCGCCACGTTCAACTACCTGGTGCAGAAGGAAGACGGAAACTGGCGGCTCGGACGGGCCGCGGGTTGGCTGGGCGCCTGCTATCAGGCCACCTTCAACGTGCAGGAAGTCGTGGAACCCACGTTGCGCGAGCTTTCCATCAAGACTGGCGAAAGCGCGTCCTTCTATGTGCGCGAGGGTCAGGAGAGAACGTGTCTGCTGCGCGTCGAAGGTCCGCAAGCCATCCGTCATCATGTGCGGATAGGTGCGACGCTGCCGCTGGACAGTGGCGCGCCGGGTCGCGTCATCCTGGCTTTTTCCGGCGCATCGGGAGAGCCGTACGAACTGATCCGCCAACGCGGCTTTCATCTGTCCATGGGCGAGCGCGAGCCGGAAGTCTCGAGTGTGGCAGCGCCCGTTTTTGGGCTGCATTGGCGCTTGCTGGGCTCGATGTGCATATCGGGTCCAACCGCTCGCCTTGGAGAAGCCCGCCTTCTCGAGTTGGCGCAGACGGTTGTGGAAGCAGCGAACCGGCTGTCCTATGCCATGGCAGGAAGTCAGTGGCCGGAGGCACGCATGGAGCGGCCTTCGACCTGGCATCCGTGACGATTGACGACCAAGCGGCCGCGTGAAGGACCGCCCAGGTAGCGGTCCGCGCCGATACAACCAGTGAGATCCTGGATTCCCGCCTTCAGGAACGGCGCTTCAAACAGGATGCGCGGGTTGGCGCCGCGCGGCGAGGCGCAAACGCGTTCCTCCAGCCGTTGTTGTTCGCAGGAGCCCTGACCAGTCGGCCGCTACCCCAACCCCGGCGCACGACGATGCCCCGTCGCCGCCTCGTAGTCGCGCGCGATGCCGAGCAATAGGCGTTCGTCGCCAGGGCGGCCCAGCAAGGACAGTCCCGCAGGCACGCCGGACTCGGTCCAGCCCATCGGCACACTGATCTCCGGAAAACCGGCGGCGCTCGCCATGTGCATCGGCGCCAGAGGATTGGAAACCCGGCAGCGGTAGCTGGGGTCGTCCAGATCGAAGCGCGGCGACGCCGGGCACGCCAGCGTGGGAAAAATCAGCGCGGCGCAGCCGTTGGCCTGCATCAGGCCGGCAAGCGCGGCGCCGAACGCGCGGGCCGCGGACAGGCCCGGGCGTGCGGGCTCGTCGCGAGTTTCCACCGCATGGCGCAGCGCGGCGATCGTCAGCGGGTTCGGCGAGCGCCCTGCTCCATCGCCCAATCCATCGCCCAATCCATCGCCAATTTGCGCATCGATGCGCGCCAATAGCGCTGCGGCATCCCTCGGGCAAGACGACGGCATCGCCGCCAGATAGCGGTCGAGCTGCACCGCCCATTCGCTGCGCGCGATATCGCCCAGCACCCGCTCGTACAGATGCCGCGCATCGGCGGGCAGCGCGACCGGCACGGTCTGCGCACCGGCGTCGGCCAGATCCATGCACGCTCGCGAAAACAGCGCATCGATCTCGTCATTGCCACCGTTGAAGTCCATCACGATGCCAAGGCGGCGACCGGCAACACCTTCCATCGGGCTATCGATGCCCGCCCCCGGCGCCAGCGCCGCGAGCACCAGCGCCGCGTCGTCCACCGTGCGCGCCAGCGGCCCGACGGTATCGAAGGACTGCGCCAGGGGCAGCACGCCGTCCGCCTCGAGCAAGCCGTGGGTCGGCCTGAGCCCGACCAGGGCATGCACACAGGCGGGGCCGCGCACCGAGCCGAATGAATCGGTGCCGAGTCCGAACACCGCGAAACCGGCCGCCACCGCCGCCCCCGTGCCGCTGCTGGACCCGCTGGCATTGCGGGAGAGCCGGTAAGGATTCAAGGTCAGGCCGCTGGCCGAGCTGTAGCCGAAGCGCCCATTGGACGCGGCGAGCTCCGACATATTGGCCTTGGCCAGCACGATCGCACCCGCGGCGCGCAACCGCGTCACGACCGGCGCGTCGGCGGCGGGCATCGCGTCGCGCAGCGCGGCGCAACCGGCCGTGGTCGGCAATCCGACCGTGTCGATATTGTCCTTGACCACCATCGGGATGCCGTGCAGCGGGCCCTCGCCCCCCGCAGCCGGCGTTCGCGGTCGAGCCGCACCGCGTCATGCAGCGCATCGGGATGCAACTGGCTGACCGCGTTGATCGACGGCCCGGAACGGTCGAACGCCTCGATGCGCGCCAGATGCCCCGCCACCAGCGCTTCAGCCGTCAACGTGCCGGCATCCATGCGGCGCGCCAGTTCGGCGATCGGCAGTTCGAACACATCGCATGCCGGCGCGAGCTTGCCAGGGGACGCCGGCGCAGCCAGCGGGTTCGTGTCGTCAGTCATCGTGTTACTTTCGCTCACGGAATACATGAACGACAATGGCGCACGCAGTGCCCGCGGCCACCGCACCGAGTCCCGCCGACCGCCCGAGGATGTCCCGATGAAAAGCACCACCAGCCGGAACCTGCCCGCCCTTGCCAACCTGGTGGCGCTCGAAGCCACCGTGCGCAAGGGAAGCCTGACCGAGGCGGCCGAGGAACTGTGCCTGACGCAGAGCGCCGTCAGCAAGCAATTGACGGAACTGGAGACCTTTCTCGGCGTGCGGCTGCTGGATCGGCGCAAGGGGGGCGTCGTCGCGACGGCGACCGGCGTGGAATACCTGAAGCGCGTCAGGCAGGCACTGAATCTCCTCGAGGAAGCCACGCTGGAAGTCCTCACCGGCCGCGCATCCGGCGGCCGCCTCGATGTGTCGGTGCCGGTCTCGCTGGGGAATATCTGGCTGCTGCCACGCATGCTGCAATTTGCCAAGCAGCATCCGCAGATCCAGCTCAACATCACGACCAAAGTCGGTCCGGTCGACCTGCTCCACAGCGGCCTGGACGCCGCCATCATGTACTGCGGCGGGCCGCCGCCGGGACACTTCGGCGTCGAAGTCATGCCGCTCGAGCTGTTCCCCGTATGCGCCCCGGACAGGCTGCCGCGCCGCGGTACGCTGTCCCAGGCGCTGCGGCACCTGCCCCTGCTCCATCAACAGACGGCGCTGGACGCGTGGCCGGCCTATCTCGCACAGATTGGCGCCAAGGTGGCAAGGCCCGGCGACGGGCCACGCTACGGCCTGCTGACCATGGGCCTGCAGGCCGCCATCAGCGGCATGGGCGTGGCGCTGCTGCCCGACTATGTCGCCGGCGACGATCTTCGGGCCGGCCGGCTGGTGCGGCTGTCCGACACGAGCTATCTGTCGCCGAAGTCGTATTACTTCGTCTGCCTCGAAGAGAAGCGCGCCAACCCGACGCTGGTGACCTTCGTCGACTGGCTGCTGCAAACCGCCAATGCCGACGCAGGCTGACTGGCATGGGCTCATGCCGGCGTGCGTGACCTGACGAGGGTCGACGTCACGAAGCGTCCGGGCCGGTTGCCCGTCGGCGTGCCGCCGCGCAGCGTAGCCTGTCCGGCAACGAACACGTCGCGCACGCCGACCGAGGGCTGTGTTGGCGCATCGAAGGTGGCGCAATCGCGGATGGTCGCCGGGTCGAACACCGTGATGTCGGCGACCTTGCCCACGGCCAGATGCCCTCTTCCCTCGAGCCCGAAGCGCTGCGCCGGCAGGCCCGTCATCTTGTGGACAGCCCGCTCGAGCGGGAACAGGCCCAGCTCGCGCGAGTACAGGCCCAGCACGCGCGGAAAAGTGCCCCACAGGCGAGGATGCGGCGTTTCGTCCGACGGAATGCCGTCGGAGCCGATCATCGTGTCCGGGTAGCCGAGGATGTCCCGCACATCGTCCTCGTCCATGATGAAGTACACCGCGCCGCCCGGCAGCAAGGCCTGCGCCACCTCGCGCCGCGAGCGCTGCCATTCCTGCGCCAGATCTTCCAGATAGCGGCCGGCCGCTTCCGGATGCGAGGCCGACCACGTGATCAGGATCCGGTCGCACTGGTCCACCCGTTCCGGACGCAGCATGGTGGACGACGCCGCATACGGATAGCAGTCCATGCAAAGCGGCATGGTGCGCGAGAGCTCCCGCACCTGCGCCAGCGTCTCCCGGCTGCGGCCGTGGTTGCGCTTGCCGACCAGCTTGTGGTGCGAAATCACAGTCGGCACATTGAGCGCCTTGCCCAGGCGCGCAGTCTCGTCGATCGCCTCGGCGACCTTGTCGCTTTCATCGCGCATATGCGAGACCAGCACGCCCCCCAGCCGCTGCATCGGCTCGCACATGCGCAGGATTTCCTCCTCCGGTGCTGCTGCCGAGGGAGGATAGAAGGTACCGGTGGAGACGCCGATGGCGCCTTCCAGCAGGGCCTGCTCCACGTCGCGCCGCATGCTGTCGATCTCGCCGTCGCTGGCCGGGCGTCCGAGCTGCGCGACGCGGCGCGCGCGCAGCGTCGATTGCCCGACGAGCACCGATACGTTCACGGTGGCGGGCCTGGCGGCGAATGCGTCGCGGTAGGCCCGCACGGACTCGAACACGAAGCCGCCGCGCATGATGTCGAGCGGCGCGGGCGGGATGGTATCGGTCACGAGCGGGAACAGGCTGATGCCGCAGTTGCCCGCGATGATGGTGGTGACCCCCTGCGTCACCTTGGGCAGCATCTGCGGGGACTGGAACACCATCCAGTCGTCGTGCGTATGGGTGTCGATGAATCCTGGCGTGACAACCATGCCGGTGGCATCGACGACCTCATCGGCCGTGGCATCCGGACCGATGCCGATGGCGGCGATCACGCCGTCGCGCACCGCCACGTCGGCAGCGCGCCGCGGCGCGCCGCTGCCGTCGATCAGGTCGCCGTGGCGGATGATCAGATCGAAATGAGATGGCATGCGCTTCGCCCTCAATCGACCTTGGCGCCGCTCTTGCGCACCAGCTCGCCGAACTTCACGGTTTCGGACGTCACCAGCGCCTGGAAATCGCGCGGCGATCCGCCCAGCGGCTCAAAGGAAAGCCGGTCCAGCTGCGCACGGAAGCCGGGGTCGCGGATCACCGCGTTGACCTCGCGATTGAGCCGGTCCACCACCTCCGCCGGCATGCCGGGTGCGCCGACCAGCCCGGCCCACGCGGTCAATTCGTAGCCCTTGATCCCGGCTTCATCCATGGTTGGCACCTGCGGGAAATGCGGCGAGCGCCGGGTCGATGTCACGGCCAGCGCGCGGACTTTGTTGCTGCTGACGTAGGGCCCGATCGACGGCACGTTGTCGAACATCAGCTGCACGTTGTTGCCGACCAGATCCTGCAGCGCAGGGGTGCTTCCCTTGTACGGCACGTGCTCGATATTGAGATGGGCCAGCGTCTTGAACAGCTCGCCGCCTAGATGGCTGGTCGTGCCGTTGCCGGCGGAGCCCATCGACAGCTTGCCGGGATTGGCCTGCGCGTACGCGATCAGTTCGCGCACCGACTTGACCGGCAGCGCGTTGTTGACCGCCAGGATGTTGAAGGTGGTCGCCAGCCCCACGATGGGTACCAGCTTGTCCGGGTCGTACGGCAGCCGGCTATAGAGGAACCGGTTGGTCGCCAGCGTCGCGTTGTTGCCATAGGCGATCGTGTAGCCATCGGCGGGTGCCTGCAGCAATGCCTGCATGCCGATGTTGCCGCCGGCGCCGGGCCGGTTCTCCACCACGATGGCCTGGCCCAGCCGTTTGGACAACGCATCGCCGAACAGCCGCGCCACGATGTCGGGCGCGCCTCCGGCCGCCGTGGGCACGATCAGCTTGATCGGCTTTTCCGGCCACGCCGCCTGTGCCGACGGCATGGCCATGCCGATCGCGCCCGCCACCAATATCCATGCCAATGCCTGTTTCACGGTGCTCCTCCCCATCGCTGCGGTTCAATGATGAAGCCAGTATGGAGGACCGCGCCGCGCGCGGCGTGAAGATTTTTCGGCGATGTATTCCAGCGTGGAATGTATCGCCGGCGGATCGCCCCGGTCCGGCGCGTCCGCTCTGCGGCATGTTCAGGCGCAATGCACCCCGAGCCCATGCGCTATACTCGCCCCCATGGATACGAAGCCCAACTCGCCGACCCGGCAATATTGGTGGCGCGCCTGACCCAGGCGGCCCGTTTCCACACGCACCTCGAAAACGCGATGCCGCCAGCCTCCTGGCGGCATTTTCGTTTCTGCGCACAGTGGCTGGTGGTGTCGATAACCGGAACAGATCACCGGAACACCATCCCATGACGCACGCCACCCAACCCATCATCCTGACCGGCGACCGCACCACCGGTCCCCTTCACCTCGGCCACTACATCGGCTCGCTGCGCTCGCGCGTGCAGCTGCAACACGAAGCGAAGCAATTCCTGCTGCTGGCCGATACGCAGGCCATGACCGACAACGTCGGCCGCCATCAGAAGGTCACCGAGAACGTCCTCGAGGTCGCGCTCGACTATCTCGCCGTCGGTATCGACCCGGACAAGTCGACGATCTTCATCCAGTCGCAGGTGCCCGAGCTGGCGGAACTGACGCAATACCTGCTGAACCTGGTGACGGTCTCGCGCCTGGAGCGCAATCCGACCATCAAGGAAGAAATCCGGCTGCGCGGATTCGAGCGCGACATCCCGGCTGGCTTTCTGACCTATCCGGTGAGCCAGGCCGCCGATATCACGGCGTTCAAGGCGACGCTGGTGCCGGTCGGGGACGACCAGCAGCCGATGATCGAGCAGACCAACGAGCTGGTGCGCCGCTTCAACCTGACGGTCGGGCGCGAGGTGCTGGTCGAATGCGAAGCGGTGCTGTCACACGTGCCGCGCCTGCCTGGCATCGACGGCAAGGCGAAGATGAGCAAGTCGCTCGGCAACGCGATCTCGCTCGGCGCCACGCCGGACGAGATCTCGAAGGCGGTCCACGAGATGTACACCGACCCGAACCATCTGCGCGTCAGCGACCCGGGCCAGGTGGAGGGTAATGTCGTGTTCATGTTCCTCGATGCCTTCGAACCGGACACGGCGGCCGTGGACGAGCTCAAGGCCCACTATCGCCGTGGCGGCCTCGGCGACAGCGTCGTCAAGCGCCGGCTCAACGAGCGCTTGCAGGCGCTGATCGCGCCGATTCGCGAGCGGCGCCTGCAGTTCGAGCGCGACCGCGCCGGCGTGCTCGAGATCCTGCGGCAAGGAACGATGCGCGCGCGGGAAGCCGCGGGCGCGACGCTGAGCGAGGTCAAGGGCGCGCTGGGGCTGAACTACTTCGGCAGCTGACCGCGGCGCCAGCCGGACCGTCATGCCGACAGCGCCGTCGCGGATCGGATGCGCCGGCCCGCTGGCGCGTATCCTGGGGATCGCCGGCGGCGCGCATGGCGCGAGCGTCGATCCAAAGACCGTGCACTTGGCCGCCTGCGCAGCCCACGTCCTCGCATTGAGAGACTGCGGCGACCACACCCGATCAGCGTGGGGAATCGTCGGCGGAAACGGCGGAAAGCAGCCGCACGGCCGTCTCCTCGTCGATGTCGAGGCGATACTTCGTGGCCAGGTAGTGCGCCAGATGGGCAATGCGCGCCGGCGTGCTTTGCCCGGCTTGCAGTTGCGCCCGGTAGGCCTCCACCTCGCAGGCCTGCCGGTACGCCTTCGACAGCAGATAGCGCGGCCCGTGCGTGAGCGGCCGGCGCCAGAACTGGCGCACGTGAACCAGTTCATGCGCGATCAGCCCGGCCGATACGCCGGGTCGAAGCAGCACGATCGGGCCAAGGCTGATGCCGTCGAAATGCCGCGGGACAAACCAGCGGCTTTCCAGCAGCAGGCACCGGGGGTTGCGCAACGCCTTCATCGGGATCGGGAAAGTACGGTAATACGGCCAGCCTTGGAGAATGGAGCCTTGCGCTGATGTGCCGATTCGCTGTGGTCGCAACGACGGCGGCGCGAGCGCCCCACAATGTCGCAGATAGACATTGCAGCTGCCGCCAAAGTTCGAGGCCCGGCCCCCGCGCCGGCTCGATCAGCCTTGCGGACCCGACCCCGAATCGTGATCCAGCACGTCCCGGATCAAGGCACGCCCCTTCGGCGGCGCGGCCAGATAGGCCAGATAGAGCGAGGCGGCCAGGGCCACTCCTGCCACGGCAAAGGCGATAAACGTCGTACCGGCAATACCGAGTTTTCCGTCGGACATATTGGTCTCCCGTGAAGGTGTCAAAGGCAATGGAATGGACCGGAATCCAATCACGCCAAGCAAGCCTTGCGCCATCGCGGGAAATGCGGTGACATCGGCTCCACGAGCCGGATCTGGCGCCAGACCGCGATAAAGGGCGGTAAAGATTGCCGGCCGCCCCAAAAAATGGCGCTCGATCACGAGGGCCAGCGGACCGCGCGATAATGGGCACGCCATGTTGCCCAACACGCCCACCATTCCTTCCTTTGAATCCCCGATCGAACTGCTGACCGCCTGCCACGACAAGGTCCGCCGTTTTGCCTCGCTGTGCGGCCGCCTCGCCGAACACACCGCCCGGCATGGCGCCGACGACCAGGCGCGCACCGCGGCGGCCGGCATCGTGCGGTACTTCACGATTGCCGCGCCCTTGCATCACGAGGATGAAGAAGCGGACCTGTTCCCCGCCCTGCGCGCGCTCGGCGACGAGACGCTGACGGCCGCGATGCAGGGTCTGGAGGACGACCACGACACGCTCGATGCGCTGTGGGAGCAGGCCCGGCCATGGCTGGAGGCGGTGCAGCAGGGCTCCGCCGACGCCCCGCCGGAAGCCCTCGCGCAGTTCGCCGCGCACTACCTGCGACATGTCGAGCGCGAGGAGCGCGAGGTCTTTCCCTTCGCGACCCGCCTGCCCGAGCCGACCTTGCGGGCCATCGGCCAACGGATGGCGCAGCGCCGCGGGGCCTGAAGCACCTCGTTCCTTCGAGCCGCATATCACACCGCTTGCCACAATTCCATGTTTCTAATATATTCGAAACATGGAAACCGATACCGCCCTCGAAGCCCTGTCCGCCCTCGCCCATTCCGTTCGGCTGGCCGTCTTCCGCATGCTCGTCCAGGCCGGCCCGGAGGGCCTGCCGGCGGGGCGGATTGCCGAACTGATGGAAATGCCGGCCTCGTCGCTGTCCTTCCACCTGAAGGAGCTGCATCGCGCCGGCCTGCTCCGCAGCCGCCAGGACGGCCGCTCGATTATCTATATGGCCCGCTTCGAGACCATGAACGCATTGCTCGGCTATCTGACGGAGAACTGCTGCGGCGGCAATCCGTGCTCCCCTGTGTCCGGTTGTACCACCGGATCCGAGTCGTCCCGACGCAATGCGAACCGGAAGGAAACACGCGCGATCGGCGAGCAGGCGGTGGAGCCCAAGGCATGACGGCGGCGGAACAGACCGCGAAACAAGCGGCGAAACAAGCGGCCAAACAAGCAACACCGATTTCGCCGGCCGGCGGCATCGGTTTCTTCGAGCGCTATCTGACCATCTGGGTCGCGTTGTGCATCGTGGCCGGGATCCTGCTCGGCCAGTGGTTTCCTGGCGTCTTCCAGGCAATCGGCGCGATGGAAGTCGCGCAGGTCAATCTGCCGGTCGGGCTGCTGATCTGGGTGATGATCATCCCGATGCTGATCAAGATCGACTTTGGCGCGATGGGCCAGGTCGCGGGCCACTGGCGCGGCATCGGCGTGACGCTGTTCGTCAACTGGCTGGTCAAGCCGTTCTCGATGGCGCTGCTGGCGTGGATCTTCGTTCGGCATGTCTTTGCGCCCTGGTTGCCGGCCGAACAGCTGGACAGCTATGTGGCGGGCCTGATCCTGCTGGCGGCGGCGCCCTGCACCGCGATGGTTTTCGTCTGGTCGCAGCTGTGCAAGGGCGATCCGTATTTCACGCTGTCCCAGGTCGCTGTCAACGACGCCATCATGGTGGTAGCGTTCGCGCCGGTGGTCGGGCTGCTGCTCGGGCTGTCGTCGATCACGGTGCCATGGGACACGCTGATCGTCTCGGTGGTGCTGTACATCGTCATCCCGGTTGTGATCGCCCAGGCCATCCGCAAGTTGTTGCTGGCGCGCGGCGAAGCGACGTATCGGCGCGTAACCGGCGCGCTGGGCCCGTATTCGATCGCCGCGCTGCTGGCGACGCTGGTGCTGCTGTTCGGCTTCCAGGGCAATGCGATCGTCGAGCAGCCGCTGATCATCCTGCTGCTGGCGGTGCCGATCCTGATCCAGGTCGTGCTGAACTCGGGCCTGGCCTATTTCCTGAACCGCAAGCTGGGCGTGGCGCATTGCGTCGCCGGCCCGTCCGCGCTGATCGGCGCCAGCAACTTCTTCGAGCTGGCCGTCGCCACGGCGATCAGCCTGTTCGGCTTCGAATCCGGCGCGGCGCTGGCCACCGTGGTGGGCGTGCTGATCGAGGTGCCGATCATGCTGCTGGTGGTCGGCGTGGTCAATCGCTCGCAACGTTGGTACGAAGCCTCCTGAAACCCGTCATACCCGCCGTCATGTCCACTGTCACGATCTACCACAACCCCGCCTGCGGCACGTCCCGCAACACGCTGGCGATGATTCGCAACGCCGGCATCGAACCGACGGTCATCGAGTACCTGAAGACGCCGCCGACTCGCGGCGAGCTCGAAGGCATGATCCGGCAGGCCGGCTTGCGCGTGCGCGAAGCGATTCGCGAGAAAGGCACGCCCTATGCCGAGCTGGGCCTCGACGACCCGTCGCTGACCGATGACCAGCTGCTCGACGCGATGATGGCGCATCCGATCCTGATCAACCGCCCGTTCGTCGTCACCGCGCTCGGCGTGCGGCTGTGCCGGCCGTCGGAGGTGGTTCTGGACATCCTGCCCGCGCCGCAGCAAGGCCCGTTTGCCAAGGAGGATGGCGAGCTCGTCATCGACGCCGACGGCCGGAGGGTCTCGCGATGAGCGACGACCTGCCCAACCTGATTCCGTCGCTGCTCGACGTCCCCGATCCGCACAAGCTGGAGCCGGCGAAGACCAGCACCCACCCGCCCCGCATCCTGCTGCTCTACGGCTCGCTGCGCCCGACCTCGTACAGCCGGCTGCTGACGCTGGAGGCCGAACGCATCCTCAAACGCCTCGGCGCGGAAACGCGCGTGTTCGATCCGCACGAACTGCCGATCGCCGACAGCGTGCCGGCGGACCACCCCAAGGTGGCCGAGCTGCGCAAATTGTCGGAATGGTCCGAGGGACAGGTCTGGTGCAGCCCGGAGCGGCACGGCACGCTCACTGCCGTCTTCAAGAACCAGATCGACTGGCTGCCGCTGGAGAGCGGCGGCATTCGGCCGACCCAAGGCCGCACGCTGGCGGTGATGCAGGTCTGCGGCGGCTCGCAGTCGTTCAACGCGGTCAATGCGCTGCGCGTGCTGGGCCGCTGGATGCGGATGATCACGATCCCGAACCAGTCGTCGGTACCGAAGGCGTATCAGGAATTCGACGCGAATGGCCGCATGAAGCCGTCGTCGTATTACGACCGCGTGGTCGACGTGATGGAGGAACTGGTCAAGTTCACGCTGCTGACGCGCGACCGCTCGGACTACCTGACCGACCGCTACAGCGAGCGCAAGGAGTCCGCGCCGCCGGTAGCGACGACGCTGACCGCCGCGGCAATGCGCCACGAGCAGGACGCCAAGGTCGGCGACACCGACGACGGCGAGGTCGAATAGAGGCGGCGCGGTCCCGGCCGGGCCGCCGCGCCTTGGGGCCACGCCGCGCGCCATGCGCGGCGTCGGCACCTGTTTCAGTCCGGCCAGCGCGAGGCGAGGATGATGCTGCAGAGGTCGGCGCGCTTGAAGTTCGGATCCTTGAACGCGAGCACATCGTCGTTGAAGGTGCCGAAGGTGGTGTCGGGCCGGTGCTTCATGCCCTCGTAGAAGGCATCGATGATGCCGTGCTTGAAGTCGTGGCCGCGCGGATGGGCGGCGATCACGGCTTGGCGCTCGTCGTCGCCGAGGTCCTGATAGCCGCGCCCGGCCACGTCCATTCCCGCCCCGGCCTGGATCAGCGCGATCTCCGGATGCATGTGTTCCGGAATGCCCGGCGTCGTATGCAAGGCAATGGCGGCCCACACCGTCGCGATATCGCTCTCGGCCACGCCGCGGCTGCGCAGGAAGTCGCGCGCGGCATTGGCGCCGTCGACCTCGAAGCGCAGCTGACTCTGCTGATAGCGAGAGGTCAGCCCCAGATCGTGGAACATCGACGCGATGTACAGCAGCTCCGGATCGAAACGCAGCTGCCGCCGGCGTCCGAGCAGACTGCCCCAGAAATAGACGCAAACGGAGTGGTGATACAGCAGGTCGCTCTCGGTATCGCGGATCAGCTCGGTGGCCTCGCGGGCCAGCTTGCTGTCGGGAATCGTGATGCCTGCAATGACGTCGGTGGCCATGGCGGTACTCCTCGGGGATAGGCCAGAAATGGCTCGATAAAACAACTACTGCGCCAGCGCGGCCTGCGGCGTATTGCGGAAGCTGATCGCCATGCGGTTGTACAGGTTCATCACGCCGATCGCGATGGTCAGGTCGACCAGCTCCCGTTCGTCGAACACCGCCCTCGCCGCCTGGTAGTCGGCGTCCGGCACGCCGGTCTGCGCCACGCGCGTCACGGATTCGGCCCACGCCAGCGCGGCGCGCTCGCGCTCGTCGAACAGATCGCCGGCCTCGGCCCAGGCCTGGACCAGCGCGAGCTTTTCGACCTTCACGCCCTTCTTCAGCAGGTCGCGGGTATGCATGTCGAGGCAGTAGGCGCAATTGTTGATCTGCGACACGCGCAGGTAGACCAGGTCGACCAGCACCGGCGACAGGTTGGACTGCATCACGTAGCCGTAGGCGCCGCCCAGGGCCTTCATGCCGGCGGGCGCAATCTGGTTGTAGTCGAGACGTTTGCTCATTGCATGGACTCCTTCTTCGCGGAGGAATGGACAGGGGTGGTCAGTTCCTTGTCGTCGGTGTCGACGACGAACACGGCCAGCAGCTTGGCCGGCTTGGTGGCGCTGGCATTGCGGCTGACCGGATGGCGCGAGCCCGGCGACTCGCTGAAGCTCTCGCCGGCACGGTAGACGCGTTTCGGCCCGTCGTTGACTTGCGACTCGATGGCGCCCGAGACGACGTAGCCGTAGATGAAGGCGGATTTCGCATGCACATGCGAGGGCGAGGCGGCGCCGGGCGCGTAGTCGACCACGACGGCAACCAGCGACTTGCCCGGAATGTTGGGGATCGGTTGATTGAAATTGGGGGTGACCTTCTCCCCGGCTGCGTGGCCGAAGGCCGGCATGGCCCAGGCGATGGCGGCGGCGGCATAAGTGGCGGCGCAGGCGACGCCAATCCCGGATCGAATGTTCATGAGGCTCTCCAGATGGGTGTTCCCATTCTGGTCTTGCGCTGGTACAAATAAAAGAACCAAGAATCATCGATTTTTATGTACCAGGCCGGCCAGCGTTAACGTGCCGGTGCCCGTGCCCGATGACCACACCATGACCCAGCCATGACGCAGCGCCTGCAACTCTCCCTGGACCGGACCGCCCGGACGCCGCTGGCCGAACAGATCCGCTGCGGCATCACCACCGCCATCGAAAACGGCGTGCTGGCACCCGGCGCGCGGCTGCCGTCCTGGCAGGACCTTGCCACCCAGCTCGGCGTCGCGCGCGGCACCGTCAAGACAGCCTATGAAAAGCTGGCCGATGCGCAGCTGGTCGTGGCATCGCGCGCCAACGGCACCCGGGTCGCCGAACGTCCCGCGCTGCGCGCCGGCGCCGACGAGCGGCCCGATCCCGGCTCGTTCATGGACCGGTATCTCGAATTCATGGCCGGGCCGGCCATCTTCCAGATGGGCGTGCCCGCGCAGGAGAGCCTGCCCGCCAGGCTGTTCTCGCGGGTGCGCGCCCACGCGGCCCGCGCGGAACTCGGCGCCGCCTCGCTCTATCCCGACCCGCGCGGCGAGCCGGCGCTGCGGCGCGAAATCGCTGCCTACCTCGCCATCGCGCGTGGCATCCAGTGTTCGCCGTCGCAGATCCTGATCACCGGCGGATTCGCCGGCGGGCTTGGGCTGGCCTTGCGGGCGCTCGGCCCGGACGGGCGCAAGGTATGGACCGAGGACCCCGGCTTTCCGTACACGCGGCGCGGGCTGGAACTGGCGGGGTTGGCGCCGGTGCCGGTGCCGGTGGACGCCGACGGTCTCGATGTCGACTACGGCCTGAGGCACGCCCCCGATGCGGCACTGGTCGTGCTGACGCCCGGGCAACAGGCTCCGCTCGGCGGCACGCTGTCGCTGCCGCGGCGCCTGCAGCTGCTCGATTGGGCCGCGGCGCAAGGCGCCTGGGTCATCGAAGACGACTACCTCAGCGAGCTGCGGCTCGAGGGCCGGGCGGCGCCCGCCCTCGCCTCGCTGGACCGCGCCGGACGCGTGATCCATATCGGCTCCTTCAGCAAGACCATCAGCCCGGCGCTGCGCCTGGGCTTCGTGGTCGTGCCCCCATCGCTGGTGTCCCGGTTTGCCGAGATGGCGGCGTGCCTCGCGCCCGCCCCGGCCCCGTCGATCCAGGTCGCCACCGCCGAGTTCATGCACGATGGCCATTACCTGCGGCACCTGCGGCGCACCAAGCGGCTCTATGCGTCGCAGCGCGATGGGCTGCTGGCCTGCCTGCGTCCGCGCGTCGGCGCGGCGGCGGATCCGACCGGGCTGGCGGTGCTGCTGCGGCTGCCGGACGGCACCGACGACGTGTCGATCGTGAAGGAAACGGCGAGCTTCGGCATCGCGCCCTCGCCGCTGTCGGTCTGGTATGCGTCCGCCGCGGGCGCGAAGTCCGGATTGTTGCTCGGCATTGCGACCGCGCCGCCGATGCAGGTGGCGGCGTCCTGCGATCGCCTGCTCGAGGTCGTGGAGCGCTTCCGGCCGAGATAGTGCGACGGCGACCCGGTGACGGCGACCCGGCGACGGCGACCCGGCGACGGCGAATTGGCGACGGCGATTTGGCGACGGCCGCCAAGCCCGATGTCGCGACACGATAGCGGCTAATTAGCCACTTTTGAAATCGCGTTCGCCGACGTATGTATAATTCCGGGCTTTCCGGTGCCGGCGGCGTCCACTCGCGTTGGCTGCGACGCCCCGTCATGGCCCTGCCCACTTCCCCGCGGCATGGCGCGACGCCCGGCACGCATCGGATGACTCCACGGCAACGTCCGGCGCCCGCAGGCGCCGGCTCGAAAGGTGCTCCCCTCATGCGTCGATTTCCCGGAATGGCGTTCAGCCTGCTGCTGATCGTCTTTTTGCATCTGTTACCCGCCGCGGCACCCGCGGCCTTTGGCGCGGACGAACCGTCCCAGACCGCGGACAAGCCCGCCGCCCCGTTCTCCGCCGCCGCGGCCAGCGCGGAGTTGAAACGGCTGCAGACCGAGCAGGACCGCATCAAGCAGCAGGCCTCCAAGGACACCACCGGCAACCAGCTGACCGAGCTCGACGATGCCGTGCACCGGCTGCTGGCGGACGTCGACACGCTGACCGGCACGCTGGTGGCCGAGCGCGCCAAGGTGCAGGCACAGATCGATCTGCTGGGCCCGCCGCCGGCCGACGGCAGCGCGTCGGAGGCGCCCGCCGTCGCCCGCCAGCGCGCAGACTTGAACGGACGCGCCAAGGCGCTCGACGAGCAGTTGAAGAAGGCCGAAGAAGACAAGGAAAGCCTCGGCAATCTGGCCGATCAGATCGGCAAGCTGCAGCGCGGCCATCTGAAGGACCAGGTCGCCCTGCGCTCCAACAGCATCCTCAGCGGCGACTTCTGGATGCCGGCATTCGACCCGAGCCCGCAGGACCGCCAGCGCTTCGAATCGCTGCGCTCGCTGGTCACGCCGATGGCGAAACAGGCCTGGGACGCCGAGCACCGGACCGGCACGGTGATGCTGCTGGCGCTGGCCTTTGCCATCTGGTCGCTGGGCCGCCGGCTGATCGAGCGCGGCATGGCCTGGGTTTGCCTGCACCGGCTGCCGGAGCACCGGCTGCGGCGCAGCGCGCTGGCGTTGTCGACCGCGCTGGCCACGGTGCTGACCACCGCGCTGGCCGTGCGCATCGTGCTGTTCGCCTTCACGCGCGACTACGAGCTGTCCGAGCCGATGCGCGATCTGGCGGACGAGCTGATCAAGCTGACGATGACCAGCGCGCTGATCGCGGGCCTGGGCCGGGCGCTGCTCTGCACGCGCCATCCGACCTGGCGCCTGCCGTCGCTGCACGACGACATCGCCCGCGCGCTGCGGCCCTTCCCCATCGTGCTGGCTGGCCTGCTGTTGCTGGCCGGCACCGTCGAGCAGCTGAACCGGACCATCGATACCAGCGTCCAGGTCACGCTGTTCGGGCGCGGCCTGGTGTCGCTGGTGGTCACGCTGACGATCGGCGCCGGGCTGCTGCGGGCCAACCGCGTGCGCGCCGCGCTGGTCGCCGCCGGCGAGCGGCCGGGCAGCGGCTCGACGCTGACCGGCATCGTGCTGGCCGGCCTGACCGCCACCATCGTGGTGACGCTGGTGGCCCTGGTGACCGGCTATATCACCTTCGCGCGCTTCCTGACCTACGAGATCGTCTGGTTCGACATCGTGCTGTGCAGCCTGTATCTGCTGACCAAGCTGACGCGCGATGCCTGCGAGAGCCTGTTCTCGGTGCACTATTCGAGCGGCCGCATCATCAAGCAGCTGTTCGGGCTCGGCGACAGCCATCTCGATCAGGTGTCGACCGTGCTGTCGGGGCTGGGCTCGAGCCTGCTGTTGCTGCTGGCGGTGATCGCGCTGCTGACCGGCGGCTTCGGCACCACGCCCAAGGACCTGCTCGACAGCCTGCTGATGGTGCTGGGCGGCGAGCGACTGCGAGCGATGAACATCATGCCGGAGCGCATCCTGAACGCGGTGATCGCCACCGGCGTCGGGGTCTATATCCTGCGCTCGGTGCGCCGCTGGCTCGATGCGGACCTGCTGCCCAAGACCGGCATGGAGCCGGGCATGCGCGCCTCGCTGGTGACGCTGTTCAGCAATATCGGCTATGTGCTGCTGGTGCTGATGACGCTGTCGCTGCTCGGCGTGCGCTGGGACAACCTGGCCTGGATCGTCAGCGCGCTGTCGGTCGGCATCGGCTTCGGCCTGCAGGAGATCGTCAAGAATTTCATCTCGGGGCTGATCCTGCTGACCGAGCGGCCGGTCAAGGTCGGCGACATGGTCAATATCGGCGGCGTCGAGGGCGATATCCGCCGCATCAGCGTGCGCGCCACCGAGATCCAGCTGGGCGACCGCTCGACGATGATCGTGCCGAACTCGCAGCTGATCTCGCAGAGCGTGCGCAATGTCACGATGAACAACAGCACGCTCGGCGTGGCCTCGCTGACGCTGACCTTCCCGCTGAACATCGACCCGGAGGAAGTGCGCGACATGCTGCTGGCCGCCTACGCGGACAACCAGGCCATCCTCGACCATCCCGCGCCGTCGGTGACCTTCAGCCAGCTGGCGCCGAACGGCATCACGCTGACGGTGACCGGCTTCGTCTCCAGCCCGCGCATTGCCGGCGGCACCAAGAGCGATCTGCTGTTCGACATCCTGAAGCGGCTGCGCGCGGCGGAGATTCCGCTGACGCATCCGCAGACACTGCGGCTGGTCAATTCGGAGGTGCTGGCGGCCTGATGGTGCGGCTGCGGCGGCTGGCACGCGGCAGCGGCGGCTGCTCCTGCGGCCAGGGCTCCAGCTGCGGCTCGGCAGTAGCTGCGACTGACGCTGAGGCTGAGCCTTTGGCTCGGCTGCGGCCGGGCGCGGGGCGGCGGCGCCGTTATGCCGGCGGGGGTCGGCCGTTATTTCCTGCCAGTTAGCCTTGTGTTGCCTGGCAGGCGCCCAATGCCCCGGTGCCGACGCACTAGAATGGCGCGATTCCCGTTCGGAGATCGCGCCGTGGACCTTTCCCTCTTTCCGCAATTCCGCAGCATCGACGTCGAGACCGACAGCGAGGTCACGATCCATGCCGTCGTCGGCGGCGACGGGCCGCCGCTGTTGCTGCTGCATGGCCATCCGCAGACCCATGCGATCTGGCACAAGGTCGCGCCGGCACTGGCGCAGCGGTTCACCGTGGTGGCCTGCGACCTGCGCGGCTATGGCGATTCGTCCAAGCCGGCCGGCACCGGCGACCACGGCAACTACAGCAAGCGGACGATGGCGCGCGACGCGCTGCGCGTGATGCAGTCGCTGGGCTTCGAGCGCTTTCGCGTGCTGGCGCACGACCGTGGCGCGCGCGTGGCCCATCGGCTCGGCATGGACCATCCCGCCGCGGTCGAGCGGATGGTGCTGCTCGATATCGCGCCGACGCTGGCCATGTACGAGCAGACCACCGAGGCCTTCGCCCGCGCGTACTGGCACTGGTTCTTCCTGATCCAGCCGGCGCCGCTGCCCGAGCGGCTGATCGAGGCCGATCCGTCGCGCTATATCCGTGACCTGATGGGCGGCCGCAGCGCGGGTCTGAGCCCCTTCGATCCGCGCGCGCTGCGCGAGTACGAACGCTGCGCCGCCCTGCCCGGCGCCGCGCATGGCGTCTGCGAGGACTATCGCGCCGCGGCCGGCATCGATCTCGAACACGACCGCGCCGACCGCGAGGCCGGCAAGCAGCTGACGATGCCGCTGCTGGTGCTGTGGGGCGAACAGGGCGTGGTCCATCGCTGCTTCCAGCCGCTGCAGGAATGGCAGCGGGTGGCCGAGGATGTCGATGGCGGGCCGTTGCCGTGCGGGCACTACATTGCCGAGGAAGCGCCTGACGCTCTGTTGGCGCGGGCGCTGCCGTTCCTGGAGCAATAAGGTCGGCGGCCAATGCTGCGCCATGCTGCGATAAGCGGCGCTTATGGCCGTAGTCGCAGATTGAATTTCCCGCCGGGGTTCTCCTTCGGTAAAGTCGCTCGCGCATTGGACGGGGCCGATGGCGTTTGCCGCCGCGCCCCGCCTGCGTGACAACAACGCGACAACAAGGAGGAGATCTCATGCAAGGCATTCGCCAGGCCCTGGCCTGCGCCGTATCCGCGGTGGCATTGCTCGGCGCCACGCCGGCCAAGGCCGACAACTGGCCCAGCAAGCCGATTCAGATGATCGTGCCGCAGGCACCGGGCGGTACCAACGACATCGTGGCCCGGCTGGTGGCGGCCGACCTGTCGCAACGGCTCGGCCAGCAGGTCGTGGTCGAGAACCGGCCCGGCGCCGGCGGCAATATCGGCACGCAGTTCGCGGCGCGCGCGACGCCGAACGGCTACACGCTGCTGATGACCATCAGCAGCACGCAGGCGATCAACCCGTCGCTGTACCGCCAGGTTCCGTTCGATCCGATCAAGGACTTCGAGCCGATCGCGCTGGTCGCGACCGTGCCGAACGTGCTGGTGGTCAATCCCGCCTTCCCGGCGAAGACGCTGCCCGAACTGATCGCAATGGCGAAGGCCAAGCCCGGCCAGTATCGCTTTGCCTCGGCCGGCAACGGCACGCTGAACCATCTGCTGGGCGAAATGCTGAACAGCATGGCCGGCATCCAGCTGGAGCATGTCCCGTACAAGGGCGTGGCGCCGGCCCTCAATGACGTGCTCGGCAACCAGGTGCCGATGGCGTTCGCCAGCCTGCCCTCGGTGCTGCCGCACATCAAGGCGGGCAAGGTCCGCGCGCTGGGCGTCAGCTCGGCCAGGCGCTCGCCGTTCGCGCCGGACATTCCGGCCATCGGCGAGACGGTGCCGGGTTATAGCGGCGATCTGTGGGTCGGCCTGTTCGCGGTCAAGGGCACGCCGAAGGAGATCACGCAGAAGCTTGCCCAGACCATGCAGGCCGCGCTGGCCGACCCTGCGCTGCGCGAGAAGCTCGGTGCGCAAGGTGCCGAAGCGCTGTCGGCCACGCCGCAGCAGTTCGCCACGCAGCTCAAGGGCGATATCGACAAGTGGGCGCGCATCGTGAAGTCGTCCGGCGCGCAGGTGGATTAAAGCGGGTACGTTAAAGCGGGTGGATTAGACGGGTGGATTAAACGGGGGCATTAAACGCAGGTGGACTGAAAGGGAACTGGCCCGCCTCGCATATCGCGCTGGATGGGCCAGTTGGTGGCGCCTCTGGGCGCCTGCGGTCTCTACCGCCTGGTGGGCTGCTTATTGGGCTGCTTATTGGGCAACTTATTGGGCAACTTATTGGGCAGCATTCTGGGCAGCTCAGTGGGCAGCCGACCCGGCGGTGGCCTGTTCGGCCTGAGCCTGCATGAACTCCCTGGCAGCGCCGACGGCCTGCATCGCCTCCTGACTGCCGCCCTTGTCGGGATGGGCCTTCAGCGATGCCGCCCGGAACGCCTTGCCGATCTTCGCCAGATCCGTCTCGCCGGCATTCAGCCCCAGGATTTCGTGCGGCAGACGGTCATAGCTCCATCCGTCGGGCGCGTAAGGGTTCGCTGAAGCGGCGGGTTCCTGCGGCGGCGGCGCGCTGTGCGTGGATTCGGGGCCATGCGGCGGGGGCGCGCTATAGGTGGGTTCGGGCCGCGGCGGCGGGGGCGCGCCGTACGTGGGTTCGGGCCCCTGCGGCGGCGCGCTGTACGCAGGTTCGGGCCTGTGCCGCGGCGGCGCGCTGTGCGTGGGTTCGGGCCGGTGCCGGGGTGGCGCGCTGTGCGCCGGCTCGGGCCGATGATGCTGCTGTTTGGCGCGCTCGCTTTGCCGATCATCGCGATGCGTCGGTTCGGGCTCGGGATTGCGCGCCGGCCACAGCACCACGATTGCCGCCGACAGCCTGCCGGCCCGGTCGACCAGCACGATCGCATTGATCTGGAGCGGCGCCGATCTCCGCGGCGCGAAGGCGTTGGCGTTCAGGTTGGCGAGCAGCAGGTTCATCAGCAGCGCATTGGCGGCATCCTCCGGCGACATCGACAACCGCTGGTCCGGGGACTTCGCCTGCGGCATTGGCGGCGGGATGTCGATGGGCCGCTGGGCGGGGACGAAAGAAACGAACGGCATGGCAACTCCTTGAGGTCATGGGGGCTGCCATCTTTGCCCGCTGACCGCAAAGCCGCTACCGCTGAAACCAACTGGTTTTCGCTTTTGCATCACGTCACGCGCCGCACGGCCTATCGTGCCCGCATCGCTCTCGGTGCGCTCACGCACATACCGCCACCATCGGCATCGCCGCAAAATCGCCTTTTCCGCATCGACAGGGGCGACGATGAAGCGCGTGATCCGTATTGCGGGTTGGACGATCGCCGGGCTGATCGTCGCCGCCGGCCTGGTCCTGGCGACCGGCATCCTGCTCGCCGAACGCAAGGCCCAACGGCAGGTGCACGTGCCCGCGGTTCCCGTCGCCTATCGCGATGACGCGCAAGCCCTCGCGCGCGGCAAGTATCTCTACGAGTCGCGCGGCTGCATGGAATGCCACGGCGCCGACGGCCGCGGCCGCGTGTTGATCAACGACCCGTCCGGCATGTTCGTGCGCACGCCGAACGTGACGGCCGGCAATCCCGATATCGCGCGCTACCGCGAACGGGACTGGGTCCTGGCGATCCGTCACGGCGTCGCGCCATCGGGCCGGCCGCTGATGATCATGCCGAGCGAGGACTACAACCAGCTCAGCGACGAAGACCTGTCCGCGCTGGTCGCCTATATGCGCAGCCTGCCGCCGCTGCTCAGCGGGATGACCGAGATCCGCCTGCCGCTGATGGCGCGCGTGCTCTACGGCTTCGGCATCATCCAGGACGCGGCGGCCAAGATCGACCACGCCCGCCCGCCGTCGCCGCCGCTGCAGCCGGCGCCGACCGCCGCCTATGGCGCCTATGTCGCCAATGCCTGCATCGGCTGCCACGGCGCCGATCTGGCCGGCGGCAAGATTCCCGGCGCGCCGCCGGACTGGCCCCCGGCCGCCGACCTGCGCCCGGGCGCCGTGATGCTGCGCTACCGCACGCCGGAGCGCTTTATCGAGATGATGCGCAACGGCGTGCGGCCGGACGGCACCGAGGTCAGCAAGGTGATGCCGTTCGAAAGCCTGCGCAAGATGAGCGACACCGACCTGACCGCGCTCTATCTCCATCTGAAGGCGTTGCCGGTGACGCAGGCCGCGCGGTGAGCGGGTTGGCGTTGCGGTGGTCGGCACTGCCCGATGCCCGATGCGCGGCGCGGTTCCCGATGCGCGTTGCACGCCTGCGACATCCCTCCGACCGGTCCGGCGCCATAAGCGAAAGTTTTACACGTTTGCCTAATTTCACCGCACGCCGACTACGATAGGACCCCGTCTCCTTCCCGGCTCTCGCGCCGCCTCTTCCGGCGGCAGGCACTCACGACCGCGTTTCGTCCCACCGATCCTTGCTCCGGGCATGGGCATTGCAGCGCAACCCACGCCCATGCGGAGTGAAGTACCGCTTGAGTCCCTGCTTGAGTTCCGTTGACCGAGATCGGAGGATCCCCATGTTCATGCACAACAAACGATTGCAGTACACCGTACGCGTATCACGGCCCGATCCCGGTCTGGCCAATCTGTTGCTGGAGCAGTTCGGCGGTCCGCAGGGCGAATTGGCGGCCGCACTGCGCTATTTCACGCAGGCGCTGGCCGAGGACGATCCGGGCCGCAAGGACATGCTGCTGGATATCGCAACCGAGGAACTGAGCCATCTGGAGGTGATCGGCTCGATCGTCGCGATGCTCAACAAGGGGGCCAAGGGCCAGCTTGCCGAGGGCATCGAACAGGAAGCCGAGCTGTATCGCTCGCTATCCGGCCCCGGCAACGACAGCCACGTGACCCAGCTGCTGTATGGCGGCGGCCCGCCGCTGACCAATTCGGGCGGCGTGCCCTGGACCGCGGCCTATATCGACACGATCGGCGAGCCCACCGCGGACCTGCGCTCCAATATCGCCGCCGAGGCGCGCGCCAAGATCATCTACGAGCGGCTGATCAACGTTACCGATGACCCCGGCGTGCAGGAAGCCCTGGGCTTTCTGATGACGCGCGAGGTGTCGCACCAGAAGTCGTTCGAGAAGGCGCTGTATTCGATCCAGCCCAGCTTCCCCCCGGGCAAGGCGCCGCCGATGCCCGAGTTCGCCAGCGTCTACTACAAGATGTCGCAGGGCGACGCGCTGCGCGGTCCGTGGAATTCGGATTCGACCTTCGAGTTCGTCGAGAGTCCGACGCCGGCGGTCGATGGCGGCAGCGGCATGCCCGAAGTCCAGCTCGAGCCCAACCAGGCCAGCGCGGTGGAAGCGGCGGCGATGCGCACCGAATCGGACGTCAACAGCGATCCGGTGACGGGCGCGGACCTGGGCAGCGTCGATGAGGCCGAGCTGCCGACCGACCCCGGCGCGCCCGGCGCGAGCGGCGGCGCGGCACCGGGGTCCCCCAAGGTGCCGCCGGGCAAGGCTTGAGCGCCGGTTCGCCGGACGGCTTAACGATGAAGGACGAGGCGGCCGCAATGGCCGCCTCTTTTTATGGACGCTGCGGCGGGCGCTACCGCGCGGCTCTGGTCTCGCCGGCTATGGCAACACGGTCGTCGCCAGCAGCGTCACGTTCATGCCGATGATCAGCGTCACCGCAATCACCGCCAATACCGTGACCCAGGGCTTGTTGACGTAGGCGCCCATCACGGAGCGGCGGCTGGTCAGCCAGATCAGCGGCACCACCGCGAACGGCAATTGGAGGCTCAGGATGACCTGGCTGAGCACCAGCAGCTGGCCGATGCCCGCTTCGCCATAGGCCAGCGCAACGAACATCGCCGGCACCACCGCGATGCCGCGCGTCAGCAGCCGCCGCGCCCACGCCGGCAGCCGCAGCTTGACGAAGCCCTCCATCACGATCTGCCCGGCCAGCGTCGCCGTCACCGCGGAGCTTTGTCCCGACGCGAGCAGCGCGACCCCGAACAGCACGCTGGCGATCGCGGTGCCAGTCAGCGGCCCGAGCAGCTGGTAGGCGGCGCGCAGGTCGTTGACCTCGTGCATGCCGCCGGTATGGAACACGGCGCCGGCGGTCACCAGGATGGCGGCGTTGATGAAGAAGGCGATCACCAGCGCCAGCATGATGTCGACCGTGTAATAGGCGAGCGTGGTGGCGATACTCTCGTGTCCGCGCCGGATCCGCTGCGGTCCGACCATCGACGAATGCAGATACAGGTTGTGCGGCATCACTGTCGCGCCGACGATGCCGATCGCGATGTACAGCATGTTGGTGTCGGTCAGCACCCGCGTGCTCGGCACGAAGCCGCGCGCGACGTCGCCCCATTGCGGCTGCACCAGTACCAGGTTGATCGCAAAGCAGAGGAACACCACCGCGAGCAGCGCGATGACCACCGCTTCCAGTTGCCGGTAGCCGCGCTGCTGCAGCGCGAGGATCAGCAGCACGTCGAGCACCGTTGCGGCCACGCCCCAGGTCAGCGGAATGCCGAACAGCAGGTTCAGCGCGATCGCAGTGCCGATGACCTCGGCCAGGTCGGTGGCGCAGATCGCCAGCTCGCACAGCAGCCATTGCGCCAGCGCCGAGCGCTTGCTCGAATGCTGCCGGCAGGCCTGCGCCAGGTCCATGCCGGACACCACGCCGAGCCGCGCCGCCAGCGTCTGCAGCAGCATCGCGATCAGGCTGGACATCAGCACGATCCACAGCAGCGCGTAGCCGTAGCCCGAACCGGCGGCGAGATCGGTGGCCCAGTTGCCGGGGTCCATATAGCCGACCGCGACGAGGTAGCCGGGCCCCAGGAAGGCCAGCAGACGGCGCCAATGCAGCTTGCCGCCCGGCGGGCGGCGCCAGGTGCCGAGCGGCCCCGCGGCCTGCGCGCCGGCGTCCGGCGGCGGGGTCGTGTCAGGCGGCATGGCGCCTCCCATGCCGGCCGCGCCGGAGCCGCCGTTCAGACATCGGCGAGCAGCCGGGTCAGCAGCACCGCCAGGCCGCCGCCGTTGATGGTCAGGCCGAGCAGCAGCCGGACAGGATGGTCACGCCAGTCGCGCCGGATTCGTTCCATGGCTTCGCGTCTCCTCGTTTTCGCGCGCGCTCGGCTCGGCGCGCGGCCGCCATATCAAGCACGAGCCATGCCCGCGCGGTTTGAACACGACAGGCGTCCGAATGGAGCCCGATTGCGGTTCCATTCGGGTCACCGGCACGCCTTGTTCGACTGGCGCTTCTCCGGCGCGCCGCCCTGCCCTCTGGCACTTTGTTACAACGGCCCGGCTCGCCTTGCCATCGGCACTCATCCGCCGCAGAATCGGCATGCCCGTGCGCCAGCGCACGCCTGCCGGCCGCGGTCCGCGGCGGCTTCGCCGACAACGACCGATGCCAGATCCCATCGCCGCACCGTCCGAAACTCCCGCCACACCGTCGGAAAAACACGCCCCTGCGGCGTCGGAGGCCACCGTCGGCGAGATCTATCGCGCCGAATCGCGCCGCGTGCTGGCCACGCTGATCCGCCTGCTGGGCGACTTCGATCTGGCCGAGGAAGCCCTGCACGACGCCTTCAAGGCAGCCCTCGAACAATGGCCGCGCGACGGCGTGCCAGCCAATCCCTGCGCATGGCTGATTTCGGCGGGCCGCTTCAAGGCCATCGACGGCATCCGCCGCCATGCGCGCTTTCGCTCGCTCGACGACGTCACCGAACAGGTCGAAGCGATCGTCGACGAGAGCGCGACGCGCGCCTTCGACGAGCTCTTCGACGACACCTGTCTGGAAGACGACCGGCTGCGCCTGATCTTTACCTGCTGCCACCCCGCGCTGGCGCCCGACGCCCAGGTCGCGCTGACGCTGCGCGAGGTCTGCGGCCTGACCACCGAGGATATCGCCCACGCCTTCCTGACCGCGCCGTCGACGCTGGCCCAGCGCATCGTGCGCGCCAAGGCCAAGATCCGCGACGCGCGCATTCCCTATCAGGTGCCCGACCGCCAGGACCTGCCGGAGCGGCTCGACAGCGTGCTGCGCGTGGTCTACCTGGTCTTCAACGAGGGCTATTCGGCCAGCTCCGGCGATCAGCTGACCCGCCACGACCTGTCCGGCGAGGCGATCCGGCTGGCGCGGCTGCTGCTCAAGCTGCTGCCCGAGCCCGAGGTCATGGGACTGCTGGCGCTGATGCTGCTGCACGAGTCGCGCCGGGCCGCGCGCACCTCGCCCGACGGCGAACTGGTGCTGCTCGACGAGCAGGACCGCAGCCGCTGGGATCGCGCGCTGATCGCCGAGGGCACCGCGCTGGTCGAGCGGGCGCTGTCATCGCGCCGCTTCGGGCCGTATTCGCTGCAGGCCGCGATTTCGGCGGTCCACGCCGAAGCGGACAGCGCTGCGTCGACCGACTGGCCGCAGATCGTCGCGCTCTATGACGTGTTGCTGGCGCTGCAACCCTCGCCCGTGGTCGAACTGAACCGTGCGGTCGCCGTGGCGATGCGGGACGGTCCCGAGGCGGGACTGCAGCTGGTCGACGCGATCCTGGCCCGTGGCGATCTGGGCGATTACCACCTGGCCCATGCCGCCCGGGCGGATCTGTGCCGGCGCCTGGGCCGCTACGCCGATGCCCGGGACGCGTATCGGACCGTGCTCCAACTGGTCCGCCAGGGCCCGGAACGGCGCTTCATCGAGCGCCGGCTTGCTGCACTGCCGCAATAGAGGGTGCGAGCGCGACTGCGGCAGGCTCGTTCTGCCGTCGATGGCCTCTGCCGATGGTTTCTTTCGATTCCCTCTGTCGGACGCCTCTGTCGATTTCGCCCGATGCCGAACGACTATCCACTGACAGGGCCATGGCCCTGCCGGCGTCATGGCGTCGTCGCCGGCGCCGTCTATGCTGATTTTCCGTGCCGTTTCGTTGCTGTTTCGTTGCTGTTTCGTTGCCGCGCCGCTTGCTGGCCCGCCAACACCACCCTACCGAGGAGCCCCAGATGAAATATCTCTGCCTGATCTATTACCAGGAGAAGCAGGTCTACAGCATGCCGCCCGAAGAATGGGATTCGCTGGTCGGCGAATGCCTGCGCTTCGGCGACAAGGTGCGCAGCAGCGGCCACTACATCGGCGGCGAGGCGCTGCAGCCGGTCGAGACCGCCAAGACGCTGCGCGTGCGCGACGGCAAGGTGACCGTCACCGACGGGCCGTTCGCCGAAACCAAGGAGCAGCTGGCCGGCTTCTATCTGATGGAGGCCGCCGACCTGAACGAGGCGATCCAGGTCGCCTCGAAGATCCCGCCGGCGCGGCATGGCAGCGTCGAGATCCGGCCGATCCGCGAATTGCCCGGAGCAAGCGGGACGTAAATTTTTTTGCGGGGCATTGTCGATCGGCGCGTTCGCCGTACGACTAGGTAACAGGAAGTCCGAACAGCCACCGAATCCGAGGAGCGGCGACGATGAAATACCTGTGCCTGATCTATACCGACGAGCGTGTCCTGCAAGCGATGCCCGAGCCGGAATGGCGCAGCCTGGTGGAACAGTGCCTGCGCTTGCGCGCCACGCTCGAGCGCGACGGCATGTACCTGGCCGGCGAAGCGCTGGAAAGCGCGACGACGGCCACCACGCTGCGGGTCCGCGCCGGCAAGGTATCGTTCACCGACGGGCCGTTCGCGGAAACCAAGGAACAGCTGGCGGGCTTCTATCTGATCGAGGCCGAAGGCCTGCACGAGGCGCTGCACGCGGCGGCGGGGATTCCCGCCGCACGGCTGGGCAGCATCGAAGTGCGGCCGGTGATGTCGCTGGCGGTCGGCAGTACGCCGCCCGCGCAGTGACGGCCGGACCCGACCACGACCTCGCATCTCCAACCCGCTATCGCCCTTTCCTTTCAGGAGACTCAAGATGAGCAACGCCCCGCAATCCCAGACCGCCGCCGAGAACCAGATCCGCGCCATGCTGTCAGCCTGGCGAGACGCCGCGGTTGCCCGCGACGTGCCGCGCATCGTGTCGCACTACACGCCGGACATCGTCGCCTTCGATGCCGTGATGCAGCTGCAGTTCAAGGGCGTCGACGCCTACGGCAAGCACTGGGCCGCATGCATGGAGATGTGCCCCGGGCCGATGGTGTTCGAGATGAACCAGCTGCAATTGTTCGTCGATCAGCAGTTTGGCTACGGCCACTATCTGCTGCGCTGCGGGCATGAAGAAAACGGCACCGAAAAGAGCTCGTGGATGCGAGTCACCGTCGGGCTGCGCAATACCGGCGACGGCTGGAAGATCGCTCACGAACATTTCTCGGCGCCCTTCGACGTGGAGAGCGGCAAGGCGCTGTTCGAACTGCAGCCCTGAGCGGCGTCGCAACGCCTAGACTGATCTACCGACAGGAGATACCGCAATGCGCTTCATGATTCTGGTCCGAGCCACGCAAAAGACCGAGAGCGGCGTGATGCCGGAGGAGGCCCTCATCAGCGAGATGGCCGCCTATCACGAGGAGCTGGCCAAGGCCGGCGTGCTGGTCGATGCGTCCGGGCTGCAACCCAGCGCCAAGGGCTGGCGAATTCGCTATCAGGGCCAGCAACGGACCGTCACCGACGGGCCGTTCGCGGAGACCAAGGAGCTGATCGCCGGTTACACGATCATCCAGGTCAAGTCGCGCGAGGAAGCGCTCGAATGGACCCGGCGCTTTCCGAATCCGCAAACCGACGATAACCACTGCGAGATCGAGGTGCGGCAGCTGTACGACCTCGAGGACTTTCCGCCGAGCGAGGGCATCGAGCGCTTCCGCGAATTGGAACCCATCCAGCAGCGACAGCAGTCCCAATCGCAATAACGATGCAATAACGACGCGATCACGCGCAAAAAGACGGTCGAAGACAGTTGGAACAGTTCGAAGAGTTCAAACAGTACGAGCAATACGATTAGACAGGAGAACCAAGATGGCACAAACGCAAGTCAAGCCGATTCCCGATGGGATGCCCACGCTGACGCCGCATATCGTCTGCGCCAACGCGCTGGAAGCGATCGAGTTCTACAAGCGCGCGTTCGGCGCGGTCGAGGAATTCCGGCTCACCACGCCGCAGGGCCAACTGATGCACGCGATGCTGCGCATCGGCAATTCGCCGGTGATGATGGCCGAGGAAATGCCCGAATGGCAGAGCCTGGGACCGAAGGCATTGAAGGGAACGCCGGTGGTGCTGCACCTGTACGTCGAGGATGTTGACGCGGCGGTGGCCCGGGCCGTCGACGCCGGCGCCAAGGTCACGATGCCGGTGCAGGACATGTTCTGGGGCGACCGCTACGGCCAGCTCGAAGATCCGTACGGGCATCGCTGGTCGGTGGCCACGCATGTGCGCGACGTACCGCCCGAAGAGCTGGCCAAGGCAGCTGAGCACGGCTGCGGCGCCTGATCAGGCGGTAGATGGCATGAAAGCGGCCCGTGTGGCCGCTTTTTTATGGCTTTTTAAGTCGGCCCGGAGTGAATTTCGTTGGAGCCGTCGCCGCCGCCGCAAAGCAAAACACCCCAGACCTTGTGAGATCTGGGGTGTCTTGGGAATGGAGAGCCTGGCGATGACCTACTTTCACACGGGTAGTCCGCACTATCATCGGCGCGAAGTCGTTTCACGGTCCTGTTCGGGATGGGAAGGGGTGGTTCCGACTTGCTATGGTCACCAGGCATAAAGGGTTGCCGGACTGGCTTGAGGCCAATCTGGCGTATTGGGATGTAGCGTCGGGTTGTGCTGTATGGCACGTATGCGGCAACACCAGCGGATTGAAACGCACTGGTTATAGGATCAAGCCTTACGGGCAATTAGTACTGGTTAGCTTAACGCATTACTGCGCTTCCACACCCAGCCTATCAACGTCCTGGTCTTGAACGACCCTTCAAGGAGCTCGAGGCTCCAGGGAATCCTCATCTTCAGGCGAGTTTCCCGCTTAGATGCTTTCAGCGGTTATCTCTTCCGTACATAGCTACCCTGCGATGCCTCTGGCGAGACAACAGGTACACCAGCGGTACGTCCACTCCGGTCCTCTCGTACTAGGAGCAGCCCCGTCAAGATTCCAACGCCCACGGCAGATAGGGACCAAACTGTCTCACGACGTTTTAAACCCAGCTCACGTACCTCTTTAAATGGCGAACAGCCATACCCTTGGGACCGGCTACAGCCCCAGGATGAGATGAGCCGACATCGAGGTGCCAAACACCGCCGTCGATATGAACTCTTGGGCGGTATCAGCCTGTTATCCCAGAGTACCTTTTATCCGTTGAGCGATGGCCCTTCCATTCAGAACCACCGGATCACTATGTCCTGCTTTCGCACCTGCTCGACTTGTCGGTCTCGCAGTTAAGCACGCTTTTGCCATTGCACTTTAGGTACGATGTCCGACCGTACCAAGCGTACCTTCGAACTCCTCCGTTACACTTTGGGAGGAGACCGCCCAGTCAAACTGCCTACCATGCACTGTCCCCGACCCGGATTCACGGGCCTAGGTTAGAACCTCAAACAAACCAGGGTGGTATTTCAAGGACGGCTCCACGAGAACTGGCGTCCTCGCTTCAAAGCCTCCCACCTATCCTACACAGATCGGTTCAAAGTCCAATGCAAAGCTGCAGTAAAGGTTCATGGGGTCTTTCCGTCTAGCCGCGGGAGATTGCATCATCACAAACACTTCAACTTCGCTGAGTCTCGGGAGGAGACAGTGTGGCCATCGTTACGCCATTCGTGCAGGTCGGAACTTACCCGACAAGGAATTTCGCTACCTTAGGACCGTTATAGTTACGGCCGCCGTTTACCGGGACTTCAATCAAGAGCTTGCACCCCATCATTTAATCTTCCGGCACCGGGCAGGCGTCACACCCTATACGTCCACTTTCGTGTTTGCAGAGTGCTGTGTTTTTATTAAACAGTCGCAGCCACCATTTTATTGCAACCCCGTCACCCTTCTGGCGCAGGCCAGTCAAGCTACCAGGGCGT